>WOUZ01000001.1 GCA_009773165.1 Bacteroidota bacterium
TCTAAAAAAACAACGCAAATCCAGGCAAGGAGTGTAAAACGCAATGCTTCTGTTTGGCTCTTCGGTTTGGATGGGCGGAGCTGATGTTTCATTATTGGATTTTTGCAGCATTGCATTTTACAAACAGCCCCTTTTGAGGAGGGGCTGCCTTGCCGGATTTGCTGTCGTTTTTTTATTCACCCAGCCGCTGCCCCGCGGGGCGCACAGGCTTGCGCACCCGGCCCGGTGATGTTGGGAAGTGTTTTATGGATATGTGATTCCCAAAAAGTCTCTGAATCCAGAGGTAATGATTCGATTAGGCCTTTGGCATTTCGGTTTAGGGTGACGCATTGTCGAAGTCAGGAAGAAGGCATATAAAAAAATACATCAATTTATTACATTCTTCGCGCGTTCAACACGCTCTCAAGCATTAAAAAATACTATCAAAACTGCCTGCAACAAAGCCATGTTCTGTCTACTGCTTATGTGATAGCATCAAAACACCTCTATTTTGTGGGATCATAAGATACACCGTTGCTGTTAAAACACTACTTTTGCAAAAAAAATAGCTCTATGTTAACTGTCCCTTATCTGCGCGATCAGAAAGAAGAAGCCTTGGAAAGGTTAAGCATTAAAAACTTCAGCAACACCACCCTGGTTGATGAGATTTTACGCTTTGATGAAGAACGTCGTCAATTTCAGCAGGAAAATGACGAGACACTTGCCGAAATGAATACCATTGCCAAAGAAGTAGGAATTCTCTATAAATCAGGCAAGACAGAAGAGGCCAACGTGCTGAAGGTGAGAAACACAGAGTTAAAAGAGAAGACAAGAATCCTTGGAGACCGACTGACAGAACTCAAAGAACTCATTCAATCAAAGCTTGTTGAGATCCCAAACGCACCCCACCCTTCTGTTCCAAGAGGGCGGACAGCAGCAGACAATGAAATTGTAGCTACATCGGGTAGCATGCCTAATCTCCCTGCCTCAGCAGTGCCACACTGGGATTTGATCAGCCGTTTTGATCTTGTGGATTTTGATCTTGGCAACAAAGTCACCGGAGCAGGTTTTCCATTTTATAAAGGAAAAGGTGCCAGGTTACAGCGTGCGCTGATTAACTTTTTTCTTGATGAAGCTATTGCAGCTGGGTATCTGGAAGTTCAACCTCCATTATTAGTTAACGAGGCTTCAGCCTATGGAACGGGTCAACTACCTGATAAAGAGGCGCAAATGTATACTGTCGGATTAGATAATCTGTATCTTATCCCAACTGCTGAAGTGCCGGTAACAAATATCTACCGTGATGTTATCATACAGGAACATGAACTCCCGGTAAAAAATGTCGCTTATTCAAACTGCTTCCGTCGTGAGGCAGGTTCATGGGGAAAACATGTGCGCGGTTTAAATCGATTGCATCAGTTTGACAAAGTAGAGATCGTACAGCTTTCGCATCCATCTAATTCGTATGAGACACTTGAACTTATGCGTGCACATGTTGCCGGTTTACTTGACAAACTCGAGCTACCATACCGTGTGCTAAAACTTTGTGGTGGCGACATGAGTTTTGCCTCTGCCCTCACCTACGACTTTGAAGTTTTTTCTGCAGCACAAGAAATGTGGCTCGAAGTAAGTAGTGTATCCAATTTCGAGAGTTTTCAGGCAAATCGTATGAAGCTCAGAATCAAGGAAAAAACAGGTCAGATTCAACTTGCACATACCCTGAACGGAAGCGCACTTGCCCTGCCACGAATTGTTGCAGCATTACTTGAAAACAATCAGACAGAAGATGGCATCCTCATTCCAAAAGTATTACACAGCTATACCGGTTTCACAAAGATTGAATAAATATCTGATTTATTTGATCGTGCTGGCTGCATTCTTTACAGCTTCCTGTGGGCAAATCCGCACGAAGCTGCCTGAAGCAGTTGCCACAATTGATTCATTGACAGTTGAGCTGAAAAGCTATGAGAATCAATTGTTAACATTTGATTCACTGCAAATTACACAACTTTCAGCAAAGGTTGAAATGCACCTCTCCTCATTATCATGGAAAGATAATGAAGCTGCTACCTCTTCTTTGCTGTCGGCCAAAAAATATCTTGAGGCACTTCCATCCATGCAAAAAAGCTTAAAGGAACAATTGAATCAAACTAAAATCTCGATGGAGAAGCTGCTTGCGCAGGTTCAAAAAAATGAACTTACAAAAGAAGTTGTAATGTCAGAAATTGCTGTAATTCAGGTGCAATCTGCAGAACTTCGTGACCAGATAAACTATTTCTATTCACGATATCATGCACAGTCACTTTTGATCGAAACACTAGATAAAGCGCACGACAATGAATAAAATCGGAAGAATAGTTTACGTTTCGGTTTTTATTATCATGCTGGCATTTGCAATGCCTGTTAAATTTATTATTGCACAGCAAATCAACCCAGTAAGTGTACCTCCACAAGATCCCCGACAGATTGAAGATCAGCTCGCTGCTGAATTTTTCAGAAATGGTGACTGGGAAAACGCAAAAGTTCTTTATGAGCGCCTTTATGAAAAATACAAAGCTCAGCATTATTACAACTACTATTTTGAATGTCTGATCCAGCTCAAGCAATACAATGAAGCAGAAAAAACTGCAAAAAAGGCACTGAGAAGCCAGGGAAATGTTCAAAATAATGTGGATCTGGGGTATGTTCTATTGCTGAAAGGAGAATCCAAAGAGGCAAGGAAGCTATTTGAGAGCATCATCAATGAAATGCCTGCAGACCGAAACATCATACATCTTACTGCGAACGCATTCAGACAAAGAAGTCTGGATGATTATGCACTTGAGGCTTATACCAGAGGCAGTAAGCTTCCCGGTATCGGTTACAGCTTTAATCTGGAGCTGTCGTATCTTTATCAGATGTCGGGAAATTATGCTGCTACAATGGATGCCTATCTTTCACTTTTGGAGACCAATCCGGAGCAGACCGATATCGTTAAGAACAGGATTCAATCGATGATGATGATGGATTTTGACAATAGCATGTCGGAACTTATTCGGGAAAAAATACTTGAAAAGGCTCAAATTGAACCAGATAAAATTATTTATGGTGATCTGCTTATTTGGTTTGCATTACAGCAGATGGATTTTGAACTGGCGCTTATTCAGGCACGTGCCCTTGATCGTCGTTTTGGAGAGCAAGATCAAAAAATCATTGAACTTTGCGAAATAAGTTTTAACAACGGGCAGCATGCGACGGCTTTAAGCGGGTATGAATACCTATTGAAAAAAAATAAAGGAGGGGCTTTTTATTTTGAAAGTCTGAAAGGCAGCATTCAATCAAGGTATCAACTTGAAATTCAG
This sequence comes from Bacteroidota bacterium, assembly GCA_009773165.1. GTDB lineage: Bacteria > Bacteroidota > Bacteroidia > Bacteroidales > F082 > JALNZU01. Next base: position 3,321 of record WOUZ01000001.1, read on the forward strand.
AATCCGGCACCAGAGCTCACTACCCTCAAAACCATTAATACTGACATTGATAAAGTTTTTGAAGAGGCCGGATTTAACCATCAGACCTACCCTTTAGCCTTTATAAAGTCAACGCTGTTAACCTATTATTTCGACGAATCAGCTGCTGCAAACGAGCTGCTCGAAAAAACCAAATTACTTCCCTTAAACCCTGCCGAATTAGCACAAATAAAGATGCACCAAGCTGATTTACTTCTATTTGAAGATGATGTTTGGGAAGCTACCTTACTCTACAGTCAGGTTGATAAGGCCATGAAAGAAGAGCCTTTAGGACATGAGGCACGCTTTCGAAATGCACGCTTAAGGTATTTTATCGGGGAGTTTGCATGGGCACAGGCACAATTGGACATTTTAAAAGCAGCCACTTCCAAACTTATTGCCAACGATGCTCTTCAGCTTTCATTACTCATCAGTGATAACCTTGCTGACGATACCACAGGAATCAGTCTTAAAGCCTTTGCTACAGCAGACTTACGCACATGGCAGAAAAGAGAGCAGGAAGCTGATTTTATACTTGATTCATTATCAGCAAATTCCAAAAGTCTGATCTTAAAGCCGCATATTCTGCTAAAAAAGGCAGAGCTTTTAATTATGAAAGAGAAGTTTCAGGAAGCTGACAGCCTTTTTTCGGAGATTTACCTGAATTATGCCGATCATTATCTGGCTGATGATGCCCTGTATCGCAGCGCTCAGCTCAATGAAACCAGACTTCATAACGCGGAGAACGCGCGTAAACTATACGAAATCACATTCAACCAGTATCCTGCCAGCATATTTGCTGCTCAGGCTCGTCAAAAATACCGACTTTTGCGCGGCGACACCCTCTAAAGCAGCAATTGTATGGTACGGCCTAAAAAACATCTTGGACAGCATTTTCTCACCGATCAAAATATTGCCCGAAAAATAGTTGGTTTGATCTCAACATCCAATGCTACAGTAATTGAAATTGGTGCAGGTACAGGAGTTTTAACTAAATTTCTGATTGAGGATCAGCTCGAAAAGCTCCATATAATTGAGATAGACGAAGAATCGGTTGACTATCTTCATGCCAATTTCCCGGAGCTTGCCTCAAAAATTTCTTTGGAAGATTTCCTCAAAAGTGACTTATCCGTTTTTCAGGCACCGATTACCATCATTGGCAATTTCCCTTACAATATCAGCAGTCAGATTTTCTTTCAGGTCTTAAACTATAAACATGAAGTAAATGAAGTCGTATGCATGATTCAGAAAGAAGTAGCTGAACGACTTGCTTCGAGCCCGGGAAACAAAACCTATGGAATTCTGAGTGTTTTGCTTCAGGCATGGTACTCCATTGAATATCAATTTACTGTAGGTGAAAAGGTGTTCAATCCTCCACCAAAAGTGAAATCGGCTGTTATTCGCTTAAAGCGAAATGAAACCGATCATTTGGATTGTAATGAGAAATTGTTTCAGCAAATTGTTAAAAAAGGTTTTAACCAACGTCGTAAGACCTTAAGAAATGCATTGCGGGAGTATGTGACACCATCAATTATTGAGAACGACTTTTTCAATAAAAGAGCTGAGCAATTGAGTGTTTCTGATTTTGTCAGCCTCACCAATCTGATTGAATCGTCAAAAAATACAGGAATTTTATAAAGGTATTAAACGAGTTTTTTTACCAACCATTTTACTGTCATAAATGAGGCAAAACCACCGATAACCAGCACAGTAATCAGTACTACAAAAACATCCATCAGCTGTAAATCAACCGGATAAGCATCAATAACAAATGCTCCTGAACCGTCTCCGAGGCCAATAACTCCGAAAACTTCCTGAATCCAGACAAGGATAATTCCCAGACCCAATCCAATAATACCGCCGGCTGTTGAGATAAGCAGTCCCTCAAAAAGGAATAAACGGCGTATCACCGGAGGAGAAGCGCCAAGTTGCCGTAAAATTTGCGTGTCTTTCTTCTTATCAACGATAAGCATTGTAAGCGAGCCTATTACATTAAAAGTTGCCATAAAAAGTATAAAAGTCAGGATGATAAAAATGGCCCATTTTTCACTTTTCATGATATTGAACAGCGTTTCCTGCTGCTCATAACGATTTTTAACCGTGAAATTATTTGCTGTTACCGAAACGATTTTCTGTTTGATTTTTTTAGCGTCAGCCCCTTGATGCAAATAAACCTCAACAGCACTAGATTTGTTTTCCAACTCAAGCAACTGCCGGGCAAAAGCAAGAGGAACATATACAATCTGACCATCAAAATCCTGCTGGGAAGAAAAAATCCCTCCAACACGTATTGACTCAACATTAAATCCCTGATCGATGCTAAAAGAACCGGGATTCCCTCTACGGGGAACATACACCTGTAACAGATCGAAATTTGCTCCAGCCTGAAAACCGAGATACCAGGCAACTCCAATACCAGCAACAGCCTGATTCACTCCTTCTGTTGAGAGCAAAGCTTCACCTTCTACAATTAAGCTATCTAACACCTTCAAATCCTGAAAGTTATTTCCAACAGCTTTGATACGGCCGATATGTTGCTTCTCCCGGTAACGAAATAAAGCATCCTCTTCGATAACCTCCACAACACCCCGCACACCTTTCATTCCGGATAGTTCCTGCAGTGCAGAAGAATCCATATCGATCCATTTTCCAGCTGTTGGTTCAATGAGTAAATCAGGAGTGGTAGTGTCGATCATTGTGCCTATCACTTTTTCAAAACCATTGAAAACAGAGAGAACAACGATAAGGGCAAAAGCTCCTACTCCAACACCAGCCACTGAGATAGCAGAGATGATATTGATAAGATTATGGCTTTTTTTTGCCAGCAAATACCTCTTGGCAATATAAAACGGAAGATTCAAAACACTACTTTGTTTTTAATGGCTACCTGACGCATTATTTCCATGCTCTTGCAATAAGTCCTGTTCCTGTTTTATGCGTTAATCGTACATCTAACCAGTTCAGCACGAGGCAAAAAGGGAAAAATAACACATAATAAAAAGGTAACAGAACGAAAAAGAGTTTGGATACATTCAATAATTGAATCGGATATTTCATCGAGAGTTTCCAGGATATTTTTCCGGGCCACCCATATTGATACCTTATATCCGTTTTTGTGAAACCAGCCGATTTAAGTTTTTCATCAAGATCAGCAACAGCATATCCATCGCGTACGTGCTCGTCGATGAAACCTACCGCTCCGTCAGCGTGATGATCATCGTGAACATCAGATCCGCCCTGATCAGAAGGAGTTGAGATTAGTAACATCCCTCCTTTTTTCAATGCGTTGAAATAATTATTCAGCACTTTGCGATCCTCTTCAATATGCTCCATTACATCGACACAGAGCACCAGGTCGAACCGATTTGAAAAGGTAAGAGCTGTGAGATCAGCTGTTTCAAACTTCACCTTTGATGCTCCAATTTTAGAGAAAAACTGGTTACAGTCATCAATCTGCTCTTCTTTCACATCCAGTCCGAGGATACTCCAGTCGGGATGTTTCTTTGAAAGGAAGTAAACATATTGTCCGAAGCCGGAGCCAGCGTCAAGAACGTTGACTTCTCCCTTTTGAAGTGCAGCCCAGCCACGCAGTTGTTTTTTTACATGCCAGCTTCGTAACAACAATATATCCAATAAGTTATAAAATAATTTCCGCAAAGCCGCCGATCTGTTAAATACTTTTCCAAGGCTACGTTTGATTGGGTCGTATTGCATGAATCATCCGTATTAATCGCCTTTCAGCAGTTGATCAATTTTTTCGATATAATCCAGCGAGTCATCCACAAAAAATTGCAGTTCAGGAATAACTCTAAGCTGATGGCGGACATTATTTCCGAGTATTCCCCTTATCTCACGCGTGCGAATCCTGAACTGATCCAGAACTACCTGCTTTTTTGTTTTACTGAAGATGCTCAGGTATACCTTTGCAATCGACAAATCAGGAGATATGACGACCTTGGTAACTGTTACAAGCGTTCCGGCTGTTACAGCTTTAAGCTCATTCTGTATGATTTGACTCAGCTCACGATAAAGCAAGGCTGATATTTTTTGCTGACGTTTTGTTTCCATGCTGCAAAAATAAGCAATTCCTGTGAGCTTGATCAACTTAGCCTTTTTTTGGCTAAATCTTATTTTGATGTGCTGACTTCAATTTATAATTCTTTTTATACCGTTTTTAAGCACTGTAGTATGGAAATTAAAAAGCAATCCAAGTTTATAATTGCCTAATCTTAGATAAGTAAGAACTTGAGCAATATGAACATCGCTAAATGCCTCAACAGTTTTAATTTCTACTACCACTTTTTCTTCGATTAACAAGTCGATCCTATAACCATGATCAAGCTTAACATCTTTATAAACAATTGGCATTGGTTTTTCTTTTTGAACATTTAAGCCGGCCTGCCTAATTTCATAATAAAGACATTCCTTATATGCAGATTCTAATAAACCTGGCCCTAATTGTTTATGTACCTGAATAGCAAATCCAATAATCATTTTTGATAGTTCATCTTCGCTCATAATAATCATCTTATTCTTTGTGAAACTTAATATCTTGTTGGTGGCAATCTGTGCGATAGCTATATCACAAAGTTACACTAAGAATCACAGAGGTGCACAAAGTGTTATTGGATTCAGATAATAATCAACTTTTTCTTTGAGAAACTTAGTGTCTTCTTGGTGGCACTCTGTGCAATAGCCTATATCACAAAGTTACACTAAGAATCACAGAGGTGCACAAAGTGTTATTGGATTCAGATAATAATGATCTTTTTCTTTGAGAAACTTAGTGTCTTCTTGGTGGCACTCCGTGCAATAGCTATATCACAAAGTTACACTAAGAATCACAGAGGTGCACAAAGTGTTATTGGATTCAGAATCAACAAAAACATTCCTCAGCACATGAAAAGAAAATTTAGCCCTTTTTTTGTTGGTTTACCGTCTTGATTTCCAAATACATTAATAATAACTTAATGTTAGAATTACAGAAAAAAGCAATTTGTGGCTTATTTTTGTAACTTTGAAATGCTTCAATAAAGACTGTAAATTTTGTAGCAGGTTATTTGGTTATGACTTTTTCATTGTATTTTAAAATACATAATATATTGCTATCTAACTACTTATAATATTGATTCTTTACAAAATCAAATTTTAAAACAATCGCTCATGTTAAAAAATACGATTTCAATTTTCCTGCTGTCTGTACTTTTTTTTACTTCCTGCACACAAATCAGCCAATGGGGTAAATCCAAATCAGATTATCCTTGTAAAGAAGTTCAGGCAACGGTCGAAACCGACATCATGGATACCTCCGGAGATTCTGCCGACGATCCTGCCATTTGGATTCATCCAACAGATGCTTCAAAGAGTCTGATAATCGGGACAAACAAAAAAGCAGGACTTGTAGTTTATGACCTTCAGGGCAAAGAGAAGCAGTTTATGCCCATTGGCCGTGTCAATAATGTTGATACACGTTATGGCTTCGACCTTGGCAATGGTAAAGTCGACATTGTTGCAGCTAGTAACCGTTCCTTTAATGCAATTTCCATTTTTGCCATTGATCCTGATTCAGGTTTTTTGAGAGATATTGCAGCACGCACCATTATTTCGGGATTGGATGAAGTGTATGGTTTTTGCTTATATAAAAGCGCTGCTTCCGGAAAATTTTATGCATTTATGAATAGCAAAGATGGAGCTGTTGAGCAATGGGAGCTATTTGCTACAGAGAACAACACCATTGATGCTGTGAAAGTTAGAAACTTTGTTGTTGGAAAACAAACAGAAGGCTGCGTTGCAGATGATGAATTGGGGTATTTGTACATTGGCGAAGAGACATTTGGAATATGGAAATATTTTGCTGAGCCTCACCTACCTCTCGACAGAAAATTAGTCGCTGACACCACTGAGCCCTACTTAGCACATGATATTGAAGGACTTACAATTTATTATGGAGCAAACGGAAAAGGTTATCTAATTGCTTCTGTTCAAGGTTTAAATACCTATGCTGTTTACGAACGAAACTGGAAAAACAAATTTATCGGTTGTTTCAGCATTGGCGACGGAGCTGAAATCGATGGTGTACAGGAAACTGATGGAATTGATGTAAGTAATTTTGGATTTAGCAATATCTATCCAAATGGATTTTTTATCGCTCAGGATGGATACAACAAAACAGGTTCAGTTGATACCATGCAGAACTTTAAAATCGTGCCTTGGGAACGTATAGCCGGAAGTTTTGAGAAAGCTCTTCTCATTGATAACCAATTCGATATAAGAAAGTAGAACTTCTATTTCGTTTGATTTTGTTGTTTAAGAAGTGCTAAAGTGATCAGGATTTCTGTTAATCCAAGGGCAAAAATGAAAGGTTGTAACCAGCTGTTAAAGCCAATCAACAACATCTGAACGACAATCCAGATTATCAAAATAACACCCGAAATCAAGACCCCCCATAGACGTTTTTGACTTCTTCTCATTAATAAAAGTGCTGTTAACAGCTGTCCACCCCCAATTACAAACGCCAGAACAAAACCCGGCAACAGAAAATCCTTAAAAAGCGGGATTTTATAAATCCCGGCATCCATCTGCAATAGACTACCATCAGGCTTTAGCACAAAGGCAAGTCCTGCAGGAATGGCACTAAATGCAATAAAAAAGCAAATTGTTATTAAAGCGGTTGTGAGAAATTTATTATTGAAAGCACGTTTCTTTCTGTTTGTTGCAGCCATTTTTCCCTTCTTTAAAAAGTTTCACAAAGATATCGAAATCACTAGTTTCAGTAAAATGTTGCTGAAATTTTAGATACAATCTATCTGACAGATCAGCCATTACAGTTGCTAAAGCCAACGCCAAAATTAAATTATCTTTGCCAAAAAGAATTCAATTTGCACATGAAGTCAATCCATCAGGTCATCAGGGAACATATTAACAGCTATTATGATGAAGCTGTCGAAATAAGACGACACCTTCATCGGCATCCCGAGTTGAGTTTTCACGAGAAGGAAACATCGGCATACATCTCTTCAAAACTTTCAGCTTATGGCATATCGCATCAAACTCATGTTTCGGGCTATGGAATTGTAGCACTGATCGAAGGCAAAAATCCAGAGAAAACATGTGTTGCACTACGTGCCGATATGGATGCGTTACCAATTTTTGAGCAATCAGAAAAGAGTTATTGTTCAGTGAATGAAGGCGTAATGCATGCCTGTGGACATGATGCTCATTCAACTATTCTGTTAATTGCCGCACGGATTCTTCAGGAGTTAAAGCATGAATTTGAAGGCAGTATAAAACTACTGTTTCAACCGGCGGAAGAAAAACTACCTGGTGGTGCAAAAGCCATGATAGAAGCTGGTGTTTTGCATCATCCTGAGGTTAAAGCCATTGCAGGACTTCATGTGTTACCAACGATGGAGGCAGGCAAAGTTGGATTTCGTTCCGGCCCGTTTATGGCATCGGGCGATGAGGTAAACATAACTGTAAAAGGCAAAGGAGGTCATGCTGCCATGCCTGATCTTATCAACGATACCGTTTTGGTTGCAAGTCAGATCATTGTTAACCTTCAGCAGGTTGCAAGCCGAATGGCACCTCCCCTTGTTCCTACCGTTTTATCATTTGGAAAGATAATTGCGAACGGAGCGCATAATATTATCCCGTCAGAGGTAAAAATTCATGGCACTTTTCGCACATTCGATGAAGTGTGGGGTAAAAAAGCCGCTCTAAAAATCGAAGAAATTGCGCGGCATACTGCAGAGGCAGCAGGAGCAAAGGCAGAAGTGTTCATAGAAAAAGGATATCCTGTTTTACTTAATGATCCTATTACTACCGAAAAGGCATTTGAATCGGCAACTCAATATCTTGGACACGAGCATGTTATTCATATTGATCAGCGTATGACTGCCGAAGATTTTGCATGGTACACCCACGAGGTTCCGGCATGTTTTTTTCGGCTGGGAACTGCTAACGCTGCTGAAGGTATTATTTCAGGTCTTCACACCCCCACTTTTGATATCGACGAAAGCAGCCTGGCTACAGGCATAGGCACGATGGTATCCGTTGCGTTAGGGCTTTTAACAGAAACAAGATAGAACGATCTTCAATCTAAAGAAATGAATGTCAACGGTAAATATTACCAAACGGTTTGGATGGAAGGTGAACATGTGCTGATGATTCATCAGAATAAGTTGCCCTGGAGTTTTGAAATCCACACCTGCACTACCTATCAGCAAACCTGTGATGCTATCCGTACGATGATTGTCAGGGGGGCAGGAGCGATAGGTGCTGCGGCAGGTTTTGCAATGGCACAGGCTTTTATTCAGACAGATGATGCCAATCCCGAAAACATTGTAAATGCAAAAAGATTAATAGAAGGCACACGCCCTACTGCCAGAAACTTGTTTTATGCCGTTGAAAAAGTGTTTGCTGCCGGCCTTGTTTCTGTTGAAAATGCAGTTGCAGAAGCCAGAATGGTAGCGCAAAAAGACATTGAGGACAGCCGTAACATTGGACTTTTCGGGAGTCAGCTTTTTGGAGCACGCACCCGTGTGCTCACCCATTGCAATGCCGGTTGGCTGGCGTTTGTGGATTATGGCACAGCCCTCTCCCCTATTTATACTGCTTGCGACCAAGGTAAAAAAGTGTTTGTATATGTAGATGAAACACGTCCGCGCGGACAGGGTGCACGACTTACAGCATGGGAACTACATAACGAACAGATTGATCATCAGATTATTCCGGATACAGCAGCAGCCACGCTGATGGCAGAGGGAAAAGTAGATTTGATTATCACAGGGGCTGACCGTATCGCCTGTAACGGTGACACAGCCAACAAAATAGGCACGCTCGACCGAGCCATACTGGCAGCATATTATAAAATTCCTTTTTATATTGCAGCTCCAACTTCAACTATCGATCAGCAATGTGACACCGGTGAGGATATTGAAATAGAACATCGCAGCGAAGAAGAAGTTCTTTTTCAGGAAGGCCCTGATGCAGAAGGTATTTTAAGAAAAATCAAGGTGGCTTCAGAAGGGTCAACAGCTTTTAATCCTGCCTTCGATATCACACCTTCCAAACTTATCACAGGAATCATCACCGAAAAAGGCATACTGAAAGCACAAGGCAGAATCATCCGGCCAATGATGAAAAAGTTGTATAAAAATAACTGAGATGGACGAAGAATCATTCATTATCAACAACTTAAAAGATGAAGTCGCTTATTATATGCGACGACTGTATGAGCGTGGACTCACCACTACTTCGGGAGGTAACATCAGTGTACGAGGCAATGGAATGGTTTTCATTACGCCATCCCAAACCGACAAGGGCCGCATGAAGGGTTATGAAATTTGTATGCTCGACAGTGAAGGCGAACCAATTGAACCTAATGTAAAGCTCAGCATGGAAACGGCTATGCACCTTGCCATTTATGCAGCGCGACCCGACGTAAAAGCAATCGTTCATGCGCATCCTCCAACAGCAACGGCTTTTGCTGTAGCACATACCCCCATAAATACACGAATAACCGGAGAATCATGGGCCATTTTGGGAGAGCCTGCATTTGCTGAATACGAACTTATGGGAACCGAAGAACTGGCAAAAGCTGTTGCTAATGCAACTTTGAGTGCTGACGTCGTTCTTTTAAAAAACCACGGCATTCTGGCGGTTGGAAAAACGCTTCTGGAAGCATTCGATCGGGTGGAAGTACTCGAAAACTGCGCAAAAATCATGCTGCTAAGCCAACTGGCTGGTGGTGCAAAAACGCTTGGACAAACTGAAATTGAAGCAATTAATAAATTGATAAACCGATGAACACGATACCTGAAATCCTTATTAACAATGAACTGTCGATGCCGGTACTGGGTCTGGGTACCTGGGAAATGGGAGGAAGACAAAGTCCTGATACAACTGAAGATTCCAAATGGATACATGCCATTGAGACGGCTATCGGGTTGGGTGTGAAGCACATCGACACAGCTGCAATTTATGCCGGCGGACATACGGAGCATTTGGTAGCTGAAGCCATCAAGAATTTTGACCGAAGCAGCTACTTCATTACCACCAAAGTTTCGGGCAACAATCTTCAGTTTGGAGAAGTAATCAGGTCAGCAAAAGCCAGTCGTAACCGCCTTGGTATCGACCAAATTGATCTGCTTCTTTTACACTGGCCAAATCCTGAAGTACCTATAAGTCAGACTATTAGCGCCATAAATAAGCTGTTGGATGATAAAGTGATACGTTATTTTGGGCTAAGCAATTTCCCTGTTGAACTCATGCATGAGATAGCGTATTATACAGATGCTCCCATCATTACCAATCAGGTTGAGTACAATTTATTTACCCGTAACAAGGCCAGTTACAACGACCATATCGAAAGTGAAATCATCCCGTGGTGTCTTAAAAACAGTATCAGCATCACTGCCTGGCGGCCGGTAATGAAAGGGGATGTTGCACAAGCAAATCACCCCATACTGGTTGCTCTTGCTGAAAAATACGCTAAAACGCCTTTTCAAATTGCACTCAACTGGCTGGTAAGCAAACCTCAAATGATGGCCATACCCAAGATGAGCAGCGAACAACATATAAAGGAAAATATTGAGGCAGTGCAGTTTAAAATGGAAGAAAGTGATATTTTAACTCTTGACAGCATTTGTGAAAAATCTGTCTGAACCTTTCTTTTGGGGGCAGGAAAGAGTAAGGTTTGGTTTTGGCCTAATGTCGTTAATTAATTCATTTAAAAGCACTTATATGTTAATTTAATATGTCAGAGATTGCCTTAACTTACCTGTATTCAATTTCCCTTTCTAAAATTTGTATTGGCAAGCTATTCTCGTAAATCACCTTTTGTACCCAGTTTCCTAATTGGTCCCATTGATATATATACTGCATTGTTCTTTGAATTTCCCCATCTGCCGAAAGATGAACCTCTTGCGAAGGGTAACCTGATTCGTTGTAGCTAAACTGAAGTGATCTTAAAAGGTCACCTTCCGGGCTGAAGCGTTTATTTTCGATCACTTGATCCTTTTCGTTATAAACATAGGTGAAGCGCATATTTATTTTACCATCACTAAGATAGGTATAATCCTCAACTACTTTATCAAGGCTGTCATAGTGGTATACGAAAAGCTTTTCAGGAGTGCTGTCAGCAGCAAAACTTTGGTCCTGGATCAAGCGTTCTTTTTCGTTGTAACGGTATTCAATCCATCGAATCAACACTCCCATTGAGGTTAACATATCCATGCGTATCCGCTGATTTTTCAGATTATAAAAATACTTGTATTGGTTATCTATTTCGCCTGATTCAGTGTATTTAATGTCAGATGTCTTGTTTCCATGTTCATCAAAAATATTAAGATAGGAATATTTCAGCTTTCCTTTTTCAGGAATTTCTTTTCCCGATGTGTTGCTGTAAACACTTTCCCTAATTGTTTTGACATTGCCTTTTAAAAGAATATCTTTATGAATGGTTTTTTGACCGTTTGCGTCAACAATGACAACAATCATAAGTAAGACCATCAAAATTGTGGAGAGCAGTTTTTTCATGTGTTTTTTTTTTGCAAAAATACAGGAATAATAAAGCCCAATCTGAAAACAGTTTTTTAGAAATACAGTTTTAAATTTCTGTTTCAGAATTACTTGATGACATATAAATTTATCATAAAGTCATATCTCAAAAACATATCACACACTTCGTTAAGTGCACTTTATTATTGAGGTCTTCAGATAATAAGTGTATTAACCAAACACCAAAGACGAAGCTAACTAAGTGTTATAGTATTTCTTTTACTACTTTTGCATGGTACTGAATTTCAACTATGAACAACTATAAACTTACTGACTGGCTTCCTACGACAAAAAAAGAAGCTGAACTACGAGGCTGGGACGAGCTCGATGTAGTGCTCATCACCGGCGACGCTTATGTGGATCACCCGGCTTTTGGTGCTGCTGTAATAGGCCGTATCATTGAGCGTGAAGGGTTTAAGATAGCTATTGTAGCCCAACCCAACTGGCAGGACGACCTGCGTGATTTCAAAAAGTTTGGCAAACCCAGATTGTTCTTCGGTGTTACCTCAGGCAACATGGACAGCATGGTGAATCATTACACCGCCAATAAACGCCTGCGTTCCAACGATGCATACACTCCTGGCGGGTTAAGCGGTTTCAGGCCTGATTATGCAACAACTGTTTACAGCAACATCCTCAAAAATCTTTATCCTGATGTGCCTGTCGTAATAGGCGGCGTTGAGGCTTCACTGCGAAGGGTTACACATTATGACTATTGGTCAGATCAGCTGAAACCCTGTATTTTAGTCGATTCCAAAGCAGATATAGGCATTTATGGAATGGGTGAACTTGCTTTGCTTGAACTCCTGCACGAGCTCGATAAAGGCAAAAAGATCGAAGAGCTGACACATATCAAGCAAACCTTTTTCCTTAGAGAAAAACAACTGGAAGCCGAAAAATCACCCTGGGGCGATATCCATCTGGCATCACATGAACAGTGTCTCACCGACAAGAAATCCTATGCGGGAAATTTCCGTCATATTGAACAGGAATCCAACAAAGCCCATGCTGCACGGTTGATTCAGGAAGCAGCAGGATATCGCATTCATATCAATCCACCCTTCCCAACCTTCAGTGAAGAACAGATTGACGCCAGCTTCGATCTACCTTACACCCGAAAGCCGCATCCAAAATACGAAAAGAGAGGTGATATTCCTGCTTATACCATGATACGTCACTCGGTGAATATGCACCGCGGTTGCTTTGGCGGGTGTAGTTTTTGTACCATCTCGGCCCATCAGGGAAAATTTGTTGCCAGCCGCAGTCAGAAATCCATTCTGGCTGAGGTAGATCAGATTACCAAAATGGACGATTTCAAAGGATATATCAGCGACCTTGGCGGCCCATCAGCAAATATGTATAAAATGAAGGGCAAGCATCAGCCAATTTGCGATAACTGCAAACGACCAAGCTGTGTCTTCCCAAATATATGCAGCAATCTGGATACCGATCATCATCCTTTAACAGAAATATACAAAGCCGTTGACAGTCACCCATCGGTGAAGAAAGCTTTCGTGAGCTCAGGACTGCGCTACGATTTGTTTCTGAACGACGATAAAGAGATGAGCGACAAGTTAGGTTATGATGAATATTTGCGCCAACTGGTGACACGACATGTGAGTGGAAGGCTCAAAGTGGCTCCTGAACACACCTCCGACCGCGTATTGAAAGCCATGCGCAAACCCTCATTTAAACTTTTTCACAAACTCAAAAAGAAGTTTGAGCAGATCAACACCGAAACTGGACTCAAACAACAACTCATCCCCTATTTCATTTCCAGCCATCCGGAAAGCACCCTTGAAGACATGGCTCAGCTGGCGGCTGACACCAAAGAACTTGGCTTTAAACTCGAACAGGTTCAGGACTTTACTCCAACACCCATGACTGTGGCAACAGTAATCTATTACTCGGGCTTCGACCCTTATACATTGAAACCTGTTTTCACAGCGCGCAGCAAACCTGAAAAACAAGCGCAGCAAACCTTCTTTTTCTGGTACAAAAGTGAGAACCAATCCTGGATAAGAAATACCCTGTCGAAACTTAACAGGGAGGATTTGGCAAAAAAACTGCTTAAAACCACAGCAAAAACCGATATATGGAAAAAACCGTCCGACAAAAAGAAAGCTGGCGGAACCTGATACTCGGTCTGCATTCTTTGTCTATTTTTTTGATCAGTTATTTTTTGCTCTACATCATCTCAGGGCTTTCAGTACTATATATTGCCTACGATTTCGACATTCCTGCGAAGCTTTTTATCAACACCATCGTTTTCGACCTGCCCGATGAGAGTCCGTTATGGACAACCGATGCCATCATCAGCATCCTTATGGCAACACCCGTCAGTAGTTTTATTACCGGCATTATCGCCCTCTTTGTCTTTTTGGTTGTGTCCAAAAAAAACGCCTTTCTCCTTTTCTTTTCCTTATGGATTTTTCTTCAGGCTTTCAACATGACTTTTGGGCTTTTAAGCGAAAATATCATTTCTCAAACCGGACTTGTTCGAGTAGCACGTGAAATGGGCATAAAGAGTATTATGCTTTTGCTAACAGTAGGTATGTCGTTCTTTTTCATGGTTAAATCGGGGATGCTGGCAGGTAAACTTTTCGTTGCTCATGCCGAATTTGCCGAAAACATCACATTCAAAAAGAAGATAATAAAAACTGTTGTCTTTTTTATTCTTCCCTGGCTCACGGGCAGTCTCATCCTTTTTGTAATAACGAACGAAACCCTTGAAGCAAAAAATATTATTCTCTCCATCTTTATGCTGATTCTGCTTGTCCCAACGCTTTTCACAGCTACGCCACAGCGTTTGAAACCTCTGCCCTTTCCTAAAAAGTTTCCTTTCTTTTTGATGAGTTTAGCTATTATGGTAATATTTTTTTCTGTTTTCATTTTAAAGAGAGGATTCAGTTTCTGACAAAAAACAACCGTAAACTGATTCAGCTATTTAAAGTATAATCTACGTCCTACTTTTACCTCACTTTCATAAACCTACATCATGAAAAGAACACACCGTCAAAGAACATGGTTTTTTACGACCTTCGTTGCGCTAAGTATTTTACTTAGCATCAATGTTTTCGGTCAGAAAAACAAAAAAAACGACACCCCATCCGACACCTTGAAAAGTGATCTCGTTGGAGGAATGAAATGGCGTGGTATTGGACCGGCCTTCACCTCAGGGCGTATTGCAGTTATTGCTGTAAATCCTACCAATCACAGCGAATACTATGCAGGAGTTGCTTCGGGGCATATCTGGAAAACGACGAATAATGGAACGACTTTTTCGCCTGTTTTCGATAACTACGGAGCTTACAGCATTGGTGCAATAAGTATTGATCCCTCCAACACCGAAATTGTCTGGGCTGGCACGGGCGAAAATAACCATCAGCGCGCTTTGGGCTATGGCAACGGGGTATACCGGTCAGAAGATGGTGGAAAAAGCTGGAAAAACATGGGATTGAAAGAATCGCGTCAGATTGGAAAAATACTTATCGATCCACGAAATTCTGATGTCGTTTATGTTGCTGCTGAAGGCTCAGTGTGGGCTTCAGGAGGTGAACGCGGACTTTATAAAACCACCGATGGAGGCAAAACCTGGGAACGGGTACTTTTTATAAGTGAAAACACAGGGGTCAATCACATGACAATGGATCCGCGCAACCCGGATGTGATCTATGCCACCTCTGAACAACGACGCAGACATTTTTACACCAAAATTGGCGGTGGACCAGAATCTGCTGTTTATAAAACTACCGATGCAGGCAAAAACTGGCAGAAACTTACGAACGGAACACCCTCAGGTCATGTGGGTGGAATGTGCATTGAAGTATCGCCTGCCAACCCCGATATCATTTACCTCATTGCCGAAGCACAGGAGGATAACGGAGGTATTTATCGCTCAACCAATAAAGGAGCTTCATGGTCAAAAATGAGTAGTTATACCAGTAGCGGACAATATTTCAATATTTTGGTATGTGATCCCGTGGATGCCGACAAGGTTTACAGCATGGAAGTTGTTTCAAAAGTTACAACCGATGGTGGTAAAACATGGAACAATATAGGCTTGAAAAACAGACATGTGGACGACCACTGCATGTGGATCGACCCAAGCGATACACAACACTGGACCATTGGAGGTGACGGCGGCTTGTATGAAACTTTCGATAATGGCGCTAACTATATCTTCAAAAGCAATCTGCCGGTTACGCAGTTTTACCGCGTAAACGTTGATAACACCAAACCTTTCTATTGGGTATATGGCGGAACACAGGACAACAACAGCATGGGCGGACCATCGCAAAACATTAACAGCGCCGGAGTTGCTAACGATGAATGGATTGTAACCCTTGGTGGTGATGGCTTCTGGCAAGCCATTGAAGAAGATAATCCAAACATTGTTTACTCCGCCTATCAATATGGAAATATCTACCGCTATGATAAATCCAGCACCGAAGCACTCAAAATAAAACCTGAACCACGCAAAGACGAACTTCATTACCGCTGGAACTGGGACAGCCCTTTTATCCTTAGCAAGCACAACAAAACACGCTTGTATATGGCTGCCAACAAAGTATTCAAAAGCGACGACAGAGGAAATAGCTGGGAAGTTATCAGTGAAGATATTACACGCAACGAAGACCGTAACCAATTTAAGGTAATGGATAAATACTGGCCTTCGAACGCCGTTGCCAAAGACCTTTCAACATCACAATGGGGAACAATTGTTGCATTAGCCGAATCACCTGTTAAAGAGGGTCTTATCTACGCAGGTACCGACGACGGACTGATTCAGGTTACCGAAGATAATGGCAAAAACTGGTTTAAAGCAGAGAATTTCCCCGGTGTCCCGAAATACGCTTATGTCAGCGATGTTTTACCATCACGATTCGATGAACAGGTGGTATATGCCACGTTTAACAACATCAAAAGCGATGATTTTGTTGCCTATGTGCTTAAATCAACCGACAAAGGCAAGACCTGGACTTCCATTTCTGCCAACTTACCCAAAGAAACAGTGCATACTATCGCTCAAGATTTTGTGAATCCCGATTTGCTTTTCGTTGGAACAGAATTCAGTTTCTACTTTAGCGTTGATGGAGGAAAAATCTGGACCAAACTCACCGGCGGACTTCCTGATATCCCGGTGCGCGACATAGCAATACAGGAAAGGGAAAACGATCTTGTTATCGCCACTTTTGGTCGTGGTTTTTATATCTTACATAATTACAGTCCTTTACGTGAAATATCAGCAAAAAAATTACAGGATGAGGAAGCTATTCTTTTCCCTGTTAAAGACGCGCTGATGTTCCTCGAAGCCGATTCACGTTATGGACAAGGTTCGATGTATTACACAGCTCCAAACCCTGAATTTGGCGCAACCTTTACCTATTATCTAAAAGAAGTTCCTAAAACCAAAAAGCAGGAGCGTCTGAAAAAAGAAAAAGACCTTTTCGAGAAAGGCGAGCCTATCCCACAGCCCACACGCGAAATATTAATGGAAGAGGAAGAAGAAATAGCTCCTTACCTGATCTTTACCATCAAGGATGCTAATGGAGCGATCGTCAGGAAACTGTATCACGAACCAAAAAAGGGTGTCAATCGCCTGAACTGGAAACTGCGCTACGACTGCCCTTCAGCTCGCGCAAGTGATAAACCCGAATTCAAACCAACCTCCAACAACAACGACGGACACTTGGTTCTACCGGGGAAATACACTGTTGAGTTTGCAATGGATCACAATGGCACATTAAAATCACTGGGACAACAGCAAGCCTTTAATGCAGTTGTTCTCAACAACGCCACTCTCCCTGCCGAAGATCGTCCAGCGTTAAATTCGTTTTTTGCTGAGGCATCTGAAACAAGGAGAATCGTTGATGGTGCTGAACGTTTTGCTGCTGAGCTTAAGAAACGCAACGAAAATATCCGTCAGCTGCTTCAATACACCTATGATGCACCTGATGCAATGCGTGACAAAACCAAAAAAATAGCTTTGGAACTACGTGATATTGATTATTTAATGAATGGAACGGAAGCCAAAGCAAGTTTTGAAGAAGTACCACCGGAACAAGTCTCTGTATCTTACCGTTTGTGGGCAGCATTGGCTGGCACATGGGGTTCAACGAGTGAACCTACCAAAACCATGCGCGACAACCTGCTGATGGTGCAGGAAGTAATCCCGGGCATCCATCAACGGCTACAAACCATAGATAACGACTTGAAGGAGGTTGAAAAAAATCTCGACATACTCAAGACACCCTATACACCGGGAAGGCTGCCAAAACTTGAATAAGTGAAAATTTAAAAAAGCTGGTGCTGTTGCATCAGCTTTTTTTTCGCTCCTGAAAATCAAAAGCGCCATAATCATTCATGCTGATTAAGGCCACCAAAAGAGAAAACCAACTGAGGTGCAGAGGTTGAAATCCGTCGCGATTGAACGCGTAATTGGTTTAAAAACTGTTAAAGATTTTTTCAAGTTGCGAACCTTTGTTATTTTTGTTTCTCAACAGCTAATTTCAGGCAGAGAAAAATGCTTTTGACTTTCATACAAACATGAAGATATGTATATTTGTAGCAGTTAAATAAACACCAAATTAATAAATACAATGGAAAAAATTACTGTAATCGGTGCCGGTAATGTTGGAGCAACCTGTGCCAATGTGATCGCCCACAAAAACCTCTGTAAAGAGCTTGTATTGGTTGATATTAAAGAAGGTACGGCAGAAGGAAAAGCACTTGATATCTGGCAGACCGCCCCTATCAATCACTTCAACACCCGTGTTGTTGGTTCAACTAACGACTACTTGAAAACAAAGGGATCGGGAGTGATTGTTATCACTTCAGGTTTACCACGTAAACCCGGAATGTCGCGCGATGATTTGATTAAAACCAACGCCGCCATCGTTAAAGAAGTAACCGAAAAGGCTGTAAAATACTCACCTGATGCCATCATTATTGTTGTTTCCAATCCTCTGGATGTTATGACTTATGCGGCATACCTCGCCAGCAACAAGCCTTCACGCAAAGTTTTCGGAATGGCCGGAACTCTCGACACAGCACGTTACCGTACATTTATAAGTGATGCCCTGAACGTTTCGCCTACCGATGTGCATGCCCTTTTGATGGGCGGACATGGCGACACCATGGTTCCACTACCGCGTTACACCTCGGTAAACGGCATTCCTGTTACCGAATTAATCGGAAAAGAAGAGCTTGATAAAATTGTGGAGCGCACCAAAAAAGGTGGTGGTGAACTTGTTAACCTCATGGGAACCTCAGCCTGGTATGCTCCCGGTGCAGCAGCAGCTCAAATGGTTGAAGCTATCGTTGATGATCAAAACCGAATCTTCCCCGTTTGCGCCTTATTACAAGGTGAATATGGATTGAACGACGTATATCTTGGTGTTCCTGTGAAACTGGGTCGTCGTGGTATCGAAGAAATTATCGAAGTAGATCTCAACAAAGAAGAAAAGAAACTGCTCTACGATTCATCTGATTCAGTAAAAAGCGTGATGAAAGTTCTTGACGACATGAAACTTTTCTAAACATACATTTAGTACGTCAAAAAAAAGCTGCTTCATTCAAAGCAGCTTTTTTTATCCGTATGCAACTATCAACAGGTTAATTCAATCCTGAAAAAATAATGAAACGAATTGTAGTTTTAACTGGAGCAGGCATCAGTGCCGAAAGCGGGATCAAGACCTTCAGAGATGACGATGGGTTGTGGCGCACACATCGCTTCGAAGATCTTGCAACTCCTGAAGCATGGGAAAGCAACCCGGAACTGGTACTTGATTTTTATAACGAAAGACGCAAGCAACTATTTGAAGTTGAACCTAATGCAGGTCATTTTGCTCTGGCAGGACTTGAAAAATATTGTCAGGTTGACATCATTACCCAAAATGTGGACGACCTGCACGAAAGAGCCGGGTCAACACGCGTACTTCACCTTCATGGCGAATTAAAAAAAGCCAGAAGCACCATGAATGCTGACCTCATTACAAAACTGGATTCATGGGAGTTGAAATTGGGCGATAAAGCTGCCGACGGTGCACAACTACGACCTCACATTGTGTGGTTTGGCGAGGCTGTTCCAGCCATTAGTCCGGCAATACATTTGGTTAAAAAGGCGGATCTTTTTCTGGTGATAGGAACCTCTCTTCAGGTGTATCCTGCCGCCAGCCTGCTCGGCTATGCCCCTGCCTCCATCCCAATTTATCTCATCGATCCAAAAGCTTCAGCACCCAATCACTATAAAAACGTTATCACCATTCGTGAAAATGCCACTGCAGGTGTTCCCAAGGTGGTTTCTGAAATTATTCAAACATCATTAAACCTATGAACAAGAAAGTCATCCTCCTGTTTTTCATTGCTTTGAGCCTGTTTTCGTGCAAAAAAGAAAGTGAAACAGACTATTTAGCCCTTGATATCGAAAAAATTACCACTTATCTCAAGGATAACAATCTCGAAGCGCAACGTCTCGAAAGCGGTTTGTTTTATATTATTTCAAATGAAGGTGGAAACGACAAGCCAACAGCCACTTCCACTGTCACAGTCAGTTATAAAGGCAGTTTTTTCGATGGTGATGTTTTTGATCAGGGCAGTTTCTTCACCAGTCCCCTAAACCAGCTTATCGAAGGGTGGATTCAAGGGATTCCACTTATCGGGGCTGCCGGAAAAATTAAATTATTCATTCCTTCAACGCTGGCTTATGGCAGCGGTGGTGCGGGTTCGATTCCGCCTAACACACCATTGATTTTTGAAGTGACGCTGCACTATTTTTCAAATTAATTCCTTTCCTTACAAATTCTTTTTACCTTTAGTGCCTGATTTTGAATTGTATGATAGCAGAACATAGTCATATACTTGAGAAAGCACGCCAATTTTGTGATTACCAGGAAAGGTGTATTCAGGATGTAAAAGACAAACTTAAAAGCTGGCAGATTACGCATGAGTTGACGGATGCAATCATTTTGAGTCTTGAAAAAGAAAATTATATCGATGAAGACCGCTTTGTAAGAGCTTATGCACTTGGAAAGCTCAGACACAACAAATGGGGCAGAAACAAAATACTTTACGCCCTAAAGCAAAAAAACATCCCTGATCTGGTGATACAGATTGGGCTGCAGGAAATCGATACAGATGAATACCTGGAAGTGCTAAAACAGTTGCTGCAGTCAAAAACAGTGAAGGCTGCAAATGCGTACGAAGCAAAGGCAAAAATGGCTCAATATGCAATACAGAAAGGCTTTCAGCCCTCGTTAGTCTGGGAGGTGCTCAACGCGAAAGATGCATAAATGCCAACCATTTATTGCTTACCTTCGCAGCCTGAAATACATAAATTGATAAGATTAACATAGTTATATGATAAATTCTGAACAAATAAAAGAGTTGTCTAAGAGGCTTGAAGCTTTGAGGAGGTACCTTTGACGTGGATCGAAAACTTGTTGAAATAGAAGAAGAAGAAGAAAAAACCCTCGCTCCCGATTTTTGGGATGACCCAAAAAAGGCTGAACAGCAACTCAAACTCATTCAGGAGAAAAAACGCTGGACCGACAATTTCAGCGCATCGCTGCATTTGTTTGATGAGTTGAGTATGGCACGTGAGTTTTATGAAAGTGGCGACGCCGAAGCTGCTGATGTGGATGCTGCTTACGAGATCTGTCTGAAAAAAATTGAAGAGCTTGAATTCATGAATATGCTTAGCAGCGAGGAAGACAAACTTTCTGCTATCCTGAATATCAATGCCGGTGCCGGAGGAACAGAAAGTCAGGATTGGGCCGAGATGCTCATGCGTATGTACCTTATGTGGGGTGAAGATAACGGTTACAAAGTGAAGCAATTAGATATACAGGAGGGCGAAGTTGCCGGCATCAAAAGTGTTTCCCTGGAGTTTGAAGGCGAATATGGTTTTGGATATCTCAAAGGCGAAAACGGCGTCCACCGTCTGGTGCGCCTCTCCCCTTTCGACTCGGCAAACCGTCGACACACCAGCTTTGCATCGGTGTATGTGTATCCCGTGGTCGACGACAATATCAACATTATCATCAATCCTGCCGATATCAGTTGGGACACCTTCCGCAGCAGCGGCCCGGGAGGTCAGAATGTAAATAAAGTGGAGACAGCAGTGCGCCTGCGCCACGCACCGACCGGAATTGTCATAGAATGTCAGGTTACACGCTCACAAGGCCAAAACCGCGAAAAAGCCATGCAGATGTTACGCTCTCAGCTTTATGAGATGGAACTGCGCAAAAAACAGGAAGCCATCGACAAAATTGAAGGTAACAAGAAAAAAATAGAATGGGGATCTCAAATAAGGTCGTATGTGCTTCATCCTTATAAACTTGTGAAAGATAACCGCACCGGTTTTGAGACTTCCAACACACAAGCTGTTTTGGATGGGAAACTCAACGACTTTCTCAAATCGTACCTGATGGAATTTGGCCGTACCGAAAACCCTGAAAACCAATAAACCTGTTGATATGTCACTTCTTCGTATCTACCATAACCCCCGATGTAAAAAATCACGAGCAGGATTGGCTCTACTGACTGAAAATGCACCTGCTTTTGAAATTGTGGATTATTTCAAACAACCTTTCACGCATGAAACACTTGCAGCCCTTATCCAGAAATCAGGATCAACGGCCAGGGATTTCATACGTACGCAGGAAGATGACTTTAAGCTGCATTATAAAGGGAAAGATTTAAACGAAAAGGATTGGATTGATGCCATTGTATCAAATCCGAAATTACTCAAGCGGCCGGTTGTCGAAACAGATGACGGTGCCGTTTGGGCTGATCCACCTGAGAAATTACTCACACTCCTACATAAAAAACAATTAGAATCATGATTGAACGCCCTCACACCCAAATGCCTGTATGGCAAAAAACCATGCAGCTGATTCATCTTATTTACACCGTATCGGCCACCTTTCCTGAAAGTGAAAAAGAAGGACTGGGCAGGAAAATAAAAAACAGACTCACTGATATCCCTGTATCAATTGCCTCGGCTCTTGGCAGCGGAATACAGCCCGGAAGTTCAGCCCATCTCAGGCATGCACTCGAGGCTATAACCGAAGTTGAAACATTGTTATATGTGGCAACAAGAGTAAGTATTTTACGGCCTAATGAGTTCGAACAGTTTCAGGATGAGCTGGTTGCCATTCAACAGGAGCTGATGTCGCTCATCAGTCGTGTCGACAAGAAAAAACGCTAACATCACAAACCACTTTAACTCTCAACGTTATGAAATTCCGCATCGAAAAAGACACCATGGGGCCGGTGGAAGTGCCCTCGGAAAAATACTGGGGCGCACAAACCGAACGCTCACGTAACAACTTCCGCATTGGACCTGAAGGTTCGATGCCCAAAGAAATCATCACCGCTTTTGCTTACCTGAAGAAAGCTGCTGCTATCACCAATATGGAATTAGGGGTGCTTTCGAAGGAAAAATGCGACCTCATCGCTGCTGCTGCCGACGAGATCCTTGAAGGGAAACTCGACGACAACTTTCCGCTCGTCATCTGGCAGACAGGTTCGGGAACCCAAAGCAATATGAACGTGAACGAAGTGATTGCCAACCGCGCACATGTGATAGCCGGCGGAAGCCTCGACGATGCCAAAAAGGCTATTCACCCCAATGATGATGTAAATAAATCACAATCGTCAAACGACACGTTCCCCACGGCCATGCACATTGCAGCCTATAAAATGGTTGTGGAAGTCACAGTGCCGGGTGTCGAAAAACTGCGTGATGCGCTGCACGACAAGGCAGAAGCTTTTAAAGACATCGTGAAAATTGGCCGAACCCACCTCATGGATGCAACCCCACTCACATTGGGACAGGAGTTTTCGGGCTATGTATCACAACTTGATCATGGCATCAAAGCACTGAAAAATACATTGGAACACCTCAGCGAGCTGGCTCTTGGTGGCACAGCCGTTGGAACAGGCATCAACACCCCTAAAGGTTATTCGGAAAAAGTGGCTGAAAACATTGGTAAACTTACAGGACTACCTTTTGTTACAGCCCCCAATAAGTTTGAAGCTCTCTCGGCTCATGATGCCATTGTTGAAACATCAGGAGCTCTCAAACAACTGGCTGTGAGCCTCATGCATATTGCCAACAACCTCCGTCTTTTGGCTTCAGGGCCACGCTGCGGCATTGGCGAAGTGATCCTGCCGGCCAACGAACCCGGTTCATCCATCATGCCCGGAAAAGTGAACCCCACCCAAAACGAAAGCCTCTCAATGGTATGCGCGCAAGTGATCGGCAACGATGCTGCCATCACCGCAGGTGGCATGCAAGGCCATTTCCAGCTTAATGTTTTTAAGCCGGTGATGATTTACAATCTTTTGCAGGCGGCAAGGCTGCTGGGCGATGCCTGTGTGAGCTTCACCGAACATGCCGTTGAAGGCATCGAAGCCAACGAAGAGCGTATCAAACAAAACCTTGAAAACTCACTTATGCTGGTGACTGCTCTCAACACTTATATTGGCTACGATAATGCAGCCAAAATTGCCAAAAAAGCCCATGCTGAACACAGCACACTGCGACAGGCCGCGCTCGGTTTGGGACTGCTCACCGACGAACAATTTACCGAATGGGTTGATCCTAAAAAAATGATCTGACATTTCATAAACTTTTTTGATAAAACGGCTGGAACAAGAATGTTTCAGCCGTTTTTTTTGTTTACAACAAACATTGATATATTTAGATATATGCCATTGATCTCCAGCCATCTATATGTTCTTCAAATAAAAATATTTTTTACTCATTTGATTTTATTGGTTAAAAACACCTTAATTTTGGAAGCATAACCAATTTACAATTTACCTATGAAATCCTTTCTTTTATCAGGGTTTTCAGCGGCCAACCTAACCAACAAAAGCCCATTGGTGAAGGCTTCGCGCCTTCCTTCCTTCCTTCCTTGCTTCCGCATGAAAGCATCTAATTTGTTTGCCTTTTTACCAACAAAATCTTTGTCTTCAACCTCCAAAGCAACTCTCAAATTCTCTCTTCTCCACAAAAACAGTCATTCTGGGCTTCAAAAAAATGTATTTGTTTTCAATCCTTTAGCTTTCATGAAAACGAAACTTATCATCCTTTTCTTTTTCATCTCAAGTGCAGCTTTCGGCCAAATTGATCTTTATCTGACAGCCGGAGCAGGCACGGGCAATTATTTCAATACGATTGAAAGAGATCCCAACAAAGCAGGATTTGAATTAAAATCAATTTTAGCTGGAAGCATAGGTGCAGCTATTAATTGGGAAAAATTCACCAGAATCAAACCTTATTTAGGGATTAATCTTGTTTTCACGGGTGCTGATCATCACAGCAAGTTTAATTCAGATATAATTCCCAACTACTATATCAGGTATTCTTACATTACCATTCCCATCGGGCTGCGTATTCCCGTCTACAAGTTTCTTGGCGTAGAGGCCACCTGCGTCAATAATTTTAAGGTTGCAGACAATACCCGAAACATGGTTTATCGTGATGCAGCCACTTGGGACATTGGCTTACAACCGGCAATCTACCTCCAACATAAAAGATGGAGGGGCGGTCTGTCTTATTATTTCGGTTTTAAAGACGCTCTTGGTATTGGTTATCTCGACGATGCTGATTTTCGGTTTTATAACCGTATTTTTCTTTTCAATCTTTCTTATAAGGTGCATTCATTCAAATAAAAGGCTACCAATACTTTGTACTAAATAATGGATTATGATTTAAAATTTGAGGCAACCCTATTTGTTCGAAAAAATCCTGCAGGAAGTTTCTTCTGTTTTTCTTAAAGTTAAAACAAAGGGGAAAAAGCTGCATTAGAAAAAAATAATTGTGCAGAAATTAGTTGTGGTTATTAAAATTCAGAACGTTATGAAAAAAAATCTTTTATTCATTTTTCTGGTTTTGGCTTATTCGCTTACTGGCCAACAGGATGTGTATTTAACAGTTGGCGCTGGCCAAAGTCAACACTATAGTTTTGACCACAAGTCACTGGAAAGGTCGGGGTTTACTTTGAACACAGTAGTCTCACTCAAAATGGGCGCATTAGTGGAGTGGTCAAAATACAGCTTCGTTCACCCATATACAGGTATTCAGTACACAATGCTAGGTTCACTTGATAAATTTGGAGAAAACTACCATGTGAATCCAGGCACATCTTATTCATTCACGCACAATTACATAACAATTCCTATAGGTTTTGGCATCCCTGTTTATAAAGCTTTCGGCGCTGACTTATCCATTTTGAATAGTTTTCAACTATCCAACCGATCAAGTGAAATCATTGCTGCTGAGTCGAGAATCTGGGATGTTGCTATTCAGCCAGGGGTCTATGTCAAAATTCTTGGCTGGAAAGCCAGCTTTACCTATTACTACGGACTGAGAGATGTTTTTGGGGTAGGAATAAAAGAAACGACTGACTTAAGGTTCTTTAACCGGGCATGGCATTTTAATGTTTCTTATAAGCTAAAAACTTTCAAGAAATAACTCAAAATCAGCATAATTAGTCAATATATTCAAAGGATCAGACAAGTAATAATTTTAAGAATTTGATATATTAAACCAATGAAAACGAAACTTATCATCCTTTTCTTTTTCATCTCAGGTGCAGCTTTCGGTCAATTTGATCTTTATCTGACAGCCGGAGCAGGCATTGGCAATTACCTTAATAAAATTGAAAGAGATAAAACCCAGGCCGGATTTGAGTTAAAATCAGTTTTTGCGGGAAGTTTCGGTGCTGATATTAATTGGATTAGGTACTCCAGAATAAATCCTTTTTTAGGAATTAATTTTATTTTTACAGGAGCAGACCAACATCACCTTTCTGATGTTTTTCCTGAATATCATTTCAGATTTCAATATATAACCGTCCCCATCGGGTTGCGTGTTCCCATATTTAAGTCTTTAGGTTTCGAAGCTTCGTGCGTTAACAGCTTTCAGATAGCCAATAAAACCAGAAATATTGACCTTCCGAAAACTGCAGCCTGGGATATCGGGGTACAACCGGCGATCTATTATCAATATAAAAGCTGGAGAGGTGGTCTGTCCTATTATTTCGGCTTTAATGATGCACTCGGGATCGGATATCTTGGAGAATTGGATTTCCGATATTTTAACCGAATCATACTTTTCAACCTTGCCTATCGCCTGTACTCATTCGATTAAAAGGTCATAGAAAACCGTCTATATTAAAGTCTGCCAAAACTCTACATGGCAGACTTTTTTTCTGTTCTAAGTATGCAACCAAAATTCCATAGATAAAGCTGAATAACAAAACTCATATTCAAATATTTATATATATACCATTGATATCCAGCCAGCTATATGTTCATCAAATAAAAATATTCTCCTATTCATATGTCTATTTTGGTAAAAAACACCTTACCTTTGAAAGCATAAACAATTAACAATTTCTCCATGAAATCCTTTCTTTTATCAGGGTTTTCAGCGGCCAACCCAACCAAACAAAAGCCGTATTGGTGAAGGCTTCGCGCCTTCCTTCCTTCCTTCCTTCCTTCCGCATGAAAGCATCTAATTTGCTTGCTTTTTTACCAACAAAATCTTTGTCTTCAACCTCCAAAGCAACTCTCAATCTCTCTCTTCTCCACAAAAACAGTCATTTTGGGATTCAAAAAAATGAATTTGTTTTCAATCCTTTAGCTTTCATGAAAACGAAACTTATCATCCTTTTCTTTTTTATCTCAGGTGCAGTTTTTAGTCAATTTGATCTGTCGCTCTCCGCTTCAGGTGGATTGAGCAAACTGAATGGTCAAAGATTTCAAAATGAGAACATCGAAAGTAATTTTCGATTTTCTACCGGACTTGATCTGCTCGTGCAGCTGAACAAAAACAAACACATTCAACCCTTTGCCGGTTGCTCCTTTTATGTTCTACAAAGCAATCTCGTTTATCCGCAGGATTGGAGCTATGTGGAAGAGGATAACCATTTTAGGTTTAACTTTCTACGAATTCCCATAGGTATTGATGTGCCGGTATTCAAACAGCTTGGCATACGATTAGCACTAGTCAATGGCTTTTTGGTGGGAGGAATCGAAACGAATCCCGAAGCAATAAAATACGAATTTGGGCTTCAACCAGGCATCAGTTACAGCTTTGATAAATGGAAAGTCGGCTTGAATTATTACCATGGTCTCACCGATGTTTTTAGTCAAGCTGAACTTTTGGAAAATACAAATTATTGGAAAATTACCAACAGAGCGGTGTACCTTACAGTTGGATATAAGTTGTTCGCGTTTTAGGCTTTGAACTGTCAACCTGATACTGTTTTTTTAACGAGGCTAATTTTTCCTGCCTCATTCATCAGGTTTGTATGCTTAACCGTGTAATTTTAAACTTGAAGTTTAAAATTACACGGTTAAATCGATTTTTTCTACTTCTATGGTGTTAAGGATTGCGCTTTAGCTATAATCTAAATTTTTAAAGCACAATAGACTTTCATCATAGGCATTCGGTTGAAAGGTTTGTGTATTACCATTTTAGTTGTTCCACCTTTTGCCTAATCTTTTCAGTTGGAGTGTCGGCAGGCAGAATGAGATCGGGTGTCAGATAGGTGAGTTGGTGTTCCGCTTTGTAACGTGCTTCGCCTCCGCCGGTGATATTGAGCATCACAGTGGAATGCTCAGGAACACGACCTGCTTGCACAGCCTGAATCAGCGAAGCCACTGCCACAGCAGCAGCCGGATGTATGTCGCTTCCTTCCAATGCTTCAAACAAAGCTGCCGCCGAACGTGCTGCTTCGTTGTCAACCAACAAAACATCGCCACCGGCATCCATCATAGCATCAAACAAGCCACCAATGATCGGATAAGGCGGTTTTCGGTTTGAAAGTACCTTGGCGTCAATCTCTTCCACATGTTGACGGGCTTCGGCATCATCGTACGGCAGCATAGCTCTCGAACTTGCTTTCCAGGCTTCATAGATAGGTTGAAAAGGGGCATTTTGCGAAATCATCAGCTGCATCTTATGATTTCCAAATCGTCCGTCGGCAATCAGCCGGAGGTTAGCTTCCCAGGCGGCAATTGCACCGGTTCCGCTGCCTACAGCCTGAAAATAAAAGTCAGGTATACGACCGATAAAAGTGGTAGCTGAAAGCATTGTCGTGCCCATTCCATCGCGTCGTGCAACGTTTTTTGCACCTCCTTCGGCATAAAAACCTTCAAAACCACAAATGATGTTCGACAAGTGGATGGCATCGAAATAGTCGCTCCCTTTGGGTGTACACACAAGTTTCACACATGCATTCAGCGGACTGTCGAACCACAGTGCATCGAGGTTGTCCTCAGGCACGCAGAGCAGCAGCGGAATTTGATTTTCGGAGCATACTCCAGCAAAAGCCCGGGCCGTATTACCGGCCGAAGCCACTACAAGCACTTTTTGCTGCATATCGGCTGTCATCCTTCCACACACAGCATAAGCCTCTGTTTCTTTGAAAGAGCAGCTTGGCATCTGGCCTCCTTTTTCGGGCCACCAACCGCTATATGTGATATATAAATTAGTTAATCCCAGGTATTTGGCCAACGACTCACTTCGGTAAGTGACAGGAGCTGAAGATCCTTTGAGCATACGTCTGACTGGAAGCCAGTCGGAAAACTTATACAACCCCAGACGCTCATCGCCTGTAACGAGCTGCTGTTTTTGGTAAACAGCGCGTATCAGGCCAGGCTGTGTTTCGCCGGGAGCTTCGAGCAGCCACCCGCTATCATCGAAAATTTTATGAGAATGCACCGACTGTAGCTGGTAAGTGGTAGGTTGAAAAAGTTGTTCCATGCAGGGGATTATTTTTTGCAAAAATACAAACTTCATCGGGATACCATAGCTTGCTTTGACTGAGAACGGGCCGGCTTTGACTGAAAAAAAGATTTCCAGCAGGAAAAACAATATCTTTGAAGCCTAATCAGGAGGTGTTCATCATGACACAATTAGTTATGCTACAGGAATTCTTTGGGGTAGAAATGTACAACTGGGTCGTACTCCCCTTATTGATTGCTTTTGCACGTATTCTGGATGTTACCATTGGAACGGTGCGGCTTATCTTTGTCTCACGCGGATTGAAAAACCTTGCTCCGCTGCTGGGTTTTCTTGAAGTCATCATCTGGCTGCTGGCTATAGGGCAGATAATGCAACAGCTTGACAATTTTATGTCTTACATAGGTTATGGAGCTGGTTTTGCCGCAGGAAATTACATCGGTATTTTGCTTGTCGAAAAAATGTCGATCGGCACTGTCGTCATTCGTATCATTCCCCGTTTAGATACTACTGAGTTGATAGCACATCTTCGCGCAGCTAATTACGGTGTTACCACAATGGACGCAGAGGGAAAAACAGGGCCAGTCAAAATACTTTTCAGCATCGTTAAAAAGAAAGACTTAAAGGATGCTTTGGAAATCATTAACACACACAACCCCAACGCTTTTTATACCATCGAAGAGGTTCAAAAAGTAAACGAAGGATATTTCAGGAATTCCCATCACAAAGGATCAATTTTGGGGAATATGTTTTCAACAACACAACTGAGAAAGTAAAATAATGCTGACAAATGAACGATTTGCATGGTTTTTGCGTTTAATGGTTAATTGAAACTTTTAACATGGAAAACGAAGAATTTAAAAAACAAATTGACGAGCTGTTTCGTCTGTTTAATAAACTCATGGAAAAGCATCCTATGGATGAAATGCCCGGCATCAACAAAATGCAAATCGAACAGATGCGGCTGTTTCTCAAGAATTATGAGTTTATGAAAGACCAGATCACCTATGAGATGATGGGTCAGATGAACGAACCTGTGAAACAAATGATTGGCATGTTTATCAAACAGTTACGTGATGAATTAGGTGAAAACGACTGGGAAACGACAGAAGAAGTGAAACTGCCTGAGAAATCGGTTAGTATAGCTGCTATTGATGAAAAATTACGCAAACCAGGCCTGACCGAAGTTGAGATTGACCGTTTGCTCGATGAAAGGGCACAACTCGTTCTGCTTCAGCAAACAACAGGTCAATAACAATATAGCATCACAAGCAAAAAACTTATGTCTGAATACATCAGAAAACGCTGGCAAACCTATTGGAAAACAAAAAGCTGGTTCAGTAAACTTACCGACTTAATTTTTATTCTGCTGCTCGTTGGCATGCTTATTCCTGCCAGCAGAAAAGAAATTAGTGCCTTTATGGCAGGTTTGATGGCAAGCTCCCCAAAAAAAATCGAAAGCAACGAGCAACAAACACTTGACGCACAGGCATGGTCGTGGCAACTGCTTGATGGATCAGGAAATAAGGTGACGCTGGAACAATTTAAAGGAAAAACTATTTTTCTCAATTTCTGGGCCACGTGGTGCCCGCCCTGCATTGCCGAAATGCCCGACATACAGGAGCTTTACAATGGCTACAGCGACAAAGCTGTGTTTTTACTCGTCAGCGACGAAGATGCTCAAACCATCCAAAGCTTTATGGACAAGAAAGGCTATCAAATGCCTGTTTACCGGCAGCTTGGAGGTATTCCTGAGATTTTTTTAACCAACAGCATTCCTACAACCTGGGTGATCGATCCCAGCGGCAAGATTATTATCCGTAAAACAGGCGCAGCAAAATGGAATAGCGAAGCGATGCAGAAAACCATTCAGTCGCTTTGGGAAAGTCAAAAGTGATTTTTAACAAATCATAGGTTTCTGATAGGTTGTTTGTTGTATCTTTGTGTTTTCAACGTAAAATCCATATCGAAAAATTGCATATATGAAGAAAGCAGGGTTATTGGTTGCGTTTTTAGCGATCTTATTCACGGCACAATCACAGTTGATTACCAGTAAAACAAGTAAAAATATTTCGGTCGGCTTCGATGTTTACACCGACATCCTTACCAAAGCGCCTGCCGGTATCGATTCACGGGTGATCAATCAGGGCTTCAGTTTTTCAACAACTTATAACTTCAAAGTGGGTGAAAGCAAGCATATTTTTGCCCTCGGTGCAGGAATCAGGACACATAATTTTTACAGCAACAGCCGTATCGATAATGTAAAAGCCGACACTATTGTTTTCACTCCAATTGACGAAGACTTAAACTACAAACGAAGCAAAATTGGGTTGGTCTACATTGATATTCCTGCTGAATTTCGTTTTAAGTTTAAGGAAAACTGGAAAATTGGTATCGGTTTCAAGATGGGTATTGCTATCGACAGCAAGTCAAAATACAGCGGACAGATAGTAGAAGGTGGTCCTTACCGTCTTATCAAAGAAAAACGCATCAACTCACTCGAAAAATACACCTTTGGACCCACACTTCGTATCGGTTACAAATGGATGAATGTTTATGCATTCTACCAGCCAACAAGGACGTTCCAACGCGAATTAGGTCCTGAAATGTATCCACTTTCAGTAGGGTTGACGATTACTCCTTATTAATTCCTAAAGGAGTTTCTCAGCGAATGCTCTTTTTTTTTTGAATTATCGACCCCCCATCGCAAAAGCGAACAGGGTGAAGATGAATAGAAACCCAATCATAAAACCAGCATAAACTTCAGCTGGTTTGTGGGCATCTAACCTCAAACGTGCATAGCCCGTTACTCCTGCCACCATTACAACTCCCAGCAAAGCAATAAAATAGGTAGGGCTAAAAAACAAAGCAAGTGTAGCCACAGCAGCAGTAATACCACCAGTGCCAAGCATATGCAAACTAATTTTCCACCAATAATTGATGAGCATACTCATCAGACTCAAGCTGGTAGCACCGAGCATGTATAAGCCAAAAACAGGATCGATCTCCTGTCCGCGTGAAAAATGAAATAAAAGGTAAAAAAAAGTAGCGGCGATCAAGATAGGAATTGCTCTTTCTTTACGATCAGGCATGCTTAATGCACTGATCCATTTATATTTAAGCATTACTAAAAAGATAGCGACAGGAAAAACAAAGGTCAGAACAAAAACATAAGCTCCATAAACCCAAAGCCAAAGCCATTCCTGCTCATGTTGAACAGGATCACCAAAGCCAATGAGAATTACATAGGCCCAGCTCGGCATAAGCAAAGGGTGAAAAACTAATGAAATAATTTGGGAGAATCTGTTTCCCAGATGCAGACGGTCGGTCATATTACAATTCTTTCCTCAAACGGGCTACAGGTATATTGAGTTGCTCCCTGTATTTGGCAACAGTACGTCGGGCAATAGGATAACCCTTATCTTTCAATATTGATGTAAGTTGCTCATCTGTAAGGGGTTTATCCTTAATCTCGGCTTCAATACAATCGCTGAGGATCTTTTTTATTTCCCTTGTTGACACTTCTTCACCATCGTCCATTTGCATCGACTCACTGAAAAAGCTCTTTAACAGAAACGTACCAAAGGGCGTTTGCACATATTTGCTGTTGGCAACACGCGAAATAGTAGAAATATCCAAACTAACCACTTCGGCAATATCTTTGAGAATCATAGGTCGAAGCCGCGTTTCGTCGCCGGTAAGAAAATAGGCTTTCTGATACTCCATAATTGCCGCCATGGTGCTGAAAAGGGTATTATGGCGCTGACGTATCGCATCGATAAACCATTTAGCAGAGTCTATTTTCTGCTTGATGAAAACAAGTGCTTCTTTATCGGAGCGGTTTTTCTTGCTTTCAGTAAACATCTCCAGCATTTCGCCATAGGTTTTGCTTACCCTCAACTCAGGCATATTCCGGTTGCTGAGACTCAACTCAAGTTCTCCGTCATTGATATGAATAATGAAATCGGGAATGATGTAATGATTCTCTTTGGAAGATTCCATAATACTGTTACCCGGCTTGGGATTCAGCTTCAACACTTCATTCAGGGCATCTTTCAGTTCTTCTTCGGTAATCTCGGCCCTTTTGATAATCTTGTCGTAATGTTTTTTAGTAAACTCATTAAAAAACCTGTCGATTATCATGAGCGAGAGGCTGTAATCTTTTTCAGGTTGCTCGTCCTGCAGACGCTGCAACTGAAGCATCAGGCACTCCTGCAGATTACGTGCTCCAACACCCGGTGGGTCAAATTCCTGAATGATACTTAACACCTCAGCCAGTTCCTTCTTGTTGGTTTTAATGTTCATCCCAAAAAGAAGGTCATCGGCCATAGCCTCAAGTGGTCGGGTAAGATAGCCCGAATCATCGAGGTTTCCAATGATATAGATGCCAATTTTCGATTTGCGTTCGTCAAGTTTCCTGTATCCAAGTTGTTGAATAAGAAGTTCTTGAAAACTTATTGAGCTGGCAAAAGGAATATCGTATTTTGTATCATCCGGACTGTAATTGTTTACACTGGTTTTGTAATCCGGTGTATCATCATCATCGTCAATATAATCGTCGAAGGTGAATTCATCGTCTTTGCTGTCATAATCATCCTGATCGTCTTCCTCAAAATTCTCTTCCTGATCGTAATCAGTATCATCATCATCCATGTCATCCAGCTCCGCTCCCTCTTCGAGTTCCAGAGCAGGATTTTCCTCAATTTCCTGTTTGATGCGTTGTTCCAGAGCAACAGAGGGTATCTGAAGCAGCTTCATCAGCAATATCTGCTGAGGAGAAAGCTTTTGCAGGAGTTTCTGTTGTAATCTTTGATTGAGCATGCCTGATTATGTTGTGCTTGAATCGTTTCCGGTGAGCCAAAGGCTTCCAAAAATCATCACGAATTTACGACAATTATATTTTGAATAACAAATTTTCTCACAAGATTGTTAAGAATAAGATTCTGCATTTAACTCTAATCTGGCATCAATCACCTTGAATATTAGTAAAATGCTTTCTTGGTAATAAAGAACAGCCTTTAAAACTCACAATTCAGTGGTGTACGTGGAAAAGGAATAACGTCTCTGATATTTCCCATACCTGTCACAAAAAGCATTAATCGCTCAAAACCAAGACCAAATCCAGCGTGAGGCACGCTGCCAAATTTACGTGTCTCAAGATACCACCACATGCTTTCAACTGGTATGTGCATTTCTTCCATTCTGTTGAGCAATTTCGAGTAATTCTCCTCACGCTGCGAGCCTCCGATAATTTCACCTATTCCGGGAAACAACACGTCCATGGCTCTGACAGTAGTGCCATCTTCGTTCTGTTTCATATAAAAAGCCTTAATTTCTTTGGGATAATTCGTCAGTATCACAGGTTTTTTGAAGTGTTTTTCAACAAGATATCGTTCATGTTCGGATTGCAGGTCAGCTCCCCATTTTTCGATTGGATACTGAAACTTTCCTTTCTTGTTGTGATTGGAGTTTTTGAGAATATCAACGGCCTCGGTATAACTGATACGTTCGAACGAATTTTCAAGAACAAAATTCAATTTACTGATCAACTCCATTGATTTCTCATCTGCCTTCTTGTTCTTTTCTTCTTCTTCAAGACGTTTACTAAGGAAAGTAAGATCGTCGGAGCAATTTTCTAACGCATATTGAATCAGGTATTTGAGCATTTCTTCGGCCAGATCCATATCATCATTGATATCGAAAAAGGCCACCTCGGGTTCGATCATCCAAAATTCGGCAAGATGCCTTGAGGTGTTGGAATTCTCAGCACGGAATGTTGGCCCAAAGGTGTACACTTTTGAAAGGGCAAGAGCAGCGAGTTCAGCCTCGAGTTGTCCTGATACAGTCAGGTTCGACGCTTTTCCAAAGAAATCTTGTTTAAAATCAATTTTATTTTCCTCGTTCATTGGAAGTTTTTCGAGATCAAGTGTTGTCACCTGAAACATTTCACCTGCTCCTTCGGCATCGGAGGATGTAATAATGGGTGTGTGAATGTTATAATACCCCTTGTCGTTGAAGAACTTATGAATAGCAAAAATCATCGCATGACGTATGCGGGTGATTGCACCAAAAGTATTAGTGCGAAAACGGAGGTGTGCTTTCTCACGAAGAAATTCCAGTGAATGTTTTTTTGGTTGTAATGGATATTCATCCGGATTAGCTTCGCCCAGAAGCTGAATTGATGATACTGAAAGTTCAACCCTTTGACCGCTTCCTGCCGACGAAACTAAAAAACCATTCGCTGACACAGAAGCTCCAGTGTGCATCAAAGCCAGATCTGTCTCCGGTATTTTGTCTAAATCAATAACCAGCTGAAGGTTATGGATGGTTGAGCCATCATTCAGGGCAACGAAAGCAACATTTTTGCTGGAGCGCTTGGTGCGAACCCATCCTTTGACATTCATTTCCTGCTCAAAGTTCTCACTTTGCAGCGCATCTTTAATTTCTGTACGTTTCACGTGTTTTGGATTTTATTGAAAAGAAATGCAAAAAAACAAAAAATAGGGCATAATCTGTTAAGTGACCTAAAAATTTAATTGTTTAATGCTATCAATCAACAAATTAGAAGGGATCAACGTTCCGTAATAAAGCGAGCTGGCAACAAAATCCTTCCCTGTTTGTTATTATGCTGTGGTGGTTTTGAACGATTAGTATCCGGTCATTCCATCAGTTTGTTAATTTTGCAGCAATATCTCAACATGCACACATTATCTGAAAAGGTTAAGAAAACTTCGTTTTTTGAGGGGCATAACAACCCATTAATTATCAGTGGACCATGCAGTGCTGAAAGCGAAACCCAACTCATGCAAACTGCTCTTCAGCTTCAGGCACTTCAGAAGGTTGATATTTTCAGGGCTGGAATATGGAAGCCACGCACACGACCGAACGAATTTGAAGGTGTTGGTACGATTGGGCTGCAGTGGATGCAAAAAGTGAAGCAAGAAACAGGTTTCAAACTTGTTGTAGAAGTGGCAAAACCTGAACATGTTGAAGAAGCCCTTCATTATGGCATTGATGCCCTTTGGATAGGTGCCAGGACCGTTGTGAATCCCTTTTCGGTGCAAGAGCTTGCTGCGTCACTAAAAGGAGTTGATATCCCCATATTTGTCAAAAACCCTCTTACGCCCGATCTCAAACTTTGGATTGGGGCAATTGAGCGTTTTCAACTGGCTGGTATCAATCAATTGGCAGCCATCCACCGCGGGTTTCATTATTTTGCCAACTCACCCTACCGAAATGCACCGATGTGGGAGATTCCAATTGAATTAAAGCGCCTTTTTCCTGATCTTCCGCTTATCACCGACATCAGCCATATCAGTGGTAAAAGATCTTTGTTACAAGAAATTGCACAAAAAGCACTTGATTTGGAAACAGATGGTCTTATGATTGAATCGCACTTCGACCCCGATTCAGCCAAAACAGATGCTGCACAGCAGATCACGCCTTTTGAGCTTGGAAAAATGCTGGATTCGCTCGAAATTCATAACCCTGCCAAAAGCGAAAATTTTGCCCTCCCACTCGAGAAGTTACGAACTGAAATTGACAAGCTTGACGGTGAATTGCTTTTGATATTAGCAAAGCGAATGGAGATAATTGATGAGATTGGGGCGTATAAAAAAGCGAATAAGCACACGATACTTCAACATAAACGCTCGCAACACATTATCGAGGACCGTCTGGCAATTGGATCCAACCTGGGTCTTGATCAAAATTTTCTGAATCAACTAATTGAAATAGTGCACGATGCCTCTATGAAACGACAAAATATAATTTTCAACAAACCTTAGGCTGAAGTTGAATAACTACATCCAGCGCCGCTTCCTGAAATAAAATATCATCGAAATGGTTAGTACTCCCATACCGATGACCAACACCCAAAAGGCAGCTCCAAGGCTTTGCATTGGCAGCACAACATTCATCCCATATAGGCTGGTAATAAAAGTTAGTGGAAGAATGATGACAGAAATAAGTGTAAGAATCTTCATGATCTCATTGGTCTTATTGGTCTGCATCGAGTCAAAGGTTTTCGAAAGACCTTCAATCAAATCTTCATAATCTTCGGTCATGTCCCATACCTTTTGGTAATAGTCAAGGATATTGCCCCAATATTCTTCCATATTATCAGCAAACCCGCTTATCTGGCCTGTTTCAAATTTATGAAAAAGACGAAGTTGCGGTTTAAAGATGGTATTGACAAGTATGATATTTTTTCGTGTTACCGAGATACGTTCAATGATTTTAACCGGTTTATTGTTAAACAGTTCCCTGTTGATAAGTTCCAAATCAAGGCCTGTTTTTCTCAATAAATAGATAGATTCCGACATCAAACGCTCGAGCAGTTTATAGAGCAGGGCGTCGGAAGTTCCAATTTCAAAATCCTGATCGTTTTCCTCAATCTTTTTATACTCGCCGAACATCTGACCGGCAATCCAGGGGTTTTTCTCGATGGTTATAATGTAATCCTCACCCCAAAATATTTTCACCTCTTTCGTTTTGATAAAAAGATTCTGCTTGTCAAAATTTGGAAAATGAAGGATCAAAAAATAATAATCATCGTAAATATCAATTTTGGGCCGTTGGTTAAGCGACTTACAATCTTCAATATCAAGAGGGTGGAAATGGAATTTATCCTTCAGGAAATCAAAATCTTTGTCAATAGGCTGGTGTATATGGTGCCAGCGCAATCTACCCATTTTTACCGTTTCAATCATAGGCCGACTTTTTTAAGAATTTCAATCTGTTGATAGCTTCCATAACCTGTCGGAAGCGCGTCCAAAGGTAAGCTAAAAAATTCCTTCAAGCGCGTTCAGTTCATTTTTTTCATGCTAAATTCTTCCTCTTAATAATCCTGTGATGTGAATGGTTTTAAAAATAAAAATCCTCTTCAAGCCTGTCAGGGATCGAAGAGGATTTGTACAATCTATGTGATGTTTATTGAATAACTAAACGAACTGGATTTTGTGGTTGTTCACTCCTCTTTACAAAATAAACCCCTGGTACCAATGCTTTTGCATTCAACATAAACATGCTAGAACGTTCATTTACTGTTTGGCGAGTTACAGTTCTTCCTTGAAGATCAACAACTTCGATAAGCTCACCGGCAAAAAATGGATTGTTCGCTTCCAGATTAACAACATCAGATGCAGGGTTTGGATAAAGCCTGAACGAAGGATTAATATTGCCAGCTTCAGCGAGACCTGTTTCAACATTAAGCATGACAATTTTTACATCATCGAAATAAAAGCCATCACCAGTTACCGAACCATCGCTTGTAAGGGCAAAGCGCAACTGAAAATTTGTTCCTGCATAGGATGTTAAATCAATTTCTTCTCTCACCCAGCCTGATGTTCCGTCATAAAGGGGCTGGCCTTGGAGCTGATTGCTGTTTCCTGCTTTCGTATATTTTCCGCTGAGGGCCGTCCACACAAAAGTACCTGCAGGTTTAATCAGCACCTGGGTATAATCCCACCCTGATTCAATATCCCATTTGGCCCAATAACTTAAGTTGACATAAGGAGTTTCGGGTAGTTCGATTGGCAGCGAAAGGGTTATGATATTATTAACATCATTATTGTATTCACCAAATGGCGAATCGGATATGGATGCTGGTGCACTCACAAATGATGATGCTGTTACTCCCCATGAACTGGATGTCCAGTTTATCATTTGATCGCAATCATCTTCAAACACAACCGATGTTGAGCCAAACATTTTTGTTATGGTATCGGTAAGCACATATTCTCCATTATTTAAATGAAGCAGAAAACGAAATTCCATACCACTTTGAAGCGCGTTTCCAAGTGTTATCTGCATTGAGTCGGTAACGGATTCCATAATATCGAGCTGTCCGATTTCGACAGCTGGTCCAACGGATGTGATGTGTTCATCCAAAGGAGTGATCGAAACTTCCCAGCCTTCAGACGTTCCGAAACCTAAGCGTTGCAAATGAAAAGGCAGATAGAAACTGCGTTCTCCCAGGATGGTTTCCGAAAGGTCTGTGAGTTTTCCATAACTGCCCGACAAATATGCCGCCATCATATTTTGAATCATATTTTCCTGACACAATGGGATAATACGGTTTGTTGAAGGCCAAAAGCCATCACCGTCGTTTCCGAGCTCAGGTGTGTAAGAGAAAATAGCATTTTTATTTTGAGTATCGCCATACATATAGTCGTCAGATCCGCCATTGGTAGGATAAATTGTTGTGCTGGCAGGTCCTAAAGTATAGCCATTGTCACGTGTCATGAGCGTGGCATGAGCATAAAAAATGGCGTCATCAGGACAAAGATTATCTGTATAACCCCATGGATAAAGAAGTAAATTACTAAAGGAATGATAGTTAAGGGCAATTTTAAAATCACGGGCTTCAACAAATTCCTTTAGATTAAGATTTTCAGGTTCACTGAAAGCTGAAGGTCCGCGATAGGTAAGGTCAGAAGGATTGGGAGATGATCCATTATTGTCGATTCCCCATTTATAACCAAAGTTCCTGTTAATATCCACTCCGTATGACCCACCGTTGTTTCTGCGGTTTTTGCGCCACATGCCCCCACCATTAGGATCGGTTTGCTGATTATATAAATACCCATCAGGATTAGCAACCGGAATAAAATAAAGTTCCCTGTTATTAACAAGAGCCTGAATATTAGGGTTTGTTTCATAATTCTCGAGCAGATGCAACATGAAATAAATCATTTGCTGCACACCAATACCTTCTCTGGCATGAATGAGCGATGTGTATAGCACCTGAGGCTCTTCTTCAGTTTCATTGGGGTTATCACTTATTTTTACCCACCAGATTGGATTACCCAAATGTGTTGGTGTGAGTGGGTTGATAACTTGTCTGACAGTAATCAGCTCGGGCCATTGGGCAGCCATAAAATCAAGTTTTTCGAGCACTTGAGCATAGGTATAAAAACCCCCCATGCTGCCATATTCCCAGTTTGCCGGAACAGGAAACTCAACAGAAGGATCGCGGGTAATGGGGAGCCCGGCATCGGAAGCCGCACGTTGTTGGTAAAAAGCTGAAACGTCGTCTATTTTAACATTAACCTGAAATCCAGCAGCTTCAACTTTGGCAATTTCTTCTGTATTCAAGTCTGTTTCAAGAGCTTGACCCTTTTTATAGATGCCTTCTGTGACATCAATTCCTGTTTTAGCAAGATCACTGATTTCTTTTCCCTCCAGTGAAATGTTGACACGTTTATAAATCATTTGTTGCTGCGCCACAACATTCCAGGAAAGGGCAACAATGAATAAAAAGCTAAGTAAATGTTTCATCAGGGTGATTTTGTATTGAGGCGGTAAAAGTAGAAAAAAAAGGTTTGTATAGCCTTTAAAACATGAACTTAGCAATTCAAAATCAACTTTTTGTTGAGTTGAGCATTATAAGTTGAAACTGATAAATTTTTGAAGCCTTTTGAAGTAAAGCGTGGAACAAAATGCACCTGCAACATCATAAAACTTGAATCGTTCATTATAATAAATTTTAATGTCGACTATTATATTCAATAATGTGCCAATTAATACGAACATAAAATGAATGGTGGTGTTATTTAATTTTACACATATTTTGATAACAGCCAAATAAAGCAAAAAATGCTTCATTTGGAATCTTCTTTTTAATGATTACTTCGTATATCATTATTTAAAGAATGAAAAGTTTAATTAGCCCTAGTTAATTTTGTGAATAATTCTTTATTACCTTGTGCATTCTTTTGAGATTCAAACTTTTAAAGTCTATTGTATGGATTTACAGTTTATTACGACTTTGCTTTTTAATCCTCAAAAGCAAAATAATTAGTAATCCTTAAAAGAATTGAAATGAAAATCGGATTTATCGGACTTGGAAAGATGGGCTTTAACATGGTTCATCGCTTATTGATCAACAACCATGAGGTTGTAGTATGGAACCGATCAGCAGAAAGCATCAAAGAGATTGTTAAACTTGGAGCCGAAGGAGCAAACTCGTTGGAGGATCTGGTTGCAAAACTTCCATCCAAAAAAGTGGTTTGGCTGATGGTCCCATCCGGTAATCCGGTAGATAAAAACCTTGACCTGTTGCTTGAGCTTCTCGGTAAAGATGACATTGTTATCGACGGAGGCAATTCCTACTGGAGAGATACCCAACAACGCGCTGAGAAAGCCGCTCAGAAAGACATTCATTTTTTAGACTGTGGCACTAGTGGTGGTGTTTGGGGTTTGCAAAACGGTTACTGTTTGATGTATGGAGGCAACAAAAATGCTGCTGATTATATTGAACCAATCATCAAATCGCTAGCCCCTGAAAACGGCTCTGTTTATTGCGGTGTTTCAGGAACCGGCCATATGGTAAAAATGGTACACAATGGCATCGAATACGGCATGATGCAGGCTTACGCCGAAGGTTTTGAAATCCTTGAAAAAGCTCCCTATGATATTGATCTAACTAAAGTTGCTGATGCCTGGCAATACGGGAGCGTGGTTCGTTCGTGGCTGCTTGAATTGGCTGTTAATGCATTGAAGGATGACCCCAAACTCGAACAACTAAAGGGCTATGTCTCTGATAGTGGCGAAGGAAGATGGACCGTACAAACAGCAATCGATTTTGATGTACCTGCTCATGTTATCACAGCATCACTCTTTACCCGTTTTCAATCACGACAAGAAGAATCATTTGCTATGAAAATGCTTGCTGCACTAAGAAATCAGTTTGGCGGCCATGCAGTTAAAACCAAAGAATAAACATTAAAATGATAAATGACGACAGC
The DNA here is from genome assembly GCA_009773165.1 of Bacteroidota bacterium. Taxonomy (GTDB): domain Bacteria; phylum Bacteroidota; class Bacteroidia; order Bacteroidales; family F082; genus JALNZU01. The sequence continues at coordinate 45,414 of WOUZ01000001.1, forward strand.
CATATTTATGTCATCTTTGGTGCTTCGGGGGACCTCACAAAAAGAAAATTAGTCCCGGCTTTGTACTCTCTTTATGTCCAGGATTTGCTTCCCGAAAAATTTGCACTATTAGGGGTATCACGGTCAGACTTTACCGATATGGATTTTCGATCTGGCATGAAAAAGGCAATTAATGCATTTAAGGAGATTGATGATACTTCACATATTGATTCATTTATCCAAAAAATACATTACCAGTCAATTCAGTTCAATGATGCTTCCACATACCATCCGTTGAGGCAGCGTATGGAGATATTAAGAACTGATGAGGAAATCTGCGGTAACACATTATTCTATTTGTCAACGCCGCCAAGTTTATATGGTATCATTCCTCAGCATCTTGCTAGTGTCGGATTGAATTCGCAGGAAGATGGCTGGAAAAGATTGATTATCGAAAAGCCTTTCGGCTACGATCTGGAATCGGCTATGATACTTAAAAATCAGCTTCTGAAAGATTGGCAGGAGGAGCAGTTATTCCGAATTGACCATTATCTCGGAAAAGAAACCGTTCAAAACTTGCTTGTAACCAGGTTTTCAAATGGAATTTTTGAACCTTTATGGAATCGTAATTATATCCATCATGTTGAGATCACCTCAGCTGAAAGTATTGGCGTAGAAAAACGTGGTGGCTATTACGATACTTCTGGAGCTTTACGCGACATGGTGCAAAACCATTTGCTTCAGGTAGCGGCTATTACTGCTATGGAATCACCCTCTTCACTCGAACCGGTGGCCATTAGAAATGAAATTTTAAAAGTTTTTCAATCCCTCAGGCCTATTAAAAAAGAGGATGTAAAAACCAATACTATTCGTGGTCAATACCTTGCATCTACCATTAAAAGCGAAACTATTGCCGGATACCGGCAGGAAGAAGGGGTGGACCCCAAATCTGTAACCGAAACCTATGCAGCCATAAAATTTTATATCGACAACTGGCGATGGGGTGGTGTACCTTTTTACATCCGTACAGGCAAACGTTTACCGACCCGGGTTACTGAAGTCGTTATCCATTTTAAACCAACACCGCATTTTTTGTTTACGTCCGGATCTCTCTCCAGCTCCTGTAATCAATTGGTTATACGCATTCAACCTGATGAAGGCATGCTTATGAAATTTGGAATGAAAACACCGGGCGCCGGTTTCGATGTCCAAAATGTGAATATGGATTTTCATTACTCCGACCTCACCCATCAACGCATTCCCTCAGCTTACGAGCGACTTATTTATGATTCTATGAAAGGCGATTCAACCTTGTTTGCCCGAACTGAGGAAGTTATTGAGGCGTGGAAATTTCTATCCCCTGTTATCGAATGCTGGAAAGATGAAAAAGATGTACCTCTGTACGGCTATCCAGCCGGAACATGGGGACCCGAAACAGCTGACGATCTTATCGAAGATAAATCTATAACCTGGCGATATCCATGTAAAAATCTTTCAGATGATGGAATCTATTGTGAATTATAGATAACAAAATTCAGATTTTTTTTGTATTGTCTAAAGCTTTAATTCATCGATATTGAATACTATTTCAATTAAAAACTTCAATTTGCTAAAAGTTTAATGATCAGATGTTTGGAAATTAATAATGGAAAATTGGGCAATGGCAACATCAATAAAAGTATGCAAGAATACTGACGAACTATCACAATTTTTTGCACAGTACATAATAAGCCGTATTAATGCATGCGCTGAAGGCGATTTTTTTTCAATAGCCTTATCCGGTGGATCAACACCCATGGCAATCTTTCAATACCTTACTGCAAATTACAGGGTAAGTATCCCGTGGCACAGACTCCTTGTTTTTTGGAGTGATGAACGCTGTGTAGCTCCCGACGATCAGGAAAGCAACTATAGAATGACTAAGGAAAATCTTTTGAATCAGGTTCCCATCGCCTTAGAAAACATTTTCAGGATAAAAGGCGAAAACGATCCAGCAGAAGAAGCTGAGGAGTACGCTTCGATTGTCAAACAATTTGTCCCTTCAACCAATGATATACCTCAATTCGACCTTATAATGCTTGGGCTAGGAGAAGATGGCCATACAGCTTCCATTTTCCCTGAGAGCCTACAGCTTTTTTACAGTGAAAAACTTTTTGTTGTAGCAGAGCACCCATTAACAAGACAACAAAGGATAACAGCAACCGGAACGTTGATAAACAACTCGAAAGCCGTTGTTTTCATTGTCACTGGGAAATCTAAATCCAAAATTGTACGACTTGTTATCGACCAGGAATCTGAAAACAGACATCTTCCTGCTTCTCTTGTAAATCCCGAAAAAGGAGAGCTTCTCTGGCTGTTGGATGAAGAAGCAGCAGGAATTATTATTTAAATACACACTAATTACAGATTACACAAACCCTTGATTGACTTAGTATTAACGCCTTTTGAACTTCATCAATAAATGCCTTTCAGGCAACCAACTCTAGTCATCAGGGGAACGCCTATTGCTCTTACACCAGTAGCATTTATGCTCTGAGGCCGATTCCTAAGACAAGATTTTGTGCAACAATTATTTCTTTTCAGCAGCTGGCTTCTTCCATCGGAAGGTTTCAACCATATGCAGCAAATCAGCTTTCAGATGTTGAATGACAGGTGAAATGGAGTCGTTATTGGGCCTGAAATTGAAATACAGCGCAGCTCTCAAAAAGTTATTGGTCGAATCCGTCACATAAAACTGTATTGGTGAGGCCACTCCTTTTCCATTGATAAAATAAAACAAGCCACTAACATCAGCAGAAGTGTAAAAAACGCTGTCAGAAATCGAATTGGCTTTCGGCAAATGTTTAAACGCCATGGTACGTGCATCTTCAAGAAAAAGCGGAAGATTGCTGTCAACCTGCTTGTAACTAAGATATAAATCAGCATGAAGCTGTGGGTAATGCACTGTAAACCAATCAACAGATGATTCATCACTTTGATCCTTCTCGATTTGAGCATTTACCGAATATTCAAAACTAAAATGAGTAGCATCATCAAATACCTGATATGATTTTTCAGGCAGGTCGATGCGAAAATACCCTCGTGGTTTTGGGGTGTAGTTTTCTTCGCATGCTGAAAGAATCAGCAAAAAGGAAGAAAAAAAAAGTAATGAGGGTAAGCTAGTGTATTTCATCTCAAGTCACATATGTTACTTTGATCTGCTTGATTCTGCGTAAATCAGCATCAGTAACTTCAAAACGAAAATCCTTACAATTTATTTTGGCACCTTTTTCAGGTATTCTTCCTTCCACTTCGAGTAAAAGACCAGCTAATGTATCTGACTCACCCTGAACTTCTTCAAAATAATAATCATCCAAATCTAACACTTTACAAACATCGTTCAGATTTGTCTTTCCTTCAAACAGGTATACCCCTGCCGACAATTTGCGATAAAAGCTGTTATCCGACTCTTTATCAAACTCATCACTTATATCACCAACAATTTCTTCGATAATATCTTCCAGGGTCAGCAATCCGGCTGTTCCACCGTATTCATCAACAACAATAGCCATATGAATCTTCTTCTCCCTGAACTCCTGCAAAAGGTCGTTGATCTTTTTGTTTTCAGGAACAAAAAATGCTGGTCGAATCATTTTAGTCCAATCCAGGTCATCGTGATTTAGAAACGGAAGCAAGTCCTTGATATATAATATCCCCATCACCTTGTCGATATTTCCGTCGTAGACCGGAATACGCGAAAATCCACTGTTGAGAATCACTTCCAGCAGTTTCTCGAAAGGTGTTTCAAGGTCGATTGCAGTGATACTAACACGTGATTTCATCACATTAGTCACTTCTTTTTCTCCAAATGATGCAATCCCTTTCAGCATTTTCTTTTCTTCAGGCAAAGTTGATTCGTCACTTGTAATATCAATTGCAACTGATATATCACTCATCGACAAGTTATTGGATCTGTTGCCAAAACGTTTGTCAATGAAAGAGGTAGAGGCTACTAAAAGACTACTCAACGGCTTGAAAAGTACAATACAAAAACTCAGAAAAGGCGCTATAAAAAGGACTACCCGAACAGGCTCCTTGTTGGCATAGATTTTTGGCATGATTTCGCCCAGAAGCAACAAAAGCGAAGTAATTAGCACAACCTGCACAAAAAATGACATCAAAATATTATCCCCAAAATCAACCATCTGCAAAGTGAGATATGAGGCCAAAATGACAATAGCAACATTCACCAGATTGTTGGCAACAAGCACTGTAGCAAGCAGGGTTTTTGGAGTTTCACGAAGTTTAAGCACGAGCTCTCCCCGTTTCTGAAACTCAGTTTTTAAGGCGATAAGATCATTTGGTCTGAGGGAAAAAAATGCTGTTTCGCTTCCGGAAATCATACCCGAAAGCATAAGCAAAATGAATAACAGTACCAATTCGAATACTATCAGAGCATCTATTCCAAGAAAAGTAACGGAGATAATTGACGAGATCAAACTCGCATAAGGGTCAGGATCAGGCGTTTCCAAAATATTTTAATTAGAATTCCGTAGCAAAAGTACAAAAACTTCCATCATTTCAATGAATGTCTTTGCAAATTTATTTGGATTAAAAGGGCAAGTCATCACCCGAAGTATCACTCACAGGAGTGAAATGATCATCAGATGCATGGGTTTCTTCTGTAGCTGCAACGCGATCATGGCGGACTTCAGAGCCGGGGTGGCCAGTACCGCCTTTTGAGATGAGATTCATTTTTTCGGCAATTATCTCTGTAATGGATTTAGTAACCCCCTGGCTATCGGTATACTGCCTTGATTTAATCTTGCCCTCGATGAATAACAAATCTCCTTTTACATAACTGCGTCGTTTTTCAGCGATATCAGAAGCCAGATTGCCCCAGGCTACGATATTATGCCACTCTGTTTGATCCTGCCAATTACCTTCGCGGTCGCGGTAGCGTTCGCTCGTAGCAAGCGATACAGTCATTTTTTTTCCTCCACTTTCAAAAGAGATCACATCAGGGTCTTTTCCTAATCTTCCGATCAGCATTACTTTATTTAATCCAGCCATTAGTTTGTACTTTATAAATGATTTTATAGATTTCCGTCGATTTCCTGTAAATATCTGTCAATTAGTCTGGGAAGAGGGTAGCTCTGCAGTTCATTTTGACTGATCAAAGATATATTATTTTCATCCACCAAATCAAGAGGGCCATCGAAATGCAGGTGATAAAAACGTGCAAATATTTTTTGATGGCTCAGTATATGTTTTCTTGTGACAGATTGTTTTATGAGGTGAAAACGCGTAGTTCCTGCAAGCTTCACAAAGTCGGGCAGGTGCTGTAATCTTTCAAAATCAGTCTCTTCATGAGTTTCAACTAGTGGAAACTCGAAAAGTCCTTTCCAGATATCATCCCGCAATCGTTTGCGAATGATAGTTTTATATCGCCCACCAGCTTCCCATGATAGCACTAAGTAATTAAAATAACGCAAAGTTACCTTTGTTTTCTTTTCTTTTAACGGAAGCAGCTTAACTGCTTGAGCCTGATTAGCATAACATCGATCTTTAAAGATACATTTTTCACAATCAGGAGACGAAGGTACGCATTGCAGTGCTCCAAACTCCATTATTGCTTGATTGTAAGTGCCTGGTTCTTGATTATCCATTAAAAGAAAAGCAAGCTCTTCGATCCGTTTTTTACCAATGGCTGAATCAACAGCCTCAGTAACACCAAAAATCCGGCTAAGAACTCTGATGACATTCCCATCAATTACCGGACACGCTTCATTAAAACAAATGCTTGAGATAGCAGCAGCCGTATAAGGCCCTATTCCTTTGAGCGACAGCAATGTATGGTAATCAGAAGGAAATTCTCCGTTATATCTGAAAACAATATCTTTGGCTGTATGAAGCATGTTTCGCGCACGACTGTAATAGCCTAGACCTTGCCACATTCGCAAAACTTCTTGTTCTGACGCATTGGCTAAAGAAAAAACATCAGGCCATTCAGCCAGAAACCTTTCAAAATAAGCCAGCCCCTGATCAACTCTGGTTTGCTGCAAAATAATCTCTGAAAGCCAAATCGCATAGGGATTATTGGTAATACGCCACGGCAGGTTGCGCTTGTGAAGGTCGTACCAATGGGTCAATTGTGTTGAAAAATCATTCATAAACGAGGAAAATATTTATATAGAGCTGTTTAGGTCAAAAAAAAATCAAAAAAATCTTTCAAATATAAAAATGTTCTTACCTTTGCCAGCCAAATAAAATACCACAGTATTAATCTTTTAAACTTTTAAGATATGACTAAAGCAGAAATCGTAGCAGACATTGCTAACAAAACCGGAGTTGAAAAAGTAGCCGTACAGGCTGTTGTTGAATCTTTCATGGATGCTGTTAAAGGCTCTATGATGAACGGGGAAAACGTTTACCTCAGAGGTTTTGGTAGCTTCACTATCAAAAGAAGAGCTGAAAAAACCGGAAGAAACATTTCAAAAAACACTACCATCATTATTCCTGCACACAACATTCCTTCTTTCAAACCAGCAAAAACCTTTGTTGCTCAGGTTAAGAACAGCGGAAAGTAATTCATAGCATTCATTAAAAATTTAAAATCATGCCAAGCGGGAAGAAAAGAAAGAGACATAAAATGGCAACTCATAAGCGTAAAAAACGCTTGAGAAAGAACAGGCACAAGAAGAAATAATTCTTGTCACAATTAAATGCGAGGATAACACAATGCTGCTCATTTCGATGTGGCGTTGTGTTATTCCGTTTAAATGCAAATACAAATTTGCACCTCCATAACACATCTTTCAGAACAAGCCTAACTTGAAGTAAATAAAGTAGTTTAATTAAATACACAGAAAACAAGTGAACAGAGAACTTATAATAGATTCTCGGGCTTCGGAGGTTGATATTGCTCTATTGGAAGATAAGCTTCTGGTTGAGTTACACAAAGAAAAAACGAATAACAACTATGCTGTAGGAGACATTTACCTGGGAAAGGTAAAAAAAATCATGCCAGGTCTCAACGCAGCTTTTGTAGATGTAGGGTACGAAAAAGATGCTTTTTTGCATTACCTGGATCTCGGACCACAGATCAAGTCACTGAATAAATATGTGAAACTTGCTCTGGGAGGCAAACCCGAATCCGTAACAATGGATAATTTTCGTATTGAAACCGACATCGAAAAAACCGGTAAAATCACACAGGTATTAGCCACGGGTGCTCAAATAATGGTTCAGATTGCCAAAGAACCAATTTCCACTAAAGGGCCCAGAATCTCTTCAGAAATATCTTTTGCCGGACGCTATCTTGTTTTAGTTCCCTTCTCAACACGCATCTCCGTTTCTCAAAAAATCAGGAGCAGCGAAGAAAGAAACAGGCTTAAAAGGCTTATTCAAAGCATCAAGCCAAATAACTACGGTGTCATCATCAGAACAGTAGCCGAAAATAAAAAAGTGGCTGAACTGGATGCTGATCTTCGTAACCTTATCGAGAAATGGGAAAAAACAACAGCTAAGTTGTTTAACGCCAAAGCCCCTGTAAAAATAATGAGTGAGCTCGATCGCACCTCAGCGATTCTGCGCGACTTGCTCAACGAATCCTTTAACAGTGTACATGTGAATGATTCATCACTTTTTGATGAGATTAGAAACTTCATTCAAACCATTGCACCTCAAAAAGTTGATATCGTTAAACTCTATAAAGGAAAGTCGTCAATTTACGAGCAATTCGGAATTGATAAGCAAATCAAGGGCCTTTTTGGAAAAACTGTAACCATCAGAAGCGGGGTATATCTTATCATAGAACACACCGAAGCCATGCACGTGATCGACGTTAACAGCGGTCATCGCGTGAATAAAGAGAATAGTCAGGAAGAAAACGCGCTCGAAGTCAACCTCGAAGCCGCTGCCGAAATCGCACGTCAGTTGCGTCTGCGCGATATGGGTGGTATCATTGTCATCGACTTCATCGACATGCACGACGGTAAGCACCGCCGTGAACTCTATCAAAAGCTTAAGGATGAAATGGCCCGCGACCACGCTAAACATACCATTTTACCACCTAGCAAATTTGGACTCGTTCAGGTTACACGTCAGCGTGTCAGACCTGAAATGAATGTCGAAATACTTGAACAATGCCCCGTTTGTGAAGGCACCGGCAAAATAAAGCCATCTATCATTTTCCTTGATGAAATTGAAAATAATCTGAAGTATTTGCTTCAGGATCAAAACGAAAAGCATGTGACACTGGCCTTGCATCCTTATATCCATGCCTTCTTTACCAAAGGACTTTTCTCACTGCATGTCAAATGGATGTTGAGATATAAAAAACGTTTCAGAGTTACTTCCATGAACAACTTCCATGTGATGGAATATAAATTCTATAATCAAAATAATGATCAGTTAAGTATTTGATCTTTAAATAATAAAAGCTATTATCGCATCAAAATTCCCGTTTACATTTAAAGCAAACGGGAATTTTTTAAAACACAAACTATTTTTGCCGTATGGAAATCGTACTCAGTGGCATCAGACCAACAGGAAATCTGCACCTCGGAAATTATTTTGGTGCTGTAAAGAATTTTGTAAGAATGCAGGAAGAAAATCAGTGTTTTTTCTTTATTGCTGACTATCATTCACTTACAACACATCCTACACCTGCTGATTTGCATGGTAATGTTAAGCAGGTGCTCGTGGAATATCTGGCAGCAGGCCTCGACCCAGAAAAATCAACCTTATATGTTCAGAGTGATGTGCCTGAAATTGCTGAATTGTATCTTTTTCTCAACATGAATGCCTACCTCGGTGAACTTGAACGTGTTACAACATTCAAGGAAAAAGCCCGTAAGCAACCTGATAATGTAAACGCAGGCTTACTTACCTATCCGGGGCTGATGGCAGCTGATATTCTTATTCACAGGTCGCACAAAGTACCTGTTGGAAAGGATCAGGAACAGCACCTTGAAATGACACGTACTTTTGCCCGCCGTTTCAATCGAATGTATAATGTTGAGTATTTCCCTATTCCTCAGGCGTATAATTTTGGCGAAGAATTAATAAAAATTCCAGGTTTGGATGGTAGTGGTAAAATGGGGAAATCGGAAGGTGAAGGCAATGCAATTTTTCTGGTGGATGACGAAAAAACCATCCGTAAGAAAGTGATGAAAGCAATGACAGATACAGGCCCTACTGAACCCAATCAGCAAAAGCCAGACATGATTGAAAACCTCTTTAGCTTATTGAAAGTTGTTTCTACTCCTGAAACTGTACAGTATTTCGATGATCAGTACAACCAGTGTAACATCCGGTATGGAGACCTGAAAAAACAATTAGCTGAAGATATGGTTGTTTTTACTGCCCCTATCCGTGAACGGATTCTTGAATTATATGCCAATGAGGCTTACATAAGTAAAGTGGCAAAAAATGGCGCAGAAAAAGCCCGTGAAAGTGCCGGAAAAACCATTCGTGAAGTTCGTGAAATTATCGGCTTCCGACATTTTTAACCCAACACTATGAGCAGTATTTTCAAAAGAAATCTTCAGAAAATCGTAACATTATTGCTTCGGTTTACAGCAGTAATGTACCTGTTCTCGGTGGTTTATCCTTACATCATTGATCCGGGTTTTGAAAGCACATTCGGCATCTGGATTGTACGCTGGGGACTTATCATTGCCATCTCTGTTTTTACATTAGGTGTATTCATCCTGCGACGCTCCGATTTTCTACTGTATGGATATTTTCTTGTTTTTATTGCCGCTCTCTTTCAGCTCTTTGTCACCATGATAAGTAACGAACCACTGCCTGGCATTTTCGTTCATTTGTACGTAATTACTACAGCTATTTATTTTTTTACCAAGGATATTCGCAATACACAAGGTCATCAACATCATCGAAGCAGAAAAGAAAATAAACCGAATTAGCCATGCCAAAACATGTAGCAACGGGCGGAGAGCCTGAAAAAGCAGTCGTTGTTGGCTTGATAACGCGATTTCAGCCAAAAGATAAAGTTGAAGAGTACCTCGCTGAACTTGAATTTCTGCTTGAGACGGCAGGAGGTGTGCCTGTTAAAAGGTTTATTCAGGGACTGGATATCCCAAACAGTAAAACCTATGTAGGGACTGGTAAATTAGAGGAAATCAAGCAGTATATTATTGCTGAAGACATAAAACTTGTCATCTTTGACGATGATCTGGGACCCTCCCAGCTGCGAAATATCGAAGCTGAGTTACAATGTAAGATACTTGACCGAACCAACCTTATCCTTGATATTTTTGCTAAAAGAGCACGCACTTCACATGCCAAAACACAGGTTGAATTAGCTCAATATCAATATCTTCTTCCAAGATTAACCCGAATGTGGTCGCACCTTGAACGCCAGCGTGGTGGTATTGGGATGCGTGGACCAGGAGAAACAGAAATTGAAACCGACCGAAGGGTTATTCGTGATAAAATCAGTCTGCTGAAGGAACGGCTGAAAGATATTGATATGCAAACTTCGGTGCAGCGAAAAAACCGGGGCAAACTCATTCGCGTAGCACTTGTAGGTTACACCAACGTCGGAAAATCAACACTTATGAACCTTCTGAGCAAATCGGAAGTATTTGCCGAAAATAAACTTTTCGCTACTCTTGATACAACTGTGCGCAAAGTTGTAATCGAGAATCTTCCTTTTCTGCTATCCGATACTGTTGGTTTCATCCGTAAACTTCCTCACGGACTGATCGAATCGTTCAAATCGACCCTTGATGAAGTGCGTGAGTCAGACATTTTGCTGCATGTGGTAGATATCTCTCATCCTGAATTTGAATCCCAGATAGAAACAGTAAACCAAACTTTGCAGGAAATAGGTGCTTCTGACAAGAAAACACTTATGGTCTTCAACAAAATTGATGCATATACCTTTGATGTTAAAGAGGAAGATGATTTGTCTCCGCTTACAAAAAGAAATGTAACACTGGAAGAATTACAAAATACCTGGATGGGTAAAACTGAGGCTACAAGTATTTTTATAAGCGCACTAAATAAAGATAATTACCTCGAGTTAAGAGAGTTGCTATATAAGGAAATAAAGGACATGCATGCGATTCGCTATCCTTATGATAATTTTCTTTATTAGCCATTCGTGATTTTTTAACGATTTTTTAAATCAAAGTAACGGCAAGTGCCCAATATTTTAACCAGAACTTAGCTACTTTTGCTTTATACCTTTAGCGAAATGAAAAAAATTCACTTATTAGGACTTAGTATACTTTCATCAATACTTTTAAGTTTGGCCTGGCCTGCCAATGGTTTTGCTCCTTTAATTTTTATTGCTCTTGTCCCTCTCCTGCTTCTTCAGGATGAAATGGGAGGAACAGCTGAAAAGCCCCGCAGAAAAGGATTATTTGGACTTGTGTACCTAAGTTTTGTCGTCTGGAACATCCTCACAACCTGGTGGATATGGAATTCAACCGATATAGGTTCTATTGCAGCTATAGGTCTGAACAGTTTGTTTATGACAACTGTTTTTTGGCTTTTTCACTGGACAAAAATAAAACTATACGACAATAGAAAAGGGTTTTTTATACTGATTGTTTACTGGCTAACCTGGGAATGGTATCACCTTGACTGGGATTTAAGCTGGCCCTGGCTCAACCTTGGGCATGTTTTTTCGAGCCGGCATACATGGATTCAATGGTATGAATACACGGGTGTAGCCGGAGGAACTTTCTGGATTTTGGCGGTTAACATACTCATCTATCTGATGATTAAAAAGCTTTCAAAGCAATATTTGAAATCTGTTTCTTTCAAAAAAGATCTTGCTGTTGTTTTGGCTACAATCATTCTCCCAATTGCTTTTTCCAAGATCATATACAATGCCTATGAGTCTACAGGGGTTGAAGCCGAAGTAGTTGTTGTCCAGCCTGATTTCGATCCTTATACGGAACAATACGAAACCCCGCCTTCTGAGGTGGTAGAGCGTAATTTGAGCCTCGCATTGAGAGCCTTAACAAAGGAAACAGATTTTATTGTATCGCCCGAATCAGCCATACAAGAAGAGATATGGGAAGAATTCCTTGACCAGTCAACCAGTCTGAAACAAGTAAAAGACTTTGTTGCAGCATACCCGCATACGGCGGTCATTATTGGAGCAAGTACTTTTAGCAATGTGCCAAAAGGCAAAGAAGATGATCATGCAGCCCGAAAGTTCAGAAAATCAAATGAATATTACTATGCATACAACACTGCTTTTTATATTGATACTCTTGATTCATTCCGTTTTTATCATAAGTCCAAGCTCACCCCAGGAGTTGAAATGATGCCATCATGGAGCTTTCTGAAGCCTTTAAAAGACTTTGCTATCAATTTAGGCGGAACAGTTGGCACGTTAAAGATGGATGATGAACGGAAGGTTTTCGTGCACAAAGACAGCATTTTCAGGGTAGCTCCCGTAATTTGCTATGAATCTGTTTATGGCGAATTTGTTACGCGCTATGTACAGAATGGAGCTAACTTAATTTTCATTATCACCAACGATGGATGGTGGGGTAATTCGCCTGGTCACCGGCAACATTTTGAATTTGCCAAATTAAGAGCCATCGAAACTCGGAGAAGCATCGCACGCTCAGCCAATACTGGAATTTCAGCATTTATCGACCAAAAAGGCGATGTTTATCAAGCAACACCTTATTGGGAAGAGGCAGTAATCAGACAAAAAATAAGCACCAATGACAAACTTACTTTTTATGTTATCTATGGTGATTATCTGGCACGCATTTCATTGTTTATCAGCGCTATCTTCTTAGTTACTGCTATAGCCAGAAAATTTCTGCCTAAAAATAAAAAGCAAGGGGTACTTTAATGCTTTTCAAAAAACCTTCGGTAGAAATACAATTTGGTCCGTTTCAAGGCATTACGGATGTACACTACAGAAACGTTTTCCAGAACTATTTTACTGGCATTGATAAGTTCTTCACGCCATTTTTTTCAGGAATTCATAAAGAAAATAGTAAAAACCTGAAAACCGATGAGATAAACCCCAACTTTAACGATATCAATTACCTGATACCCCAACTACTGAGTAATGACTCAGCTGAGATTTTACGTTTTGCTGAGCAATGCAAAACTATGGGTTATAACGAAGTTAATTTGAATATGGGGTGTCCGTATCCGCAGGTTGCGCTCAAAAAAAGAGGATCAGGACTGATGCCGTATACCGAAATGGTTGCTAAAATAATGAATGAACTGAAAGGGAATTTACCGCTCGCTTTCAGCATTAAATGCCGGCTTGGATATCACAATTCTACTGAATTGGAGGAGCTTCTTCCCTATTTCAACAGTGTCGGGCTAAAGGAATTGATCGTTCATGCCAGATTAGGAAAACAGATGTATGGAGGCGTTCCCGATCAGGAGAAATTTGCTGCTATAATCCCATTGTCTGATTCACCGGTCGTCTACAATGGCGATATTTTCACTGTTGACCAATTTAAGGCATATCAGCAAAAGTTTCCTGAAATCAACAAATGGATGTTGGGCCGTGGAATTCTTTCAGATCCTTTTCTCGCATCAGACATTAAAGGAACAACTGCCGAAATCGATTTGAACAGCAGAAAAGAAATTGTATATCAATTCATTACTTCACTTTATCTGAAACGTAGAAAAGTAAAGGCAGATAATCCGGCCATATTGGGGCGCATGAAAGAATTATGGTCGTACCTTCATTGGTCGTTCGATGACCCAGCCACTGCATGGAGAATGATAAGGAAAGTTGGTAATTTTGAAGATTATGAAGAAACAGTTGCCTATATTGTTAAGCATCAGCAATGGGTTGGCTCAGGATTTATCCGTTCAGCCAGTAGTAAAAACGATTATGATGATACTTTTAACCAGCACAATAATGAATAACAAGCGGTGCAAGAAAGCTTAAAACTCATTGTTTTCAAAAATATGCTGAATTCACTATTGAATCATCTAATTAACTACATTTGCATCAACTGTTTAGCATAAATAATAATGCGCTTCCCAAAATTTAAATTTCACCTGAGTTACCAGATGATAGTCTGGTCACTCGTCAGCATAGCCATCCTTTTGGCGGCAGGATACCTGATCATATCGTATATCTACCGTCTTCAGGAAAATACGCGGCTATTAATTACTGATAATGTGATTAGTACCCGAAATGCCCAGGAGTTGCGTTTTGCCCTGTATCGGGTTCGTGCTGCTTCGCTCACAAATTTGTTTGATAAGAGTGATGAACAGCTGCAAATAGTTCAAAATGAGCAAAAAATCTTTCTAGGGTTGCTGGATAAGGCAGGATTCTCAGCTGTAAAAGAAGAAGAAAAAAAACTCATACAACAGATCGCAGCTCTGTTTTCCAACTATGAACAAACCTTACGAAATGCCCATGAGATGCATCGGCAAGGTAAATTAAGCCAGCCCAATGCGCTGATTGTTCTAGCAAGTCAAGACCTTATCAACACTATAGAAGAGAAAACCAACACACTGATACTTCTTAAAGAACAGACGCATGCCGAGTTAGAGAAAAGCATTCAAATCAACGACAACATTATTACTGTCTCCATTTATTCATTAGGTATCAGCGGTATAATCATGGGATTGATTTTAGGATGGCTCATAGCACGTATCATTCTGAATCCCATCTACAAGCTTGTATTAAAAGTGCGGGATGCAGCCGGAAGCGAGGTTGTGGAACATATCCGAATGACACCCGGTAAAGAACTTGAGGAATTGGATTTGCATATCAATAGGTTAATAGGCCGTATCAGCAAAGCCAATGAAGATTTGAGACAAAATAGAGAATTGCTCGAGCGATCTGCTAAATTTGCCGCCATCGGGAGAATAGCACCCGCATTAGCCCATGAAATAAGGAATCCTCTCACCTCTATTAAGATGCTTATACACAGCTTGTTGAACGAACTTCAAGCTAATCAGGAACAAAAAGATGATCTTGAAATCATGCTACATGAGATCAGTCGTATGGAGGACTTTTTACAGAATTTCCTGAAATATGCACGACCGGCAAAGCCTCAGCTACAGCTTGTTCATCCGGATGAATGTACCAAGCCGGTTTTGCAACTTATGCAGGCACGTTTCAAACAAAGTAAAATAGAAATCGAAACAAGCATCGATAATAATGAAATTAGCTTGCGTGTTGATCCAAATATGATCAAACAAATTCTTATCAATCTTCTGAACAACGCCATCGATGTGATGCCTAAAGGAGGTAAAATTTCTATCATTACCAACCAGCAGATTGTAGACCCTGAAGCACGAAAAATGCTTGTTATTTCAGTAATCGACTCAGGACCAGGTATTCCGGAAGAAATTAGAGACACGCTTTTTGATCCCTTTGTCAGAGCAAAGGAGCAGGGCATTGGTTTAGGATTATCTATTTCACAACGCATTGCTGATCTGCATCATGGATTCATCAAAGCTTCCAATAATTCAAAAAAAGGAGCCATTTTCTCCTTATACCTTCCTCTAGCAAATTGATTTAAAAGATGAAAAAAATTCTGATTGTCGACGACGAGGACAATGTAAGGTATTCCTTCAAGAAGTTTTTCCGTGATCCTGAAACAATCATATCTGAGGCCAACTCAGGTATGGAAGCAATAAATATTCTTAAAAAAGAGTCCTTTGATTTAGTGCTAATGGATATCGAAATGCCCGGTATCACTGGGTTAGACGCTATTCAAAGGGTAAAGGCGATGCATCCAAACCTTCCTGTTATCATCATGACTGCTTTTGGAACTACAGAAAGAGTCATTGCTGCAATGAAATATGGAGCATTCGAATATATTGAAAAACCTTTTGACATCGAACGACTTAAGAATCTTGTTAAGGAAGCTCTTGAAATTAAGCAAATTATCGATGTAGAACCAATTCAACCAGATCATAAAACACAGGCCGCTGCCGGTGATATTGTTGGAACGAGCGCAGCTATAAAGGAAGTTTTTAAAATGATTGGAAGGGTAGCCGCCGCAGATGTGAGCGTGCTGATAAGTGGTGAAAGTGGCACGGGAAAGGAATTGGTTGCTCGGGCCATACACCGTTACAGCGACCGTTCCGACAAAGCATTTATTGCTATTAATTGTGCTGCCATTCCAGATAACCTGCTCGAAAGTGAGTTGTTTGGATATGAAAAGGGAGCTTTCACTGATGCCAGCCAACCCAAGCCTGGTAAATTTGAACAAGCTGACGGAGGAACTCTTTTCATGGATGAAGTTGCAGATATGAGTCTCACGCTTCAGGCCAAACTGTTACGTGTTTTACAAGAGGGAACTTTCGAACGTTTAGGCTCAAACAAAACTGTTACAACAAATGTCAGAATCGTCTCGGCTTCCAATAAAAATCTTGACCACGCAATAGCTGATGGCCGCTTTCGTGAAGACCTTTATTATCGGCTAAAAGTTGTCACAATCACCATACCGCCACTACGCATGCGCAGGGAAGATATTCCATTGCTGGCAAATCACTTTCTTTTGCGCTTCACACACGAAATGAAGCGACCTGTAACAACCCTTCCTTCCGAAAGTATTGACTTATTGCTAAAGCATAGTTGGCCAGGCAATGTAAGACAGTTGGAAAATCTGATGAAGCGAACAATACTCATGAGCAAAAACAATGTCATCACCCCTGACCTGCTTCAAGAGGAACTTACGCTTGATTTAAAGAACACTGCCACCGTTGCACCAGCCACAAAAACCGTCATCCCCGAAAATCTGGATGCTTTTGATGGACATTTATACAAATATGTAATTGAGCAAACAGAGAAAGAATTATTGCTGAAAACAATCGCTCACACCAAAGGCAATCAAGCCAAAGCCTCACGAATGTTAGGGATATCCCGCGCGATGCTTTATGAGCGGATGGAGAAATTTAATATCCATCATCAGGATTTAAATGACAATTAGTGTATGAAAATAATACACCCTGTATGAAAAGCATGCAATAAAGATTGGAATTAACACATATTCAAGACATAAATTTTGTCAGTAATTTTCTATTTTACTGATTTACTGCTTTTTACCAACTTTGGCACACTGATTGTATATTGAGGCCGCGATAAACACTATTAATTAACAAATAAATTTATTATCATGAGAAATCTCGTAAAAACCATTTTTGCATTTGCAATCGCTGGCGTACTTTTCACAAGCTGCGCTAAAGCTCCTGAAGTAGAAATCACCAACGCTAAAGCCGCTATCGAAGCAGTTAAAGCTGTTGAAGCAGAACGTTATGTACCTGCTGAATTCAAAGCATTACAGGATTCATTAAATGTTGCTTTATTAGAAGTTGAAAACCAGAATGCTAAATTCGCTCTTTTCAGAAGCTACAAAAAAGCAACTGCTACTTTAGCTAGCGTAAACACTTTATCAGAACAAGTTAAAGTTAATGCAGCTACTCGCAAGGAAGAAGTAAAAAATCAAGCACAACAGTCTTTAGCTGAAGTAACTACTTTAGTTGCTGAAGTAAAAGAATTATTAGCTGCTGCACCCAAAGGAAAAGAAGGCAAGGAAGCTCTCGAAGCCATTCAGGGGGATGTGGTTTTAGTTGAGTCATTCCTTGCCGAGGTTTCCACACTTATCAACAATGGTGATTATCTTACCGCTGTTGACAAGGTGAAAGCTGCTGGCGAAAAAGCTGCTTCATTGAAAACTGAACTTGAAGAAGCTATTGCTAAGAAAAAAGGCCGCAAGTAAGATCAAACTTACCGCTCAGTGCATATTAATCACTGTCCGTAATTAACTTACTCAAAACCCCGGAAGGTGCATCCTGCCGGGGTTTTGCATTGTAATTTGAGTATATTATTAACAGTATCTTTTCATTGCAAAATTTGAATTAATTTTGCACCCGTGAAAATAAAAGTTAACAATTTAAAAAGCTATCCAACATCTCATTACGGTAAGACAACCGCCCGATCACCCATGAAAAAGATTCTCTTTATTCTTCTTATATTACTTTTCTTAACCATTTCGACCTTTGCCACGCTGTATTATCTGGCTCCCAAGCCACCTTTGTCGATTTTGGAACAATTGCACCGAACCATAGCAACAGCAAAAGAACAGGAGGCCGAAAAATACGCCCCCGGACTTATTAAGGAAGCTGAAATCTTTTTTGAAGGAGCTAAAGAAGCTCTACAAAAAGAAAATGAAAAAACTTTTTTTCTTCGCGATTACAATACCGTCATCCAACTTGTTGAGAGCGCCACTGCTAAAGCCACAGAGGCTACAAAAAAAGTAACCGAAGACAAACAAAGCTTAAGCGAATCGTTGCAAAAAAAACTTATTGTTGTCAGCCATAAGATTGATCATTTTGACGAAACATATGCTCATCTTCCTCTCAACAAAAAGGCCAGGAAAGATTTTACGAATGCAAAACTCAAATATCTTGAGTCAAAAAAAGCCTATGAACGTAAGGCTTATCTATTGGTTGGCAACAATTTAGACGAAGCTAACAAACTTATCAGCAAATCAGTTGATGCTGCGCACGATCATCTGAGCAGTTATTTCAATGACCTGCCTTTATGGAAAAGATGGCATCAGGAAACTGTTGAATGGTCGCGCAAAAATGGAGGAACAGCAATTGTTGTGGATAAATTTGCACACATGTGCTATGTTTACAAAGGTGGTAAAGAAATTAAACGATTCAATGCCGAATTAGGTCCAAACTGGATTGGAACAAAAAAATACAGAGGTGATAAAGCAACTCCTGAAGGTAAATATCACGTTACCAAGAAAAAAGCCGGTAGTCAAACAATATATTATAAAGCATTGCTAATCAACTATCCCAATGAAGAAGATAAAATCAGGTACAACAAGAACGTACGCAATGGCAGCATTCCAAAACGAGGAATTGGAAATTTGATCGAGCTTCATGGAGGTGGCGGCAAAGGCATAAATTGGACTGAAGGTTGTGTAGCCTTAACCAATGAAGATATTGATAAGCTATGGAATTACGTAAGTACCGGAACACCTATCACCATTGTAGGATCACTGCGTAGTTTACACGAAATTAACGGACGATAATCACTATGAATCAGTTAAGAAATACTTCGGGTCAATCAGAAAGTGTTAATTCCCCGATAAAAAAGCCAAAGCCAAATGCTAAAAGGGTTAGAAATGCACGTTTCATAATTCTTATATTTGGCCTGCTTACCTCCATTATGTTGTCAGCATTTGTTATAAAAAACCAATTGATTCTTCAGGAAAAAGCTCTTCTTATTTTTCATTCCAACGATCATGCAAAATCATTTGATCGCATAGCATCACGTTCTCCAAAAAAATACGATGTGTCGCTTTCAAAAGATATCGATAATACTGACAAAGCTTTAAAAGCTTTTTTACCAAAGCAAACCTATATTGTCATCAACACCACCGGAAACAATTTCAAGCTTTTTGACGCTAATGGAAAAGCTCTCCGGGAAGGATTAGTTTCGACCGGTAGTTTTACAATACTAAAAGCAGGTGACAATCGCCAGTGGATGTTTAAAACACCCCGTGGTCAACTTAAAATTTTAAGAAAAACCAAGGATCCTGTGTGGAAGCGACCTGACTGGGCATTTATCGAAGAAGGTCTTAAAGTTCCTTCGGCTAATCATCCATCACGTTTTGAATATGGTACTTTAGGTGATTACAGTATGAGTTTGGGTGATGGGTACATGATTCATGGCACGCTGTACAAACGTTTTTTGGGTCTGCCAGTAACCCATGGGTGTATACGAATGGGTGATGAAGACCTGGAAGATGTTTTTAATACACTCAAAATTGGTTCAAAAGTATATATCTATTAGCTAATAATGCCAATATGAATTCATTTTCACAAAAAGATAGCAACGGTCAACATACGGATAAACAGCAAAATGCAATTTTGTGGTTTTTTTCCTGGTTTATCCGTCGTCCGGGAATGCAGTTGTTGTTTTTGATCATTGCAATAACTTTGCCGGCTATTATTATAGCACTAACTGTTCTCATTCCGGCTGCAGCATTCAGCCCCATGCCGGTGAAAGCCGAATCCAATGATAAAGCTGATTCTACCCTAACAAAAAAGGTTGAAGCGACAGCCGACCAGCATCCACTCTATCTCAACATCCTTAATAAAGAGCAAAAACTCAGTTTTTTTCAAAACAGGCTTGAGTTGGCACGTCAAGACTCAATCTACCTTGTTCTCAACCTTCAGGATAGTGTTTTGGATATCGAAATAAAAGGGCTTCCTGTACAACGTTGCAAAATACAAAGTTATAATGCCAGCAGTCGGCTGAAAGCAGCTCAGCACGAAGACTTACAAAAATGGCTTGAAACACCTTTTACTCTTCAAGGGGAGATTTCAACGATACCAAAAGTTCCAGTGTTATTAGTAGACGCCCCCAAAGACACAACTGAAGCCGCGAAGCTGCCTAAAAAGCCTATGGAACCAGAAAAAACAGCTGTTTTCTTCACACTGCTTTTCGACAAAAACCTTGTCATTGAAATAGAACAAACGGAGACTATCCTACCTGAGGAGGAAGGACTGATGCTAAATTACCAGCACCGTTTTGACTCAATATTTAGCAGAACTCTAATGCAAAAAATCACACAACCGATGCCTCAACAACTTCCAATTCACATAAAACTGAGAATGAACGAAGGTGATGCAAGAGCTATTTACAGATCAATACCGCATTCGAAATATGCTAAACTGATCATAAACCCTCTTGATGAGTCGATGTAGGATTTCTTCTTTCAAAACTGATTTTCTAAAATAAATATCATCTAATATTTCTGAAGATAAGTAACAGCTTGGAAATGATATTAAACAAATCTGTCTTACAGAAGTTTTTAAACACTTGCAGCTTTTCCAAATCATATACAAATAGCGTGTTTAAACGTTAGTAATAGTACTTATTTGCTTTTATTTATCACTTGTATTACTTTCGTGACCTATAAAAAGCAATCATTCGTGAAAATCCAGATCATTTTTTTGTTCTTATCTATTGCTACAGCTTGTTTTTCTCAACAGGAAAAGCCAAATGATTTGCCCAAAGTTAGTACAGGAAAATTGGATCATTTTGATGCTTTCCCTTCAGTGAACGTTCAGCCGCGCAATGTTGATGTGTGGCTACCTGAAAGTTACGATTCATCATCCCGCTATTCTGTTATCTATTTTCACGACGGACAGATGTTGTTTGATTCCACTTCAACCTGGAACGGACAGGAATGGGGACTGGATGAAACAGCAGGGAGATTGATTGCAAACAGCCTGGCACGTCCGTTTATCATCGTAGCAATTTGGAATACAAAGCTGCGTCATAGTGAGTATTTTCCTCAAAAAGCTTTCATGCAATTGTCATCATCCTTTCGTGATTCTTTGTTAACCCATAGTCGTCGAAATAGTGAAACAGCATTATTTCAATCTGATATTCAATCAGATGCTTATTTGCGTTTTGTTGTTTCAGAACTGAAACCTTTTATTGACAAGCAATATTCAACACTTCCCGATCGGGAAAATACATTTATTGCAGGTTCGAGCATGGGAGGTCTGATTTCAATGTATGCCGTGTGTGAATATCCGAATGTTTTTGGTGGTGCAGCATGCCTTTCGACACATTGGCCTGGTATTTTCACGCTTGAAAACAACCCTGTTCCTGATGCCTTTTTGAATTACCTTAGAAACAATATGACTGATTCGAATAATCATCGTTGGTATTTCGATCATGGTACAGAAACTCTTGATCAACTTTATGGTGAAACTCAAGTTAAAGTTGATGAACTATTTTATACGAAGGGGTATTCTGACAAAAATTATGTAAGTCTGCGCTTCGAAGGTGCCGAACATACAGAAAAAGCATGGTGCAATCGAGTTGAAATACCATTGCAATTTCTATTGCCACTTCTTCACAAAAAACAACCATGATTATGAAATCATTGGGAAAGCTAAATATATTCAGCTTTTTTTTTGTCATTTGTTTCCTTGGTATGTTTCCATGCACGCTAACAGCTCAAAAATACAGTAAAGCGCAAAGCCCTGCTTATCATAGTTACTACAATCCATGGATAGCCCGCGTTTCAGGAGGTGCTGGCATTTTTTTGGGCGACATTAAACAAAACCCACTGCTACCTTCAGGAACAAGGAAAAGCGAGTGGAGGTTTGGAGGTTCTCTTTCAGTAGAATATCGTTTTAATCCTGTTCTTAGTCTTCGTGGACAATCGCTTTACACAGGCCTTGCCGGAACAAAAACATCAGCAAATCGATATTTTAATTCTGACCTTGTTGAAGGCACTATAGGCATTGGCTTTTACCCCGTGAATATTTTTTCAACTTCAAACGGCCGTGTTGCTGAATTTTATCTGATTGCTGGTTTTGGTGTTGCAAATTTCAACTCTAAGCTATATGAGTTATCTACTGAAAATCTCGTTTCTTCTTCAGGAAGCGGCAGCGGGATTGGAATTGGTGGAATGACACTCGAACCAATACTTACAGCGGGTTTCGGCGTTGATTTTACACTTACAGAAAATTGGATGATCAGTTTTGAAACAACAAATAAATTATTAACAAATGATTTACTCGATCTAACAGATTCAAACTTCCCATACGATGTTTACAACTTTACAAGCTTAGGTTTAGCCTATAGGTTTGGAATGAAGTCAGCCGGAAAAGTCACAGGAATAAAAGTAAAAGAAACAACCGCAGAGGATATCTATATTTCAACCCTGCCTGTCAATCCCGAAACACAGCCATCTATTAAAGAAGAAGTAAAAACAGAAGAATTACCACTATTAAACGCAGTAATTACAATAAAAGAAATTGAATCAGCACAAACTGTTGAAGAAAGTACAATAATTCCAACTCCATTAGTTGAAACGTTGCTACCAGCAAACAATGATATAAAGGGATTAAAATCAACAGGTTACAGGGTTCAAATACTTGCTAGTTCTAAAAAAATCAATTTAGAAACTCTTTCTAAGAAAACAGGTATTGCCGCTGACCTAATTTCTGAAAGTATATATAACGGACTATTTATTTATACAACCGGTTCATACGAAAATTACGAACAAGTTGTTGTGGCACGCAAAACGATCAGAAACAAACCAGCTACAGCTGATGCTTTTGTAGTTTATTTTGAAGAAGGGCAACGTCAAAAAACGCTTCCTATAAAACCAAAACAAAACTAGTACAAGGATGTCTTTTAGGCTAACATAAAATTAATACCTTTGTCCAGTAAACAGTAAGAATATCAAACCATGCATAAGAGTGATTTTGATTATCAGCCCGACAAAGACGATTTACCCAAGAATATAACTTTTTGGATTATCATCTCAGCCCTTGCTGCTGCACTGTATCTGTCACAGATACTTGTATAAATTGATCTCTGAAGTTTTTAGGAAAACAAAACCAATTACCTACCGATTGCTACGTATTAGTTTGCCGTTGTAATAGTTTTCGCCAACTTTCAGCTGATAATAATACACTCCTGCCGGCTGTATTGCACCATCGCTTGATTTTCCATCCCAAACAACCTTATTTTCACCAACTAACACCTGCATATCATACCTAAAAATCAGTTTGCCTGCATTATTAAAAATACGCAAATTGGCAGGCAATTGAATCGCATTTGTGAAAATGTCAAAACTAAATTCGACCTGGTTTGAGAATGGATTTGGATGCACCTTTATTTGTTCATTGGTTTTTTCACTTAATGAACTAAGTAGGTCCATATTAACCTTTAAAACAGCAGTTTTTGAACCAATAGAAGAGTGAGCAATAATTGAGTCATAATAATATGCATAAGGCGTAAAAGCGGCTACACCAGGAATGACTTCCAATGTGACCATCAATGAGTCGCCGGGAGTAATGGTAGCTGGCAATATTGGAAGCTGAACCGGATAAAGGAAAAAGGCATCTGTAGTTAAACTATCAATTTGTATATCATTCAGGGTCAAATTATAAACAGCAAATTGCTGCTCATACTCAAACTGAAACAACACTGTGTCTGCGCTCAAATACAACTCATGAATTGGAACAGTGCCCACTGTAAAGGTATGCGGATCGAGCCCGGCCATATAAGGATGACGCATACTTCTGCCTGATTGGTCGGCAGCAGCAATATAATATCTGATAGTATCGTTCCCATCATAATTCTTAATGTAGGCGATAAAGGTATTGCCGATTGCAAGTGATAAGGATGTTTGATAATATTCACCTCCATTGACACTATAAAAAAGCTTTAACGAATCAGCTATAAGTTCCTGTCCGGAATGAGCCAAAATTTTTGCTGTAACAGGGATTGAATCCAAGTTATTTATTTCACCATAAACCGGCCTATGGTCAATGAAAAGCATACCAATATCGGCAATTTCATGTGTGCGACAATGTAAGGCGTCAGTATCAATCCATCCGCTGTATAATACCTCAACAATTTCATAACCTGGCATTGCCTGCTGGTATACTGCTATAGCTGCATTGTCATGTTGACTTCCAGTCAGAGGAACAAATACCTTTTTGTTTAAAATGAGAGAATTGGTGTAAGGAGTTGCGGGATTTCCACCTGGAGTAAAAACCCGGTAAACTTTATACGGATAACCATATGAACAATTAGTGGTCGCAAAATAATTGGCAATGGCTTCATAATCATTGTAACGCGAATCATTTGTTGGAACACTTCCAAGAAGAATTTTATCCGGAGCCAGATACTTTCCCCAGCAGTCAATGTGTTTAATATAATCTCCAAGTGGATCATCTATCACATCGTAACTGACCCCTAAATAATTAAGCATTTTTTCATCAACCTGCGCGTTTGATTGCGAATTTTCTTCATAAACCAACTCGGTGGATGCAGCCTTTCCCAAACCGTCAGTCATCATATTGCCTCCGGTGTGGATAACATTCATACCAAAAAGGTTGATCCCTAAATGCTGTGCAACACGGGGAGGAACATTATCGTCATTCGGGCGGGGCCTGTTGTATGGAAAATCAACGACACCGGGTTGATTTAACCCATCGAAAACAAACCATGGACCATAGTCACGCGTCCAATATGAGTCGGAAGGAGCAATTAAAAAGCTGCAATTTGCTGTGTTAATGTTATTGTTAATATATAAATTCAAAACTGTTGTCGCCTGCGAATTGCTTGTTACCAAAGTAACCACTTCAATATCCTCGGCCATTTCACGAATAAGGGAATAAGGAATGCCAAAGGTATATCGGATCAAAACTGACTGGGCAGGTTCAAATTCGCCTACCATGCGCACCGGCCCAACTGGAGGTGGAGTTTCGGTGAAATCAACATTGGAACGAAACGGCAACAACATTTCCTCTGCGGAGAGGTAATGTAATCGTTTATAATCAGGCTGTTGTATGGTAGTTTGCTGACCGGATACCGAAGTGAAGGAAGCAAAAAAACAAATGAGAAGGAACGGATAGGTAAATTTCATAAAATTAAAATTCGTTGCTTGGATTTTGCAAATCATTTAGTCTACAAAGGTAAGAAAGCTGATTTATTACCACTTAATTTTTGTTGTATATTTGCTGCGTTTAAAAAATATATAAATCATGTTGAATTCAATATTACTCGGTGTAATCGGACCTGCTCAGGTTGTAATAATTGTTTTGGTCATTGTTTTACTTTTTGGAGGGAAAAAAATTCCGGAACTCATGCGCGGTATTGGTAAAGGAGTAAAAGAATTTAAGGATGGCATTAACGGTATTGACGAAAAAGATCCGAATCAAAAAGATAAAACTAATTAATAAAATTTTGAATACAGCTTCACTTTTTACGGTCAAACACAATAGTTTGGCCACCAAAAGAGTGAGTGCAGTGTTTTAATTTGCTGTCACTACAAACAACAATTTGTAAAAAATCACGTTGACAAGTTGAAAGTATGAGTGCATAACAAACTAACTATATTCTATGATTATAACTAAATTCCTGACTTTTAGTTTATTGCTAACATTGTCAATCGGCATTTTTGCACAGTCAGAAGTTGAAGAATTACTTCCTGATACATTAGAATTAATGACAGGAGACACGCTGAATGGAGTTTCAACTGCTTTTCTTGAAGAACAAAACAATCAAATGTTATTCGAAGATTCTCCGATAGTGAGGATGTTGGATAGTTTATATAAGATCCGGTATTTCAATGACAGTTTGCATATTTTTGATTCTGCTATTTTAAACCGGTATGGATATGGACCTTTGGAAATTCCGGTTTTTCCTGATAGTATTTACAGGGAGCGCATTGAAAAGTTGAATCGGGAAACTACAATCCCGCTGGTATACAATCAGCACGTGATCGATTTTATTAATTTATATGCAGTTCGCAAGCGTGGTCTTTCAAGCAGGATGTTGGGTTTGTCCTATGTTTATTTCCCTATGTTTGAAGAGCTTTTAGACCGGTATAATATTCCATTGGAAATGAAGTATCTTGCTATGGTTGAGTCAGCTTTAAATCCAACAGCTGGTTCACACATGGGGGCCAAAGGACTGTGGCAATTCATGTATGGGACCGGAAAAGTATATAATCTTAAAGTAACTTCACTTGTTGATGATCGGTTCGATCCCTACAAAGCCACTGAAGCAGCTTGTCAGCACTTAAATGATCTCTATGATATTTATGAAGACTGGTTTTTGGTGCTAGCAGCTTATAATTCCGGTGCTGGTAACGTCAACCGGGCTATTCGTCGTGCCGGCGGCACAAAAGATTACTGGGCAATCTGGCCCTATCTACCTCGCGAAACAAGGGGTTATGTGCCTGCATTTATTGCAGTTAATTATGTAATGAATTACGCATCGGAGCACAACATTTATCCTGTGCATCCCGGGATGATGATGATGGGAACAGATACAGTAACAGTTAAAGACTTGTTGTCATTTGATCAGCTTCATGAAATGATTCAAATCCCCAAAGAAGATTTGAAATTCTTTAACCCTCAGTTCAAAGCCGGCATTGTTCCTGCCACACCCGAAAATCCCTACATCCTAAGAATACCTTCAGAATTCGTTGGCGATTACCTGAATAACGAACAAAACATCTATGGTTTTAAAACAAAGAAAGGTGTTGAAAAAGAAACACTGCAGGCAGAGGTTAAAAAGGTAAGCGACAGGACTGTTCACACAGTGAAAAGAGGGGAGAATCTGGGATTAATTGCAAAAAAATACCGAGTCTCTGTAAAACAGTTGCAATCTTGGAACTCAATGAAAGGAACCAGCTTGCAGGTTGGTCAAAAGCTTGTAGTCTTTAGTTCAGGCACGCCTATCAATACCCCGGGAGAAACGCCTGTTGCACGGTCAACACAATCACAATCGCATATTGTTAAAAAAGGAGAAACGCTGGGAGCAATAGCTACAAAATATAAATGCAGTGTTACCGATTTACGGGAATGGAACAACCTGAAAAATTCCAGCCTGTCAATTGGTCAGAAATTACGTGTTTTTCCTGCAGAACAACAGCAAGCTCAAACTTCAACTGCCAATGGTAATGGCACCTATATCACCTACACCGTCAAAAATGGGGATACCCTTTGGGACATAGCCAGAAAATATGACGGCGTTACCGTTGAACAAATAAAGAAACTCAATAAACTGACCAACAAATCGAAACTACGAATTGGACAGAAATTAAAAATAGCTGTCGTTTCTTAATTTTTTCGTTTATTGTTGATGTTTTACTCTGCTAAACATACTTTTTTTTGACCTTAATCGTTGTCAAAGAAAAAGGCGTATGAAAACCCAAACTTCATTCTTGTTTTCTGCATTACTGATCCTTGCATTCTCATGCAACGAGCCGGAACAACGTATCGCCCGATCTGTTGGTGCAACTTCCGAAATTCTGGTTGTGACACAAAATGATGCACAATGGGAAGCTGAACCAGGCACTGCCGTTCGTGATTTTTTTGGACAGGATCAATACGGGCTTCCACAAAGTGAGGCTTTGTTTAAGCTATCAGACATCAATGTAGATAAGCTTTCCGACATGTTTAAAAAACACCGAAACCTTTTTGTTATTGAAATCAATAGCAAGCTTAAAGAGGCAATTGTTGAAACACGAAGTGATTTATGGGCTAAGCCACAGCGTGTTATAAAGATTACCGCACCTGATTATGTCACCTGGGTTGAAGCCTTTGATAAAAATAAAGAAGGGTTCAGGTTATTATACGAGCGTTCGGAACGCGAGCGTTTACTCACAATATTTCGACCCACAGCAAAGGTCGACATGATGGAACCTGTTCAAAAAACTTTCGGTTTCAAGATGATTATTCCCGAAGGCTTTTATATTGCCAAACAGGATCAAAATTTTATGTGGCTCAGAAAGGAAACAAACGATTTCAGTCAAGGCCTTATCATTTATCAGAGGCCTTATCGTGACACTTTAAATTTTAGCCGGAATTCCATAATAAAAGTCAGGGATTCATTGGTAATGTTGCATATTCCCGGTCCTTCAGAAGGCTCATTTATGACCACTGATAAAGAATTTGTGCCTCCGATCACTACTAAAACAGAGAATTTTGTTACTGAATTTGCAGTAGAAACCCGTGGTATGTGGAATCTTATTGGCGACTATATGGCAGGGCCATTCCTTTCATACACCTTTGTCAATCCTAAAAATAATCAGTTGATAACAGTAGAAGGCTACGTATATGCTCCAAACAAAGATAAAAGAGATCATTTACGGCAACTTGAAGCACTAATCTACAGCGTTGAATTTTAGCTGTTTACTTAAAGTTTTTACTTCCTATTGCTTTTAAAGAATTAAAAGCGCTATTTCTAAGAAGCAAACAACCAAGAAGATTATTATTTTGATTTGGTATAAGTAACCTTGATGGTTCCTACAGGTGTTTCTGAAGCCGAAATAATTGCTTCGTCGGCATAAACTCCTAATTCATTCATGTTGATTCCAACACCATCAAAACTGTACTCTATTTTACCTGTTGTTTTATCGAAAACGTAAAAAGCCTCAAAATTCTTTTCCCCCATCATAATTGTCAGCGTGCTATCTGTTGAAAAGTTCAGCATGGTTTGTTTTTCAAGTTCCGCAACCTGCTGAAGGGTAGCCGGATTTACTTTTGATTCATCAAACTGTGTTTGAACATCCGTGACCTTCCAAAGTCCAATAACTTTATTTTTGTTTCCAGATCCGCAACCTGCAAAAAAAGCAGTTGAAAGGATCACAAAAGCTGCCATAAGAATGATTGATTTCTTCATTATCAAAAAATTATCTGATTTTAACTAAACACAACACACTGATTCAATATAAGATACGTCTAGAAGATAACTAAATATTTCTCAATTGTAATGCAAAATTAAAAAAATGCTTGACAATATGGTAGAAACTTGTATTTTTGCCATCAGGTTTAACCATATGGTTAAACTAAAAAGGAAAATTTATGACTACAGAAGAGCAAATTCTTATTGCAGCCAGGAAAGTCTTTATTCAAAAGGGATATGACGGAGCGCGCATGCAGGAGATAGCCAACGAGGCCGGCATAAACAAAGCCCTTTTGCACTATTATTTCCGATCGAAAGACAAGTTATTTGAGCAGATTTTTACCGAATCTTTTCAGCTGATACGTCCGGCTTTTGAAAGTGCCTTAGGGACAGAGCCGGATATTCGCTCATTTTTGAATCTGTTCGTTGGTGGTTATTTGCAATTACTCGAACAACTTCCCTATTTGCCTCAATTCGTTATTCAGGAATTGAATCGTGACCCACAGAGGCTTGTTGGTTTGATTGGAAAACAGAAAATCCCGATTGAATCTATTAAAATCATGATTCAAAAAGAGATTGACAAGGGGACTTTGCTGCCAGTCAGTGCAGAGCACCTTATGGTAAGTACAATTGCATTAATTGTCTTTCCATTCATTGCAAGTCCTATTCTTAAGACTGTTTTCTTTAATCAGGATCAGGAAAGATACAATCACTTTATTCATGAGCGCAGAGATCATATTGTTAACTTCGTATTGGGAGCAATTACTGCTCCAAAAAGAACACAAAATGAATAAAAAATACCTTCTTTTTGGTTTAATAGTTGGTTTTATTTCAATAACCGGCTTCGCTCAGGAAACGGTTAAGACACACCATATTTCGACAATGCTCGACAGCGCCCTGAGGCATTACCCTGTGTCGACACAACGCCTGGAACTGGAAGAAATGCGTCAGCTTACCGATGAACAGCTTTCGTCGCTTTATCTTCCGGGTATTCAGCTCAACGGGCAGGTTAGTTACCAATCTGAAGTCACAAGCTTGCAAATCAACTTTCCTGGTTTTAGTCCGCCCGAATTGGCGAAAGACTGGTATAAAGTGAACCTGGACATTTCGCAACTTGTGTATGATGGTGGTCAGGTAAAACAGACGAAAAACATTGAGGAACACAATTACAAGCTGAAGGTCACTGAAATAGAGGTGATGGAACATACTTACAAAGAAATGCTTTCAAAGCTTTACTTCAGGGCACTACTTCTCAGGCAACAGAAAAAAGTCTATGTGTCAATTAACAGAAGTCTTGGCTCAACAGCAAATGAAATGGAAAGTGGCGTAAAGAGCGGAACAGTCTTAGCCGCCAGTTTAAAAAGTATTCAGGCAGAAATACTTCGAAACGACCAGCTAATTCTTGAAACAGAAGCAGCACTTGATGCCACGTTGGAATACCTTTCAGCATATTCAGGTATTAACATTCATCCTGATGATAGTTTAGCAATTCCAAATATTTCACTTCCTGAGGCAAAATTGGTGCAGCTCAGACCAGAATGGAAACTTTTAAATCTCCAAAAAGAAAAAACCACTTTGCAGCAAACTCTTATAAAAGCTAAGAGACAACCTGGAATTCAAGCCTTTGCACAGGCTGGATATGGAAGACCAAGTTACAATATGCTCGAGGATGCTTTCAGTGATTACTATATGATAGGTTTACGATTAAACTATAAGCTATGGGATTGGAAATTTAACAAAAGAGAGCAGCTTCTGGCGAAACAATCCGGAGGACTTGTTGAAAAATCACTTGCGGCTTTCGAAATCAATCAGGGAGCTGCCTATAATGCCAAAAAAGCTGAAATTGAAAAGATCAAGCAAATAGTAGACAACGAACTGGAAATCATATTACTTCAGCAAGAAATTGTTGACAGCTATGAAGCAAGTCTTCAACAAGGTATTATCACGAGCTCGGTATATCTGCTGGAGGTAGAGAAATTTACGCGCACACTACTTACTGTTGAAACAAACAGGATTAAACTAATCAACGCACGTGCAGAACTGATGTTTATAACCGGAAAAATTAATTTCAATGAATAAAAATACCACTTTCGCAGCAGTTTTACTGCTAATCATGTCATTGCTCACAGCATGCAATAAACAGGGGGAAAAGGCCGATGCATATGGAAATTTTGAGGCTGTACAAGTGACGGTATCGGCTCAAAATAACGGTCAGTTACTTTTTCTGAATTGCGAAGAAGGCCAGAGCGGCACAATACATCAGGTGGTTGGACTTATTGATACCCTTGACCTTCATTTAAAAAAGCAGCAGGCTCATTCACAATATGCGGCTATTCTGTCGCGTCTTACTTCTGTTGAAGCGCAAACTGTTGTACAGGAGCAGCAATTAAAAAATATGACTGTTGATCGTGACCGTATTTATCAATTATTGGCAACAGGAGCAGCAACACAAAAACAGAAAGATGATATAGATGGAGCTATATTATTGACTTCAAGGCAATTAGACGCCACCAGATCACAAATTTTTAGTATTAGGGCAGAGGCAGAAGTCATTTCAAAACAAGCCGAACAATTGACCGAACAAATAAGAAAATGCTATATTACCCATCCTATTGATGGAATAATACTTACAAAGTTTGCAGAATCGGGAGAAGTCGTTACATTTGGCAAGGCCTTATACAAAATTGCAGACCTGAACAGCCTTGATCTCAAAGCATATATCAGCGGTTATCAGCTGTCAGCGTTTCAAATAGGGCAAGAAGTAGAAGTAAGTATTGACGTATCAAAAAACGAATATAAGGTTTTAAAGGGCACTGTCAGCTGGATTTCATCAACTGCTGAGTTTACTCCCAAAACCATTCAAACTAAGGAAGAACGGGTTGACCTTGTTTACGCGGTTAAAATCAAAGTTAAAAATGATGGAAGCCTCAAAATAGGAATGCCCGGCGAAATCAGAATTATTAATTAACTCAAACACTTTTGACAATGAAAGTAAAAATTGTGATCTTAATGCTTGGCATGTTACTAACGATGCCCACTCTGAAAGTTTTTTCTCAAAACAATGCCGATGATGTATTGGGTGTGTGGCTCAATCAGGACAAAGATGCCCATGTGGAAATGGTTAAACGCAACGGCAAGATTTATGGTAAGATCATTTGGATCAAAGAACCCATTGACAGCGAGACAGGTAAACCAAAAGTTGACAAACACAACCCAGATCCAGCACTCAAAACAAGACCAACATTAGGATTGGAGATCCTCACAGGATTCACCTTTGATGGTGATGACGAGTGGAGCGGTGGCGAAATTTACGACCCTAAAAGCGGGAAAACGTATAGCAGCTATATGGCTTTTGACAGCAAAGACGTATTAAAAATCAGAGGTTACATTGGTGTTTCGCTTCTTGGAAGGACAACATACTGGACACGCGTTAAAAAATAACTGATGAAAGGGTTTGCTGTTCAAATAGAAGGGCTGCACAAAAGCTATAAAAACGTAGTTGCGCTGCAGAACATCACAGTGGACATTAAACCTGGCGAATTGTTTGGTTTTATCGGCCCTGACGGTGCCGGTAAAACCACACTGTTCCGTATCCTAGCCAGTTTGATTTTACCCGATAAGGGAAAAGTGGAACTGATGGGGTATAATGTTGTTCAACATTACAAGGAAATACGACAGCGCATTGGGTATATGCCCGGTCGGTTTTCTTTATATCAGGATCTTACTGTTGAAGAAAACCTACGCTTTTTTGCCGGTGTACATGGAACAACAATCGAACAAAATTATGCACTTATTAAAGATATCTATTCTCAAATAGAACCTTTTAAAAACAGGCCTGCAGGAAAGCTTTCCGGTGGCATGAAGCAAAAACTTGCTCTTTCATGCGCTCTCATTCACAAACCGGAAATACTACTCCTTGATGAACCTACAACGGGGGTTGATGCAGTTTCGAGGCAGGAATTCTGGCATATGCTTCAAAATTTAAAAAAATCAGGAATCACAATATTGGTTTCGACACCATATATGGACGAAGCTTCCCTTTGCGACCGTGTGGCACTTATTCAAAAAGGAGAGATAATGAAAGTAGCAGAACCTGAAGTGATTATTAATGATTTTGACCATTCATTGTTTGGAATAAGGACCAATAAAATGTTTCCTCTTCTTCATGATCTGAATGAATTCAAGCTCACAACTACTGCTTATCGATTTGGTGATACCATACATTTTGTATCGTCAAAAGATGCTAATCCCAAAAAAGAACTGATTAGCTGGCTCGAATTAAAAGGACATCAAAACATTGTTATACAGCCTGTTGCTCCAACGATTGAAGACTGTTTTATCCTTCAGATGAATCAACAAAACTGAAAAATGATGAAACAGTCGGTAAGTGAACCTGTAATAAAAGTCCGGAATCTGGTTAAAAAATTTGGTGATTTTGTTGCCAACGACCATCTCAGTTTTGATGTTCAAAAAGGAGAGATTTTTGGTTTTCTGGGAGCAAATGGTGCTGGAAAAACAACAGCAATAAAAATACTTTGTGGGTTACAAAAGCCGACATCCGGCGAAATTCAGGTAGCCGGGTACGACGTTTACACACAAGCTGAGCTCATTAAAAAAAACATTGGATATATGAGTCAGCGTTTCTCAATGTACGAAGATTTAAGTGTCCGGGAAAACTTTCAGTTCTATGGTGGTATTTATGGGTTATCAGGTTCTGAAATTAAGGAGCGCACAAAAGAGATGCTGGAAGATTTGCAAATGACCCACATCAGCAACAAAATCCTTCGGGAGATACCTTTAGGATGGAAACAAAAACTTGCGTTCTCAGTTGCAATGGTTCACCATCCGAAAATTGTATTTCTTGACGAACCCACCGGAGGTGTTGATCCGATAACAAGAAGACAGTTCTGGGAAATGATCTATACTGCTGCTGATAAAGGTGTTACAGTTTTTGTAACTACTCACTATATGGACGAAGCAGAGTATTGCGGCAGGGTATCCATAATGGTTGATGGTCGTATTGAAGCCCTGGATAGTCCCGAGGCGCTGAAAAAAAACTACAATTCAACCACGATGAATGATGTGTTCATTAAGTTGGCAAGATCATCTGGCAACACAAATTAGGGTTATGAAAAAGTTACATTTACGATATTCAAACGCACTACAGAAATGAAAGGCTTTATCCTTAAAGAGTTTCTGCATATTTTTCGTGACTTACGCACGATGCTCATACTTTTTGGGATGCCGGTAGCTCAAGTGTTATTGTTTGGATATGCCATAACGAATGAAATTAACAACGCACAGATAGCAATTTTGGATCATTCAAAAGATCCGGTAACACAAGAAATAACCTATAAATTACTCTCATCAGGTTATTTTCAGCTGAACGATCAACTCAGTGATGCTTCTGAAATAGAGCAAGCTTTTAAAAAAGGAAAAATTAAGCAAGTTGTTGTATTTGAACCCAATTTTGCTCAAAAAATGACAAAGGATCCTCCTGCAGTCATCCAACTGATTACTGACGCATCCGACCCTAACACTGCCAATCTTCTAAGCAATTATACACAAGCTATAACTGGTGATTATTTACGTCAGACATCCGGAAGTAAAAGAAATCTACCCGTTATAAACATCGAAACAACCATGCAATACAATCCTGAGTTGAGAGGTGTTTTCATGTTTGTCCCAGGTACAATCACGATACTTTTAATGCTGATTTCGGCCATGATGACATCTATTTCTATTGCGAGAGAAAAAGAGTTAGGCACAATGGAGGTGCTTTTGGTGTCGCCTTTAAAGCCATTGCATATCATAGTTGGCAAAGTAATTCCGTATGTTATTCTTTCGTTTATCAACGCATTGATAATCCTGATACTTGCAGCCACCGTCTTTGGCATGCCGTTTCAAGGGAGTCTTGTATTACTGTTATTGCAAAGTGCATTATTTATTGTCATGGCACTTTCGATGGGGATTTTCATCTCAACAGTAAGTAATAATCAGCAAACTGCTATGCTTTTATCCATGTTTGTGCTCATGCTTCCTACAATTTTGCTTTCTGGCTTTATTTTCCCAATAGAAAACATGCCACTTCCATTGCAAATTCTGAGTAATATCATGCCAAGTAAATGGTTCATTATCATCATTAAAAGCATCATGCTGAAGGGATTGGGGATTGCGTATATCTGGAAAGAAACTTTGATTTTAATTGGGATGACCCTTTTCTTTATTGGGATGAGTGTAAAAAAATTCAAGATACGGTTAGATTAGCAAAGAATTAAGAACCATGCGCATCATTTTTTACATCATACAAAAGGAATTCAGGCAGATATTTCGCGACAAGGTTATGTTGCCAATTATTATTGTTATTCCCATGGTGCAGCTGCTTATACTCTCATACACGGCCACGTTTGAATTAAAAAATACCCTCATAAGCATTGTTGATCACGATCACAGTGTCACTTCGCGCGAACTTATAAGCAAGTTCAAGGGGTCTTCTTTTTTCACGATTGTTTCATTCGAAGAATCGTATGATTCTGGAATAGAGCGCATAAAGTCGGGAGAAACCGATCAACTGCTCGTAATTGAATCAGATACTGAGAAAAAACTCGCAAGGGCTGAGAAAACAACTGTCTTTCTTGTTACCAACGCCATCAACGGGAGTGCAGCAAGCTTAATGAACGCCTATGCTGTAGCTATTGTTACTAGTTTTAATCAGGAATTGATTGCTGAGACACTTCCTGGTATTCAAACTGCAGCAGCAATCCAAACCGAAACCCGTCATTGGTATAACCCCAGGCTCGATTATAAAACCTATATGGTTCCCGGCATTCTGGTTCTGCTAATTACTTTAATCGGAATGTTTTTGTCAGGGATGAATATTGTAAAGGAGAAAGAGTTGGGCACTATTGAGCAGATTAATGTTACTCCGATAAAGAAATATCAATTCATGATTGGAAAACTATTGCCATTTTGGATCATTGCTATGTTTGAACTGATAATTGGATTAGGTTTCGCCCGTTTGGTTTTTGGAATAGCTGTTGAAGGTAATATAGCTTTGCTGTTAAGCATTGCATCTGTTTATCTTTTAGTGGTTTTAGGCATTGGGTTATTGGTATCAACCATTTCCGACACTATGCAGCAGGCGATGTTTATTTCGTGGTTTTTTCTTGTTATTTTCATTTTGATGAGTGGACTTTTCACTCCGGTTGAAAGCATGCCTGAGTGGGCTCAATGGATTAACAAAATCAATCCTATATCATACTTCATACAAATAAACAGGATGATTATGCTCAAAGGAAGCAGTTTTAAAGATGTAGCAGAGCTCTTTTATGCTTTGTGTGTTTATGCCGTCCTGATTTTAACTTTTGCTGTAAAGCGCTATAAGAAAGTAGCTTAAGCCCCTGCACTAACAGAACCATTAGGAAGTTCAATACAGAAAGAACTTCCTTTACCCTCAACACTCTCGACATGAATCTTCCCTTTGCTCATCTGCAAAAACTCTTTCACCATTACCAGACCAAGACCGGTACCCAACTCATCAGCAGTCCCATTCCGTTTAAAGTCGGAGTCAAGTTCAAACAAAGTCGAAAGCTTCTCCTCTGGAATACCTATGCCATTGTCTCTCACACAGATTTGAACATGCTCATCAAATTTGGTGGTTTCAACATGGATATTACCACCTTCGGGAGTAAACTTAATGGCGTTGTTAATTAAATTGATCAAAATATTCGATAAAATATTGGGATCAACCATGACCTGAAAAGCGGGATCAGTTTCGTTGACTAATTCATGGTTTTTTTGATCAGCTCTCCCCTTTAAAAACTCAAACACCTGATTTACTATCAGATGAACATTAACTGACAATGGCTTATTTTCGAATCCATTGCGCTGAGCCATAGTCCAATCAAGTAAGTTCACAAGTAGGTTATAGGTATTTATACTACTGTTGTAGGTGCTTTTAAGCAGATATAGTTTTTCTTCATCCGTGTAACTATCATAATGATTCACCAGGTCTTGCAAAAGACCAAGCAGTGAGTTGAAAGGACTGCGGAGGTCGTGTGCAATGATAGAGATGAACTTATCTTTTGTTTGATTGAGTTGATTCAGCTCTTCGTTTTTACGGAGAATAATATTCTGCTGAAGTGCAATTTTCTGTCGTGAGCGATGAAGGAAATACAAAAACAGAACAAGGAATACTAAAAGCCCGAACGCAATAAACAGCGCAAGTTGTTGGCTTTTGATCATTTTTTCCTTTAAAAGATTTTGATTTTTAAGTGCTTCATTTTCACTCTCTTTTTTGTCAATATCATAAATTATCCGCATTTCTGCAACACGCGATCTATGTTCGTTGTCGAGAATACTATCCTTAATACTTTGAGCTCGTTTATAATACTCCAACGCGCTTTTATACTCCCTTCGGGCGCTATCAATTCGCGAACGGACAAAAAAACCATCAGCCAAAATAGAGGGTGTTTGAATTCCTCTTGCAATCGAAATTCCAAAATTATTTGCGTAAAGCGCAGAATCGATCATATTCATCACCAAATACATATCTGACATTTGAATATACATTTCAGCTTTATATGAAATTTTCATTTCGCTTATATAAGGCTTTACCATCCTGAAATTTCTGAGAGTTGATTCATAGTCATTAAGGCCAAAATATGCTCCGGCAATATTGCAAAAAACAACACCTTTAGTTTCAGGATCACCCTCTTGTGGAAACCATTTCTGACTTTCAAACGCATAATCAAGTGCTTTTTGAGCATTGCCATGTTTAGAAAACATTACCGAAATATTGCCATAAATCATGCTTATCGAACCGCTATCATTAAGCATCCGTGCAATTGACATGCCTTTCATAAAACTTTTGTGAGCAGCAGAAGTATCATTTAGACTACTATATAAATTTCCGAGCACATTGTAATTAGCAAACAGGCGTTTTGGCTCGGCATTAACTTTCTCATTTAAATCTGTTGATTTGAGCATGTTGCGCAAGGCCAACTCAAGATGGTTAAGTCTGTTATATGCAAGTCCAAGGTCATAATAAGTCTTAGCCATCCCCTTTTCATTGTTTCGCAGACGGTCGATTTCTAGTGATAAGTTTAAATAATAAATAGCACTGTCCTGTTGTCCTAACTGCGAAAACAGAGTTCCGGTATTATTGGCAGCCTCTGCCCTGTAGTCAATAATTTTCTCAGACGGGTTTAACTTTATTGTTTGCCTTAAGAAACGGATTGACGCCTCATAATCTCTTGTAAACCAATAATATAATCCATATGTATTATAAAATACAGCATGTACTTCATCGTCATATTGATTAAGAAGTGGCTGAACCTCCACCAAATAAACAAGTGCAGAATCCTGATTTCTGAAAACAAGTTTTTTCACACGTAAAAGATGTTCAAGCATCTGATCCTGATCATAATATGATCGTAATTCCGGCGTATCATCCTGAGCTTTAAGCGATGAGGGAAAGCTGGTAAGGAGGACTAATAATAAAAAAAAGGATGCTATTGTTTTCAAATCCATTTGTTTTTGGAAGCTTAAAACAAAGGTAAGCAAGAATCGTCGTCAATTACCAGACTATTCAAAAAAAACCTGATGTAAAATTGGGACTATATATCATGATACATTTAAATAATTGAATAAAAGCTTACTGTAATGATCCCACAGCCCCCATTACCTCATCACAGACCTCTGCTGGGATTTCATAATCGAGATATGTGTATGTTTCCTGGGTAATTAATACATCGGTCCCATATTCCGTATTATCGTATGTGATCCAAACATAATATGTTTGTCCAAGCACAAGGCCAGGAATTGATGCCACTCCCTGTATCATTTCAATTGCTATTGGTGAATTCCCACTGTCTTTTAGAATATAATACGCTGTAAATGTAGGTTTGATAGTTGTAACAGGTTCAGTTGGGCAGAAAAGTGAAACACTTATAGTAATTGTTTTTAAATTGGGATCTTGATTTACCAGCAAATTAACGTTTACGGTTTCATTACTACATAGATTATTCACATAGGTTGGTTGTGAGGCAGGATCAATACTCATGAATGCAGAACCTTCGGTATCCCATTCGATATAGACAGGTAGGTCAGCAGGAGCATAGGTTGTGTATAATGGCTGATCATTTTCAACCCACATAAGAATGGTATTAATAAAGGCGTTATCATCCTGACGATACACTTTACCCTTGATTAGAAAAGGTCCCGGAAGGACTGCGTTTGCAAGAAACCTGAAAGGGCTTCCATTAGGGCACAATACGCCAATCAACCAGTCAAAGTTGTAAAACGAAAGGTGGGTAAGCTCAACCTGAAACTGCAAATTACCATCAACAAGTTGAGTGACAGCTACACCTTCTTCAGTCCAGACGCCTGTGTTTTCATCCAAACTCCAATAAGGAATTTCATCACCGGCTGCAATGTTTGTTTTTGTGACAGGGTTGTAGGTTTCGGGACTAACCTGTGAAATAAGTTGAATTGTTCCATCTTCAAATTGTGAAGCAGTATTCCCGTTTCCATCTGTAATTTCGATGGCCACAAATCCGGCAGAATAAAAAGTCCCACTCTGTGTTGATCCATCAAGTCGGTTAACAGTTGGGGTTAGTCCTCCAGGAAATGCCTCAAGAGCAGCTGGGTCAGTGTTATCAAACCGAACAATCGTAACATTCAATCCGCCAGAGAGTGGATTCCCACCTGCATCACGAATCATGATACCTTCAGGAATAGTTACAGAAGCGCTCCCTCCAGGAACTTCTACCGTCGTTGGCACAATCACGCGACCACCCTGAGCGGTGGTGGCATCAGGTTCCTGTCTTACGTATACTCCTGAAGGAGGGTTATCGAGCGGCATCACACTTATAGCCAAGAAATTGCGTCCTGTTTCGGTTATAATAACCTCCTTTGTTGTGGTAAGATAACCAGGAACATTAGCAATGATATTGAAGTTCACCGGATTGCTTGATGATGGTTCATATGGATCGCCTGGAACAAGAGCCATAGTTGCAATACCGCGACTCACACCAAATTTGTTTCCTGTTGGGCGAACACCTAATACATCAACTACTGCAAGCTCATCTTCCCCTGCAAAACGGATGAAAGCATCCTGACTTGCCGCACTACCAAGCATTTGACCGGTAGCAGCATCCACAAGGTGAATATCAATGGTAGTTTTTATAATATTGTAATCGATAATTAGTTTAAGATTCTCAATTGGATTAACTGGTTTCTTACAGGAATTCACTGGAAACAAGAGCCCTGCAAGTAGAAATAATAAAGCTGTTTTATGAATTATTCGAAAGGTTTTCATAGTATTTGTCAGATTAAATGATTCGGAAACTTAGTTGAAAACTCACAATTGGATACAAATTGATCCATGATAGATTATCGTTTAGCTGTTTTACTTGCTCCGGAGAGGAAGTTGGCTCAAGCATTCCTGTTGTTTTAAGGTCAGCTTTTGGAGCATCAATCCAGGAGGCTCCAAGCTCAAAAGCAAACGAGACAACATGGTCTTTGGATATTGCTCTACCGATGCCCAAACCGGCATATGGAGAAATTCTAATGCCTGGTTTAACAGACAAGTCCACCAAACCGACATCTTCTGGTTGTAC
Source organism: Bacteroidota bacterium (assembly GCA_009773165.1). GTDB lineage: Bacteria > Bacteroidota > Bacteroidia > Bacteroidales > F082 > JALNZU01. Next base: position 86,184 of record WOUZ01000001.1, read on the forward strand.
CTCAATTGACCCTACGTAAACAGATTTTGAGGAGATTCCCGTGACCTTTATTTCGGTCATATTGTAAAAAGCACCAGCCGAAAGAAAGAAAACCCGACCCAGATGCCAATTGGCTGCAAGGCCAACTCCTCCAACTTTGGCAAAGCCATTTCCCTTCACAAAATCTTCATAAGGTTTCATGTCGAGGTTGTATTTGTAATGTGTGGTGCTAAGTCTTAGATGAAGTTTGGGTAAAACCTGTGCAACTACTTCACCTCCAATGCCCATTGTATTGGCTTTAATTCCAATGGCTAAACCAAAATCACTTTTCTTTTCCGATTCCGGAACTATGGATGTCTCATCCGGAAGATTCTGAGCGTGCAAGAAGCTTATGCTACTCAGTATCAATAGCAGGATTACAATTTTGTAAAAATGATTGTTCATAAGTTGTGTGTTTTAATGACATGATGTTTTGTTGACACTAACAACAAAAATACACTTTTAATATATTAATGTCAAATATGAGTTCTTAAATGAAAGCATTATGCTTGAATTAAAGATTTAACTGGCAAAGAATTACACAAACGTTTTGCCGGAATGAAACTTACAAACAGTTTTCAGGTGATATTCTTTCAAAACTCCTTACTTTTGCTGCCTCAAACAAAGTCATATCATTCTAACCATTGCCCGTCATGACACAAAATATTGAAGAATCTCTACCGGAAGAAAAACGTTCGCTGAATTTTATCGAATCGATCATTGAAGAAGACCTGCAGACCAACAAAAACGATAGCAGGGTTCATACGCGCTTCCCTCCCGAACCAAACGGATATCTACATATAGGACACGCTAAATCCATTTGTTTAAACTTCGGGATGGCAGAGAAATATCAGGGAAAATGCAACCTTCGCTTTGATGATACCAACCCTGAAAAAGAAGAAACCGAATATGTGGACTCTATCATGGAAGATGTTCAATGGCTTGGTTTTCAATGGGATAAAGAACCTTATTATGCTTCTGATTATTTTGATCAATTGTATGAGTGGGCCTGTTTACTCATAAAAAAAGGATTGGCTTATGTGGATGATCAGTCACAAGAAATAATAAGTCAGCAACGGGGAACCCCTACCCGACCAGGCATCGAAAGTCCATTCCGTAGTCGCAGCATTGATGAAAATCTTGACTTATTCGAACGGATGAAAAACGGCGAATTCCCTAATGGAAGTCATGTTTTACGTGCAAAAGGTGATATCACGTCGCCCAATATGCATATGCGTGATCCGGTAATGTATCGCATCCTGCATGCTGAACATCACCGCACCGGCGACACATGGAAAATTTACCCCATGTATGATTATGCACACGGCCAAAGCGATTATCTTGAAGGTATTACGCATTCGCTTTGTACGCTGGAGTTTGAAGTACACCGTCCTTTATACGATTGGTTTCTGGATCAGATTATCGAGACAAGCTACCGGCCGCGACAGATCGAATTTGCCCGCCTGAACCTCAGTTATACGGTGATGAGCAAGCGCAAATTACTTGAATTGGTAAAAAATAACATCGTAAATGGATGGGACGATCCCCGCATGCCCACTATAGCCGGACTGCGGCGCAGAGGCTATACACCTGCATCCATAAGAGCTTTTGCCGATCGTATCGGAGTAGCAAAACGTGATAACGTTATCGATGTTGGGCTGTTGGAATTCAGTGTTCGCGAAGACCTTAATAAGATTACCAACCGCGTTATGGCTGTGCTTGAACCTGTTAAGCTTATCATAACAAATTATCCTGTTGGAAAAACAGAAATGGTTGAGCTCGAAAACAACCCTGAAGATCCTCAGAGCGGCACACGAATGGTTCCTTTTGGAAGGGAAATTTTCATCGAACGCGACGATTTCATGGTTGACCCTCCTAACAAATATTTCCGACTTGCTCCAGGCAAAGAAGTCAGGCTCAAAGGAGCTTATGTTATCAAATGCGAAAACTTTGATGTGGATGAGAATGGCGTCGTTCAAACCATCTATTGCTCTTATGACGAAGAAACAAAAAGTGGCACTGGTACAAAACAACCAAAAGTGAAAGGCACTCTTCACTGGGTTGAAGCCTCACAAGCGATAGAAGCCGAGGTAAGATTGTATGACCGCCTGTTCATGGATGAAGACCCGGCAGGACATAAAGAACAAGATCCGCTTGAATTCCTCAATCCTGAATCGCTGAAAATTCTTAAAAACTGTAAACTTGAACCAGCTTTAGCTACAGCACAGCAAGGTGATAAGTTTCAGTTTCAACGCATTGGTTATTTTTGTGTTGATAAAGACAGTGTGAAGGATTCGCTGGTTTTTAACCGGACAGTATCGTTAAAGGATAACTGGGCAAAACTGAGCGCTAAATAATACTTCTTTTTATCGCTTTTTTGAAGATACCCAGCAATAGCATTCATGGCTCTATAGTCATGTAATTGATTATTATGTAATCATTTATGCTTATTTCTCTCAATTAGCAAATAGTGTTTTTCTGGCAAAAAAAACAAGTCCTTCAGCAATAAATGTAAAGATGTTAGTTAGGCATCCCTTATTGAAATGAAATATTACCTAACCGCTTTAAGAAAATGGATTTCTTTACTGCGCTTTTGCTTTGAGCAATTGATTATCGCAACAGTTTTGATAAAAACTTTGATAAAAAACTTTCAAAACTGTTTGTATTCAACCGCATTTTGTACCTTTGCGCCCTTATTGCCCGATGGTGTAATTGGCAACACGTCTGACTCTGGATCAGAAGAGTTTAGGTTCGAGACCTAATCGGGCAACTTGAAAATGAAAGGGTTACAACAAAGGTCGTTGTAACCTTTTTTTATTGTCACCTCATTTGTCATCTCAATCCTTAAAAAAGAAAAATTTGCACAAGACAGCACTCATTGATTATGAAACAATTACATTCTCTAAATACCGAAGTAGACCTTAACCTTACAGTTTAAAGTTGTGAAACGACACTTTAACACGCACTCTTTTTTGACTTTTTCTTGAAGACTAAAGATTCAAAGCCCTATAGAACCATGAACCCTAAAATAATAGTCCTACAAACAGTGATTCAAAACATAATAGTAAAGAGAGGGATTATGTCGCAAATATTTACTATAATTGCGACAAATATTAAAGATAATTCATATGCAAAGTATTGATGATAAAATTATTACAAAAATTAAGAAGGCGAAGAGGGGTACGCTGTATTTTGCTGAAGATTTTCTGAGTTATGGCACAGCTAAAGCAGTAAGTAAAGCACTTGAAAGACTTGAAAAAAAGGATGTGATTGAGAGAATTTCAAGAGGTATTTATAGTCGTATTGAGGTTGATCCGATTATTGGCCCTTTAAAGCCTTCGACAGAAGCAATTGCTGAAGCAATACGTAAACGGGATAAGGCACGTATAATGCTTACCGGTGCCGCTGCATTGAATGCATTGGGTTTATCAACACAGGTACCCATGAATGTGGTTTATCTTACAGATGGCGCTGCCCGTAAAATTGACCTTGGGAAAAGGAAGATACTGTTTAAAAAAGCAAGTCCGAAAAACCTTTCAGCTATAGGCAAAATCAGCGGATTGGTCATTCAGGCATTAAAAGAAATAGGAAAAGACAAGGCGACAGAGCAGGAAATTCAGCTCATTCTGATGCATCTTGAAACGGAAGAGCCTTATCATTTAGAACATGATATTCGTCTGGCACCGGAATGGATTCGCATCATCATGCGCAAAGCATTGAAAAAGAAATAAACATGAACAAGTGGCTGGCAATACCTGAGCAAACAAGGCGCAATGCGTACATCCAGATTGCAGAAAAGACTGGCATGAACGCTTTTGCTGTTGAAAAGGATTGGTGGGTTGTTCAAACCCTGAGGATCGTTTTTGAAATGGATGTAGCGCAGCATCAGGTATTTAAAGGCGGCACTTCTTTGAGTAAGGCATGGAACCTGATTCAAAGGTTTTCAGAAGATGTAGACCTTTCTATTGAAAGGGAGTTTTTTGGTTTCAAAGGAGTATTGTCAAGGACTCAACGTACAAATCTCAGACGGATATCCAGCACCTATATCACTGAAAAGTTTTTTGATGAGCTGAAGATTCGGTTTGCTGATAAAGGGGTTTCAGGTTTGCGTTGCGTTTTAATTCCTGCAAAAAGCAGGGATCAAGATCCCCGTATTATCGATATTTATTATCCTCATATAATTGAAGCAACAGCTTATCAGCAACCAAAAGTTCAGATAGAGATTGGTTCGCGCTCCTTACGGGAGCCATTTACTGTACGAACATTTACATCATTAGTGGATGAAGAATATGCCGACAGAAATTTTGTGCAACATCCCATTAAAGTAGCCACAGTAAATCCTGAACGCACATTTTTGGAAAAGTTATTCTTACTGCATGAGGAGTTTCATAAAACGCAAGAAAATATAAGAGTAGACCGTTTAAGCCGTCACTTGTACGATGTTTATCATCTGGCAAAATCAGAATTCGCAGATAAGGCATTGAATGATAAGTCATTGTATAAATCCATAGTTATGCATCGTTATCAATTTACAAAAATTGGTGATGTAAATTATAACACCCACAACCCAAAAACAATAGATTTTATTCCAATCCCGGAAGTTTTTGAAAGGTGGAAGGCAGATTACAAAACGATGTTAGACCTGATGATCTACGAAACTAATCCGCCAAGCTTTGATGATTTAATCACTGAACTTACAATCCTGAGAGATAAGATTAACTCATTTACATGGGAGTTCGAAAAAACATTCCCACAACCTACTGTTTCTTGATCCACATACTTAGTTTGGTTATCTGCCTACAATGATTAAAACAAGGGCTACACTGTTCCTGGCACAGGCGGAGAAGAATGTCAAACAGGAAAGGAAGAGCTATGTTTGCTCTGTGTAGCTGAGAAAACTACAGCCAAAGTTGTTTTTTAGAAACTTTCCAAATTAGCCGGGAAATTTGGTTGAAAAAAAACAGTTTGCTAATTTTGCTAATTCCAACAAGCAAACAAAACATGTCAACAACCCGCCAACTTTTTATACTGTCGCTTATTGTCTTTTTGGCATTATCCGGGCAATCATTCGCACAACAACTTTCGGTAAACAGCATTCCTGAGCAACTTAAAAAAGATGTCAATTCTGTCGTCAGGTATTATAACACTTCGATTGAGGTGAATAAATCATACGACATGACGATAACATATGAGTATGCCATCACTGTACTAAACTCATCGGGGAATGAACACATTTCTGCAGGCAGCAGTTACAGCAAATCGCTTAAGATTGTTGAAATGAGTGCCAAAATTTTAGACGCCAATGGAAAGGAAATTAAAAAACTAAAATCAGCCGACCTTATTGATGTTAGTGCTGTAAATTCGGGAAGTATTTTTGTTGATGACCGATTGCAATATTACCAATATGCACCCGGAAGTTACCCCTACACATTTGTTTTTAAACTGGTTGTAAAAAGTCAGAACACCGCTTTTCTTCCATCCTGGATGCCGCTCGACAAGGAATTTCAATCGACAGAATCAAATACTTATACATTAATCTATCCAGCAGAATGGAAACTCGTTACTACTGAGCGAAATTTAGATTCGTTTGGAGTAAAAAAATCACATGATCCCGGAAGATATTCACTTGAAATACAACAGGCGTTGCCAATAACCGATGAATATGCCCGTCCGCCATTGAGTGAAATAACCCCATTTACCTCTGCCTCATTGGATCATTTTCAACTCGAAAACATCAAAGGAGAAGTTTCAAACTGGAATGAATTTGGCGAGTGGTATCAAAGCAAGATGCTGGCAGGGAATGAATTAGTTCCAGAAAAGACCCGAAATGAGATTCTTTCACTTGTTGCCGGAGTAAGCGATTCGATTGAAATGACTCGCCTTATTTACGAATATGTACAAAGCAAAACAAGGTATGTTTCTGTTAGTATTGGCATTGGAGGATGGAAACCAATGACTGTGGCTAGTGTTGATGAATATAAATATGGTGACTGTAAAGCACTTTCCTTTTACACACAATCCTTACTAAAAACAGCAGGATTGCCGGCAACCTACACACTTATTGATGCCGGAAATTACCCAAGAAAACTCGACACTACGCAAGTTTCTGTTCAAGGAAACCACGTAATCGTATCTGTTCCATTAAAAGACGCCACCATTTGGCTTGAAACAACGAATCAGCATATTCCATTCGGCTATCTGGGTGATTTTACCGATAACCGCACTGCACTCAGCCTATCCGAAAAAGGAAGTAAACTTGTTAAGACACCGATGTATCCTGACAGCATTAACAAACAGGAAACTGTTGCATCAATAGTTCTTGAGGCTGATGGATTTATGAAAGCAAACTTAATCCGTCGCTCATCCGGACTTCAATATGATAACAAATACTACTTGGAGCTTCAGAAAACAGAAGATAATGAGAAGTTTTATCAAAAAGACTGGAACTATCTTCAGTTTCTAAAATTGTCGAAAATCAACTTTGAAGCCGATAAAAATCATGTAGTTTTTATAGAAAACCTGGATCTTGAAGCCCTTAAATACAGCACGATGAGCGGCGAACGGATGCTGTTTCAAGCCAACTTTTTCAATCGGATTACCTATGTTCCACCACGGATTCCAAACAGAAAACAAAAAATAGTTATCCCACGTGGCTTTCACGACCTAGACGCCTACGAAGTTATACTCCCCGAAGGGTTTATGATTGAGGCACTTCCGTCAAAAAACGCGATTGAAACCCGCTTCGGGAAGTATTCGCTGCATGTTGAGCAACTCTCAGAAAACACGTTACGCATCACGCGTTCATATTTAGAGAAAAGTGGCACTTTTCCGGCCGAAGACTACAGCGAATATCTTCAGTTTCGGAAAGACATCGTACGATACGACCAATCTAAAATAATTCTAATAAAAAAATCATTATGAAACAGAACAGTATCCTTCTCGCATTCCTGCTTCTAATCAGCACATTAACTTTTGCACAAAAAATCAAATTCAGGAAAATTCCGGCTGAGTTACTCCAGGAAACCGTGCATAAAATTGATAGTCAGGCAGATGCATCCATATTGTACGAATATTGCCGTATCTATTACACCTACGATAATGGATGGTTTAATCTGCACACCTATGTTCATAAACGAATCAAGATTTACAATCAGGAAGGTATGGGTTGGGGTGATTTTGCAATCCCTTATCATAGTGAAGGCATCTTCGCAAAATTCAAAGCTTATACCTACAACCTTGAAAACAATAAAGTTGTTGAGACAAAACTCGAAAATGACAGCTATTTCTCTGAGGAGTTTAACAAGATCTATATGCGTAGAAAATTCGCTATGCCTAACCTTGCTCCGGGCTCAATTATTGATATTGAATATGAACTTTCTGAGCCTTCAACAATTTCATTACGGCCATTCTATCTTCAACATGAAATCCCTGTTGATTATATCGAATACGAAGTAGAAACTCCCGAGTATTACACATTCAACAAATCGATGAAGGGACTGCCTCTGCCGGTGACACGAAAAAGTGATTCCAAAACAGGTGTCATTACAAATACAGGAGGATCGCAATCGAACAACACCAATTACACGATTTATATCGACATTTATCAGGCTAATAATGTGCCCGCTTTAAAAGATGAACCTTTCGTTCCGACTATGGATAACTACCGCAGTTCGGTTAACTACGAACTTTCGTTTATTCAGGGCAGCAGCGGCAAAGTAACGAACTACTCATCAACATGGGATCATATTGCTGACCGCTACATGACAGGAGAAAACTTCGGGAAGCAATTAGACCAGCGACTGAACGATCTTTCAGCTGTGGTCGACAAAGCTAACAGCCTGCCTTTGGAAGAAAGAACGAACTTCCTTTATTATTATGTTCGAAACAATTACAACTGGAACGGAAATAATGGTGAATACTGTGAAAAAGGACTTAAAAAACTGATTGATGAAAAGTCGGGCAACGTTGCAGACATTAACTTTTTACTCATCAATTTATTAAGGAAAGCTGGCATCAATGCAAATCCTATTGTGATCAGCACCCGAAGCAATGGCTTTTTGAATATCAGTTTTCCAAGCTACACGCAGGTAAATTATGTTTTTGCGGCCATTAAAACTGCTACAGGCTATACCTTTCTTGATGCAACTTCAAAATATCTCGATGCTGGCTTTTTGCCTGAAAGAGCACTCAACCTTGATAGTATCATTATAACAGATGACCGCAAGGGAACGAAAATCTCCATCGAAAACCCCAACAAAGGCAGCGTTCAAAACACTGTTTTGTCGGAACTTACCGAAGATCTTACCATAAAAGGCCAGATAAGAACCATTTATACCAACTATGATGCAGCTGTTGCACGGTCGGACTACAAGGAAGCAGAAAAAGAAGGTGGCTATGTGAAACAAATGCATGAATCATATCCATCGTTGGAAATCATCAGCTACTCTGAAACGGGGGCTGACAGTCTGCAACCAAAAATGGTCGAAAATGTTGAGTTTGTTTTGGAGGGCCAGGTCGATGAAGTTGGTGATATGCTGTATATTAACCCAATGATGATCTGGCAGGACAAAACCAATCCTTTCAAAAGTGAGAAACGTGAATTTCCTGTTTTTTACACGAGTACCGGAATGGAGAAACATATGATTTCGATAAAAATACCCGAAGGTTATCAGGTGGAAACACTTCCCAAATCAGTCCGACTTGCTTTACCCGAAGGGATGGGGAGTTTTGCCTACTCAGTTGCTTCTGCAGGAAATAACATCACTCTTCAATACCAATACAACAAAGTGGCTGATATTATTTCACCTACTGCCTATGAAGCTCTGCGTAATTTTGTTGCTATGAAAATAGACAAGCAAGCGGAGAAAATTGTTTTGAAGAAGAATTAATCATTGCGAAAAAAGTTAAAGACCTTGCAAAAACATCTTTTCGCAAGGTCTTTTTTTTAAGTTATCAGACTTCTTTAAAAATAAAGTATTCATCTTAAACACATTTGATGTCAAGTTGTTAAAATGAAGCAAACTCGATGAAGTTTAATGCCTCATATTCGTTCTTATGATTAATCCGACACACCAATTGAAAATGAAAAATTCATAAATTCGCTACGCTATTCGTCTTAACGAAAAACATTAAAAGATATGAACCATTGCGTCTGCCGTTTAAAATCGATTCCAAAACTTCATTCATTTTTCTATTTGATTTTGTTGACATTTCTAGCGCACTCTGGTAATGCACAAACTGAAGCACCTTTACCTGTTTATCCGATACCCACCGAAGCACAGCTTCAATGGCATGAAATGGAACAATATGCTTTCATTCATTTCACTATCAACACTTTCACGAATAAAGAATGGGGTTTTGGCGATGAAAGTCCGATGCTTTTTAATCCTGAAAAGCTGGATGTTGTTCAGTGGGTCGACGTTATTAAACGAGCCGGACTGAAAGGAATCATTCTCACCACCAAACATCACGATGGCTTTTGCTTGTGGCCAACTGCTTATGGCTCTCATTCAGTAAAAAACAGTCCCTGGCAAAATGGCGAAGGCGATCTGGTAAAAATGGTTTCGGAAGCCTGCAAGGCACAAGGGCTGAAGTTTGGCGTTTACTTATCTCCCTGGGACAGAAATCATTCAGCCTATGGAACTCCTGCATATATTGAATACTATCGCAATCAGGTTCAGGAACTTGCCAATAATTACGGGCCTATTTTCGAGTGGTGGCTCGATGGTGCTAATGGCGGTGATGGTTACTATGGAGGCAGCCATGAAACGCGACGCATTGATGGTAAAACTTATTACGACTGGGCTGAAACAATCCGGCTCATCAAAAAGGATCAGCCTGAAGTTTTGATTTTCAGCGATGCTGGTCCCGACATACGCTGGGTGGGAAATGAGTCGGGGATTGCAGGCGAAACAAATTGGAACAGCCTGTCAACAGACACTCTATACGCCGGGAAACCGGGTATCACCGAGTTGCTGGGGAAAGGTGACCCAAATGGAAAAAGCTGGATTCCTGCAGAGGTTGATGTTTCGATCCGCCCGGGCTGGTTTTATCATCAAAGCGAAGATAGTTTGGCAAAAACACCACAGCAGCTTTTCGATATCTACCTCACGTCGGTAGGACGTGGCGCAAACCTGCTCCTCAACATCCCTCCCGACCGTCGCGGACTGATACACGAAAACGACGTGAAGTCCCTTACTGGGTGGAGGCAACTCATCGATTCGGCCTTCAGCTTCAACCTGGCAAAAACAGCAAACATTACCGCTGATAATTTCAGGGGTAATGATTCACGCTTTGCTCCCGGCAACCTCAACGACAGCAATCCTGAAACCTATTGGGCAACCAACGACAACCAACTCATTGGTAACGTTTATGTTACATTTGAAAATCCCACCCTCATACACTATGTTTTGCTTCAGGAGTTTATTCGTCTTGGCCAAAGAATCAATAGCGTAGAGATTGAATATAAGGCTGAAAATCAATGGAAGCATCTTGCATCTGCCACCACCATCGGATATAAACACATTGTGCAGTTCGGGCCAGTGACTACCTCAGCGCTTCGTATCCGCATCGCATCCGACAAAGCTTGTCCTGTCGTTTCGAATATTGAGGTTTATTAGACCCTGTGTCTTTTGACTCTTGAATTAAAGTGAGATTAAAGCTTCTCAAAGCGAAAAAAAATAAAACTGCACCACTTTCGTGATGCAGCTTGTGATTTCTTTAACCATCAAAAAGACTGTTAATAAATGTACATATCAACTGTAACATTTACTGTTTGACCTTCTGCAAGTTGAAATTCAGTCAGAGCCGGGCTTCCTAATCCACCTGATCCATACCAACCAACATAATCACCAGATGTCCAACTACCACTAAAATCATTATCAGACCAAACATCCAGATAATAATTACCCGGGCTAACTCCGGTTATTGTGAAAGATACACTAGCCCCTGAACCTGTTACACCGCCAAATTTAATGGGTTGATTGTAATACCAGTTATCATAGGAAGTATACAGGCTCACCTTCGAAGCTACAAGATTAGCAGGAACTCCAATTGGAAATCTTGCAGTACCTGTAACCTGGGTAATTGCAGGTAATACATTAAGTGCTCCGTTGCCGGTAGCTGTTCCACCTTTACCATCTGTGACAGTGACAGTAACAGAATGAGCTCCTTGTGATGAAGGAGCTGTCCATGAGGCTGAGGCTCCGGAACCTGTGATTGCCCCACCGGTAACAGTATAACTATACGTCAAAGCATCACCATCAGGATCAACAGCTGTAACACTTACTGAAGCTACACCGTTTGCATTTACGCTACCAGGAGTTACCGTAACAGCAGAAATTGCAGGATTACTGTTGGATGCTTCTTTTTTACATGATGTAAAAGCTAAGCCCAGAAGAAGGGCGAAAAGCAGAAAAGGTAAAATTTTTCTTTTCATAACATGTGGTTTTAGGTTTAAATTGATTGAATCCGGGGTATTATCTACCCCTTTAAATAATCTACTTTGGTAATATTAAAATTAAAAGTTTGTTTTGAAACATTTCGTTTTCAATAATTTGCATCAACTTCAAGTTTGAAACAATCCGTTGGGAAGTCACCTTCAATGTTTTCCAATATTCTTCCAGAAAAAAATAAATCGTCTGCATTATATATGTTATTAAATAATAACAAGTGAAGTCTCAAAGGAAATCAAGAAGGAAATGCGGGTGTGTTTTTTGAAAGTAGCCGTGCTGGTTGGCTATTCTGAACTGCTTTTTTTAATCATAGGTTGTAATTTAGGTTTTTAATGTATTTATTTCTAAGTAAAAAATGTCTCAAAATTGCATCTTTAGAAAATTTTCATCAACCTTCTCCAACTGTTCATTCAAAAACGACTCGCTTTAAAATACTGAATAACAATTACTTGTGTCAGATTTCTTTGTGTTTTCATCGTTTAGGTCGTAAAGATAAGCATAAACATAAAAAATTGTTCTTTTTTTATTTTTTATTTCTAATTTTTTTTGACCTGTGCATATGTTATGATTATGTTGGATAACACCATTAATAACAATGTTTTAACCCATTTTGAAATTGGAAGTTTGCTAAAGAGAAACTTCCCACAACTACATCTTTTACTATCCGCATAATTCTACGATAAAACAACCCTTCGGACTGTAAACATTACAAATAATTATTCAGTTTTGGTTTTAAATCGCCTGCATTATGACCTTACCTTTGCAAGAACCAAAAAAAAGACAAAATGCGTAATGCAAAACTTCTTGCCTTACTATTGCTCATTCTGTTGGGCAGTTGCAAAACCGATCCCAAGCCAGAAACCGAAGTCCCCAATCCGGTTTGGAGTACTGTGTACAGTCAGGACAGCGTCCTTTGGTTTTCGCTGGGTTTCTCAGATGCTGAAAACGGCCTCATCTCGGGAGCCCGACTGGACCACGAAGGATATCTCAGGGGCAACGTACTCTTGAAAACCAGCAACAGCGGCCAAAGCTGGGAAGAAGTGCCCACGGCTGACTTTCCTGTGTTCACCGACATTGCTTTTCTTGACAAAAATGTTGGTTTGGCCACTGCCCAAAGCAGTATTTACCGGACTGTCAACGGAGGTTCAGACTGGTTGAAAGTATATGAAAATAATACAATAAATCCTGAAGCCATTTCCTTTGCAGATCAAAACAACGGCCTTGTTACAGGGCTTTTCGGCTTGGTATTAAAAACCACCGATGGGGGTCTCCACTGGAACCTTCAACCCAGTGGCTATCATTGCCACCTGGCCGATGTCGACATGACAGACAGCAATACCGCTTATGCAGCAGGCTATATGAACCAAACCGATCATTTATATGGCGCCATTTTGATCACCCATGACGGAGGTATCAGCTGGGACTCAATTCCAACAGGCCAGCTGATGTGCAGTTCACTAAGTTTCCCGTCCAAAAATGCTGGTTATGTTTTTGGGGCCACCCTCTCAGGAAGTGTGCTACTCAGAACCTCTGATGCTGGCATAACGTGGGAGACCTCCATACAATCTTCCTTCGCCGGCACCAATGCTACCAGCTTTATTGACGCCCCCAGGGGATTTTCGGTGGGCCAAAACGGTCGCATCATCCGTACCATCGACTATGGCCAGAACTGGGAAAGTATGGAAAGTAACACGAATGCATACCTTGGCCGTATCCAGATGATCGACATCAACAATGGATATGCAATCGGCTTTGACTATGAATCAATGGAGGGTGTGGTGATGAGGTACAGATGATTTGAGCTGCATGCAGGGCTTTCTGTGAATCCGCGGACTAATAACCCATCAGCATTGTTGCCTTTTAATTTAATGATGAAAATATTGAATTGGTGAGAATGAAGCCTCAAACCCTAACTTCCTTTACCTATCCCACCTAATATAGGATCTGATTAAAAACTCCTAATGTATTGGAATATTAGAAGTTAATTCAATAATGCCTTATTTCTAGCGCAAGGATTTGGGAGATATTGGTTAAAAAACTTTGCATCAAATATTTCGGTGCGCAGCACCTTTAAAAACACCACCGGACAAAATTCTACAAAGATTACGGTGCGCTGCACCTGAAAATTGAGCCACAGAGTGGCGATAATATTTGTAGGATAATGAAATAGAATTGAAACGAGAGGTGCAGCGCACCGAAATATCAACATTCTGAGTTTATCAGTAAACCCTAATATAGATTTTCAGTAGTTTTTCAATGTAAGTAGGAAGCATATGCCTGATCTACGACACTTTCAATCAAAAGAAAAGTCGAAAAGGAAAGACAATCCCAACAGACCACTAACTTAAATTTATATGAGCAAAGCAGAAAAGCTGGGTCAAATTCACTTGATTTACTTATCGTTAACATCCATCACACAACGGAAACCCACTGTTGCCGATCGATCGAAGCCATCGGATACGTGAAGCCACATCTGTCGATGGTTTATTGGACGTGCTCCACCTTGCACATACCACCAACTGGAGGTTGGATGCCAGTAGCATCCACCTTTCAGGATGGTGAAACGGTAGGCCCCGTTGTCGTATTGGTCGGCCATAATTTGCCATATATTTCCAACCAAATCGCGCAGTCCTGCCCCACTTTGCCCCTTTTCACCGAAATAATCAACCGGAAGGGTATTTAGGCCTGTAGTGTTGCATCGTGTGGAATCAAACTCCACACCCCAGGGCCATTCTGTTCCATCCGCACCTTGTGCGGCATGCTGCCACTCGGCCTCCGTCGGAAGCCGTTTTCCAGCCCATCGGGCATAAGCCCGGGCATCGGCCACACTCACCCACACCACCGGATGATTTTGCAGCGAATCAGGGCAATGTCCTGATGACCAATGCTTCAGGAAATTCACTGTATCAGCAGGTTGATATCCTGTTGATTGCAGGAAACGGCCAAACTGACGATTGGTAACAGGGTAAACATCAATCAGATATGATTCTAAGTGTACCAGCGCACTATCAGGCGGGTAGGGAATGAAAGCATCGGGATTGGAAGCGTGAAGTACAAAATCGCCGGCAGGAATTCGAACCATATCATTTCTATCGCCAGTGGTGGAAGATTCCCCGAAGGGTGAAATTTTTCTTGCTATGGCAACTCCAAGCCTCACAACGCGCTCATCCGCAAGTTCACCTTCATGAAAAAGCTGTATCACTACCTTCCCTTCGTAATCGCCAAAGGTTGTTGGGATATGGATGTGCTGGTTGCTATTGGCTATCGCTGCAGGTAATTTGTCATAGCCTGGATCTTCAAACCAGATTTTCACGGTGTCCGCATCAGGCTGTTCAATGAATAAGGAGTCGGCAGTGATGCTCACTTTCAACAATTCCGGTAACCTGGCCACCACATCCACCGAACCTTCACGGCGGGTATTTCTCCACGACCGAAGATATGGTTCAAGCGTAACTGGCAACAGAAAGCCACTGTCGTGGGCAAAAGCCTCCAGCTCCTCGTGATGCCACAAACTGACGTAGTGCGAGCCGGATTGCACTGTAACAGGAATAAGGGGACTTTCGAGGCCTTGAGGATTCAAACTGAGCACCGTATAAATATCTTTTTCAGGACGGGGGAAAAGGTTTACCCATGTACTGTCGGCCTCAACGGGAAGCAGCGGCAGCCAGTTGCTTGCCTGGAAATTGGAATGGTTCTCACGCAATAGCCTTAGAACACGTCCGAGATAAGCGAGTTCGGTGTTGGTCCAATCGGGGCGACCTGGAGCAAAGGTATTGATTTCCAATCCATAACCATTGAAAAGCGAGATAGCTGCCTCCCGGTGTATGTGCCCTTGCGATAGCTGACAAACCCTGAAGATGCTGAAATCGGGACGAATGAATTTATTAAGATTCAATGGTGGGGGCATGAAAATGGCATCATGAACCCGTCCGCTGATGATTCCGGGCATATCTTTCACCACGGCCATCCCTTCGGAGTACATCACCACGCCACTGCGTACACTGTCGGCACTGCGCTGCAACTCAAGGCTGCTGCTCCCTTTTGTGTCGAGAACCACGCCATCGGCATCCATGGCTTTAATGAGCGACGCCATGCCCTGCAACTGATCCTCGGCACGAGTGCTTTGATCCCATGGATTCCAGGCAATGAAGAACCGTGTACCGAGGCTTCGGCTGGTATCGGCCAGCTGCTTCAGCGCTGGCAATCCACCCGGTAAATCGCGGTACATATCCCATTGGTTGCGTTCATCAAGGCCCAGTCGCGGCCAGGTAGGCCAGATGCCAAAAATATCGTAGTGCCCGATGAGCGACCGTTTTTCCCGAAGAAAATCACCCAGACGGTAAGTACCGCTCGCTACATCGATAAACTCCCTGTCCCAGGCAAATTGAAGCTGGATGAGGTAGGCCTTCCTGATCCATGCCAGATCGGCACGTCGGTAGAGGCTGTCGTTGAAATTGTTGAGATCGAACAGATAATCTATTTGGCAAAACTGTCGCAACGACTCCTGCCATGTTGTTTTGGCCTTTCGTTCCCAAAGGGTATACCGAACATTTCCATCAGGAAAAAGATGTGTTTCGTAGCGCTTGCGTTGTGCCTTCTCCCAGTGGGTTCGTCGTGCTATAGCCATTCGCCTGCCGTCGGTACCAAAACCCATCTCCCAGGCATTGTCGGGAAGTATCACCCCCACAGGACTTTTCCCCGGCCTGAACAATCTGGCACGAGCAAGATCCCAGGGCCCTGAAGCGGTTATATACACATTGTCATCGCACTCGCCATAAGGCACAACATTTTCAATGATCAAGGTGTCGGTAGAGAGGTTTTCGAAGAGTACCTGGTAGCGTGTCAGTTCAGAAGAGACTGAATCCACCCGATAACTCACTTTCAGTCCGAGATCAGGGTACATCACCATTTCGGCAGATGAAAGGCTGCTAAGAAACATGATTTGCTTGTCCACTGTGAACGACACCAGGCAGTTTTCAGCCTGCATACAAGGTTTTGTTAGGTTCTGACCAGACAGAGAAACTGGTATCATATGCAATACGGCAAAAAGAAACCAGCCAATCAGGTAGCCGCTGTGTTTCAACGACGAATTTTTGTTCATGGATCTTAAAAAATCACGAACGAGCCAACAGTGGATTTTTTCAATCGCACTTTTTATGAAAGGGTTTGCATGATTTGCCATGGTGAGAACTTTTATTGACGTATTGAAAAGCGGTAGGCTGTAGTCTGGCGATAGGTTTCGCCGGGATTGAGCACCGTTGAGGGGAAACCTGGTTGATTGGGTGAATCGGGAAAGTGTTGCGCTTCCAGACAAAATGCCGAGCGAAACTGGTAGGCTGTTTTCCCTTTTCCAACCGTTGTGCCGTCGAAGAAATTTCCCGAATAAAACTGCAAGCCCGGTTCTGTCGTCAGCACCTCCATCAACCGGCCCGTTTCGGGTTCAAACACCGTTGCAGCAAGCCAAAGCGAATCACCTTCAGGACGGTCGAGCACAAAGTTATGGTCGTAACCGCGGCCGTTAATCAATTGTTTATCGGGCAGGTTGATACGCTCTCCCACAGTATATGGCGTGGTAAAGTCGAAGGGAGTTCCAGCAACAGCTCTTAGCTCACCGGTGGGTATCAGCCCTTCATCAACCGGAATGAACCGCGATGCGTTGATAGTAAGGATGTGTTCTGTGATGGGAGTTCGTCCTCCATCACGAAGGTTGAAAAAGGAGTGATGGGTGAAGTTAACCACCGTCACCTGATCCGTAGTAGCCTCGTAGTCAATGCGAAGTGCATTATCGGGAGTAAGTGAATACGTCACCTTCAATGCTACATTTCCGGGATAACCGCTCTCACCGTCGGGGCTTACCAATCGAAAAGTAACACTCGAAGCATCAACCTTTTCAATAGTCCAGACCTGGCTGTGGAAACCTGTATCGCCACCATGAAGATGGTTCTTGCCATTGTTGACCGGCAACTGGTAAGTTTTCCCAACGAGGGTAAATCTACCTTCGCTGATGCGGTTGGCAAAACGCCCGACGATGGCCCCGAAATACTTTTCTCCTTTTAAATAATCCGAAAGCGAATCGTATCCGGTGACCACATCGCCCAATATTCCTTCACGATCCGGCAAATACAGACTTACCACTTTTGCACCGTAATTGGTGAGCACAGCTTTCATCTCGGCTTCATTCTGCAATTCAACTGTTTGCAATGAATCTGTAAGCCTGCGACTTTCTTGTGTTTTTTCCTTGTGCGACTGGCAACTAAGCATTGTGACCATCAACACCGTAATGAAGAGATAGCTGTTTTTCATTTCATTTGATTCTATTGGATTTTCCATTCCAAAACCCCACCGCTGAAGTCATCCCTGAGTTGTATTTTCAGACGGACAGCCGTGGTTTTCACAGGCACAAAAACGATATGATTCCATTGATCCTTCTCTACGGGGTAGCCACCATGCTTCACCACTGGTTTCCATCCTCCTTGCCCATCGGCATACTCAAGTCGCCACCGTTCAGGGACTCTGCAGCCGCCGTCCGGACCATCATCGAACCAGTAAACATCGCTGGTGCTCACCATCTGGAGCTCTTCAAAGTCATATTGAATCCACTCTTCCGTTCCTTTGTGATTCCAGAAAGTAAGACGGGCAAGATTGTGATCCGACGAACTGGAAGGATATACCTGATCGTTGACAGCCAACAACTTATCATAAAAATAGGAGGCGGTCACATGACTTTGGCTGGCAATGGTGGGAGGAAGCGACGGACTGGCCACCGACTCATCGAATGGAAGCCAAACAAGCATCTCACCAGCGCCACGATAAGCCCATGCATAGTATGGGATGAGCGTAAGAGGCGTGGAGTTTTTGGCAGTTTTACCTGAGGCATCCATGGTGAGTGCCGTTGCCTGATCTGTAAGTCCAATCACACCATCGGCAACCTCTGGCATCGGGGTAGTCTGGAACGATATATCTTTATCAACCAATAAATTGCGAACCCTGCCCCCATTATCCGGCCATTCAGCAGTATAAACCAGCGGCCCTCTCTGAACACACATTCGGCCCTGATAATCGGTCACGCTGTCGGAAGCCAGCACTGACCGCGCCGCCATCGGGAAATGAACGCTTACTACATCGCCTTGCTTCCATTTGCGATTCAGCAATATATATCCTTCGGTATTGACCTCGCACTTTTGGGTTTCGCCGTTAACGTTGATGGCAACTGGTTTAGGATCAGTGATGGCGAAACGATAAAGCGAACCCGGTACCACCTCGTTGCGTGCCCATCCGGGCACACGAACGGCAATGGTCATCTCATCTTGTGAAGGATTCTCAATAGTGATCAACACATTGCCATCCCATGGATAAGCTGTTTGCTGACTGACAGTTACTTCATCTGAACCCACCATAACAGCAGCCTTATTGCCCATGAAAAGGTTCACAAAAAGCGTGTTGTTTTTAACTGCATACACGTAGCCAGGCAACGACGGCATGAAACGACTCACGTTGGTCGGGCAACAGGCACAGTCGAACCACGGGCTTCGTTGGTGGCTACCATCGGATTCCAGCGGATTGGGATAGAAAAACTCTGTACCTGAAGTGCTTACCCCTGAAAGAAAATTATTGTAAAGGGTGCGCTCAAGTACATCAATGTATCGTGCCTGGCCGGTGAGCAAAAACATCCTTTGATTCCACAACATCTGGGCGATGGCAGCACAAGTCTCGCAATAGGCAGTCAGGGCCGGAAGTTCGTAGTTCCCGCCGAAAGCCTCACCATCGTAACGCGATCCGATTCCTCCGGTGATATACATTTTTTTATCTGTCACGTTTTCCCAGAGGGTGTTCACAGCTTGCGTGTAGGCTTCATCGCCGGTGAGGGCAGCTATATCAGTCATGGCTGAATACATATAGGCAGCCCTAACTGCATGTCCAACAGCTTCTGTCTGTTTAACAACAGGCAGATGATCCTGAGTGTAATCTTTATTCGTTCCATTTTCACCATAGGTATAAAGCTCATGTCCTGAGGCATTTCCACGCTGATCAAGGAAATAGCGGGCCATGTCGAGATACTTCTTTTCACCTGTGATTCGGTAAAGCTTCACCAGGCCTATCTCTATCTCCTGATGTCCAGGGACACCGTGAAGCTGGTCAGGAGCTGGACCAAAGGTCTGACACACCAGATCAGCACTTTTGAGAGCCACATCAAGAAAACTGCGTTTACCGGTAGCTGTATAATGGGCAGCGGCGGCTTCATACATATGCCCTATGTTGTAAAGTTCATGGCTGTCTTTGAGGTTTGACCAACGGGTTTCTCCAGCCCCTCGGGGAACAGAATCAGGGTTGATGGTACGGCAGGTATAGAGGTATCCATCGTCCTCCTGAGCCGCTGCAATCAACATGATCAAGCTGTCCAGATAACGTTCGAGCGACGCATCGGGGGCTACCATCAGGGCATATGCCGCCCCTTCCATAATCTTGAAGACATCAGAATCATTGTAACGGATTCCCTCAAAGCGCCCTTTAACGACACCGCCAGCAACTGCAAAATTATTGATCCTCCCGGTCTCTTCCGACTTTCGGAATGCATACCGAATCGTTACCAAACGGTTGGTATCGAGGCGGGGCGACCAAAATTTGTCGTTCACCACCACACGGGTGAAGTCAACAGGAGTGACAGGATAGTCGCCAGATAGTTTTTTGTCATTAAAGTTGCAGGATGCCAGTGAGATGGCCAGGATGAAAATCAAAATTATATTACGGCTCATGACAGGAAGATTGATGATGGAGCTAAGTTATGAATTATTATTATACAACCCTTTTCAAGGTTTTTTTAAGATATAACTACATCATACAGGAGGTTGTGAAAAGCTTCCAACCTGTATTCAATCAAACACATTGCAGGCAACTGGTTAATAGCCCGCTTCAGCGGGGGCGATGGCCGATAGTAACTTTAATCTTTGAAATCTAAATCCTTATTTGTTCGCCACCAATGTGATACCGCTCAAATCAGCCTGACCTTGCTTCAAAAATTCATCCCGTTGGCGCGGATTTGCAATCCGTGCCAAACCAAACCCAATAGTAAGTTGTTCATTTGATTCAGAACCAGAAAAGATGATATGGTTAAAATTACGACTAACAGATTGTTTTGATGAAGGTACAGATTGCAAATCCGCTCCAGCGGGGGCGATGGCCGATAGTAACTTTAATCTTTGAAATCTAAATCTTTATTCGTTCGCTACCAATGTGATACCGCTCAAATCAGCCTGACCTTGTTTCAAAAACTCGTAGGTTATCCTGTCGGCTTGACAATCATCGAAATGAACCCGTTTCAATTTTCTATTGTTTTTAAAAAAGGTTTCAGTTTTTACATGCAATAAAATAAAAGCTGAACTACATTGGCCGAATTGTAAATGGCATTCGACCCATATTCAATTTCAGCATTCGTTAGTAATGACAAAACCCAAAGAGGCGCACTTTCGCACGCCTCTTTGGGTTTTAATAATTTTCATGGTTACAATCAGATGATAATTCCTTTATCGAATTAAAGATTCAGGTCTTCCCTGAGATGATTAATTCCTGAAATCTCCTGTGGTGTTAACCATGACAGTGATAGAGACAATCCTATAATGCCCTTTGCAATATTTCGCGACTAACTTCCGGGGTGATACTCTGGTTTTCTGACAGAGCAGTTAAACCATGTTTTTCCAAGGCCTGTACCACTGCGCCTAGTTGGTCAGCAGTGACACCATATGCACTTAATCTGGTTTTCATCCCCAGACTTTCGAAAAAATGTCTTGTTTTATAGATTGCAAGGTCGATGCGTTCATTATCGCTGCCAGAGTCAATCTTCCATACCCTTTCAGCATATTGTAAGAGTTTGGCTTTTTTCTGTTCGCGGCACACGTCCATCACAGCCGGATAAATAACTGCAAGCGTTTGTCCATGGTCAATGCCAAAAAGGGCGGTTAATTCGTGGCCGATCATATGAGTAGCCCAATCTTGTGGCACACCAACGGCTATCAGGCCATTCAGAGCCATGGTGGCACTCCACATATGGTTGGCACGCACATCGTAATTGTCGGATTCGTTCACCGATGTCTCACCGATTTCAATCAAGGTTTGCAGGATACCCTCTGCCATTCTGTCCTGAATCCTCGCATCAACAGGGAAAGTGGTGTATTGCTCCACTGTATGCACAAAAGCATCCACAATGCCGTTTGCTACCTGTATCTTAGGAAGGCTGAACGTATAGGTTGGGTCAAGAACCGAAAACTTTGGATAAGTCATCTCGCTCATCACCGGAAATTTGCCATGATCATACGAAATTACCGCGCCGGTATTCATTTCTGAGCCGGTGGCCGGCAAAGTCAACACAGCACCAAATGGGACAACTTTTTCCACTATATCAGCAGTTATTGGTCTGAATCCACGGCGAAGCAAGTCGGTGGCATCGCCTTTGTAATAGGTTGCCAGACAAATAAATTTAGTCCCGTCGATCACAGACCCCCCGCCAACTGCTAAAATAAAGTCGATGTTTTCGTTACGAACAACCTCAGCAGCCTTCATCAGAGTCTCATAATGGGGATTGGGCTCAATCCCACCAAATTCGACCACTTTCCTGTTGCCAAGATGAGTTTTAACCTGATCGAGAATCCCAAACTTCTTCACACTTCCGCCTCCATAGGTAATCAGCACCTTGGCATCAGCTGGAATTAACCGGTCAATTCCTTCTACTTTTCCTTTTCCAAACAAAATCCTTGTAGGATTATAAAACTCAAAATTATACATAAACTTGTTGATTAATAAACAATTATCTTAAAATTACGTTCTGCCTGTAAAATACCATGTCAGCCATTTAACTATACTTTTCATATGCAACGACATGCAATTTTGTCAAAATTCCGTGCAGCGCCGGAAGGCTTTCAGGCAATAATCGATTAGATCAAAAATAGCTCCACGAATACATCTTTTCGTTTTGGCAGAATCATTTTTAAGGATTTTTACGAACATTCATGGAGCTTTATGGAATTCAAATTCTACCTCAAAAGTGTATTTATCTCAGGATTTTCATTCATCATCGGATCACTACGATATAGCTAAATGCTTTAAATACCACAGGTCTATAGACTCCAAAGGTCATATTCTTTCCCTGTACGTAACATCCGGGCTCAACAGGAGGGTTTAAGCACACGCACTGATACAAACTCTGCAGGAGTTTCCAATCAATCAAATAAATTGTAAACTTCCCTTAAGCTACTTAAACCAATTGAGTACACCAAACTCATTTTAAGCAGAATCGTATAGGGAAATCCATTCAGAAGAAGCGTCTGCCTAAAGCAGCTGCTAGGCAAATTACACCTGTCAGCTATGGCTGCGGCGCACTTTCGAGTCCGAAAAGATCGAAAGGCGGAACTTTCATGACGTCCTTAAAGAGTATTACCAAAACCACAATGAAAACCACAAAACCAACTACGATCAGCAATTGGGTCACATTGGTTTTTTGTATAGCCTGCTTTGATTTCACATCGCATACCTCGCCGGGGCAATACTGCGCCTTTTCTTTATATACCATCGAATAAAACTTACAGCCCAGACAAATGCCAAAAGCCGACTCGAAGAAAAGAAATATCAGACATATGAAGCAAATGAGGCCTGTGATAGGACTAAACGAATTAACCACCACTTGCAGCACAAACATGGTGACAGCAAGTACCAGTCCAATGATCCAGGCAAACTTTTTCTGTTGGGCTCCCACATATTCAGGAGTTTGGTTGCTGACAATCAACCGGCCAAGAATTAGTGTTGGGGCATAACGCGGACTTAAGAATACGCGAATGGCAATATCTACTAAAAATATAACCACAGCAAATTTCAGCATCGTAAAATCCTGCTTATAGATGACTGTCAGAATGGAGAGAAACATCATAACGAAAAGCATACCGGCAGCAGCCCTCACCTCGCGTTCGTTCAAAACAGGGATGTCGTATCCTTCAACATCCTCGCCAAATTTGAATAATTTACTCATAAAAAATCTGTTATTATTTGATATTCACTTATATAACGAAATGATCTTTGTTCTTAACCCGATCAAAATTCTGATTTATTTTGAAAGAATCAGTTATAAGTCAGGTATTTAACCAAAAAATAACACAATCCCATAACTTGCCATACTTCTAAGAATGAAAATGACTCTGGAAATTGTTTATACAGTGTAGGATGAAAAATGCTCTGGTGGCAAACGATATTAGGATTGAATGAAGACGATGTTCAGAAAATCAGGAAAGTTGTTATAAACTTAAACCATATTTCTGACCCAGGTTCCTGTGATTTTGACATTCACCCGATACACTACCAAAAGCTAAACGTATATCCATGCAACGAAGACAAAGGATTTAACATCTTTTAATCTTTCCGACAATAAAGCCCGTCTTCGGGAGTTAACCCCATGAACCTGAAACATCATTGCATGAAAAACCCACTTTTGACCTTGATGCTGCTCCTTATGTTACAAGGTATAGCAGCCCAAAACAAATATACCCTCAGCGGCTATGTGCGCGAAAAAGGCAGCCGTGAGTTATTGCCTGGTGTAAATGTGTATTTCCCACAACAAAAAACCGGAACAACCACCAATAACTACGGATTTTATTCCATCACCCTGCCGTCGGGGACATATGAATTGCAGTATTCTTATGTGGGTTATTCCGTCGAGATCAGGCAAATAGAGCTAACGACTGACATTGTGATGGATATCGATCTTTTATCAAATATCACCTTAAAGGAGGTTGTCGTAACAGCTGAACTTCTCGAACGGGCTACTGAAAGTCCGCAGATGAGCATGGTTTCGATCCCTGTTTCTCAAGTGAAGAATATCCCTGCTTTATTAGGCGAGAAAGACGTTTTTAAGGCACTTCAGCTTATGCCCGGTGTACAAAAAGGAAGCGAAGGAAACAGCGGACTTTATGTAAGAGGTGGTGGTCCCGACCAAAACCTCATCATACTTGATGATGCTCCTGTTTACAACGCCTACCACCTTTTTGGTTTCTTCTCTGTCTTCAACGGCGATGCCCTTAAAAGTGTGGAACTCACCAAGGGCGGTTTCCCTGCCCGTTTTGGAGGCAGGCTTTCTTCGGTTGTGGAAATGACAATGAAAGATGGAAACAAAGAGAAATTTTCGGGCGAAGCAGGAATAGGCCTACTTTCTTCACGATTAACCCTCGAAGGGCCTATTGTCAAAAATAAATCTTCCTTCCTCGTTTCCGGACGACGCACCTACATCGACGCACTTATCCAACCCTTCATGACTTCAGAAGATAAGGCAGGCTATTATTTCTACGACCTCAACGCAAAAGTCAATTACGATTTCGGACCAAAAAACCGAATCTATCTTAGCGGTTATTTTGGAAGGGACAAATTTTATTTCAACAGTAATTATTCCGGCGAAGGTTATGATAAAGGTGGCCTTTATTGGCAAAATAAAACTGCTACCTTGAGATGGAATCACCTGTTCAACAACAAGGTTTTCAGCAATACCTCCCTCATTTTCAGCGAATACAATCTAAATATCTACTCAAAGTACAAAAGCTTTTACGACAATTATTCATTAACTTACACCTCAGGCATACGCGACTTTGCATTGAAACACGACCTCGAATACCATGTCTCTCCCTCTTACACACTCCGCACCGGGTTGCAATCAACACATCATTTTTTTCAGCCAAGCGCGATTGTGGAGGTGGATGAAGGGATGCAGTACAATTACGACAGCGACATAAAATACAACTCGCTTGAGTCGGGGATATATGCCGAAAATCATTTTAATTTCAGAGGTAAAGCCCAGGTTAATGCTGGTGTGCGTCTTTCACATTTCATCGCTGAAAGCAAAAACTATTTCAATGTTGAGCCACGTCTGTCGGCGAATTACGTAATCAGTGATGGCTTCTCAGCCAAAGCTGCTTTTGCTTATATGAATCAGTACATCCACCTGCTCAGCAACACAGGCGTTGGTCTGCCTACCGACCTTTGGGTTCCGTCAACCGACAGGGTAGCACCCCAGCAATCGGTGCAGTTTTCGGCCGGACTTGCCCGTGAGTTCTATGAAGGAAAAGTATTGGTGACATTGGAAGGTTATTACAAAAAAAGCAAAAACATCCTTGGTTATAAACCAGGAGCAAGCTTCCTTCTCCTGGATGACCCCTCCGAAGCCCAAAATTTTACCTGGCAAGACAATGTCACAGCCGGCAAAGGTGAGTCGTATGGCCTTGAGTTGCTGCTTCATAAAAAAACCGGGAAAACAAGTGGATGGATTGGTTATACCCTTTCGTGGACCCAATTACAGTTTGACGAAATCAACTTTGGCGAAAAATTCTGGGCACGTTACGATCGCCGTCACGACCTTTCCGTGGTAGTGATTCACGAATTAAGCGAACGGATCACCCTCTCGGGCACATGGGTGTATGGCACCGGAAATGCTGTCACTTTGCCTTTAGGATCGTTTCCGGCCGTCCCGCACGACCCCTTCAACATTTCAAACACCAACGGATCACCCTATTTTTACTTCAACGACTTATCGGATTATGGCACTGTGAACGACTTCAGAATGAAGGCCTACCACCGTCTCGACTTCGCTGTTCAATTCCATAAAAAACTCAAAAACAGGGAACGTACCTGGGAATTTGGTCTCTATAACGCCTACAACAGGAAAAACCCTTTCTTCTACTACATTGAAAATGAATATTACAATAACAACACCCAAATTACAAAACTCAAGCAAGTGTCCATTTTCCCTGTCATTCCTTCCATTACTTATTCTGTTAAATTCTGATCACCGATGAAAACAATCCTATATAAAACATTTGCACTTTTTCTTTTTGTATCCGGCTTAGCTGCTTGCGATAGCATGGTAAGCGATGTTGATGTGTCGGCAGCAGATCCCAAACTCGTTGTAAACAGTTATATCTCAACCGGTTTGGATAGTGTACATGTACGCCTTAACTACAGCAGGCCACTCTATACAATCAGTTCTTATTACGATTACTCCTATTCACCGGTTACTGATGCCGTTGTGAAAATAAGTGATGGTAATGAAGCTGTTACATTGACATACAATGCTTTTGACAGGCAATATTTCACAACCGGATTGGTTATTTCTGCCGGCACGACCTACTATCTCGAAGTTACAACGCCGCGCCAGGAACGTGTGACATCACAATGTACAGTGCCGCTTACCGATATTCCCCAACCTGAAATCACTTCACCCGAGAGCAATCCGGACTATCCCTATGAAAGAAGTTTCGGTTTTCAGTTTAAAGATCCATCAGGTGAAGGAAATTTTTACCGTGTTGCAGTAGGACATTATTATCAATACGGCGAATTGCCTGAGTACAGCTTTTTCGAAACGATCTATATGCAGACCGGTGAAGAGTTTGTTTCGGATATCAACAAGGATGGAGAAATTTTTATCTACAAAACAGGTTGGATTCCAATAAGTCAGCCAAGTGGCAACTCTGTGAGCCTGTTAATAAGCGTCACCGATGAACATTACTTCAATTATCACCGTTCCATCAATAATTTTCAGGACGACAATCCCTTTTCTGAACCAACACCTGTTTATTCCAATATCGAAGGAGGTTTGGGTGTTTTTGCTGCATACAAAAGCCAAATCACCGAAGTAGCGCTTAACGGAGATGCAAACCCCTGAACCGCAAAGCTGATCATGTTTAGGTAATGTAATTCAGTAGTTAAAAACGGATTGTTCTGAGAAAAAGATTCTGTATTGATCCTGTTATTTTCCCAGCTTGAAACCAATACCTACATTGATACCGATCTTATTATTGTCTCCGGTTCTGTAATTGGTGTTTATCAAATCATATTTGGCTTTTAGATCAATAAAGACCCTGTCGTTCAGCCACCAGGTTAGCCCGGCTTCAGGAGCAAGGTAAAATTCAAATTCATTTCCTTTGGGATGCCATTCAGAATCGGAATACCGATTAAAAATAAATCCGGTTGAGAGCCCGATAAAAGGCTTCAATTTGCCAGAACCGAAATACTTTCTCATTTCCGGAGTAAACAATAATTCATACTGCTGCACTTTCCTGTTGTAGGTTTCCGATTTGGCTTTAAACATGGAGAAATTGTTCTCGATGCTGAGCCCTAAAGCAAAATTCTGCCTTACGAAATAGAGGGCATAGGGATTAAATCCAAACTCCAACGATTTTGAAGAGTGTGTGGACTGAAAACTGAAGCTACCATTTACTCCTGCGATGATACTTCCTTTTTCGGTTTGAGCATTGGTAGCAGTTGCACCTAAAAGCAAAATGCATACTGCCAAAATTTGTTTTTTCATAGGAAAATGTTTTGGTTAATAAAGAATTATCATCCAAAATTAATTCATATAAATAATTGTAAATCATAATATAAGCCAATTTTTCAAAAGAAAAGTTAAGTCAAAAAAAAACTCTTTAACCAACTTTCAGTTCGGTTAAACGTCCAAAGATTTTAAGTGCATTTCATAAAAACATGCCCCCTGCTTTATTCTAAAAAACAAGCCCTCAACCTCGCCAAATATCTCAATTCATCATGTGCGCCTCCTAAATCTTCGCTATTCAAACCGAAGCCTTTAAGCCCATTCAAACAACCCCATAAATTACCTTCTTTCTGCTATCTTTGCCAACTTTATAACGAATCATAAACCATGGCAGCACCTATTACCAAGGACAAAAAAGGCTTTCGCTCCTTTTCGAAAAACTACTGGACCGTTATCATCATGGAATTCTTCGAACGTGGATCGTATTACGGTGTCATGTCGGTGCTTTCTGTTTATCTTGTAATGAGCACCAGCGAAGGCGGTCTGGGTTTTAGCAAAGAAGGTGTAGGGGTTATCAAAAGCACCATCACACCGCTGCTCTACCTTTTACCTATTCTGTCCGGCGCATTGGCCGACCGTTTCGGATACCGTAAAATGCTCATGTTTGCCTTTTCGATCATGAGTGTTGGTTACTTTTTAACCAGCCTGTCAACTTCTTATGGGCTGGTGTTTATGAGTTTACTGCTGATGGCTGTTGGCGCAGGCCTTTTCAAACCTGTCATCTCTGGAACAATCTCACGCGAAACCAATGAAAGTAACAGCGGACTGGGCTTTGGCATCTTTTACTGGAGCATCAACCTGGGGGCTTTTATCTTCCCCCTGATTCTGATTCCATATCTTAAAGGCATCTCCTGGTCCTACATATTTATCATGGCTGCTATCGGCACGGGCTGGCTATTGATTCTCAATATCTTCGTTTATAAAGAACCCCAACGCCCTAAAAGTTCGAAAAGTCTGGCAGAAGTCCTGCAAGGAGTGGTACTTGTTCTCAAAGACTTCCGTTTTGTCAGCATGATCGTCATATATTCCATGTTTTGGATCCTTTACTTTCAAATGTTTGACACCGTACTATGGTATCTGAAAGACTACGTGGATATGACACCGGTAAATGATACTGTTAATGCAGTGCTTTCGTTCATGGGAGTGGAAAGCAACTGGAAATTCGATGCTGAACATGTGACTGTGATCAATGCGGGAACCATAATAGCTTTGCAATTACTCATTTCGAGTTTGGTAAAAAACACCAAAGCCCTTCCTACCATGATTTTTGGTATTGCCCTTGGAACAATTGGAATGGGAATCCTCTCAATTTCGATGCATGCATGGGTTTTCATGGCCGGAATCATTATCTTTTCGATCGGAGAAATGACTGCCCATCCAAAATTTCTATCCTATGTTGGTTTGATTGCTCCGCCTGATAAAAAAGCGCTTTATCAGGGTTACTCGTTTCTTTACGGGGTGATTGGCAGTGGTGTGGGCGGCATTTTAGGCGCATTACTCTATGTCCGTTTTGTGGATGAGATGCAAAGGCCAGGTCTTTTATGGTTCATCTTTAGCTTGATTGGAGTTGTTACCATTATTGGTTTATTGCTTTACAATAAATTTCTGGCTCCAAAAACTACCGACAACTGATAGCAAGTGAGTCACAAAAAAGCTCAACGCATCAGTACACCCCATTCAGCAACAACGAAACCATTTCGGTCAAATGGCTGAATGACAGGTTCAGACAGGTTGCTTGAAGGCAATTTCGACACGCCTTCAATTAAATAGAAAATTCGTAAAACACGCTCCGGCTGAGGCGAAAACTTTAACTGAATCAGCTCATCAATGATTGTATTGGTTTGAGGGTAAACCTTGTAATATGGAGAAACATCAAGTCGTTGTACCCACCAATCAAGGAAATCGGCTGATTCTTTATTGTTGAAGCCATAGCGACGGAGGTTTTCTGTGAAGAAACTTCGAACTTCTGATTGCTTAACCACCCATCCTTCAGTTCTTTGCCAGCGATCGGGCTGTCTGCTTTCGTAAAAAAGGAAATCGTATTGTTCGTCGATACGTCCGCTGGGTTCCACCATTACACTCCATCCTTGCTTGTATTCAGGTTCCGAAGCAATAATTTTTCCACCATGTGGGAAACTTACCTGCACATCAATTTTCGTTGCTTGTGAAGGATAGATGTAGATGTTTGGTTTATATGCAACCAGGCATGTATCGCATGTCTCTGGGTCATCATCAGGCTTGCAACCGTGAAACGGAAGACTCAATAATCCGATTAATACCAATAGAAGTGGCAGACTTGTGTAACGTAAGTATTTCATGATAAAAGTTTAAAATTAAAGATGAAATTGTCAGGCAAATGGTTGCCTTACAATTCAACTCATTGCATCACAATGATAAAATACTGGCTTCAGGATCCCCCCTATTTGCCTTTTTTACCTAACCCACTTTTTATTCGTGTTCCCAAGCTTTTCTTGTCTTTAGGAGGTTTATTCGAAGGTTCTTCACCCATCATATATCCGTAAACAGCTGTTGAAGGCGACAACTCCAGTAGTTTTTTAACGATAGCGGCCAAAGGAATAAATAAAATCATCCCAACAACTCCCCATAGCAGACTACCAATAAGCAAGGCGATAAGCGAAACGATCGGATTAATATTGACATTGGAACCAACTATTTTAGGTGTAAGGAAATTCCCTTCAATGGATTGAATGATGACGAATGATATGAGCACTGCAACCGGATAAAAGAGACTGTCTTTTGTTAATAAGGCAAAAATCATAGGAAGCAATGAGCCGAAAAGTGGCCCGACATAGGGTAAAATATTCATCATAGCAGCAAAAATGCCAAAAAAGACAGCATGTTTAATGCCCAGAGCCGATAAAGCAATGATGTTGAGAATAGCAAGAATCGCCATTACCTTGACCACACCGCTGATATAGTTCTGAATAACCTTGCGTAGGTCGGTAACAACCGAAACTACCACAGAAGGACTGTGTTTATGAAAAAGTTTGACAGCAAAAGTTGTAAAATGATCCCGATATAGTAAAAACATAAACATATACACGGGTAATAAAATGAGTGAGCCAAGGCTTCCCAAGGTGCTAAAAGCTGCTGAAGAAATACCTGAAGCATGCTCTTTTAAAAACTTAAATACCTGATCATTGATACGTTGAAGCGAAATAGCATCTTTGACACCAAAATTCTCTTCAATAAAAAGTGAAGTACTTCCTATAAACTTATCCAAATTCGCCTGTACTCCTGTCAGATCTTCAGCAAATTTCCCGATCTGTTGACCAAAAAACCAACCCAAACCAGCTAAGACACTCATTGAAAAAAGCAGCATAATGACAATGGAAAGAATGCGTGGCACACCATAAGACTCAAGTTTATTCACCGGCGCAACCAGCAACATCGCAATAAAAGCTCCGGCAACAAGCGGAACAAGTAACGTTTTTCCATAAATAAAGATCAGAACAATACCAGCAATCAGTATCATTACCGCTGCTGATGTAATCGTCTTTACTGGCAATTTTGTGTTAATAGATTCTTCCATTATCCGAAAAGTTTTTGATGGTTTAAGTGTTTTTTTTCAATCAGTACGACACTGCAATGCAGTTGTTATTTTTTTGGGAATTCAAAAATAAAAGATTTTCAGACTTAATAACAAACAAATTTTTTCAAATTCGTATACAGTTCATCTTCATGTTGTTAGTTAATACAAAGGCATTAAAAAAGCACAATCACTTTATCGCGATTGTGCTTTTGAAAATGTCTCCCCGATAGGATTCGAACCTATGACCCATTGATTAAGAGTCAATTGCTCTACCAACTGAGCTACGGAGAGGAACAGGGGTGCAAAAGTAAACATTTTTATTCGCCGTGAAATAAAAATGGCTGAAAATAATTCATGAAACCAAATAAACAGGCCCTAAATTATCATTGAATGGACGCGTTTCGGTGTAACTTCTTTCTTCTTAACTTTGCCGCAATCACAAAAACATGGATCAGGAGAACGTTTTCAATTCGGCCTTAAAAGTAAATGAAGGAATTCCTCAACCCGATTCGTTGAATCAGGAAGCCATTAAGCGTTTAAAATCGCTCAAGAGTTCGATTTTGCCCGCTTCGGATTATGTTGAAGGAATTTTAAAAGGAGATATTGTAATGCTAAGCAAAGCTATTACATTGATTGAAAGTTCTTTATCCACGCATCAGAAAGTTGCACAGGAAGTCATTGCCTTGTGTCTGCCACATTCAGGCAAGGCGGTTCGTTTAGGTATAACAGGAGTCCCCGGCGCTGGTAAAAGTACGTTTATTGAAGCTCTGGGTATGTACCTTGTTGAAAAACAGCATAAAATTGCAGTCCTTGCCATTGATCCAAGCAGTCAGCGCTCAAAAGGCAGCATACTTGGCGACAAAACCCGCATGGAGCAACTTGCTACGCATCCTAACGCCTATATCCGTCCATCTGCTTCGGCAGGAACACTTGGGGGTGTTGCACGCAAAACACGCGAAAGTATTATTCTTTGTGAAGCAGCAGGTTTCGATACCATTTTGGTTGAAACCGTTGGTGTTGGCCAATCAGAAATTGCCGTTCATTCCATGGTCGACTTTTTCCTTTTAATCCTTATCAGCGGTGCCGGGGATGAGCTTCAGGGTATTAAAAGAGGCATTATGGAGATGGCAGATGGTATCGTAGTAAACAAAGCCGATGGTGACAATATCATGAAAGCCAACCGCGCTAAAGCAGAGTGTGAAAACGCACTTCATTTGTATCCGGCTGCTGAATCGGGTGTTGATACCAAAGTACTTACATGTTCATCAATAGAAAACACAGGAATTGCTGAAGTTTGGGAAATGGTTTGGAATTTTATCCTTGAAACTCGTCAAAATGGTTTTCTAGAACATAAAAGAGTGCAGCAAGCCGTTCAAATCATGCATGACAGCATTCATCAGCAAATCATGGCACATTTTTATGGCGATCAAAAGATACAGGAGCAATTGCCACAAACAGAGCTTGCAATACGCGAGCAAACCCTAAGTTCATATATAGGCGCAGCCAGGCTTATTGAAGCCTATTTTGCGGGATTAAAAAACGTCTAGACTGACTTTTTTTCTCTTTTTCAATCCAATTTGTCAACCATCTCTCTCATTCACTGACTTTTACTTTCTTATTTGAAAAGAATATAAATACATGTATTTCAGCATGTTTCGACTGATTGAATTTGAGGATTTGGTACTTTTGCAGTTAAAACTATTTAAATTTATGAACGAATTCACATCCATGAATCCGAATCCGCTGGTTCAATACCTAAACAAACCAGCTCACGATTTCACACGCGCTGATCTTATCAGATATATCGAAGATCATGACATTCAAATGGTTAACTTCCGCTACGTTGGGTGGGACGGGAGATTAAAAACCTTAAATTTTATAATCAATAGCCGCGATCATTTAGAAAATATTCTTTCGGTAGGTGAGCGTGTTGATGGCTCAAGTCTGTTCCCATTTATTGAAGCAGGTTCAAGTGATTTGTATGTGATTCCAAAATACCGCACTGCTTTTCGAAATCCTTTCTCCGACATCCCAACTTTGGATGTTCTTTGTTCGTTTTACGATCGTCATGGCAAGCCCCTTGAATGCTCACCTGAGTTCATCCTTCGTAAAGCTCACAAAGCGATGAAGGAAAAGACCGGTCTAACCTTTGAAACCATGGGTGAACTGGAATACTATATCATCAGCGATGAACTGCCGCTTTATCCGGCCGTGAATCAAAAAGGATATCACGAATCCTCTCCGTTTAATAAATACGGACAGTACCGCCGTGAAGCCATGCAGCTTATTGCTCAAAGTGGTGGTCAGATCAAGTATGGCCATTCTGAGGTAGGCAACTTCTCGATGAATGGAAAGATTTATGAACAGAACGAAATAGAATTTCTCCCAACAAATGTTGAAGATGCTGCTGATCAATTGGTTATAGCAAAATGGATTATGCGGACACTGGCATTTCAATATGGTGTCACCATCACTTTTGCACCAAAAATTATCGTAGGTAAGGCCGGCAGTGGATTACATGTGCACACACGCCTGATGAAAAACGGTAAGAGCGTGATGATGAACGACGGCAAATTAAGCGAAAATGCACGAAAAGCTATTGCCGGATATTTGTCAATTGCCGCATCTTTAACAGCTTTTGGCAACACCAATCCTACTTCTTATTTCAGGCTTGTTCCGCATCAGGAAGCTCCTACCAATATTTGCTGGGGCGATCGTAACAGGTCTGTTTTGGTACGTGTTCCACTTGGATGGACCAACGAATTCGATATGATTTCGGATGCAAACCCTCTCGAAAAACCACTTGCTCTTGATACCAATAACAAACAAACGGTCGAATTCAGAGCTCCTGACGGTTCAGCCGACATCTATTTGCTGATGGCAGGACTTACCGTAGCAGCCCGAAACGGCTTCGAGATGGAAAACGCTTTGGAATTTGCTGAAAAAACCTATGTTGACATCAATATTTTCCAGGCAGAACACAAGCATAAAGTAGCTCAATTAGAGCAACTTCCGGCTTGCTGCGTTGAATCAGCAGAAGCTTTGGAACGCCACAAAGCCATTTACATGAAATATGATATTTTCCCTGAAAACGTGATCAACTTCCTGATTAACTACCTCAAGAAATTCAACGATAAAAACCTCCGCGCTGAATTAGGTAACGATGAGGACAGGACTTTGGCACTGGTAAGTCAATATTTTCATTGCGGATAAGAAGAAATATTACTGGTACTAAATTGAAAGCAAAAAATATTCTTGCTCACAATAACGGTTAATAATCTTAAAATCTACAGTGTAATAACGGTTAATAGTTGTGACTATTTTCTGAAAATGGTTGTTGGCTAATTGATTTTCGTTATCCTGATTTGTTTCGTAATAAGAAGTGTGAAATAAGTGGATGTTTTTTAAACTATTCCACTTTTTCGTAAACCATTTTTTTCTTGAATACTCTTTTTAGCCAACGGGGTAAGATAATTGCTCCTGCAAATAAGTAAGGGTAATAGCTTATCAATCGCCAAAGCAACGCCATTGGTATTGCCCATGCTGCATTTGGAAGGATGTCGCCTAAAAAGTCACTAAAAATGAACTCTGCGATACCACTTCCACCAGGGGTTGGACTAATAAGCAAAATGATCCACATTGTTAGTTGACGGGCGTAAATGAGTAAATGATCCATCACACCCAAATGGTTGAAGAAATAGGCCATAAATATAAAATTCACAACCCAATAACGCGCAGTCCAGGATAAGAAAGTGGCAATACTAACCTTTAACCAATATGAAATTGATTGGCCTTTTATCAACCGGGAAGTGACAATCAACTGATTGGCTAATTTGCGCATGCGTGTGCGGTAACGGCGTAAAAAAGGGACAAGAAAAATGTAAGATAAGAGCCATTTAAAAAAGTAAGGGTTAATAAAAAGGGTATATGCCAACAACACAGTGTAAATAAAAATAGCGCTATAACTTATTATCAATCCCATTTTTATCCCTTCATTGATCATTGATGATCCGGGTGGAAAAACCATTTCTCCAAAAATGAGATAGAGCAAAGGAACCATCAAAATGAAAAATACCTCATCCAAAAAAATGGCTGTCAAAACAACTGCGGTACTCTTACCGGTGTTGATTCCTTCTTTGTAAAGAAAAAATATTGCCGGACCGGTACCACCAACCGCTGATGGAGAGACAGCTGAGCTAAACTCCCACAGCATAATCACCTCGAACGCTTGCTTCCAACTTAACTGCTTATCTGTGAGTATCCTTATTCGATACATATAGGCTAAATCGCGAATGGCCATCATTCCAAAAGCAGCCAACAAGCCCAGCACTGCAGCCCACGACCATGTTAGAAAACTGAAAGCTTCTGCATCAAAATTCTTCCATAACATCCATGCTGCCACACCCAATCCAATCAAGATGGGGTAAACAACTCTACTCGGCTTTATGATATTATGGATATCAGTCACTATTGATCAATTTTTGGCAAATATACTCATCTGACAATTCTGTTGAAAGCTTTCTGTATAAATTATTGATCTATAATTTGTTAACAAAAGCTAAATAAATACTACATATGTCATTATGTCATACAGTAGAGATTATAAATCAGCCATAATGTCATTCAAAAGATAAAAAATACACCTCTGAATTCGTTAGGCACAGCATTTGAAAGGGCTGGATTGTAAACATTAAAAATTGTCAAACAAAAATTAAATTAAGGAGGAAAAACCATGAACTTAATCAGATTTAATCAGCATCCGGTAAACATGCTTTCGGAATTGATGGAAGATTTTGACAGAAACTTCTTCTTCCGCTCACAGGAAAACCGCGCTAACATGCCTTCGGTCAACATCACAGAAACTGAAGAAGGCTTCTCACTTGAGTTAGCAGCACCTGGATTGAAAAAAGAAGATTTCAAAATCAACCTTGATAATAATATTCTAAGCATCTCGGCCGAAACACAAAATGAGAGCGAAGAAAAAACTGAAAAAATGATTCGCAAAGAATTCAGCTACAACAGTTTCCGTCGCTCATTCAGTCTTCCGAAAGCAATTGATCTCGAAAAGATCAAAGCCGATTACAAAGACGGCATTCTGAGTGTTGGATTACCAAAGCGCGAAGAAGCCAAGGTAGCCATCAACAGAGAAATTGCTATCTCATAAACCTTAAATGGCGAAAAAAAGCCTGCTATGTCAAACATAGCAGGCTTTTTCATTTTCATACTATAATTTTTACATGAATAATAACAAACTTACAGCCATCACGGCCATTCCTGCCACAAGTCCGTAAATAGACAAGTGGTGTTCGCCATAAGCTTCAGCAGCCGGGAGGAGTTCATCAAGCGAAATAAACACCATGATACCTGCAACCAAAGCGAAAAGTACTCCAAAAACAATGGGACTCATAAATGGCATCAACACTAAAAAACCAAACAGAGCGCCAACAGGTTCTGCTAATCCGCTACTGAAAGAAAGCCAAAATGCTTTTTTCCGACTACCTGTTGCATAGTAAACAGGTACTGAAACAGCAATTCCTTCGGGGATATTATGTATTGCAATTGCCATCGCAATAGCAAGACCTACTCCGGGGTCATTCAATGCAGCAGTGAAAGTTGCTAACCCCTCCGGAAAATTATGAATACCAATAGCCAATGCTGTCATAACACCCATGCGGGCTAACTTGCGCTTTTTAACCTGCTCTTCATCCATATCTTCCACCCGTCTGATTTCGTGAGGGTTTTCTACGGTAGGAATAAAACGGTCGATAATTGCTATTAACAGAATACCGCCAAAGAAAGCTGCAACTGCAATCCAATTTCCAGTAAGTTCTCCATGACTTTCGATAAGCACCGTTCTCCCCTTCTGAAATATCTCAACAAAAGAAACATAGATCATTACTCCTGCCGAAAAACCGAGCGAGAGCGTAAGAAAACGTGTGTTGGTACGCTTTGCCAACAAGGCTATTGCACTTCCGATACCTGTTGAGAGGCCGGCAAAAAGCGTCAGACCAAATGCTATAAGTATTGCGTGAAGATCAAATTCCATCTTTAATGCTATTGGTCTAATGCGTTTTTATTTTTTTCACTTGCATAAAGAGCTCGTGTCTTTATCTTAAGTAGCTCACGATCAATTACAAGTCCGGCAATAGCTCTTGCGCGTTCATCATCTCGTGAAAGGCTCAAAGCCTGATTGAAAAGAAACTCATTCACATCATGGCGGTACATGAGCGCACATAAGCGTTCGAAATCATGTTGTAACAAATCATAAATAAAGAGTTGCAACTGATCTGTAAGTGTTTCCCGGTCAAGATGCTGCAGCCTTGAAATGTCGGAAGGTTCGATAGGTTGAAGAGCTTGTTCCATTTTTAAAGTTTCGTGCAAAGATAAAGAGAAGAAATTCGTTCACGATAAAATCATTACCTCTATTCCTGCAAAAAATATGTAAGGCACTGCCTACTTTCTTCCCGTGAACCCATGCATGGATTTATAAACACCCAAACCTTTGCCAACCAAAAAATCAAACCAGCGAACCGGCAGAATTCCTTTGACAAATGGAATTGTATACACCATGAAAGGCATCCTTACAAAAATCCGATTCTTACTGATTCCCTTAATAATGGCAGAAGCCGCGCGCTTTGGAGTAAGTTTGGGAATAACATAATTGGTGCTGACACCTTCAAACATACCGGTATCAATGTAACTTGGAGTCACTGTTGTGACTTTAATACCCGTTTTGAGTTGTTTCATCTCTAAGCGCACGCTCTCCGACCATCCATAAGCAGCCCATTTGCTGGCAGCATAAACAGCCATGCGTGGATTGGCAAGCATCCCTGCTGCAGAAGCGATAGTTACAAGATGTCCTGAGCCTCGTTGTATCATTGCAGGCAGAAAAGCCTTTGCTGTCAGCATAACTCCTAAAACATTGACCCCTATTGTACGTTCAATTTCTCCTTCAAGGTGTTCGTGAAAGAATTTTCCTGAAACTATTCCTGCATTCAAAATAAGAATATCAGGAATATTGTCGGTTTCGATACAAGTTTTTGCAGCCGCAGCAACAGAATGCCTATCAGAAACATCCACTAACTGCCCCAGCACCTGGTATCCTTCTGAGGATAATTCAGCAATCACTTTATCCAACAGTACCACATTAATGTCCCAAATAATCAATACACCAGCACCTTTTTCAAGGGCCATCTTTCCAGTCAGCAGACCTATTCCTGAAGCTCCGCCTGTAATCAGCACTTTCTTTTGCTTAAAATTGCTCATAGTTCTTAATGTTTTACTTTTGCACCTGAAATGAATATACGAATGTACAATTTACACGATAACAAAATGAAAATCACCCTTTTTTTTATCCTCCACCTCATCCTTCTTATTCATCTTCCAGCTAAAAGCCAACAAATGAACCAAATAATCGACGACCCGGTAAGGCATAGGCCTGTACTTATTGACCAAGTTGACCGTTCTGCTCTGCTGACGGGTGAAATAGGTCAGTTTTTTCAGGATGATTATAATAGCTATCAGCCTGACAGTTCTGCCATCAACGATTTGAAGCAAAAAACAAAAAATTTGCACATTCAAATTGTTTTCGGCAGTTGGTGTGGTGATAGCAAAGAACAATTGCCACGATTTTTGAAAATTCTGGATGAGATCGGTTTCGATCAAAAAAATCTCTTGATGCTGGGTGTTGATTCCCACAAAAAAGGTCGCATTGCTGATGTCAGTGCCTTAACTATTGAAAAGGTCCCAACATTTATTTTCTTCTCGGATAACAAAGAAATTGGTCGAATCATCGAAACTCCTGTTATCAGCCTTGAGAAAGATTTTCTTCTAATTGTTGGCATAGCTGATTCATCGGAGCAAAACCAGCACTAATCACTAAACAATTCAAAACATGCTAACATACACTACCATAAAAGAGTTAAGGAAAGCATTACATCACGAACGTGAAAACGGCAAAACAATAGGATTTGTCCCAACAATGGGAGCTTTGCATGAAGGGCATCTGGAGTTGATGAAAAGGGCAAAAAAAGAAAACAACATATTGGTTGTCAGTATCTTTGTAAATCCTATTCAATTCAACAACAAAGAAGACCTTGATAAATATCCGCGTGAAATGGAAGCTGACAGCAGGCTGTTGGAATCCGTATTTTGTGATTATTTGTTTGCACCTACTGTTGAAGAAATGTATCCCGCACCTGATAAAACCAATTACGATTTTGGTTTATTAGGCAATGTTATGGAAGGCGCTTTCCGCCCGGGTCATTTCAACGGTGTGGCAATAGTTGTTAAGAAATTATTTGAAATTACTGAGCCCCACAGAGCATATTTTGGCGAAAAAGACTTTCAACAACTGGCTATAATTCAACAACTTGTGAAAATGCTTCAGATGCCATTAGAGATAGTACCTTACCCTATTGTTCGTGAAAGTGACGGGCTCGCAATGAGTTCACGCAATATGAGGCTTACAGCCGAAGAAAGGGCAATAGCTCCAAAGATTTATGAAATATTACAAAAGGCCATCAAGCTCAAAAATGTACTTAGTCCGGAAGAATTACGCCGTTGGACAAGCGACCAACTAACACAGACAGAAGCTTTTCGGTTGGATTACGTAGAAATTGCCGAAGATCAATATTTACAGCCTGTTGAGCATTGGAACAATGCCTCAGGAATGGTGCTTTTTGTTGCCCTGTTCCTTGGTAAAGTGCGACTGATCGACAACATCCGGATTTTTTAGTAATTTTGCCGCCCTTTTACATGTAATTGTGTTTCAAACACCCCTGTCATGAATATTGAAGTTCTAAAATCGAAGATACACCGTGCCACAGTAACGGAAGCCAACTTGAATTATATAGGCAGCATCGCCATTGATTTGGATTTGATGGAGTCTGCCAACCTGATCGAAAATGAAAGAGTGAATATTTATAACATCAATAACGGCGAACGTTTCGACACGTATGTTATTAAAGGTCAACGCGGTAGTGGAACCATTTCTCTTAATGGCGCAGCTGCCCGTAAGGTAGCAGTAGGCGACAAAGTCATTATTGTTTCATATGCAAGTATGGATTTCGAAGTGGCAAAAAGCTTCAAACCCAATATCATATTCCCTGACGATTCCAATAAAATCCAGCTTTGAAATTGAAAAAAATACTTATCGACACCCTAAAATACGTTTTCTTCCTGGGTCTGGGATTGTTTCTTTTCTGGCTCAGTATGCGAAAACTGGATTTCGATGAGATGATGAAGGAGATTGCCAATGCTGATTATCTTTGGGCAGTTATTGGACTTGTTTTAGCCATTATATCACATGTTTTCAGATCGTTACGCTGGAATCTTTTAATCAATAGTATGGGATATAAAACACGTCTTTCAACAACGTTTTACGCCTTGATGGTTGGATATATGGCCAATACTGCTGTGCCCCGAATGGGAGAATTTATGCGCTGCGGTGTACTATCGAAAAAAGAAAAAATTCCATTCAACGCCTTGCTAGGTACTGTTATCTCAGAACGACTTTTTGATTTTATCGTACTTCTGCTATTGCTTTTAGCTGTTGTTTTAACGCAATGGAGCTTATTAGGTGAGTTTGTAGTACGCATGACTCAGCCCCTGGTTGATAAAATTGAAACCAACATGGGAATACTGTTTGTGCTTGGTGCAATTGGTTTAGTCGTCTTTATTGTGAGTATCTGGTTGTATTTCAAGCACAAAGATAATTTTCGGAAGCTTCCGGGCTATGAAAAAATTCATAATTTATTGATTGGTTTAGCTCAGGGAATCCGCACTATCGACCGTATGAAACAAAAAGGATTGTTCTTGTTTCATACCGCCATGATCTGGTTTTTTTACATCCTGATGATGTACATACCTTTCCGCATGCTGCCCGAAACAGAAGGATTAAGTTTCATGGCCGGTGTCACTTTACTTGCAATTGGAAGTCTGGGAATAGTTGCACCGGTACCGGGCGGAATTGGAGCCTATCATTTTATCGCAAAAGCTGTACTCACTGAGTTATATGCTATCAGCGGAACAGCAGCAGGAAGCTTTGCTGTCATCACTCATGCTGCACAAAGCATTCTCAACGTCCTTGTTGGCGCAATAGGATATGTTATGCTCTTTTTTGTTGATCATAAACCTCCATCCAATGACAAATCTTGAAACTATTCAACAACGTATTCTAAGTTGGAATGATCTGAGTAAATACTTGCATCTGTGGAGATTCCAGCAGAAAAAAATTGTTTTTACCAATGGCTGTTTCGATCTTGTACATCTGGGACATATCGATTATTTGTCAAAAGCAGCTGACCTGGGTGACGTTCTTATTGTTGGACTGAATACAGACGACTCTGTCAGCCGTTTGAAAGGGCCTTCCAGACCATTGGTGGATCAGCACGCGCGGGCAACACTTATGGCATCACTCAGGTTTGTTGATGCTGTAGTCCTTTTTGACGAACCAACTCCATATGAATTGATTCAAATGGTTCAACCTGATATACTTGTAAAAGGAAAAGATTACAATGCAGAAGATGTGGTTGGATACGATATAGTCACCGCCAAATGTGGAAAAGTTGAAACAATTGATCTTGTTGAAGGTTATTCGACCACTTCGCTGGTGCAGAAAATTATTTCAGGCATCTAGCTCACTTTTTTCGAAATATTATTCTCTTTTCGTCTGTTTTGGTCGTAACTTTATCGCTGAAATTCAGTATAAACCTTTAAGCGAAGTCCAGTTTCTACACTTTTTTCCATATACTAGACTTTTATTAAGGTTTGGGAATTACGAAAGCCACTGTTTTCAGCAAATGAATACATGGCACAATGATTGTCATTGTTATAGAAATTCTTTGTATTATGAAAAGCAAAATACAATTGCTATTGGCATTGGTCTTGCTGACAGCCACTTTTTCCTGTCGCAAACAGCCTATTCCTGATAGCCCAGAGAAAAAATTTGATGGTCTGGTAATTCCATCCGGATTCAACTGGAGCACGACAAAAACAATCCAAATTGTTTTGACAAGCGAGCAATCACAAGTCATCAACATCACTTCAGCTGATGGACTAATCAACTATCATAAAGGTTATTACAATCATATCGCTGACACATACACTGTTCAAATTACCATTCCGGCCTATGTTGAATCGCTTCTTATTAACGGTATCACACAATCCATTACAAGCAATCTGGTTACACTCAACCTTGACGGGATGGTGGGTTATAAAAACACCCTTTCAAATCAGCAATTACCAGATGGACTTGTCTCGTGGTGGAAATTTGATGAAGGGAGTGGCACGGCTGTAAAAGATGAGAATAACCTGAACAACGGCAGCATTACAGGCGCCATTTATCAGTCAGGAATTAGTGGCAAGGCTTTATTTTTTAATGGAGAAGAAGAAAATAATGAAGTTGAGGTTCCAAATAGCGCATCATTGAATATTATTGGCAATGAATTTGGTATTTCGCTTTGGTTTTCACGCGACGCAAGTTTTAAGGGTGGTACCTTTATGTTTCACCGGATGAAATACATTTTGCGTATCAATGACGGAGGCCGCATCACGATTGGGATATATAATCCGACATGGCACGAAGCCACAACTGTTTGGGCCGACAGGGTCATAGATACCGACTGGCATCATCTGGTAGCAACCTATGATGGGTCCAATCTTAAGATATTTATTGATGGTATTGAAAAAGCTACAACAGCAACAAGTGGGAATCTGAACCACAACACCTCAACTATCACGATTGGAAGTTTGGATACTCAAAGCTATTTTAGCGGATTGATTGACGAAGTTATGATTTTCAATAAAAGTCTGGATCCAACAGATATAGAAGCACTGCGCGAAGAAACGCTAAATCCTTCCTACGGCGATGAATTTCTCATCAGTCACTGGAAACTCGACGA
Organism: Bacteroidota bacterium; assembly: GCA_009773165.1. Lineage (GTDB taxonomy): Bacteria > Bacteroidota > Bacteroidia > Bacteroidales > F082 > JALNZU01. The sequence continues at coordinate 129,462 of WOUZ01000001.1, forward strand.
AGGTACCGGAACAGCTGTTCAGGACAGCAAAGGAAGCAATCACGGACTCGCATCAAATATTTCGTGGGGGAGTGGTATGGCAGGCTCAGCCGTGGAGTGTAACGGGATTAACAGCAACATTTCGATACCCAATCATACCAGCTTAAACCCTGTAACTGAAATAAGTATGATGGCTTGGGTGAAAACTTACGAAAATAAGACAACCAAAGTTGCACAAAAAGGCGATTGGGATGGGCATGGACTTGGACAGGGCAAATGGGATGGGTGGAATGTGCATGTCAGAACTGCGGATAACATGAGCCACACCCTGCATTGGGGAGAAGGGTTGCCTCAATTTGATGTTTGGTATCATTTGGCTATGACCTATGATGGTTCTGCACTCAGAATATATGTCAACGGACAATTAAAAAACAGCACAGCCCTTACGGGGAGTTTAAAGGTTAACTCAAGAGCATTCTCTATTGGATCAGATAATGGAGCTCAAAAATTCTTTAATGGCCTGATTGATGATGTGAAATATTATGGCAAAGCCTTAAGTCCGATCGAAATTCAAACGGTTTTCGGCGGATCAGGAACTGTTTCCGACAGTGATGGTGATGGAATTGCTGACGATGAAGAAGATTATCCTAACGACCCCTCAAGGGCTTTCAACAATCATTACCCTGCTGCAGGTAACGGAAGTCTCGCATATGAAGACCTCTGGCCCGGTAAAGGTGATTACGATTTTAACGACCTTGTTACCGATTATCGTTTTACTATTGTCACAAATAGTCAAAATAAACTCACAGAGTTAATGGGCACGTTTATCGTTAAAGCCAATGGCGCAGGACTGGAAAATGGTTTTGGTTTTCAATTAAATACCGATATTCCGGAGTCTGACGTTTCTATTTCAGGAAGTAAAATAACCGACAATTATATCACAATTAACGAGAACGGGACGGAAGCCGGGCAAAATAAAATTACTGCTATTGTTTTCGACAATATCAAAAACGTTTTACAATCAGGTTCTGGTTTTGGAGCGAATGTTATTTTAGGCGAGCCTTATATTGATCCTGATACTATTACTGTCGTAATGGCTTTCACCCCAAACACTTTCACGATAGAATCACTTAAAATTGAACAGTTTAACCCTTTTTTGATTGTAAATAAAGTACGCGGGCATGAAATTCATTTACCAGATTACGAACCGACTGCCCTTGTTGATGTCAGCCTTTTTGGTTCTACTGACGACAATTCTGATCCTGCTACAGGAAGGTATTACAAAACACAGCAAAACTTACCCTGGGCAATCAATATTTCAGGCTCGTTTGATTACACCATCGAAAGTTCTCAAATTATCAACGGACACCTGAAATTTGCTGAATGGGCTGAATCTGGCGGTACATTGTATACAGATTGGTACCTGGATAAGGCTGGATACAGAGATGCAAGTCAGATCTACGCTAAACCAGCAGGTAAATAACAGAACAATCTATTTCACCCTTAATACCAATCCTTTGAGGTAAGCTCCTTCGGGATGAAAAAGACTTACAGGATGGTCGGCCGGTTGCGAAAGGTGATATAAAACCTGCACTTCACGACCTGCTTCAATAGCAGCAGCCATAACAATACTTTGAAATGCCTGCCGGTCAATAGCCTGTGAACAACTGAAGGTAAAAAGCAATCCATTGTGAGCTATTTTTCTAATTGCCTCAAAATTAATGAACTTATAGCCTTGTAGTCCCTTATGCCGGTTGTGATGATTCTTTGCAAATGCCGGAGGATCAAGCACAATCAGATCAAATTCATTTCCCTGAAGTTGCTCCATGTATTTTTTGGCATCCATACAAACAGATTCATGCTGTTTCGTAAAACCATTGGCAGCTATATTTTGATCACACAATTCGATAGCCCGTTTTGAACTATCGACAGAAACAACCTTTTTCGCACCACCTTTGAGTGCAAAAACAGAGAACCCACCGCTATAACTGAAGGTATTCAAAACCATAAGACCATGCGATAGTTTTCCTAAAAGCAGCCGTGCATCGCGCTGGTCAAGAAAGAATCCGGTTTTCTGACCTTTTTCCCAATCAACAATAAACGAAGCTTCATTTTCAAGCACTTTACTTTCCAAAGACTGACCGATGAGGTAACTATTGCTTTCTGTAACCTCCTTATCCATACGTTCAAGTGCTTCAGCACTTTTATCAAAAACAGCTTGAATACTGCCATTCAGGACCTCCATCAAAACATTTGCTATAAGCTGGCGATGCAGATACATCCCGGCCGATTGTGCCTGTAACACTGCTGTAGAACCATAAATATCGATAACAAGTCCCGGCATACCATCTCCTTCGCTATGAAGGAGTCTCCAAGCCATTGTTGAAGGGTTATCAGTTAAGTGAAGATTTTTACGTAATAATAGCGCAGACTGCAATTTTCGTTTCCAAAAATCGTGATCAATCACCTCTTCCTTGAAACTTAGCATTTTAAGAGCAATATTACCACCTTCAAAAAATGCTGTTCCCAATACATCCCCTTGATGGTCAGTCACAAGAACCACTTCTCCAACAGCAAGGCTTTTTGGAAGTTTCTGAACAGCTCCTGAAAAAACCCAGGGGTGAAACCTTCTGACAGCCAAATCTTTTCCTTTGTACAGTACTACTTGAGGGTATTTTGTCATGGCAAATGAGGTCTTACGAAATTATTAGAATCTGCTTCGTTGATAAAAACAGAAGGCTTTCAGTTAAAAATATGTGTTAATCCTTTATATAAACTATCCAATTGAAATTTTGTCAGATGGCTGATGATCGTATAAATTCACATCTACAACAGCACCATAATTGGCACGATTGCTTTTAGTCATCCTACAATTGTGCGGTAAGTAACTAATAAACAGTAAATTGCTTCCGTTAAGAGTCACTTAACTTAATCAATTGTATTTCCAGCAAGCCAGCCTTCAATTTCGTCCATCTGTATAGCTGGAATATCCAGTTTATTCTTTTTGCGGTAACCGTTGAGTTTTTGTTGAATAACAGCTGCTTTTTCCGACTGTAAGCTTTCAACAGTAATATACCCCGCTTTCATTACATGAGCAGCCCAGGTTTCAGAAACTCCAATTTTCATAAAATCCTGTACACTCACTGCCTTACGGAGTTTCTCAGGACGCATCTGAGGGAAAAACAACACTTCCTGAATTGATGTCTGTCCTGTCAATAACATCACAAGTCTGTCAATTCCTATACCCATTCCTGATGTTGGAGGCATTCCATATTCCAATGCGCGAAGAAAATCCTGATCGATAAACATTGCTTCATCGTCGCCTCGCTCCGAAAGCATCATCTGCTCCTCAAAACGATTACGCTGATCAATCGGATCATTCAACTCGGTGTATGCGTTTGCTATTTCTTTTCCATTTATCATCAGCTCAAAGCGTTCGGTAAGTTCCGGATTATCGCGATGACGTTTACAAAGAGGAGACATCTCCACCGGATAATCTGTAATAAATGTAGGTTGAATGTAATGATGTTCACAATGGCCGCCAAAGATTTCGTCGATCAGTTTACCTTTACCCATGGCCTCATCTGTTTCAATACCAAGCTTCCTGCACACATCTTTTAGTTCCGTTTCGTTCATTCCCGAAACATCATAACCCGTGTGTTCTTTTATGGCATCAAGAATCGAAATTCTTTTAAATGGTCGCTGAAAATCAATGACCTTCCCACTGATTTCAACGCTTGTACCTCCTGTTACCTCATTGGCGACGCGTTCCAGCATTTCTTCGGTGAAGTCCATCATCCAGAGATAATCTTTATAAGCCACATAAATTTCCATGACGGTAAACTCAGGATTATGGGTGCGATCCATCCCTTCATTACGAAAATCTTTCGAAAATTCATAAACACCATCAAAACCGCCAACAATTAAACGCTTGAGATACAGTTCATTGGCAACACGTAGATAAAGCGGTATATCCAATGCATTGTGATGAGTGATGAAAGGCCGCGCTGCAGCACCGCCGGGAATGGGCTGAAGGATTGGAGTTTCAACTTCGAGATAGCCTTTTTCATTAAAAAAGGTTCGCATGCTATTGATAACTTTCGTCCTGCGAAGAAAGGTTTCTTTGACACCTTCATTTACGATAAGGTCAACATAACGCATGCGGTAACGCTGTTCGGCATCGGTAAACGCATCGTAAATCACTCCATCCTTTTCTTTAACAATAGGCAATGGGCGCAGCGATTTACTTAATACCTTGAGTGAAGTGGCATGAATAGTAATTTCACCCATTTGGGTTGTGAAAACAAATCCTGTAATACCAATGATGTCGCCGATATCAAGTAAGCGTTTTAAAACTGTGTTATAGAGTGTTTTATCCTCTTCAGGACAAATATCATCCCTTTTGAAATACACCTGTATTCTACCTCCGGAATCCTGCAACTCCATAAACGAAGCTGCACCCATGATACGACGGCTCATAATGCGGCCTGCGATACTCACCTGATTAAATGCTTCCGGTTTAAGAGGAAATTCTGAATGAATCTGCGTTGCTGTCACATCGACTTTAAAAGCTTCCTGTGGATAAGGGTTGATACCAAGTTGATACAACTCAGCTAATGAATTGCGACGAACAAGCTCTTGCTCACTTAAAATCAAACTCATAGTATTAAGAAATTTTTTGCAAAGATAGAAAAAGTCATCAGACGGACTTTAGGGAGGTGATGAAACCCCTTAAAACAAAAAGAGCGGGCTAAAACAGCCCGCTCCTTGTATAAATCGCTTTTTATTTGATAATCAAACGTTTGGAATAAACCCGATTGCCTTCAATCACCAGGTTATAAACGCCTGATGGTTGATTAGTAAGGTTCAGTTCATGTGTTGAAGATGAAGATGTTACAACATCTTTCTGTTGGTAAACCAGATTTCCGGCTGCATCATAAACAGTAATTTTCACATTTTCACGACCGGTAGATTGAAGGTCGAGCTGGAATAATCCATTACCTGGATTGGGGTAAATAGTGATCGCCATTGCATCTTTTTCGGATACCCCTGAGCAGTTTTTAAATTCAATTGAAATTTCATGACTTCTCATTGTACAGCCATTTTCGCCCGTAAGATCAACCCAGAAGGTCTGAGTTCCATAACCAAAGCCTGTTGTATCAGCAGTAACACTTGTTTCAACTGAGCCATTTGACCACTGGAGACTATAACCTGCTACATCTACCGTCAACACTTTTAAAACACCACCACAAAGCGTTGTGTCATTTCCAAATGAGAACACAGGAGGTGCTTCATTAAAGATTGCATGAACGGTATCTGAAGAAACACAACCATTTTGATCGGTTACCTGAACCCAAAGCTGATGCATTCCAAAACCAAATTCGGCGCTGGTAGCATTCAGAACTGCAGCGATGGCTCCATTTGACCAAAGGAAAGACGCTCCTTCGTTGCCTGCATTGAAAGTTAACGCCAAATCACCACAAGCTGACTGATCTTCACCAAGTTCAACCACAGGTAAGTTGTTATATGTAACTTTCACGCTATCAACGCTTGCACAACCATTTAGATTGGTAACTTCAACCCAAAGTTGATGTTCACCATATCCGAGAGAATCTGCTGACAGTTCAATTGTTTGAGTGGTTGCACCATTTGACCAAAGGAATGCTGATCCCTCATTGCCGGCATCCAATGTATGCACCTGATTGCCGCAGAAAGCCAAATCTTCTCCAAGAGCAACTTCTGGTAGTGCATATACTACCAAAGTTACTGGTATGCTTTGAATGGTATCCAAACCCTGTACAGCAAAAGCTGTATAAGAAGTTGTAACTTCAGGACTTGCAACAAAACTTGGTTCGGTTGAAACGACCTCTCCAGCTTCATTATGCCAGAAATAAGTTAAATCGCCACCATTGCCACCAAGTACAGAAGAAGAAAGTTGTGATGATTCGCCTACGCAAATAGCTGCAGGCTCTGCCATTGCAGTAATTGCAAATGAAGCCACTTTTAAATGAACAGGAACTTCAACTAAAGCATTATCAGGACTATTATTGGCAATTTTGAGGTTAGCGTAATAATCACCTTCTTCAAGATCAATCGCTTTCAGAGTAACTTCAATTATTTGTGTTGCACCAGGTGCAATTGTTCCAATATTAGGAGCATAGCTCAACCAGCTGATCACATTTAACGTATAATCTTCAACTTCACCATAAGTGGTTGTACCACATGGTTCAACAGAACCTGTCCATGTAACGCGGATACGCATACGTGTTTGACCAGATTTTGAACCAACCGGTGGATCAATCGAAGCAGTATAAGGTCCATTGCCCGGGCTTCCTGAAACAGAAACCGGTGCGTCATCAAATACACCATTCTGATCCCAGTCGATCCAAACACCGCACTGGTCAGCACTGTATGGGTTACCATTAGTTACTGTCAGCAACAAAGGTTCACCGGCCTTAATTTCAGTACTCATAGCAGTATAATCAGCATAGCCTGTTTCGCCTGAGGTATTATTGATTGTTCCGATGGTTACACCAGAAATAAATTCATCACCACCACCTGAAGCAGCGCAATAGGTGTTAGTTTCCTTATTCGTTTCAATGATTTCGGAACTAACACTGAATTCCATTGGTAGTTGACCAGTATTGGTAATAACCAGGTTCTGAGTGGCAACAGAATCAGGCATCAACTGCTGATAAATGCTTTCCGGAGCAACAGCAATATGTGCATCACCCCATTGTACAGTTACCCTGCTGGCACCACTTTCGCCTTCGCCTGTGTAAGTTGCTGTAATTCCGTATGTATAAACTCCATAAGTTGGCAGAGGATCAACAAAAGTTGTATCAGCTGTCGAACCTATAAGTTCATTGTCACGGTAGATGTTAAAGCCAGTGAAGTCAGGTGCTTCTGTATAAGTCCATTCAAGGCTTACATTTCCTGTTTCAAAAGCCACTTCAGCAACCACATTGAATGGGCGGCTCAAAGGATTTGTTTCGTAAGGAGAAGAAAAAGTCATCATATAACCCAGACGATTGTCAGGCCATACCGGATAAACCATTCCTCCACGCGAGGCAATACCCAGGTAATCACCCATATAACCACCAGCAAGACCTGGAATTGGAGATGGGGTGAAAGCAACGTCGGATACCTTGAAATCTTCCCATGTTTCACCGGCATCGAAGCTGTTGGCACAGAAAACTTCAACCTGACTTTGGCTTACGTTTCTATCACCATAGAAAATAGCACTTAAGATACCGTTTTCAGGATCACAGGCAAGCCATGGGAAGTAATGCTCTTTACCTTCTCCGTATGTATTTTGGTTCACGCGCACTGGAGTTGACCATGTTGCTCCCTGATCGGTTGATTTGATAAGGTATACATCGATACCAACATTTTGATTCACTCCAGGAGTACCAATATTAGACCATACAACATAAATTGTTCCTCTGTCAGGGCCGTTAGAAATATCTACTGCCATACTTGGGAAAGAATTTACGCGGTGATTTTTATTTGTTTCGGTGGTACGGATACCACGGATATTTTGAATGATACGTGTTGCAGGAGTCCAGGTTGCACCTCCATCAAGCGATTTTGCGAATCCCAGCGCACCTTCGTCAGAAGGCCAACTGTTGTAGATAGACCAAACAGCGTAAACTTCACCATTAGGACCAGTATGTACATTCACGCCTTGATTGTGACTTCCTGCATTAACAGCTGTGCTTAAAGGTACCCGTGGTGACCATGTTTCGCCATCGTTAATTGAACGTGAAACAACAATTTCAGCATCATATGAACCTCCAAAATCAGTCCAAACATTGTAAAGATATCCTTCATAAGGACTTGTTAAACTGTTGTCGATCCAAAGGTGGTTTTTATCAGCCAAATCACCTGGATTCGGAGAAACGATTTTTGCTGTCCATGAAAGTCCTTGGTTGTCAGTGTAAGCAATTCCTTGTCCACCGGGATTAGAAATGTAGTTTACGTACCATCTGCCATTCCAGCCCATTGCAACAGCAGGGTCACCAGAATTGCTACCGGCAGCACCCTGTACTTTTCCTTGCCAGGTTTCACCTGAGTCAAACGAATACAAATCGTTAGCACCATAGAGTGAGCCAACAGGATTCTGAGTTGAGTTGTTTGAATTCAAGACATTGGTTGGGTCAAGTGGATTTACGAAGATTGAGTTTTCGGTTTGTGTAGAGTTCACTGTTGTAACAGGTACGTCAGGCGAATCATCGGTCCTTACAGAAAAGGCCTTGATTTTCGATCCGGTGTAAACTGCAGATGCAGGACGCATGTCAGGATTTAAGGTATATAATCCTTTTGCTGCCAGACGTTTGTAATACCCGTTGTTGTCAACGCGGGTATCAACCATTTTTCTTCTTTCACGTTCTGTTTTGCTATCGGAGCTGATAAGCCATTGAAGGCCAGTACCAACCATGATTAGCATCACAATTAGAATAATCGTAAAATGTTTTCTCATTTGAAGTAGTTATTGAATTAATAATAAGAAGCGCCAAAAGTAGGAATTTTACTTTTGGTCAGACTAAAAAAAGGTGAAAACCTAAAATTATAAGATTTCATTAAGAAATCATATCTTCTATTTGCGAAGGATTTATATGTATTCCTTTGGAACCGTTTCTTTGTTAAGAACCCTAAGCCCATTCATTGCCAATGCTTTGAGTTCATCTTCACCCGGATAAACATGTACAGGGGCAATGCGGTGAACCCGTTCAATAACTTGATTCACAAAAAACTTATCATGTGCAATACCGCCTGTTATTAGAATTCCATCAACATGAAAACGTAATACTGTTGCCATCGCACCAATTTCTTTGGCTACCTGATAAGCCATTGCTCTGTAAATAAGCGATGCTTCTTCATCACCCTGAGCAACTCTTTGTTCGACTTCATATGCGCTGTTTGTTCCAAGATATGCCACTAACCCTCCTTCACCTTTGATCATTTTTAGCAATTCCTTTTCGGTAAACCTTCCGCTAAAGCAAAGTCGCACCAAAGCACCAACAGGAAGAGAGCCTGAGCGTTCAGGGGAGAATGGACCATCGCCGTCGAGGCCCTGATTAACATCAACAACCCTTCCCTGCATGTGAGCCCCAACAGTTATTCCACCACCAAGATGCACAACTATCAGGTTCATCTCTTCATATTTGCGCATGATCGATTTGGCATGCTGCCGCGCAACAGCTTTTTGGTTTAAGGCGTGAAAAATTGAGATCCTTGGCAAGAGTGGATGTCCGGAAATACGCGCAATAGGATCGAGCTCATCAACAACAACAGGATTAGCTATATAGGCTCCTGCATCGGGTAAGGACTGTGCAATATCATAAGCGATCAATCCTCCCAGATTGCTGGCGTGTTCACCAAGAGGGCTATTCCGTAAATCGCGTAACATTGCTTCATTTACAGTATATACTCCTGATTCAATTGGCTTTAATAAACCACCTCTGCCCACAACAGCACGAATGGATTCGAGTTGAATGCCGGCATCGCTGATTTGTTGTAAAATTAAACCCTTACGAAAATTGAACTCGTCGGTTATCTTTTCAAACGGCTCAAGTTCTTCGCTGCTATGCCTTATCGTTTTGATGAAAACAGGATCTGTTCCAACAAAAACTCCAAATTTGGTTGATGTTGAACCAGGATTGATCGTTAAAATGTGAATGTTTTCGTGATCGCTCATTGGATAGCTATTTGTTGAAACCTCATTTTCATTTTAAGTAAAGCTCAAGGTGCAGTAAGAGCTGCAAGTGCAATGCTATATAATTTCGTTTTGGTACTGTCGCCCCGTGATGAAAGTACAGCGGGTACACGCGCCCCAACAACGAAGGCGCCTTGTTCACCGCCAGCCAGTTTTGTATTTGTCTTATAAAAAACATTGCCTGATTCGATGTTTGGGAACACAAGGCAATCAGCATCACCGGCTACCATACCTCCAATTTTTTTAATTTCTGCGCTTTCTTTATCGATTGCCACATCAAGAGCTAAAGGACCGTCAACCCATGCACCTTTTATCTGACCTCTGTCGGCCATTTTGGATATGAGAGCTGCGTCAACACTGGCAATCATTTTGGCAGATACTTGTTCAGAAGCGGCTATCAAAGCAACTTTTGGCTTTTCGATACCCAATGCCTGTGCAGTTTTGATAAGGTAATTGGTGATCGCAACTTTTTCCGACAATTCGGGAGCAGGTAATATGGCAACATCTCCAACAATAAGCAACTTATGGTAAAATGGATTTTCCATAACTGTAACATGGCTTAGAACAGCACCTTTGTTCATAAGTCCTTTTTCTTTATCAAGAATAGCGCGCATATATTTATCGGTGCTAACAAGGCCTTTCATCAACAGGTTCCCTTCGCCGCTATTTATCAATTCAACCGCTTTTACTGTTGCTTTCATCTCATCCGGTTCATGAACAATTGTCATTCGGGAAGCATCAATTCCATGTGCACTGCAAACCTTCAAAATCTCTTTTTCATCACCTACAAGCGTTCCGTCAATAAGACCCATATCAATGGCCATGTTTACTGCACTAATGGTGTGCTCATCATTAGCATAAGCTGCTACAAGACGTTTCTTTTTACTGCTTTTCAGCACTTCAAACATCTGATCTAATTTGGTAATCATCATGATCCTTGGTTAAATTTTACTTTTTTAAGCTTTTGTGAAAATATTAACAATATTTTGGCAAAATTAAGCAATTAGGGCTGATTGAGCAAAAAAACCTTGAACAGCAGCTCAAATTATCAAAATCATTCTGAATAAAAGAAAATCATCTCTTCAATGGCCTCGCTGCAAGCTGCACAAAAAATATTTCCTTTAAAAGTATGCATCAAACAATCGCGTGATGGTCTGTAAATACCTTTCGCAACATAGCCTCCACCTTCGAAAACGCCCGTTTTGCCATCCCAGCCTTCATTGTCCGGAGTTGGAACCGGGGTTGATTCATCAACAAGATGCTTCCATTTTTGATCGAAGTTTACAAGTGTGGTAATATTTGGTTCCCAGGGCTCAATTTTCAGGTTATAAAATTCTTCATAAGAAGTTGAACTATCATAATACTCATCGCCCAAACCTGCAAAGCCATGGCCAAATTCATGCACAATTATTTCAGGTGATGCGCTGTTATTGGCACTGCTGAGACAGTAAAAATTATATATTCCTCCCCCACCATACTTTTTCGTATTTGTAAGAATATATATTTGATCGTAAGGCACTTGTCCTGCCAAATCGCGTAAACGATGGTGTTCATATGTCATGCAATAACGTTCAGAATCAAAGGTGTAAAAACTGGAAGAGACAGCTGTTTCCGGCCATTCGCCTTTTGCCGGAATAGCAACACCTGTTTCTGCAGAAGGAACAAGCAAAGCCCTGATATTGAATTTATCCTTATGTTTCTTAAAGGGTTCAAATCGAAATAAATACTCAACAAATTGTTCCGATCGCAGCTTGAATTGTTCCATTTCCTCAAGAGTGAAACCATCAGGAATGATCACAATATCCACTGCAATTGATGGATCCCGATTTATCAAGAGTTCATAAACAGGTAAACCTGTTGTTTTAAAAGGTTTTATAAAATAATCTGATGGATCGATGCGCATGGAAAACAAAAGTTGAAAAACACCCTCCTCATCGCGGGATAATATTCTCGCCTGAACCGGCTTCAAAGGAAAGGGAAAAACAGCTGTTTCTTCAAAGCTGCGAACAAGTGTTTTTGCCTCTGCTGTGGTTTGCCATTCAGCAAACAATGAGCAATATCCTCTGGAATAAATCAATGTTCCCGATTTTTCATCTATTAGTTCAACATAATGATTGCCATAATAGAATGTATCAATTAAATTAAGCTGCGATCCGCCCCAAAACTGCTCTTTGGAACTACTCCCGTAAGCAATCGACTCCTGAAACGCATTTCCACTGTGAATATAATCCAGCCGGAGGGTTTCTTTTGTAAATAAGGCATCAAACTGTGCGCTGATTGATGTTCCCGATATGAGAACAAAAATCATGAAGAGGTATTTTTTCATTGCTTCAGAAATTTAATTTCACATCAATCATTTTTTCTGATTATGGATAAAGAAAAAAATTGGTGATCCCTGTACAGAACAAATGAAATGTAAATTTACACTTTATTTGTAACCAAAAGCTGCAGTTTTCGTCCAATGTAAAAATGAAAAGTAAAGAGGAAGATCACGTATGGATTGAGCAGGTTTTAAAAGGAAAACCTGAGGCATTTGGCCCATTGGTCGACCGTTACCAACATAGTATTTATGCTGTTGTAAACCGAATCATTAAGAACACTGCAGAATCTGAGGACATTACACAGATGGTGTTTATAAAAGCCTTCGAAGCTTTGCAGGGATTCAATCATAAATCGTTGTTCTCTACCTGGCTTCATCGCATTGCATATAATACAGCTATCAGCGCCTACCGCAAACGAACTGTTCCAATAGTTTCTTTGGATGAGCTTTCGATCGGCGGATACAATTTTTCTGACAAGAATGAGTTTAATGACGAAAAAGAGGCACAACTGCAACAGCTTGAAACTGCTCTGGAGTTATTGGCTCCTGAAGATCAACTGATGATTCATTACTATTACACTCAGAATTACAGTATCGATCAAATAAGTGAAATAAGCAAACTGTCAACCTCGAATGTGAAAGTTAAGTTATTCAGAATCAGAAAGAAACTACAAGAATTGATGCAATCTGTTACCAACACCTGTTTAAACTAAATATCATGAACGAGCAACAATTAGAAACTCTTTTAAAGCAGCTTCACAGCCCCAAAGCTCCTGAAGGAATGAAAGATGCTATTATGAAGAAGATAATTGCCGATGCACCTCAGCCAGTGAGCGTTACTTCGGCCTGGCCTGAAAAAAGTCTGCTTCTGTTCAGTCTGCTGGCTGCTTTTCTGACCTTATTATTTTTTGTCGACCTGCGTTTTGTGACTGACTGGCTCTGGTCGTCAGCTGCAAGTTTAAGTCTGATTTTTAGTCAGAATATCTTTTTGCTCAATAAAACAGCTGGTATTGCAAGCAAACTACCTGTTTACCTGCTCATTACAACAATTTCAATTTCAGCACTGCTGATGTTGGAACGACTCATTTTGAGACGTGTTTTCCCACGTATTCATTTACTTTGATCATGCTGCCCTTTTCGATTGTTGGCAAGCTCGAGAAAGCACTGGCCCTCAAAACGGGACTTGAAACAACCATTACTTCCAGCCAGGCAACAGGAGGAGGTTCAATCAACCAGACCGTAAAAATAACCTATGGGGATGCCAATTTTTTTGTGAAATGGAATAGATCCGATTTATATCCGGGCATGTTTGATTATGAAAAAGCCGGCTTGCAATTAATTGGAAAAGAAAGCTCTATCCGCGTTCCTGAAATTATTGAGTCAGGAAGCGAAGCTTCTATCAGTTATTTATTGATGGAATACATCCCCGCAACCTCGCCAACGCACTCATTTTGGGAAAGTTTCGGTATTCAACTTGCAGAAATGCATCAAAAATCAGCAGCTTTATTCGGCCTCAATGATTCAAATTATATTGGATCACTACCTCAAAAAAACACATTAAGTGAAAGTTGGGATGATTTTTACCTGCATCAACGTCTTTTACCTTTGATTTCAACAGCGCAACAAAAAAAACTGTTATCATCTGCAATCCTCCATTCCTTTGACCGCTTGACAGATAGGATAAAAACAATTTTTCCGATAGAAAAACCCTCATTACTTCATGGAGATTTATGGAGCGGTAACTTTCTTTGCTCCGGCGACAAACAGCCTGTGTTGATTGATCCAGCGGTATATTACGGACATCGGGAAATGGATATCGCTATGACACAGCTTTTTGGAGGCTTTCATCCCATTTTTTATGAAGCCTACAATCACAGATTTCCACTTGAAAAAGGATGGCAAGAGCGAGCTGACGTATGTAACCTTTACCCTGTTCTGGTTCATGTAATTCTTTTTGGAGATTCCTATGTTTTTCAGCTCGAAAACATGCTTAGGCGTATCCTGAGATAAAAAATAAGCTTTCTTTTAAATAGTCTAAATGATTTAATATCAATATTTTATTACAATTTCATTGTTTAATTAATCATAAACACTATTTTAGCGCATCAAATCACTGCATTGTGAGGATAAAAAAAACACGATTGAAGCCACTATTTTGGTTATTGCTTGTTCTGCTGACAGTTGGTATATTTTCCTGCACCGAAAACCAACCTGAGGAGAAGCTTACAGACGATGCATTCACTGACGTTTCAACGCTTAACCAGGCACTTAATAATAAGAAATTAAGAGTGTTAACCGATTATAATACTGTTAATTACTACATCTATCGAGGCGAGCCAATGGGCTATCAGTATGAATTACTTAAAGCTTTTTCTGATCATCTTGGGTTAAGGCTAGAACTTCGTATTGAGAAAGATCTTGGTGAGGCAAAACAAAGTCTTGAAAAGGGTGAAGCCGACATGATCGCTCTTAATATGACGGTCACCGGAGATCGTTTGCGGAGATTTGATTTTTCTGAACCCATAATTATCACACGTCAGGTACTGGTACAACGGCTTCCAAAAAACTGGCTTCAACTCCGAACACGCGATGAAATTGAAAAAGGATTAATCCGAAGCAGTTTAGAGTTGGCAGGTAAAACAATTCATGTTCAGGAAAATTCTGTTTTCTCCAAACGCCTGCGAACCCTTTCAGATGAAATCGGTGATACCATTTACATTATTGAAGATAACCGCGATGTTGAAGACCTTGTGGCCGCCGTTGCAAACAAAGACATTGATTATACGATTGCAGACGAACATATGGCAGCGGTCTTTTTGAGAAATTATACCAATCTTGATATAAAGACAGCCATAAGTTTCGACCAAAAAATCGCCTGGGCATTGCGAAAAGAGCCTGACAACAAATTACTTGAAGAAATTAACAAATGGCTGTCTGACTACCTTCCTTCGAGGGATGGTCGTTTGCTTTATGATAAATATTTTAGTCCGTTGGTAAAAAACAGAAGCCAAAGTGAGTATCATTCCGTAACCGGTGATCGCTTAAGTCCTTACGACGATATCATTCGCAGTGCTGCGGAGAGCATTAACTGGGATTGGCGGCTTATGGCATCGCTTATTTATCAGGAATCGGAGTTTAAACCTGATGTGAGAAGTTGGGCGGGTGCTTTCGGCCTGATGCAATTAATGCCTGGTGTAATGGAACAATTTAACATTGATTCAACTGCTACACCCGAAGTGCAGGTTTTGGTTGGAGCTCAATATATACAGTACCTCGACAGGCAGATACCCGAAACCGTAACGGATACCATCGAGCGCAGTAAGTTTATTCTAGCCTCATATAATGCGGGTGTTGGACATGTGCTTGACGCACGCCGCCTGGCTGTAAAATACAACAAAAATCCGGATGTATGGACCGATAATGTTGACTTCTTTATGCGAAACAAATCGAAACCAGCATTTTACAACGACCCAGTTGTTTATTATGGTTATGTGAGAGGAGAAGAAACATTTCGTTTCGTGGAAGAGATTACTGAGCGCTATGAACACTACAAGAATCTGATTGGTGTTGAAAAAAAATCGATAAAAAGAGACGATTCCCTCTTGAGAATCGTCTTTTGATATAGAAATGTGACGGCTATGCCAAAACAATCTATTTAAAAATCCATTTCTTCTGATAACAGATCAACCCATGCTTCAATGCGCACAGCTGTTAGCTCGGGCTGTTGATCGTGATCCAATGCCAATCCAAAAAACATCCCATTTGCAGTGCCTTCAGAATCTGTATAATCGTAACCTTCATCGGGCCATGCTCCAATAAGTTTGCCATTTCGTTCTTCAACTTGCCGTTTCATATATCCCAATGAATCAACAAAATGTTCAGGATAAAGAATCTGATTACCAAGACCAAAAGCAGCAATTTTTTTTGTAGAAAAATCAAACTCCCGTGTTTTTACAAAAAACTCATTCCACTTATTGTTATCCTTCGTATCGCGCCAGTCTTCTGCGCCAACCGTTGCACTTCCAATGATAAAATTCTCATATGCATTGAGCTTTGAGATATCAAATGATGCTACATCAGAAATTTCGACTTTATCAGTGCCAATTTCTTCACAAATAGCTTTTGCAGCCAACTCAACACTTCCACCCGGAGCCCAGTACAACAATAATGTTTTTTTCATAAGACGATTTCGTATTTCAGTTTAATGGGGTAAAAATAAAACTATTTGATGGGATTGATCCTATTCCACTTAAATTAGAATCTGTTTAAATAATAAACCTAAAAACAAAGAGGCACTCTAAAAAGTTGTATACTATTATTTTTTAGTCTTTTATATTAATTTTAAAAGTAATTCAAGGCTAATCTTGAAAAATTCGCTCCCGCAATCTATAGAAAAGTCAGAAGCTGTTTCGAAAAAACCGAACTTTCTTAAGAAGTATGATCCCTAAGAAAAATCTTGCTGATATCGTTAATACTCTTTTCGACAGGTATAAATTTGAACCCAATTGCCTCTTCCAATTTATGAGAGGAATAGCTCTTTTTTACAAGACTTGTCCGAGCAGTTTCACGCGTTATGGCTGGTGTCTCTCTCATTACAAAGCCTTTTATTGCCATCAAACGCCAGGCTATTTCAGCCATCCAGGGTTTCACATGGATTGAAGGCTCTTTTTTACCCAAACTCCCGGCTATCCAAGAAAACAACTGACGATAGCTTAGGTTTTCAGCCGATAGAATGAACCTCTGACCGTAATGCTTTTTTTCCATCAATGTCACCATAGCCGAGGCAACATCTCGGACATCTACATACCCGGTTGTACCAGAAGTATGAAACTTTAAACCTCTCCATACCAATGAAAACAATTCACTGCTGCCTGATTTCCAGTTACCTGGACCAAGTATCACAGCCGGATTCACGATAACGGCATTCAATCCTTCGGCAACACCACGCCAAACTTCTCTTTCAGCCCCATATTTTGAAACTGAATAAATAGAATTACTTCCGGAATTTTTCCACAGATTCTCTTCAGTTATCATGGCTTGATTCTCGCTTCTCCCTAAAGCAGCAATAGAACTTACATGACAAAAGGCAATATTTCCTTTATGAACTGCTGCGTTAACCAAATTGGCAGTTCCGTTAACATTCGTCAACAACATCAGACGACGCATCGAAGGGTGAAATGAAACAATTGCTGCGCAATGATAAATTTCATCTACATCAACCATAAGATCTTCAAGTACAGTAATATCAGTCAAATCAGCGTCAACCCACTGAATGGCTTTCAGTTGTTTTTCGGCTTCCAATGCATAAAGTGAAAACACCTTCTCAATCAGATGCATATCTGAACCTGAACGCTTCATAGCTTTGATCTCAGCACCCTTATTGCTTAATTGCACCATCAGGTGTGATCCTACCAATCCTGTTGCTCCTGTTACTAATTTCATGCAACAAAGATAGGCAAGTTTCGTATTTAACCACGCCCTGTCGCTTCGTTACATCTGCCGCATCCTTACAAAAATGGTTTTCTTCTTTTTCCTATCTTTGCCGCCTAAAAATTATACGTTTATGCAAATGAATTTTGTTGAAGAGTTGCGTTGGAGAGGCATGATCCATGATCTTACACCCGGAACGGAAGAACAGTTGAACAAGGAATTGACAGCAGCTTATGTTGGCATTGATCCAACGGCTGACTCACTGCATATTGGACATTTGGTGAGTATTATGATGTTAAAACATTTGCAACTCTCTGGTCATAAGCCTATTGCTCTTGTAGGTGGCGCTACAGGTATGATTGGCGACCCTTCAGGAAAATCGCAGGAACGAAACCTGCTCGACGAAAAAACCTTACGTCATAACCAGGAATGCATCAAAAACCAGCTGGCAAAATTTCTTGATTTTGAAACAGCTGCACCCAATAAGGCTGAACTCGTTAACAATTACGACTGGATGAAAGACTACAGTTTTCTGGCTTTTATCCGTGATATCGGGAAGCATCTGACGGTTAATTATATGATGTCGAAGGATTCGGTAAAAAAGCGTCTGGCTGCGGATAGTGGCAGTGGAATGTCGTTTACCGAATTCACTTATCAACTGGTACAAGGTTTCGATTTTTTTCACCTTTACCAACATCACAACTGCAAACTACAAATGGGTGGTTCCGACCAATGGGGAAATATAACTACTGGTACTGAACTGATTAGAAGAAAGTTAGGTTCTGATCAAAATGCTTTTGCTCTAACTTGCCCCCTTATTACGAAAGCTGATGGTGGAAAATTTGGAAAAACGGAATCAGGCAATATTTGGTTAGATCCCGAAAAGACCTCTCCATATGCCTTCTATCAATTCTGGCTGAATTGTTCTGATGAAGATGCTGAAAAATACATAAAAATCTTCACCCTACTTGACAAAGAAACAATCGGTCAGCTCGTGGAAGCTCACCGTGAAGCTCCGCATACTCGCGTCTTGCAAAAGGCTTTGGCAAAAGAAGTAACTGTAAGCGTTCACTCTGCCGAAGATTTGGAAATGGCAGAGGAAGCCAGCCAGATTCTTTTTGGAAAAGGAACAACAGAAGTGCTTCACAAAATGAATGAGGCCATGTTGTTAAATGTTTTTGATGGAGTTCCACGTGCTGCAATCTCAATCTCAATTTTGAAAGAAACTGTCGAGATCACCGAATTTTTATCAACCCATACAGGAATCTTTTCATCAAAAGGCGAAGCCCGAAGAAGTTTGAAAGAGAACAGCGTTTCGATCAACAAAGAAAAAGTAACGGAAGTTACCATGCTGAACACAAACGACTTACTGCAGAATAAGTATATCCTTGTTCAGAAAGGCAAGAAAAACTATTTCCTGGTGATTGCTGAATAAGATTAACATCATCTTAAAATTTAATTAAGAGGGCTTTTTTTTCAAAAACAGCCCTCTTTTTTTTTAAATTGCGGCTTCAAACGGAACACATCCAATGATCATCGATCCTGCTTATTCTCAGCTTATTCTGCCAATGATCATCGCGATCTTTCTCGCCATCAATATGGGAGGAAGTGGCACAGCTCCTTCGTTTTCTGCGGCTTACGGAGCCAATCTAATTCCAAAAAGTCTAATCCCGGGATTGTTTGGCATTATGGTTTTTGTTGGAGCTATCGTTGCGGGCAAAAATGTAGCTTATACATTAGGTCGAGGCATACTTCCGCATGAGAATATGACAATTATTCTTACTTCCATAATTCTTTTATCAGTGGCTTTGTCGTTGCTTATGGCCAATTTATTGGGAGTGCCCCAATCCACCAGCCAGTCAACTGTTTTTGCTTTAGCTGGTACTGCGCTTTATTTCAATGTTTTAGAAACAGATAAGTTATTTTTTGTAATTATCCCTGTATGGTTTGTTCTTCCTGTTATATCATTTTTCCTTACATATCTGGCCGGGAAGTACATTTACAAACCCATGAAAAAACGCTCGTCCTTTGAGTTTGAGACATTAAAAAAACATCCTGGATTGCAGGCATTGGTTCTCATTTCATCCTTGTATGTAGCTTTTTCTATTGGCGCTAATAATGTTGCCAACGCAAGCGGGCCAATTGCTTCGATGGTAATGAATGTGCTCGGGCTGAGTGACAATCAAACCAATTTCAATTTGGTGATGGTACTTTCTGTTTTGATAATTGCGCCGGCTTTTGGCATCGGAAGTTCACTGCTTGGCAACAAAGTTGTTCAATCTACTGGAAAAGAGATCATTGAGTTTGGTCCTTTATCAGCAACGATTATTGCGATGATCACAGCTACTTTGTTATTGAGTGTCTCCATTACAAAAGGTATTCCTGCATCTTTGGTACAGCTAAACACAGGTGCAATTTTAGGTATTGGATGTGCAAAATTGGGGTGGAAAGAGATATTTAGCAAAAGTACTGTTCAAAAATTCTGGGTTATATGGATTATTGCACCCATTTTAGCTTTTGCACTTTCAATAGGTTTAACCTGGATTGCCGACAAAATGGGAATGCTTTAGTTGTTCATTGTTTTTTGTTGAACAAATTCCACTTTTGATAAATCATAACCAAGTTCTTCGGCACGCTTCAATAACATATCAAGGGTTGCTTTTTCCATTTCCGGTTTCCGGCTTAATATCCAAAGGTAAGTATCAGAGCTGCTGCCAATAAGGGCATAGCTATAGTCCTGCTGATCCAGTTCAAGAATAAAATAATCTGCATAAAAAATCCAGAAGAACGACACTTTTAAATGTCCTTTTCCATCTTTAGAAGCTACTTTAGCCTTTCCAACAGCAATTTTCTCTTCCCCATCGAGACTATTCATATAACCTTTATTGATAACTTCAATCATCCCGTCATCCCGAAGCTTATAGGTTGCAGTAACTCCTGTTAACCCACGTTCAAATCGGTGTGGAAAACGGGCAATTTCGTACCAGGTACCCAAAAAACGGTTCAATTCTACCGTTTTGATTTCGGTCATCATTTTACGTCTAAAACTTCCGGAACAGCTGCTCATAATAGATCCTGATAAAACCAGGATAATCCCGGCGATTAATACTTTCGAATATTTCATTTCAACCTGTGTTATATTTCTATATTAAAAAACAAGTTCGTAATCCTGCTAATTATACAAAGATAAGCCCCCTTAAACATAAAAAGGTATATTATTGAAACTATTTATATTCTAGCCAAGAATTTGATAAGAATAGACAAGGCTCTGCCTGATAGTGATCTTTGATCTATCTTAACTAATTCATGTGCAAGCCAGAAATTTGGAGTAAATACTGAGTAAAACTCAAAAAGAATAACCATGCGTTATAGGCATGGTAAAGAATAACCTTCTTATTCAAGAGTAATCTTATGTCAAAGACAATATCCTGTCATTTGGTTTTTCTATATTTGTTGGATTAAACTCAAGGAGATTGAAATCCTGTCCAAAGCCAATTCAAAATGAATAATTTGAAACCTTTATTACTGTTTGTTTTTACACTTTTTCTTGTGGTTTTTTGGAATTTCCTTTCAGGGCAGGTTGTGATAAATGAAGGGAGTAACATGAATTATTCTACCATAGCAGATGAAAATGGCGATTTTCCTGACTGGATAGAAATTCTAAACACCGGCAGTGATACCGTCAATCTTTTCAATTATTCGCTGAGCGATACTCCCAGTAATCCGGCTAAATGGCGGTTTCCTTATTTAAAATTAGCTCCGGGAGCATATATGACTATTTTTTGCAGCGGAAAAGACCGTAAGCCTGTTTCTGGTTTTGTTACCGTGAGCCAAACGAACGATTACACTCCTTTTGTAGGCTGGAACACGCATGTTTTTTCTACCCCATTTTACTGGGACGGTGTTTCCAATATTCTGATAAACACATGTTCTTATAATTCAACTCAATACACCTCAAATTCCAGTTTCAGGCAAACTGCAACACCATTTTATTCAACAGTAATGTCATTCATGGATGGAAGCGACGCTTCATGTGTAGCATCCTATGGAACAAAAGTTTATCAAAGACCAAACATGAAATTAAACGATGTAGTAGTTGGAACCGGACAAATACAGAATTCGCCAACAGACTATCCTGCACCTTATGGAAACTGGTATTGGGCAGCCCGTCATCAAATGTTGATTCTGGCTTCGGAGCTCACACAAGCAGGCCTTGCTGCCGGATTCATAAAAAGTCTTTCATTTGATGTGGTCTCTACTGATCCTAACACCTGGTACGACTATATTGACATTCATATGAAGCTGGTATCCATTTCAGAAATTCCATCCGGCTTTGAACCTGTAGACACCAATTCGTTTCAACATACAAACTTTAAAATTTCTGAAAACGGCGAAGTTGTAAATCTTTTTTCAGCTGAAGGTGCTTTTTTAAGCACTCTTTATCTCGACTGCGAAGACCTTGACGTTAGCAATGGCCGATACCCTGATGGCAGCTCGACAACAAGTTTGTTGTGGCCGGCAACACCTTCAGCATCAAATAATAGTTCAACTACTTTCAGCGATTTTCTTGAAAAACCAGTGTTTTCAGTTCAATCAGGATTTTACACTTCTCCTTTCCCGGTTTACATAACTAATCCCAATTCACTACCTTGTTCGATACACTACACAACCGATGGAAGCGATCCCACCAATCAATCACCGATTTACAACGGGGAGCCACTTTTGATCAATCTTTCCTTTGTTTTAAAAGCAAAGGCTTTTTCACCCAACCAATTGCCAAGTAAAACCACAGTAACATCTTATTTTTTTGATATAAACCACCAAACTCCGATCATGTCAGTTGTTACAGACGAAACCAATCTTTACGGACCAGATGGCATATTCGATAATTGGTGGTTTGATTGGGAAAAGGCTGCATATGTAGAATATTTTGATACAGCACAAAATCTAATTTTTTCACAGAGAGCTGGCATGCAAATAGATGGTGGATGGGGTGGGGCCCGTTCAAATCCACAACATTCTTTCAGAATTGAACTTGATGATGGCGTTTTGGGTGATGGTCCGGTGAATTATCCTGTAATCACTTCACGGCCTGAAAGAACACATTATGGAAAGTTTTACCTCAGAAACGGCAGCAATCAATACTTGATTCTACCCTACAAAGAAGCCTGTCAGACAGCAATGATGGGAAAAGAAACCAATAATTATTATTCAGCCTGGGAACCTGTATCAGTTTACATAAACGGTTCATATTTTGGCCTTTATGATTTACGTGAGAAAATGGATACTGAATATTTTCAGGTCTTGGATGGTGCTGACAACGACAACATTGACATATTGTCGCAAAGCGCATGGTACGGAGGCGTGTTAAGACCTGTGGAGGGTTCAGTTGAAGCATTTTATGATGATTTTGACTTATTCGCGCAATTAAACCCTACTGATCCCGGTTTTTGGGATAATGCCAACCAGTACTTTGATCTTAATTGGTACACCGATTACATCATTGGTGAGTCATGGATGGGAAATACCGACTGGCCATGGAACAACATCAAAATTGTTCGTTCGGACAAAACCAACTTTACCTGGAGATTTTGCCTTATGGACATGGAACTTTCCATTCTTCCCAACGCCTGGACCGATTGCTATTTCGACCACATTCAATATATGATGAGCTACGATCAATCCAATAAATTTATCAATATATGGCAAATAGGGGTTCAAAATGTGAGGTTCAGAAACTACTTCATCAACCGATTTGCCGATTTGATGAATACTGAGTACCGAATTGAAAAAATTCTGGCTCTTGAAAATGAAATGTTTAGCAAAATGGTTGTAGAAATGCCAAATGAATATAGCAGATGGGGTGATCCCAACAACATACCCGGACAAATGATTGGTTTCGGAAATAATCATAACCTGTTTCAGCAGCAGCTTTCGCAACGTACAAGTCAGGTAAGAAATCATATTCAATCAAATTTTAACTTAGCAAATCAGGTTGAAGTTACCTTAAAAGTTGATCCTGAAGAAGCTGGCTTTATACGTATCAGCACAGTAACTCCCGATACCTATCCCTGGTTGGG
This sequence comes from Bacteroidota bacterium, assembly GCA_009773165.1. Lineage (GTDB taxonomy): Bacteria > Bacteroidota > Bacteroidia > Bacteroidales > F082 > JALNZU01. The sequence continues at coordinate 152,989 of WOUZ01000001.1, forward strand.
AACATATTTTAACGGCGTTCCGGTTAAGATTGAAGCCTTTGCTAAAAGCCCATACACTTTCATAAATTGGTCGGGCAACGGATTGTTCAGCGACACACTCAACCCGGTTTTTCAGGGAATGTTAAATGCCGAAACCGTGATTTTTGAAGCCCATTTTGAAAATATTACAGGATTCGATGAGTATGAAAGCCTTCATGTATCGGTTTTCCCTAATCCTGCCAATGATATTCTGAATGTGTCAATTCAGAATTTACCTAACGAAGAATTGACGTATCGAATATCTGATATTTATGGTAAAACCTTACATCAAAGTAAGCTTATATTATCCGATCGCAATCATAAGATATCCTTAAAAGACATTAATTCAGGTGTTTATATTTTAGAAATTTTATCTACAAGCAAGAAATATTCAAAAGTAAAATTCATCAGGCTTGTTGATTAAACAGCGTTGTTTAGAAAAATCAGCTTTTCTTGAAGATAATTTTTCTGATCCATATAACCCCAAAAATGAGCAGGCTCAACCAAAGTGGCGCTGAATCCATATACTTTCTATTCAGGCTATAGAAAGTAGAATGTGTTATTAGGGGAACGTCGAAAATAATTGTTTCGGCTGATCCATAAATGCTTTGCGCCTGAATCTGCCCAAAGGGATCAATTACAGCAGAAACACCAGTATTAGCCGACCGCACAATCCATTTTCCGGTTTCGATTGCCCTAAGTCTTGCCAGCTGCAAATGCTGCTTATATCCGCCTGCACTACTCCACCAACCATCATTTGTAATGATTACAATCAAACCGGGAAGCATTTTTGGGCTGGAGGGTGTTAAACCAAATGCTGACTCAAAACAAATAACAGGTTGCAGCTCAGTGCTGTCATTCAAATGAAAAATACTGCTGTCGTTGTGAGTGCCATACCTCCCAAAAAATCCACCCGACTTTTCAACAAAACTTCTTAAAGGTTTCATTACCGAAAAAAAAGGTTGTTTCTCAACCAATGGCACAAGCCGCTGTTTATGATATACCTGGATTTGCTCTTTTTGAATAAGTAGTGCGCTGTTATACAACACATAAGGCACAGAATCATTTACAACAGCTGAGGCATCTGTGCTATGCCAAGCTTTAAACCTTTTGGTGAAAGCTCCGGTTAAAACAGGCACAGAAATATTCTCAGTAAGTTTCTCAATCAGCCCTATCTGCTCCGAAGTATTCAATAGTTCTTCATCAAGTGCATCTACCAGCATCGTTTCAGGGAAAATAATCAGTTCTGTTTCGTTCGTTAAACCTATTTTCATGATGTTTAACGCTTTGGTTAGTTGTTGGTCAGCTGTCATTCCTGCAAATTTTTCTTTTGTAGGATGAATATTTGGCTGAACAATTAGCACATTTATCCTGCGTCCGTAAGTCAAATCCATATTTTCTTTCATTTGAAACGAAAGTGTAACAGGTATTAATATTACTATTAAACTGCTCACTATCAATACTAAACATTTTGATTTGTTTCCATGAAAGAAATTTTTAAGAATTAGAAATAGCAATCCATTTACAGCTATTACCCATGCACTTCCTCCCAAACTTCCGGTAATGCTATACCACTGAATCCAATCGGTTTTTGCAGCAAACACGTTTCCCAAAGTAAACCATGGCCAGGCAAGTTCCCAATTTTGATGAAGAAATTCAAAAGTCAACCACAGAACCATCAAAACGATCAATTGCACAATTGATGACCTCCACAACTTTTTTACAAATGACCATGCTGTGAAAACAAGTGCCATATATGTTGCATTGAAAAGATGCGCCAGTAAACTACCTGCAATCGTCGAACTATACATCCACCAGCCTGACAGCAAATGAAACAGAAAAAAGCCGGTAAAATAAAGTGAGAAAAGGGTAAGTCTCTTTTTTTCAACATACTGATCAATATAGAATAACGGAATCAATGCAATGAAAATCAGATAAGTGACTCCATTTGGAAACCATGCCAAATGCAACAACAAACCGGTTGCAGAAGCAATTAAAAACCATAGTTGCGGCTTGAGCCTAAAAGAGATTTTATTTTCATTCATTGAAACAAATGTATGAAAGAAACAGCTGAGAATGAAGTAAAGTAAAACCCTTACAACAAAAAACCAGTCGTAAGGGACTGGTTTTGAATCATTGTTATTATGCGAAAACTATCACTTCCGCATTTGAATTAAAATATCGAGCATTTTTATCGCAGCTTCCGAAATGATTGTACCTGGTCCAAAAATAGCAACAGCACCGGCATCATAAAGATATTGGTAATCCTGATGAGGTATTACACCACCTACAATCACCATAATATCTTCGCGACCTAACCTCTTCAGCTCGTCAATTACTTGAGGTACAAGTGTTTTATGACCTGCTGCCAAACTTGAAACTCCCAGGGCGTGAACATCATTTTCAACCGCCTGACGTGCTGCTTCGGCAGGTGTCTGGAACAATGGTCCAATATCCACATCAAAGCCAATATCAGCATAGCCTGTTGCAACAACTTTTGCACCCCGGTCGTGACCATCCTGACCCATTTTAGCGATCATGATTCGCGGGCGGCGACCTTCCAGTTTTGCAAACTCATCGGCCATTTCTGTAGCTTTCTGGTAACTTTTATCACCTCTGCTCTCTGATGAATACACCCCTGATATGGATCTGATTACTGCTTTATATCTTCCGAAAACTTTTTCGCAAGCCATTGAAATTTCGCCAAGCGAGGCTCTTTTGGAAGCCGCATCAACAGCCAGTTCCAGCAAGTTTCCTTCGCCTGTGGCACATGAATGGGTAATTGCTTCCAGAGCCAACTGCACTTCGGTTTCGTTTCGGTTGGCACGCAACACGTTCAGGCGATCGATCTGCGAAAGACGTACAGCGGTATTATCAATATCGAGGATGTCGATAGGGTCTTCCTTCTCAAGACGGTATTTATTTACACCTACAATAACATCTTTATTAGAATCGATGCGTGCTTGTTTACGGGCAGCAGCTTCTTCGATACGCATTTTTGGAAGTCCGGTTTCGATAGCTTTTGCCATTCCGCCCATTGCTTCGATTTCTTCGATATGAGCCCAGGCTTTTTCAACGAGCTCAGCAGTCAGTTTCTCAACATAATAGGAACCAGCCCATGGGTCTACAGCTTTGGTAATATTTGTTTCTTCCTGTAAAAAGATCTGTGTATTTCGGGCTATCCTGGCTGAGAAATCAGTAGGAAGTGCAATGGCTTCATCCAAGGCATTGGTATGTAATGACTGTGTGTGACCCAATGCTGCACCAAGTGCTTCAATGCAGGTACGGGCGATATTATTAAATGGATCTTGTTCAGTAAGGCTCCATCCAGATGTTTGGGTATGTGTTCTTAAAGCCATCGATTTCAACAATTTAGGCTCGAACTTTTTAACAATCTTTGCCCAAAGCAACCGTCCTGCTCTCAACTTTGCAATTTCCATGAAATGATTCATCCCCAATGCCCAGAAAAAAGAAAGACGTGGGGCAAAAGCGTCTACATCAAGACCCGATTTAATGCCGGTCCTGATATAATCCAAGCCATCAGCTAAGGTGTATGCCAGTTCAATATCAGCAGTTGCACCTGCTTCCTGCATATGATAGCCGGAAATCGAAATAGAGTTGAACTTTGGCATTTTTTTCGAGGTAAACTCAAAAATGTCAGCTATGATGCGCATTGAAGATTCCGGAGGATAGATATACGTGTTACGTACCATGAACTCTTTCAAAATGTCATTTTGAATTGTTCCTGCCAGCTCTTCAAGTTTTGCTCCCTGTTCAAGGGCTGTAACAATATAAAAAGCCATGATGGGAAGCACTGCTCCATTCATTGTCATCGAAACTGACATCTTGTTGAGAGGTATCTGATCGAATAGAATCTTCATGTCGAGGATCGAGTCGATAGCAACACCTGCTTTACCAACGTCGCCTACAACACGTTCGTGATCAGAATCATAACCTCGGTGTGTTGCCAGATCGAAAGCTACAGAAAGTCCTTTCTGACCAGCGGCCAGGTTACGTCTGTAAAAAGCATTTGAGTCTTCTGCTGTTGAAAAACCCGCATACTGACGGATGGTCCATGGCTGCATAACATACATTGTGGAATACGGCCCATGCAAAAATGGTGGAATTCCGGCTGCATATTGCAAGTGCTCCATTCCTTCGAGGTCGGATGACGTATAGGCTTGCTTCACCTGTATATGTTCAGGAGTTTCCCAGTCAGCAGCAATAGCGTTTTTCTGTTCCCATTCCGACTTTCTCAAAATGCTTTTTGGAACATTTTTGATATTGATATTTTTGAAATTAGGTTTCATAGCATTCAGTTTTTTAATTCGGGCTGTTGTGCAATTCCGAGTTGTTGTTGAAACACCTGAAGGGTTTCCAGCACATTCGATTTAACATGAATAAAATGCTCCATGCCGGCAGCTTTTAATTCGTCGGAAAGCACAGGAGGATTACCAGCCAAAGCTACAATACTACTGACTTTCAATGCTTCGAAAATCTTTAATGCATTGTCGTTATATTCTTCATCAGAACTACAAATAACTACGATCTCCGGTTTGAGTTTCAACGCTTCTTCGATACCTTCTTCAACGGATTTGAACCCAATATTATCGATCACCCCAAATCCGGCACACGCAAAAAAGTTGCTGGCAAAATTAGACCGCGCTTTTCGCATTGCAGGATTACCATAAGTAAACATCCAAGCTTTCGGCCGTGGGTTGTTCTGACTGTATGTATCAGTCTGATACCTTAAAAGCTCAAAAGCTTGTGATCCACGATAGATCTGAATGTGTTCAATCTCTGCTCCTTCTTTTGATTTATTCTCAGGTTGAAAAACTGAAAGCGGCAACTCGCTCTTCACTATCTCATCAAAATTTGGATATTGGTTTGTGCCCAGTAAAATTTCTCTTCGGGTAGCTATATGCTGATTTCGTTTCGAAGCACTTTCGTTGATTTGATTTTGAATAATCCCTTTTCGCAGCGCTGCAACAAAACCACCCTCTTCATCAATTTTGAGAAATAGCTTCCAGGCTTCATCAACAAGCATTTGTGTTAGATTTTCGATGTAATAAGACCCGGCTGCAGGATCAGCAATTTTATCCAGATATGATTCTTCCTTTAAAATGAGTTGCTGGTTGCGGGCGATTCGTTCCGCAAAATCCGAAGGTGTTTCAAAAGCCTGATCAAAGGGTAACACCCTGAAAGAATCAACACCGCCCAAAATGGCCGACATTGTTCCTGTTGTTGTGCGAAGCGCGTTTACATAAGGATCATACACTGTAAAATTCCAGGACGAATTTTGTCCATAAATGAACATCCTTCCATTGCGGGCATCATTCAATCCATAGGCATTTACAATTTGAGCCCACAACAACCTGTATGCTCTTAATTTGGCAATTTCCATGAAATAACTTGAACCAACTGCCAGATTAAATTTCATTCGCGGAGCTACTTCACCAATAAACAGGCCTTTGTCAGTTAACCTTGTAAGATACTCGCTTCCAGCCGATAATGTATAAGCAATTTCTTGAACAATTGTTGCACCTGCATTAGCAAAGGTATGTCCGTTCACACTAATGACCCGGTAATTTGGCATTGCTTTAGCCGCTTTTATGAGCTCGTAGGCAGTACAAAAATCAGCTTCTTCGCTGTCGTACCAGCGACCACGGCGACTAAATCTTGTAATTGGATCGTAATTTACCGAACCCAAGATCTTATCGAGCGGCCGATTGTATTTTCTTACAAGCTTATCTATTATTGCAACCAGCTTGAGCTGATGGGAAGTGCCGGTGAAATTTATTTCTGCTATATCAGCACGTATATTTTTTAACAAGGCTTCGATTTCTTCGAGGCTGTAATCCTTTTTACAATCCAACTCAAAACCCAATGAATCAACACCTTTCATTAAGATGTCGAGTGCTTTCTCATTTGCTTTACTGATGTCGCCAACTTTTATATCCTGTCGAACCAGCCACGAATTTCCGGAAGCTTTGTTTCCTCTAACGAAAGGAAAATCGCCGGGAAAGGTGTGCATCCATGGGATATCGTTCAAATTACCAGCCCTGTAGTAAGGCTTAACAGAAATTCCTTCATTGGTTTTCCAAATCAGTTTTTTCTCATAATCAGCACCTTTCAGGTCTTTCTGAATAATCTCCTCCCATTGTTCCGTTGATATTGGAGGAAACTCACTGAAAAGTCGTTTTAATTGATGCTCCATATTTATTTTGTTTTGAAAACATTCTTACTGATGGCTTATCGATAAAAAAACCATCATACTTTGGCTGACAAAATTAGAACAATTTGCCAAAGGCGGTAAGGGAACTATCAAATTATTGTTAAAACATTAACAGAACGTGGCTTTGTCCTGAATTAACATCTTTAAAAAAGATAGAAAAAGTGCAGTGTTATTTCTGGATTAAAACTGCCATATCAGGTTGTTAATTTATCCTTCAATGACCTGAAACCCTGCCCAAGAATTTCATCTGCATTAAGTATAGTAACAAATGCATTAGGATCAACTTCCTGAATAAACTCTTCAAGAACAGCTATTTCACGTCGGTTCAGGACAACATAAATCATTGTTTTTTTCGTTCCTGAGAACATCCCTGAAGATTTGATAAAAGTACCTCCCCTTTTGAGGTCATTAGTAATCTTTTGCCCAATCAGTTCATATTGATCTGAAATAACCAAAGCAAGTTTATCGTAGGTCCAACCCTGAAGAACGGTATCGATTGTTTTACCCATAATAAAAATTGCCAACAAGGAATACAATGGAATTGCCCAGTCGAGAAAAACAACAGCTCCTGCCACCACAATAACAGCATCCACTGACATCATCAATTGTCCCAAAGGCCGGCCCGTCCATTTTCCCAACATCATCGCCATAACATCGGTACCCCCACATGTAGCCTTAGCCTTAAACAAAAAACCGACACCTAATCCGATGACAGCCCCTCCATATAATGATGATAGCAGAATATCATCCGGAATAAGTGGCTTTTCTCCAAACCAAAATGTTAGCAAATCCATGAAAACCGAAGTAAGAATGAAGCCGGTAAAGGTTTTTATGCCAAATCGGGGTCCTAGTATCTTAATCCCAAAAAGTGTGAGTGGAATATTAAAAACCAGCGCCATCAGACCAACTGGTGTTCCAAAGGTATGATGCAACACAATGGATATACCATAAATACCACCAGGAACAATTTTCAGTGGTGTAATAAAAAAAACATATCCCGATGCAATAATCAAAGCTCCTGATACTATCAGTGCATAGGCCTTAAACCACTTGGCCGTAAATGGTTGATATTTAACAATAAAGCCCATTCTAGCTGCTAACTTTATCTTTCAAGGATTTGAAGCCTTCGCCAAGGATTTCGTTGGCATTGATCACAGTAACAAAAGCATTGGAATCGATTTCATGAATAAACTCCTGAAGCATAGCCATTTCACGACGATTAACAACAGTAAAAATAATCGTCTTGTCGCTTCCGTTATACATGCCTTTTCCTTCTATAAAAGTTCCTCCGCGGTTCAGGTCATTGATTATTTTATCCCGGATTTCTTCAAATTTATCGGAAATGATAAACAATGTTTTGTCATAATTGATACCCTGAAGAATGGTATCTATCACCTGTCCGGTAATAAAAATGACAATAAGGGAGTATAGAGGAATTTTCCAGTCACGAAAAACAAACAATCCAACAAGTACTATCACCGAATCAACATAGATAAGCAGTTGTCCTACTGGCAACTTGGTGTACTTACTTATAATCATCGCCACAATATCGGTACCACCCGATGTAGCTTTCGATTTAAAGATAAGTCCCAGACCAACACCCAGAAAAACACCACCATAAATAGATGATAGCAGCGGTTCATCAGGTACAAGCGGCTCATTTCCATACAATAAAGTAATGCCATCAACAAATAATGCTGTAAGCAAAAACCCAACCACAGTTTTATATCCGAATCGGGGGCCAAGTATTCTTATGCCAATAATTGTGAGGGGAATATCCATGGTTAAGGCCATCATACCTACCGGTAGATCAAACAGATAGTGCAAAACAATTGCGATGCCATAAACGCCGCCGGGAATAATCTTATATGGAGTAATAAACAACACAAACCCCGATGCAAGAATGAATGCACCGATAACAATCAGGCTATAGTTGATCAACCAGCGTTTTGAAAAAACCTTGTCTTTTTGAATGAAAGCCATAAATCACTTTTTTTGAAGATTCGTTTTGCAAAATTACTTCATTTGAAACGAGTTCATAATTAAAAAACGCTATCAGTCAACAAACAAAGTCTCTTCTGGAGAAAAAAACAACAAAAACACATAAAAACATCAAAAAACACAGGCTGAATGGCTTTTAAACAATAATTTGAATGATAGTCTGTTTATGTCTTCAAAATCAAAATACAGTGTCCGAATTGGCTGCTAAAATCATTAATTCACAAAATCAGTCTCAATTGGCTAAAAATTACTATTTTAGCCGCCTTGAAATGTTAGGTAAAAAAAGCTTAATACAATTGATGTTCAGATATTTAGGTATTCTGTTAATAATATTGTTGTGTGGAAATTCAACTTTCGCACAGCAAGCACCTATATTTACCCATCACACATACACACATACATTCACCAATCCGGGCTTTGCCGGTCTGGGAGAAGGAATTTGTGTGAATAGCGTGGTTCGTCAGCAATGGGCAGGTTTTAAAGATGCTGAAGGCAATAAAGTTGCTCCGGAGACATTTTTGATAACAGGCGACATGCCGGTGAAGGTTTTACGTGGAGGTGTTGGTCTGGCTATTGTACAGGATAAATTAGGCTTTGAAAAAAATGTGGGCGTACAATTAGGTTATGCTTATCATGCAGATATTGGATCGGCAAGGTTAGGCATTGGTACTGCTTTAAATTTTCTGAATCGCACGGTTGACTTTTCAAAATTTAAACCACATCAGAGTGGCGATCCACTTCTTTCCACTGCCGAGGAATCTGATATGCTTTTCGATGTAAATCTGGGTGTCTTTCTGGAAGTCCCTGATACTTATTATGTTGGATTTTCAGTAACCAGCATGCTTGAATCAAAAGGTAAAGCACTTACAGATAATAGCAGCAGCAGTTTCGTTGGCGACCGCACGTTATATCTTGTTGGAGGCTATCAATTTGTAGCTCCCTGGAACTCCGCAATTGAGTTTCACCCTGCTATCAGCGTGATGAGTAATATCTCCACAGCACAATTTAATCTTACAGGAACCGTTGTGTACAATAATAAGTTTTGGGGTGGCGTTAATTACAGACCTCAGGAATCAATTGGTTTGATGATAGGTATGACAGTTCTCGATTTGCGTATGGGATATAGTTACGATATCAACACCCTTGGTTTGGGTGTTCCCGGATCGCATGAGATAAGTCTGGGTTATTGTTTTAAAATTAATACAGAAAAGAACATTAAAACTTACCGAAACACACGTTACTTGTAGCTTTGATGCAACAAAACAAAAGAATCGATGTTTATAGAACCAAACAGAACGAAAATAGAAAAATTACCGTTGAAAACATATCCATTTAACCCAATGAAGCATCTACTGTTATATGCATCGGCACTGCTGATGCTGGCGAGTTGTGGTAACACCAATTCCGGTGAACTGGTTGGTGTGCGTCAGAAATCCAATCCGTTTTATCAACCTGATCCATATGGTATGGTTTTCATTCCTCAGGGAAGTTTTACCATGGGCGCTGGAGGTGAAGACATCACGTACGGACAACTCAATCAACCCAAAACAATTTCTGTTTCGGGCTTCTTTATGGATGAAACTGAAGTCACCAACAACGAGTACCGTGAATTCGTGCAATATGTGCGCGATTCCATTGCACGTACCATTTTAGGTGAAGTGAATCCTGAAGTTTACCAGATAAGTGTAAATGAGAAAACCGGCGAAGAATACGACCCTCCACACATCAACTGGAAACCCGAAATTGAGTGGAACAGCAAAGATCAAGAGATTAGAGATGCTCTCGAAGCTATGTTTCTACCTGATCTTGAAAGGTATTTCCGTCGCAAGGAGATTGATACACGTAAGTTGAATTATGCCTACTACTGGGTTGATCTTCAGGCTGCTGCAAAGAAAGAATTCGATCAGAATCAGCAATATGACTATCGCAACGCCGGTTTAGCGAATCGTCCACAGGGGTTAACAAACCGCTCGGTTTACGTAAAACGTGAGATGATTAATGTGTATCCTGATACGTTATCATGGATTCATGATTACGCCTATTCATTCAACGATCCATTAACAGAGAAATACTTCTGGCATCCAGCTTACGATCATTACCCTGTAGTTGGAGTTAACTGGAGTCAGGCTCGTGCCTTCTGCGTTTGGAGAACTGAAAAGCTTAATGCCTTCATGCTTTCAAAAAAAGGAGAAGTTTCATTGGCTGAGTTTCGTCTTCCAACCGAAGCCGAATGGGAATGGGCTGCGAGCGGAGGCAATTCACTCAATCCATATCCATGGGGAGGTCCATATACCCGCAATGATCAGGGTTGTTTCCTTGCTAATTTTAAACCTTTACGTGGAAACTATATAGCTGATGGCGGACTTCGCACAGTTATTGTAGGTCATTATCCGCCAAATGATTTTGGTCTATATGACATGGCCGGTAATGTTGCTGAGTGGACAAACAGTGCTTTCGACCCTGCAAGTTACAATCTGACATGGGATATGAACCCCAATTATACCTATAACGCCACAGAAAATGACCCGCCGGTAATGAAACGTAAAGTGATTCGTGGTGGTTCGTGGAAAGACATTGCATATTACCTTCAAACTTCGGTAAGGGCTTATGAATATCAGGATACAGCAAAAAGCTATATCGGATTTCGTACCATTCAGCCTTACCTCGGACGTAACAAAGGTGATAACCCACTCAAAGCATCAAGAGTTTACAGATAAAAGAACATATTATTCATTTCAATACACGTATTCACATGAACTTTAATCAGTTAGTAAGAAGCAAAAAGTATAAAAACTTCATGTCGAAGCTCTATGGCATCGGAGCTGCAATTGTTATCATAGGTGCTTTGTTTAAAATCAATCACTACAATTATGCCAATGAAATGTTGATCATTGGATTAGGTACAGAGGCCATTATTTTCCTTTTCTCTGCTTTTGAGCCACCACATGTTGAGCCCGATTGGAGTCTCGTTTATCCGCAACTTGCCGGTATGTATGGTGACAATCCTGTTGAACGCGAGCTCACGGGCAAAAAAACTGCCACACAACAGCTCGACAGTATGTTTAAAGAGGCCAATATTGAAAAGGAAACGCTTGAACGACTTGGGCAAGGATTGAAAAAACTGAGTGAAAACGCAGTTCAAATGGGTCAGATTTCGAGTGCTGTAGTTGCAACAAATGAATATGTTGACACCATGAAATCAGCTACCAAATCAGCTAATGAACTTTCAGGCTCATACAAAAAAGCATCCGAAGTTTTAAGCAAAGACGCTACAGCTTCAGTTGACTATATTACCAACATGAGATCTGCTTCCGACAGCGCCTCAAAATTAAGTTCTGCTTATGTTCAGGCTGCTGATGTGTTGAAATCGGAAGTGAAATCAACTGAAGAATTTGCCAACACTGTCAAAACAGCTTCAGCTTCAGCTAAACAACTAGCTGATGCCTACAGCAGGTCAGCATCGATGATCAAAACTTCTGTTGAAGCGCTTGATTTTGGCTCTGTTGAAAGTGCCTCATACAACAAACAGTTGCAGCAAATTGCAAAGAATATGGCAGCTTTAAATGGCGTTTATGAGCTTCAGCTCCAGGGTACCGGTAAAGCAGCAGAAACAGCTGACAAATTGTATAAAACGATGTCGGAATATTTAGAAAAAGTAAACCAGACTGCTACCAATACAGGTCAGCTTAACCAAAACATCGCTGAACTCAACAGTAAAATCAGCGCAATGAATAAGGTGTATGGCAATATGCTCACCGCAATGAATTTCAAGGCTTAAGCCTCTTTTTGTAATTAAGTTAAGACAATAAAAGCCCATGGCCGGATATAAAGAAACCCCAAGGCAGAAGATGATCGGTATGCTCTATTTGGTGCTTACCGCTTTGCTGGCACTTAATGTGTCGAAAGACATCCTCGACGCCTTCTTGGTGGTCAACGAAGGAATGGTGAGCACCAATGAGCGTTTTGCCAATAAAGTTGCCACCGAATATGCCCGATTTGAGAGTCAATATAACCTCAACCCAGCAAAAGTTGAAGAATATTGGAAAAAAGCTCAGGAGGTAAGAACCAAAAGCCAGGATCTCATTCGCTACGTCGAAGATATTCAGCTTGAAGTAGTTGCCCGTTCTGAAAGAAAAACCCGTGAAGAAGTATTGGAGCTTTATTATGTGAAAGCTCAAATACCAGATTACATGAACCTGGGACAAATGAGGGAAAAAGCATTCCTTCAACTTGCTACTGTGCCTTCAAGGGATAAATACGACGAATCCACCAATTACATGATCGGCCCAAATAAAAATGGGGAAGCCTACGTACTTGCTAAAAAAATTGAGGAATACAGATTATTTATATTAAGTATCGTTGGAGAGCAAAATGCCCGCAAAATTGGTTTGAATACACAAGAAAAATACAAAGATGCCTCCGAAACTACCCAGGACTGGATGTATTATAATTTCTATCATACCATTCTTGCTGCAAATGTAACGCTACTCAATAAGATTATTACCGAAATTCAAAGTGCTGAGTTTGATGCTATTAATCATTTATATGATAATATTACCGAAAAAGACTACAAGTTTGATAAATTATCTGCTGAGGTAATTCCTAGTTCCACGTATATCCTTAAAGGTCAAAACTATGAAGCAACGGTTTTGCTGGCAGCTTATGATTCCAAAACACAGTCAGAAGTAAAAATAGTACGCGGAGCATCTAGCATAAACGATGGAAACATTGGTGGAGCACAGATATTTAGAAGTGAAAATGGTGTAGTAAAACTATCTTTTCCCGGACAGACAGAGGGGCCTCAAAGGTATGCCGGTGTCATTGAAGTGAGGGATCCTTCAACACAGGAGATCAAGAGGTATCAGTTTTCGAAGGATTACATCGTTGCGCCACCATCACTTACAGTTGCGCCTTTGAAAATGAACATCCTTTATTCAGGTCTGAAAAATCCAATTTCGATCAGCGCACCCGGAATACCAAATGAGCAGATTATTCCTTCTATTTCTAAAGGTAAAATCACACGCGCAGCTAATGGCACATGGGAAGTTGAAGTTCCTAATGGTGAACGTACTACTGTAATCAGTGCTGTTGCCAGTGTCGAAGGCAAAAGCTTGCCTCTCGGCAGTAATGAGTTTCGCATCAAACGTGTACCCGACCCAATTGCTAAAATTGCTGATCTCACCGATGGTACTATCGATAAAAACCGCTTACTCGCTTCAAGAGCTATCATCCCTGAAATGGTTGATTTTGACTTCGAAGGCTTTCATTTTGAAATTATTTCGTACGAATTATCTACTTACCGTGGCACTGAGCTTCAGCGTACCGGAACAGTAAGAGGCAATGTTTTCACCGACGCTGTTACAAATCTGATCAAAAACGCCAGCCGTGGTCAAAGGCTTTATTTTGAACGCATTCAAGCCAAAGGACCTGACGGAACTATGCGTACACTTAACCCCATCAACCTGGAAATCAATTAATAAAATAGAATCAAATCATCATGAAAAGAATCATCATTAGCTTACTCGTTCTTTTGCTAATCGCAGGAACCAGTATCAGCCTTCAGGCACAGATCATGGACGAACGTCCGGTGGATGGCCTGTTTGCAGATAACGGCATGATTGAAAAAGACCCTATTCCCCTGCCAACTATTCGGGTCGCTGATGTAACCTGGCAAAAAAGGGTATGGAGAGAAGTAGATTTTCGTCAGAAACTTAATCAGCCTTTTTATTACCCTCTTGAGTCGCATAACAACTGGAGAAGTTTTATCAATGTGGTGATGGATGGTTTGAAAGAGCGCAAATTCAGAGCTTACGATATCAGTAACACCGACGAATTATTAGTTCCAATAACCTATAGCGAGATTATTGCCAAGCAAACTGATACAAGTTTTGTGCGCGAGCGCAGACCTTATCCACCCTACGAAGAGTATGACACTACCATTATTCGTCAGTTTGATCCGTCAAAAGTTATGCGTCTTCGCTTGAAAGAAGACTGGTATTTCGACAAACAGCGTTCACAACTGATGGTTCGTATCATTGCATTCTGCCCTGTTATGATAGTTGAGAAAGATGGAAAAGAATTTACTCAACCTCTTTTCTGGGTTTCTTACGATCAGGCACGAAAAGTAATGGCGCAGGCGCAGGTTTTCAACCGTCATAACTCTGCCGAACGTCGTACCTATGACGAAATTTTTCTAAAACGGATGTTCGAAAGTTACATCTATAAAGAGGAAAACGTTTACGATCGTCGTATCAATCAATATGCAACCGGTATGGATGCTTTACTTGAATCGGAACGTGTGAAGATGGATATCTTTAATTTTGAACACGATCTGTGGGAATATTAAACTCCTTATGACATATTTAAACCCTGCTTCTCTGGATGCAGGGTTTTTTTTTACCTTGAAAAACAAAAGCTGCTTATCTTAGCGTCTTGCAATAAAACTCAACTTTCCATCAAAGTGCCATTTGTGTGATCAGTCTGCTGGATAAAAAAATTGAATTTCTTAAAGGTGTAGGACCAAAAAAAGCTTTGATTCTGCAAAAAGAGTTGGGCGTCACCACGTTTGAGGACCTTCTTTTTTGCTTTCCATTCAGATATGTTGACAAGAGTAAAATTCATCTTGCATCTGAAATCAATGATGACTCTGTCTACTATCAATTAGTTGGGACAGTTGGCAATGTCAGGTCACATGGAGTGCCCCGAGCAACACGTATAACAGCCGATTTTACCGATGAATCAGGTAGCATCGAACTCGTTTGGTTTAAGGGTCTTAGCTGGGTAAAAAACAGATTTATACCCGGACAACGGTATGTTATTTTTGGAAAAGCATCTTCTTTTAACAACAAATTCAATTTTGTACATCCCGACATTGAAGATTACAATCCGGACGATTTCACTATTGGCGAAAGTCTGCAGGGTGTTTACAACACGAGTGAGGTAATGAAGAATAATGGGTTGGGAACTAAAAAACTAGCTCAACTCATCAAAAACATCTTGTTTCTGTCATCGGGCATGTTTAAGGAAGTGCTCCCGGTTTCAATACTTAAAGCCCACCAACTTATTGCACGTGAAGAGGCTATCTTCCAAATACATCTTCCTTCATCAGCCGACAAGCTGCAGAAAGCAATTGAACGACTCAAATTTGAAGAGTATTTCTTCTTTCAACTACATCTACTCCGAAATAAACTTGAACACGATAAAGTAGTAAAAAGTTTCCCCTTTACCAGTGTTGGCCATCTTTTCAACGACTTTTTTCATCATCATCTTCCTTTCCCTCTCACTAATGCCCAAAAAAGAGTCATAAGAGAAATACGAATTGATCTGGGCTCGGGAAGACAGATGAACAGACTGCTTCAAGGCGATGTAGGGAGCGGAAAAACAATTGTAGCACTGATGGTTATGCTACTTGCGCTTGACAACGGCTTTCAGGCAGCTTTGATGGCTCCCACTGAGATACTTGCTAATCAGCACTTTGCCTCAATAAGTGATTTACTCCGTAATATGCCTGTTAAGGTTGCTTTGCTCACCGGCTCAACACGCGCCAAAGACCGGAAAGTACTCCATCAGGCACTCAATGATGGCAGTCTTCAACTGTTGATAGGAACACATGCCCTCATCGAAGATACAGTCGTTTTCAAGCAGTTGGGTTTGGTAATCATTGATGAGCAGCATCGTTTTGGCGTGGCTCAAAGAGCCCGTATGTATGAAAAGAGTGATATGCCACCACATATTCTTGTAATGACAGCCACACCCATTCCACGCACATTAGCCATGACACAATATGGCGATCTGGATTATTCTCAAATTGATGAAATGCCTCCGGGACGTAAAGCAGTGGAAACAATTCATTTATTTCACAGTCAGCGCCTTCGCATGATTGGATTCCTGAAAAAACAGATTGCCCTGGGGCGACAAATCTATATTGTTTACCCATTGATAAAGGAATCAGAAAAACTTGACCTGATCAATCTTATGGAAGGTTATGATGCCTTGCTGAGGGATTTTCCCGAGCCTGAATACCGCATCTGCATGGTTCACGGTCAGATGAAAGCCGAAGATAAAGATTTTGAAATGCAGCGTTTCGTAAAAGGGCAAGCGCATATCATGGTTGCAACGACTGTTATCGAGGTCGGTGTAAATATTCCCAATGCCAGTGTGATGGTAATAGAACATGCTGATCGTTTTGGCCTTTCGCAATTGCATCAGTTGCGGGGACGTGTCGGGCGGGGTGCTGATCAATCCTATTGCATCCTCATGACTGATTTCAAACTCACTGCTGACGGGAGAAAACGTATGCAGACAATGGTAAGCACAAGCGATGGATTCAAAATTGCTGAAGTCGACCTTCAGCTTCGCGGACCTGGCGAAACACAGGGCACACGTCAATCGGGGGCTCTGGAGTTTAAACTGGGAAATCTGGCAAAAGACGAACACCTTATCAGATTAGTCAGAAAAACAGTTACTGAGTTGCTTGAAAACGATAATCGACTTCAACAATATGAAAACCAATGTGTTCGCATTCAATATGAAAAGCTGTTTAAAAAACAATACGATTGGAGCATGATTGGCTAATAGCCCGGTCTGAATATCCTCAAATTCAAGATATAAATCTGCTGCTTGATAAATTAAAAGAAGTAGCTCTCTTTCAAACTAAGAATTTCTGCCATCATGATTTTCATTCGCACAAACACATGACAGTTTGACATTTTATACCTATTTTTGCCCTCTTTAAAATCAGAACGCATGAAGATTTCTTATAACTGGCTGAAGCAATACCTGGCTATTGACCTCAGTGCAGAGACTGTCGGACAAGCACTTACATCAGCCGGACTGGAAGTGGAAGACATCATCCCTTATGAATCAGTAAAAGGAGGGCTCGAAGGTGTAATTACCGGACATGTTGTTAGTTGCGAACGGCACCCAAACGCTGATAAGCTTAGTTTAACAAAAGTTGATATCGGAAGTGGCGAACTCCTTTCAATTGTTTGTGGAGCTCCCAATGTTGCTGCAGGACAGAAAGTGCTCGTAGCCACCATTGGAACAACACTTTATCAGGGTGATGACAGTTTTCAGATAAAGAAAAGCAAAATTCGCGGCGAACTTTCGGAAGGGATGATTTGTGCAGAAGATGAACTTGGATTAGGGAAATCGCACGATGGCATCATGGTATTGAATGAAGATACTGAGATTGGGAAGCCAGCTTCAACCTATTTTCAGGTTGAAAACGATCTTGTATTCGAGATAGGCCTCACCCCTAATCGCTCGGATGCTGCCTCGCACATTGGAGTAGCGCGTGATTTGGCAGCTATTTTAAATCACAGGAGCTCATCAACTGAATATCAGTTGAAAATGCCTGATGTTTCAAAATTTGTTGTTGAAAATCATTCGCTCGATATCTCAGTTGAAGTTCCGGATGTGGATGCATGTCCAAGATATTCAGGTTTGACAATCAGCGGAATTACTATTGGACCTTCGCCCGAATGGCTGGTAAACCGATTAAAAGCTATTGGCGTGCGCCCCATAAATAATGTTGTTGATGTAACAAATTACGTCCTTTTTGAAACAGGACAACCACTTCATGCCTTCGACGCTTCTGCTATTAAAGGAAACATCGTCCGTGTTCAAAAACTTCCGCTTGATACAGCCTTCGTCACATTAGACACAAGCGAACGTAAGTTAAGCGGCAACGATCTTATTATTTGTAATAATGAAGAAGGCATGTGTATTGGAGGCGTTTTTGGAGGTCTTCATTCTGGTGTGAGTGACTCTACTACTGCCATTTTTCTCGAAAGCGCCTGTTTTGACCCGAAAACGATTCGTAAAACTGCCCGTTTTCATGGGCTACAAACGGATGCCTCTTTTCGCTTTGAGCGCGGTACCGACCCAAATATAACCATTTACGCTCTTAAACGTGCTGCCCTACTGATTAAAGAAGTTGCAGGCGGAACAATATCATCTTCTGTAAAAGATGTTTATCCTCAACCTGTTAAACCAGCTCAGGTACATCTTACTTTTGAATACCTCAACAAAATTGCCGGACAAAAAATCGATGATGGGCAGGCAATAAAAATTCTTCAGGATCTGGGAATTGCTGTTTTGAGTCAGGATGAGAATGGAGCATTACTCGAAATACCCACCTTCAAAGTGGATGTTTATCGTCCTGCCGATGTGGTTGAAGAGGTTCTCAGGGTTTATGGGTATGACAACATTCATATACCTGAAAAACTGAATGCTTCGGTAAACATCAGTGAAGACCGCGATCCGGACAAGATTCAGCATGCTGTTGCAGATATGCTGGCTGCCAATGGATTTTACGAAATGATGAACAACTCATTAACCCGCTCAGAATATACAGCAAAACATCCCTCATTCGACCCACAGCGCAATGTCGCCATGCTCAATCCGCTCAGCAAAGATTTGGATGTGTTGCGGCAATCGTTGCTTTTTGGCGGCCTCGAAACCATAGCTTACAATCAAAATAGAAAAAACGCAGACCTAAGGTTTTTTGAATTTGGGAAAGTCTATCAGTTTGATGCGAACCTGAAAAACACTTCAAATCAGACACTTGATGCGTATAGCGAGCATCTTTGCCTCGATTTGCTGATTACAGGAAACAAAGAGCAGGAAAACTGGAATGTAAAAGAAAGCCCGGTAGATTTTTACGACCTCAAACAAATAGTGGAAGGATTACTGAAAAAACTTCGCATTCCAACAAACAGTTTACGGACAGCTACCTTCTCGGACAGCACTTTTGAATTTGGACTTACCTACCTGCTCCATCAACAGCCGCTGATTCAACTCGGACAGTTAACTATGGCAACACTCAAGCCGTTCGATATAAAGAAAGCTGTTCTTTATGCCACAATTCACTGGGAGCTTCTGCTACAACATATCCCTCAGGGAACTATTAAGTACGAAGCTGTTTCAAAATACCCTGCTGTACGGCGCGATCTGGCTTTGGTTGTTGATCAGCAGCTGCGTTTCGAAACCATTGAAGCAATAGCTTTCAAAACCGAACCTAAATTACTTCAGGAAGTTAGAATTTTTGATGTGTACGAAGGTGATAAAATACCTCAGGGGAAAAAATCATATGCTGTAGGTTTTACCCTACTCGACAAAGAAAACACGCTGACAGATAAAGTGATTGATAAAACGATGCAGAAGTTACTCACTGCTTTTGAACAACAAACCGGAGCAATCTTGCGTTAAGTTCAGGATTAGACTATCTTTGTGAGTGACCCTCAATACGCCCAAACAAGAATGGATATACAATCGATCAAGCAACGATTTGGCATCATCGGACACGACCCTTTCCTCGAAAGGTCGATTCAGGTTGCCGTACAGGTAGCTCCCACTGACCTCACAGTGCTGATAACCGGCGAGAGCGGGACAGGAAAGGAAGTCTTTCCTAAAATCATACATCAGTCGGGGGCCCGCAAACATGGCCCATACATAGCTGTTAACTGTGGTGCAATACCAGAAGGGACAATCGATTCTGAATTATTTGGACACGAAAAAGGTTCCTTTACAGGAGCGCATGAAGCACGTAAAGGATATTTTGAAGTGGTTGACGGGGGTACAATTTTCTTGGATGAAGTAGCTGAGCTGCCCTTATCGACTCAAGTACGTCTTCTGCGTGTACTCGAATCAGGCGAGTTTTTCAAAGTTGGTTCTTCGAAAGTCATTAAAACAGATGTGCGTGTTGTTGCAGCGACCAATGTAAATATCCCCGAAGCAATAGAAAAAGGCAAATTCAGACAAGACCTTTATTATCGTTTGAATACTGTGCCTATCATGATACCTCCTTTAAGGGAACGAAAAGAGGATATACTGATGCTTTTCAAAAAGTTTGCTTACGACTTTGCTGAGAAATACCGTATGCCGCCTCTTCAACTGAACGACGATGCCATTGTTTTATTAGAAAACTACCGTTGGCCAGGAAATATCAGGCAACTAAAAAACGTTACGGAACAGATAAGTATTATCGAAAAATCGAAAAATGTAACTGCCACAACCTTAAAACAATACCTTCCTAAAGATGTATCTTCATCACTACCAATACTTTATAGTAAAGAGCGCGAAGAAGAGAAAATTTCGGAAAGAGACCTGCTTTATAAGGTTTTGTTCGATATGAAACGCGATCTGCTTGAGTTAAAAAAAACGGTATCAGACCTTATGGATAAAGATGAAACCGAGTTGACAACTCCGGCAAGTCCTCCAGTTTTGAGGAAAACGTTTCAAAAAACAATCAAAGATGAGGATGAGCTCCTCTACAACGACTTTGAAATTTCTCAGCCGGAAGATGATCATATTATTGATCCTTCGGAAGTTATCACCGAAAGTCTCTCGCTTCAGAAAAAAGAGATGGATATGATCCGCATAGCTCTGGAACGACACGGCGGTAAAAGGAAAAATGCAGCTCAGGAACTGGGTATCAGCGAAAGAACGCTGTACAGGAAAATCAAGGAATATGAAATAGATTTGTAACCGGAAGTTTGAGAAAAAATGATCCAATGATAAAAAAAGCGTCGTATATTCTTTTTCTCATGGTGTTGCTTTTACAGCAAGGCTGCGGTATTTACTCATTCACAGGCGCAAGCATTCCTCCCGAAGCAAAAACGTTCTCTGTGCAACAGTTTCCTAATAACGCGTTACTGGTAGAACCTTTACTCAGCGATCAGTTTTCGAATGCGTTGCGTGATCGGTTCATGAATCAAACCAGTTTACAAATGGCCGGCACGAACGGTGATCTTTCGTTTGAAGGTGAGATCACTGATTATTCCACTTCGCCTGTTGCTATTCAAAGTGATCAGACTGCTGCTCTTAACAGGCTCACTATAACTGTCAACGTTAGGTTTACCAACCGTTTCGACGATTCCAAGAGTTTTGAAACAAAATTTACCCAATATGTTGATTATCCAAGTGATCAGGATTTAAACAGCATCAAAGACGGTCTCATCGCCGAAATTACTGAAATGCTCGTTGATAACATTTTCAATAAAGCTGTCGTTAACTGGTAATTCCTTTCACAATGAACAAAGCAGAATTCATTCGTCATATTAAAGATCCTGAATTGCTTGGAAAAGAAAGTCTTCCCGAGCTGATGGATCTGGT
This sequence comes from Bacteroidota bacterium, assembly GCA_009773165.1. GTDB lineage: Bacteria > Bacteroidota > Bacteroidia > Bacteroidales > F082 > JALNZU01. The sequence continues at coordinate 174,359 of WOUZ01000001.1, forward strand.
TTCGCAGTTCCCTTATTTTAGTACCGGGCACACGCTGCTGGCGATGAATTTTTTCCGTGAAAACCATATACTCTACGACGCACAACTGAAGATGGCTGCCAGCATCATGAGCGATCGTAATATTCTCAGATTTCATATCACAAAAATTGCAAGGTTAAAGGATCAGGTGGTTTTGCCCGATGAATACAGAAAACCAGTTGTTCCTGTAGAGAAAAAAGAAGAGATTCCTCAACCAGAAATTACTGTTTCACCTATTGAAACACCTGCTGAGTCAGCTGTGGTTGAAATGCAACAGGAGGTTTCTAATGTACCGGAGGTTACAAACTCTTTGCCCGAAGCAGCAGAAAAGGAACTGGACTCTCCAAAGGCCCAACCTCACAAAGAAGTGAAATTCTCCAACCCTGTTCCGATAATAGAAGAAGATGAAGTAGAGGAAATGGATGAGGACGAGCTGTTGCGCCGTAAATCCCTCGACGACCTCAAACGGCTGGTAGCTGAGCGTATCAAAAGGATTGAAGAAGAAAAAAAAGAAGAAGGAAAGCTTGGTGCTACTGCACCCAACAAAGAAGATCTGATCGAAAAATTCCTTCGTGAAACGCCCTCTATCAGCAGGCCGCAGCAACAAGAATTTTATAACCCGGTCAACGCTGCGCAGCAAAGTGTTGTTGATCACCAAAACATAGTAAGCGAAACACTTGCGAATATTTTTGTCCAACAAGGACATTTCGATAAGGCAATCAACATCTTCGAAAAATTAAGTTTGAAATATCCGGAAAAAAGTAGTTACTTTGCAGCCCTTATTGAAGAAACGAGAACGAAGAAAAATCATTAAAACTTAGGAAAATGTACGTTGTTATTTCCATCTTAATTCTGATAGTCAGCATCTTAATGGCTTTAGTAGTATTAGTTCAGAACTCAAAAGGAGGCGGTTTAGCATCCAACTTTTCTGCATCAAATCAGTTCATGGGCGTGCGTCAAACGGCTGATTTCTTGGAAAAAGCCACCTGGACCATGGCCATTGCACTTTTAGTTTTAAGCCTTGCCGCATCCATTGCCATTCCAAAATACACTGTTGAGGCAGGAAAAGCTGATACCGAATTACGTGAACAAATTGAAAAAACCGCACCGGTCGATTTCAAAGCACCTCCTGTTCAAGAAGAGGAGTAAAATATTGTCTGTCCGTCAGGTCAGGTAAAAATGTCAGAATGTCATTTCATTCTGACATTTTTTTTGTTTTTAGCCTTTGGCATAAAATATGTCCAATAGCTTCACACCTAAGAAACGATTAAAAAATCATTTATTAAAATAATAAGCAAAATGGGAAAATTAAACATTAAGCCTTTGGCCGACCGCGTGGTAATTGAACCAGCTGCAGCCGAACAAAAAACTGCAAGTGGTATCATCATTCCTGATACTGCAAAAGAAAAGCCTCAAAAAGGTACTGTTGTTGCTGTAGGTCCCGGAACGACTGATAATCCTGTTACCTTAAAAGAAGGTGATGTTGTGTTATACGGTAAATATGCCGGCACAGAATTTACAATCGACGGTGCAAACTACCTTATTATGAAGGAGTCGGACATTATCGCAATCATCTAATCTTTCAAATCATCATTAAAACTTATATAAAATGGCAAAAGACATCTTATTCAATTTAGAAGCACGCGACAACCTTAAAAAAGGTGTTGATGCACTTTCAAATGCTGTTAAAGTGACACTTGGACCTAAAGGCCGCAATGTCATTATCGAAAAATCATATGGCGCACCACAAATCACCAAAGACGGTGTTACTGTTGCCAAAGAAGTTGAGCTCAAAGATCCTGTACAAAATATGGGTGCTCAAATGGTAAAAGAAGTTGCTTCCAAAACCAACGATATCGCCGGTGATGGAACAACTACTGCAACTGTACTTGCTCAGTCAATCATCACAACCGGACTTAAAAACGTAACTGCCGGTGCCAATCCAATGGACTTGAAACGTGGTATCGACAAAGCTGTTATCGAAGTTATAAAATCGTTACATGCTCAAACCAAACAAGTTGGCGATAGCAACGAAAAAATCAAACAGGTAGCTGCCATTTCTGCAAATAATGATCATTCTATTGGCGCTCTTATCGCCGAAGCTATGACCAAAGTAAAGAAAGAAGGCGTTATCACCGTTGAAGAAGCCAAGGGCATTGAAACCTATGTTGAAGTTGTTGAAGGTATGCAGTTTGACCGTGGTTACATTTCTCCTTATTTTGTAACCAACGCTGAAAAAATGGAAGCCGTTTATGAGAATCCTTTTATTCTTATCTACGACAAAAAAGTTTCAGTGATGAAAGACCTTCTGCCAATCCTTGAGAAGTCACTCCAAACAGGTCGTCCGCTAATTATCATCGCTGAAGATGTTGAAAGCGAAGCTCTTGCAACACTTGTTGTTAACCGTCTGCGTGGTTCATTGAAAGTAGCTGCTGTAAAAGCTCCAGGCTTTGGCGACAGAAGAAAAGAAATGCTGGAAGATATCGCTATCCTGACTGGCGGTGTTGTTATCAGCGAAGAAAAAGGATATCGTCTTGAAGATGCAACCCTTGAAATGTTAGGAACAGCTGATAAAGTTTCCATCGACAAGGAAAACACGACCATCGTTAGCGGACATGGCGATAAAGGAAACATTGATGCACGTGTTGCTCAAATCAAGAAACAAATCGAAACTACCACTTCAGATTATGATAAAGAGAAACTGCAGGAACGTTTGGCTAAATTAGCCGGTGGTGTTGCAGTTATCTACGTTGGAGCTGCCAGTGAAATGGAAATGAAAGAGAAAAAAGATCGTTTCGACGATGCTCTTGCAGCAACCCGCGCAGCTATTGAAGAAGGTATCATTCCTGGTGGTGGTGTTGGCTTTATTCGTGCTATCAGCGCCATCGCTGACATGAAAGGTGATAATGATGACGAAACAACAGGTATCGCAATCGTGAAACGTGCTCTTGAAGAACCACTGCGTCAGATAGTTGAAAATGCTGGTCTCGAAGGCTCTGTAGTTGTCAACAAAGTAAAAGAAGGCAAAGATGACTTTGGATTCAATGCCCGCACCGAGGTTTATGAAAACCTTTACGAAGCAGGAGTTATTGATCCTACTAAAGTAGCACGTGTGGCGCTCGAAAATGCTGCATCAATTGCTGGTATGCTGTTAACAACCGAATGTGTTTTGGTTGAACATAAAGATCCAAATCAAGCTCCTGCAATGCCTCCAATGGGTGGCGGAATGCCAGGCATGATGTAGGCACTCACTAACACTATATATTTTAAAAAGCGTAACAGATTTGTTGCGCTTTTTTTGTTTCACTTGTACTCTTAAGCATTACTTGATAATAGCATGAAGGTTTTTATTGTTTTTGAGTTACTCAAATACCTCATCAACATAGCTCAGAGCGTTTATTCATGTATTCATTGTTTGGTTATTTGCATCAGCAAACCCAAACGTCGTAAATTAATAAGGGTGATTTTCCGAATCTGAAGGTAATACCGGGTGATATTTTATTTGCAGGCCCTGTAAAAAATTACGCAAAATCTGATCCTTGCACGGCTTGTACTGATTTTGATCCGGATGCCTGAAAAAAGCACTCAACTCATGACTACTGATGCGCATTCCTGCCAGGTCAAGGGTGTCAAGAATATCATCATCGCGATAATTCAGAGCTATCTTAAGCTTTCGAAACACAATATTATTGTTCAGTTTCTTTTCAGGAACAGGCTGTACTCCATCTTTTTTTCCACGTTTCATAACGATTAACCCACTCAAAAATACTGCCAAAAGATGATCAGAAATCCCCTGAAAGGCGGGGTCGTCTTCCTTTTTGAGCCAGTCGCTGATCTCAGCTCTTGTTGCTGGTTTACCACCAAGATCAAAAAGATCCATCATTTTAGTGTCGTTGAAATCAAAAATAAAGCGTACCCTACGCAACACATCGTTGTTATTCATTGTTATAAAATCAAGTTTCAAAAGTAATTCATTCTGCTGATTTTTCAAATTCCATTACTTTCAGACCTCCAAACAAATGATTTGACTGTTAAACATTTATTATGTTACTTTGTTGTTTGATTCAAATAACCTTTAAGTAGCATCAATACAAGGGTAATATGAGAAGAAAAAGAGACATTATCATCAGTGGCTTTTCAAAACTACTCAAGGAAGACAAGCTCAAACTTGTTGCCGAATATTTTGAAAATCCGGGTGAAGTTGTCAGTTTACTAAAAAGTTTCTGGCATTCAGATGAAAGTCAGCAAAAACTTTTTGATGAATTCAGCGAGAACACCATTACTAATTTCTATATACCATACGGCATTGCACCGAATGTAATTATCAACGGCCGCACCTATCTTGTGCCAATGGTTATCGAAGAAAGTTCGGTAGTTGCTGCCGCATCTGCCTCCGCCAAATTCTGGAGCGAGAGAGGCGGCTTTCATTCCGAAATTTTGGGAACTAAAAAGGTGGGACAGGTACATTTCAGCTGGACAGGCGAAACACACGTGCTGTATGCCATGTTACCATCACTCAAAAGAAGTTTGATCGAATCGGTGAAACCTATTACCGCCAACATGGAAAAAAGAGGTGGTGGTATTTTAGATATCGAACTCGTTGACCTGACACACGAAATCGAACATTATTACCAGTTTCTTGTCACCTTCGAAACAAAAGATTCGATGGGGGCTAACTTCATCAACTCAGTTCTGGAAGAGTTTGGACAAACGCTGAAAGTCTTTCTTTCCGAACAGGTTCATTTGGCTGATGAGCATCGTCAGTGCGAGATTATCATGGCAATTCTTTCAAACTATACTCCTGAATGTGTGGTTAAAACCTGGGTTGAATGTCCATTAAATCAACTGGATAATGTTGACGAAAAACTTGATGGTGAAGCATTTGCGCGTAAATTTGAAAAGGCTGTAAAAATTGCTCATGTGGATGTTTTTCGGGCAACTACACACAATAAAGGAATTTACAACGGTATCGATGCAGTAGCTATCGCTACTGGAAATGATTTTCGGGCTATTGAAGCTGCCGGACATGCTTATGCTTCCAGGAACGGACGTTATGAAAGCCTCTCGCGCGTTGAAATTGAAGATGGAATGTTTCGTTTTATCCTCGAAGTACCAATGGCTGTTGGAACTGTTGGCGGACTCACAAGTCTTCATCCATTAGCAAAGCAATCGCTGGAGTTGTTGGGTAATCCTACAGCTACCGAGTTGATGATGATTGCATCGGTTATGGGTATGGCTAACAATTTTTCTGCCGTTAAATCACTTACTACCAAGGGCATTCAGGCCGGGCATATGAAGATGCACCTCTTCAATATACTCAACCATTTCAAAGCCAACGATGAAGAGAAGAACGCGGCAACAGAGCATTTTAAAGACCAAAAAGTTTCTTTTGCAAGTGTTGGACAATACATTGCTTCGCTAAGAAAATGATGCAACAAACCCCGCTAACGTTTCGTTCGAACGGTAAACTTTTGCTTACAGGTGAATATTTGGTGTTATCAGGAGCAAAGGCCCTTGCTTTACCGCTAATCAAAACACAGTCGTTAGAAATTATTCAGGAAGAGTCATCCGGACATGCTCTGCTCTCATGGTATGCATTTGGACCTCAAACACCCTGGTTGAAATTGCTTTTCGAGCTCCCCGGTTTAGATATTATTAATACTTCCGACCGACAAAAGAGTATTAAACTACAAATGATATTGCTAACGCTTAAGCAATTAAATCCAGATATTTTTGACGGAAAACATTCCTATACCATCAAAACCCGTCTTGATTTTGAGCCGGAATGGGGATTAGGCACGAGTTCGACCCTAATTGCCAATCTTGCAAAATGGGCAAAAGTTGATCCTTATGCTCTACTGCAATTCTCCATCGGTGGTTCGGGCTATGACATCGCATGTGCTAATGCTTCCGCTCCTGTTATTTTTCAGCTCAACCATCTGAAACCTCTTGTAAGCAAAGCCACCTTTAAACCACCTTTTGCTGACAAGTTATTTTTTGTGTATCGCGGCCATAAAAAAGATTCCACTCAAGGTATTCGTGATTTCCAGCAACTTACTGAAGACAAAGATCTTACCAAACAAGTGAATCAAATTACAGCCATTACTGAAGCCGTTGGATCTACAACCGATTTTGATACTTTTTGTGAATTGATGAACCAACACGAAGCTATTTTGTCAGAAATACTTGGTTTGCCACCCTTAAAAGAGCAATTTCCTGATTTTGATGGACATGTGAAAAACCTTGGGGCCTGGGGTGGTGATTTTATGCTCGTTATGACACAAAAAGACGAAGCCTGGGTTCGTCGTTATTTCAAAGATAAAGCCTCAGACATTCTATTCACCTATGCTGAGCTTGTTCGTTCATAAACTAATCCTATGTTACAAGCCTATTATCAAAAAGAAGCCGTTAAAGCTAATAGTTCGAAAGATTCATATGGCACTACAGCCTGGCAAAGTCCTTCAAATATTGCCATCGTTAAATATTGGGGTAAACATGGCAATCAACTACCCAATAACCCTTCGGTAAGTTTAACGCTTTCAGAAGCCCGCACCGAAACATCTATCAGGTGGGAACCCAAAAAAGAAAAAGGCATTCAACTGCAATTTCGTTTTGAGGGGAAATCACAACCGCAATTTGCTGAAAAAATAATAAAGTTTCTTTTTCAACAACTTGATATACTGCCTTTTCTTAACGATATTCACCTTGACATTGAAAGTCATAACAGTTTTCCTCACTCCTCCGGTATAGCCTCGTCAGCATCGGGCATGAGCGCATTGGTGATGTGCCTTCTGGATATTGAAAAGCATTTTCGCGAAACAGCCCTGACGCAGCAGGCCATGCTTCAGAAAGCTTCCTGGTTATCGCGTATGGCATCAGGAAGTGCCGCACGAAGTGTTTTCCCTTATGCCTCGCTCTGGGGGACAACATCTGCTCATGCAGAAAGCAATGATGAATATGCCGTGGCTCTTGATGAGATTCACCCTCTTTTTCGGACCTACCGCGACAGCATTCTTATCATCAATGCAGGCACAAAATCGGTTTCAAGCAGAGCGGGTCATGCATTAATGGAAGGTAACCCTTATGCAAACACAAGATATGATCAGGCACACAAGCATACAGAACAATTATTGAAGGCATTGAAAACTGCTGATCTTGATGTTTTTATGCAAATAGCAGAAGCAGAGGCATTACAACTTCATGCTTTGATGATGACATCAATCCCATCTTTCATTCTATTAAAACCTGCAACCTTGGCAGCAATCGAAAAAGTAAGGGCTTTTCGTAATAAAACGGGTATACCACTTTGTTTTACCCTTGATGCCGGCCCAAACCTTCATTTGCTTTATCCTGAAGCAAACCATAATACTGTTCAGGATTTTATCCAGTCGGATTTGGCGACCTATTGTGAAAATAACTACTGGATCAATGATGCGGTTGGAACAGGCCCCTCTGAAATTTAACCAAAATGAAAACGACAGAATCAGCTTTTTACGGCAAGGTAATGCTCTTTGGCGAATACAGCGTAATAGTTGGTTCAAAAGCGCTTGTAACGCCTTTAAAACGCTTCAGCGGGCATTGGCAGGCAGGTGAAATAATAACCGAAACTGACCGAAACCTATTTAATGAACTTGAGGCCTACATCCGCTATCTGAGGTCGGATAAAACAGCTGATTCCCTCATTGATCTGCAACTTCTTCAAAAAGATTTTTCCGACGGGTTATGGTTTAATTCGGATATTCCTCAAGGTTACGGCGCGGGCAGCTCAGGAGCGCTGGTGGCAGCGATTTATGAACGCTATGCATTTTTTCAGGAAAAGGACTTTCAGGTTCTTAAAAAAAACTTAGGTTATCTGGAAAGCTATTTTCATGGAAGTAGTTCTGGTATTGATCCTCTTTGCTGTTTGTTGCGGCAGCCAATTTTGATTGAAAACGAGCAACAAATTCGTTGTCTAACCGAACTTCCTTCAAATGACCATATTCAAGGCTTTCTTTTTGATAGTGGGACCATCGGAAAAACGGCCCCTCTTGTCAGCTTTTTTCATCAGCAGATGCATTTTCTCTCTTTTTACAAGAAGGCAAGTCAGCAATGGATTCCATCAGTCAATCAGGCTATTGAGAGCTTCATGAGTCAGGATGCAACTTCATTTTTTTCATCGCTGCAACTTATCTCCCATTTTGAAAAAGAATTTCTAAAACCTATGATTCCGGCTTCAATAAACCATTTTTGGGAAGAAGGTTCAAGAAGCGGCGATTTTACAATGAAACTCTGCGGCTCGGGTGGCGGTGGTTTCAGTTTGGTTTTCACTTCTGATAAAAACAAATTAAATGATCATTTCGACATTTCAACACTGATTCGTATCATTTGATTTTCTTCGTAACAGAATAAAGATCTAAAATTCTAACTTCTTCATTTCCGTTTTTAAGGCAAGTGCCTGACTATGTTCAGGCGACAACAAAAGACAGCGTTTTAGATAGACTTCCGCCTGCTCTTTGTTATTAACAGACCAGAATAAGCTTGCCAGGTTTACCAGAACCTGGATATTATCAGGATTGAGGCTGATTGCCATTTGATAGGATCGTTGCGCCTGTGAAATATTGTTCAGTTGCATTTCGCAAAATCCATGATTTACCCAAGCCTGTTCGTTTCGGGGATGTTCGGCAAGAACCCTTGCAAAAACCTTACGCGCCTGAGGTATGCTATCCATACTAACGAGTAAACTTCCAAATTTATTCATCATACCGGCATGCAAAGGGGCAAGTTCTATGGCTTTTTTATAAAATGCCCATGCAGTAATTCTGTCCTTATTTTGTTCGAAAGACTGCCCTACCCTGTAAGCAGCCCACGCATCTTCATTTTCATAATCTTGCTTGATTAGAAAATTACTCAGGATTACTTCGATTCCGTTGGCTTTTACCAAATGCCTGATTGCCCCATAGTTATCTGTGAGAAAATAATACTGCACAAAGGCTTTAAAATGAGACCGAGATGTTTTCTTTGTATGTGGCTGAAGAAACACACGAGCGGAATCGAGATAAATCGGATTTTGATAATAGGTTTCATATTCACGAAGATAACCCCTTCCTTTGGTGAAGGGATCAGTGTGCCTGTTATTTACAGCAACCAATCCTTTAAAACGAGTTGGGATTTGTGTATCAGTTTCAGGCATGCTAATTTTGTGATCCGTTATTTTAACATGGGGAATATCGCGGCTATCAAGCTTCAGCATATGGCATTGCACACAATCGTCCAGACTTTTATTTGTAATTATTTCTTTTTTATGATAGGCATCAGCAGCAATCCCGTGACAATCGGTGCAAACTTTATTAAAAACATTCCTTGAGGTCTCAGCGACTGTTATATGTGGGTTATGACATTGAATGCATGAGATATCGCCATCTGTTTTTAGGTAACAAGCACTTTCCATCATCCGCTCGATATGAGATGCCATGATGAGTGTTGGCGGCCCTCCTTCATAAGATGGCATGAAAACATCCATTACATCTGTCAAAGCCATTCCGGGCTTGAAATCATAGAAACTTTTTCCATTCTTAAGCACCATCGTACCCTGAAGATGACATCTGGCACACACATCATTTTGAAGTTTTTTTGAAAGTCGACGCGGGTTAACAATTGAATAATCAATCATTTTTGAAGTGTCGACCAAAATACCGGTTTTGGTCCGCTTCACATGAATAGAGCCCGGACCATGGCAGCGCTCACAATCTATCCCAACAGGAATATGAGTGTATTTGTTTTGAGAACCCAGCACAAGTTCCGGAAGTCCATTATGACAAGAAATACACTCGAGTCCAAGATACCTTGAAAAACGCGTGTTTTCACCATTTTCGAATCCGGGAGGCAAGTCAAAGCGTTGTTCCTGTGTATAATAGGTAAAAGGAATCTGGTAGGCATATCCATTCACAACAGAAATATGAGAATTGGTATGATGGCCTGAACCAATAATAAAATCAACACGCTCTGTTCTTTTGTGGATGGTATCAGTACCTTCAAGCCTGAACTCGGTGACCATCAGTGTGCTATCTTTCCAGAAAGGGTGATAAAAAAGATTTTTGTGTTTATCGAATATGAGGGAATCAGGGCCTATGACAGCATCGCTTTTTGCAGGTGTTGCATACCCAAACGAACGACCCATGCCAGTTCGCAAATAGGAAACGTAATTTTGATAATGGCAGTCACGACACGCCTCTTTACCCACATAAAAAGCAGAATCATGGTGATTCAAATAGGGCGATTCATTAATTATGGCAGTTTCGGGTTCACTTTCAGCAATCCGGTCCGCACATGAAAGGATGCTAAACGCCAGTATCAAGGCAAGCAATACTTGTTTCAATTCCCAAAAACCCCGCTTATAGCTGTTAAAATGTTTCATTCTTGCAAAAATAGAAGAATTGGGACAATGAAACTTAAGTATTAGAGTTAATACTAATAGTTTGCGCAGGCACTGGCAATAGGATCACTTAAAGGTGAAACAGCTTTAAGGAGATAAATTTTCACTATTTGGTTGATTTGGTTGCTGTTGGTTGTAATTTTGTAGTCTAATTTAAAGATTTAATCCCATGAAAAGAATCATTCAACTTTTGTTTATTGTTGTAATCGTCATACAATCAACATCTTGTACTGAAAAATATAAAAAAGAAATTGAGCGTTTAACTGCAATAACAGATAGTTTAGAAAGTAAAGGTGTTGAGAAAGACACCATAACTATGTCGTATGTAAAAGCTTTTAATGCTATTCAGCGAAATCTTGATGAGATAAAAATGAAAGAGAAGCTCATTACGCAGTTATCAGATGCCGATCCAGAACAGCGGAAAAGTCAGGAAGAAGAAATCAATCGCGATATCGAAGCTATTTATGAGTTATTGCTCAAAAACAAGCAAATAGTTGACGATCTAAGAAAGCAGTTGCGCGGTGCTGGCAAAAAAAGAGCGGAGCTTGAACAAATGATTGCCAGCCTTAACGGACAAATAGAAACGAAAGATGCTGAAATAAGTCAGTTAAAAGAAGACCTGTCTAACAAGCAATTGGTAATTCGGAATCTTGAGAAGAACCTGGCTGCAATGGAAACACTAAGTATGGAAAAAGAAGCGGTTATCTCGCAACAAATTGTTGAAAAGAATACTGTTTGGTATATTATTGGCAACAAAAAATACCTCGAAGAACAGAAGATTGTTACAAAAGAAGGCGGATTCATTGGATTAGGAAAGAGTCGAAAAGTGAGTGAAAACTTCGATAAATCACTCTTTACTATGGCCGATCAGCGCGACATTCTTGCACTTCCTGTATTCAGTAAGAAAGCCCGTCTGCTTACCATTCATCCAGCTGCCAGCTATCAGTTGTCAGGTGAAGATTCGATTGACAGCCTTAGAATTTTGCACCCTGATGATTTTTGGAGTGCTTCACGTTATTTAGTTGTAATGATTGACTGACAAGGCTAAACACTAAAAAGAAAAAGCGCTGTTTTCAGATGAAAACAGCGCTTTTTCTTTTTATCCAAATAGTGTTAGACCATAGAAGCAATTTCCTGGCTCAGGCTTTCAAAAACAGAAGAATCAAGCTGCAGTTTAGGTCTGCTAAAATCCATATCGTAAATGCTGTTTATTGGAATAAGATGAATATGTGCATGCGGCACTTCAAGGCCAATAACAGTTACACCAATCTTTGTACAAGGTACTACTTCTTTGATGGCTTTAGCCACCTTCTTAGCAAAAATCATCATTGCAGATAAGTCGCTATCAGTCATATCAAAGATATAATCCGTCTCTACCTTTGGAATAACAAGAGTATGACCTTTTGCCAGCGGATTGATATCCAGGAAGGCAAGGAATTTCTCATCTTCGGCTACTTTATAGCATGGGATTTCACCATTAACGATACGTGCAAATATTGTTGCCATAACTCAGATAATTAGCGTGAAATTTCAACAATCTCCAGTGTCACTTTTCCTGCAGGCACAGCTATTTCAGCCCTGTCGCCTACCGACTTGCCCAGCAACCCTTTCGCAATAGGTGAGTTAACAGAAATCTTGCCCTGTTTTAAGTCGGCTTCCTTTTCAGGCACAACGATGTAGTTCATTGTACTGCCGTTATTAATATTTTTTATTTTTACTTTAGATAGCAATAATACCTTGGTGTTATCCATTTTGGATTCGTCGAGCACCCGGGCATTCATAACCAAATCCTGCAACTGGGAAATCTTTAACTCAAGCATTCCCTGAGCCTCTTTTGCTGCATCATATTCAGCATTTTCAGAAAGGTCACCTTTATCGCGTGCTTCAGCAATCATCTGCGATATTCTGGGACGCTCTTTAGTCAACAACTCTTCCAATTCACCTTTCAATCGTTTCAGGCCTTCTTCTGTGAAATATTTGGTCTCCGACATAATGATTTGATTTTGAATATATTAAGTAAAAAAGACCCTTAGCAATGTAAGGGCCTTTCACGACACAAAATTAATATTTTTTTCCTTAGCTAAACTAGAAACTAATCTTCGCTCCGATCGAATGATTTCCTTTAAAGTGATCTGTTGTCCTATATGAATAATCAATAGCAATTGCAGAGCCCTTTTCCTTGCTTAAAGGAACCTGAACTGTTACTCCTGCACTAAAGCCTTTGCTCACATTGGTACGAATATCAGTTTCGATCGTTTCCCACATTCCATCTTCATAGGTATAACCTGCACGAAGCAATAGATAATCTTTCAAGCTAACTTCAGCACCGGCAGTAATCTGATCTTTAGTGAAGGAGTTTGAAGTAAAGTTTCCAGCTAAAGTGAAACGGTAATCATTTTCGAAAAGAAAGTCATAGGCAGTTCCAATAACAAGTTGTGTAGGTAATTCAAAAGCTTCAGACCGTTGTTCAAGGGTAAACTGCGTTTCCTGTCCGGGAATGAAAGCCCTTAAGGAAAGACCGTCGCCTGAGAAGCTCATTGTTGGTCCAATATTCTTAAGCGTAATCCCGAAATGAATGTTCTCCATAGTACCTGTAACATACTGTATACCTGCATCAATAGCCACTCCTTGAGCACTGATATCTGAAATGCTTTCGGAAATGATTTTCAAAACGAATCCGGCATGGATACTATTTGAAAAAGATTTAGCATAGGCAAGACTCAAATTCAATAAGTTAGGTGAAAAACTACCAAGTCCGCCATCAGGGTATTCGGTGGTTGTGATTGGAATATCACCAAAGTTCATTGACATCACTGACAATCCAAGGACACCAGACTCACCCATACGTTGAGAAAAGCCAAATGAATAAATGTTCACATCTGCACCTTTAAGCCAATTTGTATGCGCAAAAATCAAATCGGTTTTCTGCGTAAAGGCTAAACCGCCAACATTGCTCCAGATAGCTTCAAGACCTTTGATGCTCGACATACCGGCATTGCCCCAGCCTGTGCTGCGTGCCCATGGGTTGATCAACAACTCAGAAGCACCGGCTTGACCAGATCTATCTTTATTCCCAGCCTGCAAACTTCCAGCCCCAAGAGAAAGGATGAGGCCAATTGCGATTAAATATTTATATAAAGTACTCATATTCGTGTAATTTTTTTGTTCGCAACTAATTGGTATTAGAATGTATTCAGGTCAATCGGACGCATAGTTCCAAACCACTTCACGATACGCTCGCCTTCGGCCGATTTGATATGGATCAGATAAACGCCACTAGCAATTGGTACGCCCGCAAAGTTTTTCAAATCCCAATCAACAGAAGTCTTGGTTTCATCCTTTTTAAACTGCCGAATCTTTGTGCCACTCATGTTATAAATGGTAACGATGCAAGTTTCAGGAAGATTAGCAATTTTCACCCTGTTGTCCAGTGCATTCGTTTCATAGTTAGAATAGGCATAATATGGATTTGGAACGACAGAGATCAAATCGAGATCGGTTTGCAACTTATCAGGATTATCCTGCTCGGCTGCCAGCCCTTTCATAGAGAATGCATATTTAGGATATCCCTGGTTTTCCAGATCATCAACATAGACAGAATCGGGACTGATCATACCATGGTATCTGGCATAAGGTTTAGCAACGCGAATACGAATTGTTGCCTCATTTGAAAGCCATTCTTGTCCTTTAACCGGCAACGGCATACCCACATACATAATCTGTGAGAAAAAGTTCTGGGTATGAATAGGCATGAAGTTAGGACTTTCAAAGATAGTATCGAGCATTCCATAAGCATATTGGCCGGCATCATAAGCAGGTGAGGAATATTCAAAAACAAAACCAAATTGCTCAAACCTGCTATAGTCATGACGCATGATATATACATAATGCTTTCCACCGAACAAACTGGTGAAACTTGTTTGAGAGAAGATATTTGGATCAAGAATCTGTTCTTCAATATCAAGATTACGTGGTGGTGGATTAAATAACATGTCACGACCATTCATTCCGGAAAGATAGGAATCTTCTCCAAACATGATGTTTAACCGTTCACCTGTCTCAACGTTGATAGCATAACCCGGGAACCAACCCATACCATAACTGCCAATATAATTGGGATCAGTCGGGTTGCTACTTGGTTCACCATCCATTGAGGCAGCTGGTTTACCATCTTTATCCACTGAAGGTGATTTACGCAACGCAAAGCGTTTAGCCCTGCCTTCAGTAAGTAATGAATCCATTCCCATTTCTATAACGGCACTGCGTGTCCACTTAGATTTATCAGGAGTTAATACAATATCAATACTTGATATGGTGCTCATACTTCTCTGAGTTTTAGAAAGTGAGCTATAACCTGGTCCAACAGACGATTGGCCTGTTTCACCCGTATTGTTTCCGTAGGCTACCAAAGAATATGGCGCCCAGGTACGTCCGGCTATTTTTTCATAAGATTCATCTGGATCCCATGGACGTAAAGGACTCACTGACATGCCCCAGTCATCATTAAGAGCATTCTCGGTGTCTTTGTACTTTCCTGAACGAATCCAGTTTAAAGGGGACCCAGGAGGTTGATCACTGTCAGCGATACCCGAAAGATAAGCCCTTGAGCTGTCAGCATAGGTCACAGTTGATTCTATAAATCCGTTATTAGGTGCTAAAACAGCAGATATCGGATCGTTAGCGCCGTCATTACCTAAACGGTAAAGACCAGGGTTATAAGGTTGAGTAATTCTGACTGAAATACCTCTTTCAAGGAATAATTTTTCGCTATCGGTGATAGTTGTAGTATCTGACTTGAAAACCTCATTTGTGGCAAGGTCCTTCAAATACCAGTTAGAAACCATCTTACTGGCTGTATCACCATTTATAGTTCCATCATTGGTAACATTGAAGATGCGCTGAGAAATAAGTGTATCCATCCACAACTCATAATCAGAAGCTACAACATTTAATGGATCGATAACCTTTACACTAATCGGACCAGCATTTTCCTTGTAAGTAGCATGGTATGCCATTGGATAATTCGGACTTCCATAAAGGTTTTCGGTACTTGCCGGGTCTTTTGCAAGAATTTCATCGATAGTCCCCTCAGTGAGATCAAGACTCATGCCACCATTACCATTACCAGCTAAACGTGTAATTTCAGGACCATCACCAAAGCCCGCATTTGCAAGTGTGCCATTAACTGTTTTGTGAGGAATAACAGTATACAATTTAATGTTTTTGCGACCAGCAAGGAATGGTACTTTTTGTCCTAACAAACCTCCAAGAACACTTGGTTCGTCGGTGTAGAGACTAAACTGATTGTATGCATATGCCAATGCCAGATAATAATATTGTTTATGATTCACCAAACGAACATCCCCAGTTGCAAAAGCATCCTGTGTTAGTGTAAAGGAATGTTGAATTCCATTGTCAGCACCTCTTACTTCAACAACCGGAACAGTAGCCCCTATGTTATCATCGAAATAATAATTTACGAGTTTGTTTACACCATTCTTTTTATCAAACTGAGCAACAAGACGCACCAGGTCAGGATCTTTTAAGCTTTCCACACTTACAGTAGCATTTTTGAGCTGATAGATAAGGTATCCTTCGAAACGATACAATGAGTCGCTGCGTTGATCAGGAAAAATTGGATGTGGTTGTACGATATTTGGGTCAAACTCAAAATATTCTTCATTATAGTTATTTGAAGAAGGAGAGTTTGAAATGTACATAATTACTTCACGGTCGAGTTCTCTGAAAGAAAGATCAGGGGCGTTTGGACCGTCAATAACTTTAAAACAGTTATCAAATAATGCCTGACATTTATCATCAACACGTTTGAGCAGCTCAACGGAAGCTAAAGGACCACCAGAAGTTGCTCTTGCCCAAGGCACCCCAACAGTGATATAATTTACAGCACCGGGTTTCAGCGTAAATGGTCCGGCAGAGTGAAGGAAACGGCGGTCAGCAGGATCATTAGGGGCTCCATTATTACCAGTTTCTTCCGTCCAGTAAAAACCATTCTGTGTGTAACCGCCATTAGGAATAGCACCACCGGTACCCCAGTTACATGGGTCTGTACTACCAGGAAACATGAAATCACATTCAGGACCTACAACACCAGGATTTCCAGGGAAAGCATTGCCACCATAAGACATGGCCTGTCCATTTTTCCATTTACCACGAAGAATGTTATAGTATTGAGGAGCAGTACTTGGGTCACCAAGATCACCACTTGAATTATTGTGGAATAAAAAGCGACGCATCCCAAAACGTTCGTTACCTGGTATTCCGTCACCGAAATTAATACCATTAATACTTTCAGTACATAATTGTTCAAGGATAGTGTCACCGGTAGAACCTACAAGAACACGGTATTTAGGACGATCTTCAGGAAGTGGATCCATATATGGCCCCTGGAAAAAGTCGACACCAACAGCAGGAGGTTGAGCGCCGTATGCTTCAGGGGTTCCGCTACCATCCACAGCTCTACCATTATAACAAAAACCTAACCCACGTATGATATCACAACCGATAAAGTCGTCACCAGCATAACCCAAATCAGGGTCTACCCATTGTGAGAAAAAGGTTTGGGTTAATTCAAATGTTGATCGGTTGATAATTTCATAACTGTAGAATGTCATGTTATTAATTTCGTCATTTGTTGCAAAACCAAAAACCTGACCTCTGATTTCCATACCAATAGCTGAACCTTGAGTTTCAGAATGGAAGTTTCCTTTGTCGTTGAAAACCCACCAAATGGTTTGGTCTCCTTTTATAACCTGGTCGGCAAGTACCGAACCGCTGATAGCCCCTTCAATAGATTCGTCCATTGAGGGAGTGCGGGTTTTACAAAGACTGTTGTCAATATCATAATAGGGATAATCACCAGCTAGCGGGTTATATTCACCATCACCATCAACATCATAAAATGGGGCGAGGTAATAACTTTGGTTCATAGAAATATCACCATGTGCCGGCCATTCGAGTATTTCTTTTGGGATAGCATAGTCATCGCTAGGGATAAAAGCACCTGTAATAGGGTCAGTATGAGCCAAAAAGTCGTCAACAATTGCGCGAGTCATTTTAAAATGCTTGTCATACTGGGCGCAGGTAGCTTCATCAATTGCAGCTGTACCATCAATTGTAAGAGGTCCAGTCCAGAAGTCGTTCCCAGCACCACGATACCTTTGAGCGGCTAACTTCAGCTGATTATTGATATCAAGACCCCCAATCCAGAGTGCTCCGGAAAACATGGAGGTTGCAGTTCCGTTCTTGGGCACAAAATATTTGGCATTACCATCAAGATCCCACCACATATCACCACCTCCATTGATACGAGCCCTGATATTATTCACATCGAGCCATTCAAAAGCAGAAGAGGGAGAACAGCCTGCAGAAGTTTGCTTCAATACAGCGGTTTTCTGACCGTTGGTCAAAACAAGTTCTTTAGCCTGGGTTTGGGTGAGTATCAGCAAAACAAAGCTTGCGGCAAACAGCGTTTGAATGATATTCTTCATCTTTCCTATATTATTATTCATTTTTACTCGATTTTTAAACCTTACCAGAATTAAAAGTTAAACATAAGTCCAATACGAATCTGGCGTGGTGAGCTGTAATTACCCGGACGGTTCACATATATTTCGTAAAGTTCTCTGAAAGCGACCGGATCGGTTTGGGTATTGATTTCACGCTGCCATTCAGGAGCAGACAGATATCCATCATCATCGGCATTACCTGTTGCAGAATATACGTTTAATACGTTTTTGGTATCCAACAAATTAAGAACCTGCAAATAAACATTCATGTATGCTTTACGTACACTTCCGTCGTTTGTTTTACCAAAGTTCAGGTCAAAATCTTTATCAACGCGCAAGTCGAGACGGAACTGCCATGGAAGGCGTGAGCCATAATAAGAACCTTTGAGAAGGTTTGAGCTGGCTGAGATAGGTGAATTAACTTTACGTGCAGCTGTGTATGGAGTTCCTGAACCACCAAGTACGGTAAGGGTGAAACCTGTATTTTCAAGCAATTTAACTGGTGCTTTATCTTTCTTCTCTCTGCTGATCGTTGGTCCGTTGTACTCTTTTCCTGAACCATAACGGTAATCCAATAAGAGGTTGAACTGATGACGGCGGTCCCATGGCATTGGGATTGTGGAACGAAGATTAGGCAATCCGGCAGCGATAAGAGAAGCAGCTGTTGTTGTACTAGCTCCTGTTGCATTTGCAAACTGCAATGTGTAGCCGGCGCGGATACGGGCATTGTTGGTGCGGCGAAGGTCGTACTCAACTGTAAGACCTTTTACAGTTCCAAAGTCAAGGTTACTGAAAGAAGTATAGTCTTTAGGATAAGCTCCGGTGAATCGGTAAACCTGAATCATGTTACGCATTTCGCGGTAGAATGAGGTAAAGGTCAGCGAGCTGGTATTAGTCAGTTTTTGTGTAAAGCCTAACTCGTAATCAATAGTCTGCGTTGGCTTCAATGAAGGATTATTGATTGTTCCTGTGATACTTTCAAAGAAATAGTAGGTAGCAGGATTCGAGAACAAGTTACTTGTCGGGCGTTGTGTCAACACATCATAATGCGCAAAGAACAAGGCTTCATCTGAAATTGGGAAAGAGAAAGAGATACGGGGCATGATATTCAATTCCGGCTCATAATCTTTGAAAGATGAGATGTTTACACGGCTTTGACCCGGGTCAACAAGGAAAGGAGAGATCCCAGAGCCAACATCCAGTTTGGTTGGATCCTGAATAACAGCACCATCTTCATTATACCAGGTATTTTCAAAACGGTAACCAACGATGCGGGTTGGGTCATTAGCTTTATCAACATAAACAGTATAATCGCTTCCAATACCTTGTGGGTGAGTGACTGGTGTTGAGTTGATAGCACTAACTTCACCTGCTGTTTTGGCATTATAGAACAGGTATGGATCTTTCAGAACTTTTTGGTTGGCATCAAAACGGTCGACACGTACACCTATATTAAAGATAAGATCCTTGAAAGCAAATTTATCCTGAAGATAACCGGCCATATAAATTGGCTGGAAAGCACCAACAGGACGCAAATACATGCCATTTTCATCTCTGAGGTTAAAAAAGTCATCAAAACTTGGGCGACTGGTTAGTTTATTTCCTTTATAATCAAAACCTAAATAAGTTGCATAAGAATTACCATCGTTAAGCAGTTCATCCGGGCTGAACATATCGATATTGAAAGGATTCTCGCTTGTTCCGATTGTATGGCGAACACCATTTAAGTCATAGTATTCAATGGTGTTATTATTAGCATCATATGAATCCACCACAATATAATCCAGTCCTTCGATAGGTAAACCAAGACTGGTTCTCAAATTCTTATCGAATGTTCGTTGTGAGTTTGGGTCATAATTTCTGTAATATTTTACTGTATCGACAATGCCATCGTAGCTGACAACGAATGGATTATCAACATCCAACTCCTCAATATGGAAATTGGTGAGACCTCTCATCAGTGTCCACAAACCGGTTGGTGCATAATCGATGCTACGGTTGGTCCGTTGTTCGTATTGGAATCCTAATTTGATTTCATGGTTTCCAATATCCATTGATCCGGCAACGTTGACACCAAACTGATCGTTATCATCTTTTCCATAGCCTGACTGGATAGCTCCGGGAGCCTGGAAGAGGCTATAATAACCTGTAGGGCCTGCACCATTAAGTAAAGCTCCACCAAGAACCACCTGATCAAGATTGCGGAAATTATCTTCGGGTTGTCCGGCATAAGTATTGAAATAACTCGTAGTATAGTTGGCAACCAATGGATTAAGGTTGCTTGGCGTCCATGTAACGAGGGTGTCATTATCCCAACCTTTAAGCACCATTACATTGGTGTATGTTTTTCCGTCAACCTCAACGTTTTCACGTTCAAAAGTAGGTTGTTTATAAACAGAGAACTTACCAAGATATCCGTAGTCAAAAATATTCTCATAATGATCAGGATCGCCATAAGAATTTACCTGACGGGTATAGTCGGCCTGAATGGAGTAATACAGGTTTTTGATAAGTGAAGTACTTTCATTGGCTGTTGGGAAACGTTGAGTGAAACGACCAAAAACACGCCATGTGTTGTTGTTGTATTCACTGTTTTTATCCCAGTTGAAGAATGAGCCGCTGTAGCTGAAGGCATTACCATTTGAGATATTATAAGTACCACCAAAAGTAAGGTTGATGGTTTCAGTAGTTCTAACATTAATATTACCGGAAAGGTTGACACCGTAATTTTCGGTATTCATTGAACGTTTGGTTGTTTCCAGATCAGAAAGGCGGACGAATTCTCCATTTCTATACGTTCCAAATCCAAGTCCGGTAGGGCGAAGAGGATTTTGTTGTAAGCTTTGGAGTGTTGCATCCGTAGCCTTGTAATAACCTTTGGAAGAAATAGCACCATCGCGGTTGTAGTTTACATCACCGGCGACAAAAAACCCTAAGAGAGCTGTCTCTTGTTTTTTTCCTTTAATAAGAGGTCCTTGCATGTTAAAACCAACACGGTTATGGCCGTAAGCATCAAGAAACTCAGAAGTTTCCAGTTCGACACCTGCTCCAAACTTACGTGAAGGACCTTTTGTGGTAACATTGATGATACCCCCTGTGGCATCACCATACTGAGCGGGCGTTCCACCAAGGATTACATCAACTTGTTCAATAGCTGATTGAGGAACGCTGCTGTTACCAATAACACGTACACCGTCGATGTACATTGCCGTCGCATCGGAACGAGCACCACGAACATTACCACGTTCACCGTCAGCAGAAAACACACCTCCTACTGTTGCCGCAACAGCATCAGCAGAGCGGTTAGGCATCTTCTTAATTTCTTCAGAGGTAACTGAAGCACCGCTGGTAGTTTGGTCCTTTGAAATCAATGGTACCCGGTATTCAATTACCTCAACAGTTTGAAGGTCGATTGAAGTACTTACCATGACGATATCATAGAAAGTGATTTGATTACTTGGGATAGTGATGCCTTTAACCGTTACAGGATTAAAACCTACAAAGGTTGCCTTCAGGTCATACTTTCCGGGAGGGATTGGGTTAATGACGTAATTTCCATCAAAGTCGGATGTAGCTCCACCAACAACTGTTCCTCCATTTTCGAGGATAATATTGGCAAAAGCGATCGGTTCTCTGCTGTCCTTCTCATAAACTTTTCCCTGCAACCTTCCTTGTTGGGCATATGTTAAGGTAATGGTACTCAATATAATACCCAAGGTAATTAGTAAATTTTTTAACATACTGGATTAATTTATGTTTTACTACTCTTTTATGCGTTAAAGGCCGGTAAAGATAAAAACATTTTCACATTAATTAACAAAAAATGGAATGCTCCGGTAAAAAATGCTTTGCAGGTGTTTTTTCGACTAATATTCAGGTCGTTGCAACACTGTTTGATAAATTATTGCCTGACGGAGATTGAAAGATGGAATGTGATTATAATGCTCTTTACTTTCTTCTTTTTCCTTATTTTCTTCGTGTGTAAAAACGAGGCTATTAATCTCCTCATCTTCAAGAGATACAATTTCAATATCATTCATTTCACCTGAATAAGCATCGAAAATGCTGGCAGGTTTTGCTTCCTCTTCAAAGTATTCCGGAGTTGTTTCTTCCAGCGTTTCGTAGGCAGGTTCCTGCTCTTTTGCTGTTGGAAAAAACTCACCAAAAATTTCTTCGAGCTCACTTTTTGGTCGCTCGGTGGTATGCGGGGTCTGATTTTTTTTTACGCCTTTGATGACTGAAAAAACAACCCATACAATTCCAAGAAGGATATAAATCAGGTCTTCCATGTTTTGAAGTGTCAATGAGTAAAACTGAGGCATAAAAGTAAATAAAAAAACGACTCCGTTACTTCTATGGTTGAAAATCGAAGGATTTTAGTTTTAACTCTTGTTTGAGAAATGTCAGATGCTGTTACAAGTTGTGGATAATCTCAAGGATTTTTTCCTTCTTTCGTCGCGATACCGGAATTTTATCTCCACTATTGAGTGTAATCACACCCCCTTCGTCGCGACTAAAATTCTGAATATACTTTATGTTTATAAGATGTGATTTATGTGGCCTTATGAAACTTCCGCCTTCGAGCAAAGCTTCTACATCTTTGAGGGTTTTGCTGATGAGCAGGTGACCGCCGTCAGTGAAATAAAAATGTGTGTAATAGTTATCCGATTCACAGCGCAAGATGCGGTCCAGTTCAACAACATGAATTTTTTCGACAGTTGAAAGAACGACTTTCTTTTGTTCAACATTAGCCGGATTTACATTATTAAGCAATACTTCAATATTTCTAAGGTTGTGTTTTTTTTCCTTGTGTAATCTTACTTTTTCAACAGCCGCCTGCAATTCTTCGGGAACTATCGGTTTTAAGAGATAATCGAGGGCTGCATACCTGATGGCTTTGATTGCAAACTGATCGAAAGCCGTTGTAAATATGACATCATAATCAATCTGACCTGACTGATCCAACAGTCTGAATCCGCTGCCATCGGGCATTTCGATATCAAGAAAAACTAGGTCAGGTTTATGTTTGCTTATCACTTCCCTACCCTGTTGAACACCTCCTGCCTCGGCTACTACCATTACATCAGGACAAAAACGACTCAACAACCCTTTGAGTGTTTCCCGCGATTTTATTTCGTCTTCAACGATGATACTTCTGATCATAAAACTTCTGTTTGATTTTGCAATAATACCAATTTTGATACTACAAATGAAGGTTTTGCTTTGCTAAATCTTTAATCAACCCAAAAGCTTGTTACACTCAAAACGCGTTTCATTCTGGAAGAATTGTTAACTTACATTGGCATGAATTGTAATTTCAACACGGGTACCGGCGGGTTTCTCAGATGTATCAAAAAGGTCTGTCACATTTACCGTGTAGGTGTCGTTCGTATACTGATTTAAAATTTCCAGACGTTCGCTTGTAATTGTCATTCCCCTTGATTGCCGTTCGATACCCGATTCCCTGCGTATTTCCGCAGCTTTTTCACGTCCAACTCCATCATCCTCAATTATTACGCGTATGTTTTCGTTATCCATTTTCATGGCAATGAGCAGGCGTCCTTTCTGTTTTTTATGCATCAGACCGTGGATGATGGCATTTTCGACATAAGGCTGAATGATCATTGGAGGTATTTCGATGAAACCTTCGTCAATCTCAGGATCAACTTCTATAGCATATTCAAATTTATCATTAAACCGCAACTTTTCGATCTCAACGTACAGTTGCAACGCTTGAAGCTCGTCGCGTAAGGGCACATAACTTTCACGAGAGTTGGCAAGGGTGCGTCGCATCAGTTGCGAAAATTTTGATAAATAATGAATCGCGTTGTTGATATCATTATTTACGATAAAACTTTGGATGCTGTTCAGCGAATTGAACAGGAAATGTGGGTTCATCTGTAGCTGTAACGCCTTCTGCTCCAATGCAAAAAGTTGCTTTTCGAGTGCCAGATATTTGAGTTCAACTTCATGCGTTTTGCGTATGGATCGCATACGAATAAACACGATAAGGTAAATAGCCAGAACCAGACTTAAAAAGGCTGCTACCCTAAAAAGCCATGTGCCATACCAGGGCGAACGTATAATTATTGTAAGAACAATACCGTCTTCGTTCCAGTAACCGTCGCTGTTGGAAGCTCTCACCCTGAAATTATAAGTTCCCGGGCTCACCTTGGCATATTCGGCATAACGTTGGCTGCTGCTGCGCTCAATCCATGACGCATTGTAGCCTTCCAACATATACCGGTACTTTATTTTTGAAGGATTGGTAAAATCAAGGGCTGCAAAATCAAATGAAAACACGTTGTCATCATACCTGAGTACGATGGTATCACCATTATGTAACTGTTTGTTTTGTAAAACATTAAATAGTTTAAATGCTGTGATCTGTATAACTGGCGGCTGCTTGTTAACAGCTATTTCTTCAGGAAAAAACACATTGAATCCATTCATTCCTCCGAAAAAAAGCTCCCCGTTAGAAGCAATCATTCCTGCATTAAAGTTGAATTCATTGCTTTGCAAGCCATCGGTAACTTCGTAATTGGTAAAAATACTTTGTTCAGATGAGAAGCGTGACAGCCCCCAGTTGCTGGTAATCCAGATGTCGCCATGCAGGTCTTCAAGAGCGACATAAGTCATGTTATTAGGAAGGCCATCTTTTTCGGTAAAGACCCTGAACTCTTCTGTTTCAGCGTCAAAAAACACCAATCCGCCACTGCGTGTCCCAAGCCAAAATTTTCCATCACGGGTTTCACGAATAGAAAAAAACTTGTTAACAGCCAATGTACCTTCCTGTTGTTCCTGCGTAGAAATTCTGAAAACCATAAAATCGTTTGTTTCCTTTTGAAACAATGCAAGGCCATCAGCAGTGCAGGCCCATAACATTCCTTTTGAATCGATCAGGACATCGTAAATCCTTTGATCGGGAAGGCTTTTCGGATTATCAGGATCATGGAAATAATTTTTAAACTTTCCTGTCAGGGTATTCAACTGACCCAACCCTTTGTCGGTCCCAACCCATATAAAAGGCACTTCTGCTGTGGCAATTGACAGCACAAAATCATCAGGAATTGTCGTTTCATCACGGGGATTGTTCCGATACCTGGTGACTTTTTTTGTGTGGGTATTATATTGATTAAGTCCACTATAACGTGTACCAATCCACATAGAGCCATTGGCATCTTTTCTGATAGTGCGAATTTGATTACCTGAGATACTGTTAATAGTTTCGGGTTGATGCCGTATAAAATGATGTGTTGAAGTTTTTCGGTCGAGGATCGAGATTCCATCCTCTGTTCCAATCCAAATATCACCATATGAGTCCTCTTCAAAAGACCAAACCGAATTGTTGACCAGACTGTTCGGGAAATCAGGGTCATTACGAAAGGTTCGGAAACGCGGAGCATTGTGATTCAGTTTATTAAGTCCGTTGAACGACCCTACCCAGGTGACACCCTGCTTGTCCATATACATGGTAAAAATCCTGTTATCGCTCAAGCTGAAGGATTTGTTTGTTTGGTGAAAGCTTCGGCGGGTTGAATCTTTTTTAATGTCATACAAAAACAGCCCTTGCCCATTTGTGCCTACCCACAAAGTTTGCTTTTTATCATGCAAAAGGCTAAGCACTTCTTTTTGAGGGATCAAATCGCTCGAAAACCTTAAGCTTTCCGGTTTCACAAAAGCCATTTTGCTTGAATCATAATAGGCTACACCACTTTTTGTTCCTATCCACAAACGTTGATCAGGATCGATAAGCAGACAGTTTACCTGGTTATGTGGCAACGAGGTGCTGTCGGATGGTGAATGAAAAAAACGGGTCACTTGCTCTGTTTCATTGTTAAAGAACACTAACCCATGGTTGGTAGCAATCCAATAATTGTTTTGATGGTCCTGAACAAGCATGTTGAAGTAATTACTTCTTATCGGATTGCCATAATCCCTGCTAAAAACCTGGCGGAACTTAGACGTCTCCGGATCGAGTTCTGTCAATCCCCTGGCAGTACTTATCCAAAGTTTTCCATAATGATCACTTGTGATATGGTTGATCCAGTTGTCGCTTAATCCTGCGGTATCGTTTTCTTTAGCTAAAAATTGCCGGATGCTTCCATCCTTGAGATTAATTGCGTTCAAGCCGGATTCTGTCCCAACCCACAAGGTATTTTTGTATTGATACAATGCCCTGATGGCCTCGTTTGTAAGCCCGCTTTCCTTATTAAACGTATTAAAACTGTAGCCATCAAATTTATTCAACCCATCCCATGTACCAATCCACAAAAAACCATCGGAATCCTGAACGAGAGAGTTCACGGTGTTTTGACTCAAACCCCTTTCAATACGTGTATTCTCCGATAAAAAACGATCGAAATAGAGGGAAGTCTGGGCTTGAAGTGCAGGATTAATAATCCATAAAAAGCTGACAAGCAGCAGCCCTGATCCCCACTTAAGCAAATAAAAAAGATTCTTCATTTCAATACTTTTTTTTACGAAACTGCTTGAGCATCTTTTTATTCTTCTTTTTCGTTTTCTTCATCATTGCTTTGGTTTCATCTGATTGCCGGTCACGGTGAGCTTCAACTTTTTCATTGTATGCTTTTGCTTCGGCTTTACGTGCCTTTTGCTCCACTTTCACGTTTTGCCTGCGCGATTTCGACGTTTTGAAAAAGCCACAAGAGTATGCAAAAGGAATGCTAACAACAAAAAGTAAAAGGGGGAGACGGGATAGAAAACGCTTTATCTTCATGTGAGGTACAATTCCTGAACAAAAATAGCGTTAATTTTGTGTCACATTCACAAAAGATTGTAATACAAGCATCATCACATAACGAAAAGAGGCATATGCGACAGGTAGTTTTTAAGGTAATAGTTTTATTTGTTTTGGTGATGAGCCTCGGCAACTGCAAGAAAGAAGATCCCAATCCCAACATTCCCGATGTGTATGTAAATATTACCATCGATCCCAACTCTACTATTTATCAGTCATTAAACACCGCCGGAGGATGGATGTATCTGACGGCAGATTTTCCAAGCCGGGGCATTATTGTGCATCGCATCAACAATGAAGAGTTTGTAGCTTTTGAACGCATGCCTCCTAATGATCCGAACAAATGCTGCGAAGGGACAACTTGTACACGACTTGTCGTTGATGAATTTTACCCTTTTGCAAAAGACAAATGCACCGGGACAATGTTCTCGCTGCTCGACGGAAGCATCTTTGAAGGCGAAGGAAAGTATCCAATGACGCGATACAACACCACTTATTATGGAGGGTTACTTCGCATTTTTAATTGATGATTTATCCCCATTTACAGGAATTTAAGATACTTTCAAAAACAAGACTTTTGTCAATCAGTAGCTGGCTGCCTCTCCAGAAATTCAACACATTTGATATTCAAAATTGAGGCAGGAAATCCATTCATTTTAGCATATATTTGCACCTCTATCTTGCTGTTTTGTTAAATCTAAATGAACGAGTGCAATGAAAAAGCTGATTCAGAAAGCTGGCTGCGTACTGAGTAGTCTTATCGCCTTTGCTGGATTTATCCTGTTGGTTTTGATCCTGTTGTTTCTTTTTATCTCGCCGATAGCACACTGGGCTATTGAAAAATATGCCCCTGAGTACACGGGTAGGAAAGTGGTAATGCGCGATATTTATATCAATCCGCTTACCGGCAGAATGCACATCGAAGGGTTAAAAGTGATGGAACAAAAAAGCGATCAGTCATTTATTTATGCTGGCCAAACGCATGTGAGATTAAATATTCCAAAGCTGTTTACAGGTTTTTATCAGGTTGACTCACTCAGCATCGACACCCTGAACGTTCAGGTAATTCAGAACGGGTATGCGTTCAATTTTGATGACCTTATGACAACTTTGTTGGCAGAAGACAGTATCAGCGCTGAGCCATCTACCGATACCCTTCAATATGTTATCGGCAAAACAAGTTTACAGCATGTTGAATTGGTTTACCTGAATAAATATCCTGAGGTAAAGCTCGAGTTATCTGATGGCGATGTGCTGATTCCGGAAATTGCCTGGAATAATAACTTGATTCATATTGAAGCCAGAACCATAGTAAATGACGCTGGAAGTATCGAAGCAGCAATGGATTACAATTTGGCAAACTATGACTATCACCTTGCTTTGCAAGCTACAGAAGTGAGCACAAAACCCTTGTTTCCTTATTTCGGCGATTACCTCAACAGCACAAAAGCTGAAGGACTTTTCAGTGCAAAGATGCAGTTACATGGCAATATAGATGAGCCTACTTTGATTGCTCTTAAGGGGAAAATGCAGCTCGATGCCTTTGAGCTAACAGATGCTTACGACGATAAACAGCTGGGATGGAAGCAGTTCTCCATCGAAATCGACTCCATTAACACAAGTGGAAATCTTTACCGCTTCGACAATATCGTTTTATCCGACCCTTATCTGCTTTTTACACTTACACCAAACGGGGATAACCTGAGTGGATTGATGCGTGTTCCTGACACCACTTCGGCACAGCTTCAAACAATAGCCGGCACTGAGGGGACACCTGCAGGAGTTGTAAATCCGTTTGTTATGTTTGCTGAGCTTGTTGGCGAAATTGCCGAACAATACTCCAAAAACGAATATGGCATGAACAGGTTTGCCATTGAAAACGGTACAATTGTGTACAATGATTTCCTTACCAATGAGAAGTTTTCAGTACTATTCGAAAATTTCAATGCTCAGTCAGCAAGTTTCAACGACTCCAGCAAGATGGTAAAATTTGATATCAGCACATTGATGAATCGTTATGGAGATGTGAAGGCTAAACTGGCTGTTGACAACACGAATTATAAGGATTTCGATCTGAATCTCAACGTCAACAGTTTGACAATGAGCATCTTTAATCCATATACCAAATACTATGTCGCACATCCATTCTGGAGAGGCGACATCTCATTCACCAATACAACTTCGGTGAAAGATGGTGCTCTGAAAAGCAATAACCGGCTGATAGTGAAACAGATTAAGGTGGGCGATAAAATAAAAAGTGATTCAGCCTTCAATATTCCCGTTAAGCTGGCTGTGGCAATTCTCCGCGATAGAAAAGGAAATATTGACCTGGAGATCCCCATCGAAGGCAGTTTGAAAGATCCTGATTACAAATGGGGAAAGGCAGCTTTTAAGGTTCTTAAAAACCTTCTTGTCAAGGCGGTAACAGCGCCTTTTGATTTATTGGCCCGATCTATAGGAGGAAATCCTGAAGACCTGAAAATGATCACCTTTGATCCGTTACAAGACAGCATCAGTCAATCGCAGCGTAAAAACCTGGATGCCATGTCAAAAGTGCTGACCGACAAACCTGAAATGACGTTAAAACTTGTCTTTCGCTACAACTCCGGGCTCGAACGCGATGAAATGGCTGTGCGTAAAGCGTTGTCGCAATGGATCATAGAAAAAACCAATAACAGCAGCCAAAGTGTTGACGGAAGTCTTCCCGCTGACAGCCTTCGCCTTTATTCACCTAACGACAGTCTTTTTGGCCAATGGCTCATCAGCAAAACTAAATTAACGAGTCCAGCAATCAGTCTGCAGGATAAGTGCCTGAAAGTGATTGGCGGCAAAGAAGCCGCTGATGCTATGGTTGATGAATTAAACAAACAGCGTGATGTGGCAGTTAGTGAATATCTTCAGAAAGCAGGCATAACCACTGACAGATTTACCATTATACCCAACCTTGATGAACACCTCAACATGAACACACCACTTCCGGTTTACGATGCCAGTTTTGATGTAAAGTAGCATTCATAGTGAAGGTTACGTAGTTGACTTAATGAAATCCGACAACCTTATTTTTTAGGTAAACAGATAGTTAAAAACATTCGCAAAACAACGATTTCCCGCTGGCTTACTAAGGAAATTTGAATAATCGAAATAACCATTTGGCATCACATGTGGAGGCATGCCACCCGTGAATCGATATGTGATACATTTATAATTGTGATTTGGTTAGTGTAGCTGGGTGAGACTATTTTTTTTTGGCGGAGAATGCCAAACTGTTTGTCGGATTGATTAAGACCTATCCATAATAATTTCCAGGAAACAAGCGTTGTGAAACGTGTCAATCAAAAACATCTGTATTCAAATGAAGGATAATATCACTCTTTTAAACACCTACCCTCATTTTATAAACCACTTTATTAGTCGCTCGATCTACAGTTGATCTTTTGAAGGATGAAGAAAAGAAGAACACCAAACTCATGAATTTTTCATTCAACATTATTGCAAAAGCATCGGCTATGTTTATCTTTGTGAGCCGTTTTGCCAGTTGACGGTCATGATGTTAACAAAACAAGTCGATCCCAATGAAAAAGTTATCCTTCATTTTGCTTTCCATCTTGCTGTTCACGGCCTGTATAAAACAAGACCCTCCTGTTGAAGGTTTATATCTTGGCACTTTTGCGGGGCGTTGTATAGTAAATGATGATACTATAAAAATCACGCGTACTGTCTATATCCAAATTATCAGCTCGTCCGATAAAGAACTCGCTTTGTACCACAGTGAGAATGGCGATTCAGGACTTGAATCCGTCGTGCAACTGGATGGAAAAAATATCAATGGGATAATTAAAACCGGGACTTCACGGGGTGGTTATGATGAAACCAATTCATTTTATCTTATTACTCACAAAGACATTGACATTATTGGAAGGTGGGAAAAATTGGAAGGGGAATATGTAATTACTGGTGGATTTGAATCGATATTTCACTATTATCATACAGGTGATTCTATCAATGCTGATTTTCCTGTCAATGGTTGGTTTACTATTAAACCCAGAAAAGAATAATCTGTTAACAGCTTAAACAATTCATGTTGCTGGTTTTTACTCATCCACTGTCACAAAAAACCCTGTTGAAAATTCCACCAAAAGCTGAATACAACTTAAGTAATTGCAATATTGATTGCTGGGATCTTATTTGTATAATTTATCCCAATCATTACTAATCAATATGTTACATTGATAATCAACCTCCAATGCTTTAAAACGGAGGAGAATCGGTCATTTGCTGTACGCCCAAATACATGCTGCTTCCTTGTGGCAACATACCCCCCGTTAATTGTTGTGATATTATATGTGTCTTTTGGTTCGTGCAGTTAATGAAAACTACCACTGGTTTTGGGTTTGAGCACAGGAGTTGGTCTGCATTTTAAAAATGACATTTCCGTCAAAATATTTCCAGACTAAGATATACGATTCATTCTCTGTTATCGTTAATGCTTCAAAATCAAATCATTTCATCATGAAAAATAAAGTGACGCTTTTTCCGGTTTTGTTTAGCACACTGTTGATGAGTTGGCTTTTCTACCTCGAAACAATGGGGCTTAATTTACTTATCTATGAAGCGATTTTGTTGGCATGGCTTTTTTTCACCAAACAAATTCCACTTGAGACAAGGGTACAAAAAATAGTTCTTTCCGGCTTTGTGGTCACGGGTATTGCAACTGTATTCATTCATTCAACTTTCAGTTATGTAGTTCATTATCTGTTATTTATCTTACAGGTTGGGTTGTGGTCGTATCCATTGTTTCGGTCACTTTTACATGCCGGAGCACAGGCATTCCTTAACTTTTTTGTGGCTCAATGGAATTTTGGCAGAAACCTTTTCAACCTTCAGCTACGCGGCAAAGATTTTGGATACTATCTCCGCAAAGCCGGCATACTCGTTATTCCTTTGATTGTTGTTCTTGTTTTTTTCAGCATCTACCGCACCTCCAATCCGCTATTCGATAAATGGTTTGGCGACACCGGCAAATGGATTGCGCAAGCCATCGAAAACTTCTTTAATTATTTAGACACTCCTGTTTTCGTGACACTCTTTTGGAGCTTCGTTTTTAGCAACTTCATCTTTTTTAGAAAAAGCACAGCATTCATTACCGACGACGACATTCAGGCCAGGGAAGATGCTATCAGAAAACGTCGGATTGGCATACTTGGTTTCAAAACGACCTCTTTAAAAAATGAATATAAAGCAGCTGTTTTTATGCTGGCCGCTCTGAACCTGCTGTTGCTGGTGATGAATTTCAGCGACATACGTCTGGTTTGGTTTGGCTTCGACTGGGAAGGTCAGTACCTGAAACAATTTGTACACGAAGGGACCTATTTACTCATCTACTCTATCCTTATTTCGATAGGAATCGTGCTTTACTTTTTCAGGGGTAATCTCAATTTCTATAAAAAGAACAAGCTTCTTAAAAAGCTGAGCTATGTTTGGCTGGCTCAGAATGCTTTTCTTGCCGTTTCTGTCGGTATGCGCAATTATTGGTACATAACCTATTATGCCTTAGCCTATAAGCGCATCGGCGTTTTGTTGTTTTTGATACTTACCATATATGGACTTTACAGCGTTTATCGCAAGATTTCGAAACACAAAACGGCCCGGTACCTGTTTCGGGTTAATTTTCAATCATTGCTTATACTGCTCACCTTGAGTTCGTTGATCGACTGGGACACGGCTATCGCACGCTATAACTTTTCACATGCAGGAAAATCCTTTGTTCATTTCAGCTTTCTTGTTGATCTATCTGATAAAACACTTCCATACCTCGACAAAAGTCTGCCTGTGCTAAAACAGATTCAGGAATCGCAAAAAGATTTTCCTTCCGAAAAACACAATTTGCGTCCTGAAGAATACTACGACCAGATTCAGAAACGTAAAATCAATTTTCTAGAGGAATGGGAAACCAAGAGCCTTCTGGAGTGGAACTGGCCCGAATACAAAGCTGCGGTCATGCTAAAAAAGCCTCAATCGCCCTGATAGATTAACTCAAAGTTTCAACTCAAAAAGCCAAATACTTCACTGTATCTTGAAGTTATCAGCTTTGTTTAAAGGCTGAATCTTACCGAAAACTTGTTCAGAAGGCTATTTTTCATGCTGCAGGGTAAAGTCATTCGAAATAGGTTTATTTTTATGCCGACTTCTATTTTATTGTTGTAAATGAATCCTTTTGTCATGAAAAAAACACTTTTTTTAGTCCCAATTTTATTGTTTGTGTTGTTTTTACAGGCACAAACACCCAATCTGCTTCTTAAACCTTTCGACACGCCATTTGGTGTTCCTCCTTTTCAACAGATTGACAATGAGCATTTTCTTCCCGCTTTTGAAGCAGGCATACGTGAAAATAATGCAGAAATTGAATCCATCATCAACAACCCTGCTCCAGCCAACTTTGAAAACACCATCGTGGCTTACGACCGTTCAGGAGAGATGTTGGGAAGGGTAAGCCCAATTTTTGGAGGACTAAGAGGTGCTAACACCAATAAACGGTTGCAGGAAATTGCACGTGAAACAACACCTTTGTTAACCGAACATTACAACAACATCCGTTTCAATCAGCAGCTATTCAACCGTATAAAAGCCGTTTACGATCAGCGAAACAGCTTGAAGCTCAATGCAGAGCAACTCCTCTTGGTTGAAAAGATTTATGACGATTTTGCACGTAACGGTGCTGCATTACCGCAGCAACAACGCGATGAGCTGAAGGAACTCAACCAAAAAATGTCGATGCTTTCTCTTAAACTGGGAGAGAACCTTTTGGCTGAAAACAACAACTTCAAATTGGTACTTGATAATGAGGCCGATTTAGCCGGATTGCCCGAAGCTGTAGTTTCTGCTGCTGCCGACGAAGCCAAAAAAGCAGGCATGGAAGGAAAATGGGTGTTCACCCTATCCAAACCAAGCTGGATTCCTTTTCTGCAGTTTTCGGAACGCCGCGACCTTCGCGAAAAGCTATATACGGCCTACATACAACGCGGTGATAACGACAATGAAACAGATAATAAAGCACCGTTCCTCGAATTGATTGAACTTCGCCAGAAAATGGCTCAATTGCTTGGATATAAGAATTTTGCTGAATATTTTATTTCTGATCAAATGGCTGAGACACCTGAAAATGTGTATGCATTTTTGTACAAGGTTTGGGAGCCATCTATTCAGCGGGCTAAAACAGAACGCGATGAACAACAGGCCATTATCGACAAAAATGGTGGCAGCTTCAAGTTGGCTTCATGGGATTGGTGGTATTATTCCGAAATCGTTCGTAAAGAGAAATTCGACCTCAACGAAGACGAAATAAAGCCCTACTTCTCGATCGAAAATGTGAGAAAAGGTTCTTTTTTACTGGCAACGAAACTTTTCGGAATTACCTTTGAAAAAAGGTTTGACATCCCTGTTTACCATCCTGAAGCAGAAGCCTTTGAAGTGTTTGATAAGGACAAAACCCATTTAGGTATCTTGTATATCGACCCCCATCCGCGTGCCTCAAAACGTGGTGGCGCATGGTGTGGAACTTATCGCAACGGAAGCTATGACGAAAATGGAAAGAAAATTTACCCTGTCGTCACAATGGTGATGAACTTTACCCCTTCTGTTGGTGAACAGCCAGCTTTGTTAAGTTGGGACGAAACACGCACCTACTTCCATGAGTTCGGACATGCACTGCACAACCTCTTCGCCGATGGTCACTACAACCGCACAAGCCGTTCAGTGCCACGCGATTTTGTTGAGCTCCCTTCACAGATCATGGAAAACTGGGCCGGAGAACCCGAACTTCTGAAAGAATACGCTTTTCATTACCTCACAGGCGAAGTGATCCCCGTTGCGCTTGTCGAAAAACTCAACAAAGCTGCCATGTTTAATCAGGGATTTGAAAATGCAGAATACCTCTCGGCAGCCATACTCGACCTCGATTGGCACACATTGAATGTGAATGCATCAACAGATGTCAACGCATTTGAAAAATCAACCCTTAACAGAATCGGCCTGATCGACGAGATCGTCCCACGCTACCGAACCGCTAATTTCGGACATATCCACAGCCCCGGTTATGCCGCCGGCTATTATGTTTACAGGTGGGCAGGAGTGCTTGACGCTGATGCTTTCATGGCTTTCAAATCATCGGGAGATTTATTTAATCAGGAAATGGCTGCCAAATTCAGGAAATATGTTCTTGCAGGTAATGCCTGGTACGAAGGAATGGACGCTTATGTAAAATTCAGAGGTGCAGAGCCTTCTATTGAGCCTTTCCTTATTCGCAGCGGACTGAAATAAATCCTTTTGACCTTAGCGCATGTTTCGTGCCTGAAACCATCTTTGGTTCAGATTGTATGTATATGCCCGACTGTGTCCCTCTTTTTGTTAATTTCGCGGCCTCATTTCAATTTATTTAGGAGTCGTTTCACATGGATTACAATTTCTCGGAAGTCGAAAAAAAATGGCAGGATTACTGGCGCAGCAACAAAGTATATAAGGTTGATATTGACCATGCCAGACCAAAATTTTATGTCCTTGACATGTTTCCTTACCCCTCGGGAGCAGGACTACATGTTGGACATCCGCTTGGATACATTGCATCAGATATTTACGCGCGTTACAAACGCATGAAGGGTTTTAATGTGTTACACCCAATGGGCTATGATGCCTATGGCCTTCCTGCTGAGCAATATGCCATTCAAACCGGGACACATCCTGCGATAACAACAGATAAAAATATCGAACGCTACCGCGAACAACTTGATAAAATTGGCTTCTCATTCGACTGGGACAGAGAGGTAAAAACCTGTGATCCTGCATATTACAAATGGACACAGTGGACGTTTATCCAGCTTTTTCACTCTTGGTACAACAAAAAAACCAATAAAGCTGAAAAGATTGAGGCTCTTATAAAAATCTTTGAAGGAGAAGGAAATGGCGCGGCAGAAGCTGTCTGTTCCGAAACAAAACTGTTTTCGGCTGCGCAATGGAATACCATGAATGAACAGCAGCAGCAAGAGATTCTAATGAATTACCGCCTTGCCTATCTTGCTGATTCCATGGTAAACTGGTGTCCTGCCCTTGGTACGGTTCTGGCAAATGATGAAGTGAGCGAAGGCCTTTCCGTTCGTGGCGGACATCCCGTTGAGCGGAAATCAATGAAAAACTGGTTGCTTCGCATCACCGCTTATTCCGACAAGCTGCTTGCCGGCCTCGAAACCATCGACTGGAGCGAATCGCTGAAAGATATTCAACGTAACTGGATTGGAAAGTCAACGGGAGGCTCACTCTCTTTCAAACTTGGCGGAAGCGAG
This sequence comes from Bacteroidota bacterium, assembly GCA_009773165.1. Taxonomy (GTDB): domain Bacteria; phylum Bacteroidota; class Bacteroidia; order Bacteroidales; family F082; genus JALNZU01. The sequence goes on from WOUZ01000001.1 coordinate 210,407, forward strand.
CACTCAATCGAGGTGTTTACTACCCGTCCCGACACCATCTTTGGTGCAACTTTTATGGTACTTGCGCCGGAGCACGAGCTGGTGAGCCTCATTACCAGTCATGAACAAAAAAAAGAAGTTGAAGCCTATGTTCAACGAACCAAAAACAGGTCGGAGCGCGAGCGTATAGCCGAAGTTAAAAAAGTAAGCGGAGCTTTTACGGGTGCTTATGCCCTGAATCCTTTTACCGGCACAGAAATACCTGTCTGGATTGCCGATTATGTTTTGATGGGCTATGGAACAGGAGCTATTATGGCAGTTCCGGCACACGACAGCCGCGACTTTGCTTTTGCAAAATATTTTAAACTACCTGTGATACAGGTGATTAAGAAAGAAGGTGAAGAACTTTCAGACCCGGCAACATGGGATGAATCCTATGACTCAAAAGAAGGTGTTGCGGTAAACTCAGGTTTCATCAACGGGTTATCGGTAAAAGAAGCCATAAGTGCTGTTGTTGCCGAGTCGGAGAAACGTGGTATTGGCACTGCCCGGATCAATTTCAGGCTAAGAGATGCCATTTTCAGCCGTCAACGCTATTGGGGCGAACCCTTCCCTGTTTATTACAAAGATGGCATGCCTTATACGCTTGATGAAAAAGACCTGCCACTCGAGCTGCCTCCTGTGGATGCTTTCCTGCCCACAGAAACAGGCGAGCCGCCTTTGGCACGTGCGCACAACTGGAAAACAAAAGAAGGTTATCCTTTGGAAACCAATACGATGCCTGGCTTCGCAGGATCAAGCGGTTATTACCTGCGTTATATGGACGCCACCAACAGCGAAAGCTATTTCTCGGCAGAAGCAGTAAATTACTGGGAAAATGTTGACCTCTACATGGGAGGTGCGGAACATGCGACCGGACATTTGATCTATGCGCGCTTCTGGAATATGTTTCTCTTTGATATCGGCATGGCTGTCAAGGAAGAACCATTCAAAAAGCTTATCAACCAGGGGATGATTCAAGGAAGGTCAAGCTTTGTTTACCGCGTCAATTTAGAAAAGATGGCCGAATACCTGATGTGGGAAAGACTCAGGGACCGAAAAACAGGGGTGCTCTTTGAAAAAGACTTCCGCGATGGAAATCGTAAATTCGATTTTTACAGCGCTGAGGCTAAGCTTATTATTGAGATCAAAGGACAAAAATCTCTTGAAAAGTTAGTGCATCCTTATGAAGATTATTGCCGTGAGCGGGGATTGAAGATGCTGCTGATTCCCATCCGTGACTTTTTTAACATGGACGAAGTGATGGACCGCGTAAACCGCGCCCTTAAAGGAGAGGATGTTCCGGCTCTTATCGAAAAAGAACCCATGAAGCCCGTCCCTGTTTATATCTCAAAAAATTACCCGGGACGCGAATTCTACACCGAGGCCATTCATGTGGATGTTAATCTGGTTCATAACGATGTGCTTGATACTGAAGCATTCCGCAACTGGCAACCGCATTTGGCTGATTCTAAATTTATTCTTGAAGACGGAAAATATATTTGCGGATGGGAAGTGGAAAAGATGTCGAAATCGAAGTACAATGTACAAAATCCCGATGACCTGATTGAACGTTATGGGGCTGACACACTTCGGTTATACGAAATGTTTCTTGGGCCGGTAGAGCAGTCAAAGCCTTGGGACACACAAGGTATTGAAGGTGTTTTCAGGTTTATACGCAAATTCTGGCGTTTGTTTCACGATGAAAGCAATGATTTCCAGCTTTCGGACGAAACTCCAAATGAAAAGGAACTGAAGGTATTGCATAAAACCATCCGGAAAATCGAAGACGATATCGAGCGGTTTTCATTCAACACCGCAGTATCAGCTTTCATGATCTGCACCAACGAACTTTCGGAACTGAAATGTAACAAACGGGCGATCCTCGAGCCACTCAGCGTGCTCATTTCGCCCTATGCACCGCATATTGCCGAGGAATTGTGGCATCTCTGCGGTCATGAAGGTTCGGTTGTAAAGCAACCATTCCCCGTATGTGAGGCACAATACCTGGTTGAGAACAGTTTCACCTATCCTGTTTCTTTCAACGGGAAAACGCGTTTCAAGCTTGAGTTACCAGCAGATTTCACTGTTGCAGAGATCGAAAAAGCTGCCCTGGAGTCGGAAGAAGCACAAAAATGGATCGAAGGGAAACAAATTCGTAAAATGATCGTTGTACCTCAACGCATCATCAATATTGTAGTATGAGTTTAACATCGGAAAAAGCTGGAGTTGCCCACCTTTGCAACAATTACATGAAAGGTTTGGGGCTTTTCTTCCTTGTCCTTTTTCTGGCCGGACAGCTTTCGGCACAGCCACGTACCTATCACCCGAACGAGGCCTTTGGCGAAGGCGAATACACGCAGTTCAGGGTGTATTACAATTCTGCTTTTACAGGTAATGTCACAGCTGGTGAAGCCACAATTAAGGTTGAAACTGCCAAAAAGAAATACTTCGACAAAGAAGTGTGGAAGATTGTTGGTGAAGGCGTTAGCAAAGGCGCTTTCAACTGGTTTTATAAAGTTAGAAACAGGTATGAATCGTATGTAGATAAGCAAGCAATCATACCTTATCTTTTTGTGCGACACACCCGCGAAGGAGGTTACAGCAAAGATGATGAAGTGTTTTTTTATCACGATCTTCAATTGGCTACCAGCCGCACAGCTACAAAAAAAATACCTTCCAATGTGCATGATTTTGTTTCGGCACTGTACTTCATGCGCACATTAAACCTTTCAGAGTTTGATGGAGACAGCAGCTATTACCTTGATTTTTTTCTTGACGACTCAGTGTATGTTAGCAAGATTAAATACGTTGGCACTGAAACGATTAAAGTGGATCTTGGAACGTTCAGATGTTTGAAGTTTGCCCCGATGATGGCCACAGGGAATGTTTTTGCTGATGCTTATCCTATGTTTGTTTGGGTGACCGACGATAAAAATCACCTTCCCATTCTGGCTGAAACAAAGGTTGTTGTTGGAAGTGTAAAGATGGAACTCACTGCCTATAAAAACCTGCGAAACCCATTGTCATCCAAGCTGAAAGACTAATCCAAAACAGGGTTTAACTTTCTATTCCAACAAATTAAATCAGCCTTAGGCCGGATGCGTCAAGTTCATTTTTACGGTTGAATTGTTTTGGCCTGATATTTGTCGAAAACCAAATGCGCTTTCAAAATGATCCCACCCTGACCTTTTCAGTTGGGGCTATTTTCAAGAAGCATGAGCATCAATCATTGTTAAATTACAAAATGGCACAAACCCTTTTTATAATTGCAATTTGGTATAACTTGCATCACTATTAATTCACCGCTTACGCAGTATAGTTTAAATGGCATGAAAAATATCCCTTCCCTCTTACGATTCAGCTTGTTAGCTGCTTTTATAATCCTTATCTCCAATAGCTCAGGCGCATCTGAACAAAAAGACTCGTATGACGAGCTTTGGAAAAAAGCCAATAAGGCCGCCGAAAAGGGTTTACCTAAAACAGCTGTCGAAACTTTAGATGTTATCCGCGCAAAAGCGATACAGGAACACAACGACACAGAACTTATCAGAGCTAACATCTTTCATTACAGCCTGATGCAAAGTTTTGAAGAGGATTACCTCATCAAAGCTATCTCACATGCAAAAACGCAACTTGGAGTGCTCTCACGCCCCGGAAAAGAACTCATGCACTCCCTTATCGCCGAGATGTATTGGTTTTACTACCAGCAAAATCGCTACGAAATTCTTGAGCGTACCAACTTACTGACGCAAAGCTCGGATGATATACGCGAATGGGATCGGGCCACACTTCGCAACATTATTTCGGAACATTACGACCGTAGCCTGCTTGCTTCCACAATTATGGATACCGTTCCACTGATACGTTATGCTTCGCTGCTTACCTCCACACAAAAGGAAGCGCTGACGATTCAGCCGACACTTTTCGACTTTGTTGCTACCCGTGCCCTCGATTATTACAGCAGTATGGATGCCGGCCTTGAAATGGTGGAATCCGAAAAAATGATTCAATCGCCCGACTTCTGGAAACCGGTAATAGAATTCACAACATTATCACTTCCACAAGGCGAAAGTCAGCATCTTTTGGAAATCAATTTATTGCAAAAAATCCTTCTCTCCAACTTGAAACAAGGTCATACCGATGCGTTGATTTCCAACGAGATAAAACGTTTCACATTCCTTAAAAACAATTGCAAAGGACCAGGCAACGCCGATACATTATATGTAAATGCCTTGAAAACATTACAGGAAACTTTTGCCAGTCACCCGGGATCGACTGAGGTTGCAGCAGCCAGAGCCTCATCTATCCTTAGCAGCGTTAAAGATCAAATGCCTGATTATCCTGCAGCTTTAGCAATTTGCGATGATGCGATAGCAAAATTTCCGCAAAGCAGAGGAGCTATTCAATGCCAGCAGCTCAGAGACCAGATTCTGGCAAAAGAACTTTCCATTGAAATACAGCGTGTTGTAGTTCCTGACCAGCCTGTGCCGGTTCGACTAAGCTATAGGAATATTACCCAACCTGCCTTCAAATTGATTCGCATCACCAGCGAACGACTGGAAGAAATCATGCAACAAATGAATCAACAGGAACAGATTAATGCATTTATTGCTTTGGAACATTTCCAGCAAAAAACCATCGAACTGCCTTTTGAATCTGACTACGAGCGTCATTCCACCATCGTCGATCTGCCTGCACTTCCCAAAGGTTTATATGTGTTACTCCTTGCTGATACTCCGGCTTTTCGTGCAGAAGGCATCATTGCATTCACTTCCTTTCAGGTAAGTCAGCTATCATTTATCAGCCATAAGTTGAACAATATCAACACATTTCATCTTCTTAACAGAAGCACAGGCAAGGCCATTTCAGATGCCACTGTGCGTGTAATGACACGCGATTACGACTATTCAGCACAGAAATATGTTGTAAAGGAAAAAGCGCAGCTGACAACAGCAAAAGATGGCAGTTTCAGTGTTGGACCTGATGTTTATGACATTCAAAACCAAGCTTTTTATGTAGAAGTTTTCATGCAGGACGACACTTTGTACAGCGATAATTACTTCGATGTTTATGTGCGCAAAAACACCGGCAGGGAGCAAAACAGAACCTGGTTTTTTACCGACAGGGCCATCTACCGGCCGGGTCAGGTTGTTTATTTCAAAGGCATTACCTTACAAAGAAAAGATCTTGAAGCCTGGGAGATACAAAAGTCGAGCCCAACCACCGTTCGTTTTTATGATGTAAACAACCGTGAGACAGCTTCATTGGCGCTTCAAACCAATGCTTATGGCTCGTTTGAAGGAAGTTTTATGATACCACAAAACCTGCTCAACGGGGTCATGCGTATTGGCAACGAGTCGGGCAGCACTACCTTTTCGGTTGAAGAATATAAGCGTCCCACTTTTGAGGTGAAACTTGAGGCTGAAAATCAACAATTCAGGCTTAATGAGCCAGTGACGCTGAAAGGATCAGCAGCAGCTTTTGCAGGTTATGCACTCGACAGCGTTTCGTACAGCTATTATGTTGAACGCGAACAGTTTCTTCCCTTCCGGCCTTATTGGTTTTATTACCGTCCAATTGCCAACGAAAAGATTACAATCACACAAGGACAATCGCTCACAAAAAAAGATGGTAGTTTTACCATCACCTTTAATGCCGATACCCCTCCCAACGAAGACCTGAAATATCAGCCCGTTTATAGCTACACCGTAGTTGTTGATGTAACCGATCGCAACGGCGAAACACGCAGGGGGACATCCACTGTTAATGTAAGCAACAGGGCTTTGTTGCTTGAGACAACAATTGACAACACCATAGAGGCAGGAAAAACAAAGGGCTATTTGCTCAGTGCAAAAAACCTGCAGCAAAAAGCTGTTGATGCCACCGTGAAGGTATCATTTTATCTTTTAAGTCCTGATAAGCGCATCACGCGAAAATTGCCCTGGGAAGCTGTTGACAGACACTATCTCAGCAAGGAAAAACTAACAGAGCTATTTCCGCTGGATGATTTTGAGAACCCCAAAAATCCCGCAGAAAAGGAGAAAACGCTTGTGTGGTCCGAAGAAAAATTCGTGAGCGGAAGTGCTGTTTTATTTCCTGAATCTACCACCGGCTGGGCTGAAGGGGAATACCTTGCAGAACTTACTGCCCTGGATGCTTTTGGACAGAAAGTAACGCAACAACAAACGTTTACCCTCTTCAAAACCAAGAGTAAAAAACCACCGGTTCAGGAGCTTTCATGGTTTCATATCAGCCAAACAACGGCTCAGCCCGGCGACACCCTGTATTTTTACGCGGGTTCTGCCGAAAAGTCGAATCGTGTGTTGATTGAAATCAGTTCAGGGGAACAACTTCTGTATCACCGCTGGCATTTGATCAGCAACAGCCGTAAAACAATCCCTTTTGTTGTCAAAGAAGAACATCGCGGACAGCTCAGGTTCGAAACTGTTTTTGTTCGTCATAACAGCCTTCAGCAAGCTACATTCGATGTGGAGGTCCCGCTTACCAATAAGCAACTCGATATCCGGCTTGAGACAAAACGAGACAAGCTTGTGCCCGGAGCTGAAGAAACATGGACGCTTCTGGTAAAAGATTACAAGGGTAAGGGAAAAACATCAGAGGTTTTGGCAGCCATGTATGATGCCTCGCTGGATGTTTTCCGTCCACACAGCTGGAGTTTCGACCTCATAACACGTCAAAGGGCGGCCTATCCCTGGGGTGCTGACAATGGATTCTTAGCTTATACCACCTCCCTGTTATCCTCTTATCCCTACAAAGATTATGCGTTAGACCCCATTCAATTGCCTTTGATCAACTGGTATGGTCTGCAGCCCAACTTCTACCGGGGTGCAGTCAATGGCATGCCGATGATGCAAAAAGCAGGTCACGCCATGCATGATGCCGCTGTTGAGATGTCGGATGTCATTGCAAACGAACACGATGAAGAAGTCGTTGTTCAGGAAACTGCCACTCCCTCCTACCTGAGGAATGATTTCAGGGAAACAGCATTTTTTTATCCGCAGCTCACCACCGACCCAACCGGATTGCTGCGTTTTACCTTCAAACTTCCTGATGCCCTTACGCGATGGAATCTGATGCTTCTGGCTCATTCCGATCAGCTGGAATCAGGCATAAAACAGCTGGAGTTTACGGCCTCCAAAGAGTTGATGGTAGTTCCAAACCTGCCACGATTTTTCAGGCAGGGCGACACAGCCTGGGTCAGCGTTAAGCTTGTAAATACAGGCCTGTCGACCCTTAACGGCATTGCTAACATCGAGATAACAGACGCTGTCACAGGTAAGAAACTTCCTTTGAATCAACCTGCAGAAAAAAAACCTTTCCTCAACCTGCAACCCGGGCAGAGTCAGGTTATAAAATGGAACGTCCTGATCAACGAGGAATCTTCCCTCTTAGCTGTTGCTATCAGCGCCACTTCGGGAACTTTTGGCGATAGCGAAGTAAATTATATCCCTGTATTGCCTGTTGGGGTGATGGTACAGGAATCGCTGCCCATGCATATCAATGGCAACAGCAGCAAATCATTTGTTTTCAAGGGCTTGAAAGAAAACAGACCTGCCGAGAAAAACGTTCAGCTCCATCTTGAATTTGCTAACAATCCGGCCTGGTATGCCATTCAGGCACTGCCCTATCTTAGCGAAAAGGGGTCAGAAAACAGCGATAACCTCTTTTATCGCCTCTACGCCAACAGCCTTGCCTCATGGGTAGCCCAAAGTTTGCCCGGGGCCATGCGTGTGATCGAGAGCTGGAAGAGTCAAGGCGGTGAGGCCTTGCTTTCAAATCTTGAGAAAAACGAATCGCTGAAAGCTGTCCTGCTTGCCGAGACACCCTGGATATTTGACGCCACCGATGAAAACCGTCAGAAACAACAGATTGCCTTGCTCTTCGACATGAATCGCATGCGTTATGAGCAGGAACAAGCATATCAAAAACTGACACAGCAACAGCTCCCCGACGGATCGTGGGCTTGGTTTCCGGGGATGCCAGGCAGCGTGTTTATTACCCAACAGATTGTGTCTGGTTTTGGCAAGCTGAAAAAACTCACCGGCAGCAAAGAACTGGAGAAACAGTTTGGGACTTCGGTATCAAAAGCAATCCGCTTCCTCGATCAGCAAGCGGTTACCGAATACAAAAAGATGCTCGACCGTAAAGAGACTGACACCTACATCCTTACAGGTAATCACCTCAACTACTTGTATGCCAGAAGTTTTTATGGCAACGTACCAGCTTCGGATGAAACCAATATTGTCATGAGTTTTTATTTGCAGCATACGGCTTCCGACTGGCAAAAGCTGAGCTTGCATCAACAGGCAAAAGCAGCTCTTGTGTTGAAGCGCGGTGGAAAAGACAAGGAAGCAAAGGAAATACTCGCTTCGCTGAAAGAGACAGCCATCGTTAATCCTGACCTGGGAACTTATTGGAGTCGTGAAAAGAGTTTCGGATACTCCCATTCGTTCATCGAAACACAAGGACTGCTGATTGAAGCCTTCGACGAGGTTGCAGCTGATACAGCCTGGATTGATGGTTTAAGGCAGTGGCTGCTGACTCAAAAGCAAACAACAAAGTGGGAAACAACACGTGCAACTGCTGAGGCTGTGTATGCGCTGCTCCTTAAAGGAAACGACTGGATTTCAGACATAAAGCCCCTTGAAATAAAGGTTGGCGGTGCTGCAATAGCTGCAACTAATGCTGAGGCAGGTACAGGACGCATCACCCGCGATTGGTTTGGAGCAGAAATCGACAGCAGTTTAGCAATGATTGAAGTAACAAATCCCAACAAGGTGATGGCCTGGGGGGGTGTTTACCGGCAATACAATGTGCCCATGGATCAGGTAAAATCAAATCAGACGAACCTCACCATCCACCGAGAACTATATGTTGAAAAAAGTGGGATAAAAGGGTTGGTACTGATCCCCGTTTCGGAAGCTGAAATTCATATTGGCGACAGGGTGAAAGTACGGATAGTACTGGAAGCTGACCGCGACATGGAGTTTCTTCATTTAAAGGACTACAGAGCTGCGGCATTCGAACCTGCTGAAACAATCTCAGCATACCGCTATGAGTTTGGCATGGGATATTATCAATCGACGCGCGACGCCTCTACCGATTTCTTTTTCAACTACCTGCCAAAAGGAAAATATGTGTTTGAATATGCGCTCACAGCCACACAAAGTGGAAATTTCACCCATGGCTATTCCCTTATTCAAAGTTTCTATGCTCCTGAGTTTTCCAGTCATTCCGATGGAATAAGGGTAGAAGTAAGGGAATAAGAGCAGGAATTTTTGAAGAGAAAGGCGGCTGGTGCTGGTGATTCAAAAAAATCATTCAATGATTAATTTTGACATCCCAATAACCCGCTCTGAAGCATCAACGACTCTAACGATGTAGATTCCCTGGTTCATCCAGTCAGTTGATGAGGAAGTTTCATTGCCTATAAATAATTGAACCACGCGTTTTCTTCCTGTTAAATCAATGATTTCGAGCCTGTTTAAAGTCGAAGGAGTTGTTTGAATCCCCACCTTAAAACTACCACTCGCAGGATTGGGGAAAACAAGCATCCCATTATTGCTTTCTGTACTTTGTTGTTTGATACCGGTGAGTAACGAACAAAAACAATGATCGCAAAAAGGATTATCCAAATAAAGGATTGTCTCATTCTGTTTAAAACAAGCAAACTGATAACTGTCGCCACAAAGTGCAATATCTGAGATAAGGGGATTAAACAACCCAAACCAGTTGATACTACCTATGCCTTCGAGCCATGTTTGAAAATCCAGAGAACCCGATAGCATCCAGCTTTTGCGATAGGTATTATTCAGCAATAACATGGAATCCACTTTCGTTACCACTTTGTAATGATCTTGAGGCCATAACATTACATCGCCGTAACACAAGCCGCCACCTATGTTGTAGAATATCGTATCGCCCGGTTCAAGTCCAAAATCGTAAAGCATAGCTTCCGGAAAATCGGGCAAGAGACAAAAAACCTGTTTGTCTTCATTCTCTCTGATAGCTGCGAAATAGGTCGATTGAGGATGTAACAGGGTAGAATCGTACATCGAATAAACTTTGGAATACACAACACCATCGATAACCGTATCGCCAAAAACAGCATACCTGAAATGCCATTCTTGCTGAGTGAACACGTTCGAACCAACAACATTCCATACAGTATTGCTATCGGGAAAGTTGAAATACGTCTGGGCTTTTGAGGAGGTGTTAATGAAATGCATCATCAACACGAGGATGAGAACACTTTTTTTCATGACGTACAACTTAAATTTCAATGGGTTAATCAGTTCAAATACATCAAAACCACTCATAAACACTGCCTCATTTCAGGAGGTTTGACTTCAAAAGACAGAAAAACAAAAAGCAGTTTACTGAAGTGTAAAATTAAGCAAAGCTCATAGCATATAGCAACCGTTTTTTATTAATATTCATCATCGTTTTTTTCTCCGGAATGACCTTGTTCAGTTTAGATTTCAACTACACTGTCGCAACATTTCGGTCTCCAGACCGGATGTAAATCGCTTGATGCGGTTTAACGTATGGATGGCGAAGCAGCTTATCTTGATTATTCAGTTAGTGCTGGTGGATAGCCTGTAGGGCTATACTGTGCATAACCCCCGGATTCATCCGGGGGTGAGAGCAGTCGTGACAGAAAAAAAGCCTGTAGGGCTTGCCTGTTCTTTCTTGTCCTTTCCCTTGATGGAAAGGACCAAAGATCAAGCGCGATTAACGCTACCTGCCCACAATGAAAAACCGACGGAAATCTATGCAAGGTCCAGCACCGCTTTAAGGGCGGCGCTGCCTTGCAAGATTTCCAGTCGTTTTTTCATTCTGCCTGCCGCCGGCCCGCTAATCGCGCGGGCTATCGCACCCAGCCCGGGTATGACTTTCTGTTTTTCGGTGTCCTTTGGATAGCAGCTTTTCTTGATTGTTCATTTGACGCTGGTGGATAGCCCGTAGGGCTACACTGTGCATAATTCAAACCCCAGAGGGATTGCCCATAAGATGCTGACAGACAAGGAACTCCTACAGGGTTTTTGTTGTTGACGCATCATAACACCCCCGGATTCATCCGGGGGTTATGCACAGGCAAGGCCTACGGCCTTATGAGGCTATTCTTCGGGATTGTTCTTGGGACTCCTGTTTGGATTTATTTCTTTCCAGATCTGGCATAAAGCAAATTGATTCATACTATCAATTTGCCTGAACGTTCATTGCAAAAAACATCATTTGTATTCATTATCAACACATTAATAGCAGCATCTATAATGTGTGAATCATGCAACTCTTCCAACTATTTGTGTAACAGCGTCCGGCTACGGTGGATTTACCTTTGGCCAAAGTAAACATGCATCCCTGAAACCCCAGGATGTGTTGAATAGATTTTCTGATTGAAATCGTAAATCGGTTCTACGGCTTACAAGATGCAATTGGATTTCTGAAGAAATAGTTGTTACCGACTTGATTCATAAGCACAAACGTGGAAAAACGAATCTTTCCGGACGGCATTAAAAGAAGAAATTATGATAGAAGTAAAAAAAGAAGGGATATTATTATCCCGAACTGATCTCAGTTTTGAGAGCGAGGGTGTACTCAATCCGGCAGCTTTTCGCGAAGGCAATGAGGTACATATGTTCTACCGGGCTGTTCAAAAAGGTAATTTTTCCAGCATAGGTTATTGTAGGTTAGATGGACCATTGACGGTTGTCGAACGCTGGGAAAAACCCATCATGAGTCCGGAATTTGAATATGAATCGCATGGTGTTGAAGACCCCAGACTGGTTAAAATTGACGATTTGTACTATATGAGCTATACCGCTTATGATGGGACAAACGCCTTAGGCGCACTGGCTACATCAAAAGATCTGCTGAATTTCGAGCGACAGGGAATCATCGTCCCAAAAATCACCTATGCTGAATTTGTCAGACTTGTCGAAAATGGTGGCAAAGTGAAGGAAGGGTATTACCGCGATCATAACTTCTATAAGTTACAGTCTGATCCCGAAAAATATCTCCTGTGGGACAAAAACGTCGTTTTCTTTCCGCGCAGGGTCAACGGAAAACTAATGTTTCTTCATCGTATACGGCCAGGTATTCAGCTCGTTCAGGTGAACGAAATGAGTGAACTGACGCACGAATTCTGGAGAGAATACCTTCTCAACCTTCACGACCATATCATTCTTGAACCTGTTTTTGAACATGAAGCACGGTATGCGGGGGCTGGTTGCCCTCCTATTGAAACCGAACATGGATGGCTTCTGATCTATCATGGAGCTCAAGAAATCGAAGGCAAAATTATCTATTCAGCCTGCGCTGCAGCCCTTATGGACATTGATAATCCGCATAAGATTGTCGCCCGGTTGCCATATGCGCTGTTCTCACCTGAATACAAATGGGAGTTGGCCGGCGAAGTCGACAATGTGGTTTTCCCTACCGGGACTGCATTGTTTGGCGACACCCTTTACATCTATTACGGTGCTGCCGACAAAAGGATTGCCTGTGCATCGGTAAGTTTGACAGACTTGTTAGCCGAATTATTAAAATACACTGAAAGCAATGATAAATAAACACGATTATACCTCGCAGAATTCCGAACGCTTTTGCAATGTTCCGGGAATTTTTTCCATCAATAGCCCTATTGTACGGTACATGTCGCGTTCAACAACGTTCAGCATGGATGATGTATTACCCGAGATATTGGTCATTACCACCTACCCGCCGAAAGAGTGTGGCATTGCAACCTATTCTCAGGATTTGATTCAGGCCATCGACAATAAATTCAGGAGCACATTTTCATTGAAGGTTTGTGCCCTTGAAGTAAAAGACGAAGCTTTTACTTATGACGACAAGGTGAAATATATGCTCGACACCTCTGATCCGGTAAAATATTCGGAACTGGCAGAGAAAATCAACAGCAACAAGAACATCAAAATTGTCCTTTCGCAGCATGAATTCGGTTTTTACAACGAATCGCAAGGCGCTGACTTCATCCGTTTTTTGCAACAGCTTACAAAACCCGTTATAACGGCTTTTCACACTGTACTTCCCCGCCCTGATGCTCTTTTTAAACAACAGGTAATCAACATCGTGGAAGCATGCAACTCTGTCATTGTAATGACATATGCCTCTAAAGCTGTCCTGGAACAGGATTATGGAATTCCATCCGAAAAAATAGAGGTGATTGCTCATGGGACACATCTGGTTTCGAACAACAGCAAAGCTTTCCTAAAGGAAAAATATGCTTTAAGCGAGCACAAAGTCCTATCAACTTTTGGTTTGATGAGCTCAGGAAAAGGCATTGAAACAACCCTTGATGCTTTGCCGCTGATCATTAAAACCAATCCAGAAGTAATGTTTCTGATTATCGGGAAAACACACCCTCAGGTCATTAAAAACGATGGTGAAGTTTACCGGCAGATGCTCGAAAAAAAAATTGTTGAGCTGAAGATTGAAAATCATGTTCGTTTTGTTAACCAATACCTTAGCTTGCCGGTATTACTTGAATATCTTCGGTTAACCGATATTTATCTATTTACCTCCATCGATCCGAACCAGGCTGTAAGCGGCACTTTTTCGTATGCCATGAGTTGTGGCTGTGCCCTCATTTCGACCCCTATTCCGCAAGCAATTGAACTGTTGGATGTTAACACAGGTATTATCATTGACTTTCATAATCCGAAACAACTGGCCGACGGGGTAAAAAGGTTGTTGAATGATGAGCCGTTAAGAAAAAATATGGGCTTAAACACGTTACATAAAATTGCTCCAACTACCTGGGAAAACTCAGCTATTGCACATGCATTGCTCATCGAAAAGACACTTGATCACCGCTATTCGATTCAATATTCTCCGCCGGAAATCAAGCTGGACCATTTGAAACACATGACCACTGATGTGGGGTTGATTCAATTTTCAAAGATCAATCAACCCGATATCGAAACCGGATATACGCTTGATGATAATGCCAGAGCGCTGGTTACCATGTGTATGCATTATGAATTAACCCATGATAAAGATGACCTGAAACTAATTGAAACCTATGTTTATTTCATTCAGTTTTGCCAACAAAAAAACGGCGACTTTCTGAATTATGTAAATAAAGACAAAGAGTTTACGCTACAAAATACGGAGTCGAATCTCGATGATGCCAACGGAAGAGCTATCTGGGCACTCGGGTATTTGCTGTCATTGTCTGATTTAATTCCGGCCGAAATGTTGTCGCGTGCCGAAATCATTTTTGAACGTTCGCTTATTCAGATGGAAACGGTGTTTTCGCCCAGAGCTATGGCTTTTGCCATCAAAGGCTTGTATTACTACTTAATGTCGAATAATTCTCCAGATAAGCTCAATCTACTGATAACACTGGCTAACCGGTTGGTGCAGATGTACAAACACGAATCGAGTTTCACATGGAACTGGTTCGAAGAGTATCTGACTTATGCCAACAGCATTCTGTCGGAAGCCATGCTCAATGCCTGGATATTAACCGGAAAAGAAATATACAAAGAAATCGCTACCTCGACTTTCGATTTTCTGCTTGCTACAACTTTTAATGAAAATGGAATTGAAGTGATTTCGAACAACAAATGGTTCGTAAGAGGACAAATTGCCGCCCGATTTGGAGAACAGCCTATTGATGTTGCCTATACCATCATGACCTTAAGCAAATTTTACAACGCCTTCAAAGAGGAAGGGTATCGTTTGAAAATGGAAACAGCCTTCAACTGGTTTTTGGGCAACAACCGCCTGCATCAGATTATCTATAACCCATGTACTGGTGGATGTTACGATGGTTTGGAAGAACATCAGGTGAACCTGAATCAAGGTGCAGAATCAACAGTTAGTTATTTGATGGCGCGTTTAACAATTGAAAAATACCGACTGTCGGAAAATCCGAAACATCGCTGGATTCAGTCCAGAAAATTAACACAAAAATCACTACAATAAAATGAAAACTTCAAAGCAGTCAGGCATTTGGATGGATTATTCAAAAGCCCTTATCATAACATCAGAAGATGAGTCACCCGACACGAAAATCATCGAGTCGAAGCCTGAAAATGCTGACGATGAGCAGTATGAATTCCCCAGAGACGAAAGCCATCAGCTCAACAAAGAGAAAATGCAGCTTTCGGCTTATTACCGGAAAATCAGTGATATTATCCTGCAGTGCAACGAAGTCCTTCTGTTTGGTCCTACTGACGCAAAAAAGGAATTGTATAATTTGTTGAAAGAGGATAGCCATTTCAGCCACATCCAGATCGTTGTACAATCAGGCGATAAAATGACTGATAATCAACTGCATGCCTATGTAAAAGAATATTTTCATTCCAAAAAAATGATACATCCCGAAGGATAATGTCAGCCATTGCGTATAAATCCGTTGCATGTATCGTTGCCCATCCTGACGACGAAACATTATGGGCCGGAGGCACACTACTCAGCCATCCTGAATGGAAGAGCTTTGTGGTTTGCTTGTGCCGGAAAAGTGATTCAGAACGTGCCGAAAAGTTTTACATGGCTCTTAAAGAACTTCATTCAGAAGGTGTTATGGGAGATATGGATGATGGCCCGGAACAAAATCCCTTGAACGAGGTGGAGCTGGAACAAACGATTCTGTCGCTTCTCCCTAAAAAGCATTTCGACCTTATCATCACCCATCATCCAAATGGAGAATACACACGTCATCTGCGACACGAAGAAATCAGTCAGGCGGTTATTAAACTTTGGCAATCGGGGAGTATTGCAACCTATGAGCTGATGACATTCGCATATGAAGACGGAAACAAAGCGTATTATCCGAAAGCTGACACAAAAGCTACCGTTTACAACACCCTTTCTGATGAAAATTGGGAGCAGAAATACTGGATCATCAGGGAAATCTATGGATTCGAATCCAACAGTTGGGAAGCCAAAACCACTCCCGTAGCTGAGGCTTTCTGGAAGTTCTCCCATGCCGAAGATGCCACAGAATGGCTCGGGCTGCAAAAAAAGAACAAAGCAAAACTTTGACAAAACATTCATTTTCAAGAGTTTTTTCAATAATCATTCAACCTAATTCAAACTGTCAACATACATTTTTATGAAAGCATTGATTTTATATGATTACCCGCCCTCACCCGGCGGACTTGCCACGCAGGGCGACCTGCTTTACAGAGGGCTTCTGGAAATGGGTGTGGATGCCCATGCCGTTCATTTCGAATCGGCTCAGGAAAAAGACTGGTATTACCGCTGGTTTGAGCCGGATGTTGTGATTGGGGTGGGTTATTGGGGCCATACACCTCAATTGATCCTTCACCCGCAACGTTATGGTATTCAACCTGTTCCGTGGCTAGTTGCTGATGGTTACATTGCCAACTACCAGGAGGTGCTGAATGCTTTACCGCTCATTTTGGTTACATCCAACTGGGTAAAGGAAATGTATGTGCGTGATGGAATCAACGGGGATAAAATCGAAGTGCTTCCGGTTGGTTGTGATACCGACGCATTCAGGCTTTTCGATAAAAACGATCCGAAAATTATCGCTGTGCGCGAAGCCCTTGGTATCACAGCTGATCAGTTAATGATACTAACTGTGGGTGGCGATGCTGCCTCAAAGGGAGCGCAGGAAGTGATGCAGGCTCTTGCCATCATCGATAAAAAAGCGCCCGACTGGAAATATGTGTGCAAAGTATGGCCGCAACCACGCACCAAAGTGCAAAACCTGCTCGATCTGGAAATGGCAGTTCAATTGGGAATTGAGAAGAATGTTACCTACGAAACCAACATCATCTCACGCAGTTTTATGCCTTACCTTATTGGTGCATGTGACATTTATGCAGCGCCATCGCGACTCGAAGGCTTTGGAATGCCACAGGTAGAAGCGGGCGCTTGCGGAAAACCCGTTGTGAGTCTGAGAGCCATGGGAATGCTCGATACGCTTATTCATGGCGAAACAGCTTATCTGGCCGAGGTAGCTCAGCGCATCAGTGTAAATGAAGTGATGCTTGGAAATGAATCGGGTTACGATGAGAAACACAAGGTTGTTTTTAATACTCCCCGCACTGTTGATTACCGCGCAAATGTGCAGGATATTGCCAAATACCTTCTGTTACTGATGAATGACGCCTCGCTGCGCGAGAAAATGGGAAAAGCCGGCCGTGAACGAGTTGTTGAGCATTTTGATTACCGCATCGTGGCAAAAAGATTTGTGCAGATCATTCATGATAAATTCGGAATTGACTAAACAGTAGTATGGTTAACTAAAAATCCAGGAATTAATTATATTATAATTCCTCTTTTCGTTCGGAATAACAGGTAGTTATGTTGTTACGGATGGTTTTTGGAGGCGGCTTCGCCACCTCCAGAAACCATCCACCGAATACTCTCAAAAGGCTGGTCACTGCTACTGCAAGGACGAATCATTAAAATTTATTCTGATACTATTGATTGATAATCAAAGATATATTGTAAATAAAAAATCAAATACTATGGAAAACAAGCTTACACCTGAAGTTGAAGAGGCCAGAAAAGCCGCTCTCGATGTGCTGATACACAATTCGCATGGACCCTTTCATGGGCTTCCGCGTACCGCAGGATGGGGATATCCTGAACCCTACACACGCGATCTTCTGTTTTCCATTCTCGGTATTGCAGTCACAGGCGATCAGAAACTGATGGAAAGTATCAGGAAAGTGCTGGTAACACTGGCAAAAAATCAGTCGCACCATGGCCATATTCCCTCTATGGTTCATGACAATGACAACAGAGGAGCGAGTGATTCAACTCCCTTGTTTTTGCTTGGCGTCGGCATTTTCCGGAACGTAAGCGGTGAAGCAGATTTTCTGAGTCAGGAAGTTGAAAAATCACTTGTCTGGATGGAATATCAAAGTCCGTCGGACCGCTATCTGGTTGCCCAGCAGCCTACCAGCGACTGGCGCGATGAGCAGTGGGTTACGGGATATGGATTGTATGTAAACACATTGGTATACAGCTATCTAAAGATACTTGGAAAACACGAAAGAGCCGATAAACTGAAGCAGGAAATGGGGCAGTTTACCATCACAAATGGCATTATGCACAATCACGTACATGAAGGATTGGTTGTAAAACACAAGCCTTATTATGCTTTCTGGTCGTATAAAATCCATAGCAGCGAACGTTTTGATTTGTTAGGCAACAGTTTGGCCATTCTTTCAGGCATTGCATCTCCCTCCAGAGCAGATGAAATGGTTTCGTGGATAGAAGAAGAATGTGCAGCCATGCAGCGAAACGGTATTCTGGCTGTTGAACTGCCTCCAAATTTCTTTCCTTACATTCATCCGACCGACCCCGACTGGCACTCCCGCTATGAAACGTACAACAAACCCGGCGAATATCACAACGGAGGTATCTGGCCTTTTATCTGTGGCTTTTATGTAGCGGCTCTGGTAGCAGCCAAAAGATTTAAGCTGGCCAAAGAGAAGTTGAATATTTTAACACAATGTATCAAGAGTGCAGCAAACGAAGAACTTTCCTACGGTTTTAACGAATGGATCAAAGCGCAGGACGGCCGTGCTATGGGGCAGGACTGGCAAACATGGAGCGCTTCCATGTATCTGTATGCCGTTAAATGCGTTGAAGAAAACAGAACTCCTTTCTTCGATAAAATCAGAGGAATTGACGATGATGGAGATGATAAATAGAAGTTAAGAAATGCCGCGATTTCCAAATCTGTGATACATATAATTTATTTCAGCATTTATGTAACACTTTATATGTCAATCGTTATCAACTTTGAACCTGATACTTTTCTTATACGACGCTATCTCAATTATTAACAGGAAAATCATAAAACATAAAAGGAAAATCAGTTCAAACGCACTCCTAATACATTATCTGACAGGGCTTTAAACACAGAATAAACTAATTCAAAATGCCAGAATCCAGCTATATATCCAATATTTTCAACATTTCGCATGACGCCATTATTGCATCTGACGAAAAGCAACTTATTGTGCATTTCAATCATAGTGCTGAACTTATTTTTTTGTACAAAGCTGCTGAGGTAACTGGCAAGCCTCTCGACATACTTTTTCCTGCCTCTACAGCAATCCTTCATCACAAATGCCTGATACAACTTCAGGGTGAAATGATCAGACCTGAGGAAATTAATGAGGAAAGCGAGATATTTGGAAAGCGTAAAAATGGCGAAATATTTCCCTGTGAGGGTAGCTTTTCGAAAACTACTTATAAGGGGAAGCAACTTTTTACCACCGTTTTGCGCGATATAACCGAACGCAAGCGTGCTGAAAAAACCATTTCAGAATCCGAAACACGCTACCGAAGGCTATTTGAATCGGCAAAAGACGGGATTCTGATTCTGAATGCCGAAACAGGGATGATTGTTGATGTGAATCCATTTTTGATCAACTTATTGGGTTATTCCAAAGAGCAATTTATTGAAAAGGAAATCTGGAATATTGGTTTCTTCAAAGATATTGTCGCAAATCAGGAGAAGTTCATTGAGCTACAGCAGAATGAATATGTACGCTACGATAATTTACCACTTGAAACCAGGGATGGAGTTAAAATTAATGTTGAGTTTGTGAGCAATGTTTATTTAGTTGATAAACAAAAAGTTATTCAATGCAACATTCGTGATATTAGCATTCGGAAGAGAGCCGAAAAAGCCCTGGAAAAGAATAACCGGCGTCTGGAGCTTGCCATGATAGTGGCAAATATGGCTTGGTGGGAAATGGATATTAAAACCGGTCAGGTTATTTTCGAGAAACATAAGGCCGAAATGCTCGGTTTTAGTGTAGATAAGTTTCATCATTATTCAGATTTTGTTGATCTGCTTCATCCTGATGATAAACTGCTGGCTATGCAGGTAATGCACGATCACCTAAGCGGGATAACAGACAAATATGAAATGGAGTACAGGATTATGTCAGAATCAGGTAATTATATCTGGTTCTATGATATCGGATCTGTTATAAACAGGGATGATCAAGGCAACCCAATCACTGTTGCCGGACTTGTTATCGATATTTCAAAACGCAAACAAGCCGAACAAGAATTGATTAAAGCCAAAGAGAAAGCTGAAGAAGGTGATCGACTTAAAACAGCATTTCTTCAGAATATGTCGCATGAAATACGCACTCCACTAAACGGGATTATTGGTTTTACTGATTTACTTGCAGAAGGCAACATAAGCAAAAAGGAATTGAAGTTGTTTACAGCGCTTATTCATTCAAGTAGTGACCGACTCATCGAGATTGTAAATAATGTGCTTGATATTTCGAGCATTCAGACTCATCAGGTTAAATTAGAGCAAAAAACATTCTTGATTCATTCCGTATTCACCAGAATACAAAACCAATACGCTGAATTGGCGAGTACAAAAAATATCGGATTGATCTGCCACAATCAAAATGACAAAATCACCTCAATTGTCTCGGATGAAGCTAAACTAAGACAGGTGCTTTCAAATTTGATCAATAACTCGATAAAGTTCACAAAATCAGGCAAGATCGAATATGGTTTCGAAGTATATGATGAATCCATACAGTTTTTTGTAAAAGACACCGGGATTGGAATTCCACCGGATAAAATCGGGTCAATATTCGATGTTTTTGTTCAGGTTGAACAATCCATGACAAAAAACTACGAAGGGGCAGGCTTGGGTTTGGCCATTTCGAAAGGTCTTGTGCTCCTGCTCGGAGGCTCTATCATGATTGAGTCGGAAATTGGTAAGGGAACAACCATTTATTTTACCATTCCTGTCAATGTGCCGGCTACCAAAAAGGCTGCAGCGTCAAAAAAGACAGGCTTTCCGGTAAAGAAAGGCAATGTAAAAATTCTTATTGCTGAAGACGATTGGGTAAGTTACCTCTACCTAAGCCGTGTTCTGGCACAACCCGAAATTACAATCATTCACGCGCTGAATGGATTGGAAGCATTAGAAATTGTTGAGAAAATTGAAGATATCGATCTGATAATGATGGATATCAGAATGCCGGTAATGGATGGCATTGAAGCAATCATACAAATCAAAAAAATCAGACCCGACCTGCCAATAATAGTCCAAACGGCTTATGCTTTTGGGGAAGAGAAAAGGCGTGCACTGGAAATAGGATGTGATGAGTATGTAGAAAAATCATATAAAGCAGAAAAAATCAGAGCCCTGGTTTCAAAATATCTTGATTTTTCATTACAACCTGTGGAAAAGTAATCGAAGTCGGGAAATTGCTTTTCATAACAGCCTGACTAATGATAAGTTAAGTTTTTAAATCCCTGAATTATTAACCCCTCTGAAATGTGTGAATGCTGTAAGTATCTGCAAATGTTATGTAATGCATCTCCAGATTTTGTTGCCCAATTTTGTTCTGTAATTTACTCTAATTGAATAAAACTTAATACGTGCAAAATGAAAGGAAATGAAAAATTACTTGAGCATTTAAATGCGCTTCTGGCCGACGAACTTACAGCTATAAACCAGTATATGGTACACTCTGAAATGTGCGCCAACTGGGGCTATGGAAAACTTCATGCGGCTATCCGGAAACAAGCTATGGATGAGATGCATCATGCCGAATGGCTGATCGAGAGAATCCTGTTTTTAGATGGTGTACCCACCGTTTCTAAACTCAACAAATTAACCATTGGCAAAAACGTTTCTGAAATTATTAACAACGACAATGGCGACGAACTTAAAGCTGTTCATGCATATAACAACGCCGTCAAATTCGCCCGGGAAATTGAGGATCAAGGCACTGTTGATCTTTTGACCAAAATACTGACAATGGAAGAGGGTCATGTAGACTGGGCCGAAATCCAGCGTACACAAATCAAACAAATGGGTCTCGAGAATTACCTTTCCATTCAATCGTAAGGTGTAAACAGTTCATTCACGTCAAAAAAAACGATTCGTTCAAACGAAATATACCATGCGTTATCTTGGAAACAACATCAGCAAAACGGTCAATAACCACGTCTTAAAGTACAATGAAGAAGGCCCTTTTTCAGCGCCTGTAATCATCTTTATCCATGGTTTTCCACTCAACAAGTCGATGTGGAACCCACAAATGGAAGCATTAAAAAACGATTATCGGGTAATTGCTTACGACATTCGCGGGCACGGGAAATCAGAACCGGGTGAAATGGATTTCTCAATGAATTTATTTGCTATCGATCTGATCCACTTCATGGATGCTTTTTATATCCACAAGGCGATTCTCTGTGGTCTATCAATGGGCGGATATATCGCTCTGAATGCCATCGAAAATTATCCCAACCGCTTTAGTGCGCTGGTGCTGTGCGATACGACCTGCAAAGCTGATCCGGCTTCAGTGATCGACAAACGGATGCAAACTATCAGAGAACTACAGGATGAGGGGGTAGAAAATTATGCAGATGAAAGTCTGCAAAAACTTTTTGCTCCCGAATCTTTTACAAAAAGGGTGTATGAAGTGGAGTCGGTACGAAAAATGATCGTTAAAAATCCGGTGCATTCAATCATCAACACATTGCGGGCCCTTACGACACGAAACGAAAGCTGTTCAAAGCTGAATGAAATACATGTGCCTGTGCTCATTATGGTGGGCGAGGAAGATGCGATCACTCCACCTGCAATGGCACAACTGATGCACGAAAAAATCCCGAATTCGACCCTTGAAATCATTCCACATGCAGGTCATCTAAGCAATCTTGAAAATCCGTCAGCATTCAACGAAAAACTCAGGGAGTTTCTTTCTTCAGCCAGGTTAAAAATATAAGTCCCTTTCGTATTTCTGAGTTCTAAGTTCATTTTTGAATCAAGCTATTCACAAAAAAACTAACCCTTATGAGCACTCTTCTTTCGAAAAAATATGTGTTCTCAAAAGGAATCGACCAATATTTTACTGGTATTCACGACGCCTACAAATTTACTTTGCTGTTTTTCAAAGAAGTAACTAAGCGGCCATTTCATTTTCGCGAGGTAGTCCATCAAAGCTTCGAAGTTGGAATTAAATCATTGGCTTTAATTTCACTTACGGGTTTTATTGTCGGGATTGTGTTTACCAAACAGTCGCGCCCCTCGCTCGAAGATTTTGGAGCAACTTCCTGGCTGCCTTCACTCATTGGTATAGCTATTGTAAAAGCGCTCGGGCCATTGGTTACAGCGCTAATTTGTGCCGGTAAAGTAGGTTCGGGTATCGGTGCCGAAATTGGCTCGATGAAGGTAACCGAACAGATCGACGCCATGGAAGTATCGGCAATAAATCCATTTAAGTATCTTGTAGTTACCCGTGTTGTTGCAACAACCATAACTATACCCATTTTGGCTTTGTACTGCAGCTTTGTTGCGCTTTATGGTTCATACCTTAATGTTCACACAGAAGAAACAAGCAGCATCATCAGCTTTTATCAGAATGCCTTTAAGAGCATCAGCTTTCTTGATATTTTCTCAGCACTTGCCCGATCGGTTGTGTATGGTTTTACCATCGGCATTGTGGGATGTTACAAAGGATATAATGCCATTCAGGGAACACGTGGTGTAGGCAAGGCTGCAAATCAGGCCGTTGTGCTGGCCATGTTCCTTGTATTTATCGAGGAAATTATCATTGTACAGATTGTCAACTGGATACGGTTTTTTTAATCATGGATAAACAAAAACTACATAGCATCAATTATAACGAATCAGTTATTTCAATCAATGGACTGTATAAGGCATTTGGCGATTTAGAGGTATTGAAAGGCATTGATTTTAACCTGTTTAAAGGAGAAAATGTTGCTGTACTGGGGAAATCGGGTACAGGGAAATCGGTGCTTATCAAAATTCTGATCGGATTGCTTAAACCCGACAAGGGAGAAGTGATTGTTTTGGGGAAGAATGTTGAAGAGCTGGATCGTAAAAATCTGGATGCCTTACGCTTACGTATTGGGTTTTCGTTTCAGAATAGCGCACTTTACGATAGCATGGATGTTTATCAGAATCTGGCTTTTCCGCTTACGATGAATGTGAAAAACCTCAGCAGAAAGGAGGTAGATAATGCCGTTGAAGAAGCATTGGATGCTGTTGGAATCATCGACAAAATTCATGAGATGCCATCAGAACTGTCGGGCGGACAAAGAAAAAGAATCGGTATTGCACGCACCTTAATTCTGAAACCTGAAATCATGCTTTACGATGAGCCCACTTCGGGGCTCGACCCTGTCACAAGTACCGAAATCAATAAACTTATCAACGAAGTGCAGGAGCTATACAATACCAGCTCGATCATCATCACGCACGATCTTACCTGTGCCAAAAATACAAGTAACAGGACTGCTATTTTGCTCGATGGCAGGTTCATGAAAGTTGGCAGATTCGACGATGTTTTTGACACAGATGATGCCCAGCTGAAAGGTTTTTTTAATTACAATTTTATACAATAGGTCATGAATGAATCACAAAATAAACGGACAGTAGTCGTGGGACTATTTGTTTTTGTCGGATTACTTTTTCTTACAGGAGGAATACTCATGGTTGGCGACCTGCATGAAACTTTCAAAAATAAAATGCAGCTTGTTTCGCTTTTTGATGACGTAAGCGGTCTGCAAAAAGGAAACAATATCTGGTTTTCAGGCGTCAAAATCGGGACAGTAAGCAACATTGATTTTTATGGAAAATCACAGGTTGAGATAAGTATGAAAATCGATACAAAGGCACAGCACTACATACGTAAAAACGCCAAAGTAAAAATCAGCAGCGATGGGCTGATCGGTAACAAAATTCTGGTAATTTATGGAGGGACCGACATTGCACAGGTAGTAGAAGAAGGCGACACGCTGGAAGTTGAAAAGACATTTTCATCGGAAGACATGATCAATACCTTACAGGAAAACAATAAAAATGTTCTGGCCATTACAAGCGATTTTAAAATCATCAGTAAAAACCTTCTTGCCGGAGAAGGAACAGTTGGCAAAATGCTTACTGACACATCGGTCTATACAAACATTGACGCAGCAACCGTTTCACTGCAACTTGCAACTGAAAAAGCGCATCAACTCATTAGCTCGCTTGCCACTGTAGCTTCCGACATGAATAAAAAAGGCACACTGATCAATGAGTTAACAACAGATACCCTGCTGTTTAAATCCATCAAAACATCTGTTTTGCAGTTGCAGCAGATCGCAGATACTGCTTCTGATGTTGTGGCAAACCTTCGACAGGCAGGGCTAAATCCAAATACTACTGTGGGCGTTCTGTTGCATGACGAAGAATCAGGCAAACGGTTGAAAGAAATCATCAAAAATCTGGAAAGCAGCTCTGTAAAACTGGATGAGGACCTCGAAGCGGCTCAGCATAATTTTTTGCTCAGAAGTTATTTCAAGAAACAGGCAAAGTCAGCCAAAAAAGATCCAAAAACTGAATAGTTTAGATTATTAACAGACAGGTTCAAAAAGGCATCAAATGCTTCTTTTACTTTTTTTTGCTTTTTACAATGCTGTACTCAATCCCCGAAACTATGGACCGGAAACAATAATTGAAAAGAAACTTTTCGGGATCTCTTTTGCTATAAATAATACCTTTTCTTAAACTTTCACCTTTGAGAGGGTTAGAATCCAAAACCTTCATATTGATAAAAGCAGAAATAATTTCTTCTTTTAATGCTGTTGTTTTTTCCGTCTTCTTATTCAAAATAGCCAGATCCAATCCCTGATAAAGCAGCATTAAACTGCCTGTTGAGTTGGTATCATCAGCGACAAAGTCAAAATTCATCGACGTTATTTTGCCTGAATTTACTTTTATAAGAGCGCTTTTTTCAAGTATAGGATTCAAGGCAGATGCCTCCATTTCCGAAAGACTTCCCTCCAAAGAAAACACATTAGAGGGCTGGTTTATTTCTGATTTCAACTGTACGATAAGTTTCCCCTGGCCCATCAAAAAACCCTCTGCCTGAAGCTCAAAAAATGCCTTTTTCAATTTATAGATACTATCGTTCGAAATTTTATAAATTTTTGCCCTGACTTGTTTGAAACTCAGGTTGCCGGTTTCGTTGGCCTTCACAGTGCGAACAGCATAGTTTATATCACCATTCAGCAAACTAACGGTATCAACAGAAAGAAGCGAAGGATAGTTTCTTATCATTTCCTGAAAAACAGGCTTGTTTTCATGCCTGAATTTCATTCGCTTATCGCGAAAAACCTTCATGTCCATATTCCCTATTTCGACAAAAGAGCTTTTTATACTTCCGTACCTAACAAAATCAGTTACCGAAAAACTGTAAACAAAAATTCTTTTGAAATCGGCTTCAATCCGATCGGTTTGAAATTCATGCTTTGCAGCAAACTCCTCATCAGGAAAAGCCGGTTGAATGTTGAACCTGTCAACAACAATGGTTTTTGAGCTTCCGGAATATATGATATCGTGTGCTTGGTACGCGTACAAACTGTCAGATGATACCAAGCCAACGGCAGTAGCTTTAAAATCAATACCATGAATGCATTTCGCTGACAAAGTATCCCGTTCATTCAATTTAATATCAGATAACTTTACAATTCCCTTTTCAAGCGACCAGGTCTGAGTATTCAGCGTATTGCTGATTTCGCCTTGCAACGTATCGAATAATAGTTCCCCGATATGGATGTTCATG
The DNA here is from genome assembly GCA_009773165.1 of Bacteroidota bacterium. Classification (GTDB taxonomy): domain Bacteria; phylum Bacteroidota; class Bacteroidia; order Bacteroidales; family F082; genus JALNZU01. Next base: position 237,034 of record WOUZ01000001.1, read on the forward strand.
GGAGCAACTATTGGCGGAGTGTTTTTGTTACTAAATGGAATTTTACCTCGAATATCGCTGCCTGAAACAAGAATCTCACGCATTTCGATCTGATGATTGAAAAGCCATTGAAAAACCCGGATACCACTCACGTGAATTGAAGAAACAGAGGCATTCATTTCAGTTTTGCCGTTCTGCTCCGGCTTCGAAATGAGCTTGATACCATTCAGTTCCAAGGAACGCGAAATCCATTTGATATGCACTTTATCGATCTTAATGCTGTAAGAATTGTTGATTTTTGCAACGGAGGTCTGTATTTTATTTCCAATCCAGGGTTCAACAACAAATATTGTCAGCAGTTTTATCACAATGATGAGCGATGCAAGCCCAGCCAAAACACCAATGATTATTTTATTCTTCATTTTCTGAGTATTGATTCGTTCCTGATCCCTTGCCAAACACTATAGCATACTAATCGTCAGGAAGAATATCTCAGAAAGGTTATTGATTTACAAAGCTTCCTGTTTCTGCCTGAACACACTCTACAAAGGTGTTATCAAACCATCTCAAAACTCATACATATTTCTATTTAAAACTTACATTATTCCTACATTTTCCAAATGTCCCTGTCAGGGGCAACCTTCAGAAAGTGTAACTTATATAAGTCTTTTCAGGATATATGTAATATGTGAGTTACATCTATGGTTTACCTTCGCTCTTCACCATAACATAAGGCGTTATTCAGGCTTGAACCTTTGTAAAGCATTGGAATTATGTTTGTAAAATCCTGTTATATCAATTTATTTAACCATTTATCAAAATGATGATAGAGCAAATTCCGATCCATGGATCATCAAGGGCAGAATACATTCAGGTTGAGCCTAACCTTCAGTTACATATCACTGATGCCGGCAAAGGAAGACCCATTGTGTTAATACACGGATGGCCTTTGAGCGACGAAATGTTTGAATACCAATACAATGAGCTGATAAACAATGATTTTCGGGTTATCGGGATAACACTGAGGGGTTTTGGCAAATCGAACAAACCCTATGGTGCTTATGATTATGACGTGCACGCGCTCGACATAAAAAGTGTTCTGTGCAAACTGGAGATTGAAAATGCTGTTTTGGGTGGTTTCTCGATGGGTGGAGCAATAGCCATACGTTATGCCTCTATTGATGAAGGTGCTCATGTTTCGAAGCTGGCCTTGTTTAGTGCCGCCGCTCCTATCTGGACACAAAGAGATGATTTTCCGTTTAATTTACCTAAAAGTGCCGTGAATGATTTAATCAAACTCATCAGCTACGATCGCCCGAAGCTGCTGACCGATTTCGCTAAAATATTTTCGGCAACCGAAACATCATTGAATCAGGGTATTCGTGACTGGCTGAACGGTATTTGCATCAGTGCGTCTTCCTATGCCACGGAGCAGTGTCTGGTTGCTCTGCGCGATACGGATTTGCGTAACGATTTAAAAAAGATCCTGATTCCGACAGTGATCATGCATGGAAGGAAAGATAAAATATGTGCGTTTGACCTGGCTGAACAGATGAATGCCGCACTTGTGAATTCGTATATTGTTCCTTTTGAAAACAGTGGACACAGCCTGTTTTTGGAAGAAATGGAGAAATTTAACGCCGAACTGATCAAATTTGCACAAGATTGAGTTGGCTCTCGCGTGAAGGGCTTTTACCCAGAGTGAAACCATTTTATTGTTGGAAAGAACGATGAATCAAAAGTGAATCATTCACTTCTTGAAAAATCTACTTGCACATTGGTCACACCTAAACACCCCCGGATGAATCCGGGGATTATGCACAGCAAAGGCCTACGGCCTTATGTGTCCAAAACGGATATTGCCATTGACAAATGACAGTAAGTTATGAAGGCGTCCTACTGAGTAATGCGCTACTTCAAAAGACACTACCTTTTTAGTAGCCTGTAGGGCTACACTTTGAATAACCCCCGGATGAATCCGGGGGAAAAAGAATGCGTAAGCCCTCACATCCAGGAGGGGTTGCCCATACTATCCTGATGAAAATGAGCCGAAAGATCCACACTGCTGTCTAATAAAGAAAAATCCTCCTTCATAAACAATCTAACCTGTCATCTCAAGCACAGCGCAGCTTTCCTTACATAATCTATAAATGAAAATCATCTCCGGCAACTATCGCAAGGGCTTTAATCAGAGTTTTAGCAGTCATAACATGCACATCAACAAAAGATTATTATTTTTGTATAAATGATTTTAATATGACAACCAAAGAAAACATAATGAGCACAATAAAGTCGAGCGAAAGAGAGATTTCCAGATACGGAATCAAGTCAATCGGCTTGTTTGGATCCTATGCCAGAGATGAGCAATCAGAAAATAGTGATATTGATATATTAATTGATTTTGAACCAGATAAAGAAAACTTTGATAACTATATGGCTGTTTACGACATCATTGAAAAATTGTTTAAAAATCAACGCGTTGAAATTGTTACTAAAAATGGGTTAAGTCCTTACATTGGACCAAAAATTTTAAATGAAGTAAAATATGTCTAAAGAACCTATTGAATATCTAAAACATATCCGCGATGAAAGTTCCTATTTACTTTCAGTAATTACTGCTGATAAAACAAAAGATGAATTTCTGTCTGACGAAACGTTAAAGCGGGCAGTAATCAGGAGCTTAGAAATTATTGGAGAAGCTGCCAAAAAGATCCCTGCCGACTTTAAAGTTAAATGGGACACTATTAAATGGAAAAATATGGCTGGTATGAGAGACCGCTTAAATCATGATTATATGGGAGTCAATTATTCGATTGTGTGGGATGTGGTAAAAAACAAGATCCCTGAATTACATATTCAAATTACCGAAGTTATTGAAAGAGCAAAATAACAAAAGTGAGGTTTAAGCATAAATTCAAGAATCAAGGAAATGAAAGTGCTGATTTGTATCTGTATACCTCAAATATTTGCTGAAAAATAAAACGGCAAATGCAGTTTTGAAACGAAAAATCCTCCTTCATAAACAATCTAAGCTGTCATCTCAAGCACAACGCAGCTTTCCTAACCTAATCTATAAATGAAAAAACTCCCGTAGTATCCAGAAGGGCTTTTATCAGAGTTTAACAAATTTTCGACTGACAACTTTGCTGTTTAACCAGGTCCTCAGTATATAGATTCCGTTTCTAAAAGTTCTTAGGTCGATTTCTGTTCTGTTCCCTTCAAGAGAATTCAACGTCATAATAAATTTACCGTCGAGTGAGTAAATTTCAATCTTATCAGGTTGATTTTTAATATCATGATTAATAACAATAATTTTATCTGTCGCAGGATTTGGAACAATCTCTATTTCCTCACCCGGCTTAACCTCACCCTGATGGTTATAAACAGTGTCAAACATCATCAACAATCCTGCGTAAGCAGGAATTGCACCATCGACCTTTTGAAGATCAATTACTTTTTTCACTTCTAAAGTCGCTTTATTGACTGAAAAAATACAGCCATTTCCATAAAGACCATCATTTACTGTAGTCCCATAAATATATCCATTATTGCTGCCAGTAAGCTCTCCATTTGTACTCCGGGTCCCAAACTCAGGATCATCGAAATGTTGCAAAATTCTATACCCATTCGCTTCGCTATAGGTAAAAAGAAAACAATCATCAATATATTTTCCTATTCCTATCAACTCATGATCAGCCGTTTCAGCAAAGGAATGCCGCGGATAACGTTCCTCCATATTTTGAGCAAAATCGTAACTGATACTGGATTGTTGTGATAACGCATCGTACCTGGCAATAACTCCGATTTCACTATTTCCGGAAAAAGTGCACATCGTATAAATATCTCCGTTGCTGCATTGGAAGGAGGACCCGACACTGTAGCCTGACATCGATGGTAATGAAGAAATAAGTTGATATTCTGATGTTTCCGGATAATACTCCATAATTTTCTGAATAGGAACCATCCCAAGCAAATTATTATGAATTCCTTTAGAAAGAGAGCTTTCCATAATATCGGCATCATTGTAAACTGTATCCTGGACAAAGCTGATAAGATCAAGCGAAAGAATTTTCGATTCCCAATCATAAAGACTCAAATACTGATAATAGAGTTTGCTGCCGATGCTCACAATATTCCCACGATATTCAGCATAGGGATGACTCAGACTTTTAACAACCGAAAACGAAGTATCCAAGGCATTGATACGGTATACGAAACCTTTATCGAATTCGCCACCTTTTTGGAACATTCCGTAAACAAAACCATCATTCCCATTGACCAAACCACCAACTGCCACAAGATCAGAATCAAATTTGTGCACAATGGTGAAATCCGATCCATCAACATTCAGTTTATAGACAAAAACAGAATCGTTGTTTACAGATTTTCCAGTACCCCATAATTGCTGAGCCTGCAGGATGCTGATGTGTGCTGATGTGAAAAAAAACAAAAAAAGAAGGAAACTTGCTCTGAAATAAAAGCTTTTCATAGTGGAATGCTTTGAGACTGTAAAGGTAAGATTTTGCGCTTCGGTAATCAATAAGAAATGCTATGAAATCAGTTATTCCGATCAGTTTTGAACGTATTCAACAATCGAGGTGCCTGACTTTGACTTAGGTTTACATTCATTTGAAGGTGGACAGATTTTACCAAAGCTAAACTAAAAACTGCGTATTATAGTTTCATTGCTGCATCACTCAATGAATTCCTATGAGGTTTTTTCATCGGTGTTGGGTTTATGGGTAAAGGCTTTCGCAATAGGTATAGCAGTCGCTGGCTTGGGGTATACTTCTACACAGCTTGTTGTAATGGACTGAGGTCAACATAGCCACCCTCGAAAAGGATGGGACTAGGAAATGAGATAAAAGGAACTTTAATTGTCAACCACCTTTTCGGAAATAATAGCGTGTTGTTCTATATCTAAACTATTCACCATCAATTATTTCAATCATTTTGATTTTCTCTATTATTTTCTGATTCAAAGCCCTCTCATATTCATTATCATAAAAAATGAAGTCATTTATTAAATCCTTAGACTTCATTAAAAAATAAAATTTACGATCATCGAACACAATAACCATTAGAAAACTAATAAAATAGATCCTTTTTATTTCTTTGAATTTCTTGGAGTCAATCTGAAAACTTCGGAAGATGTTTCTAATCCGAAAGCTGGAACCAGTGAGTTCAACTTCAAAAACGTTGGAATACAGGTAAACTATTATTAACCAGCCTATTGAGGCTGCTAATGCAATGCTGAAAATGTAATTCTCTTGAAGAAAGTACCCAATTGCTAACAAGAAGATAATGAGTAACAAACCTATCAAAAACACAACTTTTTGATAGAAAACAATATATGGATCTCCAATTCGAAAGGGTTTTTTCTTGTACATTTTCAATCATTTATTTTTTCAAGAAACTTTTTATCTCGATTAATTTCAGGTATTCTCTTTAAATAAAGTACTTGAATAGTATCTCCTATCTCATAATAATCATCATCAACATTTCCGGTATAAATTAAATTGTTTACCTCAAATGTATATGTACACCTAATAACACCTTTGCTTCCAACTTTTCGCACATCCGTAACAATTGCGCTAGTTTCAATGCCGTTTTTTTTCAGGTCATTATTATCAATCTCATTTCCAATAACAACAATGACAAAATGAATAACAATCCCTATTAGTATAATCCAAATTATACTAACTTTTTTGTTCCAAAGTATAATGGAACTACCCTCAAACCCAAACTTATCTTTTTTCATCTGTTTTAAGTTCATCTTTTTCGTTGGAGTCGTTTTTCCATATCGTTTGAAACAAATATGCAAAAATGATAAAGGCAATCAAATTGACTCCAATGTAAAAATCTGCACTCAAATCTCCAATATTTAATTTAAGCTGATTGTGCCATATTTTACCAAGGTAGTCAAAACGGAAATCTCCTTTCAGCTGCGTGAAAACAGCGATAACAGGCCCAAAAAGAACGATATATGTATTTCCAAGAAAATCGAAGAAAACAATCTGAGAGAACCAATAAACAAGTACAAGATTGACCCAAAGCTTTTTAGTGATGCCATGAATAACTTTCACGATGCTTGTTAAATAGAGTATTTGAAGCAGAATTGAAAAGATCATTACGATCAGACCTCCCGTATCAACTTTATTAAAATACCAATAAGCATAGTAAAAATCTTGCATAATAATCCCTGAAACAAGGAGAGCGCTATACCAAAGAAGGACATTTCTTATGCTAATCCTTTTTATTAATGACATATTTTTGTGGATTGACACTTTCTTGAAATGTGTGAATTTGGTTCTGCAGACCCGATAAGCTGGTTAATGAATATAAAGGCTGATTTTTCATCAGATGTGTTTGTTTTTCACCGGACCAAAGGTAAAAAAACTGTTGGTACTTTTCACTCAACAACATATCGAAAAAGAGGAAAGAAATCCTGTTTTATTTAAATGATTTTGCGCTCCCCTAAATGAAGTTGCTGGAAATGTTTCGGAAAACTAAGTTTCACTAGTGTCAATTACCCGATCATTATCAGGCTTTTCTTATAAAGCTAGAGGATAACCCACAATATAAAGCACTTATACATACTTCAGCTCATTTTATAGTATGGCAATACGTTTTCGTTGTCATCAGAAGACAAAAAAAACGGACTATCCCCTAAAGGTTAGTCCGTTATCTTTATTTGCAAGGGTATTATGCCTTTTGAGCCACAATTTTTGCTGTTAAAAACTCTCTGTTCATGCGGGCGATATTGGCCACTGAAATCTCTTTCGGGCATTCAGCTTCGCAGGCATAGGTGTTGGTGCAGTTGCCAAAGCCCAGCTCATCCATTTTAGCTACCATCTTCTGAACACGTTCGTGTGCCTCTGGTCTGCCTTGCGGAAGCAGCGCAAACTGCGACACTTTTGCCGACACAAAAAGCATAGCGCTGGCATTCTTGCAGGCTGCAACACAAGCACCACAACCGATACATGCAGCTGCATCCATCGCCAGATCGGCATCGTGTTTCGGTATGGCGATAGCGTTGGCATCTGGAACACCACCGGTACGAACCGACACAAAGCCTCCTGCCTGAATGATTTTATCGAAAGCCGTGCGGTCGACCATCAGATCCTTGATCACCGGAAAAGGTTTGGCACGCCAGGGTTCAATAACGATTGTTTCTCCATCCTTGAAATTGCGCATGTGCATCTGACAGGTGGTGATACCTCTGTCGGGCCCGTGCGGACGCCCGTTGATGTACAAGCTGCATGCCCCGCAGATACCTTCGCGGCAGTCGTGATCAAAAGCAACAGGATCGTCGCCTTTTATCACTAATTCTTCATTCAGGATATCAAGCATCTCGAGGAAGGAAGCATCATGCGAGATGTTTCCTACCTTATAATTTACAAACTTTCCTTTGTCAAGACCGGAGGCTTGCCTCCATATTTTTAATGTTAAATCCATTGTTATCAGTTTTTTGGGATGCGACTTAATCCTTTATTTGTAATTACGCTGTTTCACCTCGATGAACTCAAAAACAAGGGGCTCTTTGTGTAAGGCTGGCTCTGCATCATCGCCCTTATGTTCCCATGCCGATACGTAGGTAAAGTTTACATCATCTCTCAACGCTTCTCCCTCGGGGGTTTGATATTCTTCACGGAAATGGCCGCCACACGACTCTTCCCTGTACAGGGCATCTCGTGCCATCAGCTCGCCCAGCTCGATGAAATCAACAACGCGTAACGCTTTTTCAAGCTCGGGGTTAACCATTTCATTTTTACCAGGTACCTTCACGTTTTTCCAAAAATCAACTTTGAGTTCCTGTATCATGATGATGGCTTTTTTCAATCCTTCTTTGTTTCGGGCCATCCCTACAAAATCCCACATGATAAGGCCAAGCTTGCGGTGGTAACTGTCGACGGTGTTTTTTCCGTTGATACTCAGCAGACGCTCAATGGTGGCTTTGGTATCTTTCTCGGCTTTTTCAAACTCAGGCAGGTCTGTTTTAAAGGCAGGGACGCTGATCTGATCGGCAAGGTAATTCTGTACGGTATAAGGCAACACAAAATAGCCATCTGAAAGGCCTTGCATAAGCGCTGAAGCTCCGAGGCGGTTAGCTCCGTGATCAGAAAAATTGGCTTCGCCTGCTGCAAAAAGCCCAGGTATTGTGGTCTGTAGTTCATAATCAACCCAAAGGCCACCCATGGTGTAGTGCACCGCAGGGTAAATCATCATCGAGGTTTCGTAGGGGTTTTCGTCCACAATCTTTTCATACATCTGGAAAAGGTTTCCATAGCGGGCCTCAATCACATGTTTTCCAAGCCGTTTGATGGATTCGGCAAAATCAAGATATACGGCCAAACCTGTCGTTCCCACACCGAAGCCGGCATCGCAACGTTCTTTGGCAGCTCGTGATGCAACATCGCGGGGCACAAGATTACCAAAGGCAGGATAGCGCCGCTCCAGGTAATAATCCCTGCGTTCTTCGCTCAGCTCGGTAGGTTTCATCGTTCCTTTGCGAATCTTTTCAGCATCTTCGGCATATTTTGGAACCCAGATACGGCCATCGTTACGCAAGCTTTCACTCATGAGGGTGAGCTTCGACTGATAGTCGCCGTGAACAGGGATACAGGTAGGATGTATCTGCGTGAAGCTGGGGTTACCAAAAAAAGCTCCCTTTTTATAGGCTTTCCAAACAGCACTGCCGTTGGAAGCCATCGCATTTGTCGAAAGGAAAAACACATTTCCGTATCCTCCTGTAGCTAAAACAACGGCATGTGCGGCATGACGTTCTATTTCACCTGTAATTAGGTTGCGCATGATAACGCCACGTGCCCTGCCATCGATGATTACCAGTTCGAGCAAATCGCGGCGGGTATACATTTTAACTGTTCCTTTTCCTATTTCTTTACTCAGGGCACTGTAAGCGCCAAGGAGTAGCTGCTGTCCGGTTTGACCCCGTGCATAAAAGGTACGTGAAACCTGCGCTCCGCCAAACGAACGGTTGTCGAGCAAGCCACCATACTCACGTGCAAAAGGAACACCTTGTGCCACACACTGATCAATAATATCATTACTCACCTCGGCAAGGCGGTACACATTGGCTTCGCGCGCCCTGTAGTCGCCCCCTTTGATGGTGTCGTAAAACAACCTGAAAACACTGTCGCCATCATTGGGATAATTTTTTGCTGCATTGATCCCTCCCTGAGCGGCGATACTGTGAGCCCTGCGCGGACTATCGTGAATGCCAAAGGCTTTCACATTAAAACCCAGCTCGCCAAAGCTGGCTGCCGCCGCTGCTCCTGCAAGGCCTGTTCCAACAACAATGATGTCGAGCCTGCGCTTATTGGAAGGATTCACCAGGTTCTGATGTGCTTTATAATTGGTCCATTTCTCCGACAAAGGACCGTGCGGTATTTTTGCTTCTAACTTTCCCATATCTCGTTTTGCTTAGGAAAAATAAATGACTAAAGGTATTGCAATGTAACCAAGGGTGATGGCAATAGAAAAAAGTGTGCCCACCACTTTGATCACAGGAGTGTATTTGTTATGGTTCAATCCAAGCGACTGAAAAGCCGACTGAAAACCATGCTCGAGATGAAATCCCAGTAGCAGAATGGCAATCACATAGAAGGCCACATAACCTCCATCCTGAAAAAGCTGTACCACTAAAATGCCCAGATCTTCGAAAGTGCCGCTGTCGTAAGTAATCTCCTCCAAATGACCGAATTTCGCTTTTACAAAAAAGTTGGCAAAATGAAGCAGCAGGAAGATAAAAACAATCGCCCCTGTGTGAATCATATACTTCGAAAAAAACGACATCTCGCTCGAACCTTTGCGGTCGTAGCCAACAGGACGGGCCATCCAGTTCTGTATCTGCAGCACAAGGCCCAGAATGATATGTACAATAAACCCAATGAAAAGAATCCATTGAAACGTTTGAATGAAAGGATTGGTAGCCATGAAATGAGCTGCCTCGTTGAAGAGTTGCCGGGTGTCATCAAAGAGTATCAACAGATTGATGCTCATGTGAACCACTAAGAAACTGGTGAGAAATAGTCCCACCAGCGACATGACAATCTTTTTGGTGATGGACGCATACATAATCTTTACCATAACGTTACTTTTGATTTTGTAAAGAAAACAATTAACCTTTATTTTTTTGACTGAAGATATTATCCCTTATTTTTGTCGCATACTGCATTGCAACAAATGTATGGATATATTTTGTTTTCTATATACTTAAAATCATTCTAAATTATCGTTTTTTATTAAAGATATGCGCTACACCTCACTTCCACCGGAGCTATTTGTAAATAATCGTCTCAATTTCAGAAGCCTTTTGCCTCCGGGAAGTCTTGCACTTTTGTATGCAGCTGAAAAGATGCCCCGCAACGGCGATCAGTATTTTGCATTCAGGCAAGATTCTGATTTTTTCTACCTCAGCGGCATCGAACAGGAAAAAGCTGTTCTTCTGCTGTTTCCCGATTGTCCTGATCCGCTTTTGCGCGAGGTACTGTTTATTGAGGCATATTCGTCTACCAAAGAGATTTGGGAAGGACGTGTGCTTTTAGCCGATGATGCTAAAAAAATTTCGGGGATAAACCGCGTTACCACCCATCAGCAATGGGAGGCCATTTTGCGCGAATGCATGAACTATGCCCATCAGGTATTTCTCAACACCAACGAATACCCGAAGTTTTATCCGATGAATGATAGCGCACAGCTTAAATTTGCCCGTAAAATTAAAACTCAGTTCCCGCTGCACGATTTTCAGCGCTCAGCACCATTGCTTGAGAGTCTTCGTACGGTCAAATCACCCATCGAAACTGATATCATTCAACAAGCCTGTCACATAACTGGTCTTGGCTTCAAAAAGGTGCTTGAAACCTTAAAACCGGGGATGTTCGAATTTGAGATTGAAGCCGAAATAACCTATGCTTTTACAGTTAACCGCGCCGACAGTCACGGCTATCACCCCATTATAGCAGGTGGGAAAAACGCCTGTACGTTACATTACAACGACAATAACGATAAATTGAACGACGGCGATCTGCTGTTGCTCGATTTTGGCGCTGAATATGCCAATTATTCTGCCGATCTCAGCCGTACTGTCCCTGTCAGCGGAAAATTCAGCGACAGACAACGTGCTTGTTATGAAGCGGTGTTGCGCGTTTTTAAGGCGGCCATCCCTATGTATGTGCCCGGAAATACCATCGCAAAAATCAACGAATCGGTGTGGATGATGATGGAAAAAGAGATGATCGATCTCGGACTTTTTTCGGCCGAAGATGTTAGAAATCAAAACCCTGACGCGCCCATCTATAAAAAATTCCTCATGCATGGCGTGGCTCATCATATTGGCCTCGACGTGCACGATGTAGGCTCAAAATTTACACCTCTCGCTCCCGGCATGGTGCTCACTTGCGAGCCCGGATTGTATATCAGAGAAGAGAAAATCGGCATTCGCATCGAAAATGATATTCTCGTTACAGCCAACGGCCCTGTCGACCTGATGAAGGACATCCCTGTTGAAGCGGATGAAATTGAAGCATTAATGAATCACTCACTTTAAAAAATTTATACCCATGTTTGCAAAACACGTATATGCCGACCGCAGAAACCGGCTCAAAAAAGAAATCACCGAAGGCATTGCCCTCTTTCCTTCAAATCCGGAAGCTTCGTTCAACTATCCGGCCAATACCTATCATTACAGGCAGGATAGTCATTTCTCCTATTTCTTTGGCATCAACCTGCCGGGATTTACGGGATGCATCGACCTGGAGTCGGGCGAAGAAATGGTGTTCGGTAATGATTTTGACATCGACGATATCATTTGGATGGGACCTCAGCCATCGGTTTCTGACCTTGCTGCTGAAGCAGGAGTTCATCAAACCTTTGCAAACGAAAAACTCCCTGATTACATCCGCAAAGCGCAGCAGCAGGGCCGGAAAATTCATTTCCTCCCTCCCTACCGCGGTAAGGTTATGATTGAATTATCGACCTTGCTCGGTATTGCTGCACAGGACGTGAAAGCCCTTGCAAGCATTGAGCTCATCAAAGCCGTTGTAAAACTCAAAGAAGTAAAAGACAGCCTCGAGATAGCTGAAATAGAAAAAGCTGTAGATGTCGCATGGCTGATGCACACCACCGCCATGAAGATGGCAAAACCGGGTATGGTTGAACAGGAAATTGCCGGAACTATCGAAGGCATAGCTTTGTCATATGGCGGAGCGGTGTCGTTTCCTATCATCCTGAGTGTTGACGGACAGACACTTCACAATCACAGCCATCACAACATCTTAAAAGAAGGCCGCATGTTGGTTGTGGATGCAGGAGCTGAATTGCATTCATTGTATTCGAGCGACATAACCCGAACGCTACCTGTTGGTGGCAAATTCAATCAACGGCAGAAAGAAATCTACGAGATCGTTCTTAAAGCCAATATGGACAGCATTGCTGCCATCAGACCGGGCAAAGAATACCGCGAAAACCATTTTCTTGCTGCCAGAGTAATTGCCGAAGGCCTTAAAGCCATTGGACTCATGAAAGGCGATGTGGATGAAGCTGTTGCTGCCGGCGCTCACACCCTGTTCTTCCCTCACGGACTGGGTCATATGATGGGCATGGATGTGCACGACCTCGAAAGTCTGGGAGAAAATTATGTCGGATATGATGAACACACCCATCGAGCCACACAATTTGGAACAGCATACCTGCGACTGGGCAAAAAACTCAATCCCGGATACGTACTCACCAACGAACCCGGCATTTATTTTATCCCTGCATTGATTGACAAGTTCCGTTCCGAAGGTAAATTCATGGATTTCGTTAACTACGATAAAGTGGAATCGTATAAGGATTTCGGTGGCATTCGTATTGAAGATGATATACTTGTAACAGAAACTGGTCACCGGATTTTAGGCAAAGCCATCCCAAAATCGGTAAGTGAAGTGGAAGCTACCGCAGCTGAGTTGAGAGATTGGAACAAAATACCCGGAGTGTTTTAGTTTGGCACAAACATTCAACTTGCAAAACGCTACCTGACTGAGAATTACATTTTATAGATCCTAAGAAACAAAACCAAAAACACAGTCCGGCCATCGTGGCTGAGACTGTGCTTTTTATAACCCAAAGCCGGCCAACTCATCACCGGCTTTTCAATTTTGTTAATCGCTGAAGCTTTCAGGTTTCTGAAGTGCGGAATTACGCATAGATATCTTACTTGCTTTCAACATTTTGGCTCGTGTTAACCCTTTGGGTCATTAGCGCTTTCACAGCGGTCTCAATTTCTTTAATTCAAAAATGGCATGTCTTTATTGACCGTCTTAGTAATTTAAACCGGTACAAGATTTCCTTTTCCGGTTTTTTTATGAAAAAAATATGGTAGTTTTTGCATATTTCAATACAATGTATATATTTGCCCTCTCTGGACTAGAAGACTACTAATTTTAACTACTTCACATCATTCACTTTTACAATAAACTTATTGTGCTTTTGCATACTATCGTAAGTTGAAATTAGTTGAAATTTCCGATAAAGTATTGCATATGTGTCAATTATTAAAAAAGACATTGATTCAGCATACTAAGTCGATTGCTTATTTATGAATAGAAATAGTACTTTACACGCTTAACCTGAACTGAGAATTAAACTTATTGTTAAACTAAATCTTCTTTTATCATGAAAAAAGCCATTATACTATTTATCATCCTTTTACTGATTCTTTTAGGAGCTTACAGTTATTTAAACTTAGCGTTCCCAAAAGTTGGACCTGCAACTGATATGGTTATCGAAATCACTCCTGAACGAGTTGAAAGGGGTGAGTATCTTGCATATCACGTGATGCTTTGCATGGATTGCCATGCTGAACGTGACTGGAGTCTTTTTAGTGGCCCGCCAACACCCGGAACAGAAGGCGCTGGTGGCGACCGTTTTGATCAAAGCATGGGATTTCCGGGCGAATTTTTTGCACGTAATATTACACCTGCTGGTATTGGAGACTGGACCGATGGTGAGCTTTATCGTCTGATAACAACAGGTGTTAAAAAAGATGGCGACCCCATTTTCCCTGTGATGCCCTACCTGAATTACGGCAAAATGGATCCCGAAGATATCAAATCTGTTATCGCTTTTTTGCGAACAATAAAACCTGTTCAAGCAAGTCATCCGGAATCAAAACCTGATTTTCCTTTTAATTTAATCCTGCGAACACTTCCTCAAAATGCTTCACCAAAGCCAATTCCATCAAAAGATGACCATTTAGCTTATGGTGAATATTTGCTTAACGCAGCCGCTTGTGCCGACTGTCACACCAAATTCGAAAAAGGAAAATACGTAGGTGATTTTTTAGCTGGAGGCAGAGAGTTTAAGTTTCCTGATGGCAGCATTTTACGCAGTTCCAACCTAACTCCGCATGAAACCGGCTTGAAAAACTGGACAAGCAAGATGTTTGTTGAGAAGTTCAAAACATTTGTTGACAGCTCCTATGTTCATCAGGTTGTTCAACCAGGTGAATTTCAATCCATCATGCCCTGGGCCATGTATGCCGGCATGAAAACCAGCGATCTTGAAGCAATTTTTGCCTATATACAAACCTTGCCTCCTTCAGAAAATCTGGTTGAAAAACATGTTCCGGCCAAAGTGAAGTGATTGAATAATTCGAGCCGAATGAAATTCTGATGATTTCATCAATCTACGCATGTCATTTCTTCTGAAAGCCCGTTTGATAATACTTTGAAGGGGCATAAATCAGAAGGAAACCGGTTCAGTTTTCGACTCAATAAGCTGACTTCATTTCATAAAAAAAGCCGGTGATGATTTCGCCGGCTTTTCGATTTCATTAATCGCGGAAGCTTTCAGGTTTCTTCAGCACGAAAGTGCGTGAGATGTTGAATCCAAAAAACAAGTCGCCTTTACCCCATTTTCCCGAGGTCTCGCTGATGAAAGCTCGTTCAAACATAGCATTTCCATTGCTTACATGAAGCTGGAAAACATGCCCGCCGGTCTCGATATCGATTCCAACCGAGAGCACATCGGTATGTGGCAGAGTTGTTTGGTCATCAGGATAATAAAAATACTCCGCATTGACCGAAACGCGCTGTGTTACTTTATACCTGCCTCCAAGTCCAACAGCGAATGAGGTGTTTTCGTCCTGCCGTGTTGGCACAAGATTTTTATGTATGACCGTCGGAGACAGCTGCAAGCTTAGGGCATTGCTGAACTTACGGGCAATCAGCAGCTGATTCACATACGAAACCCTTGAGCTGAAATGATTGTCGCGGTCGGGGACTGCCCATTTTAAGCTATTCACAGCAATTGCTCCCACATAAGCAACAGTAAATGGCATCCGGACAGAACCTGTGCTTTGACGCAAAAGCTTGGCTTTTACAAAGCCATCATAGGTTTTTTCCCATGTACTGCGACCAACACCTACAGAAATGTAATCGTTGATGCCATATTCAAAACCCATCCGCATTGTAGCTCTGTCGAGACCAAACAAATCGTAAATACCGCTGTTCAAAGCACCAAAATTATGCTGTATGAGAAAAAGCAGATTACCTGACGCAGGATTTTCAACTGCATGTCCATACACAACACGGGTCGATTTAAACGTAGCATAAGTTAATTCGCGTGCCGGCTTCTCCTCCTCGAAGAGTGCCATGAGGTTATCCTGTGCAGCAACCGGATATGCCATCATCAGCAACCCTGCGATCAGCAAAGGAAGCAGCCTGATTTTCATTGGCAGGATCAATCGGTAATTCTTTTTCATTGTTTATGGTTTTTTGAGGTTAGGATTATTAAAACAGGTACTGGTAGTCTTGGATTAGAGGGTGGTTTTAAATGATTTTCAACTGCTCAGTTAAAAGACTTTTCAACAAAGCCCATCAGCCACTAACAACTAACCTCTTATCACTCTACTCTAGTTATTTAGTTTTCCCTGAGCTATCCATGCATCAATTTGGCTGATAGTGCAATCGCTCAATTTGTTACCACCCTGAGGCATCGCCGAGAAACCTGATTCGTGTTTGATAGCACCTAAAAATCTGCCGCCATCCACTGCTGCGACAATTTCGGCATGACTGCCAAGTCGAACGCCACCCGAAGCTCCCGGACCACTGTGACAGCTTACACAATTATTATTGATAGCAGGCTGTACCGTGGCTGAAAAAGAAACATTCTCTGTGTTGCATCCGTTGTCCGGGTAAAGATCTTCCTCGTTATCTTTGAAACATGCAGTTGCCATGAAGGTGATAACTCCTATCAGTATGGCGCTTTTTAATCCGCGTTTAATTGTTTGGTGTCCCATTTTCGATCCATTTTTTAATTTGAGTAATAGTACAATCTGATAATTTATTTCCGTTTTGAGGCATAGCTGAAAATCCTGATTCCCAGCGCACAGCACCTAAGAGTCTTCCACCCGAAGCTGCTGATGCAATTTGCTGGTGGTTCGTTAAACTTATCCCGCCCGAAGGTGAAACTCCGCTGTGACATCCGAGACAAGAATTTTGTACCACAGGCCAGATATGTGCGCTGAAACTTACATTCAACGTGTCGCACGAAGTTGATTCACATGCGTTATCTTTTGCTCCCTGACTGATCCACTTTGTGATTTTCGCAATTTGTTCAGCTGACAATGGCTGTCGAGGCGATGGAGGCATCCTGTCCTCAGGATTATCATCGGTGAGCACTTCAATTAAGTCGCTTTCACCCGGATTACCGGCACGTACCTTACCTGATGCAATTACTGAAGCATAATTGGTTAAAATCACCCCTTCGCTTGCAGTACCCGGATCGTGACATCCTGCAACACCGCAACTAGAAATTAGCAAAGGGAGCACTTCGTTCTGAAAATATACTGTATCAGGATCGCAATTATCTGTAACGATTGGCGGGTCAACAGGGATAACAGGGTCAACGGGATCATGTTTACAACTCATGATAATTGCTGTTAGACCCAATAAAACGATTATTTTTCTGATTTTCATGTGATTCATATTTGCAACAAAGATGTATTAATCCAAAAAACCGGCTAAACTATTCTTTCTGAACAGGAAGTTTTTTATGCTGAACAGGTATATTCTACCGATTATCTACATCATAAAATTTCCTGACAGGTTCTTATATTCTTCTCATTGATTTAGAAAAATCGCCAAATCTTCAACTTTTTTAGAAGCTGCATCCTGAATATTTTAAAGTGAACCGGGCACTTATCAAAAAGTTTTAAGGAACAATATTTTAACTTCACCGCTACTAATAAAAAATCATAAAACAATTTTGTTCATTACACATCTAAATATTTATATTTGCCTGAATATCATCAAACCATCTTAAATATGGCAACAATTGTCGTTTTGGGAGCTGGAATTGCCGGGCATACCGCAGCCGCCTTCATCCGTAAAAAATTAAACAAAAAACATCAGGTGATCGTCGTTACACCTAATGCCTATTACCAATGGATTCCTTCGAATATTTGGGTAGGCGTTGGCCGTATGACCGTCGATCAGGTGCGTTTCAAATTAGAACCCCTCTACAAACGATGGGGCATCGACTACCGACAGGCGAGAGCCCTCAGCATCCACCCCGAGGGGGAAACGGCTTCTGCAAAACCCTTTGTAACCATCGAGTACACCGACGAAAATAACCGCGGAAGACTCGAAAAAGTTGCTTACGACTATCTGGTAAATGCCACCGGTCCGAAACTTAACTTCGACGCCACCGAAGGTATTGGTCCGGGTAAAAACACTGTTTCTGTATGTTCCTACGACCATGCAGCCCATGCCTGGACTAAACTTCAGGAGGCCTTCCTGAAAATGGAGCGCGGCGAAAAACAGAGATTTGTCATAGGTGTTGGTCACCCAATGGCAACATGTCAGGGTGCTGCTTTCGAATATATTTTGAATGTTGCCTTTGAGATCAGAAAGCGAAAATTGGAAAACATGGCCGAAATAACCTGGATCACCAACGAGTATGAGTTGGGCGATTTCGGTATGGGAGGCGCTCATATTAAAAGAGGCGGGTATATAACTTCAACAAAAGTGTTCGCCGAGTCGTTCCTTCGCGAAAACAATATCAAATGGATTAAAAGAGCAGGTGTTTTAAAAGTCGAACCCGGAGTGATTCATTATGAAACACTTGACGGGGAAAAGAAATCACAGGAATTTGATTTCTCAATGCTCATCCCATCTTTTGCAGGTGTTGGCATCAAAGCTTACGACCAACAGGGCTCAGACATCTCTTCAAAGCTTTTTGCTCCCAATGGTCTGATGAAAGTTGATGCTGATTACACTCCAAAACCGTTTGAAGACTGGAGTATCAACGATTGGCCTTCAACCTATAGAAGCCCGGCATACCCAAATATTTTCGCTCCAGGAATCGCTTTTGCACCTCCTCACAGCATCTCAAAACCAATGACAAGTAAGTCGGGATTATCCATATTCCCAACACCACCCCGAACAGGTATGCCTTCAGGTGTTATGGGGAAAATTACCGCCTTGAATATTATTAACCTCGTCAACAAAGGCGAGCATGAATTGAAACACCGTGCCAGCATGGGGAAAATGGGAGCTGCCTGCATTGTTTCTGCCGGCTATGGAATGACCTCAGGCGCTGCTGCAACAATGACTGTGTTTCCTATCGTACCCGATTTCAACACCTATCCCGAATATGGCCGCAGCATCGGCTATACCATGGGAGAGGCCGGACTGGCTGGGCATTGGATGAAATGGTTCATGCATTATATGTTTTTACATAAAGCCAAAGGCTATCCTTTCTGGTATCTGTTGCCCGAATAAACTACTCCAAAATATACTTCTAATTCAAACCATAAAATATCATGAGCAATAAAACGATAACCCCTTACAGCGAAGAATCATATCCACCGGTGCCAACAAGGTCAACACGCTTCTGGAGAAGCTTTGTGCCTTGGCAGGCCTTTCGTTTCTTTATCCTCAACCTCAAAATCATTCGTATTGTGGTTGGAGGGCATTCCTGAAAAAACGTTGTTGTGGTTTGCTGAAAAATTTACACTTACTGAATTTGGTGTAAATCTTCCTGCTGCTTTTGGTGTACCAAACAAAAACCCGTGTTTGACATTCATTCAATCTGCATTAAATCAGTTCTTTATAAGTTCTGATACTAAAAGCAATCAAAAGCATTCTTCGATAAAAAGATCAGACGCAATGCCATCGGCAAAGAGTTTCCCCTTGTTGGTAAGGTAAAATTTCATGCCTTTTCGGATCAAATGTTCATTGTCAATGTGCTTTTGGGTAGCTTTCACCAAATATGAGCTGTAGGCTTGCCCAAAACCGTTCGAGATATGCTCCAAATCACACCCCCAGGATGTGCGCAAGGATGTCATAACATATTCATTGAAACGCTGAACAACAGTCAGAACCTCCTTTTCTTCGACACATGTATTTGATCCTGAATTTTTTATATATTCTCCGAGGTTCGAAACATTCCATTCCCTCGAATAGCCGTTAAAGGAGTGTGCCGAAGGGCCAAATCCCAGATAATGACCTCCAAGCCAATAAATGCTGTTGTGTCGGGAGTAATGTCCTGGTTTGGCAAAATTGGAGATTTCATAATGACTGAAGCCATTTTCCTCCATCATTTTCAGCAAAAGTTCAAATTGACGTGCACTTTGCACTTCATCAACAGCCGCCAGCTTGCCTTTGTGAATCAGATGCGCAAGTGCTGTTTTTGACTCCACTGTCAGAGCGTATGCCGAGAGATGTGTTATCCCGGTTTCAAGGAACGTGTGGATGTTTTGAATCCATTTTTCATCTGTCAAAGTTGGGATTCCATAAATAAGATCAATCGTAATGCGATCAAATCCTGCATCTTGCACCATTTTAATACCTTCAATAGCTTGTTTGGCGCTGTGTACACGATTGAGATAGGTAAGGTCGTCAGCAAAGAAACTCTGTACTCCCATGCTCAACCTGTTAACAAAGGTGGACTTTAATCCATCAAGATAATGCGTGCTAATGTCATCAGGATTTGCTTCCAGTGTTATTTCGGCATCAGGCGAAATCGTAAAAACGCTTCTAATTTTCTGCTCAATGGTAAAAAGGTCATGATGTGAAAGCATCGATGGGGTACCTCCTCCAAAATAAATTGTATCAACAGTCTGATCATTCAAATATTCTTTTCGGGCATCCATCTCATTCAGTAAAGCATCGACAAAATGAGGTAATTGCTTGCGTGAAGCCGTTGAAAAAAAATTGCAATAGTGACATTTCTGCTTACAAAACGGTATATGAAGATAAATTCCGGCCATAAAAAATGAAACGTGTTTGAACAAAAAAAACGATAGCGTGTTTATTTGGCGTACTGCACCTGACATGAAGTCTCCTGAAAACCATCCGTTTTCAGCATCAGTTTCGGTTGTCGGGCGCATGTATGATGAAACAAAAGTAATTTAATCACTTAATTAAGTAACCTATGAAAAAACTATTGTATGTTTTCTCCGCAGTAATTTTCCTTTCAGCTTGCAACCAGGCACCAAAAACAGCCGAAGAAGCTAAAGATGTTAAAACCACCGCCGCTGAGGCTACCGTTTTTACCGTTGACAAGAGTGCCAGCGCAGTAAAATGGGAAGGCGCTAAAATCACTGAAACTGTTCATTTTGGTACTGTTAACATCAGCGAAGGCTCATTAGCTGTAAAAGATGGTCAACTAGATGCAGGTAGTTTTACCCTCGACATGAACAGCATTGTATCTTTGGATCTTACCGAAGATGATGGCAAACTCAAACTGGAAGGTCACCTTAAAAGTGGCGACTTTTTCATGACAGAAACCTATCCAACCGCAAAATTTGAAATCACTGCCGTTGAAGCTGCACCATTGCAAGATGGTTCAACACACAAAATTTCAGGTAACCTGACTATCAAAGATGTTACCAACGGAATTTCATTCCCGGCTAAAGTTACCATCACCGATGCTATGGCTGAAGCCAGCGCAAAGTTCCTCATCAACCGCAACGAATGGGGTGTTGTTTGGGGAGGTACAAAAACCGAACAAGGCATTAAAGATTATTTGCAAAACAATCTTATTAAAGATGAAATTGCTTTTGATGTAACCCTCAAGGCTGCAAAATAATCGATAACAATCACAAAAAAAACCTGTTGCAAAACAATGCAACAGGTTTTTTTATGTCTTGTAATGAATCTTTCAACTAAACTTCTGAAAGGAACACATCAAGGTTGTCAAATTTATGATGATAATCCTCCATCGATCTGCGAATCACTTCATGAGCTTCTTCGATTCCGTATACATGGGTTATTTCTACTTTGCTTTCTTTTCCCGGAAGGTCCTTGTAAGTAAGAAAATAATGCTTCAACCGATTCACAACCAATTCGGGGCAATCGTCGATGGTTTTGTAAGTGCCGTAGACGGCATCATTATTCAATACGGCAACAATTTTATCGTCTGCCTCATTTCCGTCAATCATACGAAAACCACCTATCGGGCGTACCCTTACAAGAATGTCGCCATGCGTGATGTCTTTCTCTGTTAACACGCAGATATCCAATGGGTCACGATCACCTAATATATCTGTTCTTCCCGTTTTCTCATTGCAGTATTCTGCAACTCGTGCAGCACAAAAAGTTTGTGGAATAAACCCATACAACGCAGGCACAACGTTGGAGTATTTCTGTGGCCTGTCTAATTTGAGGTAACCTGATACTTTGTCAACCTCATACTTCACGGTATCGGTAGGTACCATCTCGATGAAACAAATCAACACTTCAGGCGCTTCATTGCCGATTTCGACCCCGTGCCATGGGTGCGATTTATACCTTAAACCCATCAGTCGGCCAATGGGATCCATTATTTTTGACATATTTCTTTGTTTAGCTGGTTTCAACATTCAACGTGCTTTATCCCGCAAAATTAAGCCATTTTGAGGCCGTTCGCATCATTTGACCAATTATATTTTAGCTACTTTTGCTCCCCGGTCGCTTTTTTGGTGTTAGCTCGCCTGCAAGCTCAATGATCCTGGTTAAATTTTTAAAAATTCGATGTGTGAAGCATGTTAAAAAGATATTTAAATGGCTGCTCCTGATCATTTCAGGTTGTTTTTTCATGCCTGATGGCATTTCGCAGGTGTCGACAATTTATGTCACGCGCAATTCAGAGGCTTTTTCGATGTCGTTCATCAAACCCATCACCCAATCGAGGCAGTCGTGGCTCAATCCCTATCTCGATGAAAACTGGCAACCTGGATACATCATTTTCTCTGATTCCATCAAATGGGAAGGTCAGCTGCGCCTCGACTTGTACCGGCATGAAATGGAGATGGTTGTTGGAAGTGACTCCGTATTGATAACCGACCCACTCAGGCTCAACGAGGTAAAAATGGGAGAAAGCCGTTTTATTTATAGCTTTTTTATTAAAAATCAACTCGGTAAAGCCTATGCAGCTTCCGACTATTTTGAAGTTCTGACACAGCCGGGCCCTGTAAAACTGCTGATGCAACGTACTTTACGCGTCGACGAATCGAAAGCTTCTTCCGGCAATATACAATTAGGCATTAAAGTTGAAGAAAAGATGTCATTTGCTAAAGTTCTATCGTATTACATTCAGCCTGAACCAAATAAACAAGCTGTTCCTTTGAAAAAGGGCAAAAAAAACTTTCTTGGATATTTCCCTGCAGCGAATCAGAAGGAGCTCATCACTTTTGCGCGAGACCAAAAATTAAACTATCGGAGATTGGACGATTTGGTGCTGCTTGTCAATTTTTACAACTCTAAATCCGCACGACCATGAGAAAGTTATTTCTATTGCTGATTGGTATCCAGCCATGGCTGATTTATGCTCAACATCAAAACTACAAAATAAGCGATGTTGATCTTTCTATCCGTTTCGACACGCTTTCCGTTGACTTTTTTCTTGGCGGAAAACATGCCACTTTACCCACTTCAGCACAACTTTATTTTTTCGACCAGGACTTGCATATCTATAAACCTGAAAATGTTAGTCCGGATACCTTGTTTCTGTTTCAGCCGGGAAAACAGCATCACATAATTTGGAAAATAAACGAGAAATCATGGAAGAAAGATAAAATGCTTTCACCTTTGGTTGTTGTTGGAAACCCCTCAGCTAATAATTTCGGGATGGGACCTGAAGCTGCTTTTCTTTCGTTAGTTGTGCCCGGTTTGGGTAACTATTTTGTTGAAGACTCGCGCTATCAGCGTATAAAACCGTATATGCGAACTGCCGCTGTTGCAGCTTTCCTCTCTGCCGGAATTTATGCTTCCAACCAGCGCTATCGTACAGAACCAAGCTATTCGGTTGGTGGAGAAATGTGGAAATCAGGCGAGGTGAAATACAGGTTTTTTCGCAACGATGCAGAGTTGCTCATTGGAACTGGTGTAGCAATCTGGCTGTCCGATATCATTTGGGTAGCTATCAGAGGTACCAATAACCGCACTTTAAAGAAAAATTTTAACACGATGATTATTACACTATAATCACATGTGATCCTGCTACTTACCAATGTTTACATGCGCAGGAACAGATATGTGCCCCTGAACCATCTTCCATTCATTATCCTTGTTTTTAACGATCACTCCCGTGAACCGAATCCCTTCGAAGCTGTGAGCAATGCTATCATAGATGAAATTGTAGTTCATCCGTTGCGAAAACCAGGCAGTATTACCAGTGCAATTCACCCGTATATACTGATCCTGAACAGAAACAAATGTTTCGCTGATTAAACTAAACTGTTTGCGGTAAGCTTGCTGAATTTTTTGCCAGCCCATAAGGCGTTCATGTGAGTCGGTACCAAGCATCATCGTGCTGTCGCCTGTGTCCCACATTTTTTCAATACTCAGATAATCTTCGTTTTCAACAGCAATCATATATTTCTCCAGCATGTTTTCGATCTGTTCTTCATCTACTGTCAGATCATTTTGCTGTGGGCAACGATTGCATCCTGCCATGATAAAAAGCAGGAAAATCAGAATCACTGAAGTGCTTTTCATATTCAATTTTTTTTTGGTAAAGGAACTAACTTCTTTTTAAAAGATGAAATTACAAAATAATTTCAGGCTTGTCCATGCGAAAACGATAATTTAGAAACATTATTGATTAGAATGCCCGAAGGATGGCTTTCAAAGCATCAAACAAACAGTAAATCAATCAAATTTTTCAGAATTTTCTTTCCTAATTGAGGATTCTTTCGTAAAATTGCAGCCAATTTCAGAGAAAAATACGATCTACACCACAGGCCATCATGAGATTTACAAAGATAGCATTTATTACTACCAGTTTTTTATTGCTGTTTTCCCTTTTAAGTACTCAGCATATCCACGCTTCAGAGGCTGGACATGATGAACATGAAGCTCCAACGAAGGCCTTCAAGCCCGGAGATATGATCATCAGCCATATTGTTGATTCTTATGAGTGGCATATTGCCAACATCGGACACACACATATTTCCGTTCCATTGCCGGTAATTTTATACGATAAAAATCAATGGCATGTGTTCATGTCGAGCAAGTTCAAGCATGGTCAAGAAGCATATCTTGGATATGAAATAGCAAAAGAAGGCGCTCAGAAAGGAAAAATCGTTCGCTTTGAAGCAGATGGAACGGCAGTATTACCTTATGACTTCTCAATCACAAAAAACGTGTTTGCAGTTTTTGTTTCCTCATTCCTGCTGATTGTCATTTTTCTCAGTGTTGCCAAATCCTACCGTAAAACTAAAAAACATGCTCCAAAAGGATTTCAATCTATAGCCGAAGTTGCCATCCTTTTTGTACGCGATGAAATTGCACTGGCAACAATTGGAAAGAAACATTATGAGCGTTTTGCTCCCTATCTCCTGACTATTTTCTTTTTCATCTTTTTTAATAACCTGCTGGGGTTAATCCCTGTTTTTCCTTTTGGGGCAAACATTACCGGAAACATCGCTGTAACAGGCGTGTTATCATTATTTACATTTGGAATGATCCTTATTTCAGGTAATAAAAACTATTGGGCTCATATTTTCAATACGCCAGGCGTGCCCTGGTGGCTTAAACTTCCATTACCGTTGATGCCGATCATCG
Organism: Bacteroidota bacterium; assembly: GCA_009773165.1. GTDB lineage: Bacteria > Bacteroidota > Bacteroidia > Bacteroidales > F082 > JALNZU01. Next base: position 262,068 of record WOUZ01000001.1, read on the forward strand.
AATTGGTAGGGGTAGTGACAAAGCCTTTCGTGTTGATGATTCGTTTGTTTGCCAATATCACTGCAGGGCATATCATTATTCTTGGATTCATCAGTTTGATTTTTGTTTTTGGTAAGACAAGTTTAGCAGCCGGTTACGGAATGTCAGTCCTTTCCATTACCATGTCCGTCTTCCTGTATTTTCTCGAATTGCTTGTGGCATTTATTCAGGCCTATGTTTTCACCCTGTTATCATCCATATTCCTTGGGATGGCTGTTGAAGAGCACCACCATGAAGAACATGAAACGCACCATTCATAGACCTTTGAGATAAAAGAAAAAATAATTTTAATGAAAAAATAATTCGAATTATCAACCCAAATACCTTAAAATCATGGAATTATTAGCCATTTTGTTGCAAGTTGCAACAGACCTGACACCACTCGCTAAAATGGCTGCCGGTTTAGGCGCCAGCATTTCAGTTATCGGAGCCAGCATGGGTATCAGCCAAATCGGTCGTGCCGCTTTGGAATCCATTGCCCGTCAGCCTGAAGCAACTAGTGATATTCGTTCAAGCATGATCGTTTCTGCAGCTCTTATCGAAGGTGTTGCATTTTTTGCGATCGTTGTTTGTTTGCTGATTGTGTTCATATAGCCAACAGCACAACCTGTGCTTCAACTTAACTGGTTGCAGCACAGGTTTTTTCTCGATTTTTAACTATGATTACCAAATAATAACCTGACTGTTATGGAATTAGTAAACCCCGGACTAGGTCTTATTTTCTGGATGATAGTGGTGTTTTCTGCCGTTTTGTTCATCTTGAAAAAATTTGCCTGGCCTTCCATTTTACAATCACTCAAGGACAGGGAACAACACATTGAAGAGGCTTTACATCTGGCTGATGTGACCCATGAAGAAATGAAAAAGTTGAAGCTGGACAATGAAGTGTTGCTTAAAGAAGCCAAAGAAGAACGTGAAGCCATTATGAATGAGGCACGAAAAATCAGAGAGAAACTGATCGAAGACGCAAAGCAGAAAGCAAATGCCGAAGCTGATCGTATTGTGGAAAGTGCCAGAGTTCAAATAGAAAACGAAAGAAAAGCAGCCTTGATGGATATTAAAAATCAAATAGCTGATATTTCTATCGAAATAGCTGAAAAAATACTCAGGGAAAAACTTCAAACCCCAAAAGATCACGAGCAATACATTCAGAGAGTTATTGACAGCAAACAGCTTAACTAAACACGCATCAACCTGCATTAAAAAATGAAGCAGATATTACTAGCAAAACGTTATGCCAAAGCGCTGTTTGAATTGGCTCTTCAGGAAAAAGTCACTCCACGCGTTCATTCTGACATGTTACTGGTAGCTGATGTAATGGCTGAAAACCGTGAACTCCGCAGGGTGATGACCAATCCACTGATTACAGCTTCTAAGAAAAATTCGTTGATGAAAAGTCTCTTTGGTAATTTCTTAAGTCCTTTGAGCCTTAAATTTATCGAAATACTTATCAGAAAAGGCAGAGAGCAGCAACTTGCTGAGATTGCCATTCAATACAACAAGCTTTACCTTGATTTTAACAATATCGCTGTCGTTGAATTAGTTACTGCTTACCCCTCTGATGCTGCCCTGCGGGCAAAAATCACTGAAATAGTAGCTAAAAACACTGACAGCACCCTGCAATTTAAAGAAACTACTGATCCCGAAATTATTGGTGGCTTTAAACTTAAAATTGATGACTACCTGCTTGATGCAACTATCAGCAAGATCATCAGCAACTTACACAAAGAGTTTGATAAAAATTTGTATATTAAACGTTACTAACGACAACAAGATACATTATGGCAGCAATTAAACCCGCTGAAGTTTCAGCAATACTGCGTAAAGAACTGGCAGGATTCAAAACCGATGCTGTTTTGGAAGAAGTAGGTTCGGTTTTACAAATCGGTGACGGTATTGCCCGTGTTTATGGCCTTGGCAATGCAGAATCAGGCGAATTAGTAGAATTTGAAAAAACCGGATTAAGAGGTATTGTACTCAACCTCGAAGAGGATAATGTTGGTATCGTGCTCCTTGGAAGCAGCAGCGGCATCCACGAAGGCGATTCGGTTAAACGTACCAAACGCATTGCATCCATCAACGTGGGCGAAGGTATGCTCGGACGTGTTATCAACACGCTTGGACAGCCTATCGACGGCAAAGGAGAAATTGCAGGCACTACTTACGAAATGCCACTCGAGCGTAAAGCTCCCGGTGTTATTTTCCGTCAACCTGTTAACGAACCTTTGCAAACAGGTATCAAAGCCATTGACGCGATGATCCCGATTGGCCGCGGACAGCGCGAGCTGATCATTGGCGATCGTCAGACCGGTAAAACAGCTATCGCCATCGACACCATCATCAACCAGAAAGAGTTTTATGAACGCGGCGAAACTGTTTATTGCATATATGTAGCTATCGGACAAAAAGGTTCGACCGTTGCCAATATCCAGAAGACACTCGAAGACAATGGCGCTATGCCATATACCGTAATCATCTCGGCAACCGCGTCTGACCCTGCTGCAATGCAGTTTTATGCACCTTTTGCCGGAGCAGCTATCGGCGAGTTTTTCCGTGATTCGGGTCGCCCTGCTTTGGTTATCTATGATGACCTTTCAAAACAAGCAGTTGCTTACCGCGAAGTGTCGCTGCTGCTGCGTCGTCCTCCGGGCAGGGAAGCTTATCCAGGTGACGTGTTTTATCTACACTCACGCCTGCTTGAGCGCGCTGCAAAAGTCATCAACTCCGATGAAATTGCAAGCAATATGAACGATTTGCCTGAAAGTATCCGTTCGCTGGTGAAAGGTGGTGGTTCGCTAACAGCTCTCCCAATCATCGAGACACAGGCAGGCGACGTTTCTGCTTACATCCCTACCAATGTGATTTCGATCACCGACGGACAAATTTTCCTTGAAACCAATCTTTTTAACTCCGGTATCAGACCGGCTATCAATGTTGGTATCTCCGTTTCACGTGTGGGTGGTAACGCTCAAATCAAATCCATGAAAAAGGTTGCAGGAACACTTAAGCTCGACCAGGCTCAATTCCGCGAACTGGAAGCCTTTTCAAAGTTTGGTTCCGACCTCGACGCAGCTACAATGGCTGTTCTTGAAAAAGGAAAACGTAACCTCGAGATCCTGAAACAGTTACAATATTCACCGCTTACAGTAGAGCATCAGATTGCAGTTATTTTCTGCGGGACGAATAATCTACTTCGTAACGTGCCTATCAAATCGGTAAATAAATTCCAGACTTCATTCCTCCACGAGCTCGACACCAAACACGCCGATCTCCTGAAAGCCCTGAAAGCCGGAAAATATGATGATCAGATCGTAGCACGCCTTAAAGAGGTTGCAAAAAGTGTAGCATCAACTTATGAATCATAGTGCTTAGCACAATAGTATTCACAACATGCCAAATCTAAAAGAAGTCAGAACAAGGATTGAGTCAGTCAATTCAACCCGGCAGATCACCAGCGCCATGAAAATGGTAGCCGCATCAAAGCTTAGAAAAGCTCAGAATGCGATTACCACTATGCGCCCTTATGCTGCTAAATTGCGCGAACTGATGCAAAACCTGTCAGCCAGTCTGGCCAATACCAATCAGGATAAATACACCGCCATTCGGCCGGTAGAGAATATCCTGATTATTCCTGTTACCTCAAACAGGGGATTGTGCGGAGCTTTTAATACCAATGTCATTCGTTACACAGCACGTCTGATCAGCGAAACCTTCGCCACACAGCATGCCGCAGGAAAGGTATCAATGTTTTGTATCGGTAAAAAAGGCGAGGAGTTTTTCAGAAACAGGAAATACAACCTTATCGGATCAGATATCCATGTTTTTGATCAGCTGAATTTTTCGACAGTAACGCCTATTGCTGAAAAGCTGATGAAACTGTTTGAAGAAGAAAAATTCGACAAAATCATTTTTGTTTATAACCAGTTTCGCAATGCCGGAAATCAGGTTCTTTCGGAGGAGCAGTTTCTTCCTATTGAGTTACCTGAGCAAGAAGATGATTTCCGTCAACCTGATGTAGAATACATTTTTGAGCCTGACAAACAGACCATTATCGAAGTGCTGATACCTCGCATCTTAAAAATGCAGGTATATAAAATGCTGCTCGACAGCTTTGCCGCTGAACACGGTGCACGAATGATTGCCATGCATAAAGCTACTGACAACGCTTCGGAAATGTTGAAAGAACTCAAACTAAGCTACAACAAAGCCCGCCAGGCCGCCATTACAAAAGAGATTCTGGAGATAGTAGGTGGTGCTGATGCGCTTGGTTAAACCACATAACGATGAACTTTTTAGGGTTATTTATGTTTTAACCTTAACGATTAAAAGACTAATACCATGATTAAAAAAACAGTAGAATCAGCAATTAACGAACAAATCAAACGTGAAGAATTCTCCTCACGACTTTATTTGTCAATGGCCATATGGTGTGAGTCCAATGGCTACCCGGGGGCAGCAGCTTTTTTGTATCGTCAGGCCGATGAGGAAAGGATGCATCAGCTCAAATTGGTTCACTACGTGAATGACAGGGGTGGAAAAGCCGCTTTGATGGCACTAACAAGCCCTGAGTCGCATTTCGACAACCTTAGCCATGTTTTCAAACAGGTAATGGAACACGAGCAGTATATCACCGCTTCAATCAATGATTTGTACGAAGTGACCTTAAACGAAAAAGATTACACAACAGGTAGTTTCCTTCAGTGGTACATCAACGAGCAGATTGAAGAAGAAAGCACGATGGCTACTATTTTAGATAAAATAAACCTTGTTGGCACTGAAAAAGGTGGAATGTTCCATCTCGACAAGGAATTAGGCGCTATGGCAGCAGCGGCACCTGCTCCTTCAGCAACTGCATAAGATTTCAGAGATTACACAACGAAAAAGCCCGCTACCAATCAAGGAAGCGGGCTTTTTTATGTGTTTAAAGCATTATTACTCAGCCAAAACAAGTACTTTGTTATGAAAAACCTCGAGCATTCCTCCGGTTATCTCAAAATACTGCAGCTTCTTGTCATTATCCATCGTTTTAATCCGACCTTTACCCAAGGCAGCAATCATAGGTGCGTGGTTGTTGAGAATTTCGAACAGGCCATCCACACCGGGTAATTGTACCAATTGTACTTCACCGGTAAAAATGGTCTTGTCGGGGGTGATAATTTCAAGGTTCATCAGAGTGGTTTTTGAAATTAAGCTTTGCTGTCGGCTAATATTTTCTTTCCTTTTTCAATAGCTTCTTCAATGGTACCAACCAGGTTGAAGGCTGACTCAGGATAAGCATCAACTTCGCCATCCATAATCATATTGAACCCTTTGATTGTATCTTCAATCGAAACAATAGTTCCCGGAATTCCGGTAAATTGTTCAGCAACATGGAAAGGCTGTGAAAGGAAGCGCTGCACTCGGCGTGCACGATGCACAATAAGTTTATCCTCCTCTGAAAGCTCATCCATACCTAAAATGGCAATAATATCCTGTAATTCTTTATAACGCTGAAGAATCAACTTGACACGTTGTGCTGTGTTGTAATGGGCTTCGCCAACAGTTTCGAGGTTGAGAATGCGTGAAGTTGAATCAAGAGGGTCAACAGCCGGATAAATACCAAGTTCAGCAATTTTACGGTTCAATACTGTTGTTGCATCAAGGTGAGCAAATGTGGTTGCGGGAGCAGGGTCGGTAAGGTCATCAGCAGGTACATAAACAGCCTGAACCGAAGTAATGGACCCTCTTTTTGTGGAGGTGATGCGTTCCTGCATCAAACCCATTTCGGTGGCAAGGGTTGGCTGATATCCTACCGCCGAAGGCATACGTCCCAATAGAGCTGACACTTCAGAGCCTGCCTGAGTGAAGCGGAAAATGTTATCTATAAAAAACAAAATATCGCGGCCTCCCGATTTTTCATCACCATCGCGGAAATACTCGGCTAAAGTCAACCCGCTGAGAGCCACACGTGCGCGCGCACCCGGAGGTTCATTCATTTGGCCAAACACCAACGTTGCCTGCGATTTTCCCAACTCTTCGTAATCCACTTTATCGAGATCCCATCCGCCTTTTTCCATGCTTTCGCGGAATTCTTCACCGTAACGGATAACGCCCGATTCAATCATTTCGCGCAGCAGGTCATTACCTTCGCGGGTACGTTCACCCACACCGGCAAAAACGGATAACCCGGCATATGACTTGGCAATGTTATTAATCAACTCCATGATAATAACTGTTTTGCCAACACCTGCACCACCAAACAAACCAATTTTACCTCCTTTGGCATAAGGCTCAATAAGGTCGATAACTTTGATTCCGGTGTATAAAACCTCTGATTGTGTTGTCAGATTTTCATATTTCGGAGGATCACGGTGAATGTCGTAAGAAGTTGTTGTTTCTATAGGTTTCAGACCATCAATGGCTTGACCGATAACATTAAACAACCGGCCTTTGATAACATCGCCCGTTGGCATTGAAATAGGTTTTCCAAGCGATCTTACTTCCATTCCACGACGCAAACCATCGGTTGAATCCATCGCGATGGTTCGGATGGTATTTTCACCAATAGCTTGTTGTGCTTCAAGAATAAGTTTTTCGCCGTTGTCGCGCGTTATTTCAAGTGCATCAAGTAAATCAGGGAGATTATTCTCCTGTTCGAAGGCCACGTCAACGACAGGGCCAATGATCTGTGCAATATGTCCGGTGACAGTTTTATTCATTGGAAAGGATGTGTTTTAATACATTGAATGAAGCCACAAAGGTAAGATTTTGAATGGTTTTGCCAACAAGGAAATACAAAAAATTGTTGGTTTTTATTGGAAATACTACAATCCACTTAAAAATCGACGCTCAAAAAGCAACAACCAGATCACACCTGTTGAAATTGCTGCATCAGCAATATTAAACACTGGGCGGAAAAAGATGAAATATCCGTCACTTCCGAAGATAAAATCGGGAATCCATGCCGGGGCTTCGCTTTGTTGAAGCATCAAAAGCGGAAAGTAAAACATGTCAACTACTTTTCCATGCAGGAAACTGGCATATCCACCGGCTTCAGGCAAAAAGGAAGCTACGGTATGGTAGCTGCTGTTGCTGAAAAGTATGCCATAAAAAGCGCTGTCGATAATATTGCCCAGAGCTCCGGCCAAAACCATCGAAATACCAAAAACAGGACCGAAAGGAACCTTTTTTCGTGTAAGCAAATACAAATAAATAGTTATGGCAATAACGGCAAGTATGCGAAAAATGCTTAAAGCAAGTTTGCCCCATTCACCGGCAAACTGGAATCCAAAAGCCATCCCGTTATTTTCGGTAAAATGAATGATAGCCCAATCCCCAATCATAGGGAATTCCTGGCCGATGGTCATCGTTAATTTGATATAAACCTTCAGGAGCTGATCCAGTAAAAGAACGATCGCAATAAGGAGAAAGGGTCGTTTCACGTTGTATTAATTGCTTGTTATAAATACTTCAACCCTGATCTGTTTAAAGGAAATCAGGGTTGAAAACAATTCTCTAATTTATAAAGTATTGAATCATTGAGCATTACTACCTTGTTGCAGCTTTGCTTCGATGCTAAGGGTTGCATGAGGAACGATACGTAATCTTTCCTTTGCGATAAGTTTGCCTGTTGCTCTGCAAATCCCATACGTTTTATTCTCGATGCGAATAAGTGCATTTTCGAGGTTATTAATAAACTTCTGTTGTCTTGCAGCGAGCCTTCCATTTTCTTCTTTCGACAAAACCTGATATCCTTCTTCCAGCACCTTGAAGGTTGGAGATGTATCGTTGGTTCCATTCTCATCTTCATTGGATAAGGCTTCGGAAAGTAATTTCAAATCGGATCGGGCTTTATCCAGTTTATTGATAATGATCTGTCTGAATTCCTCCAGCTCTTCGTCTGAAAACCGCGTTTTTTTCGTTTCGGTTTCCTGGTTTTTTTCCGTGTCTTTCATGGCCTCTGTTATTATGTTTCTTTCAATGATTCATTGCATGAATCCGGTATAAATTTAGTGCATTTTTATTGAACGGATACTTGTTTTGATTGAAATTACATGATTATTTAACTTTTGATATTCGGATTTTTGCGCTTACATTTTCAACGAGTTCATTTTCAACAACATCTGAATCCGATAAATTTGTCACAATTTTGAGTTCTCCCAATGTTTCTGAAGTGATATAACTTTCAAATAAGCGTATCGCATCCTTCACTATCTCATCAGCATCAACTTCGAGCAGGATGTGATCGGTCACCTCAAGACCGGAGTCCTTTCGCATATTCTGTACCCTGTTCACAAGCTCCCTCACCAAACCTTCCTTAACAAGTTCCTCTGTAAGGGTCAAATCAAGAGCAACGGTAAGTTTATCCTGAGCTGCCACTGCCCAGCCTGGTATATCCTCTGTTGTAATTTCAACATCTTCCAAAGTGAGCTCAATTTTGTGTCCGTTCAATTCCAACTGATGTGTTCCATTCAGTTCCAGCTGACGGATGTCATATTGTGCAAATCCGGTAAGCAGCAGTGCTATTTCCTTCATGAGTTTCCCATAGCGGGGGCCCAATGTTTTGAAATTTGGCTTTATCCTTTTTATTAGGACAGTTTTATCACCCGTAAGATACAGCACTTCTTTGACATTGACTTCGGATAAGATGAGATTCTCAACTTCCTCAAGCTGTTCCTTCATGTGTTGATCGGTAACTGGAATCATGATTGACTTCAATGGTTGACGGACCCTGATATTCGCTTTTTTGCGCAGCGACAAAATCATGGAGGAGAACTTTTGAGCCATTTCCATACGTTCTTCCAGATTACGGTCAACAAGACCGGTGTTTGCTTGTGGAAAAACCGAAAGGTGAACCGATTCGAAAGCTTGTTTACCGGTAACAAGATTCAGGTCGCGGTATAACTGCTCGCTGAAAAAAGGCGCAATTGGTGATGCCAGCTGGGCAACGGTTGTAAGGCAGTTGTACAAGGTCTGATAGGCTGAAATTTTATCAGAAGTATACTGGCCTTTCCAAAATCTGCGGCGTGATAATCTAACGTACCAGTTACTGAGGTGTTCGTCAACAAACTCCTGAATTGCCCGTCCCGCACGTGTTGGCTCATAATTTTTGTAAGCTTCGTCTACAATAGTGATCAATGAGTTGAGTTCGGATATTATCCAACGGTCAATTTCCGGACGTTCTTCATGTTTGATATCAGCTTCCTGATAGGTAAAATTGTCAATATTGGCATACAAGGCAAAGAAGGCGTAGGTGTTATACAACGTTCCGAAAAACTTGCGCCGCACTTCATCAAGTCCGTTCAAATCAAATTTAAGGTTATCCCATGGTTGCGCGTTGGTAATCATATACCAGCGGGTAGCATCAGGTCCAAATTTTTCAATTGTTTCAAACGGATCAACAGCATTGCCAAGGCGTTTCGACATTTTGTTTCCGCTTTTATCCAATACCAAACCATTAGAAAGCACCGCTTTAAAAGCCACCGAATCAAAAAGCATCACTGCGATTGCATGCAGGGTAAAAAACCAACCACGGGTTTGGTCAACACCTTCAGCAATAAAATCAGCAGGGAAATTGTCTTGAAAATCGGTGTTGTTTTCGAATGGATAATGCATCTGAGCATAAGGCATTGCACCGGAATCGAACCAAACATCGATCAAATCAGGTTCACGATACATCGGTTTACCTGTTGATGAAACCAATACGATACGATCGGCATATGGCCTGTGAAGGTCGAACGACTGATAGTTCTCGGTTGTAGTTGACCCGTTTTCATAACTTTCGAAGGGGTTTGATTCCATCAGGCCGGCTTTTACTGCGTCTGAGATGGCTTCTTTCAGATCTGCAACCGAGCCAAAGATCCGTTGTTCGCTTTTGTCTTCTGTTGTCCATATTGGCAAAGGCACTCCCCAAAAACGCGAACGGGAAAGGTTCCAGTCTACCAGATTCTCAAGCCAGTTTCCAAACCGGCCTTCTCCGGTGGCTTTGGGTTTCCAGTTGATTGTTTTATTTAACTCAATCATACGGTCTTTGACAGCTGTGGTGCGAATAAACCAGCTATCAAGCGGGTAATAAAGAACAGGTTTGTCTGTTCTCCAGCAATGTGGATAGCTGTGGACAAACTTTTCGATCCTGAAGGCTTTATTATCTTTTTTCAGCATCACCGAAATGTCAACATCCAATGATGGTGAATCGGAACCAAGCGATTCGTCGTAGTCATTTTTTACAAAACGACCTGCAAATTCCGAATATGATTGCTGGTTGACATACGTTTTTACAAATTCAGCATCCAGATCTTCAACTGCATAAAATCTTCCCCTGAGGTCGACCATTGGCCGGCTACTTCCTTCGTTATCGATAAGTAACAGCGGAGATATCCCATTTATTTTAGCTACTCTATCGTCGTCAGCACCAAAAGTTGGTGCAATATGTACTATCCCGGTTCCGTCACTTGTTGTAACAAAATCGCCTTCAACAACTCTGAATGCATCACCCATGGGTTTGATCCAAGAAATTAATTGATGATACCGGATGCCTGTTAATTTTCTTCCTTTGAACTCAGAAATGATGGTATAAGGAATTTTTTTGTCGCCGGCAGTATACGAATCCAACCCGGCATCAAGCATGCTCTCATCAAAATAAGCAGAGATAAGCTCCTTAGCTAAGATAACCTGAACAGGAAGAGCGGTGTAAGGGTTAAAAGTTCTGATCAGCACATAATCAATATTTGCGCCAACAGCAAGAGCAGTGTTTGAAGGCAGTGTCCAAGGAGTTGTTGTCCAGGCAAGTATATGAACCGGAATTTTTTCATCGGCCAGTAAGAATCCGGTTTCCTCACCGGTAAAAATCTCAAACTGGGCTGTAGCTGAGGTGTCTTTCACATCGCGGTAACATCCCGGTTGGTTAAGTTCGTGCGTACTCAATCCTGTTCCGGCGGCAGGTGAATAGGGCTGAATAGTGTAGCCCTTATACAACAGCCCTTTATCATAAAGTTTTGATAAAAGATACCAGACTGATTCAATGTATTTATTGTCGAAAGTGATATATGGATGTTCAAGATCAACCCAGTATCCCATTTTCCGGGTGAGTTCATCCCAAAGATCTTTATATTTCATCACCTCTTTTCGGCAAGCCTGATTGTATGCTTCAACGCTGATTTTTTTTCCAATATCTTCTTTTGTTATCCCCAATGTTTTTTCAACGCTCATCTCAACAGGTAAGCCATGTGTATCCCAACCGGCTTTACGCTGAACATATTTACCATTCAAGGTTTGATAGCGGCAAAAAATATCTTTGATGGCACGTGCCATTACATGATGAATACCAGGCACACCATTTGCTGAAGGTGGTCCTTCATAAAACACAAATGCCTCACCATTTGCTCTCGTATCCAGGCTTTTTTGAAAAATATCATTCTCTTCCCAAAACCTTCTTACATCCTCGCCTGTTTGCGTCAGGTTTAAATGCTTGTATTCCTTGTATCTGCTCATAGTATTCATTATCTGTAATATAGCCTAAAGAAAAAATTGGGTGCAAAGGTAGTAAAATTAGGTATTGAAAGCTTAAAAATTAGTGTAGCGAATCCTGATTCATTGGTGTAACCATCGTTTAAAGATGAGGTTGAAAACATTACTTTTGATCCAGAAAAAGGATCATCTGGAGATAAATCACCTTTTTGAGTGAGAGCTAATCGGTATAAAAAGGATAGGTAAAGGTCTAATTCATAACCTTTAACAATAATTTGTTTAACTTCAGATAAATTTCTATCTTTGCCGCCCGATTTTAAAAGTGGATTGAAGTGAAATACGCACGTGAATTCATGTTGCCTTTGGCTGGTTTGCCACTGGGTGAGACAGTTTATACCTTTGATTTGGAGCATCCTTTCTTTGTGTTGAATGAAGACGAGGAGGTTACAGAAGCAAAGGTGCATGTGGTTTTGGTGCTGAACAAGCATGAGAACATGATAGAGCTTCACTTCAAAGCTGAAGGTTGGATTGAGTTGCCTTGCGACCGTTGTGCTGATTTATACCATCAGGAAATAAACGGTGAGCAGCAGCTTATTTTAAAATACGGTGAAACCTATGAAGAGGAATCAGATGAAATTATTGTAATTCCACCTGATCTTCATGAGTTTGATATCCGTCATCTGTTGTATGAGTACATCATTTTGATGCTCCCCTATCGCAGAGTTCATTTGGAAGATGAAGAAGGCAATTCAGGTTGCAACCCCGAAGTGCTTCATCGTCTGGAACAAATGCAAAGTGAACCAGTGATTGATCCCAGATGGGAAGCTCTTAAGAAATTGAACAATTTATCATAAAAAATTGAATATAAACTTTAAATAGTACAAAAATGCCACATCCCAAACGAAGACATTCTACAACAAGAAGAGATAAAAGAAGAACACACGACAAAGCAGAAATGCCTACAGTAGCAAAATGTCCTGTAACAGGCGCTGTTCACTTGTATCACAGAGCATATTATGTTGACGGCGATCTTTATTACAAAGGTCAGCTTGTTATGGAAGGTGCAAAAGCCTGATAACAAGGCCACCAATGCGCTGTAATACAACCCAGGTACTATGACGCGGATAGGGCTCGATGTGTCCGGTGGGGATTTTGCTCCAACTGTTACATTAGAAAGTCTTCTACTGCTTTTTCCTGAACTTCATGAGGATGAAACAATTGTCCTTTTTGGGGATCAGGAAGTCATACATTCATTTTTGGATGCTAACCCATTTTTGATTTCAAAAACAGAGGTTGTTCATGCCCCCGAAGTAATTGGAATGGGTGAAAAACCTATTAAAGCTTTTCAAAGCAAGAGCGAGTCCAGTGTCGTTAAGGGTTTTGAACACCTTAAGAAACGTAAAATTGATGCGTTTGCCAGTGCTGGCAACAGCGGCGCTATGATGGTAGGGGCTGTGCATGTTATCAACACAATACCGGGAGTCATCAGGCCTGCCAGTGTAGTGATGATTCCAAAGATAAGCGGTGGCTACAGCATTCTGCTCGATGTGGGGACCAACCCCGATGCCAAACATGACGTTTTATATCAGTATGGGCTACTTGGGTCAGTTTTTGCATCGGCTGTTTTGAATATCGAGTCTCCAAAAGTTGGTCTTTTAAGTATTGGTGAAGAAGAAAAAAAGGGGAATCTGCTGGTACAATCAACCTATCCCCTAATGAAAGAAGCAACCAATTACAACTTCATAGGAAATGTTGAAGGGAGAGATCTTTTTAACGACAAAGCCGATGTGGTGGTTTGTGATGGTTTTACAGGAAACATTGTCATCAAACAGATTCAAGCCATGTATCGTATCATGGAAAAACGGGGTCTGGTTGATGATTATTTTAGCCGCTTCAATTATGAGTTGCAAGGTGGCAGTCCGATTATCGGAATCAACGGGAATGTTGTACTTGGCCATGGAATCAGCAGTGCGCTTGCAATCAAGAACATGGTATTACTTGCTAAAAATGTTGCCGTTTCAAAATTAAATCAAAAAATTAATGACGCTGTGCAGGATTTTCCTTTATAGCTCATGAACTTTTAAACGTATTAATTGATATGAGCAAAATCAGAGCCGCTGTAACAGGTATTAATGGTTGGGTTCCGGAAGATTTATTAACCAATGCAGAATTGGAAAAAATGGTAGATACCACTGATGAGTGGATCATGACCCGAACCGGAATCAAGGAGCGACATATTTTAAAAGGCGAAGGACAAGGCACTTCAGTAATTGGCACCAATGCAGTTAAAGGACTGCTAGAAAAAACAGGCACTTCCCCTGATGAGGTGGATCTGCTGATCTGTGCTACAGTGACACCCGACATGCAGTTTCCAGCTACCGCCAATATTATTAGTCATAATTGCGGAATAAAAAACGCTTTCAGTTTTGATATGAATGCTGCCTGTTCAGGGTTCTTATATGCCCTTGTAACAGCATCAAAATTCATAGAAAGTGGAACACACAAAAAAGTTATTGTAGTTGGGGCTGACAAGATGTCGTCCATTGTCGATTATACCGATCGTGCAACATGCGTAATATTTGGTGATGGAGGCGGTGCTTTTTTACTTGAACCAACAACCGAAGATGTAGGTTTAATGGATTCAATGATGCATTCCGATGGAGCTGGAATGATTCACCTCCACCAAAAAGCCGGTGGTTCAGCAAAACCACCAACTCATGCTACAATTGATGCAAGAGAGCATTACATTTACCAGGAGGGTCAGGCTGTCTTCAAATTTGCTGTCACAAATATGGCAGATGTGGCAGTAGCGATCATGGACAAAAACAACCTTAGTTCGGAAGAAATTGCATGGCTCGTTCCTCATCAGGCCAATATGCGTATCATTGAGGCTACAGCCCGCCGCATGGGCATCCAAAAAGAGCAGGTAATGATTAATATAGAACGTTTTGGAAATACAACAAACGGAACGCTGCCTTTGTGTGTCTGGGAATGGGAAAACCAACTGCGTAAAGGCGATAACATCGTACTTGCGGCCTTCGGCGGTGGTTTTACCTGGGGCTCAATATGGCTTAAATGGGCTTACGATCCGAAATAAAAATGACTAAAAATAGTGTAAAGCATTGCTCCGGCGATGCTTTTTTTGTTTTACAAAGTGCAGTTAAAAAATTGAACATCTTAAATGTAATACTATAAATCCAAGAACTCTAAAAAACATACTTTTGCCGTTATTGACAACAGACACTAGTGGAAGAAAAAATTCAGCAACGATACCTCTTAAGCAATATGATCAGCGATTGTTGCTTGAAGTTGCTGGTTATTGAACTCAACCAAATAGGAGTTGAAGTTAAGAAAGCACGCCTGGGCGATGTCACTCTTTCATACATCGACAACCCTGTCAATGTTACTCGAATAAACGAAGTATTTGCACATCTTGGTTTTAAAGTAATAGAAGACAAAGATGAGGTACTTGTTGAAGAAATTAAAAAGGTAATCGTTGAACTGGTACACCACACAACTTATAATGCGATGGTTCGCAACTCCGACTTTATCGTTGCAAGGTTCAATAAAAGTTACCAGCACCTTTCAACAATATTCTCAAAAATTGAAAAGATCACACTCGAAAAATATATCATCCTTCAAAGGATCGAAAAAGTTAAAGAATTAATTCAATCTGAGGAACTTACATTAAGTGAGATTGCCTATATGATGGGCTACAGCAGTGTTCAATACCTCTCCACTCAGTTTAAACAGGTAACAGGTTACTCGGTCACTGATTATAAAATACTTCCGGAGAAAGAGCGGATTGGAATACGGCTTCAAGTGGCTGATATAAGCCTCTCCACTGAAAATTTTACACAACTTTGATTGAATTTCATGAAAGCGAACAAAAAAAAAGAAACTAATCTTGCACATTGAAAACGCATAAGCACCAAAACACATGAAAGTAAAAAGTAATATTGCAGTAAGCGACAACGGCTTTGTGTTCAACCCGGGGTCGGGGGAGTCGTATACCGTTAATCCGGTCGGACTCGAGATGCTAAATCTATTACGAAAAGGCCACACACATCAGCAAATCATTGCCTCGATACAAGAACAATATGTTGCTGAAACTGCAACAATTGAGCGCGACCTGCATGATTTTCTAGAAATGATGAGGCAATACCGCCTGATGCAGCACGACGATGAATAAGCCAATCTTAACCATCGGTGTTACGGGACTGAACGCCATCGACAGTCCGGGGCCGGGAGTTGCAGTTATTCGCGGACTTCGCGAAGCCGTTTCGTTTGATTGCCGTATCATTGGCCTTTCTTATGAATCGCTCGAACCTGGCATATACATGCACGATATTGTTGATAAAACCTATCAAATACCCTACCCTTCCACTGGTACAGAAGTTTTGCTCAGCAGACTGGAATACATTCATGAACTGGAGCATTTGGATGTTATAATCCCAAACTTTGACGCAGAACTTTATTCATTTATCAAACTGGAACAAAAGCTAAAATCTATGGGTATCCATACTTTTTTGCCAACAATGGATCAGTTTGAAGAACGTCATAAAGTAAACCTGAATGAGTTCGGTAAAAAATATTCAATTCATGTGCCACGCAGTAAAGCTATTTACAATGTGAATGAATCCCAGTCACTTGAAAAAGAGTATGAATGGCCTCTTGTGGTTAAAGGCAAGTATTATGATGCCACTTTAGCATACAATTTTGATCAAACGAAATCTGCTTTCAATAAGATTTCAGCCAAATGGGGCCTCCCCATTATCATTCAGGAATTTGTGCATGGAACGGAATACAACGTAACCGGTTTAGGCGACGGAGAAGGTAATACTGTTGCTGCAGTTGCAATGCGGAAGCAATATATAACAGATAAAGGGAAGGCCTGGGGAGGTATTTCAATTTCCGATAAACAGGCGCTGGCACTCACCGATCATTTTTTGCGATCGACAAAATGGCGCGGTGGTTTTGAGTTGGAACTGATGAAAGATAAAAGCGGAGAATACTACCTGCTCGAAATCAATCCGCGTATGCCGGCCTGGATTTACCTAGCAGTAGGTGTTGGTCAAAACATACCCGAGGCCTTGACAAGATTAGCAATGGGCTGGCCAACAGAGCCTTATAAAAGTTACGAAATTGGAAAAATGTTTATCCGCTACGCATGGGATATGATTGTGGATCTACATGAGTTTGAACAAATTTCGACAACCGGAGAATTATAAACCCTTATCCGGGATTGTTATTCTCTTAGTGTAATTATAATTTATTATTGACAGAAACACATTTAGAAAATACAACATGGCAACACGAAAAACATACGAGCGGCCGATTATTAAAAAACTCGAAAGCAATATGCCAAACAAATTTGGCATGCGCACTATTTACGAGCCGGTAACACACATTGAAGGTAATGCAGTAAAGGATTTGATAAAATCATATGGCTCACCTTTGTTTGTAATCTCAGAAAAGAAAATCCGGAAAAATTACCGCAATGCCCGACAGGCATTCGAAACACGCTACCCACTGGTTCAGTTTGCATGGAGCTACAAAACAAATTACCTCGATGCTGTCTGCAATATTTTCCATCAGGAAGGTTCATGGGCTGAAGTAGTTTCTGGTTTTGAATACGATAAAGCCATCCGAAATGGTGTTGAGGGAAGCAAGATTATTTTCAATGGTCCTGATAAATCAGAATCTGACCTTAGAAAAGCTGTTACAAACAATTCTTTAATACATATTGATCATTTAGATGAATTGTATTTGCTTCAGGATATTGCCAGAAACAGCGGACAGCGGCCAAAAGTAGCTATCAGAGTCAACATGGACACAGGTGTTCATCCAATGTGGGATCGTTTTGGTTTTAATTATGAAAACGGACAGGCTTGGGATGCTTTAAATAAAATTCTGTTTTCAGGCTTGATGGATCTTGTTGGATTACATACACATATTGGCACATTTATGCTTTCGCCATCGGCTTATGCTGTTGCAGCATCCAAGCTCGCACATCTGGCTCAAAGTGTGCTTACCAAATACAACCATGAGATCAAATACATTGATATGGGCGGTGGTTTTGCTTCGAAAAACACCCTGAAAGGTTCGTATTTACCTGGAACTGACATAAGTCCATCGATTGATGATTTCGCTGAAGCCATTACCTCAGCGCTTATGAACAGTGATTACCGTCCAAAAAACCCTCCACTGCTAATCATTGAGTCGGGACGTGCCCTTATTGATGATGCTGCATGGTTACTTGGAACTGTTTTAGCCAACAAGCGGCTGTCTGATGGTCGTCGTTCAACGATTCTTGATGTTGGTGTGAATATTCTTTTCACTGCTTTTTGGTATGATCACAAAATCACGCCAGCACAATCATTTACCTCATATACCGAAGATACCGCACTTTACGGGCCTTTATGTATGAATATTGATGTAGTGCGCGAAAGTATCAACATGCCTCTTTTGAATAAAGATGATCAGGTAGTGATCCATCATGTTGGAGCATACAATATGACACAATGGATGCAATTTATTACCTTGCGCCCTAAAGTTGTATTGATTGACGAACAGGACAAAGTTCATGTCATCAGAAACAACGAAACTATGGATACCATCACCGGAATGGAGGCGGTACCGGCTCATTTAGTGCATTTTGATTTATGATAGCCCTGAGGCTGCAAACAGTTTTTCCTTATTTCTGGCAAAGTATCAGCAATAGCTATACCCAGGTTTTTTTCTCAAAGAACAAGGTTCTTGGGGTCATACTAATTTTGGTAAGTCTTTTCGATCTTAATGCTGGTTTTAGCGGATTGGTTGCGGTGCTCAGCGCCAATGTTATCGCCTATCTTATGGGCCTGAACCGTCAGAAAGTTATTGACGGTTTGTATGGTTTCAATGCCTTGCTGGCAGGACTTGGCTTAGGTTTGTATTATCAATTCAACC
The DNA here is from genome assembly GCA_009773165.1 of Bacteroidota bacterium. Classification (GTDB taxonomy): domain Bacteria; phylum Bacteroidota; class Bacteroidia; order Bacteroidales; family F082; genus JALNZU01. The sequence continues at coordinate 280,500 of WOUZ01000001.1, forward strand.
TGGCGTTTTTAGTTGTCCTTGTTTTTACTGCACTGCTGAGCCTTATGATCACCGTTATGCTCGAGGGGATGTTTTACAAATATGGTCTGCCTTATCTCAGTCTTCCTTTTTTACTTTCACTTTGGATCGTAACTTTAAGCACAAGAGAGTTTACACATCTGGAGATCAGTCAGCGCGGTATTTACGTTCTTAATGAGATGTACCTGCTTGGCGGTTTACCACTTGTAAAAATTTATGATTGGTTTGAGTTGCTTCAATGGCCTGAAGCTATTAAAATGTATTTCAGGTCATTAGGTGCAATTTTCTTTCAATATCACATGTTTGCTGGTATTGTTATTGCAGTCGGGTTGCTATTCTGGTCGAGGCTGGCATTTCTTTATTCAGTTGCCGGATTTGTGGCTGCCTGGTATTTTTATCAGTTTACAGGCGCGAACATTTCTGAGCTCAACTACAGTTTTATCGGTTTCAATTTCATCTTAACCTCCATTGCAATTGGTGTATTTTTTGTTATTCCTTCATTTACATCGCTCCTCTGGGTATTTGTTGCAGTGCCGGTTCTGGCATTTTTGATCAGTAGCGGAGGTTATTTACTTGGCACATTTCAGCTTTCGGTTTATTCACTTCCATTCAATTTGGTCGTTATATTGTTACTCTATGTGTTCATAATGAGGGAGCGGTTTCAAGACAAGCCGACACTCGTATATATACAGCAGCATAGCCCGGAGCGAAATTTATACAGTTACCTGGTCAACAAAAACCGTTTGTCGCATCTTGGAAAAATACATGTTAAACTTCCATTTTTTGGCAGGTGGACTGTTACACAGGGCATCGATGGAATCCACACTCATAAAGATGTTTGGAAGTATGCCTGGGATTTTGAGATGACCGATGAAGAAGGCAAAACCTATAAGGAAAAAGGCCTGCGCCTGGAAGACTATTATTGTTACGGAAAACCAGTGATTGCTTCGGCCGATGGATATATCACAGATGTTGAAGCAGGAGTTGAGGATAATATTATTGGTGACGCTAACCTTAGCAATAATTGGGGCAACAGTGTTGTTATTCATCATGCGGAGGCGTTTTTTTCACAAATGAGTCATTTGCAAAAAGGCAGCATTCTTGTAAAAAAAGGACAATATGTTCGAAAAGGCGAGCAAATTGCTCGTTGTGGAAACTCTGGAAGATCGCCATACCCACACCTGCATTTCCAATTTCAGACAGCTGGAGATATTGGTGCTGCGACACTAAATTACCCTTTTGCTGCCTTCTTAAAACACAACGAGTCAAGTGAATTTTGTGCTGCCTCACAACCCCAAACAGGAGATGTTGTTTCCAATAATCAGGTGATTGATCTACTGGATTTGTCACTGCACTTTGTACCCGGTCAACTGATTCGATTCAAGCAAGAGAATGCCGGTGAAGCTAAAGAAATCATCTGGAAAACCGAGACAGATATTTACAACAACAGTTACCTTATATGCGAAGAAACCAAAGCAAAAGCATGGTTTATCAGGCAACCCGACATTTTATATTTCACCCATTTTGAAGGTAACCGTGATTCGTGGCTTTATGATTTTTATCTGGGAGCGTATCAGCTTGTCACCGGTTTCAGTCCAGGACTTGTTATGAAAGAAAAGATTACAACCGCGCTTTTTCCAAACAAGGCACTTCTCACTATTCAGGATTTCATTGCTCCTTTTTACATGTTTTTAAAAATCACCCATTCAATGAAACAAGTAAAATTCATCAATGATCTGAGCAGCTCAAAAATTTTGATCGAATCGGAGATTAATTTCCTTATTTTTGATAAAGCAACTGCTAAAAGAACCTATGAAATGGTTTTCGAAAATAATCAGCTTCAGCATTTTACGCTGATAAAAAATGAAACTAAAACTACCCTTGTACGTGTATAAATTATCATATTATTTTGTTGGGATAGTTTTATTCCTGGGTTTTATGCAGCGTCCGGCAAAAGCGCAGTCCATTGTTAATGAGGCTTATTACGACAGCATCACCTACCAATATTACCAGCAAAAAAACTGGAAAACACTTATCGACACAGGGTCCTGGATGCAAAAGCAAGGTCTTGATTATTATTATCTCAGGATGCGTATGGGAATTGCTTGTCTGGAACTTCAGAAAACTGCAAAAGCAGAAACACATTTCCGTCAGGCGTTGAGTTTTAAAACGGCGGATGCTCCGGCAATACTTTTGCTTTCCAAGTCATTGAATTATCAGATGAAAAATGTAGAGGCAGGGAGCTTGTTTCAGAAAATGACTAAAGAATATCAGCAACAATCGGGCATGAAATCAGGATTTCGACCTGTTTCGGCACATCTTGATATTGGAACAGTAAACCGGGGATCAGAGAATGGGCTTGATTTCGTGGAATTAGCAGGTAGTGAGGGGATATTCGGTCAGGAGCATTTTTATCATAACAATCAATTTTATGATGCCGGCTTGTATTTTCAATCCAATCCTCAATGGCTGATGTATGTAGGCGCACAATATATTTCAATCGTTGCAACCGACCGTTTTGCCTACCTCGAAAATAACCTTTTGCTCGATTCAGTTGTTACTAGCTCCTCCGGCGATGCCTATTACTACAAAATAACAAACGACGAACGACTTGTTGATTTTGATCACCAGTTAACACAAAAGGCTCTTTATTTTCAGCTTCAGTGGGCAGGATCAGACAGGTGGAGTTTAGTTTCTTCTTTACAATTGTTTCAGGCAAAACGCGACTTTACAATCCCCGATCAAAAACTTGAAACGATAACTGATACTGCTTTTTACGACTCATCTACCGGATCACTTGAACTGTTTGAGACTGAGTTAAGCAAAACTACTTTTAGCACAGTTGCTTGGAAAACAAACGACTACAGCTTGTCGTTACATGGGAAATATCATGTTGGAATATTTACAGCAACCGGTGGTCTTACCAAAGCCAGTGTCAACGACAGCAGTGCATTTCAAATCAACGCAGGTTATCAGATCAATCCTTTGGGCAACCTCAAACTGGTCCATCAGGGAGAGTTTCTGTACCTCAATATGGACAGCAGAAGTTCAAGCGCTTATCGTTTCATGCTTGGATGGCGACCCGGAAAAAGAACTTCGCTTGAAGTGGATTACCTCTTTGGACATCTCAACAACTTAAGCGAACAATTCAGTTATATCGTATACAACAATCCAGAGACCGTTAGTTCTCGGGTTGAAGCTTCAGCTTCTTATATGGTTAGCAAACATTTACAATTGCAGTTAAGGTATCGCTTGCATGAATATCAAAGGCGCTACGATTATTTTTCTGATGACACTGACCTGGAAACAGATTATTATACAACGAAATCAAACACATTAATTGGAGGAATAAAATGGATCTTTTAAGAAAAATACTTTTGACAGGTTTCACTTTCCTGACCCTGATTGCATCAGCACAGGATGCTGATAAGCAGCAAAAAGCGTTTCAGGCTTCATATGATGCAGAAGGTAAAGGTGAATATGCAACAGCAATTCAATATATTACATCTGTTTATAAAGCGGATAGTTATGAAATTAATATCCGTTTAGGATGGCTGAATTATGTTTCCGGCCGATTCACCGATGCGCTGCCATATTACCTCAAGTGCATCGAAATGATGCCGATGTCGATTGAAGCCCGTCTTGGTTTTGTAAATCCGGCAGCAGCTCTTGGAAACTGGATTCAGGTTGAAAAACAGTATGTTGAAATACTGAAAATCGACCCGATGAACACAACTGCTAATTACCGTATGGGCCTCATAGCTTATGGTCGGGAGGATTATGTTACAGCACTTAAATATTTCAACAAGGTGCTGAATCTTTATCCGTTTGATTATGACACAGCTGTAATGGTAGCCTGGTCGCAGCTCAAATCAGGAAAATTACGTGAAGCAAAAATTATGTTTCAGAAAACTCTCCTGATCAAACCCAACGACAGCAGCGCACTCGAAGGATTGAGTCTGATTAAGTAACAACACTTCCAGAAAGTGTTGATCTGCAGTTGGTTTTATGTAACAAGCTTTTCCAGCTCGCCGTTTGCATTTTTGATAAACCCATTTTTAAGCAGATAATCAAGATGGGGTTTACTGTTAAAATGTGTGACCATTTTCTTAATGCCTTGATCCTGAAACTTATTGTTTAAGTGATAATAGACAAATTTCCCGTTTTTAAAATCACGGTAAGCCGGAATCACATAATCAAGGGTTACGGTCAGAGTACCTTCAGCATCTTTTTTTCCTAGAAATAATCCTGCGACAGCCATATTTCGCAACACAAAAAAACTGATGTTGGTTTCATTTGGGTTGTATTCAAAACCTGGGAAAAACAACTGTATGTCTTTATGGTGATATGCCAGGAACTTAAGCATATATCGATTATCAGCCCTAACTTCGAGCACTTCAAATGATTCCTTGCGCCCAAAGATTTTGAGGAGGTAATAAATGTCGACAGAAACGATAAAAGCGTTCAAAATTCCCACCGGATAAGCTCCGATGACAAAGCCATACAACGAAAAAAGCGAAGCGCCGACCAAATTGATGATCCTGAACTTGACAATTGAGCTCATGGTCATCGAAAAAGCAATGATGATGGAAGCAAGGTAGCCAATCCATGCGAGCAGACTTATTGATGCAATAGTTTCAATCATTTTTAAAAAAATCAAGATAAAAAAACCGGAATTTTACTGCCGGTTCTACTTATAACATTGTTTTACAAGTTGTTACATTGTAAGTTGTATCTTCGACTTTACGAGTTGCGAAAGGGTTTCGTAAGTGTGTTGTCCGGGATACACGGGGTCAAGAAACTCAACGCTCACTTTTTTCCATGGTTTGGGGAAGAAACTGCCGCGAGGCAAAGCATCAAAAGCACCTTTGATTGATACAGGTACAATTGGAACATTAAGCTCACGACTAAGGATTGCGAAAGTTTTTTTAAAGTCACCCAGATTTCCATTAAAGGTACGTGTTCCTTCAGGAAAAATGATGATCTTTTTATTGCTTTTCAACACCTCTCCCATTTTCTGGATAGATTCTTTGAGGTTATTGTTCAAGTCCATGATGATGATATTGTTTCTGTTAGCCAAAAACTTGAGCCATTCCTGCCGGATATGTTTTTCCTTAGCATAGAAATAGGTCTTCTTGGCCTGATCGAAACGCAGGTAAGATGCAACAAAAAGACCATCAAAAAAGCTTTGATGATTGGGAGCCAAAATACATGGCCCGTCCGGAATTTTTTCCATTCCCGTGGAGCGGAAACGGAAATAAAGCTTAAAGAACACCCGTGAAGCCCACAAAGCAATATTTCCAGTGATCCAGGATGCGGGCAATTTAAGCGAAACTTTCTCCTGTAAAATATCTTTCCAGTTGATTTGAGTTTCCTCCATGCGTGTCTTATGTTCGCTAATCCACTTGGATAATTCAGCTACATTAGCAAAGTCGGCCATTGTGTGTGGCTCAGGTGAAACCCCGAATGTTTGCTGAAGAAACGCCTGCAAACTCACTTTATCAAGCGAATCGAGTCCTAAATCCATTTCAAGATGATGTGTTGAGCGCACTTTTCTCCCTTTCTCCTTTTCGAGAAATGAAGAAACCATTACATAAACAGGATCGGATGGAGTTGTGATATCTGAATCAGCTTCTTCCTGCTGCTCAATGAGGCCTGCCAGTTTAAACCGTTGCAGTTTTCCCAAACGCGTGCGTGGCAACTCTTTATCAGTGAGATAGAATCGCATAATTTTTTTGTAGGAGGAGACACTCTTATTGAAAGGCTCAATAAGCTGTTTTTTTATGGTTGCCTCATCGTCTCCGTTGCTAATTTCATTCAGTGCTTCTCGATTGGGTATAATCATCACCTGAAGCTGATCGTTGGCAAAAAACACGCCCAAATCGGTCACAAGCTGCGACTTAAGAAGTTCTTCCTCGAGCTCAACAGGATTTACATTCTTGCCATTTGAAAGCACAATTATTTCTTTCTTTCGTCCGGTGATATACAGATAACCGTCGTTGTCAAGATGACCAAGATCACCTGTGTATAGCCAACCTTCTTTGAGCACCGCTGCTGTTTCTTCAGGTCGGTTATAATAACCTTTCATGATATTACCGCCGGCAGCAGTAATTTCTCCGTCAACAATACGGATATCTGTTCCTGGCATAGCTTCTCCGGGTGAACCGATGCGTACCCTTTTCGGCCTGGTGAAGGTAATCATAGGAGCTGCTTCGGTCATTCCATAGCCTTCAAGAACTTCAAAACCAAGTGTTTGGAAATCTTTACCCACTGCAGGATCTAAAGCTGCACCGCCTGAAACAAGACTTTCAACTGCGCCGCCCAACTTTTTATGCACAGCGCCAAATACTTTCTTTGAAAAAGCCGGAGATTGTAGTTTTTCAGCTAAGCCAAACAAAAGCCGCGCAACAGCGCTCTTATTTATCTTATCCATTACTCCTTTACGGATGGCAGCAAACAAACGGGGAACGCCAATGATAATAGTGATGCGGTTTTTTTGAAGTGTGCCCATAATATCTTCCGAAGCCATTGAAGGACTTATTGCCACCGAAGCTCCCACATAAAGCGGGATGATCATCGTACCCATAAGCGGGAAGATATGATGCAAAGGGAGAAGAATTAAAACACGTGAATCCTGGTTATAAATAGGAATATGTTGCGACACTGCATCAATATTCTGAATCAGGTTTGCAAAGCTGAGCATAACGCCTTTTGGGCTTCCTGTTGTTCCTGAAGTATATATAAGGACAGCTGTGGCATCCTTTTCAACCTGACGGAAAGCAGTTTCAGGAGCTGTGGCAACAGCATCTTCATGTTCATCTATAACTATTAACCGGGCCATGCTTCCATCTTGCTCCAACGCTTTGAGCATAGTTTCAAGCTTGTCTTTGGAACAGAAAACCACTTCAGGCTGACAATCATTGATGATATAAGCCACTTCGGAAACGGTTGCCATAAAATCAACCGGAACACCTATAGCTTTTTGCTGCCAGGCAGAGTAGAACGCAGCTATGTACCCAACCCTGTTTTCAGAAAAAACAACGACACGGGCAGCTTCTGAAACTGTGTATAAACCTGCAAAGTAATGAATACTTGCAATAAGTCCCTGGTAGGTGATGGTTTTGTCGCCCGACTGTATGGCTACTTTAGAGCCGTGATTTTTTATCATAAATATGCGTTATGCTTCAAGTAATTAAAAATTGTAAGTTAATATAAATGAAATCTTTACAAAAAACATTTGGATTAAAATTGTCAAAGATTTTTTTAGATAAGCCTACCATCTTGCAAAGATACGACAAAAAAAGCCCTGAAGGCTGTTCCAGTTCCTAAGGATTGTTAAAGTGCTTAAAAACATAGCCCTACAACGAAAAATGGCTGCCGGCAATGCTTTCCGGCAGCCATTCAAGAATTGAAATTCTTCTAAAGAGATTTCAATTAGAAAATCGAATAGTTCAAGGTTAGGAAGATATTACGGCCAGGAGCATAAAGTGGTAGATCAGGTTTGCCATTTTATTTATAAGATAATTTACCCAAATCCTGTAAAAAATTATTAACTGCTTTATAGGTTTACATTATAATAATGAGCGAGATTGAAACAATAGAAATAAGTACGAAAACATATCCCACAAAGAGAGGCCTTAAACTTGATGTCATTGGTGTAATGAAAAAAAGGTGAAAATCTTTTTGGAAAATCCAACAATAAATGTATACTAATTCCAGGATTGGTAAACAAGCGCTCGCAACGAAAATCTTTTGTTGTGTTTTTTCAGTTATCAAAAGTAACAGTTTTTAACCACACAAAGAGTCAGGAAACCAATTGAAATAAAGATATCGGGCGAAAACGACCCTGGTTAATAAAAGTAAACTCCTTCTAATATTAGGCTTAATCCTTAATATTGAATCGTTTGACAGCATATGCTATCTCACCATTTGAAAGAATTGCAGTTGCTACAATTGCGAAATTTCCTGATGTATCACCTGTTTTGAATGAAAGGGAAATCTTTTTTTCTGGATTTAATGTCACATTTGGCCACCATCCAATCGTGTTCCGAGGGTCAGGATTATCTGCATTAGAATTGATTACTTTTTGTTGCTTAGTTGCTGGATCAAATAATTCATAAGCAACAAAAATACCTGAACTTGGCAAATCGATCCCTCCAAAATCACCTTTTCTCGAGATAAGGCTAATAATGCCACCATATGTTAAATCACCTTTTATGTAAGGTTCATTTACTATTTCAATGCGTTCAATCTGTTGGGGAGCAACTGAAAGTACCTTCTCGGGGTCATCAATAGCAACAAGATCGATCATTACAAGCGGATCATAAATTGCTAATGCTCCGTTCGTTCCAAGCACTTTGAAATACCTTGATCCATTTCTTTTCCGAACCCTTGCCATACCCGGCAATTCATTGAAATATTCTTCCAATGTAGGCAGTTGCACATATCTATCGATATCAACAACATGCGTTGGTTTTCCATAGAAGGCTCTTTCGTCAGGCGATATGGGTAAAAGTTCGGTTTTACCTGAAACCGGGAAAAAGCCATCCACTTGATGATTAACGGCCATCTTTAGTGCAGATGCACGCGCCACTGAATCAAGCTCAAAATATAAAGCAGGCAGTTTCACATCGATGCTGCAAAAATCCTTGTCGATGTGGACAACAGTTTTTTTATCAGTAGCAAGTTGGGCACAAATAAATAAGTCGCGCTCGCCGATGCCATCTGGTAGTGCAAAGAAAAACCTTCCGTTTTCATCGGTTTGGCGTGCCATAAATTCCTTATTTTGATCTACAACAGTAAGATTGATATGTTGCGAAGGCACACCTTCGCCCGTTTCTTCATCCACCAATTGCCCGCTGAGACTTATACCTTTTGTTTCAGGCATGTAATAAATAGTAGTGGAGATTGAATCAGAAAACACGGGCTGCCAAAGCAAGGATTGTACTGCTTCCTCTGGCACAACAGAAAATGAAAATGACACAATATCAAGATCATTTCGGATCATATCTACTTCAAAAACAACGTTTTCACGTGTTATTATTTCTTTTTTCTGAAGTTGAATAATAAAGGCCTTCGGTTCAGCAAGGTTTTGAGGTTCTAATGTGTTTGTTCCCGTCATGGTCTCATTACGTGTTGGGTTAATCACTTTAATGAGTTTCCAGGCATAAGATCCTGGACCTTGATTCCGCATCCATTTAGTGTATGCTCTGAGGTAATAATATCCTGACAGAAGATCAGCAGGAACAACTAGCTGTCCGGAAGAGGAGGAACTATCAACAGGTGTTTTAATTCCTTCGATTTGTTTACCAGTTGCATCAAGGAGCTCCACATAAAGTACTTTGCTTAACTGTTGGTTGTTAACTGATGTCAGGTGAGCAAAAAAAGCAATTGACTCCCCAGCTATATACACACTTCTGTCGCATGACAGGTATACTTTTTCAGTTATCTCATCAGGTAGAACATTTAAAGGTGCTAACGCAATCAGTGTCAGCAGTAAGGATATGGTTATAGGTTTGATTTTTTGCATAATTATAATTAACGGGGCCAAAAGTCAGGTTTAACATTTACCCCACCTAGTGCAAGGCAATTGACACACTCTTCGTTCAAAACCACCAAGTAATAAGTTTCTTCATCACCCATCAGATAGGCAGGATATTCATAAGGACGAATCTCTTTTAAACCTTGTCTTTCGAGTGCCGAAGGATTACAAAATGTTGAGAAATCAAGCGTTACCCCTCCATTATCGAAGATGAACAGTCTTTTACTTCTCATTGAACTTACTCCAAAGAATCCCAAAACTTCTTTATCACCTGAGCTGTAATGCAAATTTCCCCTTACCGGAACGGGCTGTTTTTCAAATAGTCCAGCGTCTTGTTCGTTGTTAAGGCGCATCTGTTCCCAATAACGGTAAGCTTCATCGCTCAAGGTGTATTGTTTGATGTTAACACTGTAACCAAAGGCAAGTCGAGATGTTCGGCTACTTACAAAATGCAGTGGAAATTTTAAAAAACGATTATCGCTCAGGTTATTGGTATTAATAGAAAAAACATACGGTACATTTTGAGTATTCCAGCAAATTTTACGCGAATAATCGGGTGGCTCAACCCTGTGAACCGAACCATCGTAGTACCATTGCAAAGGATAGTCGGCATGATACTCCCATGTTTCAATACTTTCCCAGCGGTAATACCTGCTATGCTGTGGTTCTGCTTCAAGGTCAACATAAAACTGAATACCGGTTGTTTGATCACCTATCTGATTCCCAAAAAGGGTGTCAACTTCCCAATAAACGTCTCCGAGTGAAGGTCCTTCCGACATGCGATCGAAATCAGAAGTGATATTATCACCTTCCGAAGTGATAATTTCGAGTTTAAACGCCTTGCCAGGTATCAGAAAAGCAGAAGGTATATGTCCTTGATAATCACCATTGCCATTGTAAAAAAAATCAAAACTTTCGCCTGTTTCAGCTTGCACAATCACAGAGCAACCTTCAGCTGGTATATAAGCCGGGTCGTCAATGGGTGATGTTTTTGATATGTTGATCGTTTGAATCACATCACTGTCATTTATCTGGCCATTGACAACATACTTGATTTGATCATCCAACCGTATATCGGGTGTATATGGCTTAATGCAGGATGTTAGCGTAGCCAATAACCAAACCACATAAAGAAATTGTCTATTCTGCTGCATAGTTACCAAGTTTAAAGATCCATGTGGCGGTCAAAATTGGAACTCCTATCACCGAATACTGATAGCTTTTTATCTTTCCCTCCTCGTTTTTAAAGTATACTGAATAGGGGTTTTCCCTTCCGGTCAGATTGTAAACACTGATAACCAATGAGCTGTGGATAAATTTTTCTTTTTTTAAACTTCCCTCCAGTGTAAGTGATAAATCTGTTCTAAAATAGTCGGGGATGCGATAAGCATTGCGATTGGAATAATCGAGCATAGGAACACCATTCACATAATAGAATGAGGTTGGGAATGTAACAGGCCGACCGCTTTGGTAAGTTACAACAGATGAAAGTGTTAATCGCCTTCTAATATGATAGTTAACAACCAGATTTACCACATGAGGTATATCGTGATTTGAAGGGTAAACCAATCCGTTGTTGATTGTGTTTAATTTATTTACATCATCAACCTGAATTAACGACCTGGAATAGGTATAAGACAACCAGCCGTCAATTTTACGGTTGTTTCTTTTGAGAAAAAACTCAAATCCATAAGATTTCTGGGTTCCTTGCAGAACGGCAGTTTCAACATGTGGCGACTTTAAAAAATCAGCTCCATCCCTAAACTCAGGGAAGTTTTTTGCCTGTTTATAATATACCTCAAAAGAGGTTTCCAAACCCCACTGTTTCAAATTGCGGAAAACACCCATCGAAACCTGATTGCTTCGAGAGGGTTTCAAATGGTAATCGGCGAGTTTCCATTGAGCACTGGGAGAAATACTAACTGTATTATTGAGCAAAAACAGGTGCTGATGCATTTGGTTGAATGCAAACTTTAATGAGCCATTTTCGTCGGTACTGTAGTTTACTGCTGCCCTGATATCTGGTTCAGTGTACCATTTTAAAGGCTGATTATTGGAGAAACTTAGCGTATCTTCAATAAACCTCAGGTCTTTTGGTAGCCCTGAAGCATATACAAGTACATCATCAGGACCAAGAGGATTAAAAACACTGAAACGTAATCCCAATGTTAAGCTCAGACGGGGATTAGGTTCATATGTATCTGATATATAAACAGATGATTCGAGTCCTTTTTCTTCTCCAAGTTCGACCGGGATGCGTAATGACAAAATTCCCAGCGGCGACACCGTACCTCTATCCAACTTATAAAGGGTTGAACCAATGCCATAATCGAGGGTGTGACTTGAATTTATAACATGTTTAAAGTCGAGCCGGGCTTCATAATGCGATGTTTGGTATGCGTGCTCATAGGCCGACGAAATTTGTTGACGATCTGTTGTTTTAAAGCTATAATCAGCAGCAATCAACGACAGTTCGCCGCGCAGCATCGCATTTACAGTACGACTGATGCTAAGTGATACACCTGAGTTTGTATAATTGTAATCATTTATATCGGCCAGTCGAAAACGGTCATAACTTCGATAGGCAAAAGCAGCAATCTGGGTTTTTTGCACATCGAAATTTACCGCAGCTGCAAAATCGTTAAAATTGGCTGAGGAGGCTCTTATTGTTGGGTCTTCAATACGCTCAAGCATCCAGTCAGAATAAGAGGTGCGGGCACTAAGCAGAACTGAACAGGTGTCTCTGATAATTGGACCTTCAACAACTAGATTGCCGGTTATCGGACTGATACCACCATGAACCGAAAAACGTTTTCTGTTTCCCTGACGTGTCGTAATATTAAAAACAGAAGATAGCCTGCCTCCAAACTGAGCAGGTATATGCCCTTTATAAACGGAGAAATCACGAATAATTTCAGAATTAAAAGCTGGAAAGAAACCAAAAAGGTGAGATGTGTTATATACAGGTATCTTATTGATATAGAATGCATTTTGATCTGATCCTCCGCCTCTTACGTTAATTCCCGAAGTGCCTTCACCTGTGTTTACAATGCCCGGCAGCATACTTGAAATTTTCAACACATCACGCTCACCCATCATCATGGGAAGTTCTTTAATGGTCTTCATGGCAATTTTGTCCAGCCCGGGGTCTTTAGATTTCATGCTCATCTGCTTATCACCATACACCACAAACTCCTTCATTTGAATCACCGTTCTGCCCAACTCAATTGTAAAGTTGCCATCGTTATACACATCAAATAAGTAGTTTTTACGCTCATATCCAAGATAATCAATACGAACAGCATGTTTCCCAGGACGTAATAAAAGCGTAGCGAAACCATTCTCATCCGTAACAACACCTGTCTCAAGATCGGGAAAGTAAAGTGTGGCATTATAGATTGGCTCTCCGCTGTCCTTATCCAGGATACGTCCAAGGATTTTTGCTTTACCAGTAGTTTTTATTGCGCCAGCATTTCCAATCCGTATTGTTTTAACAACTTCAGGAGCTCTGCCTGTAAGGTACTTTTCTTCAGCAGTTGTTTTCTTTTCGATAGCATCACTAACATCTTGTGACTCGGAGAGAATGGGCTGAAAAGGAGGCAACCCGGTGTATAAATTTATTTCCGGAAGTACCACAAGATGCTTATTCCATTCTGAAACTCTTAAATTAGTGCCACTAATCGTTTTTTCAACCAATGCCAATACACTCAAACTATCTTCTTTCAAAGTAACCTGAATGTTTTTTACAGACTCCTTTTGGTAAAAAATGCGTACTCCCGTTTCATTGAAAATGAAGGATGCAAATTCGGCGTAAGATGCATTTCGAAGATTACAGCTTACCTTTTTTTGGGGATCATCGGCTAAAACTGCATTTGCAATCAGCAGCCAAACTAACAGAAGAATAGATAATCGCTTCATGGGGCAAAGGTTTTACTGCATTCAGATACAAAAAGTCCCATCTGATAATCAGTGGCACGATGAAGCTTGATTTTATGCTTTTTAATGATTGATTTCAACTTTTCTCTTTCGTCGCTCGCAAAAAGACGAAGAAAGGAACGCTTGTTTTTGAAACTGTAAAGTTTTTGGTTCCGGATTAGCATTGCGTTTTTCTTTGGATCAGAAAATACATGATTTGAAGCACCAAGCCGGGTATCCAATGCAATGAGTTTATACCATGAATATACAATTCCAAAGGCTTCATCTCCAATAATTTGGTCATATCTAATTACAGAATCAACACCTGTAAAAGGGATAAATTTCATATCCCCCAATGTGAAAGCATCAAGAAATGCATCAGAAACAATTAATTGTCCCTGAGCCCCAAGTTCATTATGATAGCCAAGAACAATTACTTTGTTAAAAATATCATACTTAAGTGGAAGGTTCTGATATACTTGTCCGCGGAGCACTAAAGTGCCGTCAACAAAATCAGCACCATTTAAATACGGATTACCGCTTGTTCCTGGAGGTGGGAAAAAATTGTAAATTTTTCCGTTTTGTAGCAGTGGATCAGCTCCATAGATGGTATCGGGAACAACAGTGCGCTCCTGACAAAAGATCTCAACCGGGACCATTGTCAAGCCAATGAAAAAAGCCAAAACAACATGTTTTATTAAAAGATGCTGATGAAGGAAACCCAGGAATTGAAACAATTTTATTTAATTTAATTGCAAACCTACCTAAATTAAACATACCGGATCATCTGATTATTTCATGCATACGTTTATTTCGTTAAAAGTATGATATTTTTTTGTCAATTTGTATCCCTCAAATCAAAGTTTTAAAATGAAAAACAAACTATTGACGCTGTTAGTTTTATTGACAATTTCCGTCTTTCATCTGCAAGCACATCTTTTAAATGTGTCTTATTTTCAATATATGGCCGAAATATATCGGTATTAATCGTATGGTATTTTCGAATTATAAGAAGACATTCCAAGGTTTTAGTCAAGCAGTTATAATTATGTTGAAAACCCGTTAACTTTTCAAAAAATGTAAAGCATAGAGACTTCATTTTACCTTTGGTGAAATGACTACCTTTGCACTATAATTCAGTTAACAAATAGCATGGAGAAGCAAAAATCTACCGACGACAGAATCAGGGTTGGCATCACTCATGGCGACATTAATGGCATTGGTTATGAGGTAATTATAAAAGCTCTAACAGATATCAGGATGATCGAGCTTTTTACACCCATCGTTTATGGACACTCAAGGGTTGCCTCCTTTTACAAGAAAAATCTGAATGCTGCAGAGCTCAATTTTAATCTCGTCAAGGATGCTTCACAAGCACATCCAAAGCGCTGCAATATTGTCAATTGCACCGAAAACGATTTGCAGATTGACGTTGGAAAAAGTACTTCTATCGCAGGTGAAGCCGCTTATCAGGCATTGGAAATGGCTGTAAACGATCTGAAAAATGACTGGATTGATGTTTTAGTGACTGCTCCAATTAATAAGCAGAATATTCAATCGCCTCAATTTGACTTTCCTGGACATACAGAATATCTTTCAACTCGCTTTGGGAACAACGAACCTCTTATGCTTATGGTTTGGAACAATCTGCGTGTTGGAACCCTTACGGGACATATACCTCTTGAAGAAGTACCTTCAAAAATACACCAGGATTTGATTATCAAAAAATTACAAATTCTAAACCAAAGCCTCATAAATGATTTTGGCATTTTGAAACCAAAAATTGCTGTCCTGGGGTTAAATCCACATGCTGGTGACGGTGGCCTACTTGGTAATGAAGAAAACGATGTAATTATTCCGGCACTTAAAAAAATCAAGAAGGAGCAAGGCATATTGGCTTATGGTCCTTTTCCTGCAGACGGGTTCTTTGGTTCAGGAAGCTGGAAAAAATATGATGCCGTTTTAGCCATGTATCATGATCAGGGTTTAGCACCTTTTAAAAGCCTCGCTTTTGAAGGAGGCGTAAATTTCACAGCCGGATTACCTATCGTTAGAACCTCACCGGCTCATGGAACAGCTTATGACCTGGCTGGAAAAAATGAAGCTTCTGAAGAAGCTTTTCGTCAGGCAATATATTTGGCTATTGACATTATTCGAAACAGGAGACAGCAACAGGAGCTGGAATCCAACAAGTTGACTAAAACTTCTATCCCTAATTAATTAATTTATGGTGCTTGAAAAGCCCTATAAGCTACAAACTATCGTTACTATTACCGACGCGAAATTCTTTGGCGATGGGAAAAACGAAACTTTCATAAGC
Organism: Bacteroidota bacterium; assembly: GCA_009773165.1. Lineage (GTDB taxonomy): Bacteria > Bacteroidota > Bacteroidia > Bacteroidales > F082 > JALNZU01. The sequence continues at coordinate 296,294 of WOUZ01000001.1, forward strand.
AAATTACTTGTCGACAGCCGGCAGCTAATCAGTCCGGATGAAACCCTCTTTTTTGCTATAAAAACAAAAAAAAATGATGGTCACCGCTATCTGACTGCCCTGAGTGAACTAGGAGTAAAGAACTTTGTGGTTTCACAATTACCTGACCAGCCGGAGAGTTTTCCCTCTGACACCAATTTTCTTCTTGTCCAGGACAGCCTTTCTGCCTTACAAAAAATAGCCTCCTTTCATAGAAAATCATTTGATGGACAAGTAATTGGAATAACAGGAAGCAACGGAAAAACCATCGTTAAAGAATGGCTGCATCAATTGCTTTCGCCTGATATTTCGATTGTTCGAAGCCCTAAAAGTTATAACTCACAAATCGGTGTACCACTATCTGTTTGGCAAATTGAAGCTGAGCATCAGCTGGCACTTTTTGAGGCAGGCATTTCGGAACCTGGTGAAATGACAAACCTTCAGCAAATCATACGTCCTACAATAGGCGTATTTACGAATATAGGTCCGGCTCATGGCGAAAACTTCATTCGAATACAACAAAAGGTTGGAGAAAAACTCAAACTTTTCACAAAAGTTGAGACGTTGATTTATTGCATCGATCATGCAGAAATTCAGGAAGGCATCATCAGGTCACAGTTGCTTCATTCAATTAAGTCATTTACATGGAGTAAAAAACTTGATGCTGATCTAAAGATTGACGCTGTTACAAAATCGACGCATAACACTATTATAAGTGCTCATTATCAGCAACAAGCCTTCGACTTCACCATCCCGTTTATTGATGATGCCTCTGTTGAAAATGCTATTCATTGCGCTTGTGTAATGCTTCTTTTAGGATACAATATAGCGACAATTAAAGAACGGATGTTACTACTTACGCAGGTTGCTATGCGTTTGGAACTCAAAGAAGGCCTGAATAATTGTACCCTCATAAACGACAGTTACAATAGTGATATACATTCACTTGCTATCGCCCTTGATTTCCTGAAACAGCAAAATCAGCATCAAAACAAAGCGGTTATATTATCCGATATTCTGGAAAGTGGCACGAACGAGGCCGATTTATATGAACAGGTTGCTTCGTTAATGGATGCTAAAGGGGTTCAGAAAATCATAGGTATTGGTCCTTCATTGATGCGCCAGTCAGGCTGCTTCAAAATGGAAAAGAAATTCTATGCAACAACAGAAGATTTTCTGGCGGCCATTGCCTTATCCGATTTTCACAGCACTTCCATATTAATCAAAGGGGCGCGTATATTTGGTTTTGAACGTATCAGCCAACTCCTTCAGCAAAAAGCTCATGAAACTATTCTCGAAATCAATCTCAATCATTTGGTTTCGAATTTGAACTATTATCGTTCGCTTCTGCCTCCCGAAGTGAAAATAATGGTTATGGTGAAAGCCTTCAGCTATGGAAGCGGAGGTTATGAGATTGCGAATGTTTTGCAGTTTCATCATGTTGACTACCTAACTGTTGCATACGCTGATGAGGGTGTCGAATTGCGAAAGGCAGGAATTCGGTTACCTATTATGGTGATGAGCCCTGAAGAACATAGTTTTGATGCGATGTTGAATTATGACCTTGAACCTGAGATATTTAGTTTCAGAGTGTTGGGACTTTTGCAAGAGGCCATTCAACGGGTTGACAGAAATCACCAAAAAGTTAAAATACATCTTAAAATAGATACCGGGATGCGGCGTCTGGGTTTCAATCCGGAAGAACTTTTGGAATTGAGCGAGCAAATTCTGAAAAATCCACTCTTGCAGGTCCAGTCGGTTTTTTCTCACCTGGCTGCAAGTGAAACAGAAGCGCATGATCCATTTACACGAAGACAGTTTAGCGTTTTTGAAGACAGTTGTAAGTTCCTGGAGCAAAAAATTGGCTATAGCTTCGACAGACATATCCTCAATTCTGCCGGTATTGTTCGTTTTCCTGAGGCTCATTATGAGATGGTACGTCTTGGAATTGGGGTTTATGGCGTTGCATCAGGTGGCGTTGAAAATGAAAAACTCTCAACCGTTGTCTCCCTGAAATCAAATCTGAGTCAAATTCGTATTGTTCCGGAAGGAGACAGCATTGGTTATAACCGCAGGACTTTTGTCGATAAGGAAACAAAAATTGGAGTAGTACCAATTGGCTATGCTGATGGGCTTCCAAGAATCCTGAGCAATGGCAGAGGATTTCTTTTTATTAATGGTAAAGCTGCACCAATTGTTGGCGATGTGTGTATGGATATGTGTATGATCGACCTTTCTGATATTTCTGCTGAGGAAGGTGATACAGTTGTAATATTCGATAACCAACACGCTTTGAATGCTTTTGCTCAGGCTGCTGATACTATTCCTTATGAAATTCTGACAAGAATTTCCAGACGGGTAAAGCGTGTATATTATCAGGAATAAAACCCTATAGCTTTTTTTGCAGTTGTCAAAGAAACAAAAAGCCTAAAACTCCTTCTTTTGCTAACTTTATTAAAACTAATTCGTTTACTTCGTCTTCCAAAAGCCCTTTACTAAAAAGTTCCGGGATGCAACAAAACAAACAAGTGATTCCCTACATTTGCCGCAAGGATTGGATTTATGAATTGGATTGAAGTTACTGCACTTATTGTTTCCGGAATCGTGGTTGGTTTTATCAATACACTTGCCGGAGGTGGATCAGTCATTTCGCTTTCGCTTTTTCTATTTCTTGGTTTGCCCCTCGATGTAGCCAATGGTACGAACCGTATTGCTATTGTTCTTCAAAATCTGACCTCGGTTGGGATGTTCCTACAAAAGAAAGTTCTTGAATTACGGAAAGCTACATGGCTTGCTTTACCTGCTGTTGCAGGCTCCATTGTTGGTGCTCAGATTGCTGTTGATATAGATAAAGTTGTGATTGAAAGAGCTTTCGCAGCTATCTTACTTCTGATGATTTTCTTTATGCTGGTAAAACCATCAACCTATTTACACGGGAACACCGAAAAGCAAGGTAGGCCAGTGAGCCTGTTTCAGGTTTTTATTTTCTTTTTGATAGGCATTTATGGTGGGTTTATTCAGGTTGGAATTGGCTATTTTCTTTTGGCAGCACTTGTAGTTGGTGCTGGTTTTGATCTTGTCAAAGCCAACGCCATCAAAGTATGGATTGTGCTTTTATACTCACCTGTAGCTCTTACAATTTTTATTCTTAATGGTGCAGTAAACTGGCATTTTGGACTTGTTCATGGCATAGGAAATATCATGGGAGCTCTTGTGGCTTCACAGATGGCAACAGCTAAAGGAGTTGGTTTTGTTAAATGGGTAATAATAGCTGTTATACTCATAACCTCTGCACAACTATTTGGTTTATATGACTTTAATGCACTCATAGGCTTTTTTATACCGCAAAGACAATGAAAAACTGATAGCGTTTTTTAATTTAAATCCTGTTAATTTGAATAAATCTCTCAAAACGATGCTGCAACACCCTAATTATTTGAGTAAAATCTTCTTCTTTCTTGTGCTTTTTCTTTCGGTTTCATTTAGTTCCTGCCAAATGAAATCTGATAAACCACAAAAGCCTGATTACGTTCTTGTGATTCATGGCGGAGCAGGAGCAATGGAACGTTCCAAAATGTCAACAGAATCAGAGGCCGCCTACAAAGAAGGATTGATGACAGCCCTAAGAGCAGGTGAAGAAGTGCTAAAAAACGGAGGGAGCAGCACAGATGCAGTAATTGCATCAATTACCCTGATGGAGGATAATCCATTGTTTAATGCAGGGAAAGGTGCTGTATACAATGAAGTTGGAGAAATCGCTCACGATGCCTCCATCATGGAAGGAAAACAAGGCCGTGCAGGTGCTGTTGGAGCAGTTAGTATTATCCGTCACCCTATTTTAGCAGCAAAAGCAATTATGGATGATGGCCGACATGTTTTTTTGGTTGGAAAAGGTGCTGAGAAATTTGCCATACAATCAGGTGTTGACACGGTTAACCCCTCTTATTTTTTTACGCAAAACAGATGGGATAACTATGAAAAAACGCGTCAATCTCATCTTGAACGAGAGTTTACAATCCCATCAAAAGGAACTGTTGGAGCTGTTGCTCTTGATCGTGAGGGAAATCTGGCTGCCGGAACATCTACCGGAGGTATGCACTATAAACGCGAGGGCAGACTTGGCGATTCGCCTGTGATTGGTGCAGGCACATGGGCCGACAATAACAGCTGCGCTGTTTCAGCAACAGGTCATGGTGAGTTTTTTATTCGTAACGCAGTAGCTCACGACCTTCATGCCCGAATGATTTATTCAGGACAAAGTCTTCAACAGGCTGCTAATGACCTTGTTATGAATAAACTTAAATCGTTAGATGCAGGAGGTGGATTAATTGCTGTCGACAAAAATGGCTCTATTGCGCTTCCTTTCAATACATCAGGAATGTTCAGGGCTTATGTTATTGCCGGACAGGAAGCTTCCGTAAGTATCTATTCAGATGATGAGTCTAAATAGAAAACATTCCTTATTGAGCCTTCAATATCAATGGATAGAAATCCGGACATTTCCTTTGCAGCATTAAACGAAAAAAAGGTCATCATCTGATCTCATTTATATAACAAGTTTCAGATGATAACCCTTTTTATCTTAAATTCGGATTATTAAATACCTTCGAGAATAGCTTTAACTCCAGGAAGTTCTTTCCCTTCAATATATTCAAGCATAGCACCACCACCTGTTGAAACATAACTGACTTTGTCAGCCAGATCATATTTATTAACGGCAGCAACTGAGTCGCCACCACCAACTAGTGAATATGACCCACTTGAAGTAGCTTTTGCAATGGCTAAAGCGATATCGCGTGTACCGTTGGCAAAATTCACAAATTCAAAAACACCCATCGGGCCATTCCAAAGGATGGTCCGCGAATTGAGAATTACTTCGGTAAATGTTTTTATAGTATCATGGCCAATATCAAGTCCCATCCATCCATCAGGAATGCTGTTTGCATTGCAGACTTTTTGTTCAGCTTCATTGCTAAAACTGTCAGCAATCACTGCATCAGTAGGAATCAAAAGATTCACTCCATTTGCTTTAGCTTTTTCGATGGCTTTTAATGCTGTTTCAATCAGATCTTCTTCAACCAAAGAGCTTCCAATTTGACCACCCATTGCTTTAATAAACGTGAACATCATTCCACCACCAATAATGAGGTTGTCCACTTTATCAATTAAGTTGTTTATAATTTCAATTTTGCCAGAAACTTTAGCTCCGCCAAGCACCGCTGTGAAAGGTCTTTCAGCATTTTTTGTCACTTTCTCAAGGTTTGAAACTTCATCCTGCATAAGATATCCGAATAGACTTGCTCCTGGGAAAAAGCGGGCGATAATAGCTGTTGATGCATGGGCACGGTGAGCTGTTCCGAAGGCATCGTTCACATAAACATCGGCTAGTAACGCCAATTTTTTTGCAAAATTTTCATCCCCTTTTGTTTCTTCTTTGTAAAAACGCAGGTTCTCAAGTAATAAAACTTCTCCCGGTTTCAAAGCAGCTGCTTTTTCCTGAGCTTCAGCTCCGATGCAATCATTTGCGAACTGAACTTTCATACCAAGTTTTGCTTCCAGGTCACCAAGGATATGACGTAAAGAATACTTGTCGTCCGGACCGTCTTTTGGTCTTCCGAAATGCGACATCAAAATTACTGAACCTCCCGAAGCAAGAATCTTTTTGATAGTCGGGATTGCTGCCCTGATACGGGTGTCATCGGTCACTTCAAATTTGTCGTTCACCGGCACGTTAAAATCAACGCGTACGATAACACGTTTGTCTTTAAGATTGTACTGATCAATGTTTTTCATCTGTAATAAATTAAATGTGTAATGAATATTTTGTAAATAAAACTGCCTGATTTTGAAAACAAACTTCGTTCTTCCCTGGATTCCAGATATATACCTTCACACGCGTGCCGGCTGGAAAACCCTGTTGAAGTTGAAAAAAAACTGACATTACGGTCTGTTTTACTGACTTTTCGAAAAATATACTTAACGGATAGCTGTCATAAAACGAAAATCCGTTTGCGTTTTTAGCATCTATAACCAGGTTTAAACCTTCAATTTTTTCGTTTTTAGCATAAGCCTGTGCTTGAAACAAAACAGCGGTTAATGCCTGATCTGTTTCCTGAATAGTGGTATCTTTAATAGGGTAAAAATCATCTTGCGAACCGATGCAATGTACTGTTGTATCAATGATAGAGTTAGTTTTATGTTGCTCGTTTACAGGCAACAACAACTCTAACCAACTCTTTTTACTGTTTTTTTCAGTATAATTATATAACCCTATCCTGCCATTATTAGCAACAGGATGAAGATGCTCCGCAAGCTCAGGGAAGTTGCGTAATACATCACCCGAAAGGCTCTTGTTTTGAATGACGATGTGATCGAAAGGTAAGGTCAAAGCCTTCTTTATAAACTCATTGGTTGTTTCAATAACTGTGAAACCTTTACGATTCATCAATAAAAGAGGGACATTGCTCGTATAAGCATCCAACACCAAAATACGTGCATCGTTCTTCACTTTACATTCGTTAAGAAAGGCCTCACTCCCTATAAAATTCTGACGGGTTGTTTCGGTGTGATCCCAGCTATGAGTCGTGTAACGCTCGTTTTGCTTCAGATTCGAAGCGTGCAGCATGAAGCTTGAGAAAACGAGTAGTCCTGCTGTAAGTGGAATAAGTTGTTTTTTTTGTTGAACGGAGATTAATGAAAGACCAAGTGAAGAAAATATCACAAGAGGTAGAAAAAAGCTATCCAGGAAATAATAGTCATGTGCAGGAAATTGTTGAGCCATAACAAAAGAATACATCAAAGCTGCACCCAGATTGAGCAGTGTCACAAGTAGAATTTTGGCCCTGAAACCAGATGCAATTTTCTTTCTATAAACGATAAGCAGAAGAAAAGCCACAATAAGCAACACATAGTGACCATAAGTGAGGTAGCTGATATTCCAGTTGTTCCATGCTTTTAACAATAAAACTCCCCAATCGGAGAAGTTGACAGCAGGCATCAGCTCGTTATTAAACATGGAACCAAATGTGCCTTGCAACTGTTTGTCATACATCCAAAAAGCAGAAAACAGCACCAAATTGCCCAAAATAACAAATAACTCCTTGAAGTGCAACTTATTACTCTTCCAAAAAAAGAGTTGAGTCACACTCACAGCAACCAATGGCATTAAAAAAGGCGGACGTATCATTGCTGCTAACGTTAACAAGAACAAAGACACAACAAAATAGCTGAAATATTGCTTCTTTAAGTATTGAACATAAAAGTAAAAAGCAGCAAATGATAATGACAAGGCTGGAATACCTGGAATGAACCCGTTCATGTAATAGGTAAAAACCGGAGCGGAAAACACGAACACCACCATGAGCAATGACATAACAAAGGAACTACCTAAAGCTTTCATGAAAACAAACAAAAAAAGAAGTGCTATTAACCCAGAAAGCAAAACGATGGTGCGCAAAATTACAGGATCTTCAATTCCACTTACACGCATTACAACTGCTGCCAAAAACTCAGGCAAAGCCAATGCAGCGCTTGTGTATCCGCTAAAATGCTGGAAATTTTCGTAAGGTGGGTACTTGGGGAAAAGATTAAATGTTGAAGGAAGAAATGGATTCAGGCCATTCTCAGCAAAGCCAACAGCAAGTGCATAACGATCGCTTTGAGTCCAGGCGTGAGTGTGGGAAGGATATTCGAAAAAATGAGAGGAGAAAAAGAACGAACTGACAATAATCAATAGCACTAAGACCAACAACACTTCTCTTTTTTCAAATAAATAGGATTTAATTCCGCTCATACAGCATGCTTTTTCAGCACACCAAAAGTACGAAATCTAAACGGTGTCGTGAGGCTTGATTACAAAAACATGCTTAAAATAACTTCAATCGTTTGCGGTAGTTGTCCTCGCTGCCTGTTCTGATTCTGAAGCCCCGATTTCCGCAACTTTTTGGTCAGCACCAAACTCCTTGAGAGCTTTTTTCCGAACGATAAGCTTTACTGCCCTTGGTACGATCGTAAAATCAAGAGGTGAACTTCCAAGTGACTCACCATCAGTTTCCAAAAAGATGGAGTGGCGTGGTGTTGAAGTGATATTTATTTTCTTTCCTCTAAAGGTATCAACTTCAGGCATTTGAATAAATGAGCCATCGAAAAGTCGTTTGATATTTCTTACAACCCTCAATTTTGTTGTTTTGCGTATCACTGTCATATCAAACAATCCATCATCGGGAATAGCATCAGGGAGCTGCTTCATTCCACCACCATTGAATTTACAAATTCCAATACTTAAACTAAATACCTGATCATTAACAACTTCTTTATCATCAACAATGATGCTAAGCTGAACCACTTCATACTGAAACAATCCCAAAACCAGGTTGATAAGATAAGAAAACTTCCCTCCTTTTCCCTGAGCTTTCATGTTATTCGTTTTTTTTGCAACAAAAGCATCGTATCCCATGCCTGCCATATTTATGAAATATCGGCTTTTGTCCTCTGTTTCATAGCTGTATTTTACTTTCCCAACATCCTGAAGAAAAGTGCGTTCATTTTTAATAATTTTAATTGCCTTTTCATATTTCATCGGAAACTGATACATTCTACCCCAATCGTTTCCTGTGCCGATAGTAATCATTCCAAGGGTAATGTCAGTAGTAGCGAATCGGCTTTGCTGAAATATTCCATTCACGACTTCATTGAGAGTTCCATCACCACCCACTGCGATAATCTTTTTGAAACCTAGGTCGTTTACCATATTCCGGGTAATTTCAATGGCATGAAAAGGCCGTTCGGTCAATACGCTCAAAAAAGAAAACCCTTGTTGCAACAGCAACTCTTTTACTTTAGGCCAGTCTTTTTCGCATTTACTACTTCCGGCTTTTGGGTTCACGACCACGAGCCATTTATCAGTTTCTTTCATTTTATTGTGTGTGTTGTGTGTGTGCTATCATTCAGATTCATGTTTCATAAGCATCGTTTTCCTTTCAGAAAATGATTTAAAATGCTTTTTAAAAAGCATTTCATAAAGCATGAAAAAGAACAATATGATGCAAGGTAAAACTTTTATTGCAAACGGTTTTATAAAATTTTCTCTTACTGTATAAGGGAAGATATCTGTAGCTGCTAACCCAGTGAATATAAACACTATAACAATTAATATCTTATGTACTTTTGACTGTTCTGACAAAATATACCAAATAGCTGCTCCTGCCATGGCAATCACAAAAGTTGGCGACTCAGTTTTATGATTGAATAAAACTACCCAAAGTAAAAGAAGTGCGAAATAGTTCATGCGCCAACGTTCGTTTGAATAGTAACTTATCCGAATTAAAGGTAAAAACAATAACAACAATCCAGAAACCAGCCAGATACTATTTGGCAGAACCAGATTTAAGGTCCTTTCAAAAAACGACATAATAGAAAAATTAAGAGCGATAGCTGTATCATTTGCCAATAAATGAATCCAGGAAGCGTACTGATCAAAAAGTCCACCAAATCCGGTGAAGACAGCCGGTGATATGAGTATAACAATACCAATCAGCATTGACCAAAGGGTAAACTGCAATTTGAAAGGTTTAAACAGCACCAGTATGCTAACACCCAAAGCAAATATTTTTATTACAAAACCAACTATTATTGCAATAGCTGCTGAGCCTGCCTTACCCTTTTCAATAGCGTGATACCCCAAAATCATCAATCCAAGCATCAATCCGTTGCTTTGTGCATTTTGAACCGAAGTAAGCATCTCAATCAAAATAAAAAGTGCAAAAAACCATTTTTGTTTCAAAGTCAGATTGAATTGATTTAAAGCATAAACCGGAAGCAATGCATTGATCAGGTTCCAGATTATGACACCTGGTAAACGTGGCAAATACCAGAAAGGCGCCATAAACATTGCAAAAGAAGGGCTGTATTTGAACAGATCAAAATAGTGCTCAGGATAGTGAACATAAAGGTTATCGCCATTAATGAGGTGAGCAAATGAATACCTGAAAATGTCAAAATTATTGAAAGAGCCTTCAGTCAGAAAAAGCTTGTGTAAAGTTGCCAATGTGAAAACTAAAAGATATAAGACATATATCCAACGTTGGTCATACCTGTTGAAACAGCAAAATTTACCTGTTTTTTTCATCTTTGGCTGACTGAATTTCGATTACACGGTAATACTTCCACCAGGTTTCTTTAGCACTAATTTTGCATATGATATATCCATTTAAACCATCCAGAAAACCCGCTTTAATGATATAATTTCTGACAAATTTTGCTGTAGCTTTTATTCCGGCATATATAACAGACGATTTTTTTCCTTTTTCGGCCAATGCTTTGGCAGCGATGTTAGCGAAGCGGTCTGCTTGTTTGTAATGTTCTTCTATTGAATAATAACTGTAATGCAAAAGATCACCCTTCAGATGTTTAGTTTTTTGAGCATTTGACAAAGGTATAACGCGATCATGGGGATTTTGTCCACCAATAATAGCCTTCGTTTTGTCGAAAAGACGGAGTTTTATATCAGGGTACCATCCGCAATGATAAATCCATTGCCCACAATAATTGGTCAGGCGGTTCATTTCGTATGCCATTTCAGGAAAACCATTTTCCTTCTCTGCTGCGATTGATTTATGTAAAGTATCAGAAATCGCTTCATCGGCATCAAGCATCAGCACATAATCATGCATACAACGATCGAGTGCATATTGCTTTTGTTGAATATATCCACCAAAAGGATGAGTTTCAAAACGTGCATTAAATGAAATACAAATTTCTTCAGTTTTATCAGTTGAAAACGAATCGATTACAACTATTTCATCTGCAAATCCACGAACAGAATCAAGGCAACGTCCGATGTTCCTTTCTTCATTGAGTGTAATGATGGCAACAGATAATTTCTTCATACGTTCAAACAAGCGGCCAAAAGTAGCAAATAATATTGTTTTGCGGTAAATTGATGCCTGGATCTGGCTATTAGCCTCTTGAAAAACAGTATTTAATGCATTTATGAGTAAAAATAATTACCCCTTTTTCAATAAATTTTTACTTTTGACACCTTCGCAATATTCAAATTAATTGACTATGATTATTTTTATAACTACCAATGGACTCAATCTTATTACCTGGATGATCATTGCACTATACACAGCTACAGCATTGGCTTTAATGATTTTGTTCTGGAAACATCGCAAAAACAGCTTTCAACGTATTGAACAGTTGGAAGAAAAAATGCACGAACACGACGAACTAATTTTTCGGCAGACCGAAATTCAGACTGAAAAATTCAAAAAAGCAATTCAATTACATCTGTCAGAAATGACCACCCGGATGGCAAAAAATGAAGAATTAACCAATCGGTTGTTTAACCAACTTGATGCCCTCAAAGAAATGTTGATGGAAGCTGAAACAGAGCAAAATAGTTCTGATAAAAATCTGGATGCCAATCACTAAAAACCATGAGGAGATTCAGGGATCACTATCCAGCAAATCAAATAGGCCAATAATCCTGCTCCACCCAGAGCGGTAAATAATATCCATCCAACACGAACAATAGTAGGATCCAGATTCATATAATCAGCAAATCCATAACACACTCCGCCAATAATCCGGTTGAAACGTGAGCGATAAAGTTTTTTTACTGTATTCATTTCCAGAAAGTTTTATAGGTTAATTTTGTTGGAAAACATCTCCTTTTTTTTAAAAACATGATAAATTCAAAAGCAATTTTTCAGGTGTTTTGACACTTTTTTCAGAAGTTAATTTCAAATTACTAGCCTGAAAATAAAAATCATGAATGCCTGAAAATTACCTTTTAAAGGTTTTTATATCCAAAAAGTGATGTAAAAATACAATAATGCTGCATTAATCGTACTTTCGCAACAAGAAAAAATCACAGCATTGATCCCTGCCTATACGATAGCAAATATTCTGGAAACTGCCCGAATCGAAGAGGTTGTCGGTGAATTTGTCGGATTAAAACGACGCGGCAGCAACTTGATCGGACTGTGCCCTTTTCATCAGGAAAAAACACCTTCTTTCAGTGTTTCGCCTGGCAAGGGCATTTTTAAATGCTTTGGTTGTGGCAAAGGCGGTGATTCGGCTCGTTTCATTATGGAGCACGAGCATGTTAGCTATCCTGATGCTATAAGGTACCTGGCCCGAAAGTACCAGATAGAAATTGAAGAAGAACAGCAGTCACCCGAAGAGTTAGCTGCATTGAATGAACGTGAACGCATGTTCAATCTTAACACCTTCGCCCAGGGCTATTTTACACATACACTTTTCGAAACAAATGAAGGCAGGTCAATAGGTCTCAGTTATTTTAAGGAACGTGACTTTCGTGAGGCCATCACAAAAAAATTCCAGTTGGGTTATTCCCCTGACCATCGGGACACATTTTCGGTTCATGCAAAAAAGAACGGTTACACCGAAGATATTCTTTTGAAAACAGGACTTTCAGTGGGTTCTGAAGAACGTCTTTTCGATCGCTTTCAAGGAAGGGTTATTTTCCCAATACATAACCTTACCGGAAAAGTCCTTGGCTTTGGAGGACGCATCTTGAGCGGAGATAAAACCAAAGCCAAATATCTCAATTCTCCTGAATCGGAAATCTATAACAAAAGTAAAACGCTTTACGGCATCTTTTTTGCAAAAAATGCCATCGTAAAGCATGACAACTGCCTTCTTGTAGAAGGTTATACTGATGTTATCTCGATGCATCAGGCTGGAATTGAAAATGTTGTAGCCAGTTCGGGCACATCCCTAACAACAGATCAAATACGGTTAATCCGACGTTACACCAATAACATCACTATTTTGTATGATGGTGACAAAGCCGGAATCAATGCTTCGTTGAGAGGCACGGATATGATTCTGGAAGAAGGGATGAATGTCAGGGTGCTTTTGTTTCCGGACGGTGACGACCCTGATTCGTTCGTTAGGAAGAACCGAAGCAGTGATGTTGAGTCGTATATCAGCAACAACGCCAAGGATTTTATAAGTTTTAAAACGGCTCTGCTTTTAGAAGAGTCAGCTCATGATCCTATAAAAAAGGCCGGCTTAATTAAGGAAATTGTTCATACCATTTCGCTCATCCCTGAACCAATTTATCGTTCGGTGTATGTGAAAGAATGTAGCCGAATGCTTGAAGTAGAAGAGCAAACCCTTATGAATGAGCTGAATAAACTGCTCAGACAAAAATTTAAATCCCGCACATCTACTGATATTCCTGAGCCTGTTCAAGAAACGCCTGCTAAGCAAGAAACAATTGAAACAGGCCCAGAAGCTCAGCTTGGCTATTATCAGGAACGTGAACTTGTTAAAATACTTTTACAATACGGGAATAAAGAAATAACGCATGAACTAACTGATGAGCAAGGGTTTCCGACAACTTACACCGAAACTGTTGCACGACTTATTATTGACGATCTGCTAACCGACGATCTTTGGTTTGAATACTCGCCACATAAAAAAATACAGGAGCATTTTGTCGAAGCCCTCAAAGAAGAGGTCGTTCCATCAGAGAAATTTTTTATCAACCATCCAGAACCTGACACAGCAAGTTTGGCCGTTGATCTGCTTACCAGTCCCTACGAACTGCATAATTGGGAAAGCCGGAGTATTTTTGTTAAAACCGAAGTTGATGTCTTGAAATTAGCTATTACGAACAGTATTTTCAGGTACAAAGACCAGATTATTGAAGCACGACAAAAAGCTATTTCGGAAAAACTGAAAGAAAGTACAGATTTTGCCGAGCAAATGGGCTTGATGATTCAGAAAAAGAAATATGATGACCTTCGGCGTATGATCAACCAGCAACTTGGTATCGTTATCATAAAGTAATTAACCTCTGTCGGTTTTCCAACCTTTTTCACTCATTTTTGTTAAATTAGAAAAATGAAAATGAAAAACTATTTGATTGTTGGAGCCTCTTCAGGAATAGGGCGTGCAATTGCCGAAAAACTCCATGCTGAAGGACACCGCCTGTATGTAATTACACGTAATCCTGAAAAACTACATCACCTTTCTGAAATTACTTTTTTAGAGCCTGATTTTTTTTCTGATGACTGGCATGCAAACGAACTCCCGGAGCAGCTTGATGGATTAGTTTACGCACCGGGCACAATCAATTTAAAACCTTTCAGAGGATTGAGACCAGACGATTTCAGGAAAGATTTCGAAGTAAATGTAATAGGTGCAGTAAAGATTCTTCAAGCATCTCTTAAAGCATTAAAAAACGTCCAAAACTCTTCTGTTGTGCTGTTTAGTACAGTAGCCGTTGGTCAGGGGATGCCCTACCACAGCTCAATTGCAGCTTCAAAAGGAGCTGTTGAAGGACTTACGAGATCGTTGGCAGCCGAATTAGCTCCAGGGATTCGTGTAAATGCCATCGCACCTTCACTAACCAACACCCCGTTAGCAGAACGACTGCTCTCTACACCCGAAAAGATGGAAACAGCTGCAAAACGTCACCCACTTCAAAGAGTTGGCGAAGCCAGCGATATTGCTAACTTAGCCTGCTTTTTACTCAGTGAGAAGTCTTCCTGGATTAGTGGTCAGGTGATTGGAGCAGACGGAGGTTTATCAACATTAAGGGTTTGAAAATGCATCCGGAATTGATTTTGGAGCACGTTTTGTACGGCTATTTGTTTTGACTAAGGAAATCGATTAAAGATTTTTCAAACCACAAAAAAAATGCTGATGCTTTTTGCCGATTGACTTTAAAAAATCTCAACCCTCAATCGTTAGAAAGCGCAGCCGGCAATACAAAAGAGGGTCGTTATTAACTTTTTGAAATTTGGTATTAGTCCTTACTCTTAAGCACCTTAAAACCAACTGATTCAACACCTGGCAAGTCAAATTTTGTCATTTTACTTTCAATACGAATTCGATGTACTCCCTTTTCAGGAAACTTCAAGCTCGAAATCAAAGGCAAAACGTGATGATAGCCTTCACCAATAGGTTTCCCTGTCCATTGCTGTTTTATATCCTTCAATTTAAACTCATAATCGCGTGAGCGCATTCCACCTGAAGAAAAATAAACAGTGAAATTAATAGCTATATGGTCCGACGGATATTCCTGCGTATGTATAAAATCAATTGCAAGATCATAAAGTGCCTCTTCATCCCTGATAGGGACTTCAAGCTCAATAAGATCGAAACGATTCCAAATATGATTCGTAAATTGTTCATTGTATGAATATATTTCGGGTGAACTACAACCTGAGAACACAATAATAATCAGTAGAAAAGATAGAAAGCGACGCATTTATTCTTTTTTTGCAAAAATATTACTTTTTGTATACAATACAGTTTTTGTCCTAAATAATTGTTTTTTAACATTTTATGATTATGCAGCTAACTTAAACAAAAGCAACTTTGTTAACGCAATTGAAAAAAACATAGATTTGCACGTAATTTTTAACAAGAACTACCTTCTTATTAAAACACACCACCACCATATGAAATTACAAGATTTACGATTCTTGCGATTTTCGGCATGTTTAGTGATTGTAAGCATGTTGTTGTTTTCTTGTTTACTTCAAAAAAAGATAATGTACTTACAGGGAACAAGTAATTCTGATACGGCCCGCCAGTTTATTAACGAACGAAAACTTACCTACCTCATTCAGCCGGGTGACAACTTGTATATCAAGGTTGTGAGCCTTGACGAGAAAACAGCAATTCTCTTCAACCTATTGGAAAGCACTTCGGGAGCACAAAACGCTAACGATCAAGGAATTTACCTCAACAGTTATACAGTAAGTGATGAAGGTTTTATTGAATTTCCGCTAACTGTAAAAATCATTGTTCAAAATCTAAATAAGGTGGCAAGATGGATGCAACGGCCTTGCTGAGACTAAACTTCGGAGGACTGCAAGTCTTGCGAAATGAAAGTGGCATTTTGATATCTTTCTCCTTAATTTATAATATAATAAGGGATATTAACTTTGAAGATTCATGTTTTAAAAAGAATTGCTTCGTGTCACAAGAAATTTACAATTCCTCCTTATTTATTCTGAATTTTGATAATTCACAATCAGTGATTATTCTGAACACCTTTAATCTATTGGACAGAAACTACTTTATTGAGAAAGATAAAGGCAGAAATATTTCACTGTTTAACTTCAGGGCTTCAAATCATTCGGATTTCAATATTACAAAAATGAATCGGAACGGCTCTATTAGTTATGTAGATTGGTTTCGTAACGCCTTCAATCGTTACTGTATCCTATTGTTTGATAATCTATACTTAAAAAAGGTCCTAAAAGGATATGGTTTTACGCAAAGATTACCAACCGTTGCTTAGTGTCAAACGCATAATGCATAAGATTTAATTGGTGTTTTCGAAATGAAATTGGTCACTGGTGAAAAACAATGGTATGCTATATATACCCGGGCAAGAGCTGAAAAAAAAGTTCACACCTCCTTGTTAAAAGAAGGTTTCGAAGCTTATCTGCCTTTAATCAAGCGTTTACGGCAATGGAGCGATCGAAAAAAACTCGTAGAAGAACCTTTATTCCGTTCTTATATTTTTGTCAGAGTGGATGAAAAAAATCTTTTTAATGCCTTGAATGTTTTCGGAGCTTTGAAATATATTAAATTTGAAAACAAAGCTGTTCCTATTCCTGACAAACAAATCGAAGCCATTCGCATCTACCTTGAAGATCCTGAACCAGATGAAGAAATCGATGAGGCGTTGTCGGCAGGACAATTGGTGCGTGTAAAAAGCGGGCCGATGGAAGGTCTTATAGGTAAACTGGTTAGTTACAAAAATAAATTTCGCCTTGTCATTATGATTGATGCAATTGGTCAGGTTATTCGACTGAATATTCCAAGATCACGCGTTGAATTGGTGAAAGAATTTGAACAAAAATAGTCATCAGTAAATTAAATGCCATGATGGATTTTAAGAACAAAAGAGTACTTGTAACAGGTGGTGCTGGTTTCATAGGTTCTAATCTGGTTGAAAAACTTTTATCTTTAGGTGCTAATGTTAGCTGCCTGGATAATTTTGCCACCGGACACCGGCATAATATTGCTCCATTCATGCAAGATTCCAATTTTCGGTTGATTGAAGCTGATATTCGTGAGCTCAAAGCCTGTTTGCTGGCTTGCGAAAATCAGGATATTGTTTTCCATCAGGCTGCTTTGGGGTCTGTTCCACGTTCGATTCACGATCCTATAACCAGTAATGATGTAAATGTATCAGGTTTTCTAAACATGATCATATCGGCTCGTGATGCCGGCGTCGGACGCTTTGTTTATGCTGCAAGTTCAAGCACTTATGGCGACTCCGAACATTTACCAAAGGTTGAAGAAATCATAGGAAAACCTTTGTCTCCTTATGCTATCACCAAGTATGTAAATGAATTATATGCTGATGTTTTTGCCAGAACCTATGGTTTTCAATCGATTGGACTTAGGTATTTCAATGTTTTTGGAAAAAAACAAGATCCTGAAGGTGCATATGCTGCCGTGATTCCTAAATGGGTAAAACAGTTTATTAGACACGAAAATCCAATAATAAATGGCGATGGCAATTATAGCCGTGATTTTACCTATATCGAAAATGTTGTACAGGCAAACCTTTTAGCAGCCTCAACCGATGATCCTGCTGCACTTAATCAGGTATATAATGTTGCCTTTGGTGATCGTACAACCCTCAACCAGCTAGCTGGCTGGCTTCGCGAGATTCTTGCCGTTTACGATCCAGCTATTGCTGATGTCGAAATTATTCATGGAGATTTTAGAAAAGGTGATATTCCTCATTCACTGGCTTCTGTTGATAAGGCAAAAAAATTGTTGGGATATAATCCTCAATACAACCTGAGGGCAGGCCTGGAAGAAGCCTGTAAGTGGTATTTCCACAACCTTTGAGGAGTGGAATCTATCCCTGACCATATTGTATAGGTTAGGATTGTTTTGCAATCTCTTATTTTTGAATTACCTTTGTAGCCTGAAGAAAAAGCTTGTAAATCATGGACAATTCACATTCAGTTAAACCTATCCCATCACCCAACTCTTCGCGCTGGTTGTATATCATCCTTGCAATTTTCGCGATGATCATTATAGCCCTGTCGATATGGCTAATATCAGCCAAATCCAGCCTTAGGGTGCTGCAGGAAGAAAAAGATAATCAACGACAATTTCTTCAACGCGAAGTCGATAGTTTGATTGAAGAACATAACCGCACAAAAGCCGCTTACGGTCAACTTGCTGATTCAATGATGATTAAAGATAGTATAATCATTGCGAATGCGAACGAAATAAAAACACTACTTAATGATCAATGGGAGTATTATAAAGTAAAAAAGAAACTGGAACGTCTTCAGGTAATTTCACAAACCTATGTGCGGCAAATGGATTCTCTTTATACTGTTAACAGGGATCTTACAGAAGAAAACGAACGTATTCGCGAAGAAGTTGTTTCAGAAAGAAAGCGGTACAAAGAGCTAACAAAAAGCAAAGAAGAACTTTCAGGAAAGGTGGAACAAGCTGCAGTTTTCCGCACATTCAACGTTGATGTAAAAGGGATTCGCCAAAGAGGAAGCAAAAGTGAAACGGATACAGATAAAGCCAAAAAGGTTGAGCGAATTAAGATTTGTTTTACACTGGCTCAGAACAGTTTGATTCAGCCGGGAAATAAAAACATATACATTCGTATAGCTGCACCCGATTCGAAGATTCTTGTTAAAAGCCGCGACGATGCTTATTCCTTTATGTTTAAGGGAGAACGACTGCAGTATACCATCATGGAAGTTGTTGACTACAACAACAGTGATCATTCTGCTTGCGTATACTGGGACAAAAGAGATACACAGGATTTAACACCCGGCCTTTATTATGTCGACATTTATGAAGGCGACAACCAAATCGGAGAGGCTAACTTACTTCTCAAATAAATAATTTAGTAGTAAAAAAGGCCTTTGAGTTCCACTCAAAGGCCTTTTTTTATGTTAATCCGTGTGCTGTCCGATTGATAATTTCCTCCTGAAGATCATCTCCAAGATCGTTGAAATAATCGGAGTATCCGGCTACCCTGACAATCAAATCACGGTAATGCTCAGGGTGTTTTTGTGCTTTACGCAAAGTATCAGCATTCACAACGTTGAATTGGATGTGATGGCCATTCATTTTAAAATAGGTCCTAATCAAAGCAGTCAGGTTATCAAGAGCTGTTTCTGAACGAAAGAAATCAGGTGTAAATTTTTGATTCAGCAATGTGCCGCCTGTTCGCAGATGATCAATTTTTGCCGCTGACTGCAAAACTGCTACCGGGCCATTGGTATCAGCGCCCTGCACCGGACTAATGCCTTCGCTTAATGGCTTCCCTGCTGAACGGCCATCAGGCATAGCACCTGTCACACTTCCAAAATATACATGAGAAGTTGTCGGCAAGAGATTAATTCTAAAAACCCCTCCTCTGAATGTTGGTCGTCCGTTAACTGCTTTATAGAAACTTTCGAAAACTCGCACAGCATGATGATCAGCAGTATCGTCGTTGTTTCCCCATTTTGGCGATTCAAAAATAAAGCGCTGTTGCCAATCCAGCTGATCGTTAAAATTTAATTCCAAAATCCGTATCAATGCATTGAAATCCAACTCTTTCTCATCAAATACCCATTTTTTAACTGAGGCAAGGTTATCCGTTATGCTACCCAATCCTACACCTTGAACATAACTGGTATTATAACGGGCACCTCCAGCATTATAATCTTTTGCGTTATCAATACAATCGCTAATAAGTAACGACATAAAAGGAACAGGCATGTGTTCCGCAAAGCATTCTTCAATCCAATTATTTCCCTCTATCTTAATATCAACAAAGTGCTGAAGTTGTTGCTCAAAGGCTTTATAAAACGCTTCAAAACTTTTGAAATCAGCTACTTCTCCTGTTTTGGGTCCAATTTGACGTGCTGTTCTTGAATCATATCCGTTAAACAACGTTAGCTCCAACACCTTGTTTAAATTGAAATAACCCGACAATGTATAAGCCTCAGTACCAAAAGCACCTGTTTCAACACACCCACTTGCACCGCCATTCCGCGCATCAGTAAGGCTTTTACCCTGACTGATAAGTTGTTGAATGATCGCATCGGTGTTGAAAAAAGAAGGCTGTCCAAAACCTGTTCCAGCAATTTTCAATGCTCTGCGTACAAAGGCATCCGGATTACTTTTGCTAATCTGCACCATCGAACTCGGTTGCAAAAGTCGCATTTCCTGTATAATATCAAGAATTAAGAAAGTTAAATCATTAACCGCATCTTCACCGATCTCGGTTAATCCACCAAGATTGATCAATGAAAAATCAGTGTATGTATTACTTTCAAGCGCAGTAACACCAACTTTTGGAGGTGCAGGATGATTGTTAAACTTAATCCAGAATGCCTGAAGTAATTCTGAGGCTTTATCTCTTGTTAAAGTGCCATCCTCAAGCCCCATCTTGTAAAAAGGATATAAATGCTGGTCGAGTCTCCCGGGATTGAAAGAATCCCAGGGATTAAGCTCCGTTATAACCCCAACATGAATAAACCAATAATGCTGCAACGCTTCATGAAATGTTTCCGGAGCATGTGACGGAACACGCTCACAAACACGAATCATATCGATGAGTTCATTCCTGCGCTGATCAGTCTGAGCTTCTACCAACATGGTTTTCAGCACTTCAACATGTCTTTTTGAAAAATCAATTAAGGCTTGAGCCGTAATACTCATGGCCTGAAGCTGATGCATTTTTGACTTTTCATCAGCTGAAAGTGTTGATTTCGTTTTATCTATCTTTTCCAGAAGATCTAACATTCCATTACTGAACACGTCCTTACCTGCAACGGTATGACCAGGAGCACGTTGTTCCTGAAATTCGGTAAAAACTCCTGCTGCATACGCATTCTTCCATGTGTCGGACAGATTTCCAAAGACTCTGTCGCGTTGTGTTTTACCACTCCAAAAAGGGATAATTGTTTGTTTATAAACCTCCTTTGTAGTCTCATCCACTTTGTATGAAACCTTTTTTCGGGTATCAAGCATTTCCAGATCGGCAAGTGTATGCAATGATATCTCAGGATAAGTTGGTGTTGCTTTTGGTGCAGGACCACGTTCACCTACAATGAGTTCGTCATTCCCTATGTGGATGCTTTTGTTTTGCATCAAATATCGAAAAGAAGCCGCCCGCTGAATTACAATTGGTAAGTCATTCGTATCCGGCTTCGCATAAAATTCAGTTAAAAGAATCGCTCGTTCCGGAGAAATTCGGTTTACGGCTTCAAGACTCTCTTGTCTTAATCTTTGGATGCGTTTATTAATCATTTGTACCTGTTTGCAAAAGTTAAAATTTACGTAACGTATTAACCTCCAATGCTAACTGTTTTAGCTAATGGAAGAAAAAATGATTTTATCTGCTCACTTTTTGCAGAATTATACGGGCCCATTTGCTGAAAATCAAAAATTTTTCCCATTCGTTCATACTTTGTTTTTCCAAGATGATGAAAAGGTAAAATATCTATTCTCTCAACTTCATTCAGTTCTTCAATAATTTCATAAAGCCCTTCCAGATTTTTCTGTGTATCAGTGACATCCGGTATAAGTGGGATTCTAATAAAAAAGCGTTTTTGAATACTTTTCAAATAGCGCAGATTTTCAAGTATAAGTTGATTACTTTGACCTGTATAATGCTGATGCTGATAGTCATCTGCAAGTTTGAGATCATATAAAACCAGATCAGCAGCTTGAATTATATTCTTAAATATTTCGGTGCTTGCATAGCCTGATGTGTCGATTGCCGTGTGAATTCCCAGTTCTTTACTGGCTTTCAAAAGAAAAAGTGTAAAAGCCGGCTGAAGTAATGGCTCACCACCCGAGAGGGTGATTCCACCGTTTGATTCTTCAAAAAATGGCCGGTCAGCTTCAAAACGTTTTAATATTGCTGACGCTTCTAAAAACGTACCCAACGTCTCCGTTGTTTCAGAAACTTCAGTGCCAAATCTCCTGAACTTTCGTGCTGTTTCAACCATGCATCGCTGACTTTCCGGATTATGACACCAGCTGCAGCGTAAGGCACATCCTTTTAAAAAAACCGTAGTTCGGATGCCCGGTCCGTCATGTACTGAAAAACTTCGAATATCAAAAACAAGCCCTTTCATGGCTACATATTATTATGAATAAAACGGGAACAACACGATGAATTGAGCTTATTTTCAACACATCCAACAGGCAAAGAGGCCTTTGCCATTGAAGTGATAGAGCGTTGAAATGAGGTAAGTGCGCATTTTTCGTATTTTGTCGTACAAAAGTAAAAATTAATCTATTGTAAGGGTGGTTGGCTGGCATTATCAATAAAAAAAATACTTCCCACATCTATTGGAGGGCCATCATACAAATTGATTACACGCATATTCAGCCTTTCCATCAAAAGATATATTGATCGGGCTTCAGCAAGATTATCAATCGACCCACAAAAAACCAATATATCGTTCCATATACCGCAACACCCTCCAAAAAATCCATGTTTTTGATCTGGAAGCCGAATCGGCAAGGGGTCAATCATCAGCACTTCCATTCCCTTCTTTGTGAGTGTTGAAAAAATACCGGCATCGCTGGTAACAAATGTTTTATCATTGATTGCAAGCAGATTACATCGTGTATAGCCTTGATTCACATGAAAAAATTCAGTCACTATTTCAGATTGAAGTAATTTAGGATCTGAAATATTCAAATTATGTATTAACGTTTTACCCGAAAAAACGGCATTGTAATGTGCGGTTTGCGGGTATTTCGATCCCAATTCAGAAGTGCCTTTTATGAGTTGTATCCCAAACTCACAGATTTTATTCTCCCATCGAGGTGGAATTTGTGGGCTTGCAAACAGGTGGTTGTTCATTTGACAAAAAAAGATATCCGGATGAGCTGCAATACTTTCATAAACCACCTTTTGAGGTTCAAGCCAAAGAACTTCACCTATGTTTTCGAGGCGCATTTTGGCCTTTTTTGGCATGCGGTCATCAGCAATAATCAACATTTAGCAGGAAGTTATATAGTAATTTCTTTCTTTGAGCTCTTTATCCCCAACAAAAGTGGCATACAATCCATTACCAGTCAGCCATTTTCTGTTTGTAGCCATATACCCTACGGCAAAGTTGATCTCTTTTGGATTTACATGAATCTTCATTTTCCTGGTTTTGGGCCAATTGCTTTCTTTTTCAAAAAGTTTACGCCATAAACTAGTCATAACCAATTCCTTGAACGAAGGATGATAAGGACCGGCAATCAGACCGCTTCCATTAAGTTCTTCTGAAGGATGCAAGCCAATCCTGATAACTCGTACGCCCCCTAATTCAAAGAGATTTAACAGCTCCGATGTCCACTCAACAGCTTGATTCAGTGATAAAGCCGTATATGAGCCCTGTTGGTAAAGCTTTTCAAGTTGTGTATCTTTTATTACCAAACAAGGATAGATTCTGGTTTCATGAGCGCCGGCTGCAATAATTTTGTTAGCTGTTGCCCTTGCTTTTTCAAAAGCATCTCCAGGTAAACCAATCATCATTTGAAGACCAAGACGAAACCCATGATTCAAAATTAATCCGGCAGCATCAAAAACATCCTGTGAAGTATGTCCTCTGCCACTGAGTGACAATACTTCATCATCCAACGACTGTGCTCCAAGTTCAATTGTTTTAACCGAGTACTTTTTTAAAAGCTCAAGTTTCGAAACATCGATATAATCAGGCCGTGTGCTCAAACGTATTCCCTGAACTAAGCCCTTTTGAACAAATTCTTCAGCAATATCTAAATATGATATCTGCGTTTTTGCCGGTAGTCCAGTAAAATTACCTCCAAAAAATGCAATCTCAACTTTCCGTTCAATTTGCGGGAAAGTTTGTATATTGCGCTCAATCAACGACTTTATTTCATCAACCTGTGGAAGGCACAGCTGACCAGAAATTTTTGACTGATTACAATAGCTGCATTGAAAAGGGCAAGCAAGTTCGGGAAGAAAAATAGGGATGTTATAATGCTTCATCATTCTGCAAATTTGACAATAAATTATAAAATTCCTTAAATATTCAATAATTTTGCTGCTTTAGAGTTAATAGTCTTGAATTACAAAACATGGAGACAAAGATGAAAATAGAAAATGTAATGCGCATTGCACCACGTTATTTGCTTGTAATGCTGATGATTGTAGTTGCACTAGGTGGAACTACAAGTTGCAAGAGTAAGAAAAAGATTGCCCGTGAACAAGCTGCAGCCGAATATGCTGCACGTGTTGATCAGGCAAAAAAAGACCTTACTGCTATATTAAATGATGCTACCGATTGGTCATTGAAAGAAAAAGAAGAGCGTTTTTCAACAATAAAATCCTGGAATATTCAGGATGAAGAAGTGTTAAAACTCATCGATTTGGTTGAAGACAAGCTCGCCAGAGAACGTGCTGAAGCTGATCGAAAAAATGAGGAAGAGCGGTTGAAGAAAGTTGAAGATGACCGTGGCAAAGCAAAAGCGTCGAAATACGCTTCCATCGAAAATCAACTGCTTTCAATTGCTGCTGCACCTGATGCCGCAACTGCTAACGCAAAAATTAATCAGGCCTTGCAATTATTTGCCACTCCTGACGCTCCGGTTCTAATAATTATCAGTCAGGCTGGTGGTTTTAACGATTATGATCGTCCAACAACCATCAAAAGATATCTCGAATACCTGAAGGATCAGAAAGTGTATAATAATGCTATCGAGCAGGTTAAATATGATGCCAGCGGAAAGATCACCGAACTTGAATTGATAAAAAAGTAGAATGATGAGAAAAATAACAATTTTATTGGCTGTTTTGATCAGCCTTATGGCGGGAAATGTAATCAAAGCACAAGATATTAGTCCGGAAAGAAAACAAGCTATTGACAGTTTGGCTTTGGAGAAAGTGCGTGATTTGAGTAAATATGTAAGTATTATCGGCAGTAAATCAACACCCTGGAGTGAGGCCAATCGTGTGATTGACCGTGCTGAAGAGCTTTTTATGCAAGGTGCTGAAATGGGCGTATCATCTTTATATCAATCTGATATTCTCTATTTTAAAGTTCGTCAGTATTTCGAAAGATTGATGCGGCTTAACTATGACAGGGTTGAGATAGAATGGTATAAAATTGAATATGTAAGCGACCTGCAAGCACAACCTGATGGAACTTATGTAGGTGTAATCACCATTTTCCAAAGGTTTAAAGGATTTGATGCTGAAGGGAATCTTGTGTATGAAGATACTACCAAAAAAGACATTACTATTTATGTAAAACGTAAAGAAACTCAGATTGGCGGAAGACTAATTGGTTTTTGGGATGTGTTGCTGGGTGATGTACGCGTAAAAGAAACAAGGAAATAAACTTTTCTGCATTTACAGAATGAACTAAACCCTGTAAGCTAATCCCTTACAGGGTTTATTGGTGTAAGAAAGCTGGTCACAACCTTTCATTTTTTATTAATCAGGAGATTAGGTTTACTATAATATGTTATTAACTAAATGGTTAGATCAAATAGAATGCATATAAGAGAAGCTCACAGATTGTTTATCTTTGCACCGCTAAATTTAGCTATGCGCGAAAAAAAATACCTTCTCTTAAGTTTATTTTTTCTTTTTTGTACCCTATCAATTGTGAAGGGTCAGAGTAGAAATATTGGCGCATTCGAAATGGATGAAACTGAACTCTATGCTATGACCAAGCAAATGAGCCAGTTCATCAGCCGTTTCAATTATGAAGAAGATCAGTTTGGTAAAAAACTTCTTCTATCATCACCTGATTACCGCAACAGCTCAAAACGAAATGCGTTTCTTCCATTGCTATTCGATGGTGAAAATCTTCGAACGAGCAGTGCACTGAAAGATTTTTTTATCGATGATCTCACCAAAAATACCGACAGTAGCTATTTACAATTTCTTGGAGGAAGGTGGTATGCTGAAACAGAAGCCAGCTTTGATTATCAGGGAAAACAGGTTTCAGTGATTATGATTTTGATGATCGAAAAAGAAAGATTAGGTTCAAAATGGGTTTTAACCAATGTTTATTTTCCAGCCTTTAACAAGCTCTTCCCTGAAGGAGAATTGGCTGAAAAGGAGAAACATTTTCTCCATCCCATGAGTCATGAGCTTGATTTCATGAATATTCACAAAGCATTTAATCAACCGGAAGTGATCGAATACTATGCTTCAAAGAGTTTTAGTCCTGATTTTCTCACACTATTTTTTTACGAAGTAAAAATGGGAAGATTGAAATTTAAACAGGTTAACACCTTGAAATTTCATATTTTTCAAATGAAAGACTGGTATTTTGAGGTTTCATATTTTAACCGTCCGGGTATGAATTCCGGCTGGCTTATTTCAAACCTTATGTATATTAAAGAAGCTGAAAAACAAACCATTATGAAGTTTTATCAACCATGAAACTTATGATTAAACATCTACTCGCAGCACTACTGCTATTAACAATCATTTCAAGTTCATCTGCTCAACAAGAGGAGAAATGGACACTTACTGCAGAAGAAGTTGAGCAATACAAATCGCAATCGCGCGCGCTTGTGGCTTATTTCGAAGGCACACTCAACTTTCTGGGAGATGAGCGCTCCACTGCTCAGGAAAAAGAAATAATTATTGAGGAAAGCTATGCAAAGATCTTTGTAAACGAAGATGTTCAGATTGAAGATGACCTCGATGAAAACCGCGAAGTGCCGATTAACAAGAACGTACAAGCCTATCTTAAGGATGTTGACTTCTTTTTTCAATCTGCGGTATTTAGTTTTGATGTTCAGTCTGTTGAACCAATGGTTGGCGAAAATGGCATGATTTTTTTTAAAGTAACATTTATGCGCCGGCTCGATGCTGTATTAGTAAACAATGACAGCATTAAAAGCAACCGGATTCGCTATATGGAAATCAACCTTGATCCATTCAAAAAAGATTTGAAAATTGCCAGTTATTATACCTCTAAAATTAACGAACAAGAGGAATTGAGACAATGGTGGAACGCGATGCCTCTCTACTGGAAAGATATTTTTGGAAGAGATGCAGTTGTTTTCGACACTTTGTTAATGGCTGATATTGAAGCGATTGGAAACGACACCATCGTAATTAAACGCAACGAATGGATACATCGTAAAGGTATTTTTTATGTGGCCGGGACCGACACAATTCCTGAAGCTGCTGCTGAACAATTGCATAACCGTCCCCCTGATACAGTTTTAACGCTTGATGATCATATCGCACAAATGAAATATGATAGTCTAGCTGTAAATCTTTCTGCAATTGACAACCGTTTGAAACAGATATCAAGTATGAAAACCCTTGATATTTCGTTTAATTTTCAGGTTGTTTCACTCGAACCAGTGAGTCAATTAAATGAGCTTGAAGAAATAAATTTCTCAAACACTCCAGTGAACGATGTTTCACCCTTGCGAAATCTTAGCAAACTCAAAACTCTTTTTATGTCATCGAGTTTAGTAAGGGATTTAACACCGCTTCAATACGCAACCAATATTGAAGAAGTTTATATACATGATACAGATGTTGAGGATATTACAACATTGGAACATTTTAGAAACCTAAAAAAGATTTATTGCTTCAACACTGGAATTCGCAATCTCAGTCCTGTTGCCACACTCACACAACTAACAATTTTAAAAGCCGGAAACACCCTTGTTGAGGACTTACAACCTCTCAGCAAGCTCGTAAATATTCGCATTCTTGACCTGAGTCAGACGCTCATCACTGACATTCAGGCCCTTGAACCGCTTGTCAATCTTCAACAGTTAAATATTGACAAAACGCTCGTTAAAGATCTTTCTCCCTTGCGTAAAATGAGTCAGCTAAATCTTTTACAATGCAGCGAAACAAAGGTTTCTGATCTTTCTCCTTTGGAAGGTCTTGAAAGCCTGACGCGGGTTTACACAAACAAAAATGAAGTAAAACCATCTCAAGCCACCAATCTCATGCGAATTAAACCAGGACTTTTAGTCGTTTTTGATTCCGAAGAACTGGAACAATGGTGGAACAATCTTCCTATTTACTGGCGCGCTTTATTAACCGAACAAGCTGGAATCGGATCAAATCCAACAACTGAAGACCTCCATCAGGTTATAAATATTTCGAAACTTGACTTAAGTGGCAACTCCTATTTGCAGCACATGGAACCTGTAAATCGTTTGGCTAATTTACAGGAACTATCTATTTCAAGAACCGAAATAACTGAACTTGATCCACTTAAAGGACTACATAACCTTCAGAAAATCAATATTTCTCAAACCAGAATAAGTCAGATTGAAGCGTTAAGAGGGCTATTTCAGTTGGAAGAATTGAATATTGAATCAACACGGGTTGATAATCTTGATGCGCTGCATGCTATTGGCACTTTACAGCTTCTCAAAGCAGATAAAAGCAGGATAACACATGAAGTAGCACTGAAACTAAAACAGGCCCAACCAAAAGTGTTGATAATTTATCAAACTGAAAAGCTCCAATTCTGGTGGAACAATCTGGATGAAGAGTGGAAAAAAATCCTGATGCAGGATCTTATCGTTCAACCTTCGCCAGATCCGGTTCAACTACAAACCATTGCAGACCGCACTGAACTTCTGATCGAAAACAATCTTGTTATCTCAAACCTTGAACCATTAATGCCTCTGCTGATGCTTGAAAAACTGGTCTTAAAGGGAAGTCAGATAAGCGATTTTAATCCGTTAAAAACGCTTTCACACTTGAAATATCTTGATCTTTCAGGCAATCCCCTTTCCGATCTCAGTCCGGTTGCGCAATTATCGCATCTTGAGTTTCTAAGTATTGAAAGCACTCCGGTAATCGATTTGAGCGCACTTTCAAAACTCGGCAGTCTACAACACCTCAATATCTCGGGTACACAAATCAAATCGTTAAAATCCCTGGCTAACCTTCTACAATTGAGCGAATTGTCAGTATACAACACGCGCATTCGTAGCCTGAGTCCGGCTGATAAGTTACCTGCTTTGAAACATGTCAAGTGCTACAATACCAAAATCAGCAAAAAAACAATAGAAAAACTCAAACAAGCACGTCCGGAAATTAACATTCTTTACTACTAACGGTCAGACAGAACAAGTTTGTCAATTGCCAGAAAAGTGTAACTGGCGATAATTTTTCATTTCTTAATCTCAATAAATGCATTACACAATGTTGGAAGTGGAATTAAATGGATTCTACTTTCGCCAGAAGTGAGGTGAAAACAACATAAGTACTGTAAAAAGCTCCAGCCGTCCCAACATCATCATAGCAGAAAGAACCCATTTAGCTGCATCTGGCATAAATGCATAATTATCAATTGGTCCAACAAGGCCAATTCCTGGCCCGATATTACCAAGACTCGCTATTGAAGCTCCAACAGATGTTTCAAAGTTTAAACCCAGCGCTGATAAAGCGAGCACTCCAAAAGCAAAGATGAGAATATACATTAAAAAGAAGGCCATCACCTTATAAATGATATCCTGAGGTACACTCTTATTGTTGAACTTAACAGGTAATACTGCATTAAGATGAATGGAACGTTTTAGCTCCATCCACGAATTTTTTATCAATAGCATTTGCCGAACCACTTTCATCCCACCTCCTGTTGACCCGGCACTTCCTCCAACAAACATGAGCAAAAATATAATCATATATAAAAATACAGGCCAATTCAGATAATTTACTGTCACAAAACCAGTTGTGGTTAGTATGGACACAACAGTGAATAAAGCTTCCCTGAAATGTAATTCCCATGAGCCGTTGTCAGCTAAAATCAGACCAATTGTAATAATGATAGTTGAAAGAAATATTAGCAACAGATACCCTCTATACTCTTCATCTTTAAACACTTGCTTCAATCGACCATGTAAAGCAAAATAATGGAGTGTGAAATTTGTTCCGGCCAAAATCATAAAGACAATCATCACATACTGACTGTATGAACCAAAAGCAGCAACACTACTATTTCGGGTTGAAAACCCTCCTGTTGCCATGGTTGCAAAGCTATGATTGATAGCATCAAACCAATCCATTTCGCCCGCCCAAAGAAATAAAAACTGTAATAGGGTCAAAAGAACATAAATCCCCCAAAGCCTTTTGGCTGTTGATGTAATGCGCGGATGCAGCTTATCGTATGTTATACCAGGCATTTCAGCCATAAAAAGCTGCATTCCTCCAATCCCTAACATAGGTAAAATAGCTACTGATAATACAATGATTCCCATACCACCTAGCCAATGAGTAAGACTTCTCCAAAATAAAAGATCTTTTGGAAATGACTCAATATCTGTCAGAATACTACTCCCTGTAGTTGTAAATCCTGACATTGTTTCAAAAAAGGCATCTGTAAAAGAAGGTATATCACCCGCCAGATAAAAGGGCAACGCTCCATAAAAAGAAGTGATTATCCACGACAATGTAACGATAATATAGCCTTCCCTTTTCCCTAAAATATTTGTGGTTTTACGATTGAACAGAAACATCAACAAACCCGAAACAAGCGTAGTAACAGCAGCAATGAGCATTGCATATGATTGATATCCATGATAATACCAACCAACGGGCACAACAGATAACATGAAAACAGCCTCAATTATCAACAAAAAGCCAATAATTCTTGCAATTAGGGTGAAGTTTATTTCTCTAAAAAAACTTTTCATGGTCATCCGGGATGCAAAACTTTTAATGAAACAGTTTTTCTACCTTGTGAACTGCATAAGGAAGCACAAAAACTACCACTTTGTCATTTTCCTGAACCTGAAAATCACCTAGAGCAATGTAGGCCTTCTCATCCCGAACTACTCCTCCGATAATTACCCCTTCCGGAATATTAAGTTTATTGATGGGTTTTTTAGTAATTGGCGAACCTGGACGCGCAATCATTTCCATGGCGTCAGCATCAATACCACTTAAGCACTTAAGTGTCAAAACTTCCGTACCCATAGTATAACGCACCATATAGCTTGCGGCGATCAATTTTTTATTTATAATTGTATCTATTCCAATGTTTTGTGAAATATCAATATAATCAATATTCTCTACAAGTGCGATTGTTTTCTTAACACCGCTCATGCGGGCATGCAAACAAGTGAGAATGTTTGTCTCCGTATTATTGGTTACAGCAATAAAGGCGTCCATACTTGTGATATCCTCGTCTTCAAGTAATTGAATATTTCGGGCATCCCCATTTATAATAAGTGTATCTTCAAGATAATCGGTAAGAACCATGCAACGGTCTTTATCCTTTTCTATCATCTTGATATTCATCTCTTTTTCAAGGCGTTTAGCGGTAATACGTCCAACCCGTCCTCCGCCAATGATCATCACATTGTGAATTTCATGCTCAACTTTTCCACCCAGCTCAAGTAGCTGATCAATAGCATCAGGTTTAGTAATGACATAAGCAAGGTCATTGGCCTGAAATTGATCATCACCTCTTGGAATGAACGTGGAACGTTTTCTATGAATAGCTACTGCCCTGAAATTAAGATTCTTATATTCATTAGCTATTTGATTCAACGACATATTTATCACCGGAGCTGTAGCTTCAAGCTTGATCATAAAAAGCTGAAGTTTACCATCAGAAAATTCAAAAACCTCTGTAGCAGCGGTTTGCTTAAGTAGTGATATGATTTCCTGAGCCGCTATATCTTCAGGTGAAATAAGCGCATCAATTCCCAGCTCCTGATAAATTTGCCTGTTTTGAAGGCTCAGGTTCTCCATTGTATTTACGCGGGCAATTACTTTCTTAGCTCCAAGTTTTTTTGCCAGGATACAGGTCATAAGATTCACATGTTCCTGATGAACAACTGAAATTAACAAATCAGCCTTTTTTACATTTGCCCGCTGCAAAACACTGATTGAGGTAGCATCACCATTGATTGTCATAAGATCCGAATGAGATTCAACCATCTTTAGCAAATCTTCATGTGGATCGACAATAGTAATATTATGATTACTGTTTACAAGCGATTCGGCAAGATGCAATCCCACCTCACCATCACCGGCTATAATTATATTCATTGAAAAAGATTAAAATTAAGAAGACAAATGTAGGATATTAAACCGATCCCAATCAAGGGCTACATTAAATTTCTCTCTGAAAATCAGTAGCTCAGCATAGTTTAAGCTTACCTCAACGAGCATCTCCTTTTCTGCAACCGCTTGCGAAACCATAAATCCTTTAGCATCCAGCACACATGAGTCGCCAGTGTAGTTGAAGTTTAATCCATCAACTCCTACACGATTTACGCCAATAACATACGACTGGTTTTCGATTGCTCTTGCAATAAGCAATTGCATCCAAGGCCATGATCTTACTGAGGGCCAGTTAGCTACAAACAAAAGTAAATCATAGGCAAACACCCCATCCAGAGAAGCATTTCTGCACCAAACCGGGAATCGGAGATCATAGCATATCATTGGCCTGATTTTCCATCCATGGAGTTCCACTGTTAGTAACTGATTTCCGGGTGTTATTTGTTCATGTTCGCCACCCATCCTGAAAACATGTCCCTTGGCATAGGTTTCGTAGCTTCCATCAGGACGCATCCATATGAAGCAATTAAAAAAGTTTCCGCAATCCCTGAGCAGTATGCTTCCACATACGACTGCATTATACTGTTGGGCCCTAGCACTCATCCATGTCATTGCCGGGCCATTTATTTCCTCTGCAAAAACATGAGGATCAACAGGAAATCCGGTAGTAAAAGTTTCGGGAAGGATAATAAGGTCGTTGGATTGCGTTTGCTGTTGCATTAAGTTATCAAACAACCTCAGATTCGCCTGAGGGTTTTCCCAAATCAGGTTGGCCTGCAAATAGGCTATTCTTAAATCCTGCATAGGATTTCAGCAGCTTTGGAAAGTGTTTCTTCTTTTTTTGCAAAACAAACACGCATCAGTTGCTGGCTTTGGTTCTGCTGATAAAAAGGTGCTAAAGGTATTAAAGCAATGCGATGCTCTTTTACAAGACGTTCGGCAAACACCATTTCCGGTTCATCCGAAATGGCTTTATAACTCAATAATTGAAAATAGGTGCCATGACAAGGTATCAATTCAAAGCGGGAAGATTTCAGTTTTTCAGCAAAAAAGTCGCGTTTACTCTGATAAAATGCCGGAAGATGTGTGTAATTCGCATCGTCTTCCAGAAAATCGGCAATAGCATATTGAATGGGTGTATTGGATGCAAAAACTGTAAACTGATGTAATTTTCTGAATTCAGCCGTTAAATCTGCAGGGGCCATAACAAAGCCTGTTTTCCAGCCCGTTGCATGAAATGTTTTTCCAAATGAACCAATAACCATGCTTCTGTTTACCAAACCGGGAAAACAACAAGCACTTTGGTGTTTTTGGTTGTTAAAAATCAAGTGTTCATACACTTCATCACTTAACACTATAATATCCGTATTGCGTGTAATAACATCCAACTGCATCATATCACTTTCGTCGAGCAGGCTACCGGTGGGGTTGTGTGGACTGTTAATGATGATCATCCGTGTTCGGTTTGAAATCATCCGCTTAACGTCATTCCAGTTTATTTTGAATAAGGGTGCTGTAAGCTCAACATATTTGACCAATCCTCCGTTAATCTTTACCGCCGGAGCATAGCTATCGTAAGCAGGTTCAAAAATGATGACTTCATTACCCTCTTTGATAAAAGCACTTATAGCGGTATAGATTGCCTGAGTAGCACCAGCTGTGATTGTAATTTCATTCTCTGGGTCGTATGAAACACCGTATGTTTTTTCAGCCTTCTGAGCTATAGCTTTTCGCAAAGGGAGCACCCCCGGCATAGGGGCATACTGGTTGAAGCCCTTTTTCATATAATGATTTACCCTGGCAATAAGCTTTTCGGAAATGGGAAAATCTGGAAATCCTTGCGATAGGTTAATTGCTTGATGATCAATAGCCATTTTCGACATTATAGCGAAAATAGATGTGCCTGATTGAGGTAGCTTCGAGAAAATCTGTCCGTCAAATGTTAGCATGTTGGATGCAATTTGTACTAATAGCTTTCTACAAAAATAAAATCTTTTTATCCCAAAAGAAATAATAAAGTTTTAGAAACGATCTAAATTGTATCAGAATAATGATAAGATTCAGTGCGTGAAAGGATTAGCTTCGTTAAAAAAAAGTAATAAAAAGTTTTTGTTAAGAATTTGTGCAAGAAAACTACTAAAACGACATTTTATTCTTACAAAAACATTACAAATCATCAACAGTCGATTGTTGATAATTAATTTACGCCTTCACATTGAAGTAATTTTGGCAGCCTAACTTTACAGTCATAATTTTTCAAAAAAGTCGTTTATATGCCTGCAATAAAAGAAAAAGTCAAAAAGATTTTTGTCCTTGACACCTCAGTTATCATTTATAACCACAACGCAATCAACACTTTTGAAGAAAACGATGTGGCAATTCCAATCACTGTTTTTGAAGAGTTGGACAATTTCAAAAAAGGTAACGACACCAAAAATTTTGAAGCAAGGGAGTTTATTCGCTTCATGGATAAAGTATCGGGAAAGACCAGCATGAAAAACTGGAAGCGTTTGAATGGCCCGAGCAAAGGACGTTTTAAGGTTTTGATGGATGAAAAAAGCAGTCCTGATGCCTGTGAAATATTTGGAAGCGACAAACCCGATCATCGTATTTTGAACGCTGCACTGAAACTGGCAGAAGAAAACACAGATAAAAAAGTTATTCTGGTTTCTAAGGATGTAAATCTGCGATTGAAAGCCAAGTCATTAAGTTTGCAGGCAGAAGATTATGAAACCGGTAAAATTAAAGATGTTGAATCGCTCTATACCGGCAAAACGAATATGGATGATATATCATCCGAGGTCATTGACAAGCTGTATCAGCAAGGGTTTTGCTCAATCGAAGAAATTGGGCTTACAAAGGCAGTACCTAATCATTACTTTGTTTTAAAAAGTCCCAAAAACTCAACCCTTGCTTATTACAATCCAATTACACAGCGTATCGAACGTATTGAAAAACAAGCTATTTCACATATCATGCCACGCAATGCAGAACAAGTTTTCGCGTTGCATGCACTTCTTAATCCTGAGGTGAAATTGGTTTCTATCCAAGGCATTGCAGGAACGGGGAAAACACTTTTGGCCCTTGCTGCTGCCTGGGAGCAACGCAGAAACTACAAACAAGTTTATCTTGCTCGCCCAATTGTTCCGCTAAGCAACAAAGACATCGGATTTCTGCCCGGCGACATCAAGTCAAAACTCAATCCCTATATGGAACCTTTGTGGGATAATCTGAAATTCATTCAAAATCAATACGGTGAAGAAGATAAAGAGTATAAAAGAATTACAGAAGCTATTGAAAAAGAAAAACTTGTAATCACTCCTCTTGCCTACATCCGAGGCAGAAGTATTTCTAATGTAATTTTTATTGTTGACGAAGCCCAAAACCTGACTCCTCATGAAGTAAAAACAATCATTACCCGTGCAGGAGAAAACACAAAAATTATTTTTACAGGTGATATATTTCAAATTGACACCCCTTATCTGGATGCTCACTCCAATGGACTTTCTTATCTCATTGATAAAATAAAGCATCACAGCATTTATGCCCATATCCGGTTAGAAAAAGGCGAACGGTCGGAGTTGGCTAATCTTGCAAACGACCTGCTGTAAATAGTATCAGCAAGGTTTTAAAAATGTTTGGTACTATCTGATTGATACCGATAAAAATTTCATTTTTAAGTTTTTGGACTTATGGAATGATCGGTCAATAGTAAGACCGAGGACATTATCATCTTTACGGAAGATTCCGGCATATGCCAAACTCCGCTGCAAATGCTTATTTTTACCCAATAATTCTGTAACAACATGTCTGATACAAAACCAAAACTTTTTCTTCTTGATGCTATGGCATTGATTTATAGGGCCTTCTTCGCTCTTAACAAAAATCCGCGCATCAATTCAAAAGGACTAAACACTTCAGCAATTTTAGGTTTTGCAAATACCTTATACGAAGTAATAAAGAAGGAAAAACCTACACATATCGGAGTTGCTTTCGACACAATGGTCCCAACGCAACGCCATACCGATTTTCCGGCATATAAAGCCAACAGGGAAAAAATGCCTGACGACCTGGCTGCATCTATCCCATATATTATTGATCTGATCAAAGCATTCAATATCCCCATTTTAGTGGTTGAAGGTTATGAGGCGGATGATGTGATTGGTACTTTAGCAAAATCTGCTGAAAAAGAAGGGTTTATCACTTATATGATGACTCCTGACAAAGATTTTGGTCAATTACTTTCGGATAATATTTTCATGTACAAACCTGCTCGTGCAGGCGAAGATCCTGTCATATGGGGCGTTCCTGAGATTTGTGAAAGATATGGGATCAAACGACCAGAGCAACTTATTGATATTTTAGGTTTGATGGGTGATGCTTCCGACAATATCCCCGGAGTTCCAGGCGTTGGCGAAAAAACAGCATCAAAACTCATTGCAGATTACTATTCTATTGACAATCTCCTTCTTAACCTGCACGAACTTAAGGGAAAACTGAAAGAAAATATCGAAAACAATATAGCTTCAGCAATTCAGTCGCGTCAATTGGCAACTATCATTACTAATGTACCTATTGTATTTGATCCTGAGGCACTTATAATGGATCAACCGGATATGGAACGATTGAAAATACTGTTCGAGGAATTGGAATTCAGGACATTCGCTAAAAGAATGACAGATGATGCTATGCGTCAATCACGGGAATCAGGCTTTTCTACCACTAAATCTGGAGGAAATGATTTATTCAGTGGAATGGAAGAATCCACCGTGTCCGATTTTCAATCCACCACAAAAAAAACAATTTTCGACACCCCTCATGCGTATATTAGTGTTACGAATGAAGTTGAAATTCAGGAATTGCTTCAAGAACTTTTAAGCACTTCATCAGTTTGTTTCGATACCGAAACAACTGCCATAGATGCACATACCGCTGAGCTTGTCGGAATGTCATTTGCAATAACTCCACACAAGGCATGGTTTGTGCATCTGCCTGAAAACTACCACAATTGCCAGCAAATTCTATCTGTCTTTAAACCATTTTTTGAATCTCCTTCCATTCAAAAAATTGGTCAAAATCTTAAATATGACATTTCGGTGCTCAGTTGGTATGATATTGAGGTCAAAGGGCCGCTTTTTGATACGATGATCGCTCATTACCTTCTTGAACCCGATCAACGGCATAATATGGATGTTTTGGCCGAAACATATTTGAATTATTCACCGGTTTCGATCGAAACACTCATCGGTAAAAAAGGCAAAAACCAAGGCAGTATGCGCAATACAGATGCTGAAGCACTGAAGGAATATGCTGCTGAGGATGCCGACATAACGTTACAACTCAAACTTATTTTTGAGCCACTGCTTCAAGAACTACAATTAACTGAATTGTTTGAAAAAATTGAGATGCCCCTTGTGCCTGTTTTGGCCTCGATGGAAGCCGAAGGTGTAAGAATCGATGCTGATACCCTCAAACAAATCGGTCAGGGTTTGGAGGAAGAAATCAAACAACTTGAGCAGGATATTTATAAGCTGGCAGGAACAACATTTAATATCGCTTCGCCTAAACAGCTTGGAGAGATCTTGTTTGAAAAACTTGGACTTACAACCAACGCGAAAAAGACCAAAACCGGACAATACCCTACAGGAGAGGAGGTCCTTAGTAAAATGATTCACTCACATCCGATAGTTCAATTGATTCTCGATTACCGATCACTTACCAAACTAAAATCAACATATGTGGATACCTTGTCCGATTTGGCGAATCCGCGCGACGGAAGAATACATACTTCTTATAATCAAGCTGTTGCTTCAACCGGAAGGTTGAGTTCAAACAATCCAAACCTGCAAAATATCCCTATTCGCACCGAACGCGGTCGTGAAATCAGAAAAGCATTTGTTCCCCGAAATAATCAATACACCTTACTGGCAGCCGACTATTCACAGATCGAATTGCGTATAATAGCTCATTTAAGTGGTGACACCGGAATGATTGAAGCATTCAATCAGGGTCTCGATATTCATACAGCTACTGCATCAAAAGTTTATAATGTTGATTTAAAAGATGTTACAAAAGAAATGCGAAGAAATGCAAAAATGGTCAATTTTGGGATCATTTATGGTATTTCTGCATTTGGACTTTCCGAACGTCTGGGTATCAGCAGAAGTGAAGCAGCTCAGATCATTCAAAGTTACTTCAGAGAATATCCGGGAATCAAAGCTTATATGAATACTCAAATCGAACTTGCCCGTAAACAAGGTTTTGTAGAAACAATGCTGGGCCGCCGGCGAATGTTGCGCGACATCAATAATTCGAACAGTGTTGTCAGAGGTTTTGCTGAACGAAATGCTATCAATGCACCTATTCAAGGCACTTCGGCTGATATGATCAAAATTGCTATGATTCAAATACACAACGAAATGGCACTGCGTAAAATGCAATCAAAAATGATTTTACAGGTTCATGATGAGCTTGTATTTGATGCTTTTAAGCCCGAAATACCTGTTTTGAAGGAAATCGTAGCTGAAAAAATGAGGAATGCACTCCCACTTTCTGTTGCTGTTGAAACCGAAATGAATACAGGTGAAAACTGGCTGGAAGCTCATTAATTTACATTTCTTGTTCCAAACTGACTATTTAACAGCAAACATCATTTCATCAATACTGAAACAAATACCTTTGTATCAAATATTTCAATCTATGTCTATTCAAAAAATTGTCGTCTTCATTTCATTATTCCTTGCAACAGGGATAGCGGTGCTCGTGTTTTTCAACTTTGAAACGCAGGTTGATAAACGTATTACTTATGAAGACTTTCTTCATAAGTCGTTCCAAAGCATCCCTGATCCACACGTAAACATCAAAGAAATTCCTAAGGCCGACCGCCCTGATGTAGCTGCTATCCAGAATTATTTTCAGACACTAGATCCTCAATTGGGGTATGTTCCTCTGAAACGACAATACGCTGCTTATCAGGAAACAAAAAAAATAGCTGCCTCCGGATTAAAAAATTCCGGCATTCAATGGAATGGAACACGTGCTGAAATGGGTGGCAGAACTAGAGCTATCATGTTTGATCCCAATGACATACAAAACAAAAGCGTTTTTGCTGCAGGAGTAACAGGTGGATTATGGTATACATATGACATTACGAACCCTGCTTCTGACTGGGAGTCTATTGCTGATTTTTGGCCCAATATGGCCATCAGTTCCCTGACTTACGATCCCAATAATCCGATGATCATGTATGCAGGTACAGGTGAGGCACAAACGGCGCGAGTCATCTATCGTGAATCAACAGGCCTTGGAATGGGAATTATGAAAAGCGAAGATGGTGGTTTTTCATGGTCAGTACTTCCTTCGACAATGGATTTTGCATATGTGACCGATGTAAAAGTCAGAAATGAAAATGGGCTGAGTGTGATCTATGCTGCCGTTGTTTCAGGTGATTACCAGGGAACACTGCATCAAAGCATGCCATCCGACGGATTGTACCGGTCAACCGATGCGGGAGAAAGCTGGGATCAGGTTTTACCCGAAAT
Organism: Bacteroidota bacterium; assembly: GCA_009773165.1. Lineage (GTDB taxonomy): Bacteria > Bacteroidota > Bacteroidia > Bacteroidales > F082 > JALNZU01. The sequence goes on from WOUZ01000001.1 coordinate 335,882, forward strand.
TCCTGGTCAGAGTGGCAAACACTATGCTCCGGCACAAATTGAAATTACAGCCAGCAACCGCATCTTTGTTGGAACAATGGAAAATCTTGATCTCAAAGGCGGAGCTGTTATTTTATGGTCGGATCTTGGAACAGCAGATAGCTGGACCTCATACACTTATTACAACACCTTGATTCAAGGACAAAGTACTTACAAAATACCTGCACGAACTCTGATAGCTTCAGCTCCTTCGAACCCAAATATTTTGTATGCACAGTTTGCTGCCGGTTATAATGATGGATTTAACTATTACAGAGGCAGGTATATGGCTAAATCAACCAACGGTGGTCAAACCTGGTCTCCGCTTTCGATTCCTGCCAATGACTGGAGCACCTTAGCCTGGCACGCCTTTGTATTAAAGGTTGATCCTACAAATCCAAACTCTGTATTTACCGGTGGACTTGACCTGTGGAAAACTTACAATGGAGGCCAGAACTGGACAAAAATATCCGATTGGTCGCTCATGTATTATGGTGGTGGCGATGAATATGTACATGCTGATCAGCACGCCATACAATTCAGGCCTGGTAATGCCCAACAGGCAATTTTCGCAAGCGATGGGGGCGTTTTCTATTCAGAAAATGCACATCTGTCTATTCCTACCTTTATTGAACGCAATCAAAACTTTAACACACTGCAATTCTATGCTTGTGCTTTACACCCCGATGCCGGTAACGAACAATATATCGGTGGTCTACAAGATAACGGAAGTTTAAAAAACACATCTAATACACTCACCATTAATGATATGATAAGCGGAGGAGATGGTGCATATTGCTTCTGGGATCAAAACGAACCTAATCTTTACATCACTTCCGTCTATTACAATAGCTATTACATATTCAAAAACAACAGTAATTTTGATTATGTGGATGCTGGCAACGGCACTTTCATATCACCAGCTGATTATGATTACCGAACCAACACCCTGTATGCCAATGCAGTAAGTTTTGCCGGATCAAATGCCGGTAAGTTGATTCGCATCAGCGGAATAGGAAGTGAATCAGGATTATCCGAAATCAACCTTGGTACGGCTAACACTGTTCCCTTTTCGCATGTGAGTTTTTCAAAACATTCACCTGCAGGAACAACAACATTATTTGTTGGGACACAATCAGGCAGATTGTATAAAGTAAACAATGCCAATGCATTACCTATAGTAAATGACATCGGATCTCCTAACTTTCCAACTGCAAATATTTCATCAGTTGCCATTGGTGGCTCTGAAGACAGTTTGCTTGTCACTTTTTCGAACTATGGTGTATCTTCTATATGGCAAACCTGGGATGGTGGCCAAAGTTGGCAGGAGCGGGAAGGAAATCTTCCTGATATGCCTGTTCGCTGGGCACTTTATCACCCTCAAAACTCTGGTCAGGCGATGATTGCCACCGAAACTGGAATCTGGACAACAAATACCTTACTTGAGTCAACAACACTTTGGCAACCAGCATCAGAAGGCATGGGAAATGTCCGTACGGATATGTTGCGACTTCGGGAAAACGACCTTACTGTTATTGCTGCATCCCATGGACGAGGAATATTCACAGCTCATTGGAATGTAGATATTTATACCGGTGTAACCGAAAAACCACTTCCAATGGATTTAACAATTTCGCCAAATCCTGTTTCTGATTTCATCACCATTACAATTCCTGATTTAAATATCGGACGATTTGAATACACAATTCTTAGTATGGATGGTCGCAACGTGCAATCTGGCAACCTGACAATTACTGAAGCTGGAAAAACAATGCTTTCTTTGAGCAATCTCAAATCCGGATCATACATCCTTCACTTGAGTGATGGAAATTCAACCCGACAACATAAGTTTATTAAGAAATAAAGAACTTAAGCGCTTATATTGTTAATATCCATTAAGTTAACACATTATATCTTGTTTCAACGCTATGATTCTTTCCGTTTTCTCTGATGAATTTTTCATGAAAGAAGCCCTTAAGGAGGCGAAACAGTCAGCCCTTGAGGATGAAGTTCCTGTGGGGGCAGTAGTTGTATGTGACAATCGAATCATAGCCCGTGCTCATAATCTTATTGAAAAACTCAATGATGTAACTGCCCATGCCGAGATGCTGGCTATAACTGCTGCCGCAAATTATTTGGGAGGTAAGTACTTGGAAAACTGTTCGATATATATAACTTTGGAGCCTTGTGTGATGTGTGCAGGAGCATTAAATCATGCACATATAGGGAAAATTATCTGGGCTGCCGATGATCCAAAAAAAGGTTTTACAATCATTGGGAAAAACCTTTTACATCCAAAAACTGAAATATCAAAAGGGGTTTGTTCACATGAAAGTGAACAGTTGCTAAAAACATTTTTTGCCAAAAAAAGGAGTTAGTCCGCTGATTCAAAGAGTTATAAACCCTTCTGAACGTAACTGTGGCAAGCAGTCGTACACATGTGTTTGAAGACAATAATCAACATCTGCATTGTAACCAATTGATTGAAGATAATTCAGATGTGTACAGTTCCTGAGTTTCTCCGGAATGCTACCTTCCTGACAATAAAACGATCTGACGATTTGACCAAGATCATTGGTTTTGACCTCAGTATGCTTTCCAATTTCATCAATTAACATACCCGCACACAAAGCATCGTCAAGGGAAAAATTCCCATTTGTTCCAGAGCATACAATAACCAAACCATTCACTTTTGCTGCCAATAAACGCGATGCAAAGATGAGGTTAAGAAAACAAACTAAATATAACGAATTGGATTTATGGCTGTTACGTATAGCCTTAGTCCCGTTTGTAGTAGAAATAATAATAGATTTACCACCTACAACATCCGGGATATAGCTCAATGGCGAATTTCCGAGTTCGAATCCTGCGATTTTTTTTCCGGCTCTTTCACCTCCTCTTAAGGCAGTACCAGATTCAAATTTTTTAAACAGTTTCTCCGCTTCCTCAATGGTTTCGACAGGATAAACAGGGCCCGAACCATTCATTAAAGCAGTAGTGATGACAGAAGTTGCACGTAACACATCTATCACCACTACCGATTTGCCTTCAGTTAACTTTTCAGATACCTGTTGAGCTGTAGCCACTACTTCAATTTTCATGGCTGTAAATATTAAGGATTATTGAGATCAATACCCAATGAAATACCAAGTCCTGTTGCTGTTTTAACCAAAGCATTGTCTAAAGTCACAAAATTTGGCTTTAAAATAGCATCTTTCAATGGAACAGAAACGAAATAAGGATGACGGTAAGAAACCATTTTACCAAAATCCCCTTTCATGGCCATTTCGAAAGCTTTAACTCCGAACTGTGCCGACAAAACACGGTCATAGGCAATTGGCACACCACCACGCTGAAGGTGACCAAGTACTGTTTCTCTCATATCGGGTTGGAATCCAGCTTCTTTCAGTTCCCTAATTAACTGACGACCGATACCTCCGAGTTTAAGATTTTCATATCCAACCTCATCATTTTTTTCATACACCATTTCCCCGTTCTTGTTTCGGGCACCTTCGGAGGCAACAACAACAGCAAAACCGCGCCCGCGTGTGAAACGCGCTTCAAGTTTTTCTTTAACCAAATTTATGTCATAGGGGAATTCGGGAATAAGACATACTTCTGCACCACCTGCAACAGCAGCATTGAGTGCAATCCATCCGGCATAACGACCCATTACCTCAACAACGAAAACACGGTTGTGGCTGGCAGCAGTTGTCACCAATTTATCAACAGCTTCTGTAGCAATTTCAACAGCTGTCTGAAATCCAAATGTTGAATCAGTTGAAGATAAATCGTTGTCGATTGTTTTTGGCACACCAATTACAGGCAAACCTTTCTCGAACAACATTTGTGAAATTCTTTGAGATCCATCTCCTCCAATATTGATAACGGCATCAATACCCATATATTGAATTTTGCGAATCATCTCATCGGAGCGGTCAACAGCTCCCCAGGTTCCGTCAGGATTCTTAACAGGCCAGGCAAATGGGCCTCCTTTATTGGTGGTTTCTATAATAGTACCGCCCTGAAAATGGATACCTTTCACAACCTCAGGTGTTAACACCTTTATTTCGGTAGGTTCCCACAACACTCCATTGAATGCCTGTATACTACCTAACACTTCCCAGTCTTTTTCCTGAGAGGCACGCTTCACCACTGCTCTTATCACGGCATTTAATCCAGGACAATCGCCACCTCCCGTTACAATAAGTATTCTTTTCATGAAAAATATTTAGTTAAAATCTTTACTTTATTGATTTTTAATACTATAGATGAAATTGATTTTTGTGATTTATGCTTAAATGTCAAAAAAAAATAGTTTCACCTCTACAAAGATAGTGTTACTTCCTGCTTACATACAACATCAGTGCATCGATGAAACAAAACTTCATGCGCAATCGGTTGTAATTGGAATGATTCAAAAAAGGAAAGGCACAAAATTAAAACAAAAAAGCCCTCAATAAGGAGGGCTTTTTGTGTGGTACCACTCGGGATCGAACCAAGGACACACGGATTTTCAGTCCGTTGCTCTACCAGCTGAGCTATGGTACCGCTCATTTGGGGCTGCAAATATATAACTTTTCTGTAAAATGGAAAATACTTTGAAAAAAAACCAATGACACCTTCATTGTGAGTAAATTTGCTGCTTTCAAAAAATTAATTGAGATTCATGCAACTGGCTGTAGATATTGGTAATAGCTATTCAAAAGCAGCTCTTTATAAAGAAGAGCAGTTGGTCGAATTCGTATATTTCAACGAGCAACAGCCTGAGGCTTTATCAGCCATATTTGAAAAATACGGCAATCCTTCACAGGGAATGATAGCTTCGGTAAGGAATATCTCACCAGAGTTTCTCACATTTCTTCATTCAGTTTGCCCTATTAAAATACTGGATCATACAACTTCTTTACCTTTCAAAATCACTTATTCCACCCCTCAAACACTTGGTCGTGACCGTATAGCTGCGGTTGCAGCCGCATTTGGCAGATATCCCGGAAAGAATGTTTTGGTAATCGACATGGGCACATGTATCACCTATGACATTCTTCAGGCAGATAGACTTTATCCCGGTGGAAGTATTAGTCCGGGAATTACCATGCGACTTAAGGCAATGCACCATTTTACCGATAAGTTACCTTTAGCTGAAGTTGATGGTTCGGCAAGCCTTACTGGCAGAGACACTCTCTCAGCTCTGCAATCGGGTGCAGTTTGGGGAGTGCAGAAAGAAATAGAAGGGATAATCGATGCATATTCTTCTATTTACGAAGAATTAACAGTACTAATTGGAGGAGGAGACAATAAATATTTTGATAAAAAGTTTAGAATTAGCATCTTTGCAGCCTCAAATCTTGTCATAGAGGGCTTGAAAATCATAATGGATTATAATGAGATTGGATAAATTGAGAAAAGTCACCCTGTTTTTTATCGCATTAATTTTCGGATTTGGAGCTATGGCTCAAACGGGAATTGATTCCCCTTATTCCAGATTTGGAATCGGAAATATTTCAACACGCACTCCTAATGCACGCCAGCAAGCCATGGGGGGAATAGGAAACGCTATTGCAACCAATCGTTTTGTAAACCCTGCAAATCCCGCCTCATATGCGCGTTTTGATTCCCTTTCATTTCTGTTCAATGTAGGTTTCAACGGCACTTCTGTTACTTATACCACAACACAACAAACTGAAGAAGGAACTTACGCAGGCTTAGCCTATTTTTCTGCTGGTTTTCCCATAACAAAATGGTGGCACGTTGGCCTTGGGCTGCTTCCTGCCAGCCGGATTGGTTTCAACGTAATCGTTCCCGGAGTTTCCGATCAGGGCGTTAATTTCAATAAAATTTACGAAGGAAAGGGTGGCCTCAATCAGCTGTATTTTGGCAATGCCTTTAGCCTTACAAAAAACCTTTCTTTAGGAGTTAATCTCAACTATACCTTTGGTAAAACAACCACAGCATCATTACTTTCATTTCCAGACTCTTCCTTTATGGCAACTACCAAAGTTGAAAGCAGGGTAATGGCAAATGACTTCTCTCTCGACTATGGTGTTTTTTACACAACAAAGCTTTCTGATAAAGACTTCATTCATTTTGGCGCCACTTTTGGTCAAAAGATGAACTTGAATGTCACACGTGAATACCTTATTCAGTCGCAATTTGGCGGATTAAATGGAGATGTTGAATATGTACTCGATACCATTTTTTACGCACCAAAGCAAAAAGGAACCCTATTGTTGCCCCCTAAAGCAGGTTTAGGTATCTCTTATGAAAAATCAAACAAATGGCTCGCCGGCATTGATTTTAATTGGCAGAATTGGGAAAAATACGAACTGTTCAACGAAAGAGATTCCCTTATTAACAGCTGGAACATTGCTGCCGGCGGACAGTATATTCCTAACCATTCATCAATATCCGGCTACTGGAAGCGTGTAACCTATCGTGCAGGAGCACGATATAATCAAACCTACCTGAAATTCAACGGGCAACCTATCAATGAGTTTGGCATAAGTTTTGGAATGGGATTACCATTACCCCGTTCATTGACTACTGTTGATCTAAGTTTGGAGGTTGGCAGAAGAGGTACCATGGCAGAGAATCTGATTCGGGAAACTTTTGTTAATGTGACCGTTGGGATTTCCATTTACGAGCGATGGTTTGTGAAGAACAGGTACAATTAATTTGGTTTAACTTTTATTTTTAAAAATATGAACTCAAAAGCCCTAACAAAAATTCTACTGTCACTATTTGCAGTGATTTTTTCTTTGCAGTTAACAGTAAAAGCAGATGGCTTCAGCACTTTGCTTCCACAGGACAAAATACAAAAATACGGAGAGGATAGTGTAAGCTGCGTTATCAACATTTCGTTGTACCGTGAGTTTTTGAAACAATGGAAAGCAAGCGACTACAATTCTCCAGTTATCAAGGATATCATTTCACCTTGGAGATGGGTTTTTCAAAACTGTCCTTTGGCAAGTGAAAACACTTATGTTGATGGTGTGAAAATAATGCAGTATCGTATTGAAAATGAAAAAGATGACGTTAACAAAGCGAAGCTTATCGATACCTTAATGAAGGTTTATGACCAGCGTATTCAATATTTTCCAAATCATTTTAAAAGTGGTAAACCACAACAGGGAGCTATCTTAGGAAGAAAAGGTGTTGATCTTTCTACCTATGATCAGGAGCGTTATGTTGATGCTTATGAGATTCTCAAGCAATCTGTTGAAATTGATGGTGATGATTCAGACGGAACTGTTCTGATTTATTATTTCCGCTCGGTTATTAAAATGGCACGCAAGTCAAAGCTCGACAGTGCAATGATTGTTGATGTTTATGACCAGGTAATCGATATATTGGATCACAACATTGTTAAACTCAACAAAGCCGGGGATACCAAATGGGTTGAAAACTATAAAAATTTTAAAGGAAACATCGATGCTACTTTTGAACCTTTTGCATCTTGTCCAGATTTAGTTCGCATCTATGGTAACAAAATGAACAAACATCCTGAAGATACCGACCTTCTAAAAAAGATCACAAACTTATTGGATCGCCGGAGCTGTCAGGAAGACCCACTGTATCTCAAAGCCAGCGTTCAGCTGCATAAACTTGAACCAAGTCCTGAATCAGCCTACAACATTGGAAGACTGTTATTAAAAGAAGAGAAATACAGTGAAGCTATTAACTATTTTGAGGAGGCAACAAAATCTGAGGATATTGACAAATCACATAATGCTTACAAGTATCTTGCTGAATCGCTCCGCGCTGTGAAAAACTACCCAAGAGCAAGGCAGATGGCACTAAAAGCTATTGAGATCAAACCAAATGATGGAGCACCTTATATAACCATTGGAGATATGTATGCTGCAAGTGCCAAAGATTGTGGAAACAATGAATTTACCAGCCGTGTAGCCTATTGGGCTGCAGTTGATAAGTATAATCAGGCAAAAAGAGTTGATGAATCTCAGACCGAATCAGCAAATAAACGCATTGCGACCTATTCTGTTTATTTCCCATCTTTGGAAACGATCTTCTTCCATGGTTTTGAAGAAGGCAAAAGCTACACCATTGATTGCTGGTTTAAAGAAGAAACTACTGTAAGAGCTTCTAAATAATGTGTTTGCAAACAGGCAGATACTTTCGTTTTAAATTAACATACAACATCATGCTGATTTTTTTCAGCATGATGTTTTTTTCTTGTGAGAACTCCCTCACCATTGTAAAGGAAATCACTGCAGAAGATACACTTGCAGCTGTTACAGCAAACGACATCATTTATTACAGGAGTGATTCAGGTATGGTATTCATGAAACTTGAGGCGCCACTAATGCTTCGCGTCGAAGGTAATGATCCTACGATTGAATTTCCTTTAGGTTTTGAAGCTAACTTTTATGATTCGGTGCAACAACCAGCTTCACTCATCAGAGCTAAGTATGGGATCACTCATGAGAACACACAAATAATGATTGCAAGAGATTCGGTTGAGGTTGAAAATTTTCAAACCCTTGAGAAACTTCAATCGTCCACCCTATTCTGGAATCAGAAAACCAAACGAATTTATACACAGGCACTTGTAAAAATTACTTCGCCCGATAAAGTTGTTTATGGAGATAGTTTGGAAGCTGCAGAAGATTTTTCAACCCGTACAATTTACAATATCCGGGCGACTATAGAGGTAGAAGAAAGTGAAGACTATTGATTAATAAGCGTTTAATTGTAGTCCGTTTTGAATGCAATTAGAAAATGAAAGAAAAATATTGTGTACATTCAATTATCTTTGCAGGCTAAAAACGCTTTTTTTCTATTTGACTTATGACAGATTGGCAACTCATTTCTATTACTTTGCTTTTTTCAGCTTTCTTTTCAGGAATGGAAATTGCATTTGTAAGTGCCAACAGACTTAAAGTTGAGCTTGAAATAAAGAAGAAAAGCACCCATTCACATTTCTTAAGCCTGTTTTTTAAAAACCCTTCGAGATTCATTGGTGCAATGCTTTTGGGTAACAATATTGCACTTGTAATCTACGGTATAGCAATGGCAAAAGTGCTGGAGCCCAAAATAATAGAGCTCTTGCCTTCATTAGCCCACATCGGGTTGTCAATTGTGCTTTCACAAACAATAATTTCTACCTTACTTATTTTAATTGTCGCAGAGTTTTTACCAAAAATGATTTTCAGAATCAATCCAAATGGCATTTTAAATACATTTTGGTTTCCAACAGGATTGCTTTACTTCCTTTTATTCCCATTGATAATTATTTATATAGGTCTTTCAGAATTTATTCTCAAACGATTTTTTCGGCTGGAGCTTGAGCATGATGCCTACAAGTTTAGTTCCATCGACTTAAATGAATACATTAGAGATTACTCAACAAATGAGATTAATACAGAAGAAATAAACCACGACATTCAGATACTGCAAAATGCAATGGAATTCAGACATATCAAGCTCCGTGAATGCATGATTCCACGCACCGAGATTGAAGCCATTAACGTTGATACTGCTATTGAAACGCTGCTGGAAAAATTTTCGGAAACAAAACACTCCAAAATACTCATTTATCAGGAAAGCATCGACAATATCATTGGTTATGTGCACTCTTACGATATGTTTAAACGCCCTTCAACGATTAATGAGGTGTTGCGAACGATCGATATTTTTCCTGAAACATTCCCTGCAAACAGGCTTTTGAGTAGATTCATTCAGTCGCGTCAAGGGATTGCTGTTGTGGTTGATGAGTTTGGAGGTACTTCCGGAATCGTTTCAATGGAAGATGTTATGGAAGAAATTTTCGGCGAGATAGAAGATGAATACGATGAAGAAGAAACCATTGAACAGCAACTGGGAGTAAATGAATATTTGTTTTCAACCCGTTTGGAAATAGATTATCTTAATGGCGAATATGATCTAAACCTCCCGGAATCGGAAGATTACGAAACGCTTGCAGGTTTCATACTACATCATCACGAAAGTATTCCGGCACGTGGTGAAGAAATCAATATCGATCCCTATCGGTTTACTATCGTTAAAGCAGCAGGCAATAAACTTCTTGAAGTTAAACTATCAATACCGGAATAATTTTCCAACCCGCCCTGTTATCAACTCTACTTATTCCCTATAAAACTTATCAACACCGATGATGCTTTCATTCAATTGATTAGTTTCGTTATTAACAATCGTAATTAATGCATGTTTTATTTTCATAGATAAATTTTCTGTTGTACCTTTGCACCCTGTTTTTAAAAAGTGCAAAATTATGGCCGTAATTGGAAAAATCAGACAACGCTCAGGATTATTGATAGTGGTGATAGGTTTAGCGCTGGCTGCCTTCATTCTGGGTGACTTCGCTAAAGGTAATAAACGCCAGACTATTAACATTGGTGTTATTAACGGAGAGAATATCAACATACAGGACTTCAACCGTAAGTTTGAAGAAAACGCCGAAGCAACAAGGCAACAGCGACAGACGGAACGTCTGCCGCAGGATGAGTTGTTTCGAATTCGTGAAACTACCTGGAATCAAATGGTTCAGGATTTAGTTATGCAGGAAGAATACGATCAGTTAGGACTTATCGTAACAACAGAAGAACTCTTTGATCAAATTCAAGGTTCAAACCCTCATCCTGCTGTTGTAAGCAACTTCCAGAATCAGGAAACAGGAGCTTTCGACCGAAGTCTGGTAATGAATTACCTTCAAAATCTCGATAATATGCAGCAAGCTGCTAAAGATCAATGGTTGGTTTTTGAACGTTACATCAAAGAAGACAGACTTCGCACCAAATACCAAAACCTCATCACAAAGAGTTATCACATGCCAAAAGCGCTTGCTGAACTTACCTATCACGATAAAAATGACAAGGCTCAGCTTTCGTTAACCGGTGTTCGCTATGCAACAATAGCTGATTCTTTGGTCAAATTAACTGATGATGACTTTAAAGTTTTTTATAACGAAAACAAAAAGAGTTTTGAGCGTGAAGCTACCCGTGATATAGACTACATCGTTTTTGATATAGTTGCCTCACCCGAAGACAATCGTCAGGCACAGGCAACCGTTCAAAGTTTAGCGAATGAATTCCGCACAACAACAAATGTTGCCGGTTTTGTAAACGCAAATTCTGAAACAAGGTACGATAGCACCTGGTTAACGAGAGATGCCGTTCCGGCAAGTATCGAATCTGTTGTTTTTGATCAGGAGCCTGGTTTTGTTTATGGCCCTTACTTTGAAGAAGGATCTTTTAAACTATCCCGTGTTGTTGAAGTAGGTATGCGTTCAGATTCACTCAAAGCTTCACATATTCTTATCGCTTATGCCGGTGCTATGAGAAGTGAGCAAAAACGCACTAAAGAACAAGCCAAATCTATGGCTGACAGCCTTTTAGCCGAGGTTAATAAACGTCCTGCAAAAATGCTTGAGTTGGCGTCAGCCCTTAGTGATGATGCAAGCGCAAAAACAAACAACGGTGATCTTGGATGGTTCAAAGATGGTCAGATGGTTCCTTCATTTAATCAGTTTGCCCTTGACAACAAAGTTGGCACTGTGGGTCTTGTTGAAACAGATTTCGGTTATCATATCATCGAAGTTACCGGTAAAAAAGATCCTGTAAAGAATATCCGTCTTGCGACTATTACCTATGAAGTTGCTCCAAGTACAAAAACATACCAGGATATTTTTGCAAAAGCAAGCAAATTTGCAACTGAGAACAAAACTGCTGAACAATTCAACAAAGCAGTTGAACAAGAAGGTTTGAATAAACGTGTTGCTCCAGCTCTGCGCGAAATGAGTAACCGTATTGCCGGTATTGAAAACCCACGTCAGGTTGTTCGCTGGGCGTTTGAAGAAAATACAGCAGTTGGCGATGTTTCAACAATCTTCGATCTTGACAATATGTTTGTTGTAGCATTGTTAACAAAGCAAACAGACAAAGGAATTCCTGAATTAGCTGACATTAAGGAGACTATTCAACCTCAGGTTCTTAACAAGAAAAAGGGAGAATATGTAATCGAAAAAATGAAAGCAGCCGGTGAAGACCTTAATAAAATTGCTGCTGATTTAAGATCACAAGTTGAAACAACAGATCTAGCATTTGATAGCCGTATGTTGCTTAACTTCGGACAAGAGAGCAAGGTAATTGGTAAAATTTTCACACTACAGACTGGTGGTTTTGCAACGATTGCAGGATCAACTGCTGCCTTTGCTGTCAAAGTTAACAACTTCAGCATTTCCGCATTACCTTCTCAATTGGATCAGGTTATTAACGAGGGTCGCACCAGTTTCGAATCTTCAGTACGTAACAATGCTCCATTTAATGCTTTGGAAAAGGTTGTAAAAATTGAAGATAACAGAAAATTGTTTTACTAGAAACAGTTCATACATGACAAAAAAAACCACGCTCAATCAGGCGTGGTTTTTTTGTTTCAGGAAGATTGCTTCACTTAAAATAATCCAGTTCTCTTTAAGTAATGCAATGAATTACCCGATTCATGAAGACAAATAGTTTCCCCAATTGAAGAAACCACCTCATTAAGGGTTTTTGTACTTAACGAAGCATCTTTATCCAGATTTGGCTTATTGTCGTATAGTTGATAATTACGACGGTTGCTAACGGGGGTCAGATTAGGCATAACGACATTAGCTCCAGCCAGAATACCTTTCTGGCGTCCAAGAGGATCAAGGGTCTCGAGTGCAGTAGAGGCAGCTATATTGATCCATGGCATGTTTATTCGCAAGAGTGCAATCATGATTAATCCCATTCGAAAACGTTCAGATGGTGACCACAATAAATGAGCTGAACTGAAAAGTGGTGTGTCGGCATGCTCGATGTAAGGTCCCATTCCAACCATGTCAACATCCAAAGATCGAAAAAACAACAAATCATCCGCCAAATCAGCTATTGTTTGATTGGGCAAGCCAATCATTACTCCTGTACCAACTTGAAATCCAGCATGTTTTAAATCAGCCAGGGCATTCATGCGCTGATCGAAATCATGATTTTTATCATGCGGATGAATCTGATAAAAAAGCTCCTTATTGGTAGTTTCAATGCGCAACAGATACCTATCGGCCCCTGCTTGTCTCCATTCTTTATATGTTTCCTGCGACTGCTCTCCACAAGAAAGTGTTATAGTTAGTTCGTTATTAGTGTGTTTATGAATCTCCTGCAATAATGATGAAATCTGGCTTGTAAACCGCGTGCTTTTTTGTTCGCCTGTTTGAATGACAAGCGATCCAAATCCTTGCTGCCAGGAAAAATGAGCCGCATTCAAAACTTCTTCGGTGCTAAGCGTATAACGCTCAACCTTTATGTTGACAGCACGAATGCCACAATAATAACAGTTTTTGCTGCACACATTCGAAAGCTCGATTAAGCCTCGCAAATAAACCTTGCGTCCGGGATGAGCTGCTTTTACTTCCAGCCCTTTGTCCAAAACAAGCTGGGTTTCATGCGCTGACTGAACAGAAAGCAACCTGATCAGTTCATCTTTTGTGTGTTGGGTTTTTTGTAATAATGATTCTATCTGTTCGCTCATTGCAGGAGTTTAGCAAAGGGTTCCATAACGCGGTCGAAAATTCCGTTCAGGTAAGCAATGGTCATTCCATAATTACTTACAGCAATTTGAGCATCAACTGCAGGTTTCAGGCGGTTGAGCAACTGTTTGCGGGTTACAACACAGCCCCCGCATTGAATTACCATTTTGTACTTGCTGATATCGGCTACAGTATTTAATCCTGAAACAATTTCAAAGTTGAGTTCTTTTCCTGAAAACTCCTTAATCCACCTTGGGAGCTTATGCCTTCCGATATCTTCGCAACTAACCTGATGTGTGCACGATTCAAGGATGAGGATACTATCTCCGTTTTGAAGCTTTCCTAAAGCAGGAGTTCCAGCTATATAGTGTTCAAAATCACCCCGTAGGCGTGCAAAAACGATGCTAAAGCTCGTGAGAGGAATATCTGAGGGCACAATAGAGTTGACAAAAGCAAATGCCTGACTGTCAGTAACAACTAATTGTGGCCTAGGCATCTGCTGATCAAAATATTGTTTCAGATGCGTTTCTTTTAAAACTATACATATATTATCATTATCAAGCACATCGCGGATTGCCATGATCTGAGGCAAAATCATTCTCCCGTCAGGGGCTTCAGAATCGATCGGTGTTACTAAAAGTACAACGCCATCAGGCTCAACAATCCCGCCCAACAACGATGGTTTTTGATAGGTTGTTTCCGGAATAATACGCTTTAGTTCATCGGTGAGTTTTTCCAGACCCTGATTATTAATTGTTGTAAAATCAATCACCGTTGCCTTGCTAAACTCCCTTATTTTGTCAAGAGTAATTGGTTCAACCCCTTGAATATCACTTTTGTTATGAAGAATTAAGTAAGGTATGCCGAATTCTCTGAATTGTTTTATAAGCTCTTTTTCATAAAAGCCAAACTCATTGGAAGCAATCACGAGGATGGCACAATCGATAGTTTTTAAGGCTTCATAGGTTTTTTTAACCCTCTTCTCGCCTAATTCACCAGTGTCATCAATCCCTGCTGTATCAACAATGATAGCCGGTCCAATGCCAAATATCTCTATTGATTTTTTTACCGGGTCGGTCGTTGTTCCGGGTTCAGGCGAAACAATGGCTACATCCTGATTCACCATCAGGTTGATAATGGAACTTTTTCCATTATTTCGTCGGCCAAAGATGCCAATATGTGGTTTTAAATCTTTTCCTTTTGCCATTTTTATAATCCATTAAAAGTACAGATCTCTTTCTCCTTTGCGGATACGTTCGATACGCTCCTTCACTTGAGTTTTATAAGAATCATCATCCATTTCCTCAATGCTGCGTTCGATGAGCGCCCATCCCTTTACTGCCGTTGTTTCAGTCGCATAATCAGTGATGTATTCGGCGAGCGTTAGTAAAGCATTTGGGGTGCAGAATTTTTTTATGAAGCCTGGAACACTAAATTCCATAAAATGTTGACCAGTTCTGCCTTTCCGATAACATGCAGTGCAGAAAGAAGGTATATAGTCACTATCTATAAGTTCATCAATTACAGCGTTTAATGTTCTGTCATCATTGATTTTAAACTGTTCCTTGGTGAGATTCTGATCCACATCTGGATTATCAGCATAAGCGCCGATTTCAAGTTTTGTACCAGCATCAATTTGGGAGCAACCAAAAGCAAGCACCTCTTTTCGAATGCGTTCAGGCTCACGAGCTGTTAAAATTAAGCCAGTGTATGGAACAGCCAGACGCAGTATTGCTACCAAACGAGTAAACTCATCATCTGAAACCTGATGTTTATCATCGAGATCGTATTCCAGGGAATCCTGAATGCGAGGAAATGAAATGGTATGAGGACCAACATTGTAACATGCTTCGAGATGGTTAACATGGCGTAAAAGTGCTAACACTTCAAAACGCCAGTCATATAGTCCAAACAAAGCACCAATACCCACATCATCGATACCAACCTCCATTGCTCTGTCGAGTGCAGTAAGACGGTAATCATATTCAGCTTTTTTTCCTGAAGGGTGGCACACTGCATAGGTTGGATGGTGATAGGTTTCCTGAAAAACCTGATAAGTCCCAATACCAGACTCATGAATGGTTTTAAATCCTTCGATGTCAAAAGGTGCTGCATTGATGTTTACCCTTCGGATTTCGCCATGATCTTTTTTTACCTGATACACTTCCCTTACCGTATCGGCAATAAACTGAGCCGAATAGGTACGATGCTCACCAAAAACCAGAATAAGCCGTTTCTGACCATGTTCTTCAAGGGCTTTCACATTCTCAATCAGCTCTTCTTTGGTAAGTGTTTTTCTGATTGCGGTCGTATTGGAAGCTTTGAAACCACAATAACGGCAATTATTGGAGCAGTAATTGCCAACATACAACGGGGCAAAGAGCACAATGCGCTTGCCATATACTGTTTCTTTTAACGAACGTGCACCTTGTTTGATCCATTCAATCATTTCAGGATCAGTAGTGTTTAGCAAAACAGCTGTTTCGGCCAGAGTTAGCCGGTTTTTATTCAATGATTTGTTAATAATCGACCTTACTAATTCACGCTCAGGTTTTGCTGTTTCAATAAACTCCCAGATTTCATTGTCATCCAGAAAAGGCTGCATTGAAACATCAGGTATTTTGTATTGTTGTGGATAAAATTTCACGTTTTATGCTTTTAATAATTTAATCAAATGTGGATTTAAGTTCCTCATTACCTATTCATTTTTCTGATCATAATGAAATGATTTTGAAAAGTTTATCTTCTATTATTTATTAATGATTCTGGTTAATTTCGTGGCAAAGATACAATGAAAGTTGTGCCTTTATCAGGAACACTCTTTACTTGAATTGTGCCATTGTATTGTTCAACCATTTTTTTTGTGATCGACAAGCCCAATCCGCTACCAGTGATTTCTTTCGTTTTAGAGTTTTTAATACGTACAAAATCCTGGAATATTTTATCCAAATCTTCCTCACTCATGCCAATACCGGTATCAGCAACAGACATTACGATTTCTTTTTCGTGGTCTTCGATCAGTATCTCCACTTTTCCGTTATCGCTATTGTACTTTACTGCATTGGAAACGAGATTATTAAAAACAATTTCCATTTCATCGGCATCAGCAAGAAAATAGGTGTTACCTTTTACTTTTAGCGACATTTTCACGTTTTTTTGAATTGAATAAGGCTCCATTGTGTCCATAGCTGTTCGGGCAATAGCTCCCAGATCAATTTCACGTAGTTTACGTTCTTTCTTACCCGATTCAATTTTTGTGAGATCGAGTAAGTCCATGATCAGGTTTCGCATTCCTTTGAGGCGGGCAAGCGAACGGTCGATCATTTTTTCATAATCTTCAATTTTATCTCCTAACTGCTTCTCTTGCATCATTTTAAGATAGCCTTCAACGGCATTTAGAGGAGATTTTAATTCATGTGACAAAACAGACAAGAATTGAAAACGGATTTGCTTTCCTTCTGCCTGCATTTTTTTTGTCATCCGTTTTAGATACAAATGCTTCGCCACATTTTCAATACTTGCCCGAAGTTCCTGTGGCGTAAACGGCTTTGGCATGAAATTGAAAGCTCCATTCTTGGTTGCTTTTATTGCGAGGTCGAGAGAAGCATAAGAGGTAATCATCATGACGGCAAGATCGAAACCTTGTTTTTTAATGTACTCAAGCACCTCGATGCCATCCATTCCGGGCAGCTTATTGTCAAGCAACACCACATCTACCTTTTGTTGATTCAGAATCTCGATGGCTTCTTCGCCTGTTCCGGCATCGATGAGGTTAAAATCAAAATCCTCATCCATAAAGGCATAGCCAACCGAATAATTACCAAGAATTCGCCGTATTCCTGACCGTATTCCAGGTTCGTCATCTACAATCAATACATGAAGTGTTGCCATTACAATTACATTTTAAGAATAAACCTACAGTTTCAGAAGTTTGTTAATTTCACGATGCAATTGATCGCTGCGAATACCCTTTTCGAGGTATAAATCGGCTTTAATCCAGCCTTTATTGTTATCGCTATACAAGTCGAAGCTATAGCCTGTTTCGGCTGTTGCTGCTGAAGCCATTATAATTGGCATTTCAGGATATTTACGTCGTGCTTTGTAACTGAGGATAAATCCACTATCTTCATTTTCCATCATCAAATCAAAGATGGCCAGATCAGGTTTGGTAGTCTCTAGAACTTTTTCGGCTTCAGCCTGACTTTCAGCAGTTTTGACCCTGAAACCTAAGTTTTTAACCATTGCCTCCATTTGGAATAAATAGTCGGCATCATCGTCAACAATCAGAATCAGTTTTTTCTCGTTGCTCATTTTATTTTATTATTTAAAGTAATTTTTAATCGTTAGGGTTTCTCGGTAAGGTAATAATGAAACTCGTTCCCAAAGGTCCTTTTGTGGAAATGGTATTGGAAACGACGTTTATTTTTCCTTTATGCATTTTTACAATTCCGTAACAGAGTGGTAGTCCAAGACCGGTTCCTTTTCCTACTTCCTTCGTTGTAAAGAAAGGAGTGAAAATCTTATCCATATTTTCCTGCGAAATACCTGTTCCTGTGTCACGTATTGTGATATGAATATCGTCATTTTTATCGTTAAGAATGACCGTTAGTTCGCCTCCATCTGGCATTGCTTCGATGGCGTTTTTCTCAAGATTGGTAAGTACCTGCATCATTTGATCTGCATCAATAAACAGGTAAGGATCCTGAAGTTCAACTTCCAGTTTTACTGTAACAGATTGAGGTACAACAATTGATTGCAAGCTTCGGGTAGCAAACTTCTCGAGATGTGTTTCAGTTAGACGTACTTGATTCTTGCGTGCAAAATTCAATAATCCGCCCACAATTTTTCTACAGCGATCAGCTTGCTCAACAATCAGTTGCAGATCATCACGTAATGATGCATCTGTAGTATCATCGAGTATGAGGTTGCTATACATGGTTATTACACCAAGCGGGTTGTTAAGTTCATGAGCAATTCCGGCTGAAAGCTGACCCATATGTGCCAGTTTTTCGGATTGCTTAAGTGCTTCGCGTGCTGAATTGAGTTCGATATTTGAAAAGTTCAGCTTTTCGATTGATTGGTGAAGTTTTTCGATTGCATAAGGCAGGCACATTTCGTTTTCTGCCAAACCCTGAACAATTGCAATAGCATGTTCCACACACGTATCGTAACCGCAAGCTCCACAATCGAGATAGTCGGAAGCGTCGTTCTTACCCATGTTGAATAACACCTCAGCTATGCGTTCGGATGAAGGTTTATCCATTCTGCGATCCATTGCCTGGAAGCTGTTGGAAAGATCGATACCCTCAGCAATACTCATTTGCTGATTCCACTCATCTTTATCAAGTTTTTTCATTTTGTTTTCAACAAACTGAGAAACAAGAGCGCGCCGTTGGTACTTATTTCCAATTTTTGTCATTCCTGGTCCCATGATGCATCCTTCGCAACACAAAAGTTCGAGATGGCGCACCTTTAATGTTCCTTTGCCAAACTCATTGATGGCATCCATGAAATTGCGTCGTCCTTCAGCTACAATGATGTCACCTTTGGTGAGATCAGGTTCGACATCCATGTTCTGTAAAAGACCATGACTTATTGGAAACACAGCACCTTTACCCGCGTGAGGAGGATCAAATTCACGAGGTTCGACGGCTTCAGGCCGAATGTTTTTTATTTCAAAAAGTTCTCTTAATTCGCTGAATGTCAGAGAATAATGAATGTCATCCGATTCAGCTTTTTTTGCAATACAAGGACCGATAAAAACGATTTGAAGGTCATCGCCATGCTTCTTCTTTAAAAAACGCGAAGCAGCAACCATTGGTGAAACCAAAGGTGCAAGATTAGAAACCAGCTCTGGCTGAAAATGTTCAACATAATAAACGATTGCGGGACAATCGGATGAAATGATACCCGTACCATTGTTTTTCTCATAGATATCGCGATAAGCAACAGCCACCATATCAGCACCAAAAGCAACTTCAGTAACCAAATCGAAGCCAAGAGCCTTCACCATTCCAACTAAAATCTGGTAATCCTCTATTTCGGTGAACTCAGCCGGAAAACTTGGGGCAAGGCAAGCAGCGGTTCTTTGACCTGAGTCAAGTAATGCGATCACTTCATCAGTAAGTTTTAAGAACACTTTTGCATCCTGACTGCAAACACGAACACAATTACCACAACCAATGCAGCGCTCACTGATGACTTCGGCTTGCCCGTTAACGATTTTTATTGCTTTCACTGGACATTCGCGCACGCAGGTGAAACATACGCGACAACGGTCTTTAACAGTGAATACCAATTGCTTATGTTTGCTGTTATGTGCCATTATTGAGCTGGTAAAGAGCAGAAACCCTAAGGTTCCTGCTCACTTGTAATAATTTAAAAAATATCTCTTTTTTGATAATGAGTATGTAAAAGGTGGTGGCTCTTATGTCCAAGAGGTTTCCCAAGGAATTTATCATATAATTCAACAATGTAAGGATTTTTATGAGAAACCTTGATGGCATCTTTTTCGTCGATGTCGTACAATGTCCTCATTCGCGCTCTTATGGCATCTTCATCAGCACCAATTGGCTGTCCTCCACCATTGATACACCCTCCTGGGCAAGCCATTACTTCGATAAAATGAATATCGCTGCGTCCATTACGAACTTCTTCGATTATGTCGGCAGCATTTTTCAATCCACTTACCACAGCAACACCCACTCGCAGGTCGCCCATCTGTACAAAAGCCTCTTTACGTCCTTCCAAACCCCTTACACCTTTCACCTGAAACTTAACCATTTCCTTTCCTGTCACAAAATAATGCGCTGTTCTGATGGCAGCTTCCATGACACCGCCTGATGATCCGAAAAGTTTACCTGCCGAGGAACGTGTTCCCAGTGGCGAATCGGCCAATTCAGGCTCAAGTTTATTGATATCAATTCCATGCATGCGAATGAGTCGGGCAAGTTCGCGGGTGGTAAGCACAGCATCCACATCAGAAATGCCATTTTGTGTCATTTCTTCCCTTTGCTGCTCAAACTTTTTAGCTGTGCAAGGCATCACTGAAACCGAGTAGATATTTTCGGGTGCCAGGCCTTCTGTTTCAGCAAAATAACTCTTAATGATGGCTCCCATCATTTGTTGAGGAGATTTGCATGAAGAAAGATGAGGCAACATATCATGACTAAACTCTTCTGCATACTTGACCCATCCCGGGCAACAACTTGTGATCATCGGCAGCACACCCTGATTGGTAATGCGATGCACCAATTCGGAAGCTTCCTCCATAATCGTAAGGTCGGCTGAGAATGAGGTGTCAAAAACAAAATCGAAACCGATTCGGCGAAGCGCAGCATTCATCAAGCCAATTATATTATGCCCGGGTTGAAATCCAAACTCTTCTGCCAATGAAACAGAAATGGAAGGAGCGTATTGAATAACGACAGTTTTTGAAGGATCGCTCAGGTTGTTTTTTATTTCAGAAATATGTGGTTTTTCTTTTAAAGCGCCTGTAGGGCAAACCATTATACACTGACCGCAGTTAATACATGTAGATAGGTTTAATCCATGATTAAAAGAAGTGTCGATAAATGTTTTACTACCTCTGCCTACAAACTCAATAGCAGATACACCTTCTATTTCATCGCACACGCGCACACATCTTCCACAAAGGATGCACTTTGCGGGATCGCGAACGATACTTGCACTCGAAACATCTAACTTGTAATTGTTTTTTGTGCCGCTAATTCTTCTTTCTCTTACGTTGAGATCCTCAGATAATTTCTGAAGCTCGCAGTTACCGTTACGTTCGCAATATAAACAGTCATCCGGGTGGTTTGAAAGCAGTAATTCAACGATTGTTTTACGTGATTCAATAACCCTCGATGAGTGGGTCTTTATTTTCATTCCGGGCATGACAGGTTCTGAGCAGGCTGTCACCAGATTGCGACGTCCTTCAACTTCTACCACACACATGCGGCATGAGCCTGTTGGGAATAGCCCTTTCATGTGGCATAAAGTTGGCACACTCATACCATGGCGATTCAGCACGTCGAGAATAGTCTCGCCCTGTTTGGCCTCTATTGTATTATTATTTACTTCTATCGTGAGATTCATAATGATCGTGATTTTAGATTTGATGCGTTGAATTAGCTAACTTTAATGGCGTCGAAATTACAAGCTTCAAGACAAGCGCCGCAACTGATACATTTATCAGGAATTATAAAATGAGGTTGTTTACGACCTCCAATGATTGCATTGGTGGGGCATTTTTTCGCGCAAACAGTACATCCGGTACATTTTTCAACATCAATTGAAAACTCCCTCAGGTTCTTACAAACGCCAGCGCGACATTTTTTATCAAAGACATGCTCTTCATACTCTTCTTTGAACCACCTTAAAGTGCTCAAAACAGGATTTGGAGCTGTTTGACCAAGACCACACAAAGAAGTGTCTTTGATCACATCACCAAGACTTTCAAGTTGCATTACACCTTTGAAACGAGCCAAAGGTTCATGTGTTTCGCGGTTTTTTGGCTTGGTGGTGATACTTTCCAAAATTTCGAGCATCCTGCGTGTTCCTTCACGGCAGGGGATACATTTACCACAGCTTTCACGCTGTATGAAATCCATGAAAAATTTGGCGACATCCACCATGCAGGTATCTTCGTCCATGACAACCATACCTCCTGAGCCCATCATTGCCCCAATATTAACAAGGCTTTCGTAATCCACCTCTATATCCAGGTTGACTTCGGTTACACAACCACCTGAAGGACCACCCATTTGAACGGCCTTAAACTTTTTACCATTGGCAATTCCACCAGCTATTTTGAAAATGATATCACGAATTGTTGTCCCCATTGGGATTTCAATCAATCCGGTTGTTGCTACTTTACCTGAAAGAGCAAACACTTTGGTACCCTTGCTTGTGGCAGTTCCCATGGCACTGAACCAACCGGCACCTTTGTTTACAATAGTAGTAAGGTTGGAAAGTGTCTCAACATTGTTGATGATTGTTGGTTTTCCGAATAACCCTGAGATTGCAGGAAAAGGCGGCCGAGGGCGTGGCATCCCTCTTTTTCCTTCGATGCTGTGGATGAGAGCCGTTTCTTCACCGCAAACAAAAGCACCTGCACCTTTTTTTATAACGATATCCAGATCAACCCCTGAATCGAAAACATTTTTTCCGATCAAACCATATTCCTTTGCCTGACGGATAGCAATAACCAGTCGTTCGATGGCCAAAGGATATTCGGCACGAATATAAACATAGGCTTTAGTAGCGCCAATGGCATAAGCTGCAATAGCCATTCCTTCGAGCAACCGGTGTGGATCACCTTCAATAACAGCACGATCCATGAAAGCTCCCGGGTCACCTTCATCAGCATTACAGATAAGGTATTTCTGATCAGCTTCGGTTGAAAGGGCAAACTTCCACTTTTTACCTGTTGGGAATCCGCCGCCGCCGCGACCTCTAAGACCGCTTTTTTCGATCTGGTCACAAATTTCTTCGCGGCTAAATATTTTTAAGGTGTTTAGATATGCTTTATATCCACCTCGGGCGATGTACTCTTCGATGCTTTCCGGATTGATAATTCCACAATTTTCGAGCACAATACGCTGCTGAGGAGCAAAGAAAAAGTGCTCATCCAGATAGGTTACACCCTGCCAGTCGGTTTGATCGCTTTGTTCGCGGAACTGTCCAAGACGTGGCTGATCAGGAAGTTGTTCATTAAAAACACTTTCCAGCAATGCTTCAACTTTATCGCCGGTAACTTTTTCAAATGAAATGCGTTTCTTACCCGGTATTTTAATATCCATCAATGGCTCAGAAGAACAAAGTCCTATACAGCCAACAGGGATTACATCTGCTTCGATCATTTTGGCAGAAAGATAGGCTTTTGCTTTTTTGATTGTTTCTCCTGCTCCAGCACCCAGGCCGCATGTTCCTGCACCTACAAAAATCACTATTTTTGAAGTGTGATCATTTTTCAGATGTTGCAAATGTTGTATTGTTTCTGGCGAAAAAACATCTTTTTCGCTCACTTTCAATACATTATTTATTAAGAATGATTTTTCAGTCATCATGATTGAGTCTCCTTGTTTCTGTAAACTTCAAGAATGGATTTTATGGATTCGCTTGTTACCTTGGCATGAAACTCGCCATTAACACTGATAACTGGAGCTAATCCACATGCTCCGATACACGCAACCACTTCGAGACTGAAGAGTTTGTCGCGTGTTGTTAGTCCTGCTTTTACCTTCAATTGTTTTTCCATCTCTTCAAGCACTGTGGCCGAACCCAGTACGTGACAGGCAGTGCCTCTACAAACCTGAACATGATATTTTCCAGGCTGGGTGAAGCGAAACTGATTGTAAAAGGTAGCCACACCAAATATTTTACTGGCGGGCATTTTAAGATACTTTCCAACTTCAATCACAGCCTCTTCTGAAAGGAAGCCTAATTTTTCCTGAACCTGTTGGAGGATTGGGATAAGGCTATCGTGGCCTGCGTTTGGATAATGTGTTAAAATTTCTTGAACTGTACTTTTCATTTTTCTTTATGTTGAACAGGAAGATGAGCCTTAAGGAATAATGTTGCTGATTAGCACATCTTTGCCTGCTTATTATTCTGCGCTTTATGAAATTAAGCTTTAAATCAGGCTTTGATTTGTTCTGATTTTTTGGCCAAAATACGCTGTACTTCCGGTAGTACTCTGCTTTTGTCAACAGGTTTGCGGATAAAACCATCAACAGGCACCCACACTGAGCGTCCGTCTTCGGCACGGTAATCGATACCAGAATTGCCAGTAACGATGTCACGAATAAGAATCACCTGTAATTCTTTGTAATTAGGATCATTTCTGAACTCACGAGCCATGGCCTGAACACTTGGCTTTGTTGTCATGAGTACCTCAATAGAGGTTTCCATAAGAGTGGGTATGTGTTGAAGAGCAGGATTATCAACAAATTCTTTGGCCATTTCAAAACCTTCATAATGAGTTGTCATCATTACATCGAGGATTGCGAGATCAGGTTTCTGATTGATAGCCAGATCAATACCTTCTTGCTTATTAAAGGCTGAAATAACTTCATATCCTTCACTGGTGAGTATTTGTTCTAATACAGTGATCACATCCATGTCGTCATCAACCACTAAAATTTTTGCTTTTTCCATTGTATTTGATTTTTGAGGGTTTTTAGTCTGTTATTTAATTAACAATATTGGAGCAAAAGTACAATGAAACATTGATTGAAAACAGGTTGGTTGTTACTGATTTCACAATGAAGTAATAGGAAGAAAGGAGAAGAATAACCAGTAATTTCAGGCAAAAAGAATTGCGTAATTACGCAAAAATATACTATTTACATACTAATCAATCCATTACGTATAGCATAAGCAAGCAAAGCAACTGTATTTTTAGCTGCAGTTTTGGCCATTAAATTTGATTTATGTCCAACGATTGTGCGCTCACTTACAAACAGACGGTCGGCAATTTCCTTATTACTAAGACCTTCACCGAGTAATTGGAGCACTTCAATTTCACGTTTAGTCAGGACCAGCTCATTTTCGTGTTTTTCTTCTTTAACGAAACTTTTGGTAAAATAATCCCAAAGCTCTTCGCTGTAATAGGTTTTACCGTTATAAACAGCTTGTAAAGCTCTGTCGAGCACTTCTTTACGGATATTTTTTATCAGGAATCCTTTAACCCCGGCTTCCATCATGCTTTGTATGTAAGCATCGTCCTTGTACATTGTCAAGGCAATCACTTTCAGGGAAGGGTATTTTTCAATTGCTTTTTTTGTTGCTTCGATGCCATTCATGACAGGCATTTCGATATCCATTAAAACGAGATCCGTTTCCTCATGCTCAAGTATCCCAAGAAACTCAACTCCATCAGTGGCTTCACCTACAACCTTTGCATAACCAAGCTTGTTGATTACCATTTTTAAGCCACTACGAAAAATTTCATGATCATCTACAATGATAACCCGGATGAGTGATTCCATGGTTTATTGTTTATTATTTCACAGCAAAAATAGGGAAAAAGAATGAGTAAGCGCTCATATTTCTTTCCCAACAACGGTTATCCTAAGTCATATGCAAACGCTTAAATACTGTCTTTTGTCAGTTCTTGCAACGGATTTCCAAGTTCGCTTTGGCGAAAACAGCAGGTAAGGTGATCGTTAACCATACCTGCGGCCTGCATAAAAGCGTAGCAAATAGTACTGCCCACAAACTTAAAACCTTCTTTTACAAGTGCTTTGCTCATTGCATCCGACTCATTAGATCGTGCCGGTATTTCTTTCAAAGAGGTTGGGTGATTTATTAAAGTTCTACCTTTTGTAAATTGCCATATAAACGCATCAAACGATCCATCCCTTTGTTGGATTTTTAAAAAAGCCTTTGCATTGGAAATGGTAGCATAAATCTTCAAACGGTTGCGAATAATTCCGGCATCATTTAATAAAGCATCAATTTTAGCAGCATCATACAGTGCTATTTTTTGCGCATCGAAGTTATCAAATGCTATTCGAAAATTCTCCCTTTTGTTAATGATAGTTTGCCAGCTTAATCCAGCCTGAAATGCATCCAGAACCAAAAATTCAAATAATTTCTGATCATCATGAAGAGGCACACCCCACTCCTTGTCGTGATATTCAATCATTAAAGCATTATTGCCCGGCCAATTACATCGATCCATATTACTATTTTAAACTGTTAATGCCTTTTATCATATACTTTCGGTCTGGTTAAATCGCGGCAAAAAGT
Source organism: Bacteroidota bacterium (assembly GCA_009773165.1). Classification (GTDB taxonomy): domain Bacteria; phylum Bacteroidota; class Bacteroidia; order Bacteroidales; family F082; genus JALNZU01. Next base: position 362,181 of record WOUZ01000001.1, read on the forward strand.
ATCAAAGCACGAAAATAGCAAAAACCATTCATTGAAAACAAAACCATTTACTTTATGCTTAAGACCAATAACTTGAAGCACTGCTTCTTATAATGGTCACTGTCATTTTTTTTATAGTTTTGTTACTTATTCTCAAAATCGTCAATCATTAATTACGTGTACATGAAAAAAGTTATCCTTCTTCTCTTGATCTTCGGATCATTTTTACGAATGAATCTTAGAGCCGATGAAGGCATGTGGATTCCAATGCTGGTTGAAAAACTCAACTATGCTGACATGAAAAAATTAGGACTTCAGCTTTCTCCGGAGGAGATATACAGCATCAATAGTGGAAGTTTGAAAGATGCTATTGTAATTTTTGGACGTGGTTGTACAGGAGAAATTATTTCCGATCAAGGTTTAGTGCTTACCAACCATCACTGCGGATATGGTTCTATACAATCGGTAAGTTCGGTCGAAAACAATTATCTGAAAGACGGTTTCTGGGCTAAAAATCATGGCGAAGAGATTCCTGTCAGCGGTCTTACAGTTCAGTTTTTGGTAAGCATGGAAGATGTAACAGCCAAAATATTGGATGGCTTAAATGCATCAACACCCGAAAAAGAACGTGGTGAGAAAATAAGTGAGCGATCAAAGGAAATTGTTAAATCAATTACCGAAGGCACACATTACAATGCAATCGTAAAAGATTATTACGAAGGAAATGAGTTCTACGTGCTTGTTTATGAAACATTTAAAGATATTCGCCTTGTTGGAACTCCACCTGAAAGTATTGGAAAATTTGGATCAGATACTGACAATTGGATGTGGCCACGTCATACTGGTGACTTCAGCATGTTTCGTGTTTATGCAGGAGCTGACAATAAACCAGCTGAATACAGCGCTGATAACAAGCCTTTCAAACCACGTCACTTCCTCCCCATTTCAATTGATGGAGTAAAGAAGGATGATTTTGCGATGATTATGGGAAACCCCGGAAGTACCGATCGCTACCTCACATCTTACGGAGTTTCAATGGCAGTTAATGAAACCAATCCCACACGTGTAAAAATCCGCGCTGAAAAACTTCGTATCATGGACGAGGGAATGGAAAAAAGTAGTGCTGTACGGTTGAAATATGCCAGTAAATACGCTGGTGTTGCTAACTATTGGAAATATTTTATCGGACAAACACGTGGTCTCAAACGATTAGACGTTGTTGAAAAGAAACAACGAATCGAAAAAGATTTCACTGCACGAATTGAAACAGATGCCAATCTGATGAAAAAATACGGAAACGCACTACCTATGATCGAGGGAGCATACAAAACACTCGCTGATTACAACGTTTCGCGCTGGTATATGTCCGAAGCTATTATGCAAGGCAGCGAGCTTTTAGGTAATGCAAACAGGTTCAATAAATTGGAAGAATTGTTGGTGGCAAAACCAGCATATAAAGAAGCCGTCAATAAGGAGACAGACCGTCTTAAAAAGAACATCGAATCCACCTTTAAAAATTACGACGAATCGATTGATGAAGCACTTTTGGCTCGAATGCTACAGATGTTTTACACAGATGTGCCAGCAAAACAACAACCCGCATTACTGCGTACGATGGCAGCTGATTACAAAAATGATTTCAATGCATTAGCACGTGATGTATTTGCCAAATCTAATTTCACCAGCGCTGAAAAAACAGCAGCATTTTTGAATAATCCAAAAGCCAAAACACTTTCGAATGATCCTGCATATAAGCTTATCAGAGCTTTTATGAAGGCCAATCAACAATTGCAGGAAGCAACCCAAAAAGCTGGTGAAGAACTCAAACAAGGTAATCGTCTGTTCATTGCAGGGTTGCGCGAAATGCAACCAGAACGTACGTTTTACCCAAATGCCAACTTTAGCTTGCGCCTGACCTATGGCACTGTTCAGGATTACTATCCGGCTGACGCTATTCATTATGATTACACAACAACTACCAAAGGTATTCTTGAAAAAGAAGATCCTTCGGTGTGGGAATTTGAAGTGCCCACCAAACTCAAAAAGATGATCGAAACAGGTGATTATGGCCAATATGGCAACCCCGACGGAAGTATGACAGTGAATTTCCTCACTAACCACGACATCACAGGTGGTAATTCGGGTAGTCCGGTGATTGATGGCAAAGGTCAGCTGATTGGATTGGCTTTCGATGGGAACTGGGAAGCAATGAGTGGTGACATCGCCTTTGAACCTTCACTTCAGCGTACCATCAGTGTTGATATCCGCTATGTGCTATTAATTGTAGATAAGTTTGCTGGCGCAACCAATCTCATAAAAGAGATGAACATTGTTAAAGACACACAAAAGAAAAAAGAAATAAGCATGCCTGTACAGGAGCTTAAATCAGTTGAATAACACATTTTTCATTCAGGAATAAGACCATTTATTGACAAAGTCCAATTGGATGTTTATCAAGTAGTAAATGGTATTGATTTTTGCAAAATTATTAACAGCTTGAAAACCTGTATCATTTTGCTGATTTAAAGAATAAATAAGCCGGCCGAAACAGTCGGCTTTTTTATTCTTTTACAGCAAGTTACATCAAACACGGCCCTACAGCAAATCGTGTACACCTAACTTCACCCCTTTTTTCTATCTTTGCATACTTCAAAATGCTTTGGAATGGAAAACTGCCGTATCAGCATCGTTGTACCGGCCTACAATGAAGAGAATGCCATCAGGCATAGCCTCGACCGTATCATCGAAATGAATTATCACAACCTTTATGAAGTAATTTATATTGACGATGGATCGACTGATGCAACATTTAAAATCATCAGCGAGTACCCGGTTAAATGCTACCAACATTATGTCAACAAGGGTTATGGTGCAGCTCTAAAAACAGGAATCAGGAAAGCGAAAGGTGAAAAAATTGTGATTCTCGACAGCGACGGGCAGCATGATCCTTCCTATATTAATCAGTTAATTTCGATGCTTGACAGCCACGATATGGTAATTGGAGAACGCAGTGATGATTCGTTTCAGGTGAAAAGACGCCAACGCGGAAAACGATTCATTCGTTTCATTGGCGAAACCCTAGTCGAGCAAAAACTACCAGATTATAATTCCGGCTTCAGAGGTTTCGATCGCAAACTTATTGCCGAAATGCTCCATATTATGCCTAACGGATTCTCGTTCTCAACCACATCAACTCTGGCATTTTTGAAAGAAGGCTACACCATCGGCACTTTCCCTATTAAAGTTGAAGAACGTATTGGGCGCAGCAGCAATGTAAAATTTATGAAAGACGGGTCAAAAACCATCTTGCTTCTTTTGCGTATCATCATGCTTTTCAACCCATTAAAGATTTTCTTCCCTTCGAGTATCCTTATTTTTACTCTTGGCATTAGCTGGGGCATCATCGGGTATTTTACTGTTGGAAGATTTCCCAACAGCGCTACACTCATAAGTGTAATGGGGATGCTGGTGTTTTTTATTGGGTTGCTTGCCGATCAAATTGCTATGCTTAACCGAACAAAGCAGAGCCAATGAGAAACTATCAATTTTCAGATCATAAAAACCACTGGAAAGACAGTGATGTAGAAGCACATTGGGATCGTGTTGCGGGGATATATGTGGCCGAAAACAATAAAGTCAAGGCTGCTCACGATCAGCGTTTTCACGAGAGCATGTTACATCTCAGGCTTTCTGGCGCACATAACATCCTCAATATCACGAGTCGCGATGCAGAGGCTGAAGACTACATAAAAAAACAATATCCCAACGTGAGTATCACACATGCTGAGATCTCAGCAGGGTTAATGGCAGAGGCTTTACGATTACGTCCTGGAATTCAGCAGCAGAAAATCCAAAGCTACAGCAACCTGCCGTTCGAAGACAATAGTTTTGATCGCATATTAAGCCTCGAAACGCTTGAACATGTTGCTGATCCTATGGCTTTTTTAAACGAATTACAACGTATCAGCAAGCCTGAAGCACTGCTTGTTTTAAGTTGTCCGCCTGCAACAAGCGAGATACCTTATCAACTATATACCTCGCTTTTTGGAGGGCACGGCGAAGGACCTCACCGGTTTTTAGCTTCGGCTGAGGTGAAAGTTATGTTCAGCAAGAGCAGATGGAAACTCCTGTTTCACAAAGGAACAGTACTTTTTCCTGTGGGACCTCCTGCTTTTCAACAACTTGGTGAGCGCATCATAAACGCATTTCAGGGAAGCCTGCTGGCCGAATTAGGAATCAGACAATTTTTTGTGTGTGAAAAGTACTGATCAATTGCAGAAAATTATCCGTGGCGGCTTGTGTAACCGTTGCGGCAGTTGCGTAGGCCTTTCTGATGGTAAGATTGTCTTTGACAATAAAGAAGGACGTTACCTTCCGCAAATCATTGCAGAGCCTGATGAACCAACAATGCAGCTAATTTTGAAAGCATGCAGCGGAAAGAGCTTCGATTTCCCAGCCTACCGCGAACATATCTATGGTAACGATACCGCATTTCATAGTTACACAGGCTCATACAAAAGTATCAGCATTGGTTTTGCCCCCGATACAGATATCAGGCTCAATGCAGCAAGTGGAGGTATCATCAGCGCCATTTTGATTTATCTGTTGGAGAAAACTCTGATTCAGGGAGCTGTAGTTTTAGGCATGTCAAAAACCAACCCATGGCTTACCCAACCCTTTATCGCTACAACAAGGGAGCAAATTATGGAAGCTTCCCAAAGCAAATATATTCTTTCGTCAGTGAATGAAATTCTCCCTGAAATCGGAGCTTTCGATGGTCGATTGGCTTATGTAGGTTTACCCGGACAGGTTCAATCACTACGTGTGTTGCAAAAAGAGAGACATCCCTGGGTACAAAATATCGACTATATTTTTGGGCCGTTTTATGGTAACACATTGCATTTCAGTTCGATAAAAAGCTTCCTGAGGTCTTATGGTGAGAAAGATTACCATAAAATTCAAAAACTCTATTTCAGGTACGGTGAATGGCCTGGAAATATGCGGGTGGAGTTAAACGATGGTAAGGTGTTTCAATTGAAAAAATTCTATGCCAACTATCTCATCCCCTTTCATATCGTAAAAAATAGTCTGATTTGTACCGATCTAACCAATGAATTTACAGATGTTTCTGGCGGAGATGCATGGGCTCCTGTATACGAAGAGCGTGGAAAAGGTTTTTCGATGGTGCTGGCACGTTCCTCCAAAGGTCAGCAACTTGTTGAAGCTATGACGAATGAAGGTTGGCTAAGCACGACACCTCTTGATTTGGAAACGTCCATTGCAATGCATTCACATGGGTATGACCTTAAAAAACGAGGGGCTTTTATCCGAATGAAATTCATGCGACTGCTTGGAAAACCAACGCCTGATTACGGTTATTCTATTACTGGATTTGGTTTTTCCCGCTATCTGATGGAAATTGTGATTGATAGCCTTTTTGTTGTACTCGGGACCTCTTTTGCCCGCCGCATCGTGGAGCTGTTACCTCCCACCTTTGTTGGAAATCTTTTTGAAAAGAGCCGTGATATCTGGAAGAAATCCACAAAAAACATCAAAAGACAAGATCTGTGACACCCGAAATCATGCCATCAGAAATAAAAACCCGGCCAGGTCTTTTAAAACGACTGTTTTGGCTGATGCGACTGTTTGGTATTATTTTATTTGTTGTCATTCTTTTGAAAGTTGATTTGAAAGATGTTGCTAAACAGCTGTCACTTACCGATGGATGGTTGCTTGCAGCAGGCTTATCGTTTCAGCTTATAGTATTGGCAGCCAAAGGAATAAGGTGGCATTTGATGAATGCTGGTAAAAACGAATGGATTTACTGGAAACAAAGTCTTGGCCGATTTTACGAGAGCTATGCAATTGGCGTTGTTACTCCTGCCCGAATGGGCGAGCTACTCAAAGCCGGTCACGAAAAAGGTTCAGGCAGCATTTTCACCTCTGTGATAAGGGTAGTGGCCGAAAGGGGATTGGATATTGGTGTTTTTGTAATTTTATCCGGGTTATCGGTACTATCAGGCGCGTATTTAAAGTGGCCGGTAATTTACAGTAGCATGATCATTTTCAGCGGACTGGCTTTTCTTATCATATCCATGTTATTGTTAGCTTCTTCCAAATTTAATGTGCTGGTAAACAAACTGGTACATTTACTTCCTGGAAAAATGAAAACGCTGCATTTCGCTCATAAGAGTTTTTCGGGTTCAACCTCAGCGCTCATTATCACCTTGAGTCTTCTATCAAACATCAGCTATTTCATTTCGTGTTATTTTCTCGCACTTTCTACAGGCCTCGAAGCAGGATTTATCTGGACATCGGGTGCAGTAGCAGTTTCAGGTTTATTGAACATGTTACCTGTTACTATTATGGGTGTTGGAACACGTGAACTGACTTTTCTTTACATTTTCAGTAGTTACCCGCAATCAATCGTTCTCTCATTTTCATTTTTAGTAGTGCTGATAGCTCAAATTGGCGGCGGACTGATTTCTTTAGCAGCCGGCCAACTCTTCCTTCATTCAAATACACGCAAAAAATCATGAAAAACAACCTCATAATCACAGGAGCTAATGGCTATCTGGGACATTACATCGTTCAAGAAGCTGTGCGTCAAGGATATGGTGTTATCGCATGTTATTTTCCACATTTCGCATCTGTACGGATTGATCATCCGTCAGTTCAATATGTTGAAATGGATATTACACAACAGGAACAAAAAAATCTTTCTGAAAGCATTAATGGGAAAACAGTTTCAGCCATTATAAATGCAGCTGCCTTGCTTGGGAGTTCCGATTTTCAGGCCAATGAAAAAGTAAACACTTTTGGCGTTCAGAATATGATGGATTTTGCAAGAGCACATGGAATTGAGCGTTTCATTCAAATCAGCAGTGTTGTAGTGATGAAACAGATAAAAGGCCCTTATGGCATCACAAAACTGAAAGGACAGGAACTATTAACAGCATCTGGACTTAGTTATACTGTATTTATTCCAGCATTGATCATGGGACCTGAAAGTCTTGGGCTGAACAGGGTTTTGAAGAACGTTTTTCGATTTCCCTTGTTTGTTCCGCTCATTGGAAGAGGAAAAGAAACTCAACATCCGGTTTATGTGAAAGACTTCGCATGGGCAATTTTATCAGCCGTTGCTTCAGAAAACACCAAAAGAAAAACCTATCAGATTGCAGGCGACCGTGTTATATCTTTTAAGGATTTTATACAGTTAATCCTCAAACATTATCATAAGCGGCGTATTTTTGTACCCGTACCGGTTGTTGTTGCCAAAGCATTGGGTATGTTGTTTCAAAAAATTCAGAAAGTCCCATTGTTTACGGCGGAACATGTAAAAGGAATCCTTCAGGATTCTAATTTAGATACTGAGGCCTTGAGAAAAGATTTGGGCTATGTGCCAACTCCTTTTGAAAAAGCCTTAAATGATTCATTGAAAGTAATTGGTAATCAATGGAATCAGATGCTGAAACCCAGAGATGAGAAAACAATCCGTATGAAGTAGATGATGAAGAATTCCATTTTAATATGAGCAAATTAATCGCGTTGTATAAAACCCTTCACGGCAGGATGTGCTTTTTACAAAGTCGTATTACGCCTTCTATAGCAGTCATCATCCTTTTGGGTATTGCAACAATATGGACAAATTTCAACAACCATCTGTGGAAAGAAAAACACGGTGTTGTGATTCATGACGTGGTAGGTTATTACAGCTATCTGCCTGCAGCAGTGATTCATCAGGATATGAAATTTGATTTTGTCATCTCACAACCAGAGTATTATTATGGGCATGTGATGCGTTTACGCACTCCCGATGGTGGTATTTATCAAAAAATGACGATGGGTCTTGCGATGCTTTATCTGCCATTTTTCCTCATTGGTCATGTACAGGCACTCCTTACGGGTGCTCCGGCAACAGGTGTTAGCGAACCTTATTTTTTCTGGCTGGTTTTCAGCTCCATGACTTATGCTTTTATAGGCTTACTGCTTCTTCGAAAAATCATGCTGCGTTTTTTCAACGAAAAACTAATAGCATTCATTTTGATGATCATCGTTGCCGGAACAAATCTCTTCTACTACATCACTCTTGAGGCTGCCATGTCGCATGCTTACAACTTTTTTCTTTTCATACTTTTTGTATGGCTTACCATGCGATGGCACGAAAAGCCAACACTTTCAACTAGTATTTATGCAGGTCTGACTTATGGCCTTATCGGACTCATACGGCCAACCAACGGGCTGATTGCCGTCTTTTTTCTGTTGTATAACGTCACCACTTTCCAACAGCTAACCCCTCGGTTACACCTATTTATCCGTGAGTGGAAAATGATTCTGGCCATTATTTTTTCTGCATTTATTGTTGTGCTTCCACAATTGGTATTTTGGAAAGTAAACACCGGTAGTTGGTTTTTTTACACCTATGGTGAAGAAGGGTTTTTCTTTAACAATCCTCAGATTTGGCGTGGACTGTTCAGCTATCGCAAAGGATGGTTGCTCTACACTCCTGTAATGATTTTTGCTTTAGCCGGAATTTTCACCTTACGTAAACGAGTCCCTTCTTTTTTTGTACCTGTGCTCGTTTTTGTGATTTTGAACACTTATGTTGTTTTCAGCTGGTGGGATTGGTCGTATGGAGGAAGTTTTGGTTCGCGCCCTATGATTGATTCCTACGGATTGATGGCGGTTTCTCTCGCATCTTTTACTCAAACAGTACTGAATCGAAAACGCTTAGCGGGTATTCTGCTTCAGCTGATTATGGTGTTGATGATGGCATTTAGTATTTTTCAAATCCTTCAGTATAAATACGCAACCTTGCATTATGCCTTCATGACCAAAGAAGCCTATTGGCATGGCTTTGGCAAATTGAAAGCTGATGCTGAGTTATACGATCTTCTCGAATCGATGGATTATCCAATGCTTAAAAAAGGGATCTATAAAACAAGGCCAACTCTGCGCCACACTATTGGTCCCGATGTAATAAATGATTTTGAATCACTTAGCCCTGACAGCAATCATTTCATGTCACCCGATCAGCATTATAAGTTTGTAAGTTTTGGTAATCAAAGCAACCTTGAAGCCCGAAGTGGTACTCATTCAGCACTTTTAACCGGTGAAAAAGCATTTTCGTCAGGCATTAACTTTCCGGTTAAGCCGGGACAGAAATATTTTGTAAGTGCCTGGAAAAAACCTGCAGACAGCGATGGATCACTTGTTTTTTCAACGGCAGATGCCAAATTGATCTATTTACCAAAAAGCGAAATCGACTCTACCGACAATCATGGCTGGGGTAGAATCAGCTTGGAAGTTACTATCCCAGACGATTTTAATAACTGGTGCAAGGTATATGTTTGGAATAAATCACAAGATTCACTGTATTTTGATGATCTTCAAATAATTAAGCTTAAATAGCAAATCCATAAGATTGTTTTATTGCAGCTTTTAATCTTGCTTTTTTTACTATAAAGACACAATTGAGGCTTCGATATAATATCTTTTTCTCTAACGAAACTTTCGCTCGGGATTTTCCCATTATATCCATTTGTTTACCAACAAACGCAAGAAACAGAAGAAACCACGCATGTTTCTTAATAAATCCATCTTATCTAAGAATTAAAAGAAAAACCTACAGCTTTTTGTTTAATTTAGTGCCAAGTTTCATTGATTTGCAATTGGTTTTTCTGACTGATTTTCTGCAAATGAATGATAAACAGCAGATTTTAAACCAAAAAACAAAAGGTTTTGTACACACTTAAAACAAAAATTGACGTTACCTCAGCTGAGTTTAAAAAGAATACTGACACCTTTCTCGCGCTGCTGAAAGAGGTAAAAACCTTGCAGAATATTGCAACCAAGGGTGGTAACGAATTGTCTATCAATAAACATAAGGAGAGAGGGAAGCTTCTTGCACGTGAACGAATCAATCTGCTTCTCGACCGAAATACCCCTTTTCTGGAGCTGTCGCCTTTAGCAGCACACGGGCTCTACGACAATGGCTTCCCTTCGGCTGGAATTGTAACAGGCATTGGGTTGATTCATGGACGTGAAACCGTAATAATCGCAAACGATGCGACAGTTAAAGGCGGTACCTACATGCAATATACCATCAAAAAACACCTTCGGGCACAAGAGGTAGCGATGGAGAACAAATTGCCTTGTGTTTATATTGTTGATTCGGGAGGGGCGTTTTTACCTGAACAGGACACGGTTTTTCCTGATAAAGAACATTTTGGACGTTTCTTTTTTAATCAGGCACGGATGTCGGCTGCAGGAATCCCGCAAATAGCAATGGTAATGGGTTCCTGCACGGCAGGTGGTGCTTATGTACCGGCCATGAGCGATGAGACAATTATCGTCAAAAACCAGGGTACAATTTTTTTGGGAGGTCCTCCTCTTGTGAAAGCTGCTACAGGTGAAGAAGTTACAGCAGAAGAACTTGGCGGGGCAGATGTTCATACCGCCATCTCGGGCGTTGCAGATCATTTTGCTGAAAACGAAATGCATGCCATTGCAATCTGTCGTAATATCTTCGAAACATTGAAGCCTGCTACAAAACAGCAGCTTGAACTTCGCAGTCCCGAAGAGCCTCTCTACGATCCAATTGAATTATATGGCTTAGCCCCTGTCGATCTTCGAAAACTTGTCGACCCACGCGAAATCATTATGCGCATGGTGGATGGTAGTCGTTTTCAGGAATTTAAAGCCCGTTATGCAACTACCGTGGTAACAGGCTTTGCATATATTATGGGTTTCCCGGTTGGTATTATAGCCAATTTCGGTGTCTTGTTTTCTGAGTCAGCACTTAAAGTAACGCACTTCATCGAGTTGTGCACTGCACGAAACATACCGCTGGTATTTTTACAGAACATCACCGGCTTCATGGTTGGTAAGGATTTTGAAAGAGGCGGTATTGCCAAAGATGGAGCAAAAATGGTTCATGCTGTTTCAAACGCCAACGTTCCTAAGTTTACGATCATTTTTGGAGGATCATTTGGAGCAGGCAATTACGGAATGGCAGGCAGAGCCTTTAGTCCACGATTATTGTTTATGTGGCCCAATGCAAAAATCTCTGTTATGGGAGGTGAGCAAGCCGCCAACGTGCTCGTTACCGTGAAACAAGATCAATATGCTGAGAAAGGACAAACTATGCCAGATGATGAAAGACTGAAATTATATGCTTCTATTCTTTCAAAATATGAGCGTGAAGGTGCAGCTCTTTATTCAACAGCGCGCTTATGGGACGATGGTATCATCGACCCAGTTGACACACGAAAGATACTGGCAATGGGGATAGCCTCTGCAATCAATCAGCCTTTCCCACCACAACAATATGGTGTTTTCAGAATGTAGCCATGGAAAAATTTCAAACAATATTGTACGAAATTCAGGGAGTTGTGGCACAAATCAAACTTCACCGACCTGATAAACACAATGCGCTCAATCAGTTGATGATTCAAGAATTGACTGCAGCATTTACCACTGCTTCGGCAAATGATGACATTCGGGTTATCGTTTTAAGTGGTTCAGGGAGATCTTTTTGCGCTGGAGCCGATCTTCATTATATGCAGGAAATTGCTCATTTTGGATTGGAAGAAAACAATGCCGATGGCCTGCTCCTGGCAACCCTTTTTGATACAATTTATAACGCACCAAAACCTGTAATAGCCTGTGTGCATGGCTCTGTTATAGGAGGTGGCAACGGACTTGCCGCTGCGGCTGATATTGTTATAGCCGAAAAAGAAACCGTTTTTGCATTCAGTGAGGTAAAACTCGGTATCACTCCTGCAACCATTTCACCCTATATTATCCGTCGCTGCGGTGCAACAGCCGCAAGAGAACTGATGCTCACAGGGCGACGGTTTGATGCTGCTGAGGCTGTCCGGTTTCAACTTGTAAACACACTCGCATCGCAGGAAGAAATACCAGATATCCTAAATGGCTATTTGAAGCACTTTCTTGCAGCTGCCCCCTCCGCTTTAGCTGATTGCAAACAGCTAATAAATGACATTGCTGTTTCTGACCAATCAACAACAGCATTGATACCCGAAACTGCCCGAAGAATTGCTGCCCGTCGCGCCTCTGCTGAAGGTCAGGAAGGTATAAAGGCTTTTTTTGAAAAACGAAAACCCAACTGGAATAGTGATCTCACAAATGAAAATCAATAAAATCCTCATTGCCAACCGCGGTGAAATAGCTGTGCGCATTATGCGGACAGTGCAGCACCTTGGCCTTGAGTCAGTGGCAATTTATGCCGAAAATGATGTGCATTCATGGCATGTTGAAATGGCGGATGAGGCCTTTTCACTGGGTGAAGGAAACCTAAGTGAAACCTATCTGAATACTGAGAAAATCATCGGAATAGCCCTTCAATGTGGGGCAGATGCCATTCATCCCGGTTATGGATTTCTTTCGGAAAACCCAATCTTTGCAGAATCCTGCGAAAAGAATGGACTTATTTTCATCGGTCCTGACGCCAGCAACATCCGCTTGATGGGTAATAAAATTACCGCCAGAGCCAAAGCCGTTTCCTTCGGACTTCCAGTATCACAAGGTGTTACAGGAGATGCGGCTTCGTTGCTTCAGCAAGCTGATGCATTGCATTTTCCTGTCCTGGTAAAAGCCGCTGCAGGCGGAGGAGGTAAGGGAATGAGAATCGTTAGGACAAAAGACGAGTTGGCTGATACACTTGTTTCCACTTCACGTGAAGCATTGAACTATTTTGGAGACGGCAATGTTTACATTGAGCAGTTTATCGAAAATCCACGCCATATTGAAATTCAAATTCTAGCCGATCAACATGGTAACGTGGTACACTTGTTTGAGCGTGAGTGCTCCATTCAACGCCGGTATCAAAAAATTATTGAAGAGTCGCCTTCACCAACACTGCCATCGGATATCAGGCATCAGATGGGCAATGCTGCCGTAAATCTTTGTAAAGGAATTGGCTACAGAAGTGCTGGTACGATTGAATTTTTAGTTGACAAGGAGCTGAATTTCTATTTCCTCGAAATGAATACCCGCATACAGGTGGAGCATCCTGTCACCGAAATGGTTACAGGGTTCGATCTTGTTGAAGAACAGATTTATATTGCTGAAGGTAAAGTTTTGTCGATGCAACAATCGGATGTTCAACAAAACGGACATGCAATTGAATGTCGGATTTATGCTGAAGATCCGTCTAATAATTTTATGCCTTCACCAGGGATGATCCATTATTATCATCAACCTGAACAAAAACACTTGCGTATTGACAGTAGCTTATGCCGTCCGTCAGAGGTCCAAAGCTTTTACGACCCAATGATCAGCAAGCTGGTTGCATGGGGAGAAACGCGGCAGGATGCCATTCGCATTGCACAGGAATCCTTAAAAAAATATGCCATTCATGGCATTCAAACCAATATTTCCTATTTACATGAAGTGCTTATAAATCAATTCTTTACAAGGAATGACATCAGCACAAATTTTTGTGAAATTCACGGACAAAGCCTGCTGGATTCGATCAGCGAAAAGCATCTTTCAACACAAATCGAAGCTTCAGTAGCAGGATTTCTTCTCTATAATTTTTATAACCCCTTGCCGGAATTGAGCACCAATATTTGGGAACACATTGGGTATTGGAGACACGCAATGGGTTTTGAAATCCTGATGGATGGTGTTAAAAAACAAGTTGATATTCACAAGCTTCAGCGTGAAACCATTCATTTTGAAACAGATGGGAAAGATATGCACGTGCAGTTGATTGGACTTGAGTCAGGTCAACTACATTATAAGTGCAACGAACAACTCCATCATGCTTTTGTGTCTAAGGATAAGGATGGAGTAACGATCGTTCAATCCGGCATTCAACAGCACACATTTTTGCGTCTCGATCAACTGGATGAATCATTGGATCACGCTCATCATCAAGGTGAAGGTAGCGAAGGCAGTCTTTTTGCTCCAATGCCTGGAAAAGTCATAAAAATACATGTTAGTGAAGGCATGACTGTGAACAGAGGTACCGTTTTAATTGTTGTAGAAGCAATGAAAATGGAAAACAACATTGTGTCATCCTCAGCAGCCATCGTAGATCAGGTAAATGTAAAAGAAGGTGACATGGTGGATACAAAAACACAATTGATTCATTTAAAAGAAATTGAAGGATAATTTAAAAAATATAATCATGAATTTTGATCTGTCAGAAGAACATAATATGATTCGGGAAACCGTTAGAGCTTTTGCCGAACGGGAAATAAAACCGGTCGCCAGAGAACTGGACGAAGCAGAAAATTTTTCATTCGGGCTGACGAAACGCATGGGTGAACTGGGTCTTTTCGGGATGTATCTTCCTGAGCAATATGGAGGACAAGGCCTTGATACGCTTTCATATATCATTGCTGTCGAGGAGCTTGCACGGGTCGACGGGTCACAGGCAGCAACACTTGCAGCTCATAATTCACTTGGAATTGGCCCACTTTATGTTTACGGTACCGAGGACCAAAAAAAGAAATACCTTCCACGTCTTTGCAGTGGCGAAGCACTTTGGAGTTTTGGCTTAACAGAGCCCAATGCCGGAAGCGACTCACGTGGTTCGAAAACTACTGCGGTACTCGAAGGGGATGAATGGGTTATCAATGGATCGAAAATTTTTATCACCAATGGTGCATCTGATATAAGTATCGGTTGCACAGTTCAGGCTGTGAGTGAAAATACTGATGGTAAAAAACAGTTCACTACTATCATCGTTGAAAAAGACACTCCGGGCTTCAAGCGTGTTCCGATGCATGGTAAAATGATGTGGAGAGCATCGGACACTTCCGAGCTTTTCTTTGATAACGTTCGTGTGCCAAAAGACAACTTACTGGGTTCCATAGGTCAAGGATCGAAAATTATGCTTTCAACGCTTGATGCCGGCCGCCTTTCAATAGCTGCTATGGGTTTAGGAGCAGCGCAGGGAGCTTATGAACTTGCTTTGGCTTATGCAAAAGAACGCAAGCAATTCGGACAGCCTATTTCAAGTTTTCAGGCAATTGCTTTTAAACTTGCTGACATGGCTATGAAAATTGAATTAGCACGTAATTTGCTCTATAAAGCCTGCTGGTTGAAAGACTTAGGCCGTCCATACGGAAAAGAAGCGGCTATGTCAAAGTTATATTGCTCCGAGATAGCACGCGAAGTGGCCGACGAAGCAGTTCAGATTCATGGTGGATACGGACTTATGAAGGAGTATGATGTAGAGCGTTTTTACCGCGATCAACGCCTTTTGCAAATTGGAGAGGGCACTTCAGAGATACAGCGTCTTGTAATTTCAAGGCTAATAGGTTGTTAACCGTTTGAAATAGGATATATTAAGTCCTGAAATTTAATTTTCAGCAACTCCTAAAAATATCAACAGACACTTTTGGACGAAAGTTTCGCTCAAAAGTGTCTGTTTGTTTTTGCCTTATCAGGTGTTATTATTTTGCTTGATTTTCGTTGCCAGCTGTCACTTTCAGAAACAATTCATCAAGTTGAAGTTGTGCAATAGTTGAAGGAGAATCAATCATCATATCGCGACCTGAATTATTCTTTGGGAAAGCAATAAAGTCGCGGATAGAGTCGTAGCCAGCAATCAGAGCAGTGAGCCTGTCGAACCCAAGAGCAATACCACCGTGAGGAGGAGCTCCATATTCGAAGGCGTTCATTAGGAAACCAAACTGATTTTGAGCTTCTTCATCAGTGAAACCGAGTAAGCTAAACATTTTCTTTTGCAGGCCGCGGTCATGAATACGGATTGAGCCCCCGCCCACTTCCACACCGTTGATGACCATATCATAGGCATTGGCACGAACTTTACCGGGTTCTGTTTCAAGCAAATGAATATCTTCTGGTTTTGGCGAAGTAAACGGATGGTGCATGGCATAAAAACGTTGTGAATTTTCATCCCATTCGAGCAAAGGAAAGTCGGTAACCCACAGTGGCTTAAACACCTGAGGGTTACGTAGTCCAAGCTGATTTCCCATTTCAAGTCTCAAATCGTTGAGTTGTTTGCGGGTGCTTTCGGCTTTGCCTGAAAGTATGAGGAGTAAGTCGCCTGCTTTTGCACCAAATCGTTCAGCCCAGCCTTTCAGCTGTGTTTCGTCAAAAAATTTGTCTACGGATGATTTGAAAGTTCCGTCAGGATTGCATTTCACATAAACCAAACCTTTTGCTCCTGTTTGGGGTTTCTTTACAAAATCGGTCAGGGCATCGAGTTGCTTGCGGGTGTATTCGCTGCATCCCTCAGCATTGATACCAACTACAAGTTCGGCATCATCAAAAACTGAAAACCCTTTATTCTGAGCAAGATCGTTAAGCTCAATGAATGGCATTCCAAAACGGATATCTGGTTTATCAGAGCCATACATTTTCATGGCAGCAGCATAATCCATGCGTTCGAACGGACCTACTTCGATGCCTTTAACTTTACTAAAAAGGAAACGAGCCATCCCTTCGAAAGTATTGAGGATATCTTCCTGCGTGATGAAAGCCATTTCGCAGTCGATTTGTGTAAACTCAGGCTGACGGTCGGCGCGCAAATCCTCATCACGGAAACAACGTACAATTTGGAAGTAGCGGTCGTAACCGGCTACCATCAAAATCTGCTTGAAGGTTTGTGGCGATTGTGGCAACGCATAAAACTCACCCGGATTCATTCGTGAAGGAACAACAAAATCGCGTGCGCCTTCGGGAGTTGATTTTATAAGATATGGGGTTTCAATTTCATAGAACCCCTTGCTGTCGAGATAATTACGTGTTTCAATCGCCAAACGGTGTCGCAAAGCCAGGTTTTGTCTAAGTGGATTACGACGCAAATCGAGGTAACGGTATTTCATTCGCAGCTCATCACCACCATCTGTTTTATCTTCAATGGTAAATGGTGGCAATTTTGAGGCGTTGAGTAGATCCAGACTATCGAGCATAACTTCCACATCTCCGGTTGGAATATTAGCATTCTTGGAGGAGCGCTCAGTGACCACACCTGTTACTTTTATCACATATTCCCTTCCCAGGGTTCGGGCTTTTTCGAGCAGTAACGGTTCCGAAACACCTTCTTCGAGCATAAGCTGAGTGATGCCATAACGGTCGCGTAAATCGATCCACAGCAACGAACCTTTATCGCGTACACGCTGCACCCAGCCGCTGAGTGTTATGTGTTTTCCGGCATCTGTCAGGCGGAGCTCTCCGCAGGTATGAGTTCTAAACATGGTAATAAGTAATTTGAGTTTCAGGCCGCGAAATTAAGAAATTCTTGCTTTGCCGGACATAGAACTACATTGATGAATATGATTCACCACAATTAACATTGGCAGTGAAGCTGAAAAAAGGCTCATCAAACTGTTCAAAAAACTCGTAGTGCTCCTTCCTTTTCCATGATTGAAGGTCTATTTTTTTCATAACCCAAGCAATTGATGAAGTTCCGACACATGATTAATCTCCATAAAATGAGGATGATCTACCTTTAAATCTATTTTCTCAAACTCCCATGTTTCATGAAATGGAATGTGAATGCCATATCCTCCAATATTAAGTACGGGTAAAATATCCGACTTAATGGAATTCCCTATCATAAGAAAGTCGCCGGCATCTACTTCGAGATGTTCAAGAAGTTTAGCGTAATCGTTTTCGTGCTTCTCACTCATTATTTCAACATGATGAAAATAAGAGTCGAGGCCCGACTTCGCTAGCTTTCGCTCCTGATCAAGCAAATCGCCTTTCGTTATTACAACCACTTTCTGACCTTTTTCTTTCATTTTCTCCAGCACTTCGCTCACACCCTCAAGCAAAACCACTTCCTTGTTCAACTGCTCTTTTCCTAACGCTATGATTTGTTTCATGATATCGCCTGTAAGTTGATTTCGGCTAACCTCCAGAGCTGCTTCCATCATCGAAAGCATGAAAGCTTTCACGCCATAACCATAAAGAGGCATGTTTTTTACTTCGATTCTGAACAGAACGCGCTGTACCAAAGCCGGTTCCATATAAATGCTCAACAAAGAACAAAAGGCATTTTCTGAGTCGCGGAAATAAGGCTCGTTTACCCATAGGGTATCATCAGCATCAAAACCAATGACTTTGTAATCTTTCTTCATTACTAAAAAATTAACTGGCTTAATCGTGTGTTTTTGGGTCTGTTTCTTGTTTGATGCGTTCAATAATTCCTTCTGCATCAAAGCCGCAGTAAGCCTGCAATACAGCTGGTGAACCATGAGGGATAAATTGATCCGGAATGCCAAGTCTTACAATTCGATTTTTAAAGCTATTCTCCTGAGCCCATTCCATCAAAGCAGAGCCCATTCCACCGTTGATCACGCCATCTTCGACAGTAAAAATTGTCGTGTGTCGCGAGAAAACCTCGTGCAACATGTTATCATCGATAGGTTTAAGAAACCTCAGGTCATAATGTGAAACATAAATCTCCTGTTCAATCAACTCGTCAAGAGCTTCGGTAACAAAGTTACCCGGGTGCCCAATGCTAACAACTGCAAATGGCCCTCCATCGCGTAATTTTCGACCTGTTCCAGGAAAAATCTGACTAAAAGGCTGTCTCCAGTTAGAAGTTGTTGCTTTCCCTCTTGGATAACGGATAACAAAAGGCCCTGATAAATAAGTGCTTGCTGTGTACATCATGTTGCGCAACTCAACTTCATTCATTGGAGCAGCGATAATTAGGTTTGGTATGCAGCGCAAATAAGCAAGGTCAAAAGCCCCATGATGAGTAGCTCCGTCTTCACCAACTAATCCGGCTCTGTCAACACATATTACAACAGGAAGTTTCTGTAATGCAACATCATGAATCAGCTGGTCATAGGCTCGTTGCAAAAAAGTTGAATAAATCACGCAAAATGGCTTAAAGCCTTGAGTAGCCATGCCGGCAGCAAAAGTTACTGCATGTTGTTCGGCAATATCTACATCAAAAGCCCTGTCAGGAAAACGATCCATCATAATATTGAGCGAACTACCGGTGGGCATTGCAGGTGTGATGCCTACGATAGATGTATTTAAACCAGCGAGTTCAGCAAGTGTCTCACCAAATACCTGCTGATACAAAGGGACTTCTTTTGATGATTCAATTTGAACAGAAGTGGTACCTGTTATACGGTCAAACATTCCAGGAGCATGAAAAAGCACCTGTTCCTTTTCGGCACGTTCAAAACCTTTCCCTTTGGTTGTGATTACATGCAAAAGATGAACACCTTTCATACTTTTTAAATCTGAAAGCACTTCAAGCAGTTGCTCCAGATTATTTCCATCAACTGGGCCATGTGTCGCTATGCCAAAGGAGTCGAAAAGCGGATTATTGTTTGTTCCCTGAGGTTTCTTACGCTGCCTTGCTAAGTAATCTTTTAGCGCTCCGGCACTTTTATCTATTGATATTCCGTTGTCGTTCAGTACTATAAGTAAATTTACATTGGAATCGCCTGCCTGATTTAATGCTTCAAAAAACATACCACCAGTAATAGCTCCATCGCCAACTACAACCACATGCTTACGGCCTTCCTCACCTTTCAGGGCTGATGCCACTGCCATACCCAAAGCCGCAGATAAGGCAGTGGAGGCATGACCTGTACCAAAAGAATCGTAAACACTTTCATTGATTACAGGAAATCCGCTGATACCTTCCCATTTTCGAAGTGTCTCAAATTGATCGCGTCTTCCTGTAAGTATTTTATGACCATAAGCCTGATGACCAACATCCCAAACCAGCCTATCGTCAGGAGTATTGTATAGGTAATGGAGCGCGACACTCAGCTCAACAACTCCCAATGAAGCCCCAAGGTGACCCGGATTAGCCGAGACAACATCAAGGATAAACGACCGAAGTTCATCTGTCAGTTCAGCAAGTTGTGAACGATCTAACTTTCTCAAATCAGCAGGTGAATCAATCGTATGTAAGAGTGAAGATAACATGTTCAATAGTTCCGTTTTCAGGACAAAGGTAACAAGAAAGCAAAGACCTTCATCAGCTCATCATGATGTAGCATAAATTGAAGACTGACCATTGTTTCTTTTAGGATCTGTTCTCATTGATATATCCATAGATAGCAAGGTCTGCTTCGCCCGACACAGGTTTGAGTCCGCCGTCAACCATCATCAAAAGACGTGTAGACACTTCAAGGATATTATGGTAATCGTGATCTGTTACGACGAATCCCTTTTCGGGCAATTTTGATCTGATAAGTTCAATTACAACTTCTTTCTGCAGAGGTGAAACACCGTTAAATGGCTCATCTAAAAGCACATAATCAGCCTGAGTATTTGTTAACGCTATCAGCTCGAGCAAACGTTTTTCACCATGTGAAAGAGACGATACCTTTTGTTTCATTAAAGCTTTCAAAAAAGGAAACTGTTCGGGGAGATCATTTTTTAGCTTAGGGCAGAGTAATTCAATGGCTGTTTTTACCTTGATGTAAGGCGGTATCAAACCCTGTTGGGGTAAATATGAAATATATCGGATGCTGTCAGAAACTTTTAGCAACTGCTGACCATTAGCCCGTACAAAGCGTTGATCTGCCGAAAGTGAGCCAAATATTATTTGCAAAAGCGTTGATTTTCCGCAACCATTACGTCCAAGTAGTCCAAGCACCTCTCCCGGCAGGCACTCAAGAAAAATATCGGTAAGCACGACCTTCTCTCCATAGCTTTTCAAAACGCTGTCAACATGCAATTTCTTCATATTAATAAGCAGATTATTGCAATAATTGCGTTTAAAACCATGGATAAAATCCAAAGCTTTTTTCTGCTCAATCCGAGGTGATAATAAAAGAAATACTGTTGTTTGTAGATGTGTTCAAACATCACATAATGAAAAACAATCATTATAAAAAAGTAAGAAACACCAAGTGCAGCGAATGAAAGACTTCCGGTTAACAAACTGAGAAGAAAGGCAAAAAACAAAGCAGAGAAAGCAATGCGTTTGTAAAAAAGAAGAAAGGCCCGCGCTTGATTTCTCATTTTGTTTCCACTTTATTAATGAACGAAACAAAGATTGAAATAGTGTTGATAATGCTATAAGTTTGTATCCTGCCTATTTCAAAAAACAGGAGTATTATTCATGGTGGTTCCGTACAGGTTTAAAATGGCAATTGTAACAATTTACAGATCAATTCCTTAATGAAATTATTCATTTTTAACTACTTCAAAGTTATAGGTATCGAAGAACTCTCTTCCAAAAACATCTATGACTTTTATGTTAATCGTATTTGATCCTTCGGGAAGACGAGCTGGAACACGTGCTTTCCAAAGATGGTAACAAGGCGATGGGTTTGAAGGACGTGAGCCTTCGGGCAATGTGGTGGCATGATCCCATTCATAGCGAACAGCGCACATATGCGGATCTTGTTCCACGGTATAACGCATCTTCTTCCATTCGCCTCCATTCACATTGTAAAAAACACTGTCCTTTTCGCCACCCTGAAAGAAGTTCACATAAAACTCACCTCTGAAATAACGCCCCATTGGAACCACTTTCGGTCCATAAACACGCATTTTGTATTTCTCATCTTTGCCGGCTGCTTTGTAATCATAGATGTATTGGTTACCATCAAAATTCAGGATGTTATATCCATTAGGAGTACCGTCGCGCATTGTCGAAACAGGCACGCCATTTTCTTTGTAAGCACCCGACCACCAATCGCCTGAAGCAGTCCCAACCGTATAATGATGATGCGGCTTTTCCTGCTTCCATGCTTCATCCTGATTGAAATAGTAATGAGCCTGTGTGTGCGTATGTCCCGAAAGGGATAAGGTATAAGGTCGGTCTTTTAACAAGTTAAACAGATTTTCACGCTGTGAAATTCTGAATGTTTCTCCCCATTGCGCTTCATTATACAAGGGTATGTGCATCAAAAAAACCAGCAAGTGTTCATTAGGGACTGTTTTTAAAATATTGTCAATATACAGGAACTGATCATCGGAGAGTCCGCCAATATATTGCTGATCGTTATAAGTATTTGGGTAAACAACATTATTTAAAATGAAAAAATGAACCTTTCCCTGATTGAATGAATAGGTTGAGGGCCCATAGTACCGTTCAAAACTTTCATCGGCATGCTCCGGTATTTTGGCATCATAATTCATGTCATGATTTCCAAGGACATGAAACCATGGCACACCAACACGTCCGGTTGCCAAATTTGAAGCTTCCATCAAGTCGGGCCTGTCGCCAACAATATCGCCAAGAGTAAATCCTAAAACTGGTCCGCTATTTGCCTTCTGCTCTGTCACAATATCTTTGTCGTAAAAATCCACCTGCTCAATTGTATAAGCCTGAGGATCTGAGCTTACAAAAACACTAAACACTTCTGAATCACAACCAGTCAGTAAAGGGAAATCAACGCTTTTTGGCAACTCACCTGTTGGATCTACACCTTTAAAATTGAGTTCAGGCGAGCCTTTTGGCTTATGCAAATAGTAAAAAACAGGTAGATTATTCGAATTTACGGGATAGCTATAGGCAGATGGTTTGATAACAAATATCATCCCCTCCTGTTTAATCGTTAGTTTGTACGATCCGTTTTCATTGGTTAAGACAACCTCTGTCCCATTTGAAACAGCCACATTGGCAATCCCATTTTCTCCCCGGTCTTTCTTATTATTGCTGTTGATGTCATGGAAAACAATTCCGGTTACCTCAGTAACTTCCTGAGCGTTAATGTTTAAACTCACTAAAGCAATAAACAGAAGAGTTACAAATTTTCTCATTTCCTTTTTTGCACGAATCTAAACAGTTTTTCTTAATCATATAATGGAATAAGATGATGTTTCTATTAAAAAATGCAATTCATTCCCATAAAAGCAAATTGCTAATTTGAAAAAGCCCCAATGAATGTTTGTATTCGTAAATAGCCTTACCTTTGCACCCTCAATTCAAAGGCTAACTGCAATGTCAGGACAAATCTTACAAAACATACAAAAAGTATTTCATCCTAAGATACTTACAACTCTCAAAGGCTATAATTCCAAAACTTTTTTATCCGACCTTATCGCCGGCTTAATTGTTGGGGTTGTGGCACTTCCATTAGCAATTGCTTTTAGTATTGCATCAGGTGTAGCGCCGGAACAAGGTCTGATAACAGCAGTCATCGCTGGTTTCCTTATCTCACTCCTTGGCGGAAGCCGTGTTCAAATTGGAGGTCCGACAGGCGCTTTTATCGTAATTGTTTATGGTATTGTAGAACAATTTGGGGTTCCCGGACTTATTGTTGCTACCATTATGGCAGGTTTTATGCTGGTTGCAATGGGGGTTTTGCAACTTGGTAGTATTATCAAATTCATGCCACATCCCATTGTTGTTGGCTTTACCAGCGGGATAGCTGTTGTCATTTTCTCGAGTCAGATCAAAGACTTTTTTGGCCTCGAAGTTAGTGAAGCTACACCGGCAGATTTCATTGCCAAATGGCGGTTTTATCTGGTTCATTTTAAATCGATAAACATCTATGCTGCTGGCCTTGGTTTGTTTACTGTCATTACTATCATGCTCTGGCCAAAGATCGAAAAACGAATTCCGGGCACGCTTATAGCTTTGGTTATTACAACCATTGTCACTACCATTTTTGATTTGCCTGTCGAAACCATTGGAAGTCGCTTTGGCGAAATCAAAGCAACCATCCCCGTTCCGTCAATTCCTTCTGTTTCATTCGACACCCTGCGTTTGTTACTTGCTCCTGCCTTCACAATTGCAATTCTTGGAGCTATCGAATCACTGTTATCAGCAATGGTAGCTGACGGGGCAACAGGTGGCCGGCATCGGTCCAACACCGAACTTATCGGTCAGGGTATTGCAAATATTATTGCGCCACTTTTTGGTGGAATCCCTGCTACAGGTGCTATTGCACGTACCATGACCAACATTCGTAACGGAGGCAAAACTCCTGTTGCAGGACTCATTCACGCTGTGGTACTGCTATTGATTTTGTTGTTCTTTGGAAAGCTGGCTAAACTTATTCCAATGAGCACTTTGGCCGGAATCCTCGTAATGGTTTCTTATAACATGAGTGAATGGCGTTCGTTCAAAGCCCTTTTCCGGAATACCCGTTCCGATATTTCTGTACTGCTCGTCACCTTCTTTTTAACCGTTGTGATTGACCTGACTGTGGCTATTCAATTTGGTCTTCTACTTGCTGTACTGTTATTCCTGAAGCGGTTGATAGAAACAACAGAGGTAGATGTTATTAAGCAGGCTGTTGACGACGATCAGTCGGATTTCGCCGACGATGCACAACAATTACTTATTCCAAAAGATGTTGAAGTGTTTGAAATCAGCGGCCCATTCTTTTTTGGTGTTGCAAGTAAGTTTGATGAAGCAGAGCGCAATTTGGTTAAAACGCCCAAAATAAGGATCATACGCTTAAGAAAAGTTCCTTTTATTGATGCTACCGGACTTACAAATCTTCGGAATTTTATCAGAAGAGCTCAGTCAAAACAAATCCATATCATCCTTTCCGGAGCTAATAAAACTGTTTTCGATGCGATGAAGAAAAATGGTTTGTTTGATGTGGTTGGGGAGGAGAATGTTTGTCCGGATATCCATTGTGCACTCAAGAAAGCTGATATTTTTCTTGCTATAAAACCTTCCAAAGGCAATAAACAGAGTGATGCTGTAAAAGGTTAGAACTTATAGTTTTCTTTACCCAAAAATGCTTTTGTCAAAATCCACAAAAGAAGTGATTATGTCATGATTCCAACGCGAATAATCTTCTCCATGTGAATCCATTACAACTATTTTTCCTGCTTTAGCATTTTCAGCAGCCATAATGCCATTGAAAGAATCTTCAAAAATCAACACCTCATGCGATGACATGTTAAGTTGCTCAATGGCCATGTTGAAAAGCATAGGGTCGGGCTTGCCGGGAATGGTCCCATCGTTGAAAACAACATTATTTCGAATGAAGTAACGGGATAAATTCAAAAAATCATAATAAAAATCAACGTTTTCATTATCAGAAGCTGTGGCTATTGTAAAAGGTATTTCTTTGTTTTTGAGCCAGTTGAAAAGATCAACAGCTCCCGGCATCAGCTGAATATTTTTTTTACGGAATAAATCTCTGTAAACTTCCTCTTTTTCAAAACCATACTTTACGACCTCATCCGCTTCCATTTCACGATGAAAGATGATAGACAAAATATCTTTATTTGTTTTTCCATGTAAGAGAAATATCTCCCGATCTCCAGGCTGAGGTAATTTATAACGATCGAAAAACTCTCTCCAGGCAAGGTTGTGCAGATGTGTATCATTCACCAGAGTTCCATTAAAATCAAAAATCACTCCACGTATAGGCATGTTTGAATTTATTGTGGTTTAATATCAGGCCTTTTTGCAGTGACGTATCGTTTACGATAGTAGGGTTCTTCCGAAAGCCAGTCGGCACGCAGCCCGTGACGGGTACTGTGTATCATCTTCACATCCTTGTTTTCTGATACTTCAATGACCATGGCAACATGTCCTATTGTCGAACTCTTGGCATTTCGTCCTTTAAAAAACAACAGATCACCTTTCTGGACGGCCTCAAGCGGAACCGTTTTGCCGATGTGCACCTGTTCACGACTCGATCTGGGGAGGTCATAGCCGTGTTTTCCATACACATAACGTACAAAACCCGAACAGTCAAAGCCATTTTCGGTTGTTCCTCCAAAACGATAAGGCAGGCCGACGAAGGTTAAAGAATAATCTACCAACTGCTCAATTTCAACCGAAACAACTGAAGGAGGCTGCATCAATAGTCGCTCTGTAAACACATTTGGTTTATCAATCTCAGTATAAAGATATATGCTGTCAGAAAGATAAAAAGCTTCCTCGAACTGAGCAATAAATGCAAGACTGTCGGATAACAATGCTCCGCTATCACTACGTGCCATGAGCATCAAACTGTCGCCCAGGATAAAGGTTTCACCGAAAAAATTCAGGCTGACAGTGTCTATTTCCGGCTCCTCCACTTGCGCAAACACAAAAAAAGGTACCAGTAAACAACCAGCCAAAAACAATATTTTATTCATAAATAATTGATAACCAATTTTTATCAAATATTACCCATAAGCATTATGGGAGGACAAAAGTAACATTAAAACAGCAAATTTATTGTGCTCAGTCTGCATTACGTTATAAAACCATTTTTTAAAAGTATGTGTAACCAAAAAAAAATACTGCGTCAAAAGCCTGTAACAAAAAATTATTTACCTCAAATACTTAAAAAAATGCTTGAAATCACCCCTATTGCAATAACAGGTATCGTCTTTGGTACCATTTACGGATTGTTCTTTCTTTTTGTTCGTCGTCGCGAACGCCTCACGATGATGGAAAAAGGATATGATGCATCATTGTTCCAAACAGAAAAACCTTCAGGCCGATTCACAAGTCTGAAATTTGGAATGTTGTTCATCGGCGTCGGAGCTGGCATCTTAGTCGGCAACATCCTTGCTGTGACAACGGCTCTCAACGAAGAAGTATCTTTTTTCTCGATGACATTTCTCTTTGGAGGATTAGCTCTGGTGCTTAATTATCTTATCGAGACCAAAGAACGGAAAGAAAATTCCAAGTCATGAAAAGGATATTCCTGCTTCTAACCCTGTTTTGTGCCGGACTTTATGTTTCGGCACAAAACAGTTATCAAATGAGCAGACTCGATAGCCTCTTTCATCTGCTCGAAAAGGAAAATAAAATGATGGGGAGTATCAGCATTCAAAAAGCAGGACTTGAAATTTACAACAAGCAGTTTGGCTTTTGTGATGTTGCTACTCAGCTGAAACCTAAGGCTACATCTGTCTATCGCATCGGATCTATCAGTAAAATGTTTACTGCTGTAATGATTTTGCAGCTTGTTGATGAAAACAAACTCTCTCTGGAAGCAAAACTCTCCGATTTTTATCCTTCTGTACCTCATTCCGATCGTATTACTATCGATCAAATGCTTGGGCATCGCAGCGGCATCCACAGCATCACAGACGATAGTGCGTATTTGGGTTATTTATCTACATATCAATCACATGAACAATTGCTTCAGCGCATTGTTGCATCTGAAAGTGAGTTTGAACCCGGTGCGAAAACAGCTTACAGCAATTCAAACTATATACTTTTAGGTTATATCCTTGAGAAAGTTACTGGTTTCGATTACCAAATCAACCTTGAAACCCGCATTACACGTCCGCTTTCATTGCACTACACACGTTATGGTACGGCAATTACTCCTGAAAATGGAAATTGTTATTCTTATAAATATGAGAATAAAGAAGTTATAAAAGAAGTGGAGACGGATATGTCAATTCCCGGGGGCGCAGGTGCTATCATTTCCACTCCTACTGAACTGAATCATTTCATCAAAGCTCTCTTTGACGGTAAACTGTTAAGTGCCAATTCCCTTAACAAAATGACCGATCTGAAAGAGCATTTCGGTTACGGTATTTTTGCAATGCCCTTCTACGATCACAATGGATTTGGTCATACTGGTGGTATCGATGGCTTTCGCTCCAGCTTATCCTGGTTTCCGGATGACAGCCTTGCAATAGCCATTTGTGTGAATGCCGCTGATTATAACCCCAATGAAGCGCTCATCGGAGCATTGAGTATTTTGCTCAATAAAGAATACAAACTGCCTGTATTTAATGTAGTTACAGTAAATGAAGCTCTTTTAACTACCTATACTGGTGTTTATAGCAGTCCTGATTTTCCGTTAAAGATGAACATTACTCTAAAAGAAAAGCAACTTTTTGGAATGGCAACCGGGCAATCGGCTTTTCCTCTCGCTGCTGTTGATGAAACAACATTCCGGTTCGATCAGGCTGGAATTTTAATCACTTTCGGTACTAATACCTTGACTATTAAACAAGGCGGAATGAACATACAAATGAAAAAAGAATAAAAACAGCTGTTGATTTAAGGTGCTAAAATGCTGTTTCTAATAAATGCAGACTTCAACAGTCTGCATTTTTTTTGCATATCAAAAAGTTATTTTTATCGTTCGCAAAAACAATTTTCGTGTAAGTTCAATATCTGCAACCACTTAGAGTGCTATTTAGAATTAATCCAGATAAAAACTATTTAAATTGTTCTATATCAACCAAATAACAAAGAAGTTATTAGTAATTTTGAGCAGTTATATACGGTTATATATAGATATATAGATATCTATTCATTAAAACTTATGTGGATATGAAAACCACGCGCAGACAATTTATAAAGATCAGTACCCTTGGGGCAGGCGGAATAGCTGTTTCAGCGTCTCTTTCCAATTGGACCAATGCTTCCAATCTCATTGAACGCCTGAATGCAGGTCCTGTTTCAATATCACGCACTCCCACTTATTGCGAAGTGTGTTTCTGGCAATGTGCCGGATGGGTTTATAAGGACAGCAAGGGTGAGATACAAAAAATCATTGGTAACGATGATGACCCACATTGCAACGGTCGTTTTTGTCCGCGGGGAACTGGCGGCGTTGGACAGTATTCCGACACCGACCGTTTGAAAACTCCTCTTATCCGAACAAAAGTGGATGGTATTGATACCTTCAGAGAAGTTGATTGGGATGAGGCACTGGATTATATAGCATCCAAAATGAAAGACATAGCCCAACGATATGGCCCTGAATGTATTGCATTATTTACCCATGGTTCGGGCGGCGCTCATTTCGGGCATTTATTGAAAGCTTTCGGCTCACAATCTATAACAGCACCCTCGTTTGCACAATGCCGCGGACCACGTGAGGTTGGCTTCCTAACAACATTTGGTGATATTATCTATTCTCCTGAACGGACAGATATACGCGATACACGCTGCCTTGTGCTGATTGGATCACACATTGGCGAAAACATGCATAATGGTCAGATACAGGAAATGTCTGATGCAATCGACAAAGGAGCTGCCATTATCACTGTTGACCCGCGTTTTTCGACAGCAGCATCAAAATCGAAGTTCTGGCTGCCCATCAAGCCCTCAACCGACATGGCACTACTCTTAGCGTGGATGAATGTGCTTATAGAAAACGAATGGTACGACAAAGAATATATCACCCGCTATGCACATGGTTTCGATCAGTTGAAAGAACATGTGAAGCAATATACTCCCGAATGGGCTTATGGCATCACAACGATAGAGCCAACAATTATTCGTAAAACTGCCAAAGAAATGTTTGATGCTTCACCAGCTGTTATCATTCATCCGGGTCGTCATGTTACATGGTATGGCGATGATACACAACGTTTACGTGCCGTTGCAATTTTAAATGCGTTGCTGGGTTCCTGGGGTCGTCGCGGCGGTTTTTATAATCCTGAAAAAGCCAAAGTTCCTGATTATCCTCATCCTCCTTTCCCAGTGCCAAGTAAATTACCAACGGATGCCTATAAAGGAAAATACAACCTTGCCAACGAAGTTGTAAGCAATGGTATTTGTGATGCAACAATTCCATCACCTGATCAGGATTGTAATTTTAAGATGTGGCTCGTTAACGGTACCAACTTATTGGCTGCACTACCTGATCAGCAACATACCATTAAAGCCATGGAAGCCCTTGAATTGTTGGTTGTTGTAGATACCATGCCTGTTGAAATCACAGGTTATGCTGATGTGGTTTTGCCCGAATGCAGCTACCTTGAGCGCTATGATATGTTGCGAAAATCGCCTCATCGCGAACCAAATATTGCCATTCGGGTTCCTGCAACCGAACCAAAATACAATACCAAGCCAGCTGACTGGATAGCAAAAAAACTCGCCGGCAAACTTGGATTAGATGCCTTTTTTCCATGGAAGGATATGGAAGAGTACCTCGATTGGCAATTGAAGCAAGCAGGTTCATCACTTGAAGAAATGAAACGGATAGGTGTTAAAAAGTTCCCCCGCACATACGATGACTTGTATTTTGCCCCTGGTGAAGATGTGGCATTTAACACCAATACCGGAAAAATCGAATTATACTCAACCGATATGGAAGCCGAAGGTTTTGACCCTTTACCTGTTTATACCCCTCATGAAGAACCTGGAGAAGGTTTCTACCGGCTTATTTATGGCAGAGCTCCTATGCATACATTTAGCCGTACTGCCAACAATCCAAATCTCACCGATTTGATGGACGAAAACACATTGTGGGTAAATCCGAAAGTTGCTAAAATTTGGGGCTTGAAAACCGGTCAATATGTGAAACTAAAAAATCAGGATCAGATAGTATCCTCGTTTAGCATCAAAGTTCGTGTGACAGAACGTATCCGTTGGGACAGTGTTTATATGGTTCACGGTTTTGGTCATAACAACAAAAAACTAACTCGGGCACACGGAAGAGGAATCAATGATACTGAGCTGGTTACCAACGTAAAAATTGACCCGGTGATGGGAGGCACAGGTATGCGAAGCAATTTTGTTACCTTCATTTTTGATCAGGAAACCAATGGAAAGGAGGCTGAGTCATGAGATACGCAATGGCTGTTGATACAAAAAAATGTGTGGGCTGCTCCGATTGTGTTGTAGCCTGTCAAACAGAAAATCAGGTTCCTATTGGCTATTGCCGCGACTGGATTGTGGAAGTTACCGATGGTACCTACCCACAGCTGGAGATCGAGATTCGCTCAGAACGTTGCAATCACTGCGATAATTCACCTTGTGTGCGCTGTTGCCCAACGGGAGCAAGTCATTATGCCGAAGGAGGCGTTGTGCTCGTTACTCCCAAAGAGTGCATCGGCTGCGGTGCCTGTATTGCCTCATGTCCTTATGATGCACGTTATCCTCATCCGGATGGTTATGTGGATAAATGTACCTTCTGTTTGGATAACAGGGTGAAAAAAGGTCTCGATCCGGCTTGCGTAAGTGTGTGTCCAACCAAATGTATGTATTTTGGTGATCTTGATGACCCTAACAGCCCCGTTTCACTGGTATTGAAAAAGCGCAAATGGAAAACACTCATTCCGGAAGCTGGCACAATGCCACAACTTTACTTTTTAATTTAAATCAATATCCGTTTAAAATTCATTCATCAGAAATAACATCCGTTTATGAGAGAAGAATTAATCGTTAGCGGCAGGTTGAACCGGCTCATCGACCCCTACCTCCAAATTTGGCATTGGCACATCCCTCTGTATTTATTCCTTGGAGGACTGGCTGCAGGAATTTTATTTTTTGCTGCTCTTGTTACTATTCAGGGAAAAGAAAATAAATACCCAACTGCTGCCCGAATAGCACCTTTTATAACACCCATTTTATTAAGTTTCGGGTTGCTGGCCCTTTTACTCGACCTTAACCACAAGCTTTATTTCTGGCGGCTTTATACAACCATACGGATCGAATCGCCCATGTCGTGGGGAGCTTGGACACTAATGGTCGTCACTCCTTTATCGCTGATCTGGTGTGCGTTGAACATCAAAGAAATTTTTCCAAAATGGGATTGGAAATACCCGGTATTGATTTCTGTTGAGGCCTTTTTTAGAAAACATTTGCTAATCATTTCATGGGTAATGCTGGTATTTTCGCTTATTCTAGGGGTATACACCGGAATTTTATTATCAGCTTTCAATGCCCGACCACTGTGGAACACTTCCATTTTAGGACCCCTTTTCCTCACTTCAGGATTATCGACAGGTGCAGCTGCAATCGTGCTGATGAGCCGCAACCACCTGGAAAGGCATTATTTTGCCAAAATTGACCTGATGCTGATCGGGATTGAAGTATTTTTGATTATTCATATGTTTATGGGATTTCTGGCAAGCACACAAGTACATATTGAAGCAGCACAACTATTCCTTGGCGGACCTTACACCACAATTTTCTGGTTATTTGTTTTTAGCTTAGGTTTGGTAATACCTGCTATTCTTGAAATATTGGAATTACGAGGGTTCAAAATGCCTTACTGGCTTGCTCCAACACTAGTGTTAACTGGAGGAATTATGTTTAGGTTCATTATGACTTACGCAGGTCAGGCCAGCAGATGGTTGTATTAAATTAGTGATATATTTATTTGATCTACAATAAGATAAGAATTAATTGATATTTAGTAAATTGGAAATACTATGGAAACAATTCGAAAGCCACGAAAGTACATGAACCCCTATCTGGCAGGTGTTTTGCTTGGATTGGTCGTTTTAGCTGCCAATTTCGTTTCTGGTCGCGGGCTGGGAGCTAGTGGCGCTATAAAAAGCGCTATTGTTGCAGGCGTACAAACCATCACACCAGCTCATGCCGCCGCCTCACCTTTCTATGATAATTTCAGCAAAGCACACGATGGTAAGCCACTCAATTCGTGGCTGGTGTATCAAATGCTGGGGGTAATTGTCGGAGGGTTTTTATCAGGTGTTATCGGCCGCAGACTAACCTGGAAAGTTGAGCACAACCCTAAAATACAGTCACGGACGCGACTTATTGCCGCATTAGGCGGAGGAATACTCTTTGGTCTTGGTTCGCAACTTGGGAGAGGTTGCACAAGTGGATCAGCCCTAAGCGGAATGGCCGTTTTATCATTGGGAGGCTTCATTTCGATGGCCGCCATTTTTGGAACAGCCTTTATGCTTGCCTACTTCTTCCGTAAACTTTGGATTTAACTGAACAATAACTTTTAAAGTAAAATATCATGGGACCATTGGTAATCAATGAAATCATTTCAGAAAACAGCAATCTTTTACTTGCATTTTTCATAGGAATAGGATTTGGATTTGTTTTGGAACAAGGAGGTTTTTCTTCCAGCAGAAAACTCGCAGGAGTTTTCTACGGGTATGATGCCGTTGTTCTTAAAGTTTTCTTCACAGGAGCAATCACAGCAATGCTTGGACTGCTGTTTTTCAGCCTTTTTGATTGGGTTGATCTAAGCCTTGTATACGTCAACGAAACCTATTTATGGTCATCAGTAGTAGGCGGAGTTATCATGGGTGCAGGATTCATCATGGGTGGGTATTGTCCTGGAACGAGTTTCTGCGGAGCTTCAATTGGAAAAATCGATGCATATGTGTTTATCATTGGGCTTTTTATTGGAGTTTTTATTTTTGGCGAAGCCTTCTCGCTTCTCGAGCCACTGTTTATGGCAGAATTTTGGGGTAGTCCCAGAATTTCCGAATTCTTCGGAATTTCCGAAGGTGTAACAGTACTTATTGTTATATTGGCTGCCATCGCCATGTTCTGGGGTGCTGAATGGGCCGAAAAAATGTTTCCCAGAGACGAATACTAAATTTAAACTATTGATATTAAATAAGTTAAATCATGAAAAATTTAGCAATAAATCCTCGCATTCTTCTTTCAGTAATCCTGATATCCCTCGGCTTTATTATTGCAGCCGTTCCAAAAAACACAACAACTCCTTTTAAGCTAACAGCACAGCAAATACTTGATGAGTTGAAAAGCGGCACACAATACCTCGATGCCGATATGGTAGCTAAAATGATTGTGGATAAAGACCCTGTTTTACAACTTATCGACGTTCGTCCACAAAGTGAATTTGAGAAATACAGCCTTCCCGGAGCGATAAACATCCCATTAGATAATTTATTGTCAACTGAGTTTCAGGATATCTTAAACCAGGACATGATGACAAATGTTTTTTATGCCAACGGGAGCACACGTGCTAATGAGGCCTGGATGCTGGTGAGGCAGTTGGGATATGAGAATAATTATGTCTTGATGGGTGGCCTGAACTATTGGTTCGAGACCATCATGAATCCACAAAAACCCGCAACAACTTCTTCAGATGATGAGCTTGCCAAATATGACTTTCGCATGGGAGCCAGCCAGGCACTTGGAGGCGGCGGTTTAGTATCAAACACTACTTTAAAGGAAAGTACAGGAGCAGCGGTTCCAAAACCAAAAGCACAGGGAAAAAAGAAAACGGTTAAAGGAGGCTGTTCCTAAAAAACCGTTTCTTCTTTACAATTCTTAGACCCCTTTCTTCGGAGAGGGGTTTGTTGTTTCATGGAAATTCAAAACAAAGATAAATGCCAGG
Source organism: Bacteroidota bacterium (assembly GCA_009773165.1). Taxonomy (GTDB): domain Bacteria; phylum Bacteroidota; class Bacteroidia; order Bacteroidales; family F082; genus JALNZU01. The sequence continues at coordinate 396,050 of WOUZ01000001.1, forward strand.
CATGGTTACTAACTTTGACTCAAATTTTGTAACCATTTTGTATTATATTATCAATCAGATATATAAGTCTATACTTTTCGGAATTGGGTTTCTTGCTTTTCGCAATTGGATATGAATGCAATCATTAAAAATTAATAACCCAAAGACAAATTTTGCTGACTATTGCCTAAGAATATACATAAAGATAACGGGCTAATTTTGAGTTTCATTTTTATAAAACTGTTCGATTTCGAATAAAATTGAACGTATGCGCACACCTAAACTAACACATTTTCTACTTTTAATACGTCTGACAATTCACCTATAATTTTGTTTTTCTGATAGATACAATTTTCGGCACAGTGTATGATTTGATCTGACTGTCAAATCCAAATCGCACACAATGATTACATTGTCGAATATTCATAAAAGTTATCAGATGGGGCACAACAGTTTGCATGTGCTCAAAGGGATCGATCTAAAGGTTGAAAAAGGTGAAATGGTTTCGATCATGGGATCATCTGGTTCAGGTAAATCAACTTTACTTAATATCATCGGGCTGCTTGACAATCACGACAAGGGAGAGTATTCGCTTGATGGAACCCTTATTAAGGAAATGAATGAAAAAAAGGCTGCAATGCTTCGCAATAAGTTTTTAGGCTTTGTTTTTCAGTCGTTCAACCTTATCAGTTTTAAGAACGCAATGGAAAATGTAGCTTTACCTCTTTACTACCAGGGAGTTCCGCGACGTAAACGCAACCGTACAGCAATGGAATACCTCGAAAGAGTAGGTCTCACCGATTGGTCAACTCACCTTCCAAATGAATTATCCGGAGGTCAGAAACAACGTTTAGCAATAGCCAGAGCCTTAATTTCTCAGCCAAAGATAATCCTGGCCGATGAACCAACAGGTGCGCTTGATAGTGTAACATCCAACGAGGTTATGACCTTATTCAAAGAAATAAATCAAACCGGAATCACCATCATAATTGTGACACACGAAAATGATATTGCGCATCAGACCCAGCGCATTATCCGCTTGAATGATGGTTTGATAGGGACTGACATAAGAAACGGATTTCATGCTCCAACAGCTTCTGATGTAGCTTAATACAAAACCAAAAAAAGCCTCAATACCATGTTTGATCTCGATAAATGGCAGGAAATTTTCAGTACGATAGAAAAAAACAAGCTACGTACTTTTTTAACCGGCTTCTCTGTGGCCTGGGGAATTTTTATGCTCATCATACTTCAAGGTTCAGGCATCGGTTTGCAGAATGGCGTTTCCAACGAATTCCGCTCTTCGGCTACTAATGCTATCTGGGCCTGGAACGGACAAACAAGCAAGGCATACGCAGGTATGAAACCGGGTCGTGAGATACAAATGACCAACGAAGATTACGAGTACATTGCTGCTACTGTAAAAGGCGTCGAACTTATTTCATCGCGTTATCAGATATGGTCGGGCAACACTGTTTCCTACAAAAATGAATTTGGCTCATTTAGCATCAGAGGAGTACATCCTGATTATGGAACAGTGGAAAAATTAACCATGGTGGAAGGGCGGTTTATCAACGATAAGGATATTTCTGAAACCCGTAAGTCAGTCATAATAAGCACAAAAGTAAAGGAAGCGTTATTTAAAAACGGTGAAGCTGCCTTAGATAAATATATTCAGGTCAATGGCATTCCATTTAAAGTGGTTGGCGTTTTTGATGATGACGATGGTCGCGACGACAATATGCAATTGGTATATCTTCCTTTGAGTGCCGCGCAACGGGTTTTTGGAGCAGGGCGTGATATTCAGGCTCTGGTGGCTACCGTTGGTGATGCCAATGAAGAAGAAGCTAAACTTATTGAAGAAGATATTAAATCAAAGCTTGCTGCACGGCATCGTTTTGATGTAACTGATGACAGAGCCATGTTTTTCTGGAACAGCGTAGAAGAGTTTCAAAAGTTTAAAAAACTATTTGCTTCCATCAGCATGTTTATCTGGGTAATAGGAATTGGAACCATCATCGCCGGTGTTGTTGGCGTAAGCAACATTATGATGATCGTGGTGAAAGACCGCACCAAAGAAATAGGAATTCGCAAAGCTTTGGGAGCTACACCTGGCAGTATCATTGGATTGATCATGCAGGAGGCCATCCTCATTACAGGTTTTGCCGGCTACATTGGTCTGGTGCTGGGAGTTGGACTGTTGGAACTCATTTCGAAAAATATCGATACACCGTTCTTCAGGCAACCCGAAGTAAACATTCAAATAGCAATAGGAGCAACCGTTTTGTTGGTCGTTGCAGGGGCGCTGGCTGGATTTATTCCTGCCCGAAGAGCAGCTTCCATCCGTCCTATCGAAGCATTACGTGATGAGTAATTCGATGTTAACACGTTGATATAAAATTAATTGAATAATATAATCCTAGAATAAAATGTTTGATCGCGATCGTTGGCAGGAAATATGGAGTAGCTTATCAAAAAATAAGTTACGTACCACCCTCACGGCTTTTGGTGTTTTCTGGGGCATCTTTATGCTGATGGTGATGTTGGGTTCGGGCAGCGGCCTCAAAAACGGGGTAATGAATGGCATGGGCGATTTTGCAACCAACAGCGTATTCATGTGGACACGCCCAACAACTATTCCTTATAAAGGATTGCCACGAAATCGCCGCTATTTTTACAACAATGATGATATACAAGCGCTTAGAGATAATATTCCGGAAATCGGACTCATTTCTCCCCGGCTTGAAGGCGGTGGAAGAAACAATACCGGTAACAATGTTATAAGAGATGACAAATCGGGTGCTTTCAGCATTTATGGCGACTATCCTGAATGGAATCTTATCGACCCAGCCAATATTCTTCAGGGACGATTTATCAACAAAACAGATATTGAACAGAAGCGCAAAGTGGTTGTCATTGGGAAAAGAGTTCTCGAAATTCTTTTTGAAAAGGACGAAAATCCGCTGGGGGAATACATCCGCATCAATGGAATTTACTTTCAGGTGGTTGGAGTTTTTGCACCAAAAAACAGCAATATGAATTTTGGTGGCGACAAAGAGCAAAGTATCCATATGCCTTTTTCCACCCTGCAGCAAGCATTCAACTATGGCAATATTGTTGGTTGGTTTGCGCTTACTTCAAAGCCCGGCATCGATGTAAGTATCGTTGAAGAGAAGGCTATGAAAATTTTGAAAGAACGTCATAAGGTAGCTCCTGAAGACGACCGTGCTATCGGGCATTTTAATCTTGGAAAAGAGTTTAAGCAGATGACCGGATTATTTTTAGGTATCAACGGGCTGATTTGGATTGTTGGCATTGGAACTTTGCTGGCAGGCGTGATTGGAATCAGCAATATCATGTTGGTAATTGTCAAAGAACGAACCAAAGAAATCGGTATCATGCGTGCAATAGGAGCTTCACCTGGTATGATCATCACACAGATTATAACTGAATCTGTATTTCTGACTACCATAGCAGGATATGCTGGAATGGTATTCGGAGTTATTCTGATTGAAGTGATTGATAAAAACTTACCTCCGCCAACAGGTCGCGATACAATGTTTCTTAACCCAACAATTGATTTTCAGGTAGCCATGACGGCCTTGCTGATCCTGGTAATTTCAGGAATCATTGCCGGGTTGATTCCAGCGCGTAAAGCAGTGTCAATGAAACCTATCGATGCTTTGAGGTATGAATAAAGGTTATTGATTAGAAATTAGAGAATTATAGGAATTATAATGAAATATTAATCGTTTAAGAAATGAAAACAGCTTTGAAAATTATTGCAACCGTCATTGTAGTCGGCGTATTTATTGGAACCATCTTTTACCTCTACAAGAAATCGCAGGCAAAACCCGTTGTTTATGAAACAGCAACGGCTTTTAAAACCGATATTATTCGCAAAACCGTTGCAACGGGCTCGGTTGTTCCGCGAAGAGAGATCGAGATAAAACCGAAGGTTTCAGGTATCGTTGAAGAAATTTTTGTTGAGCCCGGCGATCATGTCAAGAAAGACCAGTTGATTGCACGTGTAAAAATTATTCCTGATATGATCAACCTTAATAACGCTGAATCACGTGTTAAAAGAGCTGAGATTCAACTCGAGGACGCAAAGAAAAACCATCAGCGCTACAAGGAATTATATACACAACAGGTAATTCCGGAAGCTGAGTTCCTTACCTACGATATAGCCTGGAAAACTGCCAAAGAAGAACTAAGTGCAGCTGAAGACAACCTGCAGCTCATTCGTGAGGGAGCAACAAAAAAAGCCGGACAGGCAACCAATACCCTCATCCGATCGACACTCGATGGCATGGTACTCGACGTGCCTGTTGAAGAAGGTAAATCGGTAATCGAAAGCAATACCTTTAACGATGGAACTACCATCGCCACCATCGCTGATATGGGCGAAATGATTTTTGAAGGCAAAGTAGATGAGTCGGAAGTGGGGAAAATTAAAGAAGGTATGGACCTGATTCTTTCCATTGGAGCTATTGATAAAGAACAATTTACAGCAATTCTTGAACGTATTTCACCAAAAGGAATAGAGGAAAACGGAGCTATTCAGTTTGAAATCAGGGCTGATGTAAAACTACAGGAAGATCAGTTCATACGCGCAGGCTACAGTGCCAATGCTGATATTGTACTTGAGCGCAAAAACGATGTGCTTGCTATCACCGAAAGCCTGCTGAAATTTGACGGCGACACTACTTATGTAGAAGTTGAAACAAGTCCGCAGACTTATGAAAAACGTATCGTCAAAACAGGATTATCCGACGGTCTTGTAATAGAGATTCTCGAAGGTTTGACTATTGACGAAAAGATAAAGGCTGCTGCCAAGTAGCCTTTTTGTGTGTTGGTTTGGTAATCCGTAGCCGGCTTTTATGAAACCGGCTGCGGGTTTTTATTATAACTATTGGATTATTCTTTCAAATTATAACATGTATCATCAATATTTTCACAAAGAACGTATTACCAAATCACCTGATATTTTTAATACAATCCATTTTAACTTGCTCAATACCACCTAATTCTTGATCGTTCTTCTGTTTTGTAAAGTTCAGTGTATCTTTAACTTTTTAATTCAAATATCCTTTTTATGAAACACATCCTACACAAATTAACCATCGCTGCAATGCTTGTGTTGGCCGGCTTATCGCTGAATGCCATGGACGACGCCCGTTTGCTGCGTTATCCCGACATCAATAACAAGCTTATTGCTTTTGTTTATGCGGGCGACATCTGGACTGTTCCTTCAGCAGGAGGTGAGGCCAAACGGCTGACCTCTCACGAAGGCCTCGAACTTTTTCCTAAAATTTCGCCTGATGGTCAATGGATAGCCTTTTCGGCTGAATACTCAGGAAGCCGCCAGATTTGGGTCATGCCATCTCAGGGAGGAACGGCAAAACAGCTAACCTATTACAATTCGGTAGGTGTGATGCCACCGCGTGGTGGCTACGATCATGTGGTTCTCGACTGGACACCTGACAGCAAACAGATTCTTATCCGTGCCAACCGCACCGCTCTCGGCGAGAGAAATGGTAACTATTACCTTGTTAATCTGGAAGGCGGCTTTGAAACAGAGCTGGCAATCGTTAACGGTGGTTTTGCATGCTTTTCTCCTGATGCCACCAAAATAGCGTTCACTCCTGTGGATCGGGAATTTCGCACCTGGAAACGTTATAAAGGAGGCCGTGCTACCGAATTGTGGATCTACGACTTAAAAAACAACAATTCGGAGCAAGTAACAGATTTTGCCGGAAGCGACCAATGGCCTGTATGGTTTGGGACCAACATCTTTTTTACCAGCGATCGCGACCTGCGCCTCAACATTTACAGGCTCGACCCTGTTTCAAAACAAACCACCCAACTTACGTTTCACAAAGACTTTGATGTGATGTGGCCATCGGGTGAAAATGGTCAGGTGGTATACGAAAACGGAGGCTTTCTTTATGTGCTCAATCTCGCATCCGGAAAATCAGAAAAGATTCAGGTTAAGTTGAATTTCGATAACCCCCAGTTGAAACCTTACTTTAAAAACGTGAAGGACGACGTCCATAGTTTCAACATCTCGCCCAGTGGTAAACGTGCCCTTTTCGATGCACGTGGTGATATTTTTTCTGTTCCGGCCGAAAACGGTCAGATTGAAAATTTAACCAATACGCAGGGAGTCCGCGAAATTTTTCCTGTATGGTCGCCGAATGGAAAATATATAGCCTACTACTCCGATCAAACAGGTGAATATGAGCTTTATTTGCTTGAAAATAAAAAAGGAGCTAAAGCTAAGCAATTGACCTTCAATTCATCAGCCTGGAAATATGAAGCCGATTGGTCGCCCGACAGTAAGTACATTGCTTACAGCGACCGCACTATGAATCTCTGGCTTATTGATGTGGCTACAGGAAAAGAAACAGCCGTGGATCAGGCTGCAATGAACGAAATACGCTCCTATACTTTTTCACACGACAGCGAGTGGATTACTTACGACAAAGAAACTTCCAACGGACAATCAGCAGTTTGGGTATATCATATTCCTTCTGCAAAAATTTCCCAAATCACTGATGAACAGTTCGATGACGCCTCTCCGGTGTTCAGCAAGGACGGCAAATTCATCTATTTTGTTTCCAACCGCGATTTCAACCTCGATTTCTCAAGTTTTGAGTTCGACTATCTTTACAACAATGCATCAAAAATTTATGCTGTGGCATTGCGTAACGACGGAACAAAATTGAAAACCAAAAAGAATGATACCGAAGCAGTAAAGGAAGAACAGCCCGAAAGCGCTAAAAAAGACGAAAAGGATAAAAAAGAGGACAAAGAAACCACTAAAAAAGATGCTGAAAAACCGAAATTAGTTATTGATTTCGAAGGTATCAACGGTAGAATTGAAGCTTTACCGGTATCATCCGGAAATTACCGTATTCTGGGAGCTGTTGACGGAGGTTTACTTTATGCCGCTGATGGCAAAATCATGCGTTACAATTTTAGCGACGAGAAAACCGAAGAGATCATGGACAGAGCTTTTATGGCTATTCCTTCTGCCGATGGCAAAATGATGCTGTATCGCTCCGGCGGCGACTATGGCATCACCAAAATAGGTCCCGGTCAGAAAGCGGGCTCAGGGAAACTTAATCTCGACCAGATGGACATGAAAATAGATCCAAGGTCCGAATGGAATCAAATCTATACTGATGGATGGCGAATTTTCCGCGACTATTTCTATGTCAACAACTTACATGGTGTTGACTGGCCTGCTATCAAACAAAACTACAGCGCTTTACTTCCTGCCGTAGGAAGCCGCTTCGATCTGGATTATATCCTCAACGAAATCGTTTCTGAAACGAATACCGGTCACGCCTACGTTGACTGGGGCGATATTCCACGCGTAAAACGTATCAATACAGGCCTTTTGGGTGCAGAAATCGAAGCCGACAACAAATCGGGCAGATACCGCATCATGAAAATTTACCGTGGTGAAAACTGGAATCCAAGCCGCAGGTCGCCACTCACCGAGGCCGGCGTTAAAGTGAAGGAAGGCGATTATCTGATTCAAATAAACGGACAGGAAGTCACTACAAAAGATAACCTTTACAGTTTCCTCGAAAACCTCTCAGAAAAAGAAGTGGAACTAACTGTAAGCTCAAAAGCCGATGGAAACGAATCTGTTACCTCTTCAATCACCACTATCGACAGTGAGCTGGAGTTGAAATATTATAACTGGGTGCTCGAAAGGCGCGAAATGGTTGACAAGCTTTCAGGCGGACGTATCGGCTACATTCATGTTCCGAACACCGCTGTGGATGGCAACAGAGAATTGTTCCGCGGCATGTATTCATATCATGATAAAGAGGCTCTCATTATTGATGACCGTAACAATGGAGGCGGCTTCATTCCTGATAACATGGCCGACCTGCTCGACCGGCGTACCCTCACTTACTGGCATCGTAATGGCATGACCCTGCCAGCCAAAGCACCGGGCATTGCACACGATGGCCCAAAGGTGATGCTCATCAACGGCTATTCATCATCAGGTGGTGACGCTTTTCCCTATTTCTTCAAGAAAATGGGTCTTGGAAAACTCATCGGAACACGCACCTGGGGCGGATTGGTTGGAATTTCAGGCAACGCCCGCCTGGTTGACGGAGGTTATATTTCTGTTCCTCGTTTTGGTATCTATGATGAAAACGAACAGTGGATCATCGAAGGTATTGGGGTTTATCCTGACATTGAGGTAGTTGACCGACCCGAAGAACTTGCTAAAGGCGAAGACCCGGGCATCGAAAGAGCCGTTGAGGAATTACTCAAAGAACTTAAAGCCAATCCGGTGAAAAAAGTGAAAGCTCCTGCTCCACCTGATCGCAGTAAGTGGATTGAAGTAGAGGTTAAATAGCATTAAAATCATTCTCAAAGCTTTTGAAAACCAGCCACATCATTTGCGATATGGCTGGTTTTCTGTATTTTATCACTAGTTTCGGTTTTTTTAGATACCTTTGCGCCACCAAATCACCTTTATGATCTCAATTGACGGCCTTACGGTCGAGTTCGGAAACACGACTTTATTTAAAGATATCTCATTCGCAATCAACGACAAAGACAGAATTGCGCTCATGGGCAAAAATGGCGCAGGAAAATCGACCCTGTTGAAAATTATTGCCGGCGTAAAAAATGCCTCACGTGGTAGGGTGACAGCTCCCAACGACGCTGTAATTGCATATCTGCCTCAACATTTGCTCACAACCGACACACGCACCGTGTTTGAAGAAGCCTCACAGGCTTTTGCACATGTACTTGAGATGGGAAAAGAAATCGAATCGCTCAACGAACAGCTCACAATACGAACAGATTATGAATCAGATGATTACTATTCATTAATCGAAAGAGTAAGCACACTGAGCGAGAAGTTCTACTCGCTTGAAGATGTCAATTTTGATGCAGAGGTTGAGAAAATTTTACTTGGTCTGGGATTTGAGCGGACTGATTTTCCACGATTGACAGACGAGTTCAGCGGAGGCTGGCGTATGCGTATCGAATTGGCAAAAATCCTGCTCCAAAAACCTGATCTGATTCTGCTCGATGAGCCTACCAACCACCTCGACATCGAATCGGTACAATGGTTTGAAGATTTTCTGATCAACAGTGCCAAAGCTGTGATCGTTATCTCGCACGACCGCGCATTTGTTGATAATATTACCACCCGCACCATCGAAGTGACTATGGGTCGCATCTATGATTACCGCGTAAATTATTCTTCCTATCTCCAACTGCGTAAAGAGCGACGCGAACAACAGCAAAAACAATTTGATGAACAGCAAAAATTTATTGCTGATAATGAAGAATTTATTGAGCGTTTTAAGGGTACTTACTCTAAAACAAATCAAGTTCAGTCACGCGTGCGGATGCTCGAAAAGCTTTCGATGGTAGAAGTGGATGAAGAAGATACGTCAGCTTTGCGCCTTAAATTTCCTCCTTCACCACGCTCCGGAAATTACCCTGTAATAGTTGAGAACATGGCTAAAAGCTATGATGAGCATCTGGTATTTGCCGATGTTTCATTTGTTGTTGAGCGGGGAAAACGCATTGCTTTGGTTGGTAAAAACGGTGAAGGAAAGTCAACATTTGTAAAATGTTTGATGGGTCAGACTTCTTTCGACGGAAAGCTAAGTTTGGGACACAACACCATGATTGGATATTTTGCCCAAAACGAAGCCTCCCTGCTGAATGAAGAAATATCTGTTTTTGAAACCATTGACGATGTGGCAAAAGGCGATATCAGAACCAAAATCAAGGATTTGCTGGGTGCTTTTATGTTTAGCGGCGACAGCTGGAACAAAAAAGTAAAAGTGCTTTCCGGAGGCGAACGTACCCGTTTGGCGATGATCAAATTACTGCTTGAACCGGTTAACCTGCTCGTTCTCGATGAGCCCACCAATCACCTTGATATGCGAACCAAAGACATCCTAAAAAGCGCTTTGCAGGATTACGACGGAACGCTGATACTCGTTTCTCATGATCGTGATTTCCTTGATGGATTGGTTGACAAAGTGTACGAATTTGGCAACAAACAAGTTAGAGAGCATCTGGGTGGCATTAGCAGTTTCCTTGAAATGAAAAAAATCGACCACCTTAAGCAACTGGAACGTAAATCATAACATCCAAATAACTTCTTTTAAACTAAGGAGTTGTAATTTGAGTTGACGGTTTATTTTAGGGTCTGCTGATAAACTCAGAATGTTTATATTTCGGTGCGCTGCACCTCTCGTTTTGATTCTATTTGATTTTTCTATTAAGATTATCGACACTCTGTGGCTCAATTTTGAGGTGCAGCGCACCGGTAATCTTTATAGTATTTTGTCCGGCGGTGTGTTTAAAGGTGCAGCGCACCGAAATATCTGATGCAAGGTTTCTTAACTAGTATCTCCCAAATCCGTGCACAAGAATTTGATTTTATAGAATTAACTTACAATATTCCAATAGTTTATGACTTTTTCAGCAAGCCCTATTTTATAGATTTATTGTTATTGGCCATATCAGGAATCCCAATCGGACTCTTCAAGTTCGAAAATATCTTGGACAGATTGATTAAAAACATGTGCGATTTTAAGCGCTAGAATGGTCGACAAATTGTATTTTCCTAATTCAATTGCATTTATCGTTTGCCGGCTGACTTTTACCAGTTCTGCCAATTGAGCCTGAGTAATATTCTTTTTTGCTCTTTCGACTTTGATACTATTCTTCATCTCTGATTTGATTTTTAGATTTATATAAAGCCCAATTAAAACGAATCATAAAAAATATGAGTACTGTAAACAAATTGAACACGAGAACCCAGAAAAAGATCAGATCATAGATAAAAATTATCGTGAAAATTAAGATTGCATAATTTATATAAGTTGCCCAGACTAAAGATTCTAACCTGATTTTAGAAATGAACTCATCTTCTGATTTTTCTTTGGAAAAAGCAATAAAAAGTGCTCCAATGATTAATAGTAATCCAGTAATTTCATCTAAAATATTATTCTCAGTGATAGAAAAAAACACCGTCTCACCAAAGATTCGTTCTTCAGCAATTGATAAGACTTTGAAATTTAGTATGCTAATATCTGATTTAGTTATCAGAAATAATATTCCTAGCAGGACTCCAGGAATAAATAGAAACCAACCTATTCTTTTAAATTGATGCGGAAATAGATAATTTGTTTTCATGACACTTAATTTAAAGTTATGATACAAATGTAAGGTAAAGACATCTAAATGTCAAGTATAATTTACATTATGTCGTAAATAAATGACTCATTAATAGTTGAAAATATTACTTCTCAACATTGGACAGCTATAATAACCGGTTCTAACAAAATTCGATTCGGCCGGTGAAATGCATTGTTGATTATTTGGAAACAAAAACCTGATGGCGGGCATTTCAGTAGTTTCGAGTACCTTTGCACCATCAATAAAAGACATCCTTCATCATGAAACTTTTCTTCAGACGTTATGGACGCATTGGTGATAAACCACTTATCATTTTGCATGGTTTGTTTGGAATCTCCGACAACTGGGTCACTTATGGCCGTCGCATTGCCGACGAGGGTTTCGATGTGATCATCCCCGACCAACGCAATCACGGTCTCTCGCCACATAGCGATGTTTTCAATTATCTTGCCCTTACTGATGACCTTATGGATCTTATTGAAGATGAGCATATTGTTAATCCTATATTATTAGGTCATAGTATGGGAGGTAAGGTGGCCATGCGGTTCACACTCGAACACCCTGAACTTATCAACAGGATTATTGTGGTTGACATCAGTTTGAAAGCCTATGGCGACAGGCCTCATCATCGCAACATCATTGAGGCAATGCAAGCCGTTGACCTTAAACAACATACTTCAAGAGCCACAATTGAAGCCCAGCTTGAACAACGTGTGAAAGAAATCAGGATTCGACAATTTTTGATGAAAAATCTTCACTGGCGCGACAAAGAAACGCTTGAATGGCGGCTCAACCTCAACGGCATTGCCCGGAACCTCAACCAAATGTTTGATGGTATTGAAACAACAACGGCTTTTTACAAACCTACACTTTTTGTGCGCGGAGGTCAATCCGACTATATTCTTCCGGAGGACTACCCCGTTATCCGTTCTAATTTCCCCAACGCGGAAATCATCACTATCGAAAGTGCCTCACATTGGGTACATGCCGAAGCTGCCGAACAATTTTATCTGCTCACCTCCGGTTTTCTTACGGGCAAACCCGACTGGTACGAACAGGGGTAATGGTTAACGGTGAATGATTAATGGTGAATGGTGAATGATTAATGGTTACTGGTTTTGACAAAGCAAAGAGCCAAGTGCCAAAAGCCAACAGCTTATTTTCCAGGTCGCTATGGTTGGTTAAGAGGGGTTTAGAGGTTGAGAAGTTTAGGGGTTTAGGGCTGACGCGTGCCTTTGTGGTGCTTTGTGTCTTCTTCGTGGCACTTTGTGTAATAGCTGTTAATTGTCTAAAGGTCTGAAAGTCAGCATGCGACAGCCTCCAAAAGCCAACAGCCAAGTGCCAAAAGCCAAAAGCCGTCACTCGTCACATCTTACGCTTCCCACAACACACTGATCACCTGCTGCTGACTTTCCTGATAGATGCAGTGTTCAAACAGCTGGCGGCGTTGGTCGCTGGTCTTCCAAAGAACAAACCAGTCTTCGGAAAACACCTTTTCCGTTTTGTTAAGGTACTTGGTGCCGTCGCTGAAATACTCCCCTGCACAGGTGTCGGGTGGGATCTCGTTGCCTGGACCTGTATGGATGCGCTGGAAGGGGAAGTCGTGGCTGTAGCGCAGCCATTTCAGCTTGCCTGCCTTACTGCATACCATCATCAACGGGTGGTTACCCAGGGCGATGAAGCGCAGCAGAGTGGCGGTCAGACTCACATTGTATTTGCGGCTGATCTCATCCACAAGGGCGAAGTTGAACTTCCGCCTGAAGAGGTCGCGTTTGATCCGGTCTTCGGGCAGGAGCAGGCAGGCGGCAAAAAGGTCGGCTTCGCGTTCTGTTTCTATGGACGAATCCAATGTGTTCACCGAGCCATGCACCGGAGTGGTGGGCAGCAGCAAGGTGTTGCGGTGATCGTCGATGATGTAATGTCCCAGCTCGTGCCCGAAGGTGAACCGCAGGCGGGGAGCATACAGGTTATCGGTGTCTTTGCCATGCAGATAGATGTGAAAGAACCCCCTGTTGTTCTCAATCAGACCGTCGAACTTGCCCCTGTAGTCGCCGAGTGAGTAGGTGATGCCCAGCTCTTCGGCTATCAGCTGTGGCAGCACTTGTTGGGGCGACGGACAAAAGGTATCGGCATACCAGGCTGCCAGGTCGGATATTTCACTTTCCCTGGCTTTGTTCAGGTTATACAGACTCATGACCGTCTTTTTTGTCTTCCGCATCTTTGCGGTCGCGGAGCATCTTGGTTCTCAGCTCATCAGGAATGTCTTTTCCATTACGCGCAGCGGCTGCTCTGAATTGCTCTTTTTTTAGAGGCAGTTGCGGCCCCTCTGTTCTTTCTGGCTTCATTTTACCATTCCGAAGAATCTCGGCAGCTGTGAACGGAACTGCGGATCCAACAACCGGGTTTTTTTTTATCTTATCTTCCACTGAGGCCAAAGCGCCTGCCGTAGTTGGAAACAGCAGGCCATTGTATTCGAGGTAGCTACGCAGCAGGTTTGTCAAATAAACTTCTGACTGCAGATTATTAAAATCTTTCATTTTCGCGTTTCTTTCTTGGTATTACTCTACTCTTTTTTTTAAACCGTGCAGGCTAAATCTGCAACTGCGTGCCACCACCCAAAGCCTTTCGCAGGTGTTTGAGTGCACGCGATTTGATGGCTCTCAGGTTTTGAGGTGTTGTCTGATACTTTGTTTCGAGTGCTTTCATCACATCAGGTGGTCGTTTACGGCCCCTCTGCTCACTGGCTAGCATAGTCATTAGGATGTCTTTTTGTTCGTGAGTCAGTTGTGTAAGTGCTATGCGCGCAGCTTCGCGTTGCTCAGTGGTAAATTCTATTGCTTCTGCCTCCTCCTCAAAGGCTGCATCTGCATTGTAACAGCTATCCGCCGTATCATCGAAAGACATATTTTCGCCTTGTACAGGAGCATCTTCCTGATGTAAGTCGTCTGTTTCGGAAGAAGTCAGAGGGGTTGTTTCCTCTGCTTCGTCCGCTGCTTCGACGGACTTGCGCTGATTGTCGGTCAGGTTATCCGAATTGTAGGGCTGATTGTCCTCGTTCATCAGATGGCTGTCTGCATCAGCGGTGGAAGATTGTGTGTAGATAGGCTTCAACACAATGTGTTTGCGATAATCCTCTTCGCCCCCGTTCATCAGTTCGCGCAAAGCCTCTCCGGCAAGTTGCATCATCCACAGCTTGACTTCCTGGCGGAGCACTTTTTCATCCGTAAATGTTTCCAGATGATCCATTTTTGACAAGGGAGACTCAAAAACCAACACAAAGGTGTTGTTGAATACCGCGTCCGGCAATTGCTTCCCGTGGTGAGGGGTGTAGTTTTTGCAGACCTGATAAACAATGGGCCACACATGGTCCTTGTATCTTTCAAAAAAAACATCGAAAGCTTCCACACTGACGGAAGTGGGGTCGTCTTTCCAACTCATCTGGAGAAGAAGATCTGTGTCGGAGAAGGAGTACAGATCCCGGGTTTTGATTTTAATTTCGTTCATTTTTTTGAATAATATTATCTACATACTAGGTAAAACCGTGACAAGCTTTCAAACGCCTGAAATACAATCAGTTGAAACTGCAAAAAAATGTCATTTACACCACTTTTGTGCTTTATTGAACACAAAGCTGTATTGAAGTGTAAAAAACACAGCATAAATACCAGATCGTAAAAGGATTTTTTTGGCATGAAGTGATCGGTTGGTTGAAAACAAATTTACGACGCAAAACGGCTTATCGCCCTGTTTTACGTCAAAAAGTTTTCAACATATAACATCCTTGGTTATACCTTCTGAACCATGCACTGCAACAGCCTATACAGGATAATTATGCACAAAACTGCATCATTTTCCTGAGGCAGTTTTTTGCTGTATATGTGTGGTTTGACAGCGTGACAGGGGGGTCAGTATGCCGGAATGGGGGGTCAATATCCCGGAATGTGTAGCCTTCAAAGCACTTACCGAATTGTTGCCACA
Organism: Bacteroidota bacterium; assembly: GCA_009773165.1. Lineage (GTDB taxonomy): Bacteria > Bacteroidota > Bacteroidia > Bacteroidales > F082 > JALNZU01. Next base: position 411,212 of record WOUZ01000001.1, read on the forward strand.
CCATTGGAATGCTTCCAAAAGATTCTAAGAAAAGCTGAAATTCTTAGAAAAAGTTGGGACAAATGTGCTTCGTTCTAAATTTGGTTTTAATTCTCAAGTTCATATTTAATTACACTTTTAAAACCACTTCCAGATAAAAATTCAATTATCATTTCTGAATCTAAGCCACCATTTTTATAATCATTTACACTTTGTATCATTTCTCTTCTTCTATCTTGTAAGGAGTTATGATTCAGATAAAATGCTTTAATTGTTTCTTCTGCTTTTGTTTTTGCTATTTCTTGTAAATCATCTTTTATTGTTAATTCGCCCCAGTATGTCAATTCAAAATATTCATTTGGATTCTCAAGAGCCGGATTAATAATCAATGCGTTATCAGCTTTAGTTTTACCTTTCAGATATTTTTCATCTTTGTATTTCCCGCCAAAGTCATCTGAATTACAAGAAACAAATAGATTCGTCCATTTAAATGTCAATTCAGGAAAGAAAGCTGAGTCTTTTCGTTTTAAATGTTCAATATGTGAGTTGTTCTTTTCGTACTCAAGAGGTAGCTCCGTGTAAGCACACTGATTACTTTGTTCATTCTCCAAAATGTATTTCCTTGTATTTGTGCGAACTACGGCATCTAATCCTTCCCAATTCTGTGGATTATTTCTCTGAACAAAGTTTTTAAATTCAGGATATGGTGTTTTTTCAATCTGTATCATTACTTACGGTTTTTAGCAATTTCAAGATTGATACTTACGATTTCAGGTGCTGTTGGGCGAAGAATGTCTTTCAATTCATTGAATTTTGATTTAAAATTATCAGACATAAAATCTTTCTTCTTAACCAACTCTTGTACTTCCCTTAAAAGATTTTCAACATATTTATTCCGTACACCTTCGACATTAAAAAAGTCAATAAGCAACGATTCTACATTTTTACCATAACTGCTAAAAGGGATTTCTTTTGTTTGGCCATTCTTAAATACAAACAGGTTTTCTTTTTTAATACCGGCAACAATATTTGGAGAATGTGAAGTAATAATGTAGTCATTTTCAATATTTACAGAACTTGAAATGTGCTTTTCCAATTCAAAAATAAAATCCCTTTGCCTCTGCGGATGCAAATAAGTATCAGGTTCATCAAACAAGGCTAAAGAGTTTTCTTTTAAAATAAGTTCATTTACCCCTAAAACTATTAAGTCTTGTTTTTCACCTTCGCTAAATGTATTTGAGTTGACCGCAAAATATTGAGAATTTGCATGCCTTGTAACACTAATATCAACAGAATCAATCAAATCGTTCAACCAGGTCATTTCAAGGATATTGAAAAATTCTTTTTCTGTACTATATAAATCCTTAAGCTGGTACAAATTAAACCTTTCCTTTGATTCAAAATGAAGGGCAATTCCATTTTTAGTATCAACCGTTTTTGAGGCAAGTTCATGAAGCTGTTTTAAAAATACAGCAACTGTTCCTTTTGCTCCCCAAAATTTCCCCTCTTCTGGTTTTAACTCATTATTACCCCAATGAGGTTTTTTAAGGTTTATAGTGAAATAATGGATGGTATTAAATTGTATCTTTTTTTCGAGAGCTTCCGGTACATTTCCATATTCAAACGACAGCAGGGCAAGGAAAATCAAATTAAAGTGAAAAGGTTCGTAGTAGAAAAAAAGTCGTGGCGAAAAATCTTTTTCTTCGTCATATAATTCCCTGATTGCCTCGCTATAATCTTTATTGTGAACATCAACTATCTTTTTAATACTGGTTGATTCACCGGCGTAATAAATTGCTATCGCATCGGGCAACAACTTAAATTTATTGTCTTTTATGGTTTGTTTAATGGCTAACAACTCTTTGCTTGCCCGTATATTTTTTAAGCCTTTTAAAACAATTTTGCCGATGTGACACTCAATATCAACTATTTCTTTGTTTGAAAACAACTTAACCCAAATGTAGCTTGTATTGAACTCGCTCCATGTGCTCGATTCCATTAGTTTGTCTTCAACTCTTACCTGATATTCAAGTTCAAACTCAAATTCAGGCCTTTCGTTCCTGATAAACCAACTGAATATTTTGGTTATACTTTCCAAAACCGTTGTTTTACCGGAACCATTCTCACCTATAAAAACTGAAATATTATTATCAATTTTTTGAGGAAAATCTAAAGTAAAATCCTTTAAAATTCCGCTCTCTTTTATGTATAAACGTATTAATCTCATGATGCAAATATTTCTTGTTCAAATTCTTGTTCTGCTTGTTGTTTCAAAATTGAAGCCTTTTCTTTTAATTGTCGTGTTTGTGATTTAAGTGCGCTGATACGATTCGTAATTTCTTGCTGAATGCTAATAGGTGGTAATGGAATTGGTATCTCTAAAAAATCTTCTGTATTTATACTTTCAACCGTAACACTTTTTTTTGATGCTAATGTCAAAATGTATTTTTTGAAAGTATGTACAAAATATAAATAAAACAGTTTATCAATTAGAACTTCGTTTAAAGTATATGCTTTTAAATCTTGATTAATAGCTGTTTCGATTTCTGTAACTACAGTTGGGAATGAATGTTGCAAGATTCCACTTCTGAAAACAGAAAGAAAAACACCTTTGGGAAAGACTTTGATACCAGATTCCTGCACTGCTAAATTTGTGATAGTGTCTTCTGCGCTTTGTAAAAACATGCGCCCTTTAAAATCTTTTGGAGATGTCCAATATATATTACCGTTCCAAAAATCTTTTCGTGCCTTCGACGGTGTTTTGCCGCCTTCAAATGACATCAGTAAATTTTTTAATTTCTCTGTTTTGAAATTCGACTTGTCAAATGTAAATTGAACTTTGTTCATGGTATCAAGCGACCATTTTAGGATTTCAGAATATTCAATAAAGTTTAATCCCTTTTTCAAGCCAATTCCAGTACCTGCTTTTATTCCTAATTTTTCAGTGAAATACCATTCTATTTCCTCCTCTAAATCACTCGCTTGTTTTTCTAATGCTTCGGCTTCTTTAATTTTTGAATAGTAATTGTTTACAATCGCTTCTTGTTCGGTTAATGAGGGTAGGGGGATTTCAATATCCAAAAACTCATCTTGTTTGACTCTTGCCTTTGAAATTCCAGTAGTTTTAGTCTTGAGCAATTTTTTAAAAGCAGAGCTTCGCAAAACCTTGTGTAAAAATTTACCATTTACCTTAGTTTCATCGAATTTAAAAATAGGATATTCAGAACTAACACCGAAAGGTGTTTGACCGACTTCATGAAAATATATACAACCGTGTCTGACATTTATTTTGGAATAGATTATCGCATTATCGGGAACTAAGTTTAAGCTTCCTTTATATGTTTCTATCTCCTCAATATCGCGCAAAAAGAGTTCGCCGCCAAAATTAATCTTTGAAATGATTTGCCATTTGTTTTCAATCATTTCTTCTTTACTAACTGCTTTTTTATAAGGCTTTAGTATATCCCACAAAGTTACTACATTCTCAAATTGCAGATTATTCTTTGTGTAATAGCGCTTGACATCCCAAAGATTTAGGTTTTCAAGTGGTATAAATTTTAAATAGGTTGTAGCTGCTTGCATTATCTTTCTGATTTTGCATAAAAAAACTCTGGTTCTGAGGCTATCCCATCAACTATGCGAACACGACCAATCTCTTCCTCTGTGATTTGGTAAGAAATCGATTTAATCATAGTATCCCAAAGTTTTGCCTTTACCCTGTATGTTTTAAACTCCTTTGCCAAAGGTTCAAGTTCATTTTCAATTTGTGAACCGGTACTGCTTATCCCGGCTTTTTCAACCTCTGCAATTGGTACTTGGTAATTAAATTCTTTTTTAATTTGGGCTTTTATTTCGGCACTTATCTGGTCTTCCAATTGCTTTAGTTCTGCACGTAATTCTTTCTTTTCGTCGTTAGTAGATGCTTCTTTTCCTCTCAATTCCAGTTTTTCAATTATTGGTTTGGTTTGAGACTCGTATTTTTTTGTGATTTCTTTTTCGGCTTTTTTAGTAATGGTATTCCACTGCTTTGCTTCCTCCTCTGTAAATTTTTTGAAGAACAATAAACTGGGCTTTACTGTAGCGCCGCTGGCAATAAATACGTCTTGCGGAATTGAGGTTATTAAAATGATTTTAGCTCTACTTTCAACAAAATCACGGATTTTCTGCAAATTGGTATTATTTAGTACGCCCTCTGGTAATACAATCCCCATTCTTCCACCTGGTTTTAATAAATTCAAGCAACGTTCAATAAACAAAACTTCTGTAAGCGAACTCATGCTCCCAGTTTCATACAAGTCTAGCAGGGAAGTACCAATATTGTTGTTAACCTGTTTCAATGCTTCATCATAAGCTTTCCCGTAACGCTGACGGTATTTTGTTATTCGTTCTTCGTCGGTGTATTTATCTGCTTCTGTTATTTTTAACGATTTTTCTACCCTGCTTCCAAATGGCGGATTTGTTAAGATAATATCAAATCGGTTTTCAAAAATACCGTTTACATTCAACAAACCGTCATTGTGATGTACTCCACCATGTCCATCACCATGCATAATCATGTTCATTTTAGCAGTACGGCTCATACGAGGGTTTGCATCCGTTCCAAAAATACAATCGTAACTAAGTTCTCTAATCCTGCTCTTTGGGTTGTTTATGTCCAGTTCAGCATTTAGTTTGGTAAATAATTCCAGAACTTTTTCATCAATTGCCTCTTTGATGTCATCAGGTAAATTTTCGTATTCAGCATTGTAATATTCTTTCTTTATTTTCTCCTTTGCCAAATGGATTTCATTTTCAATTTTTGCTCTCACGTATTCAAAAGCTTTAATCAAAAAACCACCAGAACCGCAACAAGGGTCGCAAATTACTTCGCTTTCCTGCGGGTCAAGAACTTCAACAATAAAATCGACAATTGTTCTGGGCGTAAAAAACTGTCCTAATTCACCTCGGAATGTTTTTCCGAGGAATTGCTCAAATGCAATACCTTTAACATCGTCAGATGTTGTTGAAAGGTTGTATATCTGTAACTCTTCGACTATTGCTTCAAAACTGTTTTCTCTTATTCGTATTATTTCGTTTGGTTCAAAAAGGTCATCGTCTTTAAAATCCTCTTTTGTTTGCTCAAACAAAAACTGATAAAAGTCTTTGCCGTCTTTCGGTTTGTATTTGTCGTAACTAGCCTTGTCGTTTTTGAATGCTTCTTTTGAAAATATTTGATTTTCAGAATTGCTTCTTTCGTAACGAATTTTGATAAAAAGGATTTTGCTTATTTCATCAAATGCGGCTTCTGGTGAAAGTTTGTCGTTGTTGCGAATGATGTTGTGGCATTTGAAAAGTAGTTTTGAAAACTCGTCCCTTGTAAATGCTTTGGTCTGTTTTAATAATTCGTTTACTTTCTTTTCGTCATTAACAATTTTTGCATCAGGTATATTTACAACTTCCTCTAATCTTTTTGGGATTTTACCTATCAGAACTTTAAAGATTCTTGTTTCCTTTAGGTTCGTAGTAACGAAAAAGTCAGCACCTGCCCAGGATGCGTAATTATAACCTTGAAAATAATCTTCTTCTCTAACGGTTATATGTTCAGCTTTACATTCAACAACGATAATAGGGCTATTATTTTCTCGTTTGTCTTTTACGTTCCTCCATATCACAATATCAGCCATTGCACGACCTTGGCCACGTTGTGAATTACTTACTTGGATTTCTTGTGCCATTTGTTCCAAGTCAAAGCCGTAATTATTGACTAACCGACAAATATACTCTTGACGAACTTGTTCCTCGGGCTTTAGTACCAACCATACATCCTTGCCTTTGAGAGGAGCTTTAATTTTATTTCCTTTTATTTCTACTTTCATAGTCATTTCGTGCTTTTGGTTGAGTTAATCAATTCTTTTACATCAACTTCTAAGAGTTTTGCAATTTCAACAAGGTTTTCAACCGATGGCTGGACTTCATTTGTACACCACCTTGAAATAGTTGTCTCATTTTTACTCAACATTTCCGCAAGCCATTTATTTGTCTTGCCTTGTTCGGCTAATACAGCTTTTAATCTATTTATTGCTTTTCTTGGCATATTAATCTGCGTTTCGTGCAAATATATCCACATTTTGTGAAAGCAGAATATCTTTTATAATAAATGTTTTTAGGTTAGTGGGTGGGCTTGTGTGCATTGGCAAAAAACAGCTCTTTTGCAAATTTTGGTTATGTGTCGGCCTATGCGATTTGCAGATGTGCTGTTTTGTGGGAGGACTGTTCATTATTTTTAAGTTGATGATTTTCTGTACGTTGCTGTCTTTTTACAATTAGTGTATTCGAGCAGCATATTTTTTCAAGTGAGACTTTGAAACAATTCATTATCCCAAGTTAAGGAGCTAATTTAGTCCAGCTTTTTTAACTTTAGTAATTCACCCCAATAAAATATATTCGTTCTTATATGCGGGTTCTTAGTTTTTGTATCCTAAAAATTCGCTGTAAGACAACACCTCCGTCCTGATGTTATATAATGAATATGCAACTTTTGTTTTATTCCTAGCTCTCTTGTCATTTGATATAAAAATGTCACAATAAGATGCAAAAAAAGCATGAGATGAATCGTAAACTCTAGCAAGATTTGACCTTTCAGTTTTTTTATCTTTCCAAAATCCAACAAAATCCAATAAATTAAATAATGTACTAATTCTTTCGCGCAATGAATTCCCAGCTAAATCAACCAGGTCTCTAAACTCAATTACTAGATTACTTCTTAATGCCGTATTTATGTATTTTATTAATTCTTCAGGATCGTAATTATTAATTCTTGTTTCATCAATGCCAAATTTTTGTATTAATTTGGTTCTGTCAGGGTTAAAATTATTAACTACATTTCTAAGATTCTCTTGTATTTTGGATGTCATCTTTAGCATCTGAATTATATTTTCTGGATGTGAAACCTGTTCATTTCCATCAGGATAAATCATTACATTATTCATAATCTCTTTTATGGTTTTCAATCTTACCGCTTTTAACTCACTGAAATTATTTTTTGCTTCTAAAAGTTCTTGTACGTGAGCATAAGAATAAACAAATGAAAAATTTCGGCCATCTTTCATTATCGGAACAAAATCAATCTCGTTCTTTTCAATTGAAACTAATATATTATTGTCAAGATATATTTTCATTTACCGGAGGTATTTTTAAACTTGGACACAACATTTCCGGGCTTTGAGTTCGGTTGGGTTTCTGAGTACAAAGCTGCCAACCTGCACTGAACTTGAATAGAAGCGCAAAACTTCAAATTTGCGTGTTACCCTGCCAGACGCAATATCCCTGTTAGTGGCTGGCATATTTTATTTTGGGTCAAGGTTTATATAATCGTTCGTAATTGATTGTCCCGCATCTGATTTTAGAAATCCTTCTTTGTCCTTTAGAATTTCGTCAAGTATTTTGTCCTGCTGTTTTTCTGATGGCTTTGGAAGATTTTCTAATTCTTTAATCCTGCTCATAAAAAAACTTGTCATTGTACCGTCTTCAAACTTTTGAGGAATTCTTAATTCTCCTGTCAATGGATTGATTTTTAAATCTGAAATTTTGACTTCGTCACCACCTTTTAAAATTCCCCAAAATATAAACCTTAAAAACTTTGCATAAACAGCAACAAATGTTTCATTTTGATTTGAAACGATAGTAGCGTCTAAAGCTCTTGTCATATAATAATCAACTCCTGCTGTCTCGATGTTATGTGCTATTATTCTGTCAGTAAAGAACAAATAAGATCGGTTATGAGTCATTGGAAACTTGTAATCTTTCAAGAATAGTTTCCACTCATTCTCAGCTTCTTTCAGCAATGGAAGAAATGGTTGAACAACCACGTTTGGATGGTTGATATTAATTAGTAAAGCTCTCCATAGGAGCGACACGGAAAAATAAAAAAGGTTTTCGTCATATTTAAACACCCTTCTGTTTTGTGTTAAGTATGGAATGAAAATGTTCTCAGCAAACCATTTTTCTCTCAAACTAAATTCGTGCTCTGCTCTTTGAGATAGTAAAAATGTTTTCGGTCCGTCTTGTAGTCGTTTGTTTGGTTGAATGAAATTTCTTAAATATTTCGAACCTGTCATTTTAAAATAGTCAATGGTGAATTTAGGAAATATGTGACTTTCCAAAAGTTCATCTTCTATATCGTAAAGTCTGCAAATTCCTTTCATATTTTAATATCTGATTTGTCGTAAGTGTCCTAGCTTGTGGAAAAACACAGCCCTATTGCGTATATCTTTACATTTCCCTTTGGATATACACATTAACCCTGTCCAAACACTCCAAATTTCTTTTATCACTCCATTTCTTCATATCACTTCATTTTAAAAACCATAACCAAATAAATGCCAAAAGAGCCATCCGAACACCTCATCAGCATCCATCATAGCTCTTTATCTTTCTTTAACCTATTTGGATAACGGCGCAAGCAGCAGGCCGTTAAACAAGGCACTAAAGATAAGTGAAGTATGCGTTCGATAAAATACCAGCCGAAAGCAATAATAGTCGTTTTTCATTCGTGCATTTGTGGCATCATTAGTTGTTGCACCTTCGTAAATAAAGCATGCCGTCACCTTCATCAAGCGTGCACAAGCGTTCTCCAAGCACGCTGACGCGTTCTCCAAGTGCGCTGATGCGTTCTCCAATTGCGCTGACGCGTTGTTCAAGTGTGCCGGAGCATTCTTTATGTACGCTGATGCATTGTCCAAGTGTGCCGGTGCATTCTTCTTGTGCGCTGACGCAATGTTCAAGTGCGCCGGAGCATTCTTTTTGTTTGCTGATGCATTGTCCAAGTGTGCCGGAGCATTCTTTTTGTTTGCTGATGCATTGTCCAAGTTTGCTGGCGCATTCTTCTTGTGCGCCGACGCGTTATTCAAGTGTGCTGAAGCATTAACCAGGCATGCAGTTGGGTTCACAGGTAAAATTCCACCCAAATCTCACATTTATCAACTGCTCAAATTCCCTCTTTTTGCGGCTATCGCCCCATGCAAAATGTTGCGAATTTTCAACAACCCAGCCAAAAGCTAACAACTAAAGGCTAAAAGCCCATTAAACCACCAATATAAAACACTGCAATACAACACGATACGATTTTGTCACGGTTTTGCCTAATAGGTAGAGGTTAAAGATTAAATACTATGCCAACATTTTTACATATGGTAGAGCGGCTTGCCCGGGAGTTCAGGAAGCGGTTCGCAGAAACAAAGAAGGCCCATCGCCCGCACCCGATGACATGGCAGAAAATAAAAGAGCTGTGGTTGTTGGTAAGGGCTGCCGGCCTGCGTTTAGAGCCTCAGCCAACCTGCAATGGCACTCACTATGCCTATACTCCCGACCTGCGCAAGCTACAGCAAAACAAATTTCGCATCATAGCAGGGAGCAACGCCCCTCCGGCTGCAGTGTCTTCAACGCGAAAAAATCAAAATATTAAAAATTTAAAACACTTTATAAAATGACAAAAGAAATCACTTTTATTCAGAAATTCAATGCCATCAAACGGGTGCTCGAAAATCACAGCAGCGCCTTCGATGGAAAACCGAACGCCGTTGCGTTCAGAGACCGTTTTTTCAGCAAATCGCTCGAACTCTCCAACCGTCTCAACAACCTTGTGCGCCCTGTGAGCAGCTTCTATGCCGATCGCAAGTCGCAACGTGAAAACCTTCAAAACCAGCTCCAGCGGATGACTGACTTTGGTATCATGCTGGCCAAAGGCACTCAAAACAGCGCCTTGCTGAACACCTTCACCAGGTATAAGCAAATGATCAAGACGACATCGGCCAGTATGATGCTTCAGGTGGCACTCGATGAGCTCAGCCTGATAAATTCACAGATGGCTGCTGCTCAAGCGCTTGGTCTCGACAGCAGCTTTAAGGATGGTTTTGAAGAAATGCTTGCCAGCTATCAACAGGCCTTCAATACTGCCCAAAACCAGCTGGATGTCCGCCGTGCCGAGCGCGATGCCGTGAACACCCTCATCAAAGAGTGTAACGACATCCTGCGTTTTGAGCTCGACCAGTTTGTTCGCTTCAATGCTCCCGAAAACCAGTCGCTGGCACAAAACTACCAGCGTCTGCGCAGGGTGAAACGTACCAGCTCCAAATCAGGTATCAACATGCCTGAAACCTCCGACATCATCGGCACTGTGAGCGATGCAGGTACTGGACTGCCTGTGGCGGGTGCTGTGGTCAAACTCATCGAGCAGGGATGGACCATCACCACCGACGGGGATGGCGATTTTCTGTTTGACGAACTACCCGCAGGACATCTCACCCTGAGCTGTCATGCCTCCGGCTACGAAGTGCCCGAGATCGCCGCCATTGACCTGGGCCAGAACGACCATGTGGTTTGGAACTTCCAGCTTACGAAGCTGGCCTCCGGCAGCTAGGCAAGCTGTTAATTGAAGCACACTCGATCCCAAAAGCCCTGTTGGAAACGGCAGGGCTTTTTTTGTTGATTTATTGCTGACTCAACCCATTAAACCCTAACAGTTAAATACCTAAAGCTATTTACACTTAAAAACCAAACACCGATCACCCACCTTAATTAAAGCTCACCCACAACCCCAATCCCGGGCTGGGTGCGCGAGCCCGCGCGATTAGCGGGCCGGCGGCTGATTGAATGAAAAAACGACAGGAAATCTTGCAAGGCAGCGCCGCCCTCAAAGCGGTGCTGTTTGTAAAGTACAATGCGGCAAAAATCCTTCTCCAAAGAAAAATTGCTCTGCCAAACCCAATCGGAGGAATAAGGTGATGCATTGTGATTTACAGGACCTTGCATAGATTTCCGTCGGTATTTCATTGTGGGCAGGTAGCGTTAATCGCGCTTGATCTTTGGTCCTTTCCATCAAGGGAAAGGACAGGAAAAAGGCATGTCATGCAGAGTAATTACAAATTACTCTAAAAGAGGGTGACTCCCCCAACCATACTTTACACCCCAACAATGGATTTACATCCGGTCTGGGAAATGGGTTTGCTCTGCAGCAGCATAAGTATTGTCTTGCAGCTACCTCTTCCTAATTTACCAATTAGCCGCCAATTAAATTCAATCTGGTGAAAGAATGGAATTATCTTTGATGAACTAAAAGTCATCTCAAAAAATGCATAATAACAATGCAAAAACATAAAACTTTGATTATTATTATTTTACAGAAGAACCTATGTTGATATATATTCAATTTGGGTGAAATTGGCAGTAAGTTAACGTTCATTGAAAACGGTACATGTATCTTCATAATTTATTTAACAAATCTAATCCTGATTGTTATGAAAAAAAATTTTACTCATGGGATTGATGTAATCCTGATAATACTGACATTGCTCCTTCCCTGCAGCTTCAGGGATTCAGGAAATAACCTAAAAGCACAGGAAACAGGAAGTTTTACTGATCAAAGGGATGGTAAGATTTATAAAACTGTAAAAATTGGTAACCAATGGCTTATGGCAGAAAACTTTGCTTTTAAGCCTGATCACGGAAAATACTGGGCTTACGGAAATGATGCAGGTAATGTTGCAATTTACGGCTACCTTTATGATTGGGAAACTGCTAAAAACATTGCTCCAAATGGTTGGCACTTACCATCAAAAGAGGAATGGAAGAACTTTCGTAAAGCATTAGGTTCAAGAATGGACATAGGGTTTACGATGAGTAAGGTTTATGACCAAATGGTTTCTGGAGGCAGCAGTGGTTTCAATGCTTTGTTTGGTGGCGCCTATATTATTGCGAACAATGAATTCAGAGGCATTGGTAAGGTTGCATATTTCTGGAGCTCTTCCGAAACAAGTGATGGGCCAACCAATTATTTTGTTGATGGCGAAAGTGGTACCGCTTTTCTTACAAATTACGCGGATTCAAGAGGAGGTAAAAGTGTCCGTCTTTTCAAAGATTAGGGTGATTTTCTGAAGATAATAAACAATCTTCGAAGCAAATGCTCAGGAAAGTCAGCTGATTACGAATTAATTATAATATGGTCTGATTTATGAAACCTGTTTTGAACAATCAAACAGATTTTGATTAGCATTAATCTTGTAAAATGTAGAGAAAATAAGCGCACGGTAGCTATCCATCGGCGTAATTGCAATAAAATACCGAAAGGAGAAATGTAATAGTGCAATTATCGTTCACTCAATTGGCCTAAAATTTCTATCCATCTCTCTAACTCATTGTAACCAATTGTAAATCAGCAGCTGATGTATTGTACTTTTGGGCGTCCTTAATAAATATTTAGGGCTACTGAGTATGCTGGGGACTTATTAGCTGACCTCAGAGAGGTCAAATGTTTCGCAGTTAACAGGATTTGTTGCACTATGCAAAAGATTCTGGCCTTAAGGAAAAGTACCAGCCAAAAGCTAATAGCCCCTATCTACACTTCAAAACACCAAACATCGATCACCCACCATATTCTAAGCTATATCCACAAACCTTCCCCGGGCTGTTAGCGTTAATCGCGATTGATCTTTGGTCCTTTCCCTTGATGGAAAGGACAGGAAAGAACAGGAAAGCCCTACAGGCTTTTTTCCCGTCACGACTGCTATCACCCCCGGATGAATCCGGGGGTTACGCACAGGATAGCCCTACAGGCTACTGCTTTACTGAATAATCATGATAAGCTACTTCGCCATCCATACGTTAAACCGCATCAAGTGATTTACATCCGGTCTGGAGACCAAATGTGGCTAAAGTATAGTTGCAAACTACACTGAACGAGGTACATGCCGAAGCCGCCGAACAATTTTATCTGCTCACCTCCGGTTTTCTTACCGGCAAACCCGACTGGTACGAACAGGGGTAATGGTTAACGGTGAATGATTAATGGTGAATGGTTTGTCGTTGTATTTCTTTATTTTGTTTGCGAATACATTAGAAAATCAATTAACACACTGGTGATTTTTTCGATGAATTGAATAAAAAAATCGCTATTCAAGCCATGTAATTGCTTACCTTTGGGGTCAATCAATAAACAAAATTATGGATAAGTTATTTTATAAGGATGCCCTCAATTACCACTCACAGGGGCGTCCGGGAAAACTTGAAGTTATCCCTACAAAACCCTACAGCACACAGCGCGATTTATCACTTGCTTACAGCCCCGGCGTTGCTGATCCTTGTCTTGCCATCAACAAAACACCGGAAGATGTTTATAAATACACCGGAAAAGGCAATTTGGTTGCTGTCATCTCAAATGGCACAGCTGTTTTGGGTCTGGGCGATATCGGCCCTGAAGCAGGAAAACCTGTTATGGAAGGTAAAGGTTTGCTTTTCAAAGTGTTTGCTGATATTGATGTGTTTGATATTGAAGTGAATGAAAAAGACCCTAAGAAATTTATCGAGGTAGTTAAAGCTATTGCTCCAACTTTTGGTGGCATCAACCTTGAAGACATCAAAGCTCCTGAATGCTTCGAGATTGAAGAGGAGCTTAAAAGGCAACTGCCAATCCCTATTATGCATGACGACCAGCATGGGACAGCCATTATCACTTCTGCAGGCTTACTCAATGCCTTGGAAATCAATGGTAAAAAAATTGAAAATCTAAAAATTGTCGTCAATGGCGCTGGTGCAGCTGCTGTTTCCTGCACAAAACTTTACATTAAGTTAGGCGCTAAACCTGAAAACATTCTGATGTTTGACAGCAAAGGTGTTCTAAACAAGAAGCGTACTGATCTTAACAGTACGAAACTTCAGTTTGCCCACGATACACCAGACATCAGTCTTGAAGATGCACTAAAAGGTGCTGATATGTTTTTGGGTCTTTCTGTTGCCGGTGTTATCAAGAAACACATGCTGCTGGCCATGGCTGAAAATCCGATTGTTTTTGCGCTTGCGAATCCGATTCCTGAGATAGCTTACAACGATGCCATGTCGACGCGCGACGACATTATCATGGCTACCGGTCGTTCCGATTTTCCAAATCAGATCAACAATGTTCTTGGTTTCCCTTATATTTTCCGTGGAGCTTTAGATGTTCGGGCACGTGAGATTAATGATGAAATGAAACTTGCCGCATCCATAGCCTTGGCTCAATTGGCAAAAGAACCTGTTCCTGAAGAAGTTAACATCGCATTCAATGTGAATAACCTGCGTTTTGGACGGGAGTACATTATTCCAAAACCTACCGACCCACGTTTGATCGAACGCGTAGCTCCTGCAGTAGCGAAAGCTGCTATGGACTCAGGAGTGGCCCGCAACCCAATCAAAAACATGGATAATTACGTTGAAGAGTTGCGTAAACGGCTCAAAACAAGTAATCCACTGCTGCGTCAGATAAAAACACGTGCCAAACATAACCCCAAACGGGTGGTATTAGCGGATGCTGAAAACTACAAAATGCTGAAAGCCGCCGAAATCGTTCTTAATGAAGGACTTGCTGAGCCAATTTTGATGGGCAATGCTGCTAAAATCAAAACCATCATACAGGAAAACGAACTTGAACTTCATGGTGTTGAAATTATCGATCCACGCTCGAACGAACAAAACGGTAAAAGAAAACAATTTGCTGAAGCCTTGTTCCAGCGCCGTCAGCGCAAAGGTATGACCTTCACAGCAGCCAGAAGTCTGCTCATGCACCGTAATTATTTTGGTGCTATGATGCTTTCGACCGGCTATGCTGATGCAATGGTTTCGGGCCTGACACGCAACTATCCCGATTCTGTTCGTCCTGTGCTTCAGGTAATTGACAAAGCCGAAGGCAATAGGATTGCATCCGGAATGTATATTGTCAACACCAAAAAAGGTCCGGTTTTCTTTGCCGATTGCACCTTGAATATTGATCCGAGCTGGGAACAACTGGTTGAAATCACACTTCAGACATGTCAGTCGGTACGTGAATTCAAGCTTGTTCCACGTGTTGCTTTGGTGTCCTATTCTAGTTTTGGATCTGCTGAAGGAAAAGTGCCTGAAAAACAGCGTAAAGCAGTGGAATACTTGCACAAAAACTATCCGGATATGATTGTAGATGGAGAGATTCAAGCCAATGCTGCATTAAATCCTGAATTGCTTAACGAATCATTTTCATTCTCCAAATTAATGGGTGGTCCGGCAAATGTGCTGATTTTCCCTAACCTTGAATCGAGCAATATTGCCTATAAACTGATGCAGGAACTTGGTGGTTTCGAAGTAATTGGACCCGTATTGAATGGTATGAAAGAATCGGTTCAAATCCTGCAGATGGGAAGCTCTGTCAATGAGATTGTAAATATGATAACCATTGCTGTGATTGACGCTCAGAACAAATCCGAAGCACATCACAACAGTAAATAACATTATTCACTCAGCTTCTGAATTGTTTCCACAACATTAACCTGCTGTGGTTGAACATCTTCAGAAGCTGAGTTGTTTTTATCGTTCCAAAACTAACTTCTTTATTACATCATAAGCGTTTGGACAAGCGATGAATTTTTCGTCCTTGACATCAAATGCAGCTAACCGCTCTGGATAGGGGATGGTATTTAAAATACATTTCTCAACCGTTTCGCCAAATTTAGCCGGATGAGCTGTTTCAAGAAACAATCCATTTCCTGTGAAACTTTTCTCCTGAATGAATTTTTTCAGTCCGAGGTAGCCTACAGCTCCATGAGGATCAGCGATATAAGCAGTTGTTTCATACAAATTGCTGATGGCTGCCATGGTTTCGGCATCGGTGAAGCTATATCCTGTGATTAGTTCACGCATTTGTGCTTGCTTATCATCAAAAAGGTGCAACATGCGTTCAAAATTGCTGGGATTACCCACATCCATAGCATTGCTGATAGTGGGTAACGAAGGTTTGCTTTCGAACACACCTGTGTCAAGGTAATTGGGGACACTATCATTTACATTCGTCGAGGCAATAAAATGATGAATAGGTATGCCCGCTTTATGTGCTATCAATCCGGCGGTGAGGTTACCAAAATTCCCACTTGGAACACTGATAACCAATGGTTTATTCTTATTTGTCAAGCGACTCCACGCATAAGCATAATACACAGCCTGAGGCAAAAGTCGTGCAATATTGATGCTGTTAGCAGATGTTAGAAGTGCCTTTGTTTTCAAATCAGGGTCGGACAAAAGCATCTTCACATGACGTTGGCAATCGTCAAAAGTACCATCAACTTCTACTGCAACAATATTGTCGCCCCAGGTTGTGAGCTGTTTTTGCTGCATTTTGCTCACTTTTCCCTTTGGAAAGAGCACATAAACCTTTACCCCTTTTACCGCATGAAATCCGGCAGCTACAGCACTTCCCGTATCTCCTGAAGTAGCCACTGCCACTTTTAATTCAGCGGCGTCATCGTAGTTAAAACTTTTCATAAGTCGTGACATGAACCGTGCTCCCACATCTTTAAAAGCAAGCGTAGGGCCGTGAAACAACTCCAGGCTATAGATGTTTTCGCCTATAGCTTCCAAAGGAATCGGAAAATCAAAAACCTCGCTGCTGATAGCTTGTAGTGTTGAGGAAGAAACAGCTCCAGCAAGCAAATGATTTAAAAAGATTCCCGCAATTTCAGGGAGCTCGAGAGAGGGAAGTTTTTGAAGCACATCGTTACCTAACGTATTGATATGAATAGGCATATACAAGCCTCCATCATCAGCAAGGCCTTTGATAACGGCTGTTGCAAGATTTACAGGATTAAGGTGCTGTTTGTCGCGGGTCGAAACGTAGAGCATATCTTGAAAGTTTAAAGTTTAGAGGTCAGAGGTCAGAGGTCAGAGGTTCAATACGTGCTCCTTGTTGATTGATTTTCGAAACATAGCATTGGTTGGTGATTGCATGTTCATTCAGCAGGCTTGAAAGCTGCTCATTGATCAACTGCGCCTGTTTTTCACTTTCACAAAAAGTAAATACGGTTGGACCTGAGCCTGAAATACCAAAACCAACAGCACCAGCTTTCATTGCCAGATCGCGCATGGCATAAAAATGAGGAATACGACCAGCCCTGACAGGTTCGATGATGATATCCTGCATGCTTCTTCCGATGAGCTCAAGGTCGTTCTGGTAAAACCCGGCTACCAAACCTGCAACATTGCCCCATTGTGTAACTGCATCACGCAAAGGAATCATTGTTGGCAGCATTTGCCGCGCTTCTCGTGTAGGAATGCTAACATCGGGATGGACTACGCCACACCAAAGATTTTCGGGTACGGGCAACTGAACCGTATCAGGTGGGTTATATCCCCTTAGGAGCACCAATCCACCAAAAAGAGAAGGTGCAACGTTATCGGCGTGAGCATTTCCGCAAGCCAAACGTTCACCCTCCATTGCCAAAGGCAGCAATTCACGACGTGTTAGCCTATTACCCATCAGTGTGTTAATAGCCACCAACGCTGCCACACTGCTGGCAGCACTGGATCCCAGTCCACTGTTTAATGGCATTTTTTTGTGAAGGACAATTCCTACACCTTGTTGCAACCCGAGTTGATTCAGGTACAATTGAACAACCGCTGAGGCTGTATTTTTCTCTGTGTCTTTTGGAAGCAGCCCTTCATCACCTGTGATAGCATCAATTGTCACTTTGCCACTGTCGTTCAAAGTCATAACTATTTCATCGCCAGGCTCGTCAAGAGCAAAGCCAAAAATATCAAATCCACAATTGATGTTGGAGACACTTGCCGGAGCAAAAACTGTTACTGTATTTTTCATGTGTTGTTTCATACACTAAATTAAGAATTGGTTTTTGTAGGGCATTATTAATTTTTCGAAGCTCTGAGAATATCAGCAAAAACACCGGCAGCTGTCACGGCCGCACCTGCTCCCGGACCTTTAACCACCAAAGGGTTGTTTGCATAACGCATGGTTGTGAACGAAATGATGTTGTCGCTTCCACTTAAACTATAGAAAGGATGATCTCTTCCTACCATCCGGAGTTGAATTTTAATTTCCCCATTTTCGATTAATCCTATATAGCGCACTACTTTATCTTGTAGCAAAGCCTTGTTTTTTAATGTGTTAAAAAACTCTTCTTCGTTTTTCAATTCTTTATAAAAGGCTTCGATAGAAGTAGCTTTGAGGCACGATTCAGGTAAAATGGGTTCAATATCAACATCCTCCATTTCGGGTTTCCAGCCTGCTTCACGGGCAAGGATAAGCATTTTTCGCGAGAAATCCATTCCGTTGAGGTCGTCGCGTGGATCGGGTTCGGTGAAACCTTTTTCCTGTGCTTCTTTTACCACCTCAGCAAAGCTGCGGTCATGTGTAAAATTGTTGAAAATGAATGATATAGTACCTGAGAGTATGGCTTCGATTCGTAAAAACCGATCGCCGCTGATCAGCAAATCGTTCATTGTTTTTATGATTGGAAGACCAGCACCAACATTTGTTTCAAAAAAGAAATCCACCCCATTTCTGCGTGCTGTTTTCTTCAAACGGCTGTAGCTTTCATAACTTCCTGATGCTCCCAATTTATTGCAGGCAACAACAGCAACATTTAAGTCGAATAGCTTTTCATAGTGAGGGATCAGAAATGGGTTGCTGGTATTGTCAATAAAAATACTGTTTGGCAGGTTCAGTTTTTCAATCTGTTGTACAAATCCATCAATATCAGCATTTTCTCCTGTGCTGAACAACTCTTCTTTCCAGTTTTTCAAGTCAATACCTCCATTGTTATTTATCATCATTTTCCGGCTGTTGGTAATCCCCATCACCTGAAGATACAACTGATGATCGCGGCGTAAGTTTTCTTCCGACTGAGCCAGCTGAGTAAGAAGTTCCGTTCCAATAGTTCCTGTTCCTGCAATGAACAAGTGAAGGGTTTTCACCGGTGACAGGAAGAGCGAATCGTGCACCGCATTGAGGGCCTTACTCAGATCCTCATCTGAAATGACAACAGAAATATTCAACTCGGATGAGCCTTGGGCAATGGCAATCACATTCACCCCGCTTCTGCCCAACGACTGGAAAAGCTTTCCCGACAGCCCTTTGGTATTACGCATGTTCTCGCCTACAACAGCCAGAATGCTGCATTGGGTATCGGCTTGGGGTGGTTCTATTTTGTTGGAAAACAGTTCCATTTCAAACTCTTTTCTTATTGCATCGAGTGCTGCGGAGGTGTCATCAGGAATAACAGCAAAACTGATACTGTGCTCAGAACTCGCCTGGGTGATCAGGATCACATTAACACCAACGGCAGCCATTGCACCAAAAAGTCGTCCGCCGAAACCCTTCAAACCTACCATTCCGTTACCTTCGACATTGATGAGGCTCACCTTGCGAATAGATGAAATACCTTTGATAATATTGGTGCTGGCCGAAACCTGAGGCACGATTGCAGTTCCGGGATGGAGGGCATTAAAAGTGTTTTTTATGCGTATGGGAATGTGTTTTGCAATGGCAGGAATTAAGGTTGGAGGATAAATTACCTTAGCCCCAAAATAAGAGAGTTCCATTGCTTCTTTGTAACTGAGTTCGGTAAGTGTGAAGGCGTTTTTCACCATGCGCGGATCTGCCGTCATGAAACCATCCACATCGGTCCAAATCTGAATTTCGTCAGCTGACAGAGCAGCCCCAAAAAGTGCAGCTGTATAATCAGAGCCTCCGCGACCCAGGGTTGTGGTATCGCCTTTGGCATCAGCAGCAATAAAGCCGGTAACAACTGCGATAGTATCGCCCAGAGAGGCATGCCAGCTTCTGATGCGCTCGTTTGTAACAGCTTCATTCACCTGGGCATTGCCAAAACGGCTGTTGGTAGCTATAAGCCGGCGGGCATCAATATAAATGGCTTTAGAAACACTTTCGTTGATAATGGCTGCTATCAACGTACACGAAAGCTGTTCGCCAAGGGACATCACCCGATCGGTGGTTCGTGCTGAACATTCATGAAGTGCCTGAATACCCCCCAGAAGCATTTGCAATTCGGCAAAAAGAGGTTCTAACAGGTTCCAGACAGCTTTGTTTTCACAAAAAAACGACTCCATCACCAACATATGCTTTTCGCGGAGTTTCCACATGTCGTCGTTGGTATTTTTTCCTTCTGATGCTTTTTGTGAAAGATCAATCAATGCATTAGTAACACCACTCATTGCTGAACAAACAACCAAAGGATGTTCGCCAGCCTGATAGCTTTGCCTGACAAGATCCGTCAATATACCGATTGCTTCTGTGTTTCCAACCGATGTTCCTCCAAATTTCAAGATTTTCATAAAATTCCAGTTTAAAAAAAAGCCTCCCGATTCTTCGGAAGGCTTTGTATTATTAGCTTTGGTTCGTTTTAACTGTTGGCTACTTTATGCAAAACCTTCCTCCTCCACTGCCCGTGGTAGTGGTGGTGGTAGTGAAGGTAGTGCCGAAGTAGCTATTCATTATCGTGTGATTTTCCGGTCAAAAGTAATTTATTTTTTGAAAAGACACGTTTTTTTTTGCCTTCTGCCAAAAAAAGTGCTGATAAAGTCACACGCTTTTGCCTGATGAAACATGCTCAAATCATGCATTCGTTTCGTTCTGCCGGATAAAAATTTTGCGCTTCCTTCTTATAAAACTCCTGTAAATGCCTATTTTTGGACCCTAATTTAACCTTTTCCTGCCTGGAATAGAAAACCAAAAACTTTCATTCGAACAACTAAAACATCAAAAAATGGACGAAAACCTTGACAAATTCCCACATCAGATTGGCAACATCACCGATTTTATTTTTCAATTGGTTGTTTCGTATGGCATTAAACTGGTTGGCGCGACGATTGCTCTCATTGTTGGTTTTTGGGTAGTAGGTCGCATCAAATCAGGTTTGGTAAAACTGATGGAAAGGCGTGAAGTTGAGCCTTCGTTACGGTCATTTTTGCGAAGTTTTTTAAGTGTGGCACTTAAAATACTGGTGATCGTAACTGTTTTGAGCATGGTAGGTGTGCAGATGACGAGTTTCATTGCCATGCTGGGAGCGGCAGGTTTAGCTATTGGTTTAGCCATGCAGGGTACCTTACAAAACGTTGCCGGAGGCGTTATCATCTTGTTATTCAAACCTTTTAAAGTTGGTGATTTCATTGAAGCACAGGGATATCTGGGGACAGTGCAGGAGATACAGATTTTCAACACCTTGCTCACAACAGTCGACAATAAGGTAGTGGTGATTCCTAATGGTGGATTGGCAACAGGCTCGCTCACCAACTACTCCAAGATGGACACCCGACGTGTGGATTGGGTTTTCAGTATGTCGTACGGCGAGCGTTACCAAAAAGCTGAGGAATTGATCCGCGAGCTGATTGTTGCCGACAGTCGTATTCTGCAAGAGCCGGAATCCTTTGTGGCTTTATCGAAACTCAACAGCAGCTCTGTTGACATCGTTGTCAGATGCTGGGTAAATGCTGACGATTACTGGCCCGTATTTTTCGATATGAATAAAAGCCTCTACGAAAGTTTCAATAAACAGGGAATTGTTATTCCATTTCCTCAGATGGATGTGCGCTTACATCAGGCTGTGAAGTAATACCTGTTTCTGCGGCATATTATTGAATAACTTAGAAAAATTACAACAAGTATAATTCTATGGCTGAGAAAAATTAGTTTTTACTAAGCTCGAAAAATTACATCCTTATTCTTGACATGCTTTCACATATTTTAAACAATTATTGTCGTTTTTTCATATAGCTCTGGCAAACAATTTTGTTTCATTCTTAATTTAGTGCCATGATTGTGTCCTGATCTTGCATCAAAGTCAACAAGAATATTTCCTTTCTCGATTTGGTTCAGGAAACCTTCAAAATTGAATTTTTGTAACATCATAATCTTACTATATTTAAATAATTCCTTATCACCTTCTTTTTTTACTTCTGCTTGCACATAAAAACAATTCAAAAGCTTCGTTCCGGCTTTATTTGAAAGGTCATCGAAGCCCCAATATGGTTGTGGATCAAGCTGCTCTAACCCTACTTTTTCTTGAACCTCCAATAACCAATTACTATGCTTATTCGAAACTTTGTCTCTGTCAAATGAGATCAACACTTTTCGACTTTGGCGATCAATAACAACCTGAAAGCCTCTATCGCTTGGCGAAAGTCCATGTATAGTTTGTCTAAAACTCATTTCAGTATCTGGATATTTTATACCAGCTTCCTTATGTGCCCAACCATATTTGAGAAGTAATACTTGAGGCACAAATTTAACTGCTCTTGGGGAAGGTTCTAAATGGAACAATGTTGTGAGCGAAGATGTATTTAATCTTTGTGTCTTAAGCTCCCATTCTGCGGCATTTGGAATCGGCAGGTTATTCTCATCAATTCCTAATAAATCTTCAAGAGTGTTTCCGATACCACCATGATTTCCATGTCTTGCATTATAGATCCAACCTTGATCTGCAATTTTTTTCAGCTCATTTATCAAGCTGTCTTTCGTGTAAATCTTCATTACTCCGTTTGTTGAAATAAGGTCAATGGTCTTAATCCTAATAGTTCACTTTGTTTTTTATTGCGATCAATTCTTTGCTCTGCCATAAGACAATAGTCAGGAGATAATTCTATTCCTATATAATTTCGTTTGTGCCCCAAAGCCACAACAGCCGTTGTTCCGCTTCCCATAAATGGGTCTAAAATTACCTGTGCTTTGGTAGAAGATATAATTCGGTCAATAAGTGCAACAGGAAAAGGCGCAGGATGCTCATTCTTCATTTCTTGTTTAAATTCCCAAACATCACCAAAAGCATTTGCTTTTGGTGCAAGCTTGAAATTTGGTTTTGGAATTAGGTAGATTATTTCGTAAGTTGGTAAGAAATATCCTGGATTGAAGTTAATTCCACCTTTACGTTTCCAAATAATAATTTGCCTTACTGGAAGGTCTCTGATAATGTCTTGTCTGTCTTGTAATAAACCATCTTGAACTCTCCATTTATGGTTGTAAAAAATTGCTCCATCATCTTTTAAAAGCCGAAACATCTCTTTTAAACAATTATACTGCCATTCAGCATACTCTTCGTGTGGCATATTATCGTCATAATGACTATACCCATTTACCAATGCTGCACCAGCCCACTTTCCTCCACGTCCATCCTTCATACCATTCCCTGTGGAGTTTTTAAGATTGTAAGGAGGTGAAGTGACCACTAAATCTATGCACTTTTGAGGCATTTCTTGCATAACAGTCAGACAGTCACCGCAAATTATTTTGTTTGTATAATCGTTTGGAAAATTCATTTGTCTTTTTGGAAATTTGTCAAATTTACAATTTTTTTCTTGTTTGATTTATTCCCGGATTTCTGCTTTCAGGCTGTTAATTAATTTACAAAGTATACGCAGCTTTACAAGAATAAAAAACGCAGGCATACACCTGCGTTTTTTTTAAGTTCATTTGGATTGTCAGATCACACCAAGCTCTTTTCCAACCTTGGTAAAAGCAGCAATGGCTTTATCGAGATGTGCGGGTTCGTGCGCAGCAGAAATCTGTACCCTGATACGCGCCAAGCCTTTTGGTACAACAGGAAAATAGAAGCCAATCACGTAAATGCCTTCTTCGAGCAGCTGAGCAGCCATCTGTTGCGAAAGTTTAGCGTCATAAAGCATAACAGCACAAATAGCCGATTTGGTAGGCTTGATATCGAAGCCGGCTGCTGTCATTTTTTCCATGAAATAAGCCGTGTTTCGATGAAGTTTATCTTGAAGTTCAGATGTTTCGCTCATCATATCAAACATTTTGATACCCGCATTTACAACAGCAGGAGGTAACGAATTGCTGAAAAGATACGGGCGTGAGCGCTGACGCAACAGATCAATGATTTCTTTGCGGCCGGTAGTAAACCCGCCAATAGCACCTCCAAAGGCTTTACCAAGAGTTCCGGTAATTACATCCACCTCGCCACGGATGTTAAAAAGTTCGGTTACCCCTCTGCCGGTTTCGCCCACCACACCTGCTGAGTGACATTCGTCAACCATAATGAGGGCGTCATATTTTTTTGCCAGCTCATTGATTTTATCCATCGGAGCTACGTTTCCGTCCATGGAGAATACGCCATCCGTCACAATGATTCTAAATCGTTGTTCCTGAGCTTCAATAAGTTGTTTTTCAAGATCTTCCATGTCGGCATTAGCATATCTGTAGCGTTTTGCTTTGCTAAGACGAACACCATCGATGATAGAAGCATGGTTGAGCGAATCACTAATAATGGCATCTTCTTCGCCAAAAAGCGGTTCAAAAATACCCCCGTTCGCATCGAAAGCTGCTGCATACAGGATGGTGTCTTCAGTACCAAAGAACTCCGCGATTTTGTGTTCGAGCGTTTTGTGAAGATCCTGTGTCCCACAGATGAAACGCACCGAACTCATGCCAAAGCCATGACTATCGAGTGCATCTTTTGCTGCCTGGATGAGCGCAGGATGATCGGAAAGCCCCAGGTAATTATTGGCGCAAAAATTCAGAACTTTTTGACCGCTTTCGAGTGTTATCCCGGCATTTTGCGGACTCACAATAATGCGTTCATTTTTGTAAAGCCCTGCTTCACGAATCGATGTAAGTTCTTGTTGTAGAAATTGTTGTAGTTTACCGTACATGGTTTATAAGATTTTTAACGGGTTTTTCCTGCGTTCCGGCAACTGTCGGTCTGCAGCAATTTGTGTACATTTAATTTGAAGTGTCAAAGGTAAAACAGTTCGGGCGTTTAAGCACCATCGGTAGTAAAAATGATCCTGTAAAAGGCCTTTGCTGTTACTTCAACCGCAACAATCAGCATGAAAAAAAAACCGACCTTTGCCGCATAATTGTAAAAAAATGGAAATAGCATCCCTGGTTTCAGGTGGCGTCGACAGCTCAGTGACCATCCCTTTATTGAAAGAGCAAGGGTACGATCCGGTTATTTTTTATATCAAAATAGGCATGGAAGATGTGCCTGGTTTCGTTGATTGCCCCTCGGAGGAAGATGTTGAGATCACTTCCTATATTGCTCATAAATATGATTGCCATATGGTGATCGTTGACTTACAGAAAGAATACTGGGAAAGCGTGGTTGCCTACACCATCGATGCGGTAAAGAAAGGCCTCACTCCAAACCCTGATGTAATGTGCAACCGCATGATCAAATTCGGGGCTTTTGAGGAGCGTTTTGGAAATCAATTCGATAAAATTACCACCGGACATTATGCCCAGGACATTGAAAATGAGAACGGTCACTTTTTGGGAACTGCTGCTGATGCTGTAAAAGACCAAACTTATTTTCTGGCACGAATCACCTATGCGCAGCTTTCGAAACTGATGTTCCCCGTTGGCGGTCTGCTCAAGCCTCAGGTGAGAAAAATAGCTGAAGAGATGCGGTTGCCAAGCGCTCATCGCCCCGACAGTCAAGGGATATGCTTTTTGGGAAAGGTAAACTACAACGATTTCATACGTCGTTATGCAGGCGAGAAAGAAGGAAAAATAATTGAGTTGGAAACAGGAAAAATCCTGGGCAAACACAAAGGTTTCTGGTTTCATACCATCGGACAGCGCAAAGGTCTGGGACTGAGCGGAGGACCGTGGTTTGTTGTGAAAAAAGATGTGAATGAGAATTTGATTTATGTTTCAAATGGCTATGACCCCATCGCACAATACCATCATAGCATTCCACTAACTGATATGCAATTGCTTCATCCTGATTTTCATCTTTCCGATGGCATGGTGGTTCGTTTTAAGATCAGGCATCAGCCAAATTTCAATCATGCCACCATCCGTTTAAATGATGCAAACGTGACACTCACCTCAGCCGAGGCAATCTCAGGTGTTGCTCCCGGACAGTTTGGCGTTCTTTACCATGCCACTGAAAACTGGTGTTTAGGCTCAGGAGTGATTGATCAGTAGTGGTTCAGGATGGGTGTTGGATGCTTTTTTATTATCAACCGTAACATTGCCATCAACTCGTTCACAAACGGCAATTGAGGCTTTGCCGGGTTCGCCTGTTTTACCCTCGCACCGGCATTCAGTATTTTATGCTGCAAATGGTATTACTTCACAAAAATCATCCTACCTTCGCCTTTTGGGAGAAATCACCTCCTGAAAAATAATTACTATATTTATATCTAAGTGTCATAATTTGAGTTGCTTATACTATAGGTTACATGAAAAATAAAGTCAAATTATTCATCGCTTCTTCCCTTGACGGCTATATTGCTGCTCCTGATGACGATTTGAGCTTTTTGGATGTGGTTTACAAAGAAGGGGAAGACTATGGATATGCCGCTTTTTTGGAAGAAGTCGACTGCGTGTTGCTGGGCCGCAGAACCTATGGCTGGCTCAACAGCCAGGGATTTCTCTCTTATCCCGGTAAGCGCGTCATTGTCATCACCCATCAGCCTCACGACGAGCGTTCAGGTGTTGAATTTTACAGCGGAGATTTAGCTGATCTCATCGTGAAACTACAGGAAGCATCAGGGAAACATATTTTTTGTGATGGTGGCGCTGGTTTAATTCATTCGTTATTGCTCGAAGACCTGGTCGATGAAATGATTATTTCGGTTGTGCCGGTTCTTTTAGGGAATGGTGTAGCGCTTTTTTCTTCGGGGCGGCCTTTCACCAGACTTGAGCATCTGCAAACACGTACTTTTACAACAGGTTTAGTTCAGCATCATTATAAAGTATTGAAATAAAAGTTTTTATGAAAAGAGTCATTGCACTATTCAGTGTCATTTTAGTTTTGAATTATTTCCACAAAGCTGTTTTTTGCCAGGAGAATGCCTTAAGTGCCGTTACCGGTTACGAAGCCCTTCAGCAGAAAATACAGTCGCTCGACAGCGAATCGGACCTACTCACCACCGAGATTATTGGCCAATCGGTTGAAGGCCGCAACCTCGTAGCAATGAAATTCTCTGCAGGAGTTTTTGGTACCGATGATTCGAAAACCAAGGTGCTGATTTTTGCTCAGCAGCATGGCAACGAACAGAGTGGTAAAGAGGGGGCGCTATTACTTGCTTCATGGCTGTTGCGGACCGAAAATCAGTCAATACTGCAAAATATGGATGTCGCTGTTGTTCCACAGGTTAATCCTGACGGTTCGGAGGCCAACCGCAGGCGCAATGCCAACAATGCCGACCTTAATCGTAACCACCTCATTCTCACCGAACCCGAAACACAGGCATTGCATCATTTTTTTAAACAGTACCTTTTTGAGGTGACCCTCGATGTGCATGAGTACTCACCCTACAGCGAAGAGTGGAAAAAATACGGCTACCGGAAAAATACCGATGTCGCACTTGGCAGTTGCACCAACCCATCGATATCGGCTGAATTACGGGAACTCTCGAACACGCAGGCGCTTCCATATATTATGAAGCATTTGGAGGATATGGGCTTCAAATCTTTTGTTTATTGTCCCGGAGGTCCACCAGAGCTTGACTATATCCGTCACAGCACCTTCGATATCAACGATGGCAGGCAGTCGTTCGGCATTCAGCAAAGTTTTTCATTTATTCAGGAAGGGATGAACGGTACGGATATGTTTGCCGAAAATATTGCCTTCCGCGCCAGAGGACAGATGGAAGGAATGGCTGCACTGTTGAACTTTGTTCATTCCAATGCTGCTGAAATTAAAGAAACGGTTCACCGCGAGCGACTTGCGCTGTTTAATGCCGATAAAACCCGGAAAGTTTCCATTCAGGCGATACATGTAAGTGATGGCCGTATCTTGCGGCTTCCGTTATTTTCGTATCGAAGCGGACGCGACACCGTTGTTGAGGTGAAAGACTACCGTCCGGTTGTGCGATCGATTACCGATGCTGCCCTGCCTTTGGGTTATCTGATTCCAATAACCAACAACGAACTTAATGTTTGGGCCAACCGGCAGGGACTGGTAAAATCAGCCTTACCTTCGGATAAGTCGCTTCGTTATGACCATTACTTCATTCACGCCATCGACAGTATCGACTTTGAAGGCGATGTAACTGTTGATCCCGTGGCCGAATTGATGCCATTTAAGGAGCTGTTCGTTCCCGGGGATTATGTGTTTTATCCTGCCAGTCAGATCAAAGGAAATATGATGGCAATAGCTCTGGAACCCAAGTCGATATTAGGTTTGGTTACCTATCCTCTATACAGCAATCTGCTTGTTGCAGGAAGCTTTTTTCCGGTTATCAGGGTCACAGAAAAAGATTAAAAACATTAAAAACATACTATCATGCGCATTGAACGTATCGAACTCAGACACATCAGGATGGAGCTGGTTCATCCATTTACCACATCGATGGGAACAGAATATGATGAAGAGCATATCATTGTGCGAATTGATGGTGAAGGACTTACCGGCTGGGGAGAGTCGGTAGCCGAAGGAACACCTTTTTACTCCTACGAGACCGTGCAAACAGCCTGGCACATTTTGAACGACTTTCTGATTCCGGCAGTGCTTGGTAAAAACATCCTGCATGTGCAAGAAGCTCTTGATAGCTGGTCGAAGGTGCGCGGACATATGATGGCGAAAGCAGGCATTGAAGCCGCCCTCTGGGATTTGATGGCAAAATCGGAGCAGATTTCACTCTCAAAGATGCTGGGAGGTGTGCGTGAAAAAATTGATGTGGGTGTGAGTATTGGTATTCAAGACAGCGTTTCCACCTTGCTGCAAACCGTTGAAAACTATCTTGCTGAAGGCTATAAGCGTATCAAAATCAAGATATCACCCGGTAATGATCTTCAGTTTGTTGAGGCGCTGCGCAAAGTTTATCCTGAGCTCATGCTTCAGGTTGATGCCAACTCAGCTTACACACTGGCACATGCCGGCCTTTTCAAAGAAATGGATAACTACGGTCTTTTGCTCATTGAGCAACCGCTGGGCTACGACGACATTTTCGATCACTCCAAGCTTCAACGACTGCTACGCACCCCTGTTTGTCTCGATGAGAGCATTCATTCGCTTGATGACACACGGGCGGCTATCGAGCTCGACAGCTGCCGTATCATCAACATCAAACCCGGGCGTGTGGGAGGTTTCACCGAGTCGAAGCTTATCCATGACTATTGTGCTGAGCATGGCATCCCTGTTTGGCATGGCGGCATGCTCGAGTCGGGAATAGGAAGAGCGGGTAATGTGGCGCTGGCTTCGCTGCCCAATTTCACGCTGCCTGGCGACATCTCAGCCAGTAAGCGCTATTACAAAGAAGACATTGTTGAGCCAGCTTTCGAAGTCAACAGCGATGGCACTATGGATGTGCCTGCAGGGCATGGCATTGGAGTGGAGGTGAATGCCAAAGCCCTTGAAAAAGTGACCGTAAAGAAGATTATCCACACAAGCTGATAGTTGTTTGGAGGGGTTAGTCGTAATTTTAATCGAATCATGTTTTCTGGTTATGAATCAAAGGAATAACGCCCGATGCCTCGGTTGTTTAACAAAAACAGGAGAAGTTGTTAAGACGACACAGAAAAGTATACAAGGATATAATCAGTTAAAAAAGCTTTAGGAAAACCACGAAAGAAGGATTGTCACCTGGTATGAAATGGCAACAAAGAGCAGGACAACTTTTCCAAACAAATAAGATCAATCAACAAGGGTTAAAAAAATTGGATAAAGCCGGAAATTTATTAAATGCAGGAAATACAACTAAGAAAGAATTAGAAAAGCAGATGTTATGCCAGAAACAGCAAGATGGATAGGCGGTTTTATCAGATGGTTATTTAAAGGTTGTAAAACAAGTTTGAAGGATGAAGTTGAAGGTAACCTAGAGGCAACCTGGGGAGGGACTTATGATACAGAAAACTATATTATTGGAATTATATCAACTGTATTTTTTTCTAGGCGCAATAATTTGGTTATTTTTCTAATTTGTTTTCTTGTAACACTATAGCTTTAAAGACTTTCTGTAATAATACTTCCCCGCTGGCGCGGATTTGCAATCCGTGCCTTCATGAAAATAAACTGTTAGCACGTGGGGCACGGATTACAAATCCGCGCCAGCGGGAGAAAACTTAAATACTATTTGATTAGTTTTGGAACATGAGTCGAAAGTATAAATTCCATAATCCTGATGGCACTTACTTTGTCACTTTTGCTGTGAATGGATGGGTTGATGTCTTCACAACAAATCAATACAAAGATATCCTCATTGATAACCTGGCTTATTGCTGTCAAAATAAAGGTCTTGAGATTTTCGCCTGGTGCATTATGACAAATCATGTTCACTTTATCGCCAGAGCAACCGGACAAGAATCTTTTTCCGACATATTGAGAGATTTTAAAAAGTTTACAAGTAAAGCAGTAACAAAAGCCATTCAGGAAAATGATAGGGAAAGCAGAAAAGAGTGGCTGTTGGAACAATTTGCTACAGAAAATGGATACCGTTTCTGGCGACCAGATAACAAGCCAATCGAAGTGTGGAGTAACAAAGTGATACAGCAAAAATTAAACTACATTCAATGCAATCCTGTAAAAGCAGGTCTTGTCTTACGGCCGGAAGATTATGTTTACAGCAGCGCACTCAGCTATTCAGGACAAACTGGATTGCTTGAAATAACATTATTGAGTTGAGTGAGAGATTTTCCAGCTGGGGTTGGTTTGGCACAGAATACAAATCCGCGCCAGCGGGTAGAATTGGTTTGGCACGGATTGCAAATCCGCGCCAGCGGGGTATTTAGCTTTCTGTTTTCTGAATTGTTCCTTTTTTTTTCTTCATTTGCAACCCTTGCAATTTCGGCCTGTCATTTGTTAGTGAAGATTGGAAATTAAAGTTTCGCGCGTGGAATCTGTTGAATTGAATAATCCGAAAGAGCTGATCGAGGCCTGTCTGCGGGGTGACCGTATGGCACAGCATCGTCTGTACCAGCAGTATGCCAAAGCCATGCTAAACATCAGCTACAGGATGTTGAACAACAGGGAAGACGCCGAAGATGTGTTGCAAGAGGCTTTTACCGATGCATTCAGACGCCTTTCAGGGTTCAGGTACGAATCCACTTTTGGAGCCTGGCTCAAACGGATTGTCATCAACAGATGTATCAACTCGATGCGCAAGAAAAAAACCGATCTGCAGTTCTTTGACGATATGCATGTGTTTTCACAAAAAGCAGAGGAAGAGGTTGTTACAACAGGACTTAGTGCCGAAAGCGTGAAGAAAGCCATGAAAGAGCTTCCATCAGGAAGCCGGATGATTTTCTCGCTTTATTTGCTCGAAGGTTACGATCATAACGAGATTTCCGAAATTCTCGGTATCTCGGTCTCCAACTCCAAAACACAATACATGCGTGCCCGTCAGCGGGTTAAAGAAATACTAACACAAAAAGGATATGAAAACTGATTCATTGGAAGATTTTATTCGGAGCAACAAGGAGGCTTTTGATGAGCTTGAACCCGACCCGCGGCTGTGGGAAGGCATTCAATCATCGCTTAAGCAGCCGTCGAAAAAAATTATGCTGCCATTCTTACTCAAAATCAGCACCGTTGCTGCCATCTTTATCGCAGGTTACTTTTTCAGTATGCTTGTAAACACACGTCCTGATGCAGCGCCGGTTGCACAAGCCCCTTCTGAATCTATTCGTGTTTTAAACGAAGCTAAAGCTTATTACACACAACAAATCGACGAACGTTCGCAGCTGGTGTTTCAGTTAGCTTCCGACAAGCCTGAGCTCACCGAGGACTTAAAACATGAATTTGAAGCGTTGGATGCCTTGTATATCAGCCTGGAAAAAGACCTGGGTGATGAGGTGGCTACCGAAACGGTGGTTGAGGCAATGATACAACACTATCGAATCAAACTGGAATTACTTGAAGATATGCTCATGCAGTTGCAAGCTGCTTCGGGCGATAAAGAAAAGGAGGCAAGTCATGTATTATAACAAAATGCTATTATGGGCTATAACACTGGTTTTGATTCCCTTGTGGATGCAGGCCCAGAATATTGAAAAGTCGAAGCATTACGATCGTAGTTTCAAATTACAAAAAACTACCGAAGTGAACATCAGCAATAAATATGGTAATATTCACTTCGTGCAGTGGGAAAAAGATTCGGTACGCTTCGTGACCGAAATTAATATCAGGTCGGCAAAGCAGGCTCGTGTTGATAAGCTTTTCAACGAAATTGATATTCAATTCAGTCAGACTCCCTATTATGTCAACGCCATTTCGGCTTTTGCCGGCTCAGGAAAATTATGGACCGAGATAAGTGATGTAACAAAGTCGGTGCTCAGCGCCGGAAACGAAGCCGAAATCAATTACACGGTTTATTTGCCCTCGTGGGCTATTGTGAAAGTGGAGAACCGCTTCGGCAACATTTATACCACCGACCATCCTGCTGAAAGCGAGTTCAAGCTCTCCAACGGAACACTGCAAGCCAACAATCTTAAAGGTAAAACCCGCATTACGATTGCTTTTGGCAATGCCATCATTCAACAAATAGATGAAGGTGTTGTTGAGCTAAATTATGCCGAACTGGAGCTGATTAGCGCTGATAAACTGCGCCTTACCGGCAAAGCCTCAACGATTCATATACAGGAAGCAAGGCATCTGAGCCTCAATAGCCGGCGCGACAAGATTATGATTGACCGCATTGAGTCACTTAGTGGCGAAACGTCATTTTCGCGTCTTGAACTGGGTCAGCTTCAAAGCGATATGCTGCTGCAGTCGAGTTACGGAAACCTCAATCTCCAGGAAATTCATAAAGATATGCAGCTGCTTCAGCTCAATGCAAGTTATACTACCATACAGCTTTTTTTGACTAAAGAACAGTCGGCAGGTGTTGAAATTCAATTCAGTAAAAAAGCCAGGCTAACGTATCCTTCAGCATTGGCTGTGAAAGAACAACAGGATGCTGCCACTGAAAGTGAAATCAGCCTGCTGAGAGGCACTATAGGTTCGGCAAAAGGCAGCAATTTGAAATTCAATCTCACCGGCGGTGAGCTCAACATCATGCAACGGTAACAAGGCTTTAAAAAAATATTTTAGTATAAATAAACACCAATGGTGGCGATAGCTATATCCACACCTTTGGAAAAAACAAACCCGGAATCATCAAATTTTAATTGTTCATATCATGAAAACTATGACACATCTCAAAAAAGGAATCAGTGCCCTGTTGGCACTTGCGCTGATGCTCACGTTCAGCAGCTGCTACAAAGACGGTATTTGCATACGTGGAAACGGTCAGCCGGAAATTGAAATCCGAAGTGTGGGCAACTTCGACGAAGTGATCAACAATGGCTCGTTTGAAGTAAGGATCGTTCCTGCCACCTATTACGAAGTTGAAGTTGATGCGGAATCGAACCTGCTTTCTTACATCAGAACCACTGTCTCAGGTCAGCGACTTTTTATCGAAACAGATGAAAACCGCTGTATCAACAACTCAATGAGTATGATTGTAACCGTTTACACCCCTTATGTTGATGGCATTGAGCTCAATGGATCAGGCTCTGTATCAGCTGATGATCTTTTTCTTGACGAGCTGAAGCTTCGCCTCAACGGATCAGGAGAAATGACTGTCGATGATATCGATGTGCTGCAGATCAACGCTAAAATTTCAGGGTCAGGACGTATCAGCCTCTCCGGTATAGCCGAAACAACTGATTTTTCCATTACCGGATCGGGAAATATTGAGGCTTTCCAGCTCAATCAGCAACGGTGTTTTGCGACAATATCCGGTTCAGGAAATATGTATGTGAGGGTTTCGAGCCTCCTCGATGCTATTATCTCAGGCAGCGGCAACATTTATTACCGCGGAAACCCTGATGTTGTGCAACAAATCTCAGGATCAGGAAGAGTAATCAAACAATAATACCCATCATTATGCGAAAAATTTTAATCCTTTGCTTTATGGCCCTTGGGCTTACCAATTATGCGCAACAGCAGGAATTTGCTGCGGGGGTGCGCGGAGGGCTCAGCAGCGGGCTCACTTTTCAAAACTTTTACACCCCCGACGAAGACGTGAAGATCCTGCTTAGCTTCAGGGAAGGCGGCATGCAGCTTACCGGACTGATGGAGATATACAAACCTGTGATGCATAGCTATCAGGATCAGTTTTTTATGTATTACGGGGCAGGGGTGCATGCGGGTTATACACGCTACCACCACAACCGCTGGCGCGACGACAACAAATACGGTTCATATTATTATCCGCGTACCCGGCCTGTGCTGGGAGCTGATGCCATCATTGGTATTGAATACCGTGTCGAACAGATCCCCATAACGGTGGGCTTCGATTACAAACCGTTTTTTGAGTTTTTTGGTCAGCAGTTTTTCAGACTGTCCTTCAGCGATTTTGCATTTACATTAAAATATAATTTCTAAAAATACACGCACATGAAACGTATCTTTTTTATTGCAGCAGCATTAGTGATAAGCCTGAGCATGATGGCTCAGGAAAACAGACAAAACGAATACCGTACCGTTTTCGGTAACAGAAATCACGCATCCAACGGAGGTTACGGAGGTTTTTCGATGGGTTTTGGACAAATTGACGGCAAGGACGCCTTTTTTGCAGGTATCAAAGGTGGCTGGGTTATCGATCACAGCCTGACAATAGGCATGGCTGGCTATGGTTTTATGAACAACTTCGACCTCAACATGAGTCCTGGTACCGTGAGTAAACATTTAACAGGCGGCTATGGTGGCCTGCTCATCGAGCCGGTGATTGCACCCTTTTCGCCTATCCACCTTACCGTTCCTGTGATCATTGGTGCAGGAGGAATCGCCCAGGTTGACCAATACTATTATGAAGATTACTACTACGAGCCTGTTGTCAACGATGCAAGCGCCTTCTTTGTCATTCAGCCGGGTCTCGAACTTGAACTCAACATCGTTCGTTTCATGCGTTTTGCTGCCGGAGCCTCCTACCGTTTCACGTCCGATATCAACATCAGCGGTGTTTCCGACAAAACCATGAATGGTTTCATGGGTCATTTCACACTGAAATTCGGTAAGTTTTAACAGCATACCCTACCTGATCACGACTTTTTCATGCCGTTAACTGGACGAAGCACGGAGTTTTTCAAGATTTGCTTACTTTGGCTTCCTCAACACAGAAATTTAACCGCATGAAAAAGTCATTTTTATTTCTCCTACTCTCTGTTTTTGGATTCACTTCGCTGGTTTACGGACAGTTGCAACCCGGTGATCCACATTTTGGTGAAAGCTGCACCAGTATCATGGTGGGCAAAAAAGCCTCTGCCGATGGCTCTGTCATCACCGCACACACCTGCGATGGAAACTACCGTACATGGCTGCGTATTGAACCTGCTGCCGATCATGCCGACAGTGCTGTGCATCAGGTGCTGAAAGGCACATTGCACACCGAAGCGCATGATGACATGCGAAAAGTAACCATTGCCGGAAGCATCCCTCAGGTGAAACATACGTTTGCTTACCTCAACACGGCCTATCCCAGCCTCAACGAAAAGCAACTTGGAATAGGCGAAACAACCTTCGTAGGACCTGATACACTCGTGAACAAAAACGCCATGTTCCTTATCGAGGAGCTGCAGCGTCTGGCTCTTCAGCGTTGCGATAACGCCCGCGATGCCATTCGCCTGATAGGTAGCCTGATAAAAGAATACGGCTATGCCGACTACGGTGAATGCATAACGATTGCCGATAAAAACGAAGTGTGGCAGATGGAAATTCTGGGCGAAGGCCCCGTTCGCATCGGTGGTGTCTGGGCTGCACAGCGCATCCCCGATGACCATGTAGGCATCTCGGCCAACATCTCGCGTATCGGTAAGATTGACCGCGACAATAAGGACTATTTCATGGCTTCGGATAATGTGGAAGCTGTGGCTAAAGAATTTGGTCTTTGGGACGGTCAGGGCGAATTCAGGTTCTGGAAAGCCTATGCCGATCAGGAAAAACCCTATAAAATAAGGGAGTTTTTTGTGCTGAGCACCTTAGCTCCTTCGCTTGCACTTACAATGGACATGGAAGAGCTGCCATTCTCCGTTAAACCGGAAGAGAAAGTGAGCATGGCCAAACTGACAGAACTTTACAGGGCTACCTACGAAGGCACAGCTT
This sequence comes from Bacteroidota bacterium, assembly GCA_009773165.1. Classification (GTDB taxonomy): domain Bacteria; phylum Bacteroidota; class Bacteroidia; order Bacteroidales; family F082; genus JALNZU01. The sequence continues at coordinate 447,019 of WOUZ01000001.1, forward strand.
ACGACATGACCCAAAAGGTGAAATACATCAAGAAGAAATACGATGACAAACGCAACGAAACTGGTGCCGACACCCTTGTGAGTCCGGTGGCAAACCCATGGCTTTCAACAGATATGCGCAACACCCTCAATTATATTGCTCCCGGAACAATTGATTTTCAGCGTACGGTATCGGTGAGCTGGTGCTCCTACAGCCACATCACCCAGCTGCGTGGCTGGCTTCCCGACGAGATTGGTGGCGTGAGCTGGTTCTCATTCGATAACCCCGGCGAGAGTCCACGCATTCCTATCTATGCCGGTGCTTCGGAATTGCCTGCAGGTTTTGAGTTTTGCGGACAAAAAAGATACCGCGAAGATGCCGCCCTGTGGCAGTATCGCAAAGCTAATAAATTGGCAACGGTGAGCTGGGGCAAAACAAAAGACATTGTGCTTGTCAATGTGCGTGAGTTTGAGCAGAAAGCCTTCGACGAAATGCCGCTTGCCGAGAAAAGAGCTGCGCTCTTGCTCAAAGAAGGCAAAAAAGCCGAGGCCTCAAAAGAGCTGAACCGCTTCACGAAAGACTTTGCCGCTGCCACCACCCAACGCTGGAAAGAGATGGAGATCAGGTTTTGGGAGATGTTTGGAAGGGGGTTTTGAGGATTTTTTTGAGGTTGGTGATGGGTGTTGTCGTCAAAATTTGACGGATGATCATGACATTAGATGGAAAGAAACCGGTAATGCCCAAAAAACAGGAGTGGAGCCATTTGCATACAGAGATAATGTTGGAAGGCCATATGATTTCTTTTGGTTTTCTGATTTTTACCCACGCATCCGTAACAATCACCATACAGGCACAGCGTTGGAATTTGCCCGTCATTACCTCGAAGCCCGCTACCCGGATAGTGAATATGAAGCTTTACGGCGGGTTTACACCTCAATTAATAACCGACATGCATAGGTTGTCAATGACGTCCCAGCTAATGATTCACTCACAGGTTTTAGAATAGATAATTTCCTCCGCTTTGTTCAAAAAGTGGAGGCATATATGGACGGCAACACGTGTGCCATTTCAAAAGATGTTAACAAACTACACTGCATACGAAAGTCTTTCGCAGGGATTTTGTAGATTTGTAAATAAAAGCAAACGGAGGGCATATTTCATTTCATATGAGCCAAGAATCATCCATCAAGCTGTTTAATGAGCGTCAGATCCGTACCCATTGGGATGAAGCGCAGGAAAAATGGTATTTTTCCATTGTAGATGTAGTGGGTGTCCTTACTGAAAGTGAGAATCCGAATAATTATTGGAAAGTGCTTAAAAGCAGACTCAAGAAGGAAGGCAGCGAGTTGGTTACAAATTGTAACCAACTGAAAATGCAATCCTCTGACGGTAAATATTATAAAACTGATGTTGCTGATACTGAACAGCTTTTCAGGTTAATCCAAAGCATTCCTTCACCTAAAGCCGAACCCTTTAAAATGTGGCTTGCCCAAACAGGACGTGAACGTCTGGATGAAATAGAAGACCCAGAAAGTGGTATTGACCGCCTGATGGAAACATACCTGCGAAAGGGCTATAGCACGGCATGGATCAATCAGCGATTGAAAAGCATCGAAGTTAGAAAAGAGTTGACGGATGAATGGGAAACCCGTGGTGTCCGCAAAGGTCAGGAGTTTGCCTTTCTAACAGATGAAATTACTAAGGCATGGAGTGGACATACCACCAGACAATATAAAAAACTGAAAGATTTGAAACAGGAAAACCTTCGTGATCATATGACCAATCTTGAATTGGTGCTCAATATGCTTGCCGAAGCAACAACAACTGAGATTTCAAAAGAGAAGAAACCTGAAACATTCGAAGCAAATAAAAGAATAGCGCAACAAGGTGGGACAATAGCAGGAAATACGAGACGGGAAATTGAAGAAAAAACCGGAAAAAATGTTGTAACAAATCAAAATGCAAAACAAATTGATCAAATTTCAAACAAACGACTTCAAGATAAGTAGCACATTCTCTACTTCCCAAGCGGATTAATACATCGTGTACAATGCCTTCGACAAGGTGACTTCCATTACCGAAGGGGATAAATCTTTGCAAATCACTTACGGCCCCACCACCGGCAGCGCATCGGGCAGCAATACACCGCATCAGGCAGCACAACATACAAAGTGTACGTAGGGGCTTGCGAATATATTACAAAAAACGACCAAACCACCATCCACACCTACCTCAACAGGCCGGAAGGTTTGTTTGCCATGGTGGTGAAAGAACCCAACGGAACATCCTATATCCGGTACATCCACATGGACCGTACTTCGACTTCGCTCAGCACTGGTCTGGGCTCGTGGAATACCAGCAATGCCAATGGAAGAATATCAATTGAGTTTATTCATTGCGCAAAGCTTGCAGCACATTCAACCTCTTGAGCATGATTGAGGTAATCAGGAAGATCCAGAAAAGTCCGTTCAAGATCAATATCACGAAAATTGAAATCAGAAAACCAAACGAAACGGTTTGGTTTCCCGAAAGAAAAGTTGGCAGTGTAGCAACCACAGCTGTCAGCGCACCTGCTAAAATCCCTGTCAGAAAAAGTGCGAAGTACTCATTGAAATAGAGCTTCAAAATTGTTATATTTTTGAACCCCAATGCGGAAAAAAGAGCCATTTCACTCTTTCTTTCCAAAAGACTTTTTGCAATAATTATAGCTAACCCAATGGTACCGAGCAGCATACCAAAAGCACCCATGAGAAAAAATATCCTTAGATAGGTGTTTTCTACTGCATTAAATTCAGCGAGCTTTTCATCGGTAGCCATCATTTCCCAACCAAAATCCCTGAAAATGGAATTAAGTTCCTTATTCAAATTGGCCTGTGCTGCATCTGATGTTTCAATCAGAAAGACATTGGAACCGCCTTTAGAGGGAAAATGTTTTGCAAAATTTCCATCAGAAATGATGACGTTGCCCTGAAAAATTGAATTGGCGAGTCCGCCGATAAGTAAAAGTTTTACTTCTGAGCCGGATTCGTTCACATAGGTAAGCGTGTCACCAACTTTTTTTCCAAGTCCCCACTGAATCACTGCTTGATCTGCAATTGCAGGCACAACATAATTCAGATTTTGGTTCAACGATTGCCAGGGGGCGATTTCATCAACAAGCGGATGTTTCGAAACAAAGGAAAACCGTCCTTCCATTAATTCAGGATCAACGGCAAGAATGCGCGGATTGGCTACCCTGTTCAAATTAAGGCAACTGGCATCATCGTCATAACTTGAAGGAAATTGAATGAATTTCACTCCATCAGGAATTGCAAAATCAAGGCGTGTATCGGTATTGCTAAGGTTTCGAAGAAAAGGAACTGTTGATTCGGCCATAAAATCAAAACCCCCGCCGCCGGAATGCTTCGATGAAACATCAACAGAATTTTTTTTGTTTGCAGCAGTTACAATAATTACGAAGCTCCCCAAACTAAGCAATACTACAATAGTGAAACTTCGGGAAGGATTTTCTGAAAGATTTTTCCTGCTTAGCTTTTTTAAAGAAAAGATCTCGGATGATCGGTTTTCACGTGCAAAAAGGAAACGATAAGTCATCAAAAGAAAAGTCGATAAAAGCATGATACCGGTTGTAAACCAGCCAAAAAGAAGGTCGCCGGAAGAAAAAACAGTTAGAAAAAGAATGAGCAGAAGTGATGCGAACATTAGTATGAAAGAAGTAATCAGCAGGGAATTACTTTTTGAACTTTTAATGGATTTGGCTTCACCGCTTTCGGCTTTTTTATTTGCCTGAACTAATGCTTTGTTGACGCCAAAATACACCACAATCATTCCAAGAATGATGCTCGTAACCATACCAGCAGTCAAAGTAACCAAGTTGAAGTGAAGGCTTAGAACTTCAGTTCTTACAATGTCATGCCAGTTTTGGTTCAGTCCGGCCAATATCAGTTTGCTGTAGCCAATTGAAAAAACCACACCTGCAATAGCACCAAAAAGTGTGATTATGAATGCCTCAGTCAAAATTATTCGTTTGATCAGTGAATTCGAAAAACCCAGAGAAGTATAAAGCCGAATCTGCGACGACCTTCTCTTCAAGCTAAGATTAAGTAAAAGCACCGTCAGCATGAGACCTGAGATGACAATAAAAACTCCCAATCCTGCGAAAAGCTGACTGAAATCCACACCACCCCTTGCTGCTAAAAGGCCTTGTTTTCGTACATCATTAACCTGAAATTCAAGTTTGAACGGATTTATCCTCTCCTTGATTAAATCTTTGATTTCTTGTTCATTATATTCCCTGGCAGGGATTTGGATACCAGTCAGCATTCCAAAGCGGTTCTGCCATAATGCTTGTCCTGAATTAAGCGAAATATATGCTTTAGGGGTTCCTTTATAAATTTCCCAATAATCTTCATCTTTTTGCCGGATGCTTTCCAGCTGTATCGGGATGCCTGTTTCCCAGTCGCGACAATTTCCAGCATCTGATAAACCGGGTAAATGAGGCATCAAAAGATGATCGTTGGCTGCATCTTTCATCGAAATGATGCCTTTGACTTTGAAATAGTTTTCCTTTTCGATGAGTGTCCGGAGCGGACCAACCTCATAGTATTTCATGAGAAGACTGTCTCCCTCCCCTATTTGCAAATCGTATGCTAACCATTCATTTATAATGGTCTCATCCGGTTTTAATTTCCATTTTGAGCTCTTCAAAGCAGAAACAAATGAGTAGGGCGTTTCTTTATCCTTATGAATCAGGCTGTTTACAAAATACGTGAGAAAGTTTTCTGCTTCCGGAAAAATTGCACCAATTTCTTTGGACAGGTAATCATCGATAAATACTCTTTGAGAAGTAAGCAAATAACTTCCGGTTTCATTTTTAAAATCGAGTTTGAGATTTGCATCTTCAAGTTGCCAGGTCTGTCGTACAAACTGTTCTATTTCATCCGGCTTTATTTTTTCACCAGCTTTAACCAACACCAAATTGGCCATGCCTTCCGTTTCCATTGCACGGTTTAGCCAGTCGATATTTACAAAAATATTGAAGGGTGCTGATTGTGAAGTTTGCAAATTAAAATGACCGAATTGTTCTTTGTCGACAATTGCTTTAATTTTTATTCTTCTCGCAACTGTTTGGTTATCCTCCGAAACAAATGGCGTATTGGAAGGAATCGGTCCGGTGACTTTCAGGCGTAAAAGTATGAAGTCACCTGCTTCAACCATTAATCGGGCAGCAAGATTGTGACTTATAAGCGCTTCGTCCTCAGCGGGAAACATATCGTTTTCGGTTTTTCCTACAAGCCTGTTAAAAGAACTGTCAATACCCCACAAATGAACCTTGTTTACCCGCATACTACCTCCCTGAACTGAAACAATTGCTTCGGTTTTTAGTACAGAAGCAGCTTCAAGAACCGTACTTTTGTCAAGTCTTTCTCCGAAATCTTTTGTAAAAATGCGCTCTCCGGCCGTAATTGAATGCGTTGTTTGCCCCAGGCGGTAGTCTACAATTTTAAGTAAACTTTCACGTAAAGAATCGCCTATAATCAATGCCCCACAAATAACTGCAGTTGAAATTGCGATACCGGAAGCAGTTGCTATACTGGATCCAAAGTAGTGCCTGAGTGTTTGCAGCAAAAGTTTTATAAGGGTCATAATTCTTTTTATAACAAAAGCTTGAATTGATTAATACCATCAAAAATAATTCTGAGTAGGTTGTCAGAAAATCTCAATGTTCCCATTTTTCTAATTTCCCATCATTAATAGTGAAAATCTTGTCCATTCTATGTGCGATTTCCAGAGAATGGGTTGCTATAATAAGCGTTATATTCATCTTTTGATTGATATCAACGAGTAAATCGATGAGTAAAGTTGCATTTTTATTGTCTAAAGAACCTGTTGGCTCGTCGGCAAGCAAAATTTTGGGCTTATTCAACAAGGCTCGTGCAACGGCAGCCCTTTGGCATTCGCCACCTGAAAGCGCTTCAGGTTTATTGTTTCGCTGCTCCCAAACACCCAAATAAGTAAGCAATTCTTCAGCATGCTGAATAAACATCTTCTTATCTTCTTTTTGGGTTAAGGAAGGCAACAGAACATTTTCCAAAAGTGTGCATTGTGGCAGTAAATGATGAAACTGAAAAACAAACCCAATATTATTGCTTCTGAAATACAGCATTTCTTCAGGGCTCATTTCCGAAATTAATTGGCCTTCAACGTTGATCTGGCCTTGAGTGGGAACATCTAATGTCCCGATCAAATTGAGCAAAGTAGTCTTTCCGCTTCCTGAAGGCCCCATTATTGCGACCTTCTCACCTTCAGCGATTTCAAGATTAAGACTTTTAAGCACCTCACGGTGAGCGCTTCCCCTACTTTGCTGATAGGTTTTTATAAGATTTTCAACTTTAATGTGCATATTCAATTATTTGATTCCGGCATTGTAAGTATCAATTGTCTTCTGATAAATCTCTGTCATAATTTTTGAAAGAAAGTTGATGTTGAATTTGTTTTCAACACTTTGGCGTGCCTGAAGACTAAGTTTCTGAAGTTTTGCGTCATCTTTCATTAATTCATTTAAAGCTTTGGAAAGCATTTCAGGGTTGTTTTCAGCATAAGTTATACCACCACCTGATTCTGCAACAATTTCCGGAAAGGCTCCCAAAGCCGGCTGTACAATTGGTATTCCTGCCGCCATAGCCTCCGTGAGATAAATTCCAAAGGCTTCACCATTACGCACAGGCACCGACAAAACAGCAACTTTATCGAAAAACATCTGACGGCTTTTTGGTTTGAAATCATCCATAAATTCAACGTCTTTCATCAAACCTGCTTTACTCAGCTTGGTTTTTTGTTCTTTGATAAAATGGTTGTCGTCACTCGTATGTCCGCCGGTAAGTATTAGCCTTGAATGCTCATTGCCGGGAAGTTTTTTGAATAAAATAAAGGCATCAACAAGGATATCGAGGCCGTTCTCCTCGCATAATCTTGAAAGATATCCAATGTTTTTCTCCTTTTTTGAAGCATTGAGATAGGCATAATCGGCGGGATCAACACCCAGATGAAGGGTCGTAATTTTCTCATCAGGCAGATGAAGTTTATCCTTCATAAAAGAAGTATAATAATGACTGACAGACACAAACATGTCGATATCGCGGGATTTTTCTCTCATCAGCGACCATACCTGCTCTCTTTTTTCAGCACTCATAATGTCGACCCAAACATCCTCATCCTGCAGTGAACAAACAACAGGTACCTTTAGTCGCTCTCTGATTTTATGTGCCAAGCCGAGCAACAGCGCATTTGAAATATGAATAATATCTGCTTTATAATGGTTTTCGAGCCAGTCAACCATTTTTTCCAGCTCTTCTTTTTGCTGCCCATCTTCGCCCATGAGCATTGAGACTGTCATTTCTTCCAGGCCTTTTGCTCGTGTTGAATTAGCCTGACTGGCAGCAAATTTCAGCATTGGCTTTGAGTTCAGGAAATTTTCGAGCCATTTGGGTGCATATTTTAGAACAGGAAACAACTGCTTCAAGTAGATATTTACAGCGCCATAAAAGACAGGTATCTCAAGTCCGTTTTCATTTATTGAATATAATGGCAGATACATTGGAACTTTAATGGCATCGACTCCGGTAGCACGTATGGCTTCAAAAAATTTGCTGTCGCGAAGGCAGTTGCCGCAGTAAAAACTATCTCCGGATCCTGGAATTATGTGTACGATTTTCATTAATAAGTCAATTTAAATAGCTTGAAAATGTGAACTAATGCTGAAAACTTCTTCATTACTTTTTTAAACCCAACTAAACAATCAAGGCGCACCTAAACAGTAAATATTTCCGTCCTGAGCGCCTACTATAATAATATCATTGCTGACACCCGGGCCTCCAATGACTGGACTTCCTAGTTCAAAACTCCACATCTCCCTGCCATTTTCAAGATTCAACAGCATCAGGTCACCACGCATGTTTGCAACGAGTACGTTATTTTTGTCTGCCAAAACCGAGGCATCCACACTACCTCCCGAATCTTTTTTCCAGATCAATTCGCCTGAATTTTTATTCAGACAGTAGATAAAACGATCGCGACTTCCTGCAATTAACTTTTCACCCTGTATGGATGGAGAGCCAATGAAAGGCAATTGTCTTTCAGCGTTTTGATAACTCCAGAGCAACGTTTTTTTTGTGTAATCCACACAGCTTAACCTGCCATCATAATCTCCGACGTAGGCTTTTTCCTTTTCCAACACCGCTGATCCGGCCACATAAGTTGCTACTTCAACGGTCGAAACAGCTTTACCCGACAAAATATCCACCACATGGAGCAGTCCGTCGCAACCACCAAAAACTGCAACATTATTCTCTACTGCAACCGAAGCATTCAGGTAGTTTTGCGACTCATATTTCCAAAGGCCCTTACCATCAGAGGCATCAATACCATGAAGGTAATAATCATAACTACCAAGCAAGAGATAGGTTTTTTTACCATCACTCCACCAGTTTGACGCACCCATAATCTGGTTGCCTGTTTCGTATTTCCAGAGGAGTTTGCCCGTTTTCAATTGCAAGGCATAAAACATTCCGCTGAGATTTCCTATATAAACAGTATTGTTCAAAATGAGCGCAGGTGCTTCAATAGCGTTGTCAGTTTCAAATTTCCACAAAAGATTTCCTTGCAAATCGAGGCAATAAACAAAGCCGTCGGTACTGCCCATAACGATGCTGTTTCCCTGCATCACCGGCGAAGATTTTATTTCGCTACCAGTCTGAAAAGCCCATTTCAACTCTACTTTTGTTGGGATCTTGCCTTTAATGGTACCCGGCAATTGTTGGCCACCTCTGAAATTCGGCCAGTCGGTAGCTGAGACATTCCAGGCGCTGATAAGCAAATAAAATAAAATCGATATTTTAATTTTTTTCATCTCAAATCATTTTTTCGTTTAACCCATTTGGCATTTCAGCCAGCTTTGCCAATGCTCCGGTCGGACAAGAATCAGCAACTTTTTCAGCTGTTTTTTGCAAAGCAATATTCATTTTTTCGTTAAATGGCACACCAATCTCAACATCAAAACCCCTTCCAATAAAGGTGAAACCAAATTCTTCCTTGTATTTTTCGGTTAGTCGCACACAAATGCCACATTTGATGCACTTTCCCGGCTCGTAAACAATCAAACTATGCTCTTTTACTTTTTTCAATGGTTTCCTTGCAGTAAAAGCAAATCGTTTTTTTGAAGCTTTATAACGTTCGGCCAAGTTCCTGAGTAAGCATTGATCGGGCTTCCGGCAGTCGCAATGCATGCAGCGTGAAGCCTCTTTGCGTGCTTCTTCAGCACTGAATCCATTCATTAAAACACCTTCGGGGTGCTGTCTTTCCAGGCTGCTTGCTTCTTTGAGGTATTCAGAATACTCTTCGGGCAAAAGCTTCCCGATTGTGGAGTTAAACCTTCTCAATTCTCCGTTTACCGGCTGACCCTGAAACATTTGCTCAATTGCTGTTGCAACCTCTTTTCCCTGTGCAGCCGAACGAATGGCTAACCGCATTGATCGGTTTGCGTTGCCAATGGCAAAAACCTTTTCCAGATTGGTGAGGTAATTTGTTTTATTGACAAGAATTTGTTTTCCGTTGTTTTCAAGGCCCCAGCCTGCCATAGATTCAGAGAAATCGCCGGTAGCAATTACAACAGCATCGAAGTCATTTCTGAACTTTTTAAAAGTATCTGCTGTAATGAGTTGATTCTGAAAAAACTTAACTCCGACTCCCTTTATGATTTCGATCTCCTTATCAAGTACTTCTTTTTCAAGCGCTTCATCGGATAATGAATAACGCAATGCACCGCCAGCCTGTTCGTTGCTGTCAAATATACTTGTCTGAATGCCTTTCAATTGCAGATAATATGCGGCCGAAAGTCCTGCAGGACCGCTGCCAATGATTGCAGCTTTTTTGTCGGTAACTAAATCTGCTTCCTTTTCCGGAAGAATTTCTGCCTCATCAAAAGCAAATCTTTTCAATAAACATATTGAAACAGCCTGATCAATGGGTTTCCTTTTACAAGCACCTTCGCATGGGGCAGGACAAATTCTCCCCAAAACACCAGGCAAAGCAATGTCGTTCTTTACGACTTTCAAGGCTTCTGCAAATTTGCCTTGAGCAATAAGCCTGTTCATCAGAGGGATGTCCATAAAGGCCGGGCAAGCCACACGGCAGGGCGCTTCGCAATCACCAACATGTTCCGAAAGCAACAATTCGATGGCAGTTTTTCTGGCTTCAGAAAGTTCTTCATCTTCAGTAATGATATCAATCATATCGACTGCCTTTGCCGAACATGCAGGAATATAAGCGCCTGTTGACACATCTTTTACGATACAAACCATGCAGGAAGTGAAGTGCTCCAGTTCGCCGTTGTTGCACATGACAGGAATCTCGAAACCTGCAACAGATGCAGCTTCCAGAAGACTGACACCTTCATTTACCTGAATTTTTTTGCTATTTATGGTTATGCTAATCATTTCTATGTTGTTCAGCTAATGATGATTGCATCTTCAGGACAAAGCTGTTTGCAAATATCGCATTTGGTGCAAAGGGTGATATCTATCTGATGCTTTTTATGCGGCAAAAATGGTATTGCACCCACCGGACATTCCTGAGCGCAGATCGTACAACCAATGCAATTATCATTAACTGAATATGTTATCAATGGTTTACATTTTCCTGCCGGACATTTTCCATTAATATGCGCTACATATTCTTCACGAAAATAACGTAAAGTTGACAAAACAGGATTTGGAGCGGTTTTACCCAATCCGCAAAGACTTCCTTTTTTGGTCCATTCCGCAAGTTTTTCCAATTCATCAAGGTCATTTTCTGTTGCCTGTCCTTCACAAATATTGTTCATGATATCAAGCATCCGTTTCGTTCCAACACGGCAGAAAGTGCATTTACCGCACGATTCTTTTTGGGTAAAAGACAGGAAATAACGTGCAATATCAACCATGCAGTCGGTGTCGTCGAGCACAACGAGACCACCCGAACCCATCATAGCTCCTGCCTGTCGGAGTGAATCAAAATCGATCGGGATATCGGCCAGAAAATGCGGAATGCATCCACCTGAAGGACCGCCAATTTGAACTGCTTTCAGTTTTCTGCCACTCTGTACTCCACCACCAATTTCTTCGACAATATGCCTGATGCTGATACCTATAGGGACTTCTATAAGACCTCCACGGTTGATTTTTCCGGCAAGCGCAAAAACTTTTGTTCCTTTGCTGCTTTCAGTCCCGAAGGCTGCAAACTGCTTGTATCCACGACTTAAAATATAGGGTATCTGGGCAAAAGTTTCTGTATTGTTGATCAAAGTCGGATATCCCCAAAGTCCTTTCACAGCAGGGTAAGGAGGTCTAAGTGAAGGAAAACCCCGTTTTCCTTCAACAGATGCAATCATTGCCGTCTCTTCTCCACATACAAAAGCGCCTGCACCTTCTTTTACAGTTATCTCAAAACTGAAACCTGAACCCATGATGTTATTTCCAACTATGCCCTTTTCATTGCAGATTTTCAGCGCTTCTTTGATTCGAATGACTGCCAGCGGATATTCAGCACGGATGTAGAACAACCCCTTCGAAGCACCTGTTGCCCAGGCAGCAATCAGCATGCCTTCGATGGTGCGGTAAGGGTAAGATTCGAGCAGCATCCTGTCCATAAAAGCACCCGGATCGCCTTCATCGCCATTGCAAATCAGGTATTTTTGACTGGAAGTCTGGTTGGCAACTGCCTCCCATTTTTTTCCTGTCGGAAAACCACCACCTCCGCGACCCTTGATGCCACTGGCTTTCACTTCATCGATCACTTCTTCGGGTTTTAGCAGAAGTGCCTTTTTCAATCCCTCGAAACCACCATTGGCAATATACTCTTCCAGATCAAGCGGATTAATTACACCACGATGTTCGGTTGCTATTGGAATCTGTTTGCCCAAAAATGCCTGAACATGTTTTTCCCTGATATCAATGCTGTAACGCTCAACACCTTCTGTTCGCTCTTCGTGTTGAATATTCTCAACTAAATGCTCAAATTTATTCTTCAGACGGCCGATAAAGCCAGTAGGCCTGAAATGTTTTTCTACAATATACTGTATGTCGGAAGGTTTTACTTTTGCATACAATTGTGCCGGTTTTCCTTTTGGAATAACCTCAACAATCGGCACCTGATGGCACATTCCAACACAACCTACATGCTTGATTGTTACATTCAAATCATCTTTTGTAAGATTTTCCTCAACAGCCTGCCGTATTTCGTCGCTACCACTGGCAACGCAGCATGAACCCAGTCCAATTCTTATCTCGCCCTGAAATGCTGTTAATTTTGAAGATTTTGATTTGCGGTTTTTCTTTCCGTTAATCCGGTTTTTAAAATCATCAAGAATGCTTTTTGTACTTGAGGGGGTAACGTGACCATACGTGACAGTGTCAATCTGAACGGCTGGTGCCAGCGTACAACATCCAAGGCAACTGACTTTTTCCAATGTAAAATTTCTTTCCGAATCGGTATTTTTTCCATCTGGAATATTCAAATTACGCTTCAGGGCGTCAAAAACAAGACCAGCACCTTTCACATGACAGGCTGTTCCGGTGCAAACTTTGACAATATGTTTTCCAGCAGGCTCAAAACGAAACTGAGAATAGAACCTTGCAACTCCCACAATTTCGGCCGCAGTAATACTGGTGTTTGCGCAAACATACTTCAATGCTTCTTCTGGAAGATAGTTATATTGTTGCTGAATAGCCTGCAAAATCGGGATGACAGCTTCTTTGCCACTGCCTTTCTGTTGAATGATATGATCGATCTCCTTTTGCATAACCTAATTCACTCCAATACAAAATAAATGTTTGATGCCACGGATATAAACTCTGCCATCGGCAAAAACAGGTGTTGAAAAAACTTTTTCACCCAGCTCAGGTGATGAGATCAACTTTGACTCTCCACCGGATTCGAAGATGTATGCTTTTCCACCCGTATCGAAAACCCAAACTTTACCTTCGGCTATCATTGGTGAGGAATAGAAGCTGTTTTTTGCCTCAAACTCCCACAGTAATTTTCCCGTGGTGGCTTCAAAACAGGCCACAACAGCGAAGGTGGTTGCGATATAAATATATCCGTTATGATAGGCAGGACTGGAAACCTCGGGGAGATAATAATTGTCTTCCCACACCTTTTCGCCCGTTTTTGGATTCACTGCAACCATGCGGGCGTACTCGTTTGTTGCATAAACAAGCCCACCTCCGTATACCGGCGAAGGGCCAACTTCACCTGACATGCAGTCGACCGACCATAACTGCTTTCCGGTAGTGATGTCATAACCGGAAAGGTTCGGATTTGCCAGCATTATCAATTGAAATTTTCCATCGATTTTGGCAAGAATCGGAGAAGCCCATGAAACCTCATTTGTGCGTACTGTTTCCCAAATCGTTTTCCCGGTTTCGGTGCTCAAAGCCATCACTTTACTTCCTTTATGCGTATCATATTGGATAAAAAGTTTTTTCTCCCAGGTTAAAAGTGAGGAAGAATGACCGTAATGATTATCAGGAACACCCAGATTTATTGCCCAAACCCGGTTTCCGTTCAAGTCGAACGCGATAATGTCGCCATTGCCGAAAATTGCAAATGCTTTTTCTCCGTCAACAGTTAATGTTGGTGCAGCAAGACCCGTGTCTTCGGTCGTTTTAGGCTGGGTTGCCGGTGAGCCTTGAATATTGTTGACTTCTCTTTCCCAAAGTAATTTTCCTGAGTTTCTGTCGTAACAATAAACTACCCTTTTGCTTGTGTTTGCACTTGACAAAAACAGTTTCTCGTTCCAGATTACCGGTGAATTATATCCATGAATCGGTAATTCGGTTTTCCACAAAATATTTTTGCCTGTAGCGCCATCCCATGAAGTCGGTAAATTCGTGCTTGAACTCACTGCATTACCCCACGAACCCCTGAAAGCATTGTGGTTTTTTTTGACTGTCTCTTCATTAAAAACAACCACCTTAGGCTGCTGTGTTATAGCAACTTCGGGTTGTTTCACTTCAACATCCGTCGATTCCGTAATAATCACTGTATCTGTTTCTTTTTCAGTAGTTCTGATACTCACAATTTCAACCTTCTCGATACTTTCATCATCGGATTTACTATGAACAAGCATTTTTTTCGGCTCATAATTCTTCAAATGATTCATTGTAAAAAAAGCTGACATTATTGCCAGAATGATTACCAAAGCGCCTGAAAAACCAATCCAGCGTTGAGTCAGCTGGCGTTTTTTCTTTTCTTTTATTTGATCAGCAGATGGCTGGTCAATTGCAAAACGAAGGCTATAATAAACTCTGAGAGAAAGCACAAGCACAATTGCTCCAAAAAGCATCAGGTACGCTCCGGTTCTCACTTGCCACAAACTGGTAAAATATGCCTTGCGCATCAGCAGGTCTACTTGCCGTATTTCCTCCACGAAATGTTGGTTATTTGGCTCAGATGAAAGACGTTCGACAAGCTTTTCGAGAACAAGACTGTTCAAAGGGTCACTTTTCTTGATCTGCAAATAATTCAAAAGAAGCAGCACGCCTACAAAAGCCGTAAAAACTCCTGCAATGATGGCGATTTGCCTGGCGCGTTTTATTTTTTCTGTTTCGTTCATCTGCTGTTCAAAATCAAGATTTAACAACCATTTCAGGTTTATCCTTGAAGAATGGATGCTCCGGTTTACCCACTGGGCAATAATCCATGCAACGTCCGCAACTGAAACAATCGCCCCTGTTTGCTTCATAAATGCTGCGTTTTCTGAAAATGACCTGATTCAACAGGTGCAGAGCAATCACGAGACCAATGAAAGCGCCCAGAAACCAGCCGCCGAAGCGGAATTTTTCCTGAATAATTTTCGCTTCCTCTACCAAAATCTCGAGTGTTTTTCCAGAAGACATGAAGGTCTCAATGTCAAGATTTTCGGTGTTTTGCATTAACTCAGGCTGAGAAACAAGCAGATTGGCAAGATAAACATCGGGATGGGCACTGGAAAGGAGTTTATATGAACCTGAAACAGCCCAGCCACCAACAAACATCAGAACCGGAATCAAAGCTGCATAGAATACAAACTTCCAAAAATCTTTTCTGCTTGCTCGATTTTCTTTTTCATCTGTTGGGAAATCAATTGCATCAAAAGGGCATGAATCCTTACAAAGTTTACAGTTTATGCAATCTTTTGGTGTAATGGAAAGATGGTATTTGGAGTTCAGGGAGCAAATTTTAAGAAGTGCGCCATAAGGACAAACGAAACGACAATAGGGCCGGGCAACAAACATTCCAATCAGAAGAAAACTTATTCCAAGAACAATCATGTGAAATTCGGCGCCCATACGAAAAATTCCAACAAAAGGATCGAACCTGCAAATGATGAAATCAGTGCCGGTAGCTGCGTACAAAACCGCCAAACCAAGATAAATGAAAGGAAACAAACCAAGAGATTTCTGGAGCCATGGCGAAAGTTTAATGGGTTTTACAATCACCAGATCCTGAATAATACCCAACGGACATGCTGAAGCGCAAAACACCCTTCCGACAGCAAGGGCAAACAGCAATGGAACGACGAAAAAGGCCAGCACAGTGAAAGAGACGGAATAACCTTCATTAAAAAGCGACAAAGTAAGGTTTTGCAGTGACCCGACAGAACATATACAGCCATTACGATAGAAACCAAAATACAGCAAAGAAAAAACAGATACCCAAAGTATCCATTTGCGCGACCTTTTTTTGAGTACAAGCCAGGTTGTTAAAGAAAGCACCGCCAGAAGCAAAAATAAATCGAGGTATTCCATAAAAGGAGCACGGGGATTTGGTCTTTCAGTTTCCGGAATCTGATATTCCGTCTGAAACTCCGGCTTGGGGAAGCGTTGCTGCTGAGAATGAGCAATTTGTGTTGGCACAGTCATCAGCAAAAAAATCAAACCCAGAAATATGTTATTGTGATTTTTCAATGGAATATGCTTTTTATAAAGTCTGACCATGTTCAAAACCTCCTTTTATCAAATAGGGCTCATCTGCAGGAATTCGTTTGATGGCATCAGAAGGGCAAACTCTGGCGATAGCACATTCGTTGCAGTTTACACAAATATTCTGTCTTATCTGCAAATGAAGAGATCCGTTTCCAAAGGAAGAACAGCCTTCAACACATTTTGCGCAGCCAATACACAATTCTTCATTGATATGATATTCATAATAAGGTTCTTCAATAAGCTTTCGTTCAATGGCTGCTGTAGGACAAAGCTGGTTCTCCGCAGCTGTATTTCGGGCAATATGTCCGGGCTTCAGATATCCGCCGCAAAGGTCACAGTAGCCGCAAAGCGCATAGGCATGGACACATTTTACGGCAGAGGGATTCAAAACACAATGAGTAGCACAACGTCCGCAATTGGTGCATTTGAAAGGATCAATCTGCCAAAGCCATTGTTGTGATGAGGCGTTGGTAAGAGAAAACCCAATAACTCCAGCAATCGTAAGCCCAAGTGAATAGCGTGCGCATCCACTTATAAATTGTCGTCTGCTTTGTAATTTACTCATTGTTATCGTCTTTTAGTAAAAATCACGGCTGCTTCGATTGAGAATTCTGAGACATCTTCTTTTGAGGAAAGCTGCATTTCGTACTTTCTTTACAGCTCTGACACATTGATTGAGGTGGACAGGAATCTAAATCAGCATTCTTGCTTTTGATAAGCATCAGCCCCGAAAGTACCGTTATAAATACTAGTAGCAGGTTCCGTATCAATTGCCTTAAAAATTCTTTTCTGTCCATTTTCTCTTTATAATTTTGTGATTATTGAGCTAAAAAAATCAAAAGCAGTTATCATTTTGGTTCAAAAAAGCGAATCATTTTCCTGTCAAAGTCAAGCGCAATGATATTATCACTTTCATCAACAGCCAAAGCAGGAGCCTTCGTTCCGTTGCTGAATTTTTCGGGCGCAGCAACCACAGAGCTAAGTTCTCCTGATTCTTTGTGAATTTTTATGCGTACCAGACCTTTTTCACTCGTCACGAAGCTACCGTTGGAAAGAAAGGCAATGTAATAAGGATTGCAACAACCGCTAAACCCATCATTTTCAAAGGATGATTTACTCCAAAACCCGCGTAATCTGCCGGTTTCTGAATAGTTTTGGATGGCATGCAAACCGGGATTCACTGCCCAAAGCTCATTATCAGAATTCACTGCAAGATCAAAGTGAGCGCTTGGAAGTATAAATCCGTGCACATCCGAAACACCGGATTCACCATTGAAAACGTGCTTTTGCTGAAGCTTTTTATCATAAACCCTTATCTGTTTCTCTCCTGCATCTGCCACATAAATCAGGTCATCAGAAACAGCTAAAGCAGTGAAATGTGATTTGTCTGAAGCAACTTCCGAAAGATTTATTTCAATTCCAACCTTATCATAAGTACGAATTCTGTTTTCAAATCCTATGAAGATAAAACCATCACGATCGACTGCAATACAATTTGGTTTTTCACTGAGTTTTCTTTTAAAAACTTCCATTCCACCCGGCAAAATAACCTGCAAATAATCATCAACAAGCAAATATAGTTGACCGTGACTGAAAGCAATTGCTCCAGGAATTCCATCCTTTATAGCAATTTGACGTGTTTCTTTGTAACTTATAAGCGTCTCATCTACAGCTTTATAGTTATCAACATTAAATTCAAAAGGATTAGAAGGCCGCTTATCAGGATTGTTTGATACAAATTCAAAAATCACGATGGCAGCTATGATCGCCAGAGCCAGAATCAAAATGTATTTTATTACCTTGTTGCTCATCTGTCTACTTCTTAATGTTAATACAAATCATCGTTTCTGAATCTCTCAACACCATATAACCATCTGCAATTGCAAGTGGTGCCCAGGCATCAAAGCCGTCAAACAGTTTTACTTTATCGAGTTCAATAAAACCCTTTGTGCTTTTTTGAATGATATACAGCGTTGCATCATCATTGAGCAGAAAGAATTTATTGTCAGCAAGGATATAAGGCCCCAGTCCAAAACGTGCTGCTGAACCACTCGACCACACAATTTCTGAAGGATCGCTCTGATTGACGCATACCATTTGATTTCTGAATGTCCGGGCATCTTTTGGCATTATTCCAAATAAATGACCATCAGCCATAACAGGAGTTTGTTGCTCACTTGATAAGCCTTCGCCCGGCTTGATGGTTTTAAGTAATTCGACAGAGAAGCTGCCATTTTCTTCAGTTAATTGCAGCACCATGCTTCCAGCCCCATAACCTGCAGTCAGAAAAATCTTGCCATCAGGCACACATACAGCCGATGCCGCAACGACCGGATTACTCCAAAGACTTGTTTCCCATAAAATACTGCCGGCATCAGGTCCGTCAGCCGCAACACCAACAGCTCCGCCAACAGCGCTGTACACATACATCCGGCGGCCACCAAACTCAAAAGGCACAACAGAAGCATGCGACATTTTCAAGTTATTCGGGTTAGGCGTTTCCCATATTATTTCTCCACTTTTACAATCAACACCAATCATCAGCGACGTTCCGCCTGTTGCTATTATTGCAATATCATTTTCAATGATAGGACATTGTCCGGTATACCAAAGTGGAATTTCACTTTTGAATTCTTTTTGAATATCTATTCCCCAAAGAAAATTTCCATTTGTTCTTTCCAGACACATTACGTGTCCCCGTGGACCAATTGTAAGAATATATTTTTCTGTCACAGCTGGCACTGTGCGTGACATTCCGTGATTTCTTTTTACTTCAACATCGTACCACCTTCTCCAAATCTCCTCACCGGAGGTTAAGGAAAAACACCTTAACATATCGGCTCTGCTTTTTTCGTCATAATCCAGAATATAAACAAGCCCTTTGTAAATTGCAGGACCGGCATGGCCTTCTCCAAGGTTTACCGACCAAAGGATTTGGGAAGACTGATTGTCAAAATCATCGATTAATTGAATATCAGATCTGGAAATATTATCAGAATTGGCTCCTCTGAAACGAGGCCATGTTTCCTGAAGCGAACTTTCTGGTGTTGAAAACATTTCAAAAAACTCACCTATTATGATATCTTCTTCCAAACTAATGAAGCCACCCGATCCATCAGCGTGAGGTTCAGAAAGAATAAAATCTCTGGAAGGGTCATTCCAAAACCAATACCCAACTGATAGCAAACCAACAATGGTAACAACAATTGGTAGTGTTTTGAGCAACAATTCCAGAGAAATTTTCATAAGGTTTTATACTATTTCTTTTTGATATCAAATGCCATTAGTGCTTTTCCATGCCTGACGTAAAGGATGCCGTTATGAATGACAGGATGTGCCCAATGCTGTTCCGAACCCAAGGTAACCATCGTTTTACTTACCACACGAAAACTGCCTGGAAGCGGTTCAATCAGCGCCAGCTCTCCTCTTTCGGTGTATGCATACAACATATTGTCAGCAGCAATGACGGCCCCCTTATCCAACTCTTTGGATTCATGCTTGATCTCTCCACTTTCCCAATCCAAACAGAACCATTTTCTGTTTTTATGTCCTGATGCATAGACATAGCCGTTAAGAAGCACTGCACCACCCATCTGTGGATCTAAGGTTTCGTTTGTCCAGGCCAGAGTTATTTTACTGCCATCAGCATTCAAATTAACCTTGATTCCTCCTTTGCCGTAACCACTAAAAAAATAGATGCTATTATCAAAATAGATAGGTGTATTGGGATAAATATTATATTGGTTTTCGTGGGGGTACGACCAAAGTAAGGCTCCACTACCGGCATCAAGTCCGAGAATATTTTTTTCCATCATCGTAACATATATCTTGCGGCCGTTATGATTAATAAGAAGTGGTGAGCAATAAGCTGATGTTTCATTTTTGCCCTCACTTGACCAGATAAGATTGCCACTATGCCTGTTTAGGGCAATAACATTGTTTTTTTTACCGCCTGGCGCAACATATATAGCATCTCCATCAACGATAAGATTCTCCGTTAAACTCCACCTTATGTTCGTTCCGTCAAAATCATTGAACAGATTTTTTGACCACTTTTCCTTTCCGGTGTTAAGGTCAAGGCAAACTAGTTTTCCATGACCAGTGGCAATATAGATAAGATTATCCGCAATAGTTGGTGTTGAACGGGTTCCGGGGTATCCCGAGCTTTCAGAAATTTCTTCTCCGTAAGGAATCTTTTTTTCAAGTTTACCTTGTTCCGAAAAAATATAAATAAAACCCATATCTCCTTCGAGTCCTGTTACATATATTTTTCCATCAACACGTGTTGGCGAAGTAAAGCCTTTTCCCAGTTCCTCATATGTCCAAAGAATCTGAGGGCCATTCTCTGGCCAGACTTTTAAAAGGTTGGTCTCCTGAAAGATCCCATCTCTGTTTGGACCTCTCCAGTTATTAATGGTTTGAGCATTCACAGTAAGTGAAATAACAAGCGCCATTAATACGTTAAATAAGAATGTTTTCATTGAACTATATTTTTAATGTTTGAAGTGTTTCATTTAAGTAGATACAAGCTAGTGTGTGATGCTATTTTCCGGAATTTTTGTAAAATAAATTAAGCGTGACAAATACTATTGGAAATGCTTTTTCTAACAGATCGCCGGTGCTTTTTCGATTAATAAAAATTTTGGATAACGCTTTCATTTATTGTTAAATGTGAGCAAAATGTTAAAACTTTAAATACTTAATGTTTTTGTGAAAACAGGATTTTCTTGAGTTTCAGATAAAATCAAAGTAAATTTTGTCAGAGACATTTTTACACTTCGGGTGGTCGAAGATAAATCCTTAGAAGATAGTTATTTAGAAAGAATTTTAGTGCTATCTGGCTTTTCATAGTTTCATATATGCCTTGCAAAATAGCAGAAAAATCATAAAGAGAAGCAAACAGCTTAAAATTTAGAACTATTCCAAATTACATGAGAAATAGTCTATTCTCATAAAATTCACACGATTATCAATCATGCTGTTGAAACTGCTTTAGCAAGCAAATAATGGCTGACGGGAAACCTGCAAAACAAATAAAATTTTACCCCGGGTCAGCTCTCATCTTCTGTTTTATAAAACTGAGGCGAACTGCGCTGAACGTGACTTGATTTTCATGGTGGCCTGTCTTGTAAAACCTGATTGCAATTTACTGATGACAAACTAGATAAGAAATGTAAACTTCCGTTCATAAGATTAGAGCTGTATGTGTTATGCCGATTTTATAATCAGTTGAGCAGCATATTCATTAATTGATTATTTTTAATACTTGAGTAATCCTGATGCTCTCTTTTTGTCTCTTTTGTGGTGTTGTCAACTATCATGGACAAAACGGATGAATTGAAAAAAATAGTGAGTTAGGTGAAAGGAAATTGCTTGAAAATAGGTTGTAAAGGCATTGTAAAACTGCTGAAAAATGAAGTGAACATTTTATTTTAACACCACTCAAAAATGAAATTTATAATCACATTGTAACATGAGAAAATTAATATTCTTTCTATGTGCCTTTGTTATATTTACGAAATGCAATTATGAAAAGTTAGGTCAATATAGAAAGGATATTTATAATCAGATTATTGAAAAACATAAACCTGTTTCCGATCTAGATTTAAAAAATCTATCAGGTATATGGGCAGAAAACGAGAACGAAAATGCTTTATTTTGGATCTTGGAAGATTCTATGTACTCAGTGGAGCATTTAGGAGAAAAAGTTAAAATAAATACACACCTGGATACTTTATTCGTGTATTATGAAGGAATTACAACAACGTATAGAGTATTAAAACTTGATGCAGATAGTCTTGTTTTGCTAAATGAAGTTAGTGATACTATAAGACTGCATAAAAGGAAATAAAAATTGATTAATTTTGATACTTGAGTAATCCTGATGCTCTCTTTTTGTCTCTTTTGTGGTGTTGTCAACTATCATGGACTAAACGGATGAATTGAAAAAAACAGTGATATATTTGAAACGATTTCGCTTGAAAAGG
The DNA here is from genome assembly GCA_009773165.1 of Bacteroidota bacterium. Taxonomy (GTDB): domain Bacteria; phylum Bacteroidota; class Bacteroidia; order Bacteroidales; family F082; genus JALNZU01. Next base: position 468,986 of record WOUZ01000001.1, read on the forward strand.
GGCAGGGAAGCGTTAGAAAATCTGCCAAAGTACAAGGCTAATTACTATCACACCAAAATCAATCCTGCGAAATCTCGCTCAGTTTGTTTCGGTAGGTGATAAACACATTGGCGCGGGAGATATAGCCAAGGTATTTGCCGTCCTTCAGTACCACGATGTTGTATTTGCCCGAATCCTGAAACATGGCAGCTACCGTTTCCATCGGGTCGTCGGGTTGAATGATAAAGCTTGGGTAAACCATGATGTTGTCGACCAATGTTGGGTACAACTCCCTGTCGAACATGATATTACGAATATCATCCAAAAGAATATGACCCTTGAAAACACCTTGCTCGTCAACCACAGGAAAAATATTTCTCTTTGATTTACTGATCACGTTTACCAAATCTTCGAGTGTTTGTCCGGGTTGAATTTTATGGAAATTGGTTTCAACAAGCCGGCCCACTTTCATCATATTCAAAATGCTTTTATCTTTATTATGTGTCACCAGTTCGCCGCGCTGAGCCAGCTGATAGGTGTATACCGAGTTGGAAACAAACACTTTGGCTGTTGCATAAGCAATGGTCGAAACAATCATAAGCGGGACAAAGAGGTTATAGCCTCCCGTTATTTCTGCAATGAGAAAAATGCCTGTGAGAGGTGCATGAAGTATTCCGGCTATCATTCCGCCCATTCCCACAACAGCAAATTTACCGGGATGCAAGTCGCCCAAACCCGTTTCGTTGATGAAAACAGCATAAAAAAGCCCAAGAAAAGCGCCCAGAAACAAGGCTGGGGCAAAAATTCCTCCCACTCCTCCTGCTGCAAAAGTTAAGGATGTGGCAAAGGCTTTCATGAGCAATACGGCAGCAAAAAGAGCAAAAACCACCCACATTTCTTCTTTGTAACCAAAAAAGATGGAGTTGTTGTAAAGCGCGCTGTAATCACCTTTAAGACTCTGGTTGATAGCACCGTAACCTTCACCGTATAGTGCAGGGAAAAAGAAAATCAACAAACCAAGTAATCCGGCCCCAAGCAGAAACCGAACCCACCAAATTTTAAACGTTTTACCAAAATAAGATTCTACAAAAATGGAGACGTGGGTGAAATATACCGAGAGTAACCCGGCCAAAACTCCCAGTCCGACATAGAAAAGTGTATTGGAAGGATCGAAGGCCACACCCAACTCGATAGGATACATAACAGCCTGACCCAAAACAAAATACGAAGTAAGGACAGCTGTGACAGTAGCAATAAGCAACGGCACAAGAGAGGCCATAGCCAGGTCGACCATGATCACTTCAAGGGCAAAAACAATAGCTGCAATGGGTGATTGAAAAATGGATGCCATTGCTGCTGCACTTGCCAGACTGATCATAAGGATAATTTGCCGGTGGTTCAGTCGCAGAAATTGTCCCAGATTGGAACCAATGGCAGCTCCTGTAGAAACGGTAGGGCCTTCAAGTCCGACAGAACCACCAAAACCAACCGTAAAGGCACTCGATATAATGGCTGAAAAAGTATTGTGAAATTTTATCAAGCCATTCTTTCGGGAAATAGCATACAACACCCCCGGAATACCATGACCGGGCTCCTGCCTGACAATAAAACGCATAAAAAGGATAGCCAACAATATTCCTACCGCCGGATAAAAGAAATAAAGGATGTTTTCGTATTGATTGGCGAAGCTGCTTGTTAACAAATACTGAATAAGGTGAGCCGATTTTTTGATAATTATTGCTGAAATTGCAGCCATTATTCCAACCACAATACTCAGCATATAAATGTATTGCCTATCGGAAATATGTTTTGCCCGCCATTCAAAAAACCGACCTGATAAAGTGCTTTTTCGAGCCATAGAAATCCACCCCAATTTGTTGAAGCGAAAATAAACAATAATTTGTCGCTTCCGCCGGCTATTATTTCGAAATGAAAAGATCAACCGGATAAAGGTAAAATTCTTACTTTCGTCCGTTAAATTGCCTTTTTATGAAAATTATATCTTATAACGTGAATGGTGTCAGAGCTGCCATCAACAGAGGATTTTTGCAATGGCTCGAAGCCGAGTCTCCCGATGTGTTGTGTCTTCAGGAAATAAAAGCCACCCATGATCAGATACCTTTAGTTGAATTTGAGGCTATTGGCTATCATCATTATTGGTACCCGGCACAAAAAAAAGGATACAGCGGAGTGGCGCTTTTGTCGCGCATCAAACCCGATCATGTGGAGTTTGGAATGGGAATAGAGCGTTACGATCAGGAAGGGCGCTTTTTGCGTGCCGACTTCGGAGATCTGTCAGTCGTTTCCGTTTACCATCCTTCGGGCAGCAGCGGCGATGAAAGGCAAGCGTTTAAAATGCAGTGGCTCAACGACTTTGAAACATATATCGAAACCTTGCGCACTGTTCGCCCCCGACTTATTGTTTCGGGCGATTATAATATTTGTCATCGGGCTATCGACATACATGACCCGGTAAGGAATGCCACAATATCGGGTTTTCTGCCCGAAGAGCGGGAATGGATGAGCGCATTTTTGAACAAAGGATATGTGGATACATTTCGCCATTTGGTGAAAACCCCGCATAACTACAGTTGGTGGAGTTACAGGGCAAATGCACGTGTAAATAATAAAGGCTGGCGTATTGATTACCACATGATAACCGAAAACCTGCTTCCGTATTTACATTCAGCCCGTATACTGGCTGATGTGGTTCACTCCGACCACTGTCCTGTTGTGGTGGAGCTAAGTTTTTGACGAAATTTTTAAGGTTAAAACGTAAGAATAAGAGGAGCAAACAAAAACAGGTCGAATCTTATAGGAAAGTGAGAGGAAATCTTCACTTTTCAAGTACCACAAAGGCACTTGCCATCTCTTTGACATGTGAAATGCTCAGATGAATATGCTGAACACCTTCATTTTCAATGTATTCTTTCACTTTACCATGTGTGTGAATAATGGGTTTACCCAGCTCGTCGTTTACGACTTCGATCTCGTGAAAAGCCATTCCGTACCTGTAGCCTGTTCCTAAAGCCTTGAAAAAAGCTTCTTTAGCAGCAAATCGTGCTGCATAATGTTGGTATGTTGTTGCTTTATTGTCGGCATAAGCCTGCTCCAGTGCGGTAAAAAGTTTCTCGCGCAACCCGCTATTGGCTTTCATATGCCTTTCCATGCGGCCAACTTCGATGATATCAGTTCCTATTCCAAAAATCATGTGAGATGCTATTAGGTGACAAATGTAGTGCATTGGAAGTTAAAAACCCTTCGCTGCCCTGAAGCTGTCATACAATTGGGGTTTCATGCCAGTTACCGTCGGCGAACACCATGCTGCTTCGATAGCCTGCTGCCATAAGGGCTTCGGCAGCACGTGGAAATTCTGCCTGCAGCTCCTCCGGCTGATGGGCATCGGAGCTTATAATAACAGGGATTTTCATCTTTTTCATTTCACCCAAAATCCATCCCGAGGGATAGAGGCTGTCACAACGTTTTTTATAGATCCCGCGGGTGTTGATTTCAGTAATAAGCCCTTTTTCTTTGATCAGATGCAGAGTCTCGAAAATATGATTTTGATACCATTTCGCCTTTTCACTAAAATAGCGGTTTTGGTTGTGCATCTTTATCTTATCGAAATGACCAATAACATCAAATGTTTCATTTACAATCATTTCGTTCGTTTGATCGTAAAAGGCCTTCACTCCTTTCCGGATGTCGCCACTATAAAAATCATTCAATCCCTGATCGTAAACAGCAGCATCAGGACCATCGGTAAACCATAAATTATCCTGATGCGCACTTCCAACCAGATGAACCGATCCAATTACATAATCCAGATCCGCTTCCGATTTCAGCTCGTCGAAACGCTGCGTCATTTGAGGCACATAATCCATCTCCAGGGCCAGATGAATGCGGATGCGGCCATCAAACTGCTGTTGCAGATTTCTGATCTCATCGCGGTACTGAAGCAGATGTTCGCGTTTGAGCGAAAAGGGATTATCGAAAGGTAAAGGAGAATGATCAGAAAATCCGATTGCTGTCATCCCCTGCCGTAAAGCTTCTTCAACATAGGCGATTGCCTGTTGCCTGCCATCGGAATAAAGTGTGTGCGTGTGATAATTGATACCCGTCATATAAAAAGTCAGTAATGATTGGCAAAAATAATCAAAACAACTGCCTGTCGTAAACGATCAACAAAGTGGCGACAGATTTAGCAATTTGGTAATCCAAGGTTAAAAAAAACAAACAAAAACCCTTCAAAACTGTTAATGAGTAGTAATTTAGCATTTCTAAACCTTTTTAAAACACGTAAAAAAATACCCATGCTATCCAAACCAGCACAAACTTCCGAAGCCCTTCATCCCTTGATTCAAAACCGTTGGAGTCCGCGCGCTTTTTCATCAAAGCCTGTCGGTGACACTCAGTTAAGACGCATTTTTGAGTCGGCCCGCTGGGCTCCCTCTTCGTCAAACGAACAACCATGGCGTTTTATAATTGGTTTTCTGGGCGATCAAACGTATATAAAGATTTTTTCTATCCTTGTTGAATTCAACCAGTTATGGGCAGGAACAGCGCCTGTTCTCATGTTAGGCATCGCCAAAAAAACCAGTTCAAAAAATCCTGAGCGACAAAATAAATCAGCCGTTTATGATTTGGGTCAGGCCCTTGCCTACCTTACGTTTCAAGCTATGGCTGATGATTTATTTGTTCATCAGATGGGAGGTTTTGATGCGGCTAAAGCAGCTGAATTGTTTCAACTACCTGCCGATCATGAAGTTATAACCGTTTCGGCTATCGGATACATTGGCGATCCCGACATTCTTTCGCCAAACTTTAAAAAGATGGAACTGGATCAACGCTACCGCCAACCCATTGATGAAATGGTTTTTACCGACACATTTGGTCAACCGGCCCCTTTTCTTACATCAGCCGGATAAATGCGTTTCGGTGTCGCTTGTGATGATTGATTACCTTTGCGACCTGAAATACTATCAGCCCATGAGAACGCTATTCTATTTACTTTCATTGATATATTTAGTGTCAGCCTGTAACGGAACTACACAAAAACAAACGCGGTCGGAGGAAACATCTGTGGCAGTAAAAAAAACAGCAGTTCCTGTGTTCAGCAGAGATTCTGCTTATAACTTTGTGGCTAAACAACTTAGCTTCGGCCCGCGGGTTCCCGGATCAGAGGCACATGCTGCCTGTGCGTCATGGTTTGCAGCAACAATGGGAAGCTTTGCCGACACGGTCTTTGTTCAGAATTTCAAAGCAAGAGTGTACACCAAAAAGGTGTTTGATGGAAAAAATATCATCGCAAGTTTTAATCCGAAGGCTGCAAAACGTATCATTCTGGCAGCACATTGGGATTCACGTCCTTATGCCGATCACGACCCTGATGAAAAAATGCACAGAACGCCTATCGACGGGGCCAATGATGGCGCAAGTGGTGTTGGCGTTCTTATGGAAATAGCGCGTCTGCTTCGTGCACAGCCCATCAGCCCGTCTGTTGGTATCGATATCATCTTTTTCGACCTTGAAGACTATGGGCCACACAACAGCGAACGCGATGCCGGCGATGATGATTACTGGGCGCTGGGTTCACAATATTGGTCGAAAACACCCCATCAACAGGGTTATCAAGCTAATTTTGGTATTCTGCTTGATATGGTTGGTGCGGCAGGTGCTGTTTTCCCGCGCGAATATTATTCACAGCAATATGCTTCATGGGTGTTGGATAAAGTGTGGCGTACAGCACAACTGATGGGCTATGACAGCTATTTTTCAAACAGGCCGGGACTACCTATCAATGATGACCATATTCCTGTGAACCGCATTGCCGGAATCCCGATGATTAATATCATTCATCAGGATCAGAATAGTTCCAATGGCACTTTTTATGAGCACTGGCATACCATCAATGATAATCTTGATCAGATTGACAAACAAACATTACAGGTTGTAGGTGAGGTTGTTACGCGTGTTATTTATGAGGCATCATAGGAGAATACAGTGGGCTGACGCGTTTATAGACATGCGACCCCTCCGGGGACGAAAAAGATTTATGTGCAGGGTTGTTAGAGACATGTGACCCCTCCGGAGTCAATAAGACTTTCAATAATTTGCTCCAAAGTGTAAGAATTCTTCAAAAAGAAAGCATCAGGGAGTTTTTCAGCCAACCCTAACTAGCCTGGAAGTGCTTTTTAATAACCTGATTGCTACTCGCTGAAATATGTTACGCAGCGGTTTACAAGCTGTAGCACACTTCTCATTTTTTCCAAATCAACTTTTTCCATCCTGTCGCGGGGCGAATGATAATCCTTATGAAAACCTGAGAAGAAAGTCATCACAGGCACACCTGCTTCGGCAAATGCTGCGTAATCGCTCCCCGAGTTTCCATTAACATTCCAGATATCCAATTCAAAAGACGGCTTCAGTGAACTGTTGCTCATACGAACAAGGGCCAAAAGACTTGAATCCTGCGAGCGCATCCCAACGCTGAGAATCCGTTGAAGGCTGTCTTCTTCAGCACTGCGTGAGATCATATCCATATTGATATACAAGCGGATATCCTTTGCTTTTTCATTCAGCTGATTCACAAAAGCAGTACTTCCCAACAACCCTTTTTCCTCGGCATCCCAACAGGCAAACAGGATATTTTGTTGTGGAATCATTCCGCTTTCCTTCCATTTCTTTGCGAGAGCCAACACCCCCGAAGCCCCTGAAGCATTGTCGTCAGCTCCGTTATAAATACTGTCGCCCCTTCGCCCCAAATGATCGTAATGGCCGCCAATGACAATAGATTTTGAACTATCAACACCTTTAATCATTCCAATAATATTTCGGGCTATAATGCTTTCATTCAGCACTTTTGTGGATAGTTTTACCGTTTTTTCAGGAAGCAGAACCGGCCGATTTTCAGCATTTATCGCATAGTGTCGTTCAGTTTTTGATATATCCAATCCCGTAAAATCGGCTAACTCCTGTGTAAGTAACTCATCAGGGAAAAAAACCGGTATGCAGGCTCTGCTGGTGTCAGTCGGGAAAAGATAGTCGTGATCGAGATAGGCAGAAGCATCCGTACCTGTAATGCTTGAAACCCAATTCCTAAACACCTTTTCACCGGAAGCACCAGGCAGTTGAGGATTCACCATAAGAACAGCTTTTGCGCCGTAGTTCAAAGCGTTGCGACGCTTTTGCGCCAGATCAGCCCCCTTATTTCTGAATTCTCTGCCAAATTTTTTCCAGACGATTTCATTCGTGTCGGCTTGACCGGGAAATCCGTCAAACATGATGACAATTTTATCCTTGAAATCACCTTTGGAAAAATCGTTGTAGGTGCTGTCAGAATTGATAAGTCCGTAACCTCCAAAGCTCAATTCTCCGGTAACCTCATCTGAAACAAGGCACGACAGCACTTCGAAATTTAATTTATGTGTGGCAATACTTGCGTTTTTGTTATTTCCAAAGCTGATTGCGGCATGCTGAGTTGTATTACGCCACAGCTCAAAGCCTTGAAAATAGGCAGAAGTTGACTGCTCATTAGTTACTTCTTTCAAATCAGTAACGGGTGAAAGACCTAAATGAAGCATATACTCAGCAATGAAATCGCCGGCGAGGTAGCCTCCTTTCGTAGCTGTTTCGCGACCTTCCATTTTATCGGATGAGAGTTGCTGCATTAGTCCCTCAAAGTCGTTGATGCGGGGTGAAGCTAAGTCGGAAGTTTGCTGAGCTTTAACACAAACCGAAATGAAAAGAAAAAATAAAAAGAAACCTCTTTTATACATTGATTTTGAAATAAGAAATAAGCATTTAATTAGCGCACCATCAAACCATTGGCCATAACATGAATGATTTCAAAATCCTCATTTAACAACACCAAATCAGCATCATAACCCTCTTTGATATACCCTTTTCCGGCAAGCTGAAGGATATCAGAAGGGTTTGAAGTAGCTACCTGCAAGGCTTGTTCAAAAGGAATATTATCCTCTAACACAGCCTCTTTTATCTCGCGAAGTATAGAAGATGGAAGTCCCATTTCGATTTTGATGAGTTTCCCTGTCTCCGGATCGAAGCCTGGCAATGAGCCGCATGAATCGGAGGTGAAGGTGATGTGCTTGAGAGGCACGCCACTTTCAAGGAGTTTTTTCAGCGCAACAGAAGGTTTTATTTCTTCGTCCATGTAATAAGGATAGGAGCTGGTGGTGATATCCACATAACCTTTTTTACCATATTCTTTTGCGTCTTCGAAAATATAACTATTTCTGTTGCAGTGTGTTGGTACAAATTGTTTGTAATTCAGTTCGCTGTTGGCAACTACCTGATGGATTGGTCTGAAAGGGTCAACGGCATCGCCCATATGAACATTTACAATGCCTGCTTTTCCTCCAATCATTCCTGCAACGCGTGTATGAGCAGCCAAACGCGTAAGTTCAGCCGTTGTGGGCACCGAAGAACGATGATCCGAAACAGCAATCTCACCAAGTCCAACCACCTCTTCGATCAATGCAATATCGCGGAGAATATCCCCTGTTATACTTGGCGGAGGAACCTGATAAGCGCCGGTATACATCCATGCCGACATTCCCTGAGCGCGCAGTGATTTCACTTTCATTAAAACACTGTCCACGTTTCGGGTGATACCATCCGTGCCAAGGCAGCCAACAACAGTCGTCACGCCAGCTTCAACCATCATGCTGATTTGAAGTTCCGGCATTCGGCTTCCGGGTCCGCCTTCACCTCCGCCTCCGGTGATGTGAACATGGGCATCAACTAGCCCGGGAATGAGTTTATTTCCCTCACATTCAACAATATGTACATCCAATTCAGGAGGTAAATTAATGCTGTCTTTTATGGCAATAATGCGCTTCCCAGCCACCATCACGTCTTTCTGTCCTTCAAAAAAAGGACTGTAAACTGTTGCGTTCTTAAATAAAGTGATCATAAAATCGCTGTTCTAATTTTCTTCAAAAATATTCATTTTTTGGTTGCTGATTTTTTCTCTATTTTCGCTTCATACTTATCAAATTTTTTATGCGCTTTGTTACTCTTCTGACAGTATCACTGCTTACGTTTGTTGTATGTTCAGCTCAGACCGGAAAAATGCTGCTGGTTGGAGGTGGTTCTGAAAAAAATGGGGCCAACGGCTGGAATGTGCCTGCATACCGCTGGGCAGTAGAAGGCAAAAGGGTTGCTATTATCGGCACTTCAACGGGAAGTCTGGCCCCTTATCTGAAACAATATTGCGGAGCTTCCTTCGCGAAAGAATTTGCTGTAGCCACCAGAGACAGCGCTGACAGTCAGGTGCTTTTTGACACACTACAAACCTATCAGGTTATCTTTTTCAGAGGTGGAGACCAGTATGAGTATTATCAAAAATACAAAAACACCCGCCTGCAGCAAGCAGCCGAACAGCTTTATATGAGTGGAGGCACTCTCGCAGGTACATCGGCAGGAATGCATATTCTTTCATCGGTTGTGTTTACTGCCGAAAACGGTACTGTTTATCCTTACGAGGCTATCGAAAACCCTCATAACAGCTATATGACCCTCGAAGATGATTTCATGGATTTCTTTCCCGGTTATCTTTTCGACACGCATTTTTCAGAAAGGGCACGTTTTGGAAGGCTTGCAGGTTTTCTTGCAAAATACAGCTTAGATCATCAGGCCAACATCATTGGTTTGGGTATGGATGATATGACATGCATGACCGTTGATGAAACAAAAACAGCTACAGTGTATGGAACAGGTTGCGCCAATATTTACACCTTTTCAACTCCTTTTCAGCTCAACGGAAACAAACTGCTTCATGAATCAATAAAGGTAACACAGCTGATTCAGGGTTGCACCTATGATTTCAATGACGGGACTTTTACCATGCCGTCACACGACCTGCAGCTCGAAACTTCCACGCTCGAAGAAACAGGCAATTACACGCTTCTGGCAAGTGGTGGAAACAGTCTCTCTTCCAATCAACCTATGATGGCTGATTTTGTTACTACAACCGGAAATGCAACTGATCCTGTTGTAATTGCCACCGGAAATGAAACAACCGCCGGAAGTTTCAAAAATTATCTTTTGCAACAAGGAGCTTCTGCGGTGGATATTATCGTTTTAAACGCTTCCAACGGCAACAGCACATCCATAGCCGAAAAAATTCAGGCGGCTGTGAAGGTGCTTTTTGTAAGCAACACAACTGACTCATTTAATGCGTTTTTGCTAACCACAAACGGTATGTTATTGAAAAGCAAGTTGCACAGCGCCGGCATGATAAGTGCCTTCGCTGGCGATGATGCGCGCTTTGCCGGAGCAACTGTTGTGGATAATTTCTACACAGAATATGCTTCTTACTACGGAGAACTGGTTTTTAGCGAAGGCTTGTCGCTCTTGAAGCATAGTATGCTCATGCCCAACACCTTTTATCAAAGCAGTATGTATGAAAATTCAGCTACTGCCATTCCCTATGCCATGGCTACAGACACGCTGAAATACGGTATCTGGCTGACATCAAAAAATTACCTGAAAATTACTCCGGTTGAAGGTAAAACAACCTTGATGGGCTATGGAACCGATCCGGTTATGATTTTGCGAAACGAAGGCGGAAAGGCAGGGCTGTGTACCCAAACGGGGTCAGGAAGCTCTTCCTCAGTTCCACGCATGGAGGCCGGATTCGAAAATCTTAGCTTTTCATTGGTCGATTACACCATGCCCTATATAATGGGAAACACCGAAACTTCTTCGCTGGCTGAAAACGAAATAAAACACAGCATTCGAATCCTCAATAATCCTGTTGGTGCTGTTTTAGAGCTTGAATGTCCTTTTGAACAGTTCGAATGGGCCATCATCAGCACAGATGGAAGGATTCTTTCGCAAGGTTTTTCGAACAGCAAACGCTTACAATTAGCAGTAAACGCTTATAAAACAGGCGTATATGTGTTCAAAACACGTGCGCTAAAGGCTGGTATAACAGTAAATTCCACTTTTGTTAAATATTAATTTTAGTATATGAAGTTAACTAAGTCAGCCTTTGGGTTGTTGATTCTTTTTTACCTCTGTTTTTCATCACAACCTGCATCTGCTCAGGGCAATCTGATGATTGTGGGTGGAGGACTTGAAAGCGACAACAGGGATGTTTTCGAAGAAATAATCAAGCTTTCGGGTGGTCCTGAAAAAGCGGTTATTTCTGTCATTCCGGCTGCAAGCGGGGTTGCTGCACAAACTTTCGCGTATTTTAGTCACGCACTTATCCGTTTTGGCGTAAAAGCCGAAAACATCCATCTGATTCCCATTGCTATGGAGGATGATGACAGCACCACCGATATAAATGAAGCCAGTTGGTATGCCAATGCCAATGACTTGCTGCTTGCCGACAAAGTGCGCAAGAGCAGCTGTGTATGGTTTTCGGGTGGCGATCAGTTACGCATAATAAAAACCCTGGAAACACCAGATGGCAAACCAAGCCCTGTTCTTGAAGCAGTTTGGGAAATGTACAGGCAAGGAGGATTGGTAGGAGGAACAAGTGCCGGAGCGGCCATTATGAGCAACCCCATGATTGGAAGTGGCACAAGTATGGGGGCATTGCAATCGGGGGTTCAGACGAGTGCACCAGGCGAAGATTTCCCCGGTCACCGTGGTGTATTAATTACAAAAGGACTTGGATTTTTTCCACATGGACTGGTCGATCAGCATTTTCACGCGCGTTCGCGAACAGGAAGACTTGTTACTGCTTTGGGATTCACCGGGCAGCTTCTTGGTTTTGGTATTGATGAAAACACCGCTTTGGTTTTTTATGGAAAAGAAAATAAAATGATGGTTGCCGGGGCAGCCGGAGTTACCATTTTTGACGCTGAAAAAGCGCAGTATTCCAGTGTAGACAGTTTGATTAAAGTGGAAAACATGAAGGTGCACTATTTGGAAAACGGCGACACTTTTTACTTCGACACAAAAGAAGTTGTTCCGGAAGCTTCTAAAAACCCTATTCGGGGCGACGAATACTTTTCGGGCCCGGGACCTTTTCCGGGAGGTATGTTTAATTCTTCTCACACTGGTTTTTACAACCTGATTACACGATATCTTGCTGACAATAAAGAAGCTGAGGTGGTTCGTAGCCTGAATTTTATTGATGATAGCACAGCTTTTGAACTTACTCTGACAAAACAGGCCGGTACCAAAGGCTTTGTGTCGCGTCCTGATAAAGGAAAAGATCGTTATACGATTGTCGATGCGCGTATGGATATTATTCCTGTTACCATTTTTATAAAACCAATGAAATGATTTTTAATAACCAATAAAAGAGCACAAAATGAAAAAAAATGTACTGCTGACTTTTGTCCTGACATTGTTCTTCGGGTCACTCTTTGCTCAATCCATTCCTGTTTCCGGAACGGTGACATCCGCATCTGACAAGATGCCTGTGCCCGGTGTTACGGTTCAGATAAAAGGAACGACACAAGGAACGACAACCGATTTGGATGGTGTGTATAAACTCGAAGCCCCTGCTGATGCAACACTTGTATTCAGTTTTGTGGGTATGCAAACTACGGAAGTGCCTGTTAACAAACGTTTGGTAATCAACGTTGTTATGGAAGAAGACAAAATCGATCTGGGAGAAGTTGTGGTTGTGGGCTATAGCACCTCCAGCAAAAAACTGATCTCTAGCTCGGTAGGTGTTGTTCAGGAGGAAGAAATCAAAAACGCTCCTGTAAGAACTATCGAAGGCGTTTTGCAGGGTAAAGCTGCAGGCGTTACGATCAACATCAACTCCGGAACTCCCGGTGGACAAAACTCCATCAAACTAAGGGGGGGAAGCTCCATTAATGCCAGCAATCAGCCACTGATTGTGATTGATGGTGTTCCTGTTCTTACAGGTAGTTTTGGTCAGATCGGCTATAGCGGACAGGAAATCGACGCCCTCTCCGACATCAATCCGAACGACATCGAATCCTTCACCATTTTGAAAGACGCCTCAGCTACAGCTATTTATGGATCAAGAGCTTCAAATGGTGTTATCCTTATCACAACCAAAAAAGGAAGCTTTAGACAAACAAATGTAAGCCTGAACACCTCTTACGGATGGCAGACACTACCCAAAGAACGCCTTCCCGAGCTTATGAATGCCGCGCAATGGAATGAATACAAAGGCACTAACGTTCAAGGTATTGATACCGATTGGATGAAAGAAATCCTTCAAACAGCCCCAACATCCAACACCGAGATCTCGGTAAGCAGCGGCAATGATAAAACGCGTCTTTTCGTTTCAGGTAACTATTATAGTCAGGATGGAACCGTTAAATCCACCCGTTTTGACCGCTATTCCGGACGTTTAAATGTGGATCATAAATTGCGTGATAACCTCACTATCGGAGGAAGTATCTCGATGAGTTATTCCAAAAACGATCGCGTCGAAGGCGACCAAACCCTTTACGGTCCGCTGCCTAACGCACTTTCAATTCCTGCCATTTATCCTGTTTACAATCTTGATGGCAGCTATAATGAAGATGGTCCTTACGCCAATCCAATGGGCATCATCAACGAAACCGTGAATCAGGCATTCACAAATCGTAACAATGGCAACATATTTCTCGAATTCAAGTTTTGGGATGGTTTTACCTTTACCAGTAAATGGGGTGCTGATCAATACCTGCTTCGTGAGCATGAATACGATCCTATCACAACTGCTCAGGGTTTGAAATACAACGGATTAGGTATTGAAGGCACAACTTATGTAAGTAATTTGGTAAGCAATAATGTACTTCAATATGTTAAGTCGTTAAACAAAACACATCATTTTGAAGCACTTGCAGGCTATAGTCTCGAAAAATACGCCCGTCGGAACACCTATATCGAGGCGATTGATTTCCCAAATGAAAATTTCCAATACATCACATCAGCAGGTACGATCCGTGCCGCCTCGGCCTATGGTCTCGACAGAGGTATGAACTCCTATTTTGGTCAGTTCAAGTACAATTATATGTACAAATATATCTTCTCACTTACGGCTCGTGCCGACGGATCATCCAAGTTCGGAGAGAACAACAGATACGGTTACTTCCCTGCCGCTTCATTGGCCTGGCGTGTGACTGAAGAGTCGTTTATGAAAGGCATTGAATCCATAAGTGATCTGAAACTGCGTGCCAGTGTAGGTTTGACAGGTAATGACGGAATTGGCGATTTTGCATCCCTCGGCCTTTATGGTGGAGGTTTCAATTATGCTCAACGCCCGGGTATCGCCCCAACACAGCTTCCAAACCCTGACTTAAAATGGGAAACAACCATGCAAACAGGCTTTGGTGTTGACCTCGGATTACTGAACGACAGAATCACCCTTATTGCCGACCTTTACTATAACCACACCCGCGACCTCCTGCTCGACAGGCCTCTGCCTCCTTCAACAGGCTACAGCGCCATCACCTCAAATATTGGTGAACTTGAAAACAAGGGTATTGAAATCGTTCTTAATACCGAGAATATCAGTCAAAAAGCTTTTACATGGAAAAGCTCGCTCAACTTTGCTGCTAACCGTAACAAGGTGCTGAAACTCTATGACGGACAACCTATCGACGATCAGGGAAGAGGCGGAAACAGGGTTCAGGAAGGCGAACCTATCGGGATATTCTACGGCTACAATTGTCTGGGTGTTGACCCTACTACCGGAAGTTTGGTGTATGAAGACATCAACAAGGATGGCTCAATTACGGCTGAAGACCGGAAAAAAATCGGAAACCCCAACCCGGATTTTACCATGGGATTTACCAATAATTTTTCGTTCATGAATTTCGACCTTTCAGTCTTTTTGCAAGGCGTTTATGGCAATGATATTTTCAACGGAACCAATATTTATCTTGCTTCAGGTGTAGGTGAAGACAACCAGCTGGCTATCATGGTTAACAGATGGAAACAACCAGGAGATATTACTGATATACCCAAAGAAGGTGACACTTTTAAGTCGTCGCGCTTCATCGAAAACGGGTCGTTTATGCGTATCAAGAATGTAACTTTTGGATATAATTTTCCTCAAAAACTACTCAAGCCTATTAAACTAAAAAGTGCCAGGCTCTATGTTTCAGGACAGAATCTATTCACTTTCAGCTCCTATTCCGGCATGGACCCCGAGGTAAATTACTACAGCAACGACAATGTGGTTATGGGTACTGACTTTTTTACCTATCCACAGTCGCGTACAATCATGATGGGACTTAACATTGGCCTTTAATCAAAAAAATGAAGAAAATGAAGAAAATATATTACCTTATTCTGGGGCTCGCACTTACAGTTATTTCCTGTAACAAAGTGCTTGATGTTGACCCCAGCGCATCGGTATCGAGCGATGTCTCATTGAAAGACAGCACCGGCGTTGAACGCGCAATCATAGGATCATACAGTGGTTTGCAGGCTGTTGGGCTTTATGGCCGCAATGCTGCAATTATCAGTGATTTGGCTGCAGATAACCTTGTGTGGACAGGCACAACTCAGGATTATGGGCAAATTCCTAACAAGCCAATCCCTGCCGATAATGCAGTTACCGATGGAATGTGGTCGGCTTCCTACGATGTCATCAACCGTGTGAACAACATCATTTATAAGCTTCCGTCCATTCCATACAAGTCGGAAAATGGTAAAAATGGTGTTCATGGAGAGGCTCTTTTTATGCGGGCTTTGATGCATTATTACCTGGCGTCTTATTTTGGAGGTGTTCCACTGCGCCTGACTCCAACGGTAGATTTAAGTAATATTGATTTGGCGAAAAGCAGTTTAACGGATATTTATTCCAGCGTAATTGTTGATTTGGAGTCCGCGATCACCTTGCTACCTGCCAATAATGTAACAGGTCGTGCCACCATAAACAGCGCAAAAGCTTTGCTTGCAAGAGTGTATCTAACGGATTACCACGCGACAGGTGATGCTACATCAGCCGATAAAGCTATTTCCCTGGCCACCGGCCTAATCGAAACAACTTCCATTTCACTTGCTACTTCATTTGCCAGTTTGTTCGATCCAGCTGTTGTCAGCTCCGAATCCCTGATGGAAATCACTTACGATATTCAAAATTTCAACCGCCTGGCACAGTACTATTATACCCGCGACCTTAATGGAAGGTATGAAATAGCCCCGTCGGCCAGCCTTATTGCAGCCTATGATGCTGCCGATGCACGTTTGGCTTCCACCATCCGGTTTGATGAAAAAAACAATCCCTATGGCGCAAAATACAACGATGTTTCGGGCGGTGTCGACAGGGTGTATGTTGTCCGACTGGCTGAGATGTACCTCATACGCGCCGAAGCACTTGCATATACTAACGGCGACATTGCAGCTATACAGGCTGATATTAACGCCATACGCAACCGTGCTGGATTACCAAATACCACAGGAGCAGATCACGCGGCGCTGAAGCTGGCCATTGAGCAGGAAAGGCGTATCGAATTTGCTTTTGAAGGTCAACGCTGGCAAGATTTGGTGCGCACAAAAAGGGCAGTAAGTTTGTTGGGAATTGATGAAAAATATACCTTATTCCCTATTCCGCTTAGCGAGATGCAGACCAATAAGAAAATGCTACAAAACCCGGGTTATTGATTTCAAAAAAATGAATCCAATGAAAAATAAAATTCTTTTCCTTTTATTATTCCTTCCCGTGCTTTTCAGTGTACCGGGATGCGAAAAATATGAACTTGGCAATCCCCCTGCCAGCACACAGGCCGATTTCACCTACACCCTTTCCAACAACGGTAATGCTCCATGTGAATTGGTAGTAACCAATAAGTCGTTGAATGCCAAGGGTTATTTATGGGATTTCGGCAATGGCATCACCTCAACAGCAGAAAATCCGGTTGTTCAATTTGATACTCCCGGAATATTTTCAGTGAAACTTACCTGCACCCCTGAAAATGACGTGCATTACAATACCACACAAAAAACAATCGCTGTAAACATCAAAGATCCGCTTGCAGGACAAACACAGGTGCTTTATTACACCTCAAGAAGCCCTTCGGGTGGTGGTGTTCATTTTGTTATTTTAAACGAAGAGGCGCCCATTGTTCAGGATTTTGAGGCTGTAACATTATCACGCCCCTATGGAATAGCTGTTGATTCTGTTTCACGAAAGGTGTTTGTTTCGGATTATAGCCTTGGCGTTATTTATAGTTTTGATCCCGACGGGAAAAATCCTCAGAAAATCCTTGATGTGGCAACTCCCGGTCAGGAAATCGTTGATTCACCTGAAGCTTTGATGGTGGTTGGCAATAAATTGTATTGGGGTCGTCCAGGTGGAATTTACCGTTGCAACCTTGATGGAACCGGAGCGGAAGTTTTCATCAGCACTGACGGCATACGCCCTGAATATCCTATTGATATGCAATATGATCCAGTAAATGAAAAGATCTATTTGGTGAATGATAAAACAGATTTCACAGGCGGTTTCTGGTCGGTAAACATGGATGGTTCAGGCCTGACAGAACATGTTGTGGACATTGATGGCACTGCAATAGAAGTAGATTTCAACACAGGAAAGGTATACATGGCTGTTTATGGATCAACTCCTTCACCAATTGAAGAAAACGGTATGTATATGTGCAACCTCGATGGTTCATCACTGTCAAAAATTGGTGATTATGGCAGCAAAGCCACATGGGGTGTCACGATTGATCATAAACGTGAAAAGCTTTTCTGGGCTTATAAGATTTCCAATTCGGCTGCCGATGGAAAAATTATTCGCGCAAACCTTGATGGTTCTGACCTTGAAGATTGGCTCACTGGAATTAGCCCACATGCAATGCAAGTGAGTTGGATTAAATTATAAGCCGCTCATTATCACAAAAAAAAGACGACATCCTCGCGGTGTCGTCTTTTTTTTTATGCTTTCGTTGAAGCGTTATTCTGTAATAATCATCTTGTTTGTGATGCGGCTATTGTCAAAAATGAGCGTATAATAATATACCCCTGGCGCTAGTTTTGCAGCATCGAATTCCATGCGGTGTACACCGGTACTTTGTTCTTCCTGAACCAAAACAACAACTTCATTACCAAGTTGATCAAACACCTTCAGGCTTACTAAACCGCTTGAAGGGAGATTGTAACTAATTGTTGTTGAACCGTTGAAAGGATTTGGGAAGTTCTTTCCAAGTCGTACAGCATTAGGATTGGCGTTAATATCACCCAGTCCGGCGAACAAATCATCGTACTTCTGACTTGCTTCCGTTAGCCCTGCGAGCATTGCCTGTTCGTTGGCTCCAAGAGCAAAAGCATAAAATACATCTACTGATTCACCAGGATTTAACACAACCGGCGCTTGTGAAGTAACAGTAACAGGACCATCAACTGTAGCAGAAGTATAGCGTGGCTGCAAACTTCCAGTGGTCATCCATCCCCAGTAATTGGCATCTGTAAAATAATCTTCAAACCATTCGAATGAAAAGAGCGATGACATGGAAGTAGAAAGGAGTTTCAATCCCATATTAACACCAGCGCCTCTGTGAAAACGCACTACACCTTCAGTGGCATTGTAAGTCACTGTATCAAAACCATATTCTTCGGCGAGCTGAGGAATAAGATCTAGACCAATAGAAGCTGTAATAGCTGTGCTTTCATCATTCTTAACATTGAATTTGATGACAGTGAACGATTTGTTTGTCCAGCCATAGGCATTCAATTTCACAATTACGTCTGGAGGCAGATTCGAATAGGTGTTGTCATATGAACCATAAATTTCGAAATCGCCCCATGTTGGAGCAGGTACTAAAACAGTTGGATCAAGAGTTTCTGAATCGTTGTTGTAATCAAAAACTGCTGTGGAAGAAGTTCCAACCAAAATTGAAGCTCTCTGTAAATGAATCACTTCGTCTTGTGAATACAAGCGTATTCTCCCATAAGTGTTCACATTAACAAACATTGAACCGGTGTTGAACTCGGCCTGAGCAAAACCCTGACCAATGCTTAACATGGCTAAAATAAAAAGGTACATTTTCTTCATAAATAAAAAGTTTTAGGTGAATAAGGTGATCTAATTTCAAGTCAAAATTAGCATACTTTGAGAACGAAATCAAAAAAAAATTTATGTGCTTGAAATTTCTTCTATTTCAAGATATAAAATAAGTGAAAAGGAGTTGGGATTTCACCTTTGCGTGATCCTTTTAAAAAAGCAAAAATGGAGTATTTGAAAAGTCTGCTTACTTTTGCCACATGATAATCATTAATAACACCATCATAAAAGACGACCTGGTACAGGCACGTTTTATATGTGATCTTCCTCGGTGCAAAGGCGATTGCTGTGTTGGCGGCGATGCAGGCGCTCCCCTTGAAGAAGAAGAAATCGGCATTATGGAGGATGAGTTGGAGGCCATCAAACCATTTATGACTCAAAGCGGATTGAAAGTAGTTGAAGAACATGGAGTTTTTGATTACGACGATATGGGTAATATGGTCACTCCATTGGTCAACGATCGCGAGTGTGCCTTTGCGGGCTTTCATGAGAATGGAGTGAGTTTTTGCGCCATTGAGAAGGCATGGCTCGACGGAAAAACACCTTTTCGAAAACCAGTCAGCTGTCATTTATATCCCATCCGGTTAAATGAAAAAGACGGGTTTATTCACCTTAACTATCATCAATGGAGCATCTGTGTGCCTGCAAAGCGAAAAGGAGAAAAGGCAGGTTTGCCACTGTACAAATTCCTTAAAGAAGCCCTTGTCAGACGTTTTGGCGAGGAATGGTATGCCCAGCTGGAGGCCGAAGTGCAAAAAATCAGGTGATTTCTTAAAGGAATCATCAGTTTTCGAATCTCAGCTGAAATTCTTCGTTTTTTTTCAACAAAGTATTAGCTTTACTTCAGGTTATAACTCTGGTTATCAATTATCAGACAATACCCGATCAATTACCTGAGGAAAATACCGGTACTCCAGTTCGTGAATACGTAATGCGAGACTTTCGGGTGTTTCATCCGGTGCAAGTTCAATTTTTTGCTGAAAAATTACTGCTCCTTCATCATACTGTTCATTCACATAATGAATTGTGATGCCTGAAAAGCGTTCGTTAGCCACAATCACAGCCTGATGCACTTTTTCGCCATACATACCTTTTCCACCATAAGATGGCAACAAAGCAGGATGAATATTAATAATCTGATCAGGAAAAGCTTTCAGCAAATGGTTGGGTACGAGCCATAAGAAGCCAGCTAAAACGACGAGGTCAATTTTAAAATATTTCAGTTTCTGTGTCAGGGAATCAGTGTCATAGAATGATTTTCTGTCGATCATCTCCACCGGAATACCCAATCGTTCAGCGCGTTGAATAACGCCGGCCATGGGGTTGTTACAAACAACCAGGCTTACCTCAACATTACGATTCTCAGCAAAAAAACTGGCAATACGCTCCATATTCGTACCGCTGCCCGAAGCAAAAATGGCGATTTTTTTCATTCGGCAAAAGTAATCAAATTGCATTGTTGTGCCTGATACAATGAGGATTTAGAAGGATATTTGCGTACTTTTGCATGCATCATTCAGTGCATATATGGCAGAAAACAATGACATTTTATCCGTAAACCGCAAAGCACTCGAGATCAATCTCGACCCAACTATTTTTGGCAGTTTTGCTGAAATTGGCGGAGGACAGGAAGTAGCCCGTAATTTTTTTCAAGCTGGGGGCGCATCGGGAACAATTGCCAAATCCATTTCAGCCTATGATAAGCGCTACAGCGATGCTATTTACTGCAAGGATAAGTCATCAAAACGTTATGTTTCACGCGAACGACTGGAGTTGATGCTTGAGGCTGAATACGAAGAACTCACTTCGCTGCTCACCGAGACAAGCAAAACCGACCTGCGTTTTTTCGCTTTTGCTGACACTGTTTCGACTCTCAACTTTAAAAAAGACAATATCAGTCACGGATGGCTTGGCCTTCGTTTTCAACTCAACGCCCATAGCAAACCAAACCAGGTTATTATCCATGTTAGGCTTTACGAAAACGATGCCTTGATGCAGCAAAACACCCTTGGCATATTGGGTGTCAACCTGTTATATGCCTGCTACTACCATTGGCAGCGTCCGAATTCATTTTTGGTCTCGCTCATGGACAATCTTGCCAACGACCGTGTTGCTGTAACGATGATGCACATGAGCGGTCCTGACCTTTCGTATGTTGACAACCGGCTGCTTGGAGTGCAGCTGGTAAAAAATGGTATGACAAACGCTATCATGTTCGACAGAAATGGCAACGTGCAGGAACCTGATGATATGCTCTACAAAAAGAATGTATTGATTTTCAGGGGCAGCTTCCGGCCGGTGACCTATGTGAGTATCGACATGCTCAAATCGAGCTATGCCTTGTTTAAAAAAGATGAAGACTACGACAAACATAACACCTTGCCGCTCTGCGAAATAACGCTTAACAACTTATTACAGGAAGGTGATTTCGACGAAAGAGATTTCCTTGACCGGGTGGATGTGCTCAACGAAATGGGTCAGAATGTGATGGTTTCTAACTTTATGGAGTTTTACAAACTGGTGCATTATATGTCGCAGTTTCGTATTATTAAAATGAGGGTAATTATTGGAATTGAGACCTTTATAAAGGTTATGCATCCAAAATATTACAGCAATCTGAAGGGAGGAATCATCGAAGCACTTGGAAAACTGTTTCCTGAAAACGCCAAAATGTATATTTATCCGGCAGCCGGAAAGGATAATGGCGATTTGATCACCGCTCGAAAACTTGTATTTCCCACCGAAACGAAGCATTTGTTTGATCATCTTGTGGCTAACCGCAAAATACTCGATATACCAAACATCAACCCAAACTACCTCCATATATATTCGCATGAAGTGTTGGAAAAAATAAGAGCAGGAAATGCCGATTGGGAAAATGATGTTCCTGCTTTTGTGATTAAAAGGATAAAAGCACGAGAATTATTTGGATATACTCGTCAAAATGAATAACTTACAATTTTAATTAGCGTTTTATGTTTAAAACAAACACCTATTTTGAAGGTACTGTGATGTCGATCGCCATTGAAAACGAAGATGGAGTGGCAACGATTGGAGCAATGAAAGCCGGTGAATATGAATTCGGCACCTCAACAGTTGAACACATGACTGTGGTTTCGGGCGCAATGGATGTTATGCTACCCGGTGAAACAGCCTGGACCACTTACAAGCCATTTGAAACGTTTATCGTTCCAAAAGATGTGCGCTTCAAGGTAAGTATGAAAAGCGAAACTGCTTACATTTGTCATTACAAATAGTTGTTGCTGAATAGCTTGCAGTATTCTTCGTTTACTTTCTGTTTAAATTTTATGGGGAATTTCTGAAAAAGGCTTTATAAAAGCCTTTCAGATATTCATGCCTTTTAACCATCATAGAAATCAATCGCTCAACACAATCTTTATTGTGTCGTGACCTTTTGTGCTGCTTAGTCTGCACAGATAAATCCCTGCCGGCAATCGTTGGCCTGATGCGTTGTGTCCATCCCACTCAACGTTGAAGTAACCCGGCGAAACGGTTTGAACAAGCAATTCCTTCACTTTTTGATTTGTGAGCGTATACACTGTAAGGTTGATTGCTCCTTTTTCAGGTTGGAAAAATGAGAGCTCCACTTTTTCGGTAAAAGGGTTTGGCCGTGCAGTGAACTGGAAATCGGTGGTCATCAGCATTGCTATTCCAAGTGTAGCTGTTTCGTGAACCTGAGCCGTATCAAGTTCGGTGATGAAGATGTTGTCGAACCATATTTTTTGTCCGTCGAGGGAAGCATGTTCAGCCACTATTTCAAACCGGTCAACAGCGCTCCAATCGAATAATCCTTGAGGGTTATACCACTGCCCGTTATCCCACGAACCTTGCTCTGTAAATGAATTTAACGGAATATGCATGTGATGCCAGCGTTTATCAAAGCTGGTAACGCTGTTGCTGATAGTTGTACGTATCCGCCATGGATGATCATCCGCACCCGTTTTGGTATCCAGAAAACGTAGGTCGAGTTGAATATTGGGATCATTTCCTCTAACAAAAAAATCGAGGGCGTAGTTGTCTGCAACGAGTTTACTGAGGTCGCGATCGGGCACAAAATCGAATGCAACGGAATGATATTGAGCACCATCAGCCATATAAATACAATATTTCCCGTTATTGGGGTAAGTCTCCGAATAATAGCTAAGGGTATCGGGTGCCCAACTGGCTTCATACATTCCCTTGCCAAAAAAATCGTCATAAAGTGCAAATCCAACAGAATCGGCATAAGGTACATAGACTGACTGTTCAGGAACAATCAAGCCAAGGGCTTCAAGCAAAGGCACATTGAGATCGTTCTCAAAAAATTCATTCGATCCTTTTTCAAAAAGTCCAAAGCTGCCTTTGTAATCCCAAATTGTCCAGGGAATATCTTTTTCTTCGAGGTAAGTTCTAACCAAATGATACCATTCCACACGGTCGACTGCATCGCTGTTTGGAATATAAACCCCGAATTCGCCACAAAACAAGTCAACATTTCGATCAGTTTTAAACTCAACTGCGATATCAATGAGTGATTTCACCTTTGCAATAGTCCCATCGTTCGTGTAATTGTTCAAAGCTGCCTCAATCCAGCTGCCCTGCAGTGAAGAAGGGCATTCAGGCATCGAATCAGCATCATAAGGAAAAGGAACTCCGGCAAGTGGCTCCATCGAAGGCGTGACCCAACTTGCGCCCTGATGAGTAAAAATAAAAGGGTCGTAAAAATGAAAGGTATATAACAAATTGGTATCGGCATAGTGAGGCATCTCGTCCAAATCATGGTAGCTGTTGTAGCCCGAAGGACCGACGATAATGGTGTGTCTTTGGTCCACTGCACGTATGGCATCAATAGTTTGCTGCTGAATGCTGCCCCACAATGCATTGGAAATACCATGTGGTTCGTTCAATATCTCATACCAGATCAACATCGAGTTGTTTTTATACCTTTCGGCTATTTGTGGCCAGACACGTGTCAGAATATTCACAACATCCGGACTGGTATTCACCGAAGGATCGAAGCTGTGATTATCGATAATCAAGTTGATTTGCAACTCCTCCGCCCATCTTACAGTTGAATCCAGAAATGTAAACAACAATGGATCAATAATATATTCAGGCGAACCAAACGTCATTCCATGAAGGTTAACGGGTAGCCGGATTACATCACATCCCAGACTTTTAATATCTGAAAAATCCTTTTTTGTGTATTTCCGAAACTGAATGCCTTGTGCTCCTGATGATTGAAACCAGTTTGTGATGTTCACTCCCTTATGAAAAGGAGTTTGCGCATCTGTATAAAGTCCGGTTAAAAACAAAATGATAATTAACACGTATTTATTAAAAGTCATTGTCTGTAAGTATTTATTTAGAGGACTAAATAGTTAAAAATTAGCTTGTTATCCACTTACTTCGTTAACCCGAATTTTGTGCGGATAAATTCCATTTTTCGTGCATCAAAAGCTCTTGGTATTCCATGACCGGCCTGAGGATAAACGATGTATTCCTTCGTACTTTTCACCTGATTGAAAGCAGCAAAGTTGATATGCGGCGGACACACATCATCTACCAGTCCGATGGCCATTAGCATGGGCGCTTTGATACGTGATGCAAGATTTTTTATGTCAATATAGCTTAGGGTATAATACACCTGTTGCCAGTTCAATGTTTTTTCTTCCTCAACCAGTTCCGTAAACTCATCGGCAGGCCAGCGGGCAACTTTAAAATAATCCTCAAAATCGGAAAGGAAGGGTACCTGAGGCACACAAACCGCAATACGATCATTCGAAAGTGCTGCAGTGGCAAACGTAAGTGCCCCGCCCTGACTTCCACCTTCGACGCCAACACGTTTTTTATCAACCTCAGGCCTGCTGTATAGAAAATCGACCGCACGAACACAGTCCATGTATGCTCCGCGATAAACATACTGCTCCTTGTCGTGTAACTGATACTGCAGATAACCGGGAAAACTAGGGTTGATATTGTCTTTACTGTTGCCATGTCCGCGGATATTCAAGCCAAAACCAATGATATCATCCCCATAATCAACGAATTCTGGAAAAATTGTTGAGCTGTAACCCTGAACAAGCAAAACAGCCGGATAAACCCCTTCCTTAACAGGCACTGAATACCATCCGCGTATCAGCACATTGCCCAGCGAACGCATCTCAACCAGATAAACATTACGCCTGTCATTACACAAAGAATCCATTCGGATGACTTTGAATTGTGGGTCAACAGCTGCAAGTTCATTTTTTGCCCGTTGCCAATAGGCATCAAAATCAGATTGAGGGTTGGGAGGTGACACAATTTTCTCTGGTTCAACGCCAAATGCCATTTGCTCCTTCTTTGAAAACTCTTCGTTCGAAAAGTTGATTTTTACCATATAAAAACCTGGTTCAACACGCTTTAAAGGCCAAACTACAAGGTTTTTCTTCTTTGGACGCAACTTCAACTGTAAAACGGTATCTGCCAGTGTTTGTCCAAAATCTGAAACAATAGTCGCCCGCAAGCTGCCTTCAACAGAAAATTTCAAATCATTGGCAATAGAGAAAATGATCTCTTTTTTATCACTCTCTTTAAAAATGTGGTCTGTCTGAGTAAACTGCGGTACTATATGCATGTTTTCAACCAATCCCAATAATGAAATTTCGACAGGTCCTCCATATAATCCGCCGCCGCCAGTACTATCGAAAACCCTGACAGCTATGGTGTTATACTGATTCCACAAAATCCTGTCAAGCGTTATGGCATATTGCCTTTGCTGATCCCATGCTGATTCATATGCCGGAGGCATGATGCCCGTTGATCCCAGAAAATTTCCATTAAACCAGGTCACGTCCACATCATCAATTTTACCCATGTGAAGCATAAAACCTCCAAATTTTTCTGCCTTGGCTTTAAGGTCAGATGGAATAAAAACGCGTGTGCGGTACCATCCATAACCATCATAATTGGGTAACATCTGCCCTTCCCAGTTTTCGAGCGGGTCGATCTCCTCCCAACTGCTATCATCGTAATTACTTTGCGACCAGTTAAGGTCATCACCTTGATGAAACTTCCACATCACAGGTAGTTGAACCTGTGCCAAAACCGTCATGCTGCTCATCAATGAGAGAATGATCCACAAAAAACACTTCTTCATGAGTTAAACTAATTTTATCTAACCTATTTATTTACATATAGTTGATTCAAATAAACAAGTAAATAGTTTGTAATAAAAAACGTTAGCAAGTTACAAAGTTCTTCAATGTGAGTTTTCATTTAGTTCATCAGGCAGCCTTCCGGTTATTACAAAAAAAAACAGCTGATAACTCTATTTGTCATCAGCTGTCATATAACAGGTTGTCAGGTAATTTTAATACCTGTAATGGTCTGGTTTATAAGGTCCTTCAACAGGAACGCTGATATAATCAGACTGTTCTTTTGTGAGTTTGGTAAGTTTCACTCCAATCTGTTCGAGGTGTAGTCGAGCTACTTCTTCGTCAAGATGTTTTGGCAGACGGTACACATCCACAGGATATTTTCCGCGATTCTTCCACAAGTCGAGTTGTGCCAGCGTTTGGTTGGTGAATGAATTGCTCATTACAAAACTTGGGTGACCGGTAGCACATCCCAGGTTTACCAAACGACCTTCAGCCAGCAGGAAAATTGAATTTCCGGCAGGGAAGCTATATTTATCCACCTGAGGTTTAATAGTCAGCTTTTTCACTTTATTGGAGGGTTCTTCCAGGCGACTCACCTGAATTTCATTATCGAAATGGCCAATATTGCACACAATGCTTTGATCTTTCATCTGTTGCATATGCTCAAATGTGATCACATCTTTGTTTCCAGTTGCGGTTACATAGATGTTTCCAATAGGCAACGCATCCTCGATAGTTGTCACTTCAAAACCTTCCATTGCAGCTTGTAGTGCACAAATAGGATCGATTTCGGTGATCAAGACACGAGCGCCGTAGGCACGAAGCGATTTTGCTGAACCTTTACCAACATCACCGTAACCCAAAACAACACACACTTTACCGGCAAGCATCACATCAGTGGCACGTTTAATACCGTCAGCCAACGACTCACGGCAGCCATACAGGTTATCGAATTTTGATTTTGTTACTGAGTCGTTCACGTTGATAGCAGGAACAAGTAACTGTCCGGCTTCTTTCATTTGATACAACCTGTGCACGCCAGTCGTTGTTTCCTCTGAGACGCCAGCCCAGCTTTCTACTGTACGATGCCAGTGATGTGTATCATCGGTATAAGTATCGGTGAGCGTTTTCAAAAGCGCGGCTTCTTCTGCATTTCCTGTGGCCTGCGAAAGCAAAGATGGGTTCTTTTCAATCTCTAACCCTTTATGAATCATCATGGTAGCGTCGCCGCCATCATCAACAATAAGGTGAGGGCCATTACCATTTTCAAAGGTGAGGGCTTCTTTTGTACACCACCAGTATTCTTCAAGCGTTTCACCTTTCCAGGCAAAAACAGGGATACCTGCAACAGCGATAGCAGCGGCAGCGTGATCCTGGGTAGAAAATATATTGCAACTGGCCCAACGCACTTCTGCGCCCAATTCCACCAGTGTTTCGATTAATACGGCCGTTTGAATGGTCATATGCAGCGATCCGGAAATGCGGGCTCCTTTAAGAGGCTTTTCAACTCCAAAGCGGGCACGTAATGCCATCAGGCCTGGCATTTCTTTCTCAGCAATTTCTATTTCTTTTCGTCCCCAGTCGGCCAGACGAATATCGGCCACCTTGTACTGAAGATCCTTTTCAACAAGAGTTTGAATCATGATATAACTAATTTTTAAGGGGTTGCAAAAGTACAGAATATTTTAACATCTGCACTATCGTTTAACATTCATTAATCTAAACAGCTATCTGGTGAAATTGTTGCAGGCAGTTACGAATTCTTAATGCGCTGATGCGCTTTCCGGAAATGGAAAATTATACGCTTTCAAACCAATGTTTTTAAGGCTTAAGCAACAATTAAAAAAAATATGTAGTTTTGTGGCGCATATATCAATTGTCCTTCCATAAAAAAGGCCTTTGATTTATAAAGAAGAGCGGAGAGAATAGGCTCTGTGAAGCTCTAGCAACCTTCCCGGCAGGGAGTGGTGCTAAAACCTAATCCTGATTACCCGGGAGATTATAAATTAATGTGTTTAATCATGCAAAAAGCGAGTTTCGTTTGTTATCAACATCAGATGTGTATGTCCTGAATGCCTTAGCTAAGGAACATAACGAATAGCTTTTGTATAAAATTTCCGTAAAATGAACATAAATAGAATTCCTGTTAAGGAACTGCTTAAAACCAGGATACTGGTCCTCGATGGTGCGATGGGGACTATGATACAACGCTATCAACTTACCGAAAACGACTATCGTGGTCGTTTATTTGCTGATCACCCCTCCGATTTGAAAGGTAATAACGATTTGCTAAGTCTTACACGCCCCGATATTATCCTTGAAATTCACCGGCAGTACCTTGAAGCCGGTGCGGATATTATTGAAACCAACACCTTTAATGGCACACGCATTTCGCAATCGGACTACGGACTTGAACATAAGGTACACGATATGAATGTGGCAGCTGCTTCAATAGCACGCCAGGCCGCTGATGAATTTACACGTCTCAACCCCGAAAAACCCCGATATGTAGCTGGTGCTATTGGTCCAACCAATAAAACAGCTTCCATGTCACCTGATGTTAATGATCCGGGTTACAGGGCTGTGACTTATGATGAGCTGGCTGAAAATTACTACGAACAGGCAAATGCGCTGATGCAAGGTGGTGCCGATATTCTTTTGGTTGAAACCATTTTCGACACCCTTAATGCCAAAGCTGCCTTGTTTGCCATAAAACGGTTACAAGACGAAAGGAACGAGAAAATTCCGGTGATGGTTTCCGGGACCATCACCGATGCCAGCGGACGCACTTTATCAGGGCAGACGGTGGAGGCCTTTTTGAATTCAGTCACCCATCTTGAGCTGTTGAGTGTGGGCCTGAACTGCGCACTTGGTGCTAAAGAAATGCGTCCGTATATTGAAACCTTATCGCAGCAAGCATCTATTCCTGTTAGCGCCTATCCCAATGCAGGCCTGCCCAATGAGTTAGGTGGATATGACGAATCCCCGCAAATGATGGCGGAACATATACATGATTTTGTATCTCATGGCTTTGTGAATATTGTTGGTGGTTGCTGCGGTACTACTCCCGATCATATCCGCGAATTTGCAAAACAGGCCCATAAGGCCACTGTTCGCATTGCTCCTCAACACAAACCACAAACAATACTCTCCGGACTCGAACCTTTAAAAGTTAGCCGGGAGACCAATTTTGTGAACATCGGTGAGCGCACCAATGTGAGTGGCTCGATTCGTTTTGCGCGTCTTATCAGGGACAAGAAGTATGAAGAAGCGCTTAGTGTTGCACGCCATCAGGTGGAAGGTGGTGCGCAAATGATTGATGTGAACATGGACGATGCGATGCTGGACGCAAAGACCGAAATGACACGTTTTTTGCATATGCTCATGTCGGAGCCCGAGATAGCCCGCCTGCCAATAATGATCGACTCGTCAAAATGGGAAGTAATTGAAGCTGGTTTGAAATGCCTTCAGGGTAAAGCAGTTGTAAACTCAATCAGTTTAAAAGAAGGTGAAGAAGCATTTATCCATCATGCCCGCCTCGTCAGGCAATATGGCGCAGCGGTGGTTGTAATGGCATTCGACGAACAGGGACAAGCCTCCAGCTTTGAGCGAAAGATTGAAATCTGTGCGAGAGCCTATCGTATCCTAACAGAAAAAGTTGGATTCCCTGCTTCTGATATCATCTTCGATCCCAATATATTAGCCATTGGAACAGGTATTGAAGAACATAACAACTATGCCGTTGATTACATCAATGCCACCACATGGATCAAAGAAAACCTTCCATATGCCAGAGTGAGCGGAGGTGTGAGTAACCTGTCTTTTTCCTTCAGGGGAAACGATACCGTTCGGGAAGCCATTCACGCTGTTTTTTTGTATCATGCCATCAAAGCAGGTATGGACATGGGTATTGTAAATCCAGGTATGCTCCAGATTTATGACGAAATACCCGCTGAACTTCTTCAACTAACCGAAGATCTGGTTCTTAATAAACGAAAAGATGCAACAGAGCGTCTGCTCCATTTCGCTGAAACACTCAAAACGAGCAGCCATAAAGAAGAAAAAATAGATGCCTGGCGCGAAACCTCTGTTCAGGAGCGTCTGAAACATGCGTTGATAAAGGGAATTACTGATTTCATTGAACCCGATGTGCTGGAAGCCCGCCCGCTCTATGGAAGAGCACTTGATGTGATCGAAGGTCCGCTGATGGACGGAATGGGCGTTGTTGGCGACTTGTTTGGAAGTGGCAAGATGTTTCTGCCTCAGGTAGTGAAAAGTGCGCGGGTAATGAAAAAAGCTGTTGCCGTGCTCCTGCCCTATATCGAGCTGGAAAAAACGGAAGAAAGCAGTTCGGCTGGTAAAGTATTGCTTGCTACCGTCAAAGGTGATGTGCACGATATCGGTAAAAACATTGTTGGAGTAGTACTCTCATGCAACAATTTCGAGGTTATTGATCTTGGGGTAATGGTACCCGCCGAAAAAATTCTGAAAGTGGCTCAGGAAGAAAATGTTGATATCATTGGATTAAGCGGTCTTATAACTCCTTCATTGGAAGAGATGGTTCATATCGCCTCCGAAATGCAACGGTTGAATTTGCGCTGGCCTTTGCTTATCGGCGGAGCTACCACCTCCGAAATTCATACAGCGGTGAAAATAGAACCCACTTACAGTCAACCTGTTATTCACGTAAGAGATGCCTCTAAGGTGACCGGAGTTATAGCCGAGCTTATGGCTTCTGCCGAACGAAAAGAAAACTATGTAAAACAAGTTAAGGATCGTTACGAACAACTGCGTACCAAATACATACTGAGCAAACAGGACGATCGTTACCTGAGTCTCGAGGATGCCAGAAAAAATAAATTTTCAGGCACATTTAACACTTCTACCGTTTATAAACCTGCCAAACCTGGCATTACCATTCTATCTGATCAGGATTTGGGGCAATTGGTTGATTATATCGACTGGACGTTCTTTTTTCATTCGTGGCGTATAAGTGGCAAATATCCTCAGATTTTTGATGATGCTGAAAAAGGCATTGAAGCAAAAAAACTGTTTGATGATGCTCAAAAGCTTCTGAAAGAAATAGTTGACAACAAATTATTGCATGCCAAAGGTGTTGTTGGATTGTTCCCTGCACAAGCCTCCGGCGATGACGTGCTGGTTTATAGTGATGAAACCCGTTCCGAATTACTCACGCGCTTTTCGTTTTTACGCAATCAACAAGAAAAAACGGAAGGACATCCCAACCTGGCTTTATCCGATTTTGTTGCTCCTGTTACATCAGGAATAAATGATTATCTGGGAATGTTTGTTGTGACTGCCGGCCATGGAACAGATGCGCTTGTAAAAAAATATGAGGCAGAACACGACGATTATAATGCCATCATGGCGAAGGTGCTATCCGACAGGCTTGCAGAAGCTTTTGCCGAGTTTCTGCATGAGAAAGTGCGTCGGGAATTATGGGCCTATGCCACTGACGAACACCTGACACCAACCGAGATGTTGGGAGAAGCCTATCAGGGTATTCGTCCAGCTCCGGGCTATCCTGCCTGTCCTGAGCATTCCGAAAAACGACAGCTCTTCGATCTTCTGCAAGCCGAACTCAATACCGGCGTTGAGCTTACCGAAAACTATGCAATGACGCCTGCCGCAGCTGTCAGCGGGTTTTATTTTGCACACCCTGATGCTCAATATTTCAATGTTGGGAAAATTGGAAAAGATCAGGTTGAAAACTATAGCCAGCGAAAAGCCCTTTCTGTGTCAGAAACTGAGCGCCTGCTTAATACTCAGCTTAACTACAAATAACTATATCTCATGAAGCACTTACTTAAAGTCCCCGAACATATTGCCGCGGCCAACCGCACCCTCTTTTCCTTTGAACTGTTGCCGCCGCTTAAAGGTCAAAACATTGATAATATTCAAAACACCATTGACCCGCTCATGGCTTTTGAACCTGCTTTTGTAAATGTGACCTATCATCAGGAAGAGTTTGCCTACAAAACCCTCCCTAATGGCCTGATTGAGAAAAAAACAATCCGCAAACGCCCCGGCACGGTTGGAATAGCAGCTGCCATTCTCTATCGCTATGGCGTGAATGTTGTTCCACATATCATTTGTGGGGGCTTCACACGTGAAGAAACCGAAAATGCATTGATTGACCTGCATTTTTTGGGAGTGAAGAACCTGCTCGTTGTAAGAGGTGATCCACAACCTTCGGTTAAATATTTTCAGCCTGAACCCGGCGGACATACGCACTCGGTTGAACTTGTGCAACAAATCAGCAACCTTAACAAAGGTATCTACCTCGAAGAAGACCTCCTGAATACCACCCCAACCGACTTTAGTATCGGCGTGGCAGGCTATCCTGAAAAACATATCGAAGCACCAAACCTTGAAACAGACCTTCATTTTCTGAAAAAAAAGATTCAGGCCGGTGCTGAATATATTGTCACGCAGATGTTTTTCGACAATAACAAATATTTCGATTTCGTGGACAGATGTCGCACGGCTGGAATCACCGTACCCATCATCCCGGGATTGAAACCAATTTCTACTATCGGTCAAATGTATACCCTGCCTCAAACGTTCAACATCGATCTTCCTGAGCCTCTGGTGAAAGAGCTCCTTAAATGTACCGACAACAAACAGGCAAAGGAAGTTGGAGCTGAATGGGCCGTTCAGCAGTGTAAAGAGTTGGTAAGTCATAATACTCCCGTTATCCATTTCTACACTATGGGAAAAGCTGATACAATTGTAAAAATCGCCAAACAAGTTTTTTAAGTACCAGATTTTTGCCCTTAGCCTGACAGTCAGCAACCTGCAACTTGTTCGTTAACATTTTTTAACGTTTGTTGTTGCTTTTTGAGCTATTTTTGCAATCGTGATGAAACGTGTTATTCTACTTCGGTCAATTACTCTAATGCTTGCCTTCCTGATAATGTCGGGATCAGCCGGCATTACCCTTAATGCGCATTACTGTAATACCAACCAAACACTTAAAAGGTCATTCCTGCCATTTCCAATCGAATGTAGTCATGAGTCCGACTCGTGCATTCCGCAATCAGAAGGTGACTCCAACTGCTGTCACACTGCAAAGAAACCTATTATCAGCACTGAAAAAAATTGCTGTGATGATTTCATTCATCATGTCAAAGGCCTGTCGGAATTTGAACTTCCAAAGATAAAGATCAAAAGTCTTTTTAATAGATTCCTCACCTTGGTTGTAAGGGTTTTGGATATCATTTTTCCAACTTCTGATAAAGCTGAACCAACAGCTTCATCCTCATTCACCGGCGATGATCCGCCACCTGTCTCAGGTAAAATGATGACAATTTTCTTCCGTCAGCTTAAGTTAGCTGATCCATTGGGCTAGTTTGTTCTTGCCTTTCACCCCTTTTATTTCTTAAATTGTGATTGCAACAAAATGGTAATTGATCCATATATGTTTGCTGATTCCGTTGGATTGAAAACTGCGATTTGATTAATTGACAATTTCGATCATTTCATTTTAAGGCATAAACGAAGGGCAAGAGTTGGAAAATTTTCAAATTATTCCGGATTTAACTTGTCATTCCATGTATCGAATCAAAATATTTCTCATATTTTTCTTATTCGTTTCAACTATTCATTTGCAGGCACAAATAATTAAAGGCACTGTTTATGAACGTGTTGGTAACGACACAATTCCACTTCCCGGCGTCAATATCTATTGGGAAGGAACACAAAAAGGTACTACTTCAAATGAACAAGGTGCATTTAAACTCAAAGAGATGAAAGGCGCACACTATCTGGTATTCAGTTTTGTGGGTTATCTTAACGACACACTTCATGTGCATGCATCTGAACAGGCGATCCGTCATATCATGCAAAACACCCTCAACCTTAATGAGGTAGAAGTAGTTACACGTGCAAAAACTTCCTTTGTTTCGCGTATGAGCACTGTCAACACCACTCACATCAGTTCGGGAGAGCTGCAAAGGGCTGCTTGTTGTAACCTTTCCGAGAGCTTCGAAACAAGTGCCAGTGTTGATGTATCTTACAGCGATGCTGTTACTGGCGCAAAGCAAATCGAAATGCTTGGACTTGCAGGTATCTACACCCAGATGATGGGCGAAAACATGCCAAACCTCCGTGGCCTTGCAACAAGTTTTGGTCTGGGTTATGTGCCAGGAAGCTGGATGAGCAGCATACAGGTTTCAAAAGGTACCTCTTCTGTTATCAACGGTTTTGAGTCGGTAAGTGGTCAGATCAATGTGGAATATAAAAAGCCTGCTGATAGTGAACGCTTTTTTCTGAATCTTTACCAGAGTAATATGGGACGTTCAGAAGCCAATTTTAATGTGAGTACGAATGTTACCAAAAAGCTCAGCACCATGTTGTTGGGGCATGTTAGTAACAACAGTACGCGACATGATGGAAATCATGATGGTTTTTTTGATGAACCCCTTTATACACAATACAACTTGTTTAACCGCTGGGATTATAGTTCTGAAAAGTTTGAATTTAAGTTTGGAATTAAGGCTTTAAAAGAAAATCGAAAAGGTGGTCAGCTGAGTTTTGATGCTTCGTTACCACGCGACACCACCAATGGATATGGCGTTGGAATTCAGACAGATCGCATAGAATCGTTTCTGAAAACCGGCTTTATTTTTCATTCACGACCTGCAACAAGCCTGGGTATACAACAGCAATTTACCTATCACCGCCTGAACTCCTTTTTTGGCCTTAAGGACTATGACGCAGATCAAACATCCTACTATGCCAATGTTCTTTTTCAATCCTACATTGGAAATACGCAACATACCTACACAACCGGTATGAGTTTTATTTATGATGCCTTTGAAGAACAACTCAACGACAGCATTTTCACAAGAAAAGATGTTGTTCCGGGTATGTTTTTTCAATACAGTTACAGCGATGGTGAGAAATGGAACTTAATTGCAGGACTGCGCGCCGACTATCATGCAACTTATGGAGCATTTGTCACACCCCGGATTCATATGAGATATAGTTTCAATGCGCACACGATTCTGCGAGCCTCTGCCGGAAAAGGATTCAGGTCGCCGAATGTGTTGGCAGAAAACACGTCCTTACTGGCATCCTCACGCCGAATTATGTTTCTAAACGAACCTAAGATGGAGGAAGCCTGGAATTTTGGTCTCAACTTAAGCAAGCATTTTGATATTGCTAACAGAGAGCTTACCGTGAACGTGGATGCATATCGAACTTCTTTCATCAATCAGGTGATCGTTGACAGAGATTCGGACATGCAACTGATACGAATCTATAACCTTGAGGGTCAGTCATATTCCAACAGTTTTCAGGTTGAAGCCAATTATGAAGTAATTAAAGGTTTGGATGCCACTGCTGCTTTTAGAATTAATGATGTGAAAATGAGCTTCGGCGATGAGGTACTTCAAAAACCTTTGGTCAATAAATACAAGGGTTTGGTGAGTCTTTCATATGTAACAAACCTGAAAAAGTGGCAGTTCGACCTTACAGGTCAGTTCAATGGTCAAAGCCGTTTGCCAAGTACTGAAAGCTATCCTGAGTTACATCAAAGGCCAGATGTTTCGCCTGCATATACCATTCTCAATGCGCAGGTAACCAAATATTTCCGGAAATGGAACGTCTATCTTGGAGGAGAAAACCTGACAAATTTCAAACAGGAACATCCAATCATTTCGTCGGAAAATCCTTTTGGAAAGCATTTCGATTCCTCACTGATCTGGGGTCCAATTACCGGAATAAAACTTTATGTGGGTTTACGATATACCATAAATTAAACCGACAATAAATGAACTGTCATTCGCATTTTATGTTAACTAATTGTCTGAATTCAAATTAAAAAATACTTATCTAATTAAATATCTGTTCATTATGAAAAAATATCCGATTATAATTATGCTCGCCGTTCTCATCTCTGTTCTTTATGGTAAAGCAATATCAGCTCAGGTAACAGATAGCAAAACTGAGAAAATCGAAATCAAGACATCTGCTATCTGCGACATGTGTAAAGAGCGATTGGAAAAGAATATCGCTTTTGAAAAAGGCGTGAAATCAGTAGAGCTTGACGAAAAAACCAAAGTGTTGACCATAACCTTCAAGAAAGGTAAAAACAGCAAGGAAAATCTGAAAAAGGCCGTGACCAAATTAGGTTACGACGCTGATGAGATGCCAGCAGATAAAAAAGCTCATGATCGCTTGCCCTCCTGCTGTCAAAAAGGAAACGAGCCACATTAGCAGCCACTTTGAACTGAGGTAATACGGTAGTTGCTGTTAGTTTCCAGATAGTTTGAATACTCTAATACTTTACTGACTAATTCAAGCTGTCTGCGAAGCATTACCGTCACTTTTAAAGGGGTGTCGGGACTGAACGAGGTACAATGGTCCTTCTTTACGCAAAATGCTCTCAAAAAGGATTATTTCGTTTACAAGAGTTTCCTGATAAACTTTAGCAGGGATGTTTGAAATCACGTCCTGAAAGTACCTTTTGTCGTTTAATCCTTTAATTCTTCCAAGTGTAAGATGTGGAACGAAATTCTGCCTGTCACGCAGAAACCCTATGCTGTCGAAGTTATCGAGCAGTCTGGAGGCAAGCAATTGAAGGCTGCTGTTATCGTCTTTACTTCCGAGCCAAATAACCCTTGGATCGTAGCGGCTGCCAAAAATTCCCGTTTTGTCGAATAAAATATTGATTGGCACCTGATTAAAAATGGAATTGTTGATGGCGTGTGTAATTTCAGGGAGGCGCTTTTCGTCTGTTTCACCTAAGAATTTCAGTGTGAGGTGAATGTTTGAAGGATTCATCCAGCTGATACGCTCATGATTCAACTT
Source organism: Bacteroidota bacterium (assembly GCA_009773165.1). Classification (GTDB taxonomy): domain Bacteria; phylum Bacteroidota; class Bacteroidia; order Bacteroidales; family F082; genus JALNZU01. The sequence goes on from WOUZ01000001.1 coordinate 505,904, forward strand.
CAGCTGAAGATCCGACAACAGCTGAAGTAAAGCCGGGTGTGGTTGAAAATGTAAAGCAACAAAAAGACGTTTCATGGGTCAAAAATACACTTTTTGTTTGCTGATATTTTTTGTGAATTTGCGTTTGCAAAACGTTTTTTCTTACTTTTGCAGTCCAATGGGGAATTAGCTCAGTTGGCTAGAGCGTTTGACTGGCAGTCAAAAGGTCATCGGTTCGATTCCGTTATTCTCCACTTATAAAATTGTTAACGACCTGTAAACGTGATGTTTACGGGTCGTTTTGTTTTGACTCTATCACAATAGCTGTAAATAAGTTTCTTTAAAACGAAGACGACCTATAACTCTCGTCTAAAGATTTACTGATGCATTTATGGTAAGTCAATTGTTTTCGCAACAAATATGTTAAGGCAGGCAATTCGTTCGAAATTTTTTCGGTATTAAACTTCTACTTCTCACTTGTGTGTTTTTTAATTAATGCACTTTATCTATTTCATTTTTAATTACTTAAATCTATAATCGAAGTGAGGTTGTTTGGCAGTATGAAATTCTGGCTACCAGGATTTGGGCTGTTTATTAATTATGCTTTCTGTTCGTATTGATTTTTCTTTCTAAAAATGATACCTTTAACATGGTCATCAATGATACTTATGCATCATAGATATTATTGATTAGAATTATAAACTTTATAATTATATTTTATATATATTTGCCTTCAAAGTATCAACAAATTTATTGAAACATGGACACAACACATCAAACACATTCAAATGCCAGCGGACATGGTGGCAAATGCCCGGTTACTGGTGCTACAGGAAAGCATGCTGCCGGCGGAGGAACTTCCAATCACGATTGGTGGCCTAACCAGTTAAAGCTCAACATCCTGCGTCAACAATCACAGCTATCCAACCCGATGGGTGAAGCGTTTGACTACACCAAAGAATTCAATTCATTGGATCTCAATGCTATAAAACAGGACATTTTCAAACTTATGACCGAATCACAGGATTGGTGGCCAGCTGACTATGGACACTATGGCCCGCTTTTCATCCGTATGGCCTGGCACAGTGCAGGCACTTACCGCACTGGTGATGGCCGGGGTGGCGCAGGTTCAGGTTCGCAGCGTTTTGCTCCTCTCAACAGTTGGCCCGACAACGTGAATCTCGACAAAGCACGTTTGCTCCTTTGGCCTGTAAAGCAGAAATATGGTAAAAAAATATCCTGGGCCGACCTTATGATACTCGCCGGCAACTGCGCCCTCGAGTCGATGGGATTTAAAACTTTTGGATTTGCAGGTGGAAGAGAAGATATCTGGGAACCGGAACAGGACATCTATTGGGGTGCTGAAAAGGATTGGCTTGGCGACAAACGCTATTCAGGTGAGCGCGACCTGGAAAATCCACTCGCCGCCGTACAGATGGGTTTAATTTATGTGAATCCCGAAGGTCCTAACGGAAATCCCGACCCGCTGGCTGCTGCGATAGATATTCGTGAAACCTTCGCCCGTATGGCCATGAATGATGAAGAAACGGTTGCCCTTATTGCCGGTGGACATACTTTTGGCAAAACCCATGGTGCAGGCGATCCAGGTAAAAATGTCGGCCCTGAACCTGCCGCCGCTGGCATCGAAGAGCAAGGACTGGGTTGGAAAAATACCCTTGGAAGCGGTAGTGGAGAACATACCATCACCAGTGGTTTGGAAGGTGCATGGACCACCACACCTACCAAATGGAGCAACAACTTTTTCTGGAATCTTTTTGGCTACGAATGGGAACTTACTAAAAGTCCGGCAGGAGCGCATCAATGGATTCCTAAACATGGAATGGGTTCCGATACAGTGCCAGACGCCCACAACCCGGCAAAGCGTCATGCTCCCATAATGCTTACAACAGACCTTGCTCTGCGTCTTGATCCTGATTATGAGAAAATATCCAGACGTTTTTTTGAAAATCCCGATGAGTTTGCCGATGCTTTTGCCCGTGCATGGTTTAAACTTACCCACCGTGATATGGGACCCCGTGCCCGATATTTAGGTCCTGAAGTGCCTGCCGAAGAACTCATCTGGCAAGATCCTCTTCCATCATCAAGTCATCAAACCATTGATGCTGAAGACATCCAAAAGCTTAAATCACTAATTTTGAAAAGTGATTTAACAGTCTCGGAACTTGTTTTAACTGCATGGGCTTCAGCTTCCACCTTCCGTGGTTCTGATAAACGTGGAGGTGCTAACGGTGCCCGCATACGACTTGCCCCACAAAAAGACTGGGAAGTGAACAATCCTTCAGAGCTCGCACGGGTACTGCAGTCCCTCGAAAAAATCCAGCAAGAGTTTAACGATGAAACGACCAACGGCAAAAAAGTCTCGCTTGCTGACCTTATTGTTCTGGGAGGTTGTGCAGCCATTGAACAGGCTGCCAAAGATGCCGGACATGGCGTTTCTGTTCCGTTTAGCCCGGGAAGGACAGATGCTTCACAAGAACAAACGGATGTAGAATCATTTGCAGTTCTTGAGCCTGTTGCTGATGGTTTCCGTAACTACTTAAAAAATAAATTCAGCGTATCAACAGAAGCATTACTCATCGACCGTGCTCAGCTACTTAGCCTCACAGCACCCGAGATGACGGTGCTTGTCGGTGGTTTAAGGATTCTGGACGCCAATTTCGATCACTCTAGTAAGGGAGTTTTTACACTTCGTCCGGGTATGCTCACCAACGATTTCTTTATCAACCTGCTCGATCTTGGCACTACATGGAAAGCCAGCGATCATTCGGGAGAACTATTTGAAGGTCGCGACCGTGTTACAGGGCAACCAAAATGGACAGCAACACGTGCTGACCTGATCTTTGGTTCCAATGCCGAGTTGCGTGCGCTGGCAGAAGTTTACGCATCGGCTGATGGCCATCAAAAATTCGTGAACGACTTCATTGCTGCATGGAATAAAGTAATGAATCTCGATCGTTTTGACTTAGTTTAAAAACCCAATTTCTTAAAAGGTGGCTGGAACAACCGGCCACCTTTTTTTATTTAAACAGCTCCTAGAGAGGGTATAAACATTCGTTTCATCCTCTTGTTAATCTATTCAACATACTTGAAATGATACGTTGCAAAGAAGAACAATCAAAATAAACCTGTTGAAATACATCTGAAACAACATTTTGATGTTGAACATTGTATATTTGTCCTGTTAAGAAAAAATATTTACGATGAAAAAACTTTCACTTATAGCTTTAGTCGCCCTTGTTTTTTGGTTTTATTCCTGCAATAAAACAGAGGAAAACGATCGTTTTGAACTTCTCACCGGTGCTTTATGGGCAAGCGACAGTCTGTTTGTTGATGGGCTGGATGCCAGCGGGCCAGGCGAAATTTTAGAAAAATTTAAAGGGGAAGCAAAATTCAACCGTGATGCAACCGGATATTTTGGCTCCTACACCGGTAACTGGCGTTTTGCCGAGGACAGGACTCAAATTATTATCACTACCGATTCGCTTCCAATTCCACTTGCCACCATTATTGATGAACTGAGCTCCACTTCGCTGCGTATTACAACGGCATATCCCAGCCTCACCAATCCTGATGAAGACATGCATATACGAATGACTTTTAATGCAAAATGAAGCATCACTGGCGATTGTTTTACCTTTTGCTGCTTATCATTTGCAGTAATGCAGTTGTAGCTCAGGGATGGGTTTCAGGTACAGTACGCGATCATCAAAACCAGACTAAAATACCTGGTGTACTTGTCCTCATTCATCAAAATCAAGGTGTAACAACAAACGAATTGGGTTCATTCACGATTTGGTCCGAAAAACCTCAGTGCACACTCACATTTCGTTACCTGGGCTTCAAAACAACACGAAAAACTGTTGCAGTTGTTCCCAAAGACACGCTTCATATTGAAGTTGAACTTACACCTGAAGTGTTCGAAATGGATCAGGTTGTGGTAACCGCGAACCGAATTGAGCAGCGTCTTTCAGAACTCACCGTTTCGATGAGTATCATAAAGCCAAAAATTATTGAAAACCAGCATATGGTTGATGCTAAAGCTCTTATTTCCCGAACACCCGGTATCGATATTCTTGATGGGCAAGCTTCAATCCGAGGTGGCAGCGGCTTTAGTTACGGAGCTGGTAGCCGTGTTCTCGCGCTCATCGATGGTCTTCCGGTAATAGCTCCCGATGCAGGCAATATCCGCTGGCAATTTCTCCCGATTGACAACGTCAGTCAAATAGAAATCATCAAAGGAGCATCTTCAGTGGCATATGGCTCATCGGCACTTAATGGGGTGATTAATTTCCGTACCGCTGATGCTACAAGCGATCCGATCACGAAAGTTTATCTGCAAGCAGGCGTTTATGATCGTCCATCGAACAAAAACTGGAAATGGTGGAGCAGTCCACGTCTCAATGCTGCTGCGGGTTTCAGTCATCTGCAAAAAAAAGGTCATTCAGACTTTGGCTTTGGAATAAACGGATTGACAGATAACGGTTACCGTAAATATAACGATGAAAAAGCAAACCGTTTTCATTTCAAATGGAAATATACACATCCGCGCTTAAGTGGCCTTCGTTATGGTATTTCGATGAACGGGGGGTTGACCCGTAAAACTGATTTTGTGCTCTGGGATAACGCTGAAACGGGAGCGCTTATTCAAGATACAGCAACGGCGATAAGCATGGATGGTTCTTTTATTGCTTTTGATCCATTTATCAGTTGGAACAGGAAGTCAGGAGTCAGGCATGATTTGCGCAGTCGCCTGCAACAAAGCATCAATAGCTTTCCAACATCAGAACAAAACAACAGCACAGCCCGTTCTTTTTATGTTGGTTATGAAGCTTATATTCCATTGTTTTCGTGGTTGAAGGCACAAGCAGGACTATCGCAGCAATCAGCACAAATTGTATCAAACTTCCATGGAAACCACAATTCACTGAACGCAGGGGCTTTTCTTCAACTTGAATCACAGCCTGTAGAAAACTTACAACTTGTTGGAGGACTGCGCGTTGAATACAATGCCATCGATGGCGACAACAAAAGTGTTGTTCCTCTTTTTCGGGCAGGACTTAATTACAGGATAGCAACTCTCACTTTCCTGCGGGCCTCCTTTGGCCAGGGATTCAGATACCCTTCGATTGCTGAGCGCCATGCTTCTACCACTCTTGGGGCAGTAAAAATCTTCCCCAACCTGTTTATTGAGCCCGAGTCGGGATGGAATGCTGAGGCAGGATTGCGACAGGGATTCAAAAGTGGCAAGCTGACTGGTCAGATGGATGTGGCACTTTTTTATATGCAAAACAAAGATATGATCGAGTATCTTTTTGGAATCTATGCAAACCCCGGCGATGAAACTTTCAGCTTTGGCTTCAAGGCTACCAATATCGAAGCAGCGCGCATTTATGGTATTGAAACAGAAGGAATGTTAGCCACTCAATCTGGCAATCTCAGACATCAACTGAGCGGAGGATACACATATATCATTCCTGTTGAGTACAATGTTTATACAGGTGAAAACACAGAGCTTTACCTTAAATACCGACGCAAACACAGTGCTAAATTAAACTGGGAAGCTGAATATCGCAGGTTTCAGCCTGGTATCAGCATTAACTGGCAGTCGAAAATGCTTCGTATTGACGATGTGTTTTTGAATGAATTAACCCGGGAAGGCTTGTTACCAGGTTTTTATGATTACTGGCAAACAGGAAATAATGCTGTTTTTGTTGCTGATTTTTGGGTTGGTTATAAACTTACACCAGCGATGCGTTTATCTTTCATGATAAAAAATGTCACCAACGAAGAATATTTAGGCCGTCCGGGTGACATACAGCCGCACCGCAATTATAGCTTAAGGCTTGCGTGGGGAATATAAAAAAAGCGCCCCTAAGGACGCTTTGAATATTTTTGAAGCAAGTTTTCTACTGTAGCGTAAAACGAACGGGTAAGTTAAAAGAAACCCTCACTGCTTTACCGCGTTGACGACCTGGAGTCCATTTAGGCATGGTTTCAACAACACGAATAGCTTCTTCGTCGCAACCTCCGCCAATACCGCGAAGTACTTTTACATTTGAGACAGAGCCGTTAGGTTCCACAACAAAGTTAACGAACACCCTTCCCTGAATGCCACTTTCGCGAGCCATTGGAGGATATTTGATATTCTTTGCAATGAATAACATCATTTGCTCAGCTCCACCCGGAAATTCAGGCATAGACTCAACAACGGTGAAAATTTCTGTTTCAACGACTTCTTCTTCCTCACGAACCGGTGGTACGTATACTTCGATAGCCACTTTCTGGTCAACTTCCACGTCAATCTTAACGTCTTCCACTTCCACGTCATCTTCTACAATTTGAAGCACCGTTACTTGAGCTGGTGGTGGTGGTGGTGGTGGTTTAACGTTTTGCTCGGTAATCGGGACAATTTCTTCAGGAATATCTTCGACTACACGTTGTGAAAGATTGAGTGTGCGCTGATCATAACTCTTGTATTCAAAAGCAAATAATATTACCGCTAATGCCAAGACAAGGCCTATCTGCGTGAAAATAGTGCGCTTACTTTCAAGATCTGCTTTGGGTGATTTTTTTATTTCCATAGTTTTAACTGGATAAATGTTTTCGCTAGTGCAAATAACGGGGCTAAATTAATAATTATTCAGTCTTAGCGTTTTCGTTTTTGATTATTTTTTTGAATAATCAGCACAAACAACGCAAAACCACTAAAAGTTCCGGTCATATTTGCGAAAAAGTCGAAGATGTTTCCATGTCTTCCTACAAAAACGAAGGCTTGTAAAAATTCTGTCAAGCCACCGTAAATGGTTCCGCTAATTAACACAAAACTAATCAAAGAACGTTTTTTCGATTCAAAATATTGCTGTCGGTTACTCCATAACATTAAGAATGACAGGATACCAAACAACAATAAGTGTACCACTTTATCAGGGGAGAGCCAATCCCAGAAACTAACAATCTGAGGAAAATAACTTCCCGGAAGTCCTGTAAGTAATAGGATCATTAGCGCCCATAAAATGGGAGGCCAGTTCCTTAGCAGGACGTTACTTTTCATCCACCTGAAGATTATCCTTCGATCAAAGCTGAATAGGCTGCTGCATCTAACAAATCAGCGAGTTGATCCGTGTTGGTGATATCCACCTCAACGATCCAACCTTCGCCATAGGGGTCTTTATTGATAAGTTCCGGTGTATCAATTAATGCTTCGTTGAACTCTGTAATAGTAGCTCCGATTGGCATAAAAAGGTCGGAAACTGTCTTTACAGCTTCGATAGTGCCAAATGTTTCGCCTTCTTCGAGGGTTTCATCAACTGTTTCAACTTCAACGAAAACGATGTCGCCTAGTTCTTTTTGTGCAAATTCGGTGATACCTACAACGCCTTTATTTCCGGAAACACGAATCCACTCATGGTCTTTAGTGTACTTGAGGTCAGATGGAATATTCATTTTTTATAATTTTGAGTTTAGGGGTCAAATTTATACTATTTATGTGTTTTGCCGACAGGCTTTTCTAAAATATATAGATTCCAAATAGTTTATTGAGCCAAGTTAAACCGCATCGTAACGCCAGCAAAAGTGTTTGAATTTCTAAATTGAGAAGAAACAAACGGATCAGACATATCCCTTTTGAAGAAAGCCTGAAGGTTAAACCTGTTGCTGATCATATAATCGGCAGTAAAATAGAGATTCGTTTTGTACTGACCGGCAGAAATCTGACTATTGCGTTCATCGAGCCGGCGCAGGGTTGTGACATCGGTTCGGAAACCAAGATCAAGTTTTAAAACAAGGTCGTTGCTCGAACGGGTACCTTTTCCGCCAGTTATGGACGAAATGATCAAAGCGAGGTTTTTAATACGATAACCTGCACCTAAAATGAGTTCTTGTCCAACAACTTCTGTTAATTGGTTATTGATGAAACTCATGGTTAGATTACGTTGCTTTTTAAACTCCATACGTGCCGTGATGCTATTATGCAAACCAACATCAATACCGATGAGAGGAGAAAATTGTTCGGTTATAACAACCTGACCCATATCATACTTACCTATAAAAATATTGCTGTTTTTGTAGGTCTTAGTAAGGTCTTTCGGGTCAAAATCAACATTTGTTCTCCAGGAATTGATGCTGTAAGTTGAGCGGTAGGCATGAGTGATATTCACTGTTTTAAACAGCTTTTGCACCGCAGGAACATTTGTCAGTCCATTATAGGTAAGTGTCCAGTTAGGAATTGGGATACGTGGGAACGGATTCAGGCTGACGCCTTGTGCATCAATGCCTTTATAAGCCGACACAAAAGAGTATAGTACTACTTCTTGTGAAATAGCTCCATAACCAAATGGATAATAATCATTTCCAACAGTGTCATACACATACTGTTCCCCTTCGGCCACCCATTGAGGATTTTCGTATGCTAAACGATCAGCAACAGTTTTTCGGTTGGCTAACAACTGATCGAAGAGGGCCGATTCTTCATTTTTGCCAGCTTTGTTAAAGAAAGTTTTCAACAGGCCATATGATGTACTGAAGTTACCTGCTTCAACAGGTGAAAATGAGTTGAAAACCCCGTTTGAATCGGCTCTGAAATACTCTGAAAAATTCAACGCTGTGGTACGATCACCATTGACATCAATTCTAAAACCGGGGACAGGTTCAATATTCACCCTGTAACCAAATGTTTCCGTTCGTTTTTTCGCATATGCCTGATTGATAAGTGAGTCGGTAGAGAGCCAGTTATTAGCAATAGCTGTATTCCGGATATCGGCTTCACTGCCTAAAACGAATCCAATTCCAGGAGCTGAATTAGCAAAAGTTACACCAAATAAGTCGGGCTCAGGCTTAAAACCGGGGATGTACACACCATTATTTTGGGTGTAGGTGATATTTCCGCGTTTTACACTCATTGCAAGCTTTAATATCTGATCTCCAACCAATTTGAAATAATTGACTGAAGGTTTTTTGTTGGTGGTATCAGCTGCAATCGCTTCCTCAGGTTTTTCGGGCTCTGGTTTGCCTCCCGGCCTTGCAGCACCTGGACGAGGCATTGCGCCTGCACCCCTACCCTGAGGTCTTTTTGGGGTATTCAATTTTTGAAGATATCCAACTTTGTTATAAAGGCGCAAGAAATCAACGCTTCCATTTAGCTGCTTGGTGTTTTGATTTTCGATGCTGTTTCCAATTCGTTCCTGTACCGAAAGTGGTGAGGCTGTCCAGGTGTACATACCCTGATATCCAGCTGATGCACTCATCCAGTTCAATAAAGGAATTTTATTGATTGGAATGGTATAGTTGACTTTGATCATCTGGTTGAATCGGGTTTTCCGGCCTAAATCGAGGATATTGTTCCAGATAGTTTCTCTGTTCATATTGAATGCCTCCGAACCACGGTCGGGATTTCCTGCAGGCTCATACACATAGGCATTTGCACCAGCAGAATAGTCGAAAGTGATGGAACGGGTGAGGTCAAATTTGAAGTCATAATTACGCGACCAGGTCCATTGCTTAGCATAAATAGGATAGGTGATGATATCGCCCTCGCTCTTGTTACGGTATTTCTTTTCGTTGTTTTGCCGGTTCATCTCGGTGCGAAACGCCAAATTGCGCGGCATATAAAAGAAGTTGATATCTTTAATGAGCTGCATATAAGGCTTTGATGCCCATTTTGCTTTCGAAAATGGCTGAACGTTGGCCGGAGTAGTGTTAAAATTAAAGCCTAATCCACCTCTGTAAAGTAAACGTTTGTCGTATTCCACATCGATATTTCGCTGATATAACTCACTGTAGGAGTAGGAGAAATTCCAGTTTTCGATATCATAAATACGTGACTTTGTTTGATTGCCCACCTTTTCCTTACGCACGTTCACAAAGTTGATGTTTTTGCGCATAGTAAAGTCGTTTGTCAGGCCTTTGACAGAGTCTTGTTCAGCACGTGTTTCAAAGGAATTTATAAAATCACTTTGCTTTACATCAGGGTCAAGAGGATTATACTCAGGTTTGATATGTGTTTCGCCATAATCAAAGTGCATAGGCAACTTAATTCCAGCTGTTTCAGGGAGCAATTTTCCAAGATCAATATCTGTAGCAATATCAAAGGTTGTAGCTGTTTCGAGCGGAGTTTCATTCACTTTCATTTCAAGACTTCCAAAGCCAGAAGTGGTATGAGCACCTGAAACGACGACCCTTCCAAGGTCGGCCAAAATGGTTTCAACACGTGCTGTTGCTGCCCATCCGCCTTCATTTTTAAAGTCAGTCACGCGCAATTCGTTGATCCAGATGACAGCGCTTTTTGCTTCACCATCATCCTCACTCGTGATATTGAGTCGTTTAGGGTTACGAACACCTATCATAATGCCTTTTACGTCGCTGATATTCGGACTACCAATTACTTTAATCTTGTGATCACCAATCATTTCCACGTAGGGATAGTTAAGACGAATATCAGAGTTAGGATTCCTCATGGCATTGTTACGGTTTTCCTTCACTTTCACAAGCTCTTCGAGGTCGATATCGAAATTGTTGGCTTCTGGCCAAATCGCCTCAGCATTGGTGTATGCAGTGCCCCAGGGAGTAAAGGACAGCGGTATTTCGTATTCGTAATAGTTTTCGGTAAAATCAGCACCAATTCTTATAAAAGTGGTCATCTCACCATACTCCAAATCCTGCCCCTCGAACAGTTGTTCTGCGTGAACGTACATCTTCAGCTTTGAATAATGTCTAAAGTCGAACTCAGTTGTCTTATAAGCCGCTTTGGCATCACCATCAAGCAAATTAACCACTGTAAACTGCATCGCTTGTTCGTTCAGCTGAACGAGGCTTGTTGTTCCATAATTGGTCTCACGGTCGATACCTGGGGGAATCACATAAGGAATAGGATCGCGGCGTCCGTTTTCTTCGATGTTAACAGCAGAAATATCAAACTTGGTTAAATTTGGATCATCGTTAACAATATATTCACCGGCTGAAAGCAAATTTTGACGGTATTTACGCCATTCGCCTCTAACCAGTTCAAGAGTCGCGAAACGGGCAACAACAGGTTTTTCGAAACCCCGCATATACATACGGATAAAACGTATCGACCGAAAATCCTGAATGTTTCCGACAACTTTTTCAGGTTGGCTGATAGGTATTCTGAACTGATACCATTTCACTTCGCCAACACCTCCATCTGCAAGAGGTATAGCGGTAGCTTCATGAATATCAGCAATATAACTTTCGCCAATTTTCATATTGTCGGGATCAAGTTTAATCCTGTACTGGAAGTAACGCTCAGCCTCACTCAGGGTGTTGTCGCGATTGATATCCTCCACGTTGGGAGTTGAGCTTCCGCTTGTTGGATAAGATTCCTGATTCTGATCGTCGGTAGGTGAATTGCCATCAGGGCCGTTAAAGTTTTTATAGCGCTCCAGAACACTGCTGTAACGCGAATCGCTGTCGAGATTTGAACCTCTGAAATATTGGAAATTATCACCAGAAGGGTCGGCCTCAGCCAATTGATATGCAATAGAATTTTCACCATGTTCCTGACGTACAAAGTCGAGAAAAGCAGCATGGAACGTTTTTTCATCAATAGTGCTCAGACCATCATAACCAACATCCTGAAAAGCTCTTGCCCCGGCAGTGTTACTAAAGGATTCAACCAGCGCCTGCAGGGTAGGAACGCGACCCCAAATAGTGGTGTCGACATTGATTACTGTTTCGCTACTTGGAAGTCCGTTTTCATAAAAACGTCGTCCATCGCGCAAGATATCTTCAGAAATATCACCGAGATTAATATAAAGTTCACCCCTGTTATCTGCTTCTTCAGCAAAAGGATCCATCATCCAGAACTCGATATATTCAATATTAGTTGCCTCAAAATCAGTAGATTCAACACGACGCATAATACCTCCCCAACGTGATGACGGATCGTTGAGTGTACCATCAGCGTTCATACCTGCTGAAAATGGCGTTGGCGTGATGTCGAAATTATACGGACCTCTTTCGTCAGGATAATAAGCCATGTTTAAAACAGCAATATTTGACGGGGTTCCCGAAGGAATTTCCTTGTTTGGAAACACTTCTGTTTCAAGCACCTGACGCACACTGTGTTTGCTTAGCTCTGTCTTATCCACATTGGATGGACGTAATGTTCCGTATTTATCGTAAAACAGCGGGTCGATGATGTACCAGGCAAATTTTGCACGGTTTTTTCCATAGTCCAAGTCCGTTCCAGGTTGAGATTCAGGAAACAAATCTGATTGACCCTGAGGGGTACTTGCCAAATACCATGTACTGACCTGACGCAAGTCGATTTTTGATTTAGCGCCTTCAAAATCATCAATATAAGAAGTTCCTGATTTGCCTACTGCCCTCGAATGCCCTGGTAGAAAATGAGCAAACTCGCCATCAACATTGATACGGGAAACCTGTTTTGTGCTGAAGAAAGGCAGTTTATCAACCATCTTTGTGAGCCAGATCGACTCACGGCGATAACTCATGTCGAAACCATAGATAGTATTGGAAATGGGGTCGTCGCCGTAATTCACTTTTTGTGTCAAAGGTCGTTCGTGCAGGTTAAGCAAGGTAGCACCTACACGAAAATCCTTATTAAATTCGTGATCAACATGCAAACCCATCATACGCTTCTGCTGAAGGCTGAAAAGTGAATTACTTTCAAGGGATATGTTGATTGGGGTCCCCGAACTCATTATACCTTCATCAATAATTCGCACACGACCAAGCGTATAATCCACCGTGTACTGTACATTTTCTGTCAGCGGCACTCCGCCTGCTGTTACAGTTACCGAACCCTGAGGAACGTTAAGCGCATTGAGACTGATTTCACTGCCAGACTGGGATTTGTAATACCCTTCGAGAATATATTTATTCTTCTCGGGATATTGCTCAGCTCCTGATTTTGTGAGGGTATAGAGCGAATCGTAAGCATATAAATTGGCCAGATCGCTGTTATCAGGGAAAACTTTTTCTCTGATATATTTTCCAAACGGTTCAAGAACAGTGAAATAGATACGCCCGTTTCCTGAATTAATAGTACCACCCGATCGGGCAGCATCATCCATAAAATCGAAAACACCATCACCGGTGCTTACTGGGTTTCCCTGTTGATCAAGGTTATCCAAATTCAGCAAATGAATCAATGGAACACCTTTGACTGATTCGTCACCTTCAGTAAAATAACCGGTTGGGACACCATTTTGGTTACCAGAATAAAGGATATTGAATGTAAAGTCCTCTTTATTTACCTGATAAGCCTTGATGGAATAAACGTTTTTCATCATCAGATCCCACATGGGCATGCGGGTGTTGAGTGAAGTTCCTTTCAGCAATTTAACCATCAAGCTGTTAGGAGCGTTGATGCCACGGTCGGAAAACTCACCAACCTGAAACACGCTATCGTATCCAATCACTGTATACTGATAGGCAACCGCAATTGTTTGATCGGAATTGAGGTTGGTATTAAGGCTGATGAAACCAAGTTTACTGTTAAAGGTGTATTCGGTACTGCTCAGCTTTCGGGCATTTTCAATTTTGTCGAAATCTTGTCCTGAAATGAAATACCCTGATCTTCCAACACCTAAAGGGTCGCCTGTGAGGTAACCGCTTACGCGTCTTACGTCCCTGATACTAGCCGTATCAAGCCGGCTGACAAGATTGTTGGAGTTTCCCGAAGGGAGCGGAGGGCCAGCATTTGGATATATTTCGGCATTGTTAAGCCATTCTCTTCTGCCTTCGCCAAGATCGGTAAATGCAACGATATTTCTGTTGTCCTGAAGGGCAGGCCCGAAGTTGGTAACCCACACTTCAACTCTGGTAATATTGATATCAGAGGTGATGATGGGCAACGATTCCAATCCGGTTTCGTATTTCTCACGGAAATAATGTGCAAGAAAGAAGTGACGGTTTTCTTCGTAGTCGAGACTGCTCAACTTGAATTTATTTGTTTGAGCGCCACCCTGTACAGTGATATTTTTTGCTTCGCTTTCTTGTTGAGAGAAAACAGCAGTAACCGAAGTCCGGCCGAATTGAAGTTTTGTTTTGATACCTAAAAGTGCCTGACTACCACGTATAAGTGTGGTGTTGAGTGGCATATTAACATTACCAGCTTCGATGAGTTTTACGATCTCATCTTCTTTACCTTCATATTTCAGTGCCAGCTTGTTTTCAAACTGAAAGGTAGCCTCAGTATTATAATTGGTTTTAAATTCAATTTTATCACCAATTTTTGCAATTACATTCATTTGTATCTGCTGATCGAAATCGAAATTAGTGGTACGTCGTTGCCGCACATCCAACTGAGGGTCTTCTCGTAACATGCTGCGAACACCAAACGTAACTTCAGCCGAGCCTTGAGGACGGATATCGATGGTGTTACTACCAAAAATCTGATCAAAAACCTTTCCTCCCACATACAAAGCAGGGATAATAGAAGAGCTTGAAGCTGTTTTACTCGTTTTAGCCCTGTCGTTCCAGTAGTTTTTGATGCCTTTGTTGTTTTGAAAATCCTTGTACTCATTTTCGGTCATTGGAGTAGGAGTACGGTATTCAAAATTACCAATCTTACTAACAAAGACATACTGTTTTGAGACAGGATCGTACACCACCTCGCGTTTGATGTTCGGAGGGTCTTTCAGATAAAGAGGCGAATGATCCTTTAACTGTTCAGAAGGGTTTCCTTCATCAGCCGGAACGGGGAAAAGTGGTTTAGGAATGGTGTCGGGTTCCTGTGGTAAAAAAGGCGCAAGGAACGGCATTTGCTCCAGGCGGGAAGGAGGCAAAGCAGAGAACGATGAGAATGCGAGCAGCAAGCCAACGATACCAACGCCAAAAATACGTATGCTATTATGTTTTAGATTCCTCAAAAGATCAGTTCATTTTGATTCTTACCATTACCTTTTTTATTCAGGGACTACAGTACCCTCAGCGCCTCCTTGATCAGTTTATCAACAGCCATAGATGCGTTTTCGCTGAGAATTTTAGTCAACACCTTATCGGCGGCGGCTTTGTTAAATCCTAGAATAAGCAGTGCAGATAACGCTTCCTCTTTGTTTGTATTGTATGAAGGACCTGATTTTTGGCCTAAAATGATTGTTTTTCCAACCTTATCGCGCAAATCAACCACAATACGCTGTGCTGTTTTACCTCCAATGCCTTTTACACGCTGCAGAGCAGTCACGTTTCCTGAAGAAATAGCCTCGGTTGCTTCCTGCGTGCTAAGTGAAGAAAGAATCACTCTCGCGGTATTTGCACCAACGCCTGAGACGGAGATCAGATGCAAAAAAAGACTTCTTTCTTCTTCATCAAAAAATCCAAATAAAACGTGAGCATCTTCTCTTACCGACAAGTATGTGTAAAGTTTAGCATTTTCCAATTGTTGAACAGCCGAATAGGTGTTGAGTGAAATATGCATATGATAACCTATTCCATGCACATCAATAACTAAAAAGGCCGGATTCTTTTCAACAATTTTTCCGGAAATATATGCATACATAGCGAGGGTTTTTTGAGCCTGATAAACTTGAAGAGGCAAAAATAATGAAAACAGTTGGAACTTCACCGCTAATGTAAAAACAGATCGTGTATGCACTGAATTAAGTTTCAGGACACTTTGGAAATACTAACCACTTTTTAAAATCCCGAGTATGTTGTTATTGAAAAAAGTTATTTTTCGACTTCCAATTTCTATTATGATCTTTTCAGAATTTTAAGAATTTTTGAAGGGTTCAAATCAATTTTTTCGATGAAGCTAACACTAAAAATAAAAATCAGAAACAGAAGCGTATGTATAAGTAGTTTGAGTGCCATATGCATCTCCGGCAGCAAAATTGAAACAGCAAAGAGGCCAATACCCAGGGCAAAATATCCTCCAATTCGTGATACATTGTATGGAATCCAAAAAACTTTTTGACCCCAGAAATACGAAACTACCATCATCAAAAAATAAGTAACAAGATGTGTCCAGGCAGCTCCTACATAGCCAAAAACCGGTATTAGCAGGAAGTTTAAAACAATTGTTATCAAAGCACCGCCCATCGCAATATAGGCGCCACTCAGCGTTTTGTCAGTAAGTTTATACCATATCGCAAGGTTGTAATAAACTCCATTCAACAAATTGGCTATCAGCACGATTGGGACAATTGAGAGACCATCCCGGTATTTTTCACCAATGAGGTGTTTAAAAATATCCATATACAAACTGACCCCAAGAAAAATGATTATGCCTGAAATCACGAAAAAATTCATGACACGGGCAAACAGTTCCGGAGCGTCTTTTTTTTCTGCTTCGGCAAAAAAGAAGGGCTCAGCAGCATACCTGAACATTTGAATAAATAAGGTCATCAGCACCCCTAATTTATAATTTGCACCATAAATTCCTAGCTGAACCATAGGTTGATCGCCCGGATCGAGTAAATATTTAAGCAGGATTTTATCCAGCATCTCGTTCACCATTCCAGCCAGACCGATAATGAGCACAGGCCATGCATAACGTAACATGGGAAGTAAATAATTCTGTTCAAATGACCATTTAAACGATTTCAGGATTTTGCCCAACATCATAAGACTCAGAAAACTTGCCAATAAATTGGAAATCAATACCCAGGCAACCAAACTGCTTTCATCTCCAAAAAACTGAGTGGCAAGCGTAGTAAAAAATTGTGGGAAAATTAATATGGTAATAAAGTTCAATAAAATGGTAATCAATACATTAATTAACCTAATCATGGCAAACTTTCGCGCTTTGTTGAGCTTACGCAACATGGCAAACGGGATTGCTGAAACAGCATCGAAAGCAACAATAAATGCGACAATAAGTATATACTCGCTGTTGCCATCATATTGCATCCACGAAGCAAGCGTTTTATAAAACAAACAAACCCCGGCTAAAAAAACAACTGTTGAGATTATGATCGCAGACATGGCGTTGTAAAAAACCTTTTGCGGATCGTTTTTTTGAGCAAATCTGAAAAAAGCAGTCTCCATTCCATATGTCAACAGTACCATCAGGAAAGCAATATAGGCATAGAGTTCGGTAACCTGTCCGTAAGTAGCCTGATCTTCGAAAACACGTGTATAAATCGGAACGAGCATGTAATTAAGCAGGCGTGGAACAATGGTCCCCATTCCATAGACTACAGTTTGACCTGCTAAACTTTTCAATGGGCTTTTTGCTGTCATCAGTACAAAGGTAATTGAAGATAAAATGTTGTACCACTCCCCTGCTCCGTTTCGAAATGAATTTCACCACCTGAGGTAGTAACAAGATTATGCACCATGGCCAAACCGATCCCCATCCCACTTGACTTGGTGGTAAAATTTGGAGTGAAAACACGTCGTGCTTCATCAGAACTCATGCCTTTACCATTATCCTTTATAATGATGTTGATACGGTTGTTATCAGCGTGCACCTGAATGTCGATTAATCCGTTTTGACGTTCGCCAATTGCTTGTACACTATTCTTTATCAGGTTGGTGAAGATCCGGTTCATGTTTGCCTGATCGGTTGAAATCCAGATTGCTGCTTCGTGTTCAAAATTGGTTTTAAAAGTAATATTCGGGTGATTGTTAAATAAAACAATCAAATTGTTAAGTAATAATATCAGGTTGATTTTCTCTGGTTTACTTACCGGAAGACGAGCAAAGTCGGAAAAAGCACTCGCAATTGAAGAAAGTGTATCTATTTGATTTATAAGTGTTTCTGATGTGTTTTTTATTTTCTTTGCAATGTCAGGATCTTCATCATTCCAGGCTTTGAGCAGATACTGAACACTTAATCGCATGGGAGTTAAGGGGTTTTTAATTTCATGAGCCACCTGTTTAGCCATTTCTCTCCATGCACTTTCGCGCTCCGATCGAGCCAAACGTTCAGCACTTTCGGCAAGTTCATCCAAAAGGGTATTGTATTGAGCAACAAACTGCCCTAATTCATCCTTGCTTTTCCAAACAATTTTTTCGTTCACCCTATCTATTCTCAGCGATCTCATTTTATCCTGAATCATTTGAAGTGGCTGAAGTAAGCGTCGTGAGAGCAATAAAACCAGAAAAACAACCACTCCTGAAATCACTAAAAACAGGTTTATATATGTCAAAATCAAGGAAGAAATTTCGTTTCGTATTTCGGATTCTCTGGCAAAATATGGTAAATTGATATATGCCAAAACATCTCCTTTTTCGCTTTTAAAAGGAATATAGGAAGATAAATATCTGCTGTCGCCAATTTGCTCTTCGTGTTTGAAATAGAGTTTATCTTCAATAAACATTGCCCGGTAAGCCTGTGGATTCATTTGTTTGGAAACAAGATGCTGATCAAAAATGTCGTATCTGGATGAAGCCAGCAATCTTCCATTCAAATCATAAAGGTTAATATCAGAAAAGAATACTAAAGAAAACTTCAACAGCAATTGGTGCAAATAATCCTGTAATTCAGCTCTCGAAATATCTTCATTTTTCAGTTTATGCTCGAGCTCAATTAAAATAGATTGGGTTTTTTCGAAAAGAAAATCATCATTTTTTTTGTTGTAAACATCAGTTATATAGTACACTGTACTAAATCCAATAATGATAAATGAGAGCAGAAGAGAGCTTATGATTAAAATCTGTAATTTAAATCGAAACGTTATTCGAAGTTGTTTCAAATAATTACGAATATCGCTTAGAAGAAAAAATGCAAATCCAGGTATCGCCATTAATAAAAAGAAAAAAGCAAACGGCGCAAGAGCAATAGCCAATGACTTCACAGGTAAACTCACGACCACTATTTTACCATTTTCTGACTTGTGAATTATATGGCTAAAATTGTTTGAAACAACTTTGCTTTTACCTGGCGAATTGAATTGATAATAATTGGACGGATACAAATAATTGCCTGATTTATAGATCAAAACACTATCCTTGTAGGTTGCGAATGAATAATTTGTGATTTCCTTTGAAAAACCTTTGCGTTCATCTATTAATAATTCGGGATAGCCCAAACCTTCAGGTATATATTTAAAATAAAATTCAAAATAGAGCGTAGTGTGTTCACGCGAAATCGCTCCAGATGAATCGCCAAAAGGAATTATTGCTAAATAGTAAACACCTTGTATATCATCATCAATTAGATAAAGTCCTTTAATATTGGTATTTGTACCTCTTTCACGAACCATTTCATTGAAATAAGATTCACAATTGAAACTCAAATTCTCAGGTTGAATGAGCAGTTCACTTGTGGAATTACAAATGGTTAGTTCAATGTCATATTTTTTATAATAATCGGAAACATACTTAGAAAAGAAATAGTCTTTAATCTGTTGATCTACAATTGATTTATCATTTTCGGACAGAAGGATTCGTGATTGAATAACGGTATCATTCCTTAATTGTTTCTCTGTTTCACTCCATAAAAATTCAAAAAGAGGGTCATTGTTTGTACTTAGCTGCAAGGCGGTTAATTGTTGCGACTGTTCCGATTTTAATTTATTGGTGGTAAATATCAAATATGTCAACAATGCACTAAAAACAAAAAACAAAGATATTGATAATGTAATGAATTGATTTCTAATATTTTGTATTGACCTGGAGTGAAAAAAGAAAATTAAAATTATTGCAGCCATAAATGGTATAAGCGCAATATTAATGGCCTTAAATAAATAGATCAAAACGGACAAAAAGACAAAAACTCCTAAAAAGATTAAGAAAAGCACTGGTTTTTTAAAGCCCAGATAAGTAATTTTCGTGAATAGGCCTCTTAAAAGTACAATTGTTGCGATTGAAAACATAGCTGCAGATCCAAATACTGCATAACTCCAGGCATTATGCATAAAAAATTTGGAAAATGTCAACGGAACAGAAGTTTGATAGAAAATATTCTCTACAACATATACCTGAATTACCAATAGTATAAAAAAAGCAAAAACATAAAAAATGGTTCTTAGAAGCCGGGATGATGTGAGATTTGTCCCATTGTCTTTTATCCACAGATTATAAAGTGCAAGTGCAATTGCTAAAAAAGCTTCTACATGGAGCAATAAAAAACCCAGCGACGGAAGCAATATTCCTGAGCTAAAAGCCATGGGGTCAAAAAGTTCTGAGTCGAAGAAAAATACTCCTGGACCCGCTATTCGCATTGCAGTTTGAATAAGTACAATTGCTACAACAAAGATCAATGTGTTTAAACCAACGCTGTTTATTTTGTTTCTGCCTGGTAAAATACGGTACAAAATGACATAAGCAAATGCTAATAAAAGCAATAATGCAAGAAATAAATATATGAGATAAAAAGAGGGAAAAGGAATTCCGTTGGCAGTTTTTGATTGGATATAAAATAGCGGTTTTCCATATTTTGATAAAACTGGATAACTTACTCCTGAAGAATCTAGCTTTAATAAATACAAATCAGCATAAGATCCATATTCGGGGGCAAAACCAATATTAATATGATCATTACTAAATGTATGGTTTTCATAAACCAAATCCATTACAATTATCTTGAACTCACCGATGGTTTCAGATTCAAGTAGGAAAGCACTACCGGTTGTTTTATCGAAAGCAAAAGAGGAAGTATCATTTGGTTGGATAAGTTCTTCTGAAAAATAATCACTATGATTCCAAAAAATGATTTTTTCATTTTTCAAAACCCCAACAAAGAAATCTATTTCATACAGTTCTTCTAACTCAAACAAAATATCAAGAGAAGAAATTCCATTCTGTTTTTGAATTTTTTCAATTAGGTCAATCTTTATATTAACTGCTTCGGAAGAACGCCTCTCAAGTTTTTGTGACAGATCTTTTGCAACCTTCACCGGGGTATTTTCGTGTAACAAAAACAGACGAAGAGAAAAATAGACAAGTCCAGTTAAAAGAAAGCTCCAAAATAGGACACTTCTAATTATTTTTCCAAAAAAACTTGTTAGATTCATTTAAGTTATTGTAAATCTTTGTGTTAAACAACCGAAAACACTAACTCATTATCTCTGTTTTAAACGTGAAAAAAAACAAAAACAACGTCTATTATCAAAAAGAGCAAAACGCTCTTAAAAAGCCTATAATAATGTCAAATTACAAAATATGCTAACGACAAAAGAAGAAAAACGACTCTTAAGTAGCATAAAAAATATAGATATTACTTGAATATTCCCTTGATTTATTAGCCTTTACATTTGATTTCCAAGCATTTAATACTGCCATAGGATAGGTCAACGGCGTCGATTTAGACTTTTCGCTCAATAAAGCTATATAATAAGCGTCCCATTTTAGAGGCTCGCGTTTGAGAAAATTAAATCCATGCTTATTTAGTAAAAGTCTTATGGTTGAAAATCCAAAATGATACAGGTGTCTTGGAACATCATAAGCTGCCCAATACTCTTTATAATGCTGAGCATCGTACGAATGTATATTCGGTAATGCTATAATAAGTCTTCCACCCGGTTTCAGTATTCTTTTCAGTTGTTGGCATTGCCAGTTCAGATCTTCAACATGTTCGAGTACATGCCACATCGTAATAACATCATATAAATGATCTGCTTGTGAAAGAACTTCATCAGGAGACAGAATATTCGATTTAGTTTTCTCTTTTGAATACTGTCTGGCTTTCTCATTAGGTTCAACACCACAAATATTCCAGCCTTGTTCTTTCGCATAATTAAGAAAATCTCCTGATCCACATCCAATATCAAGTAGCGATCCTTTTTGCAATCCAGATGTTGCAACTTTGAATTTATATTTAATATTCACTTTCTTAACCGCTTCATAAATTTGCGAAAAGAAAGATGTTGATTTTTCCGGATGACTATAGTACTCATCTGAATCGTAATATTTCCCAATCTCTTGTTTTTCTGGAAAGGGATTTGTCAGAACCAATTCACATTTAGGACAAGTCTGAAGAGAAAATTCTTGTTTTGTTAGAAAATGATCCTTCACTTTTAGAAAAGGGCGAAATTCATTATTATTACAAACCGGACAATTTTTGTGTGAGTTCATTATATCTAGTTTCACGTGAAACAATAAGCTAACGGCCTAAGAATACAGCCAATACAGAAATATCAGATGGCGAAATACCACTTATACGTGATGCCTGGCCCAAGCTTGAAGGTTTAATTTTTGTAAGTTTTTCCCGGGCTTCATACGATAAGGATTGTAAAGCATGATAATCAAAATCAGATTTTAAACGCACATCTTCGAGCCGGGAAAGTTTATCTGCTATCTCACTTTCTTTTTGAATGTAACCTTCATATTTTATCAAAATCTCAGCAGCTTCAACTACTTCTAAGTCATATGAATCAAGATTCAGCTTTTCAGTTGGAATATGCTTTATAAGTTCCTTGATTGCAATTTGAGGGCGTAGCAGCAGATTTGAAATACGTTGCTTTTGAGAGATGGTACTAGTGCCAGATTCTTCCAGGAACGTATTAACTTCAGCTGGGGTTAAACTAATTTCATCGAGCAGTCGCCGAAGCTCTGCAATTTTATTTGTTTTATCAACAAGCAATTCATAACGATTCTGATCAGCAAGACCGAGTTTATACGACTTTTCGGTTAAGCGTGAATCTGCATTATCCTGGCGGAGGAGTATCCTGTATTCGGCTCTGCTTGTGAACATACGATACGGCTCATCGACACCTTTTGTAATTAAATCGTCAATTAAAACACCAATATAAGCTTCCGATCTCCCGAGAATAAACGGGGCCTTTTCTTGAATTTTCAAATGAGCATTAATACCAGCCATTAGACCTTGAGCAGCCGCCTCTTCATAACCCGTTGTTCCATTAATTTGACCAGCAAAGTATAAATTCCTTATCAACTTTGTTTCCAGGGTGTGGTGTAGTTGTTCTGGGGGAAAATAATCATATTCTATCGCATAGCCTGGCCTGAAAATTTTTGCTCTTTCAAAACCTTCAATTTCACGCAATGCTTGCACCTGAATATAGTCAGGCAAGGAAGAGCTGAATCCATTCAAATAATACTCTATTGTATTCCAGCCTTCGGGTTCAACAAACAATTGATGTGCGTCCTTACCCGAAAATCGCTCAATTTTATCCTCGATACTTGGACAATAACGCGGCCCTATACCTTCAATCCTACCAGTAAACATAGGACTTAAATGAAATCCTGTTTTGAGTGTCTGATGGACTTTCTTAGATGTATATGCAATCCAGCAGCTTCTCTGCTTTTTGAGTATGGGACGCTCAAGGAATGAAAAACCATGAACTTCTTCATCGCCCTTTTGTTCAGTGAGCCTCGAGAAGTCAATGGTCCTTCCGTCAATTCTAACAGGGGTTCCTGTTTTCATTCGCTTCGCCTGGAAACCAAGTTCAACCAATTGCTCTGTAATTCCTTTGCTGGCTTTATCGCCCATTCGTCCCCCACCAAACGTTTTTTCTCCAATATGTATTAACCCGTTAAGGAATGTGCCATTTGTTAAAATAATTGATTTTGCTTCAATTCGCATTCCCATAGCTGTATGAACGCCTGCAACAGCACCATCATGTGTGATCAAACCAACAACTGTATCCTGCCAAAAGTCGAGATTATTTGTTTGTTCCAATTTGTTTCGCCATTCCAAAGAAAACTGCATTCGGTCACTTTGGGCTCGTGGACTCCACATTGCAGGTCCTTTCGACATATTCAACATTCTGAATTGAATCATTGTCTTATCCGTAACGATTCCTGAATAGCCCCCAAGCGCATCGATCTCACGAAGGATTTGACCCTTCGCAATTCCCCCCATGGCAGGATTGCACGACATCTGAGCGATAGTTTGTAGATTCATAGTAATAAGCAATACCTTACTACCCAAATTAGCAGCAGCTGCGGCGGCTTCAGAACCAGCATGACCAGCACCAACTACAATAACATCATATTTTTCAAAAAGCATAATGAGTATGTTTCACGTGAAACGGAAGTATAAGTTCTTGATTTTAAACAATTCAAGAGCGCAAAGATAAGCAATAATTTTCTTGCCTTCTCATCTCTGCTTCATCAGTCTTGGTTTTGTCTTTGTATCCCAATAAATGAAGCACACCATGTATCATTACACGATGAATTTCTTCAATGCTTGCAATACCTAAAAGTTTGGAATTTTCCAGAATTCGATCAACGCTAACATACATCTCTCCACCAATAAAATCATTGGATTCAGATAAATCAAACGTTATAATATCTGTGAAAGTATCATGTTCAAGATGCTTTAGATTCATCTCAAATAAAAATTGATCACTACAGAATAAAAAAAAGACCTCGCCAGTCTTTTTTCCAAAGGATTGTATAACTCTTTCTACCCATCCCCTGACTTCTTCAAAATTGTCAAAAGGAACCGGAGTGTCTATTGCTAAAAATTGAATCATGTTGATCTAGCATGTTTCTTATTGTTTCCCAAATAACCCATAAGCTGATGCCTGCGATTTACTGATAATTGTTGTGAAAGACTTGGGTTCAAAATCTCAAAACCTAAAAGAAAATCATCATCATTCCAAACCCAATTATTTGCGAGGCGATATAGCATTGAATCGGTATTGTCCTCCATCCACCGTTGAACTTTGTTAAAAGAATCTTTTCCCAAATACCAATTACACCACAAACAATCTGTTTGAGAATTTATCTGTAAGTTAAGAGTTTCATTCGCACCTGCAGAACAAGCAATTTCAAAAATTCGATCACTTACAACCAAAAGAACGCCTGAAAGAGCTGAATCAAGACAAACCTGATCAGAAAATGACTCTACAAAATGTTCTAACTTGTTGATATTCTGTTTATTATTTAATATTTCCAGATTGCTTTTCATACAAATATTACTTATTCGATTTCATAAAATAATCGTTTACCAAACGCTTGTAAAAAGGCTGCAAGTCAATCGGATTTGTACGAAGTGTCTCTTTTTGCCTTTCAAGCATTCTATTATACTCAGGAATTTCCTCAGGGTTACTTAAATTTTTTCCTTTAAATTCTTCCGACTCTCTTCGTTCTTCCTTATCACGTTCTTTTTGAGCCTTTTCTGATTCGAGTAAGCGAACAACAATTTCATTATTCATCTCCAACAATTGCTGATTCAAGCGCTTATTCACCAATCCTTCCTCGAACTTTTCCATTTCTTCCAATACTTTGTTTAAACCTCCATCTCCTGTTTGTCCTTCCGATTTTAGGTCGTCTATCATGCGCTTTAGTTCGTTTCGGAGTGCTTCCTGCTGAGCTGCCATTCGAGCCATTTCTTCACTCAAACCTTTTCCCTGTCCTTTACCCTTTCCTTGCTTTCCCTCCATAGCTTCCTTTAGTTGTTTGCCCAATGATTCCTGCATTTCCCTCATGTTCTGCAAACCCTTTCCGGGAGATGGGTTTTTACCTTTGCCCTTACCTTTTCCTTGCTGTGGGCTTGGCATTCCCATGCTTTCCTGCATGTTCTTCAATGCTTCGGCTAACATCAAAGCAAGGTTATTCATACTCATCATGCTAAATTGCTGAGCACTGACTGCATTTGGAGTAAAGCGGTCTTTCATGGATTGTTGCGCCTCTTCTATCTTCCGCTTTATAGTACTTACTTCAGTGAATACAAAACTTTCGATCATTGGCTGTCGTTTACCCAAAGCTACCAATGAATCTTCAATTACTCTAAATGACTCAGTAATCGTTCCCTGTTGTTTCATCAAATCTGCATAAGAGGGATCATCACGTTTGAGTTGACTTAAGTTTCTCATAAGTGACTCCTGACTCATCGAAACCCGCATAAGATTTTCCAATAAAAACCTAAGCGAAGCAGCGTCTTCAGCAGTTTGTTCCTGCTCGCTTTGCTGCATCATCAAGTCTAATTGTTTGCTAAGCTCCTCCATTTTTTCTGCAGCTGATTTCTGACTATTACCCGATTGCTTTTTTTTATTCTGTTCCAGTTGCTGCTTCCCAGACTCCATTTCCTTGCTTATTTCTTTCTCAGCTTCTTTTGTTTCTTTAAGCTCGAAAGGCTCTTCAAGTCCACTATTCTGATCTCTTAATGAATCCAATTTATTCATTTCCTCATCAAACTTCTTTTGTATCTCATCTAGCTTACTACTCAGTTGCTCTTTCTTCTCATCAGAATTAGTGGTTTTATCGGCATTCTCTTTTAGTTCATCTGATAATTTTTTCAAATCATCAATTAATTTGTTCATTTCCTTTTCTACCTGAAGTTGCTGTAACAATGAAAGGTTTCTGTCGAGCATTTTTTCCATGTCTTCGTTCGACATCTCCATCTTCTTGAGCATTTCCGAAAGTTGATCCTTATTCATTTCTTCCATCATCTTCTGAAGTTCCTCCATCATCTGACGTATATCCTCCGGAATGACTTTTTCCAACAGATCATCAATGCGAGCCTGTTTTTCAAGCATCCTTTCATTCATTAAATCATGATCCCGATTAAATTCATTAAGCTTTTCGCGCTCTTGTGTGATATCCTGAATCTCCGATTCCAGGTTCTTTTGCTTTTCTAACAACTGCTTCAGTTGTTGTTTATCGTTCCAGTCGAGATCTTTTTTCAGCATCATTTTCTTGTTCATTGCAGCAGCTTCATCTTTTAATTCAGCAGCCTCTTTTAACGCTGATTCCAAACGATCGGTTAATTCATCCTCCTTTTTACCTGCCAATGAATCCAAGGCTTCGATTGAGGTAAGTTCAAAAGAAAAGAGAGCAGACAACGACGATTTTGGTCCACTGATGCGGTCATTATCTGTTACCTGAAATTGAATAGTTACTTTTTGCCCAGGCATAGCTCCGATAGAATCCGTATTAAACGAATAAAAGAATTCCTGCCTGAGTTCTTTTGAATTAAAAGGAAGTTCTGTTTTAATTGTCTTAATTGCTTCTTCTTTGTCTTGCTCGAAAACCTGTGTGTGCAATAACAAATTGGTAAATCCATAATCATCGCTGATGATTCCCGTAAAATAATTCTGTTTCTGAATAATTTCTTCTTTCAATTGTGTCGCTTGTATAACAGGAAATTCATCACCGATGACATCCATTTGAATCGAAACACCTTCTCTGTTCGAACTGTAAATATTCAATGGAACTATTGTTACTGTCTGTTGTTTTAGTAGTTGAAATGAAAACTCGGCCAAGCCTTCAGATGTAAGTATTTCCTTACTTGTAGAATCTGCCTGAATAAGTACCCGCTCAGTATCTTTTGTGTAAAAACTCCACTCAATTACAGAACCTACCGGCAAACTTAGATAAGTCATGTCTTTAAAAGTCTCACTCATTCTATCCATATATGAAGGAAACACCACATTGGCACGATAACTCAATAATAAAGGTTTTGGCCTGACAACGAGTGTTAATAACCCACTTTTATATTCCCCCCCGCTGATCACAAAATCGAGGGTAGCCCCTACCCTTTTGAACGTATGTGTTCTAATATTTAATGATTCAGCAAGCATTTCATACCTTGTTCCGTTGCTTTGAATGTAAAATTTTTCAGGAATCTCATCTCCAGTTACCTCAATTTCAATTATATAATCTTCATTTTGAAGTACTTCCAATCTATCTGATTGAATCTCAACCGTAAAAGGAAGTGGTTTGGAGTAGGTTTCATTATAGGTAATGATACGCTGAGATGGTTGCTTCACAATTGAAGGGAAAAAAAGCAAAAGCAACAAGAGGATACCAACAGGAATGCTGCTATATTTCAAAAAACGAAGGTTTTCTTTATTCGTAACCGCTGACGAAAAAGATAAAACGGAAAGTGCTTCTGATTTTTGTTGGATAGCAGCAAGTAGGAGCTCATCATCTTTTTTGCTTTGCTGCAAACTATCACGAAGCTGAAGGGTATTCAATAACCGGTCGTTCACCTGATCAGGAAAATGTGCTCCAATAATTTTTGCAGCTTCCTTAATAGACATCGATTTGTGATAACGTACCAATTTAATTATCGGAATGACGATATAGAAAACCAGTACTAACAAAAACATGGTCAAAAAGCTATAAAACATGGCCATGCGGGCCCATGTTGGAAGAAAGGCGAAAAACTCTATAAAGTTGTAAATCAAAAATGTTGAAGAAACTAAAAGTACAGCGAAAAGAATACCTTTATGCAGGCGATTTCGAAAGTACTTTTTTATAAATTGCTCAATATTTTTGACTAAAAGTGTGTCAAAATCATTCATTTTATATAAAAATAGGCTAATGCACCCTACAGTATAGCAAGGATTATTACTTTAGCCGGCAAATATAACACGAGTTCGGTCAGGGAATTCAAAAATACAATTATTAGATTTTATGAAAAAGCTATTTTTAACATTGTTTACATTATTAAGTCTCATTTCCTATACACAACAAAGCGAGGTTCATGTACATGATCGCCACTGCCGCCACTATCCCGAGCAAACGGATACTCCCAAGTTTGCATGGCGTAGTGATTGGCAAAGTCAATTAGTTCACAATTACGATGTTAACTTCTATTTTTTAGACATAGAAGTCTCAAATATGAATATCAATGTGAGCGGCGTTGTTGAAATACAAGGTAAGGTAGTAGCACCACTTCTCGACACGTTCGCTTTTGAACTCATTCAGTCAATGAATGTTACGGCATTTACATTCAACGGGGTTTCTTATACTCAATTTACCCGTGAAGGCGACAATGTTCTTGTTCCGGTAGCTTCTCTACCTCAGGGAGAATCATTTATTGCACGCATTACTTATGGTGGTACTCCTCCAACGGGAGGATTTTTTGCAGGTGTAACAAACGCTTACAGCAGTGTGTTTCAAAAAAATGTGACCTGGACTTTATCTGAACCTTTTTCGGCTAAAAGCTGGTTTCCATGTAAACAGGATCTTCCCGATAAAGCAGATTCCGTTTGGGTTTTCCTTACTACTCCCATTGGAACAAAAGCTGGATCACAAGGCTTGCTAACCAATGTCACAACGCTCCCAAGTGGAAAACCAAGGTATGAATGGAAATCAAATTATCCAACTGCATATTACCTTATTTCGTTTGCAGTAGCTGATTACCAGGAATATAACGTGTATGCTAAACCCGCTGAACTTCAGGGAGATTCCATCTTAGTTCAAAATTTTGTCTACAACCACCCCAATTTTCTGCCACAATATCAAAACAGCATCAACGCTGTTGTTCCAATGATTGAATTGTTTTCAGATATTTATAAGCTCTACCCCTTTTACGAAGAAAAATATGGTCACTGCATCTCTCAACTTGGTGGAGGTATGGAGCATCAAACAATGACAACACTAGGAAGCCTTGGTTTCAATCTCGTTGCTCATGAGCTCGGACATATGTGGTTTGGCGACAATGTAACCTGCGCAACATGGAGTGATATTTGGATCAATGAAGGTTTCGCTACCTATAGTAATTACCTGGCACAGGAAATGATCAACGGATGGAACGCTGGTCAATCATTTATGATAGGAACACAAAACAATGTGACATCACAAAACGGAGGAAGTGTTTATGTTCCACCAACGGAGGTAACGCAAGAAAATGTGTGGCGTATTTTCAACGGACGTCTATCTTACGACAAAGGTGCTGCTATTATTCACACACTGAGGCACGAAATAAATAATGACGATCTTTTCTTTCAGGTAATGAACACTTTCCAAAATCAGTTTGCCGACAGTACTGCAACCGGCGATGATTTTAGAATGGTAGCCGAAGCTGTTACTGGAATGGATTTTGAACAATTTTTTGATCAGTGGTACTATGGCGAAGGTTTTCCACGATATGCTATTGAGTGGTACATGGAGGGTCAAAATGTACATTTGAATGTTACTCAAACAACCTCCTCTTCTACCCCACTTTTCAAAATGACATTAGACTACAAACTAACATTCATCGACGGAACATCTACTGTTGTGAGGCTTTATCAAGATGCCAACCTGAACCAATTTAACGTACCTGTTGATAAAGAAGTAGTTGCTGTGGCTGTTGATCCGGATAACTGGACTTTCGAAAAAGTAAACAGTATTCTTGTTACAGTTCCACAAACTGAAAATTCAGCCTATTTCACTTACGGCCCAAACCCTGTTAACGATAAGCTTAATGTATACTTATTAAACAGTAATAACTCAAATTACAAGTTGTTTCTTACCGACTTAAGCGGGAAAGTTGTTCTTCATCAGTCATTTTCTGAAATGCAGTATCAGCTTGATTTAAGTGATTTGGCTAGTGGATCATACCTGCTGAAAATAACAGACGGATCGAATAGTTTCACCAGAAAAATAGTGCGCTAACCGAATTGTTTCACTTTTAAGTCTAAAGTAATTCACGTGTAACTATAGTTCTAATGTATTCATATTTAACTTATTAGAAAGAAACAAAACGTTAGCATGGTTTAATTTTCAACACATCTAAAACCATGAAACAATTCTTATTTCTTCTCATTGTGCTGTCTTCATCTATTGGTATGAAGGCTCAAAATCCATCTGACTGCACTGTTCCTTATGAGTTGTCGACCTTTTACGAGCGAGATATTAAAAGTCTAGCCTTGAAACGTATGGAGCAGCTCAATAGCAGTGATCGGGCTTTCATTCGCATTCCGAATGCCTGGCAAGATACAATTGCCGAAGGAATGGCAGCTATACTTCAGGCCAATTTTGCCGAAAGTGACTCGGTATTTAATTTCTATTGTGTACATGATAACACCTCCCCTCTCCAGATTTACAACGGACTTCTGATTCAGGTCGATCTTTCATATCCATGGACACAAGCCTGGCAAAACCTCAACACCCTAACCGGAAATGCCTATATCGACACGTTAACTTCACGTTATCATCTGGAAGTTAGCGAGTTTTTCGATTGGAGTTTCGCTGATTATGCTTTGTTACACACCGATTCACTTTGGAATATTTATGCTCTTATTGATAGTCTGGTTATTGAACCGGGTATTATTAGCGGCGAACCAAATGCTCTTATTGGTACTGCCGGAAAAATAGTCTACGACAAAATAGGTGAAAATCGCTATTACGATTTTTATTTTCAGTTTAACGACTGTTTCGACGGCTGCGATAATTACCACAAATGGAAATTTAAAGTGTATGAGGATTGCTCAGTGGAATATCTCGGATTCGAAGATTTTGGATTCTTTGGTATTGAGCCATTGCCGCCGGCAGTTAATTGCAATATCTATACCTCATTAAGTAATCAACCTGAACAATCCTCTCCAAATGTTTATCCTAATCCCACAGAAGGTTATTTTTGGCTTGAATTAGGTTCATTTTCGCAATATCCTGTTGATTTTGAGATATTTAATATCCTTGGCAGCAGCATTGCAACAGGTCGTATCGAAGAGGAAAATCAAGTCATTAACATTTCAGATTTACCAACAGGATTGTATTTCATAAAAACAGAAAACAGTAAAACACACATAATCAAGCTACTGAAAAAATAATATTTATATTTCTGATTATTAAATCCTTAAAGCAATCGAACATTTTTCAGCAAACGTTTGTTTAACTGCTAATTAACTCATATTACCATGAAAAAGCTCTTTACAACTGCCACATTTATCGTGTTTTTATTCACACAACTTACAGCTCAGGAATTTCCATGGAATGCCTATTTCGGTGGAGGAGGAGCTGAGTTTGCTACGGATATCCACCAGACATCCGACAATGGATATATTATTTCAGGTTATGGTGGCGATGGAAACTCCACCAATTATTATGTGATAAAAATAGATATGTTCGGTGATCTTCAGTGGGAACGCAACTTAAATAAAGATAATTATTCCGAAAAAGCTTACAGTATTCTCGAAACTGCTGAAGGTGAGTTTATTGTTGTTGGATCGGCAACTTCGGGCAACAAGCCATGGATTGTAAAACTCGATGGTTCAGGTGAGACTATCTGGACATCTTCCTGGACCGATAATTTACCTGCAAACTCCGCTTTGCTTGCCAGAGGAACACTGCTATCCGATGGAAGAATCGTGGTTATCGGAGCTTCAGGATCCTATGGTTATCAACCCAATATGCTTATTATAAGTGCTGAAGGAGAACTCCTCGAGCAGCGTACACTCAATGCAATTGTGCCTCCAGGCTGGCTTTCAGGAACCTTTGTCAATCATGTGGAAGCAACAAGCGATGGCGGATTTATACTCACCGGTAGCGCGGGAAGCGGCACATCGTCGAGGGCCTATCTTTGGAAATTCGATCAAAATGCCGATTCATCCTGGTCAGCACATTATACCGGGCAAAATTCATGGATGCGCATTGCTGAGTCCGTTAAGGAGCTTTCCGACGGTGGCTATATACTGAGTGGATCTGATAGTCCAAACGCAATAAATAGCTGTTCCATACGCACTGACGCTCAAGGAAACCTGTTGTGGTATCAAAGTTACCCCGATTCAATTTATACACAAGCTACTGATATTATTGAATGGCAGAATGGGCAATTCCTTATGACAGAGAAACGTTTCGATGGTATTGGTACCTCTTTTTATCAATCATCACTGCTAACACTTGATAGTCAGGGTAATATGCTAAGCCGTGAGTTAATAATGGCTTCCGATTCTTCAACAACTATCACCAATATGCGCAAAACAAATGATGGAGGGTTTGTTTTGGCTGGTGAAATCAATGAGTATCTTGCTGTAAACGAACAAGACTTATTTGTACTAAAATCAGATGCTCTTGGTAATATTTCAGGTGTAATGCTGGATTATGTTTGGCCCGGTGATGTTAATTATGATGGCTTTGTTGATATGGATGATCTGATGATTTTAGGAATAACCGCTGGAGCTACTGGTCCTTCAAGATGGAATGCAACCACCGAATGGACACCACAATATGTCACCGACTGGGATGATACTGTTGTTACCGGAGTGAATTTCAAACATGCCGATACCGATGGAAACGGGTTAGTTGACATCCTTGATACCTTAGCTATTGTGATGAATTATGGTCAGACACGTAATGCTGAAAAAAGTAATAAAGAACGTAGTAAAGTTGGTAATGATCTTTATGTCAATCCTTTGGAAGTCATGCTGATAAATAATCAACAGGTTCAGATTCCCTTGTATTTGGGATCAACAGCGAATTTGATTAATAACCTTTACGGACTACGTTTCAGCTTAGAAATTGATGGAGAAATTTTAATGGGTGAGACAGTAAAAATTGATTTCAATAACACATGGCTAGGTCAGTTAAATGTAGATACCTGGGCCATACACCAACATCAGGCCGAAAATGGAACAACTGATTTTGGAATCACCCGTGCAGACCAAACAATGGCCAGCGGAGGTGGCTTGTTAGGTATGATCAACTTTTCACTTAACGAACCGCTCGAAGCCGGGGAAACCATCAATTTCAATTTGAGTCTATCCAACCTGAAAGCGCATTCTATTAATCTTGAACCCATTGAACTTCTTTCAGATACCTATGAAATATCTATTGTCAATAGCCTGACGGGTATTTCTAATCCCCTTACGCAAGTAGTATCGATTTTTCCTAATCCGTCGAATGGCTTTTTCACAATTAAAAATCTCCGTCCAGGAATGGAAATCAAGTTGTTTACATTGTCTTCTGTTCTTGTATTGAATCAACGTGTGACTTCAGTTGAAGAGCAAATTTCACTGAACACGCCAGGGGTTTACATCATCGAGCTTAAAGAAAACGAAACAGTTTTAAGAAAAAAGCTAATAGTTCAATAACTATTTGATTGTTAGTGAAATATTAATGTTTTTTGTTACAATGGAGTGAATCTGGTTATTCAATCCAAAGAACAGAATTACCTGTGCCTACTTCGTTTTCTTCCCACAATGGGTTTGCTTCATCAAGCGTCCATTTTCCATCTACTATGAGTTTATAAGCATAGCGGCCGGGTTGAAGATACAATGAACATTGCCACTCATCATCCACTTTTATCATCGGGTAACCCTCACCCGACCAGTTGTTGAAACTTCCTGATAAGCGAACTTGTTTCACATCGGGTGAGGCCTTAAATCTGAAAGTATAATTGGGTTTAAAAGACAAAAAAGAATTGGCAAACTCCCCGCTTCCAACAGTTTGCTTGTTGCCGGGATCAGTAATCCAATGACCGTCAACCAGGAATTTATATTCATAATAACCCGGAGCAAGATGGTAAGGCAATACCCAGCCATCCGCTGTCTTTTCCATAATTAACTCATTGGGATTCCATGAATTAAAACTTCCTGCAAGTTTAACCTCCTGAGCTTCTGCATGCCCTTCAAGTTTAAAAACATACACATCACCTATTCCAATGGAAGAGTTTAAATTGCCATTTCCATCTGGTCTAACCAATTCATTTTCAGGATCGTTTATCCATTTTCCATCCACGATAAACTTATAGGTATGTGTACCTTCGCGCAAATAAACGGGTAAACTCCAACCGGTCGATGTTTTCTCCATTTTCAATGATTTGGTGTTCCAGTTGTTGAAACTACCTGTTAAAACAACCGTACCAGCTTTCGGAAATCCCTTCAATCGGAACTCATAATTCGTGCAATAAATCACCGAATTATAGTCGTTATGACCATCCCTTTCTTTGTTTTTATTCGCCGGATCATGTAGCCATCGGCCATCAACAATGAATTTATATGTGTGCTTCCCGGGAGGTAGAGGAATGCAAATAAACCACCCTTTGCCCGTAAACTCCATCGGAGAGGCGATGGTACTCCATTGGTTAAATGACCCAGCAATAGTCACTTTCCTGGCACTCTCGTATCCTAGCAGGAAGAAACAACCTCTGCCCTTATTATAACGGAATGCCTGTTCGAACGTAAACTGATTTGCTCCAAAAACTGAAGCAACTGGATGTACTGACGACCCTTCCAAACCATTGGTTTTATCGCTAACCTCATATGTTTCAGCCAAAATCTTCGAGCGTGCTGCTCCTTCATTGTCTGCTTCAATTTTACTTGACAGTTCCACGTTATCTTTTCCTACAACATTCAATTGCCAGTCGTCATTACCCGAGAAATAGGAAAAATCGCGTTGAAACAAATGCCGCACAAAAGCACTGTCCAAATCATATAATTCAGCAAATTTTCGTTGCTGCTGCTTATCCCAATTGAGATCTATTTTCAACACAAATTTACCTCCACTAAGGCTACCCGCCTTATCTGGTGTATGTTGCGAAAAAAGATCATTCACACCCAGCAATGAAAGAAGTACAACTAATATGAACGATGCTTTTCTCATTCTGTTTGATTTTTATGAAAACAAATACCAACTCTTCCTCTTTTTAAATCAATATAAAAAACACCTTTTTCAAAAAAGTCACATCCCAGCATCCCGTCGATATTCAAGCCATAGGCATGTGCCATTGCACTCAAACTGGTGATAAGGGTTGGCATTCCATTCATTGAGTGGTTGCCTATTGAAAAATCATTCATCGTCCCATGAAAGACATTCACTTTTTTTGACCCAACACCCAACAATGTTGAACGACGCGTAACTGTCACTGTGTTAAGAACTTTATCAGGTAGCTGGTTGCTGAGCACATTCGACTCAGCTCCGGTATCGAGGCAAAAAAGAAATTTCTTTTTGTTGATAGAGGCCTCAACAAACAGCACATCCGACATATTGCTTGCAGGAAGTACCAAGTCAAAAGAGGGTTGACCGAATGTAATATTCAACCGTTGCCCTGAGCGGTCAAGGCGGTGTAGTTCCATTAAGTTATTTTTCAAATCTATCACAACTTCAAAATCTCTTAACATTGATAAACCGAAAAAACCCAGAATTCTTACATTACGACTTCGCTCCAGGTGTCCCAGGTCAGTCATATCTGCATCAAAATTCTCATAAAACGCTTCTGAAACAGCAAGTTTCTTAATCCGGTATTTAGAAATAGCTCCTACATCTCCGGTGATACCTCCTGAGCTTTGACTTCCTGCCCTGCGTGTTTTTCTGAAATACATGCTGTTCAACACCATCCCGGCTGATCCGGTATCCAGAATCAAGTTGCCTTGAATGCTGTCAACAATTGCATCAATTAAAATGAGTTTTCCAGCGCGTTTTAAAGGTACGATCACTGATTGAAAGTCGCCCTGAGCTTTGACAATTACAGAAGGATGAAAATAGGAAGCGGGAGGTGATTTCTTATTTGTTAACACCTCATTCTTAGCGCCTAAGGTTTTGTTTACTGTACTTACACTAATGTGAAGTATCAGAAATAAAAATAAAAGAAACCATGATTTCTTCATCAAAACGGGATGCTGAATTTGTCATGACAAAAGTAAAAGAAACTTATTTTGTTTCTATGTTTAAAAAACGACTTATTGTGCATATTGCTGCTTTTTGCGCCTTGTCGTGAGTTATCTTACCTTTGCAGCGCAATTTTATCAATTTATGAACACATCTGTACGCGTACGTTTCGCTCCCAGTCCTACCGGTCCACTGCACATTGGAGGTGTCAGGACTGCTTTGTATAATTATCTGTTTGCCCGCAAGCATGACGGAAGCATGATCCTGCGCATCGAAGATACCGATCAGGGTCGCTTTGTTCCTGGTGCTGAGCAATATATTATTGAATCATTGGCCTGGTGTGGTATTCATTTCGATGAAAGTGTTGTCGCCGGAGGCCCTCATGCTCCATATCGCCAAAGTGATCGCAAAACCTTGTACAAACAATTTAGTGATAAGCTAATTGCTTCTGGTCATGCCTATTATGCATTCGATACTCCAGAAGAACTTGAGGAATTGCGAAAAGCCGCTGAAGCTGAAAAACAAACATTCACTTACAATACCTCCACCCGGAAACAATTGCGCAACAGCCTTACAATGGCAGCAGATGAAGTTGACAAATTGATAGGGGAGGGGACAGCTTTTGTTGTGCGCTTTCTCATTCCGGAAAATACTGAAGTGATAATGGAAGACATCATCAGGGGGAAAGTGGTTGTGAAATCGGAAACTCTCGACGATAAAGTGTTGTATAAATCCGACGGAATGCCCACCTATCATCTGGCCAATATTGTAGATGACCACCTGATGGAAATAAGTCATGTAATTCGTGGCGAGGAGTGGCTTCCTTCTTTGCCTTTACATGTACTTTTGTATCAGGCATTTGGATGGGATGCGCCTCAATTTGCTCATCTTCCGCTACTTCTGAAACCCGATGGCAATGGAAAACTTAGCAAACGTGATGGCGACCGCCTGGGATTTCCTGTATTTCCCCTTCAATGGAACGATCCAAAAACCGGCGAAACCTCTTCCGGTTACCGCGAATCGGGCTATTTTCCTGATGCTTTTGTAAATATGCTGGCCTTATTAGGCTGGAATCCGGGCACTGAACAGGAGATTTTTAGCATGGATGAACTCATCGGAGCTTTTTCGCTCGAAAGGGTAGGGAAGGCCGGTTCAAAATTCGATCCTGAAAAAACAAAGTGGTTTAATCATCAATATCTTGTAAAAAGAAGCGATAGCAGCCTTGCAGAAGATTTCAGTATTTTCCTTCAGGAAAAAGGTATTACTTCTGATAATGAAACCATTACAAAAGTGGTTTCGCTTGTAAAAGAACGTGTCAATTTCGTGAAAGAAATTTGGAATGAGAGTTATTTTTTCTTTGAAACACCCACTGAATATGACGATCAGGTTGTGAAAAAACGCTGGAAAGCTGAAACTCCTGGCCTAATGCGCGCTTTAGCCGAAATTTTGGCAACGATAGATGCTTTTGAGCCTTCCAATCTCGATGAGGCTATAAAAGTTTGGATCGAAACAAATGGTTATGGTATGGGTGCTGTAATGAATGCATTGCGACTTTTATTGGTTGGTGCTGCAAAAGGACCTCATCTTGCTGATATTATGGCTATTATAGGAAAAGATGAAACCCTGAAGCGTATTTCAAAAGGACTTAGCTCACTTCCTCAATAAGTTTAATCACAAAGAAAAAAAAATTTAAACCTTAAAAAAGACGTTCTGAATGGCTGTCATATCAATAGAAGGAATGGAGTTTTATGCTTATCATGGTTGTTTCAAGGAAGAGCAGTTGATAGGCACATGGTTTGTAGTTGATTTATTTTTAACGACAGATACGACATCGGCCGAACAAACTGATAATCTTCACGAAACAGTAAACTATCTCGAAGTATATCAGGTAGTTAAAAGGGAGATGGAGGTCAATTCAAAACTTTTGGAGCATGTTGGTCGTCGCATCCTGAAAGCAGTACATGATCAATTTCCTTCTGTGGAAAAAGCCCGTATAAAAGTACGAAAGATGAATCCGCCCTTAGGTGGCAAGATGGACTTTGTAAGCCTTACTCTTGAAACCTAAACTACAACTTGTTGACCCTGATCGCTGTCCGCGATGCGGCAAAGGTTTTCATTGCAGCAAATCGGGTAAGTGTTGGTGTTTTGAAGTGAATACTACGGCTTCGCTTCTTGAGGAAATCCAGCGCACCTATCAAAGTTGCCTCTGCCCCGAATGCCTGAACGAACTCAACGAAAAAAGCAAAACAAAGGAGTTGCGGAGTTAAGTTAAATCTTTTATCTTTGCACTCCCAAAAATTGGTCTCGTGGCCGAGTGGCTAGGCAGCGGTCTGCAAAACCGTGTACAGCGGTTCGAATCCGCTCGAGACCTCAAAGAACAAAAAAACCTGGCAAGAGTTGTCAGGTTTTTTCTTTTGAGCCTTCCACGGGACTCGAACATAATTCAATACTGATCTTATTATCAGTATATTACAAAAAACATTGAAAATTTACATGCAGATATACATGCACTTCAATTTTTTGAAGCTTCATTTTTTTAATAAAAACAGTGAAATGGAAAAGAGCCTGTTTAAGTGTATAACAGGCTCTTTTATAGAATTGCTTTACCCGCGTGAGACCGTGATGCAAATATACAAAAACAATCATCTAAAGATCAAAGCTTTTATTTACTCTGCATAAAAGGCCTCAATTTCCTCACCAAATAAGCTGTAAAGTCTTTCAAGGAGCGTATTATCATTTGTATATCCTGCATAGGATATAAGGCTCATCATTTTGGCAGACGGCCCCCAGTATTGAACGTCACTAACAACAAAGCTATCGCCTTCCAACACTTTA
The DNA here is from genome assembly GCA_009773165.1 of Bacteroidota bacterium. Taxonomy (GTDB): domain Bacteria; phylum Bacteroidota; class Bacteroidia; order Bacteroidales; family F082; genus JALNZU01. The sequence goes on from WOUZ01000001.1 coordinate 544,835, forward strand.
CGCATTAGCTCCACATCATCGGTAAGATCAACGATAGATGCTACTTTAAGTTGCTCATCTGTTAGGTGTACCATAAGACGACAAATGTAAATAATTTCACTGATTATTGTTTTCATATATGGCCCCCCTTACTAGAGGCTCCGGTAGGCCTGCTTTGATTCTCCGCGCGCGCGTGAAAACGACTGCAGATTCTGCATTTCATTTTGTTTATTTTTCAGCTAAAAAGATTTATCCCGCAACTTTCTTCATTCTGTTGTTTATCAATCTGTTTGTTTTATATAATTGATTTACAACGTATTATAATAATACGGGGATTGAATTTGTTTCAGTTTTTTAAGCATTTATTGAAAATGAGGTTATATTTTTGACCCAATTAATGAATGATTTTTTTTAACCTAAAAATTCTAAGAAAATGGCCAAAGATGCATTTACATTCACATGGGAAAGTTACAACAATAAGCGTTTAACCAAGAGACGAGCCCTTAAAGTTCTCAAAGAAGAAATGGACATAAAAAACAAATGTTTTTCATTCTTAGTTAATAAGGGCCTTTATGCTGAGTTTGAAAACTTTGCAAACTTTGTAAGAGCAACCGAAAATTAAACATACTTAAAAAACTATGAAAATGGGAATCACTAAGAGAAATGAAAAAAACGTAACCATTTCGCGCGCGGATCTTGATATAATCCGTAATCTAAATGAGGCAATACAGAGCCAGTTAAGAACTATTGAATCGCTTAGTATGCAAAATAAAATACTTCGTGAAGAAAATAAAGAACTTTTGGCTAGCAAACAAGGCAGGGTAATTACCTTAAATGCATGTAAAATATGAGTGATATTACAAAACCAAAGTACGACTTTCCGAAATTGGAAAGGTTGAAGCTTTAAGTATATCTTTTCAAGTATTAAATCAAAATGCATACATTTATCTAATTAATGTATGCATTTATCATTTTTAGTTGACATTATGTAAATAAATGACTGTTTAAGACTTATAAACAACCGTTTCTTTGGAAGAAATAGGGGTTTCTATGGAAGAAATAAACCCTAAAATAAAAATGGAGGGGCGGTCATCCCGTATCCCTCCTAAGCTCTTTAACGTGTTGCAGTACACGACCTTTCAGTAATGCAAAGATAATATTGAATTATACCTCTTTACCCTTGCTCCCTTCCTCTTTTGCTTTTTCAATATACTCTAGATAGGATTTAACTTCCGGACTTACTTCGTTCGGTTTTATTTCCTTTTTCTGATTGATTAATTCCTCACTCATGTTTTTTAACTTTTCTTCGATAGCCAAGGCCACCACTAAATCCATGAGTACTTTCTGTTCTTGTGCCATTTTTTTACTTATTTAGAATTATTCTTTATAATTAATTATCCGTAAAGCCTTCTCAAAGTTTAAGGGGATGTATTCAAACCTGTTTGTAACCGGGTCGAACTTCGCTATTTCCTTTGAAAGTAATAGCTCTGGGTTTCCAATTATTACATTTTTGAAATACTTCTCACTAACCTGAATGTACTTGTTAACAGCGTCCATAATTTCAAGTTGGGCCTGATAAGCTTTCTTACTTGCTTCACTGGATAATACAATGCTGTTTTTTTTGTATATATCAACCTTTGCATCATCCGTAACAGAACAGACCCCATCTTCAAACTTAAAACTAACAGCTTGTTTTAGAGCCTCTTTTATCGTTTGAACCTCTTCAAAAAACACATTCATGTGGCTAACCATGTTCATTTTCATAGTCTCAACAATACTAAAGCCTTTGACGTTCAAGTTTTTAATATCTTGATCCATAAGATCATAATATCTTGACCTGATTGCCTTTTCGTTCGATAGCTGCCTAAAGTTCTCGTTTGAAAGCTTTTCATTAAAGTACCGTTCAAATGTAGCGGCAAACTCATTTACTTTTCTTGCTTCATTTTCAAGAAAGGTAATTTTTTCATTTACTGATTGTTCGTCTGTGTAAACAATCTCATCCTGCTTAATTTCCTTCTTTTTCATGTCCTTCTTTTTATAAATTGTTAAAAATTAATTTGTTATTCTCCCCCGTTTGCCCTTATTGTATTAGACGCACTACTTTTACCACCCTGCAGAATGTTCTTAATGTCAACTAACAAATCCAGTTTTTGAAGCCTACTATTAAAGCGCGTGTTTGCGGCAATTTCTGAAAGGTGCATTAGTTGCTCATCCATCAAAGCCAATGCATGTGCCTGATTGATTCTCATAGCGTTTATTTGGCCTACCAATAGCCCGGCCGTCTGTTCAGTTACTCCCTTGACTTGTCCGGAAAGTGAATTAGCATCTAAAGAGCTTCCAAGTGGTTTACCTGTGATACCTTGAACAAATTGATTAAGAAATTCATAATCTTTTCCAGATTGTTCAATAAGCGCACCTGCAAGTGATTGAAAGTCTATAGCGTCTTGCTCTGTGAATCCATCAGCATCATTACTCATTCCATAAAAAATGTCCATCAACCAATCTAATCTTGGCATCAAAGTCTTAACAACAAAAGCATTGACCAAAGCTTTTATTATGAGGTCTTCAAGGGTTCCAGCAAAATCAGCGGCGGCTCTTTTACCTTCCATAAAGCCCTCTATCAGTTCATCTGCAAGACTATCAGCAAGGCCGCCAATTATTTCATTTTTAAGCTGTTCATTCAATTGTTTGATTCTTTCCTGAGCATCTTCAATGGAGGCTAGGTATTGCATTGCAAGATCATATTGTTCTTGACTTATAAGGCCCACAGCAAAAGCTTCTTTCAATGCTTTTGCAGCATCCTGTGTCTTGTATACAGCTTTCAGGTAGTCAATGTCAAACTGGACTCGAACGTTTTTAGGGCCTTTATCAAGGTCGAATTTTAAGTTTTCAAAATCCTGAGAAACTTCCTGAATTGAGTTTCGTAATGCAGCAATGGAACCATCAAAACCCGCTCCAATAGATACCTCATCCAGTACCTTCAATTGCTTATCCAGTTCAGTTGTTATCGTTTCAAGATTTAAAGAAAGTTGCCTGTTATACTCAGCTCTGGCCTCTTCAACCTTTGCAATTTGCTTTTGCATTCCAAACTGTTTATCCAGTGCATCTGCTATTGAGAAAAATATTTGAGTTGCACCCTGAAAGACATTGCCGGAGTATATTTGTGATAATCCATCTGCTACATTAATCAACCGATCAACAATTACCCTACTTTTCTCATCAACATCTCCCATCATTCCAGAGACCTGTTGCAATGAATTAATTGCAAAGCCTAAGGCCTTTACAAAATCCTCTCTTTCCCCTCCTTCCTTTAAGGCCTTATTAATTAGCTCAATGATGCTTTTTATTTTTAGTAATTCTTCAGATTGCTCCCCGGTAACTGAGAAAATTGCAAGGTTAACAGCCAGTGACTTGTTTAGTGATTCAAGATACTGACTTACTTCATTACCACTGAAACTTGTAATCAGTTTTTTGGATTCTTCCTCCTTAGCCTTCAAAATTGTATCAGCCAGCTCTTTGTTTCCATTGTTTAAGGCGATTTTAATATTTTTATCAAAATCAGTTACAAGGTCATTAAGCTGATGCTTAAAGCTTTTGTACCTCTCAACCAGGTCATCATAATTCTTATTACCCGACTTCTTGTTGTACTGATCCTTTTGCCTTTCAAGTTCGTCAAGTGCCTCTTTCGCTATCTTTTTAGCGTCTTCATTTTCTGCTTTTTCAGAGGCAATATTCAGAAGCCTTTTTTTCTCTGCATAGGTTTCATTAAAATCAATCTTTTCTTGAAGATACCCGGCATAATTTGCAAGCAGTTGTTTTGTAAGTTCCTTTTCATCCCGGATTGTTTTCTCCTTTTCTGAGTCAATGATGTCCTGCTTTGCAGTGTCCAGATCCGTTTTGCCAGACGGCTTTGCCTGATCAAGAATTGACATCTTTTCCAACGTAGTTTTAGCAGCTTCAAGCTTTGCTGTCAATTCTTTTTCAAAGGTGTCAAGGGCCGTTGTTTTAACTTCTGTTGCGATATAGTCCCGGATTGTTTTGAGCTGCTTTTTCTGTTCATCAGTAATTCCCTTTTTCCCTTCAAGTTCTTTTGCCTGTTTTTCAAGAGACTCAATAAAGCTATTGCCTCCTTTGAGAAGGTCTTCGAACTCTGTTTTTGCACTTTCAGCTAAATCTGGTCTGTTTGCATTGATCCAGTTGAAGTAATCCTGATAGAGTTTTTTTCTTTTTTCAAGCTGGTCAGAAAATGGGTCTTTCTTTGATGATTTTGATTCCTTAACCTCATACTTTGAAAGCTCGTTTTTCTTTGCCTCAATCTCCTTGTTCAGAGCTAAAATTTCAGAACCTGATTTTGATTTATCCCTTTTCCCATTAAGTTCGGACAGCTCCTTTCCAAGTTTTTCAATAATACCAAGAGTTTCATCCCCTGCAAGGCCTAATTTTTTGAGGGTTTCACTTGCTGACTCCTCAGATTTAATTGCAAGGTCAGTAAGCTCTCTGAATTCCTTTTTTAGTACTTCTTGTTTATCAACAAGTTCAGTATAATCTGGATTTTCAATTGTAACAGAAGAAAGCAAAATACCTGTCTCTGGGTCTGTAATTCGCTGTGTTTTCTGATTTGGGGTGTTCATTAATTTCTGGTCAATCAATACCATTTCCCTTGTTTTTTCAGAGGCCAGAGATAAAGCGGCCAGAGATTTAGCCTTTTCAATTTGAGCATTAATAAATGCTTTTTTGTTATTGTTCAGGACACTCTCCGCGTCATTGACATTTCTTATTGAAATTCCTAAATCATCAAAGGCCTCCGCATTATCTCTTACAAACTTCTCCTTAGCCTTTAAATCGTCTCCAAGTAAAGAGTATTTTGCTGACAAAGTCTCAATAACAGAAATTGCCTTATATGCCTCATCAGCAACTTTTGCGGCAAACTCCTCCTGCTTTTTAGCTAGTTCTTTTTGCTTTGTTATGTACTTATCAATGTGTTTAATAGCTACACCAATCAACACAGACGCGCCAAGTGTAACTGTACCAAGAAACATATTTGCTGCAATTGTAGAACCTCTGAAAGCCGTTGTTAGCGTGTCAATTGTAGCTGCATATATCTGCTTTGCTTTCGATACAGTGTGAAGGATAAAAGGCTCATCTTTATTAAGTGTTTGTTGCACCTGTTGGAGTCCTATGGTGATCGCCATCAAAGATTGAACCCTAAGCATTATCTTCTGAAGGTTTTCATTTTCCCCGGCATACAGTCCCATTGCACCTTGAGCAGCTGCAAAACCTCCGGCTATTCCGCTCAACCCTGAGATGATTCCTTTAAATGCAACCTGATCATCTGCAAGAACGGCGGCGGCGCGTCTAGCATCACTAATAGAATTTTTTAACCTACCGGCCTCCTCTTGTAAAGCCCTATAAGCATCTGTATCCCCCTGACCAGCGTCATACATTCTGGCAATTTCCTCTGTTACTTTCCTTAGCTGAGTTCTGAATGATTCTAATGCATTATCATTTTGCTTTACAGCCTGTTGCATCTTATTCATTACTTCTATTTCGGCTTCAAGTTCTCTTTTGGCTTCTTTAGCAAGCTTAATTATTTCATATTGAGCTTTCCCCGGGGCTAATGAAGCGGCTCGATCTTTCAGCTCCTTATATGTATTCTTAAGCCTTTCAACAGCCTCTTTTTGCTCAAAAACGGCCCGTGTAGAGCCAGCAAAAGCCTCATCTACACGCTTTCCTATTTGAGAGGCCTCATTTCCGGTCTGTTTTATTTTATCAATGCTTTGTTTAAGGGCCTTATCAAGCATACCAGTTTCTACAAGCATTTCAATAGATATAGACCCGCCTGTTGTTTCGTTATCCATTTTTTTAATCTTTATTTGTTAATAACCTGTTCATAACCTTCGCCCGTATTATAATAATACGGGAAAAAAACCGCGCGCAATTTTTAAAAATCAGTGAATATCCGGGTTTTCCTTTTTTCTGATTTTTATATATCATACATTTTTGATAAAAAACCGTTCCCAGGGACTTCGCGGGCAACAAAGTTTTATACCCCGGGACGGTTTTAGATTTTTGATAATTTGAAATTGATAAATTCGCCAAAAACTCAAAATTTTTAATTTTGAGTAGTATCCAGTATTTTAATATTAATGTATTATTGTATTTAAGTATTTTTAATGATGTACCTAACCATGTACCGTTCATGTACCCTATCATGTACCGTTCATGTACCGTTGATGTACCTGTATTAATGATGTACCCTATTAATGATGTACCGTTCATTATTTTTCAGTTAATTGGTTGAATAGTTTCAATGCCTCATCTTGCTTTTTGGAATTGTCAGCTTTCAACTTTGTTTCTGCAAAAAGCCTTGCAATTTCGATAGTGTCTACACTTGTTGATAGAAGAAAAAAATTTGTGTTTGGTAGAATGAATCTGCCAGTAAGGAAACCTCTTTCTGCAAGTCTGCTAAGTAGCTTCTCAAATGTCTTTCTTTTTGCTATTTGCTCAATGCGTGTCAATAATTCAGAGGTCTCAATCTTTTTAAAGACATCGTTTGATTTACATCCTGACATGCGAAGTAGAATTGTTTTCTTGAAAGTCTTCAGGTAGCCATGTTTCCTTCCTTGCAATGATCGTAATGCAATGTAAGCAGCCAAAAGATCCGGAGCCGGTGGTTCTTTAAAGAAGTCGTACATCAATGTAAGTTTTAGTGATGCAGTGACATCTTTACCATGTTTCTTTTCAAATGCTTTTTGTGAGGTAATTATTTTTTCATAAACTGAATGACAATATTCTATTTGATCCGCTTTCAAATAGAAGCTAAGCTTTGAAAAATCCCAAGCATTGTTATAAGCATTGCTTTTGATAAATCGCTGAATAGAATCAATTTCCCATCCTTCGGGACTAAAACTATCCCCATCACTTGTAAAGCCCATTGTTTCATCGTTTATCTCCAGTTTGCCAGCCTCTACAGCTTTACTGGCTGCTTTCATAAAGCTATCTGGTAAACGTTTTCTATAGAACAAATAAAGGGCCTGCCTAGAGATTGTAGCTTCATCGTACTTGGCGTAATTGAGTGCGAAATTTGCAATCCCGAAAGATATAATGTTGGAAACAATCTGTTTGGTTTTGCTTTCGTCCGCTGTAAGTAAACCTTGGATCATGTTCAATGGAAAGATTATATATTCAATTTTTTGCCCGCTCATTGTCTAAAGTCTTTTTAAGGGTTCTCAATTATTTTGAGATGTAATTTTATCCAGCCGTCCATCTTAGTATAGGTGTAAATTTGAGTTAAGTCGTATCATTATAAAAGTTTGATTTTAAGTCCATATGCTTCACCAAGAAGTGCAATATTCTTTTTGAACTCTGGTAATAATTTGAATGATGCACTGGTTAGTACATCCCGACCCTTAGCCTCAACAAAAACCGCGTAATTCATTCCGGCAACCAGTACCCCAATGATAACACCTCCCCCTGATTGACTTTGTGCAATACGGTCAGCAAGCGACATCCCAGTTTTTACACCTTCAGCTGCTCCTGAAAAAAAACTATTGATTTCCTTTCCATCTTGATAAAGAACATATCCAATAGAGCCGCGAAGGTGACCTGTTTGATCCTTAAAACCAATGTCCGGAGGGATGTTCTTTGCATGTAGAACAGCCGCTTTAAAAGCTCTATCAATAGCCTCAATAACATGGAGTATCGCATCTTCTTTTGCTTTTTCCATATACTCCCTAAGAGCTGCTTCATTGAATTTAACTTTAATAGGCATCTTGCTTATTTTTTAGTTAATGACCCATCATTCTAATTTTCTCCAAGGCTTTTAAATATGCCTCTTTCTCCTTATGCTTCAAATAGGCTCTTTTGGCCTTTTCCCTGCGTTTTTCAGCTTCAAATACCAAAGCATCGAGTTCCATTTTAAAGCTCACATAAAAGCCGCGTGTGTGCCTGCTATAGGTTTTTAAACCCCAATTATCAACCAATGCATCTTTAAGCCTCCTTATCTTGTAGGGTGTGGCATATTCAAAAATCTCTTTACTTAATTGGTCGTACTCTTCAACTGATTTTGCCTTACCGTCCATTCTTGACAGTAAATAAAGGTTGTCAATCTTAACAAATGACTGTTCACCAACAATTGATTTAAGGGCGCAATAAGCCAAAAAAACAGCGCTCTCAAACGGGGTTTTTTCTTTGTTATAGTAATCCCAAAATACACTAAGTGAAATACCAGTTACAGGGCCTTTCCCGGGGACGGTCTCAGATATCGTCTTTCCTTTAGCCGGGCTGAAATTGGTAACATTGAAATACTTTATTGTTGCCTTTATTCTTTGTGAATCAGAACCCTCATTGAGCTTTAAGGAATAGGTAAATAAGGCATAGTGAAAGATATTCTCCAGAACCATGTCCTTTTCTGACAAAAATCCCGCTAACAGCTGAACCGGAAAGTTCAAATACCTCTCATCCCTACTATTCTCCATGCTGTTGTATTTTAGTTCTAAGCTCATCCCTAAATGAGGCAATGTCATGAGTAATTAAAAATATGCCTCCTGTGCTTTCAATGGCTTGCTTTGTGGTTATTTGAGCCTCACTAAGGATATCTGTACCGTTCTTTACTTCAATACCGTAAAAACGTCCATTTAACACTGCTATAACATCAGGAGTGCCCGGATCTGTTACCCCTTTACGCCAAAACCCTTTATCCGGATCGTAAAAACCTGAGACGTTTACTCTTGTGGCCCATCCTCCAAGCCTTCTTATATGCCTGATAACCTCAACAGTTAGTTCGTTTGTTGAGTGGTCAACAGGTGGCCTTGGTTTACGCCTACGCTTATCGAAAGGTATTTGAAGTTGCTCACTCATTATCTGCTATTTATGCCTTTTAATAGACTCGGAAAACTCGGATTTTGTTTTTTATTAAACTCCGAAAACTCCGATTTCTAAGTTCCTGTTAAGCCTTCAATTCCTTTGATATTTTCGAACTATTAAAAGCCTGGTCTATCTGGTCAAGGTCAAATATTACAACCCTTCCATCCTGATAGAATGGAATTTTTCCAGCGTTTTTAAGTTGCTGAACCTTACTCAATGAAATATCAAGGTATTTAGCAAGTTCTCTAAGGCTCCTTACTTTTCTTGGAGGATTGTTGAGTCTCGTTAATTCTGTGAATTTCCGCTGAACTGCGTTTTCTACAATCTCTGTTAATTCTGCTTTGTCAAAAATTACTTTAAACTCTGTCATGGTTTTAGTTTTTAAATTACACGACAAAGATAAAACAGAATAATATGTATAAAACTGATTATCAATGAATTGCACTAGGGGGTGCAATTAGAATAGTTCACTAAATCAATACTTTACGCTGACTAATTGCACGGGGGGTTGCAATGATTTAGCTTATGTTTTTAAGTATATTTTCGGCTTTTTTTATACTTTTTTCATCTTTTAGAAATGACATCGAAAGGATTAAATCACTTTTTTGCTTTTCGGTTGCTTCAAGCTTAAAATGATTGTAACTACGTTCTACTATGATTTTTAAATATGGTATGAATCCATTTTTTAACTGATTGTAATTGAATTTCCAGTTATATGTCTGTTTTATTCGTTCAATTACTTTAGGTACTGATTCTTTTTCTTGTTGTTCTAAACATATAATCCATGCCTTAACTCCGTTTTCCGGCTCTGGTTTTGCTTCATTGGGTTTAATTGCTTCTTTATGATCTGTTAAATACTCATTAATGTACATTTCCGCGTATGAGTATCTGGTTTCAGCTCTAAATGATGGGATTTTTGCCAATATGTCATTCAATACATTCTGAATCTTATCCTTTTGAACTGTCTTAAATTGGGTTTGTGTAGCTATTGGGTTCTTGCTTTTAAATTCAGTCCAATGCTTTGAAAATAAAATTTGACAATAAACATGAAGGTCATCTATTGATGTTGGAGCTGGAACCGGTTCTATTCTGTTTCTGGTAGGGTGTGCCACTTCCCCAATGGACATTAAGTAAGTAAGCTGCAAAATCTTTGCAAGGCCCTCAATTACGTTTTCCTCCATAGTTGGCTCATCTGATAAATACGGAAATAGTGTTTTCCCTTTCATAACAAACTTATTTGGATTTATTCAATGTCTTGTATAGCTCTAGATTTATGTTCACCTGTAACGCTGTAATATCGGCTTAGAGCTTTAGAGTTGGCAGAATGTCCGCTCATTGAGCCTATAACGTCCCTATCATAGTTTTTACCAAATAAAGCTCCTACAAACGTCCTGCGTGCCATGTGGGAGCTTGCAATGTCACAAATTCTAACCTGTTCCGGCTCCCTTGTGTTTGGGTTCAACCGACTGACATTCCTAGTCAGGCCACAATCCTCAAAAAGTTCCTTTAGGTATCTATTTAAAACTTGTTCAGTGTATGGAGGTAAAATCATATCTGAAGGTAAGTCTTTGTAATTTTCTAATATGGCTTTAGCTTTTGAGCCTAATGGAACTTTGATTGTCTTAGGGTGTCCCTGCTTTGTTTTGCCTGCAATATAGACCAGTTGTCCATCTGAAATATTAGCCTTTGTGAGCTTCTGCAGATCTCCATACCTGCAACCTGTGAGGGATTGGAAAATGAAAACATCCCGGACTCTTTTAAGTCTATCGTTTTTGAATTCAAATGTTTCAATGATATTTCGCTCTGTTACTGTCAGATATATTGGGTCTCCGTAAACCTCTTTCTGAATTTTATAATTACCTTTTTCTTTTCCAAATGGATAGGGAATGTCAGGATTAATATTTCGTGCATAATTTAAAAACGCACGTGTCATTATCATTGCCTTTGTAATGGTGTTTCGGCTTAACTTTTGTCTGACTATAACTTCATTGTCATCACAAATATCCTGACTTAAAAAACGGTCAAACTTTTGCAGCAACAAGAAATTAAGCTCCATTAAATCAATTTTCTGTTTATACTTTGTTTCAAAATCAATCCAGTGCTTAAGAATGCTTTTGATATTTCTCTTTCTAATATCAGACTGTTTACCTTCCTTTATGTATTTCTCAAACCATTCAGTAAAAACAGTACCTTCAAGGCTATCTCCGGATTTCCCCCGTTTTCCTAAGACATTATCCAAGGTATTTATTATGTCAGTTTTTTGTGGGTTTTTATTCCTGCTAAAAAGATCAATCATTTCATTTTCGATCTTAACAAGAAATGAATTTATCTCTTTAGCCTGGATTAGGTTTTTTCCTTTTACTCCAGATGCTTTCTTTTCTACACGTTGTTTATTAAAGTCGAACACATCCATGTTAACCCTGTAGCCGGTAAAATAATAAAGCCTCTTTCCGTCATATTTTAGATATGCGAACAAAGGAACATTTTCAACAATTATATTTCCCTCTTTATCCTTTCGCTTTTCAGGTGTAAAAGTTATGTGAAACTTCATTTTTTAAACTGTGTAAAACTATTTACATGCAAAAATACATTCATTTATTTTAATAACAAAACAAAATGAAACAAAATTTAAAAATATTAAGGTGTTGATTTATTGCTACGTTAGGATATTGAAGGACATAAAAAAAGACGTGTAAAAACACGTCTTAGAGCCTTCCACGGGACTCGAACCCGCGACCTGCTCATTACGAGTGAGCTGCTCTACCAACTGAGCTAAGAAGGCGATTTTGAGGAGCGCAAAGGTAGCCTTTTTCAACAATCAACATTGTTTTAACATGCAATTTTTAAAAACTACCACCTATCTTTGCACAAAGTAATTGCCATGAAAACTCATTCCGATAAAACCCGTATCTTGTTTGTCTGCCTTGGAAATATTTGCCGGTCACCATCAGCAGAAGCTATTTTCAAAGAGTATGCAAATCGTAACCAGCTTGATGTAGAAGTTGATTCGGCCGGTACTTCTGCATGGCATCAGGGCGAGAAGGCCGATCATCGTATGCGTCAATCCGCCCTGAAAAGAGGCTATAACATAACCAGTCTTTCGCGGCCGTTTGTCAGAAGTGATTTCGAACTTTTCGACCTTATTGTGGCAATGGACGATCAAAATTTCCATGATTTAACTGCCAAAACTCTCACCTCCGAAGAGCAAGGAAAAATTAAACGAATGAGCGATTTTTTTATCAAAAGCAACTTCGACCATATCCCCGATCCTTATTACGGAGGTGCTGATGGGTTTAACTTAGTCATCGATTTGCTTGAAGATGCCTCTTTGGGGTTGATCGACTACCTGAAAAAGAACAAATAAAAGAGTTTTGCTGTCAGGTTTAGTTTTGCCTTATTAACTTTTTACCGCTTATTTTACCCTGCCCGGATTTTGTGCGATGAAGGCTTTCCATCCTGTCACACTACCTTGAGCTACAGGGAGTTTACTTTGAAAAAAATGACAAACAGCTGCAGCAACACCATCAGTGGCATCCAAATATTCGGGTTGAGTTTCGTATTTTAATAAGGTTTGAAGCATAGATGCTACCTGTTCCTTTGAAGCACTTCCATTTCCGGTGACCGACTGTTTTATTTTCTTAGGCGAATATTCAAACATGGGTAAGTCACAATTAAGGGCTGCAGCAATGGCAACTCCTTGTGCCCGGCCAAGCTTTAACATCGATTGAACGTTTTTTCCAAAAAATGGCGCTTCAATAGCCAATTCATCAGGATGATATTCATGAATCAATTCGGTTGTGCGCTCGAATATCTTCCGAAGTTTTAACGCTTGATTGGTATATTTACTCAATTTGAGCACACCCATTACAACCAGTTCCATTTGCTGCCCTTTTTGGATGATTACGCCATATCCCATGATGGTCGTTCCCGGGTCGATGCCTAAAATAATACGTTCCGTTTTCAAAAATTTCCGTTCTTAGCTTGATGAAAACAAAAGTAAGCAAATTCACCAATATTGGATTGCGGATTGGCATTATGCTGCTAACCTTTGTTTTTGTTTATAAACAGATTCTCGAAAAACACGATCTACATCAATGGCTCGGTCTTTGGTCCAAAATTCAATTGCAACAAAATATCAAATACCTGCTATTTTTAAATGTATTACTGCTGTTTTTCAATATTTTAATAGAAAGTTATAAATGGAAATTTCTTGTCTCCAAACTTGAAATTATCAGGTTAAACCAAGCATTTACTGCCGTGTTAAGCGGAATGTCGGTAAGTATGTTTTTACCCAATCGTGTAGGTGATTACCTGGGACGTGTGTTTGTTCTTCAAAAAGCAAGCCATGTCAAAGGAATTCTGGCTACCATAATCGGTAGCTTTGCTCAGATTATTGTCACCTTTGTAGCCGGATTTATTGGTCTGATGGCTGTTGTTCCTTTCGTTTTTCCTTTGAATACCAATTATCAATTTTTACTCTATTTGGGATTGACAAGCATTGCCGTCCTCTTTTCATTACTCATGTTTGCTTTCTATTTTAATGTGAGGTTAGTAAAAGTAGTTGTTTCAACTTTTTTGAAAAAGCGACAAAAACAATTTATGGACTATGCCGCTGTTTTTGATTTATACTCACGTATTGATTTATTTAAAATTCTTTCATTCAGTATATTACGCTACTTGGTTTATACTTTCCAATTCTTTCTGATGCTCCTTATTTTCGGTTTCGGGATCTCTTATCCTGAAGCATTAGCTCTGACTGCAATAATCTATCTGATCATTACAACCATTCCAACAATTGCCATCACCGAATTGGGTGTACGAGGTTCGGTATCAATGGCTGTTTTTGGAATGTATTTCGAAAATAAAGAAATCTGGACCGCTGAATCGTCATTTGAAGTATTGGCCGCAAGCTCCTCTCTTTGGCTACTCAACCTTGCTTTTCCTGCCATTTTGGGTGCATTTTTTACATATCGGTTAAAATTTTTCAGGAGGAATATCGACGATGTTTGAGTACTATGTCTACCTGTTGCGTTTTGTTGAATTATCAGCCTTATGCTATTTGCTTTTGATAGCTGCCTATACTTTCGGATGGGTTAAAATTCGCAAAATAGCTTTCCCCGTTGAAAAAACAAGCACCTCCATTACCATTATTGTGGCTCTCAGAAATGAAGCAGCAACCGTTGTCACATTAATGAAACACCTTGCAAATCAGCAGAAAATGTCATTTGATGTAGAAATAATTCTGATAGATGATCATTCCGAGGATGAAACCATTTCGCTTATTACATCACAGCTGCCTTATTATCCTGATACAAATTTTAAATTGATTCAAGCCGAAAAAAAGGGGAAGAAAGAAGCAATTGTTCAGGCTTTGAAAATGGCTTCAGGACAACTTGTTTTAGTCACTGACGCCGATTGCAGACCTGGTCCGTTGTGGGCTGCAACAATGACGTCAACTTATGAAACAACACAAGCTAAACTCCTTTTGGGGCCGGTACAAATTGAAACCAATAACCGGCTTTTTGAAAAATTTCAGGCGCTGGAGTTTATAAGTCTGATGGGTTCAACAGCTGGTTCTGCTGCAATAAGCTGGCCATCAATGGCTAATGGAGCTAATATGGCTTTTGAGAAGCAAGCCTTTTTCACTGTTGAAAAGTTGCGCAGTGATGCCTCGCTGGCTTCTGGTGATGATGTTTTTTTAATGACGGCTATAAAACAGCACTTCGGCTCAAAGGCAATTCAATTTGTTGCTGCCGAAACTGCCATTATACCTACCTTGGCATCACCAGATTTGAAGAGTTTTTTGCATCAGCGAACACGCTGGGTTTCGAAAAGCAGCGGTTACACCCAAGCTTCCATTCTTGTACCGGCATGGATTGTTCTTATTTTTAACCTGCTTTTGGTCATAATATCAATAATTTCCATTTTTATTCCATGGATGCTGTTGATTGCTATGTTGTTCTTCAGCCTGAAAGCGCTGATCGATCTTCCTTTGCTTCATTCGGTTACCACTTTTATGCGACAACGCCATTTACTAAAGTACTTCATTCCACTTGCGATAGTTTATCCGTTTTATGTAGTGATTGTTTCAGTGGCAGGTGTTTTTGGCGTTGTACACTGGAAAGGCAGAAAAGTGCACTAAGCGTTGTCAGAAATACTTCCTAATTCTCCAATCCTGTCTCTTTCATCTAAAAAGATTTAAATACTTTTGCCGAAGCAAAAAACATGCTGACGATCGGATGATACCTGCCTATGAGTGAACAAATCATACAAATAGAAAATGTTAGTCCACTGGATCTTTTTGGTGCTGGTGACAAACATCTCGAACACATTAAAACACTGTTTCCCAAGCTTAAAATCATTGCAAGAGGCAATCTCCTGAAAGTGATTGGAGAAAGTGAAACCCTTGATTTCTTTATTACAAGGTTTGAACTTGTCATGCTTCATTTGGAGCGCTTCGGAACAATAAGTGAGAAAATAATTGATCAGTTAATGATTGGTGAAAATGACGATAATAATACCAATGTTCTGACTGACAAGGAAGTACTAGTTCATGGAAACAGAGGACTTCAGGTAAAAGCTATTACCGCCAATCAAAAGAAAATGGTTTCTGGAATAGCTGACAATGACATGGTTTTTGCCATTGGTCCAGCCGGAACAGGGAAAACATATACGGCTGTTGCATTGGCTGTCAGAGCTTTAAAGAACAAAGAGGTAAGAAGGATAGTTCTCACACGACCTGCAGTAGAGGCAGGCGAAAATCTTGGATTCCTGCCAGGTGACATGAAAGAAAAGCTCGATCCGTATATGCAACCTTTGTACGACGCTTTACGCGACATGCTGCCTACCCAAAAACTTCTCGGATATCTTGAAGACAGCACGATCGAAATTGCTCCGCTTGCTTTTATGCGCGGACGTACACTCGATCATGCTTTTGTAATTCTCGACGAAGCTCAGAATGCTACGCGTAGTCAGCTAAAAATGTTTCTGACACGCATGGGTAAGTCCTCCAAATTTATAATAACAGGTGATATCACCCAAATCGACCTACCTTACAAACAACCATCAGGCTTAATACAGGCATTGGAAATTCTGCAGGAAGTGAAAGGTATTGAGTTTATTATGCTCGATGAAAAGGATGTCGTTCGTCATAAATTAGTGACTCGTATCATCAAAGCCTATGCACAAAATGATACTGCTTACGTTTGGAAACCCAAATCCACATTAAATACTTCTGAACCTGCAAACGAAAACCTATGAAAAATCAGGCGCTTACCGAAACTCACTTCCATTTTCCAAGGCAAAAATCGTTTTATAAAGGAAAAGTCCGTGATGTGTATAATATCGAAGACACCTATTTGGTAATGATTGCATCCGACCGCATTTCGGCCTTTGATGTTGTTTTACCTAAAGGAATTCCTTATAAAGGACAGGTGCTCAATCAGATAGCTTCTTACTTTTTAGATGCCACAGCAGATATCGTGCCTAATTGGAAAATCGCCAGTCCCGATCCTGTTGTCACCATCGGAAAGCTGTGCAAACCATTCCCTGTCGAAATGGTGATCAGGGGCTATTTAACAGGAAGTTCATGGCGAACTTATAAAAAAGGCGAGCGGTTAGTATGCGGTGTATCTGTTGCCGAAAACATGCGCGAACACCAGCGGTTTCCGTCACCTATCATAACCCCAAGTACCAAAGCTTCTGAAGGCCACGACGAAGATATTTCAAAAGAGGATATTATTCGCAAAGGTCTCATTTCAGCCGAAGATTATGCTGTAATTGAGGCTTATACATACGCTTTGTTTAAACGAGGTACTGAAATGGCGGCCAAACATGGTTTGATTTTAGTTGATACTAAATACGAATTTGGAAAGTTTGAAGATCAGATTTATCTCATCGACGAAATACATACACCCGATTCATCACGTTATTTTATAGCTGAAAACTATCAGGAGCGTTTCGATAAAGGAGAAAACCAAAAGCAGCTTTCAAAAGAATTTGTTCGTGAATGGCTGATGCAAAACGGTTTTCAGGGACAACATGGTCAAATGGTTCCCGAAATGTCAGAAGCTTATGTGCAAGAAGTTTCTGAGCGCTATATCGAACTTTTTGAAAAAGTTACTGGTCAATCCTTCATCAAAGCAGATGAGGGCGATACGCTTAAACGTATTGAATCAAATATCTTAGGTTTTCTAAAAGAACAGGGTATTCAACCTGAATAAGCTGTTATAACCATATTATTTGTTTTCTTTTCACTACTGTATTGAAGCAGTTCATGTTCATTTGAACAGCTTTTAGTCAGCCTTTTGCTCCTACATTCTCATTTTCAATACATTTCTTTCCTTCTTTAAAACTCTGTTCAATACAATTTCTGTTCATTGCCGAACAAAAGTGTGCGAATAATGAACAAGAATTTCCGATCAATCAATTCGAGTTATACATGTTATGTAATTGTATTTCTGTATGTTATAAACTTTGGCACGCAATTAGAATAAAGGATAGAAAATGAAATAAAATACAAAAAATTAAAAAAATACAACAATGAAAACAAAAAGTATCCTCAGCGCAATTATCCTCAGCATTCTGATCGGAACCTCCGCAATTGCTGAAAATTTCAAAATGAAAGAAGAAGCTTATATTCCTGATATCCCGTTTAATACAACCGAGATTTTCAATGCTTACATGGCTTCTGATACCAATCTGTTCGTTCTTCAACTTGAAGAAGAAGCATATATCGACGACATCCCTTTTAACACACGTGCCATCGCTGCTCAACAATGCTGCGAAAAAGCTATGAAGCAAAATTTTGAAATGGAAGAAGAAGCTTATATCAACGACATTCCTTTCGATACCAAAAGTATTGCCTGGCAAGTACTTAGTCAGGAAAATCAGATGAGCTCCAAAACTACTTTCTATTATTTTGTAAGTACTACAAATTAAATCCCTTATCTACCATATATATCTCAAAAAACCGGCTCTTGGGCCGGTTTTTTTTATGAATGTTGTGAGCAAACATTTGGAAAAACATAATAATGCCTCATACAAACAATATGGGAATGACATGTAAATCTGCTGAAGCGTATCAGAATAAACGGCACATTTCATCAGGATCAACACATGAAAAAAGTGATTTCAGTTTTCACAATCAACTTTGCTAACTGTAATGTATCTTTGAAGAAAAAAACCATGTACGTCAAAGATTTAAACGATTGTCAGCCTTTTTTTGCAGGCGACAATACCTGGCTTCGGGAAATCCTTCACCCTGAAAAAGAACCACTTGAGCTGCGCTATAGTCTGGCACATGCAACTGTTGAACCTGGTTTAACTTCCTTTTTGCATAGTTTAAAAACTTCCGAGGTTTATTATATTCTTCAAGGACAAGGAATCATGCAAATTGATGATGAAAAAGTGGCTGTCTTTCAAGGGCAAACTATTTATATTCCTCCTCATGCCAAACAATGCATCACCAATAGTGGAAACGAAAATCTTGTTTTCCTGTGTATCGTTGACCCGGCCTGGAAAATTGAAGACGAAGAAGTACTGGAATAACTTACCCATCTTTTACTCTTTTCTTTTTTGAAAAATTGAAAGCAAAGATTGTGATGCAGTTGGAAACGACTTGCTAACTTAATGGATGTCAAGTGCTTTTATAAGTTGTTTCAGTTCTTCAACTTTTTCTTCATTGGATGACTGTTTGTAGGTATCAATCAGTCCGTTGATCATACGTTGAAGAATAGTCCGGTTGGAACAGGGGGCATAAAAACTATCGTTATGCTCCAATTTTAATTGCCGGATATAAAGGCTTATTTCGTTACGCGTGAAAACAGCTCCCTTATTAAAAGGATTGAGATAAAAAGCCACATGGTCGTCTGAGCTAATATGCTCATTTCCAACAAATTCCTGCTCCACATACGCCAAAACAAAATGCCGGGGCAGATCCACCCCATAAATAGGTATCTTAAGACTTCGGGCCACAAGCAAATACAACATACCCAACGACAAAGGATTCCCTTTTTTCGTATCTAGCAGTTGCTTTAGATAATAGTTATCGGGTGACTGAATATTGGTTGTATTTGCACTGAATTTATTGATATCGTAAATCACATGATTGATCACTTTCACTTTTTCAAGCGGTGTAAGATGTGGATTAAGCTCAAGCCACACTTCCTGAACAATCATTCCAATGGCAGTTGTAATGGCATGCACATCGAGATCAGGATATTGAAAACGCGTTACGATAAGGTAACCCCTGAGCAAATCGTCGTAACCAAATTTCGACCAATCGCTTAGCTCAGTAAACAGGTGTTGTTGTTGCAACTCATGAATGATCGCTGCCAGACGGTCCTGTAATTTGTCATCAAAAGCTGATTCCCAGGCTTTCTCCAGCGAAGGTATTGCCTCATAGCCATAGTCATAAATCCTGTTGCGTACCTGTTCATACAGGCGCTCATCAGGTTCATCAACCAGGCTTATCAAAGCCAATAATTCCTTTTCGTCCTTCATTTCAAAAGCCACTTTTATCATTTACACATCAAAAATCTTGCCTTTTATTTTTGCAATAATGCAGTGTTTCCATGTAATGGTGAGCACAAGAATAACCTTTTACATTAACAAAAATAATCCATTTTGGTTGTTTTTTCCATGTGCGTAATCACTATTTTTACCTTTTGATGCTTTCTACATTTATCATTAACAAACGTGAGCTTCACTTACACCTATCCACGTCCTGCAGTTACAGTTGATTGTGTTGTTTTATTTCGAAACGACTCAACAATTCGTGTGCTGTTGATCAAAAGAAAGCATCCTCCTTTTGAGAATCATTGGGCTTTTCCGGGTGGATTTGTTGATATGGATGAAAGCCTTGAAGCCGCAGCAGCAAGAGAACTTGAAGAAGAAACCGGATTAAGTGGCCTGAAATTGAAACAGTTTCATACCTATGGCGATCCCTTACGCGATCCGCGTCATCGAACAATAACAGTTGTTTATACTTCTTTTACTGATGATGAACTTTTGCCTAAGGCAGGTGATGATGCTGTTGAAGCTCAATGGTTTGATTGTGAACACCTTCCGGCTCTTGCCTTTGATCATCAAAAAATTTTACCAGCTATTTTAAATCACTTTTCAACGGATAAAAAACTTAACAGTTAATGCTATGTGTGGTCGTTTTCAACTTTCGGTGAAAGGAAAGGAAATTTCTGAACGTTTCAATGTGGAAGTGCATGATGAGATTCACCGACCTAATAAACAATTACTTAATTCTTCAAAAGGATATAACTGTGCACCTTTGCAATGGTTGCCTGTTATACTCAACACCTCACCAGAAAAAATTCAATTTCTTCGCTGGGGATTGCTTCCTTCCTGGTCGTCCGACGAGCGCTCAGCAGCTAAAATGATTAATGCCAGAGCTGAAACTATTTCCGAAAAACCGGCTTTTAAAACTGCATTTGAGCGGCGCAGATGCCTCATTCCTGCCAACGGATTTTATGAATGGCAAAAAACTTCTGACAAACAGCCTTACCGTTTTTTTCTTAAGAATGAAGCAATTTTTGCAATGGCAGGTATTTGGGATCACTGGACAAAAACAGATGGTACACGTATTCACACCTTTGCTATTCTTACAACATCAGCCAATTCAATCCTTGAAGGAATTCACGACAGAATGCCGGTAATTCTCTCAGAAAATGATGAGATGAAATGGATTAGCACAGCAAATGACACGAACTTTTCAGCTTTACTCAAACCCTATCCTGCTGAATTAATGGACTTTTACCCTGTTTCGCCTTTGGTAAACAGTGTTTCAAACGATGATGAAAGGTTGATAAAACCCTGGAATTTGCCTTTGAATCTTTTTGGTGATGCTTTTTAAAAATTACTCATCTCCCTTTTTTTGCTGCTCTTTCCACAGCTGAGCAAACGATTTCTTTGCAAGTTCGGGCATTTGACGGTGAGGTCCCCACGATTTTGATACAAAGTATTTCAAGACCATATTCTTTGTTCCTCCTTGTGTCATATCCAATAGTTTTCTGCTAAGCAGCAGCCTGCTCGATTGCTTTATAAGAAAACGATCGGATGAACTCACGACACCGGCTTCAACGGCTTCGTTGCGGTTCAGTAACAACATTTCATGTAAAGGAATTTTTACCGGACACACATCCGTGCAAGCACCACAAATAGTGGAAGCAAAGCTAAGATGGCTATAATCCCTCATACCTTTAAGGTGCGGAGTAATAACAGAACCTATTGGACCACTGTAGGTTGTATCGTATGTATAGCCGCCAATATTTTTATAAACCGGACAAACATTGAGACATGCTCCGCAACGAATACAGCTTAAAGCTGCCCTGTGTCTTGTTTTTGCCAGGAGGTTAGTCCGGCCGTTATCGAGTAGTATGACAACCATTTGAGAAGGACCTTTACCTTCGGGTGCAGGCCCTGAAATAATCGAATTGTAGGCTGTCATCACTTGACCTGTGCCATGAGTAGCAAGTAAGGGCCAAAAAAGATCCAGATCCTCAAGAGAAGGGATAATTTTTTCGATGCCGGCAATTACAATATGAAGTTTTGGGAAGGCCATGGTGAGAAGCCCGTTTCCTTCGTTTTCGGTCAACGCCACTGATCCACTATCCGCGATCAAGAAATTTGCTCCGGTAATTCCAGCACCAGCCTGACGGTACTCATCACGTAAAAATTTCCTGGTAAAAGCTGTAATCTCTTCGGGAGTGCTGTTCTCTGGCATGCCGAACTGTTCGTGATACAAGGCAGAAACATCTTCTTTTGATTTATGCATTGCCGGAGTAACAATATGATAAGGTTTCTCACCGGCACGCTGAACAATAAACTCACCCAAATCTGTTTCGAAAACACTGATTTTCTTTTTTTCCAGAAAATGATTCAGGTCAATCTCTTCAGTTGTCATCGATTTCGACTTAACAACCTTATTAATACGTTCTTTTTGTAGTAAATTAACTATTTCGTTTACAGCACTTTCAGCGTCAGTAGCCCAAATTACTTTTCCACCATTACGCTGAAAATTGGTTTCAAATTCAACCAAATATTTATCGAGTTGCGACAGTACTTTATGCTTAATACTTTGTGCCTTTTGTCGCGACATTTCCAAATGGAACAGTCTTTCTTTTCCCTGTTTTACAGCTTTATCGTAACGACCGATATTGAAATTGATAATTTTCCGGTGATTGAGATCAAAAGCAACTTTCTCACTCATCTTCAGGAAATTAGATTTATTGTCAGCCATGTGTATTGGTATTAAGGAGTTGAGTAATTTTATCAATACGTTGTTGATGTCTTCCTCCTTCAAACGAAGTATTCAAAAAAGCATCAACCATTTCCCATGCAATTTCAAAGTCGATAAAGCGACCGGGTAAGGATAGAATATTTGCGTTGTTATGTTGTCGTGTGAGTACTGTTTGCTCCACATCCCAACACAAAGCAGCTCTTACGTTGGGGTATTTATTAGCTGTCATTTGAGCACCGTTGCCACTTCCGCATATAATCACACCTAAAGGATAGGTTCCTTCGTTGATGGCGCGTGCTAGTGGATGAATAAAATCGGGATAATCAACACTTTCTTCCGAAAAAGTACCATAATCCAACACTTCTATTCCTGATGCAGCTAAACGGCTTTTCAAAAATTCCTTTAAAGCAAATCCTCCATGATCACAGCTTATAGGAATAACTCTTTCACTTTGAACCATTGTTGATATTTATTTTGCAAAAATATCTTTTTTTCAACCGCAATTTTGTGTTTCTGCTTGTTTATGAACACTTTGTTGTGTTTCTACCAAACATCAATCAAGTATTTAACTAATTATATTCTAATATGTTATGTAGTTATTAACAAGTTTCTAATTTTTTTGTTGATAGTTTGTTGATGAAAAATGATAAAACCACCCTGTATGATCAGATTTTGATGCAGTCGAAATGATATGAACAATCTGTTGCATTTTATCAGCATTTTTCAACAATTTTTTCAACAACAATCAGCTTCACCAACCGAAAAAATATTAACAATTCTCTGAAGTAGTCAAAACAACCAAAATTCTAATATATTTGAATTTCAATTTCTTAAATAATCGTCTTAGTTGATATGATGTTAATAAAAAATGATAAGTCACAAAAGCAACTTTTTTAAACGAAAGTTATACAGCTATTAACAGCCCTATATATTATTAAATAACATTTTTAAAAATCATTATAATTATATCAGGCTGTGCCAACTTGATCGTTTGCTGCTCTTTCGATTTGTAGTAGTTTTGTACAAAGTTAAACGAAAGTTTTTAAAAAATTTGTTGTCAATGGATTTTGTGAACGAAATAAATAAGTTAAGAAAAGAAAAGAATGCAATTATTCTTGCTCATTACTATCAAGTAGCTGAAATACAAGACATTGCTGACTATGTAGGTGATAGTTTGGGACTGGCACAACAGGCTTCAACTACCAAAGCCGACATGATTGTGTTTGCCGGAGTACATTTTATGGCCGAAACAGCTAAACTTCTTAACCCTGAAAAACTGGTTGTTTTACCCGATTTGAATGCAGGTTGTTCGCTTGCTGATAGTTGCCCTCCTTTGCCTTTCAAACATTTTGTTGAGCAGTATCCCGATCATATGGTCATTTCATATATCAATTGTTCGGCTGATATTAAAACAATGTCAGATTTAATCTGCACCTCAGGTAATGCCGTTCAGCTTGTTGAAGCATTGCCAAAAGATCAGAAAATTATCTTTGCACCCGATAAAAATTTGGGAGGATATATCAACCGGATAACAGGACGTGATATGATTTTGTGGGATGGTACCTGCGAGGTGCATGATATTTTATCGACCGAAGCTGTAATTCGGATGAAAATGGAACATCCTCATGCTAAACTGATTGCACATCCCGAATGCAAAGCAACCGTGCTCGAATTGGCTGATTTTATTGGATCGACAACGGCACTTTTAGCCTACACTCAAAAAAGTAAGGATGATACCTTTATTGTTGCTACAGAAACAGGTATTTTACACCAAATGCAACGAAGTTCGCCTGATAAACGTTTTCTTATTGTTCCTTCTGATGAAACATGCAGTTGCAACGATTGCCCATACATGAAGATGAACACCATAGAAAAACTATATCTTGCGCTAAAAAATGGAAGTCCTTCAATAGAATTGACTCCCGATGTACTCGAGAAAGGTAGAAAACCTATCGAAAAAATGTTGGAAATGTCGCTGAAACTTGGCTTGATCAAATAAAAACTGAAACCATGAAAGCAAACAAACTGTTTATTTTACCTCTTGTTTTAATGTTCTTTTTTTCGGGTTGTGCCTCAAAAAAATCAGTGTTTTTTAATCAGGAAATACGCGATAATGTTGAGTCATACGAAATAGAGATGACAGAAATTCAATTTTATAATTCTCATAAAATTGTTTTGGAACGTAACCTTACATACGAAGAAACAAAGGTAGCTTCAGGGAAAATCAGGTTCGAAAACGGACAATTTATTGAACGAATCATCATCAAAAAAAATACACCCGGTGTTTGTGAAAGTTTCACTGAAGATATGATTGATGTGGCATTTGAACAAGGGGATAACAGAGTATTGAAATTTGTGCGCGATTCCGAAAGCAGGTTTCGTGTCTCGGCTTTGGAGTGGACCGATAAATATGGTAAGATTGCCTATGACACAACACATTTTTTTATCGCCCCGGGTGGCGAAAAGGCAGTTTTAAAAGTAAAACTAGAAGATATTTATAATTTCAAAAAACAGGAACGGGTAGCTCCGGGTCGTTCAGTAACCAGCAAATAACTTTTTATCCAGGTCATGAAGTTTTCCCTCCTTTCACTTCTTTTGTTTGTACCAATCATGTTTTTCGCGCAAAATGCTGTGAATGACACAACTGATGCAGTTTATTATTACCCCAACGGACAAAAATCAAGTGAAGGCAAACTTGTTAACAATAAACCCGATGGCTATTGGAAAACCTACTACGAAACAGGAATTGTTAAGTCGGAAGGTAACCGGAAGAATTTTCAGTTGGACAGCACCTGGAAATTTTATGATGAATCGGGACAACTTACCCTTGAAATAAACTATCAACAGGCAAAAAAACAAGGAAATCGTATTACCTATCAGCAAGATGAAACCGTTTATGAAAATTTTGAAAATGACATAAAAACAGGTTTTACAACTCATTACGATAAAAAAGAACGTCTTTTGAAACGTATTCCTTTTACCAAAGGCCTTGAGGAAGGCATGGCTTTTCATTATGATACATTGGGTACAATCACCGAAATAATAAACTACAAGCGAGGATATATTATTGATCGTGAACGTATTAATAGAAGAGATTCGGAAAATAATCCACACGGTGTCTGGAAATGGTTTTACGAAAATGGTGTCGTTAAACAGGAAGGCATTTATAAAAACGGACTGAAAAACGGTATTTTCAAATCGTTTGACACTAAAGGTAATCTGACAAAAATCGAAAAATTTGTTGACGACATTCGCCAGGAAAGTGCCGAGGAGGTTTCCCGACTGGAGTTGAAACGTGATTATTTTCCCGACGGAAAAGTGAAAGTTGAAGCAACCTATCGTCAGGGAATACCTGAAGGTATTCGCCGCGAATTTAACGAACAAGGTGAAGTAGTTCAGTCGTTTACATTCGTTAAAGGTGTTATGGTTGCTCAAGGCATTGTTAGTAACGAAGGGTTGAAACAGGGATTTTGGAAAGAGTATTTTCCAAATGGAAAGATAAAATCAGAAGGAGCTTATGAAAAAGGAAAACGGATAGGCCAATGGACGTTTTATTACCCACAGGGTGCAATCGAACAAACCGGAAACTATAATAACAAAGGAAATCCTGAGGGGATTTGGAAATGGTTTTATTTAGGTGGACAGCTTTTGCGGGAAGAGTCGTACCGCAATGGACTACTCGATGGAATTATGACAGAATATAGTTTGGAAGGTCTTATACTTGCTCAGGGTGAGTATATTGAAGGCAAAGAAGAAGGATTCTGGATCATTCAAAATGGCTTTCAGCGCGAAGAAGGAAACTTTGTTGAGGGTTACCTTACAGGCCAATGGAAATACTACTATGAAAATGATGTTATTGCCTTTGAGGGCAATTTCGTTGATGATAACCCAAACGGGAAACATACCTTCTATTACCCCGAAGGAACAAAACGCGAAGAAGGAAATTATCTGATGGGACGACGCAACGGAGTTTGGAAAAAATGGAATGAAGATGGATCATTACTCATCGAAATAGAATACATCAACGGCGTGGAAAAGGCCTACGATGGATTAAATATTCCTGATGATGAAATAATTATAGCGGAATAGAACAAATCTAAATTTAATATCTGATGTGAATTTCATCACAAATCAACTATCTCATTTACTGAAATATGTATCTTTGTCGTGAAATGTTAACCAAATTTAATCCGATGAAAAAATTATTTGCACTTAGCAGCATTGCAGCATTATTATTTGCCTGCAGCAGTGGACCAAAACCTGAAGCTACGGAAGAAACCACATCAACAGTGGAAACTCCAGTAGAAGTTACAGTTTCAAATTTTGAAGAAAAGGCTGGTGAACTGGTTGGTAAACTGGTAGTTATAAAAGGAACAGCTGATCATATCTGCAAACATGACGGTAAAAAATTGTTCCTTATTGATACCGTGTCCGAAGGTAGGGTGAAAGTAGTAACAAGTGAAGATATGGCTGCTTTCAACAGTGAGCTCGAAGGCTACGACTTTGTTGTCACTGGTTTAGTTGATGAAACAATTGTTGATGAGGCCTATCTTCAGGAATGGGAAGAAGAAATAAAAGCCGGTATCGAAGAAAAGAAACATCTTGGTGGTGGCGAACCTATGACAGAAGAAGAAAAAGCTGCCGGACAGCATCTTGATGACCCAGCCATAGAGCAAATAAAAAATTACCGTCAGATGATGACAGAAAAAGGTGTTACTAAACTTTCTTTTTATGCCGTTACTGCAGTTTCTTATGAAGTAATTAAAGATTAAATTCACAGCTGTTGAATTTGAAGAACCAGACAATAACCAGTCTGGTTTTTCCATTTTAATAACTTAAATATCGAAATAATGCCTTTTAAATGGAGAAAATGGAACAGAGCTGTTCATCGTGATTTTGGATACCTCTTTTTTGCTATGACAGTAATTTATGCTTTTTCGGGCATTGCACTCAATCATCGTAATGATTGGAATCCCAATTATGTGATCATTGAAAAAACAATTGACGAACCGCCATTTGCCAGCAAACCATCAAAAAACCAGGTGATGGATCTGATGAAAAAATACGGTGTGGAAGATGATTACCGCAAGCATTATTTCCCTTCAGAAAACAAGCTAAAAGCTTTTCTCACGGGTGGAGTCGCTGTTATTAACCTGGAGACAGGTGAAGGTTACATCGAAATGACAAAAAAACGCCTGTTTTTCAGAGATGCCAACTACCTGCATTATAATCCTTCAACCTATTGGACCTGGTTCTCTGATATTTTTAGCGGTTCACTGATTCTGTTGGCTATCAGTGGTATACTGATACCAAGAGGTACTGATGGCATCACAGCCCGGGGTGCCTGGCTTAGTTTGGTAGGTATTATTATTCCTTTGGTATTTATCCTTTATTATCTCTATTAATCATGACAGGACTTTGGATAGCAATCGCATTTTTGGCGTGGTATGTGGCTTCGCTTGTTGTTTCAGAACGTTTTGCCGACCAAAAGCCTGGCCGGCAATGGATCTTTTTTGTTTCATTTCTTTTTAGTCCTCTTTCGGGCCTTTTGATCGTATATTTGTTGCGTAAGTAATAAATACTACGCATATGAATACACTCTTTGCGCCTGCTGAGCGTGCCGAATTATCGAAAATTCTGTATGATTTAGGGCTGTTTCAAAGCTTCGAAAATGTAAATGAACTGGTGAATGCCCTTCCATACATTGCTGCCGTTTTAAACAAAGAACGGCAAATTGTTTATGGAAATAATGCTTTGCTCGAGGCAATGGGTTTCAGCAGAATAGAACAGATTGTAGGCCTGCGACCCGGCGAATTGTTACATTGCGTAAATTCAGCAAAGAACGAAGGGGGTTGCGGAACATCCGAAAATTGCAGGTATTGTGGTGCTGTAAATGCAATACTTGATTGCATGAAAAGCGACGAAAAAGTTACTTCTGAATGCCGTATTAATGCCATTTTGGATGGTAAAGAAGTGGCATACGATTTTTCAGTTACTGCCTCCCCATTCAGTTATAAAGAAGAGAAATATGTAGTGCTTTCATTTCATGATATCAGCGATGAAAAACGTCGCCTGGTACTCGAACGCATCTTTTTCCACGACATCATGAACACAGCAGGTGGTATTCGTGGTTTCCTCGATTTTGTGACAACAAGCACCGATCCTGCTGAAATGATGGAGTTTCTGGTAATAGCCAACAAGTTGAGCGAGAATCTTGTTGATGAAATAATGGCGCAACGGCAACTTTTAGCTGCTGAAAGAGGTGAGCTGAAAACAGACCTGAAATCTATTGAAGCCGGCAGCCTGCTGGAAGATGTAAAAAATCATCTGGAGCATCATTTCGTTGGCCAGAAAAAACAGATTATCATCACGAAAAACGAAACAATCACGTTTATTTCTGATCCGGTATTGCTCAAAAGGGTATTGATTAACCTTTTAAAAAACGCCCTCGAAGCGAGTAGGGAGGGGCAAACCGTTCGTATGGGATATAACCTTGATTCAGCCGACACCATACGCTTTTGGATTCATAATCAAACATTTATCCACCGTAAAATTCAGTTACAGATTTTTCAGCGTTCATTTTCCACCAAAGATCAATCGCGTGGCCTTGGAACCTACAGCATCAAACTCTTAAGCGAACAATACCTGAAAGGCAAAGTTGATTTTAGCTCCGATCCTGAAGCCGGAACACAATTTAATGTGTATCTGTCATTAAAAGTAGAAGCGCTTACTGATCAATAATGTTGGATGTGTTGGTGAAAATCACTTGAAAACAGTATTGGGATGTAGTGACAAAATCCCTAAAAATTTAAACTTGATAATGGCTTGAAGTCCGGATTGTTTGGAAAAAAACCAAATCAGATATAACCCGTTTAGTTTTCGATAAAACTAAAAATGCGACTGTAAATTTCCTGGAACTCCTCACCGGTGAAACCAAGATGCCTGCCTTCGGGAATGGTTACCAAATCGTTTCTAATGCGGTTCTTTTTAAGCAATTCATGCAATTGAACGGCTTGCTCATATGGAACAACCGAATCCTTTTGTCCATGAATACTGATGACAGGAGGACTGTTGGCTGTGATTTTTGCCATTGGGGAAAAATTTTCAGAAATTGAATCCATCGCTGATTTGTCGCCCACCCAAACACTGGCAAAGTTTTTTTCTTCGCCCCGCTTGGTATAAAATTGATCGATACCCTTTATGTCGGTAACACCAAACCAATTCACGATGGCATTAATTTTTAGTTTATCACCGGCATAATAGGGGTGGCTGCCGGGGATGCTGTTCAATAATCCTGTAATCAAAGCTAGGTGTCCTCCTGCTGATTCACCCGAAATGATGAGATGTTGCAAGTCGATATTATAGGATGTTCCTTCTTTTGTCAACCAAAACAAGGCCTTCATGCAATCATCCACGGCTGCCGGAGCGCTGGATTCTCCCACGCGGTAATCAAGGGTCACAACATTATACCCACACTCGAGATACGCCAGAATAAACGGCATGATGCCATCTTTTGAACCACCCATCCAGCCTCCGCCATGAATGTAAATCAGCGTTGGATGAAGTTTAGTATCTGATTTAAAGTAGTTTGGTTCACCAATCCATTGGCCCTGAAACCAGATATCCATCTTTTGTTGCGACTCATCGCCATAGGCTATGTCTTTAGCAAAAGCATAATGATGGCCCCAGAAGACTTCAGGTATTGTTGTGGTTTGGGTGTTACACGCTACCAAAGCTACCAACAAAAGCAGATATGAGATTTTCATTTTAGGTGTGAGGTTAAAAAAATGCCCTTTCTTCCAAACGGAGAAAAGGGCAAATTTATGATAAAATCAAGTAGTTAATAACCTAAAATCCAGGCAAAAATAAGTGGAGCAACAATTGTTGCATCTGACTCAACAATGAATTTAGGGGTGTTAATATCAAGCTTTCCCCAGGTTATTTTTTCATTTGGCACAGCGCCTGAATACGAGCCATAACTTGTGGTGGAATCGGAAATCTGACAGAAATACGACCAGAAAGGAACATCAGTCCATTCAAGATCCTGATACATCATTGGGACAACACAAATAGGAAAATCGCCAGCAATGCCTCCTCCAATCTGGAAGAATCCCACGCCTTTTCCACCCGAATTTTTGCGATACCAATCGGATAACCAAACCATATAGTCGATACCACTCTTCATGGTAGTGGATTTAAGTTCGCCCTTGATACAGTATGAGGCAAAAATATTTCCCATCGTACTGTCTTCCCATCCTGGTACAATTATGGGCAGGTTTTTTTCAGCTGCAGCCAGCATCCATGAGTGTTTTGGGTCTATTTCATAGTATTGTTCCAAAACACCTGAAAGCAGCATTTTATACATATATTCATGCGGAAAATATCGTTCGCCTTTGCTTTCGGCTTCTTCCCATAATTTAAAGATATGCTTTTGCAAACGACGGAAGGCTTCTTCCTCAGGGATACAGGTGTCGGTAACACGGTTAAAACCATTCTCAAGCAGATCCCACTCATCACTTGGACTAAGGTCGCGGTAATGCGAAACGCGTTTATAATGGCTGTGAGCTACCAAATTCATCAAATCTTCTTCCAGATTTGCTCCCGTGCAGGAAATGATTTGCACTTTATCCTGACGGATCATATCGGCCAGTGAAATACCTAATTCGGCGGTACTCATGGCACCGGCAAGGGTAATCATCATTTTGCCTCCGGCATCAAGATGAGCTTCATAGCCTTTTGCGGCATCTATCAAAGCTGCAGCGTTGAAGTGACGGTAATGGTGCTCAATGAATTGTGAAACAGGTCCTTTGTTGTTCATCATGTTAATTTTTTGCAAAAGTACTGGTTTTCTAAAAAATGTAGTGCAAAAAAAACATACATCAAGCTTTAATGTCTTGAAGGAGTTTTTAATGCCCGTTTAAATAGGTTAAATTAAGTGTTTCCCGATTTCGTTATTAATCAATTGGAAAAATCTTGTTTTGATGCAGGTAATTCATCGTTTCTTCAATAGTTGTACTCAAATTTCCTGGCTTAAAATGAAGTTTTGGTTGCAAAGGAACATCAAACACTTCATCCACACCAGGCAAGAATGACAACAGTCCATTGTCAGCCTTATCATACAACTCGGGTTTATTTTTCCGGCAATATTCCAGATCAGCGTCCATATAAACTAAATGAAAGCGTTCATTACCAATTATTTCGCTCAATTGATCTCGAATATCTTCTTTAGGAGAAATGAAAGAACATATTGCAATAATCCCCTGATCGTTCAAAATCCGGCACACATGGGCCACACGCCGCATTTGTTCGGCACGATCGGCTGGTGAATGATCAAGTTCACGTGCAAGGCCTGAACGGATGGTACTTCCATCCAATAATACAACCGTTGCACCCTGATCGAAAAGTCGCCGCTCAAGGGTGTAAGCAAACAGATTCTTACCACTTCCATGAAGTCCTGTGATCCATACAGTGACTCCTTTCTGATGGTATCTTTTTTCAAGTTCCTGTGAACTGATGAGACTGTTGCCACAATCAATCAACCGTTTCGATTCGGGGTCGATGATGCGCGACTGAAGATCGCCGGCATTGAGTTTGTCAATGATCATTCCCGCTGCACAGGTATTATGCGATATGGGATCAATCAGGATGAAGGATCCTGTGTTATGGTTTTTGTGATAGGGATCAAAAAAAAGCGGTTTATTAGTTGTTATCACCACACGACCTATTTCATTCAGCGAAAGGGCCTCGCAATTGCTGTGCTCCAACGTATTAACATCAACCCTATAGCGTATGTGATCGATTCGGGCACGTGTGGTATTGGTTGTGTGTTTGATAAAAAACTGTGTAAATGGATCCATTTTTGTTTCATCCATCCAAACAAGCATGGCTTCAAACTGACGTTCGGCCCGCGGTTGGTTTTCGACATGAACGAGCATATCGCCCCGCGAAATATCGATTTCATCTGCCAGCGTAAGTGTGATAGCCTGGGGTGGAAAAGCATAATCTGTTTCTCCATCGGTTGCAATAACAGAGGTTACCCTGCTCGTTTTACGCGAAGGTAAAACCATGATCTGTTCACCTTTCCGAATAATGCCAGAAGCTACTTTGCCTGAGAACCCCCTGAAATCAAGGGTAGGACGTAAAACATGCTGAACGGGGAAACGAAAATCTTCAAAATTCCGGTCTGATACAACATGTACATCTTCAAGATATTGAAGTAAATTTTGTCCATGATACCAAGGCATAAATTTTGAGTCGTCAACAACATTATCGCCATTAAGGGCAGAAAGCGGGATGAAATAAATATCAGGAATACTTAAACGTGTAACGAAAGCTTTGTAATTTTCGCAAATGCTGTTGAAAACTTCCTCGCTATAGTCAACCAAATCCATTTTGTTGACAGCCACCACAATATGTTTTATACCCAGCAGCGAAACAAGAAATGTATGACGACGGGTTTGGGTGATAACACCCTTTCGTGCATCAATAAGGATGATGGCAAGGTTGGCAGTACTTGCTCCTGTGACCATATTACGTGTATATTGCTCATGACCGGGGGTGTCGGCTATAATGAACTTACGCTTATTGGTTGAAAAATAACGATAAGCAACATCAATAGTTATGCCTTGCTCACGTTCGGCTTTCAAACCGTCGAGCAACAATGCGTAATCTATCTGGTCGCCGGCATGGCCAATACGTTTACTGTCGCGTTCAAGTGCAGACAGTTGATCTTCGTATATTTTTTTACTATCGAATAGTAAGCGCCCAATAAGCGTTGATTTTCCATCATCGACTGAGCCTGCCGTGAGCAAACGCAGAAGATCTTTCTTTTGATCCTGATCAAGAAAAGCTTGTATGTCAGTGTGTTGATTCATATCAATTTCGAAAATAAATGTGGATGTAATGTTTTTTAATGGTCAAAATTTGTTGGGTTGCAGGTTGGTATAGCCGGCTTAAAAATACCCTTCCCGTTTTTTCTGTTCCATGCTGCCGTCCTGATCGAAATCAATGACACGTGTAGTTCGTTCACTTTTTGTAACAGTCATCATCTCTTCGACGATTTTTTCAATTGTATCTGCTTCCGAATCAATAGCGCCTGTCAGCGGGTAGCAACCTAAAGTGCGAAACCTAACCATTCTCATTTTTGCTTTTTGAGCCAGTTCAGCAGGCATTCTTTCGTCATCAACCATGATAAGATTTCCGTCTATTTCGACAATGGGGCGCTCTTTTGCAAAGTAGAGTGGCACGATGGGTATTTTTTCAATACGTATGTATTGCCAAATGTCGAGCTCGGTCCAGTTGCTGATAGGAAATACCCTGATCGACTCACCTTTATGTACCCTTGCGTTGTAAATATCCCACAGCTCAGGACGTTGATTTTTGGGATCCCACTGATGAAAACGATCACGAAAACTAAAAATACGTTCTTTTGCGCGTGATTTTTCCTCATCGCGACGGGCTCCGCCAAAAGCAGCATCAAAACGATGTTTATCGAGTGATTGCAAAAGGGCTTGTGTTTTCATAACATCCGTATGCACTTTGCTGCCATGACTAAATGGTCCGATACCAGCCTCAAAACCTTCACGGTTGTATTCCACAATAAGGTCCCAACCATTTTCGGCTGCATAACGATCACGAAACTCAACCATTTCTTTAAATTTCCACTTACTGTCGATGTGCATCAAAGGAAAGGGTACTTTGCCCGGAAAGAAAGCTTTTTCGGCAAGCCGTACCATCACCGAGGAATCTTTTCCAATAGAATAAAGCATCACAGGTTTTTCAAAGGAGGAAGCAACTTCACGGATGATATGAATGGCTTCTGCTTCTAATTCACGTAAATTATTGATGGTAAGTGTATTCATGAAATAAATTGATCTAAAATGATTTCACCGTTCGTATTGTTTAATCTTGAGCAGGTAAGGCTAAAAATGCGGGATTTTGTAAATCAACACTATTATAACTAAGTTCAATTTCAGGATGTTCGAATTGCACAACTTTTCCACCGGCGGCTCTTACAATGGCATGACCTGCTGCTGTGTCCCATTCCGATGTTAATCCAAAACGTGGATAAACATCGGCATGTCCTTCGGCTATCATACACATTTTCAACGAACTGCCTCTCGAAACAATGCGAATGCTGTCGTGTTCACGTTTTGTTTTGTTAATAAACTCTGTTGTTTCAGGGTTTAAGTGCGAACGGCTGGCTACAATTGTAAAATCTTTCGTGATACGGGGAAGAGGAAGTTTCAACCCATTGCGTTTCAGGTGAGCCAGGTTGTTATTTGCATTAACAATGCCTTTGGCATGTTCCACTTTCCATGCGCCACTTTCATCGCTAAAATACAAGGTATCAGTTACCGGGGCATAAATCACACCTGCAACAGGAACTTTATTTTCAACAAGAGCAATATTTACACTGAACTCACCATTGCGGTTGACAAATTCTTTCGTTCCATCCAAAGGATCGACAAGCCAGAACTTAGACCAATTTTCACGAATATGATATGGCGATTGATGTCCTTCTTCGCTTATTATTGGTATTGAAGTAGAGTTTAAAACATTGATAATGATATCATTGGCTTGCATATCAGCCGTCGTTAGCGGGCTGTTATCTTTTTTTATATCAACGTTAAAGTCAGTAGCATAAACCTCCATGATGGCATCTCCGGCATCTATTGAGGATTGAATTACCTTTTCAAGTAATGAGGCTAAATTCATAAATGATGTGTTTAGTTAAATAGTTTGTTTACGAATATCATGAACAATTTGAACCGAAGCACGTGCATCCTCTAGTCCAAATCCATTCCCGTTAAGGATGTTCTGATAACTTACAGTGTGAAGATCTGTGAACCCATCGCTGAATTCAATTTCTTCACCATCAACACTTAACGTACGATAGGTACGTTTATTTTGTTGTTTAATTTCGTTGGGTAAAGTTTCGGCATTGATGGATAAAAACCATTCAACGTCTGCCTTTTCGAGTGTTAGTTTGCCCGAAGCCCGGTCGTTTTGATAATGTGTGACAACATTTTGCGAAGCTGCTCCGAATATCCAGGTAAGCATATCAAAAAAATGAACACCAATATTGGTAGCAATGCCACCCGATTTTTCGGTATTCCCTTTCCATGAACGGAAATACCAGTTACCCCGCGAGGTAATATATTCAAGCTGAATGCTGTAACGTTTTTTTGTGTCGGCAGCAGAATCAATCTTTGCTTTTAATTGCTGAATGGCTGGATGATGCCTAAGTTGCAAAATGGTATAGATACGTTTTCCTGACTCTTTTTCGATTTCGGCAAGGGCATCCAGGTTCCAGGGATTCAGTACGAGTGGTTTTTCGCAAATGGCATGAGCGCCATTCCGCAAAGCCATGCGTATGTGTGCATCGTGCAGGTAGTTGGGCGAACAAATACTCACATAATCAACTTTGGAAGTGATCGTCCGGCGAAGTTTGTCTAAGTGCCTGTCGAAGCGCTCTGGTTCTGTAAAAAAATGAGCTTCAGGAAAATAGCTATCGATAACACCAACACTGTCGAAAAGATCCAAAGCGGCAACCAATTGATTTCCGGTTTCTTTTATGGCCTTCATATGACGTGGTGCAATAAAACCAGCTGCACCAATTAAAGCAAATGTATGTGAGTTATTCATCATTGATTGCAATTTTACACGTGAAACAATTTTAGGACAAACATCGACAGGTTCTTAATGAAAATTCTGTTTTTACCCGGCTAAACGCTTGACAGTTTCCGACTGCAAAGCTACAAAAACAGGCCGTATGAATATCTTAAATGTTAATAAATTGATTATCAAACGCCTAATCCATCAACCAGGCGCCCAAGATAGGGGGTATAATCTTTTTTCGCTGGTTTGTAAGTGTCGTCGGTGAATAGGGGAGAAGTGATTAAAAAATCGGCACTCGAACGGTTGCATGCGGTTGGTACGTTATAGAGTACAGTCATTCGCAGCAACGCCTTCACATCCACGTCGTGAGGCTGACTGGCCATTGGGTCCCAAAAGAAAATCATGAAATCGATTTTTTCCTCAGCAATGAGAGCACCTAATTGTTGATCGCCACCAAGAGGCCCCGATTTAAGTAGTGTAACATCATCAAGAACCTGCAAGATGAGCCGGCCGGTAGTTCCGGTAGCAAAAAACCGATGACCCTGAAGCTGTAACCTGTTGTGCTTCACCCACTCAACAAGATCCTTCTTACGATTGTCATGGGCAACTAATGCAATGGATTTTTTCATAGCAAGGAAAATATTTCCATGCAAATATCCATAAATTAACCAAGAACCAGTTGAAAACAGTGTAAAGAAAAGTTCATTTTTCTATTGAAGAATCAGTTTGCCACTGACTGAACGATAGTTTTCTGCTTCGATGTGATACAGATAAGTCCCTCTAGGATAGGAGGCAGTTGGAATACGCAAGGAACTGTTTTTACCATCAAGAGGCCAGCTATTGATATTTTTTCCGTTGATATCAAATAATACTAACCTGCCACTTTGTGTTTGCTCCGGCAAAACATAGGGTATCATAACTTCAACATTTGCCGGATTGGGAAATGCAGAAGGTAAATAATCAGCGCCATTATTAACAGGTACTTCAGGGTTTGATACATAGGTACCGGCCAAATCAAAAACTCCTGTTTCTATCGTGCTTGGAAAAATGGAGTAGTTAAAACTATAACTAACCATTTTTGTCGATCCATCTGCTAAACTATGCACATATAAGTATTGACATCCGGTGATACTTCGCAGGATCGTGCCATTTTCTTTAATGATTTTTGCGTTATAGGTATAATATTGCCCTGTTTCGTTATAGGAATAGTAAATATAAGCAAGGCAAAGGCTGTTATCAGTTGTAAACAAATTCTCTGAAACATATTTTATGTCGTAGAGGAAATTATTAGCAGGTACAGAAAGGTTGATAGTTTTCCACAAGGTGTGATTTTGATTATAAATCTTGCATTGGCTGTTAACAACATCCATGATGTAAAATTTCGTTCCGGAAATGGGTAGTGTTGTATAAGTTCCGGAAGATGGGTAAGTTGTTTCAAGGGTAATTTGCGCAGAAACGTTGATGTTGTGAAAAATAAACAGGAAAATAAATCCTGCTGTGATAGCAAAAATTCGGTTCATAATCGTAATGGTTAAATGTGGCTGCAAATGTAGGTATTCATTATACGCTGTGAACGTATAGTATTTTGATAAAAACGTATAAGATTTTAAGAAAAGGGTTTCAGAAACAAGATTTACAATAAGTTTGCCTTGCTAAATATAAGGACGATATGAATCCATCAGTACAAACTTTACCAGCTTCTCTGTATTCGGGCAGAGTTCTTTTACCCGATATTGCAAAGGGACTTGCTGTTGTTTTGATGATACAAGTGCATCTTAATGAACTATTTGCTGTACCTGTATGGTTCAACGGATGGGGTGGAAACATCAGTCTTTTCCTTGGAGGTCCGCCGGCAGCTCCTGTTTTTATGGTGCTTATGGGTTTTTTTGCGGCAAAGGCAAAAAGCGCAATGAAAACAAAAATCTTCAGAGGGTTGAAGCTGATTTTATGGGGACTGTTGTTAAATATCGGTTTGAACCTGCATCTTTTCATTCGTATCGCAAAAGGACAAATAGTTGCTGATGTCTTCCCTTATCTTTTTGGAATTGATATTTTTATCCTTGCAGGCCTTAGCCTTATTGTAGTAGCAATTTTCAAACAATTAGCCGGGAAACGCCTTATTTTGTGGTTAATACTCATGATTATTTTTGGTTTTCTGAATCAGTATTTGCCTGTTTATGAAGGTGGTTTTGTCTGGTTAACTTATTTACAGGCAGCATTTAATGGCTACTACCACTGGTCCTATTTTCCTCTTTTTCCCTGGGGAGCGTATCCTGTTGCCGGAGCATTCGCTTATTTTCTAATTGAAAAGTTGGGATACGAATTTTTTAACGAGAAACGTCTTCTCATAATTTCCGTTGTTCTTACGGTAGTTTTAGCAACAACATTCAGTTATGGGTTTCAACGGACGGTATTACTACAGGTTTATTATCATCACGATGGCTTGCAGCTGTTGTGGAATCTAGCCTTTGTATTGTGGCTGATGATTCTGTTAAATTTTCTATGTCTGCCGGGTCGTAAGAGCATGATCCAAAATGGACTTGCCTGGATTGGTCAAAATGTTACATCTCTTTATGTGTTTCAGTGGTTGTTAATTGGAAACTTAGCAACCTCGTTGTATCAAACACAATACCCTTTACAACTTCTCTTTTATTTTATTACAATCACCTTGATAAGTGCTTTACTTGTAATGTTTTGGAAAAAAGTAAAGAATAAATTTTTTGTCAACCTGGTGCACAGGCAGCCGCAGCAACACTGATTTTTATTCCGGGGGCAGCAGCCAGCACATTGGCACAGGCCTCAATAGTACTTCCGGTTGTTATTACATCGTCAATCAGCAATATATGTTTGTTGGCAAATTGCTCAGGATTTTTCATCATAAAAATATCTTTTACATTTCTCCAGCGTGCCTCGCGCGACTTTTTTGTTTGGGTGTCGGTTGCAATAGCCCTCACCAAATTGTCTGTGCTTAAAGGCGCAGGTAAAATTTCACGCATCCCAAGGGCAAGAATTTCACTTTGATTGTAGCCTCTGATACGGATCTTTTTGGGATGTAACGGGACCGGAACTATAAAGTCGATTTCTGAATATAAGGCAGATCGTTTTATCTCTTCTGCCATTTCCTTTCCAAGAAATAACCCGGCATCGCGATTGCTTTTGTATTTGAGATCGTGAATAAGGTGTTGAACACGACCCTTTTTTGCGAAAAAGTAGCAGGCGCTTACCGCATGAAGGTGCGTTCGACCCCAAAACATGCGAGCCATCGGATTGTCAGTAACAGTTTCGTAACCTGTCTTTGGCATGAGGAAACGGCAGCTCAGACATATTGTTTTCTCGTCCTTACTCAAAAGAGTTCCACAAGCCGGGCACACTTCCGGGTAAAAAATGGCAAGTAAGTCGGTGAAAAAGTTGATCATCAGACTGCTGATTGGGATACGACAGGCAAATGTAGTAATTGATTTTGTTCAACACAATGATAATCAAAACTTTCATTTGGAATTTTGATGAGAATTTATAATTGATCCTTTAAATGGTCGTGGAATCTCAAAAATTAATACACAAAAAAAAGCCACCATTTCTGGCGGCTCTTTCTTTGATGAAGAAGTTAGCGCTTATGCCATTTCAGTTTCCCAGACAGCAAGGTTAAAAAGCACCACTTCGTTGGCTTGTTTTGCAACACCATCCTTGTCGGCATAGGTGCGACTGACAATTTTGCCCACGATGCTCATTTTAACGCCTTTTTTCACTTTCTGCTGAACCAAAGCAGCATTTTTACCCCAGGCCACCACCTGATGCCATTGCGTGACCCACTCTTTTTCACCGGCCTCATTTGTTATTTGCTCGTTGACAGCAAAAGAAAACCGCGCCATTAATCCATTCTTATCAAATTGTTTTACAATAGGTTCCATTCCCGGGCGACCGATTAGTTTTACAGAGTCATTAGAAGTTTTCATAGTATTATAGTATTAAGAGTACAAACTTTAAGATAAGATTACATCATTGAAATTTCATTCACCACCACTTCAACCGACTGGCGCTTGTTGCCGTCTTTGTCTTCCCAGTTATTGGTAACGAGCTTCCCGTTGAGGATCATGCGTTTTCCTTTTTTAACTTCTTTTTCGATGATTTCGGCCGTTTTACCCCAGGCGAGTATACGATGCCACTGTGTTTCTTCCACGCGCTCCCCTTTTTGATTGGTGTAGTACTCGTTGGTTGCGATTGTAAACCGAGCCATTTTGTTTTCGTTAGCGAGTGTTTTTACTTCAGGATCGCTACCTGCGTTTCCGATCAGTTGTACGGAGTTTCTCATTGTTGTCATGATTTCAAGTATTAAGTTAGACAATGAACGAATGATGGAGCAAAATTACATCGGCCCAATGCGCCAAGTCGTATACTAAACAGATAGATACGTAAGTAGGTGTTGTTAAACGTTTGTCAACGAATAAACATCTATTAATCAATTAAATAAAAAAGTGGATTTCCTGACTCTTTTATATGGAATTTTAAATTGCCAGGGTTTTTGTGTCAGAAAAGAGGAATAACAGCGAAGTGAAAGATGTGTAAAACGATCAATAAGCAGGTGGGTTCACATCATCTTCATCAAAATACAGGTTCACATTCAGCACCTGAGCATAAGTACTTAGTTCGGTGATTAGAAGTGTGTTTTTCTTTTCCTGCATAAGGGAGATATGGTAAAAAGCTTCAATAACATTTTCAGAACCAACATTTTTCAGGTTTACCAACTTAACTTTTTTGCAATGTCGCCGGATGATTTTGTCAATGTTCTGATCACTTTCCGGGCTGCTGTAATAGGTAAGCTGAAGCATAAACTCTCTTTTGCGTGCCGATCCAAAGTTGGAAAGCGAGAGCATGATGATGGCTAAACTAATCAGCAGAGTTCCGGTTATTGCAACAGAATAGAGGCCTACACCAGTTGCCATTCCAATGCTCAGAGCGAAGAAAATAAAAACAATGTCCTGCACATCCCTTACTGCAGTGCGAAACCGTATGATGGACATAGCGCCTACCAATCCAAACGCTCTTGCCAGATTGTTTCCAATTACAAGGATGACCACCGAAGTAATCATTGAAAGAATTACAAGTGAATTGACAAATGTTACTGAATAGCTGGGGCCTTTGTATACAAATCGGTAAACCAATGAGATAACTATACCACAAAGAAATGAAACCACCAGATTTCCAATCACGGTATAAATAGTTATAGGGAACAAGTCCAACTGTTGAAATTCTTCAAACATAACCAATCAAAAATTAAAGCTTCTGCGGCTTCTTGAATAAACCGACGGAAGTTTTTTAGGTTTAATAAAATTGTGGGTATCTAATGAGATAACATATTTTGATGCTGACTTTCGTACCAATCCAAGTGTGGCAATGATGGGCTTCATCCAGGCAGGGAAGTGGTCGTTGAATTTCACTTCAAGTATAAATTGACCGGTTAATGAGTGTCTGATTTTTTCCTCATTGTACAAATTACTGATTTCGGGAAAGGCAACGCTTCTCAGGTTTTTGTCGAAAGTAAGGCGGATGTTTTCGTCGTGAATTCCAAGAAAAGCTTCTCTTTCATAGACGATAAGTATGACTGGATGTAATCGACTGTTGTGGTAATGGTAAAAAAACCGCTTCAAATCATCAACAGCCTGAGGAAACTTTTTCGTGTCGGGCTGGTACTCATTAAAACCTAATCCCGAAATGAAATCAAGCGCTGTATTAAAAGTTGCCGGAGCCCGATTTTTTAAAATAGGATCTTCATACTTTCTTTTGATCTCAAAAAATACGGAAGCATTATCAGCTTCATTTGTTCCGTAACCCCTCAGCCTAAATTTCTTGCGGTGCTTTATTCCTTCCACTTTTTCAAAATAGCAGGCAAAATCGGAGGTGTCGAAATAAATACTTCTGACAGTATATTGATGATTATCAGCATTCATACAATACTTATCGTGCTTCACAAAAGAGCTGATCATTTGCCGCAGCAGGTCCATTTTGCTGTTTGGAACAAAGTATTTGTATTCGTACCGGAGCGCCATGGTTATTGCAGATAAAGTTTCAGGGTTCGGGTAATATATTCCCTGATGCTGATATTTTCTCCGGAGAACTGACATTGTACTGAAAGGCCATTCAATGCAATCTGATTAGGATCTTCGACCAAAGCTTTCACAAACACAAGTTGCTGACCATTAAGTGTTTCTGTGTTATTTCCTATAGAATATATTCGGGCTTTGCAAGCAACATCCGTTCCCTGAATAAAGATTTCCAAATGGGTTTCATTGCTAATATAGGGCAAAAACTGAAGTTTCACAGGAGCATATAAAATGAAGGTTGCGGTATCAATGATTGACAGATATTCCCCACCTTCGCCCGTCATTGCAAACATTTGAAGTTTGCCTCCGATTGGAGCAGTGAGCGTGTATGCATTATTGGTTTGCTCCACGAATTCAAGTTCTTTTTTAAGGCTGTTAATTTTCTCCTCGAGCAGTCGGGCTTCGTCGGGTTTTACACCCGAAAGCGCTGACTGATAATTGCTTTTGGCTATTTCATTTTCAGCCAAAGCTCTTAAATAATTTGTTTTTTCTGTCTCAAATGTGGTTGCTGGTACAAGACTGTCGAGAAATAATTGGTTGATTCGATCAAATTGTGCCTTAGCAAAATCAAGCTGAACCACTGTTGAGTTTATTTGCTGTTGCAACTGTTCCAGCACTTCGGCTTTTTCAGGTGAAATCCCTGCCTGTAATTCTTTTATAGCAACAGAAACCATATTTTCTTTTTGCTGTAACAGTTCAATGGTGCGCGTAGAACGTATCGAACCTAAGGTGTCCCCAGCCTGAATAATGCTGTTTTCGCCTTTTAATCCACTCAATTCAAGTGTTGCAATATCACCGCGTTCAAAACGGTAACTAACAACGGATTCAACACCTCCAAGCCGGAAGTTGCGGGTTTCACCAACATAGTTTCCATCAAAATCCGTTTTCAGATTCCACTGACGCTCAGGATGAATTATGCCCATAGAGCGAAAACTGAAGGGTACACTGAATGGGATGAAAAGCAAAGCAATAATAATGCCCAACAAGGACATAAGCGGAATATATCTTTTTAAAGGGAAGCCCATCATCATATGTTATTACAAGCGCATGTGGAAAGCAAATACGCTGTTACAAACGGCCAAATTTAACTGAAAGTTGCATGTACTGACGTTAAAACCGATAAAAGGTCGAAAAATACCGATTAACGGTTGTAGAATAGAGATTGAGAAAATTATATATAAAGTTGAAACCCTTACATTTGCTCTTTCAACAAAAAGTTTATCCAATGTCATTGCTTCAGGTCAACAATCTCATTATTAGCTTCAGGCACGAAGGCCAGTGGCATGAAGCAGTGCAGGGAGTGAGCTTCGGACTTGAAAAAGGAGAAACACTTGGTATTGTTGGCGAATCGGGTTCGGGAAAATCGGTAAGCTCTCTTGCAGTGATGCGTTTACTACCTCATAAACAATCTAAAGTAGCTGTTGAATCCATTCTTTTCAACGGTGAAAAATTACATCAATGGAACGAAGATCAGATGCGTCAGGCGCGAGGTAGCCGTATAGCAATGATTTTTCAGGAGCCCATGACTTCGTTAAATCCTGTTTTACGTTGTGGTTATCAGGTGGCTGAAGCTATTCTCACTCACCGGAATATCAGTAAATCTGAAGCGAAAGAACGTGTGCTTGAGCTATTTCGTAAGGTCAAACTGCCTCGACCCGAACAGCAATATGATGCATATCCTCATCAGCTTTCTGGCGGACAAAAACAGCGGGTAATGATAGCCATGGCCATTGCCAATAAGCCTGAACTTCTTATTGCTGATGAACCAACAACAGCGCTTGATGTTACTGTTCAAAAAGAAATACTATTACTGCTCAAAGAGTTACAGCATGAAACAGGAATGGGGATGATCTTTATCAGTCACGACCTTGCTGTTATCAGTGAAATTGCTGACAACGTAGTAGTGATGCATAAAGGACATATTGTGGAATCCGGAAAAGTATCCGATGTTCTTGGTAATCCGCAACATCCTTACACGCGAGGCTTGTTGGCATGTCGCCCTCCACTTGATAAACGTCTTCAGCGCCTGCCCGTCGTAAAAGAGTTTCTGGAGAACAAATGGCCGGGTGGAATAGCAGAAATGCAAGCCGAACTAACAGTTGAATCCCATGCCAGAACGAAAGCTCATCAGCTTTTGTATTCACAGCAACCCATTTTAAAAGTGGAAAACCTCGCGACATGGTTTCCTGTGCAAGGCAGTTTTTTCAGCAAACAAAAAAGCAGTGTTAAAGCTGTAGATGATATCAGTTTTGAGGTTTTTCCGGGAGAAACACTGGGTTTGGTGGGCGAATCAGGCTGT
This sequence comes from Bacteroidota bacterium, assembly GCA_009773165.1. Taxonomy (GTDB): domain Bacteria; phylum Bacteroidota; class Bacteroidia; order Bacteroidales; family F082; genus JALNZU01. The sequence continues at coordinate 588,948 of WOUZ01000001.1, forward strand.
GGAAAAACAACCTTAGGGAGAAGTATTTTGCGATTGCAAGAACCAACTGCCGGAATCGTTAAATACAAAGAAGTAATTGTAAATCAATTAGATAAATTTGAACTGCGGGCTTTTCGCAAGCAGCTTCAGATTATTTTTCAAGATCCTTATTCTTCGCTCAATCCCCGTATGGCAGTGGGGGAGGCAATTTTTGAGCCTATGAAGGTTCATGGATTGCATGAGAATGATCGTCGCCGGCGTGAAAAAGTATATGAGTTATTGGAACAGGTTGGACTGGAACCGGCACATTTCAGACGATATCCCCATGAGTTTTCGGGCGGTCAGCGACAGCGCGTTTGTATTGCCCGTGCGCTTGCAGTGAATCCCGAACTGGTGATCTGCGACGAGCCGGTTTCGGCCCTTGATGTCTCCGTTCAGGCGCAGGTGCTCAACCTGTTAAACCGGCTGAAACAGGATTATGGATTCACCTATATCTTTATCTCACACGACCTCAGCGTTGTACGTTATATGTCGGACCGTGTGCTGGTTATGAACAATGGTAAAATGGAAGAATTGGCCGAAGCTGATGAACTTTACCGAAATCCGCAGACAGCTTACACCAAAAAACTCATTGAAGCGATTCCCGGGAGGAGAAACGTTTGACTTTAGACCTGCTTTGCTTTGCCAGTAAACAGATTTATTGAAAATGTCAGCGAGATTTACTTGATTTCCGTCAACAAACTGACGCAATTTATATGATTTCCGTCAGTAACATGACGGAAATTCATATTTTTTGTAGGCAATCAGGTATTTAGCTACATAAAACAAGGTATCGGACTTGCAGCCCCGGCTTTTGTGTTTTGTTCCCGAAAACTTTCGTTTATTTTCTGATGGTATAATCGTCCAGGTATTCGGAGTTGCATTTCATGTATTTCAACACAACAACCTTGCAGGTGCAACGCTGTGTTTTGTTGCATTCATAATCATGTAAGATTTCGAGGGTGTCGGTTTGTGATACATCCAATCCGGTATATTTTATCAGGATCGTGGCCGGCTTGAAACTCATCATTTCCAGCTCGCTGCTTTGGTTGATGGAATAGCTGCTTCCGCTTGTCATTAATCCGTTGCTCGTCAAGCTGGTTTCGTTGTTGTTTTCATCCACATACACAAAGTAAGGATAAATATTCGCCTCTGACAAAGGTTTGTCGTCTTTAAGGATATTGAACCACACCACTGCAAACCGATAGTCATCATCGCAACAACTATTCAGCGAGAGAAGTAGTAAGATTATGAATAATTTTTTCATGTTCTAGAGCTTGATAGCAACAACAATTTTCAGCAGGGATGGTCTTTCACGGCAGCAAAAATAGCCAGCCCTCCTTCGGCTGTTTCCTTATAAAGACTTGGGAGGTCGCGGCCGGTGGCTTTCATAGTTTGTACAATTTTATCAAATGAAACAAAGTGCTTTCCGTCGGAGAGCAATGCATACATATTACAATCGAGGGCGCGCGCTGCAGCATGGGCATTGCGCTCAATGCAAGGCACTTGCACCAAACCGGCAATGGGGTCGCAGGTGAGACCAAGGTGGTGTTCCAAACCCATTTCAGCCGCATATTCCACCTGTTGAGTCGTGCCACCAAAAAGTTGGTTCACGGCTGCCGAAGCCATGGCGCAAGCCGTACCAATCTCACCCTGACAACCCACTTCAGCACCGCTGATGCTGGCGTTTTCTTTCACGATGTTTCCAATCAATCCCGCGGTAGCCAGGGCTTTGATGATTTTCTGGTCGGAGAAGCCGTGGGCATGTTTGGCATGATACAAAACAGCCGGCAACACACCGCTCGAACCACATGTAGGCGCTGTTGACACCTTGCCACCGGAAGCATTTTCCTCAGAAACTGCCAATGCATAGGAGAATACAAGACTACGGCTTTTGAGGGAATCCTTCAGGCTTTGGGCACGGATAAAATACGATGAGGCTTTACGTGGCAGTTTCAGTATTCCAGGCAAAACGCCTTCATTTTCGATGCCTCTTTGAACGGATTCCTGCATCACCTTCCACACTTCGGCCAGGTGGTCTTGGTAGTCAAGAGACTCGTGAAGGTGCACATATTCCCAGAAATGCCTGCCGTTTTCCTCGCACCATTTCAAAATATCTTTCATATGTGTGAGCGGATAAACCCTTTCAACTGACTCAGCTTCAGTTCCGTCGGTGATTGCGCCTCCTCCTGTGCTGTAAATAGTCCATTCGTCAAAAGTGTTTTGTTCTGCATCGAGGGCTTCGAGTTTCATGGCGTTGGGGTGTCGTGGCAGAAAAGTCTGGGACTCCCAAATAAAAGTAACCGGTTTTGGCAATAACAATTGCTCCACTGCCAGATCGGTGAGATGTCCTTTTCCGGTTGCAGCAAGACTTCCGTAAAGCGTCACCCGGTAAGCTATTGCTGATGAGGTTCGTTGTTTGAATATTTCCGTTGCACGGGAAGGTCCCATTGTGTGACTGCTCGACGGGCCGTAGCCTATTCTAAAAATATGTTTAATAGTTTCCATACCAGTTGTTTGATTTTACAAAATAACAAAGAATAGTTGAGGTGCTGTTTTGTTCGTTTTCTTAATGCTGATCCAATTGTCTATTTTTGCTTTTCAAAACTTAGCTACAATGAAAAAGATCGCGTTTCGGCAAAAGCAGCTGGCTTATCGGATAAATGGACAAGGACCTGCAATGGTATTTCTGCATGGCTTCCCTATGGATCATAGGGTTTGGGAGACTTTTACATCTGATTTTTCAAAACAGTTCACAGTAATTTGTCCCGATCTTCCTGGCTTTGGTCAATCTGAAATGATTCAGGATGAGCATCATATGTGGCTGATGGCAGAAGCTGTAAATGCCATCCTTGCTCATGAAGAAATTTCCAAAGCACTATTTGTTGGTCACTCAATGGGGGGTTATGTTGCATTAGCCCTTGCGAAACAATATCCTGAACGTGTTTCCGGTCTTGTGCTATTCCATTCACATGCTGCTGAGGATGAGGCAACTGCACGAGCCAACCGCGCGAATGCAATTGTGGATGCAACATCGGATATTCATGGTTTTATACACCGGTTTATTGATGGCTTATTCGATGCGTCCTTTAAACAAAAGCATCCTGAGCGTGTCGATCGAATACAGAAAATAGCTGAAAGCCAAAGGAAAGAGGCTGTTACAGCAGCCATTGCAGGCCTGCGTGATCGCGAAAGTCACCTTCAACTTCTGAGTGAGTTAAACTGCCCTGTATTGTTTATTTTGGGCAAAAATGATTCGCGTATGCCTTTTGCCCGAATTTTGGCTCAGGTGGCATTGCCGTCACATGCCGAGTTAATGCTGCTCTCAGGGGTTGCACATATGGGATTTGAAGAAACGCCTGATATTACAAAGCAAGCAATTCTTCATTTTGCTTTGCGTTGTCAAAATCGTGCTGAGGGTTAAAACACATGCTTTTAAACATTTATCAGGTATAAAGGAATTCTGTGATTAAATCCGGCAGGTTTTAAGCTTCTTTTCCACTTAGCCAGGCCCTGAAAAGTGGAGAGCGTTCAGTGCTCGAAATCGCTTCTTCTTCGCAAGCAGGCTTCAAAATAACCTTGATCCGTGACTTACTATAAGTATGTAGTTTATCAATGGAATTAAAAGAAATGATGAATCCCCGGTTGATACGAAAAAACTCTTCCGGGTTAAGTTCGAGCTCGAGTTGATCCAGACTTTGATCGATGGGATAGCGCTCACCGCTGTTGAGTTTTGCAAAAACGATTTTTTCAAAAATATAGAAATATGCCACTTCTTTTGTAAGAAACACTTTGATCTGCTGACCAACTTTTACCATAATCCGATGAAGATACTTTACTTGTTTTGACTGCAGTAAATGAGCAAGTTGCAAATAATCGATAGCTGCCGCGGGCTTATTTAACCGGCTGAATTTCTGCCAGGCAGCTTCCAACTCATTTTTCCGCAAGGGTTTGAGCAAATAATCGATGCTGTTTACTTTAAAGGCCTGTAGAGCAAAAGTATCATAAGCAGTTGTAAAGATGACCGGACAACTGACGAGGACTTGTTTAAAAATCTCAAAACTACTTCCATCGGCCAGTTGAATATCCATCAATATCAGATCGGGATGCGGATTGGAATTCAGCCAGATAACAGAAGACTCGATGCTGTCAGTCATGCCGGCAATTTGAACAGATGGTTCAATTTCTTGTATTAAACGTGCAGTACGCTGTGCTGTAGCTTCTTCATCTTCAACTATTAGTACCCGATTCATTCGTTATAATTATTAATAATCCTACGAAAATCGGTAAAAAACGGTTTGTGACAGCTTTTTTCTTCCAAAAATAAAACCATAAACCTTATCTTTGTTGTCAGAGTATTCCATTCTTCATATTTAGAATTTCAAACTTAATCACTGATAATATGACTTTAGAACCAGATCTCACTAAAATTTTTACAGGTCGCGATGTGCTAGTTCATATCTTAAAGGATGAACTGGAAACAGTTGGAATAGGAGCAATGATACGCGATGATTTTTATTCCGGTGCTCTTGCAGGTTTTGGTGGAACACCCAATATTGTTGATTTATTTGTTCTTACCGAAGACCATTCAAAAGCTGAAGAAATTGTTAATGATTTTATAGAACGTAACCTGGAATAAGGTTCAGGAATTTTTTTTGAAAGATCATCCGAAAATTTTTCATTTCGTTTCAAACAACTTCTTCATCCGGAAGTTTAAATATTTTTAAGGAAGGCCATTTGAATGGTAATAAAGCTTCATGCTTAAAGTTTTACCTTTGCAACGCCTTTTTAAGGCACTGTCCCTTTATCTAAAAGAACATGAAACATAGCAATCATCCTCGTTTTTGGGTTTTTATGACCCTTTTGGCCTCTGTTTTTTTTCAAACACCTTCGCTTTACAGTCAATCGCAGCCCACTTTTCTTTCACTGACCGAAGTTATAAAAATTGCACAGGATCGCTCACCCGATGCAATGATTGCGCGTCACCGGTTCAAACGCAGTTATTGGGAATACAGAAGTTTTAAAGCAGGCTATCTACCCAACCTTAGTCTTGATGCTACACTTCCTAATTTCAACCGAACCATTGATGCCATCACGCAATCAGACGGAAGTGAAACCTATCGCGAACGTACTCTGGCGCGGTATTCGGCAAACCTTTCCCTTACGCAAAAAGTTGGTCTTACCGGTGGTGAGGTATACTTGCAGTCGGGCTTGCAACGTCTCGACAACTTTTATACAGATACCTCAACCCGTCAATATCTTTCAAGTCCGGTTGTAATCGGCTTCCGTCAGCCAATTTTTGGTTACAATTCATACAAATGGGACAAGCGGATTGAGCCCATTCGGTATGAAGAGGCCCGGCGGCAATACCTTGAAACACATGAACAGGTGGCATCAACGGCTATCAATCATTTCTTCAACCTGTTGATGGCACAAGTAGAAAAAGGGATTGCACTCAAAAATCTATCTAATTATGATACCCTTTTTAATATTGCAAGGGGTCGTTTTGTTCTGGGTAAGATAGCCGAAAATGAATTATTACAACTTGAGTTAAATCTCTTAAGGGCAGAGGCTTCAGTTGAAACAGCCGACCTCAACTACCAAAATATGCTCTTTACGTTTAAGTCGTATCTACGGTTGAAAACTAATGAAGCCATTGAGCTTATTCCACCCGCTCAAACAGAATTTTACACAGTAAAAGTTGAAGAGGCAATCAGCGAAGCGCGAACAAACACCTCATCGGGTTTGAATTTCGACAGACAGGTTTTGGAAGCAGAAAGCAACCTGAACATGGCGCGTACACAAGGCCGTTTCGATGCCGAAATTAACGCCAGTTTCGGATTGACACAAACTTCTGATCAGTTTAACAAAGCCTACCTCAACCCTTTGGATGAAGAACGCATTACAGTGGGCCTCACTATTCCCATCCTCGATTGGGGACAGGCAAAAGGCCGTATTAAAATGGCTGAGTCGAATCTGGAACTGGTGCGAACCTCCGTGGAACAGAGCCGTATGGATTTTGAACAGAATATTTTTCTGAAGGTCATGCAGTTTAATATGCAGAAAAACCAGCTTAAGATTGCTGCTAAAGCCGATACGGTTGCTCAAAAGCGCTTTGATGTAACCCAAAAAAGGTATATGATCGGAAAAGTAAATGATATTTTGGAACTCAATAACGCTCAGATTGACAACGACAATGCGCGCATGGGCTATTATAGCGCGCTAAAAACCTATTGGAGTAGCTACTTTGAGGTTCGCCGCTTGACTCTTTTTGATTTCAGAGACAACCGAAAAATTCATGTAAATCCCGAAAGTGTTTTGTAAACAAGATGCTTGTTTTAGCACCGAGGATTTAATTAACTGATCATCAGTATTTTACGCAAAATGTTCTGTTTCCGTGTTTGAATCAGTTCACAAAACTAACTACTTCACCAGTCTAAAAAACGTATTTTTGCCACTCAAATATTAACTCCATGGACGAAGTTCGTACCAATTTACTTTTACGCAAACCCGAATGGTTAAAGACAAAAGTACCTGCCGGAAAAACATATCTCTCTGTACGTGAAATTGTTGAAACACATAAACTACATACCATCTGTACCAGCGGGCATTGCCCCAACATGCATGAATGCTGGGGACGAGGCACAGCCACATTGATGATTCTGGGAAATATCTGCACCCGCTCCTGTGGTTTTTGTAATGTTAAAACCGGACGTCCTTTGCCTGCCGATTGGGATGAACCGGAGCGTGTAGCCGATTCAGTGAAGAAGATGAATCTCAAGCATGTTGTTCTCACCTCTGTGGATCGTGATGACATGAAAGATGGAGGAGCAGAAATATGGGCACTTACAATTAAAGCTATAAAACGCGAAAGTCCCGGAACAACAATGGAGACGCTTATTCCCGATTTTGACGGCAAAGAGGATCTTATTTTTAGGGTTGTTGAAGCAGGCCCTGAAGTGATATCACACAACCTTGAAACGGTTCGGCGAATTACACCATGGGTGCGTAGTCGAGCCAAATATGACCTTAGTCTCAAGGTACTCGAAATCATTGCCCGTTCGGGAATTGTAGTCAAGTCGGGCATTATGCTTGGGTTGGGCGAAACCGAACAAGAGGTGCTTGAAACAATGGATGATCTGCGTCTTGCCGGTGTTAAGGTGATGACCATAGGCCAATACCTTCAACCAACAAGAAATCATTTACCCGTAAAGGAGTTTATCAGGCCCGAACAGTTTAAGTTTTATGAAGAAGAAGGACTTAAAAGGGGTTTTCGTCATGTCGAGAGCGGACCAATGGTAAGAAGTTCATATCATGCTGAAAAACATATCCTCTGAAATGGGCACATTACTTTTTGAAGACCTTGGCACAATGGATTATAAGAAAGCCTGGGACTATCAGGAACAGCTTTTCAGCGATTTGATCAAAATTAAAACAGAGGAAGAAGAAAAAGCGCCTTTTGGAACCTTACTTTTTGTTGAACACCCGCATGTTTTTACACTTGGAAAAAGCGGAACGCCTGAGAACTTACTCGTAAATGAAGAGGTATTACGCACTAAAGGAGCTTCTTTTTATCGCATAAATCGTGGTGGCGACATCACCTATCACGGACCAGGGCAATTAGTAGGTTATCCTATTCTTAATCTCGATGCTTTCCATATTGGAGTTCGTGAATATGTTTTCCGCCTCGAAGAATCTGTCATTCAGTGTTTATTGAACTATAATATTAAAGCTGAACGACTTGAAGGTGCTTCAGGAGTGTGGCTTGATGCTGGCATACGTGAAAAATCGCGCAAGATTTGTGCTATAGGTGTGAGGGCAAGCAAAGGCGTTACCATGCATGGATTTGCTTTTAATGTGAACACCGACTTATCCTTTTATCAGCTCATAAACCCTTGTGGTTTTACGGATCGGGGCGTAACGTCTTTAAAGAAAGAACTAGGTTCGGAAATTGATATGGATAGGTTAAAACAACACTTGCTTCAGTCGTTTAAGGAAGTTTTCGAACTAATGGCTTAGCCCAACACCACCCCAAGAACTTCGTGCGATTGCAGCCCTTTGAAACCGGGGAAATGAAGTCTGTAATAAACAATTATCAAATCCAGTATTTCGCGTCGTTGCTCACGGGTCAATTGAACCTGATATAGATTTTCGAGACTTGTCAAACAAAGTTGATGAAAAGCAGCACTCTGTTTATCATTCATAAAATGAACCACTGACGGATGATTAAACTTGAAAACACCTTCCATCAAATCAAACACCTGTCCATTTTGAAAACGGTCGCTTTTAGGATAAAAACCCAGATGCCTGCTCAGTTCTATCATGAAATACAGATGAAAATCGGCAAAGCGCTGATCCTGCAGATCAAGCCACTGAATGGCCTGATGTATAAAATCAAACAAAGGTTTGTTGTGACTTCTTTCGATGATTGTTTTACTCAGCAACTCACTGATAAATATTACGATAGAATTTTTCTGAATATCAGAATGCAAGCTGTGAAATGCAGTTTCAACAGAAATTTCCGACATAAAATGTAAATCACGACCGGGTTTGATACGGCTGACAAATTCGATGAGCGATAAGGGTTGAAAAAAAGCAGGCTTAAATCTGGAGTGTTTGCCATAAGCCCCTTTGATCAGGAAAGAAATCAAACCAAATTCTTCGGTAAAAATTTTCACGATCAGACTACTTTCACTGTATCTGATGTGTTGTAAAACGATGCCGCGGCTTTGATCGCTCATTGTTTGCGCATGACCATAATTTTGGTTGCCAATGTTTCAACGCCCAGGTTATCACTGATAAATACCATGTAAATACCCGGGTTAACATGTTTTCCATTGAGTATTTTTCCATCCCATATTGCCTGTCCACCTTCGGAGCGTGTTTGATAAACAAGGTTTCCGCTAAGATCTGTTATTTTAACAATAGCGTCCTGAACCATGCCTTTGATGGCAATTGGACCGCTATGCTCGGCACGAACAGGGTTGGGATAAGCATAAACATCTGTATTTATGGGCGTAGGGGTAGTTGCATTTCCTTTGAATGAAATGATACCGTTGGGTGTTCCAAAGAAAACTTCGCCATCTTCGGTTATGGCTATGCTGTTGATGGTATTCGACAGAAGCGGACTGTTATCGGTATTGAAATAAAAGATCTGTTCGAGCCCATCCTTCGACATGAGGAAAGCACCATTTTCAGTTCCAAACCACTTTTTGTTAGATCCGTCGATGGCCATCGAAAGAATTTTTTCACTTCCCAAAAGGAAGTCGGCCTGTCCTGTTCCATCATTTCTTGGTACTAAAATCTGTTGTGCATCATAATTAGCACCTGTTTCGAAAATCCTTTCAGGGCTGTAGATGATGGCGGGGCCTTTATCTGTTCCAATCCACACAGCACCATCATGATCCACCGCCAGTGATAAAACCGAATTTCCGGGAATATTTCCTGTATTTGGGCTGTTGGTGAGTATTTTCAACCGATCATCACTGCTGTCATCGAGGGTGTTATTATCATTAAAAACCATCACCGGACCTTCGGACCTGCGCAGAACCCATTTATAATTATTGTTGTCGATAATCATATTTCCAATATCAGTTCCACTTGCGCTTGAACCCAGATAGAACGATTTCCAGCTTCCATCAGTTTTTCGTACTGAAAGCAAATTGGTTGTTCCAGTGTTGGCAACCCAAAGATTGTTGTAAGAATCAAAATCGAGTCCGCTCACATTTACAAGACTTGGGTCGGCAAGCCATGGACGTAAGCTGCTGTTGTGGCTGGAATAGATATTGGTTAATTCCTGATCGGTAAATTCCAGAACACCCTCTTGCCAGGTTCCAATATAGGCTTTGTTGGGGTTTAAAGGATCAACAGCAACGCTTACAAAATCGCTGATAGTATCGAATCCATTGGTATTGGATGAGTTATGAGTTTTCCAGTTTGTGCCGTCAAACGAAAAAACGCCATCAATCATATATCTTTTGCCCCAGTCGTTACGTCTGCCTCCTGAAGCAACCCAAACATTACCGGCAGCGGCTTTGAGTTCATACACGCTTGTAGTTCCGGGTCCGTTGGGTAAAAATTGTTCTGCACTGAAACCGCTGTTGTGAACCCTTAGCATCCCGCGCTTACGGTCACCGATCCAAAGCGACTCATCATTTTCAAAAACAGCCGATAGTGGTTCGATGAATGCGCCTTCAGGCTGATAAATGGTCGAAATCAACTGCATTTGAGCATTATACAAATAGGCATTGAAATGGTTTACAATCACAAAATGATCGTTATTAGCCCTGAACTGACGGTGAAGTGAGGTATTTGTTTTTTCAAAATAATCCCAGGCACTACCGTCAAACACAAACATGGTATCGGCATCATATGCGCCTCTGGAATAATTGAGGTACAGTTTATCGTTAAAGGCTTCAATCTGATTGTAGTTAAAGCTTTGATGCCTTAGGCGACTGTCTTTTGTCCATTGGTTAAAATCAGCCAGATTAGGACTATCGAGTGAAGCATAATAAACACCTGATTCTGTTGCGGCATAAAGCGTATTTGCATGTACTGCCAGATCATTCACATTGATATATCCTCCTTGAGGTCCAATCAAATACGTATCAAACACTTCCTCACGTTCGGTATCAATCACCACAATACCAAAGCCACATGAGAGGTAAGCATATTTTCCAATGAAAAGAATATTGTTAATTGTTTTATTTCCAACAAGTTCTTTGTTTTTTATATCGCTAAGGTTAATAATTTCGCCTTCTCTTATCAGATCGATATTGGTGTTGGTGTAAGCCACAAGTAAGGTTTTGTTCTGCTGGTTGTAGCTGATTTTTCGAATTCCGATATCACTCAACCCATTTACTTTGTTCAATAAACTGAGGCTGTTATCGGTTCTGTCGTAAATAAATAAATCATAGGGAGTAGCAGCATACACTTTTTTTTCGGCAAGTTCAACATCAATCACCCGCTGATAGGGCAGATGGGTTCGCCATTCGCCAATACCGATGCCTTGAGAATAAACGGCTAAAGTGTTGAATACCAGTAAACAAACTATAACTAAGTAACGATTGAATTTCATAATTTCAAGCTTGGGTTTTCAATACGATTGTTTTTGATTTGTGTTTAAAAAGCATTTAGCTGCCAAAAACATTAACATGACTTTATTCTATTTACTTCGTTTTGAGAGGCATAAGTCACTTTTCGATTTAATAACTAAAAAAAAGGTGATTTATTGTGCTGAATTTGTGTGCCATGAAGGGAGTTTTAGCATTAAAGAAAGCGCAATATTAACCATGCTGATTTGACGTGTATCAGTTCGGATAGTACCTGTACCAGTTAAAAACTGGAATTCAGCTTTGGAGCGAAGTAATTCAGCATCAAGAGCCAGCTCGTAGCAGGGAGTTATTTCGTAACTCAAACTTGCCGAAGCGCCATAGCCAAAGCTTCGGTCAAGAGAGGTTGTGATTTCATAAAATTCAGGCCCTGTAAGAAAATATACAGGTTTATAAACCTGATGAGGCGTTCGGCTGGCAAAATAGCCTGCCAAAACAGCAAGCTGAAGGTGAAATCCCTTAAATGGTTTAATGTGATACATCGGACCTCCTGTAAAAGTCAATATCCGGTAGGGTTCACTGCGAATTGTCACATCAAGCAAAAATGGATCTGCCTGTACTTTTTCATATCCAAGGTAGGAAACATCTAAGGGATGGGTATGAAATCCGGCTTCTGCAACCAGCCCCCAGGAGCCTATTAGCGTGCCACTTGCAGCTACCGAGGCCGAAAAGCCTGTTTTTGTGAAACAACCATTATCCAGATCGGGTGAGGCATATTCAAAAAGGGGAATTGAAGCACCAGAGCGTAAATGAACATGAAAACGATCACTTTGAGCTAAGAGCCCTCCGCTGATAAAAAGAAAACAAAAGAAGAAAAACGTCCGCATGAAACTATTTTTATCCGGCGAAAGTACAAAAAAGCATGAGAAAAATGCCTGTTCAGGCTATTCTTGCTTTCAGAATATTGATCCGTAATGCCCGAATCCATTCAAATGTTTAATTTGGTATTGAGCATTGTCAGAATGTAGGTTATCGTATTTTTGTTAGGTAAAAAATAGCATATCATGGTTTCTGAACACGACCTCGGCGGACAGTTTGAACGGTTGAAGGCACAAAATCTGGAGCGACTAAAAGAGCTTGCCATCATGAATCGGACCTCACATATTATCCGTGAGAATCGTCCGCCCGAAGAAACACTTAAACATATTGCCATGATTCTACCTGACGGGTGGCAATATCCTGCTTCGACAGGTGCGCGCATCATGTACGACGGGCATTTTTATCTGTCACCTAATTTTAATTTGACAGAATGGAAACAAATACAGGAATTCAGTACGATTGACGATAAAAAAGGGTTTATTGAAATCAGCTATGCAAAAGAGTTTCCTACAGCTGACGAAGGTCCGTTTCTGGCAGAGGAACGCGACCTGATTTTCAACCTTTCCAACATGATATGTGGGTATATCAATTCCTACAAAGGACTGAGAATCATTGAAAAAATAAGCCCTAAAGACAAAAATAGAAAACAGGAAGAACCTGTAAAAGAGGCACTTCCGGGGCGTAAGCTTCTTCAGCTTTTTCTCAATAAGAATAACGCAGACAGAGATATATACCATGATCTGATGACTTTTAAAGTGAAGGAAATCATGTTGATATCTAACCTTTATGATGCATATTCTATTGAAAGGGAAGGTCGCTTTTCGGAGCATGTGCTGGGGCACTATCATCAGTTGAACCTTACCTCTGTACCACGTATCACAGGTGTCACAACAGCTTCGGAAGCCTTTGAGATGCTTCAGTCGAAATATTACGATCTTATCATTTTTATGGTCAGCGTGGATAAAAAAACTCCTGTGGAGCTAAGCCGTAAAATCAAAAAAGATTTCCCAAACCTGCCGATTTTCTTTCTCTTAAACAGCAATGCCGACATTGCGTACTTCAGCAAAGTGAGTCGTGAAACGCTTTCTATTGATCGTCTTTATACCTGGAACGGTGATTCGAGTGTGTTTTTCAGCATGATAAAAATGGTGGAAGATCGAATCAATGTAGTGAATGATACCCGCATAGGTCTTGTACGTGTGATTCTGCTTGTTGAGGATTCTCCCATTTATTACTCACGTTATCTGCCAATGCTCTATAAAATTGTGATGGAGCAAACCCGCAGAATCATTGATGACGTGAGTACTGACGAACTATATAAAGTGCTAAGAATGAGGGCTCGACCCAAAATACTCTTAGCCAGTAATTATGAAGAAGCCTGCAAAATACTCATGAAATATAAGGAGTATATGCTGTGCCTGATTACCGATATCCGCTTCGATCGTGATGATATTAAAGATGATCAGGCAGGAATTGATTTGGTTGAATTTGCCAAAAACCTGATTCCTGATTTGCCTGTTATTATTCAGTCTTCGGATACAGAAAACGTAAAAATTGCCTATCGGTATAAATCAACGTTTATTGATAAAAACAGCGAGACACTCTCACAGGATTTTCAGAGTTTCATCACCCATTTTTTGGGTTTTGGAAACTTTGTGTATCGCGACCAGTATGGAAATCCGATCACACAAGCGCGCACACTCAAAGAGTTTGAACAGAAACTTCGAACGATACCTGACGAATCGTTGATTTATCACGCACAACGCAATCACTTCAGCCTTTGGCTGATGGCTCGGGGTGAGATTCGGGTTGCTAAAATACTTAACCCTAAAAAAGTTGCCGATTACGATAACCCTTCTGAACTTCGGAATGAATTGTTGCAAATGATTCAACGGTTTAGAAATGAGCAGGATACAGGAAAAATTGTGCCATATGATGAAGATGCCCTAAACAATGAAAAAAATATAGTAAGTCTTGCTGAAGGCTCTTTGGGTGGGAAAGGCCGTGGACTTGCCTTTATCAACAGCCTGATTCATAATTATGATTTTAGCCAACATGTTCCTGATATAACGATACGCACACCTAAAACTTCGCTCATCGGAACAGAGGAGTTTAGCCTTTTTATGGAACGCAACAACCTTCATGACTATGTGTTGGGCGAAACAGATTATGAAAAGATAAAAAGAACGTTTATTCAGGGAAAGCTGACTCCAACACTCATTCGCAGATTAAGAACCCTTCTTAAAATAATTCGTAAACCATTAGCAGTCAGGTCATCAGGTTTATTTGAAGATAGTCTTGCACAGCCCTTTGCCGGAATTTTCGAAACGTATATTCTTCCTAACAGCCATCAGGATCTTGAATTTCGTCTTCAACAGCTCACCGATGCAATTAAACTTGTTTTCGCATCTGTGTTTTCTGACATTGCCCGAGGCTATGTGAATGCCATCAACTACAGCATCGATCAGGAAAAAATGGCGGTTGTTATTCAGGAGCTGGTAGGAAAACAATTTGAATCATACTACTATCCGCATGTGAGCGGTGTTGCCCAATCGTATAACTATTATCCATTCGGACATATGAAACCTGAGGAAGGATTTGCTATAGCTGCTATCGGGTTGGGAAAATATGTTGTTGAGGGGGATAAAGCTTACCGATTTTCACCCCGATATCCTACGCTTGACATCAACTCATCTAAAGACCAGGTGAAAAATTCTCAGGTGAATTTTCTGGCAGTCGACCTTGAATGTACCGATCCAAAATTGCTCGAAGGTGATATGGCAGGTTTGGTAACGCTGGATTTGAGTGATGCTGAACAGCATGGCTCATTAAGGCATTGTGCCTCTGTTTTTAATTTTGATAACAATACCATTTATCCGGGCTTAAGTAAGCAGGGAACCCGTATTGTAAATTTTGCCAATATCTTAAAATACAACTACACCCCCTTAGCCCAAACACTTGAAATAGTATTGGATGTGGTGAAGGAAGCATTGGGAACAGCTGTAGAAATTGAATGGGCTCTCGACCTAGACAGGGATGAAAAGGGAAATTGCTCGTTTTACTTGCTGCAAATCAAGCCATTGTTAGGCAGTGCCGATGACTACGTGGTGAATATGGACGAGATTAAGCAGGAGGATATATTGTTGCATTCTGTAAAAGGAATGGGCAATGGTGTTATTCGTGATATAAAAGATGTAATTTATGTTGATCGCTTAGCTTTTGATAAACGCTATACGGAGGAAATGGCCCGCGAGATAAGTCAGTTAAATGAGCAGATGGTTGCACAACAAAGGCCATATATTTTGATTGGTCCGGGTCGCTGGGGAACACGTGACCGCTGGATCGGAATCCCAGTAAACTGGCCACAGATCAGTCAGGCAAAAGTGATTGTGGAAACAAGTCTTGAGGACTTTCCTTTGGATGCCTCATCAGGATCGCATTTCTTCCACAACGTGACATCAATGAATGTGGGGTATTTCACCATTCAGCCGGAGCTATCAAAAAGTTATGTGAATTACGACATGCTCAACGAACAGCGAATCATTCGTCAGACACGTTTTTTCAAACATGTGCGTTTCGAGGATTACCTTACTGTACGTATGGATGGAAAAAAACGCATTTCCGTTATTACTATAAAATCCTGAAAATCAATCATTAAATCCGAAAATCATTCGAACGCTAGTCCAAAACAAGGATAGATTGTAAAAAGATTCCTGAATAGGTTTAATACAAAAGCAATTACATCAGCTTTTGAAAGAACTGCCACCATCGGTCAGGAATTTCGTCCTGAAGCGCCAGGTCGTAGTCTTCTTTAGAGCAAGGAACAAAGTGATGTTTTTCATATTTCTTACGGTCGGTTCTGCCGAAGCTGAGGTCAATCCACCAGCGGTCGGTTTTCTTACTGCGAAGAAAAATAACATCTTCATCCTGTCCTTCGATACGGACAATATATTTTGCGAAGTCGGCGCTGTCTTTCAAAGGTAGGTCGTTGGTTCTGCTTGCCACACCGTCAAGGAAATACCAAATCATCTGAGCGATGAGTTCGGCAGTGATGCGGTTTTGATCAAGTAAAGGGTTGAACTCGAAAAATCCAATGGAAGAAAGTTTGTCGCTCAGACCTGCGTAACGGGCAACACGACACGCCTCTTCGCCTGTGAAACCATTTGGACCAGCGTTACCATTTCCGGGTGCATCAGCAGCACGAATTGCTGAAATATCAAAGCTAAGAATATCGGCATTTCTTACAATTGGTTCCGATTCTTCCATATGCGCTTTGATGAGCCCCAAACGGTAGACATCGAAAAGCAAATTCTTCATCAGGTCAACAGCCAGATAATCAACATAATACGTTTGATAACCAAGATTGGTGTAATTGAATAGATAATTCGGTTGATGTAAAATTATTCGGCTGAGGTAAGATTGAGCGTTAAACTCTTCTTCTTCCTGGCCAAGATCAAACAATGGGTCAACAGAAACGATATTCACCAGTTGTCCGATATTTTCGTACGCCTGATACATGGCAAAAGTTAAATCCTGACTTCCGCCCAGGACAATGGGGATGATTTTTTTTCGAAGCAGTACTGCAATGACCTGATTTAATGCAAAATAAGTGTCCTCAACGCTGTGACCAGCCCGAATATTACCTAAGTCGGCTATATCGAGCGAGGGCCAGTGATGAAACAACTGGTAGAACGCCGATCGTATGTGGTCAGGAGCTGTGCTGCAACCTGTATTATTTACCGCATTCCGTTCTTCAATTACTCCGATAAGAGCCACACGAACCCCATCGAGATCAGGAAAGTGTGCTTTTTCAGCGTGAATACGGATTTTTTCGCCCATGCGTTGCTGACCGGGTCTGGCATTGCCTGCGGGAATGGAATTTAGGTCAACAGGATCAAGAAACAGATTGATTTCCATTATTTTGCGATTATTATTTCAGTCGTTGAGGGGATTATTAACCACAATTTGGAGTAGATTATGCTTTGCGTTTAACAAAACGTTTCTTAGGCGTATTGTCAGGATTATCAATGATTTTCTTACAATCCTCAAAGGTAAGTGTTGCGGCATCAGTTTCTTTAGGAATTTTAAAATTATTCTTTTTGAAACTGATATAAGGACCATAACGGCCATTGAGAACTTTCAGCTCAGGCTCATTTTCAAATTCCCTGATGACGCTTTGAGCAGCTTTGTCGCGTTTTGCTTCGATAAGTTCGATAGCGCGTTCGATGCCAACCGTCACAGGGTCATCGGTTTTTTGAAGACTGTAAAAAGCATTGTTGTGCTTCACATATGGGCCAAAACGACCTATAGCTACTGTAACTTCTTTGGATTCAAAGTTTCCGATCGATCGGGGGAAATCAAAGAGTTTCAATGCTTCCTCAAGCGTTATGCCTTCCATGCTTTGATCTTTGCGCAGACCGGCGAAGCGAGGTTTATCTTCCGATTCGGTATCGCCGATCTGAACCATTGGACCGAAACGGCCAACCTTTACAAACACATTTTTACCACTTGCTGGATCAACACCTAATTTTTTCTCTCCCGAAAATTTTCCGGCATTGTCAGTAGTATCGGTAATCTGCTGATGAAAAGGACGGTAAAATTCCTTAATCATTTGATTCCATACCGTTCTTCCTTCCGCGATTTCATCGAATTCTTTCTCCACATTAGCTGTGAAATTGTAGTCGATGATATTTTCGAAATGCTGTACCAAAAACTTATTTACCAGAATACCTATATCGGTTGGGAACAGCTTTGCTTTTTCCTGACCTGTATTTTCCGACTCTATCTTTTCTTTAATCTGGTCGTTCACCATCTTAATTACCTGATAGGATCTTTTTTCGCCCGGACGGTCTTGTTTCACCACATACTCACGTTTCTGAATGGTGGAAATCGTTGGAGCATAGGTTGATGGACGACCAATCCCAAGCTCTTCCATTTTTTTAACCAGACTGGCCTCTGTGTAGCGGGCAGCATGACGTGTAAATTTCTCTGTTGCCAACATTTCGCGCATCCCGAGTAACTGTCCTTTTACCAATGGAGGGAGCAATCCTTCAGCAGCATCGCCATTATCATCGTCGGTACTTTCAAGATAAACTTTCAGGAAACCTTCGAATAAAATAACTTCACCTTGCGCAACAAACTGGTATTTATTGGTCGAGATGTTGATGTTTATCAAGGTGCGTTCGAGTTCAGCATCAGCCATTTGTGATGCGATGGTACGTTTCCAGATCAGCTCGTAAAGTTTCTTTTCCTCTGCTGTTCCGCTTACAGTAGGTTTATCAAGATAGGTAGGCCTGATAGCTTCGTGTGCTTCCTGGGCACCTTTAGATTTTGTAGTATAACGACGTGTTTTTACGAATTCAGCACCATAGCGTTCGGTCACTTCTTTTTTTGCCATGTTGATAGCCAAATCAGAGAGATTCACAGAGTCGGTACGCATATAAGTAATTTTTCCCGACTCATACAGGTGTTGTGCAACACGCATGGTGTTTGCAACGGAGAAACCAAGTTTGCGACTGGCTTCCTGTTGCAGCGTTGAGGTGGTGAAAGGAGGCGCAGGTGATTTTTTACCTGGTTTTTTCTCAACACTGTCAACCGTATAATGAGCTCCTACACATGATTTAACAAAAGCAAAAGCTTTGTCATGTGTGTCGAAACGTTCGGGCAATTCGGCCGAAATCACATGTTGCTGATCATTGATCGTTGCAACAAAAACTGCCGTTACTCTATAAGCTGAAACGCTTTGGAAATTTCTTATTTCCTCTTCCCGCTCCACAATGAGCCTCACAGCTACCGACTGAACCCTTCCGGCTGATAATGCAGGTTTTACTTTTTTCCAAAGCAAGGGCGAAAGTTCGTATCCAACCAAACGATCGAGTACACGGCGTGCCTGCTGTGCAGCCACAAGATGTGTATCGATGTTTCGTGGATTTTCGATGGCTTTAACGATTGCCTGTTTGGTGATTTCATGAAAAACAATGCGTTTTGTTTTTTCTTCTTTCAGGCCAAGTGCTTTAAAAAGATGCCATGATATAGCTTCTCCTTCGCGGTCTTCATCCGATGCAAGCCACACCATTTCAGCTTCTTTTGCTGCTTTTTTTAATTCTGTGACAAGTTTTTTCTTATCAGGAGATATTTCATATTGTGGTTCAAATCCATTTTCAATATCAACACCAATTTGAGTTTTACTCAGATCCATCACATGACCATAACTCGACTTCACCAAATAATCCTTGCCCAAAAAACCTTCGATGGTTTTGGCTTTGGCAGGTGACTCAACAATAACAAGATTTTTCGACATCAGGGGTTTGTTTAGCTGATTGGAAATCATTTTAGGGGTAAAAACGTTGCAAAAGTAAGACTTTAAGTATATAAACCGAAAATTGTTGTCGGTTTGACTGACGAAAAGCAAAATGAACCGTCAATTAACAGGTGCTTCGGGCTTCATTTTTGATGCATTTAGTACCTCAAAATTGGTCTCCGGTGGCAGCTAAGAATTAAAAATCAGTCTGTAAAAGTTCCATCATTTCATTGATGCTAAGTTTCGCAGGAGCTTCATTTCCAAGCAGAATACGCTCAGCCATTTCACGTTTGGTCTGATGTAGCTTCATTATTTTTTCTTCTATGGTGTTTTTGGCAACGATACGATAAACAGCAACAGGTCTGTTTTGTCCAATCCGGTGAGCGCGGTCGGTAGACTGATCCTCAACAGCCGGATTCCACCAGGGATCGAGATGAATTACAAAATCTGCAGCCGTGAGGTTCGATGGTAAGACAAATTTGAAAACCAAAATCCTTACCTGCTTTCTTTTCATCAAAAGGAAGATATTAGGTGTATTACTCCCTTAATACACCACCAATCCCGGCTTTGATAATTCAAAATCGATGACTCCAAAATCGCTTGTTTCGTAGGATGATACCTTAAAAATATTATTGCCCGATCCGGGAAGATAAGGAAAATAGGACAGCGAAATCTGAAAATTTTGAATGATAAGGTATTCGTTTTTAATGAGTAAGCCTGCTCCTAATACAGGTAAAAGACGGCTGTGCCGGAATCCGGACCGATCGTTTCCCAACATACCAAAAGTGGCAAACATAAATGGCCCGAACCGGAATCCTACAACGTTATAAGGAGCATAAGTCTGAAGCTGCAAGGTGAAAGCCATCATATGGTTTCCTTTGTAATCGAAGGCTTTAAACGCTTTCATACCTTCGGTAAATGTTAAAATATCGGTAGGCAGGCGATCGATCCCAATGATAAACTCTGATTTAAAAAAGGGCCTGAATTTCCATTTTCCGCGCTCCAGTAGGGGAGTAAAATAGCTTATTCCTGCCCTGATGGTCCCTTGTTCGGTTGCGCTTGAAGTAAAAAAAGTGCCATATTCAATTGAAGTACTGAAATATCCAAAAGGAGCATAGTTTCCCCAGCCCATTTTTACTCCCGCATAGGCTCGTTTGGTTTGCTGAACATCCATTCCAACGGTGATTCCGAAAGCTCTGCCAATTGGAATATCTTCGATTTTTCCATAATCGAAAACAAAACGATCTTTAACAAACTTGCGTGAAGTAATACCTAAACCCACTAAAAATGTGGTTTGGTTATTAAAAACATGAGCAAGCTCAGCCTCTGCCGTCCGCTCCGGATAGGCAGTTTTTTGCAGACGTGAAGAAAGGATAAGGTTGGTTGTTCGGGCGTTTACTGTGTTACCGCTCAACAACTTCCAGGATTTTGCTCCCCAGTAATCCTGCAGATGTATGCGCGATTCCAATTCCTTAATCGTATCAACAACAAGAGCTCTTTGAGTTATATAGGTGCGGCCAAGATAGATACCACCGGCCCATTTTGCAAGGGGTGAATACAGCTGACGCGAAATATCAATGCTCTGTTGCAAATTACGGCTGCCTTCGAAGGAATAATGCAGTTTTGCTGTAATATATGAATTACTAATCGATGGCACAAAATATTCGAACTGCGTCCGGTTAGGCTTTCCGGATAAGTTCCAGTTAAAATCAGTCTTGAATTGATGACCCGTGCCCACGAAGTTGTTGTCTTTTAGTTGTATACGAACATTAGATGTCGATAGATCAAGTTGTGGGATAAGCGACCAATTATCCCAAACCCTGATGATTACATCTACAGCATTGGGTTCGTCAGCAACAGGAACAGAAGTGAAAAGAACTTGTCTTAAATATTTCTGTGATCTCACCAGGCGCTCCGACTCTTCAAAGCGCAGCGAATCAAACGACTCATTCGACTCAAAAAGCAACAGGTTTTTTATTGTTGATTTTAACGTGCGGATATGTAGACTGTTTCCTGCTTTCAAAAGCAAATTTTCAGGATTTATTGTATTATCACCGCTGTGATATTCAAAAGGGTCATGAACAATGACATGAATCTCCCGAATGGTTTTACCCTCAAACGATTCAAACGATTCCTTTTCCTTTTTTACTATTGACGGTGATTTAGTTGGTTGAATTTCAGTATCAATAAAAATTAGCTTATACATCAATTCTGTTAGCTTTCTTTTTTCTGAATATTCTTCAATTTTTCTGTAGTTCACCGAATCATGTACTGGTACTTTTTCCTGAGCAAAAAGGTATGAAGCTGAGCACAAAATCAAAAGAAATAACAGCAAGTGTTTCATTTTTGTACTCAATTTGATCGCTTATCTCTTATAATTAACCTGTTATAGGTTTTGTTATTTTTTTGAAACTCCACAAGCAAATTAACATATAAAACAACAAATTTATTGCCACAAGGTGAATGACAGGAATCATTGCTATTATCAAATGAAGCAGAAAACTACATGTCACAAAAAAAGCGTTGATATTCAACGCTTTAATCAAAATTTTGTAGCCTCAACAGGACTCGAACCTGTATCTAAAGTTTAGGAAACTTCCATTCTATCCCTTGAACTATGAGGCCAATAACAACTTTTTTTCAGGCGGCAAAGGTAAGCGTTTTCAGGAAATCAATCAATGGTTAAAATGCTTAAAGCTTTGTGCTGACCAATCGTTCGAGTTTCACCAAATCGGCAGCAAACTTTCGGATGCCGTCAGCCAGCTTCTCTGTTGCCATGGCATCTTCGTTGAGCAGCCACCTGAACATTTGTTCATCCGTTGAGATTTTTTCCAACTGCATGTTTTTTGCTCCTTCGGCATTGAGTTTAAGGTCGATCTTATGGTTCATACTTTCCAACTCCGAAAGTAACTGAGGTGCAATGGTGAGTAAATCGCAGCCTGCCAATTCGATAATTTCGCCTGTGTTTCTGAAACTGGCACCCATTACCTCCGTTGAATAGCCAAAATGCTTGTAATAGTTGAAGATTTCTGTCACTGAAAGAACGCCCGGATCTTCTTCTGCGGCGATATGATCAACTTTGCGGTTTGTTTTGTGCCAGTCGAAGATGCGGCCCACAAAGGGTGAGATGAGTTGAACGCCAGCCTCAGCACAGGCGATGGCCTGCACTTTACTAAAAAGTAAGGTGAGATTGGTACGAATGCCTTCACGCTCGAGTGTTGCGGCTGCCTGAATGCCTTCCCATGTGGCAGCAATCTTGATGAGAATCCTTTCACGGCTTATACCTTGCAATTCATACATCTCGATGAGCAGCCGGGCTTTGTTAATCGTTCCAACCACATCGAACGACAATCGCGCATCAACTTCAGTTGACACCCTTCCGGGTACAATACGCAGGATCTCCATGCCGAAGTTAACCGAAAGACGATCAAGACATGCACTAAGCCTGTTTTGGTGGGAATGCATGCGTGTACGGGCATAATCAAGTGCTTCTTCAACAAGATGACTGTATTTCTCATCCTTTGCTGACGCGTAAATAAGTGATGGATTGGTGGTAGCATCCACGGGCTTGTATTGCTGTATCGACTCAAAATCGCCGGTATCAGCCACCACACGGGTGTATTTCTTAAGTTGTTCGAGTGTATTCTCCATAGGGATTTGTATGATTATTTTACTTCGCAGCCTGAATGAAAAGGTTCATCAGCTGAAACAAAACAAAGTTTTCCTTCATTGTTTTCTGCCATGAGGATCATTCCCTGCGACACCACTCCGCGTAATTCGCGGGGAGCAAGGTTCACAAGCATCAATACACGCCTGCCGATAATTGCCTCCGGCTGATAGTGCTCAGCAATTCCACTCACCACGGTGCGTTTGTCGATACCGGTATCAACTGTAAGCTTGAGAAGTTTTTTTGCTTTTGGAATGGCTTCAGCCGCAATGATTGTTGCAGTGCGTATGTCAATTTTCGCAAAATCTTCGTATGAAATGGTTTCCTTTTGAGGCTGTAGCTTTGGTCCTGCAGCCTGTTCGTTGGACTTTTTGGTATCGAGAAGTTTTTGAATTTGAGCCTCTATTGCAGCATCTTCAATTTTCTCGAAGAGATAACCCGCTTCTCCCATTTGATGGCCAGGTTTTAGAAGCACTGTTTCAGCCGCTTCGTGCCAGTTAAGTTTATTAATCCGTAGCATTTCGGCCAGACGTGAAGCGCTGAAAGGTAAAAACGGCTCTGATAATACCATGAGTTTTGCTACAATTTGTAACGAAACGCCCAAAATAGTTTTTACCCTTTCAACATCTGTTTTAAACAGTTTCCATGGTTCATTTTCGGTGAGGTATTTATTTCCTAAACGGGCAAGGTTCATCAACTCCGACAAGGCTTCACGAAAACGGTACAACTCAATACTACCGGCAATTTTATCAGGAAACGCATTCATCATACTCAGCACTTCCTGATCTTTTTCGGTCAGGTTGTCCACTGTAGGCACAACACCATCAAAATATTTTTGTGTAAGTACCAGTGTCCTGTTCACAAAATTGCCATAAACAGCAAGAAGTTCGTTGTTATTGCGTGCCTGAAAATCTTTCCAGGTGAAGTCGTTATCTTTCGTCTCAGGAGCGTTAGCTGTCAAAACATAGCGTAAAACATCCTGCTTTCCCGGAAAATCTTCGAGGTATTCATGTAACCAAACAGCCCAGTTTCGGGAGGTAGAAATTTTATCGTTTTCGAGATTCAGGAACTCGTTTGCAGGCACATTTTCCGGAAGTATGTAACTTCCTTCGCTTTTTAGCATGGCAGGAAAAATGATGCAGTGAAATACAATATTGTCTTTTCCAATGAAATGAACCAGTTTTGAATCATCGCTTTTCCAGTATGGAACCCAGTCTTTCCCTGTTTTTTCCGACCATTCCTTGGTAGCTGAAATATACCCGATAGGTGCATCAAACCAAACATAAAGAACTTTTCCTTCAGCGCCTTCAACAGGCACTTTTACTCCCCACTCAAGATCGCGGGTTACGGCACGAGGTTGTAAACCCTGGTCAATCCATGATTTGCATTGCCCGTAAACATTTGTTTTCCAGTCATCTTTATGCCCTTCTATGATCCATTCCCTGAGCCAGCCTTCTGCTTGATCGAGGGGCAGGTACCAATGTTTTGTTTCTTTTAAAACGGGTACATTACCGCTAAGTGCTGATCTGGGATTTTTCAGATCGAGCGGACTCAGTGAAGTTCCACAACTTTCACATTGATCGCCATAAGCCCTTTCGTTGCCACAGTGCGGACATGTTCCGGTAATATAACGGTCGGCTAAAAACTGATTTGCCTCAGCATCATAATATTGCATGGAAGTTTTTTCAGCAAACACCCCTTTATCATAAAGTGTTTTGAAAAATTCGGAAGCTGTTGCATGATGAATAGCCGCTGATGTGCGTGAATACACATCGAAAGAAATACCAAAAGTTTCGAAAGAATCCTTGATAATTGTATGATATCTATCAACAACCTCCTGTGGTTGAATGCCTTGCTGACGGGCTTTGATGGTAATTGGCACGCCATGCTCATCCGATCCTCCAATGAATACAACGTCTTCTCCAATCATTCGGAGGTATCTGACATAAATATCGGCCGGAACATAAACACCGGCTAAATGACCAATATGGATAGGTCCATTGGCATAAGGCAAGGCCGAAGTGACGGTATAACGTTTGAATTGTTTACTTTTGGTTTCCATTTTAATAATGCATCATAAGGGATAAAAAAATCCCAGCAAAGGTAACCAATAGTTTACACATGATTACACCTCAACCACTTCAAAAGGGCGATACGATCGCGTTTGCTTCACCTGCCCGAAGCACAACACCCGAAATGATACAGTTTTCAGTGCGTTTTTTTGAAGAAAATGGTTTTAAGGTACGCATCGATCCTGAAGTTTTTGCTGTTGATAATCAATATGGGGGTAGCGATGCCGTTAGAGCTGCCCATTTGAATACACTGATATCCGATCCTGATGTGAATGCAATTATCTGTTCACGAGGTGGTTATGGTGGTATGAGGATTTTGGATCGTATCAATTTTATGCCACTGATTGATCATCCAAAGTGGCTTGCCGGCTATTCTGATTTCACTGTTTTTCATGCTCAGCTTTTGCGCCAATACCACATAGAGAGTCTTCATGCACCTATGCTATTTGAATTTGAAAAGACAACTTCAACCGCTTTGGACAGCTTACTCGGATGCCTGACGGGAGCAGCGCCTGAATATCATTTTCCTTCACATGCCTGCAATAGGTCAGGCAAAGTATCAGGACAACTTGTTGGAGGAAACTTATCTATCCTTTATAGCCTTGTTGGTTCTGCTTCTTTTCCGGAAACAAACGGGTCAATTCTGTTTCTTGAAGATGTGGATGAATACCTGTATCATATTGACCGCATGATGCTAAGCCTGAAACGTGGCGGATTATTGAGAAATCTTTCCGGTTTAGTCGTTGGAGGTCTTACATCAATGCGTGATAATACTGTTCCTTTTGGTCTTTCAGCCGAAGAAATAATCCTTGAGCACGTATACGAATACAATTTTCCTGTGTGTTTTGGTTTCCCGGCAGGCCATCTTGCCGATAACAGAGCGTTGATAATAGGCAGACAAACACAGCTGAACATTACCTCAGGCAAGGAAACAACTTTCATTCAAATGACAGAATAACCTATCAATAAACATAAAAACAAATTCTACCTATGGCTGATCACAACGAATTGGGAAAATTGGGAGAAGAACTGGCGTTGAAGCACTTAAGATCGAAGGATTATAAAATACTTGAACTTAACTGGCATTTTGGACGTGAAGAAATCGACATCATTGCCATGGATGGCGAAACCCTGGTAATTATAGAGGTGAAAACCCGTGCCACGTCCTGGTTTGGCGAACCCGAATTTGCTGTAACACGTTCAAAACAAAAAGCCTTAGTTCGAGCTGCCGAGGGTTATATCATAAAGAACAACCTCAATGTGGATACACGATTCGATATTATTTCGATCATAATAACTCCGCATGAACGAAAAGTTGATCACATAGAAGATGCCTTTTATCCGACATTATAACTCAAAAAGACTTTTTTAACGCTACATGATATAAATTATGGACTTAATTGGTCTTGTTTTTAACCAGAACTGGTAAAAATATTTAGTCTTGTAGGCCATTTCAATCCTTACGATTGTAATAAATACAGTCTTTTAGGCGTCAAACATTTTTTTAGATATTGACTCCAACAATAAACTTTGTATACATTTGTATTGTGCTTAAGAAATTTTGCATCTATGGAAGACAAAAGAACAAAACAAGAATTGCTCGAACAAATAGAGCAGCAAAATTTAATTATACAAAAGCTGGAGCAGCAGTTACATCAGGTGAGTCAATCATCTGAGAAAGATCTTGAGCACAGGCTGGCTATCACTATTAACAATATCCCACTTGCAATCCTCAATACCGACAGGCATGGATATATCACTGCTGCAAACCCTGCTTTTCTCAAGATTTTTGACAAACAATCGAACGAGCTTATTGACCGTCAGAATATAAAATTTTTTGAGCCATTCCAAAAAACCGAACTTCATCATAGAATTATCCAGCTCATCGATCATCTTACAGATTTTGATATTGAACTCCCCTTCCCTGAAACAAAAAAAGACGCTTATTTCCGCTGCCGCGGATTGAGTATTAAAAGCCGAATCAGCGAAGGTTTAAGTTTTTTAATCATTATTGGGGATGTATCCAAACGTAAATTGACAGAACATGAGTTGATCAAAGCGCTCCAAAAAGCTGAAGAGTCGGATAAGCTAAAAACAGCTTTTCTGGCAAGCATGTCGCATGAAATTCGTACCCCGATGAACCATATCATCGGTTTTACCGAGTTCATGAAAGACCTGAGTCTGCCTGCTTATGAGCGTGAGGAATATGCTGATATTATTTTCGATAGCGGTCAGATTTTATTGCGTCTGATTGATGATATCATCGATATTGCTAAAATAGAATCGGGTCAGATGCAGCTGCATATCAGTGTTTTTGCTTTGAATGAAGTGCTTTTTTCTGTGTTTAAATCCTTTAATGAAATGCGCGGACGAAAAGGAAAGGAACACATTAATTTCTTGCTTTCGCTGCCGGAAACGGAAGCCTCCATGTTTATGAAGACGGACGCTGTAAGACTACAGCAGATTTTTTATAATCTGATCGATAATGCATTCAAATTCACGGAATCAGGAAGTATTTCAATTGGATATACCATAGAAGATGATAATGTTACATTTTTCATTCAGGATAGCGGGCCAGGAATAACTGTTGAGCAACAGGAACATATTTTCAAACGTTTCAGGCAATTGGATTATGGACTGACAAAAAAATATGGAGGCACAGGACTTGGTCTGGCAATTGTAAAAGGCCTTATCGATCTTCTCGAAGGCCAAATTCAGGTGTGGTCAGAACCTGAAAAAGGGACCCGTTTTACTTTTCAGATTCCCGGCTTGATCGTGCAAAGTACTGCCCGTCAATCAAAAGCTATTCCGGTAACGTCCTTATCAAACTGGTCGAACTACACCATTTTGATTGTTGAAGATGAACGCACCAACTACAACTTGTTGATGATTATGCTTCGACCTTCAAAAGTGAAAATTATCTGGGCGAAAAACGGCAAAGAAGCTATCGATCTGATGGAAGAAAATAAGGCAGTTATCGATCTCGTTTTAATGGATATCCGACTACCACTCATCAACGGATATGATGCAACCAAAGCAATTAAACGCATCAAGACTGCTGTTCCGGTCATAGCACAAACAGCTTATGCCATGGACGTAGAAATACAAACTGCCATGGAAGCGGGTTGTGATGGATATATTACAAAACCCATCGAACGCAATCTGCTTATTGATACAATTGCTTCACATCTTCCTCCAAAATAAACGGCTTTTTCCTTTTTTTGTAAATGTTTCTTCGCAAATTGTAACTGCTTTATTCTCAAAAGATCACTGCCTGATAAAAAAATTGGTAGCCTCATTTTTATTTTGTTTATTTGTTCACCAAACACAAACTATTATGATGCTGAAAAGAAACATTTTAATGGTGGCGCTACTTTTAAGTATGGTATGCACCCTCCACGCGCAGGACGAACAAGCTCCTGAACCTAAACGTATTAAAACTGGCTGGACCTTCGGAGCGTTGCCGGCTGTTTCGTACAACACCGACCTGGGATTTCAGTACGGAGCGCTTGTCAATTTCTTTTATTACGGTGATGGTAAAACCTATCCGAAATACCTTCACTCTTTGTATGCCGAAGTATCCCGCTATACCAAAGGAAGCGGAGTAAATCGGTTTTTTTACGATTCCGAACACCTGATTCCTGGAGTCCGTGTCACTTCCGATTTAAGTTACCTAACTGAAAAGGCACTTGATTTTTATGGATTTAACGGGTATGATGCTGTTTTTAACGCTAATTGGTCCGATGATTCTGACAGCCTCAATTATGTCTCAAGGATGTTCTATCGTCATGAACGGAAAATGTTTCGTTTCATGACTGATTTTCAAGGGAAATTTGGTTATAAACCCCTGCGTTGGGTTGCTGGCTTTGGCATCATGAAAAATACCATTGCCCCTGTTGACATTGAGAGTCTTAATAAAGGCAAGGACGACGAGGACAAGCTACCCAATGTTCCTGGGTTGTATGATAAGTATGTTTCGTGGGGTGTCATTGAGGAAGGTGAAAAAGATGGAGGATGGTCGAACTACCTTAAATTTGGACTGGTATTCGATACGCGCGACTTTGAACCCAACCCTATGAAAGGTATCTGGAGTGAAGTCGTTTTGTTTGCCGCTCCCGGATTCCTTGGCAATGGCGATTATGGGTTTGCTAAAATTTCGGCAACACATCGTCAATATTTTACCTTGGTAAAGGATAAACTATCCTTTGTTTACCGACTAAACTATCAAGGAACAATTGGCGGAAACGTTCCTTTTTACATGCAGCCATATATGATTAATTCATTCAGCAATTCATCCAATACCGATGGCTTGGGAGGATCAAAAACCTTACGTGGTGTTATGCGTAACAGGGTTGTCGGCGATGGATTTGCTTTTGGAAATGCAGAATTTCGCTGGAAATTTTATAAGACAGTACTCTGGAAACAAAACATTTACCTCGGACTGAATACGTTTGTTGACGCTGGTATGGTGCTTCAAAAAGTTGATCTCGACGAAACCAAGTTTCCTGTAATTGGCAGAGAGGATTATTTTCTCGCTGATGAAGAGAGCTTACACAGCACCTATGGAGCTGGCTTACGTATCGTAATGAATGAGAACTTTATTGTAGCTGTTGACTATGGTCGTCCTTTTGATAAACGTGACGGTGGAGGCGGTATTTACATAGGTCTGAACTACTTGTTTTAAAAGACTAAAGAATTTACTTGCAGAAAAGTAAAACTAATTATCTAATCAACTAAAATCACTCACTTATGGAGCGACGTAATTTTTTAATGACCACAAGCCTGTTTGCAGCATTCAGTGCCTTGTCTCCTCTGGCTATTGGAGCGACTCATGAAACACCAGATTCAGACCCCTTGAAACCGGTTCTTTTGCCAGGCACAACCCCTCTGGATCACAAAGGAGGCATGGATATCCGTGTCTGGATGCGAAGTTCAATGACTAACGGATTGTTTTCGAGTGTTGAGTGTGCAGTTGCACCAAAACGGATGGGACCTGCTCCGCATCATCATCTTGAACTTGACGAGATCATGTATGTCGTAGAAGGCACTGCCAGTGTGTTGGTTGGTGATGAAATAGTGGAAGTAAATGCTGGTGGATGGCACTTGCGTCCAAGACTAATAACACATACCTTTTGGAATGCTTCTGAAAAACCACTGCGGTTTATTGATATGTATTTTAATCAACCCTTTGAGGAATACCTGGAGGCTGTTTTTCATGAATTAACTCCAGAAAACGGATATGCCAATGGGTCTGAGAAAAAAAATAAGGAAATAAGTGCGCTAGCCGAGAGATTTGGACTTGTTCATTTACCCGATGCCTGGGAAAAGCGTAATGAAATTGCTGCTAAATATGGCTTGAAGTAACTATAAATTGGTTTAATAATGTGTATTTGTTAAATATTTTGCTTCTTACCTTTCTTGCCTTCGGGCGAAATCACTTTCCCGGATGGTTCTAATATAGGTAAGTAAAATTTGAAAAAAGCCGCGAAACATCCTGAGAGTTTTCGCGGCTTTTTTAATTTTGTAATAGCCGTTTAAACGAAATGGGGATTAGTTTTCCTTACCCTGATCAGAAGCAAGCCATTCGGCATAAGAAGTTGCCGTTTCGCGTAGTAAAACACTAATCAACTCGATTCCAGCGGGTAGGTTAGCCTTTATTTTTCGTGCAAAATCTATCACCATTAATTCGCTGGTAGGCTGGTAATCAAGAAGCAACACTTTTTCAAAACTGTTATGCAGATGACTGGTAATTTCTTTGGGCATGGCCGCATTCAACACGAGCGCATGATCAAACACATCAATAATCTGAACTTTTACAATGCGTTTCAGGTCGCCGAAATCCATCACCATCCCAAGTTTTACATGACCCTGACTGGTGATAGGCTCTCCCATTACAGTTACTTTTAACTCATAGGAGTGACCATGAACATTGCGACACGGACCATCATAACCCAAAAGGGCATGTGCCATTTCAAATTTAAATTCTTTGGTAATACGTATTTTCGACATCAGCAGGTTTATTTTTTAATCAATTTGACTGTTGATACATGATATCCCTGTGCGTTAAGGCTTACAAAATAAAACCCGGGGGCAAGAGGATCAACAGAAAGCGTATGAGAAGTTTCACCTTCATTGAGAGCCTGTGTTAATATCAGCTTACCTGTCATATCTGTTACATATAAAATGCGCTGAGATGCTGAGGTGTTACCAAAAAATTCGATACTAACAGATTGATTAGCAGGATTAGGCCACAGTTTGAAAGCGGATATTTTGTTGTCGGAGATTGATGCAGTGGGATCCCATATCAGCCCTGCAAATTCGGGATGATCAATAAATGGATTTCTATTGAGTTGAATTTGAAAAATGGCGTTGTTTCGTGCTATTTCTTTATCACTTACAGGGTCTTGTTCATGCCACTGAAGTAAAAGTGCACGTGCCCAGAGTTTTAAGTCAGCGCCCAATGTCATATCACTACCCGGCCAATTCGAATCTTCCTGATAATATCTGGCCGACATATACATCAGTCCACGTGCCAAATCGCCTTTATAGGCATCAATGGGTTCAAAAACAGTACCTCCGTATCCGGCAGTAACACTACCTCCAACACGGGACCCATTGGTGGAAGTCCAGCTTGCCTGCCCAACTTCACCAAAAGGAAAATTTCCACGCCTGTTGTTCACATAGCCATCGGCAGGAACAATATGAAACAAATCGGTGTACATCGGGGGTTGATCGTCAAACCAACTGGCCGGCCACGAGTGCTCGCGGTTGTAACAACTTCCTTCGCCACTGTAATTTCCACATTGATCACTCACAAAAGTATATTCGTAAGCTGGAGTTCCTCCCGGCACATCAGAATACATATCCCAAACTTTTCCGTTTGGTTTTTGATCAGTGACGATGAAATCTTGCCAAAGCTGTGAATAGGTGTGTGGCTGATGATTTTTTATTATTGTATGCAGTGCCGCTTTTAACGCTTCTCCATTCAATTGTGCTGTACCATCATAATATCCTGATGGAATCTGAGCCTTCAGATGAAGGGACAGGGTTAAAATGATACTTCCAGTGAGAAAGTAAAGCAGACTTTTTTGCATTAAAACCAGTTGTTGGTAAGTAGATAAACGAGCGCTACAACAAAAATGACTGCAGCAGCTACAAGGTGCATTAAACTTGACAAAAGAATGTTGGTTCGGGAAAGGTTCATGCTGATACCTGCAATCGACCAGCAGAAACCGGCAATCACCAATAAAATTGGCATTAATCCATTGAAGGGTGAAAAATGACCGGCTGTCATTCCGATAATCAATGCGTTTATACCTGCAGCAACAGCCATTATGACAAATTTTACATAATTATCAAATGAAAACAATCGTTCTCCTCTTCTTATACGTAAAGCTTCCAAAATCATACGGATGCTTACTGCACCCAATATACCGAAGATGACCCATTTGTAACGAATTACAAATACGTGCATAAATGTGTCGCCAAGCAATGCTCCCATATGATACATAAGCCCTTGTAATAAACCAAAAACAGTGGCTAACAAAAGATTGGTAAGGTGGGAATTACGGTGATCACGATTAAGACCTAATGCCAGTGGAAACGTATTATAAGCCACTGATGCAATGAATAATATGTAAAGAGTTTCTTTCAAGGATTGTTTGTAATTGCGTGCAAAAATAACACAAATTGAATGACTGTTACATATTGGTGAAAAAGGTGATTCAGAATATTAAACAGTATGCCTGAAAACGTAAATGTTATAAAGAGCCGTAAACTAAACCAACAATTTTTTCCAGCCAAAAAGCGTCTGTTTCATCAAATGATGAGAATTCGCTGCTATCGACATCCAAAACTCCAATCAGCCTTTCTTCTTTATCGCATAAAGGCACAACAATTTCTGATTTAGAGCGGCTGTCGCAAGCAATGTGCCCCGGAAAAGCATGCACATTAGCTACTATCTGAGTTTTGCTGGTAGTGACTCCCGCCCAGCAAACGCCTGTTTCTTTTGCCAGATTGATACAAGCCAATGAACCCTGATAAGGCCCCACCTGAAGTTTCCCATCTTGTAGAAGATAGAATCCTGTCCAGAAAAAGTAGTCCATTTTATGATGCAAAACAGCTACAATAGTTGCCATATTGGAAATCGGATTGTTGCTTTTTACCAATAACTCGCTGATTTGCTGATACAGGCGCTCATATCGCCCCGATTTTTTATCTATATCCATTCGAATGATGTCTTTTTGAATGAAAAAATTTTGTCTAAAACAGTGCAAAAGTACCGCTTCACCTGCTAAAATAATGTTAAAAAAATTCAAAATGGTATAAATCAAGCGTTTCCGAAACCGTTTGATGTTTATATGTGTTTTGAGCATAAACCATCTAACAAGCTGATTTATAATTAAATACATCACAAACTAATAATCAGCTAAAATACTAACAAGTTGAAAATGACTATTTTTGCATCTGCAATACATCTAAAAAAAATAGGGTGGTTGCATTTTTTACTCACTAAAACTGATAACAATGAGCATCAAAAAACAAGTTCTCAAAAGCAAACCTGTTTGCAAAGTGACTTTTAAAGTAACAAAAGCAGAAGCTGGTGCAGCAGGCGAAGTAGCTGTTTTGGGCGATTTCAATGAATGGAATCCAACGGCTGATGTTATGAGCAAGCTGAAAGACGGTTCTTTCAGTCATGTAATTGAAGTGGAAACTGGCAAAAGCTACCATTTCCGTTATTTGGCAGATGGAGCTAACTGGTTCGATGAACCAGAAGCTGACGCTCACCAAACCAGCGAATTCGGATCGGCTAACAATGTAATCAACGCATAATAGCCTGTTTTGGGCCTTTAGCCCGAAAAAGACGTGACAATGCTTCCCTGTTTTTGCAGGGAAGCATTATTTTTTTATTTCTTTTTGAGTTGAACAGTGAAATGCCTCAAAATAGGAGCTTCTTTTGTTATCTCATATCCTGAAGTTATCTGATCTCTTCTCTCAAACACATTGATCAAACTGGCAGCAACATACCGCATGTGATTATTGGTATACGTACGGCGAGGTATTGCCAAACGCACCAACTCAAGATTGGGATAACGGTTTTCGCGTGTGCTTGGGTCGCGGTCGGCCATAATTGTACCGATTTCGACCCCTCTCACTCCACCTTCAACGTACAATTCAACTGCCAGTGTCTGGGCAATGTACTGTTCTTGAGGTAAATGAGGCAAAAAACGGCGTGCATCTACAAAAATTGCATGTCCACCAAAGGGATATTGAACAGGCACACCGGCTTCCTTGAGCAACGATCCTAAAAAAGCGACCTGCCGGATGCGTGTTTCCAGATAGTCGAATTCCGTTCCTTCATATAACCCTTGAGCTAAAGCATTCATATCACGACCCGACATGCCTCCATAAGTGATAAAACCCTCGAACATAATATTGAAAACACTGGCTTTCTGAAAGAGAGCCTCCTCTCTGATACCAATGAAACCACCCATATTTACAATAGCATCCTTTTTACTGCTCATGGTCATAGCGTCGCCATACGAAAACATCTCAAGCACAATCTCACGGATACTTTTGTCGGCATAACCTTCTTCTCTGGTTTTGATGAAATAGGCGTTTTCGGCAAAACGAGCTGCATCAAAAACAACTTTTACTCCATATTGCTTCGATAATGCAGCTACCTCTTTGATGTTTTGCATCGAAACTGGTTGACCGCCGGATGTATTGCATGTTACGGTGATGATGATCAACGGGATTTTTTCGATCGGGTGAGTAGTGTATACCTTCTCAAGCTTATTCAAGTCGATGTTTCCTTTGAAAGGATGATCCAGTGTGGTGTCGAAAGCCTCGTCAATGGTGCAATCAACAGCCGTGGCCTTTCTGAATTCGATATGGCCTTTTGTTGTGTCGAAATGAGCATTGCCGGGAATAAAATCACCGCTGTTGATCATTGCAGAAAAAAGCACATTCTCGGCAGCACGGCCTTGATGGGTAGGCAGAAAAAAGTCAAAACCTGTAATATCTGTGATGGCGTTTTTCAATTTAAAGTAGGAGGAAGCTCCGGCATACGACTCATCCCCCAGCATCATTTCCGACCACTGACGATCGCTCATAGCACCCGTTCCCGAGTCGGTGAGTAAGTCAACAAAAACCTGATCACTTCGCAGGTTGAAAAGATTATAATGAGCGTCTTTGATCCATTGTTCACGTTCATGACGCTGGCTTCGCCTTAAAGGTTCCACCATTTTTATTTTATACGATTCAGCAAATGGCAATTCCATAAACATCTGATTTTTAATAAATTAATAATGAAAATTGAGCCTTTTACAGGCTAAAACATGGAATACAGGAATCAGATAAACCTGTCGCGCTCTTTGATATTGAGGAAATTCAGCTGTGTGTGTAGCTGATTAGCCATGTTTTTATTGTTTGGAATTGGCAACAAAACTAATGCAAACGTTTGAAAAACGCAAGAAATGAATAAACATGCTGTTGAAGGCATAGATTGCCGGCTTTCCTGAAACCCCAACTTTAGACTTTAAGAGATTCTATTTTGAACCTGGCGATAATACAATCAATGATTGAAAGCACATTCGGCATTACTTTTTTAAATTTCCTATTTTTGCCACATGGCGAAGAAGAAATTTTATGTGGTTTGGAGTGGTCGCAAGATCGGAGTTTTTACAAGCTGGGATGCTTGTCAGGAGCAAATAGAGAACTTTAAAGGAGCACGTTTTAAATCATATCCTGACAGAGTTTTGGCTGAAAAAGCTTTCAAAGAAGGCCCTCCGGCAAAGGATGTACAAGTTGAACGGCCTCAAAATGAACCTTCATTGCTGGAACCACCCGAACCAAATTCATTGACAGTGGATGCGGCATGCTCAGGCAATCCGGGTGATATGGAATACAGAGGCGTTTATACTGCAACAGCCACCGAAGTTTTCAAAAGCAAGGTTTATGCAATGGGGACCAACAACATTGGGGAGTTTTTAGCTATCGTGCATGCTTTGGCATGGATGCAGCAAAAGAAAAGTCCGATGACCATTTACAGCGATTCGGAAAATGCCATAAAGTGGGTGAGAGCAGGCAAAGCACGTACCAAACTCGAGCCAACAGCAAAAAACGTAGCAATTTTTGATCTCATAAGCAGGGCAGAGGCATGGCTGAGTAAAAATACCATAACTGTTCCGATACGAAAATGGGAAACCCGCGACTGGGGTGAAAATCCTGCTGATTTTGGAAGAAAATAATCCTCCTTCTAAAATGAATTAATCGTGGTGATAAGGCTCTCCTTTAGTGATACTTAAGGCTCTGTAAACTTGCTCTAGGAAGATCAGCCGCACCATCTGATGCGAAAATGTCATCGATGACAATGATATTTTTGAAGAGGCCCGCTCGTAAACAGCCGTTGAAAAACCATAAGGACCTCCAATAACAAAAACCAAACGCTTCGGTCCGGTTATCATTTTTCGTTCCAAAAACACAGAAAACGACCTTGATGAAAAATGCTTGCCGTTTTCGTCGAGCAACACGAGCTCATCGCCGGCCTGCAGCTGCTCCAAAATCACTTCACCTTCCATTTGTTTTTGTTGATCCATAGAAAGGCTTTTCCTGTTTTTTAAGTCAGGAACTATTTTCAGCTCAAAAGGCAGGTAATGAACAATACGGTCGTGGTACTTTTTCATGCCCTCTTCCAGGTATTTTTCATCAGTTTTACCTACGGCTAAAAGCAGAATTTTCATTTAAAGTTTGATCTTTTTAGTGATATATACTTACTTATCAATAAGTTGAAGTTTTTTAAGTATGATTTTCCCGCGTGATTGGAAACCAGCCGTTCCATAATCCATCAAAGCTTCGATATGGTTGCGCAACTCTGGAATCAAAGCGGGTTCAAGGCAACTGATACGGTAAAGCAGTTGCATGGCATTGGCACGAACAGCAATGGCATGATTTTCAGAAATCATCCAGCGAAGTGCGGTATCGAACAGAATTCCTAACTGATCTTCCTTCAAAGGGAGACCTTCCAGAATCCGAAGCAGGTTTCGGCGAACGCTATCTGAAGTTGTTGTGAGTACAGCCTGAACCATTTGCGGCTGCCATTCCCTAAGTAGTTCAGGACTCGAATCGTACAAATGACTTAAAAGCCATGAGGCCACCATCGCATCGTGCTGATGGCTGCTTTGCACTATTTCAAGGGTAAATCCGAGCAATTGCGGACGACTCTCAACAATTTTTGCCACCATCAGTATATGATTACGTGAAAGTGGCTGTTGCAACAATGCAAAAAGGGTTGATTCCTCTTCCGATTCAAAAGTCACTCGTTTTTCGATTGATGATCTCACAGCCATTCAACGATTTCATCAAGGGGCTTGCGCGATTTTGGGCGTACGGTCTTTATGCCTACAGGGGTATATCCTAAAGGAGTGATGGCAAAAACAACTTCATCCGGGTTTAAACCGAGAGCTTCACGCAACTTTTCGGGATCGAAGGCCTCTATCCAACATGTTGAAAGACTTTCAGCATGAGCAGCTTGTACAAGATGGGTCATTAAAATGCTCAGGTCGGTTTCAATGGAATTGTAACCATCCACATTTCGTGTCCAGGCCTCATCGGGATAGCCTTTTACAACCAACACGGTGTTAGCCTGTGCAAACCAGGGTGCGGGATAAGCTTCATGCAGTTTCTGCAACAAAATTTCCGATTGTATCACCATGATTTTCCATGGTTGACGGTTAGCTGCTGATGGTGCCATTCGCGCTGTCTCGAGCACACGCATCAACTTTTCCTTACTGATTTGATGATCAAAATCATAGCTTCTGACACTGTATCTTGATGTAACAAAGTTGAAATAATCTTCCATCTTTTAGTGGTTAGAATTTTAATAGTTAAACCGTTTTTCTTTCGTCACTTTATCGGCCAAATTTCGTTTTTTTTCTGATAGTAATAAGAAAATCTATCAACACTTATTAGGCAGTTAGTGCACTTCATTGGCAATAATGTTTCATCATAATACACTTGAGGCTGGTATAGGGTAAGTTTTGGCTATGTTTCAAATCCTCCCCGCATGACAATCAAAAGGATATCATCGGAGCGGTGACCATTTATGTACATTTATCACTATTTTTGTCGTGTTTTTGAAGTTAATATCATGCAAATTAAACTAGTAAACCACTCTAATAATCCTTTACCGGCTTACGAGACGGAGCATGCTGCCGGAATGGATCTTCGTGCTTATCTTACTGAACCTATCATTGTTAGTCCATTACAACGTGTTTTGGTTCCAACCGGTTTGTTTATTGAACTTCCGGTCGGTTTTGAGGCTCAGGTGCGACCAAGAAGCGGCCTGGCTTTTAAATACGGAGTGACAGTTTTGAACAGTCCGGGGACGATTGATGCCGATTACAGAGGTGAAATAAAAGTGATTCTGATAAATTTATCCGACACCGGTTTTACGATTCAAAACGGCGATCGTATAGCACAAATGGTCATCAGTCGTCACGAGAAAGCTGATTGGATGCAAGTTGTTGAACTTTCGGAAACGCAGCGCGGCGAAGGTGGCTTTGGCCATACCGGCAAATAAAACCTATAACAAACCAAATCAATCACATAAACAAAAAACTGCAATGAACATCATTATTCCAATGGCCGGAATGGGCAAAAGGCTTCGCCCGCATACACTCACAACTCCTAAACCCCTGCTCCCTGTGGCCGGAAAACCTATCGTTCAGCGTTTGGTAGAAGATATTGCAAAGGTGATAGCTGAACAGATTGACGAGATAGCTTTCGTTATTGGTGAGTTTGGTAAAGAAGTTGAAAATCAACTACTTGAAATTGCTCAATCGGTTGGAGCAAAAGGTAGTATTCATTACCAACACGAGGCACTGGGTACTGCTCACGCCATTTTATGTGCTGAAAAACTTTTGGTTGGAAAAGTAGTTGTTGCGTATGCCGACACCTTGTTTCGGGCCGATTTTAAACTCGACGACCACAAAGAAGGAGCAATCTGGGTGAAACAAGTTGCAACACCCGAACAGTTTGGCGTTGTTAAACTGAATGATGACGGAAGTATAGAAGGGTTTTATGAAAAACCAAAGACCTTTATTTCTGATCTGGCCATCATAGGTATCTACTATTTCCGCGACGGCGAATACCTGCATAAAGAGTTGCAATACCTCCTCGATCAAAAAATTACGACAGGCGGTGAATATGGAATTACCGACGCATTGCAGAATATGATGAAAAAAGGAACCCGTTTTCATACTGAAAGTGTTGAAGCCTGGTTGGATTGTGGCAACAAAGACGCTACCGTGGATACCAATAAACAGGTTTTGGCGTTTGCAATGGAAGATGACCAGTTCGAAGACCTGATCTCTGATGAAGCCGACATCGAAGATTCACTTATTGTGGAACCATGTTTTATTGGAAAAGGGGCTGTAATAACACACTCTGTTATTGGACCTTATGTATCGGTAGGTGAGGGCGCTGTCATCCATCAGTCGGTCATTCGAAACAGTATTATTCAAAATAACGCGGTGATAGAAGGCAAATTACTTCAAAACAGCATGATAGGAAAATATGCAAAATTAACCGGACAGTTCGATGAACTGAGTTTGGGTGATTATAACGAACTATTGAGCTAGAAAGCTATTACTCTGAAACGAAACGGAAACTAAACAATCCCTGATGAAATATATCTCTGGAAGCATTTTCCTGATTTTTATAGTACTATTTTGCGTTGCTCCTGATGCAACAGCACAACGAAAGAAAAGTAAAAGTGAAGTTAAAGCGCTAAATGACAGTTTGTTATTTGCTTCTCAACGTAAGAGCGCAGTGCTTTTTTCGGATGGTTTACGTGAAAAACTGGCTGGAAATAATGTTAAAGCTATTGAAAAATTTGAGGCTGCTTTAGCTGCTTACAGCGATGATCACGGCAGTATGTATGAGTTGAGTGACCTCTACGCACGTGAAGGACGTTTTGATGAATCGCTGGATTTTATGCAAAAAGCAGTGGCCTTAATGCCTGAAAAAGAGTGGTATCAAATTCGTCTAGCTCAACTGTTTAAAGTAAAGGGCGATTACAAAGCATATGCAAAAGTGTATCGTTCGTTGCTCGATTTGAGGCCGGGCAACATTGAGTATTGCGGCGAACTGTCCTCAGCGTTGGTTCTGCTTGAGGAATATGATGAGGCGATCAGAATATTCAATGAAATTGAGCAGCAGATTGGTGTCAATGAAATGTTGTCGTTACAAAAACAAGCAATTTACCTGGCAAAAAATCAGCCAGAAAAAGCCGTTGCCGAAATACAGCGCCTTTCGGATGCTTTTCCATATGAGGCACGTTATCTGACCATGTTGGCTGATTTATACAAGAAATTTGGCCCTCCCGAAAAAGCATTGGAGGTGTATCAGAAATTGGTTCAACTCGACCCGAACGAGCCTTATGCGCATATCGCTTTGGCTGAATATAACAGGGATCTAGGCAAAGAAGACGAGGCATTTGAATCGCTGCTGAAAGCCTTTTCAAGCAAAGGACTGGAGGTTGACAACAAAATTCAGATCATGATATTATGGTTCGAGGGCCAAAGCTACACAGATGAGGTGAATGCAAAAATTGAACGGATTGCAGCTGTTTTACTCGAATCAAATCCTGAAAGTCCGCGTGGATATCAGCTTTTTGCTGATGTATATCTGCGCAAGAAAGAATATGAGAAAGCCAGGGTAAACATCCTGAAATCGTTCGAATTTGATAAAAACAACTATCAGATGTGGGAGAGTCTATTGTTCGCCGACGTTCAGTTACAGGACTTTAAGACATTGAATGAGCATGCCCTCGAAACCATTAGCCTGTTTCCGGAACAGCCATTACCTTACTTTTTTAATGGCATCGCTTATTTTCAACTAAAAAATTACGAAGAAGCGCTAAAGGCTTATGAAACAGGTAGAAAATTTGTTGTACGTAACGACGAACTTCTGGCTGAGTTTTATAGCAATATCGGCGACACCCAGCAGCGCTTGAATAACCCGGCGGCTTCTGATGCTGCTTATGAAAAATCATTATCGATTGATCCTTCAAATGCTTTGGTTTTAAATAATTACGCATATTTTCTTTCTTTACGCGGCGATCAGCTTGAAAAAGCCCGCGAGATGTCGGAAAAATCGTTGGAGCTCCAGCCAGAGAATTCGTCGTATCTTGATACTTATGCATGGATTCTTTTTAAACAAAAGGATTACCAAAATGCTTTAGTTTGGATTGAGAAAGCCATTGAAAAAACAACAGAAGTAAACGGAACACTGCTCGAACATTATGGCGATATCCTTTTTCACCTGAACAGGATCGATGAAGCCGTTAGTTTTTGGAAAAAAGCACTTGAAGCCGGCGAAACATCGGCCCTTATCCAACAAAAGATAAATGATAGCAGTTATTATGAATAGCAAGATGCAACATATTATAAAACAAGCGATTGTAATACTCTTGATACTGCTTTCTGTTGTCGCTTGTAAAACACCTCGCAGCATTATCAGAGCCCCGCTCAAAAACGAAGGAGAACAATTTTTATTGGGCAAAATGGCTTCTGCTGAAATGCGCTACAGTTTTTATAATGCCAAAGTTGCCATTACGCTCATTGATGAAAAAAAGAGCAAAACAAACCTCAGCGGGCAGGTGCGTATCAAAAAAGACAGCATTATTTGGATTTCGCTTTCGCCGGCACTGGGTATTGAAGCAGCCCGGCTGGTGCTTACAACCGACTCAATTAAGTTTATTAACCGTCTCGACAAATCCTATTTTACCGGAGATTATAACTTTATTAATCAATATTTTGGCACTACCATCGACTACGATATGGTACAGGCTTTGATTACAGGAAACGATTTGGAGAGCTATGAAGACGAAAACTTTCGTGCCTCAGTTGATAATCTTGAGTACAAACTTTCAGCCACAAACCGACTGAAGCGCAAAAAGTTTCTGAAGCAAAAAGATACTCCCAATGTTCTTATACAAAATATCTGGCTCAACCCCGAAACTTTTAAAATCATGAAAATCAACATGAAAGAGTATACGGATGAGAATAAGCGCCTTCAGGCAGCATACACTGATTTTAATAATGTTAATGGTCAGCTGGTTCCGTTTAGCGTTTTCTTTGAACTGCAGGGTGGTAAAAAAATGGACATCAACTTGTCTTTTACACGACTTGAACTCGATACCGAACAAACATTTCCTTTCAAAATTCCGGAAAACTTCAGCAAAATGAAGTAATTTAATGTTTTATGAGGCATAACTATTCCTTCCTTATTCTGTTCGCGATACTGACACTTTTGCCAGGCCCGAACGTTTTATTTGGACAGGACAAAAAAGCTACGCTGGAACAAACAAAAAAGAAGTTGGAAGAGGAAATAAACCTGACCAATCAACTGCTTGAAGAAACAAAGAAAACAAAGAACTTAAGCCTCAACGAATTAACTATTCTTCAATCAAAAATTCGTCAGCGTGAAAACTTAATAGCGACTCTTCGGAAACAGATTGAGAATACCGAAAACAAGCTCCAGCGAACTGAAAAAGAACTTAAAAAAACCGAAGACGAGCTCACATCACTCCGTAAAGAATACGCACGGATGATTGCTTTTGCCTATAAAAACAGGAATGGGCTCAATAAACTCATGTTTCTTTTTGCCGCAGATGATTTCAATCAGGCATACCGCCGACTGAAATACCTTCAGCAATACAGCGCCTTGAGGCAATCGCAAATCAGCCGGATGAGTGCGGCCCAGCAACAACTTGCATCGCAAAAAAAGCAACTTGAGGACGAACGAACTGAAAAAACCACGCTCTTTGAATCCGAACGAAAACAACAAATTATTCTTTCAAACGAAAAAACACAGGTTGACCAAACAGTTCGGAAAATCAGTCTTCAGGAAAAACAACTTCAGAAGGAATTACGGCAAAAAGAGCAGGATGCACTCAAATTACAGCGTCAGATAGAAGCAATTATTGCCGATGAGATTAAAAAAGCAAGCGAGAGAAAAGGAGAAAAAACGGCTGCAACACCTGATAAGCTTATGAATTTGACTCCGGAAGAACTACGCCTCAGCAATAGTATTACTCAAAACAGAGGCAAACTTCCATGGCCTGTTGAACGTGGCGTCATTTCATCACGCTTCGGCCAGCAACCCCATCCGGTGTTGAAGAAAGTAACCATCAATAACAACGGTATTGATATTGCAACCCCAAAAGGTAGCGATGCACGTGCTGTTTTTGAAGGCGTTGTGGTTAGCGTGAATAAAATTACCCCAACAAACAATGCTGTTATTATACGCCATGGCGATTACTTTACGGTCTATTCCAATCTGGAAAAAGTGTTTGTAAAACGAGGAGATCAAATTGCAACTAAGCAATTGCTTGGTAGCATACACACCGACAAGATTGATGGTAAGACAGAAATACACTTTGAAATATGGCAAGGCAGAACCTTGTTGAACCCGTCACTTTGGCTGGCAGATTAGCTAGCAGAGCATTTCAAAGGCGTTTTATTCTGTTGCAGCCCCGCATCTTTCCTCTCTTAAACCAAAAATTAGTGTCAATCAAATCATTTTTTTAATTTTGCAGCATGATGAATCAGGAAGACTTTTTTAAAAAGATTACATCCCATGCCAAAGAGTATGGGTTTGTTTTTCAGTCGAGTGAAATATACGACGGCCTCAGCGCTGTGTATGATTACGGACAAAATGGTGTTGAACTTAAAAACAACATCCGCAAATATTGGTGGCAGGCCATGGTACAGTTCAACGAAAATATCGTTGGCATCGACTCTGCCATCTTCATGCACCCCACAATCTGGAAAGCCTCAGGTCATGTGGATGCTTTTAATGATCCTTTGATTGACAATAAAGACTCTAAAAAACGCTACCGTGCCGATGTGTTGGTTGAAGATTTTTTGGCTAAGATCGAAGATAAAATCAACAAGGAAGTTGAAAAAGCCCGCAAGCGCTTTGGCGAAACTTTTGACGAACAACAGTTTATCACCACCAATGCCCGCGTGCTCGAGCTCAAAGATCAACATGCAACTACCAGCAAAAAACTCTATAGCATCATGGAAGCCAATGATTTGGTGGCTTTTAAACAGTTGATCGAAGATATTGGTGTTGTTTGTCCTATTTCAGGAACACGCAACTGGACGGATGTTCGCCAGTTCAATCTGATGTTTTCAACTCAAATGGGTTCAACAGCCGAAGGAGCAAGTGAAATTTACCTGCGACCCGAAACAGCACAGGGCATTTTTGTGAACTACCTCAACGTTCAGAAAACCGGCCGCATGAAGATTCCTTTTGGCATAGCCCAAACAGGAAAAGCCTTCCGCAATGAAATTGTTGCCCGTCAGTTTATCTTCAGAATGCGTGAGTTTGAACAAATGGAGATGCAGTTTTTTGTGCGTCCTGGCGATGAGCTTGCCTGGTTCGAACATTGGAAGAAAGAACGCATGAAATGGCATCTTTCACTCGGCATTCCGGCTTCTAAATACCGTTTCCATGATCATGAAAAATTGGCGCATTATGCCAATGCTGCAGCCGACATCGAGTTTGAATTCCCGTTTGGTTTTAAAGAATTGGAAGGAATCCATTCCCGTACCGACTTCGACCTGAGCGCACATCAAAAGTTTTCGGGCAAAAAGATACAATACTTCGATCCGGAGCTCAACGAAAGCTATGTTCCTTTTGTGGTTGAAACCTCCATCGGACTCGACCGCATGTTTCTGGCCATGCTCAGCAATTCGTACAACGAAGAAAAGCTCGAAGACGGCAGCGAACGCGTGGTGCTGAAACTACCAGCCGTGTTGGCCCCTGTAAAAGCAGCCATCCTGCCGCTTGTGGCCAAGGACGGACTGCCCGAAAAAGCCCGCGAAATACTCCAAAGCCTGCGCTACGACTT
This sequence comes from Bacteroidota bacterium, assembly GCA_009773165.1. Classification (GTDB taxonomy): domain Bacteria; phylum Bacteroidota; class Bacteroidia; order Bacteroidales; family F082; genus JALNZU01. Next base: position 633,859 of record WOUZ01000001.1, read on the forward strand.
CTATTGCCAATACGAGGAAAAAGACTCCATTGGCAAACGCTACCGTCGTCAGGATGCCATTGGCACACCTTATTGCATTACAGTGGATCATCAAACACTTGAAGATAATACCGTTACCCTGCGCGACCGCGACAGCATGCAACAGGAACGCGTCAGCATCAGCGATTTACATACATTGATTGCCAAAAAAATCAGGCCGGAGTATAATTAGTGCTTGTCTTTAAAGCCCGATGGCTTCGTTATAAATTCATTCATGACAGGAGGTTCAATTTTCTGAGATTCCTGTCATTTCTTTCCGGCATGCCTTGTTATATTGAATATTAATGCACCGGCATTGAACTTTTGCATCAGAAGCTATTTCATTGGAAGTATAAAAATCAAATGGTAACAAGTTATTTACATGTGATTTCACTATCTTTGACTAAAATTTACCTTATGAATAGGATGATAAACATAACCTATCCGGAATCACTTGCGAACTCGATGAAACTAAGTGTTCATGAATTTGAGAAGGAAATCAAGCTTAGTTCCTTAGTTAAGCTTTATGAATTAGGTAAAATTTCCTCGGGAATAGCTGCGAAAGTTTTAGGATTATCAAGGTTAGACTTCCTGGATATTGTTGCACAATACAAGGTGTCTATCATAGAATTTTCTGATATTGATGAACTCAATAATGATATAATGAATGCGTAAGGTTGTTTCAAATACAACTCCTTTAATTTCTCTGTTGAAGCTATCCAAATTAGAACTTCTTAAGGAATTGTATAAAGAGATATCAATACCTTTTGCTGTTTTTCAAGAGATTGAAGCTGGCAGAAACAAGGCTTTCTACCAAGATTTATCGACAATAACATGGATTAAAATACATGAGATTAAGGATAAGAAAGCACTAAAATATTTTCTTGAACTTGACACAGGCGAAGCTGAAGCAATTGTATTGGCGAATGAAATTGGAGCTGATCTTATTATTTTGGATGAAAAATAGGGCGGTTTCATGCCAAACATGCTGATTTACAAGTTACAGGAACGATAGGGATATTGCTAAAAGCGAAGTCAATGGGATTAATATCAGCAATAAAGCCGTTACTTCAAGAACTTATTGATAAAGATGTTTGGATAAGTGGGACTCTCATGAATGAGATTCTCCAAAAAGCCAACGAGAAATAAAACATTTCATTGGTCATCTCCGGGTAAATAAGTCAAATCACTTTTACAGAATTTTTTTGTTAGAGAGTACATTGAGGAATCGTTTCTACTTTCAGGAATCAGAAAATGAACATGATTTGCTTGCTTGTCCAATTATTTAAGATTTTTGGACATGCCTGTGTGATAAAATCTAATAAATGAGGGCTTCATCGGATGAAACCAATAAGTTTCTGCTTAAATAATTCATCATAGATCTTAGCTTGATCCTGTGAGGCACATGCCGCCTATTCAAACACCCCTACATCCATCGTCACCATCATGTTCATATTGCAATTGCAATCAGGGCAATCGGGTGTGGTGCAGTCGCATTTCACAAAGGGGTAGGTGTCGGTGAAACTGACTGCACAGGCAGTGCATGATTCCCCTTTACAGCTGATGGTCGGGCTACCCAAGCCATTCATATCCATTGATTTGGCCAAAGTACTTTTTCCGCTCAATACATATACTTTGCCCTCGTGAATCAGGGCGATGATGCCAACACTGGAAATTTTCTCCGAATTTCCTTTCACCGTGGTGCCGATATACACATGTTTCTGATCGGGAAGCAGGGTGGCGGTGAGCTCGCTCAACTTTCCGTTGTTGTCGAGCTGGCTTCTGAAATGATCTGCCAGGACAACCATCTTTTCCCTACAGCTGCCAGGAATAAGATGATCAACAGAATGGTTCAGCGCAAAAATTCTATTTTCTGATTATAAAACACTTAACGTTTACCCCAACCCTTTTTCAAGCTTGCTGAAAATTGCAATCCAAGGTAATTCCCTGATAAATCATAATACCCTCTGGTATCTGGGGAGGTAAATAAGTTAGCAAACTGATACTCTCCGGAAATTGTATTTTGGAAATTCATAACATAAATAATGTTTGCTTTGAGTAACACTTTATCCAAAGCATATGAACAACCGGTTCCGATAACAAAACCACCCTGAATTGAATTTTCAGGACTTTCAAGTTTTAAACCAAAAATTTCACGATAATCAGAAAGCTGCTCATCTGATATTGCATAAGTATATTCCGACTCTCCATGAGGAAAATACATCGCTTTTAACCCAACTGTAAAAGACGCGAATGTTTTTTTACCTGTTTGAAGATTAAATCTTAATGATATTGGAAATGAAAATGAGTAAAGCGCATATGATTTATATTCATTAATCAAATCACCAGGATAATTTTCGTATAAGTCATTATGTGAGATTTTGAAGGATATTGAAGAGATTGGTTCCTTTGCAACAATCAATCCGGTTTGAAATGACCACTTCTTTTCAGGATGGAAATCATACAGAACACCAATATTAAACCCTAACATTGGTTTGTTTTCAAAAGTAAGGTCGCCATATTGAGGTGTCAGTTTAGCCTTGTCATAAAGAACAGGACCTGCCACAATGCTCCATTTTGAAAAGCTTTTCAGTTCATCGTAGCTTTTTTGCACCTGAGAAAATGAGCGTGTGACGAATGCCACGTGGAGCATCACCACAAGCGCTAAAGACCTAACCATCCCTATTTTCATCATCTAAATTTTGTTGTTTTGAAAACACTTAACGTTTGCCCCAGCCTTTTTTCAAACTCGCCGAAAACAACAAGCCGAGGTAGTTGCCCGAAAGGTTGTAATAACCACGTGTAGGTGGTGAGCTGAATAAATTGCCAAACTGGTATTCGCCACTGATGGTGTTTTGAAAATTCATCACGTAAATGAAATTTGCTTTGAGCAGGACTTTATCCAAGGCATAAGAACAGCCGGTTCCGATAACAAAACTACCTTGAAATGCATTTTCAGGGCTGTTTAGTCGCAAACCGAACATCTCCCGTGTCTCCGTTCGGTCTTCATTGCCCATAGTAACTGTAAAGTATGCTTCTCCAGTCGGGAAATATTTGGCTTTTAAACCAGTTAATAAATAAACATACAGTCTATTAAACACTTGTATATTCAATCGAATCATTATTGGAACAGAAAACGAAACAATTGAGCTAGCCTTTTCATCATCAACCCAGTCTTTTAAGTAGTGAGGGTAATTATCCTCGATGGCTATTTTATATCTGAACTTGTAAATAGGCTCCTTTGTCAGAATAAGTCCAGTTATTATTGACCATTTTTTTTCCGGATAAAAATCATATTCGAAACCTGCGTTAAACCCAATAATTGGTTTATTATCAAACGAAAGATCACCGTATTGAGGTGATAATGTGGCTTTGTCAAATAGCACAGGACCTGCCACAATGCTCCATTTTGAAAAGCTTTTCAGTTCATCGTAGCTTTTTTGCTCCTGAGAAAACGAGCGTGTGACGAATGCCGCGTGGAGTATCACCACAAGCGCAAAAGACCTAACCACCCCTATTTTCATCATCTAAGTTTTGTTGTTTTGAAAACACTTAACGTTTACCCCAGCTTTTTTTTACCTACCGTAAAAAGTGAGTTGAGGTTTTGCCTGATAAATCAATTTTGATCCGGTTCCCCAGGCAAATACATAACGAAGACTTTGTGAAAAGATTGTGGAAAATATAGTTCCCTATTCAAACTCCCCCATATCCATCGTCACCATCATGTTCATATTGCAATTGCAATCCGGGCAATCGGGTGTGGTACAGTCGCATTTCACAAAGGGGTAGGTGTCGGTGAAACTGACTGCACAGGCAGTGCATGATTCGGATTTGCAGCTGATAGTTGGGCCTAATATTAGACTTAATCCTTAAATATGGTAGCTGCTGTTTCATCAGGTCGTTGGACATAATGAAATAGTAAGGATACACCATAATGCTATCAACCAGCGAATCGAAGAGTTCTGTATCGTACTTAAAGTTGCTGAAGTCTTCTAAAAGGATGGGGTTCTTGAAAATTCCTGGATAGACTACAACCGGGAAGATATTGAGCATGGAACAGCTGATTACTATCACCAACTCACCTAAGTTTTGTATGGGTTTAATATGGCGAAAGTTGGTCTCCGTCAGAGGGCATGTTATACCACGAATCCAATCCTTTTATAAACTTAAAAATAATCATAAAATTGGAACTAGTGTGTCAGTTTTTGAGACTGTTGCCATAGTATTTTTGCCTTAACGATAGGGCTTGAAGAGTGATTCAGTTTTATCACATGGTTTATTACTCATAACATATATTCAATTGTTTATGAAAAGATATTGTATTGAATACTTCATCCTCCCCATTTTTGTAATGATTGGCACAGTTTTATTTGCTCAAACAGTGGCTGAGCAAGATCCCCATTGGCAGATTGATTGGCAGGATGATTTTCACATTTTCAACCCAAGTATATGGGAAGCAAAAAACAATTGGGATCATTGGGCAAGTCTTGCAAAACCAGGAGAACAACGACAAAAACTCGTTTACTTAAATAATCAAAACAATGTGAGGGTTCAAGGAGGTAGCCTTATTTTGCAATCTTATCAGCAAACCTACTCTTGTCCACCATCTTACTGGCATCATGAACATTGTTCCTATCAAGACACAATTCCAAGCCACCCTCCTTATACGTACACCTCAGGATGGGTTCAAACAAAAAATACAAATTTGTTGTACGGATTGGTTGAAGCCCGGATAAAAGTCAGTTATGGAATGGGCCTGAACTCAGCGTTTTGGATGATTCATAAACCAGGGCTTCCTGATTGGTATTATAGTGAAATTGACATTTTTGAGATGATACCCGGATACGATCCTAATGAAAATTTTGACACTCTATTTCATGACCATTTCTGGATGTCCAATAATATTCATTGGAATTCCGTTCCATATGGTTTTGTTGTTACGAACTACAATCCAAATATGATAGGCGACTATACTCAATGGCACATTTATACCCTTGAATGGACGCCGAATTCAATCAAGTTTTACCTTGATGGCGAACTTATTAGAAGTGAAACTAATAAAGGAAATTTTGAACCAATGCAACTTATATTGAATATTGGACTTACAAATCATCAACCAAATGCAGGTACTTTCCCTTCTAAAATGGAAATCGACTGGATAAGATGGTACAAACTCAAAAAAGATTGCAATGCACCAATGGATTATTGTTCGTACAATTTTCAGAATCACGACAACAAAGTAAAAAAGTACATCCGAATCGGGGGTAGTGGATGTTCAAACATTTTAACATCCAAAACGGTTTTGAAAGCCAAAGAAGACATTACGATTTTTGGAGCTTTTGAAGTACCTTTGGGGACAGGTTTAAATATGGATGTACGCGCATGTTATTAATTCTTAATTTGTAATGAAAACCACTTCAATTCTTTTTTTAATGCTGATCTTATTGATAGCATGCAAAAAACAACCTCCTCCGGAAGGGTCGTATGTTGGAACATTTTCGGGATCATATTCCAAAAATGGGGAATATATAAATCGTGACCGAATTCTCTATATGAGAATTACAAGCTCATCGGCGAATGAGCTTGTATTCAAACATAATGAGCGCGGAGATCCAGCGTATGAGTCTATTTTAGAGCTTAATGGCAAAACAATACATGGTTTAATTCTTACCTGGTTCTCCTATAGTAATACAAGTGGAGAAGGTCTAGTAGGACACACAGACAAATACATCGATATTGAAGGACGATGGGAAAAACTTGGAGGAGAATATGTGATAACGGGCAAATTCAATTCCATTTACCATTTTGTTTCAACTGCTGCGAACATCGATGAAGAGTATCCTGTTGAAGGAAGTTTTATTATTAAACCCAATAACGAATAAATTATGAAAAAACTAACTTTAGTAATGTGGCTTTTTATAGCATTTTCGGTTTCGCTATCTGCCCAATTCAAGATTCAAACAAATGGTGAGGCTCGTTTATGGACTAACAATGCTGGTCCATGGGATAATACCTTTATGACTTATCCCTCTCACGACTATTCCAAGTGCTACATCGTTCAAAAAAATAACCAATCCAGGTTTTATGTAACAGGAAATGGTGAAGCCTGGTCAACCGGATTTATGAACTTATCTGATAGACGGTTTAAAAAGAACATTCAATCGATAGAGATCGTTCAAAACCTGTATAGCCTGGAGGCAAAAAAGTATCAGTTCAAAGCTATTGATTCAAGTTCCGTTGAATCCGAAAGCGATTTTTATTCACAGGAACACTTTGGCTTTATTGCTCAAGATGTTAAAGAATTGTTCCCTTCCCTCATTTCTGAAGACGAACATGGTTTTTTAGCAATTAACTATGTTGAGTTGATTCCGGTTATAGTGGAAGGTATGAAGCAACAAAAAAACAATTTGGACTTACTTCAATTGCAGAACGAAAACCTTCAGACTGAGGTTTTAGCGCTTAGAGAGGACATCAACTCCATCAGAGCAATATACATGCAAACTAAAGGCAGAAATAAATCCTCATCCATAGAAACAATCGATGTTAATGCGTCAAAAGCATCATTACTTAATTGCAAGCCAAATCCGTTTAATGACGAAACGACCATTGAATACTTTATTCCATCTGATTTGGTTTCAGCTTACATCGTGATACATGATACGCAAGGCAATGAAGTTAAAAAAATTGATCTGACTCAATCAGGCAACTTCTTTATCGTTGTTAAGTCAGACGATCTGAAAGCCGGCCTCTACTCCTATTCTCTCGTATTTAACGGGAAACTGATTGATACTAAAAAGATGATCCTAACTACTCAATGACATTTTTAACTCCTCATCACAAATGACTAAAAAAGTGATTTGTCAATAGATATTCTAGTGAGTTAATTTAAGATTCTAAAAATTTCATCATAATCAGAAAAAGGGAGTTTTAAGTTACTCCCTTTTCTTTTGTAGCTTTATTTGTTGTATCATTCATAAAGTATGAAGACATCCATTGGTTTCAAATATAAATCAGGGCAACATCAGATAAAGCAAAAGAAAATAATACGGTGGCTTCATTTATCAGATGCCTTGAGGAGAATGAAACCCTATGTTATTGACTTAAACCGATTTCGCACTTCACTGTTTTCAATAAAATAAAATGTTCTCCTGGAGAAGCAAAATCCAATATTGTATCCCATTGCCTTTAAGTCGTCAATATATCTAAAAAGCGTACTCCTCGACACAGCTATTTTATTTGCAAATTCATTTGCATTTCCTGTATTTTCTCTACGGATATAGTCAATCATTCTCTCCAGTTTATCCATTTTGTTGTTAAACGTCGTCATTTTAGTACTTGTTTGTTTATGTTATGTTTTACATATGCTCACGAAAAAACGCTTCATCTTTATTACTAACCAAAAGTGAGTTGCCTTCGAAAGAGAATCTTTATCTCTGGGTTATATTCAAAAATTTCGTTTTCGAAATCAAAGCTAAATTTGCGTATACTCAAAAACCCCCATATCCATCGTCACCATCATGGTCATATTGCAAAGGCAATCAGAGCAATCGGGTGTGGTGCAGTCGCATTTCACAAAGGGGTAGGTGTCTGTGAAACTGACTGCACAGGCGGTGCATGTTTCGCCTTTGCAGCTGATGGTCGGGCTACCCAAACCATTCATATCCATTGATTTGGCCAAAGTGCTTTTTCCAGTCAGCACATACACCTTGGCTTCGTGAAGCAAGCCAACGATGCCAACACTGGAAATTTTCTCCGAATTTCCTTTCACCGTGGTGCCGATTTACACATTCTTCTGATTGGGAAGCAGGGTGGCGGTGAGTTCGCTCAACTTTCCGTCGTTGTCGAGCTGGCTTCTGAAATGCTCCGCCAAAGCCACCACCTTTGTGAGGACGATCTGTTCGTTTTCAAACCTGCCAACCACTTCTTCGTTTGTTTCTTGTGCACGAACACTCAAGACAGCGAATAAAACCGCTGCCAGACTTACTAAAATTTGTTTTTTCATAAGGATGATTTTTTTGTTGTTAAAAATCTGATTTTCTGCCTTTTTGCATCCGGCAGAGAGGGGATGTATATTAATCATTTTTTTCGATGTTAACGTCCAACAAACGGGTATGGGTAATTCATTGATGTTTTGGTGAATACCAATACTTGTGTTGGGTAAATGCTTTTTTCATAGATTCATAAACTGTTGTGAAAATAAAATCCTAATGTCAAGCTGTTGATAGCATTGACTTTCAAATTGATATGATAGTCATACACTATTTTTGAGCGAAGACTAAGCCTGAAATACTTCAAGAAAATAAAATGAAAGGCCTGATTCATATCGAAACAGTATTTATACAAATGGGGTAAATCGTGCATGACAACCCTTGCCTGACTGAAATTTTCATAGTACACATTTTTATATATTTGATGGAGCGGGGCTTACTTTAGGCCACAAGCTGTCTTCAACTTAAATAAATACAGTCTGTTATCACAACCGCGTTGAAAACGAATCATTTGCTAAGTTCTGACCACAGGATTTCCTTTTCAACAACTGCATAGGCACCGAAAACACCTTGTGCATTTGTTAAATTACTGGGGACAATAACATATTGTGCAAAAGGATCGCCCAAGGCAATATCGAAATCTTCCAGTGCTTTTAAATAGGTGTATGTAAAACCCTCTAAATGAATAAGTTTAAGGTTAATGCTCAAAGCAGTTGAATGGCATTGATAAGGGTAAAACCGATCAAATACGCTCAGGTCGGCATTCTGATGGAATGTTTGACCATCGCGGGTTTGGTCGGATATTAAAGGGCTGTAATCGAAAATCATACTCATTTCGGTTGTTATTTCCACAGCCGTATCCGTTTGGCAAACGGTCTCTATTTCTGCTGTACCAAACAATTGGTAGTTGTTTTGAATGCCCGCCGAATCGTTGATAAAGGCTTTAAAATAATAGTCTTTGACGTATTGGCTGGTATTTGAATCTGTTTTAATAATTCCAAAATTCTCATTAGGAAAAGGAACAACAACAGCAGATTCAATCAATGGATGATCAGCAATAGCGACAGACAGTGTGTATTGTTGACCGGCAGTTATGCGCAAAGCGTTACCATCAATAGCATAAGTACTGTCATTGGGGTTATACATCAACCTAAGTTTACCACTTTGGGCATTGGCTATAAGAACCTCAGCATTTTCAACGGGTATGATTAATCCGGTTTGTATCTGGGCATTCAGCGAATAAGCCTGATGCACATACACTTTTACTGTATCCATTCCCGGATAGAGATAGGAGCTAACTACATAAGGACCTGGAATATCTGCAATGTCAATTTCTTCCTCAAACTTGGTACATGCTACTAAAAGATAAAAGCACAGAAAACAGATCGTGGCAATATTAAAGCTGACTTTTTTCATTGAATTAAAATTTGCGAACATAGGTTATCGAGGGTATAAAAGGAAATAAAGTCGTTTTCTTCAATATCCTTTTATCGGTTCCATATAAATTATCCACATAATACATAAATGGGTTGTAATGATTGTAGGCATTATAAACACCAATTTCCCAGGTTCTTTCACCATGCTTTAGGGGCTTAGTAAGCTGAAGGGCTAAATCAAGGCGGTGGTAGTTATCGGTACGATAATTATTCCGTTCTCCATAATAGTCAATGTTTATAAAAGATGTTGGTGAAGTATATCCCTCAAAATCATAAGGTTTGTGGGCAACGGAGGTATGATATGGCAATGTTACCGGGTGTCCTGTCATGTAAGTCCATGAGGCGGAGACTTTTCTGTTTGGTTTGAAATCGTAGGAAAGCACAATAGAAATGTCGTGCCTGCGGTCATAATCCGATGGAAACCAATCTCCTGAATTGATCTCATTGAATCTCACACTTGACTTAGACCAACCATAGCCCAGCCAACCATTCAATTTGCCCTGTTTTTTATGCAGCATTGCTTCAAAGCCGAAAGCTTTTGCTTTTCCTGATGTAACATTTGCCTCCCAATTGATTTGTTGCGGGGGGTTTGAGGCATCAATAAAGAAAAAATTTGCCCCATCACGGTAGGTTAACACATTTGATGATGTTTTGTAATATGCTTCAAGACTAAAATCAGCCTTTAGCCTGCTAAACTCACGTTCATATCCAATTGAATATTGAATACTCTGCTGAGCCTGAATACTTTTAGTTGCAGGCAACCAAATATCAGCAGGCAGCATTGTCCCTGTTGAACTCATCAGGTGAATAAACTGGTTCATCATTGTAAATGATGCTTTTATAGAGGATTTATTGCCAATTAAATAGCCGATAGTAATTCTTGGCTCTGCACGCACCAGCCAATGCTTGCCAGAGGTATAGAAATTTTGTCTCAGGCCAATATTATACATCCATTTATCATAAACAAATTCGTCCTCTATGTAGAACGAAAGTAATCCTGATTGTGAACTTTCAGATTCATTGTCATATTCATTCGTGAATTCATTTTTTAAAACAATTTTTCGAGGCATGAATTGATAATAACTCAGCGAGCTCCCGAAGCGGATTGTATGCCGGGGAACGGCTCCCAAAACAAAATCTGATTTCAAACTGATATCTTTCAGCCCGTTTGAATGTTCAATATGATAAGATTTATTAATATGATTATCCTCTTGATTCAAATAATAACCCGAATTGTATTGACTGAACACCAGCGTGTTATTCATGAATAAGCCATTGCTCAAGAGCGTATTCAGCCTGACATTGGCCAGAATATTCCTCCAATTCAACCCCATTTTATTGACTATATCGTGTTCAGAGGAGCGCGTATTCAATTCGTCCTTTCCCAGAAAAGCACTAATGTAAAGACGATTTTTTTCATTCAGAACAAAGTTTGTTTTGAGGTTCAGGTCGTAAAAAAAATAGGCCGGTTGTTCGTTTTCGCTTAAAAATGGTCGGGAAAGCAGATCGAAATAGGTGCGTCTTCCCGCGATCATAAAAGATGATTTTCCGGCTTTTATCGGGCCTTCAAACATGATACGTGAAGCAATCAGGCCAATTCCTGCTTCTCCATGATATGCAGACATATCCCCTTCCTTCATCGTAATATCAATCACAGATGATAACCTGCCTCCGTAACGCGCCGGAAATCCTCCTTTGATTAATGACACTTCTTTGATGGCCTGTCCGTTAAATAATGAAAAAAATCCGAAAAGGTGGTTGGCATTATACACCACAGCATCATCAAGAATGATCAGGTTTTGATCGCTGCCACCACCTCTGACAAACAAACCTCCTGTGCCTTCTTTTCCGCTTTGCACACCCGGCATCAGCTGAAATGCTTTCAAGACGTCTTTCTCACCCATTAAGGCAGGTATTGAGGCAGCCTGAATCATTGGAATATGCAATATGCCCATTTGAGGATTTTGAAGTTGAGACATCCGGGCTTTTACCTCTATCTCATGGAGTTCGATGGAAGGGTTCAACTTAATATCCAATCTTTCAGCCTTTTGCAGTTGAAAAGGAAGCTCTAAAGGATTGTACCCGACATAACTTATTTTTAAAATATAATCTCCCGGAGGCAAAGTAAGGACATAAAAGCCATAATTATTTGTTATAACTCCTGTGTTAGTAGCTTGCACAAACACATGCGCCCCCGGAAGGCTTTCGCCAGTGATGGCATCGCGAACCAAACCGCTGATGCTGCATGATTTTATTTGTGCTTGTGCAGAAAAGCAGCTTAAAAACAAGAACAAAACAAGCATTGATCTTCTCATGGGCTATATCATTGGCCGATTAAAAGTGATAGTTAATTTTAAAGGATGGGACGTGTTTTTTGCCATTTGCAAAATAGTAAGTTGCTGCTTTATAAGAAATATCCACACTCAACCTATCATTTCGCGAACGGAAACTAAGACCGGGAGACAAATATATTCCTCCTGAGAACTTCTTTGAATCAACAAAAGGCTTACTGCTTCCCGGCACTTTGTTTTGGTCGTATTTTACTACATCAAAATTAATAGAAGGGGAAGTCTCGACAAAAAAAGACAATCGCTTAAATTTTAAAAACTCATACCTGAACAATGGGCCAAAACGAAAGGTTCTGACCCGGTAATAAGGTCCGTTATTCCAATAAAAATTACCCTCAAGACCAATACTAAATTTAGCATGATAAGATTGTCGTTTAAAGTATCTTAGAGCAATATTCCAGTCAATGCGTTCAAAATTAGCAGAAATGATATAATCACTCCAATAGGGATTAAATTGAACGCCAATGGCATGTTTTTTCTCGATTGGCGTTGGTTCTGCGTTTCCCTCCTCCTGGCAAAATATCTCTTGAGTTGAAATCAAAGAAATGATTGCGAAGAGAAAAATTGATAAAATTGTTGATTTGGTTTGCATTTTATAATCGGTTAATGATAGGAAATTAAGGATTTGTTTCAAACATATCGTTGTAACCATTGTGTTAGGTTGCAACGATATGTTTATTTTAACTAATCAATGACATATTAGTTAAACATCTGATTATTATTCACATAAATCCAAGTAGGGTTTCTTAATCCCGTGTGATTTATTAAGCAAGAACTCCATGGATAAGGTCTTGGGGTACTACTTCCCGTGTTTACGATGTTTCTTTGAATATCGGAGGAATTGTTGTATTGCCAGCTAGCAGCTGGGAGATTGATGGTTGTACCATCATAACAACTAACGGAACACCCAAAATGATTTATGCCAACTGCATCGGCATTTTCCTGAATCCAAACACCCAAATACCGTCTTTGCGCAGTGGTTCGTGCATCCCAATCATTACCATTGAGAGGTGGTCTATTATAAAACTTATACAATCTTGCTACTATTCTTCTCGCATCACCCCAATAAGCTGTTTTGTAACTATACTCTTCTTGCTTAAGCATTACTTCACTCGACCTACTAACCTCGATTCGACTTTGTCTCTTTTCAATGAGTTCTTGAACTTTGATCTTGTTAGAAATACCATCATCTATTCTTTCAGATTTGTATACCAACAAAGAGTCTAAAGTGAACTTAATCAAAGTGTCATTTACAATTAACATAGCCTCTGTGTTTAATAGGTATGACATCAGACTCGACCCCGGAAAGCTATATATTTCTGAATCTCCGGTGTTTTCCTTGTAAAACACTTTTGGATACTTCGAAACATAGTTTTTAAACTCATTGGTGCCATAGAGTTTCATACCGTTGTTGTAGATTTCCCTTACACTTTGTATCGAATAATTCTGCTTGATATAATTGACAAGAAATTCCTCCCGGTCTTGATTTTCAAAAAGAAAGGCATATAATTCTCCAAAATCCTCTTTAGAGGAAAAAGATATTATACTTTCAGGGTCAATTTCATTTTGCTTCTCAATAAAAACTGTTTCATCTGTCATAATCTTTTCAACTTCATCTATTTTGTTACATGAGAAGATCGTTGTGAGGACAAATAGAAAAACGGTTAACATTAATAAAACTAATGTAATTCTTTTCATTTTAGTATTGTTTCTTCGCCTACTTTCAGAATTTTGTGCTTTGGCCGCTGTTTCGGCGTACATTCCGGCCTTATTCCCTTAACGCAGGTATAAAAACACGATAGCGCAGGTTCATTCGTAGCCTCAGGCCACAGCCACACACGCTAAAACCTGTAAAGGCGTGTGCCGCCACCCCTGTGATGTGTGTAAACATCAAATAAAACGCTGTTGCGGGTTGGTTTCAATAAGCGTTGTTGTATCTTTGCGCGGCCTTCTCTGGATTTGGTTAAAGTTATGTTTCTGGTGAAATGCTTGACTGACTCCTTGGGAGGTTTTTGTTTTTCGGGTGGCCGGCTCGTTTTATAAAAGCAATGTATTAATTCGTTGTTTTATTATAAATCATTGTGAAATGTATTTAGATTAATTATTGGTTTTGAATTGGTTTCTGAATTCGACCACAAAGATAAATAGAAGTGACTGCCATATCCCGGCAGTCAGTTGCCAATTTTTCATTGTTATTGAAATTTTTCATCTAGCGGTGTTCAGTGTTATTTTATGAGATTAGATAATAGGATCGCCGGACAGCACAATATCCTATGTTATAACCCATCTGTTTTAGATCACTGATGCAGCGATAAAGCGTGCGCTTAGAGGTGCAACTTCTTTCACTTAAATAATCAGCACTAATGCCTTCACCATTTTGGATCAAAAGAAGCAGATAATCAAGTTTCTTTTTTTTAGCTAAAAAGTTCATTGTCAATTGTTTTTATTGGTTAAATCATTAATAGTAATTGAAAGTTGTTTTTGTGCATGCGTAATCCGTCAACTGAATCGTATCCCTCTTAAACATCAGAAAGAATGAAGTGAGCGATAAATGAATGTATGATAGTGTTATGTAGGCAATCCAATACACGAAGCATTTTGCCTGTCTCGGGTGGGGGGCGGTTAATCGTGTTCTGCATAGTCATGTATTTTTCTCAGAAATTTCATTTATGGCTATAATTGTTCATCATCTAATTTATTGGAACAAAAAAAGTCGTCTATATATTAGTACCAGAAAAATGGAAAAACGCATCACTTTTTTTTACTTTATTTTACTTTTATTAAAAAGTGCCTTTGTAACAAATAGATAATGAGTGTATTATAAACGAAAAAATATTTCATTTTTTGAAAAACCGTTTTCACTTTTTTGCTGAATTTGCCCATTTTTTGCTCATTTTTGCCTGTTTTCAGTCGCTTTTTGAATAGTATTATTGCTTGGCTTTTCTCGTAACACAGAATTATTTCACAATTAGTAATTCCATTTTCTTACAATTTGTACTAAAGTCAGAGCAAAATGCAGCGGCTTCAGCTGGAGTTGTTCAACTGATTATCATGATTGAAAAAGAAGATTTTTAGAGTGAAACCAATCACAAACCCACAAAAAGAACGTATGAATTTTTAGCTAAGGGAATGATGATTTGGTTTATGGGCTGGTATTTTGATGATTCAACCAATTCCCGCGAGTGGCTATTTGTTGTTGTATAACGTCATCGTTCGCTCAATACCAATTGAGACAAAACTTTTGATGATTTCAACGGCAACAGGAATGCGGGGCTCGATGGTTTCAATCTCCTGCCTGTTCCATTCGCCCAAAACATAATCCACTTGTTTTCCGCGTGGGAAGTCATCGCCAATACCAAATCTGAGTCGGGCATATTGATTATTTCCAAGGGTTTGCATGATATTTTCCAATCCATTATGACCTGCATCGCCACCCTTTGATTTGAGGCGCAGAACTCCCAAAGGCAAAGCAAGATCATCAACAACCACTAATAAATTTTCCTGTGGAATGTTTTCCTGACGCAGCCAGTATTGTACCGCTTTACCGCTCAGGTTCATATAAGTGGTAGGTTTTATAACAACCAATACACGACTTTTATATTTAAGCGTGGCAAGCTGGGCAAGACGTGTTGTTTCAAATTTTCCGGCCAGGTCAGCACACAGATAATCGCCCACCCTAAAACCAATATTATGACGGGTGTTGGCATATTCCGGGCCAATATTTCCCAAACAGGCAATGAGGTATTTCATATGCAAAGGTTCATAAATTGTTTTTAAAACAAAAGGGTAGTCATGAAAAAAGGCATAAAAACAATGTTTTATGCCTTTTTATATGCTAAAATAAGCGTTTATTCTTCATCGGTAAGAACTATGCCACGAGCTGCTGTAACTTCAACTACAACTGAATTACTGTTGTTGAGGATGTTTAGCTTTTCGAATTCAAGGTTCTTTACTTTAATGCTTTGATTGACATTCAACTTCGCGATGCTGATTTCGATAAATTCAGGCATGTTGGCTATCAATCCTTTTACGTTAAGGCGGGTCATTTTCAACTTCATTTTACCACCGCGGATTACTCCAGGTGAGGTGCCTTTGAGTTTAACAGGTAATGAAACAACAACAGGTTTGTCGTCTTTCACTTCATAAAAATCGGCATGTAATACATGGTCACCAACCGGATGATACTGAACGTCTTTCAGTAAGGTTTTGTAAGTTTTGCTACCAATTTTGATTTCGATAAGAAATGTTTCAGGAGTAAAAAGGATGACTTTAAAATCTACCTGATTCATTTGGAAATGAACCTGCTCTGCACCACCATACAAAACACAGGGAACTTTCCCGGCGTAGCGAAGTGTTTTAGCATCTTTTTTCCCTACGTTCTCTCTTGGAGAACCGCTCAATGATACTGTTTTCATTTTTAATGATTTAATTAATTATTTGGAACTTGGAATTTGAAACAACGAGCTGATGGATTCGTAGTTCTCCACTCTTCGGATAACTTCAGCAAATAAATCAGCAGTTGACAATACTTTTATTTTATCACACTCTTGTTTGAGAGGGATGGTATCTGTTACGATTACTTCTGTAAATGGAGAGGCTGCAATGCGCTCGTAGGCCTTGCCTGAAAAGACAGGGTGCGTACAAAAAGCGCGAACGCTTGCAGCACCGTTATTCATGATCAATTCTCCTGCTTTGGTGATCGATCCGGCTGTGTCAATGATATCATCCATCAAAATTACATCACGTCCGGTGACATCACCAATAAGCGACATATCTTCCACCTCGTTGGGTTTCGCACGATGTTTATAACAGATTACAAAACCGGTATTCAACATTTTGGCATAAGAAGCAGCCCTTCGTGTTCCTCCTGTATCGGGCGATGCCAGCGTGAGGTTGGGCAGTTGCAGGCTGTGGATGTATGGAACGAAAATATTGGAAGCATAAAGATGATCAACAGGCACATCGAAAAATCCCTGTATTTGGTCAGCATGCAAATCAATGGTGATGATACGTGTGATTCCTGCAGTGATGAGCAAATTGGCAACGAGCTTTGCTGCTATGGCAACCCGCGATTTGTCTTTCCGATCCTGTCGGGCAAAACCAAAATAGGGTATTACAGCGGTGATTTTACGTGCCGAAGCTCTGCGTGCTGCATCGGCCATCAACAGTATTTCAAAGAGGTTTTCGGTGGGCGCAAAGGTTGATTGAACGATAAAAACGTCTCTTCCTCTTATGTTTTCCTCGAAAGAAGGTTGAAATTCACCATCAGAAAAATCAACGAAAGTTGTCTTTCCAAGGGGAGTACCGTAACTTTTTGCAATTTTTTTTGCCAAATATTCAGATGCTCTACCCGAAAAAATACTTACAAGAGGCTCAGCCATAATAACTTGTGTTTTCGTTAAAATCTGGGTGCAAAAGTAGTTAATTCCTGATTATCAGACAAGAAAATTTGCTTTTATGTAAAGGAATTGTTTCCGCAGCGTAAAACATGTCGAAAATCAAAATGACAATCAGCCCTGTCGCAGCGCGATTCGACAAAAAAACAACTTATTCTTCAGCGGTATCTTTTGGTTCAAAACTTGCTAAAATAGATTCAACAATATTATATGCTCCGTCCCAGATGTCAGCTATTGAGGCATCAAGCATGTAACAGGGTGTTGTAAAAACCTTTTTTTCGTGATCGCACACCACATCGCCATGTTCTGTTTGAATATGAGTGCCACCAAAAGCTTCGATAACTTGCGCTGTACCTTCATCATTGCCGATTGTCACATTAACATCACCAAGGATTTTAGCTATGAAAGCTGGTGAGATACACATGGCACCAATGGGTTTCTTTTGGTTGAACATGGCTTTCACTGCCTTTTCCACATCGGGCTGAACTGTAGCTTTTGGTCCGTCGAAGGCAACTGTTGAAAGATTTTTGGCAGCGCCAAAACCTCCCGGAAAGAAAAGCACATCGAATGAATCCGCATCAAATTGCGATAGTGGCATGATGCTTCCTCTGGCGATTCGTGCCGCTTCAACAAGCACATTACGCTTTTCATTCATTACCTCACCTGTAAGATGATTGATCACATGGTATTGCTCCATGTCTGGCGCAAAGCACTGATAGTCATTACCCGACTGTTTTATTGCCAACATTGCCAAGGTGGCTTCATGAATTTCAGCACCATCATAAACACCACAACCGGCTAAAACTACTGCAAATTTTTTCATGATTTCGTTTTCTTGATTTACGACAAATATACAGTTAATTGACGGAAATAAAATGCAACCACTTTTACTTTGTAACATGAGAAGTGTGATTTTTTCTTCCGAAAACGGAGCTGCGAGCAGGCATCTTATTTCAGTTTCAGAGACACGACGCAAAGATTAAGATTCTTTTAGTGAAGGCTTTGTGTAAACGAAACCCTGCTAATAAAATTCAAATCAGGGAGTTGTTACTCCCTAAAAGGTTATTAGTCAATTACTTAAAAAACATCCATACCGGATATAAAAATCCGGCTAACATCAAAAGAAGGATAAATGGACGGTTGATATTTTGCCACTTATAGTTTTTATGGCGTATGGCGTCAATGCTATGATTGATGGCCGAGAGTGTAAAGAAGAAAAAGAAAACGAATAAAATGGTGAGTTCGGCATAAATGCCCCAGCTGGTAAAATAAACCAGCATAGCCCCGGCTGCATAGGACAACAATGCAAATGACGACTGTTTCTGGTAATTGCTGCCTGTTTCAAAACCTTTGGCCCGGGCTGTTCTTTTACCAAAAATCAACCCTTCCAGGCCTGAGATACCGGCAATGGCAACAATTACAACAGGTATCATAAAATGAAGTTGGGCAACAGGGTTGTAGGTTGTGTCGAAACCGATGGAATATCCCACATAAAAAGCGATTCCTACCAAAACAATCCGCAAGATGTCGAGCAATTGAATGAGCATTTCTTTAAGTTTTAAGTGAGTTTAACTGTTTTATTACCTTATTAATAGTTATTATTCAGCTTTTTTAAAGAAGCTGCCTACACCTTTTCCAAGCCTGTTCAGCGTTTCAACACCACGCAACAATGGTTCAGCATCAATGTCTTTATAACGATCATTGACGTATTCAACATGATGCTGTTGAGGAAAAATAATGATACGGCTGTTATGCACAAATTGTTTTTCCATCTTTGTAGGAAGGTGGTCGTGAGCGCTGAGATAAGAGGCCGATCCTTTTCTTGCTGAAACGAGAACAAGGATATCATCCTGTGTTATGTCATTGGAAAGTAACAAAATACTATCCCAAGAGGTAAACTCAACAAAAAATGGTTTCGGGGCAGTAAGCTTTACTTGTCGGTTTTCTTCAATTATTTTTCGGGTCAAAGCAGTGGTATAAAAACCTGTTGAAGTGCCTATCTCACTTGAAAACTGCAGCATTTTTTTGATCCACAACGTGAACCCTTGCTCTAATTCGGCAAAGGGTGGCACTGCGATTATGATACGTTTATGATTGATAAGTGGTTTAGAAAAATGACAGATGAAAACTGTTTTATCAATGTTGTAAATCACACTGTCAAGCTTGTTGCCAATGACTTTTTCTATCAATCCTTCGGTTTGAGGCCATCCTAATAATATGATGCTGGCAAGAGATTCTTTTGCAGTTCGTATGATTCCTGCAGAAGCATTGTGATCGATGGTAGCAACAACATCCACTTTTGATTCAGCAGCTGAAATATGTTGAGCAAATCCCTGCAGACGCTCTCTTGCTTTGCGCAGGTTAACCTCTGCTTCGGCATCATTTGGCACAACAGAAAAAATGGTAATAGGCTGCGTGTTTTGTTTGTTTTTGATAAAAATACCAAAATCGAGCAGCTTTTCCATATTGGCAAAATTCGCAATAGGGAGCAGTATTTTTTCTGATGAATCCACCGAAGGTTGATCATTTTTTGCAGAGCTGTCAGTTTCCAGCAAAATTCGTTTTGAGGCCCGTTCGGTCACAACAGAAGCTATAATACAGCTAAACAAAATGAGGATAATAGTACCATTGAGGATGTTTTCGTCGATAATTCCATTTTGGAAACCTACAAGAATTACAGCTATGGTGGCTGCTGCGTGGGAGCTGCTTAATCCGAATATGAGCTGCTGCTGTGCATGGCTGTAATTAAAGCTGTAACGTGTTGCCAAAGCTGCAAGCCACTTTCCGGCTAATGCCACAGTTGTGAGTATGGCGGCGATTATCAGTGCCTGGGGCCCCTGCAGTATTACACTCACATCAACAAGCATCCCAACACTGATGAGGAAAAAGGGGATGAAAAGAGAAGAACCGATAAATTCAATACGATTCATCAAGACAGAGGAATGTGGGATGAACCGGTTAAGCACCAAACCAGAAACAAAAGCACCGATAATGGGCTCAACACCAGCAATTTCGGCTAAAAAGGCGGCTAAAAAAACAATTGCCAAAACATAAATATAATGGGAATATTTTTCACTCTCCATCTTTTTAAAAAACCATGCAGTGATGATGGGGACAAGCCAAAAAAGGATGACCGAAAAAATTACAGCTGAAATCAGCATCTGTATCCAAAAACCTGGCTCAACACTGCCTTTCTCAGCGCTCATAATGTAAGCCAGAAGCAGAAGAACAGCGGTATCAGTAAGTATTGTTCCCCCAACGGTGATCGCTACTGCTTGATTTTTGGATACTCCCATTCGGCTAACAATCGGATAAGCCACAAGGGTATGTGTACTGAACATACTGGCAATCAACAAACTGGCATAATAATCATAGTCCAGAATAAAGTAACACACAGGAAAACCTATTGCTAAGGGGATGATGAAGGTGTACAATCCAAAAACGAGACTTTTATTGCGGTATAGCCGGAACTCACTCAGATTAAGCTCAAGTCCGGCTATGAACATAATATACAGTAACCCAATGGTAGAAAAGAGATTGACAGCTGAATTGTTTTCAATTATGTTGAATCCAAATGGGCCAATAACCACGCCTGATAGTATTAAACCCACGATACCAGGCACTTTCAACATCCTCAATATGATAGGGGAGAGCAATATGATCAGTAAAATCACCGCAAATACAAGTACGGGATTTTGTAAAGGCAACTGAAACTCATGCAGAAAGTTTTCGATCATATATACTTATTTAGATGCAAAAGTAATATACAATTGCATACCCGTGAAGGGATCACTACTTATTAAAAATAAGGAATATCGGCGGTCTGCTAGTGTATCACAATTTTTTTTGTAACAAAAAACCTGTCTTCAGCAACAATTGTAACCTGCAAATTTTGTTGGGCTGATGAAATTGACGGGCGAATTAATTTTGATTGTTTCCCGTTGTTTTTTTCATTTAAAAATCCCTCATCGATGATCGCACCAGCAGTGTTAGTAAGGTAATAATAGACATCAACCGACGCATCTGCTTCAACTTCGAGCGTGAAGTCGCCTTTGGAAGGATTTGGAAATACATTCAGCTGATAGGGATTAGTACCATCAATTTTTTGTACCCCAACCACTGATGATGGAATCAGCCTGACTGCATAGATACGCGCGTCAGCCGAAGTTTGAGAGGTTTGATTCGATGAGAAAGGGTTCAAAAGAGGGCTGTAAATACCTCCGAAAATATGCCCCAGCAAAAGGGTATCGTTTTGGCATTTATGTAACAGAATGGAGCCGGTAGCATTGAGAGGCAAATCGGGATTTACAATAAATTCAGCTCCCGAACCTTGAAAGCCAGGCATCTCTTCTGTCATCTGATATTCCTGCAAACTACCATCTGCATAACGGGTGAGCCGGCTGATGGTTTTTACAAAAGGAACAAGATTATCCTGTATAAGTGTACCGTTTTGGTAATAATACTGACTCATGCCTCCAAAAAACAAGTTATGCATCTGCTGCGAAACGCTGTCGTATAAACCAATGTTTGCTGCATGATAATTACATAAATATTGATTAAAAGTTGTTATTGGTGTATAACTGTTCTCTCTGATGTCAACCGGATACAGAAAAGGCAAATCAACTCCCAATTGAAAAACGCCTGATGAGATCGTGTAGCCTTGTGTTCCGTCAGGAAAAACCTGAGCTATAAGGTTATAATCTCTTCTTCTCAGATGAACGGGATCAGTAATGGCACTGTAATTTCCATAAGTCAGCTGATTACCGCTGTTGTTTATTGTGAACATTCGTATTTGATTCGAATAGGACTGTACATAGGTTGGATTTCCCATGGGATTATAACGGCCATCAAACCGATGACCTCCGACGAGGTAAAAATATGCACCCATTTTAACAAGGTGTCCTCCTGTAATAGCAAAAACATCGTTTGTGATTTGCTTGACGAACGGAGTCAGGGGCTCGTTGTTAATCACAGCTTCAATCACAGATGAGACGGTGATAGTTGTAAGATAAGGAAACGTAATATGATCGTTTTCTGAAGCTGCAAACGCGTATCCTCCAATGACATACAAGGTGTCGCCATCTTGTGAAAAATTCATATTGGTCGATTGCAACTGCTCTCTTATACTCACTGTAAGCGTTTCCATTGAGGAGCTCCAAAGCTCACCTGAGGCAATATCAGCAACATAAATCATGGTGTTATTACCCGATTGAGGAAAGGCATTGAACGGCTGCCGGGCATGAAGTCCATCTTTTCTACCACCGATAATCAGCCACTTACTTTCATGCTGTGCATAAATATATGATTGTAATCCGGGTAAACCGGGCAAAACAATTTCTTCAAGGGCGATCGAATAATCAAAATCTGATTGAGTTTTTGCAGGTAGATACAGTGCAAGCAGTATCAGCAGGATGGAGGTAAATCGTGTCATGATTTTTTTGTTAAAACGAGGAGTAAATATACAAAAAAACAACCCCTTGAAAAGGTTGTTTTCAAGGGGTTTCATCGTACCCGGAGCCGGGATTGAAATCTGCATTTTTGCAATGTTCTAAAACACTCTAAAACACGCACTATTATTGAGAAAACAAATATAATCAATATGTTAACACAAAAATAAATATTGCAAATAATTTTAAAATATTTCGTTTGGTGGTGCAACGGTGGTGCAAGTGTTGTATATTTGCACAACCGATATTTAAAAAACTAAAATTATGGCATCAGTTAGAGCGTTTATAAGAGTATCAACAAAAAAGGTTATTTCGGCAAATGTTCGTTTTCGTTTGACAGACGGAAGAAAAATTCAATTATGGCATAAGAGCGAAATAGAGATAAACCCGGCTCTTTGGGATACAGGCAAACAGGCAATAAAAGCAAAAGTGATTTTTGATGCAGTCGAAAGAGCAAAATTTAATAAGGCCGTCAATGAGCGTAAAAATTTATTGATTGAGATTTATAATGCTGAACATGATAAATCATTGTTAACGTCTGAATGGATGGAGTTGGAAATTGACAAATCCCTAAATCCGGGAAAGTACCTCCCGGCCGAAATTGCGCCCCAAACGTTTTTTGAGTCATTTGATGATTTTCTGGAAAAGCATAAATTATCGGATGTTCGTAAAAAGAATTACAAGGTTATTAAAAGAGCTTTGCAGCGTTTTGAATTGTATGTATCAAAAACCAAAAAGACAGCGTATGCTTTAACCTTTGAAAACATCACTTCAGCAACTTTGAGAGAGTTTGAAATGTTTGTCGTACAGGAACACGAACTTTTTATAAAACACCCGGAAATTTATAAAGAAATCCCGGAGGTAAGGACACCACAGAAAAGAGGCCAAAATACGATCAATGATATTTTTACAAAATTTCGGACGTTTTACTTATGGTCAATTGATGCAGGCAAAACGATAAACAACCCTTTTAAAGGGTTCAAGGTCGAAGAGTGTGTTTATGGCACTCCCTTTTACATCACTATTGAAGAAAGAAACACCCTATACAATTGCGACCTTTCACACCTCCCGGAGTTGGCAATTCAAAGAGATATTTTTGTATTTCAATGTTTAATTGGTTGCAGAATTGGAGACCTTTACAAAATGAAAGCTAACAGCGTAATGAATGGAGCCATTGAGTATATACCACGAAAGACGAAAGACGGCCGTCCGGTTACTGTCAGAGTGCCACTGAATGCCACAGCAAAAGAGATTTTGAACCGTTACCCGGCAAATGAGAATGAAAAATTGTTGCCTTTTATTCCAGAGCAACAATATAACTATGCGATAAAAGATGCTTTTAAAGCGGCCGGGATTACAAGAATGGTTACTATTATAAACCCGACAACCCGACAAGAAGAGAAACGTCCGATAAATGAAATAGTATCCAGTCATACAGCCCGGAAATCGTTTGTCGGGAACCTCTATAAGCAAGTTAAAGACCCTAATTTGGTAGGTGTATTGTCAGGCCATAAGGAAGGGAGTAAAGCCTTTGCACGTTACCGGGAAATAGACGAACAAATGAAATTAGACCTTGTGAACCTTTTAAACTAAGTCAAGATGAGAACGAAAATAATTGAAAGTGATTTTTCGAAAACAAGTGTTGATTTTGACCTTTACAAAGAAGGATTAAAACATTTGGGAAAAATAAGACTGGAATTTGATTCTGAAATGAGAGAGTTTTACGAAAAGAGAAAAGCAGACTATAATCTGAACGGGGAAAAATCTCAGTTGTTAGGCCAAAGCTATGACAAACCATTTCGCCCTAATCTTGAAAACACTTATACACAGAATTTCAAAGAGTATAGTCAGGACAAACCATTTGCTTTAGAAAAAGCCTTTATTCAATACGAAATTGAACGAATTGAAAGCATAAAACGTACTATAAAAGATTATTTAAAAGATGACTTTGAATCTCCAGAAATGGACACAATAGACGCATACATTGATTTTTTGAACGTTAAAGAGGCCGGAAAACAAAAGAAATCTTTTGCCGGAAATGATGAAAAGTACAAAGATTATTATCCTGTATTGACGAAAATATATGAATTATGTGTTAATGACAAATCTCAAAAACCTGTATTTGATTGTAAATTAATTGAATTTTTAGAAGCTATCGAAACCTCAAATTTTACGAATATCAACATAAAAGTAATTTATAAAATGCAACACCTGACTTATAAACTTTCTAATTTGCTCGGGGAGGCATGGTATAGTGATGTTACTCAAAATATGAATTGGAATAAAAAAAGGTGTTCTGGATTAACTCACGAATCACTTTATCTTTTTCAAACAAAATTGGATAGGATCTTACCTCCATTGGGTAAAGAATGAATTTAAAGTAAATCATTGCATAATGATATACTAACCACAAAAAAAATAGATTCATTTATTTTAGTGAATTGATACACAGTGTATTAATTCACTTTTTTTTGTGCTTTACCACAAAGAAACCACAAAGAAACGGCAATAGTTTTGCGATATGCTAAACAAGCCTTTGCAGTAGCTACCAAAGGCAGAAAAGCAAAAAATTAAAAATCTTGCAAAATGAATATCAATGAATTACTTGAAAGCAAAGCAAAAATAAGTATTACCGCTACAGGCGAAGACTTGTTAATGTTTGCGGACTATCTACTTGAAAAGAAAACAAGAGCCTTAGAAGAAGCTGTAATTTCTGACAAGGCAGAAACCTATCCAAGCCCGAAACAAGTTGCTGAAATCTTAGGCGTTGACCTGTCAACCCTTTGGAGATGGACACGAAAAAACTATTTAGTCCCGGTTGAAATCGGAGGCAAACGCAGGTACAAAATGAGTGATGTAAAAGCCTTACTAAATGGTGGCAAAAGGTAAGATGAAGGCAAAAAAAAGCCCGGTAATCGGGCTAAATATTGCTGAAGACGAACATTATGTAAACATCACAAAGATATGAAAAAACCATACAGAAAGAGCGAAGCATTAAAGATTCTGGAAAAGATGGATTTTGAAAACCTTGTATCTCAATATCCCAACACTCCAACGAAGTACTTACCAAAGCCTACATATAGCGACAATGATGCAAACAGCCTGACTAAAGCCATAATTAGATTTATCTGGTTAAAAAATGGACAGGCCGAAAGGGTGAATTCAATCGGAAAACAGATTGACCGGAGAGAGACGGTAACCGACATTTGCGGCCGTACGAGACAGGTAGGCTCTTTGCAATGGATTAGAAGCACCGGAACCACAGGAACAGCCGATATATCAGCAACCATTGCCGGACGTTCAGTAAAGATCGAAGTCAAATGTTCAGCAACTGGTGATCGATATCAGAGCGAAGCGCAAAAAGCCTATGAGCGTTCTATACTTAAGGCCGGAGGCCTGTATTTCATTGCTACCGACTTTGAACAGTTTTATAATTGGTACAATCAAAACTTTGGGAGATGAAAGAAAACGACTACAAAGAAAGTGATTACCTCAACTTTCCTATTCAGATGGTTGAAGGATTAATCCCTGACAGGCATAGAAATAGTCCTAAAAGAATTTATGATGAAATTGCTTATTATGCAATCTACCGCCAAAGTCGAAAATCAAAAGAATGGACTGAAATCAAAAGAATAAAAGATGCGATAAATTTTTTTGATTTTTCGATTAGAGATGAATCTCTCGCATATTCAGATGGGAAAAGATTATATGAAAGATATCCATTAAACAGTCCACGTACTGGAATTTCTAAACAACTGTTTTTTGAATTTTCCAAAAACGACAAGACGGATTTTGAGATAGCAACTCTAACAGCGTTTTTAGCCCTCAAGAGTATTGTAGGAGATAAACCATATATGCGTATCAGCAACCTATTTATGCTATCCAGAATGGACGGAAAAGTTAAGTCAGTGAAGGATAAAAAAGAACTTAGTTCAGCGGTTAGAAAATACGCAACAGAGTATTATGCAAAAAGACTAAGAAATGAATTATTTGACAATTGGGGTCTGGTTTACGTTCAATCGAGAGGCGTTTGTATTTCATTCACATTAACACTAAATGAGCTGCAAACAGCTGCTTTAAAAGAGACTGTTAAATCCAAAGACAGATTTAGAAGTAAGCAGATGAGAGAGGCTAAAGAAGAGGCCGTAAAACAGGTTAATGCTAAACAGAAATAGTATGAAAACATCACGGACTTATCACGACCTTATCACGACCTTATCACGGACTATAATAAGGGGATTTTGGAAGGTGTTGTTTTTTTTGTTTAGAAATGATCTTAAAAAAATCACGGACTATAATAATGTCTTTAAATAATGTCTATAAATAATATCTTTAAAAAATGTATATAATGGGGGTGTGGGGGGAAGCTCTTTTTTTTTTTAATTTTTTGAATTCAATTTTTTGAAAATAACATTTAACTACAAAAACACAATGGGACAAAAAAAAGGAAATACAGGAAATCCGGCCGGACGGCCAAAGGGTTCAAAAAACAAAGTAAGCACTGAATTAAAAACATGGGTTCAAATGCTTATTACATCGAACACAGAGCAACTGGAAAAAGACCTCCAGAGCTTGGAGCCTAACCAGAAATGGGTAATAATTGAAAAATTATTGCAATTCGTTATTCCCAAAGCGACAATACATCTGGAAACGAAAGACACGACACCACCACGACCGACACCGCCCGCAAGGATATTAAGACGGGATGAGTTGAAAGAATATTTTGAGCAACTTGAAAAGGAATATTAACACGCTAAAAATTGGCGAAATTATAAACTTAAAACTTTACAAAAATGGACACGAAAGAAATTGAAAAAATCAGAAATGACTTTGAAAAAAAAGCCATAATTGAAGACCTTAAAACGAAACAAAAGGAAATTGAGAAAAAACTTTATGAGCTTCAAAATGAAGTACCGGAAAAGTTACAAGATTTTTTTAAAAATGGTTCTAAAGAAAAATTTTAAACATCCCACAAATGAAAAAAGTAAAAATTAGTGTAGATCAATGGAAATTGAGACGTGAGACGGATGCAATGCCACTTGCTTTAAAAGATTGCCACACGTTAAAAAGCTATTTAAATGATGTTGGTCTTAAGCTGACAACCGAAACCCTCACAGATGCAGCCGGAACGTGTTCATTGATTGAATCTCAAATTAGGGAAAGCGTTCAATCCGATATTGCCAATATTAAAAATCCGATTCTCATTGCTTCGCTGACAGCCGGAACGAATGCTGCCATAGCTGAACTGAAGCAAAAAATACAGCGTTTGGATGCTATTCACGCAGTGAAAGAATTCATTGAGCTTATTGAGGTAATTGACGAACAGCCTCGTTTAGTGCTGAATTGGAGAAATATCATTGAAGAAAGAGCTTCATATTACATCACAGAGCCTAAAGAAATCGCTATCTATGAAGCACAACTCAAAATCATTGAGGCCGTCAATGAGCTTGCAAAGGTTAAAGGGACTAAAATTCCATTAAATAACCTGGTCTTTCAAATGATGAAATTTAATGATTTTGAAGCAATACCGGAGCCGTTGAATTATTCACTTGTTGCTGTAGATAAAGAAAGTTAATTTATTAAAGTCTAAGGACGTTGAAAGAGGGAAAAGTTTGACTCCTGAAAATTTAGGAACCGGACTTTTTTTCTCTTTTTTTTTCTTTAACCTGTAAATCCAAAATTGGATTATCGTCATAGGTAAGCTCAAAATTGAGCCGTCAATAGGTAAGCTGAATTTTTAGCCGTCAATCCGTCCAAATCTGGACAGGTCTCAGCACATTTGCTTAGTGCTTAAATATCAAATAGTTATACGATTCACCAAAATTGGGGAGTCCTCAAAGTGTTTGTAATACAATCATTTTCAATAAGTTACGACAATAATAATTAAAAGTCAATAGTACAATTTCAAAATCTTTGTTTCACATTTGCACAATTATTAATCTAAAAACTATCCATCATGCAAAATCAAATCGCAAACAGTGAAGCACACATTGATCTATTCACAAAGATTAGACATGAGTATTATTATGGCTGTCAATCAGAGCAACAAATCTATTATCATCACATAGAACTGTTAAGCAGTTTTTTGTCAAAGATCAATGACTTACAGGCCTTAGATTTGAAGTTGATTCAAAATGTTTTTATTTTCTACTTAATGAATAATCCAAATAATCCAAATGAGGCAATTCAGAAAACTAAGGTTTTGTCTGAACTGGAAAAGCTGACAGATTATGCTTCTGTTATTGATGCTTATGGAGACGATCTACCATTATGGAACGAATTTTATAATGATTTGGCCAATGGTCTGGAAGAGAAAATAAGTTGAAAATTTATTGAATTGGTGCAACGGTGGTGCAAATCCATAAAAACCAAAAACGCAACTATTGATATTCAACTAGTTGCGTTTTTTTATGTACCCGGAGCCGGGATCGAACCGGCACGAGTGTAACCTCACTGGTTTTTGAGACCAGCGCGTCTACCAATTCCGCCATCCGGGCCTCTCCTGTTATTTACACAGGGCTGCAAAAGTAATACTTTTTATGTATTACAACACCAGTAACCTTAAAAAAATGACTGAAAAGCAGATTTGTTCCGGCACTGATGGGTTGGCAAAAAAATAGTATCTTGTGCCTGTTTTGAAATAGTGCTTCATCATACTTTTTAAGCATCCTGCATATGGAATCAGAAAACAAAACAGCAAAAATGATGCGCATACAGATCGTTGCCAACGGTCCGGCGCTCATTCAGGGTCCGGTGGAAATCATCGATCAATTTGGTAATAAAGAGGAGAAAACAAGCATGTTTGCCCTCTGCCGTTGCGGCGCTTCACATAGTCGTCCGTATTGTGATGGAACCCACAATTACAATGGATTTACTGACGAAAAAAAATAATTCAATCATGAAAAAAGTTGTAAAAAACGCTACAGAGGCCATTGCCGGAATAGCAGATCATATGACGCTCATGCTCGGAGGTTTTGGCTTGTGTGGAATACCGGAAAACAGCATTCAGGCACTTGTTGAAAGCAAAGTAAAAGGACTCACATGTATATCAAACAACGCGGGTGTTGATGATTTTGGATTGGGATTGCTGCTTCAGCAACGACAAATCAAAAAGATGGTTTCATCCTATGTTGGTGAGAATGCTGAGTTTGAACGTCAGATGCTCAGCGGAGAACTGGAAGTTGAATTGAACCCGCAAGGAACGCTTGCCGAACGTTGTCGTGCTGGTGGTGCTGGTATTCCTGCCTTTTTTGTGCCTGCCGGAGTGGGCACTGAAGTGGCTGAAGGAAAAGAAACACGTGAGTTTAACGGAAAAATGTACTTAATGGAACATGCACTTGTTGCCGACTTTGCTATCGTTAAAGCATGGAAGGGTGACACTCATGGCAACCTTATTTACCGTAATACGGCAAATAATTTTAATCAGGCGATGGCAATGGCTGGAAAAATTACCATTGCTGAGGTGGAAGAACTTGTACCGGCCGGCACACTCGACCCCAATCAGATACATACTCCAGGAATCTTTGTGCAACGCATCTTTCAGGCTGAGAACCTGGAAAAACGTATTGAATTTGTAACAACACGTCCCAAATCGTAAAACCGAAATAAAATGGCTTTAGATAAAAACGGAATAGCAAAACGTATAGCTCAGGAACTAAAAGACGGGTTTTACGTGAACCTTGGAATTGGCATACCGACATTGGTTGCAAACTATATACCTGATGGAATGGAAGTTATACTTCAGTCGGAGAACGGCTTACTGGGAATTGGTCCATTTCCTTTTGAAGGTGAAGAAGATCCTGATTTGATCAACGCAGGGAAGCAAACGATCACATACACGAAAGGTGCTGCCTTTTTCGATTCAAGTACCAGCTTTGCCATGATAAGAGGCGGCCATGTTGATCTCACCGTTTTAGGTGCTTTTGAAGTTTCGGAAAGAGGCGACCTCTCAAGTTGGAAAATTCCGGGCAAAATGGTAAAAGGCATGGGTGGTGCGATGGATCTCGTTGCCTCAGCAAAAAATATCATTGTAGCAATGACACATACCGATCCGAAAGGAAATTCTAAGTTGTTGCCATCATGCACTTTACCCTTGACAGGTATCGGCTGTGTGAAACGAATAGTGACAGACCTGGCCGTTGTTGATGTGACCAGTAATGGCTTTCGGTTGCTCGAACGTGCACCGGGAGTGAGTGTAGATGAAATTATTTCAAAAACAGCCGCTCCCCTCATTGTGGATAGCGATGTGCCCGAAATGAAGCTCTGAAATTAATGATTGATCAAAAAGGTTTTGATCAAAATTTATGCAAACATCTGCCAGCAAATCAATTAATTAACCGATTTCTTGGTTATGAGTTTTTCGTAATCCTCAATAGTTCCATTGTTCAGACAGGTTTCAATGATTCTGCGGCCTAGTTCCGACAAATCGGGTGTAAGGTATTGTTCCAACTCTTTTCTGAAAAATTCTGTAAGAATGGCAGCGCCTTTATCATAACCTTCAAAACCTAATTCCGGTTGCTTATAGGTCTTGAGGAAGCGCGAAGGAATTTTTGAGCCTTCAATTGTCAGAAACTCGAGTTCATATCCCAATAAAGGACAGCGGGCAGGTGAAATTTGATCAGGACGAAACTTGGAGTTTCCTCTGCGTGTAAGATATTCACGCATAAGCAATTGAGGCCGGAAACCAACTTTCCAAACACCAACATATTGATTGGGTGTCAAAACATAATGGGTATCTGTTTTTGATGCAATCTGATCAAGCAGCAGGTTAGCATGACGCACTTTTTTGCCGGTAGCAAAAGGCCAGTACGAACCAACACCTTCACTTTCCATTCCTTTGCCAAGGCTGATAATACTTGGGTTGGCGTGTCCACGAGGAGAAACCAAACGCCATAACCATGCAAGCGCAGGAGGAAGAAAATGAAACAACCCCAAAACACCATATGTTGGATCAAGCATCGAGCTGGGAGGAGTGCGTACGCCAAAACTTCGTACATCGATATGAACAGGATGCGAAATGACTCCCTCAAATAATTCTCTGGGAACAACCACACGAGGATTAGGGCAAGGTTTACCTGGGGCATCTTCAATATGATTCCAGGGCAAAGCTGTTCCTCCAGGGTGAGTTTGTATATTCAAAAACAGCAGAGGCTGCTTTGCATTAATTGTGATTTTTTCAAGAACAGGGTCGATGCCGTAACCGGTAATATTATCGGTGCGGATGAACCATGAATTTTCACCGTCAAGAAGTCGCAACCGTTTGCTCTCTGTTTGTAAGGAAGTGTGTACCGTTGCCATATCATCGCACACAGGCCGGATTTCGCAAAAACGCGGGATCTGAATTGTTCTTTTTTCTCCCGTTATGCTGTTTGTTCCGATAAGAACTTCCCCACTGGGCTCGCGTACAATGTGTTGTAACATTTCACTTTTTCCACCTCCGCTTGCTCCTTCATGCATGAAGCGGGTGATGTTATCATAAGGGCTCACCGATTCAACGGCTGAACAATGAGTGGTAGCCCATCCTTCTTTTTCACCAATGGTAAGCAAAACACCATAAATTCCCTTTTTTGCGCTTGGGCCAGGATAGAGGTTATAAGAAAATATTTCGTATTGATGATCTAAGCGATTGTGTACAACTACTTGTTTTCCGTCGAAATGGGTATGACGGAAGGGCGGTGCAACATAAACGGTTGCATAAATGTTTGTGCCAGCCGGAATTTCATCCAGATGAACAATTTTTTGCAACATTGCCAATCCCATAGCAAAAAAACCTGCATTTGCCGGAGCAACTGCCATCCCAAAAGGACTGTCGTCCATGAGTCCAATCTTAAAGAAGAAAACAACTAAATCCTGCTTCTTTAGCCACTCAAATGTTTGTGAACGTAACCCATCGAACGAATAACCCATGCGATGCCTGAAAAGTTCCTTATCAGTTGGCTGTGTATCAGCGATGAGCATCGTATCGGGGTCGCGTCTGCGCATGTAAGGCTCAACATAATTGGCCGAAATACCGTTAGTCACTTTATGAACGATAGCTTCTGTAACTAAGCCCTTTCCGGGGATATCGTAGCTCACCTCATAACTTAAACCATTTTCAGGCCCAAGGCTTACCGCTGCCAGATCGGTATAGGTTTCAAAAAAACGCACTTCTTTTTTGCTTTGCCGAAGGATTTGATCAACCTCAACAGGTATATTGAAATGAAAGGGGTATGTCATACGTAAATGTTCTTATTGTTAATCGAATAACAAATAAACGAAATTTAAGAGGTTTTGTTAGATTAAGAAGTTAGATTAACTCTTTTTTGAGTTGGAAACGGTTGCGGCGATTGAAAAGAAATGAATATCAGGAGGCTTGAAAATTAATTCAATCAACTAATTAAGATGTTGAATTACAATTTATTACAACGAACAATATTCTTTTGAAATAAAAATTTGCAGGCAAAAAGTATGTTGTTTAAAACTGTCATTTATAAACGATCGTAACTGTTTCACCAGCTTCCATGTCGAACCAGAAAATGAGATCGTCTCCATTTTCTTTTGATTCAAACTGCTTTCCTTCAATTTCTATTTCAAAAGCTTTTACCGCCAGACTCACTCCCTTAATTGCTTGTTTTGAGTTATTGGTAATCAGTGTGGTGTTGCTGTTTGGATAAGAAAAAACCAATGTTTTAATAGCTAACTGATACCCTATCAAATCGCTGATTGTGATTGGAAGCAGCATTCTTTTTTCACGCAATACAGCTATCTTTGCAAGTGTCCGGTTAAAACCTTCCATTGCTTGTGCTTTGCCATCTTTGTCGAAATTCCAATATCCTTTACCTTCTTTGACCCATGCCGGATAAACATGGGTAATGATGATGCTTTTGTTTTCAATGAGTGAAACGAGTCGTTGCGGATGAAAATAATAATCCCATAAGGCGTCATTCGGTACTTCTAAAGTGCCGGTTGTTGACCACATAACGGCTTCAGGAACAGCAGGATGTATGCTGATCTGACGATCAGGAAAAGCATCTCCAAAACCTGAGAAAGGGAGTTCCATATGACCATTATAACCCCAGTTTCTGTAAGGATTCAGCTCTTCGGTTGCTGCATTCCAGAAATACCGCTGCCCGTATTTGTCCCAAAGCGATCTTGCATAATGAGGCGATTCGGGTTGTAAACCATCGCAGATAGCATTTTCCCGGTTATTGGATTCCAGGTTGTTATATCCATGATCAATCCAGCTCGGTGAACCAAAATGTTTTTGCATAAAACCAAGTGCTTCAGTCATGTTTTCTGAAGTGGAAGTGTATTGCTCAGGTGTGTGCAGGCATATTTCATGACCTTTTTTATGTAGCTGTTTTAAAAAGGTAAAAAAAGCGGTATCGCTCTGAATGGTGGAATGCAACCCTTTGAATAGCTGATCGCTGGCATCATCGTTTGTTACTTGGTCAGGGTTGTTATAAAACACACTTTTTGTAACCGGAATATTATAAGCAGCAAAACCACCTCTTGCCTGTTGGATGTCATGGATGTCTTCGTGGCCAAAATTTACAGCACGATGGGTTCTGATATCCGTCCAATCAGCATGCTCAGTCCACACAATTGCAGCATCATATCCCGATGGAATTGCAAGTAAACGGGGAACAAACAAGTCGTTTCCGCCAACAATCAACTTAAATGATCCAAAAAGTTGGTGTTTCCGGGGATAAATAAAAGCGGAAATGTCAACAAAATAGTCGGAGCTATCGGGTTCTAACGGAAAATGAATCAAAGGATGATCAGCATCAAAGTCGATATTGAGGAATAGTTCCTTATTAAGCGTTTGCAGCTGCAAAGACGAAAGTTCAAAACCGGGAGGAATCAGAAGCTGGCGTGCCTTTTTTCCGATTGATACGCCGCCATTTCCCAGGTAATATTCTTGTTGAAATGATTGGGCATCACAATGGCCATTTTTTCTGTAAACTGCCTCAGGTTCATCAATATAAGTTAATACAAGGCTTTGCCGAAGGAGTTTTACCTTTCGTTTAATTTGGGTGTTGATTTCAAACTGAATGTCGTTCTGTTTTTTGGAACAATGTACCCGGACTGTTGTTTTGCCAGTGGAGTTACTACTTTGCAGCTCAAAAATCATGCTGTCATTTTTTACCTTTTTGTCCTTTATTTTCCATTCGGTGGTTTGACTTGTAACTGCCCGACCTTTTTTTTCGATAATTGAAACGAGGTTAAAGGGAACAGTAAGTGCATTTCCTGAAGTATCGGATAAATAAAAGGAGCGTGATTTTTTTGAATGCCTCAGTTGATAAAAGGAATTATTGAAAAGAATATCCGATGAACCAGGTATCGGTTGCTGCTTAATGGCAGGGATAAAGGTAGGCAGGCTGAGTTCGGTACCTTTAATTTCGATAGCATCCACATCGAAGTTGGCATTGGATTTATTCCAAATATACGCCTTGACAGTGAGTTGTTTGGTGTGTGAAGCCGGTAGAAAAAACGAATCAGATACATTACACCACTGATCTGCCTGAGTTAGATTGTTATCCAGTTTAACTCCGTGGTAATAGACCAAGGTATCAGAATGAAGAAAAGTAATGACGAAAACAGCCCCGGTTAAGAGTTGCTTTGGCCGAACGGCAATACTAAAAAACCATTGCTGATTTTTCCCTGACAGCTCATCTGCAACCTCCTGCCGTAAATTACAGGAATACAACTGTTTGGAATCGATATGGCCGATATGTGTTCCTTGAAAAGCTGTTGTGTCGGCCAGGATTAGATGGTCTGACCAATTTCCAAAATAAGCGCTGTCCTCAAAATTTTGATACAGTCGTTGAGCTTCAACTGAAACGATCATGAAAAGAAAGTTCAGTGCAAGCAGCCAACGAATCGTTCTAAACATATTCTAAAACTTCAACTTCTCCTTTCAGGACACTAAGGCCATTCATAGCATGTGCTTCGAGATCATTTACTGAGGGATAAAGAGCAATAGGAGCAAGTTTGCCTACTCGTTTTTTAACATTATCAAGGAAGAGTTCGCTGTTAAAAATCTGACCTGTCAGAATGATCGCATCAACATTGCATTCAAGAGTGGCAAAATAGCTGGCTATTTCTTTGCTAACTTGATAGGCACAAGCTTCTGAAATAAAGAGCGCTTTAGGATCTTTTAATGCAATCATATTATTGATTTGCTGTATGTTATCAGTTCCCAGATAAGCTGTATAACCACCTTTGCTGTTTACCATTTCCCTTATTTCATCTTCGTTGTATTTTCCACTGAAACACAAACTAATAAGCTGACCAACTGGTAAAGTTCCGGTTCGGGTGATCGAGAATGGTCCTCCACCGTCAAACGCCTGATTCACGTCAACAACTTGTCCTTTTTGATGCGCTCCGATTGAGATGCCTCCTAAGCCTACATGACAAACAATCAAGTTGAGTTCTTCATAAGGTTTGTTCACACTTTTTGCATATTTCTTTGCAAAATATTTATGACTCAGGGCATGAAAAATCGATTTACGCACAAATAGCGGATGTCCGGTAATACGTGCCAAATCCGATAGCTCGTCCACTACAACAGGGTCGGCCATATAAGCACAAATACCAATCATTGCAGCAATATCAAAGGCTATTATTCCACCCAGATTTGTTTCATGAACTCCCATAATACCTACCTTCAAATCTTCAACCATTCGGGCATTAACTTTGTAAACGCCAGATTTTAAAGGTTTTACCAGTCCGCTTCGCGCCATAACAATATCCACTTTCTGAATATCGAAGTCGTTGCGCCGAAGTTCCAGCAAAACAGCATCACGCCGGTAAGCTGTTTGATCGGGGATGGCACTAAAACGGGCCAAATCTTCCTCAGGATGTTTGATGGTTTTGAGAAACATGGGTTCGGTATTGCGATATACAGCAATACGTGTTGACCGTTTTTCGGGGTAGATTACCAGGATTTTTTTCTGAAGCATGCAAATTTGATTTAAAAATTTGGTGTTAATGAACCGGTTTAAGGCTAAGGTACATCCGGATTTTAAATATATTTTTCGCCTTTTTCCACTTTAATATCATTTACAAACTGGCGTATTTGTTGTTCGTCTTGCTTACGGCAAATGAGCAAGGCATTATCTTCTTCCACAACGATGTAGTCGGTAAGTCCTTGCAAAACAACCAGTTTATCTTTAGGCATATTAACAACACAACCTGTTGAATCATAAGTTAGTACATTGTTGCCAATAACTGAATTGTTATGACTGTCTTTTGGTCTGGTTTCATAAAGTGAGCCCCATGTGCCCAAATCGCTCCAGCCAAAATCAACTGACATCACATACACATTATCTGCTTTTTCCATCACGCCATAGTCGATGGAGATATTACGGCACACCGCGTATGTTTGTTTAATAAATTCTGCTTCAAGGAGAGTGCTGTATTTGCCTGCGCCTTCTTTGAAAAGGTCATCAACTTCAGGCAGGTAACGGTCGAAAGCTTTGCTGATACTCTTGAGCGACCAGATAAATATGCCCGCATTCCACAGGAAATCACCACTTTCGAGAAAAGAGACAGCGATATCATAGTTAGGCTTTTCGGTAAAGGTTTTTACTTTTCGCAGCGCGGGGGAATCATCCAAAACGTTTCCGTCGAGGTATTGAATATAACCGTAACCGGTATCAGGGCGGCTGGGCACAATACCAAGGGTTATCAGCCAGGGTTGTTCTTTGGCAGCTTTCATTGCTTCGAGCACGTTTTCGGTAAATACGGCTTCGTTGAGAATCACATGGTCGCTGGGTGCAACAACAATCACAGCATCAGGATTTCTTTGTTTGATTACGTGATTGGCATAAGCAATGCAAGGGGCAGTATTTCTGCGTGCCGGTTCACAAAGCACTTGTGTTTCAGCAATAAGAGGTAGCTGCTGCATGACTTGTTCACGGTAAATCTCATTCGTAACGATATAAATATTTTCGGGCGGACAAATTTTTGCAAACCTGTCAAAAGTCATTTGGATAAGGGTCTTACCTACACCCAGAATGTCAATAAATTGCTTTGGTCGGTTGGTAGTGCTCATGGGCCAGAAACGTGCTCCAACGCCACCTGCCATGATGACGCAATAATGGTTTTTGTGGATTGACATGGTAATGATTTTTAGGTTATCCGATTTTTTTTGTCAAATATAAGGATTGATTTGCATTCTGTCCATCAAAGGGAACAACAACAGCTAACGGACTGAATAAATAAAAACGATTGTCGTTCATACACAAGCATTTAAATCTTTTGCGACGTTGCTCAAGTTTCTGAAAAACACGCCCATCTGCCACTTGAAAAAGGCTTTTTTCGGGTAATGTTTCAACGGTGAAGCTATTTGAAGCGACGCGTTGGTTGTAATTATGCAACACCCTTCGCAGGTTAATATCGCTTCCGTTAGCCGCTTTTGAAACATACAGATACTCTCTCAACTCATGGCTAACATCTTGCGGAAACAATGGAATTGCGAGGTAAGGCTGCATAAGATCGCCAAAAAACTTTTTCCATTCCATACCGTGAGGCTGATGTTTGCGGCCATATTTTTCAAACGCATAAAGATGAGCCAACTCATGCACATAAGTAATGAGCATTTCGTATGGGTTCAAGTCGTGATTGAGCGAAATACGATGAGGTTTTCCTTTCAAAGCAGGCCTGTAATCGCCCAGTTTTGATGCCCTGCTTTTGCTGAAACGGAGCAAAATATTTTTTTCCGTCAGCGAGCTCAAAACAGTATCGACAGCCGCTTGAGGAAAATACTTCTGCAAAGTTGTTCTGTCATCCTTCATAAGTTAATGCTTGATTTGGAACTTGTTGCAAAAGGTTGTACGACCATTTTGGGCAATCGCAATCACGTTTCTTTTTTTTGACTCCTGACGGATGCAGAATCTTCGGACTACAGCCAACAAAAATCAAAAGAAGGAATATTACTACAAAGGGCTTAACTATATTTTTTAAATACATCAGGTTCAGTCTGTTGTGATAATCAGGATACGACCTGACTGATGACAAAAATAGAAAGATTTTTTATGCAATTGTGACCTTTTAAAGAGTATCGCTGTCATTATGAAAGATATAATTCGATGGCATTTCTTTGATTGATTCAGAATGTTGTAATTTTATCCGCTGATAAATCTTCAACCTATGCTCAAACTATTGGGAGAATACCTCTTACTTCTGTATGATATTTTTAAACGTCCGGATAAAGGTCCCGTTTTTCGTAGGCAATTGCTTGTGGAATTTGTTGGACTTGGTGTTGATTCGATTGGAATTGTTGCTATTATTTCGGTTTTTACCGGAGCTATTGTGGCCATTCAAACAGCATACAACATCGACTCTCCGTTGATTCCACTTACGATGGTAGGTTTTACAACACGTCAGATGATGATTCTGGAGTTTTCACCAACTATTATCAGTTTGATTCTAGCCGGAAAAGTAGGCTCACGTATTGCTTCTGAAATAGGAACGATGCGCGTAACAGAGCAAATAGATGCCCTGCGCGTAATGGGTGTCAATCCAGCTAACTACTTGATATTACCAAAGATAACAGCCAGCATGCTGTTTAATCCTGTGCTTATTATTTTTAGTATCGTGGTCGGTATCTGGGGTGGATGGTTTGCTTGTCTTGTCACGGGATTGGTGACCTCAGCCGATTTTATTGCCGGATTACGCGGATGGTTTGAGCCATTTACTGTTGGCTATGCAATGATCAAAACTGTTGTTTTTGCTTTCATCATCGCTTCCGTGTCCGGATTTCTGGGCTATAATGTTGATGGAGGTTCGGTAGAAGTTGGAAAAGCCAGCACTAAAGCTGTTGTTGTCAGCAGCATTCTAATTATCTTTTTCGACCTTATCCTCACACAATTACTACTCGTATGATTCATGTTCAGGGTATAAATAAGTCGTTCGGTACACATCAGGTGCTTAAAAACGTGAGTACCATTTTTGAGAAGGGAAAAACTAACCTGATCATCGGACAAAGTGGTTCTGGAAAAACTATCTTGATGAAATGTTGCATCGGACTCGTTGAACCCGACGGAGGAGATATAAGTTTCGATGAGCGGCCTTTCTTGGCACTTGCCGAAAAACGAAAGAAGGACATACGTAAGGAAATGGGGGTGCTTTTTCAGGGCGGAGCACTGTTCGACTCACTGACAGTGGAGCAGAATGTGATGTTTCCGCTTAATATGTTTACAGATATGACTCCTGAGGAGAAACTTGATCGTGTAAACTTTTGTCTGAGAAGGGTCAATCTGGAAAATGTCAATCAACTTTTTCCTTCTGAAATAAGCGGGGGGATGATGAAACGTGTTGCTATCGCACGTGCAATTTCCAACAACCCCAGCTATTTATTTTGCGACGAACCGAACTCAGGACTCGATCCTAAAACAGCAGAAGTGATTGATCAGCTGATCAGTGAGATCACCGAGGAATATGATATAACAACCGTTATTAACACCCACGACATGAATTCGGTGCTGCAGATAGGCCAAAAAATTAATTTTCTTTACAAGGGTGAATTGTGGTGGACCGGCGACAAAAACACCATTCTGAACACTCAAAATGAAGAGCTGAACGATTTTGTTTTTTCAACAGAACTCACACGACGTATCCGTAAATAATTCAAAACCATGAATATAGTTGATATCATTCTTGTAATCTTACTGGTAATTAGTGTTTTTAACGGTTACCGCAAAGGATTTGTGCATGAGTTTACTGCTTTAGCAGCCCTTTTCATAGGGATTTATGCAGCTTTTCACTTTTCAGATGTAACGGCAGAGTTTATCAATGAATTTCTTGGAGTAGGTGGTAAATACCTAAAAATCATTGCTTTTATTCTTACGGTAGTACTTGTAATAGTCTTGGTATCTATTGTAGGCAAAATCCTTGAGAAGGTATTGGAAACCATCATGTTGGGCTTACTGAACAGTTTAGCCGGAGCCGTTTTTGGCCTTGTAAAAGGTATTTTGATGCTTAGTCTTTTTATCATGTTTCTTGGTTACCTGAAGGTTGAGGACAAGTTGATTTCACCTGAGAAACAAAAAGAAGCTCGTTTTTATGATGAAATTAAGAGTTTTGCCCCCTATGTTTTTCATCGTTTTGATATCGATGAAAAAATCAATGACCTGGAAATATGGGAAAAGGAAGAACAAAAAAAGACGAATCCTGTGATATAAATGACCGCAAGTGAGTTAAGTTTGTGAAATGTTTTTTTTTACAGGAATAGCTTCATCAAACACAATGGAATTTATTCAGTTTTGGAAAGCATGTTAAATTATATTTTTCGAAAACCTTAAGTCTTGCTCCAGCGTTTTCGAAATATTTTCATTTATCTTTCAAAGAGTGATAATCATAAATCACCAATCTTTTTGATTAATCGTTTATGATTGAGTGTGCACTTATAATCAATCATAATTTCATAGTTCTCATTTTCTATAATAAATAGAATCATCTATATTTAATGATTCTATTTTAATTAGTGATTTTATACCTCTAAGAAGTATATCAACTATTATTATCAAACTGGTGTATGGCATGATTGTTTTAATAAATGGCTAACAAATTGTCTGCAATCAAATGCTTCTTTTATGTGACAATAATTGTAATTAGTTGTTACTAAAGTACCGAAATAGGATGATATTATAACAGAGATCTATTTAGATAGAATTCAATTATTAATTTTAAAATCAACGAAAAGAGCATTAAACTGCACTATTATTTGCATATTATTTGAATAGACGCTTGATTTTAATAAAAAGTGCGGTATAATGCACATTTTGATGAATAAAAATGATATCGCTTTTGTAACTGTTGTCTTTCCCTTTACAAAATGACACGTAAAATGAAGGCTGTTAGGTCTCTGAATTAATGTTTTGAACCCACATTTTTAACAATTCCGCCGTTAACTTCTTTAATGCTTTGAATGTAAAAAAACGCATCAGGGTCAATTTCCAAAACAGCTCGCTTAATTCGGTTTACCTCCAGCCGTGTGATTATGGTCATAATAATATCGCAGTCATATTTTTCGTTAAAGATACCCGGCAGGTAGCCACGTTCACCTTTATAGACTGAAATACCTTTTCCGAAATCATTAACAATTAATGATTTAACAGTTTCATATTCTTTTGAGATTATAGTAAGTGCGGTATATTCTTCAAAGCCATCAACAATATAATCGGAGGTCTTCATGGCTGTGAAGTAGACTAAAATTGAATACATGGCTGTTTCGATACCAAAATGGATGGCAGCGATAAGAAAAATCAGTGAGTTGAAAGTGAGGATGAGCTCGCTTGTTGTAAACCCTGATCTGTTGTGGGTGTAATGTGCAATCACTTCAAGCCCGTCAATGACACCTCCACCCCTGATAACCAGGCCAATGCCTAAGCCAATGAAGAAACCGCCGAACACCGCAATCAGCACCTTGTCGGTTGTAAAAGTTGGAATACTAACAAATGTCATCAATGCAGCCAGGAGTAATACAGCCAGAGTAGCACTAACACTGAAGGTTTTGCCCAAATGCTTGTATCCCAGAATCAGAAACGGGATGTTGAATGCAATGAGCAACAGGCTGATGTGGATACCGAAAATTTCCTCAACCAGGATCGAAATCCCTGTTACTCCACCATCGAGAAAATGGTTGGGAATCATAAAGCCCTGCAATGCTACCACAGCTGAAGCTACACCTAAGACTGTATATGTTATGGATGATAATGAAAATATTGATTTCCAGTCTATTTGCTTTGATGTTGTCATTTCACTTAGTTATTTGTTGGTATCAATTTTAGAATTCCCTTATGATCAAGCCATCTGAGTTTTAAGAGAAGTAATTAGTTTTTTACCTGATAAACTGTAATAGCCGATTCCTTATTTTTAAAATTCATTTCACCTACCTTTTCGCAAACAAATGATTCGTTAATAAGCTTGTAGCTTGACTCTGTAATAAGAATCTGGCTCACGCCAGCGGCTCCCTGTAAACGGGCTGCAACATTAACGGCATCACCTATAACCGTATAATCAAGCCGTCGCAGGGTTGATGATCCAATGTTTCCGGTAACCATCTCACCACTGTTGATTCCGATAGAAA
Source organism: Bacteroidota bacterium (assembly GCA_009773165.1). Taxonomy (GTDB): domain Bacteria; phylum Bacteroidota; class Bacteroidia; order Bacteroidales; family F082; genus JALNZU01. Next base: position 676,566 of record WOUZ01000001.1, read on the forward strand.
CATGAGGCTTATAACCCGATACACCATCAAATGGAGGCAATTCATCAATGGTTTTCCTGATGCTGAGACAAGCATCAATAGCCCGGTCAAGATGAAACGGACCTTTGAAAACAGCCATAATCGCATCTCCGATAAATTTATCGACGATTCCTTTTTCCTGAATAATTTCCTTCACCATAATATCGAAGTAATCATTCAGAAGCTTAACAACTTTATCCGGCGTTTCTGTTTCACTGATAGCAGTGAAACCACAAATATCAATGAAGGCTACAGTGGCTTCTATCGTTTCATTCTCGAGCAGTGAAGATTCAAACTCACGGCTTCCCATGAAGTTAAGCACAGTTTCGTCCACATACATCCGCAAAATGTTATTTTCTTTAATGGCCTGAAGGGTATCGCGGATTTGTTTGACATAATGCATTGTTTTTTCGATAGTTATTTCCAGGTCTCTAAAATTAACCGGTTTAGTAATAAAATCGAAAGCACCTCTGTTCATGGCAGTCCTGATGTTTTCCATATCACCATAAGCAGAAATTATTACTGATTTCAACAGACTGTTTTGTTCGCTCAGTTTACTGAGTAACGTAAGGCCATCCATAACAGGCATGTTGATGTCACTTAAAACCAGATCAATATCATCATTTTGTTTTACCAGTTCCAGGGCTTGTTTTCCATTGGAGGCAAAAATAAATTCATATTCCTGCTGCCGGATTTTCTGTCTGAATTTTTGCTTTATCAGAATCTCAAGATCTGATTCATCATCTACAACGAGAATTTTAGTCATGATTGATATTCTTAATTTTTTCTTTTAATTGTTTAAAATCCAATGGCTTGGTCAAAAAATCATCTGCGCCAAGTTTCATTGCAGTGGTGTAATTTTCCTGGTCACCATATGCAGTTATCATCATAACAATGGGTGGTGGCAGGCTGAACTTTTGTTTAATTTTCGCCAACAAATCGAGTCCGCTCATTCCAGGCATATTGATATCGGAAAGTATTAAAACAGCATGCTGTTCTTTGTCAATGAGATAATTCAAGGCTTCTTCTCCTGAATGAGCAAAGGCCAAATCAAGCTCATTGTTCTTTATTTCTTTTCTGAAACGCTGTTCAAAGAGTGTCCGTATGTCTCTTTCATCGTCTACAATCAAAATTCTCATAGGTAAAATTAATTAAATTTATTGATTCATGCGTACGTTTTTGCCTATACAACAAAGTTTTTTTATCTGGTTTTGCTAGTTGGTAATAAGATAATAAATTTTGTACCCTCTCCGGCATGAGATTTCATTATCAGATCGCCTTCATGTGCTTTTACTATATCATAAGCCAGCGAAAGCCCCAAACCAGTTCCTTGCCCGGGAGGTTTCGTTGTAAAGAAAGGCTGAAAAATCTTTTCCTTAATGGAATCAGGTATTCCATTTCCATTGTCATGAATGGTGATTCTGATACCAGTGTCTAATTTTTGAGTTTGGATAAGGACTTCAGGCTCAAAGCTTGGGATTTCTTCCTTTGCTTTTTCATTTACCGCATAAAAAGCATTGGTGATCAAATTAAGCAATACCCTCCCAATATCCTGAGGAATGATGTTGATTTCCGGCAACGATTCATGGAATTCAGTTTTGAAATCAGCATTAAAAGATTTATCCTTTGCCCGTAATCCGTGATAGCTCAATCGCAGGTATTCATCGCATAAAGCATTGATATCTGTTAGCTCTTTTTCCCCGTTACTGGTTCGACTGTGTTGCAGCATTCCTTTTACGATGGCATCAGCGCGTTTGCCATGCTGAAGAATTTTTTCTTCGTTGATGGCAATATCATCAGCAATGGCCTTAATATCTTCCATACTTCCCGATTCCAGCTCCTCTTTCAGTTCGGCGATCAACTCCACGTTGACTTCAGAGAAATTATTCACAAAGTTCAGCGGATTTTGTATTTCATGGGCAATGCCGGCGGTGAGTTCACCGAGGCTTGCCATTTTTTCGGATTGGATGAGTTGGGATTGGGTGGATTTGAGTTCGGCTAGTGATTTTTCCAACTCCTTAGTTCTTTCGTAAACCTGTTGTTCCAATTCCCTGTTGCGAAGCATTATTTTTTCGGTTGTCATATATTCTCCTTCAGCCAGCCTGTAGTCAGGCACTGACCCATGAACATGAACAATTTTCCAGGAATCTGCTTCATAATTAAGTAATGTAGTACTTCGGACCAGCTCAGCCGAAACTTTGCCATTTATGCTTTGTTTCCAGATTACTTCTGATGTCACACATGCCAGTTTGTTAAACATTGAAATATTGGTCCATAAGAATTCTATTTGGAAATGTTCTGGAAATTGACTTACTCCTTTTTGATTAATGTTCCTGTATTCAGCTTTATTAGCTGCTTTTTCATACAAACCTGTTCCAATAAATGTGACATCTTCAGAACAAAAGGAAAATCTAAGGTCAACATCACGGTTTGCAAGGGCCTCCCAGAATAAATTATGGACATAGATTACTTTCTGCTCCTGTTCAGTATATTTTGACATACTAAAGTTTATTTATTGAGTTTTCTTTTATATTTAAATCCACTGTAATCATAATGACATTAACCGGATAATGAACTCTGATCCTTCACCTTCCCTTGTTTCCAACTTCAACTCCCCTCCGTGTGCTTTAATGATATCATAAGCCAATGAAAGGCCAAGTCCCGTTCCTTGCCCGGTGGGTTTGGTGGTGAAGAAGGGCTGAAATATCTTTTTCTTAATTTCCTCCGGAATGCCGTTCCCATTATCTTTTACTGAGATTTCAATGTTTTCACTGAGGTTTTTAGTAGAAATGGTAACTGTGGGCTCGTAGTTATCCAACTCTGTCATACTTCTTTGCTTCTCAGCAACTGCATAAAATGCGTTGTTAATCAAATTAAGCAAAACCCTTCCAATATCCTGCGGAATGATATTGATTTCAGGCAACGACTCATCGAATTCATTGTTGAAATCAGCATTGAAACTTTTATCTTTTGCACGCAGGCCGTGATAGCTTAGGCGTAAATATTCATCAGCCAAAGCATTGATATCGGTAAGTTCTTTTACGCCATTGCTGCTTCTGCTATGTTGCAGCATTCCTTTTACGATGGCATCAGCGCGTTTTCCATGCTGAAGAATTTTTTCTTCGTTGATGGCAATATCATCAGCAATGGCCTTAATATCTTCCAGATTGCCTGCCTCAAGTTCCTCTTTCATTTCGGCGATCAACTCCACGTTGACTTCAGAGAAATTGTTCACAAAGTTGAGCGGATTTTGGATTTCGTGGGCAATGCCGGCAGTGAGTTCGCCGAGGGAAGCCATTTTTTCGGATTGGATGAGTTGGGCTTGTGTTGCTTTGAGCACCGATAGCGCTTCTTCTGCATTTTGTCTGGCTACTTTTATGGCAATTAGGTCTTTTTCTGCCCGCACTGCATGTGCCTCTGCTTTTTGGAGGTCTAGAAAGCGGGTGTGTGCAAATTCAAAAACATCAGCAAACCTGTGAATAACTTGTAAAATGTCAGCAGGAAGTTGTTCGTTTTGAATAAGCCCTAACCAACCATGCTTAAAAAATATCAAATGCCAAAAAATGGGATCGGGATAAATCCTTAATACGTTTTCAAATTGATCCTCAGTATAGTTGCCCATTTCCCGGTTTGCCTCTATAAAAGAAATTCGCCTGCTGCCGCTAAGCTCAGCGATAAAAAACGGGTATCCGCTATCCCAACTTGTCTCCAACTGTGCAGTAAAACCCGGGATATGTTGATCCAATTTATCGTACATTGCCTTGATTGAGAGGGTTTCATATACACCTTGATGGGCTACTTCTTTTGCACGCCATAGCTCGTATTTATCCTTTTCCCTGTCAAAAACCATAATACTAAAACCCTTTGGGTTTATATCCATTTTTTCAAGTTCATAAAAGAGCAGATCAGATACATCTCCAACCTCTGTGCTATTGTGCATTATCAGGGCGCGCGATCTTATCCTTTCAAGTGCTGCTTCTATACGGGCTTCGCGGGCTTGGGCCTCTGCTTTTTGCAGATCAAGAAAACGTTGATAAGCCATGTTAAACGCACCTGCCATTTTTATTACAATGGTTTTAGTGTCTTCGGAAGGAGGATTGATGAGGTCAATGGACAATACTCCATCTGACAGGCGTCCAACAGGATTCCACTGATGGTTCAGGCTTCCGGATTCGATCGCATTTTTAAATTTAATGCCCATCTCAGGATGTATTTCTTTGAATTCTTCGACAGCTTTAATCAGCTTTTCTTTTGGAGCATCCAGTACAAAATAATCCTCATGCGTTGTTTTCCAAATTTCAACCCATTCACCCATGACCGGGTATTTTTTTGCATCATATTTTATGGAATAGCTGTTGGGAATGCTCATGTTTCCCGGGCTTGAGAGATCCCAGATTGTTACGGTATCATATTCATCAACAAGGTAAATACTAACACCTGTTAATCCATCTACCTTAAGCTTATATAATTGGTTAAGAACTTCCTCATTAACCTTATGTAAATCGGCGGTTTGGTACATTGCCATGGATTGAGCCCTGACACGTTCTACTGCAGCTTCAATCTGAGCTTCGCGTGCCTGCGCTAATGCGAGCTTAATATCAGTAAACCGGCGGTAGGCAAGTGTAAAAACATTATGAAACCGCTTGAATATTTCAAGTCCTTCTTCCGACAAAGATTTGTAAGTAGATAAGCCCAAGCCACCCTGACCAATGGAATAGAAATAATAGTGGATTGAATCCACTTCGTCGAGCAAAGGATCGGGAAACTGGTTGTATTGTTTTCTCCATTCACGGAATGTATTCAGTTCCAAACCGTCCAGGCTTCCGCTGAAGGTTGAATGAGCCGACTTTTTCATTTCCTGAGCCATGGCAAAAGAAGTTGGGTGAAGGTTGTAGTCCGTCTCTTCTATAACACCTTCGTTATATGCTGCAAAATATTGGTAGTTGAGATATGTGCCTTTTTGTTCATTGATGATTGCTGTTTGCACGTTTCTGATATCAGTTACGCCCAGCAGTTGAAGCTGATCAGAGATAACCTTGCATACTTGAACCATATCGGCAGGCTCATTCATGGCCAATGCAGATGAACGTACTTTTTCAAGGGTAGTTTCAATTTCAAGTTCTCTGTTTTTATTTTCCAGTTCAATAGTTCTGTTTTTTACCGCTTCCAGCAGCTTCAAATTTTCTACCTTTACTGCATCAATTGAAAAAGCCTCGCCCTCCGTTGCTTTCATGTCGGGATATGAGCCATGTTGATGCAAAGCAATCCAACCGGTATCAGTCCTCTCCAACAGAGATGACATTCGAAAAGGGCCATACAGTGTCCATTCGCCATCTATTTTTACATAGAGATCAGTGAATTCATTCACCATCAGGTATTCGCCATAAGGTATCACCTCAATCTCGCGATTGCGAATCTCCACTGAACCAAGCATCTGGTCCATGATGCTATTGGTGTAATCAATAATTTCCTGCTTGCTGTTCCAGATTTCTTCCTTTGTGCCACCTATATTTCGATAGTCGTGCCGAATAAAAGTTGCCCAGGTTTCAATATCCCCTTTGAGATAAGTGTTCCAATAGGTATCGAGCCAATTAGCCAACTCTTGTTTTAATGCTGGAGTTACTTTCATCCGTTAATAGTATTTGATTGGAATTTGAATAATAAACACACTTCCTTTCCCTTGCTCAGTCTCTACTATAAGTTCCCCGCCATGCGCTTTCACAATATCATACGCCAAACTCAATCCCAATCCGGTGCCTTGTCCGGTGGGTTTGGTTGTAAAAAAGGGCTGAAATATTTTGTTCATAATTTCCTCCGGAATACCGTTTCCATTGTCTTTTACTGAGATTTCAATGCTTTCAATGAGGTTTTTAGTAGAAATGGTAACTGTAGGCTCGTAGTTATCCAACTCGGCCATACTTCTCTTCTTCTCAGCAACTGCATAAAAAGCATTGTTGATTAAATTCAATAAAACCCTTCCAATATCCTGTGGAATGGTATTGATTTCTGGCAAAAACGCATCAAATTCAGTTTTGAAATCAGCATTAAAAGAATTGTCTTTTGCCCGTATTCCATGAAATGCCAAGCGTAAATACTCGTCGCATAAAACATTTATATCGGTTAATTCTTTCTGTCCGTTATTAGTGCGGCTGTGTTGGAGCATGCCTTTTACGATGGCATCAGCACGTTTGCCATGATGAAGAATTTTTTCTTCGTTGATGGCAATATCATTTGCTATGGCCTTAATATCTTCCAGATTACCTGCATCCAGCTCTTCTTTGAGTTCTGAGATCAACTCCATATTGACTTCGGAGAAATTATTGACAAAGTTGAGTGGGTTTTGTATTTCATGAGCAATGCCGGCTGTGAGCTCACCGAGAGATGCCATTTTCTCGGATTGGATGAGTTGGGATTGAGTGGCAATCAGGTCTGCATTCTTCTTCTGTACACTTTCGAGAGCCCTGTTTTTACTGTTTTCATAAACAAGCAGGATAAAAAAGATGGTAACATTTGTTCCTACCAGTGAGCTAAAAAAAAACATTCGCTGTTTTTCCTGATCATATCCTATTTGCAAAGGGCCGATTGCTGATTCATAAATTAAAAATATGGTTGTCATCATTACTGAGATGATTACCCACCAGACAGCGGGCTTTTTGCCAAGAATCAACATGGCAACTGCCGGCAATAAAAAGAATGCAGCCGGAGCGGGTGCCATCAAACCACCCTGGAAGTATGCCTGGATTAAAAAGCTTACTGCATGCTGTGAAAGAAACAGGTGAGCCGCTACAGTTTTGGATAAGCCATTTTTATAAAGATACAGTAATAGGATGTTAATTGCTGCATTTGCAAAAAGCAGGTAAGCAAGTACTGCAATGTTAATCTCAATTGCCAGGTTAATTCCTAGCAGGTCCGACAAGGCAGCAATAAGCAAAACGGATATAAAAATCCTTTCTGTTCTCAGATTATCAGTATCAGAACTGAGCCATGCCGGCAAAAAGTAATTAACAAGTTTAGCTACCATTTTCACTAGATTTTAAAAGTCCTAATAAAGTTCCGTGCCGTTTCCAAAGAATATAAATAAAAACGTTATCCAGCATAAAACAACTTACACCAAGCAATTGAACAAACTGGTTTTCAGGATAAAAAATAAACATTGAAACGGTTATTAAACCGGTTCCCAGCATTCTTGACCATGCCAGAAGCATTGAGAACTTAGCCGTATCCTTTGTTTGAAACAAAAGGAAAACGCATTGCATCGACAAAACCACGTTGATAATATATCCTGAATTTGCACCAATCATTGTATCGTAACCCTCGTTCATATATGTATAGGAGAATAAAATCCAAAAGGCAAAATTGATCAGGCTAAAAAGGATAAAATGCTTTTTTGTTTCTGAATTCATTGGTTGCTTGGTTCCATAACGGAGCACCGAATAGAAAATGAAGCAATCGAGCAGAAAGGCCGCCTGGTAGCTCAAAGAAAATAATAAGCCCGTATTGGGATGGTATATGAAACTCCAGACAAACTCCCACCCTATATTGGCTCCGGCTACATAAGCGGGCATTTCAACGAATTTTTTCTTTCTGATTTCCAATACCAATATGGCATATGCAACCACCCAGAGCAAACATCCTACTCCATTGAACAAAAGGCCTATAGATGAGTATTCATCAAAATTTATCAACGGTTGAAACATGGCTGTTAACTTTTTTATCTATTTGAACTGGTCCAATCCGATCTCAGCGATCTGGGAATGTAAAAATTAATGATCTTTGATTTAGTCATGTGACTGATCATATACAACGACATATGTTTGGTAAAAAACTGGAGGAGCATTGCTAACACTAGGCTATGATCAACTTTTTCCATCACATTTGCTATTCGTTTTATTTTGAGGTTTAACTTGTCGATTTTACTTTGTTCAATTTTCGGAACATCCAATAAATCAGAAATTCTTGAACCCATCATCATTCGGATCATTGCAATATTGCTTTCGGAACTCATAATTGCCTTCGCATTTCTGTTCTGAAATTCAAGCAGAGCTCTCATCAGGGCTGACCCTTGCTCGCTGTGGGCAATCTGATGATCCAAAATACTATAGCCCAGTTTTAAAGCATCTGCAGAATTTGCAGGGATTATATCATCATGCAGCCCAATTATATGCCCAATCACGCGCCAGCAATGAATATAAGCTTCCTTCTCAACCGGCTCGAGTACAATACCAAGTTGCTCCATGCCTTCCAGAATCAGAGCCGAAAATGACATTAATGTACCGGCCATATCTTCCTGGTTGATAGGCTCATCGTATTGAGACGCGTCCCAATTTTGTTTTCGCAGATGATATCTGATAACGGCATGAATCAACCTTACTTTTTGTGCAGCTACCAAACCTCTTCCATTAGGCGAGAGGCCACCGGGCGACATGGCAAACACCACAAACTGGGCTGTTTCGGCAATGCGTCGTGAAAATGTATCCATCGATCCATGTTGCTCGTCGAGCCTGGCAGTACGGTGCAAAACTTCGGCGCCCTTGGCACAGGCATAGCATTCGGGAAGAGATTTATTGGAGAGCAAAAGACTAATCCAGATTCCATGTCGTATATAAACCTGCTGGCCCAGATCAATTAAATCCTGATCGGCCCAATCGGGCAGAATGGCAGTTTTGCTAAAATATTCTTTTATTTCAGCAGGAGCATCAGCTGGCAGGTGGTCGCTATCCCTTGTTATCATTCCAAATAAATGATTGATCTGGGCTACTTCATTCTTTGCCATAATTTTTGCAACGGTGCTGTCGGCCAGATCATCGGTGAGTTTACGTTTTTTTTCAAGAAAATCTACCGTCCAGTTCTCAGATGCTTTTGTATTCATAGCTGAGACTTTTTTCAGCGCCCGCTTTTTTAGTGCTTTCGACTTTATAACAAAAGCCAATGAAAAAAGCAGGAAAATAACTAATACAGATAAAAGAAGAATGTTTACCATACTATTTCGAATTTTTGGATTAATACGTATTTGATAGAAAAAGAGTAATTGTAAAATTTGTAAAAGACGGTTTACCTATACCTGAATCTACTTCAGATTCCACTTTCAACTCCCCTCCATGCGCCTTTATAATATCGTAAGCCAAAGATAAGCCAAGCCCCGTTCCCTCACCAGTTGGTTTGGTAGTAAAGAAGGGCTGAAATATCTTTTTCTTATTTTCCTCCGGAATGCCGTTCCCATTATCTTTTACTGAGATTTCAATGCTTTCGCCAAGGCTTTTGGTAGAGACGGTGACGGTCGGTTCATAATGGTTTTCCAAATCTGGCAGGTTTCTCTGCTTCTCAGCAACTGCATAAAATGCGTTGTTAATCAAATTAAGCAAAACCCTTCCAAAATCCTGCGGAATGATATTGATTTCTGGCAAAGACACATCAAATTTAGTTTTGAAATCAGCGTTAAATGTTTTGTCTTTGGCTCTTAAACCATGATAGCTCAACCGCAAATATTCATCAGCCAAAGCATTGATATCAGTGGGTTCTTTTACACCACTGCTTCTGCGACTATGTTGGAGCATGCCTTTCACGATGGCATCGGCGCGTTTACCATGTTCAAGAATTTTTTCCTCGTTGATGGCAATATCATCCGCAATGGCCTTAATTTCTTCCAAATTTCCGGCTTCAATCTCTTCCTTCAGTTCTGCAATCAACTCTACATTTACTTCCGAAAAATTATTGACAAAGTTCAACGGGTTTTGGATTTCATGGGCAATGCCGGCGGTAAGTTCACCGAGGCTGGCCATCTTTTCGGATTGGATGAGTTGGGATTGGGTGGATTTGAGTATTTCGTGCGCTTTCCCGAGCTCGAGATATGCTTTTTCAATTTCTTTACCCTGTGCCAACTCGCGTTCCCGGTTACGTTCTTTTTCGGCTTTTAGCAAACGTTGCCGCTGGAAACGGTCGATACCATATACCAGGACAAGAAGCAAAAGTCCGTAAATACAATATGCCCACCATGTTTTCCACCAGGGAGGTGTAATGGTGATAACCATACTTTTTTGAGCAACGGAACCAACGTCGTTGACGGCTTTTATGTGCAATATATATTTCCCATGTGGCAGGTTAAAAAAAGTGGCTTTGTGTTCGGTTCCAATATCCCGCCATTCGTTATCATAATTTGCCAGTTTATACAGATATTTTATTTCCCCGAGGCTTCTATAATCAATGGCATCAAACTCAAAGGAAATGGTGTTTTGCGAGTAACTTAGTTTTAAACTGTTGGTTTCCCAAATAGGCACTGTTAATACAGTTCCATCTTCAACCACAATCTCCTGGCTGCCTATTTTAAAATTAGTAAAGTTCAATAAGGGTGCTGTTCTTTCATCAATCAGCTCATCGGGTTTAAATGAGTAATAGCCCTTTTTCCCTCCCAGGAACAAACGACCATCTTTGGTACTGATATTCTTAAACCACAAATCAGCAAGAGGTTCTACTCCCTGGGCCAATCCAAATATTTTTTCAGCATCCCGTTCCTTGTTTATTTTTATGATGCCTTTGCCGATGCTTAACCATATATTTTCCTTAGCATCAACCACCATGCCCGATACGCTTTCTATTCCTTCGGGAAAGACCTGGGAAGTATATTTCTTAAAGATATTCTTTTGCTTATCCAGAAAATACAGTCCGGCAGTACCGGCAGCCCAGATTTTACCGGTTTCATCAATGCATATTGTCGTTATTTGTCCGCCTAAAGCATATCGTTTAAACTTTTCCGTTTTGGTGTCCAATGCATATATGTCAACATCGGTACCTATCCATATAGTACCATTTTTAGCTTGTGCAAAACTGTTTATGTGCCCTGCGCCGATGCTAAGGCTGTCCTTGGGGTTATTAACGTAATTAGTGCAGCTCCCGGTTTTTGTATCCATACGCGACACCCCTGTGTGTGTGCCGATCCATAAATACTGTTGCCGGTCAAAAAACAAGGCATGTGTTGCATCATCCAAAAGGCTGGCAGGATTGTTTTTATCGTGGCGAATGCTTGTAAATTGTTCCGTTTTGATATTGAATTTCAATAAGCCATTAAAGTGGGTAGCCAGCCAGATATTTCCTTCTCCATCACCCTTCATATCCATCACATTGCTTATAGACTGGCTTTTTGCAGCCCGGGAGTCTGGTTTAAATAATTTTTGCTGGTTGTTCAATAAATTCTTCCTGATAAGTGCGCTGTCTGATTGTATCCACACTATATTTTTGTCTTCCTCGTAATAAAAAGCAGTTGCTTTTGCATTTAGTGAAACAAAAGGAATGGTAGTACTTGAAAAATCAACGTTATAAAGATTGCCATTAAAACCGGCGGATATCCACAGTAAGCCATCTTTTGAAGAAAAAGCCCGGATAGCAGTACTATCTTTAAAACCGGTTAATGTATCTTTTGCAAACCGGTTAGTTTTATCATTGCTAACAAGACCATAATGGATTGTCGTTTTCAGCAAAGGATCGTACATATTTATGCCCCCGGTTGTAGAGCCAGTCCATAATCTTCCATTAGCATCTTCGGTTATAAAACTCACAAAATCGAACTCACTTCCTGTAAAAGGAGGACGGCTTACCCTTTCAGGGTAGGCCGGATCATAATAACCATAATGCGTAAACTTTCCGGTGGCTCTGTCCAATGTCTGTAATCCACTTCCCCTGGTGCAGACCCAAAGATTATTTTTACTGTCTTCGTAAATATCAAATACATTATTATCTGAAAGGCTATTGAGGTTAGCAGGGTCATGCTTAAAGATTATAAAATTACCAGTGGTTTTGTCGAAACGGGCTAATCCGCCGGGGCCGTCTTTCTTCCCTGCAAAGGGTTCACCCCATCCGATCCATAAAGCACCATTCTTGGCTTCGAAGATCGCATTAATAGTAAAAAAATTATCCGAAGTGTTCACATAGTTGAAAAGTTCATCTATTATATAATGAGTAAACTTTCCTGTTGCCGGGTTAAATTGATCAAGGGTACGGTTTGTACCGATCCATAAAATTCCGGAACGGTCAGTTGTAATGGCAAATATGGTATCATTGCCCAGGCTGGCGGGATCTCTGGGGTCGTGCCTGAAATGAGTAAATATTTTTGTTTCAGGATCAAAACGGTCAAGTCCCGAACCAAATGTACCTATCCAGATATTACCTGTTGAATCAATAGAAACAACACTAGCCATATTACTTGCCAGGGAATTGGGGTTATCACTGTTATGGCTGTATGTAGTGAGCTTTTTCCCGTCATAACGCTGCAATCCCTTTTGTGCTGAAGTAAACCAGATAAAACCTTTTTGGTCCTGTACGATCGAAAAAACAGGGCCAAAACCATATTTTGTCCCATCCAATACCTTATTAAATTTTGGTTGCTGAGAAAAAGCAATGCCTGTTGAAAAGAGAAAGAGGACAACAAGCAGTAGTATTATATAATTTTTCATTGCCGGGTTTATTTTACAGGTAAATAAATAGTAAACATTGCTCCTTCATTTGTAATTATTTCAATTCTTATTTCCCTGCCATGTGCTTTAACGACTCATAAATCGTCTGACACACTGATTGGCAAGGATTTATGGATTTTACTGATTTTATTAAGTTATGCATCTGTGCAATTTTTTATTCTCATTTATCCGTGATTCAGACAACAGGCAATTGAATAATGAACTCACTACCCACTCCATCCTTCGTTTCCACCTTCAACTCCCCACCATGCGCTTTAACAATATCATAGCTTAAACTCAGACCTAATCCAGTGCCTTGACCTGTAGGTTTGGTGGTGAAGAATGGCTGGAAGATTTTGTTTTTGATTTCATCGGGGATACCATTGCCGTTGTCTTTTACAGAGATTTCGATGCTTTCGCCGAGGTTTTTGGTGGAGACGGTGACGGTAGGTTCGTAATGGCTGTCAAAATCTGACAGGTTTATCAAACCTGTCAGATTTCTCTGCCGTTCCGCAACCACGTAAAAAGCATTGTTAATCAAATTCAGCAAAACCCTTCCAATATCCTGCGGAATGATATTTATTTCTGGCAAAGACACATCAAATTCAGTTTTGAAATCAGCATTGAAACTTTTATCCTTTGCACGCAAGCCGTGATAGCTTAGGCGTAAATATTCATCAGCCAAAGCATTGATATCGGTGGGTTCTTTAACACCACTGCTGCTGCGGCTATGCTGGAGCATGCCTTTTACGATGGCATCAGCACGCTTTCCATGCTCAAGAATTTTTTCCTCATTGATAGCGATATCATCAGCAATGGCTTTAATATCTTCCAGATTTCCTGCTTCAAGCTCCTCTTTCAGTTCTGCAATCAACTCCATATTGACTTCGGAGAAATTGTTCACAAAGTTGAGCGGGTTTTGAATTTCATGGGCAATTCCGGCAGTAAGTTCACCGAGGGATGCCATTTTTTCGGATTGGATGAGTTGGGATTGGGTTGATTTTAATTTAGATAAAGCATCCTCCGCTTTTTCCTTTTGCTCCTGCAAGAGGGTGTTGGCCTTATTCTTTTGCTTGTTATTTCTGTATAGAAACATGGCTATGATGATGAGAAGTCCAACACCGGCAAGATATCCATATTGTTTCAATCTGTTTTGGTAGGCAAGTTTACTGGCTTCGATTTCATCGTTGCGTTTTTGCTCCTGGTAAACCATTGCCTGAATAGCTTCAATGTTGCCGGCACCATATAGTTTTTCTTTGGTATCAACCATTAGTTCCTGGTATTCAAGTGCTTTTCGGAAATCATCTTTAGATTTATATGCCTCCGCCAATAGTTTGCTCGATTCCAGAATCATGACCCGGAAAGGTCCTTTTATCCCATACTTTAAGGCCTTTTCGGCGTAATAAATGCAAGAGTCTGCTTGCCTGTCTGTAAGAAACAACACAGCAATCTTATTATTAGTGGCCGCCAGATTCCTGTAATCTTCCTGGCCGCAGGCCTCAATACTCTTTAAATAATAGTTAAGTGCCTGTTTCTGATTCCCAAGCTTAACCTTCAGTTTTCCGAGATTTCTGTACATAAATATGCCTGAATTTCCGGATCCCGATCGAATGAAAAGGTGAAAAGCCTTATTCAAATAATAGGAGGCTGAATCCAACTGGTTACTTTCAGTATATACATTTCCAATATTCAAAAGCAAATTCATTTCACTAAACTCTGTTTTAGTGATATCAGGAACTTGTCTGCTAAGCTGAAAAAAACTGATTGATTTTTGGTAATCCATCAGGTCGAGGTAAATATTGCCCAGGCCATTGTAGCTCCTGCGGATTTCACTATTATTATTATATTTCTGGCCAATGCGCAATGAATTTAGGGTAAGTTCAATAGCCAAAGGTAAATTTCCGATTTCCCGATTGATTGAACCATGCAACCTTAATGCAGTAGGTTTCCATTTATCAGCTTTTTTATTCTGGATCAGATTAATTGCTTTTTCAACATATAAAAGTGCAGAGTCAGGCTTTGCATAAGTATACTGAGCAGCCAGTGAGAGCATAATTGAGATCCTGGAAGTATCCGATTTTGAAACAGCCAACTGATTGGTAATGCTATCAATTGTTTTCTGTCTTTGGGCGAACCCTATCAGGCTGGTTAAAAGGAAAATAATAATTAGTGATCTGCTTATCATTTTGAATTTTGTTGAATGGGTAAATGAAACCTAAAAACTGAGCCAAGATCTTCTTTCGTTTCCACTTTCAACTCCCCACCGTGCGCTTTCACAATATCGTAACTCAAACTCAATCCCAATCCCGTTCCCTCACCAGTTGGTTTGGTTGTGAAAAAAGGCTGAAATATTTTATTTTTGATTTCCTCCGGAATACCTTTTCCATTATCTTTCACTGATATTTCAATACTTTCACCGAGGTTTTTAGTGGAGACGGTGACGGTCGGTTCGTAATGGTTGTCTAAATCTGACTGGTTTGATAAACTTGTCAGATTTCTCTGCCGTTCCGCAACCACGTAGAAAGCATTGTTTATCAAATTAAGTAAAACCCTTCCGATATCCTGAGGGATTATTTCAACTTTTGGTAGATTGGGGTCAAATTCAGTTTTGAAATCAGCATTGAATGTTTTGTCTTTTGCACGCAGTCCATGATAACTTAACCGTAAATACTCATCAGCCAGGGCATTGATGTCGGTGGGTTCTTTTGTACCATTGCTGCTTCGGCTATGTTGCAGCATACCTTTTACAATGGAATCAGCTCGTTTTCCGTGATGAAGAATTTTTTCTTCGTTGATAGCAATATCATCAGCAATGGCTTTAATATCTTCCAGATTGCCTGCTTCAAGCTCCTCTTTCAGTTCTGCAATCAACTCCATATTGACTTCGGAGAAATTATTCACAAAGTTGAGCGGGTTTTGAATTTCATGTGCAATGCCTGCAGTGAGTTCTCCGAGAGAGGCCATTTTCTCGGATTGGATGAGTTGGGATTGGGTATTCTTCAGTTCAACATAGGCTTTTTCAATTTCTTTAGCCTGGGCCAGTTCTTTTTGCTGTCCGCGTTCCCTTTCTTTTCGAATGGTTCTTTCTTTTTGGAATTGATGGACCAACCGGATTAAAGCCATTAGAAGAAAACCATAAATCAGGTACGCCCACCAGGTTTGCCACCAGGGTGGTAAAATGCGAATAGTAAACGAAATACCTTCTTCATTCCAAACTCCATCGGCATTGGATGCTTTTACCCGGAAAATATATTTACCAGGTGATAGATTGGTGTAGAAGGCTTTTCTTTCTTTAGATGCTGCCGACCAATTCTTGTCGTAGTTTTCCAGCTATACTGGTTGTCTTCGGAACGCAGGTAATGCAGGGCCACAAAATCAAAACCCAGATTCTTTTGCCAATATTTCAACTCGATAGAATTGGTATAAGCCACCGACTGTTTAAAAATTACTCCATCGGGTTTTGAATAGAGCGAATCGTTGATGGTAATCTTTGTAATCACAATGGAAGGAAGGGTGGTGTCTTTCTTCAGTAGCTTGGCTGGTAAAATATGGTTAAGACCATGAGTTCCACCAATCCATATACCGCCATTACTGGTTGCAATTGTTACATACCGCCTGTCATAAGGCTGAAAACCGTCTTTTTCATAGTAAGAAACAAACGATTTTGTTTCCGGATCGAATACCGATAAGCCTCTTTGCGTGGGCAGCCAAAATCTTCCGAATTCATCTTTAACAATTCGTCCATTATGTCCAGAAGCTAAATCGTTTTGCAGCAAGCCCTTTGATTCGTCAATGGTTGTAATAATGCCCTTTTCAACATCTACGGATACCAGTCCGCCACTTGAATATGTTGCAAACCAAGGTTCTCCATTTTTGTCTGTTGTAAAAAAATTGGTAGAAGAAAGTTTGGAATTCCTGAAAACAGTAAAGTTGTTTTGATCGTAATCATATAAATTTAAACCTCCATCTGTTCCAATCCATAATCGCTGCTTACCGTCTTCGGCAATAAAGCTTATTTCATTACTGCTAATAGAGCTACTGTCTCCGGAGACAGGCAAATAATGAGTAAACCCTTCTTCTCCCTCATTCAAACGGTACAAACCAAACTTATTATCCCCTCTGTCGCCAAGCCAAATGTTTCCTCTGGAATCCTGATAAAAGGCATCAATTCGTTTACTGCTTAGAGAAGCAGTGTTTTTACCATCGGGAAGAAAGCTTTTCAAAATCCTGCCGGTATTTTTATCCAATACAAAAACACCTTTATCCCTAATGGAAAGCCATAGTCGTTGCTGTTTATCGGGGAAAATAAATGTACAAGTGTTGATTTCTTTTGGACTGTAGAAGTATCGTTTAAAACTGCCGGTAGATTCCTGAAATTGGTTCAGTCCATTTTGGGTGCCCACCCATATTATCCCATCCGCATCTTCCTGCACGGTTATAATGTCATTGTTGCTGATAGATGATGAATTTGACGGATTGTTCCTGAATACTTTAAAATTATCCTGATCTGCCTGGTACAATGAGAGTCCGTTGGCGGTACCTATCCACAATCTTTTTTTACTGTCTTCAAATAAATACTGGATACTATCCGATGGCAATCCTTCAGGTTCACCAGCCCGGTAACGAAATAAATCCATCTGTTGTTTCTTAGGTGCCTGTTTATATAAGCCGGGCCGGGTGCCCAGCCATAACAATCCTGTACGATCTTCTAAAGACAAATAAGGAAATGGTCTTTGAGGCAAAGGATTACCGGGGAGATTGAAATTGTAATCATAGAAGCTGAATGTTTTATTAGCAAACTGATAATGAATAAAAAAATGCTTTTGTTGCAAACGGGAGATGGCCTGAAACAAAATGCCCTCTTTGTTTTGAGCAGTGACGAAGAAAACGCTTATTTCGGTAATTCCCTTTTGATAGGGAAGATGGTCACTGCCATAGGTAAAGGTTTGGATGTTATCAGAAACAGGGTCTATCAATGATAGAATCCCTTTCCTGTGGACTACCCAATATTGCCCGTTCAAATCTTCAACAGCATAAAAAACAGAATCAGCTATTCCACTCGCGATTCCCGGTTGGTAAACATAACTTTTAACAATTTTCTGGTTTTTACTGTCAAAAACATACAGCCCATGAGTGCCTGTGAGTAGTAATCTGTTTTCACTTGCTTTGCTGAGTTGCCTGATGGTATCTGCTTTACCTGACAGCATAATATCCTCTCCTGCAGGGATAACGATTTCAAAACTATCTTTCTGCAGGTTCAGCCCATTGAGATTGTTTTTTTCATCCAGCGCCCAAATAGTACCGGATGATTCAATTGTATTAAAATTTCTCCAATATATACTTCTTAAATTTGCAGCGAAATCCGTATACTGTTTAATGATACCTGTTTCCGGGTTAAGACGGAAAGTGGTAAACTGTGTATCCAAAAATGATCCTGCAATGAACCAAATATCTCCGGCTTCGTCTTCAAATAGCAGAGAACTAAACATTTGGTTGCCACCTTTCGTAGCATTGCCGGCAGGGTAAAAATTCCGGAATATCTCTTTTAAAGGATCAAATGATGTGATTCCACTACTTTCACCAGAAATCCAAATCTTTCCATCCCTTGCTTTTAAGAGACCTCCAAATTGGCTTCTCATGTGTAAACTTGTCGAATCAGTTTTATCTAAAGCTGCTCTATACACTTTAAAGTTATAGCCATCGTATTTTACGAGTCCATTTTGGGTGCCGAACCAGATAAAGCCTTTGTCGTCCTGGAGGGGTGATATTGCAACCTCTTCGGGTAAGCCTTCGGCCACGCCGTATTTTTCAAACGGAATTTTATGTTGCTGGGCAAAACCAAGGCTTGCAGCAACTGTAAGAAGGATGGTGAGTGTTATTAATTTTATCATGGATTGGTTATATAGGTAATTGAATGATGAATGTTGTTCCCTCATTTTCTTTTGTTTCAATTTTTATTTCCCCACCATGCGCCTTTACAATATCATATGCCAATGAAAGGCCAAGCCCCGTTCCCTCACCAGTTGGTTTGGTTGTAAAGAAAGGCTGGAAAATTTTGTTTTTGATTTCTTCCGGAATGCCGTTCGCATTATCTTTCACTGAGACTTCAATGCTTTCACCCAGGCTTTTGGTAGAAAAAATGACGGTAGGTTCGTAATTGCTGTCCAAATCTGACAAGTTTCTCTGCTTCTCAGCAACTGCATAAAAAGCATTGTTGATTAAATTCAACAAAACCCTTCCAATATCCTGCGGAACGATATTGATTTCTGGCAACGACGCATCAAATTCGGTTTTGAAATCAGCATTAAAGGAATTGTCTTTTGCCCGTATACCATGAAATGCCAGGCGTAAATACTCATCGCATAAAACATTAATGTCGGTTAACTCTTTCTGACCGTTGCTGCTTCGGCTATGTTGCAGCATTCCTTTCACGATGGCATCAGCACGCTTGCCGTGTTGAAGAATTTTTTCTTCGTTGATAGCAATATCATCAGCAATGGCCTTAATATCTTCCAGATTGCCTGCTTCAAGCTCCTCTTTCAGTTCGGCGATCAACTCCACATTAACTTCAGAGAAATTATTCACGAAGTTCAACGGGTTTTGAATTTCATGGGCAATACCTGCAGTGAGTTCGCCGAGGGAGGCCATTTTTTCGGATTGAATGAGTTGTGCTTGCGCCGCTTTAAGTTCATTAAGCGATTTGGTTAATGCAGTATTGGTTTCTTCGATGGCTTTTCTTTTTTGCTCGAGTTCTTCTATGGTTTCTTCGAGTAAAATGGCAGTAGTGCGTTTTACCTTTTCGGTGCGATCGAGCTTGAATGCTAAGATGACCAGTTCTTTATCAGCATCCTTCAAAGATTTATTGATCAAAGCTTTCTGATCATCAGAGATGCTTTCAATCTGCTGAAGAATGTCAAGGATATTTTGAAGATGTTGATTCATTTACTTCTCTTTTAAAGCCACACAACAAGCTGTTAATCCATGCAACTCAAGGTTTCCATTCGTAGCCCTTGCAAGCTCTGATGTGCTGAACATGCCGGCAATCGGCGCATTCCATACTTTCTGAATACCCTCAATTTCTTCACTTATCAATGGCCCCAATGAAATAAGCCTGCCTGCGCAACTGAATAATAGCAGGGCATCTGCTTCCGGCATTTCAGTGGCTTTTAAATCCTCACATTCATTGATTACTTTTTCTATCACATCAAAATCGGGCGGAATGGAAAACCGCACTTTAGATCCCTCCGGCACATTGCCGTTGCAGTAAAAAGAATGGTCGTTCCAATCCACCACTAACCCGACACGGATTATTGAATTTCCGTTTTCTCTCTGAAGTTGTAAAGGCAAGGTAACGGAATGTTGCATTGCAAAATTTTCGGGTGTAACATCTTTAAGTCCGCCATATTTTACCACCAGATCCAATACTGGAGTATCTTCTATTGTAAAAACATGGTTGCCTTCGCTTTTCGTAACTGTCTTTTCCGTTCCTACAGCACTCCATCCATGTGTGGCCCGGCCCTTTATGCTGATTTTGTCTTCATCGATAGCTATTGCCACGATGCCTTTGTTGCTAATTCTACCGTTGGTGAAAACAAAATTTTCCTTAAAAGCAAAATCATCTCCTGCCATACCCCCATATACATTACCCTTTTTGCCAAGGATGTCTTCAAAACCATGCAGCAATTCTTCGGCATCTGTCTGCATATTACTGCCAGCCATGAGAAAACAGGGATGGGTAAATTTTTCCAATGCTTGTTTTGCCATGGCCTTTGCAGTTTGCTGGTAATTATTTTCGGAAAATTCTTCAAAATGAATAGTGAAGTATGCCGGATTCATATCGAGCAACATGATGGCAATTTCACCGGAACTGATTCCTTCCCCCGTAAACTCTCCATTTGTTGTGGCACCATATACCGAAATACCTGTCTCGTCGAGCAAGCTGCACAAAGCATCAATGTCCTGTTTTACTGAAAGAAAGACGATGGCAAGCGTTGGTTTAAAACCATCTTGCATGCTTTTATCTAAACTGATCTTAATTTCGGCGGTAGAATTTCCTTTGATTGACTTTGCTTTCATGGGTTTCTTGTTTTTAATAGTACTATTTTTCTTTCAATGCCACACAGCAGGTGGTGAGGTTGTGCATTTCCAGATTTCCGCCGGTGGCCCTTGCCAGTTCTGCATTACTGAACATACCGGCCATAGGCACCTTCCAGACGTTTTTTAATCCTTCAATTTCCATGTTCATCATGGGGCCGAAAGCAAGGATTCTCCCTGCACAACTGAATAAGATCAGCGCATCGGCATCGGGCATTTCGTTTTCCTGCATCTCCGTGGCACTTTTGATCACTTTTTCCATCACATCGAAATCAGGAGGTATCGAGAATCGTATTTTGGAACCCTGAGGCACTGATCCACTGCAATGGAATGACCGGTCGCTCCAGTCTATGACGAGACCTGGACGCATGACCGGGTCACCTTTTTCACGTTGCAGTTGTAAAGGCAAATTTGCAGCGATCTCAAACACCAATCCGGTATTGTCGGGTGATACATTTTCAATTCCTCCATATTTTGCAGTAAGATCCAAAACAGGAATATCATCAACAGTAAACACATGATTTCCTTCGCTTTTTGTCACTGTTTTCTCTGTTCCCACAGCCTTCCAGCCACAAGTTGCCCTTCCCTTGATGAGGATTTTATTTTCGTCCAGTGCAAGGGCAACAATTCCCTGCTTGCTTTCCATCCCGTTTGTAAAAACGAATTGTTCAGTGAATGTATAGTCATCGGATGCCATTCCACCATATACATTCACCTCCTTGCCGGCAACGTCTTCAAACCCAAAAAGCAATTGCTCCGCATCAGTTTCCATGTGAGAACCTGAAATAAGGAAGGCAGGTTTTGAGAATTTCACCTTCGCTTTTTCAGCAATGCCCGACGCGGTCTCCCTGTAATTTTTCTCCGGAAATTCCTCCAGGTAGATTTGAAAATGATCCCTGTTCATATCCAGAAGCAGCATCACAACTGAATCTTTTTCTGTTACTTCATCTATAAACTCTCCACATGTAGTGGCACCAAATATGGCAATGCTATGGACATCAAGTAATTCAGCGATCACTTTTCTGTCCTGATTTACCGATAAAAACACAATAGCCAGTGTCGGCATGAATCCGTCGGCCATACTTTCAGCAAGTGCAGTTTTTATTTCTTCGGTTGAAATTCCTTTAATTGATTTTGCCTTCATTTTTTAAGTTTACTAATATTTGACAATGATACATAATCGCTTGTTTATATCAAGATATGATCATATGTTTTAAATTATCCTATCATTGAAATCATTTGTTATCGTGCTTATGTTCAAGAGGAACAAATACTTCTATCGGTTTGAGTTCTCAGATAATTCATCAAGCTTGATCTGATTTATCTCAAGTACGTCAACCCGCTTTGTATGCTTATCAAAATGCAGAAACTGTATGACTATAAGCATGAAACCTGCAAAAACAGCAAAAGCCAGCACTACATATTCCCATGCCATAAATGATTTTAAAGGCCCAAGCAAAGCCGCACCAGATGCCAGACCCAGGTTAGAAATGGCCATATATAAAGTGAACTGGGTAGCCGATATTCTTTTCCAGCAAAGTTGCATGGCCGAGGCAAATACAGCGATGGTTGTAAACACAATCAAGGTATAAAGCAAGCCAATAAAGCCAATAAAGATATACTGGTTGTCCCAATAATCTCTGAGAAAGAATGCAGACACTACCAATAAGATTAGTAAAATCAGATAAATGCTCATCATTCTTACTTTACCAAAAAAATCAATGAAAGCACCGGCTACAAACATGCCCAAAATGCCTGAAACCAGCTGTATCAAAGAAAAAGTCTGAGAATAATCACCATCGGTCCACCCCAATTCCTGTACGGTAAAAACAGGCAGCATGGCATCTATCAATCCCCTGCCAATTGAAAAACTAAATGCAGCAACCCCCATAATGAGGCTGACTGGTAATATAAACACCCTTGCCAGGCTTGTAAACAGTTCTTTGAAGCTTTGAACCTGTATGCTTGCAGCAACTTCTGACACCTTGCCTTTAGTCCATGGCAACCTTTTTTCGCCTGCTCTTTCTCTGAAGAAGAGAGGGAATAACAGTATCAGAAACACAAACAAAGAAAAAAAGACAATGGCATGAAAAAAACTGTAAGCGTTGATAATAGAGATACCTATTGCAACTGAGGCTGAAATTCCTATGGTTTTTGAGCCCCACATAAGCCCATTGGCCCTTGCCTGTTGCTCCTCCGGAAGTATGTCGATAGCAAGTCCGTCAACGGCAATATCCTGAAAAACTGCAAACAAGCCTACAAAGAAGCTGAAAAGTTTGAGCATAAACATATTATTCAGCGGATCGGCAATGAAAGCCATTGACAGAAAACTGATAGCCAACCCCAGCTGTCCAAACAATATCCAGGGTCGTCTGCGGCCCATTGCAAGGAAAGTAAACCTGTCCATTAATGGCGCTGCCAGAATTTTAAAGCTCCAGGGTAAGATACCAATAGCAACAAAAGCGCCTATTTCGACGGCGCTTTTCCCATTCATAGCAAGCCATGCAGGTATTCCAAACCTCAATAAGCCTTCGGGTAAGCCTTGAGCAAAATACAAAAATGAAAATGATAAATAGCGCAAAGGCGCATTTTCTGAGAGTGAAGGAAACTTTCCTTCAGCAGTTCGTTTAAAGGGATTGTAAGTATCAGGTTTTTTCATGAGTATAGTGAGTTTTTAAAGTATTCTTAAAATTGAAATATTTAGTTTTACCTTCTACTTCCTTAATTTTACCTGTTTTTTATCTGACTTAAAAAATGTTTAATTGCTTAATGTAGCCTTTCGTAAAAGAAATTGTTGGCTTTTTCCGTAGGTCAGGCTTCGCCAAATCCACTCTGCCGGGCCGTAAAGAAAATATTTAAGGTAGATTGGGCTGTAAATCAACTGGAAAATCCACAATCCGGCAACGATATAATAGAGTTCATAGCGTTGCAACATTCCGAACATTGAAAAGCCATCGCCATAGAAAATTACAGATGTAACAATGCTATGCATTAAGTAGTTGGTTAAGGCCAATTTACCTACTGCAGCCAACGACTTTTGAAGAAATCTCAGGGAACCTGATTTAATGAAAAGCATAAAAAGGCCTATATGTCCCATGGTGGTAAATAAGCGACCAATCTGATAAGTTTGATCTGCTTTGAGGATTGTTAAAGCATGAAAATTATCTCCAAGCAACATTTTTGTTTCAAAATAATTTATGGACAAACCGATGAGATAACCCACTGAAAGCATTATTAAATAGAAACGATTGGAGCGCTCTCCATGAAAACCCCGGAGTTTAAAAAATGCCATTCCGATCAGCATAAAACTCAGGATATCCCATACCCAGAGCCTGTATGGAAGCCAGGTTTGCATAAACTGATTTCCTTTCACTTTATCAAATAATACAGTGAAATAACTCTGATGCATCTTTTCGATCAGCTCATCTACCTCTTCTTTTGTATGCTTTGTCGTAAACTTATCCCACTCCTTGATTTTGTCTTCTTGTGCTTTGGTGATTTCATTTTCAAGACCCTTTATTGCTTGTATCTCAGTAACTTCTTTTTGCAGATTCAACTTGCTGTGATAATCGGCAACGTCCCAGATTATGCCTAAAATAATGAGGATTCCAGCTACAAGAAAAAGTTTTTTCACACTTGCATTTCTGAAAGGAAAAAGCATCAAACCAAAAATGGCATACGGATAAAGAATATCACCATGCCAGAGAAATATGTAAACATTGACTATACCAAAAAGCAAAAGCCATAAGGTTCTGCGATAGTAAATATCAGCTGTGGCTATGCCGGCACCACTTTTTTCAAGTCTGCTCGTAAGCAAAATTACTCCGGCACCAAAAAGGAGTGTAAACAATCCCCGCATTGTTCCCTCAAAAAGCATGTTGTTTACAATCCAAACTTTCAGGTTGAGGCCATCAGCGCCACCTGCGAGCGTTGGATCTGAGTAGGCAAACGGTAGACCCATGCCATTGATATTCATCAAAAGTATTCCGAGTAGGGCAATACCACGTATGACATCGAGCGAATCAATGCGCTCTGATGCATTAAGTGGAGAATATTTGATTTTGTTTTGATTCATTGATTTTTTTCTAAGTAATTAATAATTAGTGTGATGAGCTAATAATAGTATAAGACCACCAAGGATAGATAAGATGAGAAACAGCGGCCAGATAAATTTGAACCACTTCTCATATGGAACACCAGCGATAGCAATTGACGCCATTAAAACTCCATTTGTTGGTACGATGCTGTTTGAAAATCCATCGCCAAAAACAAAAGCCAAAACGGCCGTTTGGCGCGATATGCCAAGTATATCAGATAACGGTATTACCAGTGGCATCGAAACAAGTGCCTGACCTGATGCCGAAGGAATAAAAAAGTTAAACAGGCTTTGGAAAGTAAATATTCCTGTCACAGCCATTGATTGACTCATGTCACCCAACAATTCTGCTGTTTGAAAAAGAATGGTGTCAATGATCTGACCTTCAACCATTACTACCTGGATACCTCTCGCAAAACCAACGATGAGAGCGGGTACAAGCATGCCTTCAAGTCCGGTTATAAAAGCTTTCATGGATTCGTTTCCCGACATTCTGCTGATTAAAATAGTGCATAATCCGACCATGAAGAATCCTCCGGTCATTTCGACCAAATCCCAGCCCATAGTTTGAACAGCAAATAATATCGCAGCAAAAAGTACAAATGCAGTCAGGGCTATAAAAATGTGTTTTTTGGTCAGAGCAGCCCCGTTTAAAGAAATTGAACCATCAAGAATAAAAGGATCGTCAGCCATAATTGACTTCATTGGATCTTTTTTTACCTTTTTTCCGTAGGCCATGAGAAAGAAAAAGCCAGCCATAGTGCAAACAGCAAAGGAAAGAATCCGCATTCCCATCCCGCTACCAAGAGGCAGTTCTGCAATAGATTGGGCTATTTGCAGATTAAAAGGATTAGTTATAGCTGTGGCCCATCCAATATCTCCTCCAAGAACAAAAATACCGATACCAAAGATCCGGTCATACCCCAACTGTTTCGAAATGAGGAGTAAAACAGGAATGAGCGGAATAAATTCAGTCCCCATTCCTAAAAAAGTTGCAGCAAATGCAAAAGAAAAATACAGGATAAACACCAGCAACACCGGTGAATGAATAAATCTTTTCAGCAGCATTGAGATAAACACATCTATCGTTCCCGTATGTTTGATAATGTTCACCACAGCACCGATTATGAGAATAAAAAAAATCAATGCGGCAGCTTCGTTCATGCCTTTAGGAATGGCTGTAAAAAGCCCAAGCAAACTTGTTGGTGAGGCAAAACCATCTACATCCTCACCCAAAAGTGCTCCCTGAACAGAAAAGTTCTTAGGAATTTCTTTGTAGGTTCCTGTAACAACAAGGGTTTGCTCTACATTTCCTGTTTTCTTTACTACCCGATCAAATGATCCTGAGGGTATAATATACGTCATCACTCCTAAAAAGAGTATGATGGCAGAAAGAAAAATGAATACATGAGGGATTTTTATGTTTTTCATTTTGAATTAATTTGCTAAGCAGTATTAGTCTCTATAGCTTTCAGCATAAGATTAATAATCAACCGACTATCCACTTTTCAAAGCTCTTGTTGGGTTCGCCTTCAGGGTAGACCCAATCTGGTTTTAACCTCATTCCACTTTCTTTTCTCCAAATGAAATCCATGGCATCAGCAACATTATTCATGTTGTGAATTTTTATGAGTAAAAGAACCTGATCATCCAAATCCACCTTTCCGATAGCGGATGTTATGTTTTGAGCAAGGAGAGCATTGTGTAAAACTTCGGCCTGATATTGATGATATGTGGCCCAAACTATTCCGTGATTGCCGGAAATCAATACTTTTTCATCGAAAAGTATATAAATATCAAGAGGTGTTCCCAAGGGTAGGTCGGGGATGTTTTTATTGCTCAACGACTTCCATGAAATAGAGATACCCGGATGAAGAATTATTTCTCCATCCGGATTAAATACCCCTATTTTGTTGATGAGCTTCAAGTTTATGGCGTTTGGGTTTCAAGTTTACTTAATGCCATTTCAACAGCGGCGTTGTTCCAATAACCATGTTCAAGCACTACTTTTTGATCCATAAACCTAAAGGTAATGTGAATGGGGATCTCAAATTTTTCACCTGACGAACGCAGTGTTCCAACCCATAATCCCCAGAAATTAACCCAGTTTTCGCCTTCGTCGGTTAGCACCATCTCGAAGAAATCTTCTTCAGCAACATAGCTTATGGAGGAGAAAAGTTCATGTTCCTGCCTGTAATCTTCAATTGCAGCGCTGATCGAAATCCCTTTTGCCTTTGTTACATTGTTAAGGATTTTTGCTGTGTCGGCATAGTGCGACTTCATGGCAACCCAATCCGCATCAACGTATGCTTTAAGAATAGATTTGGCAGCTTCGATTTCAGGGGAAGCTGAGAAATAGCGAACTGGTTGATTTGTATTGCAGGCTGTAAAAAGTACAACTGCAAAAAGTAAATTGATGACTTTTTTCATAAGAATTTTATATTATTCGTTGTTGATGAGTTTATTGTATACTATTTCGCCGGTGGATCAGAGCCGCAGGAAACGGATGGGGCGAAGGGCATCACCGCTTTTCCCAACCCAAACAAGGTAAATGCCTGAAGGCCAGGACCCGACTTCGATGGTTGCAGAGGTTAAGGCGGAATTCAGCGGCAGAATCTCACGACCGTCTATGGCACTAACCCGGTAATCAAATTTTTCGTTTGAAGAACTGAACAGATTTAAAACAGCA
This sequence comes from Bacteroidota bacterium, assembly GCA_009773165.1. Lineage (GTDB taxonomy): Bacteria > Bacteroidota > Bacteroidia > Bacteroidales > F082 > JALNZU01. The sequence continues at coordinate 703,906 of WOUZ01000001.1, forward strand.
TTGGACGGGTTCGGATAGATCCGGTAACTTTCTGCCAGCTGTATCTCATTTGTACTCAGTGAACTTGAAAACAGCCATTTATATGCGTCCGGAAATTCGCGACGCCAGAACCATTCACCGTGTGCCCCATCTGCTTTGCCCACCACTTGCAAATTAAAGCCCGCAACTCCTTTTTCGTCAATGATGTCGCGCATCTGGAAGATATCGGTCATTATGCCATTCCATTCTAAAGTACCTGCGACAAAATAAATCCTGAGCCATTCGGGCAGGGAGAGCGTTTGCAACCAGGCCGGCAGTTCGTTGATGTTAAACCAGAACGAAGGCGAGAGTGCTCCGGCTTTCCCAAAGGTTTCAGGGTATTTTGCCGCTGCACAAAATGAAATCAATCCCCCCAACGAGGAACCCATAATTGCGGTATGTTCTGCTTCGGGTTTTGTCCGGTAATTGAGGTCGATGAAAGGCTTAAGTGTGTTCCGAATGAAATCAATGTACTCATCCCCATCGCCACCTCCATAGGTGGAGTTTGCCCAAAGCGAATACTCAGCATCACGCAGGCCTCCGCCATTATCAATGCCAACAATGATGGCACCCGGATCTCCCGCCAGTTCAAGGTCGCGCATGGATTCATCAATGCCCCACTCTCCATTATATGCAAGCAAATCATTAAAAAGGTTCTGACCATCTTGCATGTAAACCACGCGATAACGTGTATCGGGTGTTGAAGCGTAATTCTCGGGCAACCGAACCCAGATTCTCCTGCTGCGGTTCAACTGTGGCATAAAGAAATCTGCATCCATCAGGGTTACAGAGGGCAGAGCAGTACCTGGACCTGCCGGGCCAAGGTCTTCCCATGAGAGAATGGAAATGAGCAGAGTATCGAAGGGTTGTACTGTATATTGCCGGTTTGGTATGACGTTACCACTGGCATTCCCTTCTACAGTTGCCCAGGAGCCCCGGGTAAACTTACATTGAATGGCGCCCTGAACAGGCACAGTGATGGACGAATCCCCGTTGATTATTGAACTAAGCATATAATCCGGATTTGCCGGATTCCAGTTATTAAAGTTTCCTGCGAGGTAAATGGGCGCCCCGGGCGGTGAGTTGGCGGGCAGACTTACAATGCGAAAGGTAACCTGCGCTTGGAGCGCAGGTAAAAATCCAATCAAAAAAATAAGAATACGAAACATCGGATTAGATTTAAAGTTGTGAAAATTGAATTCGTAAAGTATTTGGTGAAGAGTTCAATGTGCACTATTTCGCTGGTGGATTATGGCTTAGTTCTTTCTCACGAGTCAATAAATAAGACCATGAATCTTTAATTGACTCGCGGAATTCGGCCTGAAGCTGATCTCTTTTTTCCTTTCCGTTAGCTTTTTCATAAATGTCCCACACATTGTCCCTGTCCACATCTAGTGCGGCAAAGTTTGAAAATGGTGTTGCAACAAAAAAGTCAGCGGCATCTTTGCTGCCACCCATATAGCTATACCAAAATCCACGTGATGATCCTTCGGCCTGTTTTGTAGCATCCGACATCTGTTTAACGACTTCTCTGAATTTCGCTCCGTTTTTCACCTGCCATGAAGTAACCCACAACACCTGGTCAGAGTTGGGATACGCTTTACTGTAATCGGGCATGAACCTGGCAAAATTATCTTCGGAGGTTTCAACGTGTGGATTGATCAACGCTCTTGCAATATCACTACAGTTTTTTCCAGACTCATCTGTTTTATCCATTTCTGCCCAGTTGGCCATTCTCGAAGTCAAAATATAAACATTTCCTTCGCCATTCACCCTGCGCCACATATTCCAGGTCCAATCGCCTTTGTTTTCGATATAACATGCTTTCCATGCTTTTACCCCTTCACGGAATTGCACATCATGGCCATTTTTAATGGTTAATTCTGAAATCGACAGCAGGAAACCTTTGTCTGATTCCTGTGCCTTTGCACTTGTGCTAATAAATGTTGAGTATGCAAAAATCACTAATAAGAAATTTGCACTGAGTAAACTGATAGTTTTCATAGTTTATGATATTTAGTAAATGCCTACTCTTTGGTTAAAGGATTTTCAGCTTGCTCCTTTGTTCGAATGAACAGAGGCAAAAGTACCTTGCCAAAAGGGCAAAAGAATAGGACTTTCATTCCAAAGTATTGGATTTTTCTGCAAAAATGTCTGAAAACCAATATAATGCAAGTAAAAAACGGTGAAAGATATCCTTCAACAGATTTTAGACCTCAAGGCAATGGAATAGATGAAGAGATTTTTAAATTGAATCGGTATACTCAGATGGGCTGCAACCAAACTGTTTTTTGAATGCTCTTGAAAAATAAGCATTATCAGAAAAGCCGACGATATAACAAATTTCGGAAACCGACCCTGCTTTTTGCTTTAGCAAGTCGGCTGCCCGTTGTAACCGGAAAGTGCGAATCAACTGTCCAGGCGGCTGGTCAATAAGTGCATTGAGCTTCCGGCTGAGTTGGGTAACACTCATGTTTGCATTTTTCGCAAGTATTTCGACAGAGAATTGTTCATCACCAAAGTTTGATTCGATTGTGCGAACAATTTTTTCTAAAAACACCTGATCAGCCGAAACAACGCTAACCTCAGAAGGTTTGATGACTACAGATTTACTAAATTGCTTTCGTAGCTGAAGACGCTGTTGAAGAAGGTTAACAAGAGTGGCTTTCAGTTCTTTAGCGCTGAAGGGTTTAGTCAGATAAGCGTCAACACCGGATTCAAGACCTGTAATTTTATCATCAAGACTACTCTTGGCAGTTAACATGATCATTGGAATGTGACTCGTTTTTTCGTCCAGTCTGATGGCTTTACAGAACTCAAAGCCATCCATTTTGGGCATCATAACATCAGTAATGATCAAATCGGGGATCTTTTCCTGAGCGATTTTTAAACCCAGTTCCCCCTGTGGGGCTTCAAAGGTTTGGTAGTCATCCTCTATTTGTTCGCGAATGTATGTACGCACATCATCATTATCCTCAACAATAAGAACGATTTTTTTAGCATCCTTTAGTTGTTGGGTTTCAAAAATATCTGCATAAATGGGCTGCTCTTCGTCAAGTTCTGCATATACGCTATAAGTTTTGGTTTCCTCAGAACTTTTTCCCAAAACAGGGGTGGTATTTTTATTTACAGTCTTAACAGGCAGGGTGACAATAAATTCAGCCCCTATACCTACGGCGCTGAGCACTTTGATTTTACCATTGTGCAAAAGAACGAGCTCTTTTGCAAGTGCGAGACCTATTCCTGTTCCTTCGTGTTCGCGTGTATTTGAGCCATCTACCTGGTAAAAACGATCAAAAATATTTTCCAGCTTATCCTCAGGAATACCGCATCCTGAGTCTTTTACAGATATTTCGATCGAACCATCATTTGTAAAACCAACCTTGACTTTTATTTCACCGTTTTCAGGTGTAAATTTGAAAGCATTGGATATCAGGTTATAAAATACCTTTTCCATCTTATCTGTATCGAATAACACGATAATAGTATCGGATACAGATTCGAATTTGATTGCGATCTTTTTATCAGTAGCCAATGATTCGAATGAGAATAAAAGATTTTTGAGAAAAGAGACGATGTTATTGTTTTCGGCATTCAGCACCATGCTACCTGCTTCAAGTTTCGATAAATCGAGCAACTCATTGATGAGTTTAAGCAGCCTTCGTGAATTACGATTGGCAACCTGAAGTTTCCCTTTTTCTCTGTTGTCGATGCCTGATGACATAACACTTTCAATCTGTCCGAGAATCAGTGTAAGTGGTGTGCGGAATTCATGCGAAATATTAGTATAGAACTGTGATTTCATCTGGTCGAGGTTCCGAAGAGAATCGCTTTTTATCTTTTCGAGTTTTAACTGATTACGCAAACGGATTCGGTTCAACTCGTAACGTCTGATCCCTAAAAGTATCAGAAGAAAGGCCATAATATAACTTAGTATAGCCCACCATGTTAACCACCAAGGCGATAGAACTTCGAAACTATATCCAATTGGCTCGCTCCAGACACCATCCGGACTTTTAGCCTTAACCCTAAAGGTATAGTTGCCTTTTGGAAGGTTACGGTAGTCTGCAGTTGATTTTGGGCCAGGCGCACTCCATTTGTCATCAAATCCTTCCAGTAAATATTGATACTGCACTAAAGATGGCCTCTTTGTTTCAATACCAACAAAATCGAAACTGATGCTATTAAAGGAAAATGGAAGCACAAGGTTCTCAGGAACGGAATGAAATCGCCTGATTCCATCGAAACGAATGGAATGGAACTTGAATATCATTGAATCCCGTTCTGAAGTGCTTAATATTCTTTCAAAAACGCTTAACTCATCATGAACAAAAGCAGGCACATTGCCGGATGATTTATTATCAGCGCTTTCTTTCTCTTTCGCCTTTTTAAGACTATGCCAGCTGATATTTTCATTGTTGATCCGGATCTTTTGGATCAAAATATTAGGTGCTTTTGTTGATTTATGCACTTTTTTGTAATCAAATCGTACCAGTTTATCACCTGTTCCCATCCATACAAAACCCTGGCTATCAAGATGCATGCTGTAGTTGTTGCTGACATCTTTGATAGGATAACCGGTTTTTTGGTTGAAAACTTCAATTCCGTCTTTAGCAATTTTATTTCCATCACCCAATCCCCCTTTAAGCACTGTCAACCCTTTACTTGTTCCAATCATGATATTACCTTCATCATCTTCAAGAATGCCATAAACCACATCGTTGGCAAGCCCGTTAGCTGTGTTGAAATTTTCAAAAACGGTTGCATCTGCTTGAGCATAATTGTTTTTGTTCATTTCTTCCAGCTTATTTTTCCTAATAATTGAAACACCGCCACCCCAACTACCTATCAAAAGATTACCAAAATGGTCTTGAGTTACAATTGATAATTTGTTGTCGGGAAGCCCTTGTTCTTTTGTGAAATTGATAAATCTTTTGCCATCAAACCGGCTTAACCCACCCCTTGTTGCCAACCAAATTGCTCCCTCTTTGTCTTCGTGTATATTCCAAACGGTGTTGTGCACCAATCCCTGTTCTTTTGTGAAATGTACAAAGCTTTTGCCATCAAACATGCTGAGCCCTCCTTCGTAGATTCCAAGCCAGATATTTCCCTTTCGGTCCTCTTTCAGACTTATGACACCGTTATCTATCATGCCCTGACTGGTTGTATAATTGGTGATGGTTTTCCCATCGAACCGGCTAAGTCCTTTACCGGAACCAAACCAAAGATGACCATTTTTGTCGAACATCATTGTCATAGCATCATGAAAAGATAACCCTTGATCTGCTGTATAACGAATGAATGCATCGTTGTTGAGCTTGCTCTTGTCGAACTCCAGTTTTGTAATACCATTTTCCTGAACTCCAAACCACAAATTGCCATCAGAGTCTTCTTCCATCGAAAAAACTGCCTTACCGATGAGTCCCTGATTTTGACTGTATTCCAAGGTGTTAATCCCGTCAAACCGACTTAATCCACTACCGATTGTGCCAAACCAAATACTGCCTGCCGCATCTTCGGTAATGCAGATGATACTATTGTTTATTAATCCCTGTTTTGAAGTAAAATTCAAAAAGGAGGCATCAATCGTGCGAAATGCAGATACACCAGCCTTCGACCCAAACCAAATAATCCCTTCGCTGTCCTCAAAAACAGAGGTGATTTTATTGCTCACAAGTCCGTCATCAGTAGTATATCTGATAAAAGGAGTAGTTCCGGCGATAAGCTTTTTCGGGTCAAACCGTAGTGCACCCATGTTAGTTCCAAACCATATAAATCCATCGCGGTCTTCAGCTATGCATTCGACCAAAGCTTTTTCCAAACCAATTATCGTTGAATAATCAGAAAAAGAAACTTTTCCGGAGGGTACAGTTAATGGATCATATTTAAAAACCCCTTTATCGGTTGAAATCCAAATATTTCCATTCCTGTCTTCGGTTAGAGCTGAAATATAGGTTCCTGAAATACCATGCTTTTCATTGTATTTAACAAATAGTTCGGGTGTTGTGTCCTTACTTGAAGGTGAATACCTGCACAGACCCTTTATTGTTGCGACCCAGATATTACCCTGCACGTCTTCGAGCAATTGATTAACATTGTTATTTGGGAGTCCATGCGCTGTGGTAAAGTTCTGAAACAAAACTCCATCATATTTGCTCACACCACCATAAGTGCTAAACCAAATATTTCCTTTGCTGTCTTCAGTAATAGAATTTATAAGATTATGTGCTAAGCCATTCGCTGAAGTATAATTTGTGAATGATTTTCCATCAAAGCGGCTTACTCCGTTACCAGAAGTGCCAAACCACAGATTTCCGGCATTATCTTTAAAACTGCATAATATACTGCTTAAAGCCAAGCCTTGGTCGGTATTGAAATTCTGCATGGTAATAAAAAAGTCAGCTTGATGCCTTACAGGAAAGGGTTTTTGAGATAAATCAATTGTCTCGGGCAATGAATGGTCGTTTAGTAGTTTAACTACCGGATTACCTAAACTTACAACTACCGGTGCTTTTATGGAATCTCTGTTATCGAATTTTTGCTGAGAGAGTACCTCAGGACGCTGATTGCAGGCAACAAAGAAAATGAACAGCATACAAATACATAAAAACATGTATGTTGCCTGAACTTTCTTCATTTGATACGTCGTGATTCTAATTCCCTTTTAAAACTTAAGTCGTTAATTAAAAGGAAGATGTGTAAATAGATTTACATATACCCTTTTATTTAATCGGGTAAATATATAAAAATATACGTATTTATATCTATGTAAAGAAAACAGGAATAAATATTAACAACTATTCACTTACATCACTTTGATAAATGTTGGATGAAGTGTCTTATGCTAACATATTAAATGTTTCGATTTTTGTGATTTACCACTGAGAAGGGTATTCGTTTAATAGATTCTTTGGAAAGGCAGTCATACTTTGCCAAATTAACAGCTGTTAATGTAGCATTAAAGTGAAAATCAAGTTTGTTTTCGCTTCTTGCCTGACAATCATTAAACCCGTTATGCTGTTTAGCATCGCGATACAAAAACTCAATCTGAAATCGTGAACGCTAGTAACGCACAAATTGTTCTCCTTCTTGATTCAAGTCAGTTGAAAAATAAAGTTTGCGGGCTATTTCTTTCCCATCTTTGTAAAAGACAGCTATGGTAAGATTAATATCCCGGTTGAAAGCCTTCGAGTGTACAACAGTCGAATATATTGTTAACTCTTGGTTGCAGATTTGTTTATCGCAGTAGGTTGTATCAAGTTCATAAACGATTACTCTTCCTTCAACCATTCTTGGTCTCCCTCTTTTTCCGGTTGGTTTTCCATAATGCTTGTACATCAACACGCTGTCATCTCTGAACTACTAATACAATGCAACTCTACACCCAAAAGGGCATCAACAATGGTTTTTTTGAGAAGTATGCATCAGCCACCATATAGTCAGATATCTCACTAAATGTCTTTGAATTGTCCGAAATGATTGATGCGTAGTGCGAAAGCAGGTTAAACTGGTCCGCATTCGGATAATTTACCCCTGGAGTTTACCATGCTGTAAGGTGGAATGCCGTATTGTTTTCAACATCAATAACGGCAAATCCACAAATGTCCAAACCCATTTTGCAGTTTTAGCTGAGCCTGACCAAAACCGACCTCTGCCATAGGTATGCTTTCCGGATTTTGATATGTAACTGGATCAACGGCGAGCATCCGGTGTTTGCCAATAATCTGTTCGCACAATAATTTAATGAAAGACAAAAAATCAAATTTTTAACGGAGTATTGATTTTAATAGAACCCCGCCTTTATATTTTTTAAAATTAAACTATCTGCTCACCACAAACTTTGTTTTAAAAGATTGTCCTTCAATTTGGACATCTATAATATAATGACCATTATTTAAATCAGTTGTTGATATTATGTTTTCAATTCCATTTTCGAAACTCAAAGCTTTAATCAATTGCATAGTACTGTTGTAAATTTTTATACTTGTTTTTGAGCTGGCTTTATACATTTTTACTGTGATGAAATCATTTGCCGGGTTAGGGTAAATTGATGTCATATTAGCTGATTGCAAACTTTCAATGCCTGTTATGTTGTCACCAAGTTTGGCTATAAACGTATCCCATCCTGTAGCGGATGCATTTAGTATCGTATGGGTGCCAAAGGAAACAACAGGGCTACCAAAGCGACCGGTGAGGTACAGGTTATGGTTATTGTCAATAGCGATTGAACCTGCTACATCAGCCCCGGTACCACCTGCTGCTATTGCATGAACAAAATTGCCTGCGCTGTCAAATTCGGAAATGTAAATGCTGAAAATCCCTAATGGTGTCATATTAAACACTGCAGCACCCGGATCGAAATCGAACGTTGAACGAAACGTACCTGTTAAGTATAGATTGGCCGCGCTATCTAATGTGAGCCCCCAGGCAGCATCTGTTCCCATCCCCCCAAAGGTTTTCCCCCATAAATAATTTCCTGCATTATCAAGTTTAATAAAAAACACATCTTCTTCGCCATCAAAGGAATTAACTATGACTGTGGCTGGGCCTGGGTCAAGATCTAATGTGCCATAAAAGTATCCTGAGAAATAAATATTTTGAGCAGCATCTAAAGTAATGGAAGTGACATATGCCGCAGCATAACCAACTACAGCTTTTGCCCATACAAAATTTCCTGCACTATCTAACTTTGAAATAAAAACATTTGTAGCACCAGCCGTAGCTGATATATTGAAACTGTTTACACCCGGATCAAAATCTACCGTACCCTCAAATTCACCAACGGTATAAATATTGCCAGCGCTATCAGTAGTTAATGCCTTTGCCTGCGCATATCCATTCGATCCATCCAGCTGCTTTGCCCAAACAAAATCACCGGCACTGGTTAATTTTAAAATGAATGCATCCCATCCCGGAGAAGTTAAATTAAACACGCCAACTCCGGGGTCAAAATCTACTGTAGAACTAAAACTGCCACACGTTAAAAGGTCATTATTATCATCAACAGTTATTGAATAGCCTTGATCATAATCTATTGCCCCAATAGCCTTTGCCCAAATAAAATTACCTGAACTATCCAACTTTAAAATAAATACATCGTCATATCCGGCAGCAGTTAAATTAAAGATAGAGGCTCCTGGATCAAAGTCTGCGGTGCCTTGGAAAGTACCTGTCAGGTAAACATTAGCCAGTGTATCAAAGGCGATGGATTTACAATTATCGGTCGTCAAACCTCCAATAGATTTTGCCCAGTTAAGATTACCGGAAGGATCTAATTTCAAAAGATATATATCGCTGCCTCCAACGGCCGTTAAATTTAATATGCCGGCACTCGGATCAAAATCAACAGTTCCTTCAAAATAGCCTGTTGTGTAAACATTTCCTGCGGCATCGGAGGTTATATAAGTGCCTCCATCATAACCCGTACTACCTGCACTTTTGGCCCATTGCCAATTAGGAATTTGGCTCTTTGCATTTAAACAAAAGCTAAAGGCAAGAATCACAAAGATTAGTTTTAGTTGATTGTCTTTCATATTGATTTTTATGATTTTTTTTCATGTGTTGATTTTGTAATAATTAATTTTGATAATTTCTGCAACCCTACCGAATTCAAAGAAAGGAGTTGGTTACAGCTTCTTAAACCACATATACCAGGTAACTTTCCTTAGACTGGCATCTTGTTTTCTTTCAAGTTTCTCGGATTCCTGAATTGAAGAAGGGCTTTTGATAAGAACCTCATCGCCGGGTTTCCAATTGGCCGGTGTTTGCACATTATGCTTATCCTGAGTTTGCAACGCAATCAAAGTCCGTTTTACTTCTTCAATATTCCGGCCAACTGTATTTGGATAATGAAAAAAGGCGCGTATTTTATTTTCGGTATCGATGAAAACAACGCCTCTGATGTCTTTTCTTTCACCTGAGTTAGCCTGCAAAAGACCATAAAGTTTGGATACTTCTAAATCGCTGTCTGCTATCAACGGAAAATCTATTTTGACTGGACTAAATCCTTCATTGCTGATCGACTCCATCGATTTAATCCATTCGATATGACTGTTTAATCCATCCGTTGATATAACAATCAATTGGGTTTTTAATTTTTCAAATTCCTCATGGCTTGCTGCCAGAGCTAATATTTCGGAGGTGCAAACAGGTGTGAAATCGGCTGGATGACTAAAAAGGATTTTCCATTTTCCGAAATAATCATCCGGGAAATTTATTTCTCCCATGGTTGATATCGCCTTAAATGATGGTGCTGTGCCTGAAGTTAGAGGGCCGTTTCTTTCTTTTCCGGTTTGAGATATCCCATGCAATGAACTTAGCAAAACGAGTAATACGAGTAATACATTTTTCATAATCCAAATTTTTATTAATTTATTGCAGATGAAGTTTATAATTGCTTTTTAGTAAATAATGCTGGCAAGCGTGCAGTCGAATTGTGCCTATAGTTTTAGGAGTAAAGCTGTGTTTTAGAATGAAGATATTCAACTGTGCGTTTGCCAACATATTTTAATTTAGTAGAAGTAGAGGTTATAGTAATTGAATGTAAAAAATTTGTCCCTGGTAATTTTTTCTTTCGTCTATTAAATTACACATCACAAAACTACAACCACATGTAATTTAAAGTCTTGTACTTTTCATGCAATTAGTTGGACTTTCTTGACAGGCTACCTTTTTTTTCTAAAAGGAGGCTCAAAAATTAAATTTTCCTGCCTTAATTTCCCTAGCCATGCAAATGATTACTTGCTGGTTTCTTGTGAAATAGGATTAAATAGGATGAAGGATTTTCCCTTAAGAATGGTTTTTTAACTTTCAGACACTTAAAGACTCATTAAAACTTGAGTTTTATTCGTTGAAAACATAATATCAAAAATGACTTAGCCTGGGTTCGCTTTCACGATGACAGATGAAATCAATTACTTCTTCAATATCATTTCGGCTCTGAATCTAAATCAGGAAAAGGGAATTGCCCTTAAGTCAGAAGGAATAGTTAAAGACTCAATTCTTTGACTAAAAAAAGCATTACGTGTTTTCTCAGCTTTCTGTAAATGATGTGAAGCCCGTGCTATATAGCCTGAGCTGGTAATAAAATGTTTATATAAGCTTGATTAACAGAAAATTATAAACCCAGACTAAGGCTTACCAATTCAGCAATGTCATAGTTTTTCATCCGTTCTTCCTGATTTTTATATTTGATTCCATCAGTCATCATGACCATACAGAAAGGACAAGCTGTGGCGATGATATCTGCGCCGGTTGCTATTGCCTCCTCCGTGCGTTCGATAAAAACTTCTTTAGTGCCTTTTTCAGCTTCTTTAAACATTTGTCCTCCTCCTGCACCACAGCACAAACCAAAACTACGATTACGTTTCATCTCAACTTTTGTGGAAGGGATGCCGTCCAGAATACTTCGGGGAGCATCATATTCTTTATTGGCTCTCCCTAGATAACAAGGATCATGAAAAACAATCGTTTTATCCTTAAATAATGTGGTGTCAAAATGTAGCTTCTTTTCGCTGATTTGTTTCTGAAGAAATTGTGTATGATGCCACACTTCATAGTTTCCACCCAGATCAGGATATTCGTTTTTTAGCGTATTGAAATCATGTGGACAGCATGTGACAATTTTCTTAACATCATACATATCAAGAATTTGAATATTTGTAAGTGCTTGCATTTGGAATAGCATCTCATTGCCTGCCCTTCGGGCAACATCGCCACTGTCTGATTCTTCTGTTCCTAAAACAGCATAATCAATTTTAAGAAAGCTCAGAATCTTGGCAAATTCACGCGTAACTTTTTTATACCTGTCATCAAAAGCACCGGCTGAACCCACCCAAAACAGCCATTCAGGCTGATGTCCGCCTGCTGCTGCGTCTGCCATAACAGGCACCTTAATTTTGGTCTTGTTTTCCATGATATAATAGATTTGGGTGGTTAAACAGTTTCATTTATAAAAAGGTCATCGGCCCATTTCATTCGATCCTGGGGAGAAAATTGCCATGGTGCACCATTATTTTCAATATTGGTAAAGGCATTATTTAGTCCTGCTGGCGCTGCTGATTTTTCCAGAACGAGATAACGTCTCATATCCAAGATGAGCGATGGTTGATGGATGTTTACCGGACATTCCTGTGCACAGGCATTGCAAAGAGTGCAGGCCCACAATTCCTCTTCAGTAATATAATCCCCAATTAATGATTTGCCATCGGAATAGGCACTTCCTGAGGCACGTAAGCCTGGTCCTTTTTCTTTCATCCTCGCTCTGACATCCATCATTATTTTACGAGGCGATAATAATTTTCCGGTAATATTGGCCGGACAAACTGCTGTACAACGACCACACTCAGTGCACGAAAGCGCATTCATATAATTGACCCAGGTGATGTCTTCGGCATCCGAAACACCAAATTTTGGAGGAGCCTCGGTGCTGGCCGAAAATGCACTCTGGGGATCAAGCATCATTTTGACTTCTTTGGTGATGCTTTCCATATTTTCGGCGTAACCCAACGGACTTATTCGACTGACAAAAACGTTAGGTACCGACATAAACACGTGAAAGTGTTTGGAATAGGGAAGAATATTGGCAAAAACAAAAATCAGCAGAATATGTGCCCACCAGTTGAACTCATGCCAAAAGTGTATTTGTGAAGGATTTAATGTTGTGAAAAAGGAAGCAATAAAAATACTCACAGGATAAACCCCGGAAAGCTGTTCATCAGGTGAATTTACATCCAAAAGATAAAAAGTGTTCATACCCAAGAGGCTCACCATCAAAAACAGAATAAAACTGAGAGCAATATTAGCATCAGCTTTTGAAACCGGCTTCATTTCAGGTCCATAAAACCGCTTTACCTTGATGAATAACCTGCGCGAAAGGAAGACAAGGATGGAGATGAAAATAATTGCAGCAAACACATCGCCGGTTGCAATTAGCACATCATAAAAAGGTTCAAGAGCTCCAAGTACCCTTTCAGTACCAAAAAGGCCATCAATAACCATTTCGATACTTCCTATGAGGATTACCAGAAAGCCCCAAAAAACCAAGGCGTGCAAAAATCCCATTACAGGATGCCGAAAAATCTTCGTCTGTCCAATGGCAACTTCCAATGTAATCCTGATGCGCTCAGGTATATGGGTTAAGGGAAGTTTTTTTGTGAATTTGAAATTGTTGAAAAGCTTTCGCATCGTCCAGGCAAAGGTGGCCAGGGTTGCGAGTAATGCGAGTGAAAAAACGAGTTGTTTGAGCATAAACCAGATGTTTTGTGTTCATTGCTTGCAATATTACAGCATTTTAGGTAATAATAGAAAGCTTCCATAACAACAAATTTCGTAAAAACACTTTTTTAAACCCCAAGAAAAGTTAACTACCTGGTTGGCATGGTGAAATAATGTTAACAACCAGTTATTTAGACACTTATTTAGTCTCTTTCCAAATTTTAAACTTGTTGTTTTTGTTAACCACTCTACTCATTGACAACAAACGATTAAACTTTAATTAAAAGCAATTTTTGATGAATAAAAAAAGCGGGAGTTATAATCCCGCTTTTTGTCTAACCAACACAAAACTAAATAATTATGAGAAAAATAGATGCTTCTTTATCAAATATTTTATCGGATATCCAATTTTACTTACACATGTGCTGTGCAGCAATTTTGTACGTATTAAAAGGTATATCGTCAATATATTCTTCTGAGGTTAATTGTGGTAATGTTTCTTTTTCAATGTTGAAAAGAGCATCTTCAGCAATTTTTTCAGTGTCAAATGGAATATCGTTTACATAAGCCTCTTCTTCAATTTTGAAATTTACTCCAATTGCCTGCTCAAAACTAATTTTACTGGCAACACTGAAGGTATCGAATGGAATATCGTTAATGTATGATTCCTCCTCATATTGAAAGTTAAATCCTTCAGCATGTAGTGAGGTAAAACTGAAAAGTACGATTGCGAGGGTGATAAGTGTTTTCATTTTATTTATTGTAATTATTTTCATTTATTAATTTGATATCATTATTTCATTAATCGTGCCAAAAATCATAAAATACTGTATAATAACAACATATAGAATTTTATACAAATAATTTTATTTATAAAAAGTGTGCGAAACCGCAAAATTTTGTGCGCTTGCGTACAGTTTTTTATGAAATATTTTCCGGTTTTTATTATAAATAGACCCGGTAAGGTAATGTAGGAATCAGAATATTCGGTATAACCCATGGGTAACCTAAATCTTTTTTGACCTTGTAATAATCCTTGATCATTTAAGATCATTAGGATGTCAAAAAAAAACTGCCGAAAATTTTTCGGCAGCAAATTATAATAAGTTAGCTTAAAATCGTAAAAAAGTTGACTATTCCACTGTAACTGATTTAGCAAGATTTCTTGGTTGATCCACATTGCAATTACGCATTACAGCAATATGGTAGGCAAGTTTTTGCAATGGAACAGTTGCAAGTAACGGAACAAACATTTCTTCAGTTTCTGGTATTTCAATCACATAATCAGCGAGGTGTTTAACTTCTTTATCACCTTCAGTGACAATAGCTATAACCTGTCCTTTTCGTGCTTTTACTTCCTGAATATTACTAACAACTTTATCGTATGTACCCTTATTTGTGGCTATTACAACAACAGGCATCTCTTCATCAATCAATGCAATAGGGCCATGCTTCATTTCTGCAGCAGGATAACCCTCGGCATGTATGTAGGAGATTTCCTTCAATTTTAAAGCGCCTTCCAGAGCAACAGGGAAATTGTATCCCCTTCCAAGGTAAAGGAAATTGCGAACGTCTTTAAATTTTTCAGCAATTTCAATAACCTTCTTACTAACTTTAAGTGTCTGTTCAACCTTTTCGGGAATCAAACTTAGCTCAGTAATTAATTGCATAAAACGAGAGCGTCCAATTGTTCCGCGCAGTTGAGCAAGCCTCAGAGCCATGAGCGTGAGCACGGTAACTTGAGCCGTAAAAGCTTTTGTTGATGCAACACCTATTTCTGGTCCGGCATGTGTGTAAGTGCCTGCGTGCGTTGCTCGCGCGATTGAAGATCCAACGACATTGCATATACCCAGAATGGTAGCACCTTTTGATTTCGCTAATTCAATAGCAGCAAGGGTGTCGGCTGTTTCGCCTGATTGGGAGATGGCGATCACTACATCCCGTTCATAAATGACCGGGTTTCGATAACGAAACTCAGATGCATATTCAACTTCAACAGGAATGCGGGCGATATCTTCAAAAAGATACTCTCCAACGAGTCCGGCATGCCATGATGTCCCACAAGCTACAATGATTATTCTGTTGGCATTGAGCAACTTCTGCTCATATTCAATAATCCCTCCCAGAGTTACAGTTCCTTGCTCGAGATGAATACGGCCCCGCATACTATCCATTATAGAGGTCGGTTGCTCATAGATTTCTTTCAACATGAAATGCTCATAACCACCTTTTTCTAGGGCAGTCAAATTCATTTCCAGCTTTTGAATATACGGAGTCTTTTCCTGATTACGTATTGTCTTTATTTTCAAATCTTTATCACGTCTTATTAAAGCCACTTCTTCGTCATCGAGATAGACAACATTTTTAGTGTACTCAATAATAGGCGTTGCATCAGAGGCTACAAAGTAATCATTTTGACCGATTCCAATTACCAACGGACTGCCTTTTCGTGCGGCAATTAACGTGTTTGGATCATTTTTATCCATTACTACGATTGCATAAGCTCCGGTTACCTGATTAAGAGCAATGCGAACAGCCTCAAAAAGGCTCACTCCTTCATTCAACTTTATGTCTTCAATCAGATTTGTGAGCACTTCCGTATCTGTACTTGACTGAAAAACATATCCCCTGGTTTGAAGTTCTTGCTTCAACAGGGCATAATTCTCGATGATTCCATTGTGAATCAGCGCTATTTCTTTGCTTTGAGAGAAATGGGGATGTGCATTAACCTGATTGGGTTCGCCATGTGTTGCCCAGCGTGTGTGAGCAATACCAATAGTTCCGCCCAAATTGGCATTCTGAACATGTTCTTCCAGATCTGAAACTTTTCCTTTGGTTTTATATACCAGCAATTCTTCTTCAAGAAGTGCAACACCAGCACTGTCATATCCTCTATATTCCAGGCGTTTAAGCCCATTGATAAGAATAGGATAAGCTTGTTTTGGACCTACATACGCAACAATTCCACACATTTTTGTTTTATTTTTGGGTTACGATACACATCTTTATCTTTGGATAAGATTTCGTTTAGTATATTTTTAGCTAAATTAATCCTTTTTTTACGGATTGATACTTTTAACGGCAATTTTTTTCATTCTTGAAAACAAGGAGAAATATTTTGTCAAATTGTTGCAAATCAACCAGAAGGCATGCTGAAACTTAAAGCATCAAAAAAGCACTCCATACTAATATGAAGCTAATAAAACTTTAAACTGTAATAAGCAGATTAGTCGTTTACAATGGTATAATTCAATTGCAACTGAAGCCGGGTAAGTGTATCAACTTGTGGATCAGTTCCGTTGAGTATCAATCTATTGGCCCTTGCTGATGAACCCTGTATGAAAAGTAACAGCCCCGGATCGTCAGTGAGACTATCGTTGCTGAGTAACTCTTGTACATATCTGTTTAATCGAAATTGGTAATTATTGTAATTGGAACGATAGCTACCACCAAAATAGGATTCGCCTTCAAGCTGGTCATCCAAAATGCTGTATGTCCCATCATTGTTGTTACGTACAAGAGCAAGCTGTGTTGGTGCATAATACATGACCGTATCGAGACTCATGCTGGTAAAAATCATCTTTGCCTCGTTGACAATGATTTTTCCGTTAGCACTTTGTTGAATATCGCTCAGTCCCGGAAAACGCAGGCGTGCTTTGAGTCCACTCATAGCCTGAAGATAGAATTTGTTTCTGCCAAGAAGTGTATCGCCATTCACTACCTGATTTTTGAATTCACTTTCTGCATCAGCATAATCGAGGTGAGTGTATCTGTTGTAGCGCGCTTCGGTGCTGGTAATAAAAAACTCATAACGAAGTGAGTCTTCCGCATCATTGCTGTAATAAATGGTCATGCGCGAAAGGTTTATCGGCAAATTAAAATACATGATTGCACCACCCTGGCTAACAGCATCAGCAGTTACATACAAGCCATCAAAATAGTCAAGAAAAGCATCATTTGAAGACAAATCATCTTTAGTGGCGGCGAGAAGTTTATTTCCCAAAGCGGGTGATAAATCGCTCAGGCGTACCCGGATTAGTGGTGATAAAGTGTCTTCATCCAATACAAAAGGTCTTTTAGGTTTCGGAGCAAAGCTGTAATTGGCATAGTCTGTAACATCTGTCGGCTTGATTTGATTAGAAAAATAGGCCGAGTCAATGCTCAAACTATCAAGTAGTTCGTATACACGGATAGTTTGAATGGTAGTTGTATCACCATAATAACCGGAATAGGCTAGCTGTAATACCAGCGAATCCAATTGAGGATTGGTTCCAAAATCATGGGTGCTTGTTGAAAGACGAACCTGTGTGTAGAATCCTGCCACAGTTGTGCCAAAAATAGGATCTTTCATGCTTCCCAACAGATTTGACTCAGTGTGATCTGTTCGAACCGAATCTTCCTGAACACTGTAAGCAATGATATCGATGGTATCGGAATAGTGAAGTTGTATTAATCCCTGATTGGGCTGTAAGTCGGCACCAATTTGATTTGGACGTTTTGTACAGGCACTGGAAAGCAGTAAAAAATTAACAAAAAATAAGAGTATAAGCCACTGATTAAGGCTAAGAAATGTGTTTTTCAAGGTCGTGGAATTAACGTTTTGTAATTATTTTTTTCCAAGTAAGCTGTCGAAAAAGGCATTATATGGCTCAATATAGTTTTCAACGCTTGGGTGAATCAGAATCGGTTTTTTCTTATCTTCCAGATATTCAAGAAGTTCCGGATTCACTTTTTCGCTGGCAACAATGATCGCATCAGCATAGTCAATTGCAGCTTTGGTAATGTTAACGTAATTGGATTCTTTATAGTATTTCAGATCTTTAGGCGTGATGCCAGGAAGGCGTAATTTTTTTTCAAATGAATCTCTGAATGTTTCTTTGAAATCGTCGCCGTAAAGCGAATAAACGACTTTAGAATCGGAGAATAATGGATTATCTTTGAAAGCGCGCTTTACATATAGAGGTACTAAAGCCGACATCCATCCTTGACAATGGATGATATCAGGACCCCAGCCGAGTTTTTTAACGGTCTCTATAACGCCTCTCGAAAAGAAAATCGTTCGCTCATCATTGTCTTCATAAAAGCGACCCGCCTTATCTTTGATGGTGAATTTACGATGAAAAAAATCTTCGTTATCAATGAAGTAAATCTGCATTCTTGCTTGTTGAATGGAGGCAACTTTAATAATCAATGGATGGTCTGTTTCATTGATAATCAAATTCATACCTGATAATCGAATCACCTCGTGCAATTGATTGCGACGCTCATTTATACTTCCAAAGCGTGGCATAAAAGTGCGGATTTCTTTACCCTTTTCCTGAATTCCCTGAGGCAAAAACCTTCCGATTTTGCTCATGTGGGTCTCTTTCAGATAGGGCGTGATAGCTTGCTCAACAAAAAGAATCCTTGATTTTTCCATTATGTTTTTATTGATGAACGATGTAAATAAGTGTGCAAAGGTAAGCAAAAAACAAAAAAAACACAAACAACTGATTTCAATGGGATTTAATGCATAAAAAAAGGAGATAATACAAAATGCTTATCTCCTTTTTCTTTTATTCATAAATTGGGTTTAGCCTCTGAAAAACAGCGCTTTTATGATTTCTTTAGCCATTGCAGGGTTTTCTTTCAATCGACGGGTGGAATATGCAAACCATTGATTACCGAAGGGAACATAAATACGCATACGGTGCCCGGCATCTACAATTGATTTGCGCAATTGAGGCGTAACACCATAGAGCATCTGGAATTCATATTTTTCACGTGGGACTTTGTATTTTTCGATGAGTTTATAGGCTCCTTCAACCAAATATTTATCATGCGTTGCAATCCCGGGATAATTTCCGTTTTTAAGCATAAAATCCAGATCTTCAAGAAAATGCTGATTTATCTCAGCGTATTTCTTGTAGGCAATCTTCTCAGGCTCAACATAAATACCTTTGCATAACCTGTAACTAACAGGAATTTCTGATGTTTGTAGATCAAGCAGTTGATTGATATCACCTAAGGTGCGTTTCAGGTAAGCCTGGAAAACAAGTCCTACATTGGCAGGAAACTCAGCCTTTAATTTTCTAAAAAGTTCAATCTCAAGGTCAACGCATTGGGAATCTTCCATATCGATACGCACAAAGTTGTTGTAAGAAGCCGCTTTGGCAACTATTTCACGGATGTAACCATAGCACACATCTTTATCGATAAGTAATCCAAACATGGTTGGTTTTAATGAAAAATTACCGTCGATTTTAGCCTTTTGAATGGTTTCAATGATATTCAGGTATTCGTTTTTATTATCCTCTGCCTGATGTAATTTTGTGATAAATTCACCTAACAGGTCAATGGTAACCATCATGCCTTCTTTGTTCAGCTGTCGGCTGACTTCAATGGCATCTTCGATTTTTTTACCGGCAATGTAGCGTTTGGAGAACAGCCACACAAGATTCTTTGGCATATATGGCAACATGCCAGCAATCATTTTGTTAATCCACATCATAGCTTTAAGATATTATTCACTAATTATCTGATTTTTTATGCTTTCAAATTTTGAAAGGCTTTAATTTTTTTCCGCGCAAAGGTAGTAAAAGCGTTCATCTGTTAAGAAACTAACAAAGAATTTTTCAAACGATTGCTGAATAGAGCATTCTCATATAAAGTCAACTATATCTAAGGATTGGTAAAGTTTCGGAAGTGGTTAAGCTGCAGGATTGAAGCTCTTAAAGGAAACGACTCATCAACTGTTTGTTACATAATCGAACACTTTTTATGCAGTCTTTTTTGAGAAATAGGCATCTATCCTATTGTTCCCACTTTGTTTCGGCTGATAAAAATGTTTTTTTAATTTTGCACAACATTAAAAACCCCCAATCATGCCTCTTTTAGGGAGTATTATAAAAAAAGCCTACGAATTGCGGAATATGCCTGTCGAGTTGAAGAATCAACGGCAAAACCCTGTTTCGGCACAAATCGCTCAGCTAAAGAAACTTTTACAAAAAGCTGAATATACAGCCTTTGGAGAGGAGTATAATTTTGAAGCTATTCTTGCTGATAAGAATATAGTTGAATCCTTTGCCAAAAGAGTTCCGGTTTTCGATTATAACGCAATGTACAAACAGTGGTGGTACAGGGCATTAAATGGTGAAGCTTATGTTACATGGCCCGGCAGGGTGAATTATTTTGCTTTGAGTTCAGGCACATCAGAGGCTTCAAGTAAACATATCCCCATCACACAGGACATGCTTACGTCGATAAAAAGAGCTAGTATCCGGCAGTTGGTTTCTGCCTCCAAATATGATTTCCCCGTTCATTTTTACGAAAAAGGAATTCTTATGATTGGCGGCAGCACACATCTCAATTACAACGGCACTTATTTTGCCGGTGATCTTTCTGGTATCACAGCAGGTAATATTCCTTTTTGGTTTGAGCATTTTTACAAACCGGGTCGTCGTATCTCAAAGGCAACAGATTGGGCAACAAAACTCAACGAGATGGTAAAAAAAGCGCCATCCTGGGATATTGGAGTAATTGTTGGTGTTCCGGCATGGGTACAAATTCTGCTTGAACGTATCATCAAAGAGTACAATCTGACCACCATACACGATATTTGGCCCAACCTCACAGTTTATGTCCACAGTGGAGTTTCTTTTGCACCCTATGAGAAAAGTTTTGAAAAGCTTTTCAGCAAACCTGTTATTTATTCCGAAAGTTACCTTGCCTCTGAAGGCTATATCGCATACCAAACACGGTTGGACAAACGCATCATGCAATTGATTGTTGACAATGGTATTTATTATGAATTTGTGCCTTTTAACGAACAAAATTTTGATGAAGAAGGTAATTTGCTCAGCAATCCTCAGGTTCTGAGTTTGCAACAAGCCCAAAACAACGTAGAATATGCTTTATTACTTTCGACAAACGCTGGTGCCTGGAGGTATTTGATTGGGGACACGATCAAATTCACCAATGTGGAGCAGTGCGAAATTATCATTACCGGACGTACAAAGCAGTTTCTAAGTATTTGTGGCGAACATCTTTCTGTTGAAAATATGAGTCGTGCAATTGAGTTACTGCAGGAAGAAATGAATATAACTGTTAAAGAATTTACCGTGAGCGGATTCAGGCACGGATCAATGTTTGCGCATCGTTGGTATCTTGGAACTGATGATAAAGTTGATACTGTAGAGGCTGTCAAAAAAATTGATGGTTATCTCAATCAGCTGAATGACGACTATATGGTAGAACGAACAGAAGCTATTACCGATATTTTCATGGAAGTGGTTCCAACAAGGGTGTTCTATGAGTATTTAAAAAAACAAGGCAAAGAAGGAAGTGCCAATAAATTTCCACGTGTATTGAAAGGTCAACGTCTTGAAGATTGGGAAAATTATCTTTCCGAATTTAAAGCAAAAGAAAACTCAGGGGTTTAAATCCGTTATCAGACTAAAAAAGATATGACAACGATTTTTTTTGAAGGGGTTTTATTAGGATTGACACTCGCCACATTCTTTGGCTTCGGACCAGCTTTTTTTTCATTAGTACAGACTAGTATTCACAGGGGTTTTTGGCCAGCTGTATTGCTTGCCTTGGGAATTTTTATCAACGACCTGCTGATGGTGGTTTTGTGCCTGATGGGAGCTGTGCAGATTGTCACTGAGCCAAGTAACTACCTGTGGTTTGGAATAGCAAGCGGAATCATTCTTATCATTTTTGGACTGGTAACCTATTCTCGAAAAGTTATTACAGAAGGAAATGAAAACCCTGAACTGCCTGTCGAAATAAGCGGTCCGCGGTGGTTTACGTATATGGCAAAAGGCTTTTTCATGAATATAATTAACCCCTTTGTTTGGGTATTCTGGATTGGGGTAGTTGTTGGGATTTCGGCACGTTTTGGTGGGAATGAAGAAGACCTCACCTACTTTTTTGCAGGAACTTTAATAACGGTTTTGATAAGCGATATAGGCAAGGCTTATGCTTCATTCAGTATAAAGCGATTCTTAAACCAAAAGGTTATTGGAATGTTCAATAAAACTGCAGGTATTGGGTTGATTGGTTTTGGCCTTTTTCTGATTGTAAAGGTGATTTGGGAATACTTTACGTAAAAGTTTTTGGAAAATCTTATCTCCGCAAGAAGGAGTAAAAATCAGTAAAATGGGGGGATATTTATCAGTCAAAAAACTGTATATCTTTCACATTCAACTGCATATTAATTTTACCCTGCCATTCATTTTCCTCAATATGGTAGCAAATACTAAATGGCTTGCCACTTTTAATGGCATTAAAATGATGGCCTTGTTGAAAAGCAATTCCTGAAATAGGTTCGCTGCGTTCATTTATCTGCATCAGTTCAAGTTTGAGATGGTTTTTACCTACCACTCTGATGCGACCTGTGTCGATTACCTGATCGGTTCGGAAAATGGGTGCCATATTACCCGGGCCAAACGGAGCGAATTGTTTCAAAATACGCAAAAACTTAGCGGTAATTTGATTGAAATTGAGTGTGATATCAATTTCTACTTCAGGAATAAGTATTTCATCATCAATTGTTTGACTTACAAAAGTGTGAAATTTATGCTTAAAAAGCTCAAGATTTTCAGGTTTCATCGAAAGACCGGCAGCGTATTTATGTCCACCAAAATGCTCAAGCAAGTCGGAGCAATGATCAATGGCATCATAAACATCAAAATGCTTGATTGAACGTGCAGATCCTGTGATCAGATTATTGGAACGTGTCAGGATAATTGTTGGACGATAATAAGTATCAGTAAGTCGTGATGCAACAATTCCAATAACTCCTTTGTGCCATCCTTCGTGAAACAAGACGGTGCTTTTGGCATTTTTGAGTGCAGGGTCGCCTTCAATCATTGCCAGAGCTTCTTCGGTGATATTATTGTCGAGGCTGCGACGCTCGGTATTGAGATCATTAATAGCGTTAGCTAGTTTTTCTGCATGGCTCATTTTGTCGGCAAGCAATAACCTTACCGAATCGCTTGCTTTTTCTATACGTCCGGCAGCATTAATTCGTGGCCCAATCAAAAATACGAGATCGCTGATGGTTAATTCTCTGCTAAATGCAGGCTCACCTGCTTTATGATCGGGAACGCGTAAAACCTGAGAATAACTTAAAACGGATTCAACACCCGGTCGGGGAGAGGTATTGATAAGCTTAAGACCATAATGAGCAAGTAATCGATTTTCACCAGTGATGGGGACAATATCGGCGGCAATGCTTATAGCAACCAGATCAAGCAATTGCATGATTAATTCAAAAGGTTCATTTTGT
The DNA here is from genome assembly GCA_009773165.1 of Bacteroidota bacterium. GTDB lineage: Bacteria > Bacteroidota > Bacteroidia > Bacteroidales > F082 > JALNZU01. The sequence goes on from WOUZ01000001.1 coordinate 727,412, forward strand.
TCCTTGGCTAAAGCAGAAATTAGCTTGAAACCAACACCGCAGCCGGATAATTCCTTAAAAGGATACGAACAATCAGCCCTTTTTGTGTCAAGAACAGCAACAGCAGCCGGCAATTCATCTCCCGGACGATGGTGATCACAAATGATAAAATCTACGCCTCTTGTGGTAGCATAACGAATTTTTTCCACAGCCTTAATTCCGCAATCAAGCGCTATAACCAAATTGAAGCCATTATCGGCAGCATGATCGATTCCCTTATAAGAAATACCATAGCCTTCATCATACCTGTCGGGAATGTAAAACTCAATCTTTTTCTTGAAGTATTTTTTGAGATACGAATAAACAAGAGCAACAGATGTTGTTCCATCTACATCGTAATCGCCATAAATTAGAATTTTCTCGTTTTTTTCAATAGCCTTAAGCACCCGCTCAACGGCTTTATCCATATCTTTCATCAGATAAGGGTCGTGCAGTTGATCAAAATCTGGTCTGAAAAATAATTTAGCTTCTTCGAATGTTGAAATTTCGCGTTGAGCAAGCAAATTAGCAACCTTGTCATCTACCGACAAAACCTCCATCAATTTCCGTACTACCTCACTATCACCTTGTTGCTTTAAAACCCACCTACTTTGCATCCAAAATTTGTTTAATCTGTAAAGATAGGAAGAATCGTTTGCAATCAAAGCTTTTTTTTCGGCTTTGACCAGTGTTTTATAAAGGGAATGTAATAGCAGAATGAAAGGTTAATAGTTCCATCCTTCAGAAGTTGAGAATTATACTCTCAAAAGTTTGAACGCATTGCTTCCACAGGATCAAGTCGTGAAGCCGACCAGGCAGGAATAAAACCTGATACAAGTCCGATAAGTCCTGAAACAGATAGCCCAAGCAAAACATTTTGAAATGATAATCCCAACTGAAACGATGTGGTGCTGCTTACGATTACGCTCATTGTAAACACTATAAGTAAACCAACAATACCACCAAGAATGGCAAGAAAAATTGCTTCGAACAGGAATTGCAGAAGGATGAAATAGTTTTTTGCACCCAGAGATTTTTGAATACCGATTTGATTGGTACGTTCTTTTACAGAAACAAACATGATGTTGGCAATTCCAAAACCTCCAACTAATAACGAAAAACCACCGATAACCCAGCCTACAATTGCAATAACAGAAAATAATTGGTCGAATGACTTGTTGATGATATCCATTTCGTTAATGGCAAAATTATCTTCAGCTGTAGGTTTTATTTTACGAATGGATCGCATAATGCCCCGGAGCTCATCCTCAAGTTCTTCGTTGGATACACCTGCTTTGGCTCTTGCCACAATAGTTGTCCCATTGCGAAGATCAATAACATTTCGCCCGAACTGAACAGGTATCAGCGCCGATTTATCGTTGGAGTTCCCAAAAAGATTTTCTCCCTGCTTTTTCATTACTCCGATAACATCGAGCTTAAGTCCAAAAACCTTCACTGTTTGTCCGATCGGATCGGAAGTCGGAAAAAGCGCCTCGGCAACTTCTGCTCCAATAATAACAACATTTCGTCCGGATTGTGATTCCTGAGACGTGAAGTACCTTCCTGACTCCAAATCGAAGGGCATGACAATTGAATAATCGTGCGAAACAGCGTTCACCGAAACATCCTCAACGTTTATAGACTCAAAACTTACGCTTCGGTTATCGCCTGTCATAAACGCAAACGACTGCGCAGCGTTACTTCTTTTTTCCAATTCTGCAAGCTCACGTAACGAAGCTTCCGGACGCTGCCAATATTTCCACCATGGATAATCAGAGCCCGATGCCCAGGGCCACTTCTGAACAAATAAAATGTTGTCACCCAACGAGTTAATATCACTTCTTATTGATTTTTCAAGGCTGTCAAAAACAGAAAAAACAGCAATAATTGAAAATATACCAATAGTGATGCCGAGCAAAGACAAAATGGTTCTTACCTTGTTCACCAGCAATGCGGTAACTGCAAACCGAAAGCTTTCCTGAAGAAGTCGAAAGAAGAGTAACATATGTGTGAAATTTCAAGGGTAAAAGTAAACATTCCTTCATTATACTGCCAAAAGCCATTAAACAAAGTTACTATTCCAGCTTTTTCAAATTCCTTAGGATTTATAAACAACGGTCTGCGGGGCAATTTTGGAGTATTTTTAAATTGTTATGCACTTTTCAACGGCTTTTTTTTATAATCTTGCAAATTGTTTTAAGCTTAAAATCAAGATGTTAAAAAAGATACAAACTGCCTTAATCTCTGTATATTACAAAGAAGGTCTGGATTTGATTGTTCAAAAATTGAATGAACATGATGTAAAAATATTTTCAACAGGAGGAACTTTCGATTTCATTTCCAAGCTTGGAATTCCTGTTGAGGCAGTTGAAACGCTCACCGGCTACCCATCAATTTTGGGAGGACGGGTCAAAACCTTACATCCAAAAGTGTTTGGTGGCATTTTAGGACGCGGAAACAATCCGTCCGACGTGACTGAAATGGAAAATTATGCCATTCCGGCTTTTGACCTGGTAATTGTTGATTTATATCCTTTTGAAGAGACCGTAAATAAAACAACGGAGGAGCAGTTAATAATCGAGAAAATTGATATTGGCGGCATTTCGTTGATACGTGCAGGAGCCAAAAATCATCAGGATGTTTGCATAGTGCCTTCAGTAACCTATTACAGCGAGTTACTTGAATTGCTCCAAAAAGGACCTTATACTTCACTAGAAGACAGGCGCAGATTTGCGGCATATGCCTTTGGGGTAAGCTCGCATTATGATGCCGCTATTTACAATTGGTTTACTGGTGGTCAGCAACAACTCAGGCTTTCGGGCAGCAGCGCACAACCGCTTCGGTATGGTGAGAATCCCCACCAAAAAGGCATCTTCTACGGCAACCTTGATGAAGTTTTTGAAAAGTTGCATGGAAAAGATCTGTCTTATAATAATTTGCTCGATCTCGATGCCGGATTGCATCTTATAGCCGAATTTGAAGAACCAAGTTTTGCTATCCTCAAACATAACAACGCGTGTGGCCTGGCTTCCAGAGACACGATGAGAGAAGCTTATCTGGCTGCATTGGCAGGTGATCCTGTTTCTGCTTTCGGTGGAGTACTTGTTGCTAACCGAAAATTGGATGAGGCAACGGCTTTATTAGTCAACGAATTGTTTTTTGAAGTGATAATAGCTCCTGATTATGAAGAAAATGCACTTCAACTACTCTATTCTCGTAAAAATAGAATAATTTTGCAACTTAGAACAGGAGTGTTTCCAAAAACACAATACAAGACACTTTTAAACGGACTGCTTTCACAGGAGAAGGATGTACAAACTGAACAAGCCGCTGATATGCGGGTTGTTACTCAAAAAGCTCCCACAGCAGCTGAAACAGATGATCTTGTTTTTGCTAATAAAATTGTTAAACACACCCGTTCAAACGCAATTGTACTTGTAAAAAACAAGCAATTGGCGGGAAGCGGAATCGGGCAAACCTCACGTGTTGATGCACTGAAACAAGCCGTAGCCAAAGCAAAAGAGTTTGGCTTCGATTTGAATGGTGCTGTGATGGCTTCTGATGCTTTCTTCCCTTTTGCCGACTCGGTGGAGATCGCTTCACAAGCCGGCATTACTGCAGTGGTTCAACCAGGAGGATCGGTACGCGATAATGATACCATCAACTTTTGCAACTCAGCAGGCCTAAGCATGGTGTTTACAGGTATCAGGCATTTTAAACATTGATAAATAAGTCAATAAACACACATAGATATGGGATTATTTTCGTTCCTAAACAAAGAGATTGCTATTGACCTTGGTACGGCCAATACTATCATTATCTACAATGATAAGGTAGTTGTTGATGAACCATCAATCGTTGCCATAGAGCGCAACACAGGCCGGATTATTGCTGTAGGTAAAAAAGCGATGATGATGCATGGTAAAACACATGAAAACATCAAAACCATTCGTCCGCTGCGCGATGGAGTAATCGCCGATTTTCAAGCCGCTGAGCATATGATGCGGGAGATGATCAAAATGATTGGTATAAAAAGCAGGTTCTTCCCACCTGCATTGAAAATGGTTATTTGTATCCCTTCGGGTATTACTGAAGTAGAAGAAAGAGCTGTAAAAGATTCTGCCGAACAGGCTGGTGCCAAAGAGGTAAGATTGATACACGAACCTATGGCTGCTGCTATTGGAATTGGTATCGATGTGCTCGAACCTACCGGAAACATGATTATTGATATTGGTGGAGGAACAAGTGAAATTGCTGTTATCGCCTTAGGTGGTATTGTAAATAATAAATCGATCCGCATTGCCGGAGATGACTTTAATGCTGATATTGAAGAGTATATGCGTAAGCAACACAACATTAATATTGGCGAACGTACAGCTGAACGCATCAAGATAGAAGTTGGTGCAGCGCTTCCTCTTATTGATAATCCACCGGACGATTTCCCTGTTCACGGACGGGATATGTTAACAGGTATTCCAAAGGAGATTAAAGTAAACTATACCGAAATAGCCCATTGTCTGGATAAAAGTATTTCAAAAATTGAAGCTGCGGTGCTCAACGCACTTGAAATGACACCTCCTGAACTTTCAGCTGATATTTTCAGAACAGGGATTTATTTGGCTGGCGGTGGTTCGTTGCTTCGGGGCCTCGACAAGCGCTTGCATCAAAAGACCAAACTTCCGGTGCACGTGGCAGAAGATCCTTTGCGTGCTGTTGCCCGTGGCACAGGTATTGCCCTTAAAAACTTTGATAAGTTCCCATTCCTGATCAAATAGCAAGCAGCAGAGTAACGCAGCATGTATAACCTTATCCGATTTTTACAGAAACACAATTTCATCATTCTATTTGTGTTTCTGGAGGCGTTGGCATTGGTCATGCTAAGTCGCAGCCATACGTTTCACAGGGCGGCGCTAAATCACCGTACAAATACCATTGCCGGAAGTGTTTATCACATCAACAGTGATATCACCAATTATTTTTCGCTACAGCAGCAAAACACCCGGCTGCAGCAGCAAAATGCCGATTTGTTACGAAAGCTTGCTCTTGTTCAAGAAATGATTCCTGATCCGGATAGCGCCCTCAGAAGTCAGATTTTTGATTTTGTACCTGCAAGAGTGATAAACAACACGGTGGATCTACGTAACAACTATATCATAATTAACAAGGGCTTCAGAGATGGAGTCAGCAAGGATATGGGAATTGTATCACCCGATGGAGTTGCGGGTATTATAATTGGAGTGAGTGAGCATTATGCCACAGCAATGTCGCTTTTGCACAAGCACGCTACTCTAAGCGTACGATTTTTAAATAACGATCAAATTGCAAATCTTCATTGGCGCGGAGGCGATTATCATTATGCCGAAGTAGTGGATATTCCTTCACATGTTATTCCAAATGAGGGAGATACAATTGTCACAAGTGGACACTCCTTTGTGTTTCCCGAAGGACTGATGGTAGGAACAGTGGCAGAGTTGATTGAATCTGAACGAGGAAATTTGAACACTGCCCGCGTGAAATTTCAAACAAACTTTGGGAAATTACGTAATGTTTATGTGGTGAAAAATGCCCATCGCAACGAATTAGATGCCTTATCAACCATCAAAACCAATGAATAACACCCTGTTAAATACGTTACGGTTTATTGGATTGATACTTCTGCAGGTGTTGATTCTTAATCACATAGAGTTAATTGGTTATGTGAATCCCTTTGTTTACATCCTTTTTGTTTTAATGCTTCCTTTATCAACACCGGGTTGGTTGCTTTTATTGTTGAGTTTTGGAACAGGTTATACGATCGATGTTTTTATGTCAAGTGCAGGTCTTCATACTGCTGCAACCGTTTTTATGGCATTCATGCGCCCCTATGTCGTTCAACTTGCAACAGGAGCTAAAGAACCTGAAATGCTGAATAATCCAGGGCTGTCACAAATGGGTATCCGATGGTGGTTCAGCTATTCTCTTAGCCTTGTATTTCTTCATCATTTTGCGCTTTTTCTTCTTGAATCTTTCAGCTTCAGCCAGCTGGGTTATACGCTGATCAGGATTGTTCTGAGTGTTCTGTTCACTGAGATACTGATTCTTTTGCTAAGCTATTTCTTTGCTACCCGACCCAAAAAAAAGAAATAAAATTGCGGTTTGATAGCTTTTCCAGGTCCTCATTCCACATCTTCGTAAATTGGAAATCCAATTGCATATCAATGAATTAAGCATTTGATATACTGAGCTATACAAAATTTATTAAGGAATTTTTCTTTTGGCTTTCAATCAGGAAACGCACCTGTTTTAGTGTTTTATTGTGAATTTTGGACATAGTTAACTTTATAAGATTGTTAAAAAAGCAAAACTAGTTTTCCGAATAAAAAAAAACGATAGATTTGCCCTTATAAGTAAACTCCAAAAATCATGAAACATATCGTTTTGTTCGCCCTGGTGGCAATACTGGGATTGGCTGCTTGCAGCACCTCTAAAAAAGACCTTCCTTCTTTTAAATTAACATTGAGTGTCACCAATTTCGACGGAAAACAGGTGAAAGTACAAAAACGTGTAGGTGATGTATGGGAAGTCATCGATTCGGTTAAAGTAGAAGCCAGTGTAGCCCATCTGAAAGGTACCATAGAAACTCCTGAGATGTTGTTTGTAGCTTTTGAAGATTTACGTGGGAATGTTCCATTTTTTGCTGAAGCAAGCGAAATTACAATTAAAGCCGATCCTCAAAACTTACGTCAGGCTGAGATAAATGGCTCGCTCACGCATGAGCGTTATCAGGCTTTCACCGATAAATTTGAAGAATTTGACGAAGTGCTCTATCAGCATTATCAAGCTTATAAATCAGCTGAAGAGGCTGCCAATGAGGAGGGACTTAAAGCTGCCGAAGCAGCCTATGAGCAAGCGGAAAAGGATAAAAAACAATTTTTGGTTGATTATGTCCGAACCAATAATAAAGATGTGGTTTCACATTACATCTTATATAGAAACACCTATCAATTTGAACTTGATGAACTTGAAGGTATGGTGGTTACCTTTGATGAAACAGTTAAATCATCGTATTTAACCGATTTATTCGATAGGGTAATGGTATTAAAAAGTGTTGCAATTGGAATGCCATACAAGGATTTCAAACAAGCAGCGCCCAACGACAGCTTGATTAAACTTTCGGACAAAGTTGGAGCAAAGGTGTTATTGGTTGATTTTTGGGCATCATGGTGTCAGCCATGCAGGGCTGAAAACCCAAATATTGTTGCTATCTACAAAGACTTTAAAGGAAAAGGGTTTGATATTTTCGGAGTTTCGTTTGATACCGATAAAGAAAAATGGATGCAGGCTATCACCGATGATAATTTGACCTGGACACACGTTTCTGATTTAAAAGGATGGGGTAACGAAGCCGGGAAAAAATATGGTGTTCAATCTATACCGCACAGCGTGCTCCTTGATGCAAATGGCAATATCATTGCGAAGAATCTCCGTGGTGAAGATTTACGCAATAAAATAGCCGAACTACTCAAGTAATTAATATCCAATAGTATATAAAAAGAGGCATTGTTTTCAATGCCTCTTTTTTTTATCTTAATAGTGAAGGTAAACTATCCCTGATCCACTTAAATCTTGAAATGCTACATCTAAAAAGAGTAGTCATATAAACTCGATTCGAAATAGGAGGAGATTGAAATTTCAATCTTGAGTAACCTATTAATCGGATTTTCTGACAATATTTACGAATCAGCAGATCTACTTTTTGTTGCTAAGTTTTGTGCGTATTTCATTCAGCATCAGCGAAGTCATGCTTTCGAGGTTAAAGGCATCACTTAGTCCCCAATCTTTTCTGGCTACACTATCATCAATGCTTGCAGGCCAGCTGTCGGCAATTGCCTGACGAAAATCAGGTTCATAAGTAATTTCAAAATCAGGCTGATGTTTGCGAATGGCTGCAGCAACTTCTTTAGGCGTAAAACTCATTCCTCCAACATTGTAACTCGAGCGGAGACTCAGCTTTCCGGCATCGGCTTCCATTAACTGAATGGTAGCTTTGATAGCGTCATCCATAAACATCATCGGCAAGGCGGTATCTTCGCGCAGGAAGCAATTGTATCTATTGTTACGAATAGCCTCATAATAAATTTCAACAGCATAGTCAGTAGTTCCCCCACCTGCTTCGGTTTTGTAACTTATAAGGCCGGGATAACGCAAACTACGGAAGTCGACATCATAGCGCTTTTGGTAGTATTCGCCCCAGCGTTCACCCGCAAGCTTACTGATGCCATACACGGTATTTGGTTCCATTACAGTGAGTTGTGGAGTATTATACCGGGGTGTTGTTGGGCCAAACACTGCGATTGAGCTGGGCCAGAAGAGTTTTTTCACATCTGAGTCGCGCGCAAGCTCAAGGGTATTCATCAATGCGCGCATATTGATTTCCCAGGCTTGCTGTGGGATTTTCTCAGCATTGCCCGAAAGAACGGCGGCAAGATTATAAACCTGAGTGATTTTAAACCTGACTGCAAAATGCAACAAATTGTTGTAATCCATCACATCGAGGGTGTTGAAAGGCCCACTTTCGAGGATGTCTTTTGGCGGTTGTTTGATGTCGGTGGCAAAAACATTTTCATTGCCATGTACTTTTCTCAAAGCTAAGGTAAGCTCTGATCCGATTTGCCCTGAGCAACCAATGACGAGAATACGCTCCATAAAATCTATCTGTTATTTATTTCACATTAAGTTACAAATGTAGGACATTTCCTTTTCCGGTGATTGAAGCACAGACTGATTCCATGAAATTTCGTTTCTTTGCAGCCTGAAAGCATCACAAATTATGACGAAGTTTCGCAATCAGGCAGAAGTTGTTGTATACAATAGCCTCAGCCGCAAGAAAGAAGTTTTTATTCCCATCAATCCTCTTCATATTGGTATGTATGTTTGCGGGCCAACCGTATATGGTGATGCACATTTGGGTCATGCCCGTGCTGCAATAACTTTTGATCTTGTTTTTCGTTATTTCTCACATTTGGGGTACAAAGTACGCTATGTGCGCAATATCACTGACGTAGGGCATCTTGAAAATGATGCCGATGAGGGTGAGGATAAAATTGCTCAAAAGGCTCGTTTAGAACAGATTGAGCCAATGGAGGTTGTGCAGTATTATACTGTTCGATACCATAAAAATATGGATCAACTCAACGTTTTACGCCCATCTATTGAGCCACATGCTTCGGGACATCTCATCGAACAGATTGCCATGGTAGAAAAGATTCTAAAGAAGGGATATGCCTACGAGGTTGATGGATCGGTGTATTTTGACGTTGAAAAGTACAGCAAAAACCACCACTACGGCATCCTTTCCGGACGGAAAATCGAAGATTTGATCAGCAATACCCGTAAACTCGACGGACAATCTGACAAACGAAACAGTGCTGACTTTGCTTTGTGGAAAAAAGCTGAGCCTTCTCATATCATGCGCTGGCCTTCGCCCTGGAGCGACGGATTCCCTGGCTGGCATATGGAATGCTCGGCCATGGGTTGCAAGTATTTGGGCGAACAGTTTGATATTCATGGTGGTGGCATGGACTTACTTTTCCCGCACCACGAGTCGGAAATAGCACAGTCAACCGTAGCCAACGAAAAATCGCCCGTGCGTTATTGGATGCACAACAATATGATTACCCTCAACGGACAGAAAATGGGCAAGTCGCTGGGTAATGCCATCTCACTCGACAATATTTTCGCAGGAAATCATCCTTTGCTTGAACAGGCTTACAGTCCGATGACTATCCGGTTTTTTATTTTGCAGGCCCACTACCGCAGCACCCTCGACTTTAGCAACGAAGCCCTTCAGGCAGCTGAAAAAGGATTGAAAAAACTGCTGGTGGCATCCACAACCCTCAAAAAGCTGAAAGCTGTTAAAGGTGCTGCTGCACAAGGTATTGAAGCCATTGCCAAAGCTTGCTACGACGCCATGAACGATGACTTCAGCAGCCCTGTGGCCATTGCTACATTATTTGATGCTGTGAAACTGATCAACGCTGCAAATGATGGGTTATTGGCAATAAATGAAACCGATCTTCATCAGCTAAAACAACTTATGGATGACTTTATATTCCATATTTTGGGAATTCAGGACGAAGAAGCAGGCTCTGATTTAGAGTTAGTGGATGGTCTGATGCAAACCATCATCAGCTTACGACAGGAAGCTCGTGTAAAAAAGGATTTTGCTACAAGTGATGTGATTCGTGACAGCCTCGGAAAACTTAATATTGTGCTGAAAGACGGTAAAGACGGTACAAGCTGGGAACTGAAATAAAAATACTGAATTTTACTCTTCCGGATGTGGGTTTTTCCGCTTTAGCAAAATCGTTTTAGTGTCAGCAAAATTTGCCATTACTGTGAAGGCAGTGGTATCGGCGATTTTTTCTTTTTCATGCGCATGACAATAAATGTAATCGCCATTATTACTTAATGTGTTGTCAATGATGAGTTTCTTGTTGTTTGAAATTCTTTGAATATAAAAATCCAGTGCAGGATGAAATTCCCATGAGCTAACAATGGATTTTTGTTCCACGCTCGAACTTTCTGATTGAATCATCCTTACAACTTCCTTAGTGTTGGCATCAAATTTCCATTCCAAGATGTATTTGGTATTCATATTCCTGATAAAATGATAACCCATTGGTAGCACAAAAAAGGCAAACAAAACAAGGCCAATGAACCACTCAGATTTGCGCAAATGGGATGAAAACCAATCGCTTAAATCAACACCAACATGAAATAAAGTTAATCCGGCTAAAGGGATAAAAATCAAAGCTGTCCTATCGACCGGAAAAAGTATCTGAAACACGTGAAACTGTATTACGGCAGCAGCTATCATCACAACCAACAAAGCAAAAATACGGTTAAGCCCAGATTGTTTTTTACGCAAGAGCAAGATCACTGTCAAACCAAAAAAAGCAATTATTAGCCCATGATAAATTCTTTCCCAAAACGCTTCGCCATAATAACCCAGGTAAATGGACCTATGGATTAGTACCCGCAAAGTTGATATGATAAACCCTTGCTTTCCACCAAAATAAAGCTCTTTGTTGTCTTGTAACACCATGAGTATATCATGTATTTTATTGATGTGATGCAAGTTGAGACCCACAATCAATATGAGACCAATACCAAGCGATAAGTTTTCACGAAGAATCTCCTTTCTATAGTGCAATACAAACTCTAGCAAAAACAAGGCGAGTAAGGCAATATTCAGATTTATAAAAATGAAGTTGGAATATGCGGCCAACAGACTAAATAACATGGAGAAAAACAGATCCCTTACAAAGGGTTTCAATTGGCCCGGCTCCCGAGCTTTCACAAAAAAGTAAACAGCCATCAAACCAAAAGCCAAAGCCAGTCCATACCCACGGGCAATTGAAAAAAAGTCAATCAAATAGGGGTTGAGGAGCAACATTCCCAATCCTAAAAAGTAGAGAAAGGGGTTGTTTTTCCATGGTTTGAGCAGCAGCCAAACAGCGATTGCATAAACCAAAAATGCCAAAACATTGGGAAACCTAAGCGCCAGTTCGGAATGACTACCAGTCAACCCGATGCTTTGGCGCATCAGCCAGGTGTTGAGTAAGTGGTTGTTGGCAGTTGTTTTGAAAGGACAATCCCCCCCCCCCCCGCAGGATTTAAAATGGTATAAGTGTTGCATTCATCATGTGTGAGGCCAATAATAGATGCTCTGTAGGCAACATAAACAAAGATGCTCATAAAAAACAGAATAGCGGTAAAGGAAGTTAAAAATGTTAGGCGCTTCATGGGTCGGTTTTTAATAGATATCTTTCATGGAGTTGAGTGGCGCAAAGGTAGTGTTTTCAGTTTTTTTTAATTAAAATAAATAGTGACACTTTGCAATAATTCAAAGCAAATGATAAAACTGAAAAAACATCAATCAGACTTGTAATCAGTAGTGAAACTTCCATTTTTTGATACAATTCGCCTTAAATTTTTGTTGTTTTTTATAGGAAAATAGTTTAAAAAAACAGATGTAATTAGCTGTATGATAACACTATATAAAACTAACTAGTTTGTTAGTAACTAGTTTGTTAGTAACTAACTGGTTAGCAATATTCTCATTGAAAAAGAGTTGATAGACAACCCCGGCAAAACCGTCGCTTTTCTTGATCCGGTTTATGAATTGTGGTTCGTTAACAAAGTTCTTAAAAGATAAACTGAAAGGTGATTTCCATGAGATCAATCTTTCTTTTGTTTAATTCTCAAAAATGGATTGGCGTATCATTTCGAAAACCCCTTTAGGTAAAAAGAAACGTAAATCTTTGCCCTGTTTGATGGCATCGCGGATGAAAGTGGAAGACACCTCTATCAACGGAGCTTCAATAAGTTGAACAGAAGGGTGCTTGATCAAAGGATGGTCTGAGCTGCCTTTGCGGGGATAAACGAGCAAACTGTAGCTTTTGAGAATTGCTTCATAATCTTTCCAAAGGTGGAAGTTTTCTAAACTGTCAGTTCCCGTGATAAGGTGAAAATGCATATTGGGAAACTTGATTTCCAATGCCTTGAGCGTGTCGATGGTATAAGATGGTTTTGGCATACCAAACTCGATGTCGCTCACAACAAACCGATCGAAACCCTCAACTGCTTTCTTGACCATGGCCAACCGTTTTTCTTCGGGCATGAGATCAGCTTGTGCTTTCAATGGATTATGAGGTGAAACAATGAACCATATTTCATCCAAAGAAGCGTATTCAAGCAAATAATTAGCCAACATCAGGTGGCCGTTGTGCACCGGATTGAACGAGCCGAAAAACAGACCAACATTCTTCATCTTCAATTATTTAGAAACGAATCAGCATTTTGCCTTCCGACATCGCACCCAGGTAATGTCGCAGTCCTTTTACCAGTTCATTCAAACTCACCTGAATACCAACAGGATTCAAGACTTCCTGTGAGAGGATCAATTTGGTTAGTAGTTCACTCGCTTCTTTAAGGGTTTGTGGGTTGTTGCGGGCAAACCACACATTGAGATCGAAGCCCATAATCGTTAGCTTTTTAAAGATCAGCTGTAGGGCATTGATCCCTGAAATATCTTTTCCCGAGAGGCCGCCATAAACGATGATCTGACTGTTTTCGGGGAGGTTTTTGGCTATGATGCCAGTTTGTTCGCCGGCAACAGCATCAAAGAATGTGGTAGGTTGATAGGTTTGCAATGCGGCCGTAATCTCTTCCTCAAAAGTTGGTTCAGAAGAAAAAATTACAGCCTTGAATCCTTTACCGGAAAGCATTTCGGCAGTTTGTTTACGTCGGACAATAGCTACCACATCGATTCCATACATTTTACTCAATGCAAGAAGGTATTCACTTACCCTGCTGCCGGCAGCATTTACCAGAATAGTTTTACTGTTATGATTGCGTGCTGCCTGTATCAGTCCGTAGGCTGTAAATGGGTTGACAAAAAAAACAGCAGCCTGCTCAGGCGTAAACTGATCATGCGCAGGGAGTAATTGTTCAGGACTTGCAAGCATGTATTCGGCCCATGTCCCGTCACTATCGCCCTGAGCAAAACAAGACACCTGCTTTCCAATCCATTTGGAGGCATCCACATCTTTGCCAGTGTCCACTACAATGCCACAACCTTCAAAGCCCGGCACTGCAGGCAATGTTTTAATCACATTGTAGCCTCCTTGCATAAAAGCGATATCGGAGGGATTACATGGTGCTGCCTCCATCTTGACTAAAAGAGCTCCGGCAGGCAACGATTTCAAGCTGCGTTCTACCACTCGGATGCTGAGTAAAGCTCTGAGGGTGTTTATGTTATAGACTGGTAATTCAGCTACCTGATATGTGAGTGGATAAGAGATTTTCATGGTTTTTCAAGGAAATCTTTTACAAGAATTGTAAGTTGTTCGCGGGCAATATTTAAATCATCGTTTATGAAAACGAGGTCGAATTGTGGAGCGTATGTCATTTCCTGAGCCGCTTTTTGTACACGCTCATGGATACTGTCTTCGGCATCGCTGCAGCGGTTGCGAAGTCGTTGTTCAAGAACCTGAATCGAAGGGGCTTGTATGAAAATACTGTAAGCGATTTCTCCAAAGTGTTTTTTTATATTTATCCCACCAACAACATCTACATCAAATATCAAATGTTTTCCATTATTGAGTGCTTTGTCAACTTCTTCGAGCAGCGTACCATAAAAAACACCTTCGTATACCTCCTCCCATTCCAGAAATTCACCATTAGCTATCCGTTGTTTGAAATCCTCCTTCGTTAAAAAGAAATAATCTTTGCCATGAACTTCATTGTCTCTTTTGGGGCGTGAGGTAGCCGAAACCGAGAATGCCAGAGAAGGAATTTGATTCAGCAGATGTTTTACAAGAGTTGTTTTGCCTGCACCTGAGGGGGCTGAAACAACCAACATTTTTCCTTTGGAAATGGATGTCATATTAAAGCACATTAAAAAGTTGTTCCTTAATTTTCTCAAGTTCGTCCTTCATTTGCACAACAATACGTTGTATTTGGGCATCATTGGCTTTTGATCCTAATGTGTTTATTTCACGACCAATTTCCTGCACGATGAAACCCAATTTTTTACCGGCATAATCCTCATCAATAGCTTCCATGAAGTAGTTACAATGTTGCCTGAGACGCACTTTTTCTTCACTGATGTCTAACTTTTCAAGATAATATATGAGCTCTTGCTCAAAACGGTTTGGATCGAATTTCAGATGATCGCTAACCTCCGATACGTTTTTCATCAAGCGGTTTTTAAGCAGCTCTGTTCGCTGGTTTTCAAAAGGAGTTACTTCATCTAAAAGACTGATGATCAAATTTATATGACTTAGAATATCAAGCTTTAATGCCTGACCTTCCTGCATACGAAAAGCATCGAATTCATTGAGAACTGATAAAGCAGTGGAGGTGAGTGCCTTTGATAAAGATTCAGGCAACATGACATCTCCGTCACCATTCGCAATCACGCCCGGAAATTTTAGCAATAATGAAGCCATATCCTGTGGCAATTGAATCCGAAGTGCATAGGCCATTTCATTGAGTTGCTCAAAAGCTGCTGCCGCAACTTCCCTGTCGATACGACCAACTTTTTTTAAATCCGAATCTTCAATCGTAACATAAAAGTCAACTTTTCCTCTTCTGACACTTTCAGAAATTCTGTTTCGTAAATCAAACTCCAATTGTTTCAAATCGGCAGGTAGGCGTAGGTTTAAATCTAACTGCTTACTGTTGAGTGATTTAATTTCCACTGTAATTTTTCCAGACCCCACTTGCTGGTGCTGTTTTCCATAACCTGTCATCGAACGTATCATACTTCTCAGTTTTTGGCAAATATACATGAATTGAGAGGGTGGACAACAAAGATGCATTTGCTGTCATTTTTCAGATTATTTAATGGATTTGATAGAGAGTTTTTTATAAACACATATATATCAGTAGTTTAAATACTTTATCAGCTTCAGTGACTCTGGCACTTTGCGAAGTCAAAAAAATTGTAATATTGCCATTGCTATGAAAAGAATTGCACAAGCTTTCCTGACTTTTTTATTTAGTCTGGTCTTATTCCTGCCTGCACAGTCAGCGGATGAGATGCGAAAGATTGATAGTTTGAATCAACTCATCAAAAACCAATCAGGACAAGAGCGATTGAAATCACTTATTGCGCTCACGGAGGCTTATCGTCTGGTGAGTTATGATGAGAGTTTGAAAACAGGAAACGAGGCTGTCAATTATGCGGATACACAAGGCTTGACAGAGATGAAGGCGCTGGTTTTACGTACGCTGGGCCAAAGCGCTCAATGGGCTGGTGACTTTGATCTGGCCTTTGATTATTATCAGAAATCACTCGACAACTACAGTCGTTTAAACAATCGGTTGGGAATGGCTCACATTTATAACATGATGGGTGATTTGAAGAACAACACCTCTGAGTATGATACGGCCTTGGTTTATTTCGAAAAAGTTAATTCTCTTGCTAATGAACTGGGTAACGATACACTAATCGGAGCTTCATTCCAGAATAAGGGCATTGCATGGTTTGAAACCGGCAGGCTCAACGAAGCCCATGATGCGTTTTACAGAGCTTCTATTGTATTTTCAAAGCTGAAGGATTCCATTCCTTATGCACAATCGGTGATGAATATGAGTCAGGTTTTGTGGCAATGGGACCAAAACGCCGAAGCTGTAGATAAACTTCTAACTGCAATTGGTATTGCTGAACGTCATCAGCAATTGGAAATCCTTTCAAAAGCGTATACCAATCTTGGTTTGATTTATTACTATGATGAAGGTAATTACAGCCTGGCTTTGGATTATTATTCAAAAGCGTTGAACATCAGGGAACAGAAAGGATATCCAATACCAAATATTCTGGTGAATATTGCCAATGTTTATGTTGCACAAAAAAACTTTCAGGAGGCCTTTCAGAATTATGGTCGTGCCCTGAAAATTTATGAATCTTCCAATGCAGTTCAAGGTATTGTCCGCACCCATTTTCATCTTGGTGAGGCACATCATGATAATAAAGAATACAAACTTTCCAATCAATACCTGGAAAAATGCCTCTCCAAAGCTCAGCAATTTGGAATTATCTCCTACAATTCCATTGCAGCAGACCTCATAATGCAAAACTATATAGCTTTGAACGACTTCGCTGCTTTTC
Organism: Bacteroidota bacterium; assembly: GCA_009773165.1. Lineage (GTDB taxonomy): Bacteria > Bacteroidota > Bacteroidia > Bacteroidales > F082 > JALNZU01. Next base: position 744,090 of record WOUZ01000001.1, read on the forward strand.
AGACCTATTTTCAACAGTACAAAGCAGAAAAAGACAGCCTCGAAGATGCTTATAATCAGCTCCAGGCCAAAGAAGCAAAGTTTCGGCTGCTTTCAGAGGAGCTACAGCAACTATCGGATTCAAGAAGAGAAGAGAATGAAATAATCAATCATAAACTACAGACCTACAATTATTTAACAGCTGCTGTTATTGGTTTGATTTTGTTTAGTCTTTTGATGTTACTTATAAGAAGAAGCGTAAGAAAGGCTCACAAAAGGCCTTTGCAGGATGTTGTTTGAACCGATTTTTACACGTGTAAGTTTCGATATATAATAAAGCCTACTACTCACTATTTCAGACTAATATTAAACAACCACAACATGAAAAAATTCTATTTATCAAGCTTAATTCTCTTGTTGTTTTATCAGACAACCGTTTTTTGCCAAACTACCTTTAGTTTTCAACATAATGGGATTAACCGCACTTATATTTTGTTCGTTCCTGAAAACAATGTAAAAGGAGAGGCTATGCCGTTGTTACTGGCTTTGCATGGCTTTACTCAAAACGGACAAACCATGATGCAACTTTCTGGTTTCAATGATCTTGCTAATGAATATAAGTTCGCAGTGGCTTATCCTTATGGAGTGGGAACATCATGGAATGTTGGAGTTACAGGAGGTTCAACAGCAGATGATGTTGGTTTTTTAAGTGTGTTGATTGACAGCATAGCCATGAAAACTACGATTGACCAGAATAGGGTATATGCAACTGGTTTTTCCAATGGGGGATTCATGTCGTACCGTCTTGCTTGCGAGGCTTCAACAAGGATTGCTGCAATAGCCTCTGTTGCAGGCACAATGGCTGTTGCAACAGCAAACGCATGTTTCGCTGAGAGGGCAGTTCCGGTTATGCATATTCATGGGACCAGCGATTTTATTGTGCCTTACAATGGAAATGGCAGTTTTCTATCGGTAAATGCAACAATGGAATACTGGAACACACAGAACGGTTGCCCATCGGAACCCACGCTATTTAACTACCCTGACATCGTTTCAGAAGGATCAACGGTAGAGGCATCGGTTTGGGATTCATGTAACAATGAAACGGAAAACAGGTTGTTGAGAATCATTAGTGGAGGACACACGTGGCCTGGAAATTCGGGCTCAGGAGGCATTGGAATAACAAATATGGATATAAGCGCTTCAGCTGAGATATGGACTTTTTTGAGTCGATTTAGTTTGAGTTCCCCGGTTGGGATTTCATCCTTTCAAGGAAAACAACAGGTTACCATAACACCAAATCCCTATCGCAGCGGATTGCTGTTTCTTTTTTGCGATGCCACCGAAGCAGCATTGAAAATTGTTGATATTCATGGAAGACTGAGAGTTTCGCGCCAGATTAATTTTAGTAACGGTAAAGCCTTCTTTAATCCAGAACCACTTGAAAAAGGACTTTATTTCTTAATCCTTTCAACCGAAAAAACACAAAGTAGCACGAAACTGATAGTTTGGTAGAATAAGAGACATAGCAAGATTTTGAATATTAGATGCTCAAAACAATATCATAGCAATTTGTAAAAACAAAAACCTTGATTACACCAAAAAAGCCGGAACAATATGCCCGGCTTTTGAATTTATACTTTTGGAGGTAATTACAGAATGAGCATAGCGTCGCCGTATGTGAAAAAGCGATACTTTTCGGCAACAGCTTCTTTGTAGGCACGCATTAGGAAATCGTAATCTGCGAAAGCGGCCACCTGCATCATCATAGGTGATTTTGGCATATGGAAATTCGTTACCATAGCATCAGCCATACCGAAATCGTAAGGAGGGAAGATAAAACGATTCGTCCAGCCTTTGTATGGTTTGATACGACCAGCAATCGTAACAGCAGTTTCAAGAGCCTTCATTGTGGTTGTTCCAACTGCAACAATGCTGTTGCCGCGGGCCTTACCTTCATTAATAGCCTGAGCGTTTGTTTCATCGATATACATTTCTTCAGAATCCATTTTATGTTTTGTAAGGTCTTCAACCTCAATGGTTCTGAAGTTGCCCATCCCTGTGTGAAGTGTTACTTCGGCAAAAGAAACACCAATAAGCTCAAGTCTTTTCATCAGTTCGCGGCTGAAGTGCAGACCTGCAGTTGGGGCAGCAATAGCGCCTTCATGTTTGGCAAAAATAGTTTGATAGCGTTCGGCATCTTCCGGTTCAACTTCTCTTTCATGAATTTTAGGCAAGGGTGTTTTGCCAAGAGAATAGATTGTTTTCTTAAATTCTTCATAAGGACCGTCGAATAAGAAACGCAGTGTTCTTCCACGGGAAGTCGTGTTGTCAATAACTTCGGCAACCAACGATTCATCATCGCCGAAATAAAGTTTGTTGCCGATACGGATTTTACGTGCTGGGTCAACGAGCACATCCCATAAGCGGCTTTCGCGGTTTAGTTCCCGCAAAAGGAACACTTCGATTTTTGCACCTGTTTTTTCCTTTTCACCATACAAACGGGCAGGAAATACCTTTGTGTTGTTCAAAACGAAGATGTCGCCATCTCTGAAGTATTCCAGGATGTCTTTAAAGATGCGGTGTTCAATGGTTTGATCTTTACGATTCAAAACCATGAGCCGTGACTCATCTCTGTTTTTTGGAGGGTGACTTGCAATAAGATTTGCGGGCAGGTTAAACCTGAATTGAGATAGTTTCATTTGCTTAATCTTTAATTTACCAACTTGATTTTAAAAAAATCCACCAACTTTTTTAAGCATTTTAAGGAGTGAAGGCCGCAAAGGTAATTCAGCAGAGAGGCGATGTCAAGTGAAGAATGTAAAAAATGGCTTGATCACTTGGAACTTATGTCAAAGAAGATCCATTTTCTGAAGCCGTAACCGTTTCTTGCCCAGTAATATTTTGTGGGTTTTGAGAGGCTAACAACTCTCTTAACTGCTCGAGGCTAAGGGCATTTTCAACAGAGAAATTACCAATATGGGTGCGGCGAAGTGCAGTCAGGCAGGCTCCATTTTGAAGTGATTTACCAAAATCGTGTGCCAGACTCCTAATGTATGTGCCTTTACTACAGTCAATTACAAAATTAACATCAGGAATTTGAATGTTATCAAGTTCAAAGCGGTTTATTGTCACAACACGGGGTCCCAGTTTTACCTCTTGCTGTTTTCGTGCATAATTGAAAGCCCTTTTTCCATCAATTTTTATAGCTGAAAAAATTGGAGGAAATTGGGAAATAGTACCAATGAAAATTTTTCTGGCTTCCTGAAGAGATTCTTGTGTCAGGTGGTCGGTTGGGAAGGTTTCATCAGCTTCAGTTTCCAGATCAAAGGATGGAGTTGTCATCCCAAGACGTAAGGTACCGGTGTAAGTTTTATCCTGATCCTGAAACGATTGAATCTGTTTTGTCATCTTTCCTGTACAGACGATGAGTAGTCCGGTGGCAAGAGGATCAAGTGTTCCTGCATGCCCAACTTTAAGTTTCGGAATGTGTAAATGCCTGCGAATGAGCACTCTTAAATGATTTACAACATCAAAAGAAGTCCAGCCAACTGGCTTGTCAATGAGCAATAATTCGCCCGCTTCGAAATCAAACTGCATTAAACAACACTTAATTCGTAACCAAGGGCTACCATTACGAGAATGATAAGACCGACAATAATTCTGTAATAGCCAAAATACTTGAAGCCGTATCGGGTAAGAAGGCTGATAAAAGTTTTGATTGCGATTAATGCAACAACAAAAGCAACCAGGTTACCCAAAAGAAGGATGTTGATATGTGATGCTTCGATGCTTTGATAATTTTGCAGGAGTTTGTATCCGGCAGCGGCAAACATCGTTGGTACGGCAAGAAAGAAAGAAAATTCAGCAGCAGTTTTGCGGTCAAGGTTTTGGGTCATACCGCCTATAATCGTAGCAGCTGACCTCGAAACACCTGGTATCATGGCAATGCATTGGTAAAGCCCGATTTTAAATGCCGAAGGGTAACTAATTTGTTGGCTTTTCGCCGGTTTTTGAAACCATTTGTCAACAAAAACCAAAACAATACCGCCCAATACAAGCATAACAGCCACCACCACCACATTTTCAAGCATTTGATCAATAAAATCACTTGCAAGAAAACCAATAACTGCGGCTGGAATGAAAGCTATAAAAAGCGTGTAGTAAAACTTCATGCTTTGAAAAAACCGTTTCCAATATAACACTACCACAGCCAAAATGGCTCCAAACTGAATATTTACAGTAAATGCTTTGACAAAATCAGTGATTTCCATTCCAAGCAACTCCTGTGTAATAATCATATGGCCAGTAGAAGAAACCGGAAGAAATTCTGTCAGGCCTTCGACAATAGCAATTATAATGGCTTCAAAAATACTCATAATCAGTTCTTTGGCTTCTTCATAATAGCATATATCTCAATGACATAGCCTGCAAGAACAAGTAAAGGAGCTAATGTAAGACGCTGGAAACTAAAGATACCTTTGCTAAAAACATCAGGATCATTTGAGCCACCACCTGCCATGAGTAAAAAACCAATAACGATAAATGCCAAACCTATGATCACCCATTTGTAATTTTCACGATCAAAAGCAAATTGACGTTCATCTGCGGGTTCGGTTGAAACCGGTTTAGTGTTTTTTGTTGACATTTTCAGTGAATTTGAAGCAAAATTAATTGTTTTTCCCGTTCAAACCTTGTTTTTGCTTTTTTTATGAAGAGTATTCGAACTGAGTCAGGTATTTTCGTTCAAAATTTTGTTTAAACGGCATTGCAATTATTGTTATACGTTTCAATGGCGTAGAAACATATTTTTCAATTATTCAACTTTGTTCTTTTTTGAATGGCATTTTTTTGGACAGCAATATCTGATTTGCAGAATTTAGAATGATTTAAAATAGTGTCATCTAAAATTACCTCTTATTGACATAAATCAACTATTTTTGTACTTTAGATCAATTCTTATTAATAGAAATATTCAATGATTAATATAAAATCAGATAAATGTATCAGTTGTGAAATATGCAATGATCGATCGCCTTTGTTTAGTCTCCTGACCAAAGATGAGTTATCGGTGATGAACGCAGGTCGTTTTGAGGTTCATTTCGAGGCTGGTGAAACAATTGTTAAACAAGGTACTTCTGCCAATCATATGATGGTACTTACCCAGGGAATAGCCAAGCTTTTTCTTGAAGGAATCGACAAACGCAACCTTATTCTTGACCTTATTTTGCCCTGGAAGTTGTTTGGCGGCCCGGGTTTATTTACCGACATGCGTTACCATTACAGCGTTGTAGCTTTACAAGAGTCAACCGCATGTTTTATTGCCGCGGATAATGTCAGGCAAGTTATTCGGACTAACCCAGATTTTGCAGAATCTATTTTGAGGCATTGTAATCGTAACAGTGCAGCAAACTTCGACAGATTGATCAGCTTAACACAAAAACAAATGCCTGGCAGACTCGCCGACACCTTATTGTATCTAAACGCTGAAATTTTTCATAACAAATCGTTTAATTTACCAATTACCCGTCTTGAGCTGGGTGAGATGTCGAATATGACAAAAGAAAGCGTTACCCGTATTCTTAAAGAATTTGAATCGGAAGCAATTTTAAAACTGGAAGGAAAATCAGTTAATATTTTAAAATTGGAATCACTTCAGGAAATATCGTTACGGGGCTAAACAACTAGCGAAAATGCCCGTTATAAATCGGCTCTTCGAGTAAACGTTTTAACAAAAACGATTGATTTTTAGCCCTGTCAAGATTGTGCATGGGATATTTTATAGTGTAATAACTATCGTTTTGTAAAAAATCTGTCATAAATCTTAGTGCCTGCATATATACGAGCATTAATCCTGCAAAAGAGGCATTTTCTTTTTCTATAGGTGTAATATCTTGAATACCAGATATGTAATTAAATATTAATCCTTCGAGGATTTCTCTGCGTATGATGATTTTGGATGTATCGCGCTCATCCTCACCAACAGGGGAAGCCATGCTTCGAATCATGTCACCTAAATCTGAAAGTATTGTTCCGGGCATCATCGTGTCCAGATCAATCACACATTTTACTTTTTCTCCTTTTGTGTCGAATAAGAGGTTACTTATTTTGGCATCCATATGCACAATGCGCAATGGGAGCTGATGAATGATAGAAACGTAATAGTCGGTTATCCATCTGTTTTCACGAAGTTCTGACAAAGTTGCGGATGCAGATTCAAGCCTTTCGGTGGATGCTGTTTTTAAAGCAGCATCAAATTGCTGTTGTCTCCAGGCAAGATTGTGAAAATCTTTCAATATCGTATGAAATTGGCTGGCATCTACACCACGAAGAAGCGAGGTAAATTCCGCAAACGCTGTTCCTGCCTGTATGGCCTGTTTTTCAGAAGAAACCGTTTCAAGACACTGACTTTGATCTATATAGGATATTAATCTCCAATATTTTTGATAGTTGTCTTTATAAAACCACTCCCCGCTTAGTGTTGGTATGTACTCCAGTATAGAGTAACCGGGATGGTTTTTTTGAAGGTGTTTTTTTGCAAGTAGCCAATTTTCAACTATATGCAATGGTTTTTTAAAGACGGAAGTGTTTATTTGCTGAAGTATGAATTTTGTGCCTTGTTCTGTTTTTAAAAGGAATGTTTTGTTGATATTGCCTGAACCATATGGTTGAATACTTTCGTAATCAAGCGATATTCCATATGCTTGTAAAATCGTTGAAAAGTTGTTTTCCATCATAATTTGTTCAGAAAAAAATCAATAGTCGTCGCTGTTTGCAAAAATTTGTTTCCCGGTTTTCCATTCCCCATTTGTGAAGTCAGGAAATGCAATACTATTATTATTGTTAGCCACCGACCATTCAGAAAGTGGGGTAATTACACTCCATGCAGCTGAATCATAAACACTTATTGGTGTTGGCTCAGATCTTTTTATTGCTTCCAGAAACGCATGAACGACAAAGAAATCCATTCCTCCATGTCCTGCACCTTGAGCATCAGAACCATATTTTTGCCAAAGAGGGTGATCAAACTGTGTGAGCCAGTTTTTCGCTTCTTCCCAACGATGAGGTTGACTAACGCCTTCAACATGAATGGATTTATTGATATCCATCCACAGGCCTTTTGTGCCCTGAACTCTGAAGCCAAGTGAGTAAGGCCTGGGCAAACTGGTATCGTGCTGAAGTAAAACTGTTTCACCATTAGCGGTGCTGATCATCGTAGTGACTACATCTCCAAGCTTGAAATTTACTTTTGCATTAGGGTGAGTTTCACCACCAGTTTTCACAATATATTCATGAAGGCCCCGGGATTTGGAAGCCATTGAAACAAGCGAGGTGAAGCGGTTACCGGCATGTATATCAAGCATTTTTGAAAGAGGTCCTATGCCATGTGTCGGATAGAGGTCGCCGTTTCTATCTACCGAATGTTGTGTCCTCCACTGAGCTTCGGAAAATCCTTTTTCACCAAATTCAACACCTCCGCCGTAAGGCTGCTTTCCATCATTGAATTTAACTTCGCGCAAATCGTGCTGGTAGCCACCTTGCAAATGCACTAACTCGCCAAAAATACCTTGTCTTACCATTTGCAATGCAGCCATCACATCGCGGCGGTAGCAAACATTTTCGAGCATCATGTATTGCTTGCCTGTACTTTGGGACTTTTTAACAATATCCCAATGTTCCTGAACAGTAGTGCCCATCATCACTTCGCAACCTACATGCTTGCCTGCATCCATAGCGTCCATGGCCATTGGATAATGCCATTCCCAGGGTGTGGCGATGATCACTGCATCAATGTCTTCTTTTTCAAGCAGTTCTTTATAAACATATTGGTTGCCAGTGTAAATGGCTGGTTTTGGCTTGCCGGCCTTTTGAAATAATTGCAGTGCATCATCGAGCATAACTTGTTGTATATCACATATAGAAGTTACATCGGTGTCATCTCTTTGCAGACTCAGGCGAAGGAGCTCCTGACCACGCATCCCTGTTCCAATGATGCCTATGCGCAACCTGCCTGATGGATTACCAAACACGACTTTTGATGGCATTACACTGAACGCTGTTCCAGTTAAAGCTGTCATTTTCAAAAATGTACTTCTTTTCATATGCGACAATTTTAAGTTTTAACGACTCAATTTTTTATAGTGACTATAAATCTGTAATAATCATACAGTGGTTTGTTTAAAATCAATGAATCCACAATGCTACGGAGTGTATTATAGGTGAAAAATCATTCTTTGCAATTAGAAATAATTAAAGTGTTGTTATACAATTATTTAGTTAATCATAAGATTGCATCCACGCACCTGACTGTTATCAAAACGTCCAAGTACCTCGAAACTTCCGTCCTCATGCAATTTTCCCAAATCCTGCACCTGTATAAAAGAACAACTGTTCAGGTTTGCCAAATCAATCACATTGATGCCCCCGCTTTTTCCATGTAAGACAAGAGAGAAGGGGTCGTTGGTGTCTCTGATAAGAATTTTCATCCATGGAGGACACCGAAAAAGACCCTCCCCTGATGAATATGCCTGCGAAAGCAATTCGGTCATGCCATATTCCGAATGGATAGAGGCAACACCAAAGCCTTTTTTGAGCAACTCATGAACTTCTTCTCTGATCATCTCGCGACGTTTTCCTTTCATTCCACCAGTTTCCATCACAATAAGCCGGGGAAAATGAAATGATTGTTGCTCAACAAGATCCAAAAGGGCATAGGTTACTCCAAGTAAAATAGTTTTTTGACCAGAAGCGCTTAATTCCCGCAATTTTTGCAATAACTCTGCCGTGTTGTGAAGGTAAAAACCGCTATCAGGATGACCACTTTCGGCAATTAGTTTCTCAGCCATATATACCAGCGAGGATCCTGATCGCTCAAGATAGGAGGGCAGGAGTGCCAAAATACAAAGCTCTTGCGGAGATTTGTAAAACAGTTCAAATCCACGCTTAAAACTTTCATTATATAACCGGAGATCAACTATGTGATGTCTGCTTGTTTGATCACCTGTTGTTCCTGAAGAGCTGAAAACAATAGCTGAAGGCTTTTCTCCAGTTGTTATTATATGTGTCTTGAAAAACTCGACAGGTAAAAATGGAATTTGATCATAGTAGGTAATAGCAATTGGATCAATATGGACAAGGTCGCAAAATTGTCGGTAGACCTTATTGTGACTGTATTGAAAATGGAAAATTTCGATAGCAAGCTGATTGAACTGCAATTCGTTAGTGATGGAAAAAATCCGCTCGATTGAAGGGGCTGAGTTTGCCATTGGCTCGATATGGAGAAAACTATTAATTTTACACCTTGTATTGATGTAATTTTACATCTTTCATTAAGGATATGGCAAAAATAGGAATCTTTTTCATCACATGTGTTTTACTCATTGCTGCAAGCTTTGGTTCATGCCGCAAGTTTGAGGAATACCCTCCTGTTCCTGAAATTTCTTTCAATGATTTTGTATATTTGATAAATGAAGAAACAGGAATAAGTGAAAAAGGTATTTTGAGTATCAGCTACCGCGATGGTGATGGCGATATAGGTTTGGAACAGGAAGACACCTTGTTTCCTTACCAAATAGATGGAGAGTATTACTACAATCTAATTATTACGTTGTCGGAATTGCAAAATGGCGAGTTTGTTGAGCTGCCATTTAATTTCAGTGCAAGAATCCCCCCTCTGATTCCCAAAGATCAACAGAAAAGCATTAAAGGAATCATTGAAAATGAGCTGTTTATATATGATCCAACTTCAGATTTTGATACGATTCGTTTCACAGTAAAACTGGTCGACAGAGCACTTAATGTTAGCAATGAAGTAATAACACCTGCCTTTGTTCGTATCATTCCATGATATTTAGCATGAGGCTTAACATTAAGTTAACGTAAACCTAAACTAAACTTAAGTCTATTTTAACCACTTAAAGCATTGATTCATACTATTTTTGCCGAACAAAATAATATGAACATGAAAAAAATTATCATAGCACTTGTAGTTTTCACAGCAATTTTTGCACAATCAGCAACTTTTGCTTCAAACGATAAAACAAACACTCCTGATGCACCTGCAACGGCTGTTTCAATTTCAGGTAAAGTTCTTGATGCCATAACCGGTGAGGCTTTAGTTGGCGCAGTTGTTGAAGTTGAAGGCGTTGATGTGAGCGTATTTACGGATCTTGAAGGTCAGTTCAGCATCAATAACATGCAAACAGGCACCTATGTATTGAAAGTAAAATATATCTCATACGAAGATAAAAAAGTTGAATCGGTAAAAGTTGATTCCAAGAATAATAACGTGGATATCACCCTACAATCGAAATAATATTCGACTTTTATTTTAAGAATAATGATCAAGACAAACCCGGAAGTTTGTCTTTTTTATTGTCTAAAATGCTGAAAATAATATAAATAGATCAAGGCGAGCAAGAGTTGATCAATATTAATTTTTAGAAATCAGGTTAACAATTCAATAAAGATGTCGTATTTTTGAAACGAAACAGGAACGAAATGAAATCTTCTCGCACTTGTAAGTTCAACTGTTAGTTAATCGAACGATAAAAACGATGAAAGTAATGAAAGCTATTTGGAAGAGTGCCATCCTGATATGGCTTCTGTTTTTTTCAACAAACCTCATCACAGCGCAAGAGCTGGAGCAAAAAAGTGATGGTTATTATAAAGACGGGCAGTTATATAACGGCACGTTTACAACTTTTTTTTCAAATGGTAAGCTTGCTTCTGAGCGCACATTCATTCGTGGATTGGAGGATGGAATGTCGCAATATTATGATTCAACCGGAGCTTTAATCGAGAAACGAGCCTGGAGCAATGGAAAAAAACATGGTACATGGTTTACCTATACCAATTCGGGATTAAAAACAGGTGAAGCCAATTATTACAACAATAATAAACATGGCAAATGGTTCATCTGGGATGAAAAAGGAATCCTCCGTTATGAGATGAACTACGAAAATGGCAAAAAGACGGGATCGTGGTTCATGTGGGACGAGTCCGGAAAGCTTCTTAGTGAAAAGAAGCTATAGATTTATTACCCAGAAAAGAGCGCTACTTTTTTGCGCTGATTAGAACCGAAGAATTTTTATCACTTCAGATCGTTTTCCTGAGTTTAATTGCAAGATATTGACGCCTTTAGGGAAATCTACACCCTTTATTTGGATAGAGTGTTTACCTTTTGATCGTGTCTCAGCAGGTTTTTTCCAGATCACTTTTCCGGTATAATCGATCAGTTGTAATTCAATACTACTTGTTTCTTCAAGATAAAATTCGATGGTTACTTCATTAGAAACCGGATTTGGGAATGCATTTACACTCTTAGCCGAAAGGGTTGTTTCAGGTATGGTAACAAACAGAAAGTCATTTCGGTAGTAACTGAACACACCACTGTATTCACCCAAAACAAGGTCGGCATCACCATCATTATCCAGATCGCCAAAAAAAGGAGCTGCATTCTGTTCTGCATTTAACCCAATGATTACCATGTTGTTCTGAGTCCAGACACCATTGTTGTTTTGAAGATATTTCAAATCTCCAAACATTCCTCCGCATAAGATATCGATATCTCCGTCAAAATCGAGGTCTGTCAAAGCTGGCACACAATTGGAGCCGATGTCGAAAGAACCAAAGAATCCTGCAATGAGTTGCCAATCAGGTGAAATTGCTGTTCCGTTGTTGCGAAGGTAGCTCAGCTTCCCATTTTCTTCACCTGCAATAATATCCAAATCACCATCCTGATCCAGGTCAAGCAAGCGTGGTGACGACCAACCACTTAAGGTGATTGATTGCAAGACGTCAGTTACAAGTTCAAAACCCAGACCAGTATTCCGGTGGTAATAGAGCTTTCCGCTAAGATCACCAACAATAACATCAGGCAAGCCATCGGAGTTGACATCACCTGCAGCCACGGCACTATAGATAGAATGATCGATCGAAGCAAAATAGGTACTATTTTCATTCCAGGCCGGCCCGGAAGCGGTGCCTGTGTTTTCGTAATAATAAATAGAACCCAGTTGACTACCTGAAAGTAAATCGAGGTCACCATCGTTATCGAAATCATATAAACATGGGTTGCTTGCTCCTCCGGGATCGAGCACGCCGCCAAAAAGCGAGGCATTCATCGTCCAGGCTGCTAGCTGAGGTGTTCCTGAATTAACATAATAATTTAGTGGGCCATCAGCAGTGCCATAAACAAGGTCGTATGTTTGGTCTGCATTAAGATCAACGAAACCGGGTGAATTCCAGTATGTTTGGGAACCGATATCATTAAAAAAGAGAGTGTTCAGATTCCATTGCGGAATTTGAGATGTTCCGGTATTTTCGTAAAACCACAGATTGTGACCGTCTCTGCCACTTATGAGGTCGAAATCGCCATCTGCATCAAGGTCGCAGAAAACTGGATAAGCATATAATCCTACATCATCAACATCAACACCATTTGTTTCGGAAAAACTAGCTGAAACAGCCGATCCTGTATTCATATATAACCGTAAAAGCCCACTCTCACTGAAGCCCACAATCATGTCTGCATCACCGTCAGCATCCACATCGGCCAGATCAGGCACAGGTATCTGACCCACATTTAGTCCACTGAAAAAACCTGATACCTTCTCAAAGACAGGATTATTGGCATCACCGATATTGTTAAACAGATTCAAGCCGGTGAAGCCTCCAGAAACGAAATCGAGGTCGCCATCAGCATCAAGATCATAAAAAACTCCCATTTCTGCATCGAGCGGATCAACAACACTAAAGATATCGGGACCTGCATTGAAGGCAGGACTTAATGCAGTGCCTGTGTTTTCAACAAAAAAGGGTTTTCCTGAAGTGTTACCTATGATCATATCATGGTCGCCATCAGCATCAATATCGGCAAAGCGGGGTTGTGAAAATGGCAGACTTGGGACACCACTAGGGTTAAAGATACTGTTTTGCAAAACCCAGGGCTGAGAGGATAGGTTGAATGTTAAAGACAAGAAAATCAAACAAATAAGTGCAAATTGTTTCATAAGAGAATGTTTTGAATGTGTTAGCCAAAGATACAAAAAACAACTGCCTTTGCCTAATTAGTGCGCTTAACACTAAACCGGTGTTGTTGCTACGATGCTTTATTCACGACACTTTAAAAAGACTAAAGCGATAGGATAAGTTCAAACCAATGGATTTATATAACTTTTCACAACTTTTGTGATTAATTACTGTATTATTGCCCGAAAATTTCGACTGTTTATATTTTCAGCAGAGCATGTTTCTAAAACAGTTGACATACAAATGAAGACAATTAAATACACACTTCAGTTATGGCAGGACAAAGAAATCTGGTCAGGACACTTGGTTTTGGTTATGTAGTCATTTTTGTGATTGCAAACATCATTGGTTCAGGCGTTTACAAAAAGATCGCTCCAATGGCGGCTGAGCTTCATTCTTCTGCCTGGGTACTTTTGGCATGGCTGGCAGCCGGAATCATAACCATTTTTGGAGCATTGAGTAACGCGGAAGTTGCCGGAATGCTTGCGGGCACAGGCGGAGAGTTTGTTTATTTCAAAAAAATTTATAACCGTTTCTTTGCTTTTTTATATGGTTGGTCGCTTTTTACTGTAATTCAAACAGCAACAATCGCATCGCTTGCCTATGTATTTTCTCAATCACTTAACAGCATTTTTACATTACCTGAGGTACTGACTTCACTTGAGCATTTCACATTGGGCGGGGTTTTCTTTCCTTTCCAGGATTTCAACATAAAAAGTGTTGCTATTCTATTGATAATGATACTTACAGTATTAAATATCAGCGGATTAAAAAAAGGAGCATTAACAGGCAAAATCATTTTCTGGCTTGTGATGGCGGGTCTTACGATGATTGTCGTTTTCGGACTTATGCACATCAAAACCTTACCCGATAATTTCCTTAATCCACAAGATTTCACCAATGGCATGGTGTCTCCAACCTCCTTTTTTACTGCCATGCTAGCGGCATTTTGGGCTTATCAGGGATGGGTTTCAGTTGGTTTCATCGGAGGAGAAGTTCACAATCCCAACAAAAATCTTCCTAAAGGCATTATAACAGGGGTGTTTGTTGTTATTTTAATCTATCTACTTGTAAATGTAACCTATATGGCTTTGCTTTCAATTCCGGCTTTAGAACAAATTTATGTTTCTGGAAATCAGATAGCTGCTATTGAAGCTGTAAGAAGTTTCTGGGGGCAAACAGGGGTTATTTTTATTTCGCTTTTAATCCTGCTCACCACTTTAGGCTGCACACACGCCAGCATTCTTACCGGAGCAAGGCCGCATTATGCTATGGCAGGAGAGCAATTATTTTTTAATTCCTTTACCCGACTCAATAAAGCAAATGTTCCTGCCCAATCGTTGCTTTGGCAAGGTATCTGGTCTTCAGTACTTGTTTTATCAGGGACTTTCGATCAGCTGACGGATATGATTGTATTTGCTGTTTTTATTTTTTATGGCGCAACAGCTTTGGGTGTTTTTATTTTGAGGATTAAAATGCCTGACCTCCACCGACCCTATAAAGTTTGGGGATATCCCTATATTCCGGCTTTCTATATTCTTTTTTGTTTACTTTTTTTGGCAAACACGCTTTATTCAAGACCCAGAGAGGCAGCAATTGGGCTGGTGTTGATTTTATGCGGCATCCCTGTTTATCTTCTACGCAGGAAATTGTTTACGCGAAAATGACGTTTGTTTTTAAACGAAAGTTGCTTTAATTGGTACCTGCAACCATAAAAACCTGAAAATGACACCCGACTGGAAACAAACCCTTACTTTTGTTTCTTCTAAACCGTTTCATTCTATGAAAAATATTTTTCAACAGGCTGTTATATTGATTGTTAGCTTGTTTTCTGCTGGCCTGGTTGAAGCACAGACCATCAATTATAAACCTCTGATTGACGAAATACAGCAGTTGCAGAAACAGTTTGTTCCGGATAGTAGGGTGGCTATCTTTAATGTTGATTTAAAAGACACGCTTCAATTCCCTTTAATCCTTACTGGGAAAACCGATTTACCTGATGCCCGAAGCCAACTCCTGCAGTTATTAAAAGCTAAAAACATTGCTTTTGTTGACTCTCTCATACTTCTTCCTTCTGTTTCGTTGGGAAGTCAAACCTGGGCTTTAGCCTCTTTATCGGTTTCCACACTTCGCTCAAAGCCTGATGATGCCGCTGAACTTGTCACACAGGTAATGATGGGAACACCCATGAAGGTACTGGAACAAAGCAAGAATTGGTTTAGGGTACAGACACCCGAGCATTATATCGGTTGGATCGATGGTTCCGGTTTACAACGTTTTACATTAGAGGAACTGAATCAATGGAAGGAATCCAATCGATTCATGTTCAATAAATTATCGGGATATGTTTACGATAAGCCTTCGAAAAAAGCTTCTGTTGTCACTGATTTGGTGCTTGGAGATCTTTTTGAGGCTGGAAAAAGTAAAAGAGGATATCTGAAAATCAGCCTTCCCGATGGCAGGAAAGGTTTTGTAAAGAGATCAGATTGTATTTCCTATTCCGATTGGGTAGGTTCACAGCCTGACATTGAGGTTTTGCTGGATTTTGCATCACAAATGATGGGTTCGCCCTATCTTTGGGGAGGCACTTCAGCTAAAGCTGTTGATTGTTCTGGTTTTGTCAAGCTGCTTTATTACAGTCAGGCAGTGATTCTTGCCCGCGACGCAACGCAACAGGCACGTTATGGAGAAGTAATTGATCACACAAATGTGAACATACTTCAACGAGGTGACCTGCTTTTTTTTGGTAGTTCAGCAAAACGGATAAGCCATACAGGCGTATATGTTGGTAAAGGCGATTTTATCCATGCTTCAGGAAGGGTGCTTGTCAGCAGCATCGATCCATTGGATGCCAAATATTTACCGTCGAGAAATTATGTTGCTGCCCGTCGCGTTATCACAGCTTTTGACACTGAAGGTATCACGCCAGTAAAGAACCATCCATGGTATAACAGAATCAAATAGCATACACTTTTCTGTTTGTTCTTATTTGTCAAAAAAATGGAGAAACTAAAATCACATAATCACATTTTATTGTTTTCAATATTTGTTGTTGCTGTTTTGACTATTTCTTGCGATGGGCATCAAACCTATTACAAGGGAAGCTCAGATTCAAAGGATCAGGTATTGGATGAAACATGGAATGAACCCTGGGAAGCGCCTGCAACAATAATCGTTGTCCCTTCGCAACCTGTTGACGGACAGGATTTCAGACTTGTGGCTGCAGGTCCGTACAGCATTTTGCAGAGCACCGTTCTTATCGAAGGACCTTCCGGAAGATTTAAGGCTCGCTTGAACAATAGTGGCAACGAGATGCCTTTTTGGCGTGTTGAAACATTCGATGGATTGCCGGAAGGAGACTATAAAGCGATTCTTTTGGAAGGAGAAACAGCTCTCGCTGCTGTTGAGTTTAATGTAGCAAAGCAACCTCTGACTTTACCAAAGGGAGGATTTTGGAAAACACTTCGTGGCTGGGATAGTGCAACAGAAACGCTTTATTCAGCCTGGATCAATGCCTTATTTATGGGAAGTGATGAGCAAACAAGCTGGACTTCTCTTCATGAAGTGACTCAAAACAAAGAGCGGAATTTTTTATACAACGCTCTTTCACTTCAGGAAGATGATTCAACAGCAAAGATAAAAGTGATCATGGAACCCGATTGCGCCGACAATCCTTACTTTTTAAGGGCTTATTTTGCATGGAAATTGGGGTTGCCTTTTGGTTATCATATTTCTGACCGTGGTTATCTGGGGAAAAGCCCCTCAACGGGAAAATGGGTTACCAATGAGTCGTCTACTTCAAAAACAAACCCTGTTTTGGCCTTCAATTCATTCATGCGAATGGTTATGGACGGTGTGCACTCGGGCACAGCCAGGGCAAGTTTTATAAATGAAAACGCAGATTATTACCCTGTTGAGCTGAGCCGTCATGGCCTGCAACCCGGTACTGTTTTTGCCGACCCTTATGGACATACCTTTACATTGGTGAGCTGGATTCCTCAAACCAAAGCCAATGCAGGAAAACTGCTGGCAACCGACGCACAACCCGACGGCACAATAGCTATTAAACGCTTTTGGAAAGGTAATTTTCTTTTTACGACCCATGAGGTGATTGGCGAACCAGGTTTTAAAGCTTTCAGGCCAATTGCTTTTGAAAATGGAAAGTTGCAGATGCTTAAAAACACGGAGCTCTCTTCTGAAGCTGGTTTTGCTCCATTCTCAATGGTGCAGCAAAAGATGGACCAAGAGGCCTTTTACAGTGCGGTTGAGAAACTAATTAATCCCCAACCACGCGATGCTGAGGCCCAACTCGGAGATCTGATCAACGCTTTACATGAACAATCGTTGGTAAGGGTGAAATCGGTGGCCAATGGTGAGGCTTACATGCAAGCCCATCCCGGAGCGGTCGTTCCCATGCCTTCGAGTGCTAAGGGTGTTTTTCAAACCCTTGGATTATGGGAAGATTACTCCACTCCCAACCGCGACCTGCGACTCTTGATTGCAATGGATGCAGTGATGTCTTTTCCTGAAAAAGTTGCTTCAAATCCTTCAGAATACAAACTATCCTTTTCGGGCTCAGGTGCAGAAATTAAGCAGAAACTTCAAAAGTTACTCGAACAAAAAGCAAACGCCTTGACGATTACCTATACACGATCGGACGGAAATCAGCAAAAACTCAGCCTTGCCGACTTGCTCAAGCGCCGCGATGCATTTGAAATAGGCTATAATCCAAATGATTGTGCTGAAATTCGCTGGGGTGCGCCAGAAAACAGTGATGAAAGAGCGAGCTGTAAGCGCAAAGCGCCACCTTATCAGCAGAAAAACATGGAGAAAGTCAGGGAGTGGTTCAGCAAGCGACTGCATCCACCAACCTGAGAAACCAGCTTCAAAAGCACTTCTATATTTGGTTCGTAATGAACACAAACTGAAATAGGCAGTACAATTTATCCACGATCGAATTATTCCCCTTTGATTAATGTTTTATATGCTGTAACTCGTTTGGATTGTGTTTGTGTTTAAAGAAAATTGCAAACAATATGGCAACAACCAATGCGTATCCGGCAAAAGCATACCATATTTCCGGCCATTGCTTTGATCCATCGGCGTTGAGGAAGTAAGCATCGATGATAATACCACTTGAATAACTTCCTAAAAATGCTCCAAAACCATTTGTCATCATCATGAATAGACCCTGTGCACTAGCACGTATTCTTGGATCGCTCTGTGTTTCAACATACAATGAACCGGAAATATTAAAGAAATCGAATGCCATACCATAAATGATGCAGGACAAGATAATCATCCATAAACCTTCGGCAGGATTACCTAATCCGAATAAACCGAAACGCAAAACCCAGGCAATCATACTGAATAACATCACATTTTTAATACCAAACCTTTTTAAGAAAAAGGGAATAGTGAGGATAAACAGTGTTTCGGATATTTGAGAGATCGACATGATGATTGCAGGGTATTTGACTGCAATAAGGTCTTGGTAAGCAGGGATGTTTTTAAAATCGTGAAGGAAAGTATCGCCATACATATTCGTAAGTTGAAGCGCAGCACCTAGCAACATTGCGAAGATGAAAAACAAAGCCATTTTTGAATCTTTCAACAAGGCGAAAGCGTTTAGGCCCAAAGCATTGAGAAATGATTTTTTTTCGGTTTGTTGCGGCGAAGGTGGGCAATCGGGCAGACTGAAAGCATACAAACCTAATAACACGGAGGCAGACGAAGCTACATAAAATTGCACCGCTGAAACCTCAAAATGAAATAGACTCACTACCCACATTGCAACAATAAATCCTACAGTTCCCCAAACCCGGATGGGCGGATAATTTTTTACAACATCCAACCCTTCTTTTTTAAGTGAGGAATAGGCAACGGTTATCGAAAGAGCGATCGTTGGCATATAAAACATCATATTCACAAGCATCAGCCAAAAAAAGGTAGTTGGATCATCGATTCGTGGAATAATGGCAAGCATAACAGCTCCCAAAAGATGAAAAATTCCGTACAGTTTTTGTGCGCTAACCCAGCGATCCGCAATGATTCCAGCTATGGCAGGCATAAACAGCGAGGAAATACCCATTGTTGAGAAAATCGCCCCAAATTCGGCTCCCGACCATTGCTTTGTTTGAAACCAATATGCCCCAATTGTAATAAGCCACGAACCCCAAATAAAGAATTGAAGGAAGTTCATGATGGTTAATCGAATCTTTATGCCCATGATTATAAATGTGTTAGATAATCAGCAACAGTGCTGTTCCATTGGTAAAGGTAAAAAAATTTTGTTTATCTGACTTGCGTTAGTTAACCCATTTTTACGGTTCTTCCAAAGGAAGTAATTGTTCCTCAAAAAACAGAATGTCTTGTGGTTCAAAATCATGTGCTAAGGAAACTTTGATTCAAACAGAACGGTCAAAATTTTGGTCATTTACTTTTCCTTTTATAATGATTTATCGATCTGAATAGGTTCATAAATGGGTTTATACAGTACATATCTTGTTATTGAGGCACTGTATTGGCAAAAAAAACCGGAACAACTTTTGGCTGTCCCGGTAGAATTTGTTAAGAGGTGAATATCAGGCTTTGAGCTCTTTCACAGCTTCAATAAATTGTGGTAATACTTTCATTGCATCGCCGACAATGCCATAATCGGCTGCTTCAAAAATTGGGGCATCCGGATCTTTATTTACTGCTACTATAACTTTTGAACCACTGACGCCTCCCAGGTGTTGGATAGCACCTGAGATACCAAAGGCAAAATATAAATTTGGAGCGATTATTTTCCCGGTTTGTCCTACGTGTTCTCCATGAGGACGCCAGCCTTCATCAGAAACAGGGCGCGAACAAGCTGTTCCTGCTCCCAGTTCTTCAGCAAGTTGTTCGATACCTGTCCAATTTTCAGGGCCTTTCATGCCACGTCCACCTGCAACAACGATTTCAGCTTCACTCAAAAGAATTTTACCTGTCACTTTTTGAGTTTGTTCTACTGTTAATCCGAAGTCACTTGCATTCAAACCCGGATCAAATGACTCGATCACAGCAGAAGCAGCCTGTTCAATTACACCAAAGCTGTTGTATGAAAGGGTTAATACCTTTTTTTCTGTATAAATAAGGGCGTGACCAATAGCCTTACCGGTGAATACGTTTTTATTTACCTTAAAAGGTTGAAGACTTATCGGGAGGCCGGTCACATTCGACACCAAACCTGCATTAAGCTTCACGGCTAACCTTGGAGCAACAGCCTTGCCTAAGTTATTATGAGCCAAAACAACGATGTTTGCATTTGATTGGTTTGCTGCTACAGCCAATGCTTTAGCGATAGCGCTGTTATCAAGGGTAGCAAAACGTGCATCAGTGCAGGAAAGAACTTTGGTGATACCATAATTCCCAAGTTTTGCCAACTCGCTTTCATCCACATTTCCCAATGAAACAGCAACTGCGGCTACACCTGCTTCTTTTGCTAAAGCAACACCATAAGAAGCAGCTTCAAAGCCTGCTTTTTTAATTTTTCCGTCTTGATTATCAATATATATGAGTACTGACATGTGTTATAGTTTTATTCGTTATTAAAAGCCTTTGCTGATTATAATACTTTTGCTTCTTCTCTCAAAGCATGGATAAGTTCTTTAGCTTGCTCCTCGGTAAACTTTTTACAAGCAGCTTTGGCTGGTGGTAAATCAAACGCTTCGAAGCTCATTCTTATTTCTGTTTCTGAAGGTTGAACAACTTCAAGCGGCTTACTGCGAGCCATCATGATACCACGCATGGCAGGAATACGAGGCTCTTTGGCAATGCCTTTCTGAACAATTGCCATTACCGGTGCAGCCACACTAAGTGCCTGGCTTCCGCCTTCGATTTCACGGGTAATTTTTACCAATCCGCCATCAATTTGCAATCCTGAAACAGATGAAACAGATTGAATTCCAAGTAATTCAGCAAGCATGCCGCCAACAGCTGCTCCATTGTAGTCGGAGGCTTCCACTCCTGCGAAGATGAGGTCATAACCCTGACTTACCAATGCAAGCTGACTGGCAACATAAAAAGCATCTTTAGCATCAGCATCCACACGAATGGCTTTATCGGCACCAATTGCCAATGCTTTACGCAATGTGGCTTCGGTTTCCTGATGGCCAACATTGGCAACTGTAATTGTTTCAATGCCACTTCCTGCTGTTTCTTTCAGTTCCATGGCACGTGTCAGCGCCAACTCATCCCATGGATTTATAATCCACTGAACACCAGTGGCATCAAACATGGTTTTGTCAGCATTGAATTTAATTTTTGTGGTAGTATCGGGCACATTCCCGATCAGGACAAGTATTTTCATAGGAATTTGAATTTAGTATCTTAATTTTATGCAAAAATAGTAATCTTTACGCGAAGGGTTGCTTTTTGAAACCAATCAACTGCTAACCTGGGTTATTTAATTAAATCGCGCGATATAATGATCTTCTGAACTTCACTCGTGCCTTCATAAATCTGGGTCAGTTTGGCTTCCCTCATCAGCCTTTCAACATGGTATTCCTTCACATAGCCATAACCTCCGTGAATCTGCACGGCTTCTGTTGTTACTTCCATGGCTATGTCAGCTGCATACACTTTGGCCATAGCGCTGGCGATACCATAAGGCTTGCCCTGATCTTTCAGCCAGGCAGCTTTAAGGCAAAGATTGCGTGCGTTTTCAACCTTAACTGCCATATCGGCCAGTTTAAAAGCAATGGCCTGATGGTTAGCTATCACTGTTCCAAAAGCTTTGCGTTCTTTGGCATAGGCGGTGGCACGTTCCAGGGCTCCTGATGCCAGTCCAACTGCCTGAGAAGCAATGCCAATACGGCCACCTTCGAGCACTTTCATAGCAAAAGTAAATCCGAAACCTTCTTCACCTATGCGGTTTACTTTAGGCACTTTTACGTCGTTAAACATCACCGAATGGGTGTCGCTGCTGCGCATACCCATCTTGTCTTCGTGTGGCCCTAAGGTAATTCCCGGACTGTCTTTTTCAACAATAAGCGCAGTGATTCCTTTGTGTTTTTTCGACGGGTTGGTTTGTGCAATGAGAATATATGTTGAAGCACTGTTAGCGTTGGTGATCCAGTTTTTAGTTCCATTAACCAGATAATAGTCGCCTTTGTCTTCGGCTGTTGTCCGTTGACTTGTAGCATCTGAGCCGGCCTCAGGCTCCGATAACAGAAAAGCCCCAATCTTATTTCCACTTGCTAGCGGCCGCAGGTATTTTTGTTTTTGAGCTTCATTGCCATATTTTTCCAAACCATAGCAAACCAGCGAATTATTCACTGAAACAATGACACTTGCCGAAGCATCAACTTTGCTAAGTTCTTCAACGGCAAGGACATATGAAATTGCATCCATTCCTCCACCATCATAATCCGGACTTACCATCATTCCCATGAAACCGAGTTCGGCCAAGGCTTTTACATGCTGTGTTGGAAAAATGGCATGGTTATCGCGCTCGATTACATCTTTTATCAATTCCCGTTGAGCATAATCACGGGCAGCCTGTTGAATCATCAGTTGCTCTTCAGAGAATTCAAAGTTCATGTTTTCAATAGTTTAATAAAGATCGTTGTAAAATATATGTTCGTTAGCAATAATTACAAAAATAATGAATTGTAGTTCATCCTTTAAAAAGAAATCGCGCTGATGAGCCTCTTTTGTGCGTTTTCAAATTCCTGAAGAATTTCAACGAAAATTGCTTCAACAGATTTGATTTCATCGATCAGAGCAGACACTTGCCCGATTTCAAGTTCACCTTCTTCGACATCACCTTCAAACATTCCTTTTTTTGATCGTCCGTGTCCAAGAATTGTCTTAAGTTTCATTATGTCAGCACCTTCCGATTCAGCTAATTTTATTTTTTCGTAAAAATTATTCTTGAGTAGACGCACAGGCACTACTTCTTTCATCATAAGGGCAGTATCCCCATCACCTGCTTCAACAATTTTTTGCTTAAAGGCAGGATGTGCTGATGATTCTTCACTTGCAGCAAAGCGTGATCCAATCTGAATTCCATCAGCTCCCAAAGCCATAGCAGCCAACATTTGACTTCCTGTTGCAATGCCTCCAGCGGCAATTAAAGGAAGGTGTATCTTTCTTCTTATCAATGGGATGAGTGTCATGGTGGTGGTTTCTTCAAAGCCATTGTGACCTCCGGCTTCAAAACCTTCAGCAACAACAGCATCCACACCGGCATCAATAGCCTTCATGGCAAATTTGGTATTGGCAACAACATGTGATACAATTACTCCATGGCTTTTCAAAAGGGAGGTATATTTGGCCGGACTGCCTGCTGAAGTGAACACGATTGGGACTTTTTCACGTAAAACTATCTCAATCAGCTCATCAATCTGTGGATAAAGCAAAGGAAGATTTACACCAAAAGGATGAGTTGTGGCCTTTTTGCACTTTTGAATATGTTCCTCAAGAACAGAAGGATACATCGAACCAGCCCCAATTAGGCCTAATCCGCCGGCATTGCTAACAGCTGAGGCAAGTTTCCAACCGCTGCACCAAATCATCCCACCCTGTATTATAGGGTAACGAATGCCGAATAGCGATTGAATACGGTTTTCCGAAATCATAAAGAAGAAATAGTTGAAAGTTTAGTTAAAATATAGGTGGGGAAAGAGCAAAATTACATCTTTCCCCACCTTAATTTATGCTTTATTCCTGAAATTCAGGATTTTCTTTTGGCGTTTGTAAATGGCCATCGGCATCGGTATAACCATAAATGCGGTCAAGCAGCACTTTATATTTTTGTTTAACCACATTCCTCCGAAGCTTGAGTGTTGGGGAAAGTTCTCCTGTCTCGGGAGTCCATTCTGTGCAGGTAAGTTCAAATTGTTTTATTTGCTCATGTGGATTGAGGCTGGCATTGATACGGTCAATTTCTTGCTGGAAGCGTTCGATAACCTTTGGATGTTTAATAAGTGCCTTGGTATCACGATATTTTACATGGTGGAGAAAAGCCCATCCATTAAGGAAGTGGAATGAAGGACAAACAATGGCTGCTGTAAATTTCTCGTCAGCACCCACAACCATGATTTGCTCAATGAATTGTGATTCTTTAAAAATGTTTTCAATCACCTGTGGAGCAACATATTTTCCAGTTGAGAGCTTGAAAATTTCTTTCTTTCTATCAGTGATTTTAAGAATATTGTGATCTTGAAGCTCGCCTATATCACCGGTATGGAACCAACCTTCAGCATCAATAACTTCGGCTGTTTTTTCGGTATCTTTATAATAACCCATCATTAAGCTTGGGCCTTTCATCAATATTTCACCATCTTCGGCAATTTTCACCTTTACATTTTCGAGCACAGGACCAACCGTTCCAAAGCGCATGCCAGGCCATTTGGCATGATTCACAGCAATTACAGGCGATGTTTCGGTGAGTCCGTAACCTTCCTGAATAGTTAGTCCGGCACAGCAGAACACCCTTGCCAGTCGGGGTTGTAAGGCAGCCCCGCCCGAAACAACGACTTTAACATTTCCACCAAGTGCAACACGCCATTTGCTAAAGATGAGTTTGTCGGCAATTTTACGCTTCATCTCATAAACTGGCCCATTAGCTCCATTCAACTCATATTTAAGCGCAATATCAACGGCCCAGAAAAACAATCCTCTTTTAATTCCGGTTAACTCTTTACCTTTTAGCAGCAATTTGTCATACAATTTCTCAATAACCCTGGGAACAGCAGCAAAGCCGTCAGGGTTGACTTCACGCAGGTTGTCGCCAATGGTTTCGGTGCTTTCAGCATAGTACACTGATACACCCTGATGCTGAATTAAGTAGTTTACCATTCGTTCAAAAACGTGGCATAACGGGAGGAAACTCAAAAAGCGTCCGGTATGGTCAACTGGCAGCAGATGGAAACTTGCTTTCACATTCGACATAAAGTTTTTATGACTCAGCATCACACCTTTTGAGCGACCTGTAGTTCCTGAAGTATAGATAATTGATACAAGATCTTCAGGATCAATGCTATCAGAAATTTCTTTGAGCCTTTCAGGGGATTTGTTTTTTGCACCAAGATCAAGAATTTCCATCCAGTTTGCTGCACCTTCAACTTTGTCGATAGTAAAAACTTTCTCCACATTAGGAGTTTGGCCGGCTAACGGAAGTATTTTGTCGTAAAAAACCTGGGATGAAACGATAACAAAACGCGCATCGGAATGGGATAAAATGTGAAGGTATTCATCATCGCTATTGTTGGGATAAACGGGGACATGAACTGCGCCAACCTGGCTCATTCCCATATCCATCATATTCCATTCGGGACGATTATTGGAGATAGTAAAGATTTTGTCGCCTTTTTTCACCCCCATTGCCATTAAGCCATAACTGAAGTTATCGGCATATTCACGGTAGGTTTTGGTTGAAAATTTCTCCCAGGTGCCGTTTCGTTTTACAGCAAGGGCGTCTTCTTTTGGAAAATCGGCAAGCATTTTGCCAAGGATGTCGAATGTTCTAAAAATTTCCATGGGGGTGATTTTTGAGGGTTTATACTGATTATTTCGATTTAAATGTCCAGATGACAAGGAAGCGAGCTATGAGATCTCCATTAAGATCAATGCCTTCAATAATCGACTCAAAGGTTTGACCTACAGATGTTTCTATAGCTTTATTGACAGAAGCATGTAATTGCTTACGGTCGTTGCAGCTAAAAAAGATACGTGTTTTGGCTTTTTTATAGTATTCAGCATTCATTTGAAGCACCAACATTGAAACAGGGCGGTCTGCACTTTTTACAGCCTCCAAAGCCAGCAAACCGGAAGAGAGTTCGGCTGCCATACTCAAGGGGGCAAAATAAATGGACCCAAAAGGGTTTTTAGTTAAAAAACGAAAAGGGACTGAAACAGTAGCGCCATCCAGGTCAAAGCGCTCAACTCTTAAGCCTGCAACAAAAGCCAATGGAAGTTTCGAAAGCATATAGACTTTCATTTTCCATTTGCTTGTTAAAAGCGAAACGAATTTTTTGTTTAGTTCGGTTTCGTAGTTCATTTATTACTTTTTCCTTTGTCGAATAACAATTTTGTAGTCAAAAAATGTGTGCTCCTGGTTTGATTTTGGTTCAGAAAACATTGATAATCTTTCAAATGCAAAAAGAACCTGCGTAAAAATATGATAAAATCTTAATATGTTCACAATTCATAAGGTGTTTTTGTTGTGATCACTTACATTTACCGCAACAGCAATATATCACCTAAAAAAGCCGGAGATTCGTCATAGGACAAACCTCCGGATTTTGTTTTAGGCCAACCGGCACTCTTCTTCAATTAGAAAATATAATTCCCCACTTCAATAACTTTATCTGCAATGCGCCTGCGGGCTGCAACGGTGTTAACTTGTTCCGATTTTGTAAAACGTTTCATTCCCATAAGCATCGCCTGACGCTCATCGGCTTTTGCAAAGGCATTTACAGCATCATTGCCATGTTTGTGAATCAAGGATGCAACGTCATAAAAATAAATATCAGCAACATCTTTCAATAACAAAAGCTGTTCAGCTGATGCTGAATTTTGTTGTTTTTCAATGCGTAACAACATCGACTCTGCTGCATATGTGTAAATAATCATATCAGCAAGGTGTAGCATAATTTCTTGTTCGTTGGCAAACTTATCCATAAAAGTTTGGACAGCAGCTCCCGAAACCATCAGGATGGCTTTCTTGAAATTTGTGATCATTTTCTTTTTGGCTTCAAAATAATCGATAGATGTTGTTCCAAAATCCGGAATTCCCATCAACTCTTTAGCAACAGCCATTGCCGGACTTAGGAGGTCAATTTCGCCTTTCATTGCGCGTTTGAGCAGTTCGCCAACAATCACCATGCGATTGATTTCGTTTGTTCCTTCAAAAATTCTGTTGATACGTGAGTCACGATAAGCCCTTTCAACAGCAGTTTCAGCTGAGTAACCCATTCCTCCATAGGTTTGTACGCCCTCATCAACAATAAAATCAAGCACTTCCGAACCATACACTTTTGCAATGGATGCTTCAATGGCATATTGGCGCATTGCTTCAACTGAGGCTAAACCTTTGTCCATGCCTCCGGCTACAAGTGAAACGGAAGCATCATCAATATTTTGACTCGCTCTGTAAGTGAGTGATTCTGAAGCGTAATTGCGGATGTTCATCTCGGCAAGTTTGTGTTTTATCGCACCAAAAGTTGCCAGCGATGTTCCAAATTGTTTGCGCTCATTGGCATAAGCAACAGCATGTTTGATAACGGCTTTACCTGCTCCAACTGTTGCACCTGAAAGTTTGATACGCCCAAGGTTGAGGATATTAAGGGCAATTTTAAAACCTCCGTTGCGTTCTCCCAGCAAATTTTCTACAGGAACTTTCACGTCCTCAAAATATATCTGTACAGTTGAAGAACCTTTTATACCCATCTTTTCTTCGTCAGGACCCAGGGTTACTCCTTTCGAAGCTGTTTCAACGATGAATGCACTTAGGTTTTTATCATCATCGATCTTTGCAAAAACGATCAAAAGATCTGCTACTCCGCCATTTGTGATCCATATTTTGACACCGTTAAGTGTGTAATAACTTCCATCGGCACTCAGTACAGCTTTCGATTTACCCGAATTTGCGTCTGACCCTGCCTCCGCTTCGGTAAGGCAATATGCACCAATGAACTCACCTGAAGCAAGTTTTGGAATGTACTTTTTCTTTTGAGCCTCAGTGCCATAATAAAGAATTGGCAATGTGCCTATGCCGGTATGTGCTGCAAAAGCCACTGCAAAACTAAATCCTTTGCCCATCTCTTCTGTTGTGAGCATTGAAGTGACAAAATTTTGCCCAAATCCTTCATACTCTTCCGGAATTGCAATGCCGAGCAACCCAAGTTGTCCGGCCTCTTTTAGCAATGAGGTAAGTAGTTTCCGATCATGTTTTTCGAGCTGATCCATTTGCGGAACAACTTGTGTTTCGGTAAATTCACGGCAGCTTTGTGCCATCATCCGCTGTTCTTCATTAAATTCTTCAGGAATAAAAATATCCTGAGCAAGGGTTTCTTTTACAAGGAATTCACCCCCTTTTAGCATTTGTTTTTCTGACATAGCTGTATATTTTTTTGAGTTTAATATTGCGATTATTATAAGCGTTCGAAGATTCCTGCTGCCCCCTGACCCGTACCGATACACATGGTTACCATGCCATATTTGGCTTGCCGGCGTTTGAGTTCGTTTAAAATCTGAACCGTTAGCTTACTGCCCGTTGCTCCCAGCGGGTGACCCAATGCGATAGCACCACCATTCACATTTACTTTTTCGGGGTCAAGATTCAGCTCGCGAATCACAGCAATACTTTGGGTGGCAAAAGCTTCGTTCAATTCGAATAGATCAATCTCATTCTGATTGATACCACTGTGCTTTAACACTTTGGGAATTGCAGCAATTGGGCCTACCCCCATTTTGTACGGTTCAACACCAGCCACCTGATAGTCGACCAAACGTGCTATAGGTTTAAGGTTGTATTGTTTAAGAATTTTCTCCGATACTACCAGAACAAAAGCTGCACCATCTGACATCTGTGAGGAGTTTCCCGCGGTTGAAGTGCCATTGGCGGCAAAAGCAGGTTTCAACTTCGCTAATCCTTCAACAGTTGTTCCTTTTCGAGGACCCTCATCGGTGTCGAAGGTATAA
The DNA here is from genome assembly GCA_009773165.1 of Bacteroidota bacterium. Taxonomy (GTDB): domain Bacteria; phylum Bacteroidota; class Bacteroidia; order Bacteroidales; family F082; genus JALNZU01. The sequence goes on from WOUZ01000001.1 coordinate 772,775, forward strand.
TTACGGCTTTTCATTTTGCCGTCTTCATAATAATTTTCCTTCACTTCGATGCCAACAATTTCATCTCTGAACTTTCCATCAGCTTGTGCTTTTAGCGCTTTGTCATGCGAGGCAACAGCAAAAACATCTTGTTCATCGCGGCTTACATGATACTCTTTTGCTACCATTTCGGATGTAAGACCCATGCCCATGAACCATTTAGGGTGATGCATAGCAGCATCAGGATTAGGTACCTGACGCCAGCCACCCATATTAATCATCGACATGGTTTCAGCACCTCCGGCAATAATAACATCTGCCATTCCCGCTTTGATCTTTGCTGTGGCAATGGCAATCGACTCAAGACCTGAAGCGCAGTAGCGGTTGATAGTTGATCCGGGAACCTCCACAGTATCAAGAGCCATCAGCGATAGGAGACGGCCCATATTAAATCCGGTTTCGGCTTCAGGGAACGCATTTCCAACTATCAAATCATCGATAAGACGCGTTTCGAGCATGGGAAAATCGGCCATCAGCTTTCTGATAACAGCAACGGCAATGTCATCGGGTCGAACAAAACGAAGACTTCCACGCGGTGCTTTTCCTATAGCTGAGCGGTATCCTCCAACAATATATGCATTCATAGTTGTAATTTCTTTTTTTATGGATAATGAGTTAATTACGCAAGATTTTTCCTGAAACAATCAGACTCTGCATTCTTTCGAGTGTTTTGCGTTGCATGCAAAGCTCCAGAAAGGCTTTACGCTCAAGATTTAGCAGGTATTGTTCAGAAACCTCTGTCATGGATTGAGATATTTCACCTCCAGCCATAACATATCCCAGCTTCTCGGCAATGAGCTTATCGTGTTCACTCATGTATTCTGCAGTTGTAAATCCATCAGCACCAACGTATACCATTCCCAGTGCTTCACGTCCCATCACTTTTACATCAGTCCGTTCAACTGGTCGGGTGTAACCTTTTTCTACCATATTTAAAGCTACTTTTTTTGCGTACGCCAACTGGTGACTGCGGCTCACTACAACTTCATCAATTCCGTTACGCAGATAACCAAGATCGAACGCTTCGTATGCCGATGTTGAAACTTTGGCCTGACCGATGCTCAGGTATCTCTGCAGGAAGGCATTTGTGCGAACATCCCCTTCTTTGAGTTCGTCCGACAGACGAAGGGCAAACTCTTTTACACCTCCGCCACCCGGAATCAAACCAACACCAAATTCAACCAAACCCATATAGGTTTCGGCATGTGCAATAACTTTATCAGCATGCAAGCACACTTCGCAACCGCCCCCAAGGGTCATTCCATGTGGTGCAGCAATTACAGGCACAGAAGAATACCTCAGGCGCATAGTCGTTTTTTGAAACCATTGCACTGCCATATCCAAATCTTCATATTCCTGTTCGATGGCAAACATATAGATCATACCCACGTTAGCTCCAGCCGAAAAATGTTCTCCTTCGTTAGAGATAATCAACGCATTGTATTCAGCTTCAGCCAGATCAAGGGCTTTGTTTAATCCTTCGAGTACTCCGGCGCCGATGGTGTTCATTTTTGTGTGAAACTCGATATTGAGAACCCCATCTCCTATATCAAAAATGGTGGTATCGTTGTTTTCCCATAAAACATTGGAACCACGTATGGCTTCGAGAGAAAGTGTGCTTTCCTGACCGGGTATGAGTTGATAGGATTTTTGCGCTATATCGTAATAATATTTACGTCCGTTTTCTAATTTATAAAAAGAGCTGATTCCCAATGACAGCATTGTTTTAACCCAATCCGCCGCAGGCTTGCCTGCTTCTTCCATGGCATGAACAGTTTTTTCAACGCCTACAGCATCCCAGGTTTGAAATGGTCCAAGCTTCCACCCAAAACCAGCATTTAAGGCATCATCAACTTTGTAGATTGCCTCAGTAATTTCGGGAATACGATTGGAAACAAAACGAAACAGGCTGTAGAAGGAACTTCTGTAAAATTCGCCCGCTTTACCTTTGTCAGCTAACAGCACAGGCATTCGTTGGGCAATATTATCTATCCCTTTCGTTTTTTCAAAAACAGAGAATTTTGGCTTGGGAGCTTCCTCATAAGTGAGGGTGCTGAAATTCAGCGAAAGAAATTTCTTTTCGCCGTTTTCTGTTACTTTTTTAAAAAATCCTTGTTTCGTTTTGTCACCCAGCCATTTATTTTCCAGCATTTTATGAAGGTAGTCCGGAATGGCAAATGCATCGTTCGATTCATCTTTGGTCAACTCCCGTATATTGTTTGCAACATGAACCAAAGTGTCCAGACCTACGATATCAGCGGTTCGGAAAGTTGCTGATTTTGCTCGCCCGATAACAGGACCGGTAAGTTTATCGATTTCAGGAATGGTTAACCCTAATTCAACAACGTGGTTGAAAAGCTCCATTATAGAAAATGTCCCTACTCTGTTGGCAATAAATGCTGGGGTGTCTTTTGCAATGACAGCAGTTTTTCCAAGATATTTGGATGCATAAACGGTAAGAAAACTTATTACTTCGGGCGAGGTGAACGAGGTTGGAATAATTTCAAACAGCTGAAGGTATCTGGGGGGGTTGAAAAAGTGTGTGCCACAAAAATGCTTCTTAAAATCATCGCTTCGGCCTTCTGCCATTTTTTCAACGGATATACCTGAAGTGTTGGAAGTTACCAACGTACCCGGCTTACGAAGTGCATCAACTTTTTCGAAAACCTGCTGCTTGATATCGAGTCTTTCAACAACAACTTCGATCACCCAGTCGCACTCTTTAATTCCCGGAAGGTCATCATCAAAATTGCCTGTAGTGATGCGGCTGGCAAATGATTGTTTATAAATAGGTGAGGGTTTTGATTTGAGGGCCGTTGTAAGAGCGGTGTTAACGATCCTGTTTCGCACTTGTTTGTCGTTCATCCCCAAGCCTTTTGATTTTTCTTCTTCGGTTGGCTCTTTAGGAACAATATCAATCAGCAAAACCTGCAGACCAATATTGGCAAAATGACATGCAATACCCGAGCCCATCACTCCTGAGCCAAGCACTGCAACTTTTTTAATCCTTCGTGTCATATTCTTCTTTTGTTTTAATGTCCGCGTTGCGGAAGTTTCATGTGAATGTTAAATATTTTGTAATGTTTTATTGTGATCAGAAGCGTAGAATTCATCAAACACCTTTGGAAAGTCCATCATTTTATACTAATCACCACCCGTTTCAACACAGTCATGTCCGGTGAACCTTATAATTTCCTTGCAAACCTCCTGCTTGATAACATCGCATACCTTTATAAACGACTGCATATCCTCATCAGTAATTAAGGGCTGGACTTTCTTGTTGAAATCGATGACGACCTGACGAACTTTTTTTCGCATCGAAACACCTTTGTCGGTAAGATGAATGTTCACTCCCCGTTTGTCAGTATCGTTTTTTTCGCGATAAATAAGTCCGTCATCCTCCATTGTTTTAAGTAAACGCGATAAGCTGGTCACACCCATGCCCATCATTGGGGCAATACGCGTTGCAGGCACGCCCTCCTTTGGAACACTGATCAGCACATATGCTACGCCTTGAGTTGTACCTATTTCTGCTGCCAGTAAATTATACATTCTCCGCATTGCAAAGAGTGTCCCCCGAATATGGTAATCAACACTTTCCTGTATCTTCATAAATAAATATGTTATGCACGCATTGCAAATATAAAAGCATTTTATACTTTTACGCAACCGTTTGCTGTGAAAAAATAACATTGTTTATTTTTCACAACAGGATGCAAACAAGCTGAAAGCCGCATGAAAACAAGGCTTGAAGCATGAAAAGATTTTTTAGTTAATTTTATTCGAAGAAAAAAGTTGCGGTAAAAACAGTTTTTAAGTTCAAAATTCCATAACAATGACACACAATCCCCTCAGCAAATTGCTTGGAATTCAGTTTCCGGTATTGGTAGCCCCGATGTTTTTAATTTCAAATGCTGCCATGGTTATTGAGGCGCTCGAAGCGGGTGCAACTGCAGCTATTCCTGCTTTGAACTATCGCACCGACGAAGCTATGCGCAAAGCAATTGCTGAGATACGTAATAAAAGCAACAAGCCTTTTGGTTTTAATCTAATCGTAAACAAATCGAATCCGAAGTACAAAGGGCAACTTCAGACCCTTTGTGAATTAAAAGTAGATTTTATCATAACTTCTCTTGGGAGTCCGGAGGAGGTCATAAAAAAGTGTAAACCACTGGGCATCAAAGTGTTTTGCGACGTCGTAAATCTTGATTATGCTTTAAAAGTTGAAGCTTTGGGTGCTGATGCTGTGATCGCAGTTGGGAGCGAAGCCGGAGGACATTGTGGTCCTGTTTCGAATAAAAAACTTGTGCCAGAGCTCGTAAAACATTGTAATATTCCTGTGATTGCAGCCGGAGGGATTGGCGAGGCCCGTCAGGTTAAAGAGATGCTGGAGCTTGGTGCAGCCGGGGTTTCTGTAGGTACTGTTTTCATTGCTTCGGCCGAAGCGCCTGTTTCGAAAGAATATAAGCAAGCCTTGGTTCATTTTACAGCCAGAGATATTGTGCTGAGCAGCAAGCTTTCAGGAAGTCCGCTAACCGTTATTAACACACCATATGTACAACAGATTGGCACAAAAGCAGGTTTCCTCGAGCGATTGATGAAGCGCAATAAATGGTTAAAGAAATATATTAAAATGCTGATTTTCGTTAAGGGAATGAGAAAAATTGAAAAGTCGGCATTTTCGGCAACCTACCAAACAGTTTGGGTTGCAGGTCCTTCAATAGATTATGTTAAAAAAGTTCGTCCGCTGAATGAAATAATGAATAGCCTGGTTGAAGGTTTATAACGAAGGTTATAGGGTTATTTTGGAATTTCTTGTCCCCAGAAACCTTCAAACTTTTCAACCTTGATATCTGATTGAACCCTCACCTGACAGGATAAACGAAGACCATCTTCTTGTTTATGCGGAGGAAGATTTAGTCTAACTCGCTCAACAGAAGTAAGTTCATGGGTTTCACCGGTTATCTTCACCGTGCATGTCCCACAAGTTCCCAGCCCGAAACAGTTAAGAAATTTCGCTGCACCATTATGTGGTGAAGCATCGTTATTTATAAGCACATTGCGCAAAAGGGCTCCTTTACGACAAACAAATTTTATATCATTAAACTCAACAACTGGCATTTTTTGCACCTCCTGAGGTTATTAACAGCTTATGAATCATTTTGTTTGATGCGCATGTTTATTTTTCCCGATATTTCACCTCCATTCACCGACATGTTTCCCCCATTGGCCGAAAACCTCTTGTCAACATAGCAGCACCACTATATATTTGCTTCAGATTTTAAAGAAAATAATATTCATTTAAAAATTCATAAACATGGAAACTAAAAACACCTCACTCGACAGACGCCTGGTCGCTGGTTTATTGCTAATCCTTGCAGGCGGATTATTGCTTCTCGACACACTTGGAATGATTTCATTCGATTTGCGTCATTACCTTATTTCATGGAAAACACTTTTGATTTTCATAGGTATCATTACCCTTTCGAATCAGGAGAAAAGAACTACCGGTATCATTTTGATTGGTTTGGGTGTCATGTTTTGGCTACCGGAATTAATCGATTACCGTATCAGGCTCAGTACCATTTTTTGGCCAGCTATCTTGATTGGAATCGGATTGCTTATCATTACCCGCAGGGGACACAAAACACCTGAAGGCGCAGAGAAGACCTTCAATGCCTTTCGCGGAAGTGATAATGCAACCGAAAGCGCTCAGGAATTTGTTGAAGACACAGCTATTTTTGGAGGTGGAAACACAAAATTCACCTCAACCAACTTCAGAGGCGGAAAATTGACAGCCATCTTTGGAGGTTCTGATTTGAATATGATGAACACTGTTCCTTCACAAGAAGGCTGTGTGATTGATGTACTCGTAATTTTTGGCGGCAACAACCTGATCATTCCGGATGACTGGCAGGTAAAGTCAGAAATTGTATCAATTTTTGGTGGTTTTTCCGACAAACGTATGTTGCCGGTAAAAACCAATGCTGAAAAATTGGTTGTAATCAAAGGACTTGTGTTGTTTGGCGGAGTGGAATTAAAGAGCTATTAAGCCTGAAACTGATTCAACAAATCATCAGTTATCAGCTACGTGTAACACTAAGCATAGATTTTCGTCCAACACACAAAAAACAATCAAATGCTGAATCCATTTATAAAAAACAGAAGATATCTTATTATGTACTTGACTGTCTGGATGGTTGTTGCAATCATTCAGACAGCCATTTTGAATTATTATCAGGATCTTGATTTATTGATTAGCATCACCGATTCGGGAGTTTTTAATTTCATTTTGGCAATTATTGGCTTTAGTTTGTGGTACATTCTTAGGTTTAATATCAAGGAACAATATAGCACTTTTGATCTGGTCATCAACCATCTTATTACGGGTATTGTAACTATTGCAATTTGGATGGGAAGCGGCTATTATATCATGAGTTTTTTGGAAGCCAATGACGTAGAATATTTAAGTTTTCTTCAGCTCTCGCTCCCGTGGAGAGCCATCATCGGCACATTTTTCTACCTGATTTTTATCCTTATTTATTATATGATACTTTATTATGAGGATTTACAACAGAAGCTCAAGATCGAATCAGAGTTGAACAACCTGGTAAGAGAAGCTGAACTGAATGCGTTAAAATCACAAATTAACCCTCACTTTTTGTTTAATAGTCTCAACTCTATCAGCTCGCTTACCATGACAGATCCTGAAAAAGCGCAGGAAATGGTAATAAAACTCTCCGACTTTTTGCGCTATTCGCTAAGCCACGACAGGCACGAAACCACCACACTCAGGCACGAACTTGAAAATACTGAACGCTATCTGGATATCGAAAAAGTTCGGTTTGGAAAACGGCTAAGGTATGTATCGAATATTCCCGATGGCTGCCTCGATCAGCAAATACCGAATATGATTTTGCAACCATTGCTCGAGAATGCTATCAAGCATGGCGTTCATAACAGTACCGAGGAAGTATTAATAGATTTGACATGTGTTATAACAGATGAATTTGCTGAGCTACACGTTCTTAACGATTTCGATCCTGAGGCTGTGAGGCCTAAAGGCGAAGGAATCGGATTGAAAAACATTCGTAACAGGCTTCAGTTGTTATACCATAGGAATGATTTATTTGAAGTAAAGATGGGGAAAATTGAATTTGAAGTAATTTTACGCATTCCGAAAATCAATGTAGCATGATCCAAAAGATACGAACTTTAATTATTGAAGATGAAGAACCAGCACGTAACTTACTGAAAACATTTTTATCCGGTTTCGAAGAGATCAACCTCATTGGCGAATGCAGTGATGGTTTCAGCGGATTGAAAGCAATCAATGAGTTGCAGCCTGACCTCATCTTTTTGGATATTCAAATGCCAAGGCTAACAGGTTTCGAGTTGCTGGAGCTATTGGATGAGTACCCCGAAATTATTTTCACTACTGCCTACGATGAGTTTGCCCTAAAAGCCTTTGAGCTCAATGCTGTTGACTACCTTATGAAACCTTTTTCGAAGCAGCGGCTGCGCCAGGCAGTAGATAAGGTGGTTGAGCGCTTCCGGCTGAAGACAACTTCCGGCGAAACAGTACAGAAGCTTGTTGAGCAGATGCAAGAACGCGGCAAACCACTGGAACGGATAGTGGTAAAATCAGGTTCAAAAATTCATGTTATCCCTGTAGATCAGATTGAACAGATTGAGGCTCAGGATGATTATGTAATGATACACGCGCCCGAAGGTCGGTTTATGAAAAAGGAAACCATGAGTGTTATGGAACAGAGTCTTCCTGAAGATCAGTTTCTAAGGATTCATCGTTCGCATATTGTCAACATCAATCAGATTCAGCGCATCGAACAATATGGAAAAGAGAGCTATCTGCTGATTTTAAAGAATGGCAATTCGGTAAGTGTAAGCAAGAGTCGTATTAAAGACCTGAAAAGGGAGCTAGATTTTTAATTATTAAGCTCTATTTATTCAACGATTGGCGTCTTACAGAAGGATCGCGCAGCAGCGTGAATTCATGTAATTCGATCATTTCGAGCAATGGATCAAGTTGCTTGTTTTTTTCTATATCAAGTATAAAGGCATGAGTGAGTCCGGGTATTTTACGAATCAATGTGATCCACTCCTCTTGTTTTCCTTCGGGAATGGTATTGCGAATAATAAGCAGAAAATCAACCGGCAGAGAAAATTTAAGTAAACGCACGCCATCAGATTGCAACTGAAGAAGATTAAACACATTCAGATTTTCGCCTGCATCGAAGTAATAAAATGAAAAAGGAGAAGGGTCGGTTTCATTCAAAATGAAGCCGGCCATTTTTTTAAGGTCGAGCCGAAGTGATTCGTTCAGATGCCATGCCAACTTATAATCTTTGAGCGGGGTTGTTAAAGCAACAATGCAAAGATCATCGAAGGGGTTTATGTGTAAAGTTTTTTTCTTTTGTGCCACGGCAGTTCGAATAAGATAAATGGAATGAAATCCTGCTACAAAATTAAGCTGAATTCACGAAAGGAAAGTTTTTTAGAAGAGAAAAGAATAAAAAACGAGATCAGTTTTTCTGAAAGATGATTAATATACTGGTCTTTCCAGGCATATTAAAGCTGCTACATTAAAATCGATAAATAGAAGCCGATAAAAAACAACCGAAGATGTTTTTATGCTTCTTGCTTCAATTCGTTAAGTGAAATCCAGGTTTTTTCGGCGGCAAGCTGTTCAGCACCCTTGATTGAAAAATCTTTGGCTTCAGCTAAAACTTCACCATTAACGCGAATCTGAATGAGGTATTGTTTTTTAAATCCTTCGCCCAATTCACCGGCAACGGTAAACTCAACACTTTGTTTTTCTTTTTGACCCCATTCAAGCAACTTGCTTTTAAAGTTGAAATCGCTGTTTTGAAGGATGTCGATATCAAGATGTAGCTCGATGATACGCTTGATGATGATTGTTCGGGTAAAAAGAAAACCTTTATCGAGGTAAATAGCTCCTATTAACGCCTCAAATGCATCACCGTTTGCTGATTTAAATACCGATTTTCCATCGCCATTAAAGTTGACGAGTTTATCGACACCCATTTTTTGCGAAAGCTTGTTTAGAGAGGCTCTGCTAACGATTTTGGAACGCATCTCGGTGAGAAAGCCTTCGTTTTTATAGGGAAATTTCTTAAACAGGTAATCGGCTACAATAGCACTGAGTATAGCATCGCCAAGGTATTCAAGTCGTTCGTTGCTAAGCTTATGGCCATTAATACTTTCATTGGCCACCGACTTATGCCGGAAAGCCAGTTGGTATAAAAAAATATTTCCAGGAACAAACCCGAAAATATTTTTAATAGCATAACTAAGGTCTTTATCTGCTGAAAAAAACGCTCTTAATGAATCTGCAAAAAACAAACTAGTTCGTTTTTAAGGTTAAACTACTGTTAACGTGTTTGTTGTTTTTATCAGGTTTCGAATCGATAAGTTTCAAAAATACCTTTAACTGAATTTAAGGCACATATTTTTTGAAGATGATCGAAGCGTTGTGACCACCAAACCCAAATGTATTGGTTAATGCATAGTTGACAGTTCTTTTTCTGGCCTTCCAGAAGGTGAAGTCAAGTGCATTATCAATTTCCGGATCATCAGTAAAATGGTTGATGGTAGGAGGGATGATATCGTTTTGAACTGCAAGGATTGTTGCAACAGCTTCGATAACACCTGCACCACCCAAGAGATGACCTGTCATTGATTTGGTAGAGTTGATGCTTATTTTGTAGGCATGTTCACCAAATAAACTGACAATCGATTTTGGTTCGGCAATATCTCCCTGAGGAGTTGAAGTGCCGTGTGTGTTGATGTGGTCAATATCTTCAAGGCGAATGCCGCCATCGGCGAGGGCTCGTTTCATACTAAGCTTAGCACCAAGGCCTTCCGGATGAGGGGAGGTCATATGGTTTGCGTCAGCTGATAATCCGCATCCTACCAATTCGGCATAAATTTTAGCTCCTCTTGCCAGGGCATGCTCCAATTCTTCGAGAATGATACCACCACCACCTTCACCCATAACAAAACCATCGCGATCCTTGTCAAATGGCCGTGATCCTGTTTGCGGGTCGTCGTTTCTTGTTGAGATCGCATGCATGGCATTAAATCCACCAACACCGGCCGGAGCAATTGACGCTTCTGAACCACCTGTTACAAATGCAACAGCTTTCCCCAACCTGATATAGTTGAATGCGTCAACAATACTGTTGGCTGAAGAAGCACACGCAGATACAGTGGCAAAGTTGGGTCCTCTAAGACCATGTTTGATGGAAATATGACCTGCCGTGATATCGGCAATCATTTTAGGAATAAAGAAAGGATTAAAACGTGGTGTACCGTCACCGGTTGCAAACGCGGTTACCTCCTCAGAAAAGGTGATAAGCCCGCCTATGCCTGATGACCAGATTACGCCTACCTCATCAAGATCAGTATTCCCGTTGATCAGGCCCGAATCAGCGATAGCCTCATCAGAGGCTATCAATCCGAACTGCGCATACAGGTCGTACTTTCGCACGTCCTTCCGGTCGAAATAATCTTTATAGTCGTAATTCTTAACCTCGCAGGCAAAGCGGGTCTTAAACTTGGAGGCGTCAAAGCGGGTAATATCAGCAGCGCCGTTCACGCCATTGACTAGCCCCTCCCAATAGGAAGCGACATTATTACCAATCGGTGTGATAGCACCTAAACCTGTTACTACTACTCGTTTCAGCTCCATAAAAAAACTTTTTTAACCTTTTTTCTCTTCAATATACCTGATTGCATCGCCTACTGTGGCAATTTTCTCAGCTTGATCGTCGGGAATAGCGATATTGAATTCTTTTTCAAATTCCATAATCAACTCAACAGTGTCGAGGGAGTCCGCTCCCAGATCGTTGGTGAAGCTGGCTTCATTAGTAACTTCTGCGGCTTCTACGCCAAGCTTGTCCACAATAATGGATACGATTTTGTCTCTGATTTCTGACATAACTTTAAATGTTTTTAGTTAAACAGGGGTGCAAAGTAAATTAATTGCTACAAATTAAACAACTTTATTTATTAAAAAATTGATTCTCAGTAAGTATGATTTCTGTAAAACACCCGTTTTCTCATTGTTAACGGGTTTTTATTGCTAATCTTCTTCATCTTCTTTTTCTTTTGCTGACGATGAAAGGCCTTCAACGATAAGTACAATTTCACCTTTCACTTCTTGCTTGCTGTAATGATTCAAAAGCTCAATCAAGGTACCTCGCCGGTTTTCCTCAAAAAGTTTGGTGAGCTCGCGGGCAACAGAAGCTTTACGGTGTCCGCCAAGAACAGATGCAAGCTGTTCGAGGGTTTTTACCAAACGATGGGGTGATTCATAAAGAATGATGGTATAGGGATATTCGGCCATAGCCAAAATTCTTTTTTGCCGTCCTTTTTTATGTGGTAAAAAGCCTTCAAAGACAAACCTGTCGGAAGGTAAACCTGAATTTACCAATGCCGGAACAAAAGCAGTTGCACCCGGCAGACATTCTATTTCAACAGCCGATTCAATGGCAGCTCTGACAAGCAGAAAACCAGGATCGGAGATGGCGGGAGTGCCTGCATCAGTAACAAGTGCCATACGCTCGCCTGAAAGTAATCGGGCCACAAGCTGATCAATCATCCGATGCTCGTTGTGTTGATGAAAAGCGGCCATTGGCTTGCTGATACCATAATGTTTGAGCAACATTCCGGTTTTTCGTGTGTCCTCGGCAACAACAAGCTCCACTTCATCTTTAAGAATCCTCAGGGCTCTTAAGGTGATGTCTTCCAAATTTCCGATCGGTGTTGGAACCAGGTAAAGCTTCGACATAGGGTTATTTCTTGCGTGGTTTATTCCATCGGGTTATCCATTTTTCAAAATGCTCAGCACCACTATTAACAGAAGTGTAGAATGAGATAACAGTGAAAATGATTACAACCAATGCTGTAAAGATAATTAAAAGAAGTTCCATCGTTCATTTTTTGTTAACAGGTGTTGATTTCAACTGATGCACAAAAGCTGTTATCAGACCGAAAAAGGCTTCATGCTTTGTAAATGGAAGACTGGCAGCCTTGTCGTAAATTGTATGATAATGTTGGTTTTCAGGCCCTTGTGTGTGAATGAAAAATGAAGGAACACCTTTTTCGTAGAAGGGACAATGGTCGCTGTTGCACGATTCCCCTCGCTCTACCACTTTTGAAAGGTAGTTGTTTGTGGAGTTAAGTGCACTAATCATTGAGAAGGCTTCGGGAAATTGTTTAGCATTCACAACCGTAAAACCTTCACTACCTGTGCCAACCATATCGAAATTGATAGCAAAAACAACCTTTTCTAATTCAAAAGGGGCATGATCGGTAAAATAGCGGGAACCCAACAGACCAGCCTCCTCGCCCGAAACCAAAATAAAAGCCATGGTATAAAATGCTTTTTCGGGATTTGATAAATAATATCGAGCCAGATCAAGTACAAAGGCAGTACCGCTTGCATTGTCGCTTGCCCCTGGGAACATCGTTTTACGACCCATCATACCAAGATGATCGTAGTGTGCCACAAACACAATCAGGCTATCGGGGCATGTGCTCCCTTTTACAAAACCTGCCAGATTAATGGCGTTATGAGCTTTTTCAAATGTTGATTCAAGTTTTATTTGGAGTTCCGTAGTGTTTGGTGGAAGCTTATCAGGAACAACTTTTAAAATGGCAGTACCTACTGGTAATTGATTACGCGATACATGCCACCACATTGCTCCCTTGTCTCTTTGAATCAATGATTTAACACCAGGAATTCCATTGCGCCATGCGTTTTTTATACCCGATGGCACAACAATCATTTGATCGATTAGCAATGCAGAAGTGGTGTCGATGAATGCGTAAACCTGCGACAATTGTGTAAGGGTATCGGGCAGCCACACGAGCTGAAATGTTTTATCAATACTTTGAGTTGCTGCGTTAACAACAAAATCTCTTCCGGGCATCAGCGTTTCGTTGTCAGTTTTTACTTTTAGCTTGCCGGGATGTGCTTGAATCGGGAATTGATATTCTTGCACATAATCTTGAAAAAATGGTGTAAGTCCAATTTTCTTCATCTCTTTTTGAAGATATTCAGCTGCTTTACTGTCACCATTTTTAACATATCCACGTCCAAACATTTGAGGGGAAGACAGATCCCGAACAATTTTGTGCACATAGGGGCGGTCTTGAGCAAATGCCGAAACCGAAAACACCACAAGTAGCAGCAGTGTTAACTTGTGAAATCCGGCTCTTCTCATGCGTTGAATTTTCTTTCGACCAACAAATTTATTTTTTTAACAGCAGCAGATTCAACTAACCATTGATGCTGTACACTTAACTCAATAAGATAGGTTTTGGCTCCGTTTAAGCTTTGAAAGCTGTTAAGTTCGTCGATAGCTTTGTTGTAATAGCTTATGTTTCCTTCAAATAACTCATTGATAAGCAGAAATTTATCGTTGATACCAATAGCCTGTCGCAGGTCCTGAATTTTTGATTTTTCGATACGTGATGCCACACTTTTGTCGGGTGAGCTGAGTTTATCGGCAACAATTTCACTCTCACCAAACAGATCAAACGTACTTCCTGAAGTCTCTTTTTGAAATGAAAAGCGTTTTGGTTCGTCAACTTGTTTTGAGTAAAGATGTTTTTCTTCCAAAACATTGTCAACTGATTCAACATCCTCAATTCGATCAGGGATCGCCGATGTGTCGGATTCTGTCAATTCTTCCGGTTCTGAAGAATAAATTTCAAGACTGTTATGATCATCAGCATCTTCTTTTTCAACCCAGTCAAACACCCCCATCACAGGCTTTTCACGCTCAATTGCTGGTTCAGGTTGTGCTGTTTCGATTTCCAGGGGAGGAATACTTGCTGCCATAAATGACACATTTGAAACAGACTTATCTTCATGAAGTTCGAGAAGAAGCTCGTAAATTGCACGGGTTTTTTCGCGCATGATATCAGCTTCGATGGGATGTATTACTCCACCATCATTTTCAAGTCGCTCGATCTGAAGCACTAAAGATTTTGCTTTGCCTTGCAGCTTACTTAGCAAATTGATATTTTTAATCGTATCCATTTTATTTTTAATCTTGTTCAGAATAGCTATTTTTGTGGCTTGTAAAATTAACAAGAACAGAAACACCATCAGACATGTTTCTCGAAAAAGATACCAACATAAAAAACCGCGGTGGCTGGATCGAAGTCATTTGCGGATCGATGTTTTCCGGCAAGACCGAAGAACTTATCCGCAGGTTGAACCGAGCCCGCATTGCGCGTCAGAAGGTGGAAATTTTTAAACCACATATCGACAAACGCTACAGCGAGGAAGATGTTGTATCGCATAATGCCAATGCTATCCGGTCAATTCCTGTGGAGAGTGCCTCACAGATTTTATTTTATGCCAACGAATTCGATGTGATTGGCATCGACGAAGCGCAATTTTTCGACAGTGAGCTCACCTCTGTTTGTACGCAACTAGCCAATCAGGGTGTAAGGGTGATTGTGGCTGGTTTGGATATGGATTTTCTTGGAAACCCCTTTGGTCCCATGCCTCAGCTGCTTTCGATAGCCGAATATGTTACTAAAGTTCACGCTATTTGTATGCAATGTGGAAATCTGGCACATGTTTCGCACCGTATTGTGGATGGAGAAAAACTGGTTCTGCTTGGAGAAACAGATAGCTACGAACCCCTTTGCAGGGTCTGTTTCAACAAAGCCAGAGCAGCTTTGGCAGCAAAAGCAAAACTTTAAAAAACAGATCATTTTTGAAGTAGTTTGAAAAGGTGATGCAGCTCTGCTAACGTGATTTCACTTTTCTCAAAGGCTTTTATTACTTTTGTGCCTTGAATTTAATACATAACAACTATGAGAATCATCTTAATTACCTTAATAATGGGCCTGAGCCTAAGTTTGGCAGCCCAGAAAAAATCAGAAACACTGGTGCTGATCAAAACCAGTTATGGAAACATTACAGCAAAACTGTATAATGACACCCCCAAGCATCGTGACAATTTTATCAAGTTGGTGAAGCAGGGATGGTTCAACGACTCACCTTTTCACAGGGTCATCAAAAATTTCATGATTCAGGGTGGTGGCAACAAAGATGGCAAAACAGATCCCGGGTATACCGTTGATGCTGAATTCAGGCCGCAATACATCCATAAAAAAGGAGCTCTTGCAGCAGCACGTATGGGCGATCAGGTTAATCCTGAGAGGAAATCATCCGGGTCGCAGTTTTATATCGTTCAGGGACAGAAATATGACCAACAAAATTTTGCCGCAGCAGCTCAACGTTCTGGATTAAATTATACCGAAGAGCAAAAAAACACCTATGCAACTTTGGGAGGAACACCTCATCTTGATGGCACTTACACCATTTTTGGCGAAGTAGTGGATGGATTTGATGTAATTGATAAAATTGCCGCTGTTCAAACAGGCCCTGGCGATAAGCCTGTGACACCTGTCACTATGCGTATTGAGATTCTTGAGTAACCCTAAGTTGTTTATTACAAGCCTTTTCCATGAAAAACAGAATTTCTGAATTACTATCCGAAATACAACGATTTGAAGCTGAAAGCAAAGATCATATCGAAGATTTCCGACTTAAATACCTGAGCAAAAAGGGAGTAATTCCTTCGCTTTTCAATGATTTTAAACAGGTGCTGCCTGAGGACAGAAAGGAAATGGGCATCCTGTTGAACGAACTCAAGCAGAAAGCTCAGGAGATGTTGGATATTCAGCAAACCCGTTTTGCAGGAGTAAAGGAGGAAAAGGCACAAATAGACAGTAGCTTACCGCCAAAAAAAATGACGGGTGGCCGTCATCCAATTTCTTTGGTACGACGCGATATCAACAGCATTTTTGAACGTTTGGGCTTCAAAATAGCTGAAGGTCCGGAAATAGAAGATGATTTCCACAATTTTACTGCGTTAAATTTCCCTGAAGAACACCCTGCCCGCGATATGCAGGATACTTTTTTCATCAGCAAGTCGCCTGATGTGGCCTTACGCACGCACACTTCGAGTGTTCAGGTTCGGGTGATGGAACAGGGAAAGCTGCCTATCCGCATCATCGCTCCCGGACGTGTTTTCCGCAACGAAGCCATCTCGGCCCGGGCACATTGTATCTTCCATCAGATCGAAGGCTTGTACATCGACAAAGACGTTTCCTTTGCCGACCTGAAACAGACACTTTACTTCTTTGCCAGAGAATTCTTTGGACCTGAAATAAAAATCCGTTTCCGTCCTTCTTACTTCCCATTCACCGAAACTTCGGCCGAGATGGATGTTTCGTGCAACATTTGCGGCGGAAAAGGCTGCAACATCTGCAAATACAGCGGATGGGTTGAGATTCTTGGTTGTGGCATGGTTGATCCCAATGTGTTGGAAGCCTGCGGAATAGATAGCAATGTATATAGCGGCTATGCTTTTGGGATGGGTATCGAGCGTATCACCATGATGAAATACCAAATAAACGACCTGCGTCTGTTTTTCGAGAACGACCTGCGCTTTTTGAAACAGTTTGAGCAGTTGGTTTAACGGGAGTTAGGTGGCAGGTGTTGGGGGTTAGCAGATTGATGGTTAATAAATTAACTCCCAATGTTTTAGTTGAATAGTTTGGTTAAGCCAACAACTAAACGAGAGAATTTTTTGCTTTCAAATAAAGTAGACTTTAATGATGAATCATGTTTTAATGTTAAGTAAAGCATGATATGGCATCGGTTATGTAGTTTCAATTGCAAAAGTCGGCCGGCTTCCACAAAACTATGTCTTTTCATTTACAAATTTCCACCCTTTTGCACGTCTGAATGCATTAACTTTGACACCGTATTCCATCAATCAATCGTGTTATGCCAAAAAAGAAGCCTGTTCCAAGTGGAGTTAAAAGCACCCTTGCAGCCACCATCCTGAGTATCTTCGGATCGAGTCCGTTTAAACCGCTGAATTACAAGCAGATCAGCAAATCACTGAGCATGAAGGATAAAGCCGGAAAGGATCTTATCCATAACATACTGATTGAACTCGCCAAAGAAGGAAAGTTGATCGAAGACAAACCTTATCGTTATACCCTCAGCAAAGCCATGATACAAGAGTATGGCGAGAAAAAAGAGTTTGTTACTGGCAGGGTGGATATGAAAAGTACCGGAAAAGCCTATGTCATAACAGAAAAAGCTGGCGAGGATATTTTTATCGCGGCCAACAACACAGGTCAGGCGCTGCACGACGATCAGGTGAAAGTGTATCTGTTTCCGAAACGAAAAAACCATAAAACCGAAGGCCAGATTGTTGAAATCATCGAGAGAAGGAAAACAGATTATGTGGGTGTCATCTCCATCTCAAAGCAGTTTGGATTTCTTGTACCCGACAGCAACACCATGCCCGTGGATATTTTTGTGGCAAAAGAATTACTGAATAATGCTAAAAACGGTGAGAAAGTCATTGTACGCATCACCGAATGGCCGGAGGAATCGAAAAATCCTTTTGGTGAAGTGATCAAAGTGCTTGGCATGCCGGGCGATAACAACGTGGAGATGCAATCCATCCTGGCTGAATACAACTTCCCGCTTGAGTTTCCGAAGGAGGTTGAAAAAGAGGTGGAGAAGATGGGACATGGCATCACGGAAGCTGAGATTGCCCGTCGGCGCGATTTTCGTGAAGTACTCACAATCACCGTTGACCCTGGTGATGCCAAAGACTTTGACGATGCCCTTTCGTTGCGCAAACTCGACAATGGAAATTGGGAAGTGGGGGTACATATTGCCGATGTGGCCCATTATGTGCACGAAGGCAGTTCCACCGACATCGAGGCACAAAACCGCGGCACTTCTATCTATCTGGTTGATCGTACCATTCCAATGCTGCCTGAGAAATTATCGAACAATATCTGTTCGTTACGTCCCAACGAGGAAAAATTATGTTTCGCTGCAGTGTTTGAGATGAACGACGAAGCCGAAATACTCAACGAATGGATTGGTAAAACGGTGATCAAATCTGCCCGACGCTACGCTTATGAGGAGGTTCAAACGGTGATAGAAGGTGGTGAGGGCGATTACAAGGAAGAAATCCTGGTACTTCACGGTCTCGCATCCAAACTCAGGTCGATGCGTATGAAAGCCGGTTCAATAAATTTCCACTCAGAAGAGGTGAAGTTTATCCTCGACGAAACAGGAAAACCCATCGACACTTATGTTAAAGTGCAGCAGGAGAGCCATATGCTCATCGAAGATTTTATGTTGTTAGCCAACCGCACTGTAGCTGAACGTATTGGCAAACCGCTTGGTAAGAAGAAAGTCAAGACCTTTGTTTACCGCATTCACGACGAGCCCAATCCCGAAAAACTCAACACTTTTCTGCAGTTTATCGGCAAACTGGGCTACAGCATGAACATCAGCACACGCGAGAAACTGGTAAAATCCTATAACGACCTTTTCAAAGCTGTTGATGGCAAAGGAGAGAAAAATCTGGTGGAAACAGTGGCTATACGCACCATGGCCAAGGCTGAATACAGCACTACCAACATAGGGCATTATGGATTGGCGTTTAAATTCTACACCCATTTTACTTCGCCCATACGTCGATACCCCGACTTGATTGTGCATCGCCTGCTTGAACGTTATCTGCTTGAAAACAAAGATACTGTAAGTGCCGAAAACCTTGAGCCTGTGTGTAAGCATGCTTCGGAAATGGAACGCCGTGCCGCTGAGATGGAACGCGAAAGCATTAAATATAAACAAGCTGAATACCTTTCGGATAAGGTTGGTAAGGTGTTCGAAGGATTAATTTCGGGGGTGAGCAAATGGGGCATTTTTGTTGAGTTGAAACAAAGCAAATGCGAAGGCATGGTGCGCTACAACGAGATGCCGGGCGACTATTACTATCTCGACGAGGACAACTACCGCGTGATCGGCCAAAGCTTTGGCAAGATTTACCGCCTGGGGGATTCAGTGACCATCAAAGTGAAAAAAGTGGACCTTGCGCGCAAAAAACTCGACTTCGTGATTATCGACACCGATCAGGCCAGAAACTGGTAAAAAAAGTGGAAAAGCATGTTTTGTTCTGTATGCAGGATAAAAATGATTGATTTTATTCTATATGTAGAACAAAATGTCGTATATTTGTTCTGTATATAGAACAAATATTGTATGGATAAGGCTATTATAAAAAAAATCATACTCGAAAATCAGCAACGGATTGGTGAATTAGAGGTACATCCAAGATCAATTTCGGTTGAAAAGCAAGCCAATTACATTTTCACCGGTCAGCGAAGAGCCGGCAAAACGTGGTTTGTTTTTGGTCTGCTACAGGAAATGCTGAAAATGGGTCAATCCATCGAAACGTTTTTGACAATCAATTTTGAAGACGAGCGCCTCATCGGATTCAATCACATGGACTTTGACACGATTTTGGAATGTTATTTCGAGCTTTTCCCACATCGACCTGTATTGTTTTTTGATGAAATACAAAACATCACCGGCTGGCAAAAATTCGCCCGGAGAATGGCAGACGAAGATTATAGAACCTACATTACAGGCAGCAATTCTCAAATGCTTAGCAGCGAAATGGCATCCACCCTTGGAGGAAGATATCTGGTTCAGGAAATAGGAACCTTATCCTTTCTTGAATTTCTTCATTTTCAAGGAATAACAGTGGATGAACACGTTGAATTTTCGCCTTCCAGGTTTGAAATTATTCGTTTATTCGAGCAGTTTTTTTCATATGGTGGGTTTCCTGAGTTATTTAAGTTTACGGATAAAAAAGAATACCTGAGCAATTTGTTTCAGAAGGTTTTTCTGGGTGATATCATTGCTCGTTATCAGGTACGTAATGCTTTTGCCTTGCGCCTCCTTGTGAAAAAACTTGCTGAAAGCACGATGGACGAAGTTTCGTTCAACCGGATGAGAAACATAATTCAATCAACTGGTAACCAAATAGGTACTGGAACAGTGATTGAATATGCAGGATATCTGGAAGATTCCTTTTTGATTAGCTCCCTTTCTAATTATGAAGCCAAGATAAGCTCGCGAGAGACCATGAAAAAGTATTATTTCAATGACTTGGGAATCCTCTCGCTTTTTTTGTCCGAACCAGCTTCTTTTCAATTGGAAACACTGGTTTTCAATCATTTGAAAAGAACACACGGAGCAAACGTATTCTATGTACGCAATGGTTTTGAAGTGGATTTTTATATTCCCTCAGCGGTTTTAATACAGGTGGCCTATCGCCTCGACGAACCTTCTACACGAATCAGGGAAATATCTGCCCTCATGAAAGCCGCTGCTAAATATGCTGTCAGAAAGCTATTCATTGTCACCTATCAGTCAGAAGAAAAGATTGTACAGGACGGAATTGAAATTCAAGTAATTCCCGCCTGGAAGTGGCTTTTGCAAACAAGTTGAAGCCGGTATATGCAACTGTATCAGAACTTTATTCCTGCGGCGGGGAAAATAAAGAGTGGATAAAAACTGTAGTCAGACGATTCGATGCGGTATTTTCCTGTTTGGATTTTCAAACCAAGCACCAGCTTTTTGCTAAATACAGTGCCGAAACCTCAGCTCCATAATTTAAAGTTTTAAATTCAGGAAAACTCCCTGCCGAAACAAATGGTCAGGCTTTGAAAAACTATTTGAAAAATTGAGGTGTCCCAAAGCTTTATGGCAACAATAATTTCCAAAAAATCAATCCTGATGGTTCATTTTGTTTTGAGTGTTTTCTGATTTATAAGATTTGGGATTTTAACCCTTATTCCCGCAATCCATTTTCATTCCTGACTCCTTTACTTTGTTCATGAGAAGATCTTATGGCAATACTGCTAAATATATTCATTATCAACACTTTATAAGTTTATGTTTCCTACGAAGACTTTTTATTCAAAATTAGTTTTGAAAAGCTACAAACTAATATAATTTGATACTTTTACGCATTGGAAGTACAGCCCTCTGGCTACTATAATTTTATTGATTTCATTACCTTCAACGCTTTTTTTATGAAGAACCGCAACATATTTTTACTGGTCCTCATGATGACCGGGCTTTTTGTCAGTGCACAGGAAAACAGTTTATGGATGCGCTATCCTGCACTTTCTCCTGATGGAAAAACCATTGCATTTTCCTACCAGGATGAGATTTGGACTGTGTCTTCCTCAGGCGGTACGGCCACACCGCTCACAATGGCCGAATCCTATGAATTTGCGCCGGTATGGAGTCATGATGGCAGCATGATTGCTTTTGCTTCGGACCGGAATGGCAATTTCGATGTTTTTGTAATGCCTGCTCAAGGAGGTGAAGCCCGAAGACTCACCTTCAGCTCCGCGCGCGAAGTGCCATGCAGCTTTAGTCCCGATGACAAGCAGGTGCTTTTTCCTGCCAACCGGCAGGACATTGCTGCCAATGCTCAATACCCTGTTGGGGGAATGGGCGAACTGTATGCTGTTCCAGTCACCGGTGGCAAGGTGGTTCAGCTGCTTCCGAATGTTGCGCTTCAAGCCAGCTACAATCCTGATGGTAACATCATTCTTTATGAAGACCTTAAAGGATATGAAAACGAGTGGAGAAAACATCATACCTCTTCCGTAACACGCGACATATGGATGGTGGATGTTAGCAAACAGCAATATAAGCAACTGAGTACCTTTGAGGGGGAAGACCGCAACCCTGTTTTTGCAGTCAACGGAACAGATTTTTACTTTTTGAGTGAAAAAAGCGGTTCGTTCAATGTTTATAAAAGCTCAATCACAAATCCTACTGTATCGGAACAATTGTCGTTCTTTACGCAGCACCCTGTCAGATTTCTGAGTGTCGCCAAAGACAACACCCTCTGTTATTCGTTTGATGGTGAACTTTACCTTCAAAAGCAGGGTGCAAAAGCTGAGAAAGTTGCCATTAGTATCAAAGGAAGTGCAGGAGTACCTGAGGACAAGATTGTCCCAGTGAATGAAGGCTTTACCGAAGGACGCCTTTCATCCAATGGCAAAGAGTTTGCTTACATCTTCCGTGGCGAAATATTTGTCAGCAGTATGGAAGGCGGCTACACCAAGCGCATTACAAATACGCCTTATCAGGAACGCAGTGTTAGTTTCAGTCCTGATGGACGCTCGCTCGTTTATGCTGCCGAAGTTGACAACAGCTGGAATCTCTACACCGCAACGATTGTACGCAAAGAAGAACCTTACTTTTATGCTTCAACACTTCTGAAAACCGAAACGCTGATTGCAACGGATACGGAGGAGTTTCAACCCGAATATTCTCCCGATGGAAAGGAAGTGGCCTATCTGGAAGACCGCGTCGTGCTGAAAGTCATTAACTTAGCAACCAAGGCAACACGGGCCATCACCCCGGCTAATGTCAACTACTCCTATGCTGACGGCGACCAATATTTCCAGTGGTCGCCCGACGGGAAGTGGTTTCTCATCAATTTTGCTTATCCTGACAGAATATTCACTTCTGAGGCAGGACTTGTTTCTGCCGATGGAAAAGGTGAAATAATCAACCTTACACTTAGCGGCTATGACGACTATGGTCCAAAGTGGAGCAACGACGGAAAGATGATGATCTGGGGAAACAACCGTAACGGCGATCGTGCCCAGGCTGGGTATGTCTCAACAGCCGATGTGTATGCCATGTTTTTCACTACAGAGGCTTTCGACCGCTTCAAGCTGAGCAAGGAGGAATATGCCCTGCTGAAAGAACAGGAAGAAAAAGCCGAAAAAGAAAAGAAGGAGAAAGAAGAAAAAGACAAGAAGAAAGAGGCGAAAAAAGACAAGGATGATAATGCGAAAAAAGACTCATTAAAAGTGAAGATTGACTTTGATGGTTTGACTGAACGCAAGGCAAAACTCACCATAAACACCTCACGGATTAACGATTGGATATTATCGAAGGACAACGAAAAGCTGTTTTACTTTACAAGCTTTGAAAAAGGCAACGACCTTTGGGTGACCGACTTGCGCACAAAGGAAACCAAGATTCTGGCCAAGATGGGCGTAAACCGCCTTGGACTAGAATTATCCAAAGATGGAAAGTTCCTGTTCGTTTTAGCTGATGGAAAACCATTGAAAATCGATGTGGAGGATGGTAAAACCGAAGTCTTGAAAACCAGCGGGGAGATGCTTCTGCAACCTGCTGCTGAGCGTAGCTATATCTTTGACCACGCATGGAGACAGGTGCGTGAAAAATTTTATGTTGAAGACCTTCATGGCGTCGATTGGGAGTTTTACCGGGCATCATATAGAAAGTTTTTGCCCTTCATCACCAACAATTACGACTTTGCTGAGATGCTTAGCGAAATGCTTGGCGAACTCAATGCATCACACACCGGTTGTGGTTACCGTTCAGGAAAACCAACCGGTGACCAGACAGCAGATATTGGCGTCATTTATGATTTAAACTACGATGGACAGGGCCTTAAAATTGCTGAGGTGATCGAAGGCGGTCCGCTCAACAAAGCCGTTTCCAAAGCAAAGGCTGGCTGCATCATTGAGAAGATTGACGGCGAGCCCATTCCTGCCGACAAAGATTTTTACGCCCTGCTCAACCGAAAGATTGGAAAACTTACCCTTCTCGCGTTTTTTGATCCACAATCGGGAGTGCGCTGGGAAGAAAGTTTGAAACCGGTAAGTTTAGGAGAAACCAATGAGTTGCTTTATAAGCGTTGGGTGAAAAACCGTCGTGCTGAAGTAGAAAAACTTTCTGATGGCAAAATCGGTTATGTCCATGTGCGTTCAATGGACGATGCCAGCATGCGCGTGATGATGGAAGAGGCCCTAGGAAGAAATTTCACGAAACAAGCCCTTGTCGTGGATACACGTTTCAATGGGGGAGGAAATATTCATGAGCAGTTATCGGATTTTCTGAGTGGCAAAAAGTATGTTGACATCGTTCCTCACGGACAATACATTGGTTCAGAGCCACTTGATAAATGGGTTAAACCATCGGTTGTGCTAATCAGCGAAAGTTGCTATAGCGATGCCCATCTGTTTCCGGTTGCCTATCGTTCAAAAGAGATAGGCCAGACAGTTGGAATGCCTGTTCCCGGCACAGGAACTTTTGTTTGGTGGGAAGGCCAGATCGATCCTACACTGGTGTTTGGTATCCCGATGGGCGGATGGCGTATGATGGATGGAAAATTCTGTGAAAACACCCAATTTGAACCCGACATCGAAGTTGCAAACGATCCCGGTGTGATGGCAACAGGCCACGATCAACAAATTGAAGCTGCTGTTAAAAGCTTGATGAAATAAGGAGCTTGTTTAAAAGACCCAGTGTCGGGGTGTCGATTGCTGCCAGGTAAAGCATCTGAAATCTTTTTTGGGGCTATGTGAAAGTAATGCAATGAATGAAAGGGCTTTTTTGTCGAGCTCTCTGAACGTTTTGGCAGTTTGTGCAATCTGCTCAATGTCGTAGTATTTTTGAATCAAAACCCAATCGTGCAACAATCCATATTCAAGCACTTGCTTGATGATATAGGCCTTATCGTTCGAACTGTCAAGCTGGTTGCGGTCAACATCCCAGAACAAGTGTTTCGAAAACTGATCTACCGAAAGATCATCCATTGACAAAGTGTGGTTTGAAGCGCTGACAGAGCTGTTTATTTTTATTGCGGATCAGGAATAGTAAAATGTTGCCAGAGTTGCAATTCTTCACTTTACGGCCTTATCAAAAAGGTAATTTGTGTAACAAAGTCTACGAATTAAGGTTATGCAGTTGACTTAATAGCCTGTATTTATAACGAGTAGCTTTTTCAAGGCATACATATCGAAGACACATGTAAATCATGATGACTCACATTTGAAAATCACAAAAGATCTTATTTAGATATCACCAATCGTGCGTTGGCACCGCGTAGCCCATCGTCGAGCCTGACAATCCACATTCCTGCAGGGAGGTTTTTCACATCAATGCGGTAGATATTCGCATCATGACGGACAGTAGTTCCAGAATAGTTTGCAACAACCTTACCCGATATGCTGAGAATGCTGATGTTAAGATCCTTACCAAAAGGCGTGTTTGTTTCAACAAGTAGACTTTCAGAAGCTGGGTTAGGACTAAGTTGAATGCTTGCAGGCAGAGCATCATTTTCATTCAACGAGGCCGGGTTACAATAGCCGGGCATTTGCTGATCGAGCCAGCTCAGGCGGGTCTGAAGATAGGATTTCAATGCTTGAATCTCGCCGGCATAGGTAGTTGGTATAGGCTGAGGGTTAGGCCAAACATACACACCAAGGATAGGCCACTTGATGAAATTTCGTTGCTGCGATTCATTGAGCACGAGGGCAAGACTATCTACATAGTTATTAAACCATTCGTTACTTAAAGAGGTGGTACGCAGGGTTTCCCACCGGCACTTCAGGTGGTCGGCAAAGAGGTTGTCCTGCATCAGTCGCTGCCACCAGAAAGGTACTTGCCAATAATCATATTCGCATGGAAACTGATACGCCCAGCCTGTCACCACATCGCCGCTGCAATAGTCGGCATTACGAAAACCAAGATCATAATCCCAAACAGGGCCCATGCGCAACTTGCCACCCAGACTTTCTCTTTCTTTATGAAGGAAGGTACTCAGGCGGTATCCATCCACATTTTTACTGATTTCATTTACAATGAAATAATCAACAAACGAACCTTCAACGGCATATTTTCTCCATCCGTTGTTGGGATCATCAAAAAATGGTCCGGCAAGCGCGCCTTCAAAGCTGTCCATATAGCTGCTGATATACACTTTTTGCTGGGGAGTTATATCATCCATTTTTGGATATTCGTACTGGAAAAATATGGTTTGATTGGATGGATGTGCTGGTGGTGGATAATCCGAAACCCAGCCATCGCCTCCGCTTCCTGTTGATTTATCAATTTTAAATATATAACCTCCGGTTAATGGATCACCTGTATTCATGGTGTTGGTAAGCTTGGCTATATCAACACGGTCACCGTCGCGTTTAATTTTTTCCGAAAAGACATATACACCATGATAGCTGCCATTAAGCACGACCTCAACATGTTTATATCGGGTAGCATAGCGATCCATATTTTGAAACAGTTGATACGCTAAGGTGTTTCTCATCAGCGTTTTATCGGTATAATTCGCATTCAATATCCAGTCACTTTCTTCGGGCATACCGAGCAACGATACTTTTAGATCTTCTCCAAGAGCATCCCAGGTTTCCAATCCAAAACTCTTTTTAGGGAAAGATTGTGAGCTTGATCCCCTGAGTTCGATACCGGCAAATCCATCATATGCAGGTGTATCAGTGAGGTAGTTACGTTGTCCCGGACCGTTATCAATGATTTTCATACCTGCCATAATTTTCGGGTCATCGGGAATTTCCTGCCCATAAGTGTCGATAAGGACAATAGGGAGGTTGGAGGAGGTGAAAAGAAAAGGGGTTGTTGCATTTGGACCGAGTGTTATACTCCAACCAACAAGTGTACCTTCTCGATCGTTGTTTACGCCATCGCGGATTGCGAGACTCCAGCTTCCGTTTGCACTTTGGCCGTTGTTGATCTCGCCCAGGCGTTCTTCGGGGTTCCAAACACCTGTAAAAGGCGCCCATCCGGTGGTGATATGCTGGGTGGCAAAATCACTGAACTTGGTGAAAGTGTAGTTGTCACCGTTGCTGCCATTAAAAGTTGTCAGGGCGATGGTTTTGCCATCGGGCGCCACCAGATATACTTCCAGATCATCCACGTGATTGTGATTGATGTTGATGGTGACCATCACAAGTCCATAATCGCTATTGAGCTGCTCTGCAGAAACTCCGGAAATAACAAGTGGAAAAGAAGTCATCACGCCATTTTCGGGCACAACACCGCCACTTCCACTAAATATTTGAGCATGTGTTATTTGTGCGAAAACAAAAATTAGAAATAAGAGAGAGAGCCTTTTCACCTTGTCGAATTTTGAGGTATGTAATCAAAACCCACAAAGTTAATAGTTTAGCGCAATTCACAGGCATTTCTTTCCTTTAAATCACCAAAAGGGCTGATTGAAAAAGAAAAAGGCTGCGAAGGGATTCCTCGCAGCCTTTTGCAATTATTGAATGTTATTAATTCACAACGATTTTTTTACGAACTACCTGAGTATCCTTGGTGATTTCTATCACGAATACCCCCTTGTTCTCAAAGTTCAATGTTTGGCTGCGGTCAATGGAAGTCAGCTGTTGAAGCACACGCCCAGTCATGTCGGTAATCCGGATGTCCGAACCTGATATAAGTCCTTCCAGCTTTACATGTCCACTTGTTGGGTTGGGGTAAACATTGATCAGCATATCATTATTGTCATTCAGGCTGGTGATTCCGGTTTCCATTGAAGCCAGCATCGACAAGCCCAGAAGCTGAAAAGAGCCATCATAATTAGGCATTGAATGGTCATAAGTAACGTTCATGTTGTATGTCAGGTCGTTGTCGTACTCATGGAATTTCCAATGGATAAGGTCTCCAACCTGGAAACCGTCTTTTTGCGGGGTAGCAGGGTTATCGCCATACGCCCTAACGATCAGAACGCCATTTTCATACAAGGCTGCGCCTGCACAGTGTTGAGTTCCATTGTCATCCCAGAACACACCGAACATATCGCCATCGTTGATACTCAGACCTTGCATAGCGGCTGAGGTGGGAATATAGATATTGTGAACACTGGAGGTTCGTGTGAACTCCCAGCCTTCTGGCAGGTTCATTGCAGGTTCCAGCAGCACCTCAATGGTAGCCGCTACACTTTCTCCAATATCATATACAGCGGTAAGACCATAATTGATAGTTCCTGTAATATTTGGTAGATCTGTATAATTAAGAACTTGAATCAGACTGCTATTCAACTGCTGACCATCACGGTATAGGTTGTATCCCAATAGGTTGCCATTTACTGCAGTGCTTTTGGCAGATGATGTTTCTTTGATAGCAAGAGCCGGTACTTCAGCAGAAGGTTTACGGTTAATTCTTTCGAGTACAATAGGTTGAGAAACGCCGTTATTGTTGTTGCTTTCGAGTGTGCCACGGATATTCCAGTTGTATGGAAGACCATAATTGCTTAAAGTACTCCATTCGCTACCGTTTAGACTCACAAGATCGCCTTTACCTTCGATAGCCGGGCCAATGTCAACACCAGCAGGGAAATCAAATCCAGTTTGGATCATTTCATAACCGATCCAGAGATAATCATCGGCCGTGATAGTGATTGGACTGCTAAGTTGAACTTCGTTCCAACCCATAACGGCAGGATTGGCAATAGCTTGCTCGAAGATAAGGTTTTCGGCATTGCTTCCTGTAAAGATTTTTGCTGTGAAATAGGGTAAATTCGACCAGGTATAAAAAGCGATGCTACTCAGTTGTTTACCCACATAAGGCATCAGTTCAACGGGTGAAAACTTGGCTGCAGCAACAAGTGTTCCTTCTGAAGAATAGCCAACAGCTGTAAATGGGGTGCCGCTTCCATATTGTAAAAGACCAGGATTTGACCCCGGAGGGTACCAGCTTAGGTTGACTGATTGTCCATCCACTTCGCCGGTAAATCCTGCTGGTGGTGGTAAACTCACAATAGCTTTCATTACAGCGGTAAACGTAACTTGCTCATTTCCAATATAGGTCGACAATCCGAGGTTTCCAGTGTATAAACCAGGCTGGCTTCCATAGAAACTGATAACGATTTGGGTTGTTTCCCCTGGCATCAGATAATAATTGAGCAGATATGGCTGAAAATAGATTACATCCGAGCCTGCATAAAGATAAATAGGGAATGAGCTGCCATTGGTCACATTGAATTGCTGGATAACGTATTGATTGAGTGGTACCATCCCAAAATCGAGGGTATCCGATTCAATAATAACAGTCAAGTCACCCAATTCAACAGTAATTTCAGTAGGCACAACGGTTATCGGATTGTTTAAATTATTGGTTTGAATGCGGATTGGAATGGTATTAAAGCCAGGTGTAAAGTATTCAGTTAAAATGGTGAATGCCACTTCAACACTTTGGCCAGGTTCTATGCTGTTGTTTGCAGCGTTAAGCTGATAAAAGTAAGGCAAATCGTATGCTGACCATGTGAGAGTACTTTGTCCGGTATTGCTGAATACCAGGTTGAGGGTAGCAGTTTGACCATATTCGATGGTTGCCACAATGGGTTGAGGGCTGACAGAAAGAACAGGTCCGCCAATCTGAATAAGCTTTTCGGTTGCCAAGCTTTCTCCCAGGTCATACATTGTGGTTATACCGTATGTAAAAGTTCCATTACCAGGCGTAGGGTCGGTATATTCCATTTCCTGAAGCAAGTCATTGTTCAACTTTTGCCCGTTGCGATACAGATTGTAACCTTGAAAAACAGGAACAACAGTGGGACTTTTAACAGTTTGGCTTTGTTCAATGCGTTGACTAACTAAACCGGCTGTTGGATTCGAATCGAATTTAGTTTCAGCAACTGGCGATGCCAAAGGTAGCAGTGTACCTGATTGGGAAATAAACCCCTTTATATACCAACTATTTGGGAATCCATATTCTGTAAGAGTTGCCCATCCATCTCCCAGGTTTATTAGGTCGCTTAATCCACCAAGGGCTTGGTCGTTGGTAACAGCTGCTGGATATTCACTGAATAGCTGCTGAATTTCATAACCAATCCATAAATCCCGGGTTGCGTCGATCACCACCTGACTGTTTAGAACTACTTCATTTACCTGATTGACATTAAAGGTTGTAATAGGTTGGTTCACAAGCAATGTTTCGGCATTGGGACCTGTCCAAATTTTTAAAGTATAGTAAGAGGTGGCAGATGTTGGGAAGAAAGCAGTTTTAACGAGCTGAAGTCCATCAAAGGTGCTTAAAGTGCCGGCCGGCCAGCGTGCAGCCATTTGAAAGGTGCCCGCACCGCCAAGCCCTAAGGAAGTTGAAATGGTTTCGGAGCAATAGCTAATCCAATTGCCATTATTGGCTGATGATGCAAGCCATTCGAGCTGGACATCGTTATTGGGTTGAAGAGCAGCATTCAAATAGAGGGGCCCTTGAAGAATTGCATTTCCGGTAAGGGGAACGGTGTAAGGGTTTGATCCCTGTATGTTGATATCAAAAGTGAGTGAAGCGTTATAGTATTGCAAGTTTTGTGGTGTAAAATAAACCACAAAAGCCATTTGATAGAAAGGTGCAATATCAATTGAACTAACTGAACTATAGAAAGATGGGTCGGAAGTTGAGATGTTTGTAATCCTCAGGGTATCATAACCTCCATTGTAGATCATCAACTGACGGGTAGTAGTTTGTCCTAGAGCGGTTTGCCCGAAATCGAGTTCCGTTTGATAAAGGTAGATTTCAGGTTGGGTGAACACATTGAACTGAATTGGATAGTTTATCACCGGAAAAGAGGCATCACTTGTAGTGAAAGTTACAGTGTTGTTATATGTGCCCGGATTAAATCCGTAAACATAAAATGTCAGGGTAATATTTTGTAAACTACCTGCTGGAATTGTCCCTTGCTGAGGTTCAATCAGGAGATAATAATTGTTGGTTGCGGCTTGCCATGTCACAGCATTTGGACTGTTGTTATAGAAGGTGATGGTTCTTTGAGAGGTTTGATCGTTTGGGAAGGAATCAGAAAACACCTCAGGCATAATAAGATAAGGAGAATCTCCAACCGCAATACCCGACTCTGCCGGGGTGCTTTCAACGCCATCATAAACAGCAGTCACACCATAGGTATATAAACCAGGAGCAAGTCCGCTGTCAATAAAATTTAAGTCGGTTGTTGTAGCTATATTTTGTTGATTGCGGTAAACCTTATATCCATCGGGCACTTCGGTAGGGCTTTTGACTGCATGATCAGCATCTTTTACAGGGTGAAGGCGGATACTTTTTAATGTTCCATTTCCGGTGTAAGCTGTTTGTTCAGGTGCTGGCTTGCCAAGTTCAGCAATTTTACCTCCTGAATTTTGGAGGATAGCTTTCAGGCTCCAGTTGGAAGAAAGACCAAAATTGCTGAGGTTTTCCCAGTAACCCTGAAATTTCACTTTGTCGCCATAACCTGCTACAGCAGGGCCGGCATCAATTCCGGCAGGGTATTCATTTGCAGGGTTTGTAATATCCATTCCAATCCAAAGTTCCTGATCTGCATCAATGGGAACTGCGTCGTTAAGGGTAATCAAATTCCACTCTCCACTAGTAATGTTACTAATGGTTTGTGAATAAATCAGGAGTGAAGCGTCAGTGCCTTTCCACACTTTAAGTGTAAAAGAGCTAGCTGAACTGTTGGCAAAAAAACTGACCTGACGAATGGCGTACCCGGCGTAGGGAGTTATTTGTGAAGGCTCCCACCGGGCTGCAATAGAAAAAGAACCCCCTCCGGTTAATCCAACAGCATTGTTATTCGTTCCTGTAGTCCATGCAAGCTCTGAAAGTTGACCTTCGATAGGTGCCTGCCACTCAAGTTGTACAGTTGTTGAATCAGTTAGAACTGTCTGAAGTCCGACAGGTGGATTTTGGGCGATTATTCCCCCAACAAAAAGTAGTTGAATCAGAAAAGCATAAATAGTTTTCATGGTAGTATAAGTTAGTTTTACTTCGATCAAAAGTAGCTATATTAGCGGAGTCAATTGAGGATGATTTCTTTGATAATGAAATCAGCCATTCATTTACCACATACATTAACGTATTGAATTGCTGCTTGTTCAAAACACCTTACTTAAATAAACGTTAATTCTTTCATTAATGGTGTATGAACTTTCTTGTTTTTTCGATGTTTAAGTAGTTACAGGTTTAAAATATAAATACAATGAGAGTAGCTGTTTACCGCAAAGCCCATTTCAACGCAGCCCACAGGTTGTTCAATCCGGGATGGAGTCAGGACAAGAACAATGAAGTTTTTGGTTTGTGTAACAACGTTAACTGGCATGGTCACAATTACGACCTGATTGTAAAAGTGGTTGGTGAAATTAATCCGGAAACAGGCTATGTGATTGACATGAAGCTATTAAAGGATTTGATTAAAAGTGAAATCGAAGAGCGATTTGATCACAAGAATCTTAATCTGGATTGCATTGAGTTTGAAGGGATTAATCCAACAGCCGAAAATATAGCTGTCATCATCTATGAAATTTTGCGATCAAAACTTGATTCCTCATTGGATTTGCAGGTAAGGCTTTACGAAACGGAGCGGAACTTTGTGGAATATCCGGTTTGAGTTTATTCTAAAAAAACTTTTTCTTTTTTAGACTTTTTCTGATCTTTGTTCAGCGAATAAAACAAGCAACATGGACAAAGTATTTATCATCGGTGGCACTACGTACGACCATATCGTGCACTTGCCCACACTCCCTCCGGCTATTCCACATACCATTCACCAGGCTGTTTTTCATGAAGCAACAGGATCAACAGGTTCGGGCAAAGCGCTGGCATTAAAAAAGATGGGTATTGAATCATCCCTCTATAGCCTGTTGGGGGATGATGTTTATGGCCGGCAAATCATTCAACATCTGAAAGACGAAGGAGTTGTGTTTTATTACGACTTCGACCCGGCTGGCACCGAACGTCACATCAACCTGATGGATGCCGATGGAGGTAGAATCTCCATTTTCGTGACACAATCATCCGAAAAGCCACTTATGAACTTTCAACTTATCGAAGACCAAATACTTCAGAGTGATTTGTTGGTGCTCAACATCATCGCTTATTGCAAAGTGCTGGCACCCATGGCGAAAGCATCGGGTAAGCCGGTATGGACTGATTTGCACGACTATACCGATCAAAATCCTTACCACGAACCATTTATCGAGGCATCGGATGTCATTTTTTTGAGTTCCGATAATCTGCCCGACTACCGCAGAACCATGCAGGAATTGATGGACAAGAGCAAACAACTGGTGGTGTGTACGCATGGAAAAAACGGATCAACTGCACTGACAAGTGAAGGTGAATGGATTGAACAGCAAGCCTATAACCTTGTGCCGATGGTAGATGCCAATGGGGCTGGTGATAATTTTTTTGCCGGGTTTTTGTGGGCCTTTTTGCAACAGAAGCCCCTCAGTGAATGCATGAAATATGGCAGTATTTGCGGTGCTTTGTGTGTGGGATCAAAGCAGTTGGTGCATGAGGAGCTTTCGGTGGAAAAGCTTGGGGTTTTATGGTAATTGATAGTTAACATTGTTTTTTTCAATCAAGAGTAAAAGCCTCGCTTATCTATCTGATCAGCATCAATTTTCCCCTGAGAAGTTTCTCATTGCTCTTTAGCTGGTAATAATAGTTTCCCGCCGGCATATGTATTCCATCCAATTCAAATGTATGGTTCCCCGGTTCAAATTTTCCTTCGCATATTGTTGTGACCAGCATACCCTGTGCATTGAAAATTTCGAGTAATAATGATTCCTTTTCCTGAAGCTCAACTTCGATGGTGCAGGTATGACTAAACGGATTTGGGTAGGTGCGCACATCAACAGCAAATGAAGCAGACGGATGCTCATTTGTTCCCATCGTCACCGTACTCACAACAATGTCATCCAGTCGCAGCATATCACGGGACCCGGAGTTGGGGTCAATTTGTTCTCCGGTATAATAATATTTCCATCGAAGCTGTACATATTCCTGGTTTTCAATTTCTTCTGGAAGTTTGACCGGTTCAAAAATCTGACTATTTCCCGCTGTGGCCGACCGAAGGTATTCAACAAACTGGGCGTTCTCATCCAATACATCGTAAAAACCGCCCTCCCGACCAATACGGTATTGTAGCCGAATAGCATAGGAGCGTGAGTTCGAAATAACAGTACCAGCTGTCCAGCCAACAGTTACGTCTTCCATGCCGCGTGTGTCAATAGCAACTACTGCCGCGCCAAGGTCACGACCACGACCGGTATTTATAAATGAAACACCTTGACTTCCAAGTCCGTTCATGCGGGTTCTTCGCGTTAACCGGTATGGAAATCCAATATTCGCAGCATCGTCATTGTGATATTCTGAAGGAGTTACATAATAAGGATGTGTCATATCGTCGGCGAGCTCAGGATCGTTTTTTGCACTTTGCTGAAAAACCAGATGTGGCGGATAGGTTCGTTCAGCATTGTTTTCATCCCAATAGCTGAAATGATAGGCTCCGTTTGCCAGTCGCCAGGCTATAGGGTTAAGCGAATCACCCTGAAAATCATTACTGATGGCAAAAACAGCATGTATGACCATGTTGGCCGACATAGTAATCTCAATGGTTTCACTTGTCTGATTGACATCGCCTTCCCAGCGAACAAAACGGAATCCTTGTTTTGGAAGTGCTTTAAGGGTTAGTGGTATGCCTTTGAAATAAGTGCCAGTCCAGTATTGTGCCGAAGGTATCACTACGGTGTTCACCTGAATGGATCCCTTGCTGAATTCAGTATTGCTTATTGTAAGCTGGGAGGTGCCCGTGAGATTAAACTGACTTTTGATATGTTGGCGCACATAAGTCGGACGCGACTGGGCATAACCTTGCATTACCTGAACGGTTGCTTCCCACTCGGAAAGATTTGTTGGACGACGCCAGCGATTGATATGCTCCTGCATTTCTGGTTGCAGCGCATTTACGATGGAATCTAACACATAGCCCACTTTTGATTCTTTGAAATCTGTGTTCAATAAGTCGCAAAACCGGTTAATAAAATAGTATTTGTATTTTTGATTCTTAACTAAGTTACGAAGTAAAAAAGTTGACCATGAAGGGTTTGGCCATCCCGGTCCGTTAGCTTCGAGTGCCATAGCAAGGGTGTTGTGTGCTACTCCCTGATTGACACCGGGTACATAATTGAAGTTCAAACCAAATCCAAAATCCATATCCAGAAGCATCCAGCGCCAGCGCCCATCCCGTCCGTTTAAGGCCTCGGGATCATAACCACTGCGGAAATAACGCCAAAAAGGGGTGTTGTTTCCAGGCCAATCGGTATTCATTGCAAAAATATGGGCGATCTGCATATCAGTAAAACTCTCGATATCCATCATCGTGGAAAGGGTTTCCATATATTGATCAGAAGAAAGGTTATGGCCATTGACATAAGCCAGCATATTGTTGTAATGACTTGTGCCCGAAGGATTACCAAACTTAAAGTCTCCGTTGTTCTCAAGGAGGGTCATTTCCATTTCTTCGATACCAAACTTCGAATAAATAAAATGTTCATCATACCTGTCGCGAATATTATGAATGCCCCAGTACTCACCATTGATGAAAAGAATAGAAGGCCGGTAATATTGCCTGTCGACATCGAGATTACGCATTAGTGACTGAAGAATCCCATCTCTAAAAATGGCTTGATCCCAGTCGTTTCCAGAGTTTCTTAAGATAAAACGTTTATATTGTGCAAGACTTTTGTCGGGAAAAAGAGGATAGTTGATCCAGCTGTTTCCATATTCATTTCGTGCATTTATCCGTAATGATTTGCGGGGACGACTGCGGGTGGTGTTTCCATGGGTGCGGATTCCAACATCCTCAGTGAAGGCTAGCTGACCGTTTGTTTCAAAAAAACTGAGGTTAACATCGCGTTCCCATTCAATGCCATCCTGAAAGTAGTTGTCGTGATTGCCATAAACATAGATACCAATCTCGTCGTCGAAAAGATTTTCATTGTTGGTAGTGAGCGAGAAAACAGGTAACGAATATCTGTTATTTAGCAATGGATCAATGATATAACTCAACGATTTCACCGGGCCGGGAGGTGCATCAGGATGCAAGGTGCGTGTTCGTATCACATTAATTTTGTATACTTCACCGAATGGTGGCTGCCACCCTTCATAATATGGTGGACCGGGATCGTTATTGTTGTTGGTTGGGATCATCGAAATGGTATTAGGATCACCAACACGACTTTGGACAGGCAAAGGATCGGAATAGACCGGACTAGTGATATCGGGAAGACTACCATCAGTTGTATAATAAATGACAGCTTCATCCGAAGTACTGAGTAAAAGTTCAAAACCAGTAGCATAATATCCTGCAGGATGGCTCACCACTACTTCGGGCGAAAGCATTCCGTAGCCACTGTTGGGATTTACCTGACCCGGACTTGAAGGGCTAAAAAATTTCCAAACTGAAAGATCGTTCCCAAGGCGGCCATACGATATATCTGTCTGTAATGGAGGGCTGTAAACGCTATCAACTAGTTGACCGTTGGGTGTTGTCAGTAAAAGAGGTTCGCCTTCGGAACTGATGCTGAAATCGGTATGCAGGTTGCCGTTTACTGGTTTTCTGTTTTTTCCGGAGGCAAAGACAATAAGGTATTCGCCGGGCTGGAGAGTAATATCCGGAAAAATCCATCTGAAAGGTTCTTCAGGATCATCGCTTAACCCATAATCCTCCATGTTAATAGCTGTTGAACCTGCGTTGTACAACTCAATCCAATCTGGATAGTCATCATCTTCATCAGCAAGTGCAACAGCATTCGACGACATAATTTCATTCAAAACCAACGACTGTGAAAAAGTAGCCGCAGGTATCAAAAGAACAAAGAAAAGAAAACAGAAAAATCTACATGTTCGCATCAGGCCTCAATTTGAAGCCGCAAGATACGGACATTTGAACTATCGGACTTTTCTTAAAAAGGCTACGGTTGATTTTCATGTTTGACCGGAATAATCCGGTAAAACTATAAAGCGGGACTTTTTACTCCTCCTTCGTTTCCTTTTCCTTCTCTTCTTTCACTGGTTTTGTCCAGTCAACAAAGAATCTTCCATTGGTTAACATGATGGAATCAGTCTCGTCTTGTTTTCTGGTATTGTCATGATCGTGCGGACCACCATTGGCAATCATTCCGCCGCCGGCTTTTGTCAGAAGTTTATTTTCCAGATTACCTCTTATACCTGATCCTGTGACGGTTGCCACGTTTCTTTTCTTGTAATAAACACCTGTCAGCTGTGCCTCAAAACTTCCTTTGATGGACTTATCTGTCACCTCTTCAATTGTAATTGTTCCACTTAACGACTCACCATCATGAAAAGCATGACCTAATCCTTTTGTTTCTTCAGTGTAATCAATTAATACCCAAACAGGATTGTCTTCCGGTTTTTTCTTTTTTGATGATTTTTCAAGCTCTTCTTCAGAAATAATAGGATAAGTTCCTGGTTTCAGTTCATCTTTGAAATAATACATCCTGATCCACACCTGAACATCAGGACTTACCTGAAAAGCAGCTAATGCCAGATATTCAAATCCAAAAGCAGGGATTTTCATTTTTCTTGCCTCTGCCTTCCATTCTTTTCCATCTACCTGACATGTAATAAAATTGGTAAACTCTTGTGAATGAATGAATTTTGTGCTGATCATGAGAACGATGAGCACTACTAAAGTTTTTGTTTTCATTTTTTTTGGCAAATTAATATTCGAACTTTTGATTTTCTCAATTCTGAATCTTTTTCAGAACCAACAACAGCATTTTTTTTGAAGTATCAAAATTACAGCAAAACAAATGGAAAATCAAAGGAATGCAAAAATATCAGATACTTTAAAAATTCTTTCATGCTTTCACAAAAAACACAACAGGTCTCCGGTAACTTCCAGCAGTTGCTAACCTCAACCGGAAAGTCGCCAAAGACCTGAAGTGCGATATAAAAACCCCTCTTATTTAGTACTTAGTTTTGTTACTGTTTTCTTTTCATACACATACACAAAGTCGCCTTTATTCGACAATGTGGTGATTGCACCTGTTCTTGCTTTAAAATCTTTGTAAACACAGGTGTTAAGATCGAAAGTGCCAATGTCAGCTTTGGCTGTTTTCATAACAACAATGTTGTCGACACGGTCCTCGAGCGTTGAAGTGCGGTATTTACCCGAATTGATAAGTTCGCCGGTATGTGCATCAAAAGTTGAAACGCCTTTTTCGCCTATCACAACAATGATGTTGTCTTTGAAAGGAAGAATCATCTGAGCTAGTCCGACACCGCCTTTTGCAACGGGTACTGAATATTTTTCTTTACCAGTAGCAATATCGAGTGAATAGAGCTCTTTGCCGCTGCAAACAATGTTGTTCCCATTAAATGAAATGGCATTGGTTATACCTTTTTTAAACCGCTCTGATTCCCATGCCAGACTACCATCGTTGGCGTTAAATGCTTGAATGCCATTAGGTTTTACGTTTTCATAAAGCACAGCTGTTTCAGTTACCATCTGATCACCGCTGCGGTAAGTGCGTTTGTATTGAACTTCAACCACCCCACCGATCTGTAGTAAAACCTTACCATCTTCTACACGCATTCCGGGAATTGCTTTTGCATCTTTAATTTCCTTTGATGTCCAAATTAGTTTACCGGTTTGGAGATCATATTTCTTAACGTACTGATTACGCTTGTCAACCATATCAAGGATGTAAATATCCTCACCATCAATAATGGGTTCGGCCACAGCGCCATACACACCAAATAATTGAGTACCGGCAGGTTTTCTGACCAATTTTTCAGGGGTGAAA
The DNA here is from genome assembly GCA_009773165.1 of Bacteroidota bacterium. Taxonomy (GTDB): domain Bacteria; phylum Bacteroidota; class Bacteroidia; order Bacteroidales; family F082; genus JALNZU01. Next base: position 811,199 of record WOUZ01000001.1, read on the forward strand.
TCGAAGGCTGCTGACCAAAGATTAGCTCCGGTGGTATAGTCATATACCTGCATCCCGTTCAAACGAAGAAACACTTTATTTCCAACCACGCTGAGGTCATACAAAAACTGACGTGAAATAACTTTTCTTTCAGCACGTCCGCGATAGGTGTTTTCCCAGATGATCTCGCCATTGGCCATGTTCATCTTTACAATCTGGTTTTTGAAACCTGTAAAAAGCGCTTCTAAAGAACCCGGAACAAAATTTACCATAGTCATGGTATGGTCGCTACCATCATAATAATACTGGCCCACAACACCTTTGAATTTCTCAGTGTTCCACAATTCTTCACCCGTTCGCGCTCTGATATAAACCAATTCTTTTTTCAGACTGATTGCAAAACAGTCCTCTTCATCAATATAGGTGATTGAACTCTCATTAAGATCCTGGTATTTATCAGTTGTCCAAAGGCTTTCACCTGATTGAAGGTCAACGCAGGCTATTTGATCTTTGCCGAGTTTCCTTTCAAAGATGAACATGGTTTTTGAAGCCCAAAATGGGATTAGTTCATCAATTTTCCTCAATTTTGGAGCAATATCTCTGAAGTCTTTGGTCCAGATTGTTTTGCCGGTTGCATTATCAAAAAGGGTCATTTCTTTTTCTGATGCAGCGTAGCTTGATTCGCCTTCGACACCTGTTCCTGACCACAGGATTTGATGTGTTAAGCGTGATTCCCAAACGGTTGACATATCTTCTTGAGCCTGCAGCAAGCCCATTGTCATTACAAAAAGCAGAGCAAATAGTGAAGTTTTCATAGGATTTCGATATTAAAATTTAAATACATAAGTGAATTTGTAATCTTTGTTTTTTGGCATCTTAAAACTAAACCGAAAGTCGAGTAACTTGTCCTTCAGGCTGTTCTGTGATGGGATGTTCCAGTCTTTTTTGTCGGCCACAAACACCGAAACAACATTTCCTTTGTCTCTGATAGTGAGCTGAAGGGTGTATTCGCCGGTGATTTTTTTCTCCTGACCAAACACGTATAATACGCCTTCGGGAGCTTCCATTGCTTTGTCGAGTTCCAAAGTTGCCTGCTGGATAATTTCTTCTTTCGATTCAATAAGTTTCCGCTCCTGAGCCATAAGCCCTTGATTTAAAAGCAGAAACAGCGAAATGATAAGGATATTTTTCATTGGATTTGTGTTTATTGATTTGTGTCAAGATTCCAGATGATCATTTGGTTTCCCATGGTAATGAGAATTGAAGTGTCATCGGGAAGAAAGAGAAACGATGGACGTGAATCTTTAATGAGTTTTTCTCCTTCCGATCCCTTTTCAAAAAGCCGTTGCCCAAGCTCAAAGCGTTGAAGAAGCGTGCCACTGGCAAAATCGTAAAGATGAATCTCCTGAAACCTGTTCCCTTTCGAGTTGATGGCAAAAAATTGTCCGTTATTACTGAGGCGGATATCAGGCTGGCCTATGGATTGTGAGGTAAGGCCTCCGCGTAAAGCCTCAAAACTCTTGCCGTCAACGCGACTCACATAGGTGAGGGTTTGCTTGCTTGTCTGAACCTTTATATGTGGGATTTGAAAAACGAAGAGGTTATTGCCATCGTTTGAAAAACGGAGTCGATACACGATATCATAAAATTCATTGACAGTCTTTAATTTTTCGAAGGTGGTGGTGTTGTAAAAGCTAACCAACTGCTTGTATCTTAACACTGGTTTAGCAGCTTTCTTCTTTTTAAATCGCCTGTCGCCTTTCAGGTCGGCTTTTGTCACTATGTGCGAAACTGCAATGGTACTGCCATCCGGACTTAAGGCTATGGCATCCGAAGCTCCTGACACCCTAAAAGATTTCAGCTTTGACCCGGTTGCAAGATTCCAGAATGTGATTTCTTCACCTTGCAGACTCACCGCTTGTTGTTCGTCAGCTGTAACTATTACATCCTGCACATCCTGAAAATCCTTGATGATTCTCCCACTAGCGGCTTCTACGATTTCAAAATGCAGTTTTCTGTTTTTGTTTTCAACAAGATCGTAAAAATTTAATTCCTGAAGCAAAAGGTAAGTGCCTGTAGCAGAATAATTAATGCGTGACCCCGCATACCATTTGCCTGCATCAATTTTCCTGATTTCCTGTCGGTTTTTCCAATCGATCAAAGTAACCGGTTCTGATTTTTTTGAACTTACAGCAATGGTATTGCCATCAGGTGACATAGTAATATTGGAGAAAATATGATCCGGACCAAAGATTTTAACCCGTTCGAAATCGGCATTGGACGACTGGCTTACTGCTCCTGTTGAAGCTTGAACTACCAACAAAGTGAAAAGTAGGAGTTTGAGCACCCATTTCCTTGTCAGTTTGGTTGTTGAATAAAGTGAATGATTTATTTCCATGCTGTTTAATCGTTTTTGATAAAAAAATCACAGAGTTCCATGCAGTGTAATTGCTTTTTTCAACACACATTGGTGAATGAAGAGAGCTGCGCGGAGACTCCGTGAAAATTTCTTTTGTTTACCAATAGTTACGTGTTCGGTGAATAAGCAATTACACCGCCAAAATTAGGATAGCAGCAAGGAGGAAATTCTACGGTAATCATCGTATTTGTCTACGACGTTTACCGTATTTTCGTTGTTTTTAACGAATTTAAGGGCAATAATTAGTGCGGACGAAAGATTTCATCAATCTGTGAAGGAAGGAAAGGCCGACCTTTACTATTGATTGAAGTGCCCGTTACAAAGGCATTTATGATCGGTTTTTGATCCGACAGCCGAATAATATCCTGCTTAAAACCAAATCGGAGTGGAGATATCCGAACTGGCTCACAACTTACTGTAAAAAGGTCGCCACTGCGAAGCGAAGAAAGGTAATCGATTTCGATACGCTTTACAACGAGTATGATACCTTCGCGGGTGAGCTCCGCAAAATCAAGGCCTACTTCGTGTAAAAACTCATGACGAGCGTGCTCCATATAATGCTGGTAATTAGCGTTATTTACTATACCTTGCATATCACATTCGTAATCACGCACTTTAAACTCCAGGGTGAAAATAGATTTTTCTGACATCATTATATGTGTTTAAAAACAAGAAGGAAGTCAAAATTAAGTCCATAAAAGTGATTTTCTTTAGACTATTTTGACTTCCAACATAAAACTTTCTGACTGTGCTGTTATTGTTTTTTCAGCAAATCCCTGATTTCGGTAAGGAGTTTTTCCTCAGCTGTTGGTTCAGGTGCAACAGGAGCAGGCGCTGGTATTTCCTCCTCTTTTTTCTTGAGGTTGTTCATGGCTTTGATCATCATAAAGATAGCAAAAGCGATGATAATAAAGTCGATCACGGCGTTGACGAAAGAACCATAATTGATTGTAACAGCAGGTTTAACAATTTCTGCCCCATTCATAACAGCCTCTTTCATAACTAGTTTCAGATCACTGAAATCAACACCTCCAACCAGTACACCAATTGGTGGCATAATGACATCGTTGACAAAAGAAGAAATAATCTTGCCAAAAGCTCCGCCAATAATGATACCCACAGCCATGTCCATGACGTTTCCGCGCATGGCAAAAGTTTTAAATTCAGATACAAGTCCCATCGTTTATATGTGTTGGTGAATAATAATAAAAATCGGTGCAAGATAGTTAAAGCAGGTCATTTAGTCAAAAAAAAACGAGTGCTTTGAACGAAAGCACCCGTTTTTACCAATAGAACTGAAATGTATAACCAAAACCAAACAATAAACGATGAAAAAGACTAATTGTTCAAAGCTGCCAGAGTTACATCTACATTAATTTCAACGGTCTCAGCAATGTTTTTCATTACAGTCTTAGGAATTTCGACCCCATAATCCGCCAGCTTAATATTGAAATTGGATTTGCCATTGATTGCACCATCTTTCACTTCAAAAGTGCCTTTTTCGCTCACATCTTTTGTAACACCTTTGATCGTTAGTTTTCCGGCAACAGTAACTTCATAAGTGCCGTTTTTTGTGAAATCAACAGCATCAGCGTTTGTAATTTTCCCGGCAAAGGAAGCATTGGGAAACTTGTGCGATTCAACATAGTTTTCGTTAAAATGCTCTTGCATCAAAGCTTTCTCAAACTGGAAGCCTTTCATCAAAACCCTGAAAACAAAATCGCCTGTTTGAGTGTCCAAAGCACTGTTTACCTGTTTGTTGAAAGCTTCGATGTTTTCGGCCGGTGCTTCGCTGTAAAAGCGAATGCTGCCTGTTTTAGTTGCATATTTTTGTGCCTGTATATTACCTGAAAGTGCAAAACCGGAGAGTAACAGGATGATAAATGTTGAAGTTCTCATGTGTAATGTATTGAATTTTAGATAAATGATTAATTTTTCTGATTAATACTTGCCTTAATTGGTTATTGAACGATCGATCCGTGTTCAAGCACCACATCTGTTTCGTTGTATCCGGTCACAAAACCTTTGATAGCAACAGCCTGTCCCGGTTCAAGTTTTTGTGATGGTTTTTTCTGGTTTTCCAGCATGCGTACCCTAACACCTTCAGCACCAAACATACCTTCGTTCAGCACAAAACAAACATAGGTATCATTGCCGGATGATTCAACAGCTGATAAAGCCCCTGAAACCTGTACAACTTTTCCATCGTAAGTGGCTGATCCTTTTACGTTATCGTTTTGATAAGTGCTGTAAAGTTCAGATACTGTTAAGGTAAAATCGGGTTTTTTGTGTTCGTAATCAGGATGTGATTTATTCACAACAAACACAAAAACGAATATGCCGGCGATGAGTCCAAGTGAGCCAAGAACTGCAATTATTTTCAGGTATTTTTTCATGACGGTTTGAGTTAAATGATGAGCAAAGTAACGGCTGCATGACAGACCTTTCAAAATTATGTTTACCGAACAGGAAAAATATACGCTTGAACGGGAAGTCCTTGTTTCCGGAATTGTCAGAAACTTGTTTTCGGTAACACTCAGCAATGTAAAACCCTGGGAAATTTAGAGAGACATCTATGTTCTGATTTAACCTTTCATCAGGTTGAAAAAGAAGCAATTGTTTAAAAGATAAATCGCTTGAAAAGCACATGAAAGTCGCGTGAAAGTTTGTTAAAGAGATTTTTCACAGAAAAAGATAAATTTATCTTAAATTTGTCAATAAATAAAATTCTTACAATGCTTTCAAATGCCTGCAAATATGCTATCAGAGCCATGATTTATCTGGCGTCGCGTCAGAGTGAAGATGTAAAAGTTAACATCAGGGATATTTCTGCTGAAGTGGATTCCCCTGAGCCATTTACGGCTAAGATCATGCAAGCGCTGAGTAAGCAGGGATTCGTGTCTTCGCTTAAAGGACCTACTGGCGGGTTTTATCTGGAGACAAAACAAGCAGAAACAACACTTCTGGAAATAGTTAAAGCTATCGACGGCACACAGGTACTCGACGGCTGTGGGTTAGGGCTGAAAACCTGTTCAGATGCCCACCCTTGTCCTATTCATCAGGAATATAGTCATGTGAGGCAGCATTTCAATGACATGCTCGAAAACAACACGATCATTGGGTTAGCTCAAGCCATGCATGGAAGTAACAGCGTGCTGAAGAATATTCTAACTATTTGATTCAAAAAGTTTATAAAGGAAGCAGACTACGATATTAAAGAATAAGAAAGGATGATAATATGAACAGACAACAAGCAATACTGCACATATTGAGGCCTGCGCGCACAAGCTCAGCTACACAAATTGATTTTCAATCTCAAATTCCAGCATAAACACAATTCTGAAAAATCTCAAATCATTTAAATTCTGATTAGGACAATGGATAAATTAATTAAACCGGAATATTTTACAACATGGAAATCGATGCTGGATGTTGATCTCGGTGAAGCATTTTCAGAAATTCAGCAACGTGTTCTGGATCCGCATAGTTTTACATTTTACACCTCTGTTTCGGTAATGTCGTCATCGAAAATAGAAGGCGAACAACTTGAACTCGACAGTTACGTAAAACACAAACTACTAAATATCGAATACCTTCCGGAGCTCACTGAGAAACCCAACGATTTGTTCAAGGCATACCTTTTTGCCAACGAAAACAGGCTGACTCCAAAGAATTTTCTGGAAGCACACAAATTGGCGGCAACAAATTTGTTGCCTAAAAACCAGCAAGGTGCATTAAGACAAACCGAAATGCTTGTATTGGATCACAAAACTGGGCGAATACAATATGAAGCAGCACAACATACTATACTACAAGTACTCTATGACAAACTCTGGAAAGAAATACAAGCGTTATTAAAAAAAGATTTATCGATTGACGAAGTGTTTTACAATGCGGCTTTTATTCATTTGGCATTTGTCAATATCCACCCCTTTGGAGATGGGAATGGGCGTATTTCCCGCTTACTTGAAAAATGGTTTTTGGCTGAAAAACTTGGAGATCGGGCATGGTATATACAATCGGAGAAATACTATTATAAACATGTTAACACATATTATAAAAACTTAGCCAGACTTGGAATGTTTTATGAAGGACTCGAATACGAAAAATCAATCCCTTTTCTACTTATGTTACCTAAATCATTGATTTACGAAGGTTAAAAATCATCAATCGTAAACGGAACTTAAAACTTACCAAAAGAAAATCATCAAAATCCTTAATACCAACTATTAACCCAACCTTATTTTTTTCTCTTCAAGGATACGATTTGCTGCTGCTGCAATTCCATCAACATCTTCAATCGTAGTGTCGAAGGAGCACATAAGCCTGACTTCGCTGAGCGACTCATTCCACACATGGAAGAAGTACTCTTTCTGAAGTTCTGCGATAATGGCTTTAGGCAAGATGGCAAAAACGCCGTTTGCTTCCACCGGACGGCTCAGCTGTATACCTTCAATACTTGAAAGTTTTTCTGCCAAAACACCTGCCATCGCATTGGCCTGCAATGCATTGTGTTTCCAAAGGTCGTTGGTGAGGTAAGTAAGAAATTGTGCGGTGATAAAACGTTGTTTGCTCGCCAATTGCATTCCCTGTTTGCGGTTGTATTCAAAACCATCGGCTAATTCGGGGCGCAGAAACACAACAGCCTCGCCAAACATCAGCCCGTTTTTTGTGCCGCCAAAAGATAGTACGTCAACACCTGTTTGGGTAACCATCTCACTAAAGCTACAATCTAATGCAACCGCAGCGTTTGCAATCCGGGCTCCATCCATATGCAGGTACATGTTGTTTTCATGAGCAAAAGAAGCCAGCTCACGTATCTCATCCAAAGAATAAAGCGTTCCCATTTCTGTTGCTTGCGAAATGCTGATTAGCTTGGGCTGTACATGGTGCTGAAAGCCTATACTATTCAAAAAAGGTTTAATTTGATCCGGCTTTATTTTCCCGTCGTGACAATCTACTGTGAGGATTTTCCCACCGGTAAATTTCTCGGGAGCACCTCCCTCATCTTCGTTCAAATGTGCTGAATGTGGTGCTACTACAGCTTGCCACGAATGTAGCAGATGATTGACAGCCAATACATTGGCGCCTGTACCGTTGTAAACAAAAAAGACTTTACAGTTGGTTTCAAAAAGTGTTTGAAAGGCCTCCTCCGCTTGCTGCATGAGCGGATCATTTTCGCCATAAGCGGGATGATGCGATATGTTGACCTGTTGCAAAGCCTCCATTACCTCGGGAGATACGCCTGACCAATTGTCGCTGGCGAAGCCTTTTCGGTTTGATAAATGATAGTTCATGGGCACGAAACGTAACTTTTATGATGGATTAAACGGCAAATTTATTCATTTAATGCATCGTAATACCATCTTCCATTAAAGGTATTTTTGTTATGAAGTGCTTTGATCAATAGAGTAGCAGAATTCCGGCCATGATCCCAAAAGAAGTGATAACGATGGCAAATTTCCAAAAAGCATGGGCATGACGAAGCTCCATAAAGGAAAAAACAACAATTAACACCTTAGAAACAGATAGGAGCATTACAAACAGGATGATTGGAATAGTGAGCTTCTCAGAAAAGGAGGAAGCTAAAGCCGCTGAAATAGTGAGTATTAACAAAATTATTAGTGTTGTGAACGGGCGTTTAAACATAGGTGATCTGAATTAAAAAAGATAGAGTACGGGAAAAAGAAACAACCAAATGAGGTCGCACATATGCCAAAAAGCTGCAGCCGATTCAAAATCCTCAAGGGATGTCGGGGTACGGTTAGATGAGAAATTTCGATCAATAACACCGAGAATAACAAGTCCAACAAAAACATGTATCAAGTGGAATCCTGTAAGTAAATAGTAAAACGTGTAGAACATATTGGTAGAAAGGGTGATTCCTGATTCCATTTTACTGTAATATTCAAAAAACTTAAAAGCAATAAACAACCCACCACCCAGCATGGCTAAACGCATGTTGAGTCGTGTCTTAATCAGGTTATTACTTTTGAAATGCTTAACTGCCACAGCCATAAAATATCCGCTCACAAGAAGAATAATCGTATTAAGGGTTGCCAGGTCGGTGAATAACAAGCTTCTGGATGAGCTAAAAAGAGCTTTTTCCAAACTATTATAATATGAAAATGCAAAGAGGGCAAATCCGAATGAGAGAATTTCGATGAAAATGATCATCCATATTAAGATGCCACCTGGTGGATAAAAGAATCTATTGTAGTTTTGGGGTAACACATTCATAAAAAAGAGTTATGAGGTTTTAATTTTGGAATATAGTTTTACCAAAGCCAGAAGCAACTCGTGTGAAGTAGTTAAAATCTGATAATGATTCGATCCAAACATTTGTGGAAGGTAATAGCGCGCCTGCGCTTCGATGGCAAGTGCAAATGTTTGGATGTTAAGTTCTTTCAATTCACGTAGCGATTGTTTCACATCCTGTATTCCATATTGGCCTTCATAGGTGTCGTAATCATTGGGTTTCCCATCGGAAATAAAAAGTAACCACTTGTTTTTTGTGGGGCGTTTCTTTAAAAGAGAGCCAGCATGACGAATTGATGCTCCAATCCGGGTGTAACCGCTGGGCTCAATGGCACCGATATGATTTTTCGACTGTAACCAGCTTTGCTCAAACGTCTTGAGTTGAGTGAATGTTGAGTGATTTCGGGTATGTGAAGAAAAACTGCAGATAGAAAAGTCGATTCCGTATTCATTCAGAATTTCACCAAAGAGAATTGAGACTTCTTTCTCCACGTCAATAACACGGTTGCCGGCAGCGAAACTGTCTGTTGACAGGGAGTTGTCGAGCAAGAGGAGAATGGAAAGATCTTTCTCAGCTTTTTTTGAGGAGAAATATATTTTTTCTGTTGGTGTTCGCTGGTTTTGAATGTCAACATACATATCTGTAATCATATCAAGATCAAAATTTTCACCTTGTGTCTGATACCTTATTTGCTGCCTTTTGTTATTGACATTGGCCAACATTTTGCGCAGTGATTCAAGTAGGGAATAATTACTTGAAATAACACGCTGGTAATATCCGGCATCTGTCACTTTTGGGTAAACAGGAAATACCTTGCAATAATCGGGTTTGAAAACAGCCTTTCGGAAGTCCCATTCATGATAGCTGACATAAGTCTCAGCACTTTGAAGCTCTCCACTTTCAGCAATTGTGGTGTTTTCCGAAAAGTCGGCATGATACACTGAATGAGCTGTATCATCGGCTCTTACCATGTATTTCATTTGAAGTTCATCCAATGCGTCTTGATGATCTTCAAGCTGATCAGAGCCATCAAAATCGCGCCAAACGCCGTCGTATTCTTCTGCGGTTTCAACTTTTTCAAAATTGTGAGTCATCACATAGTCTTCCTGACTTTTTTTATCTACATTTAAAAGAACAACTTCTTCAACAGCTTTTGCTTTGAGTGTGGTTGTCGGATTTGATTGATCACCGGAGCGTGTATTTTCGGCATTTTGTAAAAGAGCAGTATCTGTTGGTGCATCCTTATCAACCAGCCATTTTCCATAAAGCCAACTTAAATCGGTTTCATTTTGAAGATGAAACGCTTGGTGCAGAAGTTCTTTTAAACGCTGATGCATTGTCCAGCTGTTTGGAAATTCGTCTTTTAGTTTTGAGAGTATTTCTTCGGAGCTTTCAACTGCTTTTAGGCGTGACATGATCAAAGATGGTTCACTATTAGATTTCCAGTTAATTCCCAGCTTTTTTTGTACAGATAGGTATACCACCCGAAAGATAAATAAGTCAAAGTTCTCTTCTTTAGAAGGGAAAAGTCCAAAGGAAACAGGTAAGAAAAAGTGAATATTTTTGTAACCGCCTTCCCGTTCGGCAGGATAAATCTCAATAGCTTCTCCGGTAAGGGCCCTGGCTAAAACAGTTATCCTTGGCTTTATTTCTTCCAAAAGCACACGACGGCTCAGTTCATCCTGATTAACCTTTTTGTTGTTAAAGTACTTAACAAGTTTACCGTAAATGAATTCGTCGAATGACATAGAAAGTAGGTGTTATATCAGGAAATCAATTGATCAAAATTTAGATTAAATGAGCAGATTACTCAAGTCAGACAGTGCTTCCAGCACATGCTGATCGTCGGTAAGTGGCTCAATTACAGCGACTCTGATCGCAAGACGCTTAGGCAAACCTGAACCTATAAGTTTTGCAGCATCAACCAGCAAACGTGTCGACACCGTTTCGGCGAGTCCTACTTCTTGAAGATTGCGAATTTTATGGCCAATTTTTACCAATTTTTCAGCTACCTCTTCACTGATGCCCGTTTCATTCACCAATATCTGAATCTCTGTTTCTTTTTTTGGATAGGAAAAGGGTAGTGCAACAAAACGTTGACGGGTAGAGGGTTTTAGTTCTTTGAAACCCCTTTGGTAACCCGGGTTGAATGACGCTACAAGCATGAAATCTTCATGTGCAACGAAACTTTCACTCAGTTTATCAACATATAAAGTACGCCGGAAATCGGTAAGGGAATGTATTGCAACAATCACATCCGGACGTGCCTCAGCAACTTCATCAAGGTAAATGATAGCGCCTGTTTTTACAGCAGTGGTAAGTGGACCATCGAGCCAAATAGTTTCAGCTCCTTTAATGATAAACCTACCTATGAGATCGGTGGCTGAGGTTTCTTCGTGACAGCTAATGGTGATATGTTTTTTTTCAAGCTGAAAAGCCATATACTCAACAAAACGTGTCTTGCCTGTTCCGGTTGGCCCTTTTAGCAAAACGGGCAACTTGTTCAGATAGGCATGTTCAAACACTTCCTTTTCATTGCCTGTTGAAAGATAGAAAGGTTGTTTTTGATCGTTCATTACTTTAGAATTATATGCTTCAAAGGTCAACAAAAGCATGGATGAATGTCTCATCCGATGCTTTTGTTCCTTTAATGGTTTAATTTGATTTTTTCATTGTTTCTTCAAAGCCAATCGCCTCATTTGTTGGCTTGCCAAAACGGAAGAATTCGATAATATAGAAGGTGATGCCTGTTGCAAACATTGTGGCGGTTATAACAAGAACAAGAAAGTGTACTTCTATTTCCTGCTGTACAGCGCCAAACTCCATTCCGAATTTCCTTTCAAGATAAACCTGAGCAACACCAGCAACACCAAAAGCAACTGTCATTCCAAGCATTCCAATATTTGACAACCAATAAGCCAGCTGTCCGTATGTTGTATCGTACAATCTGCGGCCTGTAAGGTTAGGCATTGCAAATGTGATGAAAGAGAAAACGATCATACCATAGGCGCCCCAGAATGCAAGATGACCGTGCATGGCTGTAACAAGCGTGCCGTGTGTGTACATATTTACCTGTGGAAGTGTATGCGCCATTCCAAGTAAGCCAGCCCCCACAAACGAGAGTATAGCCGTTCCAAGTGTCCAATACAAAGCCAGCTTGTTTGGATGTTTCTTTTCCCCTTTGCGATACATACCGACTGCAAATAAGGCCATCGCTAAAAATGCTAAAGGCTCTAACATGGAGAATATACCTCCTACTATTAGCCAAATTTTGCCAACACCAATGTAGTAATAGTGATGGCCTGTGCCCAATATACCCGAAAGGAATGTTAGACCTACAATGACATACAGCCATTTTTCAATTACTTCGCGGTCAACTCCTGTAAGTTTTATCAAAAGGAAAGCCAGAATACCACCCATAATGAGTTCCCAAACACCTTCAACCCAAAGATGAACTACCCACCATCTAAAAAACGAATCCATAGTCTGATTATCAAACCAGATCATTCCGGGTAAGTAGAGCAGAGCAGCAAAAACCAATCCCATCGTTAGAACGAGCGAGGTTGTTGTTCGCTTTTTCCCTTTATATACTGTTGCCAGTATAATACCAAGAAATGTGAGCACGTTTATAACAACTAGCCAGTCTAATGGTCGTGGAATTTCAAGAAACTTTCGGCCTTCCCAATAGTTAAGATGGTATCCAACTATGGCTGCAACACCAACCAGCAGGAATGAGATAAGCTGAATATATGCAAGTTTTACGTTAACGAGTTCTTGTTGTGCTTCCTCTGGGATGATGTAATAGGCAGATCCCATAAAGCCTAACAAGATCCAGACAACCAAAAGATTGGTGTGAACAGCACGTGCTGTATTGAATGGTATAACCGAATGAAGCCCATCATAACCCATGTGGGCAAATCCCATGATCAGACCATAAACAATTTGAAGACTAAGCAGCAATATGGCTGCTGCAAAAAACCAGTAGGCAACTTTTTGTGATGCGTATTTCATGATAGTAATGTTTTAAATGTGGTTATTAGCGCTTTAATTCGGGTTTAGGAGGGAATCCGTTGAGATCAACTTCACCAACCCACTTGAAAAACTCAACCAGATCAGTGGCTTGCTCATCAGTAAACCCATAAGCTACCATTTTTCTACCCCTTGGTGCCCATGGTACTTTAGACATCAAGGCGGCTTTGATATAAGCTTCACCACGGCGTTCATATACCTTGGTAAGTTCAGGTGCATAATAAGCGCCTTCACCAAAAATGGTGTGGCAACCCATACAATTGTTTGATTCCCATAAATGTTTCCCACGGACAACCTGTTCAGTAAGGTTTTCAGGATGTGTCTGTTTCGGAACATCATTGCTCAGAGAGTTCCACGATAATCCCAGAAAGATGGCAAATGTTACGATTGTGCCTCCCAGGAAAAACGTTCTTGCTTGTGATTTGGACAGCATAATGTTTTGGTTTTAGATTTATAAAAGATAATAAAATCCTAATATCTTAAAAATAACAATTTGAATTCAATTAGAAAATAATCGTTCAAATAATTATTCCAAGAAATTAAGTACTATAATGCTGCAAATATAGAAATTTTTTATTTCGGATAGAATTGTCCGAATATTTTTAATAATTAAATCTAATTTAACAAATAACCTATGAATTAAAAATCCGAGGTCTGCATTTTTACTAACTCCTTGGTGGAGAGCAGGCCACATGCAGCAAAAATATCCTGTCCACGTGAGGCTCTGACAGTTGTGCGCAGATCTTTCAAAAGGAGTGCTTCACGAAATTCCTGAATTGTTGCTTCCGATGAACTTTCAAGTGGTGTATCGGGGATGGGATGAAATCGGATAAGGTTGATGCGGCAACGCATACCTCCCAGTAGCCGGGCGATTTCTTTCGCATGGCGCGGACTATCGTTAATACCTTTGAACATGATATATTCGAATGAGATACGCCTTTGTTTGCCCCAGTCGAACTTACGCAGCACATCAACCACTTCGGCAATAGGGTATACATTTTCGACAGGCATCAGTTTTTTACGTTCTTCGTGAAAAGGGGTATGCATGCTCACTGCCAGATGGCATTCTGAATGTTCGATAAAGTGTTTCATTGCCGGTATCATGCCAATAGTCGAAACTGTGATGCGTCGCGGACTCATCGCATAACCCCATTCGGAGGTAAGAATCTGAAGACTTTTCATCACCTCTTCAAGATTATCGAAAGGTTCTCCCATCCCCATGTAAACGATGTTTGAGAGCTGATCACGCTCTGGCAGACTACTGATTTGGTTAACAATTTCACCTGCACTTAGCTGCGATTGAAACCCTTGCTTTCCTGTCATGCAAAACAAACACCCCATTTTGCAACCCACTTGCGAAGAAACGCATAAGGTGGCACGGTCGTCATCGGGTATATAGGCTGCCTCAATAAATCGCTGATTACTGGTAGGATAGAGGTATTTTTTTGTTCCGTCGGAGGAAGTCTGGACGTTGGAAAAATTGGTAAGACCAACCGTAAAACGCTCCTCAAGAAGACTGCGGGTTTTCTTTGAGAGGTTTGTCATCTCTTCAAAAGTACGGGCATGTTTCTTATACAGCCATTCGGTAAGCTGACGGCCATTAAATGCCGGAAGTCCCATCTGCAAGACGATTTCTTTGAGCTCGTCGGCCGATTTACCAAAAAGAGGTGTTTTTTCCATTTTCTTTTGTTTGAAGTGATTTGAGCACTTTAATAATTCTTTTAAGAAACAGTCAGTAGTAAATGAAGTATCTGTTCAATGATGTTGCACCAAACTAAAAATATATTTCTGACATAATCATTTCAATTCCAACACCTTTGCTTATAAGGATATCGCGTACTTCCACAACCATTTCTGCACTTCCACAGAGGTAATACATATTTCCGGCAGGCAGCGATGATTGGTTACGCAGCCATTGTGTAAGCCGGCCATCGTACAAACCTTCTCCTTTTTCCTGTGAGCAGCAACGTACGTAGTTGTCCCCGAATGCGGTTAGAAATTCGTTATGAAAATAAAAACTATCAGCGGTACGACCACCATGAATCAGCATTTTGTTGACTCCCAGTCCGCTACGCATCATGGAACGGTAGGGTGCTACTCCTGTTCCTGAGGCAATCCACCAGGCCGGATTTTCATCGCCGAGAAAAGCGCCGAAAGGTCCTGAAACGCGCACCGTGTCACCCTTCTGAAGACTGGCAAGCTGAGGTGTAAGAATTCCGCCTTCTTTCACAGAAAACAAAAGAGTAATGCTGAATTCATCCGGAGAGCTGCAGATACTGTAGAGTCGGGGTGGAATTGACTCATTCAGGGTGAGGGCTACCACCTGACCGGGAAGAAATTCTTTGGTACGCTCGAAACTGATGATAAAGGTATCTCTGCTGATTTCCTGAATATTGTGAATAGGTAGCGTAATAAGAGGTAGTTTTTTTACAAAACTTGAGAGGCCTGTATCCATGATCATCTTTTTTGCAAAACTAAGCTATTTTAGGGCGTTAAACCCCAATTCGGCATAGAGTTCCTCAATTGTGCCAAGTGGAGCGCGGCATCCCTTGTGATCGCAAAACCAAAAAGTGAGTTTTCCGCTAAAGGGTTTATGTGCAATGGAAGGTATGTTGCTTTCAGCTACTGCAACTGCGCTAAGCATGTAAACAGGAAGTCCTTTGCGAACTTCCCTTAGAGCTGCTGAAGCACCTTTTCCGCTTACAATCAAGAGTGGTTGCTGCTGAAAAAGTTGCCAGGCCTGTCCCCAATGACTGAAATTACCCGGATATTGTTCCATCAGTCCGTAGTGACATTGTAACATTTTTTCAGCCATTACAAGATATTCAGAATGTTCAAAGTATATTCCTAACTGTATCAAAGCCATACACATAGCCGCATTGGAAGAAGGAATGACGTTATCATAAGTCTCGACAGATTTAACAGCCAGATCATTGTTAAAGCTGGAAGTGTAATGAAACAGTGCAGTAGCAGGATGATAAAAGTGTTCGATAACATAAGTTGTCAGATTTTTAGCCTGAAGCAAAAGTGTTTCGTCATGATTTGCCTGGTAAACAGCTATCAGTGATTGAATAAGCAAACTGTAGTCATCGAGAAATGCAGGTATTTTTGATTGTCCGTTTTTCCATGAACGAAAAAGTCCGCCATCCTCTTGCCGCATGTTTTCAAGGATAAAAGAGGTTGTTTTTTGTGCGGTTGTTAGCCATTCTTCTTTTCCAAAAACAGTATATGCTGTTGTTAAGCCATGAATCATCAATGCATTCCATGAAAGCAACCGTTTATCATCCAGACCCGGTCTAATACGTTTTGACCGAAACTGGAGTAAAACCTCAGTAGCTTGCGCCAGTTTTTCTTTAAAAAGGGCTTCACTAATATTATTTTCGGTACAAAATTGCTGCAATGAGTATGGTCTTACAAGTACATTCCAGCCATTTTCCCAATAGGCTTCCTTACCTATACCAAACCATTTGCTAATCAATGGGGCATCTTCAACAGGAAGTTGTTGAAATTCTTCGGAAGTCCAAACATAAAACTTTCCTTCAACGCCTTCGCTATCAGCATCAAGAGCAGAGAGAAAAGCTCCTTCGCTGCCTTTCAGTTCACGATCTAAGAATGTAATTGTTTCATTTACCACTTGTTCAAAGAGAGGGTTCTTGAAATAATGAAAAGCTGCTGCATACAAGCGAATGAGCTGTGCATTGTCGTAAAGCATTTTTTCAAAATGGGGAACATGCCAGTGGTCATCCACTGAATATCGGGCGAAGCCACCTCCAATCTGATCGTAAATACCTCCCTTAGCCATCTCCGTAAGGGTTTTTTCCACATGGCTGAGCAGGGCGGAATCCTGTATGGTCTGTCCGGCATGGAGGTAGAAAAGAAGATTGTCAGGCATAGGAAATTTGGGTGCGCCTTTGCTGCCTCCATGTGTAGCATCGAAACTGCGTTTGGCTGAATCGGCCATTGTTTGCAGACGTTTTTCGTCTTCATTCGAATTGGTCAGTTCAGCCTGATGCGTTGTTTTCTGAAGTCCGTTTGTTAGCTGCTCGGCTTGTTCGATAAAGTCGGAAGGCTGACCTTCCCACATGGCAGCAATTTGCTGAAGTATGCTTTTCCATTGTTCTATACGAAAATAAGTACCTCCCCAAACGGGTCTTCCATCGGGTAAGGCAAAGCAGTTGAGCGGCCATCCGCCTCGTCCACCCATCAGTTGAACAGCATCCATAAAAACATGATCCACATCGGGCCGTTCTTCCCGATCCACTTTGATACAAACAAAATGGTCGTTCATAAGCTCTGCAACCGACTCGTCTTCAAACGATTCGTGTTCCATCACATGACACCAGTGGCAGGCACTGTAGCCGATACTCACCAGCAACATTTTATTCGAATCTTTTGCAAGTTGCAGCGATTCTGCGTTCCACGGCCTCCAGTCAACAGGATTGTAGGCATGTTGAAGCAGGTAAGGGCTTGTTTCGCTGAGCAGCCTATTGGGTTTTTTCATGCTTTTACTTTTTTAGTGAACAATCAAAAGTGAATTTTGTCGGCTGTGAACAAAAAAAAAGACCACTATAAACTGTGGCCTTTTCTTTTTTTACAATTGTTCTCTAGCCCAACCAGGCCGACAACATCCAGACTGTTTTTTCTTGAGCACGGATGTAATCACTCATCAATGCATTTGTGCCTTCGTCGTTGGCATCAGCCGAAAGCTCCAGCAATTCTCTTTCGAGGATGATCAATTTCTGAAAACCATCCAGCAACTGTTCAACGGCATCGCGGCCCTTGCTCACATCTTTCACTTCCTTGATTTGAGCAACCGAATTATAAATACTATACGCATGTGCCGGAGTGTGACCGAGGGTGAGGATGCGTTCAGCTATCTCATCAATTTTGAGGATTGTGTCATCATAAATTTCTTCAAATTTGAGGTGAAGTTCAAAAAACTTTTCCCCCCTGATATTCCAGTGAAACCCTCTTACATTCATATAGAAGATAGAGAAATTTGCCAAAAGATCATTTAGCTTACCAGCCAGTTTTGCTGCTTTTTCCTGATCGAGACCGATCGCATTTAATTTTGCCATAAATATACTTTTTGAATTAGATTTTCTTTTTAGCGAGATAGAAATCAACCATCTCATAGTTTGACTTGATGCGTTCTTCCATTTCATCAACTGTTTTTGGCGGAGGAACAATCACCATTTCGCCTGGTCTCCAGTTGAGTGGTAAAGCAACTTTATGAAGATCAGCAGCTTGAAGTGCCTGCAAAGCGCGGATAATTTCATCCATATTGCGACCAACATTGAGCGGATAGTACATAATCAAACGGATTTTGCCGCTTGGATCAATAAAGAATACGGCTCTGACAGCTGCTGTTTCGCTTTCACCTGGTTGAAGCATACCATACAATTTTGCCACTTTCATGTCAATGTCGGCGATGATTGGAAATTTCATAAGAATTCCCATTTTCTCCTTCACATTGTGTACCCATGCAATGTGTGAGTGAATACTATCAATGCTCAGGCCAACAAGTTTGGTGTTCATTGCCTTGAAATCATCTTCAAGAAGTGCAAATCCCGTCATTTCTGTTGTACAAACAGGGGTGAAGTCGGCAGGGTGCGAAAAGAGGATGGTCCAGCTTCCTTTGATGTGTTCCGAAAACTGCATCATACCTTGTGTGGTCATTGCTTTAAAATCGGGTGCCATATCGCCTATGCGTGGCATTGTGAAAAATTCCTGATCCATAATTATTAAAATTTGGTTTGTTAAATAAATGTTAATTTAATGCTGCAAATGTACACCTTCAATATTCATTTGTCAAATCAATAATATTTAAACCCTTATCGATATTATTTATATTTGTAAAAAAATTGCAGATGATCACCCTTGTACAACTCGAATACATCGTTGCAGTGGATACGCACAGGCATTTTGCTCATGCAGCTGCGCATTGTTTTGTGACACAACCCACCCTGAGTATGCAGATAAAAAAGCTTGAAGATGATCTGGATATCCGCATTTTCGATCGTACCAAGCAGCCAGTTGTGCCAACTGATATTGGCAAAAAAGTAATTGATCAGGCAAGACGTGTGTTGGCTGAAGCGGGGCGTATGAGCGAAATGGTGAAGCTGCATCTGGGTAACCTGAGTGGCGACCTGCGTTTAGGAATTATCCCAACATTAGGGCCGTATCTCCTTCCCTTGTTTGCCGGAAATTTCAAAAAAAAATATCCCAAAGCCAACTTGCATATCGAGGAGTTGGTGACAGAACAGATTGCTGAAAAACTTCGCACAGATCAATTGGATGCCGGTATTTTTGTGACACCTTTTGACGATCAGGGCATCATTGAACAACCCTTGTTTTATGAAGAAATGCTTATTTATGCACATCTGAATCATCCGCTCTTGCAAAAGCAGCAGGTTGAAGTGATGGATATGAATTCACCCGATATTTGGTTGCTTAATGATGGCCATTGTTTCAGAAGTCAGGTGATAAATTTATGCGCGATAAGGCCTGGCAGCAGACAGGAGCTTCCCTTCGACCTAGAGGGAGGGTCACTCGAAACACTCATGAGGATTATTAGGCGAGAGGGTGGATTTACCATTATTCCTGAGCTGACAGCCAATGAGTTATGGGGAAACGAAGCAGCGCATATTGCACGTTTTTCCGGACAGAAACCATTGAGGGAGGTGAGTCTTTGCTATTCACGAAACTATGTCAAGTACAATTTGATTCAGCGGTTGGCAGAAGAGATCAAGTCCTCAGTACCCGAAGAAATGCTTAACAAAGAAAGGGGAGAGTTGGTTACCTGGAAATAACTAAAAAGCCGAACTTTGTTTAATGAGCTTCAAATGTTCATTTCTACGGTTTCCATCCTGAAGTGAAACGAAATAAATACCTGCAGGCAAGTCGTTCAGGTTGATTTCCAGCAACTGTTTCCCGGCCATCAACGAATAATTTTGTGAAATTATCACCTTACCGTTGAGGTCGGTCAGCTGAAGTTTTAAGTTGCCATATTGAGGCATATAAAGGTCGATTCTGGCATTGCTTTTCACCGGATTTGGGATTATTTCAGCCAAAAAAGGCCTGCTGCTGGTTTCGGCAATATCAAGTGTCTTATCCACTGCAAGTTTCATTGTTATTGGCAGATGGTCAGAGAAATTAAAAAGTGCGGTAGCAACTGCAGAAGGAACAGAGGTATTTTGCGGAGCGCCGTTAATAGTTCCGTTGAAATGTTGTCCATCCTGGCCCACAGCTTTGAATGACTCCTGAACATATCGTACATGATTCGTCCCAAATCGTACTTCATCTGAAATAAGGATGAAATCAAAGCGGTCATCGAGTCCACCTCCGGCTTTGCAATCGGAATTTGTGTTGGTTGACTGGGTGTGGATTCCTGCGTAAAATGAATTGTTGTTCCAGTCGCCAATCTGTCCTATCGGGTCGAGAAAACGCATAGCCGTGTTGCTGTAATTCAGCATCAGCTGAAAAGCACTTTCTGTGCCTGTATAAAAATTAAAATCGCCCATAAAGAGCACGTTATCATTTTCATACCTTGTTTCAAGGAAGCGTAGTGTGTTTTCTGCCATAATTTTCCGGGCATTGGCATCCCCGCTGGAGTTACCGGCTTTAAGGTGACCTACCACACAAACCACAAAGGCTGTATCGCCCTGCTGAAGGTCGTTTGAATAATAATAAAGCTCGTAAACATCCACATCGCGCACATAGTTTTGGGCTGTAAACTGGGTTTTTAATCGTAGTTTGCGCGAGTCGTAATAAAGCATATTCACAATATTTGAGCCTGCGGTATTTCGTGATTCAGCTCTTTTATAATGAGTTATAAAATTGATATTGAGACTATTATCTAAAAGATGTTGATGTACATTTTCGTCGAAAGACAGCTCATTTACGGTAAAGATATCAGGTTTCACATAATCGAGGATGGTGCGCAGGTGAGGATCTTTCATTTCGAGACTGTTGTTGTTGTTGTTACAAAAACCTGTAACCTCACCGTAATACAGCAGATTGTATTGCATGACAGTGATGGTGTCCTGGGCGAAAATTCCTAAACTGAACGTAAGAGCGATTAGTACTGATATAAATTGCTTCATCGAATGAAAATTGGGAGACAAAGATAACCCAATTTTGTTCCTCAGAAGTTAGAACTCAAACAGGTTTGCAAGGAAGGTGTATCTTTGTTGCATGGAGCAGATGAAGAGCTTTATTCAACAAATGAATCACCTGGGAAGCGAAGGGATACCTTTTCTTTTTGTGATTGATTTTGATCAGAATAATCCGTTAATCATTCCCTTGAAAGAAGTTGACAGTCAGCAGATCATGTATGAAATCGGAGGATCAGGCAATATAACAACTTCAAATTTTACACTTCGTGATGATGTTCAGTTTGAACTCCATGACCCTTCCTTCGAAATATATGAAAAGGCCTTCAATGAGGTGATGTGGCATCTAAAAAGGGGCGATTCCTACCTGCTTAATCTCACGCAATCCATTAATGTTTCGACCAATCTTTCGCTTGCTGACATATTTCTGCTCAGCAGTGCTAAGTATAAATTATGTCTACCGGAACAGTTTGTTGTTTTTTCTCCTGAACCTTTCGTGCATATCTCCGAAGGTATTATCAGAAGTCACCCGATGAAAGGTACCATTGATGCAATGCTGCCTGATGCCGAAAAACGCCTTTTGGACGATCCAAAAGAGCTGGCAGAACACTACACCATTGTTGATTTGTTGCGCAACGACCTGAATATGGTTTCACAAAAAGTTAGGGTGAACCGCTTTAGGTATGTGGAAGAAATCCACACTCACCGCGGGCGACTTTTGCAAACAAGCTCCGATATCAGTGGCATTCTTCCGAACGACTATCAGCAGCATTTGGGGGATATTATGGCACGACTTCTTCCGGCAGGTTCTGTTTCGGGCGCACCAAAGAAGAAAACGGTCGAAATTATCCATTCGGCTGAAAACTACGAACGCGGTTTTTATACGGGTGTTTTTGGTGTTTTTGACGGCAGGAAGTTGGATAGTGCTGTGATGATACGCTTTATTGAAAAAACAGCCAATGGATTGGTATTCAAGGCTGGAGGAGGCATCACTGTAAACAGTCGTATTGAAGATGAGTACCACGAAATGTTACAGAAAGTGTATCTTCCTCTACATCGGAAAATGGAATGACACATGAGGAAGTCAACGTTAATTCCTGGTTTTATCGCAAGAATTTTTTTAGAACAAACAGGTATCCTTGTTGGAAGTAAGGCATAATTTGAAGAGCAGCAGAATGAACAATCAAGAGTTTCCTTTTTTTGAAAGTATACGGCTCGAAAATGGGTGTTTTCATCTGCTTGATTTGCACGAGCAACGCATCCGCCGCACTCAGCAACAGACATATGGTCAATATTCAGCAACAAATCTTAAGCACTACCTCTCGAATTTCGAACACCCTGCTACCGGACTTTTTAAATGCAGGTTAAGGTATGGCGTTGCTTTCGACCGTCCGGAATTTAGTTCTTACCACCCAAAATCTGTCAGCAGCTTGCAAATGGTTATTGCTGATGAGCTCAATTACAGCTTAAAATATGATGACCGCAGCGGGATCGACTTTCTTTTTCAACAGCGTGACACCTGCGATGATATCTTAATCATTCGTAATGGTTTTGTGACAGATACCTCCTATTGCAATATCGTTTTTTTTAATGGTAAAGAATGGCTTACCCCTGCATTTCCTTTACTTGAAGGAGTACAAAGGTCATTTTTGATTCAATTGGGAATCATTCGTCCTGTTCAGATATCACACAAAGATGTTGCACATTTCCAGAGTTTTAAACTTATCAACGCGATGATTTCCTGGGATTCGGCTACCGAAAGAGCCATATCTGAGATTCGGTTTCCAATAGATTGATAAACACATTTTTCTTCAATACCAGTCTGAAATTGTGTGTTCATGAGGTCTTATTTTTGGGCTAATTGCGTATTTTTACAAAAAATTTATACAAATGAGAAAGCTAATGATTGTTTTCAGCCTTGCTTTGCTCACACTAAAAGTGAGTGTTGCCGGCGAGGGGATGTGGATTCCCATGTTATTGCAGCAGTTGAATGAGAAAGAGATGCAGGCTATGGGTATGCGCATCACAGCTGAAGATATTTACTCGATCAACAAGTCGAGTCTGAAAGATGCCATCGTGCTTTTTGGACGGGGATGTACAGGCGAGATTGTTTCGGATCAGGGTTTGTTGCTTACTAACCACCACTGTGGTTTTGGGCAGATTCAGAAACACAGCAGCCTCGAACACGACTACCTCACCAACGGATTTTGGGCTATGGACAAATCAGAGGAGCTGCCAAATCCAGGTCTCACTGTCACGATGCTCATGAAAATGGAAGACGTTTCGATGGCCGTTATGAAAGACGTTTTGAACGATATGACCGAGCAGCAACGGACAGCCAAAATCAATGAAGCGATACGTTCACTGGTCGAAAAAGCCGGTAAGGAAAGTGGACTCGATGTTTCTGTGAGGAGCTTTTATCACGGCAACCAGTACTATTTGTTATATAATCAGGTTTTTAAAGATATCAGGCTTGTAGGAGCACCACCTTCCAACATTGGAAAATTTGGTGGTGATACCGACAACTGGATGTGGCCCCGTCATACCGGCGATTTTTCTGTATTCCGCATTTATGTTGGAAAAGATGGCAAACCTGCTGAATATCATCCAGATAATGTTCCTTATATACCAGCTTATCATCTTCCTATTTCGCTTAAAGGAGTGGAAGAAGGTGATTTTACCTTTGTTTTTGGATATCCTGCCCGCACCAATCAGTACCTGCCATCCCATGCCGTTGAGCTTACTACAGAGTTTTCCAACCCTCAAAAGGTAAATCTGCGAGGCACGCGTCTCGACATTTTTAAGAAATATTCCAACAGCGATCCCAACGTGCGTATACAATACGCTGCCAAAGATGCAGGTGTTGCCAACGCATGGAAAAAGATGATTGGCGAAAGTAAAGGCATTCGTCGCCTCAATGGCATTGAGCGCAAACATGAATTAGAGAAAGAATTTATGCAGTGGGCCAAAGCCGATGCAGCTTTCAGCAAAGCTTACACAGGATTGCTGCCGGCTTTTGAGGCTAATTATAAAGAGTTGAAGCCGTTAACATTAGCCAATGATTATATCGCAGAATGCGGATTGGGCGTTGAGTTGATCCGTTTTGCAGGTCAGTTTAGGCCTCTTTTGGAAGAAGCTAGCAAAGCCAATCCCGATAAAGAAAAACTGAAGGAATTATCTTCGAAAATGAAAACACAAGCAGATGACTTTTTCAAAGATTATCACCAGCCACTTGATGAAGAAGTTGCACGTGCCTTATTCCGAATGTATCTAAGCAATCAACCGGAAAACTTCAGACCCGATTTCCTGAAGCTGATAACTACAAAGTATAAAGGAAATGTGGATGCATTTGTTGACTTCCTTTACAACAAAAGCTTGTTTACTTCGTCAGCTAAACTGAACGAACTCATGACAGATTTTTCAGTAAAAAAGTCAAAAGCCATTGAAAAAGACCCTGCCTATATGAGTTTCATGAGTATGAGGTCTTTTTTTGAAAAGAACTTGCAGCAACCACTTCAGCGGCTCAATGCTTCCAACGACAGCCTTCAAAGGATTTACATGCGAGGTTTGATGGATATGCAGGCAAACAAACGTTTTTATCCCGATGCCAACTTTACCCTGCGCGTCACCTATGGAAAAGTAGAAGGCTATCAGCCGGCCGATGCTGTTTATTACAACCATTACACCACCCTTTCGGGTATCATGGAAAAGGAAGACCCTGCCATTTATGATTATGTTGTGGAGGAAAAGCTGAAAGAATTGTATCTGGCAGGCGACTATGGTGATTATGCTGATGCTTTTGGTGAGATGCGGGTGGCTTTTGCGGCCTCCAACCATACCACAGGAGGAAATTCGGGAAGTCCTGTTCTTAACGCTGACGGACAAATGGTAGGCATCAATTTCGACAGGTGCTGGGAAGGGACCATGAGCGATCTCATGTATGACCCTGCTGTAAGTCGCAATATATCAGCCGATATTCGTTATGTGTTGTTTATTATCGATAAGTTTGCCGGAGCAGGACATCTGGTGGATGAGATGACACTTATTCGCTGAAAATAATGTGAATGCATTAATTCACGATGTAAAAGTTGCCCGGAAATCTTCATTTAGAAGATAAGATTACTCACTTTTATCATAAGCAGAATGACTGCTTTTATGAAAAAACTAGTTAATGCATTATTATTCATGTCGTTATTTAACGATTTCTTCAATTTACTGGATTGTACTGACAGTGTAAAAATGCTTTTTCTGAATATCTGAACGTAAACATACATGAAAACAAAAACCATCTTTTTCTGTCGCAGTTGTGGCAATGAATCACCTAAATGGGTTGGCAAATGCCCCTCATGTGGTGAATGGAACTCTTATGCCGAGGAAACGCTTGTTACAGGCAAGGCAGGAAAACCAGCCGGTCAAAGTCGTTATGGAGAGCGACCACAGCCACTTCTTGTGAAAGATATCGTTTCGGAAAAGGAAACCCGCATCAACCTTCAAAGTACCGAACTCAACAGGGTTTTGGGTGGTGGCTTGGTTCCGGGGTCGTTGGTACTTATTGGTGGAGAGCCTGGAATTGGGAAATCAACCTTGATGCTTCAGGTTGCATTGGCACTCGAAAACAGAAAGATACTGTATGTTTCGGGAGAAGAGAGTCAGCAGCAGATTAAGATGCGGGCCGAACGCATTGGAATAAAAAACGAAAATTGTTACATCCTCACCGAAACCGATACGCAGCAAATTATACATCATGTGGGGCAGCTGCAGCCTGAGATTATCATCATCGATTCGATACAGACGCTTCATACCGAGCAGGTTGAGGCCACAGCAGGTAGCATCTCACAAATAAGGGAGAGTGCTGCCGAGATGAACAAACTGGCTAAAACAACCCATATCCCTGTGGTTCTTATCGGTCATATTACTAAGGACGGCAGCATTGCAGGACCAAAGATACTGGAACATATGGTGGATGCTGTCATTCAATTTGAGGGCGACCGTCATTACGGCTTCCGGATTCTGCGTGCTGTTAAAAACCGTTTTGGCTCTGCCTCTGAGCTGGGAATTTTCGAGATGCATGCCAACGGACTGCGCGAAGTGACAAATCCCAGCGAGATACTGTTGTCGCAACGCGAAGAAAATGTGAGCGGAGTTGCTATTTCAGCCATGGTAGAAGGGCTTCGTCCGATGCTCATCGAGACGCAAGCCTTGGTGAGCACAGCCGCTTATGGGACACCACAGCGGTCGGGAACCGGCTTCGACCTGCGCCGACTCAATATGTTGTTGGCGGTACTTGAAAAAAGAGCCGGTTTCAGGTTAAGTTCTAAAGATGTTTTTTTGAATATCGCCGGTGGGTTGCGTGTCGACGACCCGGCAATAGACATGGCGGTGATTGCCGCCATCCTTTCGTCAGCTGAAGACATCCCAATCAGCAGCAAAACAGCCTTTGCCGCCGAGGTAGGCCTTTCAGGCGAGATACGTGCGGTCAATCGCATAGAAGCACGTATCTCTGAGGCAGATAAATTGGGTTTTGAACGTATTTTCATCTCCAAATTCAATTCCAAAGGTCTCGATCAGCATAAATTCCAGATTGAGATCGTGCCGGTTACATCTGTCAACAAGCTTTTTGCAGGATTGTTTGGATAAGCCAGATTGAGTGTAAGGTGTTGGGTGATTTGAAATCAGGTCTCAAGAATGTTTAAGGTTCAAAGTTCAAGTCTGAAATTTTTTTAAACACGGAGGGCGCAGAAGGTTGACACAATACTATACCCGGCATACAAAAAAGACCTCCTGTTCAAGGGAGGTCTTTTGAACCAAAACAAGCGCTGAAATTATTGTTTAATCAATTTTATTTTATTTATCTGTGAACCTTGCTGGATTACAGCAAAATAAACGCCACTATTGTAATCTGACATATTTATTTCTAAGGTATTTAAGCCTTCGTTTGCCTGATTTACAACTTCATAAACAAGACTACCCATTAGATTATATAAACCAATAGTGTAATTTTCTGTACTTGTGGTATTAAAAGTTATCACTGTTTGATTGTTTATCGGATTAGGGAAAGCACTCACTTCCGTCAATGATACATTCTCATTGTCTGGCAAGGTTTCAATCGTTTTCAACCTATAGGTTTCCACGGATAAACCCCTGGAATTTGCCAAAGTTGTAAAAGTTAAAGGTGAGATGTAACCAGTCCAGTATCCATCACAAATTGTATTTATTTCCCAGGTATATTCCGTTTGAGGTGTCATGAAAGTTAAGCTCGCTGCATTGGTCAAATTTGCAAAAACATATTTATACTGCTGCGTTCCGGTTGGAAAATAGCGAACCCATGTGTATCCTGAAAGACCTTCCCAACTGACATCGGCAGTTGTGGATGTAATATTTGCAGCGATTTGATTAATTGGTTCACAAACTACTGTATTTTCGAGAGTTGTAAAACTTTGTGCCCAACCATAATCAGTCCATACTCCGTTGCAAACAATTTTTAAATCCCATGTATAATCAGTTAATGCTGAAAGATATAAAAGATTAACGCTATTTGCAGAAGGAACATATCTGTATCTATAATTGGTTGTTCCGGTAGGATAATACCTTACTCTGGCAGGGCCCGTGCCTTCCCAGCTAATCTCTGCAGAATGTGCTGTAATGTTGAAAGAAAGCTGATTTACAGGTTCACAAACAACAGTATCTATAAGCGTTGTAAAGGTTTGTGTCCAGTCATAGGAAGTCCACATACCATCACAGAAGGTTTTAATATCCCAGGTATATGCTGTTTCGTCGGTCAAAAAATTCAATGTTACATTGTTGGCTGTATACGCATTCCGGTATTTGTAATTGGTAGTTCCTGAGGGATAATACCTAACAACGGTAGTTCCGGTTAAGCCTTCCCAACTGAGATGAACAGAATGAGCAGTAATTTCTGATGCAAGCTGGTTTGAAGGTTCACAAATAACGCTGCTTGAAGTGGTAGTAAAAGTTTGAGGCCAGTTGTATGCAGTCCAGAAGCCATTGCACTTAGTACTTATTTCCCATATATATTCAGTTTCAGAAAGTAAAAAATTCAATGTTACTTCGCTATTATCAAAAGCATTCTTGTATTTGTAGTTGGTAGTACCACTGGGATAGTACCTTACTCTGCTTCGCTCTGTCAGCCCTTCCCAACTGATTTTGGCAGTGTGAGCTGTAATGTCAAATGAAGTTTGATTAACCGGTTCGCAATTAACAACATCAGCAAGTGTTGAAAAATTACTAGCCCAGCCGTAACCTGTCCAAACACCATCACAGAAAGTGTTGATTTCCCAGGTATATGCTGTTTCTGAAAGTAAATTATTCAGGTTTGTCATGTTCGAGGTGTTGGCAAACCGATATTTGTAGTTTGTCGTTCCGGTAGGATAATAGCGCACCCATACCGGAGCTGTAATACCATCCCAACTCAAGGCAGCAGAATGCGCCCCAATGTTGGAGGCAAGTTGGTTACTTGGTTCGCATGAAGATTGTGCACGCAGACTCAGGCTCATAAAAAGCACTAAAACAAATACTGTTGAAGTGAGTAAGGTAAATTTTTTCATCATCGTTTAAATTGAATTGATTTAAATTGAATTTAAGATTTTATTAAACGCAGTAAACTCTCCCAAAAGTAAAGTAATGTAACAAGAGTTGTGTTATAAAATTTGATATAAATGGTATGATTTTAATAATTAATTTGAGACGACTCAATAAAGATCACTTTTGGCCGATAAAAGGTGAAAGTAGGAAGGCTGTGAACTGTTCCGATCTCTTTTGTGGTATTGTTTTTACCACAAAACTTATAATAATTGATGAAAACTTCAATTTTTAAAAATCGATTTTCGGATAGCAAGCTGAGCCTTAGCATTAAAGGCAGTTTCAGATTCTGAAGTTCAATTTGATCATAACCAGAAGTTAATCGTTGCGATTGTAACCCTTCGCCTAAAGACAGAGCGCTGACAGGTGTTACAGACATGTGACCTCTCCGTGGTCATTACGCCAATTTACAGGTATTTTAAATAAGCTGTAAAGTATCTATTTTCTTCTTTAAATAGGGTTCTCTGCTCCTTCATTTCGAATTTTCCCAATGCACAGCAACTATTTCCCTATCCATGCCATAATAGTAACCTGCTCTATCTCGATGATTATTTCAACGACAAACCTGATGAAAAAAGTTGGAAGTTACTGACTTTCAACAACTGGTATCAGCGTTTTGATGATGGTGTTTACAATGAGTCAAAGCCGATCGTAAGAGACTCAACGCCAATAATTGCTTTACCAGGGGTTGGAAATTTACCAATCAAGGCAAGATTTAAAGTTCACTGCACGGTCTTGTATATTTAACTTTTTGATTGCATGAGGCAAACCAAAACGCATTAATTTTGTTCATATTTTTAAAACCGGGATACCTATGCTGCTGCTGAATAGTTTTGAATTAACCTTGCCTTTGGTCAACCCGGTTCTGAAATTCCTGGTGATCCTGATCATCATTTTGTTTGCGCCCATTTTGCTCAACAAACTCAAGATTCCTCATATTCTGGGTTTGATTATTGCAGGGGCGGTAATTGGTCCTCACGGTTTTAACCTGCTGTTGCGCGACAGCGGCATTATTTTGTCAGGAACGGCTGGATTACTTTATATCATGTTTCTTGCCGGACTGGAGATCGACCTGACGGAGTTCCGAAAAAACAGCACCAAAAGCCTTGTCTTTGGGTTATATACATTCATTATCCCCATGATCCTTGGTCTGGTTGCAGGATTGTATATACTTGATTTCTCAATGCTTACCTCTGTTTTATTAGCAAGTATGTTTGCTTCGCACACCCTCATTGCTTATCCGATACTGAGTAAGCTCGGAGTGACAAAAAACAGGGCAGTGAATATTTCAATCGGAGGCACGCTGATCACCGATACCCTCGCCCTCCTTGTACTGGCGGTGATCGTAGGCATGGCGCGTGGCGAGGTGAATGCCGCATTCTGGACAAGGCTCAGCGTTTCTATTGTCCTCTTTGGATTGATTGTGATGTTCCTTTTCCCCATCATTGGACGATGGTTTCTGAAGCGCTATGATGACAAGGTGTCGCAGTATATTTTTGTGCTCGTCATGGTTTTTCTTGGCGCGGTGCTTGCCGAGGCTGCCGGTATCGAAGCCATTATCGGAGCCTTTTTATCGGGACTGGCGCTCAACAGGCTCATTCCTGCCACTTCGCCTTTGATGAACAGGATTGAGTTTGTGGGGAATGCCGTTTTTATTCCTTTCTTCCTCATTGGCGTAGGTATGCTCGTGGATTACCGTGCTTTTTTAAAGGATATCGAAACAATAAAAGTGGCGGCTGTGATGACAATTGTGGCAACACTGGCAAAATTTCTGGCTGCCTGGCTAACTCAGAAATCCTTCAGGCTTTCGGTTGACGAACGTCGTATTATTTTTGGTTTAAGCAATGCACAGGCAGCGGCAACCCTGGCAGCAGTGCTGGTAGGCTACAATGTCATTCTTGGTGAAACGTCTGACGGACAGCCCATACGGCTTCTTAATGATGCCGTACTCAACGGAACGATCATCATGATTCTGATCACGTGTACAATTGCCTCTTTTGTGGCACAAAAAGGGGGTAAGAATATATCCCTGCTCGAATCTATTACTCCCGAAGGTGAAGGTGATACCATCGAGGAAAAGATACTCATCCCGCTGAGCAACCCCGATACCATCGAAG
Source organism: Bacteroidota bacterium (assembly GCA_009773165.1). Lineage (GTDB taxonomy): Bacteria > Bacteroidota > Bacteroidia > Bacteroidales > F082 > JALNZU01. The sequence goes on from WOUZ01000001.1 coordinate 841,715, forward strand.
AGCTGATCGGGCTGAGTGCTATCCTAAAATCGAAAGAGAATAAAAAGAACCTGTATGCCATGCATATCATCGACAACGACTCGGTGGACGCCGGCAGTAAAGCCAGAAAATTACTTGAAAAGGCAAGTCACTCTGCTGCCGCTTACGACATTCCGCTCAACAATATTCTTCGGTATGATTTAAATTCAACCAATGGTATTGTTGGCGCGATCAAAGAACAGCAAATCACCGACCTGGTGTTGGGACTACATGTAAAAAAAGGCATTTCGCCCTCATTCCTGGGACATCTGACCGAAGGTGTTTTACTTCGTTGCAACACCACAACCTTTGTTTACAAATCTTTCCAACCCATTTCAACCATTAAAAGACATGTGGTTATCGTTCCGCCGAATGCCGAAAAAGAGATTGGTTTTCCCTTCTGGCTGTCGAAAATATGGAACATCCCCAAAAATACGGGTGCGAAACTAGTTTTTTACGCAGCCGAAAGTACGCTGGTTTATATCCGTAATATCCTTCAAAAACATCCCATTGCGGCTGAACTGAAAGTGTTTGAGGATTGGAACGACTTCCTTATTATCGCCAAAGACATCAAAAGCGACGACAATCTCCTCATCATTCTGAGTAGGCTCAACAAACTGTCGTACCACGATAGCATGCATCATATTCCGGTTTATCTGGATAAATATTTCCGTTCGAACAGTTTTATACTCGTCTTTCCAATGCAACAGGGCGTGGAAGATGCTGAGATGGCCGACCTCAACAACCCATCGATGATCGAACCTATCGAAAAACTGGATGAGATCGGTAAAAATATTCTAAGGCTATTCCGCAGGAAATAAGCATATGCAGTCTTAGTTAACAATCAACGAATTTTGGAATTTAAAAATATGTTGAAGGTTTTTATCAGTTCAAGGGATTGCTTGAAATCGTTGTAATTGATAATTCGTTAAAAAAATATCAAATAGAAAAATGAAACTAGAAGATCTTGGTTACAACGACTTACTTGAAAAGGTCCGGATTGAAAATGGCCTTAGCGGCTTTGAGATTGGAAGGATCGTTTCGGAGCACAAAGAGAGGTATGTTGTAAAAACTGAAAAGGGGGAGTTTGAAGCGGAGATTACTGGTAATTTGCGCTTTTCGGCACAAAGGCGTGAAGATTTTCCTGCTGTTGGCGACTGGGTTGCTCTTACGGTTTATGACGACGGCTTTTCGGTCATTCATAAAATAATACCGCGATTTTCAGTTATATCACGGCAGGCTGTGGGTCAGTTTGGTGAAATACAAATTATTGCAACAAATATTGATTATGCCTTATTGGTGCAGGCTGCCGACAGGGATTTCAATATCAACCGGCTTGAGCGGTACCTGACCATTTGTAATGCATCGCGCGTCAGCCCCATAATTGTTCTTACCAAGATTGATCTGATTGATGAAGATCAAACTTCTGCGATCGTGGAACACATTAAAGCGCGTATCAAAAATGTTCCTGTGATTGCTTTGAGCAACGAGTCGCAGAATGGATTCGACACCATGCATGCACTCATCGAAAAAGGGAAAACGTATTGCATGCTTGGTTCTTCAGGAGCTGGGAAATCCACACTCACCAACAACCTCAGCGGTAAGGACATGATGCGAACAGATACGATAAGCCTCAGCACACAAAAAGGAAGACATGTTACAAGTCACAGGGAATTGGTTGTTCTTGAAAACGGCGGAATATTGATTGATAATCCTGGCATGAGAGAGGTGGGAATAGCCGATTCAGCCAGCGGACTGGAGATCACCTTCGACACCATCGTCGGGCTATCGGCTCAGTGCAGGTTCAAAGACTGCACACACACGAACGAAACAGGCTGTTCGGTACTTGAAGCCGTTGAAAATGGACAAATCGATAAAGCTTCCTACCAAAATTACCTGAAAATGGAACGCGAGAAGGCACATTTTGAGACGTCAATTGCTGAGAAGCGAAAAAAAGACAAAGAATTCGGGAAAATCATGAAGAATTATAAAAAAGACATGAAACTGAATAAATAAAAATTAGGGGCACTTTCTGATTTCCAATCGGGGTAAGTGTTCCACATTTTTAATATGGATATTTCTCTGGTAACTAAATTACAGTCATCTTTTTTATAACAGGTTTTTGGAAATCCTATTTTACTGGTTGAAAAAATGCTTTTGAGTTATTTACTGGCAAACTACACAACGAGGAATGTCAGCCAAAGAACATCATAAGTCACAACTTGCAGACCTTTCTTTAAAGCAATACAAATCGACGCAAGCCGATGATAAAGTAATAATTTATCTGGTAAACCATACATATTTTAATAAATATATCTGGTTATCAGAATATTTTTATGTAACTTTGTCTCATCAGTAAATAGAATACCACTTAATAAGAAACAATTGAAGGTATGAAAACAGAAGTTTTTAACCGCAACTTATATGATCAGATCAATGAATGGCTGTTCCAGGGTAAGGTGTTGATACTTTATGGTGCGCGGCAAGTGGGCAAAACAACGCTATCGAAACAATTGATTGCCAACAATCAAGACGCGTTGTATATTAATTGCGAGCTCTTCTCGGCGAAAGAGCTGCTTGAATCTGGCAACCTTGAACGAATCCGCAGTTTTTTGGGTGATGCAAAACTTGTGGTGCTTGATGAAGCCCAAAAGATCAGAAAAATTGGCTCGCTGCTTAAACTTTTTCATGATACCTATCCTCAAATACAACTGATTGCCACCGGATCGAGTAGTTTTGAGCTTTCGGGTGAGCTATCCGAACCGCTTACCGGCAGAAATGTGAAGTTTATTCTTTATCCGGTTGCATTGTCCGAACTTCAACCAAACAACAATGCTTTCCAACTAGAAGAGCGTTTGCATGAATTTTTAAGATTTGGCATGTATCCCGAAATCATCCAGCGCAATGAAAATCAGAAAATTACATTGCTCGACCAAATGGCCGGAGATTATCTTTTTAAGGATGTACTCAGCTTTGAAAACCTTAAACGACCTGAGTTGTTGCTCAATTTATTGAAAGCACTTGCGCTTCAATTGGGAAATGAAGTATCGTTCAGAGAGTTGTCACTTTTGCTTAAAGTTACCATCGAAACAGTGCAACGCTACATCGAATTGCTCGAAAAGTCGTTTGTGTTATTCAGGCTTCCCTCATTCAGCCGCAATCTGCGAAATGAACTTACCCGAAATCATAAATTTTACTTTTATGATATGGGCGTTCGCAACAGCTTATTGCACAATTATTTACCACTTGACGCGCGTACTGACACAGGTGCAATGTGGGAAAATTTCTGCGTTATTGAAAGGCTAAAGTTTAACCAACGCAACAAACGTAATGCTTCGTTATATTTCTGGAGAACCTATCAGCAACAGGAAATAGACCTGATAGAGGAATGCAACGGAAAAATTGAAGCTTTTGAGTTTAAGTGGAATCCAGCTGCGAAACACAAGATTCCGTCCGAATTCATAAAAACTTACCAAACTGAAATTACAGTTATTCACCGCGAAAATTTTAGGTCATTTCTTTTATAAAAGGAGATTGATAAGATTGCTTCATTTACGTTTAAGCAATCGCTGCCACAATGTTGAGCGCAAGGTCGCAGCATCAGTAATACAACTCATCATTGCCTTGAATCCTGGTCTGACACAGCGTCACAAACAGAAGCCACTATAAATGACATGTTGAGCAGTTTTTAATTACAAACAACCTTTTCATTTGTTTTGATCCTGCATCAGATCGGCGTAGCTAATGAGTTTGATACCTTTCTTCCGGATGGTTTGCATCACTTTCTCGCTTGTAAAAACACGTGTAACCCATTCGCGGTCGATGTCCACGTTTTCATAGCCTTTGTGTCCCACTGTTTTCATCTCGCCTGTGGCTTTGCCGGGGTGATCGAGGAAAAAGTAGCTGCCTGGCCCCAGCTTTTCGAGGTTTTGGCAAAAGGCATCGATACGTTCTTCGGGTCTTACATCTTTTCCCCATCCGGTGAACCACTCCAGTCCGGTAGCTTCGGTGCTGAGCTTGTATTCATTCGCCAGACTGACATATAAAGTCTGAAGCCGGGGATCGAGATGTGTAAAACCCATATGGCAACTCAGATGTGTGATTTTTGGCACGTGCCGAAGTGCCTGTTCAATCTGAGCTCGCATTTCAGTTTCCACCTCCTCCATCGTCCAGCTGGCTTCCGAAAGTGAACTTCCGGGCGGGAAATTGTCGTTCTTCCACACCATTGGAAAAAAATAACCATTCTCGTCAACAAGACCCGGACAATGTGTGAGTGGCCTCCACTTCACATTGCTCCACTCGCTGGTAAGCACCAGATGGATTCCGACATCGAGACCCAGATTTTCGTTCAGCATTTTAACTGCTTCGGGATACCATGCACAGGGAACCATCAGTTCGACCGAGCGCACAATGCCGTTCTGATAAGATTCGATGCAAGCTTCGTTGGCTGCATGAAAAGAGCCGATGTCGTCGGCACGTACCAAAAGCCGGATTTCATTATCCTGCGTGAAGCCTGAAGCTGCCATAAGTGTCGTCATTAAAGTGAATAAGATCGTTTTCATAAAAAAGGCCTTCTGTAAAACAAGAACAACAAAGATAACAAAGCAAATGCAAAAGAAATGATGTTTATTACAGGGTTTCAAGTAGTTTGTTATCAGACATTTCTATATTGGCTTCTTATTAATCTTTAGATCAAATCAATTCATGTTATAAAACTTGTATTCCTGTTGACAACAAATAGCGATATGTTTCATCGTAAAAAGCGGGCAAACGAGTGTGATCTTCTGTATCCCCTGTTGGGACAAAAATGACCATTCCCTGACGTGCTCGTGTTAAAAGTACCCTATAAGCATTGATCAGGTATTGCTGGCGTTCGGCTTTGTTAATGTTTTGCCATTTATTGCCTCTGAAAGAATAAGTTGACCATCCTTTAGAATTGCTTCTTAAATCGCCATCCCAAGCTACACAAACCCAATCAAGTTCCAAGCCTTGCACATGAAATTCCGTCACAACATCTTCCAGAAAATAGGAGGAACGCACATCCTCTTTACCATCCAAGAACCAATAGATTGGATCAACAGGTGACTTCACATCTATGGCATAGGGTTTCAACCGATAAGCCTGCGAAGAAACCACCATCCCATACCTTTCGTTCCCTCTCGCTTTTTCTTTGAGCCATGTTTTGGCTTTTTGTAGGTCGCGTGTGAGTTTGATCGGATAGTTAGCTTCTATTGCTTTGTAAGTTGCTGAGGCTTTTTCATGTTCTCGATCGAGCAGTTGCTTTACAAAAAATGATAGTTTCTCAGCCCTGAAAGACCTCATTGATACTGCCAAATGTAAAGCTGAATCAAAATGCACTTTCACTTCTTTTGAGAGTTTTTCAATAGCTTCAGTGGCTGCGTATTCCGAGTCGGTCAGATTGGGCGAAATGTAAACCAGCCAATGAGGAAATAAATGTTTGATAGCTTGAAGCCATTCAGAAATGCCAGCTTCACCTGTGTTTATTTCTTGTCCGCCACCCACAAGACAGATGACAACTGCCCAATCTTCGTGACGATCTAAACATGATATGAGAAATTCCGGTTCTGAAAATTGAAAGTCAGGTTGACCCTTCTTTCTCTTCATAAAATTGACAGTCTGCTCCTTGTTCCAAGCCCGCTGTGCTTCATCAAAGATCGCTACATGGTCATAGGGCGCGCGTTTATCAATTAAGTATGCATCACGATAATGATGAATGTTTTGAATAAATGCCTTGATTTCGGATTTCGCGTGCGACTTTATAATCTTTTGTCCTTTAAGGGCTTCCGTTTTTACTTTATCACGAGCTAAAGCTTCTTGTAGTATGGCTACCAATGGGCCATTACCAGAAAGGTAAACGCTTGCAGACTTTTTCTCTTGTTCTTGATGCGTTGTAGCCACTTTTAAACCAACTAGGGTTTTACCAGCTCCTGGTACACCAGTCACAAAACAAATGATTTTTTTGTGTTCGTTTCCAGCTTTTTTAATAGCTGCATGAAGTGCTGAAGTTGTGTGTGTCAAGTTAGTAGCATCTGCATCCATTCGGGTTATCTCATCCACCTGATGCGATTTGTAGAGAGCTAGTGCTGCTTCGATGATAGTTGGTGTTGGGGCATAACGGCCTTTCGCATAGTTTTCAGGATCAATTTCAACTAGAGGAATATAAAAATCCAAGGTTAATTGAATCGCCAACCCCAAATTGTTTTTGTTGGTTAAAATTGGATATAAAAGTTGATCATCATGAGCTTTCGTTGTGATTTCGATAGGCACAGGTTGTGCTTCTGATGATACCAAGATTGGCGCGATCAACACCTGATGACTAGGTTCATGAAAATTTTTTAAGTCAAGTGCATAGTCCCACACCTGGTCCATATCTGATCGGAAAAACTTATGCTCACCAACTTTAAATTCAATGACAAAAACTACGCCTTTAATAATAACCAAAGCGTCAATACGCTTTCCCATTCGGGGAACTGAAAACTCAAAGAAAATCTCACCTCGATGACCTTTCAGTGCTTTTTTTAAAATTACAATTTGATCTGCCCACGATTTGTTTTGTTCCATCGTAGAACTAAATTGATTTGAATTCGTAATCTTACCAATGATATCATCATTAGAGTTTTTCTCGAATGAAAGAAGGTCACTTCGATAGTAATAGTTCAACATTTCTTTGGTTTATGTTTTTGGCTGTTTTACTCTTTTAATAATTGGTTCATAGCGAATTATAAAACTTCCTCACCATCAATTCCGGCTTTGTGTCTTTTGCACCAATCCGGCTCATATTGTAGCTTCGGGTGGCGGGGTTGTGCACATCGGTCATGACAGAAAGTATCTTTTCATTCCAGTCAAAATTAGTGTATTTCATCATACACTTTGCAGATGATGGTGGATGTTGTTTCAGGCAATTATCCTTCATTTCAATACCCTTTCAACCCCATTACAAAGCGATTTTATTTGTCCTGCCTGGTGTGGTTGCGGGCCTAGGCCTGCAGGATGAGTCAAAACGAAAGTTGTAACTCATTGGAATGAGTGTTTTTACCAATGAAATAAATGCCAAAATAGCGATTTTGAATCATCCAAAAAAATGTTTCCGGGCTTCACTTTCGGTTAAATTAATCATTCGTTGCATGATTTTCCGCTATTCTTACACATCATAACTGTAGCCCTGCCCTGAAAAAGAGGGGTTTCTTTTGAACCTGATTTTTCAAAAGCAACTGTAAAACTTCAATTTGACTCAAAACGGACGGTGCTATTCATGTAATTACTGAATTGTTAAAGTTTCTGTTTACAAACTGGTAAAAAAAACAAAACCCTGCATGATTGGTCAAGCAGGGTTTTGGTTAAGAGTAAGATATATTACATGACAGGTTGATAGGGCAGGGAAGAGTGGTGCAGAATGATTCTTAGTTTCCCATCCTCACCTTTTTTGAATGCGAATGTTTTGTCGACCATAACTTCATTGCCATCTTTACCTTTTACCCATACATTACCCATAAAAATGGCTACATCGCCATGAATTTGTATTCCTTCATTGCCCGCACCCAGTGCATCGTAACGGGCTGCAATCCATGGGGTGATGGCAAAACCCTTGTCATTCGGAAAATTAGCATTTCCGCCGACAAAGTATGCAAGCGCGCCTTCATTTGTTGGACGGAACGTTTGCTCGCCATTGGCTAAAGTGGGTTTAAAAAACACTTTTCCTGTAGTGTAACCATACGCCTGATCGAGTACCTGCTGGGCAAGCGCTACATAATCGCCTCCATTTTCATAAACCTTGCCTATTTCCACCAAGGCATCGGTCCAACCTTTCAGGGCTGTGTTTACTTCTTCGACGGTAATAGTCTGGGTAGACGCTTCGGCGGTTGCATGACTGTGCTGATGCCCGCTGCTGCATGCCATCATTGTTGCGGCTGCAATTACAAAAAGAGCTGAACGAAAGAGAGAAGTTTTCATAGTGTGAATGATTTAATTGTTTATAAATGGTAAATTATTAAAGATTACAATTTGGAATTGATTTCGATGATTCTTTTCGAGTATTTGAGACATAATACCTATTTCAGCTCTCAAATGTTTTGATACCACATATCCAATGGCCCCATAAATCCGGTTTCGGTCGAATAAGGGCGATTCGCTATTCAAGAAGATTTCATTATAAGCCGAAGCATAAACTGCACCTTTATCCATCCGTAACTTATTGAGCGGAAAGTTTATCGAAAGAAAATACCGGAATCTAAGTTTAAAATCATTTGGCAAAAATCTTTCTTCAAGACGATAACGGTGTTGCAGATTTACCCGGCCAAATGACTGACGGGTGATGAATTGCTGATAAATTCGATGCTCATCAACGATAATTTTATCATCTGTCGTCGGTATGTAATTTGCACTTCGGATAAATCCATAGCCCAATAGAAGATTGTTATTGTTTTCGCTCAGGTTAAAACCGATACCTGTGCGCAGAAGAAGCTGCTGAAGATCGCCTGCAAAATCGTAATTACGGTATTGTATTTCGTTGTGCAAGTTCACTTTTTTACTTAAAGCTTGATTTCCAAAGTATATAAACCAGTTACCAGTTTTACTTTCCTGCGCAGAAACGTTTAGACACAAAAAAACAAGCGTGCTTAAAATGATTATAGATTTATACTTTTTCATCAGTCGAATTCTAAGTATTTTTGATCACAATTTCTTAACGATAAGTCATAAGTAATTGTTTTATAACTTTTTACATTTAAATAAATTTAGGAATTTTTGTTAAGTTTTATTAATTAGTCCTCTCCGAAAAGCAGTAATTTCAGTATTGATTAAATTGGGGTCAACTTATCGGAAGGGTAAGCAAATTGCATGATTAGATTTTTGGTAACTTTTAAAATGAGGCAAGTTCTTTGCAGGAATATGCTTCATGAGCTATTTGGGAGCAAACGAGCTCTCATTCTTTCTCACTTTTATACAAAACTACTTCAGGTGGCAAACATAGGAGGAGGGCGCAAAGGGCTTGCACATTTCAAAATTTCGATCACATCATAGATTTCTTTGCTCACTCTGTGCCTTCATTGCACCCTTTGCGGTTAAAGACTTTTTTGGATTGATTATCAGTACTTTGATGAGAATAATCTATACTTTTATGCTATCAATCCTTTAATATCTTTGCCTCTGCTCTCAGCTGGTAAATGGAAATGAAGCTATTTTTCAAGCAACAGGGAGTTTTTCAGCAGACCCTATTTGAAGAAGGCTGTTTTAGAAAACTTGTCGGTCAAAGGCTTAAACCACCAAACGAACTTTCAATAATAATTACTGGTATCTATCTCATTTGTATGTAGTTGAAAATCAATCTTTCTGATAATAAAACTAACCTCAAAGGCAAGTTTCTGATATGTGATCACTTTCATTCAGTCAGTATGCCGCTTGTTCGTACCTTTGAACCCTAAAGAAAGATATAATGCGATTTGAAAACTTCTCCCTCGTCAGAAAAATGCTGACGCGTTCCTACATGATAGTGGCGGTGTTGCTTCTTACCACGCTGGCTTGCAGCAAAGACAAAGATCCTGAACCTCCTGTTGTAGTTCCAAACGACGATCCGGCTCAATACGGTGTGCCTTTTGCAGGTGTTTCCGATCCTGCTGATGTGGTGCTTTATCAGGTGAATATCAGAGCCTTCAGTACGCAGGGCAATTTTGCCGGGGTCACAGCCCGCCTCGACTCGATAAAGAGTCTGGGAGTCAACACCCTTTACCTGATGCCCACCTATCCCATCGGAGTGGAAAGAGGTATCAACTCCCCATATTGTATCAGCGATTACAAAGCAGTTAACACGGAGTTTGGAAGCCTCACCGACCTGCGTAACCTCATCGAACAAGCCCACAACCGTGGCATGGCCGTGCTGCTCGACTGGGTTGCCAACCACACCTCATGGGATCATGTGTGGATGAAAAACCCCACATGGTACTCACGCGACAACTCAGGGAATATTGTTAGTCCGAACGGATGGAACGATGTGGCGCAGCTGAATTTCTCCAACAGCGATATGCGCAAGGAGATGATCAAAGCCATGAAGTTTTGGGTGTTAACAGCCAATGCCGATGGTTTCAGGTGCGACTATGCCGATGGTCCCCCCATCGATTTCTGGAAACAAGCCGTTGACACCCTGCGCAATATGAGCACAAGAAAACTATTGTTGCTGGCCGAAGGTACCCGTTCCCAGCATTTTTCGGTGGGTTTTGATTTCAACTTTGGCTTCAGGTTCTACGATCAGATGAAAAAAGTGTACCAGCAAAACCAGCCGGCTTCTTCGCTCTATGCTTTTAACAATTCGGAATACAGTCTTGCCGGGGCCGACCAATGGGTGGTGCGCTACCTCACCAACCACGATGTGAACAGCTCCGATGGCACGCCACTCGACCTCTTCGGAGGGAAAAAGGGTTCGATGGCTGCTTTTGTAGTAGCTGCCTATATGAAAGGAGTGCCGATGATTTATTCCGGACAGGAGGTTGGAACGCCGTTCAGGATCACTTTTCCGTTTACCGGCCAAAACATCAACTGGACGCTGAACCCCGACCTGGTGGCCGAACATAAAAAGATCATCGGGTTGCGCAATCAGCATGAAGCCCTTCGGAAAGGTACACTCACCACCTGGTCGCATGACAAAGCAATTGTTTTCACAAAGAAATTAGGTTTGGAAACATTGCTGGTTGTCAGCAATCTGAAAAACTCCGAAGCAGTGGTTACACTAGATGCCACACTCACAGGCTTCGCCTGGAAAGATGCATTTACAGGCGCTGATGCCGGCACGTTTTCCAGCCTGACACTGGAACCATATGGTTACAAAGTGTTTAAGACAAGTGCTAATCGGTAAAAGACGTAAAGTGTTTATAAAGGGTATATTAGCTTTTGGCAGTTGAGTGATTAACTTCTGATCTGTAACGTTTTTATAAAGGTTACAATTTCAAATCCCCGACTCAACGTTCAGAGGTGTATCGCAAAAGAGGGTTATTTAAATAGCAAAAAATTTCGCTGTTATTCTTAGAAGGCAATGCCAAATATGAGCATTGCTTCTGTGATGATGCTATCGCGGTTAAATCATTTTTATATAAGTGACTCATATTTAAACATTTACCTAGGTATAACAAAACTGCAAAAAGGAAGTGACGAAAAAGGAATTATGAATTCTGGCGCATGAAAAAAATGAGATTCCTCGCTGCACCTGCCAAAGTTGTGGTAAACAACATAAGGCGATGAAGCGAAAAATCTCATGTCTGATAGATGCGTTTTCAGGACAAGCGCAGCTATAATTCCTGCGATTAAAATAATTTATAGGTGAATCCTAAACTTATCTGACTGTAAAAATTAAGATTGTGGCTTGTCAGCTCAGCTGATGTTTGTATGGCGCGCATTCTATTACTCGCGTTAGCCAATTGTCCGGCCAAAGTTGCATTAAAGGTAAGCTGGGGCGAAAAATAATAAATCCCCTGCAACCTAAGCTGCGCACTTAGTAAGTTGTTGGATTCTTCTTCTTCCAGTGTTTCGACTAATCTTTTTGATTTATATAAATACCGATAGTCGAGCTCTCCATGCAAAAACACACTTGTGCGGCTGTTGGGGTAATAACCAATGGTGTGACCAACTTCTACTCCGAAAGAGGGCTCTCTATAGTAGTTTTCTTGTTCAGAAATTAAGCTGTCGCCCTGATAATTTGAATTTGATAAATAGGTGTTCAGAGGTGAAAATACTGCCTGTGCATAGGTGTCGTGTTGCCAATTATAACTTGTGGGCACTGATAGTCTGTAATCAATCATGATGTCGGCTCCCATATTATTGGCCCGCATTTTTTCTGTAAATGTGTTATCGCTACCTGAATTATCAGATATTTTGGACTTATGAGTTTCCTTGTTGAAGAAAAAAACAGGAACAACACCAATCGAAAACCTGCTTCCTGCTTCCCGGATTGGCCCTTCGGCAAAATCCCAGTTGTCGTTGATCAGTGTAAACCATGATGTTTCAGCCCCTTGTTTTAGGTCCATGGCACGAAGCATGGAGTCAACGGCAGTGATGTCGCTTATTTTGCGCAGTCGTGCATCGAAATGACGCTCGTTTTTCAGTTTGGTAATGAATTCAGCAAAAGCTATTATTTCTTCTTTCAGTGGTTCGTGTTTCAGGTTACCCGATTTTTTCAGGTCTTCAAAAATGTAAAGTGCCAGTCGTGCATCCTGCACCTCTTCCATCCTTCCTTTCCCAATCAGCAAAGGAACGCTTATCTGACCCTGGTGCTGACTGTTTGCATTGTGTAGGGTATAAATTTCCGATTTTGGTTCCTGATTATAGGAAGAAGCTGCCGAATAAAACGTATAAAAGAAGGTAGCATCCACTTCAAAGAATTGTTTTTTGTTGTTATAGAACCTGTTTGATGTTCTATAGTATAAGTCTCCCAGATAGGTGCTTCTTTTCGAGTCTTGTGATTGAGAACCGCTGAGGTCGGTAAATTCGCTGGATTGTTTCCTGAATTCAGACTGTAAACCAATTTCAATTGATTGATTACCCTGGTAATTGCGCAGATTAGTCCGGGAGTAGTAGGTTGGCCTCAGCATGCCGCCGATTTGAAAATCATCGAATCGTCTTTCAGGATAGGTTTGACTGCCTGAATACGTTTGTCTGCTACCGTTGCTGTTACTTATGAATGAAAAGTCGGTCTCCAGCATTTTCAAATGAAAATCAGGGTTTTTGTAGTCCTTAAGCTCAAAAGTTTGAGCAACTAATCCTGTTGACAAGAGAATCAAACTGACAAAAATGATTGCTGCAAAAGGCTTGAATTGATTTTTTCTCATGGTTTTGGTTTTTGAGGATTTATAAAGTGAATTGTCGATTTACTGCCAAGAATTATGCCATAAAATGTTTTAAAAGAATCTTTGTTGATGTGTTGATTTGAGGATTTCTGATTTGAAAATTAGTGGCTTGATAAAAACCGCGTCAGCCCTCAACACATCAACGAATCAACTTTCTTATGATAAGAGGATTTCTGATTTGAAAATTAGTGGCTTGATAATAGCTCCGCTAGCCCTCTACAAATCAACAAATCAACGAATCAACAAATCAACCTTTTTATAGATTTGAGGATTCCTGATTTGTTGTGGCGGCTTCACTGACCGAATTCAGACCATAAAACAGGCAGATTTCATTTTTTTCAATTTCATTGCCTCTTTCATAAACTCTTCTGATTACTGCATTTTTTTGTTTTTCCCATTGGATGCTTGCTATATCGGTATCCCAAAATAACACTGGCCGTAATTTGGAAAGATCCGGACTGTTTACTGCATTTTTCTTCTTTTCCTGGTCAATATCGTAATAAACCTGCAATACCATCAACAAACCTTCTTCCATATTCAGCAATTTTTCAATTTTTAAGGCTAACGCAGTATTCATTCCCCTTCTTGCTTTTGTAATGGCAACGATTGTTTGAGGATGCTCATCCAATAAGAGGGCAAAAGCATTTTTTTTGAGCTTTCGTTTATTTAACTCTCGCTCCAAAAGAAGGCCGGGGTGTATTCCTTTTATATCAGTGAGTTGGTAGATGATGTCACAAAAGTAAACAATTTTGTTTCTTTTGTCAATTGAAGTTAATAGTATTCAAGGATTCAACAATTCAAATCGAAAGCTTTAGGACCAAATCTGAAATCTTCAAATCTTCAAATTTGGAATCAACCCTCTAAACCCATCAACCCCTCAACTATTCTTTCCTTAAGTTGCTTCAAATTTTATTCAAAAAGTCATACAGATCTTCCTCGGGATTCAGTTTCAGCTTCTTACGCAGGCGTGAACGGCTGATATAGGAGCTCGAGGGTTGAATATTAAGCATATCTGCGATCTCTTTGGAGTTGAGACCTATTTTAAGGTAGGCACACAGTCTCAGGTCGTTACCCGATAAGTCGGGAAAGCGATGCTTTAGTTTTTTGAAAAGTTCCTGATGAAGTTCATTCATCTGTATGTCGAACATATTGTCATCCACCTTGAGGTGGGTATCAATCAGACGGTGCATTTCGCCCCAATGTTGGGCTGCTGATCCCTGACTGTTTTGGGCCTTTGTACATTTTTCCTTTAGCGTCAGCAACAGACGGTTTTTGTCTTCGTTTTCCTTTGCTTTTCCGGCAAGATCGATTGTCTTGCTTTTGAGCTGTTTCTTTAGTTCTTCATTTTCGGATTGAAGGCGTTCCTGCTCCAGACGAATGATTTCCTGCCGGTGTTTTGTTGCCTGCTCACGCAATGCCTGTTGCTTTTTTATGAGCATATGCTTCTTCTGTTTTCGAAGTGTTAGCGACTGCCAGTAGCGCAGCATGTAAATCAATAGCACAACAAGCGCAAAATAAGCCACCATAGCATACCAGCTGTAGTACCAGGGTGCTGCGATACGAAATGTGATGGTTTGTGAAGGAATAAGCACCCCTTCAACAGATGCCTGAACCTGAAGCTTATAGCGCCCATGTTTTAGGTTCAGAAATTCAAAAATATTATCAGTTGTCCACCTGCTCCAGGCCGATCCTTCGTTGAGGCGATATTGATACAAAACATGCTCCTGATTGGGTACAATGCACTCAATACGCAGGTTGTTCAAGTGGGAGGGTATGCTTGCATCTTTCTGGAAATGGCTGCTTTCGTCGTTGTTGAGGGCTTCAATTTCTTTAAAAATCAGCTGAATGCCTGTCATTTCAGTATGTGTTTGCAAACTGTTGGCTTGAAGGGCAAAGCCATTGTGGATTGGGAAAAAGGCATAATCCTCATGTAATGGTTTTGGACGGTAAATTCCAGGCAAAAGGCCAGCAGCCGAAGGTTTTACCACAGGTTTATCTTGTTTTTCAAAAACCTTTTGCGACTCGTTATACGTATATTGGAACTGATCGGTTAGTACATGGATACCATTGCTGTCGCTGCTAAGGTCAGCTTCACTACCTTCGAACATTAGTTCGGGAAAGATGGTGCGTCCGGCAGGGAAGAGATTTGCATCCAGTTTGGCACGAATCACACCAAAATTAGGAATATTCACCCAGAGCACACTATCAGGCTGAAGGATAAGTTGGTTACACGAACCGGCGATGAGTTCCATCTTTTTATCAAATACCCATTCTGATCCTTCGTTACGGAAAATGGAAATTCCATTATAGTTGCCAAACAGCAGATAATCACCAAAGGAACAGGCATTCCAAAATCCGTGTTCTGCACTGAGTTGTTTGAGCTGATCATCTTTGAGCACAAACAAACCCCGGTCGTGGCCCATAAAAATCTGGTCCTGAATATTTTCAATCATCCAAACCTGTCCTGCAGTACCTGGTATCAGTGAAAAACTATAGTATTCTGTGTTATTATTCAAATGCTTCCAATCAGCCTTGTACAATCCCTGATTCGTTCCAAGGTAAAAAACATCATCCTTCATTAAGGCAGTATAGCCAGTTCCAAAATCGCCTCTGAAATCGTACACATAATTGATCTTGTGCTGCATATCCATCACAGCAATACCAAAATCCATACCTATCCACAACTTGCCCCCTTCTGAAAAATGAAGTGTCAGAATGGTATTACTCAACAATCCCTTGTACTTGTTGATATGATGAACGATATGGCCATTTTTATCAGTTATATACAATCCTTTGATTACCGTGCCAAAGGCCAGATATTCATCGCCCAGCGTTGTATAACTAAATACTTTGGACTGTTTCAGCAGTTCTGACAAGCTGTTTTTCACTTGAACAGGCTTTCCTTCTTCGATTCTGAAAATGCCTGCATCCTTCGAAATCACCATAAGGGTGTCATGCAAGGTATAAAGCCCTTTTATCTCAAAATTCACTCCTTCAGGGTAAGCAAAAATCAACTTCAGGTCGAGTCCTTCAAACACATAAAGTCCTCTGCGCTCATCCGTAACGTAAAGCTTGCTTCCGGCAGTGAAGCTGCTGCTGAAACGGTTTGGAGCACTCAGGCGGGTAAGCTGACCGTTTTTATAGATGTAGAGGTTCTTCGATGAAATAAAGACCGCTTTGTCTTCGAGATAGTAGGTCCCCCAAAACTCCTCGTTTACATCCTGCACCTCTTCCTTGAAAGGGTAGAGAGATGTGTAAACCAGTTCATGATCCGGACCGGTCTTCCAAACCCCGAAATCCATATCGGAACCGGTAAAAATGAGTGAGTCGCCAACAGCATGTAATGAGCGTGTAAAACCAATACTACCGCGGTAGCTGGTCCAGTTTTTGCCGTCAAACATCAGCAATCCCCGGTCGGCAGCCATCAGCACTATTCCATTACTGAGCGAATGGATGTCCCAGACTTTGCCTTTATTACCATACTGTGCCGGCACAAAATTTCTCAATAGCGGAACACCTTTCTCAGAAAAATGTTTTGCGATCACATTTTGACTGAAAAGGATGAGGATGAAAAGGAAAATACTTTTTCTGCTCAATGGGTTTTCTAAACTACGTTATAGTCCTACGAAATTAATAAAAATGAGTCGCCCTTGTTAGAACGACTCATTTAAATCAGTTTTATTATTGAATCATGAGTTTTTGAAGTTGTATGTTACCATCAACTGTCAGGATTCTGAGTGTATAAACACCTTGTTTCATATTTTCGGTGTTCAGGGTAGCCTTTGTTGAACGCACTACCAACTTTCCATTCACATCGTAAACCTCAACACTGGCGATATCTTTACTGAAGTTTACAGGATTGCCTGAAACAACAGGGTTTGGATAGACAGCCACTTTCTCATTAGCCGTAATTTCAGTATTACTGAGCGGGTCGCCTGAATAGAAATAGATATTATCCAGGAAAATGGTATGTGATCCATTGCCGCCAGCGAATTTGAACTGGATGACATCGGCCAGATTAACTCCTGAAAAGGCTGTGAGAGGAATATGATAGCTCACCCACTGTCCGGCTGTGATTGGCAATGCGTATGCTGTTTCAACAGGTCCGGTGCTGATGCAGAAAACATTGACGCTGGTTGCGTTTGCAGTCCACATATCGAGGTGCAGTGCTTCCATGCCGGTAACATTGAGCGGACTGGCAAACTGTGTTCCCTGGTAGTTAAAGTTGGCATATTTCATTGCTTCGTTGCCTTCGATGGTCACGAAGGTAACAGCTGTTGTCTGTCCCCAGTTAGGATTGAATTCTGTACCCTGAATTTGTGGGTAGGCATGACTATATACCGACATCACATCTTCAGGATTGCGAACCGGGGGAGCTGGTGCAGCCACAGTTGGTTCGTTACCCGGGCCGGTGGTTGAGTTAAAGGTCACATTGTCAAAATAAACCACATTGTTCTGGGTGCGACCACCAAGGTTAAAATCGGGGAAGATGATAAGCTGATCCAACTGGCCTTCACTTGCCGGAGGATTCACAAAATCCGAAAAATTGAATGTAAGCTCTTCCCATTGGTTCACAAGGGTGTTGGCAACCTTTTTTTCGCCCTGTGACCAACCTGTTGGTGAAGCAAACTTGATTCCTACATCGCTTATAACGGATTTCCATACCATTATTTTGATGCTGGAGTTTGTTGCATTAAGTACAAATCCACCCAGATCAGCACCATGCGCCGATTCGCATCCTGCCCATGGCTGGCCCGTCTGAAGCGCGGTAAATTTGGCTACTGTTGCTGAACTATTGATTCCGGTAGGATCGGGATTGGCGATGATCTCGACCGGCGGATTGGCATCATTTTCGAAAACTGTCCAGGTCCAGGCAGCACCGTTTCCGCCCGGCTCGAAGTTGACAGGGGCGTTTTGTGCCCAACTTACCGATGCGATAAGCAGTGTAATAAATAAGATCGTAACATTTTTCATGATGATTGAGATTAATTTGTTAATGATTAAAGAGTTGGTCTGATTGGTATTAAAAAGACCATAAGAATAGTTTATTTTGATTTGTAAGTTTTTACAGCCATTTTTGGTGTTCGGTCAATCTTGAATAATCCCCAGTGTTTTTCCGGTTCGAATGGTTCTGGTGACCCTTTCCAGTATTCGTCGAATGCCTCGAAGAAAAAGGTCAGCACATGCTCTTTCCCGGACCACTCCATCAGATTATCGAAATAGGTTTTCTGATAGTCCTCGTTTACATTTTCCGGATTGATACCTCTGCCATTCGAATTGGTAGCCCAGCCGGCTTCGGTTATTACCACTGGCTTATCGGGAAATTTCTTTGCCACGGCTTCGTAGTTCTCTCTGGTGTAATCGAGCGATTCGGAGATATGTTTGTATTCCCATACAGGATAGGTATGGATGGAAATGAAATCCACTTCTTTAGCCAGCTTCTCCAGTTTAAAGAGCCAGGGAAGGTAGTTTTCACAAAACGTAACAGGTTGTTTCGCATGAAATTTGACCTTCTTTACATACTCCACAACTTTGTTTTCGGGTACATAATGGTCGGTCCATTCCACACATGCTTCATTACCAACAGAAAGGGCAAAAATGATGTCAGGATATTGATTGGCCATTTCGATCAGTTTTTCAATCCTGACGCTGTTTTCTGTCTTATTTTTTTCTAGCTGTTCTTCCGAATAGACCCCACCGTTCCATGGGCAGTTGAAGTTGTTCATTTCGGCTGTGATATAAGCACCGAGCATAACCTTAAAATCCAGCTTTTCATTTTGGATGACTTCGAAAACTGTCTGTGCATGCAGGTCACAATCAAAAAGCCGCAGGTATTTCCAGTGTCCTTTGAGTAGTAAAAGGTCTTCTTTGATTTCAGTATAAGAAGGATACACTCCGCCGGGATTCTGACCTTCGCGAAAGCCTGAATAGCAGATGGCACGTCCTGTGCTGATGTTCAACTTTTTAAAGATATCCATTGCCATATTTCAGTTTCTCCTTGCTGTCCCACAACCCCCAATAAGCGCCAACCTCGCCTTCCGCACCAACTTTCCATGCTTCATCGAAAGAAGAAAAATAGAACACTTCGATGCCTTCATCCAAGGCCCATAACTGAGTATTGATAAAATATTTTAAGGCGTTAAGGTAAGAAGGTGAAGCCTTTCCCAGCCTTTCTCCCTTACTCGGCCAACCGGTTTCAGTGATAATCACGCGCTTACCCGAAGCAACCGACGCTGCCTGCTGATACATCATTTGCATGTGAATCAATGAATAATCAAATTCTGTTCCTTCCCAGAAAGGGTAACAATTGGAAAGGATCACATCGCAGACCTCGGTGATAGCGGGACGTTTTGCAAATTCATAGTAGGCATCCACATAGCCAACAGGAATGTCGGGAATAGCAGTCTTCACCATTCTTATTTGCTCAATCAGCTGTGATTCAGTAAGATCTTTGCGGTAGAGCACTTCGTTTCCCACAGCAGCTATATCCACATAGCCTTCTTTGGCAAGTTGAATGAGGCCCTCAATCTCTTCCTTGTTTTTATCTTCTTCTTTGCCTATCCAGGCTCCCACAAGGGTTTTCAAGCCCATCTCTTTTGCGATTTTGGGAATCAGCTCGTTTCCCTCGATACATGAGAACGACCTTACCCATCCGGTATATTTTTTCAGGATATTCATCCTTCGTCTGATCTGTGCTTCGGGAATGATATCGCCGGGTTTCTGTCCTTCTTCATAAAGGCTGAAGCAGATGCCGTGAATGCCACCATACAGGATTTCCAAAAAAAGACTTTCGATGTCTTTTTCTGACTTTCCTTCCAGAAACTGTTCTTTGAGCACGCTTCCGGCATGCTTAAAACTAAGATAATTCTCAATTCTGAACGACATAATTTTAATTTCTATAGTATTGTTAATAATTGAATCACAAAGGAATAGACCCTATTTTAGTTCACCCCTTCTTAGCACAAGCTCATCCTTTATTTCTTTTGCTTTGGCCTCGGTAAGGTCGTACTTCCACATGACAAGTATGGCGAGTCCGGCGGTAAATGCAGGTATGAGAATATCGGCCAGCCTTAGACGCACGATTGTTTCGGCCGACTGTAGCGCAGAATTTTGATCGAAACCAACCATTTTGAGTACAAGACCACCAAGTACCAGAGCCAGACCTTGTCCAAGTTTTACCATCCACCAGTAGATAGCACCAAAGGTTGCTTCTTTTCTGGGCATTCCGTTATTAAGTTCGTCGAGGTCACACACATCAGCTGTCATGCTCATCATGAGTGTAAACAAACCACCTATACCAAAAACCATTAATGGAACCGGCATAAACAGCATCCAAGGGTTGTCGGGATTAAATCCCCACCACTTTAAGCCATAGCCTATCATAGATAAAGCAGTGGAAATTATGAATGCTTTGCGTTTACCCAGTTTGTTCGACATCCAGGTTACGGTGGGAATGATTACAAAAGCTGTTGACATTGCGCTTATGGTTGAAAACCATGCAGGCCAGGTGCCGGCAGCAGCATAATCACCCTGAAACATATAAAAAACAATGATGAAATAGCTGAACGAAGCTACCATCTGAAATCCATTAAATACCAGAAAGGTAGCTGCACAAAGCCTTACGAATGTCATATTTTTGAAGATGAGCACCATGTTATGCATCAAACTCTTAAAGTTTTTTGCAATGCTTCTAATGGTAAGTTCATCACGATTGGTGAGGTTGGTCTGATCGATTTCTTTGCACATCAAAGCAGGCATGATACCCAATATCATACAGATAATACCAACAATGATCGAAAGCTGACGCACTCCAATAGCCTGCGTTTCAAAAATGTTGGGGTTGGCGATGATCACCCAGAACCATGGCACGATCATCCATGCGATCTGGCCTATTGTCTGCGAAAATCCCATCAGACGCGTACGTTCTTTATAATCGAAGGTCATTTCATAACCCAGTCCGATCAATGGAGTTGAAAACATGGTGTTGCCAATGAGGTAAACCATCGAAAAAATCAAAAAGTACCAAAAGTTGTACATCTGCGTATTTTCAGGGTTGAGTTGCCAAAGCACGGCAAACAAAACACCACTCAGTATAGCTCCAATGAAGATATATGGCTTTCTTCGCCCAAATCTTGAGTTGGTGTTATCTGAGATATAACCCATGATAGGGTCGGTTAAAGCATCGAAGAAGCGGGGTAACCCTCCCAGCAGACCAGCCAGAAAGGGATCCATCCCAAAGGCTGTAAGCAGGAAAAATGAAAAAACGCCGAGCGAACCCGGTAATAAATTGTTGACCAAATGGCCTGCTCCAAAAGCTGCTTTCTGCAACATTGGAACTCTGTCTCTCGAAGCTGTCGTAACTGTTGTCATTACTTTTGATTTTGATGTAACATGTATTAAAATTCATTTTGTTTCTGTGCCGGTATAGTGATTGTCTGAATAGCTTTACCACTGATAACCAGATCCCTGGTAGAGCCATTTAATGAAAGTTGAATACCAATTGGTTGTTCTTCAGGATTAAAAACGACAACAGCGAGGCTTCCATCAGGGTTTTTCACTGCTGTCGCCATCAGGGTTTCGTGCGAAAACGAAAAGCCGATCCTTACTGCGCCGGGCCTGATAAACCTGCTGAAATGCGAAAGGGTGTAATACAAAGGTGTAAAATACACTTCATCTTTGTCAGGATCAGCAATAACGGGTGCAATGCACCAGTTTTTGGCCCAATTAGGGCCACCCTGCCGGTCAAGCACCATATTCCAGTCGATCCAACCATCGACCCAATTATTCAGGCAACCAATGATATCACGGGCATATCTGTATACAGGAACATACTTGGGATGCAGGTATTTTTGGGAATCGGGAGCCCAATCCCAGCCCCAGTCCTTTGCCTCTTCCGACCAATACCATGCATCGTCCTGCCAGCGGGGTACTTGTGCATCGATACAAGCTTCGGTGTTGATCAGATGTTTTCCGGGTGCTTTATTCCTTGCATACTGCAGTGATTCAGGGAAGTAATCATACGTACTTGCATACCAGTGCATGGCTGTGCCGTCGTAATATTCAGCAGCTTCTTCGTCGCCAAACATAACATCAACCCATTTTTGGAGCTCTTCGCCACGGTTTTGATCGAAGCCCAGAATTTTAACTTCATGCCCATTTCTGCGTAAAAGCGGGCCCAGGTGGTGTTTCACAAAGTGGGTCATCTCCTCCGGACTAAAGTGCATACTTTCCCAGTTACTGTCGTTTCCAAGTGGTTCGTTTTCAACAGTAAAACCCCATATTTTAATACCTTCTGCTTCATAAGCAGCGAGGTATTTTGAGAAGAAGAGGGCCCAGGTATCGTAATAGTCAGGTAATAGCTTTCCTCCGCGCCAGTCTTTGTTGTCTTTCATCCAGGGCGGGGCTGTCCATGGAGAAGCAATGATTTTGAAACCGTCCTTTGAGACAGCCATGGCTTCCTTTATCAAAGGAATGATATCGTCGCGGTCTTCATCAATGGTGAAATGTTCCAGGTTGAGGTCACCTTCTACAGGAGCAAAAGAGTAGTTACCCAGGGAGAAGTCGCTGGAATTCATATGTGTGCGGGTGAGCGAATACTTTGCTCCTGTTTCTCCGAAATAAGCTTCGATGATTTTTTCACGGTTTTCCTTCCCTAAACGATTCAGTAAACTGGCAGTTGCCTCGGTAAAAGAGCCCCCAAAACCAGTGATAGCTTGAAACTGTTCATCAGGCAAAATCTCCAGGGCTACTTTATTATCAGCAGATGGCCAGGCTGTCAGTTTTGTAAGTTTGTTGCCACTTGCAGAAGTTTCAAAAACTTCCACCTGCAATTCATTGGGTTTGTTACAAGCTCCCATCATCAGCATTATTGGTATTAGTGCCATTGGTATCAGATTTCTGTGATTCATGATGCCGGGTCTAATGGTTAATCACTTGTTGGACTTCACTTCTTAAGGGCGGGGCTTTGACATTTAGCATGAGTGCACCGTGATCACCATCAAGGGTTTTAGTCAACGGTTTACCATCTCTTGTCAGGTTTTCAAATGTCCCGGCATCTGCCATTTCCCACAAAGCATACTTCAGTTTTCCCTGAAGGTTGATTAACCCAAAATGATTTTCAGAGCCATTTGGATTGGCAGCATCCTTCCAGCGTTCATCGAAAGCTTCAAAATAGAAACAGCTGATGCCCGCCTGATTGGTCCATTCCCTTGTCAGATGATAATAAATCCCTGATTTGTATTCGTCAACAGCTTTTGATCCTTCAGGTCCATAAAAGCCGTCGGAAAAGGATGACCAGCCGGTTTCACCGATGTGTACCGGTTTGTTGGCGTCGATTTTTTTTACATAAGCGCGGACACTTTCAAATTGCGACCTGGCATAATCGCGTGCCCTAAGCATGGCTGCATCAATTTTTAGAGAATCACTCAATATGCTGTCAGTTTCCGGCACAAACCAGAAATCAGGATTGTAATGCGTATCGTGCATGGGATAGGTATGAACTGATACATAATCAACAGCTTGAATTAGCCGGTTAAGGTCTTCTTTATGATACTCAGTACTGCCACCGCCCCAGGAAGCAAAATTATCGGAACTGGTAATCCATAATGTCTGTGGTAAAGCGCCTTCTTGTTTCAGTTTCTGAAGATGGTTAACCCATTTGAGGATGATAGCCGGATCAACGTAATAATTCCATGCCCAGTGCACCATGGCCTCGTTGCCAACAGCAATGATCTTCACAATTTCTGGATATTCCTGTGCCAATTTCACTGCACGTTCGATCTCAGCACTGTTGGCTTCACTTTCTATGTTACGAATACGTTCGGGCAAGTCGGTCCATGCGTTTTTGCAATCAATCCACGCTCCCAGCATGACATACATCTCGAAGGATGGATCATCCTGTTTCAGCTCACGAATAGCTTTCAATAAAGTGGCGGCTTCGTCGTAAAACACATTATAGGTGCGCAATATGTTGATTCCCATTGCTGATAAGATTTTCATATCCTCTTTCACCTGATCCAGTGTGGGTTGCACATCGCGTGTGTTTTCGCGGTAACCTCCGTAACAGATAGCCTGATAGCTGGGATTGCCCAGTATTTCAGCGGCTGTCCGATCTTTGCTTTTGGGTTGTCCCGAACAGGATAACAGCAGCAAGCAGGCTATAAACAGCAGCAGCTGACTAATGTGATGATACTGAAGCTTTTTAAAGCCGTTTCTGATTTGTTTCATCGCAGGGTGTTTTGGTTTACATAAACTTCGATGCGGTCAATTGTTCCTTTGCGGCCAAATAGTTCATTGCTGACTGCTGTATCAGCCTGATGGTCGTCGAAATTTACCCAAGTGCCATCAGTAAAGCATACCGTCATTCCGTTTTTATCAGAAAGGGTATAGATTACCAGGCATTGACAGATAGTAAAAGCCAGCTGACCAGCCTCTAGTTTTTTCTGTCGTTCGTTGCCTTCAACAGTGTAATAGCTGAAACTTTGTCCTTCGGTAAGAAAAGCCTGTTTACGCAACAGGCAGGGATTAAATAACAACTGACCATTGGTGACAAAAACGCCCATTTCGCCATGATGTACAAGGATATCCTCTTTCACCTGTCCTGTCATACCCGGCTGTTGAGCGCCCCGGTGAAACGGAGTATGGGAATAAGGATCGGTTGGGAATGCTCCGTAAAGCGCGGGTGATTTATGAACACCAATACCCGCATCAATTTCGTAATAGTGTTCCAGCATTTTGCCTACAATACCTTCTTCGGCTTGTTCATCAATTGCTTTGAGGCAACATTCCTGAACGGCTAAATGTAGTTTTGAAACCATATGCCAATAGATGGATCCCAGCCCCTCGTAGGAATAGAAAGTCCCGGAACGACCTGTAAAGGCCTTGTGATTGAACACTTTCTCAAAAATGTCGAGCAGAATGGTTGTCTCATTTTTAACAAGTTCGCTATAACTATTGGGTAACCTGTTGATGGCATTTGCAAGATCGCGAACGTTTCTGAAATCGCCATTGAAATGATAGCCCCCCAGCACATCTTTTTCAACGACGGTACGATCCCCATTAGCCAGTAATAACTGCAATAGCTTTGATGAAGTTACCAACTCTGCAGGGATGTTGTTTTTTTGTAAAAATCCGGGTAATTCCATGTTAGGATAGAGGATATACGAAAATTGATCAGGCCGGAAGAGGCTGGAGTTCTTAAGTGCATTCATCACCTCAAGTGCCTCCATGCTGCTAAGGATTCCCGCACTCAGCACTGCCACCTGACCTTCGAGCATTTCGCTCAGATGACTTACCTCTGCGCTGTTTTCTTTTAGAGTTATAAGGTTATAGGCATGAAAAAGTTTGTCGGGTCGTTGGTTAGCGCGGATAGAACGGGCAATGAAACTGATGCTTATCGATGTAAACTGTTTCAGTCCCTCACGTGAGATGTCGCGTTTATTTCCACTAAAGCCATTCACATAAATCTGGTGCCTGTATGCAGAAGCGGCTTTTCCAAAACAATCGAGAAGGTATTTGCGATCCTCATCGCTGATATCATCAGTATTCAATTGCTTGTTTTCGAGCATGGTATCACGTAAACTGTGATAAAAGTCAGCCAGTTCTTCCGATACCCTGAAATGTGATTCGCCGGGCTCATCTAGTAGCTGATCCAGAAATGTCAGAAAACGGTTCAGATAATTTAAAGTGACCATCGATACACCGTTTCCTACCAAGGCATTGTTGGCATCGTTCCATTCAGGCCGTTGCGTATTCATCCAGATGCCGGCCCCTGGGATAAAGTTTGAAAGTTTGGCCAATACGGTTGCCAGTATCTTCTCAATAAAATTTACGTGATAAATTTTTTCGCCTGTTGTTGTAAGTAAAGCACCGTCAGCACCTTTCTTTTCGCGTTTTTTACGAATAGCCTCATCCCATTTGTGATCAAAGCCAATAGTATCTTTTGGGTTTTTCAGGATGTCTTCGTAAGGCTTGATGATATAAGGCACAGCGGCATAAACGAATACATCTTTTCCAAACCATTCCTGCAGACTGCCCGGCGCATAATGTTCGGCAATTTCGAGAAACTTCTGCAGGTAAATAATCTGGTGGTCGCCCCAGTAACCTATGTAGGACCAGGGATTGTCAATTTCGATGGTTTCCCAGTCGAAACCACCTTTGGTCACCCGGTAAGGATTGTATCCATCGAAGGTGGTGGCATTCATAAATTTTAGAATCATCCCGCTGATGAAATCCGGATAGGAATGGGCGAGCGCTTCCCAGTTTTGAAACAGGTCGCGCCAGTTGCCTTCATAATCAAGGATTTTTGATCCATCAGTTTCATTTTGGGTGTTGATTGAAAAATAGTTCCACGGGCGGCTGGGATCACCATGACGGCGGCTGAATTTCAACGGAAGGTATTCCAATCCCAGACGCATGAAATCCACATCTTCGCATGAAAATAATAGTGTCTTCAGCGAGTTGAGCTGAAACACTTCGGGTAACTGATTTATTATGAGCTGGTTGTTGTTGACAACATCTTGATTTGCCTTTCCTAAGTAAAGCAGGAAGTCCTGTTTTTCGATGAGGTAGTTATAATCAAAAGTGCCTCCGCGCATGATGTTGAACAGCACATTTGAAAAGTGGCGGGTATCATTTAATTGATCGGAAGTGCATTGCAACCCGTCAGCCCCTCCCACAAGTTTAATAAGGCATTCAGTACCATCGTCGATATCGTCCTGAAGGGTTTTTAAAAGCTCACTATTACCAATGATCTCATTACTCAAACGAATGATATCAGCTTGTGTCTGATTGACATTGGCAACGATCTCCCAGTTTTTTTCCGATTCAGCAGCCAGGCTCAGATCAGAAAATATGAAATAAGCTCCTTTTTCACCCTTCACATCTGCTTCTGGCTTTAACGGCTGCCCGTTTCTAAATGATTTGAGTTGACGCGACGACAGCAGGTACTGCGGATTACCGATGCCTGTCGACCAGGCGATATTGGCTTTAAGCGCTTCGCTGGGTTCAGCCTTGTCAACGATAATTGCACTCAGTGCATAGATGCCGATACCCGACCGGGTTTCGAGTTCGCTGCGTTTGTAGGCATCAACAAGGTTACTGGTTGTTGCCTGTAAATAACTTGGAACACCATAGGGCATGATATTCTGGATGCCATCAACCAAACTGATTTGATACGTATGGGTGCTCGTGTTAAGCAATGCAGCCTTTCTGATAAAACCAAACTTTTTCGAGTTACTCCACTGGTAGCGAAAGACCAAATTAAGGTCATGATTGATTTCTTCAAACATGATCTTATTACCGTGAACACTTTTATAGAGGTTACGGCTGATGCTTCGTCCCGGGATGCAATGTTCTGAAAAAGGCTCCCAGATAATGGGATCACCCCCATCTTTCTGAATCCAAAAGATGGACCTGCTTCCGGTTATTCCGGCAAATTCCGAAAGTTTATCATCGGTGTAGTATGGAAACAAGGCGTATTCCGGGTTTTTACGACCTGCAGTGAGACCGCCATTACTTGAAACGAACATCCAATGATTGGAATCACTAACCACGCTCATAAAAAAGGGTCGCATGGTGTCATAGTCCGATATTCTGAAGTAGCTTTCATTTTCATGCTTTACTACTTCCATAGCCACTTTTTTTTCCCGCAGGGCAACATTATTTGCTGAATACGCCTTGTTCATAGTATCTGTTAAAGGTTAAAATTTAGTATCGGGGATTAACTTTTATTTTATTTCCTGATAAACCCTTACGTAATCAATGATCATTTTCTGTGGGAAGGGAGTTTCTGAAGTTGGGAAACCCACATAATTACCGCCAACAGCCACATTGAGTATCATGAAAAAGGGCTGATCATACACCCATTCGCCGGAAGGTTCATCGCGCTCAATACGTTGATAGAGGAAATCATCCACAAAAAAATCAATTTTATTTTCATCCCATTCAATAGCAAAGATATGATAATCAGCATCGAAACGGTTGTTTACAAGTGCAAATTGTTTTGTGATGGGATTGCCTCCTGAGTATCCCGGTCCGTGAATTGTTCCGCTGATGACATGGGGCTCCTGTCCACGAAGCTCCATGATATCAATTTCACCACATTGTGGCCATGGTGTTGTTAGAATATTATCGCCGAGCATCCAGAAGGCAGGCCAAAGACCCGGTCCGTAAGGAGTAATCAGGCGTGCTTCGAAGCGGCCATATTTTTGGGCAAACAGACCCTGAGTTTTAATTCTTGCTGAACTGAAGCTGTTTCCATTACGTAAGGCGGTGATCACAAGATTTCCATCGCCATCAAGGGAGACATTCTCAGGATTATTGGTATAGTTCTGCAACTCTGCATTTCCCCAGCCACCTTCGCCTGTGCCAATATCGTAGGTCCATTTGGATGCATCGGGTAACGTGCCGGAAGCATCATTGAATTCATCACTCCACACCAGATTCCAGTTGCGTTCGTCAAGTTTTTGAAAGTCATCAGGCTTGCAGCCAAAAAAGCTCAGAGTCAGCAGCAATGCTGCAATAAATGCCGGGTTGAAAGTTCTATTCATTGTTTTCATCTTATGCATTGTTATTTACGGAAATAAATATTGTCCAGATAAATATCGCCATTGCCATCAAATTTGAGCTGAATGACATCGTTCATATTGACAGGGGCAAACTGAGAGAGTGGAATATCAAGTGAAACCCAGCCTGTTGTAGGAACACTTAGCGCTACCCCCTTTTCTACCGGCCCGGGGCTGATGATGAACACACTGAGTAAGGAGGAGTTGGCCGACCAGAAATCGAGGTGCAGGTGGGTCATCGTAGCAATGTTTTGACTGCTTCCCAACTGTATGCCTTGATAGTTCAATCCGGCATATTTCAATGTCTTGTTGCCTTGAATCTGAATTTCGGTAACCTGGGTTGCCTGCCCCCAATCAGGATAAAAGTCAGTGCCGGCAATGGCTGTGTAGGCGTCGCTGTATACAGCAGAAACGTTGACAGCAGCTATTGTAGGTGCAGGAGCAGGTGTCGCAGGTTCAGTAGCTGGCGGAGGCGGTGTTCCGTCGTTGTAAAAGAAAATATTATCGGCATAAAAGCTTGACATCACTCCATTTTCATTAACAAAAATGATCTGAAA
The DNA here is from genome assembly GCA_009773165.1 of Bacteroidota bacterium. Taxonomy (GTDB): domain Bacteria; phylum Bacteroidota; class Bacteroidia; order Bacteroidales; family F082; genus JALNZU01. Next base: position 870,701 of record WOUZ01000001.1, read on the forward strand.
TAACTTATCTGTTCCTGTAAGTCCACTGAAATCGGAAAAAGGAATATCAACGCTGATCCATTGTTGTGTTTGGTTCGCCGCGATGGTTTTTGAAAAAACAGCGGAGGCCGCTGCACCCTGGTTAACGAGTTCAATTTTTAACTGAGCATTTGAGGGTAAGGCATTGGGAATATAAATATCCATATACAAATGCGTCATGGCAGTGGCATCCACTGTTGGTGAACTGAATTCAACACCCACAAAATTGAAGTCGGTATAGTGCAGGATATGATCGCCATTTACTTCAAAATCAGCAGAGAGGGTTGTTTGATAAGGTGCCCAAAAACCATTGTAATAGTTTACAGGTACGTTGCTGTATGCATCGCTAAAAAGTGAGATAACATCTTCGGGAGCTTTATTCGGGACAGGTGCTTGTTCAAAATTACCCATTGACTCAAGGGATAATGAGCCCTGAGCCTCAATATTTCCAACCTTTGCTGTAATAGCAGCTGAGCCCGGACCGCCAACAACATCAACCTTTCCTTTTGCATCAACGGTTGCAATAGCTGGATCGCTCGATTCAAATGTAAAATAGGCAGGATTAATATACACGCTTTGGTTAACACCATCAGGAAGATTCATCGAAGCTGTCAACCCGTTAATGTTTTTTGTTACACCCACGAAAGAGGTTTCCACTTGTTCTTCACCGTTGAGAATGGTAAACTGCTTATGTGCAAGTGTTCCCAGATTTTCAAACTTTAGTTCGTCGATCCAGAAGGTATAGCCTTTTTCGCTTTCGGGTCCTTCTGAATAGAAAAACATACCCTTTTCAGCTGTCAGCCTTGATGGATCGGGAATAGGAATGATGTATTTTTTCCAGTTGGTGTTCACTGCCAGCCCAAGAATGGTAACCTGGAATTTCGATTCACCAAGGTCGTTACCGAAGCCTACCACATCAATATCAGCCGACTGGGAAGCTTTAGCCCAGAAGGTAAGGGCATTGTAGTTGGATAAATCACGTGGCACTTCAGTAAAAAAGCTACCTCCTGCATAAGCACCTCTTGGGTCCCCTGCATCCGGCACTTCAAAACGCATGGAAGCAGGTGTGTTGTCGTAGGAAACAGCCTTGTCAACATCAAAAGCTGTAGGGACCGATGCGCCAAAGGCAGCATAGTTAAGTCCTGAACTGAAACCGTCGATAAAAATTTCCGGATTTTCAGAAAATCCAACGGGAGACAGATCTTCAAGATCACGCTCACAGCTTAAAAGCAGCAAAGCCAGTATCCCCATCGGGACATATTTCAATAGTTTGATAAAATTTGTTTTCATCATATAAATTTTTAATTGCCGATGTTAATATGAATATAGGTTCTGATTTCCCACTCATTGCCATTGTCATAACCAATAGCAGTTGGATCAGGTATTTGAGTGCCACCCGGCCCGACCACATACACAGGAGCATAGCGTGGTGAATACTGATCGAGGGTACGATACGTGCCTCTGATACCAATACGTGTCTCAGGCAGATCGAGCCAGCCCGGCTTGACAAGAGTAGTCGAAAGATCGGCCATCAGCTGAAGTGGGAAAGTGAGGTTAAAGTCGCGGTGATAATCATATGGACCCCAGTCGTTAACCCTGACAAAACTGTTGAGTCTTACTTTTTTGTATATCATCCTCAGGTCCATGCCCATTCTTTTTATCAAACGACCGTCGCTTCCATTGGCCTGAGCATCACCTGTATACAGGTTTGCGATTAGACCAAAATCTTTGGTAGGCTTCGAAACGATACGGGCGTGTACCTCCCAAAGGTCTTGTGCCGGAGGAGCACCGGGAAAAGCAAAAGTGGTTCGCCCGTCGGGCAGAATACCTATTGCAGCATCTTGAGTGGTTGGAAGGTGGCGGTACACCAGACCGGCACTGAGGGCAAAACCTGCGTCTTCGGCAATGTCGCTGTCCCAGTTATACATCCAGGTTCCGGGAGTTGGATCGAATGTAAATAATATTTCACCAGAGACCTGCTCACGGTTGGAACGTACAACAAAAGGATCGTCCAATATGTTACGTGGCCTGCCTGGTGCGGGAACACTGTTTGGAACAGGACCTTCGATTGGTTTCTGCCACAAGAAGTTTGGTGCTATCTGCAACATACCGACAGTGTAAGTCAACCCTGTCAGAAAATTGTATTGGTTTCCACTACCGCTGTCTTTCAAACGCCAGCCTGTGAAGGTCTTGGTATAATCAGCCCCTCCCTGGGCAACTAAACCCATCGCTGCTGATTGTGCATACCAATTGAAAGTGCCTCCTGTATATGCGATTTTGATTTTACCACCATAATTGTCCTCTGCCCGAATTTCATCCTGATAGATGCTGTAAGCACCCTCTTCGCCCCTTACAACCTGAAAAGTGCGGCCTTGTAATGGCTGACCAGCCCAGATACCGCCAAGATCAATGTCAAACTTGCCAATTTTTCTGTTTACATGCAGGGTAAGCCTGCGTGTTCTTGGTTGCGGAATAGCAAACGAGCTCTCGGTCAGCCCAAGTTGATCAAGGTCTTCGTGAAAGATCCCCGTCAGCTTAAACTTTCCGACTTCCTTGCTGTATTTAATGAGCACAGCAGCATTGGCACCCCACCACAACTGTGGACCGAAAGCTACTTTCAGTCCCTCAAGTTGTTGCTTGCCTTCGAACTCAAAACCAAATGGTGCTATACCATTATAGATGTCGATTTGAGGCCCATAATTGGCCTCAGGATACAAGCCAAAGAAATCGCCTTCGTATCCCCAGTGATAATGGCCTGTGCGATAGAAACCATTAAGATTGAACCATTTGTGATCCCACTGATAGCTGGCTCTGTAAATCTGAACTCTGTTAATGGATTCTATTTTAACCTCATCATTCCCGCTGCTTAGTTCAACCGGACGACCCCTGTTCTCATAAAAAATCTGATCAATGGGGTTGAGTGCAACATTACCAAGCACGTTAAACTCAACATTGGCTCTGAAATTTGATGCCGGATTGGCTTCAACTCCTACATAAAATGATTGCATATGATCAAAACCCTGTTGATTGGGATAAAGGGGATTTCCCTGAACGGGATCTTTTGGTGTTGTAATTAGGTTGCCACCGGTGTTGAAAGTGGTTAGTTCGGTAGTAAATCTGCTGAGGCGGATTTTATTGGTACGTTCGCCATCAAGGGCGGCTTTGTCGCCTCTGGCTTTAAGAACCGCATCAGCAATCAGAATCTTATCAAAATGTGATTGTATATCATTTAATGTGACTCCTTTATCATAAGGGTTTAGCTGGTGTGCCTCTTTCAATACATAATAAGATGCTCTTGGATACAGCTGATAAAAACCATGTTCATTGGAAGGACCTTTGGCGCATATCCCAAACCATTCCTCATTCATATTGTTGACGCCAGGTTCGAAATCGAACTGATAACCGCCATTGGACCATGAGGCATGGGTATCATGCACTTCGAGGTTTTTGGTCTGACCATATTTCCACCAGCCGTCACTGAATTGAAAGGTAAAGCCTCCGATTGAGTTTCCTGCTTTTCCGATACCCGCCGCGTTTTCGTAAATTTCCTTCCAGTTAGCAAGGTTATAGACAGCCTGCGATTGCCCGTCTTCCTGGTTGGTTGCCACATTGAAGGCATCGGAGCCAAATTCGGTTAGCAAAACAGGTTTGTTGTATTCTTTCCTTGCTTTATCAAACAGGTCGGTAAACGAAACACCACGGTAAACATTGATTCCGAGGATGTCGACATCTTTACATTCTTCATTAATAATGTCGACAAACAATAAATCGCCATTGCAAATGGATACCGGATGGTTTCTGTCAATACTTTTCACCGAAACAGCTGCTTCATTGAATAACTTATATAAATAGCGTGCCCTGTGTGTTGATTCCCTGTCTTCAACCGGAATATCTTCGGTTTCGGCTCCCTCCCAAAAAAGACCATAGTTGTTTTCGTTTCCTAAAAGGTATAACAATAGTCCGGGAGTATCTTTGTATGTAAGCGCTATTTCATTCACCTCTTTCAACAGCAATTCTTTCACTCTGGGATCATTGTATTCGGTGTTGGCTTCCCATACACCATCAAGTGTGAGTCCATAACGCCCGAATGAGTGGTTAAGCATCGTAAAGATGCCATAGTTCTCATAGATGTATTGAATCCATTTGGGTTGAATACCTGCATAAACACGTATGGTATTAACACCCATGTTGCGCAGGAGCGACATCTCGTCATCGAGTGCTTTTTTAATAAAAGCATCGGGTTGTGTCCATAAACTATAGGAGTAATTTGTACCAATGGGAAAATAGTCCCAATTCATACCATTTACCATTAACTCCTTACCATTTACCATAAGTTTCATCCCGTTTTTATAGTTTTCAATGTATACCTTATCGGCTTGAGCCATAAGCAACATCGAAAAACACAAAAAACTCAGTAAAAAAGTAATTTTTCTCATACACTTTGTAATTTTTATACTGTTAAGCGCAAAATCCTCGACCAATACAGGCCAAAAGCAGCATTAAAAGTAGAGAGGTTAATCCTAAAAACATATGAAATAAACTGATTTTGTGATATATACATACTATATACAAGTCCTTGAAACAGCGATAATATTACATAGTTATTTATACTTATTGCACTCTGATACAGACAGTTAAGAAATTTGTATTTTAACTAAAAAAAACGACTGCTTTTATGGCTGTATATAAAATGTAGTTAGGCAATTTGCGCTGAAAATGAATAATACGGAGTAAACAACCAATAATTACCTAAATTGGAATTGAAATGATTGCGATTTAAGATGAAATGTAACTGGAAATTACAGTGTTTCATGCAATTTTAGACAAAGTTTGCTCCAAAACATAATAAAAAGTTAATGAGAGAGCCTTGATTAAAAGGACGAAATGTACTTTTTTACTATGATTGGATGGCTTTCCAGCAATTTTATATAGTTGTTGTATAAATAAACATGAAACTGTCACACAAGAAATTGAATTATTTTAATATTTGAGAGTCGGTTTAATTGGATGATTTCCCCTTTTGCTCATTGTAGCTATTATCCATTGCATATTCTAACAACGCTCTTCAACTTTAACATCATCATTTTTTTAGAAAGTTGATGACTTTCAGAAAAGCTAACGTGTTACACAAGGGAGAGAGGGCACTATGGATAGGTTTATACAGGCATGGTCGATATGGAATGAAAACAGAAAAAGGGGAAGTGAATAGCTTCCCCTTTTTACTCTCCTTACTAAGTCAACCGACTTGAGTTAATATCAATCAAAGGAACTTACAGTTTACTTAATAACCTGCAATTTTTTAGTGTATGTTCCCTGGTGGGTAGTAATCTGAATTAAATACATTCCATTATTTAAGAATGATAAATCCAAAACAGCATTGCGGCTATTATCGTGCGATGTGTAGACCGTTTTCCCTGAAATATCTGAAATGCTTATTCTTTCTATCAGCTGATTTGCATGAACCTGCAACTGATTAATGGCAGGGTTTGGAAATAAGCTTACATCAAACTGTTGCAATTCGGGTACTGAGATGCCCGTTTCTACAAGTAACGAAACCGGGATAATTATAAGTGGGTTTAGCGTATCATTACTCGTAATTCTGAGATTTGCAGTGTATGAATTAGCTTCCATCCCAGCTGCATTAAATGAAACCGCAATATCCTGAATGACAGCGCCATCAATCACTCCGGTTTCAGGGCTAACGCTTAACCAATTCATGCCATTGAATGAAAGATTTGCACGAATATTCCAGTTCGAATTCATTCCGTAACCGGAAAGGTGCTCCCAATTGGTACCATCTTCACTGACCCAATCGCCATCTTGCACTGCAGGGCCGCCATCAATTCCCAGAATGTATGTTTCGGCTTCGTGTATAACTTCAAAACCAACCCAGATATCTGATCCGCTGATAGTAATAGCATTATTTAATACAATAGTATTCCAGCTTTCAGGGGTCGGAGTGTAATTTTGCTGGTAGAGAATTGAACCTGGGGAGGTTGTGGTACCTGCATCCCAGATGATAAGTTTAAGATTAGACGGGTTTTCGTTTACATACACATCAACAGATTCAAATTGATAATTTTCAAATACTGATGTCAGCTCTGATGGAAAGCGAGCCGCTCCATAAAAAGTTCCGCCGGTTACCAACCCAATGGAGTTGGCATTAGGTCCATCATAATGAAGTATCGTCCCCCTTTTGCTTTCTATCTTATCACTTTTACCATGAACACTTGATTTTTGATTTACCAAAGCAAGTTTCCCCGACTTAAATTCAATACCAGTTGGAACTTGCTGAACTTTTGCATCAGCAGCAGTGTATTGAACGATAATGTCATACTGAAGCAAACCGGAGCCAATATTTTCAATGTTTATTGTTTGTGTTGAGGTGTCTCCGGGAATAAGATTTTCTGTAAGCTCCAATGGATATATCTCTATTCCAGGATTGCCAGGATTTAAATCTAAAATAAAGCTAATTGCCTCACCTGTTGGTAGTTGGGCGGCACCAATAAATTTATTGCCATCAGGTGTTACATCACTGATGCTAAAGAATATCCAGTCTGAAGCTTCAAACCAACCCCTGCCAGCTGCATACTCATTAAATGTTTCCATGCTGCCATCAGGATGTCTCACAAAAGCCCTTCTGTCGGGAGGTAGGGGAGGGAATCCTTCGCCTGTATATCCGAACACGGTGCCGTCGTCAAGAACCGTCATAGGATTTAAGGTACCAAGGTTCAGGCTATTTTGGAATACTGTAGTGCCCTCAGTTGGTGACCAAATGAAGCCGCCTGCCCAACCTAAAGAACCTGTAACGTAGTTACCACTGGCCGATGCGCCAAAAGCCTCACCATTCTGTGTTTCATCAACGAAGATAATTTCATTATTATACCAAATAACCGGAGTTCTGATCCAGTTTGGTTCAGCCCAACCGTAAATAACACTTCCGTTGGCACTGATTCCATTTGCTCTGGAGTTTGCAGGAATGGTTGCTCCAATCATATCGTATCCATCCTGCTGTGTCCAGCTGTATGCCTTTACTGTCCAGTCAGGATACCATTGCATACCTACCACTGTGATACCATCTGCTGTGATACCATAAGCCATGTTGTATGATGTTCCGAATATTTCCGGCGAATCAGGATTCATACCTAAGAACTGCCATTGGCTCGATGTTCTGTTCCACAGCCCTGCAGTATTCACATCCATTCCTTCGAACTGAAATTCAGTAAAGTAGGTACCAGCAGCCGTTCCACTATCTGAAATCCCCTGTGCGTCACCAGGGAATTCAACGGATCCATTAAACATTGTCCACAAATAGCTTGTCATTCCACCAAATTGGCTTCCAGATACATACATTCCATTTGATGAAATACCAGTTGGAAAGGTGTATTGAGGATAAATTACAGTAAAATTCACTGCTTGAGCCTGCATTACATGGAGTGTTACAGCTATTGTAGCAGTTGGGTTGACCGGGTCGTTGCTTGTAATGTTAATATTTGCGTGATGTGTACCCAGCTCAAGACCAGAGGCGTCGAAGGTTAAAGAAATCGTTTGGTTGGACTTTGCCGGAATACTACCACTGATTGGACTGGCCGCTAACCATGAGTTGCCATTAAGATATTCAATTTCTAAATCGAAAGTAAGGTTTTGAATACCATCATTAATGACTTTAAAGGATTTTGAACCAGAGCCATTCTGCCCTAATGTTTGGCTAATCTCCAACGTGCTGACATTCAGGACAGGTGAGTCGTCGATCTCTTCGCCAAGTGAAATATCGTCAACAATCCAGTAGTGAGCAAATTCCCCTTCATACCGGAATGCTAAGTAAACATCTTCCCCGGCAAATGCTTCAAGGTCAATGAAATGCTGAGCCCAGGTATCTACTACTTCCCCAACTGTCCATACCTCTACAAAATCGCCACCAGCAGGGTTGCCGCTTCCGGTACTGACCATAACGCTGTTCTTGCCATAATAGCTGATATCGCCGACAAGGCTCCAGAAGGACAGATAGAAAAATCCTTCATCAGGAATAGTTATTTGTGGAGAAACCAGCCAGCCATCCTGATTTTGTTGTCCCCATCCATGATAGGCAGAAAATTGTCCCCCGGGAGTATTGTTATAATAGCTTTGGTACCATGCACTTCCGTCTTGATCTTGGTCAAACATTGACCAACCAATGGGCGGAAAAGTTTCGCTTTCAAAATTCTCTGTAAATGGATAGACGTTGACATCAATTACTTCTAAAGTTACAAGTACAGTCTTTGTTGGGTTTACAGGGTCGTTGCTGCTTATATTAAGGTTTGCCTGATAGGTTCCAAACCCCAGACCGGCAGCATCGAAACCAAGTGATATTTCAACAGAAGCGTGCGTGCCCATACTTCCACTGGTTGGATTTATTGAAAGCCATCCTTCTGCATTGAGATACTCAACAGCAATATTGAAATTCAGGTCAAGAATTCCACCATTAATGACATTAAAGGTTTTTGAGCCTGTTCCATTTATTCCTACCGCATTGCTAACTTCTAAAGTACTAACATTCAACACAGGTGAGTCGTCTATTTCTTCTCCTAAACCAATATCATCAACATACCAGGTATGTCCCCATGGGTCTCCTTCATATCTGAAAGCTACATATATGTTCTGCCCAGCATAAGCCTCAAGGTTTACAAAATACTGATACCAGGACCAGGCGTTATTAGTTTCTGTCAGCGTCCAAACTTCAACATAATCATTGTCGGCCGGATTTGGACTTCCGGTGCTTACCATCACGCTACTCTTTTTGTATGCCCAGTTATTTGCAAGCCAACTCCAGAAGGTGAGATAATAAAACCCTTCAGTAGGCATACTTATTTGGGGCGAAACCAACCAGTTGTCCAATGTAAATTCAGCGCTTTGGTTGTGGAATGCCGAATGGGTTCCACCCTCAGTGTGGTTAGTCCAGGGATCACGTTCCCAGCTTTGTGAATTATTCATGAGGCTGTGCAAGGTCCAATTTGCTGGTGGAAATACACCCCCCTCAAAAGTCTCAACTAAAGGATAAGTAGTTGTCCCTTTATCTTGTATCTCGTTGGGGTAAACACGCATTGTGTTTAGAGTTAATAACATCAGGGCTAACAATGATGCCCCAAAGTTTAGAATAAAAGTTCTGCTCATAGCAAATAGTTTTTGGTTAATAAATACTGATCAGTTTTTTAATTTATTGATAACTTTATCTTGGCTTTTATCTGAGGGTTTATCTTCCGTAATCTTTTCCCCTTCGATGAATTTGAGAAGTTTTTTTAATGCTTCCGTATTAATTCTGTTTTTCTCAAGTAGCCGTTGAATGTTATCTTCCAGTTTTAAATCATTTTTTGAATCGTCTGATGTTTGTTCCATAAATTCTAAATTTTTGCAATGATAAATGTCTACATATGCCATATGAAATCTGTTTTCAATTAATCCATTCGTATTGATGTTTTTGCTCGGTGATTAAAAGCATTGAATGATCTTTTCAACAAGCCTTTGCATTTATTTTTTTGATCTGAATTATTACTGCATCGATAACATATTATTTTTCAACCAGCATCTTTTTGATTATAATTTCATTTTGAGTAGCTAAATGAACTAAATATAAACCGGCTGGAAACTCTGATATATCAATTCGTGCTGAATTTGCAGCGACTTGTTGTTTATGCACAATTCTGCCACTTATATCAGTAATTGTTATTTCTTCAATTTCAGAATCCACAATCAATGAAACAGTTGAACTTGCCGGGTTAGGGAACATTCTGACAGATGTATAGGGAATGCTGCGAAGCGATACTGCTTCTGAAATCATAGTAACAACAACTGTTACATTCTGATCTGTCACTTCAACATCGCCCTGAACAGAATTAAAGCCATCGAGCGATACACTATAGCTATAAACTCCAGGTTCCAGTTGAAAAAAAGAATAGATGTTGGGCGCATTTGTATTATTTCCTAAGGTTATTATGGCATTTTCAAGAGAATTTCCATCCATATCCTTCACCTCGAATTCTGCTTTATAAAATGCTTTTGATAAGTCCCACTTCATGAAAAATCCAGCATCATGTATCGAGTAAAACGGATTCCCATCAATAAATTCAACGGATTCAACCGATGCACCCACAGCATATATCTGGTCATTTTGCAGCACTACAGCATCCCTGTACTCGACTATGGATTCAACTCCTTCTCCATGAAGCGCAAAAGCTTTCTCAAATTCACCATCCGCATCAATAATTACCTGAAACATTGCAAGGCTATTAGGACTTTCCGCTTCAATTACTTTATGGCCCTCAAAATAAAATGGGGTATAGCTGTCAAAACCACCTCCTATAAAAATTCTGTTTTCAGCATCTATATTCAGGTTAAAGGCTCTTGAGGCATACTCACTGCCCATACTTTTAAGCCAGATAAGCTCAAGGTTATCTGTGAACTTTGCAACATATGCATCCTCAGTGCCATACGACACAGGCTGGATACCGTGTATGTTGAAATCAGATTCAGATTCAAAAAAACCGGTGCCAACTATATTGCCATCATTATCCAGTTTTAAGCGGGTCAAATTTTGGCTCATACTACTGCCAAATGCAATTACTTCAGAAACCTGCGCACTTTCGGTTGAAAGTTTTACAATGGCAATCCAATCATAAAAGCCTTCCCCCTCATATGGTAAAATACTGTCGCCAACGATGAGTGGTTTTGAATATTCGATTTCAAGAAAAAGATCATCATTATTTGTTATGAGCGCCCTTGAATTAGACCAACCCGGTTCACCTTCAGCGATAAAATTAAAATTTGATCCCCATATAGCAGCTCCTTGCGAATCAAGTTTGGCAATGAATGTTTGAGTGCCCCATCCCGCTTGGGTGAAAAGAAATTCTATGCCATCAATAGCAAAACTGGAATTGGAGTATCCGGAAATGTAGATATTGTCACCGGCATCTATTGTGACCTTGGTTATCGACATATTGTAATATTCTTCGTAAGGCAATATTGGTTTGTACCAGATTAAACTACCGTCAATGCCGGAAAATTTTGCAACAACTCCTCTTGAAGTCCATTCCATATTAGGCACATAAACTACTTCGCCATTTATTTTTATGGTATCGTTTGATGAAGACCATCCCACAGCAACGATATTGTTTTGACTATCTAATGCCATATCGAAAAAGGTTTCGTAACCTTCGCCGACCATAGTAGCATGCCATATTTTATTTCCATTCAAATCCGATTTGACAATCAAGGCATTGCTACTGGTATAGTAAGGCAACTCAACTCCTTCATAATCAGCTGACAGATACCAATAACCATTTGTAATAACCGATTCCCCATCGAACAAGATGTTATTGAAAGCAGATTGTTCGTTCGCTATAATATGTTTGGCCCATTCAGCATTCGTGTGCTGAGAATAAGCATTTGGCAATATCAAACATGTTATTACCAATGATAAGATTGCGGCGATTAACTTCATAAAGAATATAATTTTAGCAAGGATTTAAAACGCAGCAAAAATATTCAGTTAAAAAAGGTGCCACAAACTATTCCCGTGCACTTTTTTACTACAATAGATTGAATGCATTACTACATCTTTGCTACAAAAGTTCACAAAAAATTGATATACAATACTTTATAGCCGTGTTGGCTCAGTTATCAGGAAGGAACTGATAACTTTGAGGGAGTAGCCTGGGGATAGCTTGTGCTTAAAGTTGGGTCAAATACCAGACAGGTACTCAATCAATCCAACCTCTGCATTGGTCAGATTGAGTTTTTGGCGCAGCCGGGTTCTGGCAACATCAATGCTTCTGAGCGATTGGCCTGTGATGGTAGAGATTTCTTTTGTTGACATATTGAGGCGCAGAAAAGCACAAAGTCTTCTCTCATTTGGGGTGAGATCAGGATTGATCTCATTAAGCTTTTCGTAAAATTCGTTATGGACATTATGAAATCGGGTTTCAAACTCCATCCATACGCTATCTTCTTTAGAATTCTCAAGATCTGAAATGATATCTTTAATAAGACTTTGATTCTCTTTTTTGAAGTTGTGCCGGTTGGTCATCAATTTATCAGCGATGTTATTTATAAGTTCATTCTTTCGGATTTGGTAAATAACATTTGTTGTAAGCTCTTTGTTCTTAATTTCTAATTCTTTGGTAAGCGCTGTTTTTTCTAAAGCTGCCTTTTCTGAAGCAAGCTGAATATTATTGTTCAACAGGCTTAGTCTTCGCAACCGGCTTTGAGATAATACATACAAAAGCCCAAGTATTACTACAACAAGCAGCAAAAGGATGGCAATAAAAAGATACCTCAATTTTTGTTTTCTCTGTTCAATGAGCCGGATATTCTCTTTTTCCTGAAACTGTGATGATATCTCCATTCTCGAAAACTCGAGCAAGGTTTCCTCTCCTTTTAGCTTATCGGAATAGTGTTTTAGTAAGATGTGATATTTAAGGGCCGAATCGGGTTGGTTTAATAAATTGAAAACTTCAAATAGATGTTCGTTCAACGAGGCCAAAATAGATGTACTTCCCACTGAAGCAGCTAAATTATAACCATTATAAAAGTTGTTAAGTGCTTCTGCATAGTTCTGCTGCGACTTATATAAAATACCTAACATTCTGTAGGAAGATGCTTCACCACTTTTATCATTCATCTCTTTACGGATAATCAGCGCTGCGTTCATATTCTTATAAGCCTCATCAAAATCTCCCATTTTCATATGAATGCTTCCGAGATTATTGTGCAACATGGCCAGAGTTTTTTGCTGCTGAGGAATCCGGCTTGCCAGACTAATACCCCTGTGATAATAATCAATGGCCATGTTGTATTCATTCAGATTTTCATGAACTATTCCGAGATTATTATAAATGGAAATGACTTGAAAAGGCGGAATAGTATCGCCTCTTTTTTCGGCCAATTCCATGAAAAGTGGCAACGCTTCATGAAAATAGCGCTTGGCCTCTTCAAATTTCATCAATTGAAGTAAAATTCCGCCAAGGTTTGTTAAAGCATTGGCAATACCATTATTGTTTCCTGATTCTTTGTTAATTGCCAAAGCTTTGGAATAGTGTTGAAAAGAAATATCCAATAAACCCTGAAAAAATGAAATATTGCCAATCGACATTAAAGCCTCGGCATGTAATTGTTTATTTTTACTGTTTTCTGCAATTTCCAAAGCTTTGTCTGCATATTGAAACGATAACGACAGGTTTGTTGATGAATAATATTTAGCAATTTCTGTTAGTGAAGCAATTCGTGCAGAGTCGTCTTTGGACACTTCGAGCCGAAAAATAAGAGAATCAATTTTATTATTGCTTTGACTGAGCAACTCATAATGAAGTAACAACGAGATTAAAAGCAAGCTTAAAATCACTATTATCCTACTAAATTCTACTCTATTCGATTCTCTTATGCAAGGCATTGATTATCAAATCTAATAATTAAAAACAAATAGCTACCCACTTGAAGCTTTATAAAACAAACTTCATTTATAAAACAAACTTTCAATTTTTCACCACATTGCAGGCCTTATAACCTCTGTTATTAACTGCGAATATACAAAAAAATACCCATGTCATTCGGATGATAAGTCACCTGCCTTAATGAAAGCAGAGATTAAGGTTTAACTTCTGTATAAACTAGTTGGCAGAGGCAAAAATGTTCCTTAATGAAAAAGAGGGCTGATATAAGGTGTGTAATATTACAGATTTCGTTGGGTTTTGCAGACTGCTTAGCGTCCAATTTATTGCTAATCTTGTTATTCTTATTAGAAAATCTGGCAATTGAAAAGTCTCTTTTTATTCTTTTCACAAAGGCTCATTAAGAGCTCCTTCAAAGCAATTAATTGCTGTTCTTTTTTCCAAATAGCAGCTCGTTATACCATGTAAATGCAGATTTGCGCCAATGATTTATGATTATTTTGATTATTTTATCTTAATATAATTATCTAAAACCATGAAATTCAGTATTTTAATTTAGCTTATTCCATTTTGTCCTTCCCGAATAATATGACTAATGTGTGAATCATACAATTCTTCTTCATTTTTATGTAATGTAAAAAATCCTCGGCAGTATCACCTTTGCTAAATTGTAATAATTCTATAACAATATTAAACGTACTAACATGAAAAAGAAGAAATTATGGGTAGCTCTGATAGCCATTTTTATTGTGGCAATAGTAACTACCAACTGCAAAAAAGATGAGTATGAAGAGATCACAGGTGAATGTCCGATTGTGGTTTCGACGAGTCCTGCAAATCTTGAAACCGGGGTAATACTCGAAAAGATTATTACTGTGACCTTCAACACTAAAATGAATGAAGCCACAATTACGCAAGCAGCTTTTACCTTAAATGCCTCCTCAAAGAAAAACGGGGAAGCTGACGAAATCAGGGTAGAAGGCGTACTAACCTACAATGCCACTAACAATACCATGAGTTTTGTGCCGTTGGTAAAACTTGCACCTAATACAACCTATACGGGCAGGGTACTTACCTCCGTAAAGGAAATACATGGCAATGCTTTGCAAACTCCTTATACATGGACTTTCAGTACGGGCTCATTTGTCCCGCCTACTGTTATTTCCACTGTTCCACGAAATGCAGCTGTGAACGTTGGAACTAACACAAAAGTTTCAGCAACTTTCAGTGAATCAATGAATCCATTGACAATAACCGCATCAACATTTACACTTAAGCACGGATCAACCCTTGTTAACGGACTTGTAACCTATGCGGGGAACACTTCAACATTTTCACCATCAAGTCCTCTAGCAGCCAACACAATTTATACGGCAACCATAACTACCGGTGCCCAAAATACTGTAGGTACCGCCATGAGCAGCAATTATGTCTGGTCCTTCACAACAGGATCAGTACCAGATGAAACGCCTCCAGTGGTGATTTTGACAGTTCCAGGAAACCTGTCAACCGATGTGATGATCAACTCACGTTTATTAGCCACATTCAGCGAAGCCATGGATCATCTTTCAATTACAGATGCTTCATTTACCCTTAAAAATGGAATTACTGCTGTACCGGCTTCAGTGAGTTACACCGGTGTTGTTGCTACACTCAGACCTCTGACGGTATTAACGCCAAACACCTTATATACTGCAACAATAACCACCGCAGCAAAAGACCTTGCAGGAAACCAGATGGAACAAAATTATATCTGGACATTCACTACTGGTGCTGTCCCCGATATCGTAGCTCCTACTGTCATCGTTACAGTTCCCGAAAACATGGCTACAGGCGTTGCCTTTAATGCGCGCCCTTCAGCAATTTTCAGCGAAGCGATGGATCCTTTAACGATCAATCATTTGACATTTCTTATCAAACAAGGTACGACTCCCATTGCAGGTGTAATCACCTATTCAGGGATAAGTGCTGTGTTTACACCATTATCAAATTTTGCTGCCAACACCGTATATTCTGCAACTATAACAAATGAAGTTGAAGATCTGGCAGGAAATAAAATGGTTAATAATTACAACTGGTCGTTTACAACCGGTTCAGCGCCTGATAATACACCTCCAACAGTGATTGCTGTTTTTCCTCTTAACCAAGCACTTAATGTTACTATAACAACAAGCCCAACAGCATCTTTTAGTGAATTGATGGATCCATTGTCTATTAATGCAGCTACATTTAAGATCAAACAAGGAAGCACCCCTATAGCAGGTTCTGTAATTTTAATAGGACATGTGGCTACCTTCACTCCTGGATCAAACTTTGCTGCAAATACTGTTTATACAGCAACGATCACAAACAATGTTGAAGACTTGGCAGGCAATGCCATGGTGAATGATTATGTTTGGTCATTTACAACCGCCCCTGCACCTGATTTAACGGCACCAAATGTGATCTCCACTTTACCGGCCAACCTTGCTACAAATGTTGCTGTTAATGTGAATCCGACTGCTACTTTCAGTGAGCTGATGGATCCGTTGACGATCAATGCCTCAAGCTTTACCTTAAAACAAGGAGCTAATTCAGTTACTGGTAATGTGAGCTATGCTGGTTCAACAGCCACTTTTGTGCCTGCAGCCAGTCTTACCGGTAACACACTTTATACGGCTACCATCGTCAATACTGTGAAAGACCTTGCAGGTAATAACATGGTTAACAATTACGTCTGGACATTTACCACAGGTATGGCTCCAGATTTAACTACTCCAACTGTAATCGCAACTATTCCTTTAAATCTTGCAACAAACGTTCCGCTTAACGTGAATCCCACTGCTACTTTCAGTGAGTTGATGGATCCGCTGACGATCAACGCTTCAAGCTTTACCTTAAAACAAGGAGCTAATGCAATTAATGGTAGTGTGAGCTATGCTGGTTCAACGGCCACTTTTGTACCAGCAGCAAGTCTTGCCGGTAACACACTTTACACAGCTACCATCGTAAATACTGTGAAGGACCTTGCAGGTAATAATATGGTTAACAATTACGTCTGGACATTTACAACAGGTATTGCTCCTGATTTAACTGCTCCAAATGTGATCTCCACTTTACCGGCCAACCTTTCAACAAATGTTGCTGTTAATGTGAATCCGACTGCTACTTTCAGTGAGCTGATGGATCCGTTGACGATTAACGCTTCAAGCTTTACCCTGAAACAAGGAGCCAATATAATCAATGGTGTTGTGACCTATGCCGGTTCTACAGCCACCTTTGATCCTGCCTCCAGTCTTGCCGGTAACACACTTTATACGGCTACCATCGTCAATACTGTGAAGGATCTTGCAGGAAACAACATGGTTAACAATTACGTCTGGACATTTACCACAGGTATTGCTCCTGATTTAACTGCACCAACTGTAATCGCAACTGTACCTTTGAATCTTGCTACTAATGTTCCGGTTAATGTTAATCCGACTGCTACTTTCAGTGAGCTGATGGATCCGCTGACGATTAACGCTTCAAGCTTTACCCTGAAACAAGGAGCCAATATAATCAATGGTGTTGTGACCTATGCCGGTTCTACCGCCACCTTTGATCCTACCTCCAGTCTTGCCGGTAACACACTTTATACGGCTACCATCGTCAATACTGTGAAGGACCTTGCCGGTAATAACATGGTTAACAATTACGTCTGGACATTTACCACAGGCATTGCTCCTGATTTAACTGCACCAAATGTGATCTCTACTTTCCCGGCCAACCTTGCTACAAACGTTCCGGTTAATGTTAATCCAACGGCTACTTTCAGTGAGTTGATGGATCCGCTGACGATCAATGCCTCAAGCTTTACCTTAAAACAAGGAGCTAATTCAGTTACAGGAAATGTGAGCTATGCTGGTTCAACTGCCACTTTTGTGCCTGCTGCCAGTCTTGCCGGTAACACACTTTATACAGCTACCATCGTCAATACTGTGAAGGACCTTGCAGGTAATAACATGGTTAACAATTATGTCTGGACATTTACTACAGGTAATGCTCCTGATTTAACTGCACCAAATGTGATCTCCACTTTACCGGCCAACCTTGCCACAAATGTTGCTGTTAATGTGAATCCAACGGCTACTTTCAGTGAGCTGATGGATCCGCTGACGATCAATGCCTCAAGCTTTACCTTAAAACAAGGAGCTAATTCAGTTACAGGTAATGTGAGCTATGCTGGTTCAACAGCCACTTTTGTGCCTGCAGCCAGTCTTGCCGGTAACACACTTTATACGGCTACCATTGTCAATACTGTGAAAGACCTTGCTGGAAACAATATGGTTAACAATTACGTCTGGACATTTACTACGGTTTCTCTTCCAGCACCTACCGTCATTTCGACTGACCCGGTGAATCTGGGAACGGGTGTACAACTCAATAAGGTTATTACTGCAGATTTCAGTGAGATGATGAATCCATTGACAATTAATGGCGCATCCTTTACCTTAAAAATCGGAACTACACCAGTTGATGGACAGGTAAGTTATTCAGGAGTGAAAGCAACTTTCACACCCACTTCAAATCTGTCTTCCGCAACTACCTACATTGCAACTATTACAACAGTAGCTGAGAATCTGACAGGTATTCCGTTAGAAAATGATTATGAATGGACCTTCACCACCGTAAATGCTGCAGGAGCGCCATTTGTTGATCTTAAGTCAGTTGCCCGCTTTGGAATTATAGCCGGTGTTGGCATCAGCAACAATGCAGGGTTTAGTGTAATTAATGATCAGGATGTTGGAATAAGTCCCGGTGTTCGTTCATCGATAACAGGTTTTCCACCAGCAATTGTTGTCAACGGTGCTATTTATGCTTCGGATGATATTGCACCACCAGGAGTGGGAGCTATGCTTGCTCAGGCTAAGCTCGACCTTACTGAAGCGTATCTTTTTGCTGAAGGCGCAACAGTACCAGCCCCTGCAACTGTTTCAGGCGATCAGGGTGGATTGACTTTGTATCCCGGAATCTATAAATCTACTTCGACACTTTTAATACAGTCGGGCGACCTTACTCTTGATGCTCAGGGTGATGAGAATGCTGTCTGGATTTTCCAGGTAGCAGCAGGTTTCACAACTGTTGGAGGTGCCGGTGGGAATGTTATTCTCAGCGGAGGAGCACAGGCAAAGAATGTGTTTTGGCAGACAGGCAGCTCGGCTACTATCGGCGATAACACAAGTTTCAAAGGAAACATTCTTGCCTTGACATCCATCACGATGAACTCAGGAGCAGTTGCACAAGGCAGGATGCTTTGCAGCAATGGTTCCATTGTTCTGACAAACACAAATATTATTAACAAACCATAATCTTGACATACGATGAAACGTATAATAAATTTAAACAAGAGAGCGCACAAGGTGCGTATCTCTTTTACCGGGATGATTGTAAGTGCTGTTTTCAGTATTTTGATTCTTTCAGGTATTGAGCCTCTTCAGGCGCAGGTAAAACAATTCATCCGGCCATCATGGTGGTTTGGAGGAGCAGCAGGTGCAAACTTCAATTTCCATCAGGGCAGCACCCAGCATTTAAATGCAGATCTGACTGCACCTTCAGCATTTCATAATGGAAAGGGAATAGGTTTATATTTTGCGCCAGTCATTGAATACTATAAACCTGAAACCAGGTTAGGCGTCATGGTGCAATTTGGATACGACGATAAGAAAGGGAAATTTGAGCAGGAAATTACTCCTTGCAATTGCCCTGCTGATCTGTCGACTGAACTTAGTTACCTTACTATTGAGCCAAGTTTACGCTTTGCCCCATTCAAATCTTCGTTTTATTTGTATGCCGGCCCCCGGGTTGCATTCATCCTTAACAGGCAGTTTATCTACCAACTTGGAGTGAACCCTCAATTTCCTGAGCAGGAAGCTGAACCGAGAGTCAAAGCTGAATTTAGCGAGATAAAGGATATGTTGGTTTCGATGCAGATCGGTGCAGGTTTCGATATCCCGTTAACTTCATCAGACCACCGGTCGATGATGATGCTATCCCCCTTTGTTTCATTTCATCCGTATTTCGGACAGATACCCCGAACAATTGAAAGCTGGAATGTTACCAGCGTGCGGGCTGGAGCAGTGTTGAAAATCGGCCGTGGGAAGAAGAACCCTGACTATGTAATGCAAACACTGGAACCCATTGATTTTGTGGATCCTATTGTAGTATTTACAATAGATTCACCTGAAAACATTGCTACAAATCGCAAAATACGCGAAACATTTCCACTTCGTAATTACATCTTCTTCGATCTTGGATCAAACGCTATCCCTGAGAGATATGTCCTGCTAAACAAGGATGAGGTGAAAGATTTCAAGGAAGATCAGTTGGAAGGCATTATGCCCAAAACGCTTTCAAGATGGTCGGATCGCGAGATGGCTATTTATTACAACATCCTCAATATCCTTGGTGACCGCATGGTAAAAAACCCTTCATCAACCATTAAACTTGTTGGTTCTTCAGAAAAAGGCCCGGAAGATGGGAAATTAATGGCCAATGCAGTGAAAGATTATCTTGTTGATATTTATGGAATTAACTCCTCACGAATTGCAGTTGATGGTCGTGACAAACCAAAAATTCCTTCAGAAAAAGAAGGAGGCACTAAGGAACTCGAACTTTTACGTGAAGGTGACAGGCGAGTATCCGTTGAAAGTACTACACCAGCCATGCTCATGGAATTCCGCACAGGCCCCGATGCACCGCTAAGACCGGTAGAAATTGTTGGATTGCAGGAAGCTCCTGCTGAAAGTTATGTTACTTTTTCTGTTGATGGCGCCAATAAAGCATTTTCCTCATGGAATCTTGAACTGGAAGATGAAAATAACAATGTAAAACGCTTTGGACCTTACAAACAAGAAACGGTGAGCATCCCTGGAAAACAGATCCTTGGAGAAAAATCAAGCGGCAATTATAAAGCCACAATGATTGGCCAAACGAAGAGCGGTAAGACAGTGAAGAAAATCCTTCCTGTGCATATGGCGCTCTGGACACCAGCCGAAAATGAAGAAGGCATGAGATACAGCGTACTTTATGAGTTCGATGATTCAAAAACCATTGATATTTATGAAAAGTACCTCACTGAAATTGTTGCCCCAAAAATCCCCAAAAACGGAAAGGTAATCATTCAAGGCTATACGGATATAATTGGAAACGAGGACTATAATCTTCAACTATCCATAGCCCGTGCCAACGATGTGAAATCAATTCTGGAAAAGGCACTGGCAAAAGTTGGTCGTAAAGATGTTAAGTTTGTAGTTCGTGGCTCTGGCGAAAACGAAGCTTTGTCGCCTTTTAACAACAAACTGCCCGAGGAGCGTTTTTATAACCGTTCGGTTATAATTGATATCATTCCTGGTAAATAGACCTTTAAAGCGTGATTAGATGAAGTTTAGCTAATCACTGTATTACAAAAAACCATCTCAGATACCATTTTCTGAGATGGTTTTTCTTTAAATTAAACCCTTCAAAAAATCAGTAATTTCTAGATCAGGCCGAAAGAAGGATGCAATCATCCGGCATCAAAATGTGTGATATATGTAACATAATCCCGATGTTATGTAATGTATTTATCCCTTTTTAGAGTCAATTTTGTATCATAATTAATTGATTTAAAAACGCTTAAATTCATACATCATGAGCAATCTCTTATACGTCATCGCAATCCTTCTAATTATTGGATGGGCGCTGGGCTTTTTTGCCTACAGTGCCGGAGGAATCATTCATATTCTACTCGTTCTCGCCATAGTTGCCATTTTGCTTAGGTTGATAGGCGGCAGGAAAATCTTTTAAAAAAATCAAATAAAAACGAAGCAATGAAAAATTTAAAAATTACAGGAAAAATTATTGGTGCAACAATGGCCGGAGCATTAGCTGGTGCTGTACTTGGGGTGTTGTTTGCTCCTGCCAAAGGAAGTAAAACCCGTAGCAAAATCTCCAATGGTGCTAATGAAATGGTCAGCGACTTAAAGAAAAAAGTCCGTAATGAAGTTAAAGCCCTCAGGAAAAAAGCCAAAGAAATGAAAGGTGTTACCGATCACAAAATGGATGAGGTAATCGATTCTGTCATCAAAAAGGCAGAAACATTAAAAGATCATAGTTAGATTGATACTATCGCTGGCCATACTCGTGACATTTGTCATGAGTAAGGCTGCCGGTAATCGTATTGCTTATTAAAATCTACAACCAAAAACACGCTTAAACTTCATCAGACAATAAAAAACCAATGGTGCAAATTGAGAAAATAGAAGAGCTTACCGGGGGATTGAAGAAATACCTCGACACCAACATTCAGTTGGTAAAGCAGGAAATGACAGCCGCATCTTCGGTCATAATTTCGTATCTGTTCAGTTCTTTGCTTATTGGATTGGCTGCGTTGTTTTTTCTTTTCTTCATAAGCCTCACGACAGGTTTTTACTTATCAGCGCTATTGGATAGTACCATTTATGGCTTTGCGATTGTTGCAGGATTTTATTTTCTGATCGGTCTTTTGTTGTTTCTGGTCAGAAAAAGCTTGTTAATGAAACCTATACGCGAAAAAATCATTCAAAATATTTTCGAAAAGAAATGATATCATCAACCACAACAGTCACGATTTTATCCTATGGTGAAATCACCGGTTATGCTAGCCTGCAACAAAGTATCCGGCAGTTGAAACAACAAAAACTGGAGCAGGAGGCTATACTCAGCGTGCACTTTGCTGATTTGATTCATTCGATGAATCCTGTTGAGATAGCAAAGGGTTCGCTGCACGATTTGGTTTCAGATAAAGAAGTTCAGTATGACCTTGTGAAACTTGGACTTAACCTGAGTGCAGAGTTCATTACAGCCCGCCTATTTAGCAGGATTCGCAGTGTTCCGGCTTTTCTCGGTGTGAAGATGGTTGAAAAAATTGCAGCATTTTTTCTGAAAGATAAATTCTCAAAAAATAATGAAGCCACCCTGATTATGGAATCAGAAACCATCAATGAAAAAAGAAGGCGCTAACGAAGCCAAAGCTTTAAATCAGAAATGTTTAAAAAGAACGAATGCATGTGTTATACTTTTTTTGCACCGACTTTATAACCCTTTGTAAAACAAATAATTCAAAATATACATCAAAAAAGAATCTTTAAAAATGAAAAAATTACTACTACTAATTTCACTGGCCCTGATTACTGGCTTTGCATTCAGTCAGAGTCCGTTACCAGTTGGAAAATCACAGCTTAATGTTGGCATTGGACTATCAGGGTGGGGTGTGCCTTTTTACCTTGGATTTGATTACAGCGCACATAAAGATATAACCGTAGGCGGCGAGCTCTCGTACCGTGGTTACAACGAAAACTGGGGTAACGATCGGTACCACCACAACATCATTGGCTTGTCGGCTAATGCCAACTACCATTTTAACACCGTTTTACAGATTCCACGTCAGTGGGATTTTTATGGAGGATTGAATTTGGGATTTTATATCTGGAATTCACCCCAGGCCTATAGCGGCGATAATACCACAAGGGTAGGACTTGGAGGTCAGTTAGGTGGAAGATATTACTTTAATGACCGTGTTGGTATCAATCTTGAGTTTGGTGGAGGAAATGCCTTTTCAGGGGGAAAACTTGGACTCACATTTAAGTTATAGAACAACCTCTTCTCTGACAAGAAGAAAATGATCTGAGAAAAATGAAAAAATTAATTCATTCGATTTCAATTCTTTATATGAATAGCTAATATCTTATGATTTAATGAAATGAATAATACCCAGCTTTTACCAATAAAACAGAAAAGAGCAAAAGGCAGATGGCATCCAGAAAACAATCAGGAAGTCACCTGCCATTCTACCGTTCATACTGTTCGCAGGATGTCAGTAATAAGGAATAATGTAGTGATTTAGCCATTTAAATATAGAATCGAACTATTGTTAAAGGATTTGACCAGATGCCTCGCAAAGGTTTCCCCAGGTAACAATTCGAAAAAGCATGAAACTTTACATTAAATATATGGTCAGTCTTCGCTGTAAAATGGTAGTGAAGGAAGAACTCAAAAAAATGGGATTGCATTTCATTATTGTTGATCTTGGCGAGATTGAAATCATGGAGGATTTATCTTTGGAAGAACGTGATCAACTTAAAAAGGCACTGCTTGTTTCAGGCCTCGAACTTATGGACGACAAGAAAGCTGTACTGATCGACAAGATAAAAAATGTAATCATTGAAATGATCCATTATGCGGGTGAATTACCCAAAATAAATTACTCCGAATATATTAGCAAGAAACTCAATTACGATTATACCTATCTTGCAAATATTTTTTCGGAAATGAAAGGTATTACAATTCAGCAGTTTATTATTGTCCATAAAGTTGAGAGAGTAAAGGAGCTACTTATGTTTGAGGAATACAATCTCACCGAAATATCTTATATCATGCAATACAGTAGTGTTGCCCATTTATCCAATCAGTTTAAAAAAGTAACCGGTATGACACCATCAACGTACAAAAAATTAAAAACAAAAAACCGATTACAAATTGAAGGAATCTAGAGCCAATAAATTAGGCGCCACAAAGATGGAGACAATAAAAAAACAAGAGTCATTATTTGCCCGTCGCTTGATTGAAGCCAGTCTTGATCCATTGGTTACCATCAGCACGAAAGGGAAAATTACAGATATGAACCAGGCAACGATTAATATCATAGGCCTGGACCGGGAAAAACTTACCGGCACAAATTTTCTGGATTATTTTACCGAACCGCAGAAGGCCAAAGAAGTGTATCAGGAGGTGTTTGCCAACGGATCGGTAGTTAATTTTCCATTGACAATAAGGCATATTAACGGCAAGTTGACAGATGTTTTGTTTAATGGTTCGGAATACAAGGATGACAACGGAAAAGTGTTGGGTGTAGTAATTGTTGCAAGAGATGTTACCGCTGAAAAACGAATCGCAGCTGAACTTACAGAGGCAAAAATATTTGCAGAGCTCGTTACTGAACTGGCTATAGCAGCTAAGGCAAAAGCCGAGACTGCCATGCGCACAGCAAAAGATGCCGTAAAGGCGAAACAGCAGTTTTTATCCAATATGAGCCACGAAATAAGAACACCTATGAATGCCATCATCGGGTTCACAAAAGTGCTGCTCAAAACGGAACTGTCTGGAAAACAAAAAGAATACCTTTCAGCCATTAAAATTAGCGGAGAAGCACTCATCGTGCTCATTAATGATATTCTTGATCTGGCAAAAGTGGATGCGGGGAAAATGGTTTTTGAGAATATCCCATTCAGGCTATCACAATCCCTGGAGGCGATGCTTCACCTGTTCGAGTCAAAAATTCAGGAAAAGAATTTGACCTTGGTAAAAGAATTTGACAAGGATATTCCAAAAATTCTGTTGGGCGACCCGGTTCGACTACACCAGATCATCCTAAATCTACTTAGCAATGCAGTGAAATTTACTGCTAAAGGTTCCATATCAGTTATCGTTCGCGTTTTACACGAGACTGAAGAAAAGGTTACGCTCGAATTTATGGTATCCGATACGGGCATCGGTATTCCAAAAGAAAACACCGGGAAGATTTTCGAAAATTTCCATCAGGCATCGAGCGGCACTTCACGCTTGTATGGTGGCACAGGACTTGGCCTGGCAATTGTGAAGCAGCTTGTCGAGAACCAGCATGGCAAGGTAAGTGTGAAAAGTGTTCCTGACCAAGGCTCTGTTTTTAGTTTTGTGCTTGATTTTAAAAAAACAACAGAACAACCGGAAGAAGAGTTGGAAAATGTGGAGTTTGATAAAACTCTGGAAGGGGTTAGGGTATTGGTTGTTGAGGACATCGCTCTTAATCAGCTTCTTATGAAAACCTTGCTTGATGACTTTGGCTTTGAGAGCGAAATTGCTAACAATGGCAAAATTGCCATCGAAAAATTGGCTTCCAATACATATGATATCATACTCATGGATCTTCAAATGCCCGAAATGAATGGCTTTGATGCCACTGAGTACATACGCAACAAATTAAAGCTGAAAGTGCCTATTATAGCTATTACTTCAGATGTTACAACAGTCGATCTTTCGAAGTGCAAAGCTGTTGGGATGAATGATTATATTTCGAAACCTATTGATGAAAGGTTATTGTATACCAAAATAATTGGTTTTCTTAAAAAGAATAAACACAAAGGAGTAGAAAAACCGAAGTCAAGGGTAAAAGAAGAAATTCTTCAGCCCAAATACATCAATCTGGAATATTTGAATAAATGCACAAAATCAAATCCCGAATTAATGATAAAGATGATTTCACTTTACCTTGATCAAACTTCTATATTAACCAAAACAATGAAAGAGAGTTTAGCAAAAAAAGACTGGAATGCACTTTACGGTGCAATACACAAACTTATTCCTTCATTTGCCATCATGGGAATTGACAAAAAATACGAGAATATGGCAAAAAAAATACAAGATTATGCAAGCACTCAACAGCATACTGAAGAAATTGCGCCATTGTTAAAAAGCGTATTTAGCACACTTAAACAGTCGTGTAAGGAATTAGAAATTGAATTAATCAACTTAAAAAATAATCACAAATGAAACAGCAAACACCAATAAAAATTTTCCTTGTAGATGACGATCCTGTTTTTTTGAACCTGCTTGAAATCGAATTTTTGGAAAATGGTGATTTTGATATCGAAACCTATGAATCGGGTGAGCAATGCATCGAAAATCTCAAAAATAAACCTGATGTTATTATATTGGATTACCTGTTTGATAATATAGGCAAAACTGCCATGAACGGACTGGCAACTTTGGACAAGATCAAGGATTTCGATCCCGAAATCCCTGTCATCATTCTTTCGGCTCAGGATAAAATTGAGGTAGCTGTCAATTGTATGCACCACAAAGCTACTGACTATGTAGTAAAAAGTGAGACGTCATTCCTGCGGTTAAAAAAAATCATAACCAACACAATGAAATATAATAAAATGAAAAAACAGTTGAAATGGTATATGGACAGGATGTAAAACGCTTTAAGTGTATTAAAATCTGACAAAAATCTGTCAGAATATTGGATAATGCTTTAACCGAAAACAATGATTGCTACTGTCTCATAACATAGAAAGTTGACTAATAATGATATTTGAAGTATTTTTATAAAAAATGACTATTTGAAACTCTACATAAAATACATGGTGAGCCTCCGTTGCAAAATGGTAGTGAAAGAAGAGCTTCGAAATCTTGGACTTCATTTCATTGCTGTGGATTTAGGCGAAGTTGAAATATTTGAAGAATTAAGCAATGAACAACATCTGCAGCTTAAAGAGAATCTGCTCAGATCGGGACTTGAGCTGCTCGATGATAAAAAAAATATCCTTATTGAGCGCATCAAAGCAGTGATTGTTGAGATGATTCATTATTCAGAAGAAATGCCTAAAATCAATTATTCCGATCATATCAGCGAAAAGCTGAATCAGGATTACACCTATCTCTCCAATATCTTTTCAGAAGTGAAAGGCATCACCATACAGCAATACATTATTTTTCACAAGATCGAACGAGTAAAAGAACTGCTCTTGTACGATGAACTTACGCTCACCGAAATTTCATACCGCATGCAATACAGCAGCGTGGCCCATTTATCCAATCAGTTTAAGAAAGTGACCGGTCTCACTCCCACATTTTACAAACAGCTCAGACAAAAACGTCAGGGGAATCTCGAAAACCTGTGATATGTGTAAGCTTTTCCAGAGGATGTGTAAGGCTTTTTGATTGAGATTGTAAGAACTTTGTAATCAATAAATTATAAGAATATTTTACGATTCTGGATGAATCTTAACTTCTTAAGTTTTTTGAGAACGGGCATCGGATTCTTTAATTAAATCATTTTGAAATTAAAAGAAACAAAATTGTATGAAAAACATAAATGACACTGCTGAATTAGAAAAATCAACTGCTCAGATCATCGTCGAAATCATTCAATACATGCCCAACGCAGTGGTTAGCAAAACGATTTTAAAGAAAACAACAGGCAATATTACCGTTTCTTCATTTGCTGCTGGCGAGGAATTGGCTGAAAAAATTTCACCCTTTGATACCTTCATTCAAATCATCGATGGATCGGCTCAACTTTTTATCAATGGCAAAGAATACGATTTAAATCTCGGTGATGGAATCATAATACCAGCTCATTCAAAACATAATTTCAATGCCAACAAGCAATTCAAAATGCTTTCGACAATAATCAAAAGCGGATACGATATTTAAACAAAACGTAAGACTAAAACTGAAACTTTTTTCATCATCTATAGAAATTGGTTCTTTGGTTAGTGCGTGGATACTGCCTGTCTTTAAACCATTTGGTTTTTGGCAGGCAGTTCTACTTTTTCAGGTATCCATATGTAGGCATAAAAAACCCTCAATCTGATTTAGGGCTCCTTAAAGTGTGTTGATCAACTGTTGTTAATCAACAATTTATGTGTGAATCATGTAACAATTTTTAAAATGCATGTAATGCTAAATGCATCCTTAAGAACCACCTTTGCATAATGAATCACGCTGTTGATTAGCGTAAATCACGAATAATCAATTACTAAAATTTAAAAAAATGAAAATGAAAAAAGGATTTCTATCACTGAAAAGTCTCGGCTTTATTTGTTCGATAGGTTTGCTTGCATTTGCATTGAGTTCGTGCACAACCAAAGTAAACTTCCTGAAATCATCTGTTGTGCCTGCCGCAAAAGGTACGGTGAAAGTCACAAAAGATGGAAATAACAACTATAAGATTAAAGTTCAAATTTCAAATCTGGCTGAATCAACACAGCTAACGCCTCCAAAATCAGTCTATGTTGTTTGGTTGATGTCAGATAGTAAGGCAATAAAAAATATAGGTCAAATTGTGAGTGGGTCCGGGTTTATGTCGAAAAAACTCAAAGCAGGATTTGAAACAACTTCTTCATTCAAACCATCAAAAATATTTCTGACAGCAGAAAATGACCCTGGTGTACAATACCCGTTTTCGGAGGTTATACTGACTACAGGCGACTTTTAATATCGATCACTTTTTTAAACATTTACATAAATTTCTTACCAATGAAAAAATTTAAATTCTTTACCGTCTTACTGATGTTATCTATGTTCGTTTCTTTAACAACCGTCGCTGCATCTGAAACAAAGAAGTCAGAAAAAAAGCCTGTGTCAACAAGTAATGAAAACACGCTGAGCGATGAGACAATCAAACAGCTCACCCTTCGCGTGGAAGAGATTCGTGATATGGATAAATCAGAATTGACACTTGTTGAAAAACGCGAACTTAGAAATGAACTTAAAACGATAAAAAAGGATTTGCGTAACAGCAACGGTGCTATTTACATTGGTACCGGGACAGCTTTACTGGTAATTATCATTATCCTGCTTTTAGTGTAATTAGTAGTTTTTGCAAACGCATTCCTCTGATTAATTTCAAGGGAATGCATTTGTTTGCAATTGCACAGCATAAACTACTCTTAACCCGCAGCTAAACACATCAAAAATAACACAGATGAATTCAAAAAATAACATTCCAGGTTTCTTAACAGGATTTGCAACAGGCGCTCTCATTGGGGTACTTTTTGCTCCCCGCAAAGGCGTAACCACTCGAAAAAATATCAGCTGGAAAATTTCTGATTTAGCTAAAAAACTGAGGGGAAAATATGAACGTTTACTCACCGAAATTGTACAATATTTCGATACAATAAAGGAAAGCCGAACCAATATTTACCTGCATCCGGATAAAAAAAAACGCGCCCCCTTATCGTAAAAAACGTTGACTTCAGATTCGGACAATATACCTTCAAGTCGTTTTTATTTTAAATAAGTAGCGTTTTTTTCCATGTCATATTTTCACGAAGCAGATGACAATGCTTCATTATAAAAATAAACCTCTGATCTTCAATTATTTCGGCAAAAACGATTAAACTATTTGCAACAAACTCCGAATTTCAAGACAAGATGCTGCAACCAATTATTTTTGATGCTTGCAGTTATACTTCTTTTGGCCGGAGCAAAAAATACATTTGCTCAGAACTATTTTCAGCAGGAAGTTAACCATACTATTTTTGTTTCGCTCAATGACAAGCTTCATCAGCTGGATGCTTTTCAAATGGTAGAATATATTAACCATTCACCCGATACCCTGACTTTTATTTATTTTCACCTTTGGCCCAATGCGTATGCCAACAATCGTACCGCATTGGCAAAGCAACTGTTGCGGACGCAGGGAAAGAAAAAATTGTTCAAACAACCCTCTCTGAGCGGCATCATTGATTCGCTTGATTTTCGCACAAATGACAAAAAATTACATTGGCAGTTCAATGGCGATACTATTGATATTTGTAAGGTGTTTCTGGATTATCCACTGCAACCCGGCGATTCTGTTAAAATAACAACGCCATTCAAGGTGAGGATTCCAAAAGGGGTAAGTTCCCGTTTGGGACATATTGGCGAATCCTACCAACTGTCTCAGTGGTATCCAAAGCCTGCTGTTTACGATCTTACCGGCTGGCATCCAATACAATACCTTGATCAGGGGGAATTCTACGGTGAGTATGGCAGTTTTGATGTTTACATCACCTTACCAGCCAATTATGTCGTTGGCGCGTCGGGTGAATTGACTGATTCGCTTGAAATAAAACGACTTAGTCAAATGGCATCCGACTCCTCCTGGCAAGGAGCATGGTATAAAAGTCAGTCATTTCCCGTATCATCCGACAAGCTTAAAACAATTCATTTCAAAGGAACTAATATTCATGATTTTGCTTGGTTTGCCGACAAAAGGTTCAATGTTGTTCAATCTGAAATTATCTTGCCAAATACAGGGTCTAAAGTTGCTGTAAACGTTTTGTTTACAAACAACCAGTCAGCATTCTGGAAAAACGCCAACACCTTTGCGTCAAGAGCTATTATCCGGTATTCAGAATGGATTAGCGATTATCCTTACAAAACTTTTACTGTTGTACAAAGTCCGCTTGCAGCAGGATCCGGTATGGAATACCCCGGTCTGGCAGTCATCGGACAGGTGCAGGATTCGTATGAACTTGATGAGGTAATTACCCATGAAGCTGCACACAACTGGTTTTACAGTGCACTGGGAAGCAACGAAAGAAGCCATCCTTATATGGACGAAAGCATTACTTCGTCATATGAATTGCGCTATATGGATATGTACTATCCCGATAAGAAACTTTGGAAACTTTATTTTTCCAATATCAGACTGGCCAGGTTATTCAAAATGGATCAGATGCCAATGAAGCTTATGACTGAACTCGATTGGCTGTTAACTGCGCGTAACAATTTGGAACAGCCTATTCACCTACCTGCTGATGAATTTAGTGATGATAATTATAGCACGATGGTCTATAATAAAGGTGGTCAAGGGTTTACTTACCTTCGGGCTTCACTGGGCGATTCCTTGTTTGATGCCTCCATGCAGAACTATTATAACAGCTGGAAGTTCAAACATCCCCAACCCAATGATCTGAGGGAAGCTTTTGAACAACAAACCCGGAAAGACCTTAGCTGGTTTTTCGATGATTTCCTTGGAACTACAAAGCGGTTGGATTATAAAGCGATTCGGTTGAAAAACAACACGTTGCTTGTCAGAAATAAGGGACAGTTAAAAGCTCCCCTGCACATTGCCGGCTTGAAAAGTGGTGCTGTTCAATTTGAACAATGGACAAAAGGGTTTTCAGGTCATAAATGGATCAGTCTTCCAAAAACAGATGCAACCGAAATCATTATTGATCCTTTTCACCGTTCGCCTGAACTTTTCAGGCTAAACAATAACATACGTACATCCGTTATCTTTCCAAAGACCGATCCCATTCAGGCTCAGTTCCTTTTTACACTCGAAGAACCATCAAAAAGAAAACTGATTTACATTCCTGTCATCAACTGGAACAAAGAAAACGGTGTGATGTTAGGGTTGGCAATGCATAATGGCTTCCTGCTTCCAAAAACTATTGAGTATTTTCTACTACCTTTTTTTTCATTTGGGAATAAGGAAATTGCCGGATTAGGCAAAATAGCTTACAGGTTCATTCCTGTTGAATCGCCTGTCAGGCTTGGAATCGTTAGCATTGAAGGTTCGCGTTTTGCGGCCCTTGGCGGGCAAAGTTATCACAGGTTAAAACTTGGTTTGGATCTTCATTTCAGCAAGAGAAATTTTACCAGTCCTTATAATCATAGGGCTTTTGGCAATCTTGTTTTTGCTTCAGATCTCAGTCGGCTTCGAACTTTTCAACCTTTAAGGATGCTTTCGTACCTGGAACTGGGTTATGAGTTTTCGAAGGCTTCAATGATACATCCATTCAGTTTACTGACAGTACTTGAAAGTGGTGCTTCTTTTCAAAAAATAAAGCTTGAGTTGAATTACAGGTATAGTTGTAATACGTATAATACCGGACTGGATGTTAGGTTTTTAGCCGGAATAATGCTGAAAAGTAATGCTGATAATCCCTTTTACAACCTTGCGCCGGGAGGCAGAACCGGACGCGAACAATACCTTTATGAAGGCATCTATCCTGATCGTTTCAGTGTTTTTCCAAAAACATTCTGGTCGAGACAGATGAATTTGTCAGAAGGAGGAATCGTTTCATACATCAACGACAGCCTTGGTTACAGCAATTGGATAGGCTCCATCAGCTTCTCGAGTAATCTCCCCGGAATAACAGGTAAGTTGCCCGTTAAGCCTTTTCTTAATTTACTTCTGACCAATCAAAGAACATTGGCTGGAATGAATCCAACATTATTTTTTGAGGCTGGTTTTAAAGTTGGTATCTGGCATCTCTTTGAAATTTACTTTCCGGTTTTTGTTTCGGATCAGCTATCGAATGGTTCGGGTGCTTTCGTTGACAGAATTCGCTTCGTATTAAGCATTGAATCATTTCAGAAGATGAAAAGAAATTGAGCAATTCAACTTTATTCACCAATTGGTAATAACCTACTTTAAATTTTAATGGAATTCATCATGTGTGAATCATGTAACATATTTCCAATCAGTTGTAATGCTTAACAAACCCGTTAGAATCACCTTTGTCAGGTTAAATAACAGTAAAAATCTTAATTTGAAACAGATGAAAAAAACTACTATTAAATTTAAATGGCTTCAGTCACTTGTATTTGTAATGCTATTGATGGCAATTGCAATAAGTACTGATGCACAAACAGCCGACAAACGATGGAACATTGGTTTGCACGCTGGCGCCGGACAATACAATGGAGATCTGGGAAATGATTTCTATAAAATGGACATGGCTTTTTATGGTTTTGGCGGGCTTTCGATTACCCGTTATTTAGGAAACCGACTTGATATTACTCTTGCAGCAACCAAGGGTGAAATAGGCTATCTCGAAGGCGCATCGCATTTTCGTCAGGAAATGTCAACGGCCACTATAAACTTCAGGTTTAATATCTTAGGTGAAAAATCGTTTTTCAGGCCTTATATTTTTGCCGGCGGCGGTGTGATGATGTTTGTGAATGATTTCGCAGCCGAAAAGACTTCCGATTATGATTTCGCAGCACCTTCATTTGGTGCCGGTTTGAATATTCGTTTAGGCAAAGCTGTGATGCTGAATCTGAATGAAACATTTATTTATTCAACAAGTGATAAACGCGATGGTGTCGAGTTAAACTCAAACGATGCTTTTCTTATGCATTCCGTTGGTTTGACATTCAATTTCGGTAAAAAACAAGATGCTGATAATGATGGTGTTGCTGACAGAAAAGACAAATGTCCGAACACTCCTGAAGGAGTTGCGGTTGATGCAGTTGGCTGTCCTTTCGATACTGATATGGATGGTGTAGTTGATCATCTGGATAAATGCCAGAATACCCCTGAAAATGTATTGGTAGATAAAACAGGTTGTCCGCTCGATACCGATCAGGATGGCGTAGCAGACTATCTTGACAAATGTCCAAACACGCCTTCAAAGGCATTGGTAGATGCAACGGGTTGCCCAATTGATACTGATAACGATGGTGTAGCTGATTACCTGGACAATTGTCCAAACTCACCTGCGAATGCCAGGGTTGATCAAAATGGATGCCCACTTGATGAAGATAATGACAAGGTTCCGGATTATGCCGACAACTGTCCAAACACACCTAAAGGCGCTACAGTTGATGAATTTGGTTGTACCCTTGATACGGATAAAGATGGTATTCCTGACTATCTTGATAAATGTCCAACAATCGCCGGAACAGCCGAAAACAATGGTTGTCCTGCAATAACAAAAGAAGTTGAAATCCTTTTCCAAAAGGCACTTCAGGGAATTAAGTTCGACACAGGAAAGTCAACAATCAAAGCTGTATCGAATCCTATTCTTGACGCCGTGGTTAAGGTGATGTATGATAACCCATCCTATAAACTAATCATTGGTGGCCATACCGATAACGTTGGTGGAGAAAGCATGAACATGACACTTTCGAAAAATCGTGCCGATGCTGTATCAAATTACCTAATTGCTAAAGGTGTTAGTCCGACACGTATTTCTTCCTCAGGTTATGGTTATTCCATGCCAGTTGATGATAATGCAACAGTTGCCGGCCGCACCCGTAACAGGAGGGTAGAGCTAAGTGTTGAGTTTATTGAAGTAGTTGAAGTAGATAAATAAGAAATAAACTAACGCTTAATGTTGGCTTTACTCTGAAAGGTAAAGTCAACATTTTTTTTTAAAATTAAATGTCATGAAAACAATTAGAATCCTTTGCATATCATCTTTATTTCTGATCCTGGGCTTGCTTGCCTCGTCATGCTACATCACGCGAAAGTCGGAAGGAAACAACCGTAAACCAGTGGGTTGGTTTAAAAACTCCAACAATCCCCATCATCCTGTCACTACCAATCCCGGCCATACAAAATGGAAAAAAGACAAGAAGAATAAGCACAGATAAGCATCTTTTATTGCTAATCAGGCAAGCTTTTTTGAAGTTTTATGACCTGAAAATGTGTGAAATATGCAACTAATCATAAGGATTGTATAAAGCATTCCAGCCGAAAGTGACGCAACTTTGTGGTGTAATAATTCCATTACGTTTAATACCATTAAAATGAAAGATACCGCAATACCCCATGTAGAAAAAAGTTGGCCCGATCAAAAAAACAGACTCAAAAATCAGTTTAGTATTTTAAATGATAAAGACCTCCGCTATGAAAACGGGAAGAAAGACGAAATGCTCGAGAAGGTCCGCGGAAAGCTTGGTAAAACAAAAGAGGAATTTGATACATTGATTGCAGCACTTTAGCCTCTTTTTAGTTGTTAAGCATCGTTTGACATTTATTGGATAAACGATGCTTTTCCTTAGGCATCAATTTGATATGAAATGATTCTTAAAATATTGAAATTAAGTCATTTATACAGAAAATAGTATTATAATTTTTATCAGTTGCATTAACTCAACAAAAGAATGGAAAGCGTATTCAAACTTCCTTTTTATGCAAAAGCATCCTTATTTATAGTTGGGATGTTTGCCTTCATTTGGATGATGTACATCGCAAGTGGCATTATTGTGCCCCTCATTTTTGCGTTTATTATCGCCGTGGTGCTCTATCCAATTGTTGCCTGGTTTGAAAAGAAAAAAGTCAACAGAATAATTGCCATCATCCTAACCCTTATCGTTTCATTTTTGGCCATTGCAGGCTTAGGGGTGCTGCTTTATTTTCAGATAAGCCGGCTGAGCATGTCGTCGACCGAGCTTTTAGAGAAATTCATCGGTTTTTATAACGAAGGAATGGCATGGGCTTCAGGTTATTTTGAACTAAAGCCTGAGCAAATGCTCAATTTTATTGCCAAAGCCAAAGCCGAGCTTTTCAAAAACAGTGGCGACGCCATAGGACAAACCCTTACGAGTGTTGGAAACGCGCTGGTTGTTTTGTTTGTAATTCCGGTATATGTGTTTTTGATTTTGTTTTACAAACCATTGCTAATCGATGTCATTCACCAGCTTTTTGGTGAGGGTCAACGTAAAACTGTCAGCGAAGTCATTAACCAGACTAAAACAGTTATTCAAAAGTACCTTTCAGGCCTTATCATCGAAATAGTAATCGTTTCTGTATTAAATACAGCAGGGCTGATGGTTCTGGGGATAGAATATGCTTTGCTGCTTGGAATTATTGGCGGTTTACTAAATGTAATACCCTATATAGGCGGGATTGTAGCTGTGGCTTTGCCAATGACTATTGCCCTTATCACTAAGGATTCACAAATGTATGCATTGTATGTGCTGGGAATTTATTACACGATTCAGCTGATCGACAACAACTACATAGTACCCAAAATTGTGGCTTCAAAAGTGAAAGTCAATGCCCTGGTTTCCATCGTGGTAATCTTCGCTTTCGGAGCTCTTTGGGGAGTCCCGGGCATGTTTCTTTCCATCCCTTTGACAGCCATTTTTAAAGTGATTTGCGATCATATCCAATCAATGAAACCAGTTGGCTTTTTGCTGGGTGATACCATGCCGGCAATAGCCTTGTTTAAAATAAGTACCATTTTGGAAGGTGTTGAGAAACTGAAACCCTCTTCAAAAAAACCAAAGAGTCAATCAGGCTTAGAAAATGATCTTTAATGATGGATAAGGATTCAGATGAAAAATAATATCAGATAAAAATGAAGAACAAATACATCATTTTAGCCCTCAATCCGGTGGTAAAAGCAAAAGATATTGTTTCGATGCAAACCGTCAGACTTGCCGAGAAAGTAGTTGAAAAGAAAAATATTGCTACGTTGTTTTTCTCTGATTTGGGCAACAGGGCTTTGTTTGTAGCGCGCACTACCAAAGAAATGTTCTCGCGCGACTTCGAATTCAGGGAGTTTTTGCGCCAGTGCTTTGAAATCGGAAACAAATCCTTTGGTCTCATCGCTATCACAGGCGGCATTATGGGAGTGGTACTTACCATTCAATCACGTCCTGCTTTGGCAGAGTTTGGAGCAGTTACGATGCTTCCAGGTATGGTGGCCCTCTCAATTATCAGAGAGATTGGTCCTGTGATCACCGCTCTCATCCTGGCGGGTAAAATTGGCTCAGGCATGGGTGCCGAACTCGGCTCAATGAAAGTTACAGAACAAATTGATGCAATGGAGGTTTCGGCCACCAACCCTATGAGATACCTTGTAGTTACACGTGTGTTAGCCGCAACACTGATGTTGCCACTGCTGGTACTTTTTGCTGATTTCTTTGGAATTTTAGGGAGTTGGATTGGTGTTAATATCAAGGGTGACGTTTCATTTGTCCTGTTTATTTCTCAGGCATTTACATCGATAGATTTCCTCGACTTCCTGCCAGCTTTGGTTAAAACCTTCTTTTTTGGTGCAGTGATAGGTTTTGTGGGCTGCTATGAAGGTTATAATGCAGGGCGAGGTACCGAAAGCGTGGGAATTGCCGCCAATTCAGCGGTTGTTGTTTCATCCCTGCTCGTAATCATTGTCGATTTAATTGCCGTGCAGATAACTGATATGATGCTATGAAAGATATACAGGAAGAACGAAAGACCATGAAACCGGATGCCTCAACAGAGCGCGAGGTTGTCATTGATATCAAAAATCTTAAAAAGAGTTTTGGTAAACTGGATGTGCTCACTAACATCCATTTGAAACTTTACAAAGGAGAAAACCTGGTGGTGCTTGGCAAATCCGGAACAGGAAAATCGGTACTCATCAAATGTATTGTCAGGCTTTTAGATCCGGATAGCGGCACCATTGAAGTACTAGGGCAAGAAGTCAGTACCATGAACAACAAAGATCTTGAAAATGTGAGGAAGAAAATTGGTTTTCTTTTCCAGAGTGGCGCTTTGTACGATTCGATGACAGTGAAGCAGAACCTTGAGTTTCCGGTAAACCGCATCAGAAAAGACTTGAAAGGCCCGGTGATACTTCAAAAAATCGAAGAGGCACTTGCCAACGTTGGACTTCCTGATGCACTCAACACCATGCCTTCGGAATTGTCAGGTGGTATGCGCAAAAGAATTAGTCTGGCACGAACAATCGTTGTTGATCCCCTTATCATGCTTTATGATGAGCCAACAACAGGTCTCGATCCGGTCACATCCGATGAAATAAGTTTACTTATAAACGAAGTGCAGAAAAAATACAAAACGTCTTCCATCATAATTACCCATGATATTGAATGCGCGCGTGCCACTGCCGACAGAATTATCATGCTGAGCGAAGGTGAAGTGTATTATGAAGGAACTATCGAAGATTTTGACAACTCCACAGACCCCTTAATAAGTTCATTTTTTAAAAAACAGAATCACGAATAATACTACCATATCATGAAATCATCAAAATTTAAACTCAGGTTAGGACTATTTGTCGCAGGAGGTTTTATCCTCTTTGCTGTTACTATATTTCTGATTGGAAGACAGAAAAACCTTTTCAACCCCGTGTTTACACTTGTTACCACTTTCCACAATGTAAGCGGGCTTCAGGTAGGCAACAACATCCGTTTTTCGGGCATCAATATCGGAACAGTTGAAAACATCAGAATCATCAATGATACTACTGTTCAGGTGGATATGATCTTACAGCGCTCCGTGCAGCAGTTTATCAGAACCGATTGTATGGTGCTGATTGGTTCCGATGGGATTATTGGCGATCGGGTTCTGGTTATAACGCAAAGCACAACAGCTTCTCCGGAAGTAATTGGAGGACAGTCGCTCAAGTCGGTTGAACCCACCGAAACTGACGCTATTATCGTAAGCCTGAGCATTTCAGCAAAGCATGTGGAGGTAATTACCGATGAGCTGGCACAAATTATGACCAACATCAATCAGGGAAACGGCACGCTCGGACGGCTCATTCAGGATTCGACAATTGCACAGGACATTAATGAAACAATTATCAATTTTAAAAAGAGCAGCGCAGGTGTAGTCGAAAACATGGATGTTATCATGAAAAGCTTTAATAAAACTGCTGACAATGTTTTAATTTCATCCAATCAGCTGGCCGAAATCATCACCAATGTCAATCAAGGT
This sequence comes from Bacteroidota bacterium, assembly GCA_009773165.1. Classification (GTDB taxonomy): domain Bacteria; phylum Bacteroidota; class Bacteroidia; order Bacteroidales; family F082; genus JALNZU01. The sequence continues at coordinate 909,113 of WOUZ01000001.1, forward strand.
GAAGGCACTATAGGTCGTCTGATCCAGGATACAACAGTTGCCGAAAACATTAATCAGACCATCATCAATCTCAAGAACAGCAGTAAGGGACTGGATGACAACCTCGAAGCGCTCAAACATAATTTTCTTTTCAGGGGCTATTTTAAAAAGATCGCTAAAGAAGAAGAAGCACAAAGAATAGCGGATTCCATCCTATTGAGAGAAGCCGAAATAAAAGAATTGCAAAAAGAAGGTGTCAAATAGGTCAGAATCAAAGTGTGAGCACATCGTGTTTTTGCCAAAAGAAGCTGTGATGATATCAATCCAAAAGAGTTGGCTCAGAATTGCGGAATAACTTTTTGCTCAATTGTCAAACAGCATAACATGTTCCGATTATCCAGGAATTGTATGTACACTATTTTACGGTCATACTTATCTCCTTATACCATAGCTTTTATTCTCACCTGGCTTTATCTATTTCTTTCTAAATATGTAACCTAAAGTCAAACCCAAATATGGTCTAAAAGTGAATACGGTTTGTTTTGGTATAACTTCGTTCTCTGGTCCTGAAATAAATTCTTCCTCGTAATATTGAAGGTATGTACCTCCACCAACGTATAATTCTGTCGTGAAATGCTTTAGAAACAACAATTGTCTACCAAATATAAATCCAATCTCAGGGCCCTTTCGATTAAGATTTATTCTTCTTGGTTCAGAATGTATTCCGGTTTGTATCTCTGCAGTCTTTATTGTAGTGCTATTAAATCTAAATATTCCAGAAACAAACCAGGAATCAGGAATAACTTTCCGTTTCGTTAAATAATACTTCGTCGAAAGTCCAATTGTGTAACCTGTACTTATGCTAAAGTGCGGCGCAGGCGGCCCCTCACCACCATTATTATACCAGTCCCCATTTCTTAATGCCAAAAGTAATTCAACCGAATAATTTCTATTAATAATTTTCTCGAATACTAAATTTGGGTTTTGGTGGAAAGCATCTTGAAAAACTAATGTTTTGACTATTAATCCTTTTGAAGTCTGTCCATTGAGTAAAAATGGAAATAAAAACAAGATAATTAATAGATGTTTCATAATGCTTTTGATGGGTATCAGTTGGAATTTAAGCTATATGCCAACGTTTTATGTTATGATTGAGTAGGCGATTAAGAGGCAATCTTCTTCAAGTTTATACCAACTTTTTTTACAAGCCGCATACCCCCGAAAACCAGTAAAACCCGCATACATAATATCATTTGTTGGCAAATGGTGATTCTGAATTAGTTGCGTTTTATAATAATTTTTGCTTTGTAATCCTCAAGTTCTGTTGGAATCTCAGTGTTTGGGTAAGGCAACAGGTTAACGAAAGAAAATTTATAATCGTTTATTAGTGTATCTATTGTCCCTACATGGAGGTCGAAATAGGTTGTGTTGTTTTGATTGTTCTTTAAGCTAAATCTCGCAATAGCTTCGCCTGCCCAAATACATATTACATTTTCAGGACACCTTGAATCTGTTAACACCGAATCGAAACAAATGCTGGTCTGGTTTTCAAAGTTATTTAAGCAATCTCTGTATGCCAGATCGATTGTATCATTCAATAAAAAGTCTTGATAATTATTATAACCCGAAACAAAAATATTCTCGTAATTATATGATGGATATAAAGTTATGCAGCCTTTCAATTCATTATCTTCTGCTTTTCTTACCTTGACTTTAATCTTTTGTCCGATTACATAATTAGCTCTTTCAAGATTAACGGTTTGATAATAATTGTTTGGACTTTCCCCTAATAACTTTTTTATTCTCAGCGAATCATCCGGAAATGAAAGAATACAAGTGGAACAATTCAAATCAAAACCCGCAATTTTAGCAACAAAATAATTATCAGAACTCTCTGTGTTTTTTTTACATCCCACAAGAAGCATAAACAAAAAACCTATCAATATTTTTCTTTTCATAATATCAGCTCTAACCGTAAAGATGTTTTTCTAATAACTTTAGTTACTTATTGCAATGGCATTTTTAACACCAGTCGCTAATACCTCCTAAACGCACCTCAATGGTATAAATTTCCAATTTACTCATTTGATGGAAATTTCCCAATGTGTTATAAATCAATTTTTTGAGAATCAACAAACTCCTTCCAATTTCCATAACCAAAATTATACGTATGAAAGAAGATGCAGGAATTTCATACTGGATGTACAGGCCTGATGAACTCCTTAATAGTATCGGCTGGCATTTATCGCGGGTTTTTATTTTGTTTTTTTACCAGCCCTACAATTTTACTGTAAAGTAAATTCTCATCGATTGGCTTTGCAATATAGTCGTTCATTCCAAATTCTTTGCATTTGGAAACATCTGCTAAGGACACATCCGCAGTTAATGCAATTATTGGAATTTGAGATTTCATCGTTTTACGTATGTATTTTGTTGCCTCAAAACCATTCATTTCAGGCATATGCAAATCCATCAAAATAATATCAAAGGAACTGGTTTGCATTTTTTCCAATGCAATTTTCCCGTTGTGAACTATTTCATAATCAAATCCATAATCAATTAAAATAATTTTGATTAACAGCTGATTTAATTCAACATCTTCGGCTACTAATACACGAAGGTTTTTAATTTCAGGATCCCTTTTTAGTACTTCAATTTCTTCCTCCGATTTCAAAGTGGTTTTCTCAAAAGACATAATAAAACAAAATGTTGAACCTTCATCAGGCGTACTCTTTAGGCTAATACTTCCTCCCTGAGATTCAACTAACTGTTTAACAATAGCAAGACCTAAACCAGTTCCTCCATATGAATTGGCTTTGCCAATTTCAGCTTGTTCAAAAACATTAAAAATTACATCTATCTTGTCGGGGGCAATCCCAATTCCCGTATCGGTTACTGAAAATTCAAGAGTTACTTTTTCTTTGTCTTCGTTTATTAATTTTATTTTTAGAATAATTTTTCCTTTGTTCGTAAATTTTACGGCATTACTCATCAGATTTAAAACAATCTGGTTTAATCTCACAGAATCGCCCAGGAGCATGGGTGGTATTTTGCTGTCGAATTCCTTTACAAGTTTTAATTTCTTTTCTTTTATTCTCAGGTTAAATGAATGCAATATGGAATTTATTGATTTGCGCAATTCAAATGGTTTTTTTTCAAATGTCATTTTACCTGCATCCACTTTTGCCAAATCAAGAATATCGTTTATGAGTATATTTAAAGTCAGACCACTTGTTTTTATAGCATTTAAAAATTCGTTTTGCTCCGCATTCATTTTGGATTTCAATAACACATTTGTAAATCCCAGAATCGAATTTAGCGGGGTGCGAATTTCATGGCTCATGTTTGATAAAAACTGTTGTTTAAACTTTGTGGCATTTTCAGCAAAAACCCTGGCTTCTATCAATTCAGCTTCAAACAGTTTGCTTTCATGAATATCAATACCAACACCGATATATCCTATGAATTCGCCATTGGGCAAATAGCGTGGAGTGCCCTTAATCTTAAACCACCTGTATTCGCCATCATGCCGTTTTAATCGTATCCCATCTAAGATATATGGTTGGCGCTTTTCAAATGCTTGTTGATAAACATCCATAATACCCTGCATCTCATCTGGATGTATGATGCCTTCCCATGTTCGTCCAAGAGCTTCTTCCAAAGTTTGCCCGGTATAATTTAGCCAGTTATTGTTCCAATAACTAACAGATGCTTGTTCATCCGGTTCAATAATAAAAATGTGCATGGGCGCATTATCCGCCAAAGAACGAAAACGCTCTTCGCTCTCCTCAATTTTTCTTCTTACTATCGAATGTTCGGTAATATCAGAAATGGCAAGCAGAATTAATTCTTCAAAATTCATTTTTTGAATAATGTGTCTTGCATTGAGCAGCATCGTTTTTTCGCCAATGAACGGGAAGGTGTGGGTAATCTCAAAATCGTTGAAGTGCGTATTCCGTGGAAGGATATCTTTGAGAAGTTCGCGCAGACGGGGAATATTCCATTGCTTGTTTCCTAAATCAAACAATAGCATCCCTTCTGTCTCTTCTTTTTTTACCTTAAAAATTTTATAGAATGTTTTGTTGGCTGATTTTACACGTAGATTTTTATCCAATACAATCATCGGCTCGTGTATTGTGTCAAATACAGCTTCGGAATAATCGTACGCTTCATTTAGCAAATCGTTTCGGGTTTGCAGTTCCTGGTTGATGGTTGTCAGTTCTTCGTTAGCAGATTCTATCTCTTCTTTGGATGTTTCAAGTTCTTCATTCACAGTTTGCAATTCTTCGTTGCTTGAAACAACTTCTTCGTTGGCACTTTGCAATTCTTCTGTAAAAGCTTCCTGCTCCTGTGCAATAGCAAGTGCATCAGCTTGTGCTGCAGCTAATTCCAATTCCAATTTTTTTATTCTGCGGTCTTTTGCAAGCGAAATATTTTTCCCGCTTTCCGCTTGCGACGAAAAAAAATCTATTTGTTCGTGATCTGTGAAAAGAATTAAGATCAGGGGTTCGTCCGATTCTATTTTAAGTGGAAGAATATCCAAACTTATAATTTTGACGGTGGAATTTATTTTTAACTCAATTCCACTTTTGTGAATGCGACTCTTTGTTTTTACGACTTTTGAAATGGCGTTGCGCAATTCAAAAGCAATTTCGGGACGTGCCATTTTTAAAATATTAAAAGTGGCTTTGCCTTTAGGATGCGTAAGAAACAGATCGGTTGTTCCACGAAACTGCACAATTTCCATTTGGTAATTGATAACAACACTTGCAGGCATAAATTCTGAAACAAGCACAGCATCAATGGCATTGTCAAGCCCGTTTTGATTGGCAAAAACAGGTTGTTTTAGTTTGTCTTTAATCATTGCTGGAATAGTTGTTTCGTAAAATGTTTGCTGTGCATAGCGAGGCATTAAGGCAGGCAGTGTGCGGGTCCCAGAGTTTATTTTACGTGAAAATAGTTTATACTTTTTATTAAAATCTGTAAAAAGATTTACTGAATGACTGATATTTTCTGATTTGCCAAGCATCAAAAACCCATCATTATTTAAGGAATAATGAAATGTGTTGACGGCTTTTTTCTGTGCCGGAATATCAAGATATATGAAGAGATTGCAGCAGCTTATAAAATCGAGACGTGAAAAAGGAGGATCGTGTAAAATATTATGAGGTGCAAATACACACATATCGCGCACCGCTTTGTTTACACGGTAACCACCATCTGCTCTTTCGAAGAATCGCTGTATTCGTTTCGGCGAAACGATTTCCAATTTCTGTTTAGAATAAACGCCAATGCGCGCCTTACTGATCGCCTGTTCGCTGAGGTCAGTTGCAAAAATTTGAATGGGGATCTTCGTTGTTTTGCTTTCCTGTATTTCGAGCAGCATCATTGCTATTGAATAGGCTTCTTCTCCTGTGGCACAAGCCGGAACCCATATGCGTAGCGACTCTCCGATTTTTTTTCTTTTGAGTAACTTTGGAAAAAGAGTTTCCTTTAAATATTTATGTGCATCGGTATCACGAAAAAAACTGGTTACACTAATCAATAAATCCTGGTAGAGAATATCTATTTCTTCCTTTTTTTGAGAAAGCAGTTTTGCATATTCTTTAAGTGTTGTTATTTTATACAATAACATTCTGCGAATTATGCGCCTTTTAATGGTATTCATTTTATAGGCACTAAAATCTACACCATTGGTCTTATGCAATAGCTTTAGGATAATTTTTAAATCGGGATTGCTGTTATCAATTAAATCTTCTTCTCCGTTTTTTATGCCAAAAGATTTTACAAGAGGATTTTTACTTAATCGGGCTAATTCAAGTGCAATTTCTTTTGGCGACAAAATATAATCCACTATACCTGCTGCTATTGCAGAATGAGGCATGCTTGTAAATTTTGCAGTGTCATCCTGAACAAAAGTTAATCCGCCTTCCTGCTTGATGGCTTCCATACCCACTGTTCCATCGCTTGCGCTGCCGCTAAGAATTATTCCGATGACCCTTTCCTTTTGTGCTTCGGCAAGTGATGAGAAAAGAATATCAATGGAAATAGGCGCACCGCTATCTGAACGGGGAATTAGTTTTATATGTCCGTCTGTTACTTCAATTCCTTTGTTGTAAGGAATCACAAAAACATTATCGGGCATTATTTTATCCATGTCATCAATCTCCTGCACGATCATGCTTGTCTTTTTTGACAAAATTTCAGTCAACATGCTTTTATGATCGGGACTGAGGTGCTGCACATAGATGAATGCCATTCCCGTGTCGGATGGCAGGTATTTTAAAAGTTCCATCATTGCTTCCAATCCACCTGCTGATGCACCAATGGCAACCACCGGAAAAGAATTTTCTTTAACCTCTGCATTTGCAGGCGATTTCTTTTTAGGTGAAGTTGCTTTCATTTCATACGGGTGTTAAGGTAATCAGAGATTATATGGTGAAACTTTGTGGTTGGAGAGTCGAATCCCAAAACCACGATACGAAACACAGCACAGAGCTAAATGTAATCCAACAACTTTAATATCAAAGTTTTATAATCGTTGTTGTGTGGTGCTAATTTGTAAATACTTTTACTCTTGTTGGAGTAATTGAATTATTCTCATAATATTCAATTGTGTGCGTTCCCGCGTCAAATTGAATAATTAAATCACAACTTTTACCTGATTCTGTAGCTGTAAATGATTGCTGTTGCAAATCAAAATCATAGTTAGTAATCGTCCAATTTACAGGTGCGTTAGGCAGTGATTGATAATACCATAGGCCTCCTTTGATAATTATTTTCAAAGATGCCCCTTTCGGTAAATTTGCAGCTAAACTCAGCCCATTACTAAAACTTGTTTTTTCAGCAAATAAAACATTTTCACCATAAGTACTAAATTCCGGGTAATCAATAGTATTTGTAATCTGATAATTAGTGCTATCTGCAAAAGTTTGGATAAATGATTCGAAATCAGGAATAGAGACTGTCATTCCAAGATTTGAATAACGATTCTCAATATTATTTCTTATCTGTGGTAAATCCAATAACCGCACATCGTTTATCAATTGGCTGCCTAACGAAGCACTATTTAAAATTCCATCTTGCCGGATATCTGTACTGATATTTGCCAGCAAATCACTCAATTCCGATTCTGTCCTATAGCCCTGTGTTATGATTGAAACAGCTAATAAAATGGCGTTATTATCTCCATCTTCTGTTATATTCAACAAATCAAAATCAGCAATATCATCTTTTGATAGTGAAAATATTTCAAGAATCTCTTGCTCCGCTTGTTTCTTTGCATCTGAAAAGGATAGTCCTGTTGTAAGTAGGTATTCGATCCTGCTTTTTTCCAAATTAGACAAGATATTGACATTCACAGAAGTCTTATTTGTTATATCTGTCAATGCGTACAAGGTAATTGGAGAATTTGAATTTTGACCGGTGATTTCATTAAAATAGTAACCATCAGCTTTTAACTGAACATAAGGCGAAATAAGTGAAACATTCATTAATTGAAATGTTCCGGTATTATCGATAATCTGCGATGAAAAAGTTTTACCTGTAGGCGAGTAGTCATCATTTAATTCATAAATCCCAATCGAAGTCCCATTTAAAAATGGACCTTTTTGAACTACACCACTAAGTTCAGATTTTGTGATTGTATTTTCTGATTTATCTTTTTCACAGGAATAAAGAAGAATTACAGAGAATAAAATCACCACAAGTTTTTTCATGATTGTAATTTTTAAGAGTAATATTGATTTCATTAAGATTCAATCTGTTCTAATGGCCCTTAATTACCGGTCTAAATACACCTCAATGGATTTATTTCCCCTAAGCTCTCTTGTTGAATATTTTCCAATATGATGATAATCAAATACTTTGGGTCCCAATTGATTAATATGCATTTCGTAGCATGGTATTTATCATCCCAAAGGTAACTCTTTTTCACTCAAAAAACTAATTACCTCCTGCCCGTCATCATTTTGAACAATGCCGTCCTCCATTCAACAGGCGTGTGGTATCAGGAATTATGATACCACGTTTATTGCAGTTTATAATTAGGTTAGGTTTTATTCCTGTCTCTGACCGATTCCAAATCACTGTCGTTACATGAATAATACCCGTGAAAAACTACTCTGAACGCATGCTACTGTTTGGCTCAGATAGCTTTGCATTATCGCAAAATTGCATCACATATGATCAGTAGGGATTGTAAAATAAAAAGCAGAGCCTTTTCCTTCCTCACTTTCGATCCAGATTTTTCCTCCGTGCATTTCGATAAATTCTTTACAAATTGTAAGACCAAGGCCAGTGCTTGGTTCGCCTTCAGTACCTTTTCGGTTAGTAATGATATCAATATTAAACATATTCCCGATCATGGATTGACTCATTCCTATACCTGTGTCTTTTATAGATATTTCAGCTTTATTACCTTCAATTAATCGTGCTGCGATACTTACTTTCCCACCTTTTGGAGTGAATTTTACTGCATTTGACAAGAGATTACGCATTATTGTATGCACCATATCAACATCTGCAAAAACGTCAATCCCCTTTAGATTTGATGGAGTGATTTCGATGTTCTTTATTTTAGCCGATTCTCTGATCATTTCAATACTTTCATCTACAACCCCTTCCATTTCAATCAATTGCGGTCTGAATGAAATAATACCTCTTTGTATTTGTGACCATTGCAGCAGGTTTTCAAGAAGCCGGTACAGATTATGGGCTGATTGATTTAAGCTTCCAACCATTTTCTGAAGATCAGTCATTGGTAGCGTGAGCAAATCCTCTGTCATGATTTGAGTTAATAATAAGAAACTGTTGAATGGACTTTTTAAGTCGTGGGCAATGATGGAGAAAAATTTATCTTTTGTTGCATTCAGCTCAATGAGTTTATGCTCATTATTTTTAATTTCAGTAATATCGTAGCACGAACCAATGTATCCTAAAAAGGTATTGTCCAGATCGTAAAATGGCCGTCCAAAATCTCTTATCCAACAATATTCGCCAAATTTATTCTTCATGCGATATTCCATCAAAAACGACTCCCTTTTATCAAATGCGTTAACATAAGTCTCCAAACAGAAACCAAAATCATCAGGATGAACACCTTCTGCCCATCCATTTCCAAATTCCTGTTCCATCGTTCTGCCTGTAAATTCAAGCCAGGTTTTATTAAAATAGTCACACAATTTGTCTAACCGCGAACGCCAAATCAACGCTGGAAATTCTTCAAATATCTTCAGATACAGCTCTTTGGCTTCAGTTATCTCAATTTGCTGCTTTTTAAGAATAGAATTCTCCCTTTCAAGTTCTTTTATTCTTTCAGTTAAAAAAAGTATTTCAGTGCTCATTTTCTTTCTTTTTTAGGTAGGCATACCTTTCAAAGATAACCCTTTTCTCTCTCATAAACTAATTGCTTCCCTGATCGTTGAAATTTTCAACAATGCAGCCCTCTATACAAGAGCGAAATCAAGAAAAGAAAAAGATGATGCTTCATTCTGTTACGTTTCGAATGAGGCAAGAAATCCATTGTCAAATAATTTGCACAGCGGGGTTACACTTTCAATGCCCCTGTTTGATGTATTTTGCAAATACATCAGGTTTTATTCTGTTATTCAATTCAATACCAAATCCCCATCCAAGGTTCTGAATAGTTTGACAATTTTTGCTCAGTATACTAGCGTTTATAAGACCTTGTAAAACATGCAATTATATTCGTTACTTACAATCTGGAAACTGATTTTTAGCAATAAAAATATAACAAACCCTTACAAGCTTATTAAGTTAAGAAAAAAGAAAAGGAATGAAAAATATTATAGAATTGTGTTACAGCTTCACAATTTCTACGCGCCTGTTCAAGGCTTTTCCATCCTCAGTACTGTTGTCTGCAATAGGTTTTGTTTGTCCCTGTCCTTTTGCCGATAAGCGGGATCTTGCTACTCCTTTACTTGCTATGGCAGATACAACTGAAATAGCTCTGTTGGAGGACAACGTTAAATTTGATGCCGCGGATCCAACATTGTCGGTATGACCTTCAACACTTACGTTAAGCTCAGGATTAGCTTTGAGCATTTCAACAATCTGGTCAATAATTTTATCTGATTCTGGCTTAATGTCTGATTTACCTGTTTCAAAATTAATATAGAGTGCGATATGTCCGTTTTTATTGAGCTCATCGAGGATCCCTGAAGCCTGAATGTCTTGCTGCATTTCTTCTATTTCTATAATTATCAGAGTGTAAGTTGGTGCAACATCAGATGCTGATTCTATGCCTATCCAAATAGATTTATTGCCTGTTTTTAAAAACAATGTTGCGTATTGAGAGGCTAAATAGATTCTTTTTACTCCATATTTCGCCAGTGCATTTTCATAGTTTTTAACAACCTGATAAAACGAATAGGGCTCTACTCCACTTTCTGCATTAAGCTCATATTCGACCTCTGTTTTATACCCCTCAATTGATTTTGTTTCACCATCCAACATGGCCAGATCTGCAAGTCCGTAATTCTTACTGCAATTAATAATTAAATAATTAGGCATACGGTTAAACATCGGATGATCTTTACATCCTTCCAGATCCTGTGCATAATTAAATTGCGCTGCCAACAGACATAGAAATCCTAAAATAAGATTTTTCATAATGATTTTTGGTTTAAGGTGAAGCAAGAATGAATGATTAAAAGTTTAAAGTGTAAGGAGAGAAAACTCTGTTTTTCTATTCTTTAACTATACACAAAAATAACATATTTAATTAATAATCATTAGTATCCGATATAATTTATAAACCTGCCAGTTTATTTTTACATTACCACATGATTTGTGTATTCTAAACGTAAATCGCCCGCTCAATATCACCATTCCGGCAAAGTCCAAAGTATATAAAATGTAGGTTATGTATAGATTGGAAGAATCGTAACCCCTGGAAAGAGAATAAACTGGCAGTCCATCTACGTTTAGCTTGTTTTACAACTTTGTTAAGGTTTGTTCCGGCCTCCTGACCGTTACTTAATGCCCTCACCCGTGTACGCACTTTTCACTTATCACTCTTCACTTTCAAGAATTTGTTACCCGTTACTTGTCGCATCTTACTCTTTTAAAAAACTATCCTATATTTGTATACATAAATACCCATCACCACTCAGTACATCAAAGCGTTCCAGTTCAATGAATTTCTTCCAGAACTCCGTCCTTAACAAACACCTTAAAGCCCAGAATGCCGCAGCAATCAAAGCAGCTTTTGCTGAGTTTAGATCGTATTTCCATAATCCTGTAGTTCAGCAGAATATCAGGGAAGCCAAAGAAGAACAGTTTCAGGAAGGCTTTTTAAGAGAGCTCTTTGTAAAGATTCTCGGTTATACGCTGAACCCCTCGCCAAACTTCAATATCACTACCGAATACAAAAATGTTAAAGACAGCAAAAAAGCCGACGGGGCCATTCTCATCAATGGCGTGGTGAAAGCTGTTATCGAGCTCAAAGGCACCGACACCACCGACTTAAACCGTATCGAAACACAGGCCTTCGGCTATAAAAACAATCAGCCCGAATGTGTGTATGTCATCACTTCCAATTTCGAAAAACTGCGTTTCTATATCGATAATGCCATCGAAAATATTGAGTTCAACCTCTTTACACTTACCGAAAAAGAGTTTGAACTGCTCTGGTTGTGTCTGGCATATACGAATATTGAGAAAAATATTCCCAAACGCATCAAAGACGAGTCGGTAAGCCAGGAAGATGTTATCACCAAAAATCTGTACAACGATTATTCGTTGTTCAAGAGGGAACTGCATCAAACCCTTGTGGCGCACAACCCGCAGTATGATGCACTCACGCTTTTCAGAAAATCGCAAAAATTGCTGGACCGCTTCCTGTTTCTCTTTTTTGCCGAGGACAGGCAACTTCTACCGCCAAATTCGGTGCGATTGATACTCGACGATTGGCGCGACCTGCAGGACCGCGATGTGCAAATACCTTTGTACGAACGCTTTAAGAAATATTTCGAATACCTCAACACCGGCTTCAAAGGAAAACGCTACGATGTTTTTGCCTACAACGGCGGTTTATTTAAGACCGATGAGCTGCTCGACGGACTCAAGATTGATGATGAGCTGCTTTACAGGCATGCCCTGAAACTTTCGGAATACGACTTTGTGAGCGAGGTGGACGTGAACATCTTAGGACATATCTTCGAAAATTCGCTGAATGAACTCGACGAGATAAAAGCCCAACTCGAAGGCCAGCAGGTGGATAAAACCAAAAGCAAGCGCAAAAAAGATGGTGTTTTTTATACCCCCAAATACATCACAAAATACATTGTTGATAATACTGTTGGCAAACTTTGCACCGAGAAAAAAGCTGAAATACAGCTGATTGACGAAGAATATATCACCGACCGCAAACGGCAGACTAAAACCATTCAGACGCTGTTTGATAAACTTACCACCTATCGCAACTGGCTGTTACAGCTCACCATCTGCGATCCGGCATGCGGCTCCGGCGCGTTTCTGAATCAGGCACTCGACTTCCTGATCAACGAGCATCGCTATATTGATGAATTGCAGGCCAAGCTTTTTGGCGATGCGATGGTGCTGAGCGATAACGAAAAAAGCATTCTCGAAAACAACCTTTTTGGCGTTGATATCAACGAGGAAAGTGTGGAAATAGCCAAGCTTTCACTTTGGCTTCGCACTGCCCAGCCCAACCGCAAGCTGAACGACCTGAACAACAACATCAAATGCGGCAACTCACTGATTGACGACCCGGCGGTGGCAGGCGACAAGGCTTTCAACTGGCACAAGGAATTTCCTGCAGTTTTTGCAAAAGGTGGTTTTGATGTGGTGATTGGGAATCCGCCGTATGGGGCAAAACTTGAACTTGATACACAAAAATATTTAAATGAAAAATATATCATAGGAGGCTCTGAGACAGCTATTTCTTTTACAAAATTATCATTTGATAGTCTTTTAAAAACAAAAGGTATTTTTGGTTTTATTATACCCAAAGCTTTTACATTTTCTTCTAATTATGAAGGAATCAGAAAGTGCATTTATAATGATCTTTTTGAAATTATTGATTGTAAAAAGGTGTGGAAAGAAGTTCTATTAGAACAAATAATCTTATTCTTTAAAAAGAATAGCAAAACTGATTTTTATAATTCTGGCAGACTCATAGGACAACAAATTCAAGTAATCAGTGAAATCAATAAACAACATTTTCAAACTTTTGGTTTTTATCTAAATGATATTTCAGGTAATGAATTAAACATTGGATTAAAAGTCAAAAATTCTAATATCCATTTAGGGGATATTTCAACAAATTCAAGAGGTGGAATTTTTCAAAATAAAATATCTAAACTTGGAAATATTGATGTTCTCGGTGGAGCTGAAATTCAAAGATTTGGGATAGTGGGAATTAAGGGAAAAATTGAAAAGGAAGTTATAATAGGAGATGTTAAATGTTTTATTAATGACAATTCTATATTAGTTCAAAATTTAGTTGCACACATTGAAAATCCAGTTGATCATATCAAAATAACAGCATGTTTGCCAATCAATAAGGATTTTGCAATCGTTGATACTATAAATCAAATTACTTTTAATGAGGGTTATAATCATAAGGTTTTATGGTTAATTCTTAATTCTAAATTAATTAATTGGTATTGTTATCGTTTTATATTTGCTCGAGCAATTAGAACAATGCATTTTGATAATTCAGTTACAAATCGAATCCCAATTCCTGAAAGTTTTAACTTTGAGGTTCAAGTACCATTGATAAGGAAAGCAGATCAAATGCTTTCATTAAATAAAGAATTGCGTGAAACTTCAGGCAAATTCCAGCGCATCCTTCAACGCAAATTCAACTTAGAAGAATTGCCCGGCAAGCTCCAGAACTGGTATTTACTCACTTACGATGAGTTTATTAAAGAGCTGGCAAAAAAGAAGGTAAAACTTTCGCTTAAAGAAGAAGCCGAATGGGAAGCCTACTTTTTGGAGGAAGCCGCACAAGCCCTTGCCATTAAAGCAGAAATCGAAAAAACCGATCAGGAAATCGACCGTATGGTGTATGCGCTATATGGCTTATCAGAGGAGGAGATCAAAATTGTTGAAGGAAAATGATGAAGCCCCATCGGGGCGACATCATAATAGAAAATAAACACGAAAAATTAAAGCCCCATAGGGGCGAAATGAAATCCAACATCAATACAGAATGGCCAACACATACACACAACTCTACATACATATAGTTTTTTCGGTTAAAGGTCGCCAAAACCTCATTCAGAAAAAATGGGAAGATGAATTGTACAAATACATCTGTGGAATAGTTAATGGAAAGGAACAAAAAGTATATGCTATTGGAGGCGTGGCAGATCATATACATATACTTATCAGCATTAAACCAACTATTGCTATTTCTGATTTGGTCAGAGATATTAAAGCCAATTCATCGAAATGGATAAATGAAAAACGATTGGTGTTTGGTAAATTTCAATGGCAAGAAGGATTTGGAGCCTTTTCGTATGCTCAGACGCAACTGGATATCATTATTGCATACATTAACAATCAAGAAAAACATCACCAACAGAAAACATTTAAAGACGAATATTTGGATATGTTACAAAAATTCAATGTTGAATACGATGAAAAATTTCTTTTCGAATGGATTGAATAATATCGCTCCTATGGAGCTTAATAATCTCAAATTCAATTATTCTAGTATTATTTCGCTCATACTGAGCTAAATTTCTGTTATGAAACCGAAAAATCGGCCAATTGATTTACCAGCTGTATGGCTTGACAGGGCTGGTGATCAAAATCGTAGAAGGTACAAATTAATTCAAAAAAATGAATACAGGCAAAATACTCATTTACCAAAGCGCTGCAGACTCCAAAAGCCAAATGCCTTGAACCACACAAATAACTTCAAGAATCAAACCAGATTTCAATCTATCTGATTACCAGAACACAGTATAGATCACAACCAAAAGAATCATCACTGCATAGGCTGCAATATTGAAATTGAAGTCGGTTTTGAAGGTTTCTTTTGGCAGCGGAATGGCCTTTGGGTCTTCGTCATAATTAGCTGTGAGAAGGCTCACCATCAGGATAACAACGATGGTTAACAAACTTGTATACAGCATCTGATCCAGAAAAGGCATTTCTATCGGAAGTAATTTCAGTAGCAGGGCAATTGGAATTGATGTCAAAACTCCCACGATAGCTCCCTTGGCATTTGTTTTCTTCCAGAACAGCCCCATCAAAAAGACGGCAAGGATACCCGGACTTACAACGCCGGTATACTCCTGAATGTATTGAAACATCTGAGGCATGGTGTCGAGCGCCGGTGCTATGATTACTGCCAGGGCCAGCGAAACAAGCACGGAAATTCTTCCAACGCGCACCAGGTCAGATCCATCGGTCTTTTTGGAGAAATAGGGTTTGTATAAATCCATCGTGAATATCGTTGCTGTTGAATTGAGCATCGAAGCCAATGATGAAAGGATTGCGGCAGTTAGCGCTGCTACAACAAGACCTTTAACTCCCGTTGGAATGAATGTTTTCACAAGCCAGGGATAAGCAAGGTCATAGTTAATACTCCCATCTGCACGATCAAAAACTGTTTTAACACCGTCGATAGATGTGGTTCCTTCGCCTTGCATGTAAAGAACATAGGCGATGATTCCGGGTACAACGACAAAAATTGGAAGTAACAGCTTAAGAAAAGCTGCAAAAGCGAGTCCCTTTTGGGCTTCGCGCAATGACTTTGCTGCTAAGGCACGTTGAATTATGTATTGATTGAATCCAAAATAGTAAAGATTCGCTACCCAAAGACCACCTATTATCACACCTATGCCGGGTAGGTTTAAAAACTGCGGATGGTTGCGGTCTAAAATCATGTGAAATTTATCGCCTGCCTGCTGATAGATATGATCGATGCCTGCAAAGATGCCGCCAGCGGGGGTTACATGATCAAGTGCGATTATGGTTGTAATAAATCCGCCTATTACAAGTAACACTACCTGAATAACATCGGTCCAGGCTACGGCTGACAGACCTCCCCAGATGGAGTAGGCAGCTGCAAAAAAGGCTAAACCCAGAATGAGCGGAAAGATCATCGTTCCATCGCCATTTCCCAGCACCGTATCCAATGCTTTTGCTCCTAAAAACAAGACAGATGTCAGGTTGACAAATATGAAAAGCCCTACCCAAAAGATAGCAAGGATTGTTTTCAGGTTGGTATTGAATCGCTTTTCAATAAACTCAGGTATTGTAAAAAGTCCCTGACGTATAAAAACAGGCAGGAAAAATTTGGCTACGATGATTAATGTC
This sequence comes from Bacteroidota bacterium, assembly GCA_009773165.1. GTDB lineage: Bacteria > Bacteroidota > Bacteroidia > Bacteroidales > F082 > JALNZU01. Next base: position 925,412 of record WOUZ01000001.1, read on the forward strand.
AGCGCTCCCATCCACTCATAGGATGCTATGGCAAGTCCTATCGCAAATCCTGAGCCCGACATTCCGATAAATTGTTCTGCTGAAATATTGGCTGCTATCAGTGATGCGCCTATCGCCCAAAAAGGCAGACTCTTGCCTGCAAGAAAATAATCTTCTGCACTTTTCTTTTCGCCATTCTTACTGCGTGACACCCAAAGCCCTACGCCGAGTATGAGCAACCCATACACAGCAAAAATGATGTAATCAAGTAGTTGAAATGCTTCCATGTGTTATCTGTTTAATGTTGTAACAATTTTCTTAAAACATATGATTTTGACTTCAGCAATACTCACCATAAAGGGGTGGGGTATTTCTTTTGAATTAGTACGAGTTCCTGCAGGTTTTCCATTACTGCTTTTTTATCTTCGGCATAGGTTACGCCAAACCAATGTGCTGATGAAGTCAGTACCTTAACTTTTGCTTTACGTTCTTGTATCAACCTGTCAACAAGCCGGGGTGTAAATAATTCGGCTTTGGGATTTGCTGCATCATGCGCCAGAAACTCACATAGATAGGCTTCGATAAATGCAAAAACAGATGGGTTAAATGCCCAAATATTCATTGATACCATTGTATCTGGTTGCAGTTCAATTGATTGTCCTGATACTTCACTTAGGATATTGCCTGCGTCGTCATAACCAATCTTTACTTGTTCATCAACTGCTTCCAGCATTCCATCTTCATTTACGATGCATACGCCGCGCGAAACGGTTCCGTGTTCTGAGAGGGTATTCTCTAATTTGTAGCTGCACATGGCATATTCGTTTGCATCACCTGTCTGCTTATCAATGAAATCTGCCAGTGTTTGATAGGCTTCCAATCCATAGAAATCATCTGCATTGATAACAACAAATGGCTCATTGACAACATCACGTGCCACCCAGATGGCATGTGCTGTTCCCCATGGTTTGCTGCGTTCAGCCGGAAGTGTGAACCCTTTGGGCAACTTATCCAGCTCTTGATAAACGATCTCATAAGGGACTTTTGATAAAAATCCCTTACCATAAGCTTCTAAAAAATCCTTTTCAATACTTTTACGGATAACCAGCACTACTTTGCCAAATCCTGCGCGCATGGCGTCAAAAACGGAGTAGTCAATGATGGTTTCACCTGAGGGCCCCAGTTTGTCAACCTGTTTTAGGCCTCCATACCGGCTTCCCATGCCTGCGGCTAAAATTATCAGTGTTGGCCGGACTTTTGTAAGTTCATTCATTTATTATTGCCTTTATAATTTCTTTTGAACCAAAATAAACATCAAAAAAAATTTGTTAACTACCTGAAATTGAATCCAAAATCTTGTCAAACTATTTTTAAAGTAAACGAAATAATGGTGTGATTAGTGAATTATGTTTATGTATCATTTCTTATAATTCAACCCTAACTGAGCCTTTATCTCTGATAAAAAGTTTTTTACAAGCGCCTTCTCCAAAGACATGTTCGAGCGTTGATATGTATGTCTCCAACAAGTGATAAGGGACAAAAGCTTGTATAGTTCCGGCAAATCCGCCACCATGCACACGCCACGCTCCATGGCCTTCCAGAACCATTTCGCTTAAAGCCAGTGCCAGTGATACGCCCTGTTCTTTCACATTATTCGATGGATAAATATTTTGGTTATACATAAAAGAGCTGTAGCCCGATTCAACTACCATATTAAGAAATGCCTGAAAATTATTGTTTTCGAGCGCTTCAACCTGTTCAACAACTCGTTGATTATCACCCTGAAAATGGTAAGCACGAAGAATTGCCCTGTCGCCGGTTTTATCCCGTAGCGAAGGTATAGCTTCAACGATCTGTGCCAATGAAACTTCACGTAATACTTTGGTTCCGAGAGCAGCAGCAACCGACTTCATTTCTACGGGCAAGGATGCGTACTCATCATTTAAATCTGCATGATTTCCGCCAGTATCTGTTATCACCAAAGCAAATCCTGTTGAGGTAAAGTCAAAATCAACTTTTTTAACCACAGGCATCGAGGGATCTTCAAAATCAATGGTGATAAATCCACCCACCGCACAGGCCGTCTGATCCATCAGTCCGCAAGGTTTGCCAAAGTAATTATTCTCGGCAAACTGACCTATTGTGGCATTGGTAATTGGATCGAGCCTGTTTTCGTTGAAGAGACAACTCAGAATTGTACCAATCAACACTTCGAATGAAGCTGAAGAACTCAGCCCCGATCCCTTTGGAACCTCTCCATCTATAACTGCGTTGAATCCTCCTATACTGTATCCAAGTTCCTGCATCCGGGCACATATTCCTCTGACAATGGATGCAGAAGAAAAATATTCATTTGCATTGGGCTTTAAATCAGAAAGTTCGACATCAAATTGTGGATATCCAATGGATAGGATACGTATGGTAGTTGAATTATTTGGTGCAGCAACAGCAACGTTGTCTAAGTTAACAGCACCGGCTAATACCCTGCCGTGGTTATGATCGGTATGGTTTCCACCAATTTCGGTACGACCCGGTGAACTGAAAAGCTCCACTTCTTCACTTTGAAAAGTTGAATGAAACGTATTCAAAATCCCGGTGTAGCGTGCAGCCTGACTCTTGAGAACAGTCAGATCATTGCCATACAGTTTTCGGAAAAAGTTGTTATTACCCCCGTTAATCTTTTCAACTAAAGTTTCAATCTGCTTCATTGTTCCGGTTCTTTTCAGAATTTCAATTATATCGCTTTCTTTTTATGATTTGGACTTACCCGAAGTTCGTCAGCAGGATTTATCAATAAAACATAGGTATCATTTATAAAAAAATTGAATTATGCTATGTTTATCTACATTTAACCAACGATTAGACTTCATGGTTTCCAACTGCAATATTAAGAGAAAAACTACTGTTCTCTTTGATATAATACAATTTTATAAATGCCGGGGGTAACGACCCTAAGGTACTCCTCATTTGTCATGCAGAATTTACAGATTGTTATGATTGTTGTTCATACTCGGAATAAAACCGGGAATAATATTTTGATGTTCGCTATGAAAACGTTTAGTGTTCCAGTTCAGTTCATCGAAAAACCTTTTTGTAGGTCGTTAACAGATATTATTGCCTGCTAAAATAGTTAATATATCTAATGAAAGTAAAGCAATATTTCCTGGTTTTTGGTAAGCTATTTTGAATGTGACATTTATGTAACTTTTCAATCGTAAGATGTAACTCATTTGGAACTCAATAGACTGACCTTTGTATTGATATTTTTTTTACACTTAATACCCGGTTAAAATGAAAAGTAAACATCTACTTATTTTAACAATCATAGCTCTTTTATCTTTCCAAAATAATAGTTTTGCGCAGTCGCCTAACTTAGGAGCTGCTTCAAATTTTGCATTATTTACGGCAGCTGGAGAATTAACAAATGTTGGAGCATCCGTCGTCACTGGTGATGTTGGAACGTATGTGGGAGCTCTTACAGGTTTTCCTCCCGGAATTGTAATAGGAGAAATTTACCCTGTTGGTCACCCGATTTTAGCACAAGCTGCAATAGATCTGGGGCTCGCCTATACAGATTTGGCATCAAGAGCATGTGATGTTGTTTTAGGAACACCATTCGGAAATGGTCAAACACTTAACCCAGGTGTTTATTGCATTGGTAGTGCAGCAACTCTAAATGGTGAATTAATACTCAATGGTCTGGGAAATCCGGATGCATTATTTATTTTTCAGATTGGCGGGGCACTTGCAACAAATGGAAACACGAGTATTACACTTATTAATGGAGCTTCGATCGATAATGTATATTGGCAGATCAATGGTGCATTTACACTTGGAGAAAGTTCAGTTTTCAGAGGTACAATCGTTGCTAATGGACAGTGATTATAGATATTATTCCGCCACAATGAAATTAACAAATTACCCGCCGAAATAAAAATATTTTAGAAGGTAACCCTTCTCCCATGGGCAACTCTTACGTTTTTCGAAAAGTTGAAAGCTTTTAACAGATTACGAGATATTCATGGGAGAGGGCTTTATGCATCCGGCTCTTTTATTGGAGGACACACAAAATGACTGATAAAGCGAAAAGATCAACAACGGCTTAGGGCCGGATTAATAATGAAACAAAGAAATCATGGTTTACAGACTGCTTATTATCTTTTCGATGGTATGTTTTGTTTCGAATGCATCCCATGCGCAAGTAACCAGTCCAAATCAGGATTCCTTGCTTTACAGTAAATTTGAGACTTTCTCTCAAAAGAAAAAACTAACCCGCTTTTTGCATCAGCTTATTTTTAAACCCCTTAAACCGGCAGCAACAAAAAATAAGAAAAAAGCAAAAAAACCGAAATCGTATCAAAAAGCAGAAGGTAAGGTTGTCAGAGACATACATATTACTACACGCGATCCGTTTGGCTATTCTGTTCAGGATACCACCGTTAAACCAACAGGTTTTTTAACCAGATCAGGAAATGCTTTACATGTTAAATCCCAGCATGGCATCATTAAAAACCTTTTGCTATTCAAAGAAAACGAGATTTTCGACTCCTTACTTGTGAGAGAATCCGAGCGCTTGATCAGATCGCAGAAATATTTGAGCGACGTTCAATTTTTCTCCGTTTTAAGCCCTGACAACTCCGACTCTGTTGATGTATATATCTACACCTATGACAATTGGACCATTGTCCCGGAACTCACTGTTTCACCTTCTTTTATTGAAACAGGTATTATTGATAACAATTTTGCAGGACTTGGGCACCGGTTCCATGCCAACCAAAAATGGACACTGAACGATGCTCCGAATACCACCAGGTTAAGTTACCTTGTTCCCAACATCAGCAACACCTATATCAGTTCCGATATTCGCTACATCTTTACCGGCAAGGTAGATTCTGTAAAAAGTGTTGAACTGAAGCGAACGTTCTATTCCCCGCTAACAAAATGGGCAGGAGGTGTGTTTCTCGGACAAATGAAGCTGGCACAGAACTACATTCAGAATGATACGGTATTTCAGCTTCATTACCGTACCCATGAACAGGATTACTGGGCTGCACGATCGTGGCAGGTGCTCAAAAAATATTCGGCCGATGCCCCTGTCAGCAATTTTATCTTGTCGGCAAGAGTTGCTCGTTTAAGATATCCCCACCATCAAACGGATGCGATTAGCTCAAGTCTGCTTAATAATCAAACAACTTATTTTGCCGGAATTGGCTTCACTTCCCGAAAATACATCCGTGACAAGCTTATCTTCAATTTCGGAAAGGTTGAAGATGTTCCTGTTGGACAGGCATTTGCAATCACTTTGGGAATGGATTTTCAAAAGACAAAACGCGTCTATTTTGGTGCGAAGGCTGCCATTGGCTCTTATTATTCATTTGGATACCTGAGTGCACACATTGAATATGGCTCATTTATCGGTGCAAATGAATTTCAGCAAGGCGCATTAACATGCAGGGTTAACTATTTCACGAAACTTATGGTTTTGGGGAATTGGAAAATCAGACAATTTGTAAAGCCAACAGTTATCGTTGGCTTTAACCGGCTTTCAACCGACAACCTCTCGTTTAATAAGGATATGGCAGGTTTTGAAAAGCTGGCTTTTTCAGCCACAAGCATGATGGTTTTAACACTTCAGACACAGAGCTACTCACCCTGGAATCTGATCGGATTTCGCTTTGGCCCTTACTTCTATTCTTCTTTTGGTATGCTCGGAAACCGAACTTCAGGGTTTAGTCACAGCCGGCTTTATACGGTTCTGGGACTGGGGATGCTGATAAAAAACGACTATCTGATGTTCAGCACGTTTCAGCTTTCCTTATCATTTTACCCTTTTATCCCTGGTGACGGCTACAATATCTTTAAAACAAACTCCTTTGAAACAAGTGATTACGGCTTTAGAGATTTTGAGATTTCGAAACCTGGAGTTGTAGTTTACAGATAAACGAACGGGCTGCTTGAAAACCTGATCATATACCAGATGATGTTTGTGCCAGGCTAATATGTGTGAAACATGTAACAAGTCATCGGAAACATGCAATGCTTTCCAATTCATTTGGAGTCACCTTTGTAATGTGAGATTTTTTATCTCAACTGTCCCGTCAGTCACGGGAAATTAAAATCAAATAAAATGAATACTACAGAAGTAAAAGGCAACTGGAATGAACAAAAAGGAAAACTAAAACAAAAATTTGCCATCCTCACCGACAACGACCTGTTGTTTACTGAAGGCAAAAAAGAAGAAATGTTTGGAAGACTCCAGAAAAAGCTAGGCAAAACAAAACAAGAGCTGCAATCTATTATCTCCGGACTTTAAAAGCCGTGGGATAGATGCATCGTTCATTGAGCATTTATTGAACGATGCGTTTTTAAAACCTATAATCCACTTAACACCATAATTTATATGAAAAATACTATGTATTGTTTACTTGTTGTTGCAATGGTGACAACCGGTTTTTTTTCTTCATGCGACTCCAAAGCCAAAAAAGTTAATGAGGCCATTGAAGATGTGCAAGATTCAAAAGAAGAGCTAAGGGAAGCCATTAGTGAACTAAATGAAGAGTACGCACCATTCAAAATTGAAGCAGAACGAAAAATTGCAGCTAACGAATTGCGTATCGAAGAATTACGTGCTGTCGTGAATCAGCCCGGAGAAAAACTCCTTGATGATCTTCGCAGAAAAAGAATTGAAGAACTGAAACTGAAAAATGATGCCCTCAAAAATAAATTGAGCGCCTACGAAAAAGAAAATTCCGATTGGGAAGTGTTTAAAAGAGAGTTTAACCATGACATGAACGGAATTCTGGAATCATTAAAAGATATTGGTAAAGACAATAAAAACTAAACCAGGAAAAGAAATTTTTCTGCTGACTAGCAAGGTTGTTCTAATCTAATTCTTCCATTAAACTATCCTCTTTATGCACTCAGGCAGCCGGAGGATAGATTTTAAATTGTTTATAATGAATGAAATAGCCATGAATTCAAGCCCGAACATTCCATATTCACCCAAAAAAATTTAAGAAAATGACAGAAATTAAAATTCAGAAGAAAAAAAGCGTCACGCCATATGTGCTCTTTAGCATATTTCTCATTGGCGTGGTTGTGTACTTTTTGTTTACAGGTTACAACAAAAAGGTAAGTGATGAACAGTTTTTCAAAAGCGACCTTACAGCTGTAATTGAAAACAATGAACAGGTTAATGCCTATCTGGCATTCACCAAAAAAGGCGATCTTGCCATACCACTTGATCATGCCTATGCGAATGAGGCGCTTACAAAACTGGTAGATGCAACAGGCTCGTTGGCCGACGAACTCGGTTTTGATATCAAGGAAGATATGAAAAAAGCAAACCTGCTTACAGAAAAAATCATACAGGATCCTTTTGCGTTTACCCATTCGAGCGATCTAAGAAAAACTGGTGATATTATTGCCGCTTCGTTAAATTCGATGCAGCGGGTATTTTTCCCCGGTTTGAGTGCCGAATCAGCCGAGGTGCAGCGCACCATTGCCAAAATTAATCCGCAAATACTCACGTTGAATCAAAACGACGAGGTAAATTCCTTCTTCAAAAGTGCTGCAGTTCTGCTGCAAAAAATGAATTAATCACTAATCAAAACCGATAACAATGTCAGAAAAAATTAAAAACATATTTTACCTGCGCGAATTACCTGATTATAAAGTTGATGAAGCGTATGAAGACGTAAGAGGCTGGGTAGTTAAAGATGCAGGCAACCGCTCTATTGGTAAAGTAGAAGGCCTGCTGGTGAACAAAAAAGAAGAAAAGGTTGTATACCTCGACGTTAAAGTGGATCAATCAGTGATTGAGGAAGGTCATAAAACTTTCGATGTGCCTGCCGATAACGGTGTTCATGGTTTTATGAACAAAGACGGTGACGATCATCTTATCATTCCTATTGGCATGGCTCGTCTTAATATCAAAGACCGCGAAGTGCAAACCAATCAGATCGACTACCTGACTTTTGCCAAAGCTAGTCGTTTCAGCAGTGGAACTGCGATAATGCCCGAATATGAACTTAAAGTCTATCACAATTATCTGGGCAGAAATACTGGCAGTGAGAAAATTCGGATGGATGATGATTTTTATAAACGTTTGGAATTTGCCAACTCGCTCCGTCGCCGCGATCTTTAGCTTTAGAAGTAATCTTACAAAATTCGATGGATTGATTCAAAGTAGTACGTATTTGATAATCAATCATATCAATAATGAAGAATTTGATCCTGAATTAACGGGATCATTTTTTTTTACCGTTTTGCAAATCAAACAATTGTTCGGGTGTTGAGAAACACCACACAAGAAAATATAAACGAACATTTTATAACATGATTCCACAATCCAATGAGTAAAAAAGACCTTCGAAACTCATTGAAGCGAATACACTGAATTAAGAGTCGTTTTGGAACCCAAATTTCTGTTAAGAAGTTTTGTGTTTTAATAACATTTTTTAACAATTCACAAAAAACCAGTCTTTGACTTCAAATTAGTGCACAAAACTATATAATGTTGAACATGAATTGATTAACGTTATTTATTATCATAAAAGTGATATATATCAACTAATGCCATGATTTAAATCTATCGAATAGAAATGAAATATCATTGAATTGCTATTGTCGGATTTTGCAATTGGAGCTAAACTTGCATTATAAAAAAAGTCAAACTGCCAGGTGCAAATAAAGGCTTAAAGAAATTACACATAATGAACTCAAAAACCCTAGTAAAAATGAAAGTTTTAAACAGAATCAGCTGGATGCTCGGACTTATGCTGGTAGCATCGATGACATTTATGTCATGTACAAAAGAAGGCCCTGCAGGTCTTCCTGGAACAGACGGTAAAGACGGTAAAGATGGTGAAGATGGAATCAACGGACAAGATGGTACAGCTACTTGTATCACCTGCCATGATAACACACAGACTCTAAGTGCCCGCACAATGCAGTGGGAAGCTTCAACTCACGCAACAGGTGGAAATTATAACCGCAATACCGGAGAGTGTGCAACCTGCCATACAAGTCAGGGTTATCGTGGATTATTGGCTGGAACATATGATCCTGCTGCCACTGGTGCAATTGTCAACAATCCAAATCCGCCAAACTGCTACACTTGCCACAAAATCCATGAAAGCTATACTCCTGGTGATTTGGAATTAACATTCTCTGGTGCAGTTGATCTTAACAACACCACAGAAAGTTTTGATTTCGGTATATCGAGCCAGTGTGCTTCCTGCCATCAGGGTCGCGTAGTATCTAACTTTGCTCAAATAGGAGGACCAGACGTAACAGTTACAAACACACGTTATCATGTTCACTACGGTTCACAATCCAACATTATTTCCGGAAAAGGTTTGTTCAATATTGGAGAAGGCTTATCAAACAGCTTACATACTACCATGATTACTGACCAGTGTATTAGTTGTCACATGACAGGAGGAACAGCTGGACAGTCAGGTGGACATACCTTCAAAATGAGAAATCTGAGCAATGGTTTAAATACAGCTGGCTGCGTTAGTTGCCATACCGATGCTGCTGCTCTTACAGCTGATATCGCCGCGCTTAAAACTCAGGTTACTGACTTGTTGACTGAGCTCAAATCTAAACTCGATGCAAAAGGTATTACTGCTCCAGGTAGCGACAACTCAGTTGCAGGAACTTATCCAGCTAATGTTGCCGGCGCAATGATTAACTACAAAGCTGTTCTTTATGATGGAAGCTATGGTGTTCATAACCCTACTTACACTGTTAAGCTTCTCCAGAACTCAATCGCTGCTATTGAATAAAGCACTAAAATAAATGATTGTTTGAGCAGATTCTGGCAACGGAATCTGCTCAATTGTTGTTAACCCCAAAAATATGCTAACAGCATCATTTATAGATTAAAAAAGTGTACTTTTATACTCTGCTCCGAATAGGAAAAAATTTTCAATCTATATTAAATATTAAAATAATCACTATGAAAACACGGCAATTTCTCGCTATTTTAACATTTACCCTTGCAGGGATGTTATTTTCCTGCGAATATGTGCATATCGTGCCCGAAGCACCTCCGGTAATCGACCCTGAAGTTCCGATTAGTTTTGCTACTCAAATCGAAACGATTTTCACTACAGGGAATAACTGTACGGCCTGCCACAAAACTGGTGGTACTTCACCTGACCTAAGTACAGGAAAAGCTTACGGATCGATAGTCCCTGCCCTCATCAACACAGTAGATACCACTGCAAGCATCATCTACTGGCATGCCCATCCTTCATCTGCAACTCATGCCTGGAAGAAATATACTGTTGGAGAAGCAACTATTATCCTTGAATGGATCAAACAGGGAGCAAAAAATAACTAACCATTAAATCCGGAAAAAATGAAAAAAAGATTATTCTCTTTAGCCTTGATGATGTGTTTTGGTTTTATGGCTTTTGCTCAGGAAGAAACTGCTGCTACCGAAAAACCTAAAGATAAGCCTGTTCGCGCGCCTTTTCAGAGCGGACTCCTCATCGATAATCAAACTACCTATATTCCTTCAGCCAAAACACTGGAATATGTGATTCAGCATAAGTTCGGAAAAATGGAAAATGGTTTCTCCGACCTCTTTGGACTGTATGCACCAGGTGCCAACATCCGTCTGGGTCTCAATTACGTTATCATGAAAAACCTGCAGCTTGGTTATGGCATCACCCGTACCAATATGTACAGCGATTTTAATGTTAAATACACCATTCTGGAGCAAACCCGCAACAACACTATTCCTGTAGCTGTAGCACTTTATGGTACTATGGCTATCGACGGTCGCAACGAAAAAGTGTTTGGAACCGAATATGCTTTTTCCAACAGGTATTCCTATTTCGCACAACTTATTGTCGGGCGCAAAGTAAATGATTGGCTGTCGTTGCAGCTCAACACCAGCTTTACCCATTACAACATTACCGATTCACTCATCGACCACGACAAAATTTCGGTAGGATTCAATGGCAGAGCTCAATTTTCACCACAGTCATCTATCCTTTTCCAATATGATATCCCGTTGAAAGTTAAAGGGATAGCTGAGTACCGCGATTTCACCCGTCCTGCCAAACCTAATTTTGGTATCGGCTGGGAAATAAGCACCAGCACACATGCTTTCCATATATATGTTTCTTCGGCCGATGGTATCATTCCTCAGCACAACGCCATGTACAACCTCAACGATTGGACTAAAGGAGACCTGATGCTCGGGTTTACTATCACACGACTCTGGAGTTTCTAGTAATTAAAACGAATTAATCATGAAAACATTATTCACGCTTTTTTTGGCAGCTGCCGCTTTTTTAATGATGGCATTTGTTGTCCCTCAAGATCAAAAAAAACCGGGGCCTTGGGAGATACCCGCCAAATATAAAAGTATGAAAAGCTCAGTAAAAACTGATGCTGATACTCAGAAACTTGGAAAAGCCCTCTACGCTAAACATTGCCGCTCTTGCCATGGAAATGCAGGTGCTGGCGATGGACCAAAAGCTAAAAATCTGGAGACATTTCCAGGCGATTTTTCTGATGCAAAGATTCAGGCACATACCGACGGTGAACTCTATTATATGTCGATTGTAGGAAGAGATGAAATGCCAAACTTTGAGAAAAATATTCCGGATGAAGAAGAAAGATGGGCAATAATCAGTTACCTGCGCACACTTAAAAAATAATACATTCTTTTAATCGAAAGTCGTTTTTTTCAATAAAGTCATTGCATTTTAATAGCGGCTTTCGATAAAAAGACATGCTTTTGATTCGGTATTATCACCTGGAAACAAATTTAAAATAAGAAAGACATGAATCTGCCAAAACATTATTACAGCTGGACAACCTTCATTGGAGGAGCAATAGCGTTGATCTCGTTTTTTATGATCGTCATTCTGTTTTTAGTGTCTCTGATTTTCGGTGGTGGCGACAATTATTCAGGACTGGTTACTTTTATTATTTTGCCGGCAGTGATGATTGCAGGGCTAGCCCTGATGACCATCGGCCTGGCAAGGAGTCGTAAAAGAAAAAAATATCTTGAAGCCGGTGGCGAGAAATATCCTGTTGTTGATTTTAACGACCCAAAGCAGCGTTCAATTGTGTTTCTCTTTACAATTGGTCTTTCTGTTTTTGTAGTTATGTCAGCGTTAGGGGGATATCAGGCATTTCATTATACCGAATCGAATGAGTTCTGCGGAACCGTTTGCCATACAGTGATGGAACCCGAATACACTGCTTATCAGGGATCATCGCATGCCCGTGTCAATTGTGTCGAATGTCATGTTGGATCGGGTGTTAACTGGTATGTGAAATCGAAAATGTCGGGTTTATATCAGGTGTATTCAGTTATGGCTGATGCCTATCCGCGCCCTATTCCAACACCTTTGCACGACCTGCGCCCTGCACAGGAAACATGTGAAAAATGTCATTGGCCCGAGAAGTTTTACGACCGCAAATATGTGGTTCATAAACACTATCTCGCTGATGAAGAAAGTACGGAATGGGATATCGGACTTGTTATGAAGACAGGACCTGAATATCGTGCATTAGGTTTAAAGGAAGGTATCCACTGGCATATAAACTCGAATGTAAAGATCGAATATGCGTCCACCAATCTGAAACGCGATACAATTGTTTGGGTAAAATATACCAATCTGGCAACCGGAGAAGAAACCATTTATACAGATGAAAATAACCCGGTAGATCCTGAAACCCTTAAAGGCATGGAGTTTCGCACAATGGATTGTCTGGACTGCCACAACAGGCCATCACATGAATATAAGTCACCTATCCGCTTTTTTGATGATGCTATGACATCGGGTGAAATCTCGAGAGAACTGCCCGATATCAAAATTGTTGCGATGGAAATTCTTAGAAATGAGTTTCCGACAAAAGACAGTGCGTTCAAATACATTGAAACCGAAGTCATCTCATATTACGATATGCTTTACCCTGAGTTGTTGGAATCTGACAGGCCACTTATTGATAAGGCTATTAAGGCCCTTCAGGATGGTTATGCCAGAAATATTTTCCCTCATATGAAAGCATCATGGAAAGCATACCCCAACAATATGGGACACTTAGAAACGAATGGATGTTACCGGTGTCATAATGATGGGTTTAAAAGTCAAACGAGCAAAACTATTTCTCGGGATTGTACACTTTGTCACCTTATAAAAGAACAAGGAATACCCGGAGAGATGAACTATGCAACAGGCGAGGGCTTCCTTGAATTTGAACATCCGGTTGATATAAAAGGAAAATGGAAAACAAAACTGTGCTCCGAATGTCATTTTGAATTGTTTTGATAGTTCAGGGAATATCTAAACAATGCTAAAAACGTGGTACGCTTTTGGTAAAGATATAATTGATAAACAGAAATGTTTCATTTAGAATTAAATAGTAATAACTTGTTAAATTAAATGTACAAAAATGAAAACTAATCTAATTTTTATGGGCCTGATGGCCTTTGGAATCACACTATTGTTTGCTTTTTCTGTCCCGCAAACACAGAAAAAAGGTGCTGCCTGGAAAATCCCTGCTGAATATAAAAGCAAGGCCAATCCACATAAAGGCGATGCTAATGCTGAGAAATTAGGAAAAGCAGCCTATGCAAAACATTGCCGTTCATGCCATGGCAACCTGGGTTTGGGTGATGGACCAAAAGCCAAAAACCTTGAAACACATCCTGGTGATTTTTCAGATGCTAAATGGCTGGGAAGCTTAACCGACGGTGATTTGTATTATATGTCATTCATTGGTCGTGATGAGATGCCAAATTTTGAATCGAAAATCACCGATGAAGAAGAGAGATGGGGTATTATTAACTACATCCGCTCGCTTAAGAAATAATGCTTAAAAAAGCATCATTGTAACATGAAAGGTTTCAGGAAAGCCATGCAAGCGCTGACTTTCAGGAAACCTTTCATAATTCTTAGATACCTGAAAAAGGATAACTAATGCCTTTTTCAAGTTTCGTTTAATGAAAAAATTTAATGCGATGAAAATCAGATATTTTTTGATCTTAATATTCCTGCTCTCCTTTTCCAGTCTTTGGGCACAACTCAATGTGGATATGAAGAGCGAGCCGGCCAAAATGGAAGATAACAAACGTTGTTTCGATTGTCATTCCACCCATATTTACACCTTCGATAATCCTGTCTCCGGCATAACTGAAAGAAAGGAAATGAATCCAAACTTCGTTTTTAATACGGATGCATTCTATAGCGGTGTTCACAGGCATTTTTCCTGTACTGACTGCCACTCACCAGATTATGAAACTTTTCCGCATAATGCTGAGCTCAGGTTCGAACCCATGTACAGTTGTATCGACTGCCATGGAGGTGATGAGGCTTTTGCCAGCTATCACTTCGAAACCATTGAAGAGGAGTTTGGAAAGAGTGTTCATGCAAGCAAGCACAACGAAAACTTCAACTGCTGGATGTGCCATAACCCACACAGCTACAAAGCCATGACCCGCAGCGACTTCAAGATTTCGGAAATCGTTTCAGCCCACAATCAGATGTGCGCCAGCTGTCATGATAACCCTCTTCATTTTCAACGTATCAGCGACAGTACAAAGAAACCTCTTGAAGAAATTCATAAATTCCTGCCTAACTTTAAATTACATTTTTCTGCTGTGCGTTGTATTGAGTGTCACACAGCCGTTGAAGATACAATGTGGGTCGCTCATAATATTCTGCCAAAAGAAATGGCAGTAAAAAAATGTGTCGAATGTCACTCCAGTTCAACTATGCTCATCTCCTCACTCTATAAGTACCAAACAATTGAGACACGTAAAAATCGTGGTACATTCAATTCCATGTTGTTAAACGAAACCTATGTAATTGGGGCTAACCGAAACATTTATCTGAACATTTTCAGTATAATTTTATTCGGTCTTTCCTTGTTAGGCGTTGCTGTTCATGTTTTTTTCCGAATTAAAAAGAAATAACCCTCATGTCAGAAAAACTATACCTCTATCCCGTTTGGCTGCGCATATGGCACGCCATCAATGCACTGATGTTTCTCGTACTTCTGGTTACAGGTGTCAGCCTACAATATTCTAACCCTGATTATCAGCTGATACGATTTGATTATGCAGTGACTTACCACAATATTGCTGGTATTATCCTTGCGTTCAACTATTTGATTTTCCTTTTTGGCAATATCCTTACTGGCAATGCAGTGTTTTATAAGCTTCGTCGTAAAGGTTTGGTAGATAAACTACTTAAACAGATGAATTATTACATTTCTGGAACTTTTAAAGGAGAACATACTCCTTTTCCGGTAACAAAGAAACGTAAGTTCAACCCTTTACAGAAAGTTGCATACCTGGCTACTATGTATATGATGATACCAGTAATGATCATAACCGGTGTGGCACTACTTTTCCCTGAAATGATTATTATGAATGTTATGAATTTAAGCGGAATATATTTAACAGCACTCCTTCATGGAATCGTAAGTATTTTTCTCTTGATTTTTTTGGTTATACATCTCTATTTCAGTACAATGGGATCATCACCAACAAGTAATTTCAAAAGTATTGTTAATGGCTATCATGAGCCGCATTAATTCGTAAATCAAGTCGGCTTAGGCGTTACAGTTGATTTGTCGGGTTGTAATGAAACTAAAGAACATTTACGGTTGGCTCATTTACAATGTTGACCGATGCTTTTATTGATTAATCACTTTCTGATGGAAAAATTTGATGCATCTTTGCCAACTCTTAAATCGTAACAAAATGAAAAAACTATTCGTACTTATTATCTTGATTTCAGCCTTATACAGCTGTGATCAACAAGGTCCAAAAGTTGACTATGCCGTTGACCCCCGAAACCGTGAAGTGGTCGTAGGCGATGTGCTTCAAGCCAGCTCATACACCTATTTATTGGTTAATGAAAAATCACAACAATTCTGGATGGCAGTCACCAGCGCTGAAATTGAAAAGGGTAAGACCTATTTCTTCACCGAATCGATGGAAATGCGTGACTTTCACAGCAAGGAGCTCGATCGCACATTCGATCTGATCCTTTTTGTTGGAAACCTCAGCAACAAACCCATCCCTGCGCAGGGTGCATCAATGCAGCCTTCGAAGGCTATGCCACATACAAACACTAAAACTACTCCTACAAAGCAAGATATCAACATTAAACCTGCTGATGGCAGTGTTGCTTTGGTCGAAATTTTCAATACTCCTGATGCCTATGCAGGTAAAACCGTCAAAGTAACAGGACAGGTCACCAAATACAACACCGGTATCATGGGCAAAAACTGGGTGCATATTCAGGACGGCTCTGCCAATGAAGACTTCTTTGATCTCACCATTACAACAAAGGACGAAGTTGCAGTAGGTGACGTTGTCATTTTTGAAGGCGTTATCACCCTCAACAAAGACCTGGGTTCAGGCTATTTCTTCAAAATTCTGATGGAAGATGCCAAAGCCTCCAAGCTTAGCTTGCAATAAGAGAAATTAAATCCCTCATAAGAAAACCATCGCGAAAGTGATGGTTTTCGTTTTTATTAAATACCCTTAGCTGCTTTTATCTTTTAATTGCTGAGTTGTCCTGACTTCGACAATGCGTCACCCATAACCGAAATGCCAAAGGCATAATCGAATCATTACCTCTGGATTCAGAGACTTTTTGGGAATCACATATCCATAAAACACTTCCCAACATCACCGGGCCGGGTGCGCAGGCCTGTGCGCCCCGCGGGGCAGCGGTTGGGTGAATAAAAAAACGACTGCAAATCCGGCAAGGCAGCCCCTCCTCAAAAGGGGCTGTTTGTAAAATGCAATGCGGCAAAAAAATGATCATGAAACATGAGCTCCCGCCCATCCAAACCAAAGAACCATCTGAAGCATTGCGTTTTACACTCCTTGCCTGGATTTACGTTGTTTTTTTAGAG
>WOUZ01000002.1 GCA_009773165.1 Bacteroidota bacterium
TGCTCCCAATGTAAATTTAGGTGCAGATGTGTCGGTTTGTACAAATTATACCTACACACTCACAGGTCCGCAGAACGAAAACTACACCTATAAGTGGTACGTCAACAATCAATTGATAGCCAATAACACCTTTGAGTATTCATTTAAAGTAACACAAGCAGTGACAGTACGTCTGGAAGTCAAGGTTGGAAATTGCACAACCAGCGACCAGATTATGATAACACCACTGGCGGTTCCTGGAATTACGCTTACAGCAAATGACTATGAGGTTTGCGTAGGTGATGCCATCGTCCTTACTTATGCAACAACCGGCGCTACAGGTACATTTTGGTGGGATAATGTCACCGGTATCAACCCAAGAACAGTTGTTCCACAAGTGGGAAATGTCACCAACGTTTTCTGGGTACAGGCGGTCAACACACTTGGCTGTACTTCCCGTGACAGTGTAGATGTAAAAGTAAATGCGCTTCCTGAAGTTGTTTTGAACGTACAAGGAGGGAGCAACAATATATGCATTAACACTATGGCTGTTGTTAATGGTCCTATTGTAGCCGGATATCAATACCAATGGTATAAGGATGGCGTGGTTAGTGGGACAAATAGCTCTACTTTCAGCTTCCCGATGCAAGCCAATGCACAAGTCAGTCTCAGGGTTACTAATTCAAAAGGATGTACCGCTGAATCATTACCTTTGACCCTTCAAGTGATTAACCTTCCGGGTATTATTCTTAATCAGGACAAAAATGAGATTTGTCTTGGTGAATCGGTAACACTTACCATAGATCAGCAAAATATCAGTAGCTACATTTGGCAGGATGGCCTGGGTGGAAATTTACCCAGCCGTACCTTTATCCCGGCATCTACAGCAACTTTTTCGTTTAGTGTCAGCGGTGTACACAATACCACTTCCTGCGTATCACGTGATACTGCATTTGTGACTGTCCGTCCCGCACCTGTTGCACTGATAAACAACCCAGCTCAGACAGTAGTATGCGAAGGTCAGACAGTGACATTAACAACTTCTGTTCTGGCCAATCATCAATATAAATGGATGGTTGCAGGCGATTCACTTGCCTCCGGAGCTACAAATTTAGGTGCAGATGTGTCGGTTTGTACAAATTATACCTACACACTCACAGGTCCGCAGAACGAAAACTACACCTATAAGTGGTATGTCAACAATCAATTGATAGCCAATAACACCTTTGAGTATTCATTTATTGTAACACAAGTTGTAACTATACGGCTGGAGGTCAAGCTTGGAAATTGCACAACCACCGATCAGATTGTGATAACACCACTGGCAGTTCCTGTAATAAATGTAACAGCAAATAATGCAGCAATTTGTTTTGGTGATCCGGTTGTGCTGAGTCTTAGCACCCAAAATGCAAGCTCATATGTTTGGTGGGATGGCTTCACAGGATTAACAACAAGAACCATAGTTCCGGTTGAAAACGATACAACACTGGCCTATTGGGCAGAAGCTATCAATAGTTTGGGATGTAAGTCACGCGATACTGTTTTGGTTAGAGTAAATCCTTTGCCTTCAGTGCCATTGACAGTTGCAGGAGGCTCAAATATAGTATGTTACAATGCTGTAGCAACAGTTCAGGGACCTCAGGTGGCAGGCCATCAGTACGAATGGTTTATTGATGATGTTGCCACAGGTACCAATACCTATCAACTCAGCTTCACCGTCACAAAAGATGTCACCGTTAAACTTCATTTAACCGATGCCAACGGATGTGAAAATACGAATCAAATTGCAATACAGTCGCGCAACCTGCCTGGCATTCTTTTAAGTCCTGATAGTCTGGATGTTTGTATTGGAGATTCGTATACCCTGGTCATCAACAACCAAAATGTGAATTCGTATTCATGGTTCGACGGCCTGGCAGGTAATTTATTACAACGAACCTTTGAGGCAACTACAACAGGATCATTTATTTACTGGGTTGAAGGAATGAACAACTTTGGTTGCATTTCACGAGATACAGCTTTTATAACTGTTAACGCACTTCCCGATATCTTTATCTTCGCTCCAGGTGGCACAACAGTTTGCCAAGGAGAAGAAATTACTCTAGTAGGTTCGGGCCAGGAAGATGATTTATACGAATGGTTTGTAAATGATTTACTGGTCAATAATACCTCAACTTACACCTTTGTTGCGGGTCAAACTACGGATGTTAGCCTTATCGTTACTAACGTTGCCGGTTGTCAGCAAACAGACGTTATTACAATAAATGTTTTGGATGCACCGGAGGTGGATCTTGGAGCTGATTTACAAGTTTGTGAGGGGTATGTGTTGACATACACTGGTCCGTTGGACGCAGATCACAATTATAGCTGGTTTGTGAACAATACCCTTGTGAGTACCGACTCATCTTATACTTTTGTTTTAACCGGCAACATCAATCTCAGGCTCGACGTAACATCGCCTGATGGTTGTTCAGCTTCTGATGCCGTTGCTATTACAACCTTAACATCACCTACTATTAATGTAACTCCTGATAATACTGAGTTTTGTCTGGGTGAAACCGCTACCCTGAGTTTAACAACGAATGGAAGTTCTTATATATGGTGGGATGGTTTGGGAACAAACGTTCCAACCCGAAGCTTTACGCCTTCAGTTGGCGACTCTACCTACGCTTATTGGGCAAAGGCGGTAAGTTTGAATGGATGTACAAGCAGTGATACTGCTTACGTGAAAGTGAATAATCATCCTGTCATTGATATTACTATTCAAGGTTTAGCAAATACATTCTGCTTTGGAAGTCAGGCAACTATTGTTGGACCTTCAGTGGAAGGGTACACGTATCAATGGTTTGTCAACGGATTGGCTGCCGGAGAAAATGTCGATAGACTTATTTTCACTGTTACCTCTGAATCACTTGTCAAACTCGAAGTTACTGATGCAAATGGCTGTTTTGGAGCTGATTCGCTTACCGTATTTATGCATACAGCACCAGGAATTCTTTTGTCACCAGATAGTCTGGACATTTGTATTGGCGAATCATTTACCCTCACCATTAATCCAGTTAATGTACTGTCATATGCATGGTGGGATGGTCTGGCCGGAAACCAACCCAATCGCACGATCACTCCAACTGTCCCCGACATGACTTATATTTACTGGGCTCAGGGAATCAATTCTATTGGATGTATTTCTTTTGATACTGCTTATATTACAGTACACAGTTTACCAGCTGCTGTTTTATTAACGCCATTAGGAACATCTATCTGTCAGGGTGAGACCATGATTCTACAAACACCGGTTGAAGAAGGGTATACTTATGAATGGATTGTAGATGGCGAAACGCTTTCAACCGAAGCTCAGCTGGAGTTTGTGGCTGAAACTTCTGTAAGTGTTACATTAATCGTAACTAATGAATTCAATTGTTCAACATCAGAAACAGTTGAAATAGAAGTGTTTATTACACCTGTCATTGCTTTTGGTGCTGATATTTTTGCTTGCCTCAACGAAAAAGTAATTGTTGCTGGCCCAATCGGGACTGGCTTTACATATGAGTGGCTACTCAACGGTGTGAATACAGGCGTTACTTCTCCGACATTTGAATATGAGGTAGTTGATACGGTTTCCATCGTCTTAAACATGAATACCACGAACGGTTGTGTTGCCACTGATACCATTGTTATTACACCTCTCTTAACGCCTAAAGTGACAATAGATGCTTCAGCAGATGCGTTTTGTTTGGGTGAATCCGTTACACTTACTGCTTCCGTTGTTGATGCAGTTGCTTTTGAATGGTGGGATGGTTTCACAAATCCTGTGCGTATCATCACTCCTGAAACAAGCGGCATTACTCACTACTGGGCGGAAGTTACAAGTGCAGCAAATTGTGTTTCTCGTGATAGTATTTCACTAGTAGTTCATCCTAATCCTGAAATTCAATTAGTTATTTTTGAAGGCACGCCTGAGGTTTGCGAAGGTGGCAGCATCATGTTTGCTGTAAGCGATAATGCTGGCATAGAGATTGATTATGTCGTTTGGGATAACGATGTGACAGTGCCAATGGGTGATGAGCCAGTACTTTATTTTGAAAAAGTATTTAACGAAAGCAGTTGGTTCTTTGCCGAAATGGTTAGTGTTAACGGCTGTTCAGTGAGTGACAGTATCTTCGTCACTGTTGAACCTTTGCCAGAAATGACAATTAGTAATGACACAACGGTTTGTAGCGGAGAAACAGTTATACTTGAATCAACAGGTGGTATTTTATGTATCTGGAGCGATGAAACAGGTATGGTTGGTGCAGGCTATACCTTAGAAATTCAAGCTACTGAAACAAAGAAATATTATGCCACTATAATAGGTGATGGTAATTTGGGTTGTTCGCAAACAGATAGCGTTACTGTGACAGTTTACCCATTGCCTGAAGTAATGGTTCAGGCTTCCCAGCAAAATGTTTGTGGCGGAACACCAATTGTGCTGGTCGCTTCAGGAGCAGATAGTTATGTATGGTCAACAGGCCAGACGGGTACGGTGATAACTGTTTACCCACTTCAAACAACAACTTATTTTGTGACTGGTATAAATGAAAGTGGATGTTCGCAAGTTGCACTCGTTACCGTTAATATAATCCCAACACCCGTTGTCACTTTAGTTGGTCTGGAAGAGTTTTACTGCACTACTGCTGAACCTGCAGTGCTGACTGGCACTCCTGCCGGTGGTATTTACAGCGGAGGTATTGGTGTTATTGCAGGCAAGTTCTACCCTTCAATTGCCGGACAAGGAATACATCAGGTAGTTTACAGTTATGTAAATTCATTCGGATGTACCGGTTCTGATACACTTCAAACGACAGTAGTAGGAATAACCGAGGCTATAAACCTGGGCGAGAATGCAATAATTTGTCCTCACGAAGAAGTTGTGTTTGATGCTGGTCCGGGATATCAGAAATATTTCTGGTCGACAGGTGATACCACCAGAACAACAACTATTAACGGTAACACCTATTTTGCAGGAACAACCCGCACTATTACCGTGATAGCTACTATACAGGAGTGTTCTGTAATGGGTAGTGTTGAGCTGACAATTCGCAATGATTGTTACATTGGTATCGATGAGATTGAAACAAAAGAAGATATGGTTCTGATCCCTAATCCGAGCAGGGGAGAATTCATTATTCAACATAAAGGTGGAGAAGGTGAATTGCAGGTAAGTATCTTTGATGGCCGTTCAGGAAATGTTTATGCCGGTACCTTTGAGACCTGTTCAGAAGACGGTCGCCAGTGCAAAGTAGATCTTTCTCATCTGCCCAAGGGAGTATATATGGTAAGTATCATACGGGGTGACCGACGGTTTGTAAGGAAAATGGTCATTATGTAAATAGCTTTTCATTGCCTATTTTTGCTACTTTTGCAGCAAAAATAGGCAATGGCAAAAGTTTTAGGAATAGGGAATGCACTTGTTGACATTCTCACATTTGTGGAAGATGAAAGTATCCTGGAAGCACTCAAGCTTCCTAAAGGCAGCATGCAGCTGGTAGATGGAACTACAGCTGTCTACATTTCCACGACAACTCAACATCTGAATAAATCTAAGGCATCAGGTGGCTCTGCTGCTAATACCATTCATGGGTTAGCAAGGCTTGGGATCGAAACAGCTTTCATAGGTCATGTGGGGATGGATGAAACCGGCGATTTTTTTCGTTTGGATATGGAACAAGCCTTTATCAAACCTATTCTTTTTGCAAGTAAAACCCCAACTGGGATTGCAAGCGGAATGATAACCAAAGATGGCGAACGTACCTTTGCAACCTATCTGGGAGCAGCAATAGAATTATCAGATGAACATCTGGATGATTCCCATTTTCACGGATTCGATTACTTTTATATCGAAGGTTATCTCGTTCAGAACGAGAAGCTTCTGATAAAATCATTGGAACTGGCAAAAAAAAGTAAAGCAAAAATCGTCCTTGATTTAGCCAGCTATAATATTGTAGAAGCCAATCGCGAGCTTCTTGACAGGATACTCACCAACTATGTTGACATTGTTTTTGCCAATGAAGAGGAAGCCAAAGCGTTTACAAAAAGCGAGCCGGAAGAAGCTGTAAAGATACTGGCTGAGAAATGTGAACTTGCAATCGTTAAAATTGGGGCTAAAGGCTCCTTGATTCGTAAAGGTTCTTATGAAGTAAAAGTTGATGCCATCTCTGCAACTGTATTCGACACTACAGGAGCCGGTGATTTGTTTGCAGCCGGTTTTCTATATGGAATTTTAAAAGGATATGACCTCAAAAAGGCCGGTATGATAGGTTCAGTTCTTGCTGGCAATGTGGTTGAAGTCGCTGGTCCGAAAATGGATGCTGACCGTTGGAATAGTATTCATCAAAAAATTGCGTCATTATAAATTTTTGCTCACCCCTTCATAATGAAGGTATAAAACATAAAAATACCGTTTCGTTATCACAATAAACATCTCGATTTCGACAATAAGTCAGATGCACTTTGACACATATTCTTGTTTCCTGTTATATTGTTGATCACTGTTACAACTCAGTTGATGTTGCAGTGATCGTCTGCTCTGTTTTTTGAATCCATTGTCAGGCTTGCTTTTACCATCTTATTCAGCATCAATTTAAATAAGAAGGCATGTTTTTTTATTCAGCCGAAATGACTAAATTTGCTCCCTTTATTAATGGGCTTAAGTGTTAATTAAACAGAGATTTATATGAAGATTTTCCAAACAGATGAGATCAGAAATGTAGCCCTGATCGGTGCAGCCAAATCGGGTAAAACGACCTTGGCCGAAAACATGCTTTTTGAGGGCAAGGTCATTAATCGCAAAGGATCGGTAGATGATAAAAATACAGTTTCTGATTACCGCCAGATTGAAATGGATCGCCAGATTTCAGTCAACGCTTCCTTATTACATACCCTTCACGAAGGAAAAAAAATTAATATTCTTGACGCTCCCGGTTTCAGTGATTACACTGGTGACATTCTTTCGTCTGTAAGTGTAGCCGATACGGCTATTTTTACAGTCAATGGACAGAATGGTGTGGAAGCTACTACTGAAAATGCATGGCGTCAAGCTGAAAAAACTGCAAAACCTGTAGTGTTTTTCATAAACCAACTCGATCATCACAACGCTAATTTTGATGAATCAGTGAAACAGTTAAGGGATTATTTTGGCGACAAGGTGACGCTTACTCAATATCCGGTTAGAACGGGAGAAGGTTTTGATAGTATCATTGATTTGATGCTGATGAAAATGCTTAAGTTCAAACAGGGTGGCGGAGCTCCTGAAGTGCTTGAAATCCCTGCCGGTGAAATGGAAAAAGCTGAAAAGTTACACCGTAACCTGATCGAGAATGCCGCTGAAGGCGATGAAGCATTAATGGAAAAATATTTTGAAACTGACAATCTTGATCTTAATGAAGTACGTCACGGTATTCAGATGGGAATGATTTCCAGAAGTATATTTCCTGTTTTCTGCGGTGCCTCCAAGCATGGTATTGGAGTACATCGTTTGATGGATTTCATTGTTTTTACCTGTCCGGCACCAAATTGTATGCCGGCACGCAAAACTACCAGCGGAAAAGAATTCCATTGTAAAAGTTCAGAACCAGCTGCTTTGTTTATTTTTAAATTGGCCAATGAACAACATTTGGGTGAAGTTTCTATGATAAAAGCTTATGGTGGTGAAATTTTTGAAGGCCAGGATTTAATCAATCCACGTACTGGAAACAAAGAAAGGATTTCACAACTTTTGATTGTAAACGGTAAGACCCGTGAAAAAATTGAACGTATTGTTGCTGGTGATATAGCTGTTACCATTAAGCTGAAAGATGCACGTGCCAACGACACCCTTATTGATGCCAAGTTTGCCGATGCAGGCTTTGAACCAATCGTATATCCTGATCCGATTTTCACAACAGCTGTCAAAGCTGCAAGTTCAACCGACGATGAAAAACTCGGAAGCATCCTGCAAGACATGCACCGCAGTGACCCAACTTTCAATGCAGGCCTTTCCCGCGAATTACGCCAGCTTATCATTCAATGTCAGGGTGAATATCACATGAATACCGTAAAATGGTATCTTGATCATGTGTATAAACTCGATGCTGAATTCTATTCTCCTAAAATTGCTTACCGTGAAACCATCACCAAAGCAGCCAAAGCTGATTATCGCCACAAGAAACAGTCAGGTGGTTCAGGTCAGTTTGGAGAGGTGCATATGATGATTCAACCCTATTTTGAAGGGTATAAAGACCCAACGGATTTCCCTGTTCGTGGAAAAGAAGAACATATTTTGAGCTGGGGAGGTAAATTGATTTTCAACAACTGTATCGTTGGAGGTTCAATTGATGCACGTTTTATGCCTGCTATCCTCAAAGGTATTATGGAACGTTTGGAAGAAGGCCCGCTCACAGGTTCATATGCACGCGACATCGTTGTTTATGTTTATGATGGTAAAATGCACCCTGTCGATTCAAATGAAATTTCATTTAAACTAGCTGGTCGTCATGCATTTATTGCTGCTTTTAAAAATGCAGGACCAAAAATTATGGAGCCAATTTACGATATGGCTGTTCGTATGCCTGAAGAAATGATGGGTTCAGTTATGACTGACCTGCAGGGTCGTCGTGCTGTTATCATGGGTATGGATTCAGATAATAAATATCAGATTATCAGGGCTAAGGTGCCTTTGGCTGAAATGGATCGTTACAGCACATCGCTTAGCGCTATCACCAGTGGACGTGGCACATTTACTATGAAATATGCCGAATATGCTCAGGTTCCAAGTGATGTTCAGACAAAGTTGCTGAAAGAATACGAAGAAAAACTCAAAGAGGACGAATAGCGTCTTGTTATTTTTCGATACAAAAAAAGCGAGACTTCAATGGTCTCGCTTTTTTTATGCTTATATTTTGGTGTGAACCTAAATCATATTCTTCTGAAAGGAGTGATGCCATTTGTGTTTAAGTGAAGCCTGAATCGTTCAATCATTTTATTGAACAAGTCGATGTCAATAGGCTTTAGCAGATAATCGAAAGTACCGTAGTTTTTTGCACGTTCTGTATATTTCGCATAGGCTGTAATAAAAACAACCTCAAACTTACGGATTGGAAATCGTTCCAGCAGATCAAACCCTGATCCGCGTGGCATATCAATATCCAAAAAAACAAGGTCGGGCTCAGTAGATTTGATAAGATCCCAGGCCTTATCAATTAAATTAGCTGTGGCTACCACCTCTATGTCATTACAGAACTCCTTAATTATCAATTCGATGGAAGCTACTGCATCGGGCTCGTCATCAACAATTGCAACTCTTATTGGCTTATTCATTTTTGGTATTATTTTTAGCAAAACCGGGAAAAACAATGATTGCTTTTGTGCCGGAAGGTTTTAGGCTTTCATCAACTAAATCTTCGTAGAACAGACGTATAGAAGTATTTGAACTTTTATTGATCAAAGATATTCTTTTTTGAATGATGCTGACACCTAAAGATTTTCTTTCGAGTGTCCCAATATATTTTCCGGCTGCAGCACGACCAATGCCATTATCTTCGACAGCACAATACAGGTCTTTGTTTTTTGTATAAAAGCGAACGATTAGATTCCCGTGTTCCGCGCTGTTCATTAACCCATGTTTAATTGCATTTTCAATTAAAGGCTGGATAAAAAAGACGGGAATTAGCGTATTTTTTTGATCAATAAATGGATCACAATCAAAAGCGTAAGAAAAGCGATCTTTGAAACGAGCAGCCTCAACTTCAATGTATAAAGTAAGCGATTCAATTTCATTCAAAATGCTTATCCGCTCCTGCTGTGAATTGTTGAGCATCATACGCATCAAGTTTGAAAACTTTGAAAGAAAACGGCTCGAAGCCAATTTGTCATTTTCCAGAATATACTTTTGGACTGTGTTAAGCGCATTAAATAGAAAATGTGGATTCATCTGATTAGCCAATGCATCCTGATGATACTTGTTGATTTCAGCAATAAGTTTCCTTTTTTTATTCGTTTGTTTGACATAAAGACGAACAGCAATGAAAGTTAATGATAGAGTTCCGATTGTGATCAACACAAAAAACCACCATTTCTGCCAGTATGGTTTCAAAATTGAAAAGCTGATTGTAGCCGGATCTTTACTCCAGCTCCCATTTGCATTTAAAACCTCAACTTCAAAACGATATGAGCCGGATGGTAAATAAGGATATTGTGCGCTTGTGAGTTGATTAATAACCCATTCCCCTTCCAGTCCAAGCAAGCGATGCCGATATGTTTGTTTGCCGGTTTTAAGGAAAGAAATGCCAAAATATTCAAAACTCAGACTATTGTCATTAAAAGGAATATCGATAGCGTTTCCTACATTGACACTTAAGTTTTTAACCTTTACATCACGAATATGTATAGGCATTTGATAATCAGACGTTTTGAGCAGAATATCTTTAATAAAGCTAACTCCATTTTTTGATAATACAATCAATTCGTTTTTGGCAGGAATCACTTGAAGAACTTCTTTACTCAGCATTTCCATCCCTCCGATTTGCCGAAGAATGGTAATAGAGTTATTGTCAATTTGTTTTTCAATGACAGTAAGTCCATTATTTGAACCGATTACCAGGTGCTTGTTGTACTGAGCTATTATTTTGACAGAATTGGAGGGAAGCCCATCTTCCATTGTAAATTGCCTTAAAGTATCAGGAGTAAGCAGCAACAGGCCATTACCTCGCGTGCCGATCCAAAGCGAATCGCCAATTGCTTTGAGTGCTGTGATACGTCCTTTTAACAACGAGTACTTTTCGCCAAAATTAATAAAACCACCATCGTTAAGTTCATACAAACCTCTGGTAGCACCTACCCAAAGTTTATTCTTAATACCTGCCTCAATACTTTCAACGCGTTCATGAAAAGTACCTTGAAATGAGCTGTGAAAAGTAGTTATTCCTTTCATGTTTATATTACTTACCCCAACAAAATGTCCAACCCATAAGGTACTATCCGCAGGGTTTAGGGTAAGTGACTTGACTGCTGGAAAAGCAGCTTCACTAATATATTTGTATCTGAATTGAAAGAGTTGAACCTGTTTGTTTTCGATATATACTAATTTACGGTCAGTGGCCAGCCAAACCTTTTTGCGGTAAGGATCGGCGAGTATTTTAACGATAAATTCTCGTGAATCCATAGATAAATCGAAATATTCAATCGTATCATTTGAAAACATACCAACTTTTCCTGAGACAAAAGCCATCCACAATCGGCCATCCCAGTCAAGACTAATATCATAAATCTGATCATCAGGTAAATTGTCTGTTTTGCTAAGTATTGTATGATTCAGGTCGGGGATGTAAAAAATACCTTTATTTAAGGAAGTTAACCAGATGCCACCTTCGTGATCTTGTAAAAAGTCAGAAATTGATTCGTCTGGAAAATAATGATTTATAAAGTTTAAATCAGGATCAAGCACATATACGCCTCCCGAAATAGTGAGCACCCAAATATTATTCTGTTTATCTGTAT
Source organism: Bacteroidota bacterium (assembly GCA_009773165.1). Lineage (GTDB taxonomy): Bacteria > Bacteroidota > Bacteroidia > Bacteroidales > F082 > JALNZU01. The sequence continues at coordinate 11,491 of WOUZ01000002.1, forward strand.
CAATTCCAACAATATAGCGAGGGCAATCAAACATCCTGGTTATTGCTCCCTGTTCAATTTTCGCAACTTTTTGTTGGTATGAAAGATAGTAAGAATCATTACAAGCAACTGCAGAAAGGTTTTTGGGCAAACTTTTATTTATATTCATTACTTGAATATCAACATGTTGTATTAGTTGATTATGATGGATTTCAGCGCTATCAAAGGCAAGTTCGCCTGGGCCTGCAAAAACAGCTTTTCCTGTTTGGTCAAAGGAAACTTTAAGAGTCTTTCTTTTCTCTCTTACATCTGTTGGAGTTATCAAATTACCCTCAGCATCAATAGTGAAGCAACCGATTCTTTGGAGGTAGAAATGAGCTGTTTCAGTTTCATCAACATGAAATGAATGAAATACAGCATAATTTGAAGCGCTTTTTTTTCTAATAAAATCCTCCAATATATTATTAAAAGGATATGGGTAAACCTTACCATTTAACAGATAACCAAGTTTTCCATCGTAGGTGTTGAACCATGTTCGACCCTTTTGATCGTTTCTAAAATAAAAAACAGAGTTTTCAGGTAATCCTTCCTGAATGTCAAGCGTTTTAAATTGATAGCCGTCGAAACGGGCCAGCCCGTGATCTGTTGAAAACCACAAATAACCTTCACGATCTTGCGTGACGCTATACACCTCAGAAGATGGCAAACCAAATCTTCCATCATAAATACGATGGTAGGGAGTCTGAGCCGACATCTGAATGAAACCAATGAAAAGAAAAAGTATAGCTAACGTTTTTTTCATGAGTACCTGAAACTATGACAAAGATACATTACCCAGGCAATTTTACCAACTAATCGCATAAGAGGAATGAAGTCTGATTATATTTTTTTGTCATAACATCATCAAACAGAAACAATTTTCTTATCTGTGCGTTTAGAATGAGTTAATTGCAAAAATTCATTGAAAACACAGCGATTTTATAGCACTAGAGACATAAGTTTATGAAACAATTTTGGAATGAGCGATTTTCGGCGGAGAATTATATGTATGGGGAGCACCCCAATGTTTTTTTTATGGAACAACTTGCTTATTTACAACCTGGTAATCTGCTTTTACCCGGAGAAGGTGAAGGAAGAAATGCCGTTTGGGCTGCCCGACAAGGATGGAAAGTAACAGCTGTTGATTACAGCGAAGCCGGAAAGGAAAAGGCGATGCTTTTAGCACAAAAACATGAAACAGAGTTGGAAGCATATGAGATTGAGGACCTGAATCATTATGTGCCGAAAAATTCCGGATTTGATGCCATTGCTCTGGTATTTGTGCATATGATACCTGATGAGCGGATTAAATTGCATGCAAAACTTATCGATGCATTGCGACCTGGTGGCATTTTAATACTCGAATCATTTTCAAAAAATCAACTAAAATTTAACTCTGGTGGTCCGAAAAATTTAGAAATGCTTTACGATATTGACTCTCTGAAGATTGATTTTGAACAACTTATGATTGATTCTATTCATGAAGAGATTGTTTTCCTCGAAGAAGGACAACACCATCTTGGTGAGGCATCAGTAATTAGAATGATTGCAAGAAAACAGTAAGAACTGGTCTTTTACAGCTGATAATCTTTCCTCATTTGATCCATAACCTCGATAAGCCGCTTATTGAGATTACGAACGATTACAAATACCGAATCACAGCTTTCGTTGTTTTTGTAGGATTGCTCGATTTGCTTGATAGGTAAAGCTAAATCATCAATTCCAAAAATATCAAGTGATGGTTTGAGTTTGTGCGCAGCTTTAGAAACATTTTCAAGATCATTCGCAATACAAGCCTCCATCATTTGACCTGAAAGATCATGTGCTGATTTTAAGAAAATACCAACCATTTCTTTGATTGTTTCCTCGTTATCGCCGATATAGTCAATCAGTTTACGCAGGTTGTACAAACTATCAGGTTTTGATTCAGTCATTTATAATTTATTTTCTTTAATCATGCGGTAAATAGTAGATTTCCCAATGTCCAATTTTTTTGCTACCAGCACCACGTTGTTGTCGAACTTATCAAGGTAATAGCGAATGATTTTAGCAGTGTATTCTTCGAGGGTATTTTCTTCAAGTAGGAAATTTGATGAGGCGTTGGTAGAGTTAAACGAGATGTGATGTTCATCAATTTGATCGGAGTCGGTTAACACAGCTGCCAGTTCCATTACAGCTTTCAGTTCGCGTACATTGCCTGGAAACGAATATTGCATCAATTTTTGTTGTGCACTCTCCGAAATGCTAAGCTTGGCCATTTTGTTTTCCTGACAAAAATCATCCACAAAAAACTTAGCGAGTATCAGGATGTCATTACTACGGTAACGCAAAGGGGGCAGTTCGATAGGCAAGCCTAAAAGTCTGTAGTAGAGGTCTTCGCGGAAGTTGCCTTTTTGAACTTCTTCAGCCAGATTGCGGTTTGTTGCCACAATCAACCGGATATCAATTTTAATCAAGTCGTTACCACCAACACGGCTTAGCTCGCGTTCCTGAATTACACGCAGCAACTTACTCTGCATATGAAGGTCCATCTCTCCGATTTCATCTAAAAAGATTGAGCCTCCTTGTGCTTGTTCAAACTTTCCGGTTTTGCGGGTAATAGCACCTGTGAAACTACCTTTTTCATGTCCAAACATTTCGCTCTCAATCAGGTCGCGGGGGATTGCAGAAACATTAACGGCCACAAATGGTTTCTTGGCGCGGGTAGAATTGTAATGAATCGCTTTGGCTACCAGCTCTTTACCTGTTCCTGTCTCTCCTGTTATTGAAACTGTAATATTGGTTTTAATAGCTTTTTCAATCAGACTGAAAATTTGTCTGATAGCAGGGCTATTACCTTTTATGACGTTTCGAAACTCGTATTTTCGACCGATTTCTTCTTTCAGGTAGCTAATCTCGCTTTTCAGTAAAAGATTTTCTCGAATCTTTTTTATGATGTTCCAGAGACGGTCTTTCACATCATCATCTTTGACAAAATAGTCATAAGCACCCTCACGTAAGAGGGCAACAGCGGTCGAAATGTCTTCTTGCCCTGATACAATTACAACCGGAATTTCAGGGTTCTCTTTTTTAATCTGACGCATCACCTCCAGACCCGACATGTCGGGTAAGCTGTAATCAAGCGAAACCAATGAAGGTGTTTTGTAGAGGTTCTTCAGACATTCGGAACCAGCCTTAAACAAATGAACCTCATTGTCAGGATTCAATGAGAGATGGTGTTTTAGCATCTCTCCATACAATGGGTCATCTTCGACTACAAATATCCTGAAACTTTCCATAAGCTAGATTTGAGGTTTTGTTAGCGTGAGCAAACATTTTTATTCCAATGAAAAACAATTACTTAGAGTTTCTCGATTTTGGAAGCATGACAAAATTAAGCACTTAAGTTTCATTTTGCAAATTTATTTTACACTATTTTCCAAATATGGGAAATAGTAGGGAAATTGTAGTGAAAAGTAGCCAAATCATAGCGCAATGTTGCAGTAAAGGTGTTTTTCTCAGATAAATGAGTTTAAAATGTGTTTTTTGGAATAACTTTGCTTTTTAAACCTTTTACAATGCCTCAATCGCAGACACAGTACAGTTGGTCAAAATTTTTCTTTCGTTTAATTGGAATACTACTCTTATTTTCTGCAGGCTTCACTCTGGTTTTTTATTTAGCATCACCTTTTTATACCTTCAAACAACCACAACAATTTGCCGGAGAATTTATGTATAATCCTTATGCCGGTATCTCACTTAAAAATCAGAAAGATCTTAGTTTCCATCTTAGCGCTCATCACATGGCTGATGTGCTGCTGAATGGCAGATTAAGAATCAACCTAAAGTATAATGATTCAATTGTTTATGCTCCAAAAAGTATGGATATCAGTAATTTTCAATTCTTGCATCAATTTGCTGATTCAAGAGGTGATTTATTGAATATCTATCGGCATGGTTATGGAATTACTAACGATCAGCAATTGTGCATCGGAGCCAGAAAAGTTGTCTGGACAGAATATCCTGTCATTCAAAACCTCCGGTACAAGCAGGATATTATCGAGAAACTTCATCGTACTAGTCGGTTGATTGCATTGTCTGATCCTTATATCTCTTACACTGAGAACGAATTAAAATATCTGAGTGGGTACCATTTGATAGAACTGACCAATACTGAAGACGAAGCGTTAAATAGCTGGGATATTGCATTGAGTAATGGTCACCGTATTTACCTAATGCTCACCAATCTGGAGTTTAAAGGTTTAAAACTTTATGAACAAATGCTTCATTTCAATCATATTCTTGCAAAAAGTGATACTTTGGATGCCGTTGTTCAGGCATTGGATGAAGGAACTTTTTACTCCGTTACCTTTCCTGAAAGTTTAAAGAATACACTATCCGTTCGTTTGAAAAGTGCTGTTGTTGAGCGTGATACCTTTTTTGTTGAGGTTGAACCGCTTGCCGCTTCATTCCGATTTATTGGGCAGGATGGCAAACAGCTTCAGATATCAGATTCAACTATTAAGGCCGCTTATCCAATCCGGAAAGAAGATACATACATACGAACCGAAATTGCTTTTGATGATGGGACTATAATGTTTTTAAATCCAATTAGTCGTCAGGAAGAACTAAATCAGGAGCGTCAAAAACTTTCAAGTTTTAATGCAACTCATACAGCACTCATGAGAGGTGTGTATATAGTTTTAATAATGTTGTTGTTACAACTTATTTATCGGTGGCAGGTTAATAAAATCAAAAAGTAAATAGGACCTTCATGCAATCATCTGAGTATAAAAACAGGCTCTATTTACTATTGCTGATTAGTTTCGTTGTCAGGGCCATTCTGGCAGCGTGGCACGAGCTTGGAAATGATGAAGTGTATTATTATACATATGCCCTTTTCCCCGCCTGGAGTCATTTTGATCACCCGCCCATGATCGGCTGGATGATGCAACTTTTCAGCCTTAACCTGCTATTTGATAGTGAGTTGTTTTTGCGTCTTTCATCGGTTGTGTTAATGACAACCAACACTTGGATCGTTTTTCAAACAGGAAAAACAATCAAAGATGACCGAACTGGCTGGTATGCTGCCTTGCTTTATACAGGCTCCGTATATGCTTTTGTGATTACCGGGTTTATGATCCTGCCAGATACTCCACAAAACTTTTTTTGGATGATAAGTCTATGGTTGATGGCCCTGACTTTAAAGAATAGCATAACTAGTTTTCAGAGAGATTGGTTGTTTGTCGCAATTGGATTTTCCATCGGGTTGGGTATGATTTCAAAGTATACGAGTGTTATTTTATGGCTCGGATTTGGACTATATATACTTGTATATCAACGCGAATGGCTTAGAAGACCATCATTATATCTGGCAGTTTTGCTTTCTTCAGCATGTTTGTTACCTGTTATTTGGTGGAACATGCAAAATAATTTTATCAGTTTCAGCTTTCAGGGCGAAAGAATAAATATTTTTGATGCCTCTTTTCGCCCCGATTTGTTTTTTACCGAATTAGGAGGACAGATTGTTTATAATAATCCGGTGAATTTTGTCCTTATAGTGGCAGCGTTGTTTGGGTTGTTTCGAAAACCCCTTTGGTTGGAAAAGAAATTCATACAACTGTTTCTGCTTCTTGGAATTCCGTTAATTTTTATTTTTCTCTTTTTCTCTCTTTTCCGCTCAACCTTGCCTCATTGGACAGGTCCAGCTTATAATACGCTCATGTTTCTTGCTGCTGCAAGGCTATCTTCACTTCGAAAGGACTGGCTGCCTTTGAGTATAAAGTTTAGCTTATTGGTTTTGCTGATTTTTATAACCGTCGGAAGCCTGCAAATAAAGTTTGGAATCATTCCAATGAAAGATAAGCAAGCCTTTCACCGGCTTGGACGCAATGATGTGACGCTTGACATGGTAGGTTACCGTAAACTATTGCCAGCTTTTACGCAGGTCAGAGCTCATCATATTCAAGCTGGTAATATGTCAGAGGAAGATGGGATTGTTGGTGAAAATTGGTTTCCTTTAGCCAATCTCGATTATTATATTGCCCGACCACTGGGAATGAAGGTTCTCGGCCTTGGTGAGCCGCAACGTCTTCATAAATATCTATGGATTAACGAATTAAGAGGTGGGTTTCATAATGGAGATGATTTTTGGTACATCACCAATAGCCGTGATTACAAACATCCTGAAGAAGTCTATGATCAGAAATTTGAACAAATTATCGCCGCCGACACAATTGAGATTGAAAGGGGAGGACAAGTTGCCAAAAGGTATTTTGTTTTTTTGCTAAAAGATTTGAAGGAAGTTCCCCCTTTGTATCTGACTAAAAAGTAATTCAAAATACTGCATCTACCTTTTGACAACTCTTTTGCGGATTTGTCCAAAACGCATCCTTCATTCAGTGGATATTTTGAAAAAGAGCCAATTGACTATCGACATTATCAGTTTCGTTGAAACAAAAAAGGGAAAAACCATGAAGTATTTCCCTTTTTTTTGTGAATAGTGAATTACTATTTATTATCCCTTATAAGCAGGAATTCCTGTTATTTCATGTCCTGTAATTAACAGATGCACATCATGAGTTCCTTCATAAGTGATAACTGATTCGAGATTCATCATATGCCGCATCATTGGAAAATCGTTGGTAATACCCATCGCACCAAGTACTTGACGCATTTCACGAGCGATATTCAAAGCCATTTCCACATTGTTGCGTTTTGCCATAGAGATTTGTGCCGGAGTTGCGCGACCTTCATTACGCAAAACACCTACGCGCCAGGCAAGTAGCTGTGCTTTGGTAATTTCGGTAAGCGCTTCAGCTAATTTTTTTTGCTGAATCTGAAAACCACCAATAGGTTTGCCAAATTGTTGTCTTTCAAGCGAATAACGCAAAGCGGAATCGTAACAATCCATTGCTGCACCAATAACACCCCAGGCAATGCCAAATCGTGCTGAGCTCAGACAGCTTAATGGTCCGCGCAAACCTTTCACACCCAGCAGGAGGTTTTCTTTAGGAACTTTCACGTTATCGAATACAAGCTCACCTGTAACCGAAGCTCTTAATGACCATTTTCCATGTGTCTCAGGGGCAGTGAAGCCTTCCATTCCCTTTTCAACGATCAGTCCTCTGATAACATCATGTTCATCTTTTGCCCAAACAATAGCTACATCGGCGATGGAAGAGTTGGTAATCCACATTTTCGCTCCGTTCAGAAGATAATGGTCGCCCATGTCTTTAAAACGGGTAATCATGCTGCCTGGATCTGAACCATAGTTAGGTTCTGTAAGGCCAAAACAGCCAATGAGTTCTCCGGCGGCTAACTTAGGCAGGTACTTCATTTTCTGCTCTTCTGTTCCAAAACTGTAAATAGGATACATTACCAGTGATGTCTGTACCGAAGCCATTGATCTCACGCCTGAATCACCTCTTTCAAGTTCCTGCATGATGATACCATAGGCTATATAATCCATTCCCGCACCGCCATAAGCTTCGGGGATGAAAGGACCAAACGCACCTATGTCACCTAATTCCTTGATCAGGTGAAGGGGAAAGACAGCTTTCTCATAATTTTCTTCTATGGTTGGCTTTATCGAACGGTTGACCCATTCGCGTACTGCAGCCCTTACAATTTTGTGTTCTTCAGTAAATAAATCGTCCACTAAATAGTGATCCGGTGCTGTAAATTGAATTGATGATGCCATTTTTATTTCTTTATCGGTTTGAAAAATTTGTTAGGCCATAAAATTACAGCTTTCTTTCGTTCGTTAAAAAAAACTGCCTACTAGCTCAATAATAAAGATTCATTGCGCCTGTTAAATGATAAAAATACCTTTAGCAAACGTATTTTTGCGGGAATATTACCGTTGTGTTTTTATTTTTCTTTGAATGAAAATTTGATGAGATAACGTGTAAATCATGTGATTAAGATAAAACGGCTTTTCAAATAGTTTTACCTTTGATAACATTGTCAGGCGTATCGTATCTACTTATCATATTTTAATAAGTAATTACATACCAATATATTAAATCTGTTATCTGAGTGTGGTTGTGCTGATTAACACAGTAAAAAATTTTAATTCTGGAAAGTCATCAATCAATTTATATAAAGTCATTTATGAAATCTGTAAGTCAAACACGCCTTCATGTGGTGGATGCTCTAAGGGGTTTTGCTATTGTTTCAATCATGCTATTGCATAATCTGGAGCATTTCGACTTCTATTTTCAACCATCAGGACTGCCTGATTGGATGCAGGCACTTGATAAAGTTATTTGGGAGAGCCTTTTCTTTTTGTTTGCAGGAAAATCATATGCCATTTTTGCTTTATTGTTTGGTTTGACATTTTATCTTCAGTCGGAACGACAGACACAGATAGGTAAAAATTTTAGTGATCGGTTTGCCTGGAGAATGCTGTTATTACTAGGTTTTGGAATCATTAACTCTGCTTTTTATCAAGGCGACATACTCACTTTATATGCTGTTATTGGTGTTTTACTTATACCTTTTTATCGCGTTTCAACAAAGTGGGTATTAATTACGGCCATCATTTTGATGCTGCAACCTTTTGAATGGATACATCTTTTCCAGGCTTTTGAACATCCGGATAAATTAATGAGCGATCCTGTTTCATGGACTTATTTTGGTAAAATGGAGTCGTATATCACCGGGAGTTCTTTTCTGGCAACGGTAGCTGGAAACCTCAGCAATGGCAAGTATGCGGTAATACTTTGGACCTGGGAAAACGGACGCGTTTTGCAAACGCTATCACTGTTTCTTTTAGGCATGCTGGCAGGCAGAAAGCATCTGTTCGACCTAAATCATTCAACGTTAATATTTTGGAAGAAGGTGATCCTTGTATCTTTTAGTGCATTTTTACCTCTTTATTATTTTAAACAACATGCTGCAGACTTCACCACCGGAGAAGCAGTTTTGAGACCCATTCAGACCTTGCTGACTTCATGGACCAATATAGCGTTTCTTGGTATTTGGGTAGCTGGTTTTGTGTTGCTTTTTGCAGCCAGATCACCTCAAAAACTACTAAAGGGGTTTTCGCCAATTGGCAGGATGAGCCTTTCCAATTATATTTTCCAATCCATTCTTGGATCTTTCATTTATTACGGTTTCGGGTTGGGCATGTATAAATACACCGGCGCAACCTACAGCTTGCTTATTGGCCTTTCGCTGGCAATTCTGCAAGGCATTTTTAGTTCATGGTGGATGAAGAACAACCGGCAAGGTCCTCTCGAAACACTTTGGCATAGAGCTACATGGATGAGTTTTAAAAGAGCTCAGCAGTGATGATTAAATTTAGGGTTGAGAGCGAAGCGCTTCGTAACCATCACCTGAATACATTGTTTCATCGTGTTGGCTCAAGTCCAGACCAATAGCTTCTTGTTCGGCTGTAACACGCATTGGGACAAGCATATCGGTGATTTTGTATAAAATCCAGGACCCACCAAAAGCAAAAACACCAACAATTACCAATGCAAGAAGATGGTACAGGAATGTGGAAGTTTCGCCATGAATTAAACCAACTTCTTTAGCAAAAACGGCAGTGAGAATCATGCCGGTGATGCCTCCCATTCCATGAGCAGGAAAAACATCAAGTGTATCATCAATAGAAGTTTTGCTTTTCATGCTGATAGCGACATTACTAACGATAGCAGCAACAACGCCAATAAAAATACTTGCCCCCACATCTACAAAACCGGCTGCAGGAGTGATAGCCACCAAGCCAACAACCGCCCCGATTGAGGCCCCCATAGCTGAAGGCTTCCGGCCCATGGCCCCATCAAAGAAAACCCATGCAATCATAGCTGCTGCAGAAGCCGTATTGGTATTTAAAAATGCAAGTACCGACTGCGCGTTTGCTCCTAGTGCTGAGCCCGCATTGAAGCCAAACCAACCAAACCAAAGCATCCCGGTACCAAGTAGAACATAGGTAACACGGGCTGGTTTATGGTGTCCTGTATCTTTACGTTTTCCAAGAAACAACGCTCCTGCCAAAGCGGCAAAACCTGCTGACATATGAACCACCGTTCCTCCTGCAAAATCGAGCACTCCCCAGTTGCGTAATAATCCATTGGGATGCCATGTCATATGGGCTAAAGGAGCATAAATTAAAAGACTGAACAAACTGATGAAAACAAGGTAACCTGTGAAGCGTATCCTTCCGGCAAATGACCCTGTTATTAAAGCAGGCGTGATAATTGCAAATTTCAGTTGAAATAAAGCAAATAATGCCAGTGGTATGGTTGGTGAAAGGGCCGGATGAGAATGGCCGCCAACATTTTTAAACATGAAAAATGTCATAGGATTTCCAATTATCCCTGTGCCTGACCCACCGATGCTTTCACCAAAAGAAAGGCTGAAACCGATGATAACCCACAAAACACTGATCACCCCCATGGCAATAAAACTCTGTAACATCGTGGAAATCACGTTTTTCTTTTCCATCATCCCACCATAAAAAAAGGATAATCCGGGTGTCATTAAGAGTACAAGAGCAGTGGCCGTAAGCATCCAGGCAATGTCGGCTGCTACAAGATTTTCATCACCACTGAAATCACCTCCTGAAGGTATCAAAATGCCCATGATGGCAAACATCATGAAGATCGCGAGAAAAAACAGGTACTTAGTTTTCATTTTTTAGTTGTTTTATGTTCCGAAAAGCAGAACCGTTAGCTTAACGCAAATGTATTTTTATTTCAAACGGATTTATAAAAGAAAAAATGAATGGTTTTGTGTGAATATCAATAATTATTGTCGTTAACTATATGAATTACAACTATATGTGAAATTAATTTAATGGAAATCTTATCAATAATTCATTTCATTTAGCCTCCTGTTTTTTTTCGCAATGGGTTTCGGAACTTTTTAGCAACTGTATGTTTCTGCTGTTATCATTAGCAGAAAGTGGTTTTAAGCCATGAAATTTTTCTTAGTCATAAAAAAAGCAACCCTTTCGGATTGCTTTTCTGTTTGTTAATCTGATGAAATTCTGATATCAAAAAAGTTAAAAATTAAACAGATCGAGTTTAGGTTTTATGGGCGCCAATCCTGCGGTGGCATTGGCTTGTTTTGAAGCACTTTCTCAATTTGATCCATAACATCTGGTGTTAATCTCGAAACCATCTCCAGTGATTGAAGGTTTTCTTCCAATTGAGTCAATTTTGTTGCTCCTGTTATTACTGTACTTACATGTGGGTTTTTTAAACACCAGGCGATGGACATCTGCGCAAGCGTCATGTCCAGTTTATCAGAAATTGACTGAAGCTGAACAGCTTTTTTAATTTTTGCCTGACCTTCAGCTGTCTCATAACGTTTTTTAAGCCACTCATTTTCTTTCATACTCAACCGGCTGCCTTCAGGGAAACCAGTTGCATATTTATTGGTTAGAATTCCACTTGCAAGCGGACTCCAGATGGTTGTTCCCAAACCGATTTCTTTGTAGAGTGGCAGATAATCCATCTCTATTTTGAAGCGGTTGAACATATTGTATTCGGGCTGCTCCATCAAAGGCGGAATCAAATGTTCACGCCGCGCAATATGGTATGCCTCCATGATTTGGCTTGCCGACCACTCGCTCGTGCCCCAATAGAATGCTTTCCCTTGATTAATGATATGGTTCATAGCCCAGACAGTTTCTTCAATAGGTGTATGTAAGTCGGGACGATGACAATAAATAAGATCAACATATTCAAGATCAAGACGTTTCAAAGCAGAATCAGTACCCTCGATGATGTGCTTGCGCGACAATCCGTTGTCGTTCGGTCCTGAGCCTCCCCAGAAAATTTTTGTGGAAATTACATAATCCGAACGTTTCCATCCGGCACGACGAAGGACTTTTCCCATGATGATTTCCGACTGTCCATTGGCATAAACCTCAGCATTATCAAAAAAGTTAACGCCTTTATCCCAGGCTTTTACCATCAAATCATAAGCTAAGTCAACATCAACCGAACTAGCGAAAGTAGTCCATGAACCAAAGGAAAGTGCTGAGACTTTCAAACCTGATTTTCCAAGAAAACGATAAAGCATTGTAGTATTTTTTAAGTTTTATAACATCTAATTTTCGCAAAAATACACTTTTTCAAATACCTTTGGGCTAATCCCTGTGGCGCTACCAAGCTGCAAAAAACAGACATTATTTCTACAATACAAACCTATTGACATCAATGTCAACTGATATCAATTTTTCAGTTTAGGATATCTTGTTAGTTTAAGCAATACGATATTGATGCTTTCTTTGATCATTAGAGCGAAATTGTGAAATTATGGTAAAGTCTTCATTTTTTACATAATAGTTAATTTATTGTTATTATGATAGTTAGCATAAAACTGACAAAATTTGGATTACACCAATCTTTTTTTTATTTTTTTATTCTATTTGGTTAGTTAAATGATTAATTTGCATGGTTAAAATATGAAAATCATCCATGACAGTCCGAAATTTTCATACAAACCCTTTTCCGGGTATCAGGAGTTACGAAATTCACGAAAGTCATCATTTCTTTGGTAGAGAAAAACAAGTTAGGGAGCTCATCGAAAAACTGGCACGAACACGATTTCTTGCTATTGTGGGTTCTTCAGGCTGCGGGAAGTCATCTCTGATCAAAGCAGGGCTTTTGCCTGAATTATTCAAATCGAAACAAGTGGGTTCAGCATTGCCCTGGCATTTTAGTATGTTTCGACCTGCAGAAGATCCTCTTGGAAACTTGTGCAAAGCCTTATCAGACGGCAAATACGACCCAGATAAGCTAATGACGCAGCTGCGGTCAGGCGATGATGGTTTGGTGAAAGCTGTTTCCGGATTGCTCCGGCAATCACAATCTGCATTGATTTATATTGACCAATTTGAAGAGTTGTTCCGTTTTAAACGAGGAGGAGTGTTTTCCCAATCTGCTTCTGAGGCTAAATTATTCATCCGCTTAATCATTCATGCAGTTGAACAAACCGAAGTTCCGGTGAGTATTGTTCTGTCCATGAGGACTGATTTTCTTGACGAATGCACTGAGTTTATTGGTCTAAGTGAGCTTATAAACACTGGTTATTACCTTGTTCCCCGGATGAACAATGATGAGCGCCGCCTGGCAATCACAGGCCCTGTTCATGCCGAGTCAAGTACAATTAATGATGCTTTAGTTGAACGATTACTACAGGATGTAGGCGATGATCCCGACCAGCTTCCCATCTTACAACATGCCATGATGCGCACATGGGATCACTGGACACTTCATAAGTTAGGCGATCAACCAATTGATATTGAGCATTATGAAGCGATAGGGACAATGAAAGAGGCACTGTCGGTGCATTTGGAAGAAATTTATTCCGGACTTAAGGATGAAAGAAGTAAGCAAATCACAGAAAAGCTTTTCAAAGCACTAACTGATATCTCGAATGAGAGCAGGGGAACCCGGCGACCGACACCTTTAGGTGAAATTTGCACACTCACCAATGCAAGGGAGGAAGAAATTATTCGCGTAATCGACCAGTTCAGAAGTCCGGGCTGTGCCTTTTTAATGCCTTCGGCTCATGTTACGCTTAATGCCCTTTCAACAATAGACATAAGCCATGAAAGTATCATGCGGGTTTGGTCCCGTTTGAAAAAATGGGTGGAAGAGGAAGGAGAATCAGCTCAATTGTACCTGCGCCTTTCAAAGTCAGCAGCACTCTATCAGGAAGGCAAGACAGGATTATGGATCAATCCTGAATTACAGCTGGCAGTACAATGGAAAGACCAAAACAAACCAAACATCACATGGGCAGCACGTTACGATCCCGCATTCGATCGTGCCATGACATTTCTTTCCTACAGCAAAAAACAATTTGAACTTGAAATTTCTAAGAAAGAAAATCAACAAAAACGCAACTTGCGACGCGCACGAATTTCAGCTATAATTCTGGGCATTGCATCACTTGTTTCGATCCTTTTTCTGATCGTTTCTTTAAATCTTCGTTTCAAAGCTGAAGCAAGTAGAAAAGAGGCAATCGAAAAGGAGAAGATGGCTGTTCTCGAAAAAAAGAAAACAGAAGTGCAACGTAAAGAAGCTATTGTTCAGCGTAAAATCTCAGAACAGCAACAACAAATTGCTGAACAACAAGAACTTATTACAGAACAACAAAGGCAATATGCAGTAAAGCAACAAGTGATTGCCCAACAACAAACTGCAGAAGCTGTCCAGCAACGAAAACAGGCCGATGTGGCTCGGCACGAAGCTCTTAGCGCCAGAGATGAAGCCCAGCAGCAACGTAAAGAGGCAGTAGCTCAAAAGCTGATTGCTGATCAGGAACGTGTTAAAGCTGAAGAGTCGGAGCGCATCGCTCAGAGATTACGATTACTTGCCATTGCCAATTCAATGGCTATTCAGGCATTGCAACTGCATTCAACTGTGAAGGATGAAATACCTGCACTTTATGCCTTGACTGCCTACCAACTGCATCGCGATAATGGAGGGAAGGAAGGTGATCCTACCCTATACAGTGCTTTATCGGCAATTTCAAATGATCCGATAATTTTGCGCGGTCATCAGGATGCTGTGAGGGCTGTGATAACTTCAGCAGATGGCAAATGGCTTTTTTCTTGTGGTGACGACCAGAAAGTTATTCGGTGGAATATTGAAAACCCTGAAAAACAACCTGTTTTTGCTGTAGTTCCGAAAGAAATCAAAGAAGACTTTCGTTCAATTATGCTAACTCATGATGAGAAATGGTTGATTGCCGGTACAACCGAAGGAAAATTGATTGTTTGGGATAATCATTTATTTCCGGGTTCTGTAAGTGTCGTTAACGCCCATGAGTCAATCGTAAACAGCTTGGTATCCAGCCCGGTAAGTAATATTTTTTATTCATCAGGATCAGATGGAAAAGTATTGAAATGGAGCTATGACGGACAACATTTTCAGTCAATAGTGCTTGATAAGGTTTCGGAACCTGTTCTGTGTTCACATGTGAATCATGATGGGTCAGAGATTGTTTATGCTATGGCTTCGGGTGCTGTAAAAACCCTTAATCTGGTGAAAGAGCCAAAAAGCCCATCCTTATTTACAACACTGAAGAGTCAGGCATTATCCGTAAAATATCAACCTGGGAGCAACAATCTTGTTGTTGGATGTCAGGATGGGTCTATTCAAGTTTTCCAAAAAAATCTGAATGGATTCGAACAGACTGCTCTTGTTGGACGACATATTTCAGGTGTCAACGCACTCACATTCAGTCCTGATGGTTCAGAATTTGGATCAGCATCCTATGACTGGACGATCCGATTGTCGCCCTTTCCGGTTTCGGAGGAAAAGCCCATTTCCATTGACAATCACGAGCTTTGGATTTACGACTTACTTTTTACCCCTGACGGCAACCATTTGATATCATGCAGTGCTGACAGAACAATCAGGATATTCTCAGTCCGAAATGAACAAATGGCCGAAAAGGTGAGACCGAAAACAAAACGTAATATGACTGCTGCCGAATGGAGTAAGCTTGTGGGCGAAGATATTCCTTATCACAAAACTATAGCCGAACTGCCATGATCAGACCATCAACAAATAAACAAGTGATCCCCATGAAAACAAATCACTTCAGCCATTTGCTTACACTGATGCTGGCCTTCTTTATCATCATCAGTCCGTTTTTTACAAAACAACTTCAGGCGCAATCCTGTGATGAGGTTACACTGAATGAAGCGCGTAAGCATTATGAATTGGGAAAGTTTGATCTCGTGATAAGTTCACTGGAACAGTGCACACAAAAGGGATTCAATGAGAAACAAAAGATTGAAGCTCACCGCCTTAAAGCAATGGCTTATCTTTCGATTGACAGCATTGCGAGAGCAAGTGTAGAAACAGCATTGCTTCTTCAGATAAACCCTGTTTACGATCCAAACCTCTTTGATCCGCCATCATTTATACACATGGTTAACAAGATGAAAGTTTCAGGAGTGGGTCAGATTGTAACATCTGTTTCTAAAAGAGCCGAGAACATTTATGAAACACCTGCAACCATTGCTGTTATCTCCCGCGATGACATTATCAAACGGGGTTACAATGATTTGGTTGAATTATTGAAGGATGTGCCGGGCTTTGATCTCACACTTTTTTACGGACCGGAATATGCCAACATCTACCAACGTGGCTTCAGACAGAACAATACCGAGAAAACCTTACTTTTGATTGATGGTATTGAAGAAAATGATTTGTGGACAAACTGGGCTTACATCGACCGGCAATACCCGCTTTCAAATATCGAACGAGTTGAAATCATTTATGGCCCGGCTTCAACTATGTATGGTCCAAATGCTTTTGCGGGAGTCATCAATGTGATTAGCCGCAATTCAACAGATGCGATTAAACCTGGAAGAAATATTGGCATCAGCGGCAAATTGAATTATGGCACTTACAACACGCGAACCCTTGACATGAGTGTGTCGGGCAAAAAACGCAATATCTCATTTACACTCTCAGGACGTTTATATCATTCTGATGAACATGATTTGTCCAGTCAGAAATATTTTGATTATGATCCATCTGTGTACAACAATGTGGATTACAATAAGCTCATAGGAATAACATCCAATGCGAAAGATTATTTGCTGAATAACAACTTGCCTTTTTCACATCCATATTATCAGCTTTCGGCTGATTCTAATCAGTTGAATTTGACCACGCAGGGAATAGATGCAGCCCGATCACTTGATCAATCTGCATATAATCAGGTTGTTGGAGGAACAAAGATAGGTTTTACAAATGATACTGACAGCTGGTTGTTGAATGGGAAAGTGAATATTGGCAATTTCAGTTTTGGATTTCAAACCTGGAAATACTTTCGTGGAGGTACCACACAATATACCGACCTTTATGTGGCTGGTTCAGAAAACGGCTTTAACTGGGTGCCTCAGCTGAGTAATTTTTATACCAAATATGAGAGCCAGCTGAGTGAGCAGGTTTTTTTGTCGAATCTTACAACTTATCGTATACATACTGTTACTGATGATACACGCTTTGTGTCGTTGTCAAATTATGCAAGGGGTAATAAAAAACTCAAATCACTTATCAATGATGAAGCCCCTGTCTGGACCAGTTTGTATATGTTCGAGCAATCAAAACAGCTTCGTAATGAGTTGAAAGTCAACTATAGGGTTACCTCAAAACTGGACATTGTTACGGGTCTCGAAATACGTAACAGCAATCTGCAGGGAGCTTATTACACAAGTTTTACTGATACGCCGCAGGACTCAGCAGTTATTCAGCCATCACCCAAAGGTGGAAACGAATTCAATGTTTGGGATTTGGGATTGTATTCGCAGGGAACATGGCAGGCCATCAGAGACCTCAAGCTAACGCTGGGTTTAAGGTACGACTACAATGTGGTGAGAGAAAACGATGGTTTTGGAAGCGAATTCAGCCCAAGAGCAGCAGTGGTTTGGTCACCGGGAAAATATACATTTAAGGCTATTTACTCACGCGGTATCATGAATGTATCGAACTGGACAAAATATTCATCTGCTGGTAACAGGATTCCCAATCCAAGTCTTAAAACAGAAAACATTCAAAACCTCGAGTTTAGCGCAGGATTTAGGCTGAATACAGCTTTTCAAGCTGACATCTCTTTATATCAGAATTTTATTGATAATGTTGTTGGAACTGTTGATGTGCCTGAAAGTCCGGGTAAAATTCAAAATGCAAATATTGGAAAGTTTATTGTTAAAGGTATACAGGCAAATGCTGTTTATAAGATAACAAATTTCAGCACCTATTTCAATTATACCTTTAGCGACCCCCGACAAACCTATTCAGAGGCAGGACAAGTTGACAACCGTGTTGGTGACATTGCTTCGCATCAGTTTAACCTTGGTGCAGACCGTTTGTTCTTTAATCAGTTAAATGTTAACCTACGAATAAATTACACAGGAGAAAGACCTGTTGGTGATGGCACAACAGTGCCTCTTAACAACGACCATTTTCCCGCTGCAACAATTCTCAACGGAGCTATTACCTATATCAACCCGGCATGGGTAAAAGGCCTGTCAATGCAACTGGTTTTTAATAACTTGTTTAATACAACGTATTATCATCCGGGAACTAAAGCAGCTGAAGGTATTAATAGCCCAACCGCCATCCTGCAAAGGGGAAGACACTTTCTTGTAAATCTATCATACGATTTTTAACCAACCAACCATGAGTCAGCATAAACCTTACACAATTATAAATAATAATGAATCGCTTTGGGGGTCGATGTATGTTCCCCTTTATCCTAAACCAAAAAAAAATCAGGGTTTAAGGACAGTTTTGTTCGTGAGTTGTGAGTGTGGCGCTCTAATGTTGCGAGATTTAATAGCTTTTGAAACGAAGTATCCTGATCTGTTGAATATTGTTGGTGTTGTGACTGATGACCCACTTGACCCAAAAGCGCGTATCTCTCTAAAGAAAAGAATATGGAGTCAATTTTCTGTTGAAAAACGCGCCGAACTTTTCCAAAATCTCATTAATACCAGCATAAACGATGGCATTTCGTGCTATTCGGGGGCTGTGAAAACAGATTATTTCCGGAAGATTTTTCAGGAATGGAATCCTGAGGCATTGCTGATGTTTTGTTATGGACAAAAAATTGATGTTGCCATCTATGAATTTCCTATAATGGGAGCTTACAACTTTCACCCGTCCGATCTTCCAAAGAAAATTGGAGCTGGAACACAGCCCTTCCAGAATGCAATACAGAATGGTTTGAAAAGTTCTCCAATGGTGATTCACAAAGTTACTGAACTGATTGATGTTGGCCCGATAGTAGGAGTTTCACCCCAGATCAATATCTGCCTTGAAGACGGATCGTACCCATCAAGTATTCTCACTTTATTGGATAAAATAACCAGCGTTGGTGGCTGGATGGGTGTAGCTCTTGTTGCTGAGCTCATCAAAATCAAAGAGTCAGGATCAAATTCTCAGGTAAACAATATTGACTTTGAAGAAATAATGCCAGTCGACCTTAAGCAGAAACTCTATTCACCCGCCGTCAACGACTTAAATGAGAAGTATGAAGTTCCGTTGCACCCAATGTTGCATAAAAAGTAAGTGACATGAAAAAAGAAACCGGCATCTTAAAGATCATGAACATTCGTCCTGAAGAAGCGAAGGCTGTCTTTATGCTGATGGCATTCTCTTTTTTTACCGGACTTACACTTTCATTTTATTTTACGGCCTCCAACGCACTTTTTTTAAAGCATTTTGACCCATCAATGATTCCGGTATCTTTTATCGCATCCGGTGTTTTAATTTATTTGGCATGGCTTGTTTTTTCGAAAATTGACCGCAAGCTATCCTTTCATAAACAGGTCACTACCAAGCTGTTATTTGTATTTATTACGGTACTTATAATTAGTGCAGGCGTATATTGGCTTAACAACTCCTGGCTGATTTTCATCACTTACACATGGGTCAGGATTGTGGTTTACATTACTCTTGTAACTTTTTGGGGCATAGCAGGCAAATTATTTAACATAAGACAGGGAAAACGAATTTTCGGCCTTATTGGCATTGGAGAGGTAATCTCCATTATGATTGGTTATTTCTCTATTCCCTTCATTCTCAAGTTTCTGAAAGCTGCCGACCTGCTTTTTCTTTCAAGCGGAACTTTGTTGCTGTGCTACTTGATGGCAGTACTGATTATTTCAACTTTTAAATCGCAACTGATTGATCTGAAGAACACTAAAATAGCTGCTGTTGTTAAGGATGAAAATAAAACAAGTTACTGGAAGCTAGTCACAAAACCCTATTTCAGGTACATCTCAATGATGGCATTGTTGCCCATATTTGGCTATCTTTTTGTCGATTTTTTGTTTCTTTCTCAAACCAAAGTTGAATTTGCTAAAAACCCGGAAGCAATTGCAGGGTTCTTTGGAGTATTTCTTGGCTTTGTTGCCGTGATTGAGTTGTTCTTAAAATTGATTTCAGGAAGGTTTCTTAACAAATATGGCATCCGTCCCAGTTTGCTTTCGTTACCGGTAATACTGATTTCAACAATATCTATTGCTGCTTTCTTTGGAGCAATTTATGGTACAATAGGGTTGTTTTTTGCTTTTATCGCTTTGTCACGTTTATTTGAGCGATCGGTTCGCTCAGCTGCTTATGAACCTTCATTTCAGTTGCTATATCAGCCTTTACCAGCTGAGCAGCGCTTAGTATTTCAGAATCAGATCGAAGGAATCCCTAAAGCTTTGGGAACAGTGATAACAGGGGCTGTAATTTTACTTTTTTCTTCTATCCCTTCAGTCAATCTGGTGTTTCATACATGGTTCTTTATCCTGGTGCTAGCCTTTTGGATATGGACATCTTTGAAAATGTACGAATCGTACCGGAGGGTGCTCAAAAACAAACTTGATGAATTGAAATCGGAAACCAATCACGTGCATCAGCCTTTCAGTGATATGATTTATAATGAGTTCCTGAAAGCTACAATTGCTGATTTCGATCATATTTTTAAAAGAAGCGACGCCGTTGATCCACTTCTTACGGATATGATGCTAATCAAAGTTTTCAAAGATGTGCCGGAAGATATCCAGAAACGTATCCTCAATCTTTTTATTGAAAGAAATATTTTAAAGGCTGGTCCCTTTTTGAGCGAAATGAGAATTGATGATTGTTCTCCTGATTTACAAATTTCAATTCAGGATACTATCAAAGAGTTGACTGCAGCTGAGAAATCTTCTTTTGATGAAATGGAGACAAATTGCAGGTCGGAAAACCCAAAATTGCGGCTTGATACAGCCCGTCTTTTAGGATCTTCCGGCAGATACAACACCATACGTTTGCTGCAAAAACTTGCAAAAGATCCCAATCCTGAAGTTAAAAAAGCGGCAATTATTGCCTGTGGCAAAATCAAACGCTATGAGCTTTGGCCCTTCATTACTGAACAATTGGCTGATCCTGAATTTTCTGCAGCTGCTACAATTGCTATTGAACACATAGGCGAACCAATACTTCCTGAGCTTGAAAAGTTGTTTGAAAAGTCAAACAATAAAATCTGGTTGCAGATGCAGATTCTTAGCATCTATGAGCATATTGACAGTCAAAAAGCGATCAAAC
The DNA here is from genome assembly GCA_009773165.1 of Bacteroidota bacterium. GTDB lineage: Bacteria > Bacteroidota > Bacteroidia > Bacteroidales > F082 > JALNZU01. Next base: position 32,559 of record WOUZ01000002.1, read on the forward strand.
TGCTCCGCGATAAGATGGACATTCCTAATAAAGACCTGCGCCGCAGGGTTTTCAGCGCGTTAAGTACAAAAAAATATCAGGCTACAGCTTCTGAAGTACCTGTGATGAAAGGTTTTATCGAGGATTCAGTTGCTTATATCTTATGGATTTTGGCTACTCTGAACGACCTCGAAAAAATGGATGGTGCTCTTGAGCTCAAAATGGCTTTACTTACAGAAATGGACGACCACAAAGAGCAGGTTTTTATGCTCCTGTCGCTTATGTATGATGCCAAAACTATCCATCATATCCGCGAACATATTGAAAGTAAAGATGCCAATGCCAAGGTTTACGCCTTGGAAATAGGGGACATGATGATTAGCTCCGATATCAAAGAGATTTTCTTTCCCGTTTTTGAAGATTTGCCTTTTCAGGAACGCTTGAATCGTTTCATGTTCAGGTTTCCGCAGCAAAAGATGGAAGCTGTTGATCGTCTTATTGATGTGTTAAATCAAGAGTACACCTTTACAAGCCGATATACAAAGGCTTGTGTTTTGCGTTTGATGGCAGAACAACAACTAAAAGATAATCCTGAAATTGAGAGTGCCTTATTAGCTAACATACTGCATCCTGACCCGTTACTCAGTGAATCAGCTGCCTGGTCGTTATCTGAAAGGGATAAGGAAATTTTTTCGGATCGGCTAAAATTACTGTCAAAAAACGGAAGCAGAGATTCACAGCTAATAGTTGCTTCCGTTAGCCAGCGACTGGAAAAAAAGGAGCTTTTATTATTTGAAAAAATCGAATTAATGAAAAATACCGATCTTTTTTCGACCCTTCCCGAGAGTGTGATTGCTGATATTTTGAGTCAGTTTCCTTGCATTCAATTCTATAAAAAAGGTGATAAACATGGAATGAAAGATGACGGAAATCAATCAGATATTATCCTTTCCACAGATGGGATACAGATACTTTTCCCAGCAGGAATTTTATACGAACGCATTTTGTATACCGATGAATTATCGGAAAAACTATTCAGTTTTAATATTCATAACTGATTAATTGATGAACCATGAATAAGTTGATCATCGCACTCCTATTTATATCGCTTTCCTTCAATGTGACAGGACAGTCAAATAATGAAACAGGATTTCCGTTTGTAAAGAATTATAGCACAGCGGATTATCACGCCCACGCACAAAATTTTGCTATAGCAACGGATCAAAGCGGTCTCCTTTATGTAGGAAATTTTGCCGGAGTGATGCAGTATGACGGCGAAAACTGGCGGTTGATACCTACCGAAAAAAGCTCAAAAGTATCAGCTTTGGCTGTCGACAAGCATGATAAAGTTTATGTTGGGGCAAGGGGAGAGATCGGTTATCTTGAATCAGATACTAAAGGAGCTCTTAAGTTTATGAGCTTGTTGGATAGCACTTTAAACTATCCAGCGTTTCAGGAAATCATTCAGATTGTGATAAGTGGGGAAACGATCTATTTTATTGCTGAAAGAATGATTTTCTCATTAAGAGATAACCAGGTTACACAATGGGAATCTCCAAATTCCATTTTAGGGGCATTTCACGTGAATAACGTTTTGTACCTTCAGTTGAAGGACAAAGGGTTGATGTCGTTTATGAATTCCACACTTAAAATTGCCGGTCAGGGTAGTCAGCTGTCGGATGCAGCAGTAATAACTGCCATGTTGCCTTTCAATGAAAACAAAATTCTGATTGCAACGAGCACGCAAGGTCTGTTGTTGCTGAATAATGGAATTTATCAAGCTTTTGAAACGCCTGTCCAGGAATTGCTGCTTAAAAATCCTGTAACAGGTGGACTGAATCTGTCAGATGGTACGATTGCCTTAGGTACTTCGCGCAAAGGTGTTGTGATAATCAACCACGACGGGGATGTTTTGCAGATAATTGACAAGGAAGCTTCTTTGCAAAATAGTTTTGTCAGAAGCATGAGTGCCTCAAACGACAACACGCTCTTTATTGCACTTAACAATGGGGTTTCTGTGATCGAAATACCCTCAGCCTTTAGCTTTTTTGACGAAAAATCGGGATTGGAAGGTGCTGTTAATGACATTATTCGTTTTAACAACAAGCTCTATGTGGCAACATATCAAGGATTGTTTTTTTATGACGATGCGATATTTGGATTTGTGCCATTGAAAGATATTATTGCAGCCTGTTGGAGTCTTGAGGTAGTAGGAGACGAACTTATTGCTGCTACTTCACAGGGATTATTTGTTGTTAATAATATGAATACCAATCTTATCCGAGATCGTTTTGCACTTACGATTGCAAGATCCGAAAAAGATAAGAACCTGGCATATGTTGGTGAAGCTGAAGGTTTGTTTCAGCTCAAAAAGTTAAACTCATCCTGGGATTATAAAAAAATTGAAGGTGTTGAAGATGAAGTGAATGACCTTCAGACAGATGCTGATGGTGCTATTTGGGGTGTTAGTCTTTCAAAGGGCGTTTTCAGGTATACGCCATTAGAAAATAACATTCGGTTTTTTGGTCAGGAGGATGGATTGCCAGAGACAAAAGGCTTAACGATTCACCCCATTGGTGGCAAAATGCATATCAGTTCTCAAAAGGGCTTATTTGTTTTCAATGCTCAACGACAAGTATTTGAGCCATTTTACATGGTCGCTACCAACGACTCACTATCCAATGAGTGGTATGCGCTTATGATTCCCGATAACTCCGAAAACGTGTGGGTTACTAATGGAGATGAAACCTCTGTTCATCTAATTCTGAAAGATGCTAATGGATTTAAAAAACAATCATCAGATTTTTTACCCATAGCTTCCAAAGTGATTTGGACAGTTTTTCCTGAAAAAAATGGCATCACATTGTTTGGGGGTTCAGATGGATTGGTTCGCTATAATCCTTCAATAGCGAACAAAAATAAGCGACCCTACCCATTGCTTTTACGTGCAATTACAATTAACAATGACTCTGTTTTGTTTGCCGGACATGCGGATTTGTCGGAAAAGAAGATGGTACTTTCATATCAGGATAATATCTTGCGGTTTGACTTTAGCGCACCTTATCATGCCGCAAAAGATGAAATGTATTATCAGTTTTTTCTGGAAGGATTCGAAGAAAGCTGGAATGATTGGACGACCCAATCTTATAAGGAATACACGAATATTCCGGGAGGCAACTATAAATTCCAGGTGAGGGCTAAGAATATTTTTGAGGAAACAACGGATGCAAAAGAGGTTGAATTTCAATTGCTATCTCCTTGGTATTTAACTATATGGGCTATTTTAGGTTATATTTTATTCGCTGCATCAATCGTCTATTTAATTGTAATTCTTCGTAATCGTAACCTACTTAAGGAAAAACGCATTCTTGAAGAGCGTATTGTTTCACGTACAGCAGAAGTTGTTCAGCAGAAAGAAGAAATTGAACAGCAGTCGCAGGAACTTGCTGATAAAAATGATGAGCTTGAAAAGATTAATGCTGCCATTAAGTCGATCAATGCAGAGATTAATTTTGATAATTTGCTTCAATCCTTGTTGGAAAAAATGCGGATCATCAGATCTGCTGAGAAATCTGCTGCTCTTGTATTTGATAAAAGCATTCAGAATTACCGCTACAAAGCTGGTGTCGGCTACGACCTGTCGGATGTAGAACACGTTACGCTAAGCCTTGCTGAAGCCGAAAACAGGTACTTAAAAAATGCCGAGGAGGTGTTCGAAGATATTTTCATAAAATCTGAATTCGCTTCTTTTGAAATGGTTGAAGCACTGCAGCGCTTCACCAAACCAAAATCAATGATGCTACTCGTCATCCGAATCGAGAATAAGGTTGAAGCATTCCTAATTTTTGAGAATTTTAGCAGGGAACGCGCCTTTGAAGCTCGTGATATTAGCTTGATTAAAAATGCAAAAGAGCACATTATCTCTGCAATTATCCGTACACGTATTCTCGATGACCTACAGTTAACGCTTCACAACCTGAAAGATACACAAGAGCAGCTCGTTCAGTCAGAAAAGCTTGCTTCATTGGGCCAGCTCACTGCCGGCATTGCCCACGAAATTCAAAACCCACTAAACTTTGTCAATAATTTTGCAAGCCTTTCAGTTAGTCTGGCTGACGAACTTAATGAGATTATTGAGTCCTTGAAAGATCAGATTCCAACAGACAGTTATGCTGATGCCGAAGAAGTCATCGGAATGATCAAAGGGAATGTTCAGAAAATCAATGATCACGGCAAGCGTGTTGAGAGTATTGTAAAAGGTATGTTGCAACATTCCAGAGGAAAAACAGGCGAGTTTGAAGAAGTTGATCTTAACAGTGTGGTGGCCGAATACGTTAGTCTGGCCTATCATGGTATGAAAGCGAAAGATAAGACCTTTAACACAGCACTTACAACACAGTTTGATCCTGCTATTGGCAAAGTGAGTATTATTCCACAAGATTTGAGCCGCGTAATTTTAAATATCACAAACAATTCCTGTTATGCTGTGGATGAAAAAGCTAAAAAGAATATTTCAGATTATAAGCCGGAAGTAATTATAAGTACGCGTAAAATTCATGATAAGATCGAGATTCGGATAAGAGATAATGGTACAGGAATGCCTCCTCATGTTATGGAGAAAATTTTTAATCCTTTCTTTACAACCAAACCTACAGGAAAAGGAACTGGATTAGGCTTGTCGATGAGCTTCGATATCATCAATAAGATTCATAAAGGAAAGCTGGAAGTTAAATCTGAGGAAGGTGATTTTTCTGAGTTTATAATCACTATTCCTGAAAAACAAATCTGATTATGAAAAAATGGATTGTCATTTTTTTGTTTAGCGCATCAGCATTGGCGTTGCAGGCACAAACAGTCTTCCGTCTTAACCAATATAACATCATTTACAATGGAAGTTTTATGCCCGTTTTTACGCTATATGGTGGGCAGTCATTCAGCGAACACTGGGGTTTATCCACTTATTTTTATGTAAATGGAACCAAAGGAAGCAGCTGGGGCGAAGGTTTGGCGGGACCGACTTATATGCCCTTTAAAGGATTATCAATAAGTTTCCTGGCAGGCTTTCAAACAAATGAAGATCAGCTTTTTAGAGTTTCTCCAATTGTAAGTTATTCCGGAAAAAAATTCTCAGGCTTTGCATCTTTTGAATACGGCGGTGAACGTCACCGATGGGATATCATGGTCTTTTACTTGATGAAACAATTTAAGGCCGGGGGCGAGTTAATAAGATTTTATAAAATGTATGCTGCCGGACCAAGGGTTGAATTTAGTTTTTTCAAAAAACAACCGCTAACCATCTTTTACAGCGGATTGTGGGATTGGGTCAATGGTAAGCCTGTTTCAATGTTTGGGCTATATTCTTCGTTCCTCCCCAAAAAAACAGGAATGTAGAAAAAATGGTTTAATAAACTCTCAAATCCTCCAGGAGAGGGATCATTTTGATATCAACCTCAAGTTTGAAGCCTACATTGAGGCTCCTGTGGTAAAATCTTTAGCGTGAATGCTCATCACAGGAATAGGGGAGTGGTTCACCATTTGTTGTGCATAGGGTCCAAGCCAAAGGTTAGAAGTAGTGATTTCCTGTTCATCCATTATACTTATCAGATTGGCATTTACAGTTTTAGCATATTCGATGGTAGCATCTGTAAGGTTCTCAGCTTCCATTTCTTTAACTATGAAACGCACTTGATTTTCAGTCAGATATATTTTCACCTGTTTTATATACTCCTGAACTGTTTCAATAATTTCATCAACATCAGCTGAAAACAGCCCTAAAATATGAATTTCAGCGTCAAAATATTTTGCTAAAAGCGCTGTCATTGGCACTTTTTGTCTGCTTTCGATGCTGCTGTCAATTGGCATCACAATGGTTTGGATTGATCTGCTGATGTTGACACCTCCTCTGATAGTGATGACCGGACGATCAGTTGCACTAACTATTTTGTTGGCATTACTTCCAATCCAAAATTCCTCATAGCCCGATGAGCCGTGTGTGCCAATCATAATAAGAAATGCATCGAGTTCATCAGCTACGCGAACAATTTCCTCATAAATTTTACCTTTCCTTATTTGAAAATGTAGTTTTCCGGAATGAAGCAAAGGTTGATATTGAGATACGAGTTTCTCAAAACGATTTATCACTTCAGCAGTGATGTGTTCAGGATCAACATTATAGATTTCTTTTCCTGTGGTAGGACGATTCACCCATACCATAGTAATGTCGGCATTCGCTTTATTAGCGATCGAAATGGCATGCTCAAGTGCATTTACTGAGCAGTCGGAAAAGTCAATTCCGGTTAAAATTACTTTGTTCATGGCTCAGGGGTATTTATTGTTGTTGAAAATAAGGCAGGTGGATCAATTATCTCCTTGATTATAAAAGCTTTGGAGAAACTTAAAAGGATATTTCTCAGCTGATTCTCTGCTTCCAAACGCGTTCTGAAGTTACCAACACGCACCCGGTAATATGGCTGACCAAAACTTAGATACGTCTGAAATTCAGGAAATTGAGACTGGAACTGAGCAATGGCTGCTTGAGCATTGCTTACAGCCTGATTGCCCGACTCCATAAAAATCTGAATCCGGAACCCTTCATTTTTTGTTAAAGAAGGATTGTTTCGAGTGATTTCAATAAGGCTGTCGACCAATGGTGATTGTATCACTTGAATTTTCCCCTGCGTTTGGCCAAAACCAGCAACCGTAAAAAACAACAGAAGCAACAATCCGGTTGCTTTAATGGCCGGTATTGAGTGGGTCAAAACTATTTTATGAGTTACAACAGGCATTTGATATTCAAATTATTCAGTAGACTGTGATTGAAGACTTAGTACAGGTATAAACGAATTATTTATCAATTGTTGTGCATAAGGACCAAGAAACATTCCGCCCGAAGTGCCACCTTGTTCAGTCATGATGGAAATAAGGTCAGCATCTGAGTTCTTCGCATACTGGAGAAGGCTGCTAACAAAATTATCAGCTTCCAGTTCCTCAATTACACAAGGTATATGATTCTGATTGAGGTACTTGGCAGCATCTTCTGCATATGACTTCATGCGATTACGAATTACTCCAATGGGGCTGTTATAAACCACGGCAAGATGAATAGTTGCACCGCAAATTGAAGCTAATTGGGCAGTAAAAGGAAGTTTTTGCTTTGTTTCCGGAGTACTGTCAATAGGCATCAAGATATTACGGATGTTTTCCCTTATGTCAAAATCACCGCGTAATGTAATCACAGGACAGGGGGCGTAAGTGACAATACGGTAAGCGTTACTTCCAATCCAATACTGTTCAAAGCCGCTCACACCATGAGTTCCTGCAAAAATTATATCAGCATTGACCATGCGCGCTGCTGTTGCAACTTCATTGTAAACTTTACCTTTTCGAAGAATGATATTGATTTTGCCATTCTTGAGCTGAGGCTCGTAAACCGGAATGATTTCTTCAAATAATTTTTTTGTTTCAATGCGCAGATTTTGATCAATATTAAGGACATTATCTGGGGTGCTGCTGCTGTCAACCCATACCAAACTCAGGTTCGCACCGGTTTTGTTTGCCATCATCAAGGCATACTCCAGTGTTTTAACGGAGTTTTTTGAGAAGTCGAAGGCTACAAGTAAGTGTTTCATAACCGTTTCGTTTTAAGGTTCAATACTCTGAAAACCAAGTTTCAGTTTCCATTTGCTGGAACATTTTGCAATTTAAAAAACACAGCCTATTCCGTTGCTAATTTACGTCTTTTTGAAAGAAAAGCAAAGACTTTATGTAAATGAATGCATCATTTCAGTACATTTGTTTTGCGATGAATAAAGATATTATGAACGAAAACCTTGATGCACAAGGTAATAAGTTGTCAAAAGCTGAGAAGGATCTTGAAAATGTTCTTAGGCCCGATGCTTTCAGTAGTTTTGCTGGTCAGGATCATGTTGTGGAAAATCTGCGTGTTTTTGTAAAAGCTGCAGTACAACGAGGCGAGGCGCTTGACCACGTGTTGCTGCATGGTCCTCCGGGATTGGGAAAGACGACTTTGTCCCACATCATCGCTAATGAGCTTGGCGTAAGTTTAAAACTCACTTCGGGTCCTGTTCTTGATAAACCTGGCGATCTGGCAGGATTATTAACCAATCTTGAAACCAACGACGTTCTTTTTATTGATGAAATTCACCGACTTAGTCCAATAGTTGAAGAATATCTGTATTCAGCTATGGAGGATTTTAAGATTGATATCATGATTGAAACGGGCCCTAACGCCCGCTCTGTGCAGATTGGACTCAATCATTTTACATTAATAGGTGCTACCACGCGTTCGGGCTTGCTTACTTCACCCCTACGTTCGCGTTTTGGGATTACTTCGCGCCTCGAGTATTATGATTCAGTCGTGCTGTCTGGAATTGTGCAGCGCTCTGCCTCCATCCTTCGTGTTCCAATTGGTGAAGAAGCAGCTTTTGAAATTGCACGGCGCAGTCGTGGTACACCACGTATCGCTAATTTATTGCTGCGCAGGGTACGCGATTTTGCTCAGATTAAAGGAAACGGCACGATTGATATGGCTATTGCCAGGTATGCCCTTGAGGCACTGCATGTTGATCAACATGGCCTTGATGAGATGGATAACAGGATTTTAACTGCTATCATTGATAAATTCAAAGGTGGACCTGTTGGCATTACAACCATTGCCACAGCTGTTGGCGAAGAAAGCGGAACGATTGAAGAAGTTTACGAACCTTTCCTCATTCAAGAAGGCTATTTGATGCGTACACCGCGTGGACGCGAAGCTACAGAACTGGCCTACAGACACCTGGGAAAAATAAAAAACGCTTCACAAGCCAAACTTTTTGAATAAGACTTCTTTTTACGAGTTATAACTTTTTGATTGTGATCTAACGTGAAAGATAAATAAACAGCTGATGTAGAGCGAAATACAAACAATTTGCAATTATATGTAAAAAAGTAGCGAAACGGCAATCACATCGTTAAAAGCGCCAAATTTTTTGCTGTACCTTCTCACATTTAAAGGAACACTTTCTTTTCGGATAGAGTTAATTGAGTTGATGCTGCGTATTGAAGCCGACCATTTTTCACTAAGATGGTATTGTAAACCAATGACACTGGCAATATTTAGTTTTCTCCAGGCATCACCCTGATCATTTGGCTGACTATTAATTTTCTCTGACTGACCAGCCAGGAAATCCATGCTCAAACCCAACTCAAGTACAAGTGGATTAAGGTGGTATTGAATCAAAAGTGGCAGTTCGACATAATTCATTCGCAACAGGTAGCCAACAGATTCCGGGTCATCAGGATTAAGGGTGTTAGCAGAACCTTTTTGAATGTAAGCCAATTCCATTTGAAGGCTAACAACCGGCTTAACATAATACTGCACAAAGAAGCCACCATTCAGGCCCACTTTATTGAATCCCGAAAATCCATCTCCGGCAATTTGTGAGACAACCAAGCCTGCTTTTATGCCTCCGTTGAATGATTGTGCTTTCGTTTGTAACGAAACAACCAAAATTATTATGACTGCAAAGTATACTTTTTTCATTTTATGTTGTGGGTTTAGTTTTATTTCAAAAGCTTGTTTAGAATGTCTTTTTATGATAATCGAAGGTTTGCTGATCGCGATAAGTCCTAATCTTCATAGCTATAAGCAGAAACAGTTCTAATTGTTGGTTTTCAAGCCATTGAATAGATTCTGCACGCATGTTGACAGCATCGGCAAGGTGTAAGAAAATTTCAAAACCGTGTGTTTTTAACCAGTTACGAGCTCCTGCCTGATTGTCGATTGCACCATCGAGGGCTGCAAAATGATAGAATTGATGTTTCATAAGCCATCCCATTGCGTCTTCACTTCCGCGTATTGCACTGCTGAGTGCGCCTAATTCGGGATATCCACTCGTCATGAGCCATTGATGAAATTGATCGTTTTCACCAAAGGTCTCGGCAAAGGCCATCCAGATCTCTACGGGGTATTCTCTCATTTGTTCGTGTTTCAGGCAAAAACTTCAGTCTCAATTCCTTCTTTTCTAACACGTACAGCAATTTTCTCCAGTTCTTCTTTTCCAACTCTTTCAAGTCCGCTTGCCGGAGTGTCCCGCTCGATAGCATAAACCATAACTTTACCTGGATTGATTTTTTTTATCAAATTGAGCCATGCTTCCACCTCTGTTTTAGTGGTATTGTCGATATGCTTTCCGTTGTGGTCTCCTCTGAGAAACAAACTCTGAATGATCAACTTACCGTTAAAGCGGATGAGTTGTTTCACATATTCATCTAATTTAAAAGCTTTCAATGGCATATTAATTGCCTGAATGGTTTCTTCTGTTCCTCCATCAAGTTTGAGCATGCTGTAATCGACCTTTTGAAGGGCGTCGAAAACCTTTTGCTTGTGCAACATGCTTCCATTGGTTAACACGGTCACTTTTGCTTTAGGAGCATAGAGGTTACGCAATTCGATTGTTTCTGACACTATTTCAGCAAAATGAGGATGAAGTGTTGGCTCACCGTTTCCTGCAAAAGTGATGCTATCAGGTTCAAGGTCAGTGCCTTTAAGATCAATTAGCTTCTCCTTTAATTGACTGTTGAAGCTATCCTTTTCAGGCAGTGTGCTGGTTTCAAGGTTACGGTCGTGGGTCCAGCCACATTCACAATAGATGCAATTGAAGCTGCATATTTTTTTGTGGGTTGGCAACAGGTTAATCCCAAGTGAAACCCCTAGACGACGGCTTCTGACCGGACCAAAGATCAATTCATCGAATAAAAAAACGGACATGCGTTTAAATTTGTACAAAAATAGGTGTTTTGAACAGACAAAGAGAAGGTCGTCAATAGAACCAACTTCTTATGGCCTGATATCCGATTATGAATCAATAGTTCATAAAACAGATTTTAATAGTACTGTTTAAATCATTACTTTTGCAATGAAATGGCTTAACAAGCAAGCCTGAAACAAGTTTTGCTGCATTGCACTGATATGTCGGAAGTTGATTTAATTAAAGCTCCTATAAAAGACGATCTCAAACGATTTGAGAAGGTTTTTCGTGATGCGATGCGCTCCCGTATCCCTTTGCTTGATAAAGTTACCAACTACATTACACGTTCGAAGGGTAAACAAATGCGGCCGATGTTTGTGCTGCTATCTGCCAGCATTGCAGGTCAAATCAATGAAAGTACTTATCGGGCAGCCACCCTTATCGAGTTGTTGCACACGGCTACCCTTGTTCATGATGATGTGGTGGATGACTCTAACGAGCGAAGAGGTTTTTTCTCGATTAACGCATTGTGGAAGAATAAGATAGCAGTACTTGTTGGTGATTATCTTCTTTCTCAGGGAATGATGCTGTCACTTGAAAACAATGATTTTGAGTTGCTTAGGATCGTTTCACAGGCTGTGAAAGAAATGAGCGAAGGCGAGCTGCTTCAGATTGAAAAGGCCCGGCGTTTGGATGTGGAAGAATCGGTGTATTTCGATATTATTCAAAAGAAAACAGCTTCGCTTATTGCATCCTGCTGTGCTGTAGGTGCAGCTTCAACCGGAGCTGACAGCGAAATGATCAACAAAATGAAGATCTTCGGGACCTATGTTGGCATCGCTTTTCAAATAAAGGACGACATCTTTGATTTTGAAGACTCACGTCAGATTGGCAAGCCAACAGGCATCGATATCAAGGAACGAAAAATGACACTTCCGCTGATTTATTTGTTGAATAACAGCAGTAAATCTGATAAGCGGACCATTATTAATCTGGTAAAAAACCACCACGACAATCCCAGAAAAGTGAAAGAAGTTGTTGAAATGGTTCGTGGGTCGGGAGGAATTGAATATGCCACACAAAAAATGCAGGAGAATATTGACCTTGCCCTCCGTCAGCTCGATGATCTTCCTCCATCCGAATCATTAAATGCCCTTCGTTTGCTGGTTGATTACAGCATTCATCGCAAAAAGTAGCCAAAAAAAACATGAGGCTGCATTGCTGAAGCCTCATGCCTGAAAAGTTTCTAAAAACAATTTTTCCTCTTATTCTTTTTCGATATTAATCGCCTTGTGCTGCTAAAAAACGCTCAGCCTCCAAAGCGGCCATACAGCCCGTTCCTGCAGCAGTAATTGCCTGACGGAAAACCTTGTCCTGAACGTCGCCGCAGGCAAAGATTCCAGGAATATTTGTTGCTGTTGAATCGGCTTTCGTTTTTATATAGCCTGTTTCATCCATAACAAGCACTCCTTCAAACATTTCACTGTTAGGCTTATGTCCTATAGCCACAAAGAAACCATCGATGTCAATTGCGCGTTCTTCCTGTGTTTTATTATTAATAAGAACAGCTCCTTTTAAGGTTTTCATGAAACCGGTTTCCGTTCCAAACAACTCTTTTGTTGAGTGACTCCAAAGTACTTCAATATTGGGAGTGTTAATAACTCTGTTTTGCATTGCTTTTGAAGCACGCAGCTCATCACGTCGCACAATCAAGTATACTTTGCGGCAAAGTTTGGCAAGATAAGTGGCTTCTTCAGCCGCAGTATCGCCACCACCAACAACGGCAACATCTTTTCCTTTATAGAAAAATCCGTCACAGGTTGCACATGCAGAAACACCACCACCTTTGAATTTTTCTTCTGATTCCAGACCAAGATATTTTGCTGTAGCTCCGGTTGCAATAATGAGCGTATCAGCAAGCATCTCACGTCCTTCATCGTCTTTCACTTTGAATGGCCGGGAGGTAGTATCTACTTCAGTGATACTTCCCCAACGTGTGTCAGTTCCAAAACGTTCTGCTTGTTCTTTAAGCTGGTCCATCATCTCTGGGCCTGTGACTCCTTGCGGGTATCCCGGGAAGTTTTCAACTTCTGTTGTGGTGGTAAGCTGCCCACCTGGTTGTATTCCCTGATAGATAACAGGTTTAAGGTCAGCGCGCGCAGCATAAATTGCAGCTGTATATCCCGCAGGACCTGATCCGATAATCAGACATTCAATATGTTCCATGTTGTTGCTCATACGATTAAGGTTTTGAATCATTTGGTTTCCTGGTAGCTAAAATAATGCCATGCACAGGATTTGTGCAAAATTAGGGAATTTTTTAAGTTGTGCTGTCAGTTTGTCGGATTTAGCAAGGTGATACTAAAGCGATTTGATTTATAACTGTTGCTTTGTCAGAAAAAATGATCGTGCGAGCTGTTGAAAAGGAGTTTGCACAATGAACAATTGGGTTCAAATCCAGCATGGTTTTAAAAAATTATTGCACACAAGCTGAAAGTATTGTAATTTTGCCACGCATTTAAGCAATCGGGGTGTGGTGCAGTTGGCTAGCATTCTTGCATGGGGTGCAAGCGGTCGCCCGTTCGAGTCGGGCCACTCCGACATAATAAAAACACTTCCAAGCCGGAGGTGTTTTTTTGTTTATCAGCAATTCATAATGTAATATACTTTTATGTTACAATGGATTTGGTTTGATCATAAGATAGATAATACTCGTGTTTTACAATCTCGTGAAGGCGTTTAACACATTCATAAATATCTGTAAACGAATTATATAAGGGAGCAATACCCAAACGGATTACGTCGGGCGGACGAAAATCAGGGATGATTGATTTGGTGTCTTGATGAGGATCTATCATAGCCTTACTTATTCTCCAGCCTTCGTTATGTCGCAAACTTATGTGTGATCCCCGATGCTCTGCCTCAATCGGTGATGCTATGGAAAAACCCAGTGGTTCAAGAAATTGCTTTGTCATCTCAAACAAGAAGTCAGATTGCATACGACTTTTTTCCCATAAATTATTAATGCCGGCTTCAAGAATTATATCAAGTCCGGGCTCAAGAGCAGATAGGGATAGTATATGTGGAGTTCCTGCTGCAAATTGAGAACTTTGGGTTGCCGGGAGATAATCCAGACTAAAATCAAAGGGTTTTCGATGTCCAAACCAACCCCAGATTGGGTTTACAATCTTATCCTGTAAATCTCTTCGAACATAAAGAAAAGCAGGAGCACCTGGCCCTCCGTTGAGATACTTATAGGTGCAACCAACTGCAAGGTCAGCTCCATCAGCATTAAGACGAATAGGGACAGACCCAACTGCATGACTTAAATCCCACAAAACAACGGTGTTTTTCTGATGCGCTAATTCGTTTATTTCGCTCATGTTGTACATGAATGCACTTTTAAAAGCTACGTGACTCAAGGTGAGAAGCGCTGTTTTTTCGTTCAGTGCATGTGCAATATCTTCTTGTTCGACAGCGATTCCATCTTTGCTTTGTACTATCTGAAGACGATGTTCGGGGAAGGATTGACTTATTATTCCCTGAAGGAGGTAGATATCGGAAGGGAAATTCAGGTTGTCAGTAAGGATGTTATTTTTCCCTTGCTGCATTTTCAGAGCCCCAAAAGCAAGTTTGTAGAAGTTAACTGAAGTGCTGTCGCCAACAAATATTTCATCAGGATGGGCACCCAAAATTTTAGCAAGTTTAGCTGCAATTTTTTGTGGCAGGTCGAACCAATGATCGTTCCAGCTGCTAATCAAACCTTTAGCCCATTGCTGACTAATGACTGACTTCATCTTGATCTCTGTCTCTAAAGGCATACGTCCCAGTGAGTTACCATCAAGATATATCATTTCCTCTTTTTCGGCAATAAAACGTGAGCGAAATGAGGCCAAAGGATCGAGCTTATCGAAAGAAAGTGCTTTCTCTGTAAAAAATTGAAATTCCTGCATGGGGGTCAAGGCTTTTGAAGACGGAGTTTAAGTTTTGGGAGCAATTCCTGAACCCATTGACTGTACATACTTCCAGAGGGATGAAGGCGATCGGCAGCAAGCAAACTCTGATCGGTGAGCGCCTCTCTCGAAATTCGCGTTATGTCTACAAACAGGATGTTACGTGCATTGGTTTCTTGCCAGATCACTGAATTGTAAGCATCAATTTCACGGGCAATTTTATCCCTGTCACGACCTTCAGCAAAGGGTGTTGCACCCCAATCAGGAATGGAGAGCATAAAAACCTTGTTTGGATCATTTCCTGCGAATTCTAAAGCTTTATTAATCAGCAGGATAAGGTCGGCACGAAATTGTTCTACAGAACGTCCCCTGTATTGGTTATTCACACCAATGAGTAACGACACAAGGTCGAAAGTGTCTTTTATCTGAGCTGCTTCAATAGCAATCATCAGTTCATCTGTTGTCCAGCCGGTTCGCGCAATAATTTGTGGCGTCTCTACAGGGATTCCCTCTTGTGTGAGAGCTGCAGCCAGCTGTACCGGCCAACGCTCCGTAACCAGCACTCCTTCTCCAATGGTATAGCTGTCGCCTAAGGCAAGATAATTCGATGTGGTTTGTGGCTCAATTGGTTTGATATATGGCTTTTCCATTTCAATTTCTTTTTTGTTACACGCAGTCAAGCTGAGAAGTATGCTTAGGATAAGGAGTTTCATTGGTAATAAATTAATAGATGACTAGATAAAATTAAACAATTTTCGGATAAAGAAGTTCGAACGTTTTCAAATCAGTTTAAAAAATTATCACAGGACTGACAATTAAGAAATTCGGCTCATAATTTTTAGGTTAATTTGGTTTCAGATTACAGCTCATACTTTTTATTGTGACATTTCATGATCATCAACAATATAAACTTTCATATGAAGGAAGTTTGCTATATTAAACATGAAAAAGTCTATTTTTGATGCACAAAAAATCACTCCTATGAAAATTAACAAGCGCATTATCCTTTTATCACTCATTGTTTTGTTCGGAGCAATTCAGCTTATCCGGCCAGAGCGCAACCAACAAACAAACCCCAGCAGGTATGATATTTTTCATAAAACTGACACCGATCCTTTAGTAATCGCACAGGTTCAAAGTGCATGTTATGATTGCCATTCAAATCGCACAGCTTATCCCTGGTATGCGAGTGTTGCACCTGTTTCCTGGATGATCAGTCAACACGTAAAAGACGGTAAGAAGCATTTAAACTTTTCCGAATGGATTCTCTATCCACAGGATCGGCAAGCACATAAACTTGATGAAATTATTGAGGTTCTTCAACAGGATGAAATGCCGCCAAAACCTTACCAATGGCTTCATAAAGAATCGGTTATGAAACCAGAGAGCAGACAACTGGTTCTCAGTTGGGCCTCAAAATTGAAATCAGATTTATCAAATTCAAATCAATAAAAGATGAAAAAGAGTTCGATTTTGCTTCTGGTTGTTGGGCTAATTATGGCTGGTATTTTTATTCCATCGGCCATCATAGCCCAAACAGCACCTGAACCGGAAACTTACTTTGGGTATAAGCCAGGTAGCGACCGCAAACTCTTTGATTATGATGAACTCATAAGTTACTTAAAGAAGCTGGATGAAGTCAGTGAAAGGTGCAAAATGTCTGAGATCGGCACCTCTCCACTTGGTAAAAAAATGTATGTTTTCTTGATTTCATCTCCTGATAATTTGGCTAATTTGGACAGGCTAAAGGAAATCAATCAAAGGCTTAGCATGGATGTAGATATGCAGGATGCTGATCTTGAAAAACTTACTGAAGAAGGACGTGTGTTTGTGATAGCTACGATGTCCATGCATTCCAACGAAGTAGCTCCTTCCCAGTCGGTGCCTTTAATGGCATATGAACTGGCTGTAACCAACGACCCACAGCAATTGCAATGGCTTGAAAACACTGTTCTGATGATTGTCCCGAGTCATAATCCGGATGGCATGGATATGATTGTTGAGCATTATCGAAAGTATCTCGGTACAAAATATGAAAAGACTTCAATGCCAGGCGTTTACCACAAATACATTGGTCATGATAACAACCGCGATTTTATCACCCTCACCCAATCTGACAATCTGGCAATTAGCAGGTTATTTAGTCATGAATGGTTTCCACAGGTGATGGTCGAGAAGCATCAAATGGGGGCATCTGGCGTCAGGTATTTTGTCCCGCCACCGCATGATCCAATAGCTGAAAATATTGATGCCGGACTGTTGAATTGGATTGGTGTCTTTGGCTCTCACATGATGCAGCGTATGACATCAGATAGCCTGAAAGGGGTAACACAACGCTACCTTTATGATGATTATTGGCCCGGTCATACAGAAACCTGTTTATGGAAAAACACCATTGGAATGTTAACGGAAGCTGCCTCAGTTTATCATGCCAGTCCGGTTTATATTGAACCACAAGAGATTAGTGTTTATGGTAAAGGATTAAGCGAATATAAAAAGAGTATCAACATGCCTGATCCATGGCCGGGCGGTTGGTGGCGCTTATCAGATATTGTGAACTATGAGATAAGCTCTTTGTGGGGAATGATGGAGACAGCATCTGGAAACAAGAAGCAAATCCTTCGTTTCAGAAATGAACTGACTCAAAAGATGGTGCGTCTTGGTAAAACTACAGCTCCTTACTTTTATATTCTTCCTGCCAAACAGCAAGATGTATCTGAACTGAATCACCTTATCACCTTGATGCATACCCATGGGGTAAAAGTGTTCAGAATTAATGAGAATATGACTCTCGGCGGAAAAACATTTTCTTCCGGCGACGTTGTTATTCCTTTAGCTCAGCCCTTCAGAGCTTTCATAAAAGAAGTGATGGAGAAACAGAATTTCCCTCTGAGGCATTATACTCCTGGGGGTCAAATGATTGAACCTTATGACATTACTTCCTGGTCGTTGCCACTCCACTTTGGATTGGAGTGCTACGAGATCAATCAAATGGAGCCTAAAGTCAGCGAACAATTATCTGAAATTAACGACCTCCCTGACACTGTCATCCCTGATTCAAAATGGGGATACGTGCTTGATGTGCGACAAAATGAAAACTACAAAGCTGCATTTTTATTGCTTGGCAAAGGCCAAAAAGTGCTGCGACTCAACGAAACCCTTCAGGTAAACGAAAGCAAATTTGGAATCGGTTCTTTCATCATTCCATTTTCCTCTGTGGCGAAAGAAGTGCTTCAATCCCTAAATATGCAGTTGGTTGGATTGGATTTGGCACCTGAAGTTGCTGCAACTGCTGTTAAGATGCCTTCTATTGGACTTGTTGAAACCTGGTTTCATGACATGGATGCTGGCTGGACGCGTTACATTTTCGATACATATGGTGTTCCTTTTCAAGTGCTTCATCCTGATGAACTTGCAAAAGGTGTTCCTGCCGGGGTTGATGTTCTTGTTTTTCCTAATGCCTCGAAATCAGTTCTCTTAGAAGGAAAATATGGTGAAGAAAACGATTATTATATCGCCAACTATCCAGCTGAATACACTAAAGGAATGGGTAAAGAAGGTTTAAATGCAGTCATGAAATGGGTCGATGCAGGTGGAATAGTTGCTAGTTGGGGTCAATCAACGGAACTTTTTACAGGCCAGCATCAGATAGAGAATGCAGAAAAGCAAAAGGAGTCGTTTCGGTTACCTTTTAAAAATATCGGACCTGAATTGGTAAAGCAAGGCCTTTATGTTCCCGGAACACTCATGAAACTTCAGCTAGTTAAAGATCATCCGCTAACTGTTGGAATGCAGGAAACTGCTAATATTTTTTCAAGAGGAACACCGGTATTTACAACCTCGCTGCCAAATTTCGATATGGATAGACGTATTATTGGCTCTTATACAGAAAATGAAATTGTTGTAAGTGGGTATGCTAAAAACGAAAACTTAGTGGCAAAGAAAGCCGCTCTGATATGGCTACAAAAAGGTAAAGGTCAACTGGTGCTTTTTGGGTTTAATCCTCAATTCAGATCCAGCACGACAGGTACCTATAAATTACTTTTCAACACCATGTTATTGCCTGCAATTAAATGAATTAACTAACATTAAATGAATTATTTGTAATGAAAAAGATCGTAATTGTTTCTATTTTGTGTGTTGCTGCATTGAGCTTTTTAGCCGGGTGCAAGAGTTCAAAAAAGGTAGTCAAAGAGATGCCTGTCGCTGTTGTCGAGGACCATGCTTCATTTCCATATGCATTTAAAGCAGGCGAATTTTATACGTTTGATTTTTCCAATCCATCTGTTATTGGCTTTAATGAAAAAGCTGCCATTCAAAAACTTATTGATTCCGGAATTGCTGTTACCGATATTTGGTACAAATCTGGAGCTTCGGGCTGCCGTCCTCCGGGAAGTGACCTTGTTATGACAGTGATGGTTGATCCGGCCTTGTTGCTGCGTTTGAGTAAAAGTGACGATCAATTATTAAAGCTTGGCTATATAAGGACAATTGAACCCGGACTTGGTGACTGTGCTTACACAGTTCGTCATTACAAATTTTAACCGTTAGCCCTTCTTTTTAAATCGATAGACAACGGTCAAGTCTTTCTGATCAGGTTCCGGAACATCCCAGTACGGGCGTTCATTTTCATTTTCTGTTGACTCATCAATCAGGGCGTCAGGTTGTTCCTCTTCATATTCCCATGAATACTTATCGCGTTGGGGACCTTGTTTTCGGTAAAAGATTGCCAGAACCAGTCCTGCCACCATACCGCTGAGATGACCCTCCCAGGAGATATTTTTCTCAGGGAAAAGCTCGGGAAATATGCCCCATACAAAGCTGCCGTAAAGGAAAACTACAATAAGTGACAGGGCCATCAACCTGGTCTCATTACGAATAAAACCACTGGCAAGCAAAAATGCAGAAAGACCATAGATTACTCCGCTTGCACCAATATGATAGCTTTCGCGGGCACCAACCCAAACCCAAATGCCTGTTAAAAGAATGATCAGTACAAGTATTTTAGTAGCTAAACTTCGGTAGAAATAATATAAAGCAGCACCTAAAACAAGTATGGGTACTGAGTTAGCTGCTAAATGTTGCCAGTCGCCATGTATGAAAGGAGACAAGAATATTCCCGGAAGTCCATCAAGATGCAAAGGGTGGATGCCCAAAAAACCAAGCCGTATACCAAAAACCCACTCCGAAGCCTTGACAAGCCACATCAACAGGAGAAATATTCCCGGGACAAAAAAACTATTCAACATGGCTTTTTCTTCAGCTCGCATGGCTTTAGGATTGAAATTATAGAACAAGCTTATCAAAAGTGTTGCCAACTTTCAACCTTTATATCATAATTGGTTAAGTAATTAATATATAGCAAGATATAATTTTAATTCTCATGCCATTTTTTGTTTTTAACTGACATTCATGCAGAAAAATCATCTGGATTTTTTTATAAGCTTTGCATTAACAAACACTTTACCCTCCGAATCGCTGATCCGTATTAAATAAACGGCAGCCTCAAAAGCAGAGATTGGGATGGTAATTTCGTATTCTGTTGTTCTTTTTTCAAACACTTTTTGACCATTTAGTTTGAATAGTTCCACAAGAGAAGTTTGCTGCGATGGGTTTTTGAAATACACTTTTGTGAACTCAACAGCAGGATTAGGGAAAATCCGGAAGTTATTTTTGGAGAAATCAATGATAACGATATTAAGAACATTGGAATAACCCAGGTTTCCAAGTTCAAGCCGGTAAAAGGAATTACGGTTGAGCAGCGGTGTTGTATCGGTGAATTCGTAGGTCACCGACGAAAATGGACTGCCACAAACGCCTTCAATTCTACCGATTTCTTCAAAAAAAATGTTATCGGCGGAGCGATAAACTCTCACACCATCACAGGTATTGCCTGCTTTAATCTCCCATTTTAAAAAGACACTTCCTTCAATCTCAACAATTTTAAAATCACCTAAAAAAGCATCCTGGGCCTTTATGTTTTTTTGCATAAAGACATTTGATAGGATAAAAAACAAGGTAATTAAAAAATATTTTCTCATTACAAGCAAAATGAAGGTCAAAATTAGGCCACTGATTTCATCTTTTTCTTAACGAAACCCTAATTTAACAAAGAAAATGCAGGAATTGTTTTGGCTAGAAATATTTCGCCTTTGAGATTGTAATCGAAAATGTCGTTCCTTGGCCCATTTTACTTCTGACACTTATCGTTTGATCGTGCGCCTCAATGATGTGTTTCACGATAGCCAGCCCAAGTCCAGTTCCCCCCATATCACGCGAACGGCCTTTATCTGTGCGATAAAAACGTTCAAAAATCCGCGGAAGACTTTCTTCAGGTATGCCTGGCCCGTTGTCTTTAATTTCGATTAAATAGTTTTCGTCCAGATCAAAAAACTTGATATTAATTTTGTTTTCTTCTTTATCGGAATATTTGATTGCGTTTTCGATGAGATTGATTAACACCTGTCGGAACCGTTTTTTGTCGGCGTGAACCAAAACGCTTTTAAAACTTTGTCTGTCAATCTGTATGGAGGCATTATTTTTTCTGGCTTTCATTTCAAGAAAGTCACCTACATCTTTCGTAAGCTCGAGAAAATCGAAATTTGTAAGATTGAGTTTAACTTCACCGGATTCGAGCTTCGAAATTTCTTCCAGATCATCAACAATCGCAATGAGCCTGTTGACACTCTTTTCGGTTCGTACAAGGTAATCTTTATTGATGTTTGGGTCTTCCAAACCACCATCCAAAAGGGTGAGAATATATCCCTGAATATTGAAAATGGGAGTCTTAAGTTCATGTGAGATATTTCCCAGAAACTCACGACGGTAACCTGCCATCTTCTTAAGTTCCTCTATTTCAAGTCGTTGTTTTTGACCCCATTCTAAAACGGCTTCATTCATTCCTTCGAGCGAATCGTGACGAAAAAACTTTGCCTTGTTAGCTTTACCGGTGCGGAATGCAGGAATGGTTTTGAAGATCAACTTGATCTTTTTATAGATAAATTTATCGACAGCACTTTGATAAAACAGGAAACTTGAAATGAAAACAACGACATCAATTATGAGAATTTGCCATAAATGAAATCCGTCAGATAAGAAATAGATCAACAGCATAAGTGCTGTTAATACACCAACTACACCACCTGCTGCAGTTAACGCAACTTTGTTAGTCTCTTTATACCGTGCTGCCATCCAATCAATTATACTTCAAACTTATAGCCAACACCTTTTACAGTTCGAATAACTTCAAGGCCGATCTTTTCACGGATTTTGCGAATATGAACGTCGATAGTCCTGTCGCCAACAATTACATTGTCGCCCCAGATTTTTGAGAATATCTCTTCACGGGTAAAGACTTTATTTGGCTTGGAAGCCAGCAACCGCAATAATTCAAACTCTTTTTTAGGCAAAACAATTTCCTGATCTTTATGCAAGACAATATAACGCTCCGAATCAATTACAAAATCAGCTACTTCAAGTTTTTCTGCCTTTGTTTCAGGCTGATCGCCAATTCTGCGAAGAAGCGCTTTGAGCCTGCTAACCAATAACTTTGGTTTGATAGGTTTGGTCACATAATCATCAGCTCCAGCTTCAAATCCTGAAATTTGGGAATAGTCTTCACCACGTGCAGTTAGAAAAACAATCAGGCTGTTACTTAGAAGGGGTATTTTTTTTATCTCTTCACATGTTTCAATACCATCCATCTCGGGCATCATCACGTCCAAAACAATCAGATGTGGTTGCTCAAGAGTTGCCTTCTGAATCGCTTCACGACCATTGAGTGCTGTTGATACATTAAAACCTTCCTTACGAAGATTATAGCTGAGAAACTCAAGCACGTCTGTTTCGTCGTCAACGAGTAAAATTCTGTATTTTGAAAAATCCATCTTAGTAATTGAATTGCATTTAATTACGGCGTAAAATTAATTTTTATCTGATGAATATGAAGTTAATTTTAAATGAACTTTGAGTAATGTTTAAGTTATTGTATCCCAAAGTGATTCTTTGCGCTGTTTTCGGTCTATTTTCGAAACAATGTCAAAAGCAATTTAATATATGTGTTGATAGAAAGGGGGTGAATGTCCATAGAAATCTAAACCAAATCACTGGCTTTTATAAAACTAATTGGCAGAAAGATTGTTATCACTTCTATAAAATGTAAATACATGGAGCTAAATGTTTTTGGAGAGCCCTTAAAAATGTGTAGTCAAAAACCTTTGACTGGCTTTTATCGTGATGGTAACTGCAGCACCGGCTCGGATGACAACGGCAGACACACCGTTTGCGCAATTATGACAGATGAGTTTTTGCAATTTTCAAAAATGATGGGAAACGATTTGACAACACCATTACCTCATTATCAGTTTCCCGGTCTTAAGGCCGGAGATCGCTGGTGCTTGTGTGCCCTTCGTTGGGTAGAGGCCTGGAAAGCGGGAAACGCGCCACAGGTTTTGCCTGAAGCTACGCACGAAAAGACCCTAGATCTGGTAACACTTGAGGAATTAATTAAGTACTTTTGGAAAGATCCTTCCAAAGAACAATTACTTAAAGAAGAATAAACTCATGACATCAAAAAAGACAGCTGTTGTAATTGGAGCAGGTATCGCTGGTATTGCTGCCTCAATTCGCTTGCAACATAAAGGATATGAGGTGATTGTATTTGAATCAAACACCTATCCTGGTGGTAAATTAAGTCAGTTTACACAGGGAAATTATCGGTTTGATGCAGGACCATCGCTTTTTACGATGCCTCAATATGTAGACGAACTTTTCACTTTAGCTGGAAAAAATGCTTCAGACTATTTCCAGTATTGGCGAAAGGAGGAGTCTTGCCGCTATTTTTGGGAGGATGGCACAAGTTTTACTGCCTATGCTGATCAAAATAAATTTGCTGAAGAGGTTGAAAAAAAACTGGAAGTATCTGCTGCAACAGTTAAAAAGAAACTCCTTCAAAGTAAAAAAATGTATGAAATTGCTGGCCGTACATTTCTTGAAAAACCACTCAATAAGGTGTCAACCTGGATGAGTGCTGAAGTTTTAAGAGCTGCAATCCAGATGCCTATGCTTGGGATTTTTAGTACCATGCACCGCGAAAATGCCCGGTTTCTAAAACATCCCAAATTGATTCAATTATTTGACAGATATGCAACATACAATGGTTCAGACCCTTACAGAGCTCCGGGCATTTTAAATATCATCCCTCATTTTGAACATGGGATTGGCACTTTTCATCCTGTTAAAGGAATGCACCAGATAACTGAGAGCCTTTTTACCTTAGCAACTGAACTTGGCGTCAAATTTCGATTTAACGAAAAGGTACAAAAAATCCTTCATTCAAAAGGTAAAGCAGTTGGTATTCAAACAGCCTTGAATACATATCAATCAGATATTGTCGTTTCAAATATGGATATCACGCCAACTTACCGCCGGCTTTTACCCGATACGAAAGCTCCCGAGCGAACACTTCAGCAAGAAGGGTCGAGTTCGGCTCTTATTTTTTATTGGGGGATAAACAAGAGCTTCAGCGAGTTGGGGCTACACAATATTTTTTTCAGCAAAGACTACAGAAAGGAGTTTGAGGATATTTTTTCAGGTAAAGTTCCCGCTGATGATCCTACCATTTATGTCAATATTACATCAAAAGATGTTCCTTCCGACGCACCTGAAGGTTGCGAAAATTGGTTTGTGATGGTTAATGTTCCTGCTGACAAAGGACAGGATTGGGATGCACTTATCCCAAAGTATAAAGCAGCAATTCTTCAAAAACTTACAAAGATTTTAGGCATTGATCCTGCACTTTTTATTGAGAATGAATCGGTTTTGAGTCCTCCGTTGATCGAACTGCGAACTTCTTCAACAGGAGGATCGCTATATGGAACAAGTTCCAACAGCCGCTATGCAGCTTTTTTGCGACACACCAATGATAGTAGTTCTATCCAGAATCTTTATTTTTGTGGAGGAAGCGTTCATCCTGGTGGAGGCATTCCGTTGTGTTTATTATCAGCTAAAATTGTTTCAGAGTTATGCCCGAAGCCTTGATAAAATTTATTCAGAATAAGCTGTATTTCAGCCTTTTTCTTTTAGTCCTTATATATTTGGTAGGTATTTTTTCAGTTCTTTTTGGCGATGCTGACAAGCTTATGCTACTTACCCCTTTCAATCTTTTGTTTGCTTCCGGATTGATTCTTTATAATGCGCAAGGAATCAACAAAAGGTATTTGCTTTGGTTTGCTTTAATTGCAATAATGGGTTTTCTCATCGAGCTAGCTGGCATCGAAACAGGAATTATTTTTGGCGAATACGCTTACGGCCATGGTTTAGGAATCAGGTTATTTAATGTGCCACTTATGATTGGCATCAACTGGGCTGTGTTGGTTTTTGGTTCAGCAGCAGTATTCAATTCTTTAAGCATGTCTTTATTTGGAAAGTCAACCTTAGGAGCTTCACTGATGGTTTCTTATGATTTTTTACTTGAACCAGTAGCAATGCGTTTTGATTTTTGGGATTGGTCTGCTAACAGTGTTCCATTCCAAAACTACCTGGCATGGTGGATCGTAGCCTTTGTCATGTTGATTTTTATTCATAAAAATGTGAAGGACCTAAGAAACAAAATTGCTATTTATGTTATTGGTGTTCAGACTCTTTTCTTCATCATTTTAGTTTTTAGCCAAAACCTTTCGCTGTTTTAAATCAATTATTTATTACTTAATGATTAAACACTGCTTATGAGTCCAGTCTACCTGTATTTGGATCTTCTCACACTCGCAGCTCCTTTTCTGCTCAGTTTCGATAAGAAAGTGGCATTCTATAAAAGCTGGAAATATCTTTTTCCTGCCATTGCAGGAATGGCGGTTTTCTTCATTGCAAAGGATGTTTTATTTGCAAAATATGAGATATGGGGTTTCAACGACAAGTACCTTGTTGGTTTCCGTATGCTGGGTTTGCCTATCGAAGAATGGATGTTTTTCTTCGTTGTACCATACGCCATCGTTTTTATTTATGCCTGTCTCGTGGCTTACCTTCCTACCGACCCGTTGAAAAAGATTCACCGCCCTGTTTTGTATGTTTTAAGCGGGTTATTGTTGATCACCTCAATTGTATATTACGACAGGCTTTATACTTCTATAATTTTCGCTTTGACAGCCCTGCTGATTCTTTATAATCTTCAACGCAACCGACAGTGGCTCAGCATGTTTCTATTAGCTTATGTGGTTTCATTAATTCCTTTTCTTTTGGTCAATGGTATCTTAACAGGCAGTTTTATTGATGAACCCATTGTTTGGTACGACAACACACATAATCTTGGTATTCGTATATTCACCATTCCTATTGAGGACTCGGTTTACAGCCTGATGATGTTTTTAATGACTATTCAACTTATGGAGTGGCTCAAAAAACGCTTTTAAAAAAAAGACTGCATCCTTTTGAGAAGCAGTCTTCATATCAGATACTTTCAGATTAGCTGCATTTTGAATATCCACACGATTTGCAAGTAAGGCATCCGTCTTGATAAACTAAACTTTTATTGTCGCCACATTCCGGGCACAATTTACCATCAGCCTGTGTTCCATCTGGAATATAACGTTTTAAGGCTCTTACAACGCCATTTTTCCATGTGTTTATTGTGTCTTCGTCAAGGGTTAAGTTTTGGACCAACTCGATGGCATAAGGCAAAGGCATTCCATGACGCAGGATTCCGGAAATCAGTTTGGCGTAGTTCCAATATTCTTTGTTAAAGGACCGTGAAAGGCCTTCAATAGTTACTTTGTAACCTTGTTTGTCTTCAAACTGGAAATCGTAACGGGCTTTCTCGCTTTTGTTTTTTTCACGGATTACCCATCCGTTTTCAACCCATGGAGGAAGGAAGAAATCATCGGCTTTACCTGTGAAAATTTCATAGGGTTTTCCATTGATTTTGCCAACAACAGCCATCCATTTCTCATAGTTATTCTGAAAACGAACCACATCGGCTTCTAATCTTCTTGGACGTTGAGGGGCTGTTGTTTCTTTGAAATCTTCACTATCAGCATCGCCTGATTTTTTCTCGTCAGCACTGATCAGTACACCCGAACGTGAGCCATCACGATAAATCGTCATTCCTTTACAGCCGCTTTCCCATGCAGTACGGTAAATATCACTTACCAGCTCTTCGCTTGCGTCATTGGGAACATTAACAGTAACACTTATAGAGTGATCAACCCATTTCTGGATGTCGCCTTGCATTTTTACTTTACTAACCCAGTCAATATCATTAGAAGTGGCTTTGTAATAAGGTGATTGAGCTATCACTTCCTGCAGTTTTTGGTCACCATAGCCTTTCACTTCCTTCACATCGTAACCATTAGCAGCTAGCCAGGTTTCAAATTTCGGATGAAAAACATTGTATTCTTCCCATGCATCACCTACTTCATCAACGAAACTTACGGTTACATTACGATCGTTGGGATTGACTTTTCTACGACGTTTGTAGTTCACCATGAACACTGGCTCAATACCGGAAGTTGTTTGTGTACAGATACTTACACTACCTGTAGGTGCGATGGTGAGCATCGAAATATTTCTGCGGCCTACACGTGCCATTTTGTCATAAAGACGAGGAGCAGTTTCGCGAATGCGGCCAATGAATGGATTATTTTTTTCCCTGTCAGCATTAAACACTTCAAATGCACCTCTTTCTTCAGCCATATCAACGGAAGAACGATACACCTCAAGGGCTAGTAAACGATGCACTTCTGTTGAAAAACTAATGGCCTCCGGCGAACCATAACGGATGCCCAAAGCAGCGAGCATATCGCCTTCAGCGGTGATACCAATGCCTGTGCGCCGACCTTGGAGGGCTTTTTTACGGATATTTTGCCACAGATTTAATTCCACACCTTTTACTTCAATCGTTTCGGGGTCGGCTTGAATCTTAGCTATAATTGCATCAACTTTTTCAATTTCCAAATCAACGATGTCATCCATAATGCGTTGAGCCATGCGGGCATGTTTCGAAAACAATTCCACATTGAAGGATGAGTTGGAAGTGAATGGGTTTTCAACATAACTGTAAAGATTTACAGCTAGTAAACGGCAGCTGTCATAAGCACATAATGGAATTTCTCCACATGGGTTTGTTGACAAAGTTTTGAAGCCTAAGTCAGCGTAACTATCAGGAATTGATTCTTTTATGATGGTATCCCAGAACAGAATACCTGGTTCGGCCGATGCCCATGCGTTATGAATAAGCTTATCCCATAAAGTGCGGGCATCCGTTTCTTTAACAAACAATGGCTTTTCGCTTGAGATAGGATATTGCTGGCGGAAAGGTTTGTTTTCTTTTACTGCCTGCATGAATTCATCTGTAATACGAACAGACACATTCGCACCAGTAACTTTACCAAGCTCCATTTTGGCGTCGATAAACTTTTCAGCATCAGGATGTTTAACGCTGATGCTGAGCATTAAAGCCCCTCTTCGACCATCCTGTGCTACTTCACGTGTTGAGTTTGAATAGCGTTCCATGAATGGAACAACACCTGTGCTCGTGAGTGCACTATTTTTTACCGGACTGCCTGTTGGGCGGATATGTGATAAATCGTGACCGACACCACCACGACGTTTCATGAGCTGAACCTGTTCCTGATCAATTTTCATGATACCACCATACGAATCGGATGGGCCATCGTTGCCTATTACGAAACAATTAGATAAGGAAGAAACCTGAAAATTGTTTCCAATACCCGCCATTGGACTTCCTTGTGGAACAATGTATTTAAAATCTCTTAAAACCTCAAACAACTCCTCTTCTGAGGCAGGATTAGGATATTTTTTCTCAATTCGTGCTATCTCAGATGCCAGACGCCGGTGCATATCGTCCGGTGTAAGTTCATAAAGGTTGCCGTCGCTGTCTTTGAGAGCATATTTATTCATCCAGACATTTGCAGCTAAGGTGTCCCCCTTAAAATAGACTGCTGCAGCTGCAAGGACCTCTTCGTGACTATAAACTTTCAAAGGTTTTACCTCTGGGTTCTTTTGTGAGGTTTCTTCAGATTGCATTTCCAATGGCAACGATTCCTGCGGATTTTCTTTCTTCTCCATTCTCATTCTCATCTCCTTCATCTTGTCATAAAAATTGCTTTCCTTCTCTTCTTTAACCGAAGTCTCCAGACTAGCGAAAAGATTATTTTCCATGATTATCCTGTGTGTTTTTTGTGTTTGAGTAATTAAAGTTGTGTTATTAAGGGGTTTAGTTTTTTTTAGCTTCCTTATAAACGGGACTGCAAGATAATACAGTAAAATTATTCACGAAGGCTATTTAGTTGGGTTTGGCTCTCTATTTTTGAACAATCTTATGTTGATAACTCGTCAATCAAAGGTCTGTCAAGGGAATAAAGGGTGTTGGCGGGTATATTAATTTTTTTTGGCACGGTGTAGTTGAGTAAAACAATTGAAACAGAAAAATACTATTTGGACCACAACATTCTGATAGCCACAATGATTAATGTTACCGCAAAAATGCGCCGCAAAATTGCTTCAGGAATATTAAGCGCCCATCTGGATCCAAAATACCCTCCTATGAAAAATGCAGCTGCGATAATCATCGCAAATTTAAGGTTAAGTTGCCCTGCTTTGTAATAGTTAAAAGCAGCCATTAGCCCGATTGGTGGCAACATAATTGCCAAGCTTGTTCCCTGAGCAGTGTATTGGTTCATATGTAACAAATACATCAAAGCCGGGATGATAATTAGTCCACCACCCAAACCAATCATACCGCTAAAAAATCCCGCAAATAGTCCGATAGCGATAAGTAGAATAATTGTTGTTGAGGTCATAGTGTTTGAGTGTTAAAAATCGAGGCTAAATGATAAGTAGAAAACGGGTTTGTTAATATGGGCATCTTCAATCCCCCAGGCCACATCGGCCCGGACAAAATACCCCAGTAATGTTGTTCGTGCCCCAAAACCGATGCCACCAACAATTGGATCTTTCTGAACTTCAACTGATATGGTGAGAGGGCCGTTGTATATATAGCTGGTATATAAGGAGTTGGAAGGATCATAAGGGTTCCATCCTGTCCAGGCTGTGCCAATATCGCCAAATGCCAGTAACTGGAAATTGCGGATAAAGGCCGAACTGATTGGGTTTTGCAATAAATAGCTGAAAACTGGGAACCTTAACTCGGAATTGGCAACAACAAAACTATTTCCATTACGAATATTTTGATGAAATCCGCGCAGGTTTGTAGCAAGCGTTTGGTAGGCATAGTTTTGCCCATAATCGATAGGTGTTTCCTGACTAAATTTGGGAATGAGCCAGTTATCCACCCCACCCATATAGTAAATGAGTTTATTGTTGCCAAACGAAGTGCTGCCTGCAAAACGGTTGGCCCAGATAAAGTTTCGGTGTATCCGTTGGTAATGACGAAAATCAAAACCCAAAACAACGAAGCTACGTGACTTTGAATCAACAAGTTGATAATATTCACCAAAGGCCTTCCAACGCATTCCTGTGTAAAGGTTCATACCAATTTGTCGGGTGTTATCAAAAACGAGTTCTCCGCGCAGTCCTCCCCAGTTTTCATATTCGTTTTTCTTTTTCAGATTTGTCTGATCAGTTGATAAATAAACTTTCATATCGTTGCGATAGATGGCGGTTCCTTTTACCGCGAAAGTCTCTTTAAAAGGCCAGCTCACCATATAAAATGCCTGATGAGAATGCGTTCGTGTATAGGCTGTTTCAAGAAATTCCTCTACACTCTGCCGATGTAATACAATATGACGGTCGAGCCTGTTTTTCAGGTTGCTGAATGAAAGGGCGTATTCATTATTTGTTAGGTTGGTATTGAGGCGCACACCAGCACTGATACGGTAATCTTCGAGCAAATCAATAAAATTGACCCCCATAAAAACATTGAAACCCGGATTCAGATAGATGGGCGATCCACCGCCGCTGAAAGGCTGGTAACTGTAATTTATATAGGTGAAATCGATTTGTGTGATCAGCTCATCATAAAAATATTCCACCAGGTAATTCCTTCTTTTTGGCGCAGGTCGTTCCTCCTTCAAAGGACTATCTTTTCCCTGATTGAGCATTGAAAGGCGCTGATTTCCACTGATGCGGAATGCTCCCTGGCGGGCAGGCAATGGCTCCTGCATAAGACTGTCACTGATTACTGCAGGCCTAAAGACCGATCGAAAACGCTTGCGGGGTGAAACGGGGGCTTCGGAGTTATTTTTTTTGATTAAAAATTCACGCTGACGGTTACGCATGAAAGCTGATGAATCCAGGTCATTAATTTCAAGATTGTTAAAGGGATCGTTTGTAATTTTAAATATTTTTTGACGATTCTTATCACGTGCAACCAAAAATTGCTGGTCAGATAAAGCAGCTCCTGCATAACCCAAGATATTGGTAGTAAATTGTGTTTGTGCTGAGGATTCCATGAAATAACGGTAGTGAACAGTGGTGTCGACGAACGCAATTGCACTGTCGAACTTACCCGAGTACAAATTATAATATCCTGTTTCGTCACTCAAAAAATTCAATCGGCCCACGCTATTTTGCTGAGCAGCAGTTTCATTTGCAAGAGGAGTTGTAGTAAGTCGTTTAAGAAGAGGATCTTTTGAAATGTTATCGTAAGCAAATAGATCGAAAGAAGGCAACTGAATGCTAGGTTTGTCCTGCGGCTTTAAGGTGTCGCTGGTTCGGTTTGAGCTAAAGACGATCAAGTTATTACCTTGCATAAAGGCAGGATCGGTATCCGTATAATAATCGTCGGTAATCTGAGTGTGGCTATTCGAAGGGATATCAAAAATGTAGATATCAGGTTTCCCTTTGCGGCCTGCAGCCATTGCCAGTTGGAGGCCATCGGGAGAATAACTTATATGAGTGATTTTTTGAAAGTCGAACATATTTCTACTCTCGGTGGTGCCATCCGACAGATTGTAAAAATACAAATTGATTTGTCCTTTCTCCTCCAAAACAAATGCAAAAAGTTCACTTGACGGATGCCATGCTGTAAGTGGAAACGATAAATCGATTTTCTCATCAGTGCTATAGCCGGTTTTAAACATCCGCTTTTTCTTGCCCGTTTGAAGGTTATAAAGCCACAATTTTATAAGTCCTTCATCACTTGTTGAGAAGCTGAGGTATTTCTCATCAGGACTGAAATTTGGACGGTTGAAATTGCGATAGGTCCGGTATTTGAGTTTTAATGGCAGCTCGGGCATTTGTTCCTTTGAATCTTTGTACATCGTTTCGAAATAGGTATGCCAGTCTTTTGAAAGTTGTTTAAATTTAATACCTGTCACATAGAAAAAACCATTTTGAACATTGCGCCCTACTTCAGTAAGATGAACGATCTCTGGTATTGCAGCTGGCCCATATGTTTTTTCAATAAATCGCCAAAGGGAGTGGCCGGCAACCATTGCTTCTTCACCTTCAAGACGGTTGATTTTTTTAAAACGACCGCTTAAAACACCCTCACGCATCCTGCCATCAAAAGAGGTATTCCAATCTTCTGCCAGGTAGGATAACAATCCCGTTTTGTACCAGTCGGGAAGTTTAAACAAGGCTGCATTCCGAATTTGCGACCCAATGCTGCCCCCGCTCATCAATTGATTCACAAGGATGTCGGCAATACCGGCCCTGATTTGTTTTTCAAAATTCAGGTAATTTCCATCAAAGTATAGGAAAACTTTGCTGCCAATGATATGCGTTATTCCACCGGTGTTGTATTGCTGTTCGGATGAAAGCCCGATATTACTCTGCTTTAAATCGCCTAAGCTATTGAAGACAATGAATTGAATTTTTTCATTAAGAGATGTCTGAAGTCGTCGCTCCAATTGAGGGAGCTCTTTTTCAGCATATTGAGCAGTATATTGTGCGAGTTCCTGTCCGTTGAGATAAAAGTAAGTGTCGAATTGATCATAGCGGTAATAAAACCAAATGGTGTTCGACCACTGCACCCTGCTTTTGCCAAAACTCATGTTTGAGCCGTTATAAAACTGTGCGTTGAGCTGCTGTTGTGGCAATAAGAAAAACCAAAGCACAAAAAAACAGACGAAACTAAATGGCAGTCGTCCATTTTTTTGATGGAATAAAATGATCAAATGACGCATTCGATTTTTTTTGGCGGAGCTAAAGTAATACAATTTTGCAGAAGCGGAGTTCAGTGACCTAGCGTCTTAAAATGTATCTTTGTCACTAAATACATGCATAATTACCTATGATACATATTAAAAAATTCATTTTCAACCCTTTTCAGGTCAACACATATATATTATATGACGAGACTAAAGAATGCGTTATTATCGATGCCGCTTGTTGTAATGGTGATGAAGAGCTTGCAATAAGTCAATTTATCGCTTTAAATAATTTAAAACCGATTCATTTATTAAGCACCCATACACATATTGATCATATCCTGGGAAATCCATTTATCGCCGACACTTACGATCTGAATCTTGCTGCTCATGCTGATAGCGCAATATATCTTGAGAGAGCAGGTGATTATGCTGCAAATTATGGCTTGCCGCTTTCGAGGGTTGAGCCAATAAGTCAGTATTTATCCGATGGGCAAATTATCCGTTTTGGAAATTCGGCATTGACAGTCTTGCATACGCCGGGTCATGCCAATGGCAGCGTTTGTTTTTATGCAGATCAACAGGATTTTGTTGTTGTTGGTGATGTGCTTTTTTACCAAAGCATTGGAAGGACCGACCTGCCGGGCGGTGATTATGATATTTTGAAAAACAGTATCTGGAGCAAATTATTTGTTCTTCCTGAAAAAACCATTGTCTTTCCTGGTCATGGACCCGAAACAACGATCGGCAGCGAAAAAATCAGCAATCCTTTTGTTGCTATAGGATAGGTTTTTCAGGAAAGCTTGAGATCCTCTGCAGTGAATTTGCGATTTCCGTGGTATCCAGTTGATTCATGCAATTGAAATGACTTTTTGGACAGGATGAATGTCCGATTTTGCTGCATGGTCTGCACGGAAGGCCTTTTTTTTCGATTATCACAACACGCTCTTTGTGTTGTGGAATATATGGAAACATACCCAATTCGGGCACTGTATTTCCCCAAACGGAAACGGTTGGTTTATTAAAAGCCGCTGCGATATGCATTAACCCTGTATCGTTAGTAATAACAGCTTTAGCTTGTTGTATAAGGCTTGCTGATTGATCGAGCTTCAAAATCCCACAGGTATTCCATACTTTGTTTCCAAGAGCCTGCTCAATGTGAGCCGCTCGCTCCATGTCATCTTTCCCACCTAGCAACACAACAGGCAGGGGGAGCTGACGAATAACCTCAATTACTTTTTCAGCAGGCAAAATTTTGGTGAAATGATTACCTCCAATAACGCAGGCAAAAAATCCATTCTCAAAGCCTGACGGGAAATTTCCGGAATTCATAAGGTATTGATCATCAATGAAATAGTCAATACCTTTTCCGTCATTTTTTACACCTAAGGATTTGACAGCCACAAAATACCTGTCAACGATATGAACATCAGGCATCACTTTCCACTTGAAATGGACCAACAGGTATTTGCGCAAATTTAATTTAGGAAAACTGTGGCTTTTTATGCCGAGCGCAAAGCGTATCCTGAATGAACGAAGGTTTACATGCAAATCAACGATGTGATCAAACTTTTCATTTTTGAGTGAAGGGATAATTTCTGAAAGCTTGTCTTCAAGAAGATGAACTTTATCAACAAATGGATTCTGCTGATAGATTGATGCAAAAGATTTTTTTGTCAGAACGTGAATTTCAACCTCATTGAGCTGTTTTTTCATGCAGCGCAGAATCGGGCTTGTAAGCACGATATCACCTATGGAACTGAAGCGTATGACTAAAACTTTCAATTTTTTCAAATATGACTGCAAAAATAGTGCAATTGAAGGTACATTCTCCATGAATATGATACATCTACGACCCATAAGATTGGTCAAGCCCGAAAAACCACTAATTTTGCTGCATGCACTTGATTGATACCCACACCCATCTTTATCTGGAACAATTTGATTCCGATCGTGATGATATGCTGCAACGAGCTTTTTCGGCAGGAATTCATCAACTTTTTTTGCCAAATATCGACAAAGACAGTCTTCAGCCAATGCTGGAATTGTGCCGGAACTACCCATCAAACTGTTTCCCAATGATTGGTTTGCATCCTACTTCTGTAGGAGAAGATGTGAATGAACAGCTTAAAGTGCTGGAAAAAGCATTAACTAATACAAAATTTTATGCCATAGGTGAGATAGGAATTGATTTGTATTGGGATAAAACCTTTATTGACGCACAGATTTCAGCATTTCGAACACAGCTTGACTGGGCAAAGCATCTGAACCTTCCTGTTGTTATACATACACGTGAAGCATTTCCGCTCATTCTCGATCTTGTTAAAGAAGCGCAGGATGGAAGCCTGACAGGAGTTTTTCATTGTTTTACCGGAAGTGAATCTGATGCAGAACGCATCATGGATATGAATTTCATGATGGGAATAGGAGGGGTTGTTACCTACAAAAAATCCTATTTGCCCGAAGTATTGCAACATGTCCCTTTGGATTTTATGGTACTTGAAACAGATAGTCCTTATCTGCCACCAGTTCCACATAGAGGCAAGCGCAACGAAAGCAGTTACATGACCGAAACAGCACTAAAACTTGCAGAAATCAAAGGCGTATCAATGGAGGAAATTGCCATGATGACAACACGTAATGCTCAGAAACTATTTAAAATAAGCTCTTTATGACAGAAGAAAAAACATCGGTATTGGTTATATATACCGGAGGAACGATCGGTATGACAAAAGATAGTGTCACCGGAGCGCTTGTTCCCTTTGATTTTAGTAATATTTATGAGCAGATGCCAGTGCTTAAAAATTTCGATTATAAGATTGATTTTCATTCTTTTGAAACGCTGATCGACTCTTCAAACATGAAACCCTCATTTTGGATCAGGTTGGCTGAAATAATTGAAGATAATTACGAGCATTATGATGGTTTTGTTGTTTTGCATGGTTCCGATACAATGGCATACACAGCTTCGGCATTGAGTTTCATGCTCGAAAATCTCAATAAGCCTGTCATTTTCACCGGTTCACAGTTACCAATGGGAGTGATACGAACCGATGGAAGAGAGAATTTCCTAACCTCAATTGAAATCGCTGCAGCAAAAGAGGAAAGCATGGCCATAGTGCCGGAAGTGGCCATTTATTTTGAGAATCAGTTGATGCGTGGCAACCGTACAACAAAGTTTAACGCCGAACGCTTTAACGCTTTTGTTTCGGGGAATTATCCTTTGCTTGCTGATGTAGGCGTTCATATCCGGTTTAACAAGTCAAACATTCTTAAACCCAACTTTAAGAAATTAAAGGTTCATACCAGGCTCGATTTTAATGTTACCATTTTGAAGTTGTTTCCTGGTATTTCAGAGAATATCGTTAAAAACACCCTTGCTATTCCCGGTCTCAAAGCTTTGATCCTTGAAACCTTTGGTTCGGGAAATGCACCAACCGACGAATGGTTTATTGGCTGTTTGGAAGAAGCGATCAAAGGTGGTCTTATAATTTACAACGTAACTCAGTGTAAATCAGGTTCTGTCGAACTTGGAAAATATGCCACTAGTCTTGGCTTGGAGCGTATTGGAGTTATTGGTGGATTTGATATCACCACCGAATCAGCCCTGTCGAAGCTCATGTATCTGATTGGGGAGGGTTATCCCAAAGAAAGAGTCATCGAGTTACTTCAACTTCCTATCCGGGGCGAAATGACCATTGAATAACTGTTTAATTAAAAACAACAAGCTTGTAAGATACAAACATTACTTTTGTAGTTTCAAAAATGCTTTCAATTCATTTATAACTTCGTTTTATGAAAATTCTCCGCATCACATTACTTCTTGCTTTGGCAATCAACTTTTTTAATCAGGCTACTGCTGAGCAACTTTTACTTATTAAAACGACCAACATCTCACATCAGCGCAACTTATCAGCAAATCCAGCATTCAGAATTCATCTTTTTCAAGAGAATTGGGTTGTTGCAACAAGCGAATCAGTTCCAAAAGAGCCGTATCATTTTTTAATGAATGAGCCATGGACATCAGGCAAGAATGTTTATATCGTTTACGTGCCGGAGAGTCAATCTGAAGAATTTATAACACAAAGGCCTGGTGCTGAGATACTATACCAGGAAGCCGATTTTGTTATTGTTGCTGCGGATGAGGTGAAATTCGGACAACTTAAACCATTTAAAACCGATGGAATGGTTCGGATAATGCCCACTTTGGCACAATTACCGAAGGAAACCAGCTTGAGTTTTAGTCGCAAAGGCAATCCTGATCCATGGATTCAATCAATGCTTGATCAGGTTTCAGCAACAAATATTACGGCTACAGTGCAACATTTGCAAAACTATGGAACGCGTAATGCTTACAAGGCTCAAAGTGTTGTTGCTCAGAACTGGATCAGAGATCAATTTCAAAGCTATGGTTTAAGTGTTGAAGTAATGGATTTTAATATGCCTTCAGGAAGCGCGAGTGACAATGTGATTGCCACACTCACAGGCACAAAATATCCAGAGGAATATATTGTTCTTGGCGGCCATTACGACTCATATACCGGTGGCTCAGCCGAACCAGGTGCTGATGACAATGCTTCGGGTACAGCAGGTGTTTTGGAAATTGCCCGGATAATGAGTCAACAAAGTTTCGACAGGTCAATAATTTTCTGTGCTTTCTCAGGTGAAGAGTATGGACTATATGGTAGTGCTGCCTATGCCAGCAGAGCCGCTCAACTTGGCATGGATATCCATGGTTATTTTAATCTTGACATGATTGGGTACCTCAAACCAGGGAACACAACTATTAAGTCAACACTTATTTTCCCAGCGGGAGCCCAGGAACTCGCATCATTTTATACTGAGGTTGCATCAACTTATTTACCTGATTTTGTAATTACCACAGGATCGCTTTCGGGAGGTGACAGTGATCACACTTCTTTTAACAACAGTGGTTTTATGGGTATTTTCCCTTTTGAAGCTGTGCCAGATTATAGTCCGTATATCCATACAAGTAATGATGTTGTTGGACCAAGTTATAACAATGAAGCACAGGCTGCTGTCTTTACACAAGCTTCACTGGCAGCCGCTGCAACACTTGCAAACCGTCTTAACCCTCCACGTGGACTCGCGGCTTTAGCTGGTGATCAGGTTGTTGAACTTAACTGGACTGCACTGCCTGACGCTGCTTCATTTAATATCTATAGAAACGGAACTCTTATAAGCAATTTAACTTCTAATCAATACAGTGATTTTGATGTTGTAAATGGTACTCCTTACACCTATTATATTACAGCAATTTATGCTGACAGCAATCTCGAATCATATCCTTCAAACAGCGTGACGGTAACACCGATGCCTCCAATGTCGCTGCCTTTTGTTACCAATTTCGAAAACGGCGCACCTTATTTTGAATTTTTTGGCGGTTGGGGACTTTCAACAACACAGTCCTATTCACCAAGTCACTCAATAACCGAAAGCCCAATAGGAGAGTATCAGGATGATACGGAGAGTTTTGCTTACTTGCGTCCCTTCAGCTTGAACACAGGTTTTACATCTGCCGAAATCTCGTTCTGGACAAAGTATGTTTTGGAAACAAACTATGATTATATGTATTTGGAAGTTTCTACCAACGGAACCAATTGGGCTCAGTTGGCTCAATATAATGGTTCACAATCAGCATGGCAGAAAAAAACCTATAACCTGACCAGTTATCTGGGTCAGAATTATATTCAGTTTAGGTTTCGTTTTACCAGTGATATGTCAGTCACCGAAGATGGTATGTATATCGATGATTTTCAAATTACTACTGAAGGTGGATATTTTACCCAAAGCAGCATATTTGTTCCCGGATGGAACACGTTATCAAGCCTTGTAATCCCATCTTCAGGAAGTTTGGAAGATGTTTTTGCACCGATCGAATCAAATCTGATTGCAGTACAAACGCTTGATGGCAGTTATTTACCACAACAAAATATTAACAC
Source organism: Bacteroidota bacterium (assembly GCA_009773165.1). Classification (GTDB taxonomy): domain Bacteria; phylum Bacteroidota; class Bacteroidia; order Bacteroidales; family F082; genus JALNZU01. The sequence continues at coordinate 71,270 of WOUZ01000002.1, forward strand.
TATAGGAAGCTGGAATCCTGCTTTAGGGTATAAAGTGAAGGTTTCTGCGCCCTGCGGACTCACAATCGCTGGTCCGGAAAAGTCAGTCACAACGCTTCAACTTGAGGCAGGCTGGAGTCTTATTCCTGTTTTAAGCGAATGTAATGTTTCAGTTGACGAACTGTTTAGCAATCAGCCAACTGCACTTGAAATGCTGAAAGAAGTGGGTTCAAACAACGTTTATTGGCCATCAAAGAGTTTGGCTAATTTAAATTTGCTTATGCCTTCTAAAGCATATATGGTTAAACTGTCAGAGCCAGTTCAGGTTGCATTTCCTTCATGTAAGTCTTTTGCTCCTGAAAATGAAAATCATTTCAGAGCAGGCGAAATCACAGCAACAGCAAACACACATATTTTCGGGCTCTCTCCTCTTGCTTTATCAGTTGGGACTATTGGTGATCAATTAATTGCATATAATGGCGATGGTTTAGCAGCTGGTATTCTGACACTAGAAGATAATAGTCAGAATGTTGCTATTGCCGTGTTCGGAAACGATAGTTTAAGTACGCTTATTGATGGGTTGTTGGAAGGAGAAGCTGTTCAATGGAAATTATGGCAGGCTTCAAGTGGCTACTATTTCGACCTTACGCCAACTTATTCAGACATTCAGGCACAGCTAGGAATTTATATGCAAGATGGTATCTCTTTTATTGAATCATTTGAGGCAGATGCTACCGGATTGAGTGAAAAAGAATCAGGACTGGTTCTTTATCCAAATCCTGCAAATGATTATTTGAATCTTCCATCGACAACAGATTTGAATAGCAGGATTGAAATTTTCTCGCTTGAAGGAAAATCCATGATGAGATTTTCAGCAACAGCTGATGGAAAAATAGATATTTCGCAATTGCATAAAGGGATTTATATCATAAATTTTGTTTCCAATGGCAAAACATTAGTTACACGTTTTATCAAAAAATAGGAAAGTTGTCAGGTAAGATTCTAATTCTATGGTAGAATAAAACGGAATAAATATCGTTTAGATTCATTACAAACTAAATGGATAAAGCTAAAAGATAGATGTTGATTAAAAAAAAGATGTACTTTTGGCAACCGTTTTTATAAGCTCCTTCGAGGAACAATTTGGAGAGATGGCCGAGTGGTTGAAGGCGCACGCCTGGAAAGTGTGTGTACCTCAAAAGGGTACCGCGGGTTCGAATCCCGCTCTCTCCGCAAAATCTTAATACAATATCTGGATGTTGTTGCAAGATTATTTTATACATTTGCCTCTTTGAAACTTTTAACAATTTAATTAATAATCACACAAACGGAATTAATGTAGTAATCAACACTCTTAACTATGAAAAAATTAATTGCTTTATTGATGATCGCTGGTATAATGACAATCGGGTATAACAGCATTGTATCTGCTCAGGATGCCACTGGATCTGCCGAAACAACAAGTGTTGGAATGCAGACTGACGAAGCAGCTCCAAGAACTTTCCATGAAGAAATGAAAGAACGTTTCATCGAAGGGGGCCCGGTTTGGATGGCACCTATTCTTCTTACACTCATTTTTGGATTAGCCATTGCTATGGAAAGAATTATTTATTTAACTCTTAGCGGCACCAATACAACAAAACTTCTTAACGGTATTGAATCAGCATTAGCAAAAGGCGGTGTTGAAGAAGCAAAAAAACTTTGCCGCGATACCAGAGGCCCTGTTGCAAGTATTTTCTATCAAGGCCTTATGAGGTATGATAATGGTATTGAAGAAGTTGAAAAAGCAGTTGTTTCTTATGGTTCTGTAATTACAGGCCGGATGGAGTCCGGAATCAGCTGGATTTCGTTGTTTATCGCGTTGGCGCCTATGCTTGGTTTCTTGGGTACAGTTGTTGGGATGATTCAGGCATTTGATGATATCGCTGCAGCAGGTGATATTTCTCCCCAGATTGTTGCTAATGGTATTAAAATCGCTTTGTTAACAACTGTATTTGGTTTGATCGTAGCTATTTTCTTACAGATTCTTTATAACTACATCATTTCAAAAGTTGATTCTTTGATCGGCAGCATGGAAGATACTTCCATTAGTTTTATGGACATGATGTACAAATACACTAAAAAATAGAAACCATGGAAGATAAATTTCAAAAATATCTTAGCTGGGGTTTTTATGCTACCATGGCCATTGGCAGTCTCCTAGGAGTTTTGTTCTTCATTAATGGAGGCTTTGAGTTACTTATACAGTTCTCTTACGTTCTGATGATACTAACTGCAATTATTTCGCTTATTTCGCCAATATTTTCATTTGTTCAGCATCCAAAAAATACAAAAAATATTTATATGATGCTTGGTATAGTAGGCGTGATTGCAATCATTTCTTATCTGATGGCCGGTAACAACTACAGCGCTTTAGAGTTAGAAATGCATAAAATCTCTGCGACAGAATCTGTTAATATCAGTTTCGGATTGGTATTTACGTTCATTGTGATGATTTTAACGGTTATCTCTGTTCTTTTTTCTAGTGTTTACAGATTATTTAAGTAGTAAATATTATGAGAAGAGCAGCACCCGAAATCAATGCAGGTTCGATGGCAGACATTGCCTTCCTCTTGCTGATTTTCTTCCTTGTTACTACAACGATGGATGTTGATTCGGGGATTACCCGCCGGTTACCTCCGCCTGTTGACACACCAGATGATGTGAGAATCAAGGAAAGAAATGTTTTGAATGTTTTGATTAACAAGAACAACAGATTACTGGTAAATGGACTTCCTGGTGATATCAGTAACCTGAAGGATGCGGCTAAGGAATTTATGACACCTCATTTTCCGGATAATCCAAATTACCCGGAAGTTGAAGAAGTAACGATTCCACTTATTGGTACAATTTACAACTCTAAAGGTGTTATCTCGCTTAAAAATGACCGGGGAACATCTTATGATATGTATATTCAGGTACAAAATGAGCTGGCACGTGCTTTTAATGAGATCAAAGACGAATTGTCTGTCAGTCGGTTTGGAACCAAATTTGAAAACTTGCCCGCTGATAAAAAGGAAGCCATTAATGATGCCGTTCCTGTACGTGTGTCTGAAGCTGAACCTGAAAATATAGGAGAAAATTGATATGTCAAAATTCAAATCATCCAAAACAAAAGGAACTCCAGCGATCAGCACATCTTCGCTACCTGATATTATCTTCATGCTTTTGTTCTTTTTCATGGTAACAACACAAATGAGGGAAACTTCTTTGCGTGTAAAGGTTAAGTTACCTATCGCCACTGAAATCCAAAAACTTGATAAGAAATCTTTGGTTAGCTTTATTTATATCGGACCTCCAACCAATACAACTATGTATGGTACAGAATCCCGTATTCAGCTCAACGATCAATATGCGCGTGTGAGTGATGTGCCTGAGTTTATTGCAACAGAGCGCGAAGCTCGCAATGAAGCTGACAGGAATTTCCTCACCACTTCGCTTAAAGTGCATAAGGATACAAAAATGGGAGTAGTCACCGATGTGAAGCAGGAATTGCGTAAAGCGAGTGCTTTCCGTATCAATTATTCGACTTTAAAAGGCGTTGCTAAAAAATAGTTAGTGCCTTATTACAATACAACCCGGGAGCTTTGTTTCCGGGTTTTTTTATGCCTTTTGTCGACTGATCTGATAGCCAGAAAAAAGCAATAACCCAACAAATCCACCGCTTAAGATGATTAAAATACTACTACTCGACCCAAAATCTTCCATTGGAATGGAGCTGTAGCCATTATGATAAAGATAAAAAGCGATCACAGCAGAAGCATTGTTTACAAAATGCATCAACATTGGAACGAAAATACTCCCGGACCAATAATAAAAATAACCAAGAAAAAGTCCTAATGCAAAACGGGGTAGTAATCCATAAAACTGCATGTGAATGATACTGAAAATTAAAGCTGTAATTATTAACCCAAGATGCTTTTTCTTTAAAAACTTCATCATATAAGGCTGAATAACTGATCGAAAGACGAGCTCTTCACCAAGAGCAGGTAACAATGCAATCATGAACAGATTAATAAGAAGCCCTGAGGTTGTATCAACTTTCAGAAATAATTGAGTCATTTCCTCAGCCTGAGATTCTTTTCGAAGCATCCATTGCTCTAATGCATCTAACCATGAAGGAAGATTGATAGCATGATTGAGATCAGATAGCATATGAATGAATGGAAGGCTGGCAAACATCAGCAAAAGAGCAGGAAATAACATGATAGGTTTGGTAATTGGGCGAAATCCCAGAAATTGAAATGGTTTGGTATGTACTGCCCATGCCAACATAAAAGGAGGGAAAAGGAATAAACCTATCTGTGATGATATTTGCAGGATTCGTGCCGGCCGCAGGTTAGTTGCATCATTAAGTAGGTTTGCCTGTTCGCTCAAGCTTATTCCTTCTGTCAGACGCAGGATTAAGAGCCCTGTCAACATCCCGATTAAAAGTCCAAAAATAAGCAACCCAAGGAACAGAAAGAACTGAAACCCAAGAGTTGTGTCTTTAAAAAGTGGCTGAAATTTGTACATAACAGTAAGATTCGGGAGAATTAAACGCAAAAATAGTATTTTTGCGGCCGCTTGGGCCGATAATAGTGTTTACAAGAAGTAGAATGATTTAAAAATCAAAACAATTTCAGTTGATTCGTATAGGAAATATTTCAGTCGGGGAGTTCCCCATTTTACTCGCTCCAATGGAAGATGTGAGTGATCCTCCATTTCGGTATGTATGTAAAATGTTTGGAGCCGACATTATGTATACAGAGTTTATATCTTCCGAAGGATTGATACGTGATGCAGCCAAGAGCGTCAAGAAGCTTGATTTCAGTGAGTTTGAGCGTCCTATAGGGATTCAGATTTTTGGCCATGATATTGATTCGATGGTTAAAGCGGCAGAATATGCCGAACGCGCTCAACCAGATATTATTGACATTAATTATGGGTGTCCGGTGAAAAAAGTTGCTTCAAAAGGCGCCGGCTCGGGCATAATGAATGATATTCCAAAGATGGTAGCAATGACCGAAGCTGTCGTCAAAGCAGTTAAACTCCCCGTCACTATTAAAACCCGCTTAGGCTACGATGAGGATCGTAAGGATATAGTTGAAATAGCTGAAAAACTTCAGGACGTTGGCATACAGGCCCTAACAATTCATGGCAGGCTCAGAACCACGCGCTCAAGTGTGCCTGCCGACTGGACCCTCATTGGTAAAGTGAAAAGTAACCAACGCATGCGGATTCCGGTTTTTGGCAATGGAGATGTGTTGGATGGCCCTTCAGCAAAATATTTCAGAGATAATTTCGGTGTTGATGGTCTAATGATTGCCAGAGGAAGCTATGGCAACCCATGGGTTTTCAATGAAGTGAAAAAATACCTTAACGATGGGATCTTACCTCCTTTACCTGATGTTCACGAACGACTTAGGATAAGCAGGATACACCTGGAAAAATCTGTCGAATGGAAAGGTGAGCGTCAAGCCTTGATGGAAATGCGCAAGCATTGGGGCGATTATTTTAAAGGATTCCCCAATTTTAAACCTTATAGGATACGCATCATGCAGGCAAATTATTTTGCCGAAATGGATGATATTTTAAAGGAAATTGCTGAAAAATTTGATGGAGTTCAGCCGGTGAAGGGCCATGCCGACACTTCTACTGAAGCATCAGATCTTCCCGGAGAATGCCGTTTATAAATAAATCTCGCACGCGCTCTGGATTTTTCAACTGGTAGGTTTGCATGCCTAATTGACTTGCAGCTACGAGGTGCTCTGCTGTATCGTCAATAAAAAGTGTCTGTCCAGGAATGAGTTTATGCTGATTTAGGACAAACTCAAAAATTTCCGGATTTGGCTTGCTTATATGAAGATCGAAGCTGAAATATGCTTTGGTAAAAAGTTGATCAAATTCACGATATCCAAAACGCAATTGCAAGTCGCGAAGGTAAATATCATAGTGAATTTCATTGGAGTTGCTTAGCAGAAAAATAGGATAATTCTTTTTAACATCCTCCAAAACTTTGATTCTTTCTTTTGGTATGTCGAGAATAAGTGCGTTCCATGCATCATCAATATCCTGATCACAGAGGTTGATGCCAATAAATTCACGCACTTTATCGCGGAAAACTTCCGGTGTTAAAATTCCCCGTTCAAACTTACCCATGATATCGTGCTGAAAATATGGTGACTTAAAAATGTCAAGATCCTCAACACCAAGGTTTTTAAGTTCGTTTAAAGTGAGAATGGGGTCAATATCGAGAATCACACCTCCGAAATCGAAGATGATTGTGCTAACAGGTTGATGAGTTTTCATAAGAAGATAATTTTTTGCTTGTATAATTACGATACAAAGTTGTAACTTTGCGCACTCAAATCAAACGCATTTTTTCTTTTTCTTGTTAAAAAATGCTAATGAGGGGCCTATAGCTCAGTTGGTCAGAGCACCTGACTCATAATCAGGTGGTCCCAGGTTCAAGCCCTGGTGGGCCCACCAACACAAAAGAGACTGAATTTCCAGTCTCTTTTTTCTTTAAACCAAATGGAATCGTACTGCTATATACTTTATAGTGAGAAGCTTGGAAAGTTTTATGTTGGAGCATGTCGTGAAGACTTGTCTGGCAGAATAGCTCACCACAACACACATTACTATGGGAATCATCGCTTTACGGCAGCAGCCACAGATTGGGAATTATTTCTTTCAATAACGGTTGCCACTTATGCCCATGCAATTCGACTTGAGAGGTTGATCAAATCGATGAAGAGTAGTAAATACATTCAAAACTTGAAGAAATACCCTGAGCTTGTGGAGAAAATCATACAACAAACGAGCACCTGACTCTGCCGAAAGCTTTCGGCACAGGTGGTCCCAGGTTCAAGCCCTGGTGGGCCCACCAACAAAAAAGAGGTTTTCTATATTAGACAGCCTCTTTTTTATTTGTTGAGTTATGTCCCCATGTTGTTATATCCTGTACAGTGAAAGTTTGAAAAAGTTCTCTACAGGAGCATGCCATAATGATTTGGCCGGTCGCATTCAAAACCATAACCTTCATACCTATGGAAGCCATCGTTTTACTGCATTGGCAAATGATTGGCAACTGTTTGTTGAAATACCTACAAAAGATTACGCCCATGCAATTCGACTTGAGAGGTTGATCAAATCCATGAAAAGCAGCAAATACATTAAAAACTTGAAGAAATACCCTGAGCTTGTGGAGAAAATCATACAACAAACGAGCACCTGACTCTGCCGAAAGTTTTCGGCACAGGTGGTCCCAGGTTCAAGCCCTGGTGGGCCCACCAACAAAAAAGAGGTTTTCTATATTAGACAGCCTCTTTTTTTTTAGTTACACAAAAATCTTCTATGCTCTGATTAAGAATCCAAACTTTATTAGTCATCTTGGAAACGTATATCGAATTCAAAAATATTATCTCTTTTAATTCCATTTTGATAGCTTATAATTAATATTTCTATCAAACGAAAAGGAATTATTTGATTATTCAAACTTAAAAATTATCCGGCTATTTGTCAACAAAATTCTACATTTTGACCAACTTCTTTGTTTCAGTATAATTTATTGTTTCAAGTCGAAGAAGATAAATCCCTTTGGCAAGCGAACTGATGTCCACCTGAAATGGCATATAGCGGTACTTTTCCTTTATAACCTGCATTCCATTAAAGTTTAATAAAGAGACATTTATCGGAAATCCGGATGCATTATCCTCAGTACTAATTGTAACGAATGAATTTGCAGGATTCGGAAATAGGGTAAATTCGGCTTCAGGCATTTGAAGTGCTTTCGATAAGACAAGACCTCCATTGGTTGTTTTGAGGATTTTGCCATTTCCTCCTACTATATAACCATTGAGATCATCGGTAAACCAAACCGAATTCGACCAACTGCAAGAAAAATATTCCAAACTATTCCAGTTCATGCCACCATTATCGGTCTGAAAAAAAGTGCAACCATCACCACTCATATATCCGGTATTCTCATCAACAAAATACATACATAACAATGCATTGAAAAACTGAGTAGGTAATTTTATCCACGTTACTCCACCATTAGTTGTCTTATAGAAATCTCCCATAAACCCACATGCGTAGCCGACACTTTGATTTACGAAGAAGATATCCAAAAGTGTTCCTTCGTTGCTGAGACTGGTTTCTAACCATTCAAGTCCGCCATTTATCGTTTTAATTATAGAGGTATATAAGATGCCATAACCCACATTTTCATCAATAAAATGAATTCCTCTGACTGGTTTGTCGCTTTCATATATTCTACTCCATGACATTCCTCCGTCATTTGTTTTAAGAATGGCTCCCGATCCATTGCCCTCACCTGCTACGAAACCTGTATTTTCATCAACAAAAGTTACTTCTGACAGCCATAAATCCGGATAACTTGCCAAAGTATCCCACTGATATCCCCCATCTAATGTTTTGTATATTTTCCCATAACCGCAAACCATATAGCCTGTATTTATTCCAGTAAAAAAAACAGAAGTTAGGCGTCCAAAGTCACCATCGGCAGTTATCTGCCATGTTTCGCCTGCGTTGGTAGTTCTTAAAACCTGGCCATACCTCAAACCCGCCGATACATCATACTGACTAATGGTATAACCAGTATTCACATCGGGAAAATGAACATCAACCAACTCGGATTCAGTAACAGAAGAAGTATAATTGACGCAGGTAAGGCCAGCATCCACAGATTTTAATATCCTGCCGTGATATCCTATACCAAATACATAATTGTTGTTGGCAAAACTATAGGACAGGCAATCAGTCATTCCCAAAGGATTCCAGGTGGTTCCGCCATTAGTGGTTTTAACCAGTTGTTCATAAGAAAGGGCATAGCCAGTCAGCTCATCTACAAATTGCAAATGTTTTATTGGGCGATTGCTCTGGAAATGTGTCCATGAAAAACCTCCATTTGTTGTTTTCATCATGAAATTGTTTTCACCGGCAACGTAACCTTTGAAGGCATCTAGAAAAAAAATGCTCTTTAAATTCAGGTATGGATCGCCGGATATACTGGTCCAATTATCACCACCGTCGACAGTTTTGTAAACGGTTCGCATGGAGGCTGCAGCATAGCCTGTATTTTCATCGACAAAGTGAACCGAATAAACATCGCTGTAAATGTCTATAGAAGCCCGCTCCCAGGTTTCGCCACCATCGGTGGTTCGCAACAATTGTCCGTTCATTCCGGCAATAAAACCGAGTATTTCATTGAAGAAGTAGAGATTGTTGAATTCTTCGATAGTTCCGCTTTGCAATTCCATCCAGGTTTCACCTCCGTCAGTAGTTTTCATTATAAAACCACTGTCACTGGTAATGTAACCGGTTTCAGCATCCGTGAACTCTACAAGCCTTAATGGACGGAAAGTGCCTGAGGATTTGATTTCCCAATTCGTTCCGGCATCAGTTGTTTTAAGAACCACCCCTTTTTCACCAACGATATAACCTATGGTTTCATTGGGAAAATCAACATCATATAGATGATAACCAAATGGTGTCGGGTTTGACCAGTTCCACTGTGAATATGAGAAACAGGCAATCATGGAAAAAATAGTGGTTATAATTATTCTTATCATAGGAGTTAGATTTTGGATTACAATCTAATTTATCTGAAGATATAATACATCAAATCTATAAAATTATTCACTTTTGTCAGTTTAAATTATGAGATTCTTCGCTAACCTTTAGAATGACGATGATTTATATGTTAGTTATAAACTGCTGATTGTCAATTTTAACGAGGTAAGAAATCACAAATTAACTATCCTCTTTAACGTAACAGGACAATATTATTTTAAATCACGAACTCTATAATTGAATAGGATTTGTTTGATCACAACAATAAATAATCTTTAAAAAATGAACTACCTTAAATCTTCAATTGAATGAATTTTCTTACTCAATTTATACCAAACCTATATTATTCTTTGAGTTCATCTTTTGCATTTGGCGGGTAAATAAACGGATATTTCAGGTTAACAGCACGACCTTTTCCAATTGACTCAATCATATAAGGTGCCTCTAGTAATGTATTGTAATAATCGTCGATTCCAAGGGCTAAAGCCCTACCAATGGCTCTCATATCAACAGGCTCAATCCAGCGGGGTGAGAACCCTGAACGGCCATATGTCATCTCCATCGTGATAGCCATAACCTGATCTTTGTAGTTTACCCACCACCAGCTTTCAGGATAAGTCTTTGATGCAAAACTACTTCCTCCTTCAAGAGGTAGGGGCTCTACCATATCTGATCCAAAGTTGCCTGCAAAACTGCTGATGAAATCCAGTTGTTTTTCCCACAAATTAGCCTCCTCCGAAGCATAACCCTGTGTGCTTGAACCGAAATGTGGAAAGAAAAATGTACGGGTATCGGGTTCGCTGTTTGAAGCATGAAGATTGAGTGCCACAGTTATCGCAGAGCCTCCATCCTGCATCAGGTTTTTGGCATACTGGTGTATCACCTTCACTTCAGAGGGGGCTTCATTTTTAAGATTCAGAGGTTCGAGCGGATCATAATACCACATCACCTCAAGGTTTTCAGACTGAGTGGTAGTTCTGTAATTTCCAGCGATTACGCCATCAACGTTTTGCATTGGGAAAATGTAAAACTCTGCCTTAGAAAGAATTTCACGGCTTTGTGCAGAACCTTCCAACAGAAAATCAACAAGTCCTTCAATAACAAATGAAGATGGAGTTTCGGCGGGATGTGTACGGGCATGTATAAAAATCCGTTTTTTTTGAGATATTGGAACTCCAAAATTGGTGATTTTAAACAAATGGATAGGGTTTCCTTTTTGAGTGTAACCCGGAGTTTGAATTTCCAGAAAAGGGCTTCCCTGAATTGTACTCATATAGTATTTCAGATCACTAAATGTATAAGGGTAGAACCTTGCCATCCAAACAGTTGTAGCTTCAAACTTCTTTTGAATGATAAGTTCGTTCGAGTTAGTCTGGCTTACATCTGCCTCCGAAAACCTCATCCAGTTTTTTTGGTCATAGGAATAAACGGGAAGGTAGTAATATGGCCATACATTATTTTTGATTGTGAAATTGATGCTTTCCTTATCTGATAGATTGTCAAAGCGTACATACCACCAGGTTCGCCATTCGTTGGGTAAATCAGCGTTATCATTATCATCAGCAAGGCTTAATTCCCAACTTGTTTCTGATAGTTTTGAAACCAATCCAATGCTACCCGATTCAAAATTATCCAGTACAATAGCAGTAGGTTCCACACGATCTTTGCGACAACCGGCAATAAACATTCCTACGGTAAACAGTATAATAAACCTGCTAATTAATGATGTTTTCATTTTTTAAAATGATGTTTGTGAGCACAAAGAATTGCCATTCTCGTACCTTAATGTAAAATACACTTTCTGTTAAAACTTGCAATCAGGAGCATTTATTGCAAACAATTCGAAAACAGAAGACCACTACAAATAATCAAAAATCCTTATTCAAGTTGTCCAAATTATTATAAAACAAATGTCATGATCGACCTCGGCAGACTTATGGCTGGAGCAGCTTTTCCATCAATCCACAGGAAGAACTCAGTTTTGATTTCACTTTCGTTCATAACTACAACCACAATTTTGCCATCAGGATTGAGGTAGGCGGTGCTTATAAGCTGGCTGCGGCTAGGAGATGCAATGATGCGTTTTGCTCCCGGCTGAATAAATTTGGAGAAATGACCTATATAATAATAAGAGTTGGTAAGGGTTAACTCACTGCTGCGTGTGTCACCATGCATTGGAGCAAAGCAGAAATTTCCAACATGATTAGGTCCACCTGTTTCGTCGAGGAGAATGTTCCAGTCGGTCCAAGCTACAGCACCATTATTAAAATCATGAATCATTGAGCGGCCATATTCTTCCCCTAAAACCCATGCTTCATAACGAGAAGAGTCAAAGCTTTCGGCACAGCCTTCAGTAAACATTATTTTTTCATTTGGAAAAGCTTCCTGAACCCTGCGAATATTTTCAAACACAGGCACGCCACCACTCCAGTCTTCATACCAATGAAACCCCATCCCCCATGCGTACTTCGCAACTTCGGGGTCGGCAAAATATGTGCTTGCCCTTTGATAAATGAGGTCGCGGTTATGATCCCACATAACGATATTTTTATCGGCAAAGCCAGCCTTGTGCATGGTTGGTCCAAGATAGTATTTCAGAAAATCACGCTCCTCTTCAGCTGTGTAAATGCAACTTTCCCAGATTTGCCTTGCCATGGGTTCGTTTTGGATGGTGATACCCCAGACAGGGACACCTTCTTTTTCATACTCCTGAATAAATTTTACGTAATAATCAGCCCAGCTTTGGTAAAACTCTTTCATCAGTTTGCCCCCAAAAAGCATGTTGTTGTTATCTTTCATCCATGCCGGAGGACTCCAGGGACTGGCATAAAAAACAATCTTGTCACCGGCAGCTTCCATAGCTTTTTTTATCATCGGCAGCTTATATCTGCGATCGGGCTCGATATTAAAACTTTTCAGTTCCTTATCTCCCTCATTCACATAGGTATAGCTTGCGCTCGAAAAATCGCAACTGTTAATATTGGTCCTAACAAGATTGTATCCAATACCTTTTTCTTTATTGAAGTATGCATCAAGTACTTCTTGTTGTCTTGCTTCAGGGAGTTTATAAAATGTTTCAGCAGATGCATCAGTTATAGCTCCACCAATGCCCAGCATTTCCTGAAATGTTTTCGATGGATCTACAAAAACACAAACCTGTGTTTCGACCGGTTGGCCAAATTCTTTAAATACGAGATTTTCACCTTTAGTGAGACGCAAAGAACTGTCTTTTGCGGTGGTATAAACAGCCGAAACATGATTTTCGGCCAGGTTAAATTTTTCAACTTTCACTTCAACTTTTGCCGGAGGTGCTGAACAACCGAGTATGAAAACGGATATTGCAGCAAGGAATGCTTTTTTCATTTGGATACTATTTTTGTTAATTAATTGAAAATCATTTCATTACAAAACAAGCTCTTAATCATTCAAAGATAAGAAGCTTTTCCGGAAGTCATTCATTGCATTGCAGTTTTTCAACAATTAATTCAATGAAATGACTTGATTACTTTTCAATTCAAAAAGGCGCGTGTGTTTTGAAGAAATGAACTGTTACGAATTAATATAACATCCTTGTTTTGATGGTATTGGGAATATCCTTCAATTCCGACATAAGGTTTGTTGAAGTTGTACCTTCTGTGTCAATAATTACATATCCTATTTCAGGGTCCGTTTGGAGGTACTGAGCAGCTATGTTAATATCTTTGCTTGTGAAGACGTGATTGATCTCCTTTAATATACCCGGCATATTTTTATGGATATGTAAAAAGCGTTGCTGGTTCTGATTAGGAGCAAGTGAAATTTGTGGAAAATTGACCGCTCCGATCGTAGATCCATTATCGCTGTACCGAATAAGTTTTTCGGCAACTTCGGCACCGATGTTTTCCTGAGCTTCGATCGTATTTCCTCCGATATGAGGTGTAAGTATTACGTTGTCAAAGGATTGTAAAACAGTCTGGAATTTTTCCGCTGCTGAAGCTGGTTCAACAGGAAAAACATCGGCGGCAACACCTGCTAATGATTCTATGGTTAAATAATGGGCCACAGCATCATAATCTACCACACTGCCACGGCTGGCATTGATGAGAACACTACCTTTTTTCATTAGTGAAAGTGTAGCATGTGTGATCATATCTTTAGTTTGGGGTGTTTCAGGAACGTGAAGTGTGACAGCATCTGAGAGTTTCAATAACTCTTCCAAAGAGCTGCATGAAGTAGCTTTTCCAAGACTTAACTTTTTCTCAATATCATAATATAACACGTTCATGCCCATTGCTTCTGCAAGAATCGAAACCTGTGATCCAATATGTCCGTAGCCGATAATCCCAAGATTTTTTCCTCGCACTTCATAGGAGTTGGAAGACAGTTTCAACCATTCACCCCGATGAGCGGCGGCATTTTTTGCAGGTACTTCGCGCAAGAGCATAATGATCTCGGCTATCACCAACTCAGCAACCGAGCGTGTGTTGGAAAATGGGGCATTGAAAACAGGAATTCCAAGCTGTTTAGCCGATTGAACATCAACCTGATTGGTGCCAATACTGAAGCACCCCACAGCAATTAAGCGACTTGCTTTTTGAAGAATTTCGTTCGTGAGTGTCGTACGGGAACGAATACCCAGAATATGAATATCTGCAATCCTGGCGAGCAACTCATCGTTATCCAAAGCAGTTTTCAGGTATTCAACATTGGTATATCCTGATTGGTGAAACAAAGTTACAGCTGATTGATGTATGCCTTCAAGAAGCAATACTTTGATATTCTTTTTGTCGAAAGAGTATTTCTTTTCCATGTGATGTGTCGTTGGTAAAGCAAAAGTAGTCGGTTGATTTTTTAATCAGCAATAAAGTAGATGGATCAGGTGAACAACTAAATGCCATCGGTTGCAGTTTCAGATTTATGATTCCTTCATCATTCAAAAAAAAAGACGACCATAAGATCGCCCTTTTCGTTAAGTACAGTAAACCAATCATTTAAAGCGGGATATTACCGTGCTTTTTTGAAGGATTGGTTTTTACTTTGTTTTGTGCCATTTCGAGAGCTTGAATGAGTTTGGTTCGTGTCTGTCTTGGGTAAATGATTTCATCGATATAACCCAGAGCTGCAGCTTTGTATGGGCTGGCAAAACGCTTGCGGTAATCAGAGATTGCCTCCAAACGATCTTCTTCGCTTAGCTTATTTTTGTAGATAATATTAACGGCTCCTTCAGGCCCCATCACCGCAATTTCAGCTGTTGGATAGGCGAAATTCATGTCGGCACCAATATGCTTACTCGACATAACATCATATGCTCCACCATAGGCTTTTCGGGTAATGACGGTAATTTTTGGCACAGTCGCTTCGGCAAACGCATACAAAAGTTTCGCACCATGTTTTATAATGCCACCAAATTCCTGAACCGTTCCGGGAAGAAAACCGGGAACATCTTCAAAAGTAATAATTGGAATATTAAAAGCGTCGCAGAAACGCACAAAACGAGCTGCTTTAACAGAACTATCAATATCAAGCACTCCTGCAAAAACAGCTGGCTGATTTGCAACTATTCCTACAGGTTTTCCTGACAAACGTGCGAAACCGATGATGATATTTTTAGCGTAGTAAGACTGAATCTCAAAGAAATTATGTTCATCAACTACCTTGCTGATGATTTCATGCATGTCGTAAGGTTTGTTTGGATCGTCAGGCACAATTGTGTCAAGGCTGTCATCCTCACGATAAATGTTGTCGGTGCATACTTTCACAGGAGGATCTTCCATGTTGTTCGAAGGAAGGAAGCTCATCAGTTCGCGAATCATCATCATTGCCTGACTGTCGTCTTCGGCCATCAAATGTGCAACACCGCTTTTGCTGTTGTGGGTGAAAGCGCCACCGAGATCTTCTTTCGTAACCTCTTCATGGGTAACGGTTTTGATAACATCAGGGCCGGTAACAAACATATACGAAGTGTCCTTAACCATCATTATGAAATCGGTGATAGCCGGTGAATATACAGCTCCTCCGGCGCATGGTCCGAGGATGGCTGAAATTTGTGGAATGACACCTGATGACATTACATTACGGTAAAAAATATCCGCATATCCACCAAGACTTTCGACGCCTTCCTGAATACGGGCACCACCCGAATCATTAAGGCCAATAACCGGAGCTCCCATTTTCATAGCAAGATCCATAACCTTAACAATTTTGTCGGCATTGGCGCGGCTTAGCGACCCTCCAAAAACAGTAAAATCTTGTGCGAATACATAAACAAGTCGCCCATCAATCTTGCCATAACCTGTCACAACACCATCACCAAGGAATTTTTGCTTATCCATATCGAAATCGGTGGTGCGATGCGTTACAAATTTGTCGACTTCCACAAAGGTGTTAGGGTCCAGTAATTCGAGCAGGCGTTCGCGAGCTGTTAAACGACCGGCATCGTGCTGTTTATTAATACGGTCTTCGCCTCCACCTAGTTCGGCAAGCCTGTTGTTTTCTTCTAAAAGCTTAAATTTATCTGCTATTGACATTGTTTGATTTTTTTCGGTTTGATTATTCAATGATTACCATAGGCTGATCACCATTCACGGTGTCGCCTTCCTTCACTAAGATGCGTTTGATGATGCGGTCCTGTTTTACTTTGTATTCACTTTCCATTTTCATGGCAGAAACGATG
Source organism: Bacteroidota bacterium (assembly GCA_009773165.1). Lineage (GTDB taxonomy): Bacteria > Bacteroidota > Bacteroidia > Bacteroidales > F082 > JALNZU01. The sequence continues at coordinate 87,519 of WOUZ01000002.1, forward strand.
ATCACAGTTTCACCGGCTTTTACCTCATCGCCTTCTTTGAAAAGAATTTTAACAACTTTTCCGGGCATGGGTGATGTAATGACGTTGGTATCCTCACCTTCATCTTTTTTGCGGTTCATCAGGTACTTGGCTTCGGCATCGATGATATCGACAGCAAAAGTTTCATAAAGGGTGTTCACTGTGTATGACTTCCCTGTGCGACCTTCAACGAGTTCAACATTGAATGATTTGTTGTCGAGCAGGATGCTGTAAACACCTTGCTCAACTTCTGCGATATCCAGCTCATAAATTTTGTTGTCGATGGCAATCTGATACATGCTGCCATCTTTCCCCAATAATTCGATGGTGGAAATACGGTCGTTAATTTTTACTTCGTATGACATTTTGTTTTAATTTTTTCGATTAGAAGCGTAAAACTGAGCGTTTTCTGCCAAAGTCTTTCCAATTGTTGCCCAAATGCTTTTGAGGTTTATCGGGCTGCAGACGCTCAAGCTTAGTGATATAATCTACAAAAGCGGTAATTGCTGCCACATCCATGCAGCGTTCTGTGCAAACTGCGCGGGGTTGCAGGTATTGCTGATTTTCTTCAATAAAATGTGTGTTGTAGCGGCCTTCAATAAATGCAGGGACCTCCATAATGCGGTGCAAATATGGGATTGAGGTTTTAACTCCGGTGATTTTATAAGCGTAAAGCGCTCTTTTTAAACGTGCTATAGCATCCTTGCGAGTTTCGCCCCAAACGATAAGTTTTGAAATCATTGGGTCATAATACATCGGAATTTCATAACCAACATACGCATACCCATCGTGACGAACCCCCAGGCCAAGCGGCTCGGTGATGTGTTTGATGATACCGGGAGATGGCATGAAATTATTATCAGGATCTTCAGCGTAAATACGCACTTCAATGGCATGTCCATTCTGACTAAGATCTTCTTGTTTAAATTCAAGTGGCAGTCCGTTTGCAATATTTATTTGCTGTTTCACCAGGTCAACACCAACAACACGTTCAGTTATAGGGTGCTCTACCTGCAAGCGGGTGTTCATCTCGAGGAAATAATAATTCAGGTTATCATCAACGATAAACTCAATTGTTCCTGCACCGTAATAGTCAACAGCCCTGGCTGCAGCCACTGCATCAGCACCCATTTTCATGCGCACTTCAGGTGTCATGATGGGGGAGGGGGTTTCTTCCACCACTTTCTGATGACGCCTCTGAACCGAACACTCCCGCTCAAAGAGGTGGACAATATTTCCATGTTGGTCGCCCAACACCTGAAACTCGATGTGGTGAGGTGAAGAAATATACTTTTCGATGTACACAGCGTCGTCACCAAAAGAAGCTTTAGCCTCCGAACGAGCCGAACTTACTGCATTTACGATGTCCTCTTCACGTTTTACTAACCGCATACCTTTGCCGCCGCCGCCGGCACTGGCTTTGATCATAACCGGCAAACCAATACCTTTGATCACTTCTATGGCTTTTTTGATATCACGTATGGGCTCGGTAGTTCCAGGTACGACAGGCACGCCGGCAGCTATCATTGTTTTCCGGGCAGTGATTTTGTCGCCCATGGTGTTGATTGCATATGGCGATGGCCCGATAAAGATAATGCCCTCTTTCTGGCAAAGCTCAGCGAAGCGGGCATTTTCCGATAAAAATCCATAGCCGGGATGAATAGCATCAGCTCCTGATAGTTTGGCAACTTCAATAATTTTATCCATCCTCAAATAACTCTCTGAAGAAGGGGCAGGACCAATCGGATAGGCATCATCAGCGTATCGCACATGCATGGCCTTGCGGTCAACATCTGAATAAACTGCAACGGTTTCAATGCCCATTTCACGGCACGACCGCATGACTCTAATCGCAATTTCGCCCCTGTTGGCAACGAGTACTTTCTTTATCATATCTGTGTTTTTAGTGTGTTTGCATGTGAATTCCATGCGAAAAAAGCGCGTAAATATAGTCAAATTCTGACATATGATAATTTAGACTAAATATAGTTAAGGACTTTTATTATTCTTTTAGGCTATGCAAAGGTGAGTGTTGAGGGTTGAAAAACCAGGTTTTTATAACCACCGGATTCTGTTAATTTGCAGCAAAAATCACCATTTGCAGCATTTTGTAATCATACGTTTTCTTTTTTGATTTCAAAACTGATTCGTGTATCTTTGTCCGGTTAATGACACAAATGTTGCATAAATTTCCTTTGAACAACTTGATGAAACTGAAATACTGCCTATTTTTTTTATTATTCGCCTTTTCAACCTCAACAAGTCAATCGGTAGAGCAAATAAGGGCAATCGACAGCCTTGATCAGCAATTATTAAATGTTGACTCAACTGCAAAAATTGAGCTGTTGTCCGAATTGATTCAAAGGACAAAAGATATTTCGCCAGAGTTAACCGCAGGCTATCTCCAGCAACAGATGAAATTAGCTGATACATTTGAAAATGTAAAGATTCAAGCAAAATCAAGACTCTTGTTGTCGGAACTACTTTACGATAAAGGATTAACAGATTCAGCGATGAGAATGCTTCAGCAGGCATTGCATTTTCGACAACTTGAGCATTTTGAAATCACAGCTTCAGCTTCAACTGATGCTGATATTGGCGAAAAATCCCTCTGGCAAACCATAAGTCTTAAATCAGCAATTATATGGAGAACAGTATTGATAACGAGTGTTTTAATGCTGTTTGGAGGAGTGATTTTGATGTTGCTTTTTAGTCATCGTCTAAAAGAAAAATATGCTGAAAATCAAGATGCCTATGGTAGCTTTCAACTCGAGATTGATAAACAAAGGCAACTACTTGAAGCAACCATACAAGAGCGCACACGTGAGTTGGAAGATCAGTTGCAGCAAACAAGAGCTAAGGATGTTGAATTAAAGAAAACCCTCAAGCGACTAAAAGATGCAAGTTATTTGAAAAACGCGTTTCTCTCGAATATGAGTCATGAAATCCGCACTCCTTTAAATGGTATCATCGGTTTTTCCAGTTTGCTCGAGACCGAGCTTGCTATGATGGAAAATAAAGAACTCTACAATTATGCTTCCGGCATCCAACAGAGTGGTGACAGGCTACTTAATTTAATCAACAACATCATTGAAATCAGTCGTATACAGGCTAATGAAATTGAAGTTGAATTGCATCCTTGCGATGTTGCACTCATCGTAAATAATGTATGTGAACCACTCCAATTTACCACAAACGAAAAAGGCTTAAAGTTTAAAACAAAACTTCCTGATTTGCCCAAGGTTTTGGCTGATAATGCCAAATTAATGCGGGTGTTGCACATTATTATCGACAATGCAGTGAAATATACTGAAACAGGATTTGTTACTATTTCTGCTTTATACGATCAGCAGCGAAATGATGTTGTGATAAAGGTAAAAGATACGGGTGTTGGTATGGATGCCAGTTATATGAATTTCCTTTTTGAGGCATTCAGGCAGGAAAGTACTGGCTACAGCCGTCAGTATCAAGGTGCCGGACTTGGTTTGCCTCTGGCAAAAAAACTCCTCGATCTGATGCATGGCCGTATTGAAATTAAATCAGAAAGAGGCATTGGCACTACTGTAGAAATTTATTTACCTGCTATACAGGAGGTATCTGAAGATAGTAAACCAACGCTCGAAGTTCTCCCAATTGCAAATGCACCTCAGTTGGGCACACTCGACATTTTTATTGTTGAAGATGATCGCATGAACCGTATGGTGCTACAAAAAATCCTGAGTAAAGCCGGCACTTTAACACTTGCAGTTGATGGCAATGAAACAATGAAAATCGTTGGAGAGCGGTTTAAAAAGGATCATATCTTCCAGATAATGTTGTTCGATATTAACCTGCCACCACCATGGGATGGCGTAAAGTTGATGCAGCAAATACGAACTGATTATCCAGCCTATAAATTCATACCGTTTATTGCACAAACAGCTTATGCTATGGCTGGTGATAAGGAGCGTTTCCTTGACGCAGGCTTCGACGATTATATTGCTAAGCCGATCAATAAAAATGAACTTATGACAAAAATTGAGAATCAGTTAAAATTACGAAGTTCTCAGGAGTGACTCCTATTAAAAGAGCATGTATTAATTAAATGAATGCTGTAACAGCTTTAATTTTTAATACATCATAATGATCATTCAAACCAATTTTTAAATATAATATGATTAGTATGAAGTTATTAAGCAAAAAAAAAATCCGGTTTAAGTCTGTCAGTCGTTTTTTTTCTTTGAGTTTTATTACGTTCATATTTCTGATCCAAAGTTGCTCGACCATTGAAAAACCAATGGTTAATGTTCAACATCTACATGATAATTGGTCGTTTTCGGCAGTAGATACACTTCATTTTTACTCTGCTAAAATACCTGGAACAATTCATACCGATTTATTTGAAAATAAATTGATACCTGATCCTTTCGAAGGATGCAACGAGAAGCAACTTCAATGGATAGGGAATAACGATTGGGTGTATCGTACAAGTTTTAATGTTGATTCAGAAGTGTTTAATAACCAGCAGGTATCAATCGTTTTTGAAGGCCTCGATACGTATGCTTCTGTTTCCTTGAACGGCCATTTACTTTTCTCATCAAACAATATGTTTAGAACCTGGGAGGTCGACTGCAAACAATTTTTGAAAAAGCAAGGTAATATTCTTGAAGTTGTATTTAGTTCGGCAAAACAGAAATATAAGGCTGATTCACTGGTTGCTAGTCACTTTTTACCTGGTGGCAAATGGATGTACGCCCGCAAAGCTGCCTATCATTTTGGTTGGGATTGGGGGCCGGTGTTCATTACTGCCGGAATTTGGAAACCAGTGTATTTAAAAGGTTGGAATAAAATACTACCAAGTGATTTTTATCTAAAAACAACGCAATTGAGTGAGGAGAAAGCATCACTAAACCTATCTTTTGAACTGGATGCGGTTGTTGGTTCGGATGCCGAAATTGTACTTAAATGTATTGATTCTGGTAATGAAATCTTAAAGAAGGACTTTGAAGTTAGAAAAGGACAAGCGAACTATAGCTTTGATTTCGAAATTCATAATCCCAAACTGTGGTGGACCCACGATCTTGGAGAACCTTATTTATATGAATGGCAAGTTGAAATAAAGACATCTCAAGGTGAGGTTTTTCAAAAAAATCTTTCTTTTGGTATTCGCACCATCGAATTGGTGCAAGAGCCTGATTCTGCCGGAGCTTCGTTTTTTATGAAACTTAATGGAGTTCCTCTTTTTGCAAAAGGAGCAAACTACATCCCTCAGCATAGTTTTCTTACTAAAGTTAGCGATAGCAGTTATCGGGCTCTGCTTGATAATACAGTGATTTCCAACATGAATATGTTAAGAGTTTGGGGAGGCGGTGTATACGAGAAAGAACTTTTTTACGAATTATGTGACCAGAAAGGGGTTCTTGTTTGGCAGGATTTTATGTTTGCTTGTGCGATGTATCCGGGCGACGAGGCATTCCTGATGAATGTTAAGAAAGAAGCTGAGGAACAGGTGAAACGTTTGCGCAACCACGCTTGTCTTGCTTTATGGTGCGGCAATAACGAAGTTGACGAAGGTTGGCATAACTGGGGCTGGCAGAAGCAATATGCTATGGATCAGTCAACTCAGGATATAATATGGAATGATTACACCCAATTGTTTCAGCGACTGCTTCCCGATGTTGTTAACGCTTTGGATCACGGAAAAGCCTATGTTTCGAGCTCTCCTCAGAATGGTTGGGGTCGTAAAGAAAGCATGACACAGGGCGATTCACATTATTGGGGTGTTTGGTGGGGAAAAGAACCTTTTGAAAAGTATCTGGAGAAAGTTCCGCGATTTATGAGTGAGTTTGGGTTTCAAGCTTTGCCTGCAATAGCTACAATTCGCTCCTTTCAGGATAAATCAGCTGATACCTTATTTTCTCCTTTTTTGCGCTGCCACCAAAAACACCCAACCGGATTTGAAACGCTTTCTACCTACTTAAAATATGAAAACTTAGAAGCTAATGATCTTGAATCATTGATTTATGCTACTCAATTGATTCAGGCACAAGGAATTGGAATGGCAATTGAAGCACAGCGCAGCGCGAAACCCTATTGTATGGGTTCGTTGTATTGGCAACTTAATGATGTTTGGCCGGTTACAAGCTGGTCGGGAATCGATGCACAAGGCAACTGGAAAGCTCTTCAATATCGCATAAAAGAAGTGTTTGATGAAGTTTTGGTGTCAGTGTTAAAATCAAACGACAGTTTGCAAATTTCTCTCATTTCTGATCGTCGTGATATCGTAAATGGGAGTCTTACAGTTGATTTGGTTAGTTTTAATGGTAAACGGAATGGGCTATTTACAAAGAAAGTAAGTCTCTCATCAGAAAAAGCAATGCGCGTTTTCTCTTTAAGAACAAGCGATCTGACTCCAGAAAATCATTGGAATCAATCGTTTATCGAAGTTTGTTTTACCACTGATGAGGGTGAAAAATTTAAGGATACCCAGTTTTTGCTTCCAATTGGGCTGCTGAAATTACCTGAAGTACTTCCGGAAATTGAAATTAATAAAGTTGAGAATGGCTTTAATGTGAAACTGAATGCAACAGAATTTACAGCTTTCAATCAACTGTACCTGACTGAATCTAACGGACATTTCATCGATAATTATTTTCATCTTCAAGCAGGTGAAAGCAGAACCATATTTTGTTCTTCTTCACTTTCTTTAAACGATTTTAAAAATCAACTAAGGGTATACAACCTGAATAAGTTAATTCATTCAGGTAAAACTAATTCTGTAATTATAAAACCTTAAAAAGAGACCAATTGGATGCGCAATTTTACTGTACTCTGGATTCTTATTGTTCTTTTTTCATCAGTTGCATGTGAAAGAAACAGTGACCTAAACGAACCTGCAAGTTATATCAATCCTTTCATTGGAACCGCTGGTCACGGACATACCTACCCGGGAGCAACCGTTCCTTTCGGGATGGTTCAATTAAGTCCTCAAACACGACTCGATGGTTGGGATGGTTGCTCCGGCTACCATTATACTGATTCGCTCATTTATGGGTTTGCGCATACAGCCCTTAGTGGTACAGGTGTCAGTGATTATGGTGATATTTTGCTGATGCCAACTGTTGGTGAACCTATGTTTATAAATACGGAGTATCGATCGTTATTCCGAAAATCGGAAGAGGGTGCAACCGCTGGCTACTATCGTGTAAAGTTAGACAAACCGGATGTTCTTGCTGAGTTAACTGCCACAACCAGAGTAGGATATCATAAGTACACTTATCCGGCTTCGGAGCAATCCAACATTATTATTGATCTGAAACACCGCGATGAGGTAGTAGATTCCTGGATTGAAATTGTAAGTGACACAGAAATTCGTGGTATGAGAAGGTCAACCAATTGGGCGAAAGACATGGTTTGGTATTTTCATATGGAGTTTTCAAAACCTTTTATCAAAAGTGGTATTGCTGTCAATGACACTCTGATGGATGGAATGAAAAAGGCTGCCGGAAAGAGTATCAAAGCGTTTGTGGGATTTCACACGATGGACAACGAATCCGTTGAAGTTAAGGTTGGGCTGTCGGCTGTTGATGCTGAAGGTGCAAAGAATAATCTGCATCAGGAAGTGCCGGATTGGAATTTCGAACAAGTGAAAGCCAATGCTTTTTCAACATGGAATAAGGAAGTATCTAAAATCCTTGTAAAAAAAGGTAGCCCTGAGCAATTGAAAGTGTTTTATACTGCTATGTATCATGCAATGCTTCAGCCTAATACATTCATGGATGTTGACAATCGCTACCGTGGAATCGACAGGAATATTCATATGGCGAATAATTTTACAAATTATACAGTTTTTAGTTTGTGGGATACTTTTCGGGCATGGCACCCACTGATGACAATCATTGAACAGCAACGAACCAATGACTTTATTCAAACGATGCTGAATATGCACGAAAAAGGTGGTTTGTTACCAGTTTGGGAATTAGCCGGCAACGAAACCTTTTGTATGATTGGCAACCATGCTATTCCGGTTATTGCCGATGCATGGATGAAAGGCATAAGGGGTTATGATGGCGAAAAGGCGCTTGATGCCATGATAAATAGTGCAAATCAAGCTCATTTTGGCCTCGATGTTTACCGTCGTGATGGCTATATTCCCGGAGATAAAGAACATGAATCTGTTTCAAAAACTCTGGAATATGCATATAATGATTGGTGCATAGCTTTGATGGCCAAACAGTTGAATAAGGATGATGTGTATTCACACTATTTAAAGGCTGCACAATCTTACAAAAACTACTTTGATGCCGGGACAGGCTTTATGCGTCCAAGACTGAATGGCGGATGGATAACGCCTTTTGATCCAACAACGGTTGACTGGCATTTTACCGAGGCTAATTCATGGCAGTATAGCTTTTATGTGCCACAGGATATCAATGGTCTTGCTGAGCTGCATGGTGGAAAAGAAAAACTTGCTTCAAAAATTGATGAACTTTTTCAAGCTAATGCCGAAGTTGGTGGTCGTGATATGAAGGATATTACGGGTTTAATTGGCCAATATGCTCATGGCAACGAGCCAAGCCATCACATGGCCTATTTGTATAATGCATTGCAGCAGCCCTGGAAAACACAGCAGCGTGTGCGGCAAATCATGGATAACTTCTATAGTTCACAACCTGATGGGTTGATCGGTAACGAAGACTGTGGTCAGATGTCGGCATGGCTGATAATGAGTGCAATGGGCTTTTATGCAGTAAGTCCGGGTCACACAGATTATGCCATTGGAACCCCTTGGTTTCCTGAGGTTGAACTATTTATGGAGAATGGAAAAACTTTTAAGATAACGGCTTCAAACCTCTCTAAAGAGAATTTTTACATACGTGCTGCCCAACTGAATGGTAAACCGTACACAAAAAACTTTCTCAGTCATGCCGATATTATGGCAGGTGGTCATCTGCACTTCGAGATGACAAGTATTCCTGAGAAATCATGGGGAAGTGCATCGGGCGATTTTTTTACAACTTCCATTGATCACGACCTCATTTTGCCTGTCCCATATATTAGTGCTCCATCAAAACGGATACGAGAAGCGATAGAGATTAAAATTGAAAGCTCCACACCTGATTGTGAAATTTTTTACACCCTCGATGGTTCTATTCCTGATAAGGAATCAACACGCTATACAAACGCTTTTTCTTTGGATAAAACCGCAGCCCTTAAAGCAATTGCTTATCATAACGAACTGGGATATAGCAAGGTAGTTGAAGCTGAGTTTGTGAAAGTTAACAGCGAAAGATCAGTGAAACTCTTTTCAACTTATCATCCAAATTATCATGGTGGTGGTGATGATGGTCTGATTGATGGTATCCGTGGTGCTGAAAATTGGCGGCTTGGAGGTTGGCAAGGGTATCAGGGGACTGATTTTGAGGCAATTGTTGATTTGGGTAAGAGTCGGAAAATCAGTTTTATTTCAGCTGGATTTTTACAGGATATCCGTTCATGGATTTGGATGCCAAAAGAAGTTGCTATCTACGTTTCAGAAGACGGAAAGACTTTTAACCCGTTAGCGGTTGTTTCACATAAGATACCTTTTGATAAGGAAGGCTTATTTATGCAGGATTTGGGAATAAATGTGAATACAAAAGCGCGTTTTGTTAAGGTTAAGGCCAGCAACTTTGGCACTATTCCGGCATGGCATATGGGTGCTGGCGGTCAGGCATATATCTTTATTGATGAAATCATCATAAAAGACTAAGTACATGGATCAGATTTAGGCAATGAATTCGGCAACGAGATAAACTCAGCTAAAAATCATCGTCATTCTGCAGATTGCTGTTGTTGTTTAATTGTTGCCGGTCGTATTCAACGCAGTTGAAGTCGAGGCTCACATCATTTACAGGCTTATCGAAATCATCCTTTCTGATATTCAGGACCGGGTCGTTGTATATTTTTTGCATATACAAAGCCCAGATTGGCAGTGCCATATTAGCTCCCTGACCAAGTTTGATAGATCTGAAATGCACCGCACGATCCTCAGCTCCGGTCCAGACTCCTGTAGTCAAATCTGGTGTTAGCCCCATAAACCAACCATCTGATTGATTTTGTGTTGTCCCTGTTTTGCCTGCAATTGGATTACGCATATTGTATTTTGATTGTAACCTGACACCTGTGCCACTTTCAACCACCCCTTTCATGAGTTGAATCATTTTGTAGGCGGTAACTTCATCAAGTGCTTCCGATTGCTCGGGTACAAAACGCTCAATAAGATTTCCATTTTTGTCCTCAATGCGTGTCATGAAATAGGGTTTGATGAAAACGCCTTTGTTCGAAAAAGTATTCATTGCTCCAACCATCTCACCTAAGGTGATTTCGGGAGTCCCCAAAGCAATCGCAGGAACAGGGTCAATCGGTGAAACAACACCCATTTTACGAGCCATCTGTATGACTGATTCTGGTGGAAAACGTTTTATCAAATATGCTGATATCCAGTTATTTGAATTTGCCAATGCCCATTTTAATGTTACTTCCTCCCCAATACGTTCATCGCTTGAGTTTTTTGGTTCCCAGAATGTGCCATCCCAAAGTTGCACGCTGTAGCTGATATTAGGTACTTTGTAGCAAGGTGTGTACTCGCCTTCCTGCATGGCTAGGGTATAAAGGAAAGGTTTAAAAGTAGAACCTACCTGTCGGCGTGCCTGTGTGGCATGGTCGTATTTGAAGTAACGATAATCAATTCCGCCAACATAAGCTCTTACCTGACCGGTTTGAACATCGACCGACATCAGGCTCGACTGTAAGTAGAATTTGTAATATCGGATCGAATCCATTGGTGTCATGATGGTATCAACTGGGCCTTTCCATGAAAATACGCGCATCCTTAAGGGTGTCCTGAATGACAGTGCTATGGAATCAGCTGAGGCACCGGCTTTTTTGAGGTAGCGATATCTATCGGAACGACGCATCGCCTGATTGAGTATTAAATCAACCTGCTCTTTCATGTCTTCGGGAGGAAAAACGAAAGGAGCGTTAGCCTGATCTTTCCAGTGTCTAAAAAATGAAGGTTGTAAATCGTCACCAAGGTGCTCACGTACAGCCTCTTCGGCATATTGTTGCATGCGCGAGTTAATGGTAGTATAAATTTTTAGTCCATCTTTATAGATGTCATAGGGTGTGCCATCCGATTTCTGGTGATTGGCAGCCCATTCTTTTAGCTCTGATCTGAGAAATTCCCTGAAATAGGTGGCTGCCCCACTGTTATGATCCAACAATCCAAAATTGGACATGTCAATAGGAATCCGGCTCACATTTTCGTAATCATCTTTGGTGATAAAGCCATAATCGGCCATTTTCATCAGCACCAGATTTCTTCTTTGAAGCGCTCTTTCAGGATTACGAATCGGACTAAATCGTGTAGGTGCGTTTACAACGCCAGCCATAAGAGCAGCTTCTTCGAGGCTTAGCTCCCCGGGCGTCTTTCCGAAAAAGGTGAGGGCTGCAGATTTGATACCAAAGGCCTGACTACCAAAAGGCACGGTATTCAGATACATAGACATGATTTCCTCTTTGGAATAATTTCGCTCGAGACGTGAAGCTGTAATCCACTCCTTAAATTTTCGCATGACCAATTGAGGAACAGATAAGTTCTCATCGCGAGGAAAAAGATTTTTAGCTAATTGCTGGGTCAATGTACTGCCACCGCCTTTGCTGTTCCCAGTGATGACACCCCAGGCAACACGACCAATGGCTTTAAAATCGATACCGGAATGTTCTGTAAATCGAATATCCTCAATAGCTAAAAGGGCATTGATGAGATCCGGAGGAAGTTCATGAAAATGAATATTGGATCTGTTTTCAATATGAAAAGTACCCAGGACAACACCATCGGAAGAAAATATTTCTGATGCCAGATTTGTTTCAGGATTTTCCAGCTCCTCAAAACTTGGCATATCGCCAAACCATTCGTTTGCCAGACCATAGAAAAAAATGGAAACGACAATCAACATGCCAACAAAACTCAGCCAAAAGAGTCGGATAATGGTGTTGAGACGATTCTCAGAATGTTGTTTTTTTGCCATCTTCTGTTAATTTTTATTCTTAACGGGGATTGCGTTCAATTCGTATACCTACATCAGTGATTCCTTCCAAATTTTCATCTCGCATAGCCTGCTCAATATCAATAGTATAAGATCCTTTAAGAGGGAATTTTATGGTAGGATTGAGTAAAATCATATTTTCCTTTAATCGTCCATAGCCTCTGCCTGTCCATTTTCCAGATGGTTCAGCAAGAATACATTCAAGGGTATCGCGGGTAATATTTCCGTTGGGAAACTGAGTTTCCATAAACACATAAAGGTTACTGTATCGATAGTCGATTTCATTTCGAACATGCAGATAAAACAAAAATGTGTTCGTTGTGTCAGGCACATTGAAAATGAAACGTTCTTTTTGATTCTTGTTCCATCCATCTGCCGGAAGGGTATGCACATCATCGTAAAGGTATTTCTTTCCGCATGATGTTAATAAGAGACCAAGCATCAAAGCAAAAACTAAAACAGTTGTTTTGAAACGTGTTATCTTAGAAAAAGAAAGCTGACGAAAAGAAATCATGACCTGTTTTTCTTGTTCTTTTTTGGGTTATCGAAGCGATTTAAGTCGCCTTCGAGAATGCTGCTGCTTACTTCTGAAACGTGAGCTTCTTTCATAAACGCAAAGTCTTCAAGTTTTTCGGGGAATTGATTTTTTGAGTTGAGGGTTGCAATTTCCTTTACTTTATCGATTGGAATTGCCATCAGATTTGCGCGATCGTTGGTATAAGAGTACCACATGAGTCCTTTGAAAACATCACTTTTTTGATGAATAGCATCACCTTTCCGTGTTTTTAGTATTGTTCGTTCATCAGGGAATTCCTTAATGGCATCAGCATAAGAATCGAACTCATAGTTGAGGCAACACTTGAGTTTACCACATAGTCCGGCAAGTTTTTGCGGGTTGGGTGAAAGTTGCTGAACCCTTGCCACTGTTGTGGAAACCGATTGAAACTCCGACATCCATGAGGAGCAACACAACTCGCGGCCACACGATCCGATACCGCCTAATTTAGCTGATTCCTGCCGCATGCCTATCTGCCGCATTTCTATACGAATGCGAAATTCTTCGGCCATTCGTTTAATAAGCTCTCTGAAATCAACCCGATCCTCTGCAGTATAATAAAAAATGGCTTTTGTCTTATCCCCTTGAAATTGAACATCATTCAACTTCATTTCCAGTTTCAGATCGTAAATCAACTCACGGGTTTTGCGCAAAGCCAACTCTTCCTGCTCAATGGAGCTTACCCATTTTTCGACATCGGAAAGTTTAGCATGTCGATAGATTTTACGCATTTCCTCTGGCTTGGCATGGTAGTTTTTGCGTTTCATTTGCATTTCTACGATCTCACCCGTAAGCGTAACAATGCCAATATCGTGTCCGGCCGCTGCTTCAACAGCTACAATCTCTCCTTCTTTAAGTTCAAGATCGTCTGTATAGGAAAAAAAATCTTTGTGATCGTTTTTAAATCTCACTTCTGCAGTATGTAACTTATTGCTATTGACAGGATTATTAAACTCATCCAGCCAATTGGTAACGTCCAGTTTGCAACACTGATGTTGGTAAATACGATCTTTAGGGTTATATACACGTGGAGCACGGCAGCATCCTCTTGTTAGAAAAGTTTCACTGCCCTTGCCCTTTAATTCTTCGTTCATTTTTACTCGTTGTTAAAAGTACAAAACTATACTTTTTTTGCGTGTGTTTTTTCAGACCTTTATTCTGAGTAACTTTGTCATTTTCAAGCTTATATCCATAAAAAGAATTTGCGCATGCGCATTACGTTCTATTTGTCGTATCCCTTCTTCCAATAATTCGGCCATAGTTAGCAGGTTTAGGTGATGCACAAAAGGGGCAAATTTCAGTGTAAATTCCATTTCATCCTGTGGCAGCCTGACCATTTTCAATAGGTGATGATTATTGAGAAGACTGCTGCGGAAAAGCTGCAGACCATAGTTTAGGAATGATTTTTGCCGTTCCCGTCCAATTCCGGCGATGTTGACACTGAAATCAGCAAGTTCGGGTACATTTCCTTTAAAGCAAAGGCGCATCCACTGTTGAAAGGTGTGAAAATGAAATTTCTCATCCTCAGCATTTTCATAATGACGGCAAGCTTCGAGCCAATCACCATGTGCCATCAAAGCAATATCGCGTATGTCGGCTTCCCGCAAACCATAATGTTCGGCAAGAGCAGCTGTGAGTTCCTGATCCTGAATTCTTGGAATTTTTACCTGGAAAGCGCGTGATTTTACCGTTGTCAGAATCTGCTCAGTTTGCTCAGCAATTAAAATAAAAAGGGTGTTCTCAGGTGGCTCTTCAAGGAGTTTAAGCAACTTATTGGCTGCTGAAGGGTTAAGCTTTTCGACCATCCAAATGATCATGATTTTGAACTTTCCTTCATAGGCTTTGAAGTTAAGCCGCCTGATGATTTCACTGGCATCACGGGCAAAAATTGTCCCTTGTTTGTTTTCTACACCCAAAAAATCATACCATTGATTTATTCCGACATAACCTTTATTTGCTGTTACAAATTGCCGCCATTCTTCGGCAAATAGTTTCGATTCAGGGTCTTTTTTTACCTTTTTATTGGTGGTAGTCGGATAAATGAAATGAAGGTCAGGATGAGTCAAACGGGCTGATTTTATGCAGGATGGACAAGTGCCACAACTATCATTTTCGCTTTTATTGGTGCAGTTCAGGTATTGAGCGTAAGCTAAAGCTAATGCCAGTTTGCCGCTTCCTGATGGTCCCCAAAACAATTGAGCATGACTCACACGGCCGTCACGAGCCGATTGTATGAGCCGTGTTTTAACTTCTTGTTGCCCTATGACTTCGCTAAATTTCATCCATTTTTAATTGGGTTCAAAGGTAGTGATTTTAGGTAAGTATCCAACCCTTGAGCAAGGCCGACATAAAAAAAGCCGGTAGTAAACCGGCCTTTCATTTCATTTCATCAAACAGGAAATTATCTCTTCCTGCTGAATTTAAAGGTTTCTTCTCCCATGATGTCTTCTAACCACTCATAGGTTCCGTCGGAATAAACTACACAAATCATAGGAGCGTATTCATCGTACTCCGTGTCATGATAAAGTTTAAATTGCAGATCGCCAATTTTCGCATTAAGACCCGTGTGAATCAATTGCATGGAGAGTTGTGTGTTTAAGAAAACTAAGTCATACTCTCCACCGTTATCTTCAATTTCAACCATATGATTATTGATAGCGGCGTAGTTCATCCAGCCGTCAATTTTAAGCGGGGCAACAACATAATAACCTGTCACTTTTTCAACATCGCTCATGTCGGAAGTGTAGTTTACATCTAAGTCATAACCCATCATTTCTGTTGTATTTTCTTTGAATGAAAGCATGGTGCTGTAGGCTGTTCCTGAGCCAGAGAAGCTCATTGAAAAACTATAAGGATCAGCAGTGATGTTTGCACTAATGGATTGTGGGTTGCCGTTTTCAGTGTATGAAGCTGAATAAGTGGCAGTCACTAAAGTTGCGTTATCAACTTTTAGACTAACACTGGCATTGGTTGGAAGTTGTTCTTCATAAGTTTCTGTAACCCAAGTCTGTGACCATTCATCCCAATAAGTGTCTTCGTAGGTAATCGTTAAGTACTCAAGATTATCAGCCACAAACTCAGCATCATTTTGTTGAGCAGCATAAGCTGCTTCGTCAGATGGATAAATGATTTTTAACATTGTTGTGCTGCTTTCAACCATTTCAAAAATATCAGTTTCAAAGTTAAATTCATAAACTCCGAAATCACCAACTTCATTTGCGCTTCGGTTTGCCGGACGGAAAGCTTCTTTAACTGCATGAAGGTGAGTCCTTCGGGTGTCAAAAATTAATGAATGAATGGTTGATTTCCATCCTTCATTATCCATAAGTTGCATCATAAAATCCATTGAAACAAATGCGGGCATGTTCATCATGTCAGTCATGTCCGTGTTGATTTGCTCCGAGGCATTGCGCAATTCAACCTTTGCTTCTGTTGGAGCCAGTTCTTTTACCTCTTCATTTTTGTCTTTATTGCATGATACCAGCATAGCCAGAACAGCAACAAAGAGCAATAAAATTTTCATTTTCATAGTGATTTGATTTTTATTGGTTTTGTTAACAGTTAACGTTTTCACAAAGATACAATCAAGCCTGGAAAGGTTGCAAATAAATTAGATGCAATTTGCTATAAAAAAGTAAAAATAAGCCTAAGACTGATTTTCTCTTTTGACAATTTTGAAGAAATAATTTTGTAAAAACTTTATAATGAATTATTTATGATTTTAGGAAGAATCATTACTTCTAAACGTAACATTTTGTCAAATACCATCATACTTTCAAAGTTTTTAGTATGATTTGTTACAATCCTTTCTGTTCAACGGTTAAAACACTAACCCCTGAAACCGGGAAACACCATTTCTTGAACAAAGTTTCCATTCAAACATTAATTAAACACATCTCATTTTAATCTAATTTTGCATGGTAATGGAATTTTAATTCATGCTAAAAAAGACATTTTCAGGATTTGTAGTGTATCTGTTTTCAATAGCATACTTAATACTTTTTGCATCATCTTGCGAAAATCCTGATCGTAAAACAACGGATCTTTCCAAGAACCAAAAAGCTGAGGAATCATTATGGTGCGTAGAAGGTGTAGATGAGCTATTGAGAGGAGATATCTTAGTAAGACCCAATCTTAACCTTCTACCGGGAACTTCTTCAGTGAGTGATGGCAGGAACTTTGGACATGCTGCTTTAGTAGTTAAAGGATTTAAACATTCAAATCCAGACAGCCTTCTCGCTGGCGCAGTGATTATTGAGTCGATTGC
The DNA here is from genome assembly GCA_009773165.1 of Bacteroidota bacterium. Taxonomy (GTDB): domain Bacteria; phylum Bacteroidota; class Bacteroidia; order Bacteroidales; family F082; genus JALNZU01. The sequence goes on from WOUZ01000002.1 coordinate 104,428, forward strand.
CAAAGACGTTTCAAAAGAATTTCAGGTGCGCGAAATTCAAGCTTTGGCACATCACAAACTCGATGCTTTCAATAATGTAAATTTTGATATTACTAAAACAGGTAACCGCTACAGACTGCGTTTACAGCTTACAGAGGAGCAGATAGATGCGATAGCTGGGTTTGCCATGCAACAGAAAGGTGATTTCTCTTCCTGGAATGCCTCCAAGCGTTTGCCGCCGTCATCAAGAGTAGATGAAATTTCAACTGAATGGGCAGATAACTCTCACTGGTACTGTTCGTTATTGGTGTGGCAATCGGTGCTGGCGGTGACAGGAACTGATCTCGACCCTAACAAAGGTTATATGGTTTATCCGAATGATTTGATTCATTCACCTTATTTTTTCAACAAAGGTACGCACGTCGGACGTGCTCGTTTTTAAGATGTTTGGTAATTCATAAATGAAGTTTAAATCGATTTTGTTCATCATCTGATTCACAACATTTTTTGCAGCGTTTGCACATTTTTTGCACCTTTGCAACGTTAATCATACAACATCCCATTTTTTAAGGCTCATATGTCAGATAGTATCGTCATCATTCCAACTTTTAATGAAAAAGAAAACATTGAGAATATTATTCGCACTGTTTTCAAACTTCAAAAAGTATTTCACGTATTAATCGTTGAAGATAACAGTCCTGATGGAACTGCTGCTATCGTAAAACGCTTGATGACAGAGTTTCCTGAAAAGCTTTTTATTGAAGAGCGTAAGGGAAAACTGGGGTTGGGAACAGCATATATCCATGGGTTCAGATGGGCTTTGCAACGTGGCTACGGATACATTTTTGAGATGGATGCCGATTTTTCCCACAACCCTGCCGACCTCGAGCGGTTGTATCTGGCAACTGCCGCAGAAGGCGCTGATGTGGCAGTCGGCTCACGCTACATTACAGGTGTGAACGTAGTCAATTGGCCAATGGGACGCGTTTTGATGTCGTATTACGCTTCTGCCTATGTGCGTTTGGTAACACGAATGAAAATAAGGGACACCACTGCGGGGTTTGTGTGCTACCGCAGAAATGTGCTTGAAAGTATACGTCTCGACAAAGTTAAATTTGTTGGATATGCTTTCCAGATCGAGATGAAATATACCTCATGGCGTCTTGGGTTTTTGATAAAAGAAGTTCCTATCATTTTCACCGACCGCACCGAAGGTACTAGTAAAATGAATAAACGTATTTTTAAAGAAGCCATTTTTGGTGTTATCAATCTTCGATGGAGAGGGTTGATTGGTGCCATAAAACCGGTGGATCACAATACATAATAAAATCTCCCCTTTATGTCGAAAAGCTACCTCATTGAAAACGCCACCATCGTGAATGAGGGCAGAATTTTTAAAGGCCACGCAGCTGTCGCTGATGGAATTATTAAAGCTATTATTCCTGCCGGACAACCCTTGCCGGATATATTTAAAAGTTTTTTGCGCATTGACGCGACTGGTCTGCATCTTTTACCAGGGGTTATCGATGATCAGGTTCATTTCAGAGAACCGGGCCTGACATATAAAGGTGATATTTACACCGAAAGCAGAGCAGCAGTTGCCGGAGGGATAACCAGTTTTATGGAAATGCCTAATACCATTCCAAATACCCTCACCGACGAACTTCTCGAAGAAAAGTTTGAAATAGCCTCACGTTCATCCGTCGCAAATTTCTCTTTTTATCTCGGTGCTTCAAATCATAATATCAAGGATGTCGTACTTGTAGATCCTTCGAAAGTGTGTGGAATAAAGGTATTTATGGGTTCAAGCACAGGCAATATGCTGGTTGATGACCGTCAAACGCTTGAAAATATTTTTGCAGAAGCACCTTGTCTCGTTGCAGTACACTGTGAGCATGAACCTACTATTCGTGAAAACCTGATACGTTTCAGACAAAATCCACCTGCTGAAATACATGCTTCAGTACACCCGCTTCTTCGCTCCGCCGAAGCTTGTTACCGCTCCTCCGCCGAAGCTGTTGAGCTCGCAACCCGTTATAACACACGACTTCATATACTTCATCTGTCGTCAAAAGACGAAATGAAACTCTTTCAAAACGACAGAGAACTGTCAGAAAAGAGAATCACAGCAGAGGTTTGTATCCATCATCTTTGGTTTAACGATTCGGATTACGCACGAAAAGGTAATTGGATAAAATGGAATCCGGCTGTTAAATCGGCTGCTGACCAGCAAGCACTTTGGGAGGCCCTTTTAGATAACCGATTAGATGTGATTGCCACTGATCATGCCCCGCACAGCTACGAAGAAAAATCCAGACCCTATTTTGAGAGCCCCTCTGGTGGTCCGCTTGTACAACATGCTTTGCCTGCAATGCTCGATTTTTATCATCAGAAAAAAATCAGTCTCGAACGAATCGTCGATAAAATGTGCCACAATCCGGCTATAGCTTTTCAAATTGACAAAAGAGGCTACATAAGAGAAGGCTATCATGCTGACCTTGTTCTCGTTGACTTGAACAAACCCAATCTGGTGGATGCTGATTCCATTCGTTATAAATGTGGCTGGTCGCCTTTTGAAGGTCATAGCTTCCGTTCATCAGTAACACATACGTTTGTTAGCGGTCACCTGGCCTATGAAAAGGGTGAGATTCATGATGAACAGTTAGGTGCACGCCTGATGTTTAACAGGTAGGTGGAAGACTTTTTTTATTTTTCGCAATTAGCATAAAACAAAAAACCCTTCGCTTTTCAGACAAAGGGTTTTGTGAGTTTTGATGATTCGTAATCTAAGCACCTAAGGTGGCAACCATCACAGCTTTAATGGTGTGCAGCCTGTTTTCTGCTTCATCAAACACAAGTGAAGCTGGTGATTCGAACACTTCATCGTTGACTTCCATTGCCTCAATTCCAAACTTTTGGTATATCTGTTCGCCAATAACTGTTTCTCTGTTATGGAAGGCTGGGAGACAATGCAGGAACTTAACATTTGGATTGCCGGTTTTTTTAACCATCTCGCCATTCACTTGATAAGGCAGCATGAGTTTGATACGTTCTTCCCACACATGATCGGCTTCGCCCATCGAAACCCAAACGTCAGTATATAGAAAATCAACTCCATTAACACCTTCGCTGACATTTTCAGTGAGGGTGATTTTCGCGCCTGTTTCTTTTGCTATCTCAAGACATGTAGTAACAAGTGCTTCTTCGGGCCAGTTTTGTTTTGGTGCTACTGCCCTGAAATCCATACCCATTTTGGCTGCTCCAACCATCAATGAGTTACCCATATTGTTGCGGGCATCGCCACAGTAAGCAAATGCTACCTGATGCAATGGTTTGTCGCTGTGTTCCATCATGGTGAGGAAATCGGCCAGAATCTGAGTAGGATGAAATTCATTGGTAAGTCCGTTCCAAACAGGGACACCAGCATATTTACCAAGTTCTTCAACGATGCTTTGACCGTAGCCACGGTATTCGATGCCATCATACATTCTTCCCAACACACGGGCTGTGTCTTTCATGGATTCTTTTTTACCAATCTGTGAGCCTGATGGTCCGAGATAGGTAACATTGGCTCCCTGATCATAGGCAGCTACTTCGAATGCGCAGCGGGTGCGGGTTGAATCTTTCTCAAAGATTAGCGCAATGTTTTTACCTTTTAAAAGCTGCTGTTCGGTTCCGGCATATTTTGCCTTCTTCAGATCCAGTGAAAGGTTGAGGAGAAATTTGATTTCCTGTGGAGTGAAATCCAACAATTTCAGGAAGTTACGGTTTCTAAGATTAAATGCCATAAATGTATTTTTTGTGATTAGGTTCTTTTTTATTTCTAAGGTGCAAAATTAATAAATTATGTGAATTGTTTCACAAACTTAAGGATTCTGAGTAAGATACCACACATTTTGTTATCAAATTGTCCAAAAGTGAACATGCCGTGAGTACGAATGAATCTTTATCTTTGTCAGTAAATTGGCATCATTTATGAAAAAGTTTCTAATCATTGCATTAATCGGCTTCATTGCTTTCCTTCAGGGAAAAGCGCAATCAGATCTACATCCGTATGAGTGGCCCACCGATAGCCTGGTTTCAAGTAAGCTGAATGAGTGGCAGGATTGGAAGTTTGGTATAATCATCCATTGGGGCGCATACAGCGAGTGGGGCGTGGTTGAAAGCTGGAGTCTTTGTCCGGAGGATGAACCCTGGTGCGAACGAAGAGGACAATATGGCGACGATTATTTTGCGTATGAGCGGGCTTATGAGAACATCCGCCGCAGGTTCTATCCTGATAATTTCAATCCCGAAGGATGGGCCAAAGCTGCCAAAGATGCCGGAATGCGATATGTGGTTTTCACAACCAAACATCATGATGGCTTTTGCATGTTCAACAGTAAACTGACCGATTACAAAATCACTGATGCCGGAAGTCGTTTCTCTTCTGATCCAAGAAGTAATATCACTAAGGAGGTGTTTAATGCTTTCAGCGGACAGGGATTGGCTATTGGGGCCTATTTCAGTAAGCCCGACTGGCACAACAACGACTACTGGTGGCCAAAGTTTCCACCACTCGACCGTAATGTGAACTACAACCCGGTTAAGTACCCTGAAAAGTGGGATAACTTTCGCAAGTTCACCTATGGACAGATACAAGAGCTGATGACTGATTACGGAAAGATTGATCTTTTATGGCTGGATGGTGGTTGGGTACGCCCGGCTGGCTCACTGACACCCGAAACCTTGCCCTGGATTGGGAAAAACCAGTGGATTCAGGATGTTGGAATGCCCGCTATTGCTTCAATGGCGCGTGAGAAACAACCTGGAATACTGATAGTTGACCGCACTGTCCATGGCGAATATGAAAACTATCGTACTCCCGAGCAACAAATTCCTGTCGACGTGCCTGATTATCCATGGGAAAGTTGCATCACTTTGGGCGACAGCTGGTATAGCACAGGCCCTGCCGAACATTACAAGTCGAAATACTGGGCTATTCATACCCTTTCAAAGGTGGTTGCAAAAGGAGGCAATCTTCTTTTGGGTGTCGGACCCGATAAGTCCGGTGATTTTGTGCCGGAAGTATATCAACGCCTGAAAGAGATTGGCGATTGGATGCGTATCAATGGTGAAGCTATTTACAAAACCAAAACGCTGGCACCTTATCAGGTTAACAACCTGTGTTTTACACAATCTGAGAGTGGTAACGAGTGGTATCTGATTTATCTCTTAAATCCAAATGAAGAACTCCCCGACTTGATTCCGCTTGCAGATAATCTGCCTCTTAACCATAATAATATCAATATATTGGGAACTCCGTTCAAAGCTAGTATTGTAAAAAAAGATGGAAAATTCTGGTTGAAAACACCTGCAAAACTGCAAAAGAATGAATCAGAGAGCCCAGCCCTCGTTTTCAAGTTCCAGGAATAATTTTAGTTAACAGGGCGTACAATCTTTACATTCAGTATTGATTTCACCAAAAGTTGCAGGTCTTCGAGATTTTCTTGAGAACCATCATTGTAATGCATGATCAGATTCACTCGGTCAGCTGCAGGTTGGCCCTCGAGGGTGATAAAACCAAGTGAGCGACCATCCTGTGTAAGGATTTTGATGTTACTTTGCTCGTTCCACCGGCTGAAAAACGCTTCATCGGCCCATTTTCCAAATTCATATTCCGAACGAATGGTTACCTCGAGCGGAAAGGCTGAGATGGAGGCTCTCAATTGATTGTATTGCATTGTTTCAAATTCGCTTATCACTGCTGCTGCCTGAATTTCTGCTTCAATTACTCGATTTAAATCTTTTATTAATTGAAGTTTCATTTCAACATCAGCTGATTTTCGGCTGGTGAAGGTTGTTGAAAGTTCTATCTTACATTCATATCCACCCATTGTCAATTGCATCTGAGCTTTTTCAGGAAACCCTTCTTTTAAGGTCGCAGAGTAGTTGATAGTCAGTAATTTATTGTTTTTATCCAGTATCATTGCCTGCATTACGGTTGGTATTGTCATCCCAAACGCCGACTCCGACTCAATGTATTTATACATTCGAAGCTCCAATACTTTATTTTCCCGATCAGTAAAAAACAACTGCAAAGGGATACTATCGCTGCCTGGTGAATCAAAGTCCCATCGTGAAGTTTGCTCATTAAAGGAATAGACACCACATGCTTTGTTAAGATCGTAAGCGGAAAGACAGTCAATGCCCATTTTTGTATTTTGCATTATAAAAGGAAGGGGAGTCCCCGGTAAATATAAAATTTTGATAAGCGCCTGATAACCACGTGAAAGTAGAATTCTTTTAGTATGGTTGGTCACTTCGGCATCAAAAGCACGAAGGTATTTCTGACTTTCAGCTTTGTCGGCCTGTCTGTTACATGAAGAACCAAGCACAAGTGTGAGTGCTGTTAAGGCGACTGAAAATAATATTGAAAACGTTGTGTTTTTTAGCATTTGAATGAAGGACAGACTGCAAAGGTATTGAAAAGAGTGTCAAAATTCACCGGAATTACTACTGGAAATTTGATTTTGCCGATGATTTTGGGGATTGTTTCAAAAATAGAGTCCCAATTTTTTTTCGTTTTCAGTCTTAAGTATTTGAAAGAATTATAGCGAAACGAATGAATTCTTGATTTGTGAAATCATAAATAATATTTTTATTTTTCTTTCATTATTATCTTGACAGAATGTATGAAATAGTGTATTTTTACTGCTTCAACTTACAGATAATGAGAAAGATAGTTATTCTATTTGTTTTTTACTCGATGAATTTCGATGTGCATTCGCAATGGATCCCATTAAGTACCGATTTTGTCCCAAATGTTGCTGTCACGGCTTTTGGATCAAGTGTAATGACAGGGCAGACATCATTTGGAATGTTTGATCTGGCTGTTTCAAATGATTATGGAAATACCTGGGTTGGAGCCAATCTTCCGCTGTCAGCTGGAATAACTCATTTAATTACTTGTGATTCGTTTATTTATGCTTGTACTCCTAATGGTATATTTAAGTCACCAAAAAATGCTCTTAGCTGGTCTGCTTTCAATGAGGGTTTACCCAATGGGCGGGTAGATAAAATATGCCTGAAAAATAATGTTCTTATTGCTGAGGGAGTTAATGGAATTTACAGAAGAAATATTGACGGTAACTCATGGGTAATAGTATGTGAAACCAGCCCTGTTGGTGGAATTTATGATTTTGATTTTGATGACGACCGTATAGTGCTTGCCGGCTACAACGGAGTCGCTGAAAGTGCTGACATGGGATTAAACTGGTCAGTTTGGAGTGATTATATTTTTGAATGGACCGCAGTGGCCCTAAAAGGAGACACCATTATTGCAGCTTCCAAAGGAGGTGTTTACAAAAAACTTATCTCTTCAGGAACTATTAGCATAATCAGCGATGGACTTATTAAGCTTTGGAATCCAAGTGGTTATGACTATTATGGCGAATTTGAAATGTTTCATTTTGTTGGTGATAACATTTTTCTTTGTGGTCAAACAGGTGTATATAAACTGTCAAAAAACAATTGGTATTGGGAACATACAGGTTTATCATATTGGACCTATGCTTTGGCTGACAATGGGTTAATGCTCTTTGCTGCCAAAGGATACGATGGTATTTGGGGATGTTCTTTGGATCAGTTATTAACAAATACAAGCGAAATATCTGCCTTTCAGTCTACTATTGAAATTTCCCCCAATCCATCCTGTGATCAAATCACTATCACTGCTAATTGTTTAGGCAACAAAAATATTTTTTTGTCCATCATCACTTCCAATGGCCTTCAGCTTGCTAATTACCAAATTACAGAACCAGCTACAACCATTGATGTTAGCACATTTTCGAGTGGTATGTATTTTATCAAAATTACTGATGGTAGATTAGTTAGAACAAAAAAGTTTCTGAAGCAATAGTATTTTTCTTAACGTTCAACCTCTTTCAGAAATACCTGGGCTTACTTAAAATAGGTCATTTTATTCTAAATTCAGTTGACCTATTGATATTAAACACTTGTTCTATAAATAGTTTCTTTGTTCCATCAGCTTTATAATTAACTGAACAGCATCTGTATCCGGGATTCTTTCATTGTTAATTATTAAATCGAAAAGTGCATTGTCAGGGTCTTTTCCATTGAAATCTCTGAAAAGTTTCCTTCGTTTTTCGTCAGTATGCTCAACAAAAAGCGCAGCATCACCAAAGCCGATGCCTTGCTGCGTGCTGATACTTTGTATTCGCCATTCGATGGAAGCTGTAAGCCGGATGTGTGTGCCTGATCGCAAGCCGGCAGTAATCAGAGCTCCGGCACGGCCAATAATGATGTTGTGTCCCTCTGAAGCAAAACCTTTGATGATTTCCATCAACGTTTTCCGAACAGCTTTGTAGCTTTTGTAACGACCGTCACCAAAAGCCATCATGATCTCTTCCAAATGACTTTTCTCCTGTGCATCAAGCACATGATTGAGCTGCTGGGGGTTAATTTTCAACTCTTTAACTGCATCAAAGATCGTCTCTTTCGAAACAATGCGCCATTTCTGACCACTCAATCTTTGAATTTCTTTCTGCAGCAACTGTGCAATCACTTTACTGTGGCATCCGGTTTCCCGAGAGATAGTTACAAAAGGAAGCCCTGTTTTCTTTGCGTCGGTGTTTTCAGCATGCCGTTCTTTCAGGTATTGAACAATGTCTATTGCCATGGCTTTTTTGTGCTAATTTACGAAATTCAGCACCGAAAATCAATAGGTTGGAGTCATAATTTCTTCTCTTTGGAAAAGAAAGGGAAATAACAGTAACCTCCCGTGGTTCAGACAACTGGAATGATAAAGTTATTTTGCAGCAGCGCGTTGATAAAGAAAATCAAGAGTCAGCCTGATTCCGCTGCCTGTGCCTCCCATTCCGCGGTAACTGTCGCGTTTTTCCAGAAAAGCAGTGCCTGCAATGTCGAGATGAATGAAAGGATAGGTAGTGAAATGTTCGAGAAATTTGCCTGCTGTTATCATTCCGGCCTCAGCTCCACCGATATTCTTCAGGTCGGCAATTTCACTCTTCAGTTGATCTTTATATTCATCCCACATCGGAAAGGCTGCAATCCGCTCGTGAACAGTGAGTCCACTCTGAATCAAGGTAGTGAAAGCTGACTCTGCCTTCGCCTGCATGGCCACAATTCCCTGACTTCCAATGGCTCTCGAGGCAGCACCTGTGAGTGTGGCATAAGTAATGACCAGCTCCGGGTCGAACTTTCGTGCGTAGGTGAGGGCATCAGCAAGCAATAAGCGTCCTTCGGCATCGGTGTTGAGAACTTCCACTGTTGTACCATCCGAAATGGTAATCACATCACCAGGCACATAGGCATTGCCATCCACACGGTTGTCGGTGGCAGGAACAAGTGCTACAAGGTGCAATGGAAGGTTTTGTTTAGCAGCAGCGGCAATGATTGCCGAAACTGCAGCGCTGCCTGCCATGTCGCACTTCATGGTGTCCATGCCGCTGGTAGGCTTGAGACTCATTCCTCCTGTGTCGTAAACAACGCCTTTACCAACAAGAATGATGGGTTTTTCATTGATAGAATTATCAGGCTTCCACTCGAGAATCGTGAAAGTTGGCGGATCAATACTGCCAAGGTTAACAGCTAACAAGCCTCCCATCTTTAAGGCTTCTATCTTTTTTTTGTTAAGTACCTCAGCCTTAACACCAAACTGAGCGGCGTTTTGACTTATAACTTCAGCAAGTGTTTCAGCATTCAGAAAGTTAAGCGGCTCGTTGACAAGATCTCTGGCCCACGTGACAGCTTCAATTTCTGTATTTAACCGATGAATGTCGTCATCAGTGATGCGGCTGTCTCCTATAAAAATTTCCTGCATCGGATTTTTTTTCTCCGCAGCATCAGAGCGGTATTTTAAAAACTGGTAGTTGCCCAAGGCCAGGCCTTCGGCAAAGGCCTGAATGTCTTCTTTTTCTACTTCCAGAGCACTCAATTGCAAGCTTTTGAATCCATGGCTGTTCAAAAAACCCAGGATGGTGTTTCCCTGTCGGCGGCGATACTCCAATCTTTCCTGAGCACTATCTTTTTCTTTTGAAAAAGCCACAATAATCCATTCGGGTAATCTTGGTATGGCAACCCAATCCTTCTTTAATTCTTTTTGTTGCTGAAGCCAGGTTATTTCACTGGCATTCAGTGGTAATAAACCTGATTCTATTGTTGTTGAGGTGAGGATACAACTCACTGTTGCAGTACTTGCCTGTAGAGATATTTTTAGCGACATCTGTGATAAATTTGTATGTGCAAAAATAACAAAAGAAAATGGATTAAGTTTTTGAAGTTAACTTTTTATAATACAGTGCATTAGCTTTTAAAAACGGCATCCATCACCTTTTCTGTTGCCCCTATACTGCCTTCAACGTAGGTCGTGCAAATTACAGATGCATTTTGTCTGAACGAATTGTCGTCGATTAGTTTTGTCACGATCGCTGAAAGTTCATCCCCATCACTTACGGCAAACGCACCACCTAACTCTTTTAAATCCAATGCTTCGGTGAAATTTTTATAATGAGGTCCAAAAATAACCGGACAACCATAAGCCACTACCTCCTGTATGTTATGGATGTTTTGTCCGAAACCTCCACCTACATAAGCAAAATCAGCAAAGCGATACAATTGTGACAACAAACCAATATTATCGATCAGAAGTACTTTAGAATGATTATTATCTGACAGTGAATATCTTACATAAGAAACAGGCAATAAGCTTTCGATAGTTCTGAGGTGTTTTTCCGAAATATCGTGAGGTGCAAGTATCACTGCATAATTTTCTGGAAGTTGTTGAATGAGAGAAAAAAGCAATTCTTCATCAGCCGGCCATGAACTGCCAATCACAAAAACTTTTCTGTCACCAACAAATTTTTCAATTGCAGGGAGTGGACTTTGTTGACGGCTCAAGCGGTACACCCTGTCGAAACGGGTATCGCCGGTCACCACAAAATTGCTGATCGAAATTGCAGAAAGCAGTACAGCAGAATTTTCGTCCTGAACAAAAAAAGTGTTCACATAGGTCAACTGTTTCCTGAACCACCATCCATACCATCCGAAAAAATGTTGATCCGGTCTGAACCTGGCTGAGAGAAAATATAAAGGTATATTGCTGATATACAGTTGATGCATATAATTGAACCAAAACTCATATTTGATAAAGAAAACCTTTTCAAATTGAAAAGCTGAAATAAGTTTTCGGGCATTTCCAGGAGTGTCTACCGGCAGGTATACCACCTTGTCGGCTAGTTCATAGTTTTTTCTAACTTCATATCCTGAAGGGGAGAAGAAGGTAAGGAGGATTTTTTTCTCAGGGTAGCGGGTTTTAATTGACTCAATAAGTGGCCGACCCTGCTCAAATTCGCCAAGTGAGGCAGCATGAAACCAAATCCATTGGTCAGATTTTTTTGCCCCTGCAGGAAGTTCAAAAGACTGTTTTTTTCTACCTTGAACCCACTTTAAAGCTTTCTCATTAAACGGAGCTACAAGCTGAATTATTTTGCTATAAATCAGAATGCCAAGGGTATATAACCATCGCATCATTGCTTCTAGTAATAATAATAGGTTTGGGGAGCTCTTTTATAGGCGGGAATCATCCAGTTCACCCGAATACCGTAATAATGATCCGTATAGTTATTCAGATCAGCACCCATGATATCAAATTGATAGTCTCTCATGCTTTGAGTGAAAGCTTGAATGAACTCAAGTCCGAAGCTAAAATTCAGCACTCTGGAATTGTTCATTAAGAAGTAACCTGCCTCGATGCTGTGTGCAAAACCTCCGCGCATACGGTCGTAACCTTTTGCATAATCATTCATAATCTGAGGTGCAGAGCCAAACTGAGATTCAATAAGAATGCGGTGGGAAAGGTATCCTAAGCCAGTCATTATATAAATTCCTGAATTAGGGTTAGGACCAATTACAGGTAGAATTTTGCCAACTTTTGCCTGGAAATGGTAACCTCTTTCAAAAAGTGCAAGACTGGTATATGTACCATTACCATCAATGATTTCACCATTGCTTGTGCTGATGTTTTTCAGAATCTGTTCACGTCCGTCAACCTGATCACCAAAAATGTAACTTCCCTGAGCGCTCCAGAGCCAATTTTTTGATGTCTTGTAGCTGATAACTGCTCCAATAGAAGAATTGACTCCAAAATAGGTAGTGAGATCTTTTCCAGGCAATTGCAATCCGTAACTGGCCTGAAAAAGAAAAGTGGAAACGGTGGTGTCGCTTACACGTTGCTGTGCTTGCAATGCAGACAAGGTGCAGAACCATGTCGTAAAAAGAAGCAAAACCAACTTCATGCGCATAATGAAATAGATTAAACCAACCAGGATTTATCCTGACTGGCTGTTAGTGGTGGAGCTGGAGGGAGTCGAACCCTCGTCCAAACAAGGAATACGTAGGCTTTCTACATGCTTATGCTGTTATTGGTTTTCATACAGAGCAAGGAAACAGCCATCCTAAACACTGTCTTATCTTCTGAGTTTCGCATCAACGTCGAAGTGCCGTTGAAACTATCCCGAAATTGATTAGCACCCCGTTCTCAGGCCGGTATCAGGCATTTCCACCCGCGGGATGTCTCGTTCCGACACCTTGTGCCGGAATGAAGCAGTAATCTACTAAACTTCGATTACGCAGCGAGAGCGTAGTTATTTTCGCCAATTGTTGTTCGCGATCAAGATTTTCGAGCGTCATCGCAAGGCTCGGCATGCTTACATAAACATTCATCTTGCTGTCAAAACCGGTCAGCCCCAATGAATAAGTTATCAACACAAAACGTGCCGAAAACGGCTGCAAAGATACATATTAATATCGTCCTAATGATTGCTCAAAATGCAATTATTACGGAAGATGTTGCTTAGAAAGGTTTTAACCACTACGAGATTAAACATTTAAAGGTTTGGCAAACCGAACTACATCTTCCTTATCTATTAATTGCCCTGCCAAAATTACTAAGCGTTCAGTTGCATTATGTAATTCGCGAATGTTACCGGTCCATTTGTAATGCTGAAGTTCCTGCATGGCATCTTGTGTGAGGTGAGGAATTGGCTTGCCCATTTGCTGACAGATTTGATTCACAAAGTGATGAACAAGCAAAGGAATGTCATCGGTCCTTTCGCGCAGCGATGGTACACTGATGACAATAACACTGATACGATGGTATAAATCTTCTCTGAAATTCCCCTTTTCAATTTCTTCTTTGAGATTTTTGTTGGTAGCTGCCAAAATCCTTACATCAACAGGGATTTCTTTTTCACCACCCACGCGGGTGATCTTGTTTTCCTGCAATGCTCTTAACACTTTTGCTTGCGCTGAAAGACTCATGTCGCCGATCTCATCCAGAAAAAGCGTTCCGCCATGGGCGAGCTCAAAATCACCTTTGCGCTGTTTGATGGCTGAGGTGAATGAGCCTTTCTCATGTCCGAAAAGCTGACTTTCAATGAGTTCAGAGGGAATAGCAGCACAATTTACTTCTATAAAAGGGGCATATGAACGATTGCTAAGTTCATGTAACTGTCTGGCAACAAGCTCTTTTCCTGTCCCGTTTTCTCCAGTTATAAGTACACGTGCTCCTGTTGGCGCAACCTTATTGATCATCAACCGTATTTCATTGATTGGGTTCGATTGCCCGATCATTTCATACTGCTTACTGACAACTTTTCGCAAGGCCTTGGTTTCGGAAAGCAGTTTGGATTTATCAAGTGCATTTTTGATGGTAATAAGCAAACGATTCAGATCCGGTGGTTTGGAGATGTAGTCGTAAGCTCCTTTCTTGATCGCTTCAACAGCTGTTTCAATGGTTCCATGTCCTGAAATCATGATAATGGGAGTGTCGTTAAGCTGCTTGATAGCCGAAAGGAGTTCGATGCCATCCATTTCTGGCATTTTAATATCGCACAAAATCACGTCATACTCCTGTTCGTTGATACGCGACAAGGCTTCCATACCTGTCGCAGCATCATCCACCTTATATTTTTCGTATTCAAGAATTTCACGAAGTGTACGCCGAATGCTAGCTTCATCATCAATAATAAGTATGCGGGCCATAAATGTTTTATTTGTTGCCAAAGGTAGCAATTCAGCCACAATTTTCATGCTGTAAGGTCAATTTAGCTAATTTTGACTTAAATTTTACATCATGCTTAAAAGCACTGCATTAACTATTCTATTGATTCTCATTCTTTTCAACCAGTCTGATGGACAAGTTGTAAGAGTAAAAAGCGAAGCAAACGAATGGTTAACCTTTCCATGGACAGGAGGATTCGATGCATGTCAGTTTGGCAAAATGGAATTGAATAATGACGGGCGGCACGATTTATTGGTTTTTGACAGAAGAGGGAATCGGTTATCAGCTTTTATTAATGCAGGAACGAATGGTGAAATGGCCTGGGATTTTGCTCCTGAGATGTTAGCTGATTTCCCTCAACTATTTGATTGGGTGGTTTTTGCTGACTACAACGATGATGGATTTCAGGATATTTTCACGTATTCACCGGGCTGGGCAGGGATCAAGGTCTACAAAAACACAGGTAGTTTTCCACCATCATTTGACTTGGTTGTTTTTCCTTATTTAACTTCTCTTCAAGGTGGTGGTTACATAAATCTTTTGTCGACCAATGCTGATTATCCGGCTATATACGATGTAGATCAGGATGGTGATTTGGATATTCTTAACTTCTGGTCGCTAGGTAGTTATATTGAATTGCACCGAAACCAATCGGTAGAAAAATATGGTCATGCCGACTCACTTGATTTTAAAAAGACAGATTTTTGCTGGGGTAGAGTTGCTGAAAATGAGGAAAATAACCTGCTTTATCTGGATTCCTGCCTTTATAATAAATCCATTGCCACAACTTTGGATGGTTTCAGGCACAGAGGTGCAACAATGTTAATGCATGATTTCGACAACAATGGCTTACCTGATTTAGTTCTGGCAGATGTGGATTATCCCGGACTTACCCTTTTATTGAATGGAGGAACGGTAGAGGAAGCTTTTGTCATACAACAGGATACACTTTTTCCGTCTGCATTTCCTGTCCGTTTGTCTTCGATGCCCGTTGCTGCGTTTATCGATGTGAATAATGATGGGAACGATGACTTGCTTGTTTCCCCTTTCGATCCTAATCCGTTGGTTACCGAAAATCAACAAAGTATTTGGCTCTATTTGAATGAAGGTTCAAATCAAATGCCTGATTTCCAATTAGCGACGAAAAAGTTTCTTCAGCAAGAGACGATTGATCTTGGGTCGGGAGCTTATCCTGTTTTTGAAGATGTTGATGGAGATGGATTAAAGGATATTGTTTCAGGCAATTACGGGCGATACCTTCGATCGTGGTATTCGGCTAATACCCTGCATTCAGAATACGAATCAAAACTGGTGTATTATCGTCAGGTTGTTACAAATAATGTTTCATCATTTCAGCTGATTACCAACAACTTTGCTAACCTTTCAACTTTACAGATGAAAGGATTCGTTCCAACCTTTGCCGATTTTAACAATGATGGAATCAAAGACATGCTTGTTGGTAGCGAAAATGGAAAGCTAATTTATCTGACACAAGGTTCACAAGGTGAATGGATGATGGAATCAGATTTCTTTTCAGGAATTGATGTCGGAAATTGGAGTGCTCCCCAACTTTTTGATCTGAATGAGGATGGAGTGACCGACCTGATCATTGGATCGCAAAATGGCAAAATTGCCTATTACCGGGGAATTTCAAATGAAAATCAAATAAACTTTGATTTTGTAACCGAATACCTTGGAGGAATAAATGTGACCGATTTCAATCTTTCGTACGATGGTTATAGTGTACCTTGTCTTTTTTATGATAAACAAGGCGATTTGCGTCTTGTGTCAGGCTCGGAACAAGGCAAGCTTTTTTTGTTCGACCAAATCAGGGGTAATTTAAATGGAAATTTCCGGGAAGTGGCTGACTGGCAAACACTTTTGAATGAAACAGTAACTGATATAGATGTAGGGATGCGTTCATCTGCCGCAATTGGAGAGTTGTTAAATGATGGTAAACTTCAAATGCTGGCAGGTAATTTCAGCGGAGGTTTTCAGCTTTTCAACGGTGATGCTGATGTTGCTCCAGCAATAATGGAAAACTATGTAGTTGATTTTGTGTTAGATCCTAATCCGGCCAACAACCAGGTTTTGCTTCATTTGAAAGGAAATCAAAGTGAAATAGCAACGCTTCAAATCATCAATATGCAAGGAAAACGGTTGAAATCAATCGAATTCAAAGATCAGATCTCGCTTGATGTCAGCCAGTTAAAAAGCGGCGTTTACCTGTTTATGTTGACCGTAGCAGAGAAAAGAGGTATAAAGAAATTCGTAAAGTATTGATATAAAAGAATATAAAATATGAAGTTGTAAATTTAGTAATACAATTTCATGCTTTTGGTTTTGTAGTTAATAACAGCTTTATACTTTTTTAGAATATCGCCGCCAAGAACACAATTGATATCCGGTAAATTGAGTTGCTGATAAGATTGATGCACATGCGTGAGATCGATCACAATTGCAGTGTAGTCTGTTATTGTAAGTTCACCCAGGGTGATATAGTCGATATGGGCTACCTGACTAGGCATAGAGTTGGTTCCCAATCCAGTAGATAACTTCTCATTTTCTTCAAACTCCTGGTCGTTGATAAATTTTCTAATGACTGTCTGATCGAAAACTGTTCGCGAAGCTCCGGTGTCGATAAGAAAAGAGGCCTCAATTCCATTAATAAGGCCTTTGGTCATTAAGTGGAAACCGTCGTTCTCGATGTTAAGTGTTTGAATGGGAACAAGGGTAATCTTCATTCGATTAGAAGTTTGGTTTAAGCGCGTATTTATTGTAGAAGTCTTCGATAATTTTTACTGCCTCTTCAGCAGTGTCAACAAGTGTAAATATTTCAAGGTCTTCAGGAAGAATATTTTTCTCTTCAAGCATCCTTTCTTTTATCCATTGAACCAAGCCTGACCAATATCTTTTTCCAACTAAAACAATTGGAAATTTAACCAGTTTTTGTGTTTGAACCAGTGTGATGGCTTCAAACAACTCATCCATTGTCCCAAATCCACCTGGTAAAACAATATAACCCTGTGAATAACGCATGAACATAACCTTGCGTACGAAAAAGTAATCAAATTCGATGTATTTGTCAGGATCAATAAATGGATTCGGATGTTGCTCAAAAGGCAGTTCGATGTTAATGCCAACGCTTTTCCCACCGGCAAAATGTGCACCTTTATTTCCGGCTTCCATAATACCCGGGCCACCTCCTGTGATGATTCCGAAACCTTTTTTGGTTAGCAGGTAAGCAATTTCTTCAGTTAACCGGTAATAAGGATGATCCGAACGTGTACGTGCTGAACCAAAAATAGCCACACAAGGGCCAATACGTGCCAATTTTTCAAAGCCATCCACAAACTCAGCCATGATTTTAAAAACCCGCCATGAGTCATGGGTTTTTATCTCATTCCAGGTTTTAGATTTAAAAGCTGCCCGTATGAGTTTTTCTTCTTCTTTATCCATCTTAGATGTTACTTTCTTTGTCACTGAAATATTTCATGAACTGAACCCTTTCAAAAACACCCGGATCAGCATAATTGTTTTGGCTTAGTTTACCTCTGAAATCATCCAGCTTTGAGAAACCTTGCTGGTCCATCCACTCTTGTAACTCATTGTGCATGATACCGATAAAACCTATACCATGCCTGTAAAGGGCACTGGCAACCTGGACTGTTGTTGCTCCGGCCAATAGCAGTTTTATAACGGATTTCCCATCAGCCACACCTGTAGAAGCCGAAAGATCAATTGGAATTTTTCCTGACAACATCGAAATCCATCGCAATGGCATCGAAATCTCACCGGGATAACTCAAAACATTACTTTGTGTTACCTCAAGCGTGTCGATGTTAAAATCGGGACTGTAAAAACGGTTAAAAAGAACAAGTCCTTTAATACCGCTGTGTGATAAATCATTCACAAACTGTCCTAAATTTGAAAAATAGTAGCTGATTTTTAGTACTATAGGTATGTTGATTCGCTTTTTAACCTGTTTTACAATTTCAAAGTAAATCTTCTCATTTTCTTCGCTGCTGCGGTGTAAACTTGAGGGTAAAACAAAAACGTTCAGCTCAAGGGCATCTGCTCCTGCTTTTTGAATTTCTTCTGCAAAACTCATCCATTCATAAGCCGATTTACAATTGATAGAAGCAATAACAGGAATTGTAAGATGTTCTTTAGCTTCTTTTATCAAAGAAATATATTTGCCAATATTTTCCTGTCTTATTCTTACATCCAGATAATCAAGAAACTCCTCTCTGCCAGTGTTTTCAGCCTCTTCCCGTAACGTTTTGTCGTATTCATGGGTGATCTCTTCTTCAAATATGGACTTCAGAACTACCGCACCAACACCTTGCTGTTCGAGCTGAAGCAACTTCTTTACTGAGTCGGTGAAGCCGGAACTTCCAGCAATAATAGGACTTTTAAGATTGATTCCCAAATAGTTACATGATAAATCTGTCATCTTGTACGTGTTCTTTATGGTTGCAATTACGTTCTGTAATGATGGCACTAAATTAGTTGAACTCTTTGAGAGTGCCAAATTTTTTTCATGACTAACTGGCCTTCTGATAATCACAAAATCAACCTTATAACCTTACCAAACTGCCAGGCACGCTTATTCTACAACGATTTCACTTACAAAAAGCCAAGCGTCTTTGCCTTCACCCGGATGTCCTTTTGGGCATAATCCATAATTCCTGACCGAAATTTTGATGTATCTGACCGCCTCCTGTGGAAAGTCAGCCGTGATTTGCACTATATCCCGAATCAATTCATTATCAGGACTTTCAATCTCAACTTTTTTAATGGTCTTAAAGCTTTTGCCATCGGTTGAAATTTCAATTTTGGCTTCAGTCGGTGCAAAAATCCAGGCTCCTTCATTATGAAGGGCATCAATGGTTATTTGGTGAATATCTTTTAATTCTCCCAAATCGATCTGAGCTTCAAGGTTTTTGCCTGCAAATCCAAGCCAGTTTTTATCGTTGTGATTTATTGAACCTCTGATTCCGTTAACAAGTGAAGCAGCTCCGCCGGAAGTATATTGCTTATTTGGTTCATTAGTTAATAAAATGCTGGAATTAAAGCCTTTGTGTAAATAAAAAGTTTGAACCCGTGGACCAGTAACGGACTTTCCATCAACAAAACTTGTAGCTTTTACAGTGGTAGTTTTGTCAACAATAAAAGGTTTTTCATATTGAGGTGAATTTGCTTTTGGATCGGTGCCATCTGTAGTAAACCTTATGATCGTATTCGGCATTTCTGTAATTAACTGTACTTTAAGGAATTTGCCTGATTGAGGTATTTCTGGCATAATAGCTACCTGATAAGCGCTTTTTGCAACGTTTAATCCACGTTGTTCATAACGTTTGAGCTGAAGAGGCAGACGTGATGTGAATTGTTCCCAGTTTCTCGCTGAGCGGGGCGACCAAAGTACTTCTGAGAGAGCGGCGAGGCGAGGGAAAGCCATGTATTCAACCTGTTCCGGAACGGGCATGTATTCAGTCCAGTGGTTTGCCTGAGCGCCAAGAACAAAACGCGACTCTTCAGCAGTAAGTTCTTCAGGAACAGGTTCGTAATTGTAAACTTTCGAAAGTGGGGTATAACCACCTATTGCCAATGGCTCCAGCGAAGGATCGCCCTGATAATGATCGAAATAGCAATGAGTTCCGGGAGTCATTATTACATCATGCCCCATTTTAGCAGCAGCTATTCCGCCTTCTTCTCCTCTCCACGACATGACAGTTGCATTAGGTGCCAGACCACCCTCCAAAATCTCGTCCCAACCAATCAATCTGCGGCCATGATCATTCAGTAAGGCTTCAATACGGTGAATGAAATAGCTTTGTAGTTCATGCTCATCTTTAAGTCCTTCATCTTTAATTCGTTGCTGGCACTTGTCACATTTCTTCCATTCGGTCTTGTCGGCCTCATCGCCACCGATATGGATATATGTTGACGGGAATAAATCCAATACTTCCAGGAGCACATCTTCCAGAAAATTGAAGGTTTCTTCTTTTCCGGCGCAATAAATATGTGTGATCGGCCATACTCCGCCGGGAGGAACTCCCAGATTTTCACCGGTACACGATAATTCGGGATAGGCAGCAAGCACCGACATTACATGAGCAGGCATTTCGATCTCTGGAATAACGGTGATATTTCGTTCAGCGGCATATGCTACCAGACTGCTGACCTCTTCCTGAGTGTAGAAGCCTCCGTAAGTTGTTTTTGCACCTGCCTTACTTAAAGAGCGATCATTCCAGTGTTTGTCAGATTTATCTTCGCGCCAGGCGCCCACTTCGGTGAGTTTGGGATATTTTTTTATTTCAATTCTCCATCCCTGATCGTCAACCAAATGCCAGTGAAACACATTCATTTTATGTCGTTCCAACTCATCTATTAATTTGTAAACGAGTGATATAGGCATAAAATGACGCGAGACATCAAGATGCATCCCTCTGTATGAAAACCGTGGAAAATCAACAATTGTGGCACAGCTAATCTTTGCATCAGTTGTAGCATCCAGCAATTGCCCGATCGTCTGCAACCCATAGCGGATTCCTGCAGGCGTATTGGCTCTGAGAACCACAAATGTTGGCTGAATATCAAGTTTATAACCTTCCATACCCAATTCAAGGTTAAAAGGCTGATTCAATGAAAGCAACACAGAATTCTCAATAGTGCTATTCTTATATCCCAGACTTTCGATTTGCAGAGCGCTAGTTGCTGACCACGAAGTAGCGGATGCATCTGCCATAGATTTTAGTAATGGACTATCATACAGTAGTTTAGACTTGTTGCTAAACTGAAAAGAACCATCTTTGATGCCTACATGAGCAGGGTAGGGGATTAAAGGAAGTTGCGCTGCTGATTGCAAAGCAATGATCAATAAAACAACAACAAGTTTCAGGTCTTTTTTCATAAATAGGTTGATTTATGTGTGTTATAAATAATTCTCGATCTTAAAAGTCCAGGCTGAACAACTTTTCATCTCGCTGAATTTTACTCCTGAGATGTCTATTTTAAGTTTGTTTTCCTCGTAGGTCCATGGCAGGTATCCATCACGACCGATCAAAGAAATTTTAGTTACAGGCTTTGGGTCAGGCACTTGAAGCTCAAGATATTGTTCCGGCCATTCAAAAGTAATGGCATAAAGATTGCCTTTGTTTGTTGTAAAAGCGATGTATTGACGCAAAGAAGTGTATTCAGCATTTAATCCATTTCCTTTGGTTTGCAGGCTGTCGGAGAATAAATTTTGTTGGGATATAATTTGACGTTCAATAGAGTTACTCTCCCATGACATGGATACCGATGCGTTTTGGTGTTTTTCATGGTATTCAATTTTGATGGGGTAAAACTTGCCTGCAACGATGTTGACTTTTCTATCCGTTTTTGCTGACTGATCATTGCGCATGGCTTCGGAGTTGTTATCCTCAGCCGATGTTTCCCATTGATCAAGAACAAGTTTTTCATCCAGATAAATGCGGACGCCGTCATCAGCACTCGCTGAAAAAGTGACTTTTTCTGAAATATCAGCTTTTAAGAAACCAGTCCAAGTGGCTGTGAAATTGTCTTCAACAACAGGGTATCCAGGCGTGTTGCGAACCCAGTTGAAATTAATTTGCGGATCAATTCGCCGGAGTTTGACAACTTTCTCCTGTCCGTTGGTAAGATATGTGGAAGCTCCATAAATTGCTTCTTTATTGATGGCGATCCAGCTGCCAAGATCGCGCAGGCGCTCCTGTTGCAGCAATGGAATCTGTCCGTCAGCTCCAGGGCCTACATTGATTATTAATCCACCTCCGTTGGCAACCGTTCTGACAAAAAGATGGATAAGTTCGGTTGAGGACATATAAGCGGAAAGTTTCTCGTTTCTGTTCAAGCCAAATGACCTGCCCAAACCCCGTACTTCAGCCCATGGGCGATCGGTTTTCAATCCGCCTGAGCTGTATTCAGGAGTAAGAAACCCAATATCAGCACCATGGCCCCAGCGATCATTAACAATTGCATCATCACCAACAAGATGATAATACCATGAGATTAATTCCTTTGCATGCCATTGCTCAGCTGAGTTGAACCATTCGCCATCAGTGAAAAGCAAGTCGGGACGATAAGTTCCAACGAGCTCTTTGAATTGTGGTATCATATGGTTGTCTACATAGTTTTTAATCGAATCATTGGGATCGGTGTACCAGGCATGTAAGGGATTATTCCATTCAGGAAGCGAGTAGTAGAGTCCGAGTCGCAAACCTTTTTCTCTGACAGCCTTGCCAAGCTCTCCAACAAGGTCACGTTTCGGGCCAACATCAACGCTGTTCCACCCTTTTGCATAGTTACTCGGCCACAAGCAATAGCCATCATGGTGCTTCGAAACCAATACGATATATCCTGCTCCTGAACCCTTAAATATTTCTGCCCATTCATCAGCATCAAAGAGTTCAGCTTTGAAAAGTGGTGCAAAATCGTTGTATTTAAAATCTTCCCCATAATTCTTTTTCATGAAATCGACCCTGTTTTGAGCGCCAACCTGCAAACCCCGCAAATACCATTCGCCATAGGACTCTGCGCTACCATAGGAAGGAACAGAATACACCCCCCAATGAATAAAAATCCCCAATTTTGCATCTTTAAACCATTGTGGATATGGACGCTGACGCAATGCCTCCCAGCTGTCACCAACTTTTTGACTTAACAATGGTGAAAATATACTGAGTAATAAGAAACTCAGAATCCAGTTTTTTCTCATGGAGATAAAAGTTAAATAATTGATTATTAAGCCAATGATTTCGCTTTGTTTTTCGAAACGATTTCTTTTTTTATACAGTAAAACTATGAAAAAATTTGATTGGATGTTTTTATTAAATTTTCCCGAGCCTAAATGACATGTCATTTACAAGCAATTTTTTGTCATTTCTTTTGCAAATGATTGATTTACATTTGTACTTTTATTTTCCATAAGATTTGATCGAAACCCTGACAAAAATGAAAGATATTCAACGACTTGTATCCCTTGATGCCTTGAGAGGATTTACAATTGCAGCGATGATTCTGGTGAACAACCCCGGTAGCTGGGAATTTGTATACTCTCCTTTAAAGCACAAAGACTGGAATGGAATCAGTCCGACAGACTTGATTTTTCCTTTTTTTGTTTTTATTGTTGGGATTTCGATCGTGCTCGCTTTTTCGAAAAAACTTGAAATGAACACCAATAAAAGCACTTTAGTGCGCAAAATAATCTGGAGGTCATTAAAAATTTTTGGAGTGGGTGTTTTTTTAAATCTTTATCCTTCTTTTGATTTTGATTCTCTGCGAATTGCAGGTGTTTTACAACGTATCGCGCTTGTTTTCCTCATTTGCGGATTGCTTTACTTGTATCTCGATTGGAAAAAACTTTCTGCAATAGGAATTTTTATTCTTATAGGATATTGGATATTAATGCTTTATGTTCCAACACCAGGCTATGGATCGGCGATGTTTGAGCCAGGCATCAATATGGCAGCCTGGATTGATTCATTTATTTTACCGGGGAAAATGTGGAATGGGAGCTGGGATCCTGAGGGGTTACTGAGTACTTTGCCAGCAATTGCAACCGGAATAAGTGGCATGTTGACAGGGAAATTGTTGCAACGTTCAATTCCTGTTTTTGAAAAAGTCAGTTTATTGTACATCACTGGTTTTGTTGCTGCTGTTGTAGGTGTAGTATGGAGCTGGGATTTTCCCATCAACAAAAATCTTTGGACCAGTTCGTATGTTCTTGTAAGCTCAGGATTAGCCTCTATGACACTCGCAACAATGATCTATTTTATTGATATTAAAAAACATACGAGATTTTCAAAACCTTTTGTAGTATTTGGATCAAATGCAATATCAGCTTATGTTTTGGCTGGATTGTCAAGTTATTTGTTTTATGGAGTTCCTTTTTACGGTCAATCACTTTCAGGTCGTTATATGCAGCTTTTCACTTCTATAGGTTTGAATCCCAAGTTTGTAAGCATGACATATGCCATCATCTTTATCCTATTTATTTATGCAGTGATGCATATACTCTATAAAAAGAGGATATTCATTAAGTTGTAATAAATTTCACTTAATCAACGAGATAACGCAGTTAAAACAGTTTAAAGACGTACAAAACGCTGCATCAGTTTAAAGAGTTCATTCTTTGTCATTGGTTTTGCAATGTATTCATTACATCCGGCACGTAAGGCTTTTTCTCTGTCACCGGCCATCGCATAGGCTGTTTGAGCGATGATTGGGATGTTAATATTGAATTTTCGGATGTTCGTGGCTGTTTCATAACCATTCATCACTGGCATTTTTAAGTCGAGCAAAACAATATCAATAGAATTATTTTCCTGAAGGATGCGAATAGTTTCGTTACCATTGTGAGCCCGAATGGTTTGGATGTTTTCCTTTTGAAGTATTTTATCGAAAAGCATGAAGCTTACATCATCATCCTCAGCAATCAGAACGCAGATATTAGGCAGACTCAGAGAATTAACTGATTCCTTTACAGGAAATTGTGCTTTGCTCTTTGCTAAATTGTAAGGAATTGAGAAACGAAAAACAGAGCCTTCTCCAACTTTTGATTCGACCCAGATATGTCCGTTGAGCATCTCAACATAAGCTTTAACAATGGAGAGTCCTAACCCTGAGCCTTCATGAGCCCGTGTGATATTGAGGTCGGCTTGCACAAAACGTTCAAAAATTGCTTCACATCTGTCGGCAGGAATTCCAACACCTGTGTCGTTTACAAAAAATACCAAACGATCGTTTTCGAGGTAGTTACCAAAAGTTATTTGACCTTTTAAAGTAAACTTAAGTGCGTTATTGAGCAGGTTGCTGATTATTGCTTCAAGTTTGTGCTTGTCGGTCTCAATTATTGCTTCGTAGGATGTAAGGTGTTGAGCAAGAATTAATTTAACATTTCTTTCATGAGCTTGGTGAGCAAAGAATTCTTTGAAATAGTGTAAGATATCTTCACTGTTTACATCGGCTATCCGGAGTTTTTCTTCACCGGCTTCAATTTTCGAAATTTCGATGATGTCGTTGATTGTATTCAATAGTCTTCTGCCACTTTTTTCAACGATACCTATGTATCTGTTTTTTTCAGCATGACTTAAATTTGGTTCTTTTAACAAGTCGACAAAGCCGAGGATACCATTCATAGGTGTCCTGATTTCGTGCGACATATTTTGCAAGAATGCTGTTTTAAGTTTGTCAGCAGCAACGGCTTTTTCTTTGGCATTCAATAGTTGTTGTTCATTTTTAAGTCGTTCATTAACATTTACAATCAATTGAGCATACACCTCAAGAAGCTGAAGTTCGTAAGAGTCAAATCGTTTTGCTTGTTTTACAGAATCGAAGCCGATAAAACCCAGGCATTGATCAGAACCGTTGAGCGGAATCGTAAGTAAACTTTTGATATCCTGTGATTTTAGCAATTCTTGTAGCGGCCCTGGCTGAAGTAATTCTGTTGATTCTATTTGAACATATTCTCCTCTTTGATGTGCTTCTAATTGCTCCATAAATTCTTCAAACGGAATTATAGGATAAACATTAATAAAGGGTTCGATACCAATACCGCACCATTCTTTTGAGTAAATCCCAACTTTTTCCTTGTAATCATATTCAAAAATGTAGGCGCGGTCAGCACCAACAAAATCACCAATTCTTGCTAAAGATTTCAAGAGACCGGTTTCAAGTTCATTCAGGGGTAAATTAATAAAATCAGTAGAAAGTTCAACAAGTATTTTCCGAAGGTCGGCCTGATATTTTAATTGTTTTTCAGCTGTCGTTTTTTCGGTTATATCACGGCCATAGAATGACGCTCCGGTTACAACACCTTCAATTACAATAGGATGCATTGCAACTTCAATAAAGATTGACCGATCCGGCATTTGTATTTCGTCAACAAACGAAAAGTGTTCATTTTTAAAGACACGGTCATATCTGCCTTTCCAAAGAGGGCGTAAAAATTCGGGTAAGGCATCAAGAATATTGACTCCTTTTTTAAGAGTTGTTCCAAAATTTGCATAAAATGACTTTGCAAATACTTCATTCACAATGTTGATCTCATAATTAGTGTTTATTGACCAAACACTATCCATAGAGTTTTCGACTATTGCCTGCAAGTTGACTTCCCTTTCAACCAGTGCTATACGCGCATTCTTTTGTTCAGTGATATCTACAGCAACTCCTTCGAGCCATCCTTTTTCTTTAAAGACTCTGGCAGAAAAACTAATCCAAAAGATGGATTTGTCTCTTCTGTAGAAGCGTGCCTCATAATTCTGAACAAAACCTTTTTTCTCAATTTCAAGCAGCATTAGTTCTCTAACACCTTCATCTACATAGTTTTCTGAGGTTTTATATTCATTGGTAAAATCTTCAATCAAGTCGTAACCACACATATGTGCCAGCTGTTCGTTGCAGGCAACAATTTTACCATCACTGATGTGATTTCTGAAAAGGCCAACCTGAGCGTTTTGAAAAAGATTACGGTAGGTTTCTTCACTTTCACTGACTTTTAATTCAGCTATTTTTCTATCGGTGATATTCTGATCCAGTGAATACAATATTGCTTCCTTGTCCGATACTTCAACAAACGAATGACTTGTAAGAACAATTATTTTACTGCCATCCTTTCGTTTCAATTCCATCTCATTTTCAGCAATAGGTTTTTGGTTCTGAAACATAATTGCAATTTCTTCTCTAACTGCCATTTTCAGGTGGTCTGGTATGATAAGATCACAAATATGACGTCCGATCGCCTCCTCAGCTGTATAACCATAAAAGCGGGATGAAGCATTGTTCCAATATTTTACAATGCCATCTTTATTCAGGCCCTGCACGGCAACACTTGGGATTTCCTTGAATAATTTTTGCAGACGTTCTTCGCTTTCTTTCAGGCTTAATTCATCTGCTTTCTGTTCTTCTTCATTAGAAACAGCAAAGCCAATCAGTTTAAAAAAGTCAATATCACTTTCAGATGGTTTAAAATTATATTGATACACAATGCACAATGATCCAATGGTTTGATTCTGATATTTAACAGGAACACCTATGTACGAAAGGAGTTGATATGCTGCAACGTTGGGATCGGATTGAAGATAAGGTGTTTGGTTTAAGTTGTTGAGGATTTTGACCTGATCATTATTTTGTTTGATAACATCATAACATATATGACCATCAGGTTTATCAACGGGATTGAATCCGGGAGGAGTATTCCATTGTCCCAACGAGCATAATTGTCCATCTTCAAGCTTATTGTATAAGGCACAAGCGGCTTCAAAAACTTCGCCTGCAAGAGCAACCAGGCTGTTTATGTTTTGATCGCGGTCGTTGCCAAATGCTAAAAGACAACGTGCTAGTTTAGTCATTCGCTGTTCGGCTTGTTTGCGTTCAGTTATATCAGTTGTTATTCCGCAAACTCCTGTAATTAAATCGTTTTTATCTTTTAGTGGAAACTTTACATTGAGAAAAATTTTCTTTATAGGGCCGTTATTTATGAAGCTTTCAGATTCGAATGTAATTCCTTTTTCAAAAACGATCATATCATCAGCAACAAATTGTCGTGCAATATCTTCAGAAAACAGTTCGTGATCATTTTTGCCCAAAGCATTCGATCGTTGCATTCCTGTAACTTCTTCCCACTTATTATTAACAAGAAGATAAGCACCTTCAGTGTTTTTGGCATAAATGATCGACCCGCTATTTTCGATCAGGCCGTCTTTAAAGTTTATGTTTTCAATAAGTTGCGACTCTGTTTTCTTTAGTTCAGTCAGATCGCGGGAAGTCGCAATAAGAACGTCATTGCCAAAATATTTACCTTTGTTTACAATGACTTCCTTTGGGAAAGCTTCACCATTTTTGCGGCGTCCCCAAAATTCGAACTGTTTTGTGATCCCTGTTTTAAAGGTTTCATCGAGCATAGTTGAAATGGCAACACCATCATTCATCCCGGGAGCAGAAATGTCAAATGGTTTCTTTCCAACAAGCTCCTCTCTGCTGTAACCATACATTTTTTCAGCACCTTTATTAACTTCAATAAAGGTAAAATCTGTATCAAGAATATAAATGGCTTCTGTTAAGGTGTTGAAAATATCAACATAAGTTTGTTTGGTTTGTTGAAGCTGTCTTTCTGTTTTTTTAATGTCCGAAATATCTCTGATTACTCCTAAGAATCCTTGAAGTTTATCGTGTGTATCCCGTAGAAAAGAAATATGAATCGAAACGTCTATGAGGTTTCCATCTGCTTTATACAATTCTGCTTCAACAATTCGTGATCTGTTTTTGTCAGTATCAGGTAGCATTTCATTTTGCAGCTCTTCTACAAGAAGTTGCCTAAAATGGTCTAAAGTTGCTTTGGGATGTTTTTCTTCAAGCTTCTTTTTTTTATGTTCTTCTACCGTTTCTCCTGTAAGTCGTTGAATAACAGGGCTTATATATACAATATTAAACGATAAATCCATTGTAAAAACAACATCAGAAACATTCTCTGTGAGGCGTTTATAATTCCTCAGAGTATCAAGTTCATGCTGAGTCTTCTGTAGTGCTTCAATCAACTCTTCATGTGAGAATAAATGATATGCTTCCATAACGAATAGTGATTTGCTGATGAATTTTATAACTCGGTTGAAAGCACAGGAAGTGTAAAACTAAAATTACTTCCGCTTCCAGGTTTACTTTCTACCCAAATATGGCCATTGTGTTTTTCAACAAATTCTTTGCAAAGCAGAAGTCCTAAGCCTGTACCTTTCTCATTTTGAGTTCCTTTTGTCGTAAAGTTTTCTTCCAGCTTGAAAAGTTTTGTAATATCTTTTTGTGAAATACCAATCCCTTCGTCGATGATATGAATAGCCAATCCTTTGGGCTGCTTGCTCGATTTTATGAATACAGTACCTCCCTGATGTGAAAATTTTATCGCATTCGACAATAAATTACGAATAATTGTACTTAGCATATGCTTGTCGGCAAATACGAGTGTCTTTGATGGAAAATCGGAGACAATTGTTATCCCTTTACTTTGTGCAACACCGTGTAGCACTTTGGTCTCTTCTTCAATGAAGGAAACAAGTTCAATGTATTCCGGGCTAAACTCTAATCGGCCAATTTGAGATTGTGACCATTCTAATAGATTCACAACCAGGTCATACGTGTTTTTTGAGGTCTTTTGGATAACTTCGATATATTTTTCCAGACTGTCCATATCTCCTTCCCTGACAAATTCGAGCAGTAAATCACTCAGTCCCAGAATGCTGTTAAACGGACTTCTGAGGTCGTGAGCTATAATGGAGAAAAATTTATCCTTAGACGTATTCAGTTCGCGTAATTGTTGTTCGCTCATGAAAAGTGCATTCTCGGTTCTTTTACTGTCAGTAACATCGATTCCGAGTCCCCATGAACTCCAGCCAGGTATCTTAAGGAAATGGTAGGTGTCAAACCAAGTGATTGTTCGGATTTCTCCCTTTTTTGACACCAAATCGTAGGTGTTTTGCTTTGCATTTTTGTTTTGTGATGAAAGAATAACCTTATTCAGGTAATTCTCGTCAGGATAAAGCATTCTCATTGCGTTGGGATTGCCAATTATTTCCTGTGATGAGTAACCTGTGCTTTTTTCACAGGCTTTGTTCCACACAATGAAAAGGCCATTTTCATCGAAAGCATTCAGAAGTATGGGCATGTTTTCAAGAATAAGTCGAAAACGATTCTCACTCTCAATAAGCGATTTTTCAGCTTTTTTTGCCTCAGTGATATCGCGCAGTATGAGGAGTGTGCCTGCTGATCGTTGATTGGCAACCTTAATTTCTGATAGGCTTCGGTAATAAGTTTTATTGTTGATAATAAAATCGGTGTCATTTGAATCGATCAGGAATGCTATTTCAGATGTTTTCTGATGAGATTCCTTTGATTCTTCTTCCTTTTGATCACTTAATACCTTCATTAGTTGTCGTGCTGCAGGATTGCTGTTGGTTATCTGACGACTTTCGTTTAAAACAAAAATGGGATCATGTATATTGTCGAACAACAAATTGAGAGCCAATGGTTTGATGTCGAAAAGTTTAATTTTATGAGCTCCCAAAACCAATAAGGCCCCCATAAAAATGAACGCTACAGGGGTAAGGTCTAAAAATCCAAAGGGTCTTATTCCTGAGATATAAAAGTAGTTTACAGCATAAGGCATCAGCGATCCCAAAATAAAATAGGATATTTTTAAGCGATTTTCTTTTGCTGCGGTCAAAAGCATCTTCGCAAAAAGGATCATTCCGAAAATACCTGAGAGGTAAGACCATATGGCGTGCAGATACCACATCGGGCCATAATGTAATTCCTGAAAATAGTATTTGCCATCAAAATGGAAGGCAACAGAAGTATAAAAAAGGTGGTGAAATTCATTGGTGGCAATCATTATCAAGGTAAGTAAAGGAACGCTAAAGAATAGCAGAACCATTTTTTTCGTAAGCCACTGATCCTTTTGAGTATACCTTATTGCGAAAATCATCCATAAAATGGGTGTGGTTGCGATGCCTATATATGCTATAAATCCAAAGAATTTGATCTGGCCAAAATCTACTGATGAGATTTCCAGGCCATAGCCTATCGACCAGATAGCAGCAGCAAAAAGCAGAAGGGAAAGTGCCAATATTGCCGGATCACTTTTTCTTTTCCAGGCGTAAACGGATAAGTATAATGAGATAGCCGCTGAAAAAAACATCAGAAGGCCGGGTTGGTTGATGTTCATAAAAGAAACTTTCTATCAATTTTTGCTAAATAACTACTTTTTTTCCTTAATCGTTTTTTTAAAAAATTTGGGATACTGCTGGTTTGATTTTTATTTTGTTTTAGGAGAAGTTTATTGCAACAAATATAATGAAATTGATAAGGTTTAGCAAAGAAAAAAATCTGAACAGTTCAAGTCTGTTTTCACTCCAAGAATTTGTTTTAATGATTTGAAATATACTGGCTAAAAGGATGTGCATCAACTTTTTAAAACATTTTCAATTCATGTATAGCTAAACTTCTTCCTAAGTTCCTTCTATCGATTTTTCAAGAGCACGCGCCGATTGCAGAAACTCTTCCACATTCATTTCTTTGAAATAAAGCAACCCATGTGTAGTTCTCAGGCGAGGACTTTCGTTTTGATAAAAGAAAGGTTTTCCAAGCAGCAACTGCACTTGCCGAAGCTGTTCGACCCAAATTTTTTTCGAGAGGTCACTAAATTTACCATCGAGCCTATAGCTTGGAAAGGATGCGTTTACCTGACTGAGGTAGCTGTTTGTAAAGGCCGAATCCATTACTCCCATGGCATTTAACGAAACTGGAACAATGTGTGTCGCTTCCGAAGGATGAAACTGATACCAAACATTCCGATAACCCCAAATTCGAAGGTTACTCAGATCGGCTTCTTTCGACCATTCTCTGATTGCCTCTGCAATTGCTTGTAAAACTTTATAATGCGTATCGGGTCCGCTGCCTTCGGGATCGAAAGCTAAACTAACTATTGTTGGACGGATTGTTTTCAATTGCTGTAAAACAGGTTCCACATCACGCTCCCGATTAGGTTTCTCAGTAAAAATGTCACCTGTATAAAATCCAAGGCGCAGATGGTGGATATTGCTATTTGTTATTCCAAAACATGCCCATACAAGCTCCTCTTCAAACTCCCTGATCATCCCTTTAAGTGTTTGAATGTTGGGAGGCAACTTTTCTCCGGTATAGCTTTCGTTTACAAAAGTGATGATTTCATCTATTTGATATCTAAGTTGTTGTTCGTTTTTTATTTCCCATATTTCAACAAGGATACGAACAATTCTGTGCGAGAAAGCACGCTTACGCTCACCCGCCTGCCCCGATGCAACTTTTATCAAATAGTGATAAACATCTTTGTCACGTTTCAGTTTATAACCACTTTCAAAAAAATCGGGATATTTAATCATTTGAATGGCATCTTTATTCAAAGATTGATTCAAATCTTCAAGAGCGCTTACTAAAAATGAATTAGTAACAGCCGTAAAACCAGAGGTAAGAATAGTAAAATGCGAATTGTTTGTTTCGTTCCTTGACAAGCGGTGTATGTGAGGAAGTAATCCGAGCATTATGTCGTCATGATGTGGGCCTGTATGATAAAAGAGTTGATTTCCAAGAGGTTCCATGCCTTTGTAAATTTTCTTTTTCACTGACTCAATCACTGATGGTACTGTGTCGGGACCGGGGTTTGGAATTTTTCTGCAGTATTTATCACTTTTCAAATCTTCTAAATCCAATCGATCGCCGAATTTATTCAACTTGCTGCAAAGGTCAATTACTGCCCTGTCGGTTTTCTCCTGACTCCAATTACCTTCGTCATAAAAGTGCTCCTGAACCTCATCTAACATGCAGGCTGCCCCCTGCGTTAAATAAAACCGCGCATTTGGAAGCTTGGCTAATACACTTGCCGGATAGAGGTTTGACACGGGTTTTTCGAGTGCGTCTTTCACCATTGGTGCTTTGGCCTCGCCTGCTGCAAAAATAACTGCAACACAAGCCGGGTTGTAAGTAATTGTTTCTAAACCTATTGTAATCACAAGCCGCTTCCTGGCTATCTCCATTCCTCCAAGATCGCCTGCTGCAACAGCCTGGGTTTCAAAATTTGTTGATGTCAGGCGCGTAGCTGAATGATGGTCTGAGCCACGGGTATTGAAAGCAATGTGACCATCAGGGCCAATACCTCCCAGAAAAAAACCAATTCCTCCTTTTTTTCTTATTTGTTCTTCATAAGCCGAACACCAATCATCAATCAGAAAAATTGATTCGCGCTGCAACGACTCAATTTTTGAACTCGGTTCACGGTAGCGCAGACCAAGGTCAATAATGCTATCCGGGAAAACCTCATCATAACTTTTTCCAAAAGCAAGTGGAATGGTATCACAATTTATAAACAAACCTTTTGACGGGTCTAACCCAAAACCATCAACATAATATTTATTCACATAATTATAAAAGCTGTTATGCTGGATCGAACTTATAGGATAAAATTCATCTATTTGTACAAAATGCAGGTTGGAAAGTTGTGGTTTTTTTGGGACATCCAACCCATGCGATTTACAAAGACGGTCTGTTTCAGGGCTATTCCAGCCATCAAGTATTTTTTTTGTCCATGAAATAAAGTATTCCGGCGTTTTTCCTGTTGGTAAACTTATCACACCATCCGGGTTTTCCGATACCCATTCAAGAAACCTTAATGCTGTAAAAAGCCCGAGCTTTGGAAAATTTTCTACAGTTATATAGGGGATGTTCACATTTTGAGGAAGTGAACGATGATTCAAAAATGCCTTTTCTACCTTACTTTTTGATGCGCTTATCATTTTTATAGTATTTTCAATGTGTTTTTTAAATTAACCGAAAAAAGTAATCACAAAGTTGTTTTCAGAGCATATCATTCTCCTAAAACGAAAATTTTTGTGAGAATCGCATCAAATGGATGTTTACTTTTGCAGCTAAACCGATTTACTTTACAAAGTAAATCAATAATCAAACTCCTTTTAAAATGAGATCACGTTTTTTTATTTCAGGGATTTTACTATTTTTAACACTGATAGCCCAGCTTCAGATTCACGCTCAGAACAAGGGTAATATTGTTGAATATTTTGGCAAAGATCATATTGTAACCACTGATGAAGGTGAAATTCTTCACGTTTTTAATAATGCCCTGGTGCTGCGTGAATCTGTCAAACCAGGGATGTTGACCGGTCCTCAGGATTTTGTAGCTTATCAATTATCCAAAAGGACTTTTGAAAGGCCATTTCAGGGATTAAATCAAATAGTTACATTGGGAAACGATGTGGATACCTTGGTTTGGGAGACAATAAAAGCCGATTCAACAGGTTCATTTACAGGGAATCAGGGTCGTTCATATGTATATATGGAATGGGAGTCAGACAGGGAAATGACGGTTTTGCTTGATGCAACGGGTCATACCCGGGCTTTCATCAACGGTATGCCTCACGAAGGTGATCATTATGATTATGGTTACACCTTAATTCCTGTCACTTTGAAAAAAGGTCTGAATCAGTTTTTATTTTTTTATGGAAGATTTGCCCGCGTCCGCGCCAAACTTATTCTGCCTGGTCAACTTGTTCAACTCTCAAAGAGAGATATGACGCTTCCACCCATTCTTGTAAATGAATATGAACCTAAATGGGGAGCTGTTCGCCTACTCAATTGTAATCAGGAATCCCTCCATGGTTATTCAATTACCTGTCAACTCGAAACGGGCGAAACACTCACTACACCAATGGATTATGCTGTCTCAATGACAACACGTAAAGTGAAATTTAAAGTTCCGTCACCAAAAGAGTTTAACAACAACTTGACTATTAAAGCTATTTTGACAGTGAACGATCCGGATGGGAAAAAGGTTCATCAGCTGGAAATCGACTTAAAGCAACAAAATCCGGAAAAGCATCATGAACGCACCTTTATTAGTTCCATTGATGGAAGTGTGCAATATTACAGCGTTGCTCCAAGTCTTTCTGCTGATTCAAAACAGGCACTCGTTTTATCAACCCATGGTGCATCAGTTGAAGCGACAAACCAAACCCGGGCATACAAGCAAAAAGACTGGGCACATATAGTTGCGCCTACGAATCGCCGTCCTTTTGGGTTTAATTGGGAAGAATGGGGAAGAAAAGATGCACTTGAAGTCCTTCATCAGGCCAGAATGCAATTTTCAACTGATACAAGTCAAACCTATCTGACCGGACATTCAATGGGTGGTCATGGAAGCTGGTTTTTAGGAGTAACTTATCCTGATAAATTTGCTGCATTTGCACCAGCAGCCGGCTACCCTGATATTATAGGTTACCGGAAAGATGGCTCTGATACCTTATCGAAAACAAATCCGCACTTCGAAATAATTTATAGGGCTGCATCTGCCGGAAGAACACTGGAATTGGCAAGAAACTATTTACAATCAGGTGTTTATATACTTCATGGAGGTGCTGATAATGTTGTGCCTGTTGAACAGGCTCGCAAAATGAGAGAAAAACTAGGTACGTTTCACACCAATTTCTGCTACTATGAATATCCCGGAGGGTCGCATTGGTATGGTGATCATTGCATGGATTGGCCGCCTCTGTTTGATTTTTTGCGCCAGAATAGAATTCCTGTGAATTCAGAAGTTAATCATATTGAGTTTTATACGTCTTCGCCTGCTGTTTCAGCTACAAATTACTGGATCAGTGTGAACCGACAGATTACTCCTTGGATAAAAAGCTGTGCAATAGTTGATAAAATAAATGATTCAGTTGTTGCTAACCTCACTAATATACAGAGTATAACATTCAATTTCAGTAAGTTGAACTTTAATCAGAATCCTTTATTGGTTCTTAATGGTCAGGCTTTTAGTTGTGAAAAGGGGATGGATTTGACATTGGATTTTATCGATGGTGCCTGGAAACAGCTGGGTGAAATGGATAACTGGCTGAAAAATCCTGTTCGGTCAGGTAGCTTTAAAATGGCTTTTGATAATGAAATGTTGTTTGTATATGCCACTCAAGGTTCTTCCGAAGAAAACGAGTGGTACCTGAATAAAGCCCGATTCGATGCAGAGACCTTTTTATACCGGGGAAATGGTTCGGTTGATATCATTGCGGATACTTCATTTGTTTCGGAGCTGTACCTTGACAGAAATGTAATTATTTATGGTAATGCTGCCAATAATATGGCATGGGACAAGCTGTTGAATGCTTGTCCTGTCAGGGTTGAGAAAAGCAGTATCACCTTTGGAAATCGTCGCCTCGAAGGTGAAAACCTAGGCTGTTACTTTGTTTATCCACGAACAGATAATCCCAAAACAAGTGTTGGAGTCATTGCTGGCACGGGTTATGAAGGTATGCGTTCGGTTGCTCCAAATGACTATTTTTCTGGCATTACAGGTTTTCCTGACCTGATGATTTTTCAAAGTAATTGGTTGAAAGATGGGCCTGAAGGAATTATTATTAGTGGCTTTTTTGGAAATGACTGGTCGATAGAAAATGGCGATTTTGCAGGAAAATGATAAGCACTTTTATTGTTTCTGAGGTTTGCTATCTTCTGCATAAACAAACTGGAGTGTTGTACGGCTGCGCTGTTCCAAAAGAATTGTCTTTCCATGCGTGAAGCTCTCAACAGGGGCTTTTTGATAATGCCTGATAGTGAGTAAGGTAAGGCCTTGATTGTATTTTACAATAAAATCATTACCAAACAGCTCCAGCATTTTTTCGGATAAACCGGTTTTAGAATCTACACAAATAGATAAACTGAGCGCAGATGTTTGTAACAAATTCACATGAATATGCCAATCATTGAGTAATCCGAAAATAGTGTGGAGGCATCCTTCATCCATAAATGAAAAATCCCGAGGACTAAGACTCAGTAGCAATTGATTGTCTTTTATTATGTATGATGGTACGGATGAATCAAATGAATTGTTTTCGCTAATGACAGATGGTAAAAGTTCCGGTTCAAGGAATGATTTGATTTTAAGTGGAATACCCTTGTTTTGTAAGGGCTTTATTGTTTTGGGATGAATGATTGTTGCTCCGTAATAAGCTAATTCAATCGCTTCACTGTATGAAATCCCATTCAATTTAACAGTGTTTGCAAAACGTTTTGGATCAGCATTTAGCAAGCCAGGTACATCTTTCCAAATTATTACCTCTTCAGCATTCAGGCAATATGCAAAAATAGCGGCGGTGAAATCTGAGCCTTCTCTACCGAGCGTTGTTGTTGAATGATCGGGAGCGCTGCCGATAAACCCTTGTGTCAACATTATTTGCGGAATCGTAAAATCAGCTTTTAATGTTTCTGTTCGTTTGCTCGTTTCATCCCAAAGGATGTTGGCCGAACGGTAGTTTTGGTCGGTCATGATAAACTCACGTGCATCGATTAACCTAAGTTTAAATTGCTGAAATTTAAGCCATTCGAATACGATGAAAGAAGAAATTAATTCGCCATACGAAACAGTTTGATCATACAATTTATCAATTGAACAATTTAATTCTGCTTCTGTAAAATGTTTCCTTAATGAAATGAAATAAGTTTCAAGCTCGCGTTTAACCGATTCCGAACTTTCAGCAAAAAGCTCATCAATTATTTGGACATGAAAATCTTTAATCTGGTAGAACTGTACTTCAAAATCCGAAGCCTTTTCACGAACTGCTTCAAGCAGCTTTTCCAGTGCGTTGGTTGTTTTTCCCATGGCTGATACAACGATCACAAGTGAAGTATCTGAAAATTGTTTCAGTATTTGAGATAGGTTTCGTACTGCTTCAGCATTTTTAACCGAAGCCCCGCCAAACTT
This sequence comes from Bacteroidota bacterium, assembly GCA_009773165.1. Taxonomy (GTDB): domain Bacteria; phylum Bacteroidota; class Bacteroidia; order Bacteroidales; family F082; genus JALNZU01. Next base: position 141,804 of record WOUZ01000002.1, read on the forward strand.
GAAGACTTTTATCATTGTCGCCACGATTTTGATTTGAAGCGCAAAAGTAATATATTTGCGATAAGCTGACAGGAAATCTTCTGAATCACATACCTTTTAAACCTTATAAAACATTTGTTATGAAGACCTTAGTTGAATTTATCTGGGAACAACAAGAGAAATATGGTAATGCCACAGGTGAGTTTTCTCGCTTGATGAACGATATGGGAATTGCGGGAAAAATCGTTAACCGTGATGTTAATCGCGCCGGTTTGGCTGAAATATTGGGTTATGAAGGTACAGTAAATGTTCAGGGTGAAAGTCAAAAGAAATTGGATGTCATCGCCAACAATGAGTTCATCAAAGCTCTTCGAAATGGTCGTCAGTGCGCGGCAATTATCTCCGAAGAAAACGAAGATGTGGTAATCTTTGATGGAAATATTGGCATGAATGCTAAATACATTGTTGCACTTGATCCACTTGACGGCTCCTCAAATATTGAAGTTAATGTTCCAATCGGGACAATTTTCGCTATTTACAAACGTAAAGAAACAGGTAAACTCGTAACCCTTGATGAAATATTGAATGGCGGAATCGACCTGGTTTGTGGCGGATACATTATTTATGGGTCTTCTACCATGATGGTTTATACTACAGGCGACGGTGTGAATGGTTTTACGTATGATCCAACTTGCGGAATCTTTATTCTTTCACATGAGAATATGAAAATCAGCGATTTAGGAAATATTTATTCTATCAATGAGGCCAATTATCTTTATTTTCCAGAAGGCGTTAAGCACTACATAAAATATTGCCAGGAAGATGATCCTGGAACGAACCGGCCTTATACCACGCGTTATATCGGATCGCTGATTTCCGATTTTCATCGGAATTTGCTGCGGGGTGGCATTTATATTTACCCTGGAACGAAAAAGAATCCGCAAGGGAAATTACGTTTGATGTATGAATGTATTCCTGTTGCTTTTCTTGCTGAGCAGGCTGGAGGCAAGGCTTCTGATGGCTTCAAACGTATTCTGGATATACCAATTAAGGAGATTCACCAGCGCACTCCGCTGTTTATTGGTTCACGGATAATGGTTGAAAAAGCCGAAGCGCTTATGGCTGAGTACAGTCAGGATTTCTACGAAACCTTTATGAAAGATAAGTAAAAAAAAGAGGCTATCACCTCGGTAACAGCCTCACACAAACAACACACAGATACTAAAAGACTATTTAAACAGGTATCCTATTTTGATACCACTTGAAAATGACATTGGAAATTCTGTTGGGGCTATCGTATAACCATAATGATAGCCTGCATCATAATAATCATTTGATGAAGTGCTGAAACCATAGCCTATTCCGGCATGCATATCAACAAGAAAAACGTTGTCAAAAACCCACTGCTTGCCAAAAACTAATTGCAAGGTGCCCGAAACAACGGTTTCACGCGATTTTTTAGGTTCAACATAAATCCAGTTACCCCATTGATCATAATAAGATGACTCATAGCGCCAATCATAATAGTTTCGGGAAAAAGCCCCAAAAGCAAATTCAGGTTTTATGTAACTGCCTTTTAAAATATGCGCATAACGCATTCCTCTAAGGTAATAGTCGGGGTCCTTAATAAACTTTATCCCAAATTTTACAAAAGCGCCACCAGCATTATTGTCATCGATGTTTGCTCCCAAACCGATGATCCCGAGTGTTCCTTCGATGCTTCTTCCAGGCTTCAGACTTCGCTCATAGGCAAAGGTGGTATTTCCGGTTATTGGCGACAAAAAGTCAATTTTGAGAGCGTTTTTTTTGTTTTCTTTATAATTTTCAGGGTCAGTCATGGCTTTTTTAAATACCATTTCCATACCGTTTTCAAGAACAATTTTGTCAATATTATCCTTATCGATCGAAAACAACAAATCAGCAGGATGATCCGGTAAAATGTATTTTATCTCATCAAGACCAACTTCTTTAATTTTACAATTAATAAGTTCATTATTCTTCTTCAAAATAACATCTTGCGCATTTAATTGCACTGCTATCGCAACAAAGAGAATAGAAATAATCAAACGTAGATAATTCATCTGTTTTTGAATTTGGGTTAAAGATGCAAAGATTTACTGAATAGTTGCAGCGCTTGCTGTACTGTTAATTATTTAACTAAAACTGTGCCAGAAACATTTTTTAGTAAAAACAAGATCAAATTTGTAGTAAATATGAACTTTAATTCCCCTTGCAGGTTAAAAAGACTTAATACGGATGATTATAATACTACCATCTCAAAGAATAGTTGCTATTTTGTAGTTTAGTTTTACATAGGTCATTGAAGTTGTTTCGAATGAAAAAACCCCTGTTGATTGTTCTTGGATCCATTTCTCTTGCTTTAGGCATCATAGGTATAGTTGTGCCAGGTCTTCCTACCACATCTTTTGTCTTGCTTTCAGCATATCTTTATGCCCGGAGTTCAGAAAAATTATACAACAAACTCTTGAATCATAAATTCTTAGGTGGTTATATAAAGGATTATCAAAAAGGAGTAAGCGTTCGAACCAAGATAAAAGCCATCAGTATGATGTGGACAATGATCCTGATCTCAGCTTTTGTTTTTATTGAAAATTTCTATGTCCGGATTATCCTTATAGCTGTTGGCTTGATAGGAACCATTGTCATGGCTCGTTTGCCCGGAAGAAAAGAAGAAGAATAGCAGCTTAAGTTAAGTAATGCTTGTTTTTAATTCCCTGAACTTACTTTTATGATGCGCGTTTGGGTGAATTTTGCCTTTTCTTATTTCTTTTTGGATTTCAACAGGCAGCAAATGTGTTGTTAAACATTCGTCAGAGCAACAATGCTGATGCTTTTCAGCACATGTTTCGCATTGAATAAAAAGCATGTGACATGCCTCATTTGCGCAGTTTTTATGCGTGTCGGCCGGTTCTCCGCATTGATGACAACGAGCTATGATGTCGTTAGTTACACGTTCTCCCATACGGTCATCAAAAACAAAATTCTTTCCAATAAACTTTGTTTGCAAGCCAGCTTCTCTTACCTGATGTGCGTAATTGATAACACCACCTTTCAGTTGAAATACGTTTTTGAAACCTTTGTGTTTAAGATAGGCAGAGAATTTTTCGCATCTTATTCCTCCGGTACAATAGAGCATTACATTTTCAGGCTGCTGTTTTTCAAGCATATCAACAATTATCGGAATGGATTCTTTATATGTATCCACATCGGGCAGTAGTGCGCCTGCAAAATGACCAACTTCATGTTCATAATGATTTCGAAGATCGATCACTACTGTGTTTGGTTCGCTGAGTTTCTGATTATAAGAAAGCGCATCAAGATGCTCACCTACATTATAAATATCAAACTCGCTATTGATGAGCCCATCAGAAAGAACTTTGTGTTTAACCACTATTTTAAGTTTATAAAACGATTGTCCGTCGTCCTCAACAGCCTTATTCAATAAAATGCCCTGCATATACGGATGTGTTCCTGTATATTTCTTAAAAGATTCAAGCATTGGTTCAGGTACACTTATTTGGGCGTTTATACCTTCAGGGGCAACATATATTCTTCCGAAAACCTTGAGTTCAGTCAGCGAAATAAATAACTCATCTCTGAATGATTGAGGATCAGTTATTTCGATAAATTTATAAAAAGAAAGTGTGATACGTTTGAAGGACTCATTCTTCAGCTTTATTTTCAGTATTTCTTTATTTTCTTTGTTATAGAGAATCATTCTAAATAATAATTTCTGCAAAAATAAAAAAATGCCATAGATACGGTGTATCCATGACATTCTTTATCTGCCTCAAAAGAGGAGTAATATCTGATTATTTAAGAAATTCCAAAACGCTGGAAGTTACATATTCGAGTGTCTCGTCATCAAATTCGGTATGAATAGGTAATGAAATCACCGTTTTGCTTAGTTGCTCAGTAACAGGGAAATCACCTTTTTTGTAACGTGGATCGAGGTAGGCTTTTTGAAGATGTAAAGGCACTGGATAATAAATAGCGCTTGAAATGCCTTTTGACTGCAGATGATCCATCAACTGTTGCCTGTTCACGCAATGTGTCACGAGGGTATACTGATGAAATACATGTGTAGTAAATGAAGCTGTAACTGGGGTTTTGAGTTTATCACATCCAGCAAAGGCTGTATTGTAATAGTTTGCTGCATATTGGCGTGCAGCGGCATAATTGTCCAGTCGTTTTAGCTTGATATCAAGCACAGCAGCCTGTATGCTATCGAGGCGTGAATTAATACCAATAAAATCGTGATAGTACCTAACTTTCATTCCATGATTAACAACTACACGCATTTGATCTGCAAGTGCATCATCATTTGTGAAAATGGCCCCACCATCGCCATAACATCCAAGATTTTTAGAAGGGAAGAATGATGTGCAGCCAATATGCCCGATTGTACCGGCTTTGCGCACACTTCCATCAATTGAATGAAAATCAGCACCGATAGCCTGTGCATTGTCTTCAATTACATAAAGATCGTGTGCTTTGGCAATTTCCATGATACGATCCATATCTGCGCATTGCCCGAAAAGATGAACAGGAACTATTGCTTTTGTCCTGGGCGTAATGGCGCGTTCAATAGCATCAGGATCAATATTAAAAGTATCAGGATCAACATCAACAAGTACCGGGGTAAGTTGCAATAAAGCAATAACCTCGGCAGTAGCAATAAATGTGAAAGAAGTAGTAATAATTTCATCGCCTGGCTTAAGGTCGAGAACCATCATAGCAACCTGTAAAGCATCAGTTCCATTTGCACAAGGAATGACGTGTTTTGCGCCAAGGTATTTTTCAAGATTTGCCTGGAACTGCCTTACAGCCGGCCCATTTATAAAGCTTGTATTGGTAAGGATTTCAGCGATAGCGCTGTCAACTTCAGGTTTAATTTTTTGATATTGACCAGCAAGGTCAACCATAGGGACATTTTTCATTGAATTAGCGTTGATGTTTAGGGTTGCAAAAGTATTGATAAATATTTAACAATGAAAATCGAAGGCTTATGTTTTATTTCAATCAGCAGGCTTTATATGAGTATAAAAAAAGCGGCGGAGTGTTTGCTCCGCCGCCCTTAGTTCACAAACAATGTATTACACCAATCCCTGAGCAAGCATAGCATCAGCAACTTTTACGAAACCACCGATGTTTGCACCATTCACATAATTGATAGTGCCATCGGGTTGAGTACCATATTTAACGCAAGTTTGATGAATATCTTTCATAATTTGGTGGAGGCGTGCATCTACTTCTTCACGCGTCCATGATAAGCGTAATGAGTTTTGGCTCATTTCGAGGCCTGAGGTAGAAACACCACCAGCATTAGCTGCTTTTCCGGGGCCATAAAGAATCTTTGACTTTACAAAAACTTCAACGGCTTCAGGTGTCGAAGGCATGTTTGCTCCTTCGGAAACAACAAAGCAACCATTTTTTACCAAAAGTTTGGCTTCATCTTCATTCACCTCATTTTGAGTGGCGCAAGGCATTGCGACATCACATTTTACGCCCCATGGACGTTCGCCTTCATGATAACTTGAAGCCGGGTATTTGGCTACATATTCCGAGATACGGCCTCTTTTTACGTTTTTCAGGTTTAAAACGAACGCAAGTTTTCCGGCATCAATACCATCAGGATCATAAATAAAACCATTTGAATCGCTAAGGGTTACAACTTTGCCTCCCATCATTGTCACTTTTTCGCAAGCATATTGGGCAACATTACCAGATCCTGAAACAGCTACAATTTTACCTTTAAGGCTATCGCCACGGGTTTTGAGCATTTCTTCCGCAAAATAAGTTGCGCCATAACCTGTTGCTTCAGGGCGTATTAGTGAGCCACCCCATTCAAGACCTTTTCCGGTGAGCACTCCGGTAAACTCGTTGCGCAATCTTTTGTATTGGCCAAATAAATATCCAATTTCACGTCCGCCAACTCCGATGTCGCCTGCAGGAACATCGGTATTTGGTCCTATATGACGAAATAATTCTGACATAAAACTTTGGCAGAAACGCATTACTTCGTTGTCGGATTTACCTTTAGGATCGAAATCAGATCCACCTTTACCACCACCCATGGGTAATGTTGTTAGGGAGTTTTTAAATACCTGCTCAAATGCAAGGAATTTTAAAATTCCAAGATTTACTGTTGGGTGAAAACGAAGTCCGCCTTTGTAGGGTCCTATGCCACTGTTCATTTCAATACGGAAACCTTTATTTATTTGCACTTCGCCTTTATCATCAAGCCATGGTACACGGAAAAGAATAACTCTTTCAGGCTCTACCATACGCTCCAGAATCTTGGCTTCGCTGTATTGGGGATGCTCCTCAATATAAGGAATCAACGATTCAACAACTTCATGAACGGCTTGGTGGAATTCGATTTCACTTGGGTTTTTAGCGATAACTTTTGCCATGAAATCGTTTAATTTTTTTTCAAAATGTGCTGACATACAAATTAAATTTTAAGGGTTTTTAATGCTTTCTAAAATTTGATCAAACCTAATAAAGCCTTTCGGTTCATCCAAAATTCTTTTGTCAGTTTGGTGGGATTGCGTATCAAATTCAGTGAAACACGCAAAGGTTTTATGCAAGTGTTGATTGCTTGTTAAAGTTGAAGCATTATTTAATAATTCAGATAAAAAAATGATGTGAAAATCTAAAAAAGAAAATGTGATAAGTTAGAAATGTAAACGACCTTCTGTTTTTGTTAGTTTATATCGAAAACCAATCGTCCCCAGTAATACATCATTAGTGTAATCACTGCTGCACCTATCAAATTTAAAATCAAACCTGTACGGGCCATTTGATTGACTTTTATACGATTAGTGCCAAAAATAATGGCGTTGGGAGGAGTTGCAACAGGCAACATAAAAGCCATTGACGCCGACATGGTAGCAGGAATCATCAATAAAAGGGGATGTATTTCAGAAGTAATTGATAAACCTGCCAAAACCGGAAGTATCATCTCTGTTGTTGCTGTATTGGAGGTGAGCTCAGTAAGGAAGGTCATTACCAGAGCTATTAAAAGAATAATTACAATTGGATGCAGGGTAGAAACAGCCGATAGCTGCTCGCCAAACCACAACGAAAGTCCTGACTCTTTAAAACCTGTTGCCAATGCAAATCCGCCGCCAAAAAGCAATAAAATGTGCCACGGTAATTTCGAAGCTGTTTCCCAATCCAGCAGTTTTTTACCTTTCTCATTTTTCGAGGGTAATAAGAAAAGGATAACCGCCATTAAAATTGCAACAGTACCATCGTTAATAAACTTGCTTTTTGGAAATAAGCCCGACCAACCTGAAATGGAAAATGAACCAAGGTTTAAATCAACACGGAAAAGCCATAGCAAGGCAAGGAATATAAAAACAATAAGCACTATTGTTTCTTCAAAACTTGTTTTTCCCATTTCTTTCAGCTGAATAGTAAAGGTGTTTTTATCAATCTCTTGCCATTGATTTTTCTTAGGTCGAAAAAGCACATAAAGCAGTAGCCAGGTAAATGAAATAAGTATAAGACTAGTAGGTAAAGCAAGGATAATCCATTGGGAGAAAGCTATTTCTGGAGCTTCAGGAAAGTAGATATGATAGATTCTTACAAGAGATAAATTGGGTGGTGTACCTACTAATGTTGACATCCCTCCAATTGATGCACTGTAAGCAATCCCAAGAAGCAATCCAACACTAAATCGGGAAGAACTTTCAACTTGCATATAATCCTCAAGTTGCAGAATGATAGAAATAGTTATTGGCAATAGCATCATTATTGTGGCTGTGTTGGAAATCCACATAGACAGGAAGAATGATGCGATCATAAAACCCAATAGAATTCTTGCAGGACTTGTCCCTGTAAGTGACAAAATATAAAGTGCGATCCGACGGTGAAGATTCCAACGTTCCATAGCCAGCGCAACAAGAAATCCACCCATAAAAAGAAAAATCACATCGTTAAAATAGGCTGATGCAACATCCTTTCCATCCATAATTCCAAAAAGCGGGAAAAGAGCTACCGGAAGTAACGATGTAACAGCTAGTGGCACAACTTCTGTAATCCACCATACCGCCATTAATAAGGCCACACAAAACGTGGTCGTGACTGCTGGATTTGCCGGATCAAAATCAAAAAATAGCATAATTCCGGCTATAAGCAGGGGAGTGATCACAAAACTAATGAGCTGACGTGTTTTCATCGTTATGTTTTAAAAAATCAAAACAGAAGTGCCAAATGATCAATGTCAATTTCCAGTTATCATGCCAAATATAATCCCTTATTTAGTTGAAACACTTAAATTATTTAGATATAGCTTTTTTTTGTTTTCAGAAAGCGTCTTTCTTCCTAAAATTCCAAAGGACTGTTTTATTTTTCAGTCAGCCAAAAACTCCGTATCCAGTTAGAACCAGTGAAAGTTATATCAGAGCTTCATGATTTTATGTTGAAATACGTGATCAGGACTTTGAATCTTGATCAGATGGAACAAGGTAGTTAATAGCGAACCGGAAATGGAGTTAAGTTTGTATTTCATGATGTATAAATTTGTAGATCAAATCATTACTGTATGTTTGATTTTCAAAAGTATAAAAGAAATGGAAAAAATTCAAGTGTTAAAACAAAAAAACCACCCGTAGGTGGTTTTTTTGTCAATTCGAATAATTAGTACCGGTTAAGGCAATTCAGATCTTCAAACGCAATTTTCAAGCGTTCAATTACTGCTACTTCGCCTTCGCGTAACCATTTACGTGGGTCATAATATTTTTTGTTAGGACTGTCCGGACCTTCTGGATTCCCTATCTGACTCTGAAGATAATCGTGGTATTTGATGTCAAACTTACGAATTCCATCCCAGTAAGCCCACTGTGTATCAGTGTCAATATTCATTTTAACAACACCATAATCAAGAGATTCCCTAATAAGTTCAGGTTCTGACCCTGATCCGCCATGGAAAACAAAGTTTACAGGGTTTTCGGCAGTACCATAGGTTTTCTGGATAAATTCCTGAGAATTACGAAGAATTTTTGGCTGAAGTTTTACATTACCTGGTTTATAAACACCATGAACATTGCCAAAAGCTGCAGCAATCGTAAAACGATCGCTTACAGAGCTCAGAACTTCATAAGCGCGACCAACTTCTTCGGGTTGGGTATAGAGTTTTGAACTGTCAACATTACTATTATCCACTCCATCTTCTTCACCACCGGTAATACCTAACTCAATCTCAAGTGTCATTCCCATTTTCGACATCCGTTCTAAATAACGTTTGCTGATTTCAAGGTTTTCTTCCAGAGGCTCTTCTGAGAGGTCGAGCATATGGGAACTGAAAAGCGGTTTTCCGTGCTGGGCGAAAAATTTCTCGCCGGCATCAAGCAAACCATCTATCCAGGGTAAAAGTTTTTTTGCAGCGTGGTCAGTGTGCAAAATAACCGGAATGCCATACATAGCAGCAATCTGATGCACATGGTAAGCTCCGCTTATGGCTCCTGCAGTAGCAGCTTTTTCACCGCTGTTCGAAAGACCTTTACCTGCATAAAAATGAGCGCCACCATTTGAAAATTGTATGATTACTGGTGAGTTAACAGTTTTTGCAGCCTCAAGCACTGCATTGATGGAGTTAGTACCAATAACATTTACGGCTGGCATAGCAAAACGACCCGATTTTGCAGCTTTAAAAATCTCTTGTAAAGCATCACCACTTGCAACACCTGGTGCAATAGTGGCTGAAAGTTTTTCTGACATAAGTTTATGAAATTTAGTTAATTAACTATAGATTTGAATGTAATTGGCGTTCCAGAAGCTGGAGTACCGGTTAAGCGGCGCAAAGGTACAAAAAGCTATTGAGTTAGAAACGAATTATTGTAAAACTCAAATTCATAATATCAGTTACTTTACCAAAACAGTCTTGATTTTTTGAAGGGAATTTCAGCGCTGAAGCTTCTGATTTTTGGGCTTACATTATTTTACCCAATCGTTAGTTAAAAGTGCGATTTGTCCTTATTATCTCCTCTCTCAATCAGACCTTTTTTGGTTTAACCGACGATTCTCTTATTATGATATCCACTGGTAAAACTATAGTTCTTTCTTCTGATGGGATTTCTTGTTTTGTCAGTTGTTTGTAGAGCAGGTCAAAAGCTCGTTCGCATATTCTGTCAATGGGCTGCTCAATAGCCGAAATAGATGGTTGGGTATATTCAAAATATTTCAAATCATCAAAACCAATAAGAGCTACTTCATCAGGTACTTTGATCGATAATTTTCGAAGGTATTTAAGACAGGTTGATGTAAGATTGTTATTTAAAGTGAAGAAGGCTTCAGGCATTTTTCCGGTCTGGTACATCTTTATAATAGACTCATTAATAACACTTTCCATCTTATCAAAAGGAGATTTAATATTCCATGATTCTGGGATGACGCAACCAGCTTCTTTTAGTGCTGATTGAAACCCGCCTAAACGGTCACTTATAGTTGAGATATGCTCAGGCGAAATCGAAATAATTGCAAAATTTTTCATTCCTTGAGAAAGCAGATGACGTGCTGCCATTCTTGCACCTCCATAATTATCTACCGTAACATGAGGTGACTTCATGTCACTGAAGCAACGGTCGATCAAAACATGTGGTACGTCTGTTTCATTGAGCTGATTAAATGAATCTGCCTTATCCTGCGAGGATGAAATAATTAATCCATCCACTTTTCTGTTTAGCAAAAGCTTAATCTGTTCTTCTTCTTTATTTGGATCTTCATCTGAACTACAAATAACTACACTGTAGCCTTTGTGCCATGCATAATCTTCGATATTTCGAGCAATACGTGCATAGAAAATATTTGATATGTCACTCACAATCAGTCCTATAGTCTTAGTTTTTCCGGTACGGAATCCTTGTGCCAACACATTAGGTTGAAAATTCAATTCTTTTATTTTCTCTTTAACTTTGAGCTGTGTTTCAGCACTAATTCCATGCTCCGTTGCTTTGTTGTTAATAACCAAAGAAACCAGGGTTTTAGATACACCCAGGCTAAGTGCTATATCCGCAAGGGAGGTTTTCTTTGTCATGACGATAATCTTAAGACAAAAGTAAAGTTTTTGCTAAAACGGTTTAGACAAATTTAATCAGAAATCGATTCTTAAATGAAAAAAAGTGTTCATTATTCAGTTTAAAGTTGACCCAAATTAAAATATGTTTAACTAATGATATTCATTGTTATAATAAATAAAAATGTAGGCTTTCGATTCGCTAATGCAACCTTAAATCAAAAAAAAAGCTGCTATCAAATGATAACAGCTTTCGGTAGGTTTCGTTTTATTAATCTTCCTGATAAGGAGTAACTAACTCGATAAGTTCAGGTAAATCCATGCCCAGATCTTTCAGATGGGAAATCTTTGGCACACCATTTTTTGTCCAGCCGCGACGTTTATAAACAGCATCCAACAGCTGTTCGTAGCGATTTTCACGGTATTCGCGCATCTTAGCCATTTTTTCTTCCACCGATTTACCACTCGGGTCATAACCAACAAGCTCCAGAAGCTGTTTGTCATAGCGTTCGGCACGTGAAAGGTATTCTTCAGCTGTTACTGGTCCGGCAGCACGGTAAGGCTGAGCATCGTATTTGCGAACACCATAACCCCTTCGAAGATTGAAAATTCGTTGAAAGTTATATACTCTTTCCGACATGCGAATCATTTCATGTTTATCGAATTCTTTTCCGGTTACTGCTTTGTAAATTGTGACATAGTTGTCAACATGTTCCGGAACTTTGGCAGGTTCACTTGTTTCGTGATTGTTTTCTGGTTCAACATCATTCCATGGAAGTTTGCACAAACCTACAAGACCAAACCAGGTTCTAAACATTGGAAAGTAATGTAATGCCTCAGCTTTTGCTTCAAACGTAGGGATTTGATTGTTAACCATATCCATGAAAATCAGCCAGGCTTCGTCATGTTGCGGACCTTTATTGGTCATTGCATAACCACCTTGCTGTGCAAGAGATTCTTTACTGACATATTGTGAATACTCAAGCCCTTTATTTTCCATGCCAATATCCTGCATAAATTTGGCATCGCCCCAACCTTTTTCGGCAAACAATTCTTTGAGTTTTCTAACGCCTTTACCTGCGATTATTCCAAATCCTTCGCCACGGCCCAATTGATGAAGAAGATCCATTGCCGCATCAGCATTTCCGAAGCTAAGCTTCAATCCGCCTGTGCGTTCTTCGTTTAAAATTCCGTTTTCAAAACATTCCATCAAAAAGCCTAGGATTGTTCCCCAAGTGATGGTACAGATTCCATATGTGTCGCAATAGAAGTTGGCCTCAATGGTGAAATCGGGATTGAAAATTCCCGCAATCGATCCTAGTGATGATGTAGTTTCATATTCAGGACCATCAACAATAACAACCTGATCTTTATATGGTCCGGTTCGTAATTTGTAATCATCAATACCCTTGGCGCAGGCCATGTTGCAACCAATCCAGCACCCATCAGGAATTCCCTGGGTGAATTTGGATTTCCAAACCTCTCCATGTATTTTTATAGCTTCGGGGTGACTGCCGAATTTGAAATTATGAACGGGTAGCAGATCATAATCGTTCATTACATTGGTTAAGTGTGCTGTTCCTTTGGTGCGCATTTCGGCCTGACTATCATCCAGTTCGCGCATTTCACGATTGAAACGTTGTCCGCGTTCCATGATCGCTTTTAAATCCACAACATTGTTAAGATTGCCTTTCACACCTGGAACTTTTGCAACCAAAGCCTTGATGTGTTTATTTCTGAAAACTGTTCCTATCCCACCTCTACCAGCTTGTTTGAGTCGAACTTTTTTACGTTTGGAATCATAAAAACTGAAATTCAACATACCAATAAGTGAATGGTCGGCTGCAGTACCAGCAGAAACAATAGCAACATTTTTCTTGTCCTTTTCCTCATCTGCAAACATCTCAGTAAGCATTTCTGCGAGCTCATGACTGTCTACAGGTTCAAGCGGAGCCTCAATGATCTCTATTTTATGGTTAACACCATCAATAAAAATGATTACATCCCGATCAGCTTTGCCCTGAAGTTCAATTGCATCAAAACCAGAAAATTTAAGAAATGGGCCAAAATATCCACCAACATTACTATCCATTACTGAATTTGTTTGTGGCGAAATACTTACACAAATCGACTTGCCTGTTCCTGAATATTGAGTAATACCGGCTATTGGACCTGATGCAATGATAATTTCATTTTCGGGATCGTCCCATTTTGTGTCAGGTTTCGTAGCGTCCCATAGCAATTTCAATCCGTATCCTCTGCCGCCGATAAATTTTTCTTTCATCAACTGCGGGACTGTTTTTGCCTTTATTTCATTTTCCGACAAGTTTACATACAATGTCCTGTCGGTATAACCCTTATCCAGAGCAATCCACTCAAATGGCCAGCTCACTAAGGTTTTGTGGCTTTTCAGAATTTCGGTTAATTCCATATATTCTTCTCTTAAAGTTTTGTTATTATTTTCACAAAAATACTTTTTTCTTTTGTCATAGTATGCTAAATGATTCATTGATAGCAATATGCAATTTTTTGCATATCGTACACTTTTTGCTTAATGAGTTGCCTGTGTTTGGTTTAGATAGTGTATTTAGAAAGATTATAAATTTGAAGTAAAACTTCATTTGTTAACTTTGTTGCGACAATTTGCACAATTATGAATTTTGAAGCAATTAGGGGTGTATTAGCTCACAAAAAAGTTGGTATTGCAGGATGCGGTGGATTGGGATCTAACGTAGCTGTTTCCTTAGCCCGAACAGGAATTGGGCAACTTGTTATAGTCGATTTTGATTATGTGGTTGAATCAAATCTGAACAGGCAATTTTACTTTTTTAATCAAATCGGTGAAAAGAAAGTGAAAGCTCTTGCTGCGAATTTGCATGCAATTCGACCTGATTTGGAGATTATTATTCATAACGTTAAATTAGAATCAAGCACGATTCACCAGATTTTTAATGGCTGTGATCTTGTTATTGAGGCATTTGACTCTGCCGAAGCAAAAGCAATGATTGTGGAAGCGTTCATAAATGAGTTGCCAAATATCCCATTGATTTTAGGAAATGGTATGGCTGGATTTGGCAGATTTGAATTATTGAAGCGAACCAAATGGACAGAAAATATTTTTGTTTGCGGAGATTCGCAATCAGAGATTGATTTCGACCTGCCACCATTAGCACCTAGGGTTGGAATTGTTGCTAACATGCAGGCCGATCTGGCGCTTGAGCTACTTCTAAACGGAACCCCTGAACCGATGTTTTAATAAAAAATTTGGTAAAGTAACCATCTAAAAATTATTGCAATCGTGATCTTAATGTTTTGTATAATTATTTTTCATTTTACTTGCACTTCATATCAAAATTGGCGAAATTTACCTGCTATTTATCACTAACCCAAAAGAAACGTTATGAAATTACTGTTTAACCTGCAATATAAGAGCAATTGGGGCCAAATTGCCTATATATCAGGATCAGATGCATGTCTCGGAAACTGGGACATTGACCAGATTGTTGCTATGAATTACATAGGTAATGATGAGTGGTCAGTTGAAATCGAAGGTCCTGATGCAGCATTCTTTGAATACAAGTATGTGATCAGGGATGCAAATGGTTTTATCACATGGGAAGGAGGGGCCAATCGGTCGCTTTTAACTTCAACATATGCAAAAATTGTTGTTAAAGATTATTTCCATCCGGTTATTGATCCGGAAAGGGTGATGCTAACAAAAGTGTTCACTGAAGTAATCATGAAGCCTGCTGAGATAACTTCCCAGCAAACTGAGGTGACATCTGGTCAAATCTTGCGTTTTACACTGCTTGCTCCAAGAGTAGGGGTAGGTTATGCAATAGCTATTAGCGGCAGCATTGCAGCACTTGGCGATTGGCAAAAGCCTGTTATCATGAGCAACCAAAATTATCCAAAATGGGAGTTTGAGGTTGATGGAAAGGATTTTAATCGGACTATCACCTATAAATATATGATAGTCAGGCTTTCAGATCAAAAGGTTGTAACCTGGGAAGAAGGTGAAAACCGTTTTTTGTTTCAAGCCTTTTTACAAGAACCAAATTCGGTCACCATTATAAATGACGAACATTTTAAATATCCTGTTGGTCAGTGGAAAGGTGCTGGCGTGGCAATGCCAGTATTCTCCCTGCGAACCGAAGATAGTTTTGGTGTCGGAGAATTCAACGACTTAAAGAAATTAGTCGATTGGTGCGAAAAAACCAGTCTTAGAATGATTCAGGTTTTACCTATCAACGAAACTGTTGCAACTCACTCATGGCTTGACTCATATCCATACAAGTCAATTACGGTTATGGCACTTCATCCAATGTACTTGCATCTTCCGGCTCTTGGTATATTGAATGATAAAAAGCTCATGAAAGAGTTCAATAAACTGCAGAAGGAGCTAAACGCCAAGCCACATGTCGATTATGTAGAAGTTACTAAAGCCAAAGCACGTTATTTTAAACTTATTTTTGATCAAAACTGGAATGAACTTTCCAAGACATCTGAATTCAAACTGTTCTATAGCGAGAATAAGGAATGGTTGATTCCCTATGCTGCATTCTGCTACTTAAGAGACCAGTTTAAAACCAGCGATTTCAGGCAATGGGGCGACTATGCAACTTTTAACCCCGACCAGATTGCCGCCTTGACGGATGCTGCCCAACCATTTCATGAACATATTGCTGTTCATTATTTTCAACAGTATCATCTTGATAAACAACTGCGTGAAGTTGTAAATTATGCACATTCCAAAGGTGTCGGGCTAAAAGGTGATATCCCCATCGGTATCAGCCCAAACAGTATCGAAGCCTGGACTGAGCCTTTGCTTTTTAACCTTGACGGGCAGGCTGGGGCTCCTCCTGATGATTTTGCAATGATGGGTCAGAATTGGGGCTTCCCAACTTACAATTGGGATGTGATGGCAAAAGATGGGTATGCATGGTGGCGTAAAAGATTGGTGATGATGGAAAAATATTTTGACGCCTATCGCATCGATCATATTTTGGGCTTTTTTCGGATTTGGGAAATACCTCAAAATGCGCTGCATGGTTTATTAGGTTATTTCAAGCCAGGGTTATCAATGTCCTCTTCAGAGATTGAAGATTGGGGCTTGTGGTTTGATGAAGACCGCTTCGTAAAACCTTATATCAGAGGATATTTTCTACACGATTTCTTTGGCGAATATACCGATGAGGTAAGAAGAAATTACCTTGTTGAAATTGATTATGATCAGTATGAGTTAAAACCAGCTTTTAACACACAACGGAAAATTTATAATCATTTTTCCCCGCAGGGTCTGACCAAAGAGATAGGCGATAAACAAATTATTATACGGGATGGGTTGATGTCTTTGCTTAATGAAGTGCTATTTATCAAAGATCCATATGCAAATTATCCTTCTTATCACCCACGAATTGCGTTTCATTTCACCTATTCATACCGGGATTTAGAAGAATATAAAAAGAACATTCTCAATGATTTGTATATTCATTTCTTTTATAAACGGCATGAAGAGTTCTGGAAATCCCACGCTATGGCTAAATTGCCTGCCATAGTTGCTGCTTCAAATATGCTTGTTTGTGGCGAAGATCTTGGGATGGTTCCTGATAATGTTCCTGAGGTAATGAAAGCACTCAACATCCTTAGTCTCGAGATTCAGAGAATGCCAAAAAATCCGCGCGTCGAATTTGCTCATCCGGCTGATGCGCCTTATTTAAGTGTTTGCACTACATCAACACATGACATGTCAACAATTCGCGGATGGTGGGAAGAAGATAAGGCTAAAACACAGCGGTTTTATCATAATAGCCTGGGACATAATGATCAGGTACCCTATTTTGCTGAACCATGGGTGTGTCAGGAAATCATAAATCAACATCTGCATTCACCTGCCATGTGGACAATATTTCCTCTTCAGGATTTAATAGCAATGGACGGAAGTCTTCGATGGGATCAAACGGATAAAGAACGCATTAATGTACCAAGTGATCCTGAGAATAAGTGGCAATATAGAATGATTCTTACCCTCGAAGAATTGCTCGAGTCAGATGATTTCAATCAGCTGATTAAAGGGATGTTGCACATATCCGGTCGTGATGCTGATTATTGACATATAATATTGAACGTTCATTTTATAATTGGATCTAATGAAAATGTCTCATCTTATCAGGTGAGACATTTTCATAAAAAACCCGTTACAGGGCTGTGACGGGTTTTTTTGGCGGGCTGCTTTGCACTTACTCCCCACTGATGGAGGAAACTACTAAGAGGTTAAAGAAAGAATGATCGCTTATTGACGATGGAATACAAGCGGTAACTTTGATGGTTGTTATCAAGTTCGAAAAAATAAACCTTTGTGCCGTTTAAATAAACTTTAGCTTTGATATCCTTTGCTGGATATTCAACTAAACCTTGCGAGTTTAGTTCATGTTTTGTGTATGATTCGTTAATCTTCATATATTTATTTCAATTTAATTGCAAAACCGTCTTTGGTACAAATAGGACAAACGGCATCTTTAATTACAGAAATATACCCACACCTGTTACACTTAAAGTACTTGTGATACTTTTGAATTTTGCTTTTTTCCGTTGGTGTGAGTTTTAAACCAAACACTTTACTTTCACTTTGATCCTATCTATTTCAATTAACGTGCCAAAATGGGAATCAGTTTCTTTTATTGATATAATAGATTGAAAAACAATTTATTATAATTTTTCTTTTCTGAAGAAATTTTTTCTGGCGATTATTTAACACTTCTTTCTCTTCGAAATCGAAGATATACTCTTCGATTTCGAAGAGTGATTTTCTCTTCACACAACTGTTATTAACAAGAAAATGAAAAACCTTTATGTATTTTTGCAAAAAACCTTAAATATGAAATTCCAATATTATTCTCAAAGTGTAGAAACAATTGCAGAAAGGATCAATAAAATTAACCAGAATCAGCTGGAGCATGAATCTCAGAAACAAGTTTTTCGGACGATTTATAATTGTATTGACCTTACCACTTTGGAAGGTTCTGATAACAATCAGAAAATTGAGGAATTGTGCGAAAAGGCAAAGTCTTCCATATCTGGATATTCCAACGAAACAGTTGCCGCAGTATGTGTTTATATGCCATTTGTAAAACAGGCCAAAGAAATATTAAAAGGCACTCATATTGAAGTAGCTACTGTAGCTTGTGCTTTCCCATCAGGACAGCTGCCTCTTCACCTGAAACTTGCTGAAGTTAGCTGGGTGGCAAATGAAGGAGCTGATGAGATTGACATGGTTATTTCCCGTGGGAAAATGCTTGAAGGTGATTATGAAGCAGTTTTGAATGAAATTAAAGCCGTTAAAGCTGCTTGTGGAGAAGCCAGACTAAAAGTTATTTTGGAGACAGGGGAACTAAAAACAATTGATCTCATCCGAAAAGCCAGCGAACTTGCTTTGGAGGGAGGGGCCGATTTTTTAAAAACATCTACAGGAAAAATCCAGCCGGCCGCAACTGCGGAAGCATCAGTTGTTATGCTTGATACCATCCTTGAATACTATCAGCAAACTGGAATTCAAGTGGGTTTTAAGCCTGCAGGTGGTATTGCAGAACCTGAAGATGCAATGCTTTACTATAAGCTTGTGAAAGAAGTTGTTGGTGAGCAGTGGCTTAATAATCAATGGTTCAGAATAGGGGCCAGTAGATTGGCTGATAAAATTAAGGCTATTCTAAACGCATGATTTAACACTTTGTTTGCTTGACTTATTCATACAGTTGATTACTTTTGTGAAAAAATCACAATAAAAGCCAGTTCTTATGTCACTAAAAAACTTTACTATAATTTTCCTTTTTGTTTTTTTCATTGGAAACGTATATTCGCAAACTCCTCATACAACTGCACCGGATTTTAGCGTCAAAACATTGAAAGGCGATATCATTCAATTATATCCATTATTAGCCGAGGGTAAAATTGTTGTTGTCGATTTTTTCTCAACTTCCTGTGGTCCCTGCCAAACCTTTGCTTACGATTTTGAGATGGCCTACGAAAGTTTTGGTTCGAATAATGGTAATGTATTTTTTCTGGGTATTAATTATAATGGAACAAATGCTGATGTCATTTTCTTCGACTCTTTGTTTAATATCACATTGCCAAGTGCAAGTGGATTAGATGGTGGAGGCAATATCGTTTTTGAGAACTATCTTGTTGCTGCTTATCCAACAGTTATTGTCATTATGCCTGATAAAACCATTGCTGCCCAGCATGTTTGGGAACCTAGCTATGTCAATATAACTGAAGCGGTTTTAAATGCAGGAGGCACATTGGTACATCAAAACGAAATGAAAATTTCTGATGCTTTTAATGTTAAAACCTTCCCAAACCCAACTACTAACGAGTTAAATGTTTCATTTGACCTTTCTAATCAGGAGCTTGTAACATTAACAATCAAGGATATTTATGGTCGGTCAGTCTTAAATGTGGTTTCTCAGAAGAAGTATGAAGCTGGTAACCATCAGTTGAAGTTATATGTTCAACAATTACCTGCAGGGAATTATCTTCTGGAACTTGAAGCCGGTAATCAGTTCATTCACAAAAAAATTCTCCTTCAACAGGATTTCTAAAACCATTATTATGAAAAAACTTCAGCTTATTTCGATTTTGTTTATAGTGTTGCTTTCAGGATGCGCAATCGACGAGGATGTAATTCCAGATGAAACTGATCCTGCTTCAGCATTCGTTGGAACGTGGTCGGTGAGCGACAATGCCTTGAAATTGAATTATGAAGTTACCATCACCAAGAATCCCCTTAATTCAACAGAGGTGATTTTGAGTAATTTTGCTAGTTCAGGTGATGCAGTTACAGGTCTTGTTACAGGTAAAACGGTAACGATCGAAAGCCAGAATGTTGGCAGTAATTGGGAAGTTGGTGGCTCTGGCGTTTATAAGTCAGCATCACGTTTGGAGTTCACCTATAACTTAATTATTGGTGGTGATTCCGAGCAACGTCTTGCCGTTTTTCTAAAATAACAATAATCTGGTAAGGTAAATTTGATTCTTGTTAGTTGATATTTTAACCTTTGAACGGGCTTAAGTAGTTAATTTATTCTACTGCACAAATTTCAGTCCTGCTTTTCGGTCTCCTTTTCTTTTGATTCTTCAATTTTAAGCGTATCCTGCATTTGGGTTAATGAAACTATCACACTATCATAAATAGCTTCGAGAATTTCAGGCGACTTACTGTATTCCAATAGATTATCTTTAAAAATCTCAGGTGTTATTTTATGTTTCTTGAAAACAAGATCAAAATAAAGTTCTTTATTTTCTTCTGCACTTGAGCCATTATTACGCTTATAATTGAGCGCAGCTTCAGTAATTTGAATTTCCTTTATAATCTCAATCATCTGTTTCTCGGTGAGATTCAATTTCTCAGAATGAGAAGCCTTATTTTTATCACAGGCTGTCAATAAGCCAAAGAAACTTATAGCTAATATAAAATATACGGTTTTACTGATTAATGTCCTCATTATATGGGTTTTGTTTATACAAAAACCAGTCTTTATTGCTAAAGACTGGTTTTGAAATTTTTCGAATAAAAGGCTTAGTTACCAATTTCCGACATAAATTTAATACGCATAAGCCTGATTTCCTCTTCTGTATATTCCGACTCGCCCAATTCTTTGAGCGCGTCTTCTACTGAGTCGCTTTCGGCCTCATTAAAATATTCATAAATATCTTCCTGATGGTATTCATCAACAAATTCTTCGATATAGTAATTAATATCGATTCTAGTTCCACTTGCAACAATACTCTCAATTTCAATGAGCAATTCATCAAAAGAAAGATTTTTAGCATAAGCAATATCCTCAAGTGGTAACTTCCGGTCAATATTCTGAATGATGTAAACTTTTAAACCTGATTTGTTTACAACCGATTTAACGACCATATCATTTGGCCGGATAATTTCGTTTTCTTCAACATATTGCCGAATCAGCTTAAGGAAAGGCTCACCATATTTGCCTGCTTTACCAGTTCCGACACCAACAATCTGAGTTAATTCTTCGGAGGTAATTGGATATTGAATGGCCATGTCCTCCAACGAAGGATCCTGAAAAATTACGAAAGGAGGTAAATTCTCTTTTTTCGAGATTGCTTTCCGGAGGTCTTTAAGCATTGCAAACAGTGTAGTATCAGTTCCACTGCCTTTTGGCCCTGTTGCTTTCGCGCTTTCAAAATCTTCGTCATCAGGGTTTTCGTAGTCATGATCTTTAGTGAGCATAATAGGCTGAGGATTTTTAATGAAATCCTTACCTTCTTTCGTCACTTTAAGAATGCCATAATTTTCTATATCCTTTGCTAACAAGCGGTGAATCAAAGCCTGGCGTATTACAGCCTGCCAGAAGCGTTCGTCTTCATCTTCGCCTGCACCAAAAAATTCATTGGTTTCATGTTTGGCATTTTTAATATCACCTGTTTTCTTTCCAGCCAATAGCTCACTAATGTGTTTTAGCTTGAAGAGTTGTTTGACACTTAAAACAGCTTCAAGAACCATTTTTATTTCTTCCTGCCCATCAAATTTTACTTTTGGATTCAAACAATTATCGCAAGCGCCACAATTGTCTTTTTCGTAAATTTCACCAAAATAGTGGAGCAGAAGTTTATGTCGGCAAACAGCTGATTCAGCGTAGGTAACAGTCTCATTTAAAAGCTCCTTTGCAATTTCCTGTTCAGCTACATGCTTATCTTTCATGAACTTTTCCAGCTTCTGGATATCTTCATAATTGTAGAAAGCAACGCAATTACCCTCGCCATCATCACGACCAGCTCTTCCTGTTTCCTGATAATATCCCTCAAGACTTTTTGGAATATCATGGTGGATTACAAAGCGAATGTCGGGTTTGTCTATTCCCATTCCAAAAGCAATGGTCGCCACAATAACTTCAGCCTCTTCCATAAGAAACTTATCCTGATTCATCCGTCGTGTTGCACCATCAAGTCCAGCATGGTAAGGCAAAGCTCTGATCCCGTTAACTACCAATGTTTCAGCAATTTCTTCAACTTTTTTCCTGCTTAAACAATAAACAATCCCTGACTTACCAGGATTATTTTTGATATACTTGATGATATCTTTGCTTACATCTGAGGTTTTCGGACGTACCTCATAATACAGGTTAGGTCTGTCGAATGAAGACTTAAAGATCTTTGCATTGGGGATTTCAAGATTTTTTAAAATATCCTGTTGAACCTTTACTGTAGCTGTAGCTGTCAGCGCAATAACAGGAAGCTTTTTATCAATCGCATTCATGATGGGACGCAACCGTCTGTATTCAGGACGGAAGTCATGACCCCATTCCGAAATACAATGTGCTTCATCTATTGCAAAAAATGATATTTTAAGTGATTTTAAAAAATCAACAGTTTCATCCTTTGTCAAGGATTCAGGCGCAACATATAAAAGTTTTGTCTTTTTTGCTATCAGATCTTCACGCACCTGCATCAGTTCAGCACGTGATAACGAAGAGTTCATCACATGGGCAATGCCAATATCAGTACCGAAATTGCGGATTGCATCCACCTGATTTTTCATTAATGCAATCAAAGGAGATACAACTATTGCAGTCCCTTCATTCATTAATGCAGGCAGTTGATAACATAGTGATTTGCCTCCACCTGTGGGCATTACGACAAAAGTGTCGTTTAAATCAAGAACATTTTTTATAATAGCTTCCTGATTTCCTTTGAACTGATCAAAGCCAAATATTTTCTTCAGCAGCTCGTGCAGACCATATTCATCCTTTTTGGCCATCTTTTTATTTCAGTTATTATTACTCTATTGTTAACAGATTTTTCCAAACATTATTGCAGGTATTTTCCTTGTTCAAATGAAGGATCGTCTGTTAGACAAATATAAGGAATAATTGGTTGGAAAGTGCAACTATTTTTTTGTATTATTTTTTAGTCTGATATACTATTAATTCATTTATTGCATGCTAAATATCATTAAATCAATATTATAGGTGTTAAAAATATTTTTTATTTTCATCCTTGTCTTGTAGAAATAGCACAAAAAAAAAGGAAAATTCTTTCCGTAATCGTTTCCAATGTAAAAAAAGCAGCTTAATTGCATAGAAGTTTAACATGGTTACGATCACCTTTTATTAAAAATTCAAATAATTTATGGGATCATTGAAGCATATTTGTCATTTTTTTTACCTTTGCGGCTTGAAACCCGTTTATAAAACGGAAGTTGTGGAAAGATTTGATTGATTGCAACCACAGAAAAAAATGCTAAAATATGCTTTAGCCTTTCAATCATCCTTCCCGTTATTTTTTTACTTTTTAAATAATGTAATATGGGATATTTATTTACATCTGAATCAGTTTCGGAAGGTCATCCTGACAAAGTAGCTGATCAGATTTCTGATGCAATTCTTGACGAAATGCTCAGATTCGACCCGGAGTCGAAAGTAGCTGTTGAAACGATGGTCACTACTGGTCTGACTGTTGTAGCCGGTGAAGTAAAAACACGAGGATACGTTGATATTCAAAATGTTGTAAGGGAAACCATCAATCATATTGGATACACAAAAGCCTCCTATCGTTTCGATGGTAATTCTTGCGGCGTATTATCCGCCATCCATGAACAATCACCGGATATTAATCAGGGTGTTGAACGTAATTTACCTGAAGATCAGGGTGCTGGAGATCAGGGGATGATGTTTGGCTATGCTTGCAGAGAAATGGATAATTTCATGCCTGTAACAACGGAACTTTCCCATAAATTCCTTCAAGAACTTGCAGCTATTCGCAGGGAGGGAAAACAGATGAAATACCTCGGCCCTGATGCAAAATCACAGGTAACCGTTGAGTATGGTGATAAATGGAAACCTATAAGGGTTGAAACTATTGTGATCTCTACCCAGCATGATGATTTTGATGAAGAAGAAGTTATGCTCAAAAAGATCAAAGAAGACGTAGAGAAAATTCTTATCCCAAGGGTAAAGAAAATGCTCCCGCCCAGAATTAAAAAGCTTTTTGGAGATGATATAAAACTCTTTGTGAATCCGACAGGCAAATTTACTATTGGTGGACCTCATGGAGACTCAGGGCTTACCGGACGAAAAATTATTGTTGATACCTATGGTGGCAGAGGTGCTCATGGAGGTGGTGCTTTCTCGGGAAAAGACCCTTCTAAAGTGGATCGTTCAGCTGCTTACGCAACAAGGCATATCGCAAAAAATCTTGTTGCTGCAGGTGTGGCTGATGAAGCGCTCGTGCAGGTTGCTTATGCTATTGGTGTTGCAAGCCCTGTTGGGTTTTATGTTAATACCTTTAACACGTCGAAACTAAAGGATTCTGAGGGTAAAAGGATTACAGATCAGGCAATTGCAGCAAGTCTACAGTCAATTTTTGATATGCGTCCTTATGCCATCGTAAAACGTTTTGGTCTTAAGAATCCGATCTTCAAGGAAACAGCGGCTTATGGTCATTTTGGAAGAGAATCATACAAAAAAGAAGTGGAAGTAAGATATTCCGATGAAACAACTGAGTCAAGAACTGATAAGAATGGGACAAAGCACTATAAAGTAGTTGATTTTTTTGCTTGGGAAAAGCTTGATTATGTCGATTCTATAAAAAATGCATTTGGATTGTAGTTGCATGCGATCTTCAAAAGAAAGACAGTTACTAAAAACTGTCTTTTTTTTTGACTGGTAATTGGGGTGAATCAATAAATGTGATTACTTAAAGACATGTAAATCAATATAATAGATTTTATTATAACACGCTTTGTAGCATGAATAATTCAACTAAATTGCATCATGTTTTAAAGGATTATTTATAATCAGTGAAAACCTAAATAATTAAACTAAATGAACATTGAAGAAGTAAGAACTTATTGTATTAATAAAGTTGCTGTTACAGAAAGCATGCCATTTGGAGATGATACTTTGGTTTTTAAGGTAGCAGATAAGATATTTCTTTTAGCTAACCTTGATGGGCCATTGACGCTTAATTTAAAAGCTTTGCCTGAAGATGTAATTGATAGAATCGAACGTTTTCCTGAAGCCCGGCCTGGATATCATATGAACAAGAAACATTGGATAACGGTTGATGTAGCTGATTGCTTTGATGAAGCCAGACTTTTAAAATGGATTGATGAGTCATATAACCTGATTGTTGAAAGTCTGCCTCAAAAAACTCGCATGAGCTTTCTTCTATAGTATTACAAACTATTTATTTTGAGAATGTTATGAGCATTTTATTTAAAAAAGTATTTTTAGCAGTTAGTTTGGTTTTATTTTGTTTTCATCACATTCTTGGACAAACAGAAGTAGATGAACGAGCAATGGTTGATTTCCGAAAAGGATTAGGATTTTATAGTCCTGATGGCACTTTTGGAATAAATATACGAACCAGAATGCAAAATCGACTAGCTTTTAATTTTGATAACGAATTTGCTATTGAAGATATCGAAGCTCGTGTAAGCCGGTTAAGGCTTCGTTTTGATGGGTATATTAAAAGTAAAAAGCTTACCTATTATTTGCAACTCTCTTTTTCTCGCGGAGATCAGGATTGGGATAATAGTGGAGTGCCAAATGTTGTGAGAGACGCCATGGTTTATTACCATTTCAATAAAAATTTTTATTTGGGTTTTGGACAGGGCAAGTTGCCGGGAAACAGACAGCGTATTATTTCAAGCGGTCAACAGCAAATTTATGATCGATCAGTAGTGAATGCAAATTATACGCTTGACAGGGATTTTGGCTTGTTTGGATATTATTCGAATAATCTGGGAAACATGGAGTATAAAGTTAAAGCTGCTTTATCAACTGGTGATGGACGAAATCAGTTAAAAACAGATAATGGATTGATGTACACTGCAAGAGTAGAATTTTTGCCATTGGGAAAATTTACGAATGATGGCGATTTTTCGGAAGGTGACCTTGAATTTGAGAAGAATCCAAAAATTTCTATTTCAGGAGGGTATGCTTTTAACAACAAAGCAAGACGAACAAGAGGGACAACAGGGAGTTTTTTATATGAAAGCAAGGACATGACATCTTTTTTTGCAGACGTAATTGTTAAATATAATGGATGGGCAGCTTCAGCCGAATATATAAGTCGTGATACAGATGCATCAGCAATTACATATGATGTAAACGACTCATTATTAATGGAATATGTTTTGATAGGTAATGGAATAGATACCCAACTAAGTTATTGTTTCCCTTCCTATTGGGAAATAGCAGCAAGATATGCCATTTCTACTCCTTACACTGAAATCAGATCATATGCAAGAAAAGACCAGTATTACCAAATCGGAGTAAACAAATACATCAATAAACATCTTACTAAGGTTCAATTGTTTACGGGTTATCGTATGCAAAATGCAATGTCACCTGATTTGAACTCAAAGGAAAATTTTTTACTTGTATTTCAGGTTGAATTAGGAATTTGATACCCTCTCTTTTTTTGTAATTCGCTCTGAGGCAAAGATACTTAGCTCGTATAGCCCCATAAGAGGAATACAAACAAGAATCTGACTGAATACGTCTGGAGGGGTAATAATAGCTGAGATTATCAAAAGTATTACCAAAGTATATTTTCTGTTTCTTTTTAAAAAAGCAGGGGTGACAATGCCAATTTTTGTAAGAAAATAAATGATAAGGGGCATTTCAAAAACAATTCCTACAGCAAAGGTGGTCGAAACAACTGTGCTGATATAAGAATTAAGAGAAATCTGATTCAAAACAGAAGCACTCACCTGGTAAGATCCAAAAAAGTTAACTGTCAGAGGTACAATAACATAGTAACTAAAAAGTACGCCTATAAAGAATAATGCGGAACTTATAATGACAGCTTTTCGGGATGCTTTTGATTCATTTTCCTTGAGAGCAGGGCGTACAAATCTCCAAATTTCATTAAGAATAAAAGGAAAAGCCAGAATGACTCCGGTTATAAAAGAAATATAGAAATGCATCATAAATTGTCCCGACATATTTATGTTGATGATCTGTATATTTAGGTTTTCAAGACAAAGGCCATCAATTGAAAACATTTTGGCGACGTAGCAGAAGAATCTGTTGGTGATAAAATCACCACGACTTGGACCTAAAATAATCTCATCGAATAAAATCCTGCGATTAAGAAATGCAATTGCACCTAAAACTACTATTGAAATCACACTTCTAACAATATGTGTACGCAGTTCTTCGAGATGGTCCCAAAATGACATCTCTTTTTCAGACGATTCTTCTCTTTCAGTTTTCGACATTTTCTCCGATTTGAATCGCGAAATTACAAATAACCCGGCATATTTAGTAAATGCAGCAGAAGCATCTTTTTGACATCTTCAATTTTTTCAATCATTCCAATTATCAAGAACAATTCTTAATAGGAGGTTTTATGTATATTTGCCAAAAGTGAAAAATGATCGAATACGATTATATCATAGTGGGAGCGGGTATTGCCGGCATTAAAGCTGTTGAGGGAATTCGCAGTGTCGATTCAAACGGTAAAATTCTTCTGATCAATGGTGAAGACCGCGAGCCATATAAGCGTACCCAAATTAGTAAGCAACTTGTTAATGGGTTTGAAAAAGACGCCTTTGCTATTCATGCACCCGATTGGTTTGATGCAAATAGTGTGACTGTCCTATCCAATTTAATGCACTCATTTTCAATTGATAACAAAACTCTTGCAACAAAAAATCATCAGCTTTTTCATTGGAATAAACTTATTCTTGCAATGGGGAGTAGCCCAACACCTTTGGCACTTAAGGGAAATGGAAAAACAGAAATTAACTACTTCAGGACTGCTTATGATGCTGAACAATTGATTCAAAAGGCAAACGAGATCAAACGTGTTCTGGTAATTGGAGGAGGAGTCCTCGGTGTAGAACTTGCTTCAGCGCTGGCTCAAATGGGAAAAACTGTAAGTTTGGTTCATGCTCAATCCTTACTGATGCATCGTCAATTAGATGAAGCGCTTTCAAGTCACTTGTATAGTTTGTTGCAATCAAATGGTATACAAGTGATTATGGATGAAAAGATTAAATCGGTATCTAAAACCGGAAACGGGAAGTTGTTGGTTGAAATTGGCGAAATGATTCATTTATTAACCGACTTTATCATTGCTGCAAATGGAGTAACTCCATCCTTTCATCTTGCAGAAAAGGCAGGTTTAGAGGTCGGTAAGGGAATTAAAGTCAATAATTTCTTACAAACATCACACCCTGATGTTTTTGCTGCAGGTGATGTTGCACAACATCCTAATGGGCAGATTAGCGGTTTATGGCATGATGCTGAAAATCAGGGTTATCTTGCAGGGGTTAACGCAGCAGGACGCCCTTCAGAACGTTCAAAACGAAAATACAGGATGAAACTTGAAGTATTTGGGCAATTTTATTTCTCTTTAAATGTCCCAAAGTTTTCAAAAAGTAAAAAGGAACTGGTTCATGAAAAAAACAACATGTATTATCGCTTCTTTTTTGAAGAATCGAAACTTGATGGCGTATTGATGCTTAACGACAAAGTAAATGCTAAACAACTGGAAAAAGCTGTAAATGAAGGCTGGGATCGTGAAAAAGTGATTGAATTATTTTGTCAATAGAATCCTTTCAGATAAGTGGTACGAACGTGCCATTATTTTTTATTCAATAGAAGAAATTTAAGATCATTATACTGCTTATAGGTATTTAGTATATTTGTGGTCTGTAAATCGTGTTATTTATAATTATTCTAAATAGTGTTTTCAATGAATATTGAAAAATCAAAAGTAATTGAGGTTTTAAAGGGTATTATCTATTTTGCAAAAGGAGATAACATTGTAGATCTGGGAATGATAGATGAGCTAATAATAAGCGATAACACCTTACGTTTCAGGCTTGTTTTCCCTAAATTGGGAGAACCTGCTGTAAATATTGTGAGTAATGCTGCGACGAAAGCTTTGAAAGAGGCTTTTGGTGATTCAACAATTATAGATATAACCCCAATTACTGAAAAAGAAAAAGGTCGAGGTCCTTTAGCTGGTGTTCGTAATATCATTGCTATTGCATCGGGCAAAGGTGGCGTTGGTAAGTCAACTGTAGCCGCAAATCTTGCTGTTGCACTCTCACGCACCGGAGCTAAAGTTGGTTTGGTTGATGCAGATATTTATGGTCCTTCTGTTCCAATGATGTTTGGGATTGTTGATGAAGCACCCGGAATGATTGAAAAGGAAGGCAAACAAATGATCGTGCCAATTGAAAAGTATGGTATCCGTTTGCTGTCTATTGGTTTTTTTGTCGATACTGATAAACCTCTGATTTGGCGTGGGCCAATGGCTACAAGTGCTTTGAACCAATTACTTACGGATGCTGATTGGGGTATTCTTGATTTCTTGATTATTGACCTTCCTCCTGGAACTGGTGA
Organism: Bacteroidota bacterium; assembly: GCA_009773165.1. GTDB lineage: Bacteria > Bacteroidota > Bacteroidia > Bacteroidales > F082 > JALNZU01. The sequence continues at coordinate 171,213 of WOUZ01000002.1, forward strand.
TATTCAGTTGACTTTGGCACAGTCTTATTCCATCACAGGTGCAGTTGTTGTAACAACACCTCAAAAAGTTGCGTTTGCTGATGTCAGGAGAGCAGCAACAATGTTCAGACAAGAAAAACTTACCATTCCCCTTTTGGGATTGATTGAGAATATGGCTTACTTTACACCGTTGGATATGCCTGAAAAGAAATATTACATTTTTGGTAAAGGACATGGTGAAGGATTTGCGAATGCACTTGGTATACCTTTAATCGGACAGATTCCAATTGTTGAGCAGATCTCATCATCAGGTGATAGTGGAAGCCCTATTGCTCTTGATGAAGATTCTCCGGTTGCAAAGGCTTTTTTAGAAGTTGCTTACAAAGTTAAAGAGTTGATAAATAAATAGATTATTAATGGTTGATTACAACAATCAACATAATTTTAAATGTATGTCAGAACAAAAGGAAATATTAGAAAAGAAGGTTCAGAACCTCATCGAACAGGTAAGACCTTATCTGCAACAGGATGGAGGCGATATCAATTTTGTGAATATCACAGATGATATGGTCGTAAACGTTGAGCTTACCGGTGCATGTGGGAGCTGTCCTTACAGCACTATGACCTTAAAAAATGGTGTAGAGAATACGATTCGTAAAGCTATTCCTGAAATTAAAAGTGTAGAAGCTATCAATCTGTAAGCTGAATTCTCGGCAATTTTAAGCTTAAGAAAAAAATAAAGCCTTATTGGAGTTTTCCGGTAAGGTTTTTTTGTTTAGAAGTCCTGATAACTTTGGAATCAGGAGAGGTATTTAGCTACAATAGGCATTCTTCGTCCCATGCCAAAAGCTTTGGTTGAAACACGCAATATTGGCGGAGTTTGCTTGCGCTTATATTCGTTTAAGTTAACTAACCTTAATACTCTATTCACAGTTTTTTCATCAAAACCTGCCAATATTATTTCGTCAGGCCCTTTTTTTTGCTCAATGTATTGATAAAGAATGGCATCCAAAATCGCATAATCTGGCAAGCTATCGCTGTCTTTTTGATTTGGGCGAAGTTCAGCAGAAGGCGGTTTTTGAATGGTATTTACCGGAATGATTATTTTGTGGCGGTTGATATAATTTGCAAGTTCAAAAACTTCAGTTTTATATACATCACCTAAAACCGAAAGACCACCGTTCATATCACCGTAAAGGGTTCCATACCCAACAGCGGCTTCACTTTTGTTACTGGTATTGAGTAGAATATAGCCGAACTTATTTGATAAAGCCATCAATAAAACCCCTCTGATGCGAGCCTGAATATTTTCTTCAGTCACATCGAATGGTTTATTATTGAAACTATCTTTTAGCGCATTTGAAAAAGTGTCAAACAGTTGTTCAATGCCAATGGTCTTAACCGGAGAATCCAAATTTGAAGCAAGGTCGAGTGCATCATTTACCGAATGATCGGAAGAAAACTGGGATGGCATTAGCAGTCCAAAGACATTTGCAGCGCCTAAAGCCTCTGCAGCGATTGCCAGCGTAACAGCCGAGTCGATACCACCTGAGAGCCCAAGAATTGCTTTTGAAAATCCCATTTTATGAAAATAGTCACGTACTCCCATAACGAGAGCATCATGAATTAAAGCTGTTTTCTCAGGTATTTGCTGCTTATCAGTTGTTAAATCATCATCAAATAACGATTTTGTTTCTATAATTTGAATTGATTCTTCAAAAAACGGAAGACATTGTGCTAAATACCCATTCCGGTTGAAAGCTAATGAACCACCGTCGAAAAGTAGCTCGGTTTGAGCTCCAACCTGATTTACATACAGCAGAGGTATTTTGTATTGATTGACATTAGCCCTTAAGACCTCAAGCCGTGTTAGAGCTTGTTTATGATTAAACGGAGATGCTGCTATATTTATCATTATATCAGGCTGTTCCCTGATGAGTTCCTCCATTGGGTTTACAGTATAAAGCCTGTTATTCCCAACATCCCAAATGTCCTCACAGATTGTGAGAGCTATTTTTAATCCTTTAAAGTGCAATACCTCAAATTCTCTTGAGGGTTCAAAATAGCGGTATTCATCAAAAACATCGTAGTTTGGGAGTAATGCTTTTCGGAAATATTGAATCGATCCCTGATAGCAAAAGGCTGCAGCATTAAACAAAGGTTTTCCTTTAGGGAGGTGATTACGAACAGGAGTCCCTACGATGCAAGCGATTGTATTACATTCAGCAGCAATGCGTTGAAGTGAATTTTCACAGCGTTGTAAAAAGTCGTCAAACTCAAGAAAATCCTGTGATGGATACCCTCCGATTGACAATTCAGCAAAAACAACCAAATCAGCCTGTTGAGCAGCTGAGTGATGAATTGCTTGAATTATTTTTTGGGTATTGGCTTCAAAGTTCCCAATATGAAAATTTTGTTGGGCGAGGGCTATTTTCACGATTAATACATTTAAAAAAGTAATCCGAAATTTAGTTCAATGAAATTGGAAATGGCTTTCTGCTCGATCTCAGGGTTCACCGAATTTTGATCTTTTAGAATATCAAATATATTATTATCAAATCGCAGTCCTGCTGTTAGTTTTGAAGAGCCGCCCAGGTTGTAATAAACTCCTCCTCCCAAAATCATGGATTCACGGGTAAAGCGTATCTGTTTGGAAATATCTGTTTTATTAACCTCTTTAAGTACCAGACCATCTTTCATAAACGTATCGTCTGCCTTTGCACTCGTGTTAATTGCAAGTGCCAGACCAGCTTCACCATAAATTACAAAACCAGAAATCTCGTTGGTTTTCATCCTCAACACAGCAGGAAGCTGAATGTATTTTAAATGAATAACCCTGTTCATTGTCCCGGTGACCAATGAAGAAACTTCTTCTGATGGATTTGTTTTGTGTGGATAGCTATATGCCCCATTCATATAAATTACGTTGAATCCGGTTTGCGCTGAGTAGTTTTCCATCAAGTGAATATCAGCAACAAAGCCCCAGTTAAAGCCTGTTTTTGTTCCATCCCGAAAGTAGTTTTCCGAATCTGGTTTAATCCATCCAATGGAAGGTCCTAATTTGAAACCAAATTGAAAAGCCTTTTCCTGAGCATGAGACAGAAAGCTGAAAGTGAAAAGCAGAACAATAGCAACTATGAAGTGTTTCATTTGAAAATGAGGTTATTTTTATGTTGCAAAGGTAATAAAATCGAGGGAAATGTATTTAGTTCCTGCTCTTCTTGCATCAATGGAACTCCAGGTTAAAACTCTTTTTAATAAACAAGATAATCTTATTATAGCTATATGTTCAAAACTCAAACGGAAATCAAATTATGCTCTTTCGATTTAAAAGTTTGCCAGTAAAGTTGCTTTTGTACATTTGCACAAAGCTTTAAAATGGGTCGTTTTTTTTCAAAACATAACAACATTTCAGCGTTTGGCACCTCTCCCGGACGTATAGCCTGGCGAAAATTCAGGAGAGATAGTGTAGGTATGTCAGCCCTTTTCATCATAGTTGTTGTTTCACTGGTAGCCATATTGGGATATCTGATTTCCCCGGATCAAACGCCATATGCCAACAGGCAGATTCTTGAAATTGGCACTGCCAAACCCGGATTTCAAATCAACATGCTGAAAATCAGGCAAAGCGACAAACAAGAAACATACTCATTTTTTAATCGCATGCTTTTTGGAAGAAAAGATAACTATTTGATGATTCCTTTCAGCACGTTCGAATTTGCCGCTGATAGTATCATCCTAACTGGCTATGTGCCTGATGATGAAGAAATACCCGAAATAGTGTCATACAGGTTAATCGATATTGTTGATGTTGATGAGAAGCTTGACTATTGTTTTACATCAGACTCGGTTTTTGCAACAATGAAAGGTGGAGTGAAATTTTCAGAATCTGTCAACGTATTGAAAAAGAGTGTTTTGACAGATTGTATAATTGTAAAGAAATATTATTTGGGCACAGATCAGTTTGGCCGTGATATGTTAAGTCGACTAATGATTGGTTCACGAGTCAGTTTATCAGTTGGTTTTATCTCCGTACTTATTTCTTTGGTAATTGGAATAACAATTGGAAGTATTGGAGGATATTTTCGTGGAAGTGTGGATCAGATCGTGGTTTGGCTAATTAATGTCGTTTGGTCAGTACCCACATTATTGCTTGTTATTGCAATAACTTTTGCGCTTGGTAAGGGTTTTTGGCAGGTTTTTATTGCCGTTGGACTTACAATGTGGGTGGAGGTTGCCCGGGTTGTCAGAGGACAGATGCTAAGTATCCGGGAAAAGGAATATGCTGAAGCAGCAACAGCATTGGGTTTTTCACATACACGTATCATTCTCAGGCATTTGATCCCTAATGTTATGAGTCCGGTGATTGTTATTTCTGCAGCAAATTTTGCTTCAGCCATACTCATCGAGGCAGGATTGAGTTTTTTGGGTTTAGGTGTTCAGCCTCCCGTTCCGTCATGGGGTAGCATGATCAAGGAAAACTATGCTTTTATTATTCTTGATGCTGCTTACCTTGCTGTTTTACCCGGGATTGCAATCATGTTGCTAGTCCTGTCTTTTATGCTGGTAGGCAATGCGTTACGTGATGCATTGGACGTGCGAAGTCAATCTAACTAAACCGATAGATCGTAATCCCTAAGTGCGTTATTCAAAGAAGTTTTTGTGTCGGTTGAAGCTTTTCTTTTTCCAATAATGAGTGCACAGGCTACCTGAAAGTCACCAGCAGGAAAAGATTTTGTTACCGTACCTGGAATAACTACCGACCTCTCAGGAACAACACCTTTGAACTCTACCGGAGTTGAACCACTCACATCAATGATTCTTGTTGACTGAGTGAGAACAACATTGGCGCCCAAAACAGCTTCTTTTTCAACTCTGACTCCTTCAACCACAATACAGCGCGATCCGATGAAACAATTGTCCTCAATAATTACCGGAGCTGCCTGAACTGGTTCAAGTACACCACCGATGCCAACACCACCACTTAAATGCACGTTTTCTCCAATTTGAGCGCATGAGCCAACTGTAGCCCAGGTGTCAACCATTGTGCCACTGCCAATCCATGCTCCAATATTAACATAAGAAGGCATTAAAATGACGCCAGGAGATAGAAAGGAACCGTATCGCGCAATTGCATGTGGTACAACCCTCACGCCAAGTTTATCATAGTTGTTTTTTAATGGGATCTTATCATGAAATTCCATAGGACCAGCTTCAAAAACTTGCATTTTTTTTATGGGAAAATACAAAATCACTGCTTTTTTAACCCATTCATTAACAATCCATACATTATTTATCCTTTCGGCTACCCGTAATGATCCGATATCGAGTAACCTAACAACTTCTTCAATAGACTGTTGATAAGCAGGTTGTTGAATTAAGGAGCGATCGAGCCAGGCTTTTTCGATGTTATTTTTGAGATTTTCCATTTCTTCCAAATTCTGTTTAATTGGCGAAAGTACAAAACCAGCTCCAAATGAGAGGGATAACAATGGCGTTAACTGAAAAAATCGTAAATTTGCCGCTTAATTTGAGAAACTTAAACATGGGGCGTATTTTAGCAATTGACTATGGCCAAAAGCGAAGCGGAATCGCAGTAACCGATCCTTCCCAACTCATTGCCAATGGATTGGAAACTGTGGCCAGTAAAGATCTGCTTAGCTATATACAATCATACATGTTAAAGGAACAGGTTGATTGCATCGTAGTAGGCGAGCCCAAGGATATGCAAAATACGGCTTCAGATGCATCCCGGTTTGTAGACCCTTTTGTAAGAAGACTGAAAGCACTATTTCCTGAACAACAGATTGAGCGTTATGACGAACGCTTTACTTCCAAAATGGCTTTTCAGAGCATGATTGATGCCGGATTGAGTAAGAAAAAACGTCAGAACAAAGCCTTAATTGATACAATTAGCGCAACCATTATGTTGCAATCATATATGGAATTTATAAAAAATAAGAAGTTTAATTAATATGATTTTACCCATTGTTGCTTATGGTCACCCAACACTTAAAAAGGTGGCTGTTGATATAGAAGCAGACTATCCTAATCTTACTAAACTCATTGACGACATGTGGGAAACCATGTACAATGCCAATGGTGTTGGATTGGCTGCACCACAGGTAAATCAATCTATTAGGTTGTTTGTAGTTGATGCCACTCCATATGCAGATGAGCATGATGAAGCGAATGGATTCAAGAAGGTTTTTATCAATGCGCACATTGAAGAAATGTCAGACCCTGAAGTCGTGATGTCGGAAGGTTGTTTGAGTATTCCCGGAATGAGCGAAGATGTGACCCGAAAGGATAGTATTTTAATAAGTTACGTGGATGAAAATTTTCATCAACATACCGAGAAATACGAAGGATTTATTGCAAGGGTAATACAGCATGAATATGATCACATCGACGGAGTATTGTATGTGGATCGGCTGACATCATTCAGAAAAATATTGCTGAAAGGCAAGCTGCGCGACATTTCTGAAGGAAAAGTGGATGTAGATTACAGGATGATTTTTCCCGCATTAAGAAGGAAACAACGTTAATTTAAATAAGATGAAACGACTAAAGGTTTTAATTGTTTTTGGGGTAATTATTTTAGCTATTTCTTGTCAAAATAATAAACAAGCAAAAGTTCTTTCTGCCAAAGAAAAAATAGAACTGCTTGAATCAAAACTATTTGGACAAGAAAGTCAATATAATTCAGCTGATGCCTTGCAACTTATGCAACTTTATGAACGGTATGCTGATTCGCTACCTGCTGATCCACTTTCTGCTGAATACCTTTTTAAAGCTGCTGATATCAGCTTATACCAGCGTGAAGGGCAATTAACGCTTGCACTTTTAGAAAAGCTCATCGAAAACTATCCTGGCCATCCACATGTTGCAATGAGCACTTTTCTGAAGGCGTTTGTTTACGACACAAGACTCAATGATACCGCCTCTGCACGGAGGTATTACAATGAATTTATTGAGAAATTCCCCGACAATGAGTTTGCTGACGACGCAAACAATGCAATACGAAATCTTGGAAAATCCCCTGAGGAGTTGATTCGAGAATTTGAGAAAATGAATGAATAGGTTCTGAGTCTTATATTCTTTAGAGCCGATAAAGAATCAAGAACAACCTGATTTTCTTTTTAACAGAATCGATTCTTATTTTGTTTTTGTTCAATCTTAAGATTTTTACCAACTTTGGCTTTCTTTACAAAATGAGTAAATAAAAAACCACCCCAGCTTAGATGTCGGGGTGGTTTTTTGTTTGATAATAAGAAGTGGCTTATTTAGCGTAGCTAACAGCTCTTGTTTCCCGTATTACAGTTATTTTTATCTGACCTGGATAAGTCATCTCAGTTTGGATTTTTTTGGAGAGGTCGAAAGCCAGTTTATCAGCATCGGAATCAGAGATTTGATCAGCTCCAACAATCACGCGCAATTCACGGCCAGCTTGAATGGCATATGTTTTAACAACACCATCATATGCAAGAGCCATTTCTTCAAGTTTTTTAAGTCGTTGAATATATGCCTCAACCACTTCACGACGAGCACCTGGCCTTGCCCCGGATATGGCATCACAAACCTGCACAATTGGTGCAATAAGTGTTTCCATTTCAATCTCATCATGATGGGCTCCGATAGCATTACAAACGTCAGGTTTTTCTTTGAATTTTTCGGCAATTTTCATCCCCAAAATAGCATGTGGTAATTCAGCCTCATTGGTTTCTGCTATTTTGCCAATATCATGAAGGAGTCCTGCCCGTTTAGCTGTTTTAACATTTAGTCCAAGCTCAGCAGCCATTGTAGCACTCAGTTTTGCAACTTCAATAGAGTGTTGAAGCAGGTTTTGACCATAGGAAGAACGGTATTTCATTCTACCAACCATTTTTATCAAATCAGGATGCAGGTTATGAATTCCCAGGTCAATAACAGTACGTTTACCTGTTTCAATTATTTCCTGCTCGATTTGTTTCTCTGTTTTAGTAACAACTTCTTCAATACGGGCCGGATGAATACGACCATCGGTTACAAGTTTATGCAACGATAGCCGCGCAATCTCACGTCTCACCGGATCGAAACCAGAAAGCAGGATTGCATCAGGACTGTCGTCAATAATTATTTCAACACCTGTCAAAGCCTCCAAAGCACGAATATTTCGTCCCTCACGACCAATGATCCGACCTTTAATTTCGTCACTTTCAATATTGAAAACAGTGACAGTGTTTTCAATAGTATGTTCAGCAGCAGTACGTTGTATAGTTTCAACAACAATTTTTCGGGCATCTGAAGCCGCTGTCATTTTAGCCTCTTCAGTGATTTCTTTTATATAAATCATTGCTTCTGCTCTTGCTTCCTCTTTCAAACCTTCGATCAGCTGTTCTTTTGCTTCGTTGGCTGAAAGTCCTGAGATATGTTCGAGTTGCTTTAAATGTTGTTCCTGAACTTTGGACAGTTCTTCTTTTAACTTATCCATTTCTTCCTGTCGTTTTGTAACGAGGGCAGTTTGGTCAGTAAGCACTTGTTTTTGTTGCTGATACTCTTTTTGCTTACGGTTAAACTCTTCAAATTTTTGGTTAAGAGCTTGTTCACGCTGCTGATTTTTATTTTCTGCTTTTTGTATTTCACGGGTTTTTTCTCCCGTTACTTTATCATGTTCAGCTTTGAGTTGCAGAAACTTTTCTTTGGCCTGAAGCATCTTCTCTTTTTTGATGACTTCAGATTTTTCCTTGGTCTCCTCGAGCAATGCTTCACTTTTTTTGAGAATTGCTTTTCGAAGTACAGTTGCTGTTAATACACCTCCTGCTATACCGCCCGCAAAAAGCAAGACAGCATAAATGATGATTCCTTCCATATCATTTTTTCGTTGTTAAGTTAATAATGGAAGAAGGTAAAAAAATACCCACCAGTGCTCAAGGAGTACGTAAACTCCTCTACGACACGTTTTAGGCGCCTCGCTGATCAAACGTCCAATGGCCTGCAGTGCAGACTTCCCTAAGGAATAAGGCCTGTTTTCTCAACCAAGAGCGATCCCGGTACATTTGTAATGTTGAGTTTACAATCTGTTGAATACGGCGGGTATTATCTTTTTCAAAGAACGCTTTTGAACTTCGATTATTTCAGGATTTTAAATGATTACTCAGCAATTGATCCATTTCCGTCAATTTCTCAGTTAGGTGGTTGTCGCGAAAAGCAACTTCCGACTCAAACAAAAGGGATGATGTGGCATATTGCAGTGCTGCCATCGCTAACAGGTCCTGTCTGTCTTTGTAGGCATAGCTTTGTGCGTAATTCCTTATACGATCATTGATTATATCAGCAGCCTTGCGCACCCTTTCTTCTTCCTCACGCGTAATTGTGAGGCGATAAGGTCGGTCAGCAATATTGATATTGATCGTAATTTCGTCCATCTTTTGGTTTATATACTTTTAATCACTTGTTTACTAAAGTAATGCAATGTTCTATTTCCCGCATTAAAACTTGGATACGTTTTCTTCCTTCTTCAATTTCTTGCTCGCTGTTAAACGCATCAGCGATAATTTTTTTATTTAGTTGTTCAGTTAATTCAAAAATATTTCTTTCCATGACCTCAACCTTTTCGCTTAAAGAATGAATCAGTTGTTCGTGCTCTTGTTCGCTTTTCTTTAGCCGAAGGTTTTCCTCAATCAGCTTCCTGATTTTATATTCCAAACCTGCTACAAGGATGCGCGTGTCCGACATTATTTAAACTGCTGTTTAAGATCAATCAACAAAAGTAGACAATTTCAGGCTTTTTTGCAAATTGTTAAGAAATGTTTTTCAACACACTTCATATACTTCATCCTAAGGTTCATGTAACCAATTATTTAGAGTATTTTCTTTTTCAGTTGGTTGCCTAATAAATTGTTGAATGATTTTTTTCTATCAAAGCATGGCAAGCGCATTTAAAAGCAGATTATTTTTACAAGCGATATCATGAATATACCAACACATGAAGGAAATATTTTTAAGTTACATTTGGGAGAACAGATTACTTAGTTCCGGATTAAGCACTACTGATGGTCAAGAGATTGAGGTTATGTATCCAGGGATTAAAAACACCAATGCAGGCCCCGACTTTTTAAATGCCCGCATCAGAATTGGAGATGCTGTCTGGGCTGGAAATGTGGAGTTACATGTGAATGCTTCAGATTGGTATTCGCATCGTCATAACACTGATAAGGGATTTGATAATGTTATATTACATGTTGTATATCAAGCTGATAAGGCGACCTTTACAACAGTTGGGCATTCAATTCCTACAGTTCAGCTCAAAGGGTTTTTTGATGAAAATTTGTTGTTACGTTACCGTTCTTTCATCGACAGCAAAACCTGGATAGCATGTCAAAAGTCGGTGAAAAGAGTTCAACGGTTCACCTGGCTTTCGTGGCTTGACAGAATGATTGTTGAACGACTTGAATTCAAAGTTGAAGAGGTTTTGCATGTGTTTGAACAAACAGGAAATGATTGGGAAGAAACACTTTACCGAAGAATGATGACCAATTTTGGGTTTAAGGTTAACGATGAGCCCTTTTTGCGACTTGGACGAATGCTTCCGTTTCAGCTTTTACTGCGGCATAGCGATCAGGTATTTCAACTGGAAGCATTGCTTTTTGGTGTTGCGGGATTTCTTCAACAAACGTTTAGTGATGAATACCCGCTAAAACTCAAAAAAGAATTTGATTTCCTGCAAAAGAAGTATGAATTAAGTCAGATGAATCCCGAACAGTGGCGTTTTATGCGCATGCGTCCATCGAACTTTCCAACCATTCGAATCGCACAAATGGCTGCATTGATTAACAAAAGTCAACGAATTTTTTCCAGGATTACCGAAGCGAATTCAATTGAGGAAATAAAAGCACTTTTTGATGTTTATGCCTCGGAATATTGGGATAATCATTTTCAGTTTGAAAAATATACGCCCGGAAATCGCAAACACCTGGGGCAAGATGCTGTTGATTTGATTTTGATCAATACAATTGTGCAGGTTTTGTTTGCTTATGGCATTTATCACGCGAATGAAACATATAAAGATAAGGCACTTATGATACTGGAGACCCTCGATGCCGAGAACAATGAGATTATTCGAAAATTTTCAGCACTTGGAGTCAACTCAACACATGCATTGCAATCGCAGGCCTTACTTCATTTGAGGAAAAACTTTTGCAATCCAAAGCGTTGCCTCGAGTGTCGTATTGGGCAGTTGTTGATTCGATCAGAAACTGAAGAAAATGTGTGATTGACTATCTTTTGATTTTCAGACACATATAAATTCTTTTTGCAGGTTTGTTTCTTTTTGTTTGTCGTTGAAATTCATTTTTTTAATATTTGTGCTTTGAAGATCACTTTTATCTGTCAGTTGAAGATCAGCTGTAGCTACGAATCATTGCGCAAAAATTACCTATTATGAATGATTTTTTAACATTAATTGATCAGGCCATTCAAGCTTATAACAACTATGTTGGTGGTTATTTAATTCTTTTCTTATTGATACCCACAGGTATCTGGTTTGCATTCCGCCTCAGGTTCATTAATATTACAAAGATACCACATGCTATAAAAGTTGTTTCAGGACATTATGACTCAAAAGGTACAGCAGGCGATGTAAATCACTTCAAAGCACTTACAACAGCTTTGTCTGCAACAGTTGGTACCGGAAATATTGTTGGTGTTGCGATGGCAATCTATTTGGGTGGACCCGGATCAGTATTCTGGATTTGGGTGACAGGATTTCTTGGTATGATGTTAAAATATTCAGAGGTTACTTTAGCACAGAAATTTCGTCGCTTTAACAGTGACGGAACAGTTTCAGGTGGCCCAATGTATTATATGGAATATGGATTAAAGGATAAATTGGGGAAGTGGGCTAAAATACTGGCACTGATTTTCGCTTCAGCTACCATTTTATGTTCGTTGGGCACCGGAAATATGGCGCAATCAAATTCCATGTCGGATGCAATGTTTACTGCTTATAACATACCTACCTGGATTTCAGGAGTAATCATCACAATATTGGTACTGATGGTAATAATTGGAGGATTAAAACGAATAGGGGATGTTACAGCCGGACTAGTTCCTTTTATGGCAATTGTTTATGTTGGAGCAACACTTTTAGTGCTTATAGCCGAGTACGACAAATTACCTGCAGCGTTTCATAGTATTATTTCGGGTGCTTTTAATGGTACAGCAGCTACCGGAGGATTTGTGGGTTCAACCATTATTATGACGATGATTTGGGGTGTACGAAGAGGTTTATTCAGTAACGAAGCCGGACAAGGATCAGCCCCAATTGCTCATGCTGCAGCCCGAACGAAATATCCTGCACGCGAAGGTGTTGTATCGCTGCTTGAACCACTGATTGACACAATTGTGATATGCACAATGACAGCTATGATGATAATTGTAACCGACTCCTGGCAGACTGGTGTTAAGGGTGTAGGTATGACTGTCGACGCAATGAATACAGGCTTGCACCGGTTTGGAATAGATGGAATGGGGGGTCATATCATTTCTTTTGGACTATTACTATTTGCCTTTTCTACCATTATTAGCTGGTCATATTATGGTTCAAGAGCAGCAATTTATCTGATTGGAGAAAAGGCTGTTAAACCATTTTTATACCTTTATGGGCTATTTGTTTTTTTTGGAGCAATTTGGGGACTTGATATTGTTTGGCACTTTGTGGATATGGTTATCACCTTCATGACAATACCTAACTTAATTGCTTTGCTGCTACTTTCGGGGGTAGTAGTTAAAGAAACTAAAGAGTATTTTAAGGCTATGGAAGAAATTAAGAAATAGTCTTTTGCACCATGCAAAGCATATCAAAACGAACTATCAGCCCACTTTTGAAGGCTATGATTAGCCTCAGCCGGATTATTATTCTATGCGTTATTTTTGTAAGTTCTTCTTATGTTGTTAATGCTCAGGTAAACGCAGATACTTTAGTTGCAAATGCAGAAACTGTAACAATGAGTGACCGTATCAATCAGGCTTTTACACCCTTTGTTAACGGGTTATCACGCGTGTTATTCTGGGATGCCTTTGAAGCTGTAGGTTTATATGATTCTCAGGTTTATGACGAGAATGGAAAAGAAGTGGTGGATGCAAATGGCTCTCCGGTAAAAGCACCCTTGAAATTAATCGTTGTTTGGCTGATGGCAGGAGGTTTATTCTTCACTTTTTTTCTGCGCTTTATAAATCTGAGGGGGTTCTGGCACGCGCTGCAACTTATTTCAGGGAAGTATGATAATCATGCCAATCCTGGAGAGGTATCGCATTTTCAGGCATTAAGTACTGCGCTTTCGGCAACAGTTGGAATGGGAAATATTGCAGGAGTGGCTGTTGCGGTAACAATCGGTGGACCGGGGGCAACCATTTGGATGATAGCAGCCGGATTTTTTGGGATGTCGCTGAAATTTGCTGAGTGCACTCTAGGACTAAAATACCGAAGAATAGATGCTTCAGGAAAGGTCTCAGGTGGTGCAATGTACTATCTTAAGTATGGTCTGGCGGCAAAAGGGTTCCCAAAACTGGGTGTTACTTTAGCTTTTTTGTTTGCATTAATGGCCATTGGAGGATCGGTTGGTGGAGGTAATATGCTGCAGGCAAATCAAGCTTTTGAACAAATGGCAATTTTCTTTCCCTCGCTCAAGGATGATGGATTTTGGTATGGAATAGCCATGGCACTTCTGGTTGGTTTGGTAATTATTGGTGGCATAAAGAGTATTGCAAAGGTAACTTCACGTATTGTCCCTTTCATGGCAATATTATATGTTGCTGCTTCATTAATAATTATTGGGATGAATATTAGTCATCTGCCTGACGCTTTTTCATCAATATGGAATGGAGCCTTTTCAGCTGATGCAATGAAGGGTGGTTTTGTTGGAGTATTGATTTTTGGATTTCAGAGGGGTGCATTTTCAAATGAAGCCGGTGTTGGTTCAGCCTCGATAGCTCATGCAACTGCCAAAACAAAAGAGCCAGTTAGTGAGGGTATTGTTTCATTGATCGAACCGTTTATTGATACCATCGTAATTTGTACAATGACTGCTTTAGTTATTATTTTTTCTGGTGTTGATACACAATCAGGTTTGCAGGGTGTACAGCTAACATCGGCAGCCTATGGCTCAGCAATTAGCTGGTTTCCATTTATTTTGCTAATTGCAGTTACACTGTTCGCATTCAGCACAATGATCTCCTGGAGCTATTATGGATTAAAAGGCTTTGATTATCTTTTTGGAAATTGGGGAGAACGACTTTTTGGATCAAGAAGAGTAACAGATAATCTTTTCAATCTGTTGTTTTTGATAAGTATTGTAATTGGAACATCATCCAGTCTTGGGCCGGTAATGGATTTTTCTGACATGATGGTTTTATGCATGGCGTTTCCTAATTTGCTTGGTTTATTCTTTTTAGCAGGAGAAGTAAAAAGCGATTTGAACGCTTATTTGTATCGGTTAAAAAACGGCACTCTCATTTCTGAAAAGCAGACAAATGAAAACCTTTAGTTTAGCTTTTTTGCTAAGTCTTTTCTGGAATGTAAACCTCTCTGCACAAACTGATTCGCAGCTCCTTAAAATATTGACAGTCATACAAGATATTGAAAATGAATATTTAAAGGGAAATGCGGGTTCAACTTCCTGGTTTAATATCACAACCACTGGTTTCATTACAGAGAAAGATACAATTGATGATTTTGAGATCTCTTTTAATCTATCAGACATTCAGGAAAATGAAATCACAGCAGTTTCCACAGATGAACTCCTTGGACATGCCCTCACTTTTTATTGTAGAAAAGCAGCAAATTGTATCAAAGTTGTCTCTAATGGCAAAACCCGATACTACAGTAGTTTCGAGGCATACTACACCCTGTTTGAACAACAGGGGCAACTTGATCAGACCATATCAGATTTCAAACAACTCAATAGTTTATTGACAATAAAGAAGTGAAGCTGCAATATTTCATAACATTAAAACGGGATATGAGATTGAAAAGTTTCTCTATTAATTACTGTCGTCAAATGGAATAAAGTCAAGAGCTGCTGAGTTTACGCAATACCTCAAACCAGATGGAGGAGGACCATCGGGAAACACATGCCCAAGATGGCCATCACAGGTAGCACACTTAATTTCAGTCCGAATCATGCCATAGCTGGTATCGCGAATTTCTTTGATTTTGTTTTTTTCAACAGCATCAAAAAAACTTGGCCACCCTGACTTAGAATCATATTTCGTTTCAGAAGAAAATAAGACAGTCCCGCAACCTGAACAAACATAGCTGCCCTTTCCTTTGTGATTAACATATTTTCCAGTAAAAGGCGGTTCAGTGCTACATTGACGCAATATTTTATATTTTTCAGGGCCAAGTTCTTTAAGCCATTCAGCCTCTGTTTTTTCAATTTTTCCAATCATACCTTCAGGGATTTTATAAGTTGATTTCTCATCTTGCACCTGTTGGCTATGCGTACATTGACCAAAAAGGAAAATATACGCGAGCAGTAACAGCGGCTTGAGCATTCTTATTAGTGACATTTTTACATCTTTTCATATAAACAGGATTATCTTCACTTTGTTTTCTAAATAGTGTTAAAGTAATTCAAAATGCTGAATACTTGTCAATAATTGGACCTGATCAATAAATCATTAGCTTATATCAAAGCTTTTATTAATTTTGAAACGTGTAATTCACTCAACCTACATGATACCCTTCGATTCAATTTTCCTACGAAACATTTCTTTGGGAATTCTCTCATTTTTGATGTTTGCCGGATTGGATCTACATTCACAATCGGTGAGTGATTCGGGAAAGCCTGCTATTGAGCCTGATGTTTTTTCACATTATCAGTCTGATTCTCTAAATATAACCCAAGTGCTTTTAAATGTTGATAGCATACTTATCAACGATAAAAACACTGATGAAGCAAGTCTGTTGCTTCAAACTACGATGAACTCACTTGAAGATTCAAGTCTTATTGTTTTTTTTATTGATCAAATGGGACGTTATGGTATCGCGCAACGTCAGGCATATGACTTTGAATCGGCATTGTTTTGGCATTATCAGCAACAATATTATGCCGAGCAGCACAATAGCAGTATAAACTTAGTAACTGCCCTCAATAATCTTGGCTTAATTTATCGGAGAATGGATCGTTATGCCAAAGCTATCGATGCTTATCAAAGAGCTTTAACAATTTCTGATTCAATTTCTTATCAGCGCGGTTATGTTTTTGCCACCAATGGCCTGGGAAATATTTATTTATCTCTCGACAATCACGAAGAAGCGCTGCGAAATTTCAGGGAATGTTTACGTATTGAGCAAATGACCAATAACCTTAACGGTGTGTCTATTAATCTGAATAACATTGGCCAC
The DNA here is from genome assembly GCA_009773165.1 of Bacteroidota bacterium. GTDB lineage: Bacteria > Bacteroidota > Bacteroidia > Bacteroidales > F082 > JALNZU01. The sequence continues at coordinate 187,579 of WOUZ01000002.1, forward strand.
GTGCATTTAAATAAAAACGACCTTGATAAAGCACTTGAGTACTTCATGCTTTCGCTCGAGGTTAATCGTGAAACAAATTCACAACGAGGCATTGCAATTTGTTATAACGATATGGGTGAAGTATTCTTGAGAAAAGGTGATCGCGACAAAGCGCTAAACTATTTCACTCTCAGCTTACAACTCAATACTTCCATCAAAGATTTATATTATTTGGCAATCAATAATTTAAAGATTACTCAGATATATCTTTTAAATAAGAACTTTCAAAAAGCCTTTCCATTTGCAAGTGAAGCACTTAAGTTAGCTGAACGAACAAACAACCGGTCGGCTCTTAAGGATGCCTACAAATTCCTGTATGAGATTCAAAAAGAGGCAGGAAACACAAAAGATGCAATTTACTTTCTGGAGAAATCTACAGTATTAAATGACAGCATCTTAAATGAGAATACTCAGAAAGTAGTTTACCAAATGCAGGCGATGTTCAATCGTGAGCAAACTGATAGTAAAATCGCCTTGCTTGAAAATGAAAAACAACTTGCCGATTTAAGGATTAAACGTCAATTGTTATATAATTACTTGATAATGACTGGCTTCGTATTTCTTGTTGTTGGAATTTTGTTTATGTTGTATTTTTTGAGGTACATCAACAGAAAAAACAGACTGCTGAAAATCAAGAATAAAGAAATTGAGGAAGCCCGCGATAAGCTTAAAGAATACGCTGATGAGTTGCTCGTTGCAAAACAAGAAGCTGAGCAAAGTAATAGACTTAAAAGTCAGTTTTTAGCTAATATGAGTCACGAAATCAGAACTCCAATGAACTCAGTAATTGGATTTACTGATATTCTTGAACGATTGATTAGCGACGCACAACAATTAAGTTATTTGGAGTCAATCCGCAGCAGTGGTCAGAACTTGCTCGTGCTGATAAATGATATTCTTGACTTATCAAAAATTGAATCAGGGAAGATCGATATTGAATTTAAACCTGTGGAATTTAGGCCATTGATTGAAGATGTTAGAAGGGTTTTTGAACCTCAGTTTCAGCAAAAAGAAATTGAATTTTTGGTCGATATCAGGTCTTCATTTCCTCGTACTATCCATTTCAGCGAAAGTTCACTACGCCAAATTATGTTTAATCTTATTGGTAATGCCATTAAGTTTACATCAGCAGGGATGGTTAAAGTTAAAGCTGAAATGACAATGCAAAATGAATTTCATGGTGATCTTTCAATTGAGGTTTCTGATACAGGTTATGGCATGAATCAGTCAGAACTTGAGCAAATTTTTGAAGCCTTCTTCCAGTCAGCTCCTGGGAAAATAAATATGAAAGGAACTGGTTTGGGTTTAACTATCACCAGACGCCTGGTTGAGGCTATGAGTGGGAGCATTCATGCAACAAGCAGCCTGAATGAAGGGACAAAATTTATTTTGAATTTCCCATCAGTAACCATAATACCCGAAAGAACTCATCTTCGGCTCATCACTACTGAAAATATTCATCAGGTTATTCCTGCTCCTGTATGTTTAGTAAGCACTGACTTGACTATCAAAACACTGGTTGATCAGATTGTGAACAAATCTGAGCTTACTTGTGACGTTTTTGCCGACCTGAATTTGTTGCAGGTTTATGGAAAGCATAAATTGTACAAAGTATTGATTATTGATATGAATGCATTGAATTACAATGAATTTGGTGACAAGTTTAATGATTTCTCTGCAGAGATTCTTCAGCATGACCCAGTTTTTGTTTATAAAGATGAACTTCATAGAGAATTGAAAATCAGTTTGTTGGCAATACATGTATTCAAACTGCCTGAGGAATCTGATCTAATTAAAAATAGATTATCAGAATTGATCAGTGTTAAGAATCAAAGCAATATCAAATTTGAAAGAGAAAAACTGCTGTTCATTACGAGCAATGAAACGGCTCAGCGATTAATGAAAGAGTACTTCAAAGCAAAACAAAGTCATTTTATTCATGATGCTGCACAATTTGCTGATGAAATGCATCGATATGGCCTGGCTAATAACCAAACAATTTTAGTGGATTTTAGTGGTGATCTGAAAAAAAGCATCAAAGCTTTTGATGTTGAAAAAATTATCGAACACTTGAATCTTTTTGAACTGACAACCAATGCTGCTGATTTTCTAAAAGAAAAATAGAGTTTGCTGGATATAATTATAAGATGTTATAGATGAATATATTAATTGTTGATGATAACCCAAGAAATATTCAAATTGTTGGTAATATTCTTGTAGAGCAGAACTATAATATAGCTTATTCAACTGATGGTAAAAGGGCTTTGGAGCTTGCAAATAACAACGACTTTGACTTGATTTTGCTTGATATCATGATGCCTGAGATGGATGGTTTTGAGGTATGTAAGCATTTAAGAAATAATGCAACAACTATTGATGTTCCGGTGATTTTTCTTACGGCAAAAACAGATGAAGACAGTATCCTCAAAGGCTTCAAAGCAGGAGCTAACGATTATGTAACTAAACCTTTCAATAGTTCTGAGCTTCTTGCTCGTGTTATAACACAGCTCGAGCTTCACTCGAAAAGGAAACAGCTGGATAGTTTGAACCGAAACCTTGAGATTATTGTTAAGGATAGGACAGCACAACTGGAGATAGCCAATGAGCAACTTGGGCGTATCGAAAAATCTAAAAGTGATTTTCTTTCTATTATAGGACATGAATTAAGAACACCACTCAACGCTTTGGTAGGATTGAATTCTATCATGCAAACTACTACCCTCACCGAAGAACAGCAGGAATATTTAGTATCAATGGAGCAAACGTCTAATCGACTGGCGCGATTTTCGGAAATGGCTCTGCTCATCACTTCGCTTCAAGCCCGAAGCCAGCAACCAGAAATGTTTCCAATGAAAGTGAACATTCTTTTTGAAATGGCTTTGGACGAGTTACAGTATCGTATCACAGAAAAAAATATAAAGCTTTTTGTAAGCCCTGTAAGTGATTCAATGCTCGTTATCGGTGATTCGGAGTTGATTCGCAATTGCCTCGTTATTCTTATTGAAAACGCGATCAATAATTTGCCTGATGGCGGTATTATTGAATTGTATTCTTTTGAAAACGATAAAAAAGAAATCTGCCTGCAGGTAAGTGATAATGGACCGGGATTCACCAATGAGATATTGGATTTTTTTACTAATGAATTTGACCCTGTAACAATGTCAGACCGGGCTTCGAGCGGACTTTCACTCACAGCAGTAAGGTTAATAATGGAGGCTCATGGGGGTAGAATCTCAATCAATAATAAACCAGAAGGGGGAGCTAAAGTTTATTTGCTCTTTAAGCAACCTGCCTAATTCAATCGTTTCTGCCTGATGTGAAAATATTTTCTTCAGGGGATTTCACACTTCTTTTCAACCTTAACACCTAAGGATTATCTTTGCATTTGAATTAAAGGAAATCTTACACTTACAACTATCTGTATGAGAATTTTTGTTTTGCTGTCCAGAATTCCATGGCCACTTGAAAAGGGAGACAAACTTAGGGCTTTTCATCAGATAAGGTGTCTTTCAAAATCAAATGAAATCATTCTCTGTGCTTTAAATACAGATAGTTCGGCTGACAAACAAAAAGCATTCAGAGCCTTACAACCTTATTGTAAATCAGTCAATTTCATTGATTTATCAAAAACAGCAATTGTTTTAAACATCCTCATGGCATGGATATCCGGAAAGCCTCTTCAAACAGGATATTTTTACAGCCACTCTGCTCATAAACGTATTAATCAGCTCATAAAACACCATCAGCCAGATATTATTTATGGACAACTTTTACGTGTTGCTGAATATATCCGTTATCATAAGTTGCCTAAAGTGCTTGATTATCAAGATGTTTTTTCGATGGGGATGCATCGGAGAATGCTTTTGGCCTCATTTTTTATGAAACCTTTTTTCAAAATGGAGTTCAAACGCCTCGCTAACTACGAAACAGCGGTTTTTGATGATTTTGATCTTAAAACTATTATTAGTTTACCCGATCGTGACCTTATTCAACATGCTCATAGAGAGGAAATTATCGTTATTCCAAATGGGGTGGATCACGATTTTTTCAAACCTATGAAAATGGACAAAAAGTATGATGTGGTTTTTACTGGAAACATGGCTTATCCACCAAATGTTAATGCTGCTTTGTTTTTATCAGAGACCATTATGCCCCTGGTTTGGAAAGAAAATCCCAAAGCAACGCTATTGATTGCAGGGGCTACGCCCGATCGAAGTGTTGTTAATCTTGCAAATGAGCGGATTCATGTAAGTGGATGGATGGATGACATAAGGCATGCATATGCAGGTTCGAGGGTTTTTGTAGCACCAATGCAGATGGGAACTGGTTTGCAAAATAAATTGCTGGAAGCCATGTCAATGCAGTTACCGTGTGTAACAACTCCGCTGGCAAACGACTCGTTGAAGGCGATAAATGAAGAGCACATTCTTGTAGGTGAAACGGCTGCAGAACTTTCAAGAGCTATCATCAGATTGTTGTCAGACGCTACTTTTGCTGATGCAATCGCACTTAAGGGACATCATTTCGTTAATGATTTTTTTAACTGGGAAAGTGCAACTGCGAATCTGGAAATTGAAATGCATAAACAGTTGAAGAAATAGATTCCAATGTTGACCGCATTGAAAGTAACGGCTGATTTTATATATTTGTCAACTTAACAATTGCTTCCGGTTTTTAAGTACTAAATCATTTTTTTTGATAGAAACTAAATACATATAACAGTGTCAGACGATAAAAAGATAATTTTTTCGATGGTAGGAGTAAGCAAAATTGTGCCACCAAACCGTCAAATTCTTAAAGACATATACCTGTCATTTTTTTATGGTGCTAAAATCGGCATCATAGGTTTAAATGGTTCTGGTAAGTCAACATTGCTCCGCATTATTGCAGGTAAAGAAAAGTCGTATCAGGGAGAAGTGGTATTTTCTCCGGGTTATAGTGTTGGTATGCTGGATCAGGAACCTGATCTTGATCCCTCGAAGACTGTAAGACAAGTAGTTGAGGAAGGAGTCCAAGAAATAGTTAACATTCTCAAAGCTTATGAAGACGTCAATAATCGTTTCATGGAACCAATGTCGGATGATGAGATGACAAAACTCATCGAAGAGCAAGGTCGTCTAACAGATTTGATCGAGCAAAAAGACGCCTGGGAGCTCGATAACAAATTAGAACGTGCTATGGATGCGCTTCGTTGCCCTGATGGTGATGCTTCAGTTGCGGTTTTATCAGGGGGAGAGCGTCGCCGGGTGGCATTATGCCGGTTGCTGCTGAGTGAACCCGATATTTTACTTTTGGACGAACCTACAAACCACCTTGATGCAGAGTCTGTTGAGTGGCTCGAAATGCATCTGCAACAATATAAAGGAACTGTGATAGCCGTCACTCACGACAGGTATTTTCTTGACCATGCTGCAGGCTGGATTCTTGAACTCGACAGGGGTGAAGGAATTCCTTATAAAGGAAATTACTCCTCATGGCTTGAGCAGAAATCGAAGCGACTTGAAATGGAAGAAAAAACAGAAAGTCGCAGGCGTAAAACATTGGAAAGAGAGCTTGAATGGGTTCGGATGGCCCCCAAAGCCCGCCATGCCAAATCAAAAGCCCGTTTGTCTTCCTACGAAAAACTTCTTAACGAAGACTCCAAACAAAAGGAAGATCGTCTGGAACTCTTTATTCCGAATGGTGATCGGTTGGGAAATAAAGTTATTGAATGTCAAAATGTTACAAAATCATTTGGTGATCGGATTCTTTTTGAAAATCTCAACTTCAGCCTACCGCCAGCTGGAATAGTAGGTGTCATCGGCCCGAATGGAGCTGGTAAAACAACCTTATTTCGCATGATCATGGGGCTTGAAAAGCCCGATTCGGGAAGCTTTGAAGTTGGTGAAACGGTTAAAATCGGATACGTTGATCAGGCCCATGAAGAGATTGATCCGGAAAAAACTGTTTTTGAAGTTATTTCAGGAGGTCATGATGACCTTAAGTTGGGAAACAGAACGATCAATTCAAGGGCTTATGTAGCGCGTTTCAACTTTCAGGGTAACGATCAGGGAAAAAAAGCCGGTGTTCTCTCAGGCGGTGAACGTAATCGCATGCATTTGGCATTGACACTGAAACAAGAGGCCAATGTGCTGCTGCTTGATGAGCCTTCAAATGATATTGATGTGAATACGTTGAGGGCATTGGAAGAAGGTATCGAAAATTTTGCCGGTTGCGCCGTCGTCATCTCGCACGACCGCTGGTTTCTTGATAGGATTGCGACTCATATCCTTGCTTTTGAAGGAAACTCTCAGGTTTATTTTTTTGAAGGTGGTTATACAGAATATGAGGAGAATAAGCGAAAACGACTTGGTAACATCGGACCATCACGAATTAGGTATAAAAAACTCATTTCCAGCTAACTATCTCACATTTGTGTCCCATTAACCGGAGATTCTCAGATGATAAAAATTGATGTGCAGATGATATCAGGCTTGGCAGATAAAGCTTTATTATCGCCAAGAAGGAGGTTAAATTTTAACTTCCATCAGAATGATGCCGATACACTGCAACGCATGTTAAATGCGATGGAACCAGATACATATATTCAACCTCACAAGCATGAATTACCTGACAAAACAGAAGCATTTTTTTGCTTGCGTGGCAGAATTCTGGTTGTTGAATATGATGACTCTGGGGCGATTACTGATCATATTGTTTTAGATCATTCGCAAGGGCAGTTTGGATGTGAGATTGCCCCACGAACCTGGCATAGCATCATTTGTCTTGAACCGGGTTCGGTTGCCTATGAAGTAAAAGACGGTCCTTATGATGCCAAAGTTGACAAGCATTTCGCGTCATGGGCACCAAAAGAGTTTGAAGGTTCAGGACTTGATTTTAACAAGAAAATCCTTCATCAGTTAGGCTTATAAACGATATAATTAAAACAAAAAAGATTGCTAGTTTAGGATTCCCAATCTGGCAGTCTTTTTTGTTAATGCAACTTATTTATAAAAATAGAAGTTGCGTAAGTATGTAAATCGGCAATAAAATAATAAGTGAAAATTTGAAAATATACCCAAAGAAACTTGGCATTGAAATGTTATTCTCTTCCGCAATAGCTTTAACCATAAAGTTTGGTCCATTTCCAATATAAGTCATAGCACCAAAGAAAACAGCCCCCAAAGAAATAGCTGTAAGGAACTCTTCAGAGATTCCGGCAACTAAATTTGTTGCTGTCGGGTCAACCATTCCAAGTGCTAAATTGTGGAAAGCTAAAGCTGTCGGAGCATTATCAAGGAAGGAACTTAAGCCTCCGGTTGCGTAGTAAAACATGGCAACAGAGTCAATTCCAAGGGTAGAGGCATTGTCGCGCAACCAAAGCAGGGCAGGTACCATTGTAACAAAAATGCCCAGGAACAAGAAAGCAACTTCTATAATTGGGGTCCAGGTAAATTTATTCTCTTTACGTAACAATTGAGGTGTAAAGTAAAGCGACATTCCGGCAAATGAGAGCATTACAGCCTCACGAATAAAGCCAAAATAATGATTGTCATGAATGATGTGAAGATAGTTTTGGTTCAAAAAAGCTACAGATAAAACGATACCTATAAGGAAAATGAAATTATAAGTTCCTGAAATACCTAGCTTTTCAATCTGTGTATGATCTTTTTCAACATTAGCTGCTGGTTCTTTTTTGTGATAATAGGTGTCAAAAATGAAGTAGACAACTAACAATAATCCATTTACAAAAGCCCATTCTTTGGTTAAATGAAAAAACCACTCAAATGGAGCGCCACGGAGGTATAATAGAAATAATGGCGGATCACCAAGTGGGGTTAACATTCCCCCTGCATTGGCTACAACGGCAATAAAAAATAATATGGTGTGCACTTTATATTTCCTTTCGGAGTTTGTTTTTATAACCGGACGAATGAGTAACATTGCTGCACCGGTTGTTCCCATAAATGAAGCTAGTACGGCTCCTATAGCTAGAAAAAGAGTATTTATGGCTGGCTTGGCTTCGATATCTCCTTTGAGCTGGATGCCTCCTGTAATAATAAAAAGCGAGCCCAACAAAACAATAAACGGAATGTAATCGAAAACCAACTGATGAGTAAGTTTATCTGTTAATCCATTTGCAATCAAGTAGATGGCTGTAGGTATTCCTAAAACAAGCGAGATGATCAGCTTATTTTTATTCTCTTCCCACCAATGATGAAAAAACAGGGGCCCAATAGCTATAAATAGCAACATTATCGCAAAAGGTATGGAAGCCCAAAGCGGAATTAAAGCGTGTGTGTGTTCCATGAATTTGATTTTTTTAATATTCGGTTACAAAGGTAGCATTCCATCCTTTTTTATAAAATTTGTTTTTAATTTAGATAGATTCTTAATTGAAGAACACATGATCTTTTTTGAGTATGCAGGTTCTCTTTTCTACTGCAAACTATTGCTTACCTTTGCGCTCTAATCGGATAATTGTCATTTATGGCTCAGAAACCTTCAATACCTAAAGGAACACGCGATTTTGGACCACAGGTCATGGTACGTCGCAACTATATTTTTGATACCATACGAACGGTTTTTCAACGTTATGGTTATCAGCCTATTGAAACACCAGCCATGGAACAGTTATCAACTTTGTTGGGAAAATATGGCGAAGAAGGAGATAAACTTTTGTTCCGAATTCTCAATTCAGGCGATTTTTTATCCGCTTATGATAAAAATCCTGAACATCTAGAGGCTTCAAATCTACTTCCTCACATAAGTGAAAAAGGATTAAGATATGACCTTACAGTTCCTTTTGCACGTTTTGTAGTTCAATACCGCAACGACATCGTTTTTCCATTCAAGCGATACCAGATTCAGCCTGTTTGGCGTGCCGACCGACCACAAAAAGGCAGGTACCGCGAGTTTTATCAATGTGATGCTGACGTAGTTGGGAGTGATGCCTTGCTTAATGAAGCTGAATTGGTACAGATTGTGAATGATGTATTTAAGAAGCTTGGAGTTAGGGTTGTTGTAAAAATTAATAACAGGAAAATCCTGGCTGGAATAGCAAATTATATCGGCAGTCCGGAAAGTATTACAGATATTACCGTTGCTATTGATAAACTGGATAAAATAGGTATCGAAAGTGTAAATCAGGAATTAGCTGAAAAAGGTATCAGTAATGAGGCAATCGAAAAACTGCAGCCTGTACTTTTTATGAAAGGCAACAGCCACGAGAAAATGGCGCAAATGGCGCAGCTTATTGGAGGAAACGACATTGGTGCAAAAGGTTTGAGTGAAATGAAAACCCTTTTCGAATATCTTGATCATATGTCGCTTGATGTTGAATATGAACTTGACCTGACACTTGCCAGAGGACTTAATTATTACACCGGAGCCATCTTTGAGGTGAAGGCACTTGATGCCCAAATGGGAAGTATTTGTGGCGGAGGACGTTATGATGATCTCACGGGGATCTTTGGAATGCCCGGTGTTTCCGGTGTCGGCATTAGCTTTGGAGCTGACCGTATTTACGATGTGTTGCTTGAGTTAAACCTTTTTCCCGAAACCTCTTCACAATCAACAACCGTCCTTTTTGTGAATTTCGGATCGCAGGAAGAAAAGTTTTGCCTGCCATTGCTAGCAGCTTTGCGTTCTGCAGGTATTAACGCTGAGATATTTCCGGAAGCTGACAAGATGAAAAAGCAAATGAAATATGCCGACTTGAAAAAAATTCCATTCGTTATTCTGGCAGGTGAATCTGAGATTCAATCAGGATTTGTCTTTGTGAAAAATATGCTTACCGGAGAACAAATATCAGTGGGAGTTACTGGTCTTGTTGATTTTATGATTCAAACAGTCGCATAAACCAAACCAATGAACTGGAATATTCATTTTCTTATCAAAGTAAACAGAACCTCGCTCTTTTTGGTTTAATGCTTTTATTATTTCAAACGGTTTTATTAACTGATTGAAATAGAGTAGATTGTGAGTTTAAAAGTTGATTCAAATCATGAGTCTTCTTTAAATGTTTATTTATTTCATTCATTTTTTTAGCTCAAATTGCATCATGAAAACACATTATATTAGTGACGAGAAACTCACTTTTAAGCAAGTATTTGATATCATTAAGGAAGGATATCAATTGGCCCTTTCGGCTGACGCGATAAGCAAAATTGAAAAGTGTCGCGCCTATCTTGATCATAAGATCGAAACGCAAACAGCACCGGTTTATGGTATTACAACAGGTTTTGGATCATTGTGTAATACCAGCATTTCCAAAGAAGACCTTGGTACATTGCAAAAAAATCTTGTAATGTCTCATGCCTGCGGTACTGGTGACGAAGTGCCTTCTGAGATTGTGAAACTTATGCTGCTTTTAAAAGTGCAGAGTTTGTCATACGGTCATTCAGGAGTTCAGTTGAAAACTGTGCAGCGGCTGATCGATTTTTTTAACAACAATATTATTCCGGTAGTTTTTGAAATGGGATCGTTAGGTGCATCTGGCGACCTGTCACCATTGGCACATATGAGTCTTCCATTGATTGGATTGGGAGAAGTAAGGCTTGAAGGAAAAGTGGTAGCTACCGTTGAGGTTCTTAATCATTTTGGATGGCAACCAATTGAACTTCAATCGAAGGAGGGCCTTGCGCTACTCAACGGAACTCAGTTTATGAGCGCTTATGGCGTTTATGGTTTGTTGAAAGTTTTCAGGCTTTCGATGCTGGCCGATATAATTGCAAGCTTGTCGCTTGAGGCTTTTGACGGAAGAATAGAGCCTTTTTATGATGCTGTTCATCAGATCAGGCATCACAAAGGTCAGATTGATACTGCATCAAGAATTCGTAAGATATTGGAAGGTAGTCAGTTAATCAACCAGTCAAAAGTTCACGTTCAGGATCCTTATAGTTTCAGATGTATCCCACAGGTTCATGGAGCCTCAAAAGATTCAGTGAATTACGTTGCATACGTTTTTAGCAATGAGATCAATGCAGTAACAGATAATCCAACAATTTTTCCTGATGAAGACTTGATTATTTCGGCAGGAAATTTTCATGGGCAGCCTCTTGCTCTTGCACTTGATAATCTAGCTATTGCATGTGCTGAATGGGGAAATATTTCTGAGAGAAGAACCTATCAGCTCGTAAGCGGGAAACGCGGTCTACCTCCTTTTTTGGTAGCCAATCCGGGATTGAACTCAGGATTTATGATCCCTCAATACACTTCTGCAAGTTTGGTAAGTCAAAACAAGCAATTGTGTACTCCTGCGTCTGTTGACTCAATTGAATCTTCGCAAGGACAAGAGGATCATGTGAGTATGGGTGCAAATGCTGCCACAAAGGCATTAAGAGTGATAAAAAATCTTGAACGTATTCTAGCAATTGAACTTTTTAACGCCGCACAGGCTTTGGAGTTCAGAAGACCCATGAAATCAAGCGATTACATTGAAGAATTCGTTGCCAGCTACCGCAAAAGAGTAGCTTTTATTAGTGAGGATAAACTGATGTATCCAGAAATCGAAAAATCTGTGACTTTTTTGCAGGAAGTTCCGATAACCATACCAGATGCACTCATTAAAGGAATTTAAGACGAAATAGTGTTTTGCGAATAAAACAACTATTCTTCTTCAAATATGAGATTATAAGGCCTTTCAATAGCTTCAGCAATTTGTGTAATGGCAACAAACTTGCTCCATCGTTGAAATTCACGACTTTCAAAAAAAACAAGCAGGGTAGGATTGGCAAAAACACTAAAGTGAGCTGTTATTTCAGGATGTGCTTCTGAATCAATGAATATTGCTGTCATTTTCGGGAAATCTTCCGTAATAAGTTCCTGTACTTTGGGCCGTAGACTCACGCACGGGGCACAACGATCGCTGTAGAAATAGAGAAGTATAGCTGCATTTTGTGTGATTTCGTTTTGTACGGAAGTTAGATCGATTTTTTGCATTACATTTTTTTTGCAAAAGTACATCCTTTGATCAAAATATCTAATTGATTTTATGTTGCTGTTTATCAGTATTATAAGATTCAGAAATAAAAAAGAGTAAATGGATTGTTTACAACAAAATCAAACAGGCAGTACTTTTTATTAAATTAGCCTCGTGAATTTCCATTGTGTGGAGTCTTTCCATTCAATACATCTTAAAAACCAGATTAAAAGATTGAAATTATGACACTAGTAATCAAAGGCGCAGGGCTTACCATTGAAGATGTTGTGGCAGTAGCCCGTCACGGAAAGGAAGTAGCTCTGCATCCTGAAGCTGTTGAGCGAATCATTAAATGCCGGCTCATGCTGGAAAAGAAAATTCTTGCACATGAAATCATGTATGGAGTGAACACCGGCATTGGTGAGTTTTCTGAAGTTGTTTTGAATGATGACCAGGTGAAAGACTTTCAGAAATACCTCATTTACAATCATGCAGCCGGTATTGGTGAGGCTATGCCTTTGGAACATGTGCGTGGAGCAATGCTTGGCAGAATTAATGTTCATGCGCATGGAAACTCCGGTTGCCGACCTGAGATTACACAAACTCTGGTCGACATGCTTAATAAAGGAGTCACGCCTTTTGTTTGCCAGAAAGGAAGTGTTGGAGCTTCTGGTGATCTTGCTCCCATGTCGCAAATTGCACTACTTCTGATGGGAGAAGGAAAAGCGTTTTATAAAGGTGAATTGCTTGAAGGTACTGAGGCTATGAATGCAGCCGGTATCCCTATTCCAGGATTACAGGCACGCGATGGTCTCGCAACAATAAATGGCTCGAATGTACTTACAGCTATGAGCGCCATTTTTTTATATGATGCCGATAGATTTTTGCGACAGGCTGAAATTGCGGCTTCCATGTCGCTGGAAGCGTTGAAAGCCAATATGAAGCCCTACAACAGGAAACTTCATGAGGTACGCGGGTTCCGTGGTGCTGTTCGCAGCGCAATGGCTATAAATAAAATGGTTGCCGGTGGCGATCTGGCAGATGGTAGGGTAAAATCAAAAGTTCAGGATGCATATAGTATGCGCTCTACTCCTCAAGTGATTGGTGCAGCGCACGATGCATTAGCATGGGCGCGTTCTCAGGTTGAAATAGAGCTTAATGGAGTAGGGGATAATCCCATCTTTTTCCCTGATGAAAACATTCAGTTATCAGGAGCAAATTTCCAGGGGACACCTGTCGCTCTTCCAATGGATATGGCAGGAATTGCCATAACGATGGTTTGCGTTTTGTCGGAAAGGCGTATGAACCGACTCAATAATCCTGCATTAAGTGTGGGTCTTCCTGCCTTTCTTACCAAAGGTGCTGGTATGTTTTCGGGTTTGATGTTATCGCAATATACTGCTGATATGCAAATAGTTGAACAGCGGATTCTTTCAGCTCCGGCGAGTATACAGTCCATTCCTGCTGCTGCAGATCAGGAAGATTTTGTATCAATGGGAATGAATACTGCGTTAAAAAACAACCAAATTCTTGATAATGCTTATGGCATTTTGGGAATTGAGTTGATGGCAGCAGCACAAGCGCTTGATTTTCGCGAGTATAGTTTTGGCCGAGGAACAACAAAAGCTCATGAAGTCATCCGGAAACATGTTAAATTCCTGGATATTGACCGCCCTCTATACAACGATCACAATGCAATGAAAGCCTTAGTCAAAAGCTGTGAATTGTTGGAAGAGGTTGAAAATGAAATTGGTAACCTGAGTATTTTTTAAAATTACAAGTAAGCAGTAAAAATTTAGCAAACTTTCTCATCTCAAAACATGAATGAACCATCTCTTGTAAAACGTCCGCAACTACTTTCTGTAGTCTGCATATTAAGTTTCATAGGTAGCTCCCTGTCGTCAGTAAGTAATCTTTTCGTTTTCTTTAATCACAATTTACTCATTGAGACAATTAGTTCCGGAGTATTTGATGACATGGGATTCGATCTTGGGATACTTACAGACACCAATACATCTTATTTTCTGCTTATGGGGTTATTGAATATCGTTTCATTTACCGGAGTCAGGCAAATGTGGAGTTTGCGAAAAACGGGATTTCATATTTATTCCATTTCACAGTTGCTGATGCTTATTGTGTCAACAGTTTATGTTTACAAACCATCAGGTGTTTTTCCGATGTTTGATTTAGTCTTTACTGCCTTTTTTATATTGTTTTTTCTTCGGTTCAGAGATATTATGGATTAATACTGAAAAAAATTGAAAAAAAACATCCTTTCAAATAGTTTGGTAAACAGGCTAATACTTCTGTTTACAATCGTATATTATGCTGTTTCAGGCAGTTTGAATATATGGTCATTGACTGAGTATCGGTTTATTTCGATGGTCGGAATGAAGTATGTGAATACTTCAATATATACTGAGCAGGATGTTTTCCTATATTTCTTATTAGAATCGTTTCTTCATATCATCATTTTAGTGGCTTTGTTCATTATGTGGATGAAGCCTAAATGGTTGGTATTAGTAACGATAACAATAGTGAGTGTACTTTTGGGAGGCATTCAATTTTTTGTTGCCGGATGGAATGCTTATCCCCGAATCCTGTTTGAATTGGTGTTATTAATATTGATTGGTATAAGCTTTTCTGCGTTGGTATTGAGTCATTTATTGCGCAATAAAAAGAGTAAATTGAATACAGATAATGGCAAGCAGGAAGGGTTAACTACCACATAATAAATGAAATATTGATTCTTTATATTAAGTTTTCATTTCTTTTTTTTTAACAAACTATTGTTTTCTATCTGGATTAGTGTATTTTCGCAAACAAATTGATAGTTCTTCTATTAATTTGTAGATGCACAATTCTTAAATGTTTAATTAATTCACTAACCTAAATTCTTCATTATGAGAAAAATCACTTTAATGTTAGTGTTCTTACTTGTTGCAGGCATCAGTGGTGTCTTTGCGCAATCGAGAACCGTAACTGGTAAAGTTACCAGTTCACAGGATGGGCTGGGTATTCCCGGAGTAACGGTGATGGTAAAAGGAACCACAATTGGTTCCATTTCCGACTTCGACGGGAACTACGAAATCAATGTAAGACCTGAACATCGCACCTTGGTTTTTTCATACATCAGTATGAAATCCCAGGAAGTGGCTTTAGGCACCCAAACGAGTATTAACATCGTTATGGAGCCCGATGTGTTCCAAATCGATGAGGTAGTCGTTACTGCAATTGGTGTTTCACGCGAAACAAAAGCACTTGGTTATGCGGTTCAATCCGTTGAATCAGAAGCAATTGTACGTTCTGCAACAACCAATCCAGTTAACGCACTCAGCGGAAAAGTAGCTGGTGTTCAAATCACCAACTCTTCCGGTGCAGCCGGAGCCTCGAGCTTCATGACCATTCGTGGTACTGCTTCTATTACTGGTAATAACCAGCCTTTATTTGTTGTTGACGGTGTGCCGATCGACAACTCTCAGCTAACTTCAGGTAATCCTGACAATGGTGGAAACAACCTCCTTTATGGTGTTGCATTGTCAAACCGTGTTGTTGATATCAACCCTGAAGATATCGAAACAGTAAACATCCTTAAGGGTGGTGCTGCTACTGCTCTTTATGGTTTGAGAGCTGCTAACGGTGTTGTCATGATCACTACTAAAAAAGGCACAGCGTCTAAAGGTGGTAAAAAAACAAGTGTTGCCTTTAACTCTTCTGTCACCTTTGATCAGGTATCTCAAATATCCGGTATGCAGGATACGTATTCACAAGGTTTAACCAATGCATCCGGAGTCTCTGCTTATAGCCCGACAACGACAGCAAACTGGGGTCCAAAACTTTCTGACCTCCGTTTTGATGGAGCAACAAATAACCCATATTACCCACAAGGTAATATAGTTGCAGCCGATGGTGCTCCAGCTGATGCAGCAGCCGTAACTCCTAATGACAACATAGGTAATTTCTTCCAAACCGGGGTTTCTTATAATAATTCATTGTCATTATCAGGTGGAAACCAAAACACAACTTATTATTTGAGTGTTGCTAACTCAAACAATAAAGGTATCGTACCAAACAATACATTTGACAGAACTAACATTACCCTGTCAGGTGAGACAAAGTTTTCAGAAAAGTTTTCATCAGAAGCAAGAATTGCCTACACTAAATCAGGTGGTCTTAGAATTCAACAAGGATCAAACACTTCTGGTGTGATGCTCGCTTTGATGCGTATGCCAAACAATTTTGACATCACAGGTGGTTCTGATGATCCTGCAAATGATGAAGCAGCTTATATTCTTCCTGATGGTCGTCAACGCAACGCCTATCGTGGTGGTGGTTACGACAACCCTTTCTGGACAGTGAATATGAACCAGTTCAACGATGATGTTAACCGCCTCACTGGTCATGCTGCATTAAATTATTATGCAAACGAATGGTTGACATTTACCTATCGTGCTGGTACTGACTGGTATAGCGATCGCAGAAAGCAATTCTTTGCCCGCAACTCACGTACTGCTCCTAATGGACGTATTTATGAGGAACAATACTTTGTAAGAGATTTTAACAGCGATTTCCTTGTTAATGTGAACAAGAAAATTAATGAAGATTTTTCATTTACTGGTCTTTTAGGTCAAAACATGTTCCAGACCCAAATACAACAACTTTTCGTTCAGGGAGACAACCTGACCGTTCCTGATTTCTATCATATCTCGAATGCAGCTTCAATTACCGCACGTGAATCAAAAGCATCCAAACGTACAGCTGCTATCTATGCTGATTTGGGTCTTTCATTCAGAAATATGGTTTACATTAATGCAACCGGACGTAATGAATGGTCGACAACATTGCCTGATGGAGAAAATTCTTTCTTCTTCCCTGCATTTAGTGGTTCGTTCATTTTTACTGAACTTCCTGGCTTGAAAGACAACAAAGTTCTACCTTTCGGAAAGTTCCGTGTTTCATATGCCAAAATTGCTAATGATGCATTTACTTACGGTACTTTGCCTACCTATCTGCAATCAGCAACAGGTGATGGATGGACTGACGGTGTTAGTTTCCCGGGATGGGGTCTAGCCGGTTTCCAACTTTCAACAACATTACCAAATAATGCTCTGAAACCAGAAACGATGAAATCATTTGAAATTGGTGTCGATTTACGTTTCCTGAGCAATCGTTTAGGTGTTGATTTCTCTTATTATGATAACAAAAACGAGGATTTGATTCTTTCGGTGCCAATTGCAAAATCATCTGGATACTATGCTGCAAACATGAATGCTGCAACCATGGTTAACAAAGGGATCGAACTTACCATCAATGGAACTCCGGTGCAAAGCAAAAACTTTAATTGGGTAATTGATGTCAATTTTACAAAGAACGTCAATGAAGTTCTTGAGCTCGCACCAGGTGTTGAAAACGTGTTCCTTGCAGGTTTTGTTGGTTCACAAACAAGAGCCGTTGTTGGTGAGTCTTACGGAAGTATTTTCGGTAATGATTGGTTGAGAGATGACAATGGTAATGTGTTGATCGTTGATGATCCAAATGCATGGAATTATGGATATCCTGAAAGCGATCCTGATGAAACAAATCTTGGTAATGTTTTGCCAAACTGGACAATGGGTATCAACAATACGTTTACATATGGTGATCTTTCGTTGAGTTTCCTCTTCGACATTAAAAATGGTGGCGTAATGTGGAACGGTACAAAGGGTGCTATGTACTACTTTGGAACACATGAAGATACCGAATCAAGAGGCGATGGCGCAACCTATGTTTTTGAAGGTGTAAAAATGTCGAATGGTGGAGCCAATGATATCAAAGTTGCTAAAGATGTGAATTGGTATTTTAATGGTGAAGGTAGCGGATTTACCGGACCAGCCGGACAGTTTGTAGAAAAGACAGATTGGGTTCGTTTACGCGAATTAACACTTGCATATCGCCTGAATAAAAAGGTTGTTGACAAAACATTCCTTAACAGCGCCGAAGTATTCTTTACTGGAAGAAACCTTTGGTTAAGCACTCCATATACAGGTGTCGATCCTGAAACAAGTTTGATTGGTGCAGACAACGGTCAGGGCTTAGATTATTTCAATATGCCCGGAACCAAGAGCTACACTTTTGGCTTGCGTCTTACTTTTTAATCATCCTTAAAGTAACAAACAGTTAAATGAAAAAAATTAATATCATGAGACATAATATCATCAAAAAAATTGGTCTGTTCCTTTTACTTGCAGTGATGGTTTCGAGCTGTAAGAAATGGATTGATACAGATTTAAACACTAATCCGAATCGTCCGGCTGATGTAACGATGGCACTTTTGTTGCCATCAGTTCAATCATCCTTAGGATACGTAATAGGCGGAGATCACAGCCGTGTTTCTGCAATGTGGATGCAACATCTTTCAGGTGTTGACCGTCAGTCACTGGCTCTCGAACGTTATTCAGTTCTTGAATCAGATCAGAATAACCTTTGGAATACCCTGTATGGTGAAACACTCAAGAATCTTAGTATTCTTGATGCTAAAGCTCAGGCACAGAATTCTCCTCATTTTGAAGGAATTGCTAAGGTGATGACAGCTGCAACTTTGGGTTATATCACTGATGTATGGGGTGATGCTCCATTCTCTGAAGCTCTTCAGGGTGAAACGGGAAATCTAACTCCAGTCTATGACTCACAAGAAAAATTGTATCAGACAATCAACACCCTTTTGGACGCGGCAATTGTAAAATTGGGTGAAACATCGCCAACAGGTGTTCCTGTCCCTGGAACTTCTGACCTTATGCTTGGCGGAGATGCAGCTAAGTGGTCTGCTCTTGCTAAATCATTAAAAGTGAAGTATGCTTTGCATCTTTCAAAGAAAAATGGTTTGAGTGCTGTTCGTGATCTTATCAATGGTGGCGGTTTAATAGCTGATAATTCAGGTGATTTCCAATTCAATTTTGGTGCTTCAGCCAACGAAAATAACCCAAGGTATCAATTTGATGCTCAACGTGGTGACATTCGTGTTGGTGCAAAAATTGTTGACATCATGAATGCTACTGGCGACCCAAGAAGAGCTGTTTATTTCGATAAGAAGGACGCTGCTGACTACACGGGAAGTGCTCCGGGAGCTGCCGGATCAACAGCTGCATGGGCAGGTCCTGGTTATGCCGGAAATGCTGCTCCAGTATTTTTGTTCAACTATTTTGAACTAAAATTCATTGAAGCTGAAGCTTTCTTTGGTTCAGATAATGCCCGCGCTGCCGCTGCTTATAATGAAGGCGTTATAGCTTCATTGGCAAAACACGGTGTAAGCGACGCCGCCTGGGAAGCTACAAATGCAGCTGAAACAGCAAGTTCAATCACTCTCGATAAAATCATGACGGGAAAATACGTTGCCATGTTCATGAGTTCTGAATCATGGGTGGATTGGAGAAGAACAGGAATGCCTTCTTTACAGTTACCTGCTTCTAACTTAACAACAACTCCACGCAGATATTTATATCCAACAGATGAACGTCTCTACAATGGCACTAACATGCCAGCGGGTGTACTTTCAACTGATAAACTCTGGTGGGATAACTAGAAAAAATTGTGCAAAAAAAAAGCGGCTGCCTTCAAAGGCAGCCTCTTTTTTTTAAAGGAGAAATTCTAACTCCAGTTTTTGTAAGGTGCTTTCTTCCGGAATACCTGAACTTACCTTCCATCCACGTGAAAGATAATATTCATCCATAATTTTACTAAACTCATTCCTGTCCAAAACAACATCTTTCTGAGGACCAGAAGTATAAGCGTCTTTAAAGAAACGTTCAGGAAGCATGTCGTCTTCACGGGTGAAACCCTCATTGCAGTTCATCATTCGCTCAATATTGAACATGCGTTCACCTGTATGTTGAAATTCATCTTCTGTGAGAGCGATTCCAGTAAGTGCAAAAATAAAGTGCCGGTAATGGAGGTCGTTCTTATACCACGATGATGCGAAATTACACATGCCCATCGAGTCGCGCAGAACCGACAGGTTTTGTCCGGCAATTTCGCCCCCAGTCATATGACAAGCACCTCTGTTTGCTGTAGTATATGAAATGCCGAAGCTTTTTGCATAACCTTGTACATTCCAGGCAGCCAACTCATGACCTTTAACATGGATAGCAAAATCCGATGAACCTTTTCCAATAACAGAGGCTAAGTGTTTAACGCCTTTAGATGCTTCTTTCCCAATTCCTGTATTTTTCCCTATAAGGTGTATCAACTCTATCGAAGCACCAACGTCACCCCATTTCAGATCGATTCCATTTAAGAATGTTGAATCGATAAGTTTTTTATCGTAACACTCCATCAGAAAGCCAATTACATTGCCCAATGTTATGATGTCAATTCCGTAATCATCGGCTATTTCAATCATTTTATGCAACCCGTTGAGATCGGTAACCAAAAGATTTGCGCCAAGCATTGTACCTGTTTCATATTCAATACCTTCATTCACAATTCCTCCATATGCTCCTTTGGCAAAACCACTTTTTTTGCAGGAAAGCTGACAGGAATAGCATGCCATGTCTCGTTTCCAAACCTGCACACGGGCAGCGTGTACATTAATTTTTTCAATATCGGCAAAACTTCCTTCACTATAATTTTTAACAGCCTGACTGCCGCGGTCGGATGAAAACTGAAGTGCATTGGCAGTTCCACCATAGCGCCAGTCTTTTTTAGATTCACTTTCAGCTCCAAACGATAGCCTGATTTGGCTCAATAAATCAACATAGTTTTTATGATCGAAAATTTCAGGCATACAAGTTCCCCTGACAACGATAGCTTTTAACTTTTTTGTCCCCATCACATACCCTGTGCCACCGCGACCAGCAGCCCGGGCTCCTGTATTGATCACACTTGAGAAAAGCACCCCATTCTCTGCTCCGGTACCAATGTATGCTGTCTCAAATCTTCTGTCACCAATTTCTTCTATTATTGCTGTCTCAAAGGAGTTTGTACCCATACCCCAAAATTTTGAAGCATCGCGTAGTTCAATCGTTTCATTCTCAATAAATAAATAAACAGGGATTTCGGATTTGCCAATAAAAATAATCCCATCGTATCCTGCAAATTTTATTTCAGGACCAATGAAACCACCCATATTACTGTAACTAACTGTAGATGCATAAGGGTAAGTGCTGTTTTTGGGGCTCGTAATTGGCGACTTGGTAACCATGCAGGTTCTGGAAGAATTTGGTATTGGAAACCCACAAAACAAGCCTGGCATAAACATCAAGGGGTTCTCCGGACTTGCAGGATCAATTCCCGGCTCAATAAGATAATCTTTTAAAAGCCTCATTCCCAATGCTCTGCCACCCAGAAACTGGCGATATATTTTCTCACTTACAGGAAGTTTTTTTATTTCTCCGGTGCTTAGATTAATCTCAAGCACAATTCCATTTACACCTTTCATCTATCGTTTTTTTTTAATTACCATAATAAGTTTGTTCGAGGACTTTTGCAATTTCATCGGGGCTCATCTCTCTCAAAGGCATATCAGAAGTGACTTCTAAAAATGATAATGCACCATAAGGACACCATTTTACACATTGAGGGTCACCATTACATAAAGTACACATACTTGTTGGGCTTCCTTCCTCATCCGGAAAAATTACTCCACCTCTTTCTTTTTTACATGCATCGCTGCATGATTGGCAACCTATACAGCGGTCTCTGTCACATTTTATTGTATTAAGAACCTCATCTCGGTATAAAGCTTTTCTTCCATTAATAGCATCAGGTTTTACAGGACAAGCTTCAACACAAGGGGCATCATTGCAAAGAAAACAAGTTATCGGAACATCAACAGGTGGGTGGTATCTCCAAACCTTAATATTCGACATCGATGGATTTCCGTTTCCAAATAGTTGATTTCCTTCAATTTCTATTTTGTGATTGGAGGCGGAGCAAACAGCTTCACATGTTCTGCAACCTGTACATTTGGTATAGTCAACGATAATGGCTTTTATTGTTGAATTTGATCCTGCAAAAACAGATGCAAAAACACCCTCTGAAACCAAAACGATGCCACCAGCTCCCAAGGCAAAGTTTTTTATAAAATCTTTTCTGCTAATTTTCATTGTTTGAGAATTATATAATCAAAGATAGATTATCAGAATGGTTATTCAATTGCAAAATTCTAAGTTAGAATGTTTCTAAATAATCGCTGCGAAGGATTAACTACCCATCATAATTCAGCTTGTTGTTTAATTGAAGTAAGTTCTTAATTTTTTTTTACTTCTAAAAACCAGGTAAAATCAATGAAAATAGCGGAAGTAGAGCGCAAATTTTGTTGTAAAAACCACAAATCTCACTATGGAAAAGGCATATATAATCAAATTGTTTAGGCATATTTAAAAAAATGTTAAAAATTGCGGGATTTTTTTAAAACATACAAATAATTTTAAATGAATGATTTAAACGATGTTTAAAAAAGAGAGCGTTTTTATTATTTAAGAAAACACTCTTTTTTTACAACATATGCAAAAAACAACATATATAGTTTCGATTTATGTTCTAACATTGCAGGCTGTTTTGCACAATAATTCTTAATTTATGCAAAAAATGTTTAATTAATTATTCACTAACCAAAATTCTTACGTATGAGAAAAATTACGATGATGCTGGTTTTGGTACTGGCAGTGATGTCGGGGAGCGTGTTCGCACAATCCAAAACAATCACAGGTAAAGTTACCAGCTCACAGGATGGACTTGGAATTCCAGGTGTAACTATCCAAATCAAGGGGACTACGATCGGTGCGATCACCGATATTGATGGTAATTATGCCATCAATGTCTCACCATCTCACAAAACGTTGGTGTTTTCATATGTTTCTATGAAAACTACTGAGGTAGCAATTGGCACCCAGACAAAAATTGATGTTGTCATGGAGCAGGATGTGGTGCAGATTGACGAAGTCGTTGTAACTGCACTTGGTATCTCCCGCGAAAAGAAGTCGTTGGGTTATGCCACACAGGAAGTTGGAGGCGAGGAGTTAAGCACCGTAAAACGTGACAACTTCATTAATTCACTTTCTGGTCGTGCCGCTGGGGTACAGGTTCGTTCCACCAATAACATGGGTGGTTCTTCAAACGTTGTCATTCGTGGTAACAAATCACTGACACAGAACAACCAGGCTTTGTTTATTGTTGACGGGGTTCCTGTTAACAATGACAACACTAACAATTCCGGTCAGATTTCAGGCCGTAATGGCTTTGACTATGGTAATGCTGCTGCTGATATCAATCCTGACGATATCGAGTCGATGAACATTCTGAAAGGTGCTGCTGCAACTGCTCTTTATGGTGCACGTGCTGCTAATGGTGTTATTATCATTACCACAAAAAAAGGCAAGAAACAATTGGGTGGCAAAAAAGCTTTTGGTGTTACTGTAAGTAGTAGTATCACAACCGGCTTTTTGGATAAGAGTACTTTCCCTGCCTATCAGAAAGAATACGGTGCTGGTTATGGTACCTATTATTACGGTGATGCACCTTATGGTGGATTTGAATATTTTTGGGATGTTGATGGTGACGGTGTAACTGATTATACTGTACCAACTTATGAAGATGCTTCAATGGGACAGAAATTTGATCCAAGTTTCTCATTGTACCAATGGGATTCTTATGATCCTGCTTCTCCAAACTATCACAAAAAAACTCCTTGGACAGCCGGTGCCAATGGTCCTGACTATTTCTTCCAGAATCCTTTAACATTGAGCAATAGTGTTGAAGTAAGCGGTGGAGCCGAAAATTCAACTTTCCGTTTGTCATATACCAATTTTGATCAAAAAGGTATGATGCCGAATAGTTCTTTGAAACGTAATAACTTCTTATTTAACGGATCTTATGACGTTTTAGACAACCTTACTATTTCTGCATCAGCAAATTATGTTAAAACAAATGGTTTAGGAAGAAACTCAACTGGTTACAGTGATAATATTGTTTCTTCATTCCGTCAATGGATGCAGACCAATGTTGACTATAAAATGCAGGAAGATTTGTACAATTCTTCAGGTCGTAATATTACCTGGAACCCTGTTTCACCTTTTGACCTTGCACCAGCTTATTGGGACAATCCATACTGGGTAAGAAATGAAAATTACGAAACAGATGAAAGAAATCGTATCATCGGTTACTTACAGGCCGACTGGAAAATTACAGAGCATTTGAGCTTGATGGGCCGCGCTGCTGTTGATACTTATGAAGAATTGCAGGAAGAGCGTAAAGCCGTTGGATCAGGTTCAGGTGAATTTGGTGTTCAACGTCCTGATGTTACTTCTGGTTATTCGAGATTTAACAGATCCTTCATGGAAACAAATATGGACCTCATGTTGCGCTATTATAACCAACTTACTGAAGATTTAAACCTGAATGCATTTGTTGGAACTAACATCCGTCGTACCAGAGTCGATCAGGTATTTGCTTCAACGAACCTTGGTTTGATCGTTCCAGGTCTTTATTCACTTTCAAACAGTATAGCTCCAATGCTTAACCCTGAAGAAAGATTGACTGAAGTTGGTGTTAATGGTATTTTTGCCAGCGCATCTTTAGGATTCATGAATACTTTCTTCCTGGATGCTACTATCCGTCGCGATCAAGCTTCGACATTGCCTATTGATGAAAATGCATATTTTTATCCATCTATTTCCGGTAGCTGGTTGTTCTCAAATAACCTTGAATCTGATTGGCTACAGTTAGGTAAATTAAGACTTGGTTATGCACAAGTAGGTAACGATGCTCCTTGGGGAAGTATCCGTGATACCTATACCCAGAATACAACTTTTGGCGGTACAGCTTTATTCAGTTTGCCAAGCACCAAAAATAATTCATATTTGAAACCTGAAAAGACATCAAGTCTTGAGGCCGGTATTGAATTGATTACACTCAATAAACGACTTGGTTTAGACCTTTCTTTCTACAAGAACAATACTACCAATCAAATCATGCCTGTTACAGTTTCAACAGCCACAGGTTATACCTCAACATTTGTAAATGCTGGTGAAATCCAAAATCAGGGTGTTGAAATCATGTTGAATGGTGCTCCTGTTGTTAATAAAGATTTTCGTTGGGACATCACCCTTAACTGGGCTAAAAACGTGAATGAAGTTGTTTCATTGGCTGATGGAATTGAAAACCTTCAGATCGCTGCTCTTCAAGGTGGTGTGACAATCAATGCACGAAAAGGTGAACCTTATGGAACTATCCAGGGAACTGACTATGTTTACACCAATGGTGAAAAAACAGTGGGT
This sequence comes from Bacteroidota bacterium, assembly GCA_009773165.1. Classification (GTDB taxonomy): domain Bacteria; phylum Bacteroidota; class Bacteroidia; order Bacteroidales; family F082; genus JALNZU01. Next base: position 212,770 of record WOUZ01000002.1, read on the forward strand.
TCAAACGGATACTACCTCAGATCATCAACTTCTGACAAGATCTTAGGCAACATTAATCCTGACTGGAATGCCGGTATGAATAACAAGTTCACTTACAAGAATTGGGCAGCTAGTTTCTTAATTGACTGGCAACAAGGCGGTAGTGTATTTTCACTTGACTTGTATTACGGTCTTGCTACTGGTCTTTACGAAGAAACAGTATTTACCAATGATCTCGGCAATCCTGTTCGTAACCTCATCGAAGATGGTGGTGGGTTAATTCTTGAAGGCGTTTTTGAAGATGGGACAACAAACACTAAACGTGTTGAAGGTGCTGACTATCGCGTATTCGGTTATTCAAGAAATCCAAACGCAGCTTTTGTATATGATGCATCTTACCTAAAACTTCGTGAAGTTGTTCTTTCATATAGCCTACCATCAAGTGTGATTTCAAAAGTGAACTGGATTCATGGTGCTACTTTCAGCGTTGTTGGTTCAAACCTTTGGATTCTAAGTAAAAAACTTCCTCATGCTGATCCTGAAGCCAGTCAAAGTTCAGGTAACGTTCAGGGATGGCAGAGCGGTGTTATGCCCAGCACGCGTAACGTAGGTTTCAGCATTAATTTACAATTTTAATTCTTTAGTAACATGAAAAAGATAACAATCATTCTATTAATAATGGTCGGTTTTCTGGTCTCTTGTACAAAGAACTTTGAAGACTTCAATACCGACAAAAAACGTGCTGTAGAAGTTCCGGGACAGTTCTTATTTGCAAATGCTCAGAAAGCTCTGGCGGATATGTATTCCAGCACCAGTGTTAACATTAATAACTGGAAACTTTTTGCCCAATATTGGACAGAAACGACTTATACAGACGAATCAAACTACGACGTTTTAAATCGTAACATCGGTAACACCTTGTTCAGAATTTATTATCGTGATATTCTTAATGATTTGAAAGAAGCACGCAGACTTGTTGAACTTGAAGCAGCCGATGGTGACGAAGCTACGATTGCCAAAGCTAACAAGTTATTTATCATTGATCTTGTTGAGGTTTATGCTTATCATCAATTGGTTGATATTTTCGGTGATGTCCCTTATTCAGAAGCATTAAACATCGAAAACATTTCTCCTGTCTATGATGATGCTTTCACTATCTACAAAGATCTTCTTATTCGTGCAAAAGCTGCTGCTGATGGATTGAATCCAGCTGCAGGTAGTTTTGGTGCTGATGACTTGATGATGGGTGGTGACGTTGCCATGTGGAAAAAGTTTGCCAACACGCTCATCGTTAAAATGGGTGTTGCAATTTCAACTGTAGATGCTGGTTTATCAAAATCATATGTTGAAGGTGCATATGCCGGTGCTTTTGGCTTTGGTGAAGCATGCTCTTTCCAATTCCTCTCAGGAGCAAATTCAAACCCACTGTTCCAGGATTTGATCCAGAGCGGTCGTCATGACTTTGTTCCTGCAAATACGATCGTTGATATGATGAATGGAAAGGAAGACCCAAGAAGAGAAAAATACTTCGACATCAACGGTGACGTTTATAATGGTGGAATCTATGGCGAAACCAATCCTTTCGCACAGTTCTCACATATTAACCCAAGAATTGAAGAAGAAACTTATGCCGCTGTCATGCTTGATTATACCGAGCTTGCATTCTACCTTGCTGAAGCTGCTGAACGCGGATACAGTGTTGGTGGAGATGCCGCTACCTGGTATACAAACGGAATTCGTTCTTCCATGGAATATTGGGAAGTTCCGACTGCAGATGCCGATGCATATCTTGCACGTGCTGATGTTGCTTATGCAACAGCGACAGGCAACTGGAAACAAAAGATTGGTACGCAGGCTTGGTTAGCTTTCTACGTTCGTGGTCTTGAAGGCTGGACTTCATACAGGAGACTTGATTTCCCTGTATTGAATCTTCCTCCGGCACCAGACGAATCAGCTGAAGGTGCTGTTCCACGGCGTCACACTTATCCTGTTAACGAACAAACCCTGAATAAAGATAACAATGCTGCCGCTGCATCAAAAATTGGTGGAGATAAGCTAAGTACAAAGATATTCTGGGATGAATAGATATAATGGTTAGTGCATCTTTTAAACCTATTTATTGGTTTTGCCCAAACGGTCTCAATTTTTGAGACCGTTTTTTTTATCTCAGATTCTTAAATTTCGTGGACTTGAACTTTGCAGTCTTTCAGGTTTTACCCTGTATTTTCATTCCAATTCACCAGAACCTGAAACCATATTGATATATGAATTGTGGCCTTAATTTTGGCTTATGTTGGATAGTGTCAACAGGGACTTCGCGCTAGACTAATCCTAATTCTGACGATTATATGTCAGACAACTGTTTTTAAGTAAGTAATGTATTCTGAATGAGTGAGGTATGGCAATTGTTATTTGATAAACCTGAACCATACCGGTTCTGATATGGCATTTTCAATGTGGCCAATATAGTAGCCTGCGTTGAGTTCTTCAACCGGAATCATTATTTTATCGTCCTTAATAACCTGTGACATTGACTTTACGAGTCTTCCCTGGTTGTTGTAAATATTCACCTTGTTTTGTCCTTTCATGCGATCGTCAACAACGATGGTTATATGGCTATTTACAGGATTAGGATAAACGAGAGCCTCCGCCATATTGTTCTCCATTAATCCCAATTCGTTCCGGTGGTCATAAATAACAGTTACATTGGCTTCGATGGTTTCAGGATAACTGGTGTCATCGTAAATTGTATAGGTTATCGACGATTTTCCTATGGGAAGTGGTGGCATTTCGAAACGACGAAAATGAACCACATGTGAGGCGAAAGTATAATCTTCAGCCCCAGCTTGAATGGTGTCAGGGTAATTGGTTGTATCTGTTTCCGGCCAGCATTGTACGCCAAAACAAAAATAGTCGATGGTTGAATCAGCCATATAATTGACTGTTTTTCTCAAATTCAGGGAAAGGAGCTTGTCGGTATTGTTTTTCATTGTGAATTGGACGGTAAGATCGATAATTTGGGGGTCTGCACTTGCGATGATGATGGTTGAATCGTTCACAATCTTATTCCCGTTCATCTGATCCATGAGGATTAACTGTTGGGCATTGACGAGTATTGTTGCAAGTAATAAGACTACTGAAAGGAAATGTTTGGCCATGTTTCAGGTGTTAAGTTGCCAAAAATAAACTAATTTCCTTATCAAAAGGGTTGGTAAACCAAGTTGTGTCAAGCTTTTTACTTCCGATGAAGTCGTTTTTGTTTTAAAACTCAGGTTTTTTGCCTTCTTTAATAATGATACTAATTTCTGAAGAGGCTCTTTTTTTCATCATCAGCGAAAGGGGAGATTAGAAACAAAACCACAACCCGCCAGGTCGATTTGGCATTTTCTTTCTGCCATTCTGTTACAACTGAGTTTAACAATCTGACAAAAAAAAGCCCTCGTTGCATTGCGACGAAGGCTTGTTGTAGCGGGGACCGGATTCGAACCGATGACCTTTGGGTTATGAGCCCAACGAGCTGCCTCTGCTCCACCCCGCAGTATATTTCCCCTTATATTAGGGAGTGCAAAGATAATTTTTGTTTCTTTGCAAAACAAGAATTACAAAAAATAAATATTCATGACACATAAGTCAGGCTATGTCAACATCATAGGTAATCCAAACGTTGGCAAGTCAACACTGATGAACGTTCTCGTTGGCGAAAAACTGTCAATAATTACCTCAAAAGCTCAAACAACAAGGCACCGGATTTTAGGAATTGTGAATCATGATGAGTATCAGATTATTTTTTCTGATACCCCAGGTATTATTCATAATCCTGCATACAAAATGCATGAGGTGATGAATAGCCATATCCGCACTGCCATGATTGATGCTGATCTGATACTTTATGTTGTTGATGTCACTGAGAGGGTATCGCATGAAGAAAACATCTCGAAACTTAGGGAAACCAGCTTGCCGTTATTTGTTGTTTTGAATAAAATCGATTTGTCAAACCAGGAAGATGTAATGGCAATGATTGTAAATTGGAAGGAGATGCTGCCTTTAGCACAGGTTTTTCCAATTGCAGCAGCTCACAATTTCAATACAGAGGGTTTGCTTGATCGAATTCTTGAAATACTCCCCGAATCGCCACCCTATTTCCCAAAAGATGAACTTACAGATAAGTCGATGCGCTTTTTTGTTTCTGAAATCATTCGGGAGAAAATATTGCTGCATTACAAGCAGGAAATTCCTTATTCAGTTGAAGTTTCGGTTGATGCATATGAAGAGAGCGAGAAATTAATAAAAATACAAGCACATATTTATGCCTCCAGAGAATCACAAAAAGCCATTCTCATTGGAAAGCAGGGATCGGCAATCAAGCGTGTAGGTACTGAGGCTCGCCTGGATATGGAAGCCTTTATAGGAAAGAAAGTATTTTTGGAATTAAGTGTTAAAGTTGTTAAGGATTGGCGTGATAATGAAAATCTATTGAAGCGTTTTGGCTACGAAGCTAATTAGTTTTCAATTTGTTATCATCAAAATATTTTATTTTAGGTGTGATATTGCTTTAAATATCATTCCGTAATTTTGTTATTAAAATCAGATAAATGGGCAATATCGTTGCAATTGTTGGGCGTCCCAACGTAGGAAAATCAACCATTTTTAACAGGTTGGTAAAATCAAGACAAGCCATAGTAGAAGAAACAGCCGGTGTAACGCGCGACAGGCATTATGGTATTAGTGATTGGAATGGAAAGTCGTTTCACCTTATCGATACAGGAGGTTATGTAGTTGGATCAGAAGATGAATTTGAATCGGAAATCAGAAAACAAGCCAAATTAGCTATCGAAGAAGCGGATGTAATTCTGTTTGTTGTGGATGCTTTTGACGGAATGCACGTATTGGATGAAGAGGTTGGAAATATTCTTCGTCAGTCAAAACGTGAGGTGCTCGTTGTTGCCAATAAGGTGGACAACAATGAACGAATTGTTATGGCCCAGGAATTTTATGCATTGGGATTGGGCGAAATATACCCTATTTCAGCTATCAATGGAAGCGGAACAGGTGAATTATTGGATGAAGTAGTGAAATTGCTACCTGATGCATTTGATATTGAAGACGATGGAATCCCCAGATTTACTGTTGTTGGAAGACCAAATGTTGGAAAATCATCTATCGTCAACGCCTTTCTTGGTGTTGATCGAAATATTGTCACAGCTACAGCCGGCACAACACGTGATGCTATTGATACGCGTTTCAATGCCTTTAATATGGATTTCATTTTGGTTGACACCGCCGGAATCAGAAAGAAAAGTAAGGTTTTCGAGAATATTGAGTTTTATTCTGTCATGAGAGCCATAAGAGCCATTGAGGAAAGCGATGTTGTACTTTTGTTGGTAGATGCAACACAAGGATTTGAAGCACAGGATATTAATATTCTTAGACTTGTTGTTAAGAATAAGAAAGGTCTTGTAATTGTTGTAAACAAATGGGATTTAGTTGAGAAGGACTCTAACACACATTTAGAGTTTGAGCAACAAATTCGTGAAAAGATGGCTCCATTTGTGGATGTTCCAATCGTTTTTACATCAGTGATACAAAAACAACGAATTTTCAAAGCGCTCGAATTAGCTTACGAAGTATATGAGAATCGTAAACGTCAGATTACAACATCTGTCTTAAATGAAACGTTATTGCCCATCATACAGGCATCACCTCCGCCAACAGCTTCCAGAGGACATTATATCAAGATTAAATACATCACGCAGTTAAAAACCGCGACCCCACAGTTTATTTTCTTTTGTAATTTTCCAAATGATGTGAAGGATAGTTACAGCCGTTTTCTGGAAAACAAGATTCGTGAGTTATTTAATTTCAGAGGTGTACCAATTCAATTGCATTTTAGGCAAAAATGAGCGAGACTGTTAGAATCGACAAGTATCTTTGGGCTACAAGGTTGTATAAAACCCGCACTTTGGCCGGAGAAGCCTGCAGAGGCGGTAAAGTTAAAATGGATAGTAAAGCTGTAAAACCTTCAAAAGAGGTAAAAGAAGGCGACATCATTACAGTTCAATTGTCGGATTTAACTAAGACTGTTCAGGTAAAAATGACCGGCACTAACAGAGTGTCAGCAAAACTGGTAGATGGTCTGCTCACCGACCTCACTCCTCAGGCTGAATATGAACGTATTGAACTCCTAAAGGAGTTCAAATCAGAGAAAAGGCTAAGAGGAACAGGCAGACCAACGAAAAAAGACCGAAGGGAAATAGATCATTTAAAAAATACGGATTGAATCTATAACATGTTGATATAGAGTAAGTATCTCGTTAAATTAAGTTGTTTCAAATATAATGTACTCAATATGAGAAGATTCATTGTCGGAATTTACGCCATCTTATTGGTTGGAAGTGTGTTGTTTTCGGGCTGTCAGAAAGGAATGCAAAAACTGAAAAAGGCAGAAAATGGCTTTACAGTAGGTTTCTACAATCTTGAGAATTTGTTTGACACAACGAACGATCCGTTGATTAATGACGAGGAGTTTCTTCCGGAAGCTAAAGTGAGTTGGAATTCGGAGCGTTATGAACAAAAACTAAAAAACATGTCTAGGGTTATTGCTGCAATGGATACCTTGTCATTTCCACATATTCTTGGATTGTCAGAAGTTGAAAATATGCAGGTTTTATATGACCTCGTTCAAACTGCAGCTTTAAAAAAAGCAGCATATGCAATAATCCATGTCGCTGATAATGATCCTCGTGGAATTGAAGTAGCAATGCTCTATCGCCCCGAATTTTTCATACCTCTGTTTCAAAAAACACTACAACCCGTTGTTGAAGGCAAAACAAACCGGCATATTCTATATGTGAAGGGAATCATGGCCACCGGTGATACATTGCATGTGTTTGCAAACCACTGGACATCGCGATTTGGAGGCTACGAAGAAACTAAGGCTGCCCGAAATGGAACTGCACTTTTCCTACGCAACTCAATTGACTCATTATTTAAAATAAATCCTTCTGCTCAGATTATAATTGGAGGCGACTTCAATGATAATCCGGAGGATGCAAGCATGACAGAGTTTTTAAATACCAAGTCAACACAGGATGAAATCCGACCCTCAATGTTGTATAACCTTGCTCTTGAACCACATAAAAAGGGAGAAGGAACACTTTATTACAAAGGATGGGATTTCTTTGATCAGATAATCGTATCATCAGCCTTGCTGTCGGGTAGCCGTCTCAAAGCTTCTCCAATCGAAATTGTTAAAAAGGAGTGGATGCTCTTTAAACCATCACAAGGCGAAGCCCGACCTAACCGAACGATGTCGGGAGGTAAGTATTATGGCGGGTTCAGTGATCATTTACCAGTCATTATTCGATTGAAATAGTATTTGTAGAAAATACCTCAAAACATATAGTGGGAGCCTTTTTACTTTGAAGGCAAAGTTGTACTTTCGCATAAAGAAAGTCGTACAGAACCATGGATACAATCAGAATTGCATTTGTTGATGAACACCCTATCGTTTGCGAAGGATTATCAGCTCTAATTTCGGATGTTCCAGATATTGAAGTGGTTTTTTGCGAGAAGGACATGGAAACAAGCATTCAGCGATTGTATCATCAGCTAGTTCATATTGTTGTGTTTGTTCTTTATAAGCCTGATCCTGAAGATGCTGATAAGATTTCTATGTTAGTAAAAAAGCACCCCAGATGTAGTGTTTTGGTGCTATCGATGTTTCGAATTGAGAATCTCATTTTTAAGATGATTAAAGCAGGTGCTAAAGGTCATTTGACAAGCGAAACCACACGGAATGAAATCCTTGAAGCTATTTATACCCTTAGGAACGGTTATGACTTTTATGCGAAGACAATAACCAATATGATTCTTAACAACTATCTTGCTAGTAATGAAGAGGTTGAAGCACGAAAAGAAAGGGAAAAGAATCTTTCCTCCCGTGAGCTGGAAGTGTTAAAGCTTTTTGCAAAGAGTTTTACAAATAAAGAAATTGCAGATAGATTGTTTATTTCTGTTCGAACGGTTGAATCGCATAAAAATAACATTATGCGCAAAATCAACCTAAAAACTACAGTTGATATGGTTAAATTTGCCATACGAAATAATATGACAGACTTGTATTAATCTAGTTGATTTTGCACGCTTGTAAGCTAATGACTATGCAGATAACACTAAATAACAGAACGGAACTAATTGATTTTGAAGTACTAAGCTTAAATCAGCTTATTGCATACAAAAACTTTACTTTTAAATTTTTGGTGACAAAAGTGAATCATCAATTGGTGAAGAAGGACGAACGGGACCAGGTTTTAGTCAAAGATGGTGATCATGTCGAAGTACTTCATCTGATATCCGGAGGATGAAAAACTGCTTTAATCTTAGTTAAACTGTGTAAGCAACATATGTTATGCCAAAAGACCCAATCATTTCTTTACACAAATTATCCATTTTCCAGCGAAAGAATTTGGTTCTTTCCAATGTAAATCTCTCGCTTCACAAAGGAGAGTTTGCCTATCTAATTGGTAAAACCGGAAGCGGTAAGTCGAGCCTTTTAAAAACTTTATACGCAGAACTGCCCGTTGTTGACGGGGAAGCCTCAATAGCCGGTTTCAATCTGAGAACTCTTAAACGCGAAGAAGTGCCTTTTTTGCGCCGAAGACTTGGCATTGTTTTTCAAGATTTTCAATTATTAGAAGATCGCTCTGTTCAGGAAAATCTACTGTTTGTGTTGCATGCTACAGGATGGACTGATCGTAAGCTGATGGATCAACGCATTCATGAAGTGTTGTTGCAAGTGGGTCTCGTAGCAAAAGGCTATAAATACCCGCATCAGCTTTCAGGGGGAGAGCAACAGCGCATAGCAATTGCCCGCGCCATGCTAAACCAGCCTGAAGTGATACTTGCCGATGAACCTACCGGGAATCTTGATCCTGAAACTTCCAACGGAATCCTTCGTTTGTTGATGAGCATAAGTGAGAATGGACAGGCTGTAATTATGGCTACTCATAATTATAATCTAATTTATAAGTTTCCTGCACGAGTAATAAAATGTGAAGAAGGGACCGTAATTGCCTCAGCTAATCAACTCGATTAGCTTGTCAACATTCTGGCCATTGTGGTAGAGGATGTCTAATTTTTTCTTTCTGCGTTCAATCTCTTTTTTACTGAAGCTTCTTTTGAAAAGTTTCTTTAATTGAAGCTTCATCGAAGCAGCATCATTAGCAAGAATACATAATTCATCTAAAGCGCTGCCGCTTAGCATCTTATCATTTACCACACAAAATCTTCCATTGTATAATGTATTCAGTAGTTTGAGTTTTAAACCTGTAGCTTGAAAGGTAAGAGAGATATTGATATGTGCCTGATTGATGAGTGTAAACAGTTCCTCATCAGAAGGATTAGGAATAAGTTGAATATGTGGGAATGATTCAATTTGTTTCACCAACGCCTGCGGTGGATTAAGTCCGGAAATTATAAAGGGGATTTTCAGGTCATTAAACACTTCTTCGATGAGAAATTTTACCGCAGTTCTGTTCTCAGCTACCGAAAGATTACCATGATATAAAATATATTCGCCTTGGCCAACAAGAGCTTTTACTTCTTTATGTGGATGAAAAGCAGGGACAAAAACAACATGATCATATCTGGCGGAGAAGTATTGCTCATCTTTTTTTGAAATCGCAACTATATGACTGGCCCTTAGTAAGATACTTTCAAAACGTTTTAGTTTTCGGGCTTCATTATGATAATAATATTTTTTGAATATGTCGGTTTCAGCCTGTGCAAGATGGTAGTAATACTCGTGCTCAATATTGTGTGTTCTAACGATAATTCTCCTTCCATTAAACCTTAAGTCATTCATTAGCAAGCATGAGTGAAGGCCTTCAAGTAAAATTGGATGATGATCCTTTAGCAGGTTTTCAGCCAGGTCAACTGAATTGCGTGAACTTACGATGTAAGGTAAGTTTGTGAAGAGGTTTTTTTTCGAAAGGTCACGTTTGTAATAATGCACCGTCGAACAATACTTTTCAAGTTCTTTAGATTTATGACGTCCGTATTCAAATGCATGTAGATGAATGTGTATTCCTTTGGAAGATAGTGCTTTAAGTTTATAGAAAACATCAATGACCCCGCCGTAATTGGCAGGCCATGGCACATCGAACGATACAATGTGCAGATGTTTTTCAGCAGTATCCTGCATATATATTAAGTAATAATTTTTCTTCCTGTTCCCAGCATAGAGTTTCAGAAGCCAACTTACAATTTGATTTCCATTGCTCCATCATGACTTTATCATCAACCATCGCCCGTATTGATCGGGCAATTGTTTCGGGTTTATGATTGACAATGAATGAGCCTGTTTGGTATGTATCAATGATTTTTTTTATTTCGGGAAGTGGACTTGCTAAAACCGGTACGTTCACATGTATATAGTCAAACAGCTTATTGGGCAGACTAAAACGATAATTTAGATTGGTATCTTTATCCAAGGTGATACCAATATCAGCAAGTCGCGTAAAATTCATCATTTGTTGATATGGCATGCGTGGAAGGAAACGAGTGTTATTTTCAAGATGATGCTTGTGAACAATCTTTTTAAGTTGTTCCAACACATCACCTCCGCCAATAACAAGTAGAAAACAATCTGAAAGATAAGTCATGGCTTCGACCAATTCTTCAGCACCGCGCTGTACATTGATTCCGGCACCTTGTAAAATAAGTATTTTTTTGTCAGCCGGAAGGTTAGCCTCAGCTTTTGTAAATGTGGAATTTTGTTTGTAACGCATTGGTATATTGCGTATTACATGAACCTTTATATGATATTCGTTTCTGAATAAATCAGCGATTGATTCATTCACAGTAATCATCTCGCTGAGTTTTGGCACAATCCATTTTTCAATGGTCTTCCAGATTTTTTGAACAGTTTTTCTGTTTGTGAGTTCGGGTGTTTCAGTGAAATACTCGTGACTATCAAAAAGAACCTTAACACCTTTTATCTTGGAAATTAAATAGTTAGCCAGAAGCGTATCTAAATCATTTGAAAGCAAAAGATCGGCTTTTCGAAACAATAAGAATAAGAAAAGACGGATGTTGTATTCGGCGTAAAAGAGTGGTCCTTTAGTAAAAATCAGCCTCATCCGGTGGTAATTATAGGTTAATGATGGCATTTGAGGGCTGTTTTTTAAAACCCTGCCTACGAGTAATACCTTAAAGCCCGACTTTTCCAATGAAAGACAGGCTTTATGCACCCTTTGATCTGTTGCCAGATCATTGATGACCGAAACAATGACTTTTTTCAAGTAGAAATCTCCAATAACAATACTATGATGTTTTGATAAACTCAAAAGTTGCAAACATTATTGTTGAATAACCTATCTTTGACAAAAATTTAGCTGGCTGGGATGCGCCGCAATGTTACTTTAAAACCCTATAACACGTTTGGCCTCGATGTGATGGCGGCTTATGTTGTGTCGGTAAACGACATAAACGATATTGAGCGCATCAGAAAATCGGGCTATTGGCAAGTTGAGAAGAAGCTCATTCTTGGTGGAGGAAGTAATTGTCTGTTTTTAGATGATTATTACGAAGGTTTGGTGCTGCTAATGAACAATAAAGGTATTAGCATTAACGAACTTACTGGTGATCGTGTAATGGTTAGCGCAGCTGCTGGAGAGGATTGGACAGGTTTTGTTCAAAGAATGGTGGCTTCAGGATATGGTGGGCTGGAAAATCTAAGCATGATACCTGGCAAAGTGGGCGCTTCTCCTATGCAAAATGTGGGAGCTTATGGCGTTGAAGTGAAAGATGTTTTTTACCGGCTTCATGCCATGGATCTTGAAACTGGAAAGCTTGTTGATTTTGAGGCCTCAGAATGCGAATTTGGTTACCGGACAAGCGTTTTTAAGACAGAGTTACATGGGCGTTACCTCATCCTTTCAGTGGATTTTATCCTGCAAAAACAACCGGTTCTAAACCTCAATTATGGATCAATAAAAGAGGAGATCAGCAGGATGGGGATTCAAAATCCTGGTGTACTTGATGTTAGTATTGCAATTTCAAATATTCGCCGAAGTAAGTTGCCTGATCCGCTTCAGATAGGAAATGCCGGAAGTTTTTTTAAAAATCCGGTAGTGCACCAACTTGTTTTTGATGATCTGAAAAGGGAGTTTCCTGATATCGTTGGCCATAGTGATAAAAATCAAACTGTTAAGCTGGCAGCTGGCTGGTTGATAGAAAAAGCTGGTTGGAAAGGTGCAAGGGTAGGTGACGTTGGAGTTCATCAGCATCAGGCCCTTGTTTTAGTTAATTATGGATCGGCAACCGGCCGTGATATTTTCGGTTTTGCAATGGAAATTCAACAATCCGTCAAGGAAAAGTTTGGGATTGTCCTTGAACCTGAGGTAAATATGATTTAATTTTACACATGTTTTATTGTTAGGTTTTTCATAAACTGAATACCTAATCAATGATTCTTATGTGATTAAATACCTGTTTTTTTAAAGTAATTGCTAGTTTATTTTCATTTAGGCTGCAATTTTTTTATGCAAATTGAATGTTCGCTTTTTTTCCATATATTCGCTGCGCATTGATAAAAAATGAAAATTTCAGGAACCAAGATTTTTCACTTTTTTACCCAAAATCTGGAGGCATGGTTTTGGTTGACTGCTCTTGTTATGCTGGCATTTATGAACCCGGCTTCAACACAGCAGACACTGTGCTTGTGGCATTATTTGGGGGTTGATGCTTGTCCTGGCTGTGGGTTAGGGCATTCGATATCAGCTGCTTTTCATGGAAGAATTGGCGAATCCTTTAATTTTCATCCTTTAGGAATGATTGCTATTGTCGTGTTATGTGCACGAATATTTACCATTTTTATTCAGTTTAAAAACTTTACAGAATTAAAAACCTATCAATATGATAAAAATTTATGAATTGATGCCTGACATTCAGGGAGAAGAAATGGCACTCTTACAGAAGTTGACGCTAGATTATCCTGAAGAAAAACTTAGAACTTTTTCGGCTATTTACAGGGCACGCAGAAAAGACCCAATGTTGATTTTGCTTTTAATATTGTTGGGTTTACTTGGGATTGCTGGTGTTCACCGGATTGTCCTTAACCAAATCGGTATGGGAATTTTGTATTTCTTTACCGGTGGTTTGTGCCTTATCGGGACTATCGTCGATGTGGTTAATTATCAAACTTTGACAATAAATTACAATCGTCAAATGGCTCTGGAAGTGCATCATTTGATGAATGTTGAGAAGTAAGATTTAATTAATCAATTAGAGATAAATTGCAAACTACTTTGTTTTTAAAAGTAGCTTGTTAATTTTCCTTGCTATAAATGGCCCTTCATAAATAAACCCGGTGTACACCTGAACTAAATCTGCACCGGCATTCAGCTTATCAAGCGCATCCTGAGCTGTCATAATGCCACCTACTCCAATAATTGGAAAGGCTTTGCCAGATTTTTCAGAAAGATAACGAATTACTTCGGTAGATCTGTTGCATAATGGCATACCACTCAGACCACCATTACCAATTTCAGCTGCCTTTTCTTTTTCAAATTTAATGGTATGACGCGTGATGGATGTGTTGGTTGCAACAACACCGTCAATTCTTGTCACCTTAATAATTTCAATCACTTCATCAAGTTGCTGCTGGTTCAAATCAGGAGATACCTTAAGTAAGATAGGTTTTCTTTTTGGCTTAGTACTGTTAATTAGCTGAAGTTTGGAAAGAATTGCAGTTAATGCATCCTGATCTTGAAGCTCCCGCAGATCGCTAATATTGGGACAGCTTACATTTACAACAAAATAATCAACTACCTCAAAAAGACCTTCAAAAGTGGTTACATAATCGTTGATTGCCAGTTGGTTTGGAGTCAGGGTGTTTTTGCCAATATTACCTCCAATAATTGGTTTATGAGGTCTCTTTAATTTTTTAACTGCTTCATGTAAACCTTTGTTGTTGAAGCCCATGCGATTTATAATTGCTTTATCAGCAATCAGTCGAAATAGCCGTGGACGTTGATTGCCAGGCTGACCCAATGGAGTAACCGTGCCAATCTCGATGTGTGAAAATCCAAAAGAAGCTAATTCGTTGAAGACTTCAGCGTTTTTATCGAAACCGGCAGCAATGCCAACAGGATTTTTAAACCTGATACCAAAAACTTCACGTTCTAATTTAGGATGATTTACTGCTGTAATTAGCTCAACAAACGCCGAAAATCCAGGAATTTTAAAAATAAATTTCAATGATCCTGTTACAAAATGATGGATGCTTTCAGCGTCAAATAGAAATAAAAATGGGCGAATCAGATGTTTGTAAATCATTGGGTTATGTTTAAAAAAATAGTCCCGCAAGGGACTATTGATTATTCATTTGTAACTTCTTTTTCAGTTTTTTCAGTTTCAGGGGCAGCTTCTGGACTAAAATCCAACAGTTTTTTTTGATTTAAAAGTGCATACCAGCTGAATACTTTTTTCATGTCAGAAGGATAAACTGACTCAGCAGCATAATCAGGCACAGCAATCTCAAATTTTTCTGAAAGCGCTTCGTTGGAAAGTTTTTTTGCATCGAAATCGAGCTCATCGCCCATCACTTCATGTATATTCCTAAACACCTCTTTAAGAGAACGATCTTCGCCAGTTGTGAAGATGCTGATTTCCTCTAAAGAACTCATCTTGTCGTGAGTAAATGCAGCTATACGTTTTCCATCGATTAACGATTCTACCAAAACACTGTTTTTCCCTTGACCGGTAACTTTATAAAGACCGGGTTTGCCTCCTATGGCTACAATTTTACTTAAATCCATATGATTAATTTTGTGCAAAAATAGTCATTTTCGGTGTTAATTAACTATTAAGAACAATTCAAATCACTTTCAAACTGCCGAAAACTAAATCAAAATACTTAATTTTGATGTGTATGAACATCAATTATTTACATGAAGTTTCCTATTTACAGCCACCTTTCTTTGTTTTTTATTCTCGCATTTGCTTCATATGCAGGATCTGGGTTCGCTCAGAGTGCCAATAGAGTCAGTTTGAATCAACACCCAGATTGGCTTGTTCCGGCAGAAAGTATTAACAAAACACGGTTTTCAATTGTGACTGGGTCATTGGCTGTTAGTTATTCAGCAGCTTTAATCGGGTTGAATGAGTTATGGTACAAAGATTTCCCTCGATCATCGTTTCATTTTATTAACGACATTAAGGAATGGCAACAAATTGATAAAGCAGGACATATTGTAACTCCTTATTTAGAAGCAAGATACATCATGAAGAATTATAGATGGGCTGGTGTTGATTCCCGCAAAGCAGCGATATGGGGCGGGTTTACTGCATTTATGTGTCAAAACACTATAGAGGTTTTTGATGGTTTTTCGAAAGAATGGGGTGCATCAGTAAGTGATTTAGCAGCAAATTTTTTGGGGACAGCTGTTATGACAGGGCAGGAGTTGCTTTGGAATGAGCAACGAATATCATTGAAAGTAATGCCGCACTTTTTTAAGTACACTGATCCGGAACTTCAGCAAAGAGCTGATCAGCTGTATGGTACGAATTATATTGTACGATTTGTTAAAGACTACAATGCCATCAATGTTTGGGCAAGTATCAATCCTGCATCTTTTATCCCTTCTCAAAAAAGATTAAAGTGGTTGAATATAGCCATAGGTTATGGAGCAGGAGGGATGTTTGGAGGCTATAGCAATGAATGGTTTGATGAAGAAGGAGTATTTCATGACAGAAAGGATGTAGTGCGCTACCGGAAATTATACCTTTCATTAGATGTTGATTTTCATCGAATCCCAACACGGTCGCGGTACCTTCGCTTGTTATTTGATGCCTTGAATATCATTAAAGTGCCTTCGCCAGCTATTGAATTCAATACGAAAGGACAGGTTTTGTTTCATCCATTTATTTAACTGGAATATTCCAGCCAGTTACGCATCATTTCAAGTCCGTATTCTGTCATAAATGACTCAGGATGAAATTGAACAGCATGAATATCCAGTGATTTATGCCGGAATGCCATTATGAATCCGTCTTCATCATAAGAGGTTGGTATCAACGTTTCAGGTAGTGTTTGCTCATCAATCACCCAGGAATGATACCTGCCGCAATAATTTGTAATTGGCAGATTGTTAAATACATAATCATCGTTTGTTACAAATTGACATTTCGATCTGATACCGTGATAACTTTTTGGCATGAGTTTAAGTTGAGCGCCAAAATGTTGAGCAATAGCCTGATGGCCAAGGCATACTCCAAAAAGAGGATACTTATCATGCATCAAGCTAATCAGTTGCGTCAAATTTCCTGATTCTTCAGGCAGGCCAGGTCCAGGTGATATCAAAACTTTATCAAAAGGATATGGAAGATTATCAGCGTGTATATCATTTTTAACAATTTTCAATTCAATATTGATACCAGTTTCGTATAACAATTGAACCAAATTGAATGTGTATGAATCATAATTATCAATCAGCAGTATGCGAAGCATGCACTTTTTTTTACAAAAATAGTATTTAGTGGTATAAAAACCGGAAGAGTTTTCAACGTTGTCGGATATTGAGGTTTGTGAATGATTTGATCTCAATTTAGTTTATTTGGAATGTGAATAAATTAACAGATAATTGTATCTTTCCTTTGGCCATAGCGCTGATTGAGGTAATTTTGCGCAAATTTTCAAAGCCAGATTAATTAACGAAGAAAATGATGAAGAAGGGCAACAGGTTTGGTATTTTAATCTTGTATTTTATTTTTCAGCTTAGCTTTTTACAACTGAACGCACAGGGATTAAGTGAACTTAAACAACATTTTAAGCTGACAGGGTTTATAAAAAGTAATTATTGGCTCGACAGCCGAAAGGTAGAGGGTTCGCGTGAAGATTTGTTTCTTTATTACCCCAAAAAACCACAGCTGGATATCAACGGAGATGACATCAACAGTGGATTAAACTCAAATTATAGTGCCATCAATACCCGGCTTACACTTACCATTACCGGGCCTGATGTGTTGAATGCCAAGGTAACAGGACTAATCGAAAGTGATTATACAGGAGTTACGAATGCTGATGTTAATGGTTTGCGTTTACGGCATGCTTATATTCATCTTAAATGGGCCAATGATGAGTTGATGTTAGGTCAGTATTGGCATCCAATGTTTGTTCCGGAAGTATTTCCCGAAGTGCTGGCGTTTAATACTGGTGCACCATTTCAACCGTTTATCCGTAATCCGTTGGTAAGTTATAAGCATTATTTTGGAAAGCTATCATTACAAGCATCATTGATCATGCAAAGGGACAATAGTAGCGATGGACCACTTGGAAGGAATGCCATTTATATGCAGGAAGCTGCACTACCTAACAGCCATCTGCAGCTGCATTATAAAATAAACCGGCATATTTTTGGAGCAGCAATCGACTACAAGATTATACAGCCGCTCTCGGTTACTAATCAGCATGTTAAAACAAATAAATTACTTCCTTCAACATCTTTAATGGCTTTCTGGAAGTATTCAAAAGACAAGTTAACCCTTCAATTTAAATCGATCTACGGACAAAACCTTACTGAGCATCTCATGCTTGGAGGTTATGCTGTTGCCAGCCGCGATTCCTTAACAGGTGTTGAAACCTATACCCCAACCAATCATTTTTTTATTTGGGGAGGTATTCATTATGGCGAGCGTTATCGGTTTGGGTTGTTTAGTGGTTTCGCTAAAAATTTTGGCACAAGCAAAGAAAATATTGGTGTTTATTACACAAAGGGTGCAGACGTGGATTATTTATTCAGAATTGCCCCAAGTTTCTGTTTTCATTCAGGGCCATTGCGCCTGGGATCAGAACTTGAATATACTGCTGCCGCCTTTGGAACACCCGACAAGCAAGGCAGGGTAGAAAAAACAAGCCTGACAAGTAATGTCAGGCTGTTGCTGGTAGCGGCATATTTTTTTAATACTCAGTAAGAGTTTGCGATTCAGATATTAGCGGTAAAAGTTTCAACAGGAACTTTTGTAGATAACTTGTTGCGGGAAAAAGCAGTTAGTAAAGAAGCTTCTGATAAAATCCCATAATCCTTTATTAGCTTGAAAACACTGAGCATTGCAGCATTACGCGAACCGGCTTTGCTTCGTAAATCTGTTGAAATAACAGTTGAGGCTGTTTCCGGAGTTTCAAGTGAGCTATCGAGAAGAATGACCGAGGTGTCGCTTTTTTTGATGCGAGGCATAGCATATTCCAGCCCATCTTGCGAGGTAATCAGCATATAATCAGGCTTCGTCGAACCAGAATAATAAATTGGTTTGTCGGAGATGATGACTTCAGCTGCTGAAAAACCTACACCAACAGTTACAGGGTAATGGCCTTTTTTTGTCGCATATAAACCTGATAACATGGCTGTCCGGGCCAGAAATTCTGCTGCTGATTGCGTGCCTTCACCTGCAGAACCTCCTAACAAAATGCGTACAGTACCTTTTATTACAGGATCAAATTCTTTTTCAACAACAAGTTTGTCGGTTAAAAGACTATTATTAAATCCGGAATAGGTTTCGTTATGATTAACAGAGCGCTCAAGCTTGTTTTTATGCAGTTGCAATCCGGATGATTCGATCACTTGTTTAAGTTTCATTCCTGGGTTTGACTTTACGCCATAACTAGGGCAAATCTCCATTACTTCAACAAGTGAAAAGCCAGGTTGAGAAAATGCTTCAACCAACTCATCAGAGAAATCGCCAATTCCTGAAATCCTGCTAACATAAGCAGCGCCAACGCCTTCCATGAGCCGAACCATATCAATTGCGCCAATTGCTGAGCGGTTTGGTGCAGTAGGGGTATTAAATCCACAGGGAGTAAACTCACTTGGTTGGCCACCTGTCATACCATATAACATGTTGTTGTGTATCACAACAGTCATTGGGAAGTTATGATGGGCTGCAACTAAAAGATGCTGCATGCCTATTGTTGCTCCGCCATCACCAATGAAAACAACAACTTTTTTGCCAGAATCTTTTGGCAAGCCTGCTGCGATACCGCCAGCAAGTGCAACTGAGCGACCATGTAATCCGTGGACGGTATGCGATCTTAACGATTTGTCGATAATCCCATGGCATCCGATGTCAGTCACAAAAATGACATCTAACGGATTATACCCCATTTTTTGTAAGGCTTTTTCAGTATTCTGAGCAACACCGGCATGGCCACAACCTTTGCAAAAAGGTAAGTCTTTACTGTCAATTAAAAATCTGTTATCCATTGCTGTTTACCTCCTTAATAATTTCTTCAGGTTGTATCATTCTTCCAATTGCATTCACTCCTTTTATGTGAGAAGGGGGCTTACTTCCATAAAGAAGATGCCTGTATTGCCCATCGAGATTTTCTTCGGCAATAATAACTTTCTTGTAGGATGCTAATATCTGATGATATTTATCAGGCATTGGAAAAAGCGTTTTAGCAACCAGAAGGTCAACTTTTTCGCCTGCATCCCTCAATTTGTGCAGAGCCTCACGGCTAGCCTGTGCTGTTATATCGAAACTAAGAATGATTGTCTCAGCACTTTCTGTCTCATCTAATTCATAAAACAGAAACTCATCCAGATGTAAATCTAATTTAGCCTTCAGCCTCCTGGTATTATCCAGCGCTTCCGGTGTGGTATTCTGGAGGATTCCTTCTTTATTATGAGTACTGGCAGTGAATCTTACCTGATGTTGATTTTGAGTAACAGGAAGAAACGAAGGAATAAGATTTTCCTTTGTTTCATACGATTTGTAGAGGTTATCTCCTTCAAAAACAGCCAATTCAGATTTTTTTATTTCCGTAAGTTTTGTAAGGTCAAAGCTCATTTGTGTCATTACCATCTCTTTCGATGTAAGTAACACAACCGGTGTTCTTAACTTAATGGCAGTTTCAACAGCTTTAGCGCTCATTTCCCAGCAATCCTGAAGGTTTGAGATACAGAATGTTGGTAATTGAAACCCGCCTGAAATGCTTCCATGAACAACAGCCAGATCGCCTTGCGCTCCGTTGGTAGCTGTTCCGGTGGCTGGTCCCAATCGTTGAACCAAAATAATTACCATCGGTAACTCCATCATCAACGCCATGTTGATAGATTCAATCATTAAGGCATATCCAGGAAATGAAGTAGCAGTAACAGGTAGTTTGCCCAGGCTGGCATAACCTGTCATCCACTGCAAGGTTGTAATCTCATCAGGGGCAGCCATCATTGCCGGATACCGCTGATTAGCATATGAGTACAATAGGTTGGCAGGTGTAATTGGGTAGCCCACAAACACTTCTGCACCTGCCCGCACACAAGCCTCAGTAATAAGGCGTGAGCCGTCGATAAATGCCATTTGTTTATTAATAGTTTCTGTCATAAATCACGTTTTTTTCGATAAGTGATTGAATTTCTTCATGTGTTAAACCGAGGATATCTCCCAGCACAAGGGCTGAATGCTGACCGTAGTGAGGAGGTGTTTCGGGAACGGTTGCAAAGGTATGATCTTTCATGGAGAAGGCAATAGAGCGCACACCTTTTAATTGCTTGCCCTCATCATTGACTGAGTGCATCATAAGGGGAATAGCTTCTTCCTGCTCAAAAACTTCTTTCATATCAAACACACCACCGGCAGGCACTTTGAATTTTTTAAATTCCTGAAGTAAGAAAGAACGTTCTTTTTTTGCAATCAATTCTTTCAATGTGTGTTGCAAACTCTCACGGTTTTTCACTCGCTGAAAGTTATCCTGATAGCGATCATCGCAAGATAGAGATTCATCACCGAGTATTTTGCAAAGACTAACAAATTGACTGTTGGTTCCAACTGCCAGCACCACCGGCTTATTGTCAGAAGTATAATAAACAGTGCCGTATGGGACAATATTGGGATGGTCAGAACCCATTGCTTTTGGTATGCAATTTCCTACAAGCCAGTTAGTGGCCTGATTGGCTAACGAAGCAATGCCGCTTCTAAAAAGAGAAACATCGATATAGTCGCCTTTTCCGGTTTTCAGGCGGTTGTAAAGTGCAAGAAATATCGCCTCTTTCATCTGATGCCCAGCCAATATATCCATCAGAGCTACAGGCATTTTAACTGGTTTGCAGTCGGCCTCGCCGTTGATCAGCGTAAAGCCGGTTTCAGCCTGAATGATGGCGTCGTAGCCAGCTCTTGCGTTTTCAAGGCCGTAACCTGTTAGATGGGCATAAATAATCTTTGGATTCAGAAGATGGAGTGTTTCAAAATCAACATGGAGTTTTTCGGCATCGCCAGGCTTATAGCTCACAAGTACGATATCGAAATGTGGAATAGCTTTATGTATGATTTCCAAGCCTTCAGGGCATTGCAGGTCCAGGGCAATTGATTTCTTGCCCCAGTTTACACAACTGAAATATGCAGAGATATCTGTCGACGGATCCTCTGTAGGAAGTTTCCAGGTTCGTGTAACATCGCCTTGTGTTTGTAGGTTTTCAACTTTGATAACGGTAGCGCCAAGCTCAGCAAGCATAGCCCCAACACCGGGACCAGCCAATACATTGGCTAGTTCAAGAACTTTTATATCATGTAATATTCCAGCTGACATATCAGGATTTTTTAGCTTTTCGTATTCGTTCAATCCAATTTCCTATGATTATAAAGATGATTGCAAAAACGACAGCGCCATAGGTTTTGTCGATGTTGAACCACTTCATCTGAGCAGCCAGAATGCAAATAAAGATTGCCGAAGTTCCACCTAAAAATGCAAGTTTTACTGCAAAAGGACTGATCCAGCTGCGTTTATATATGCCCAGCAAAATTACAATAGCTCCAATAGCGCGAATGGCATAACTTACATAAGCAGCATCTAGAATTCCTTTTTGGAAGAAAATCGCCAAAGGGAGTGTAACGATAGTGACAAGAATTACGAGTTTTTTTGCCACGGCTAACACTTTCTTTTCATCTGCCTGCGGATTAATAAATCCATGATAGATATCTTTTGTTGCTATTGTTACAACAGCAAAATTGACAGGTCCAACAGTTGAAAGTATAGCAGCTAAAATTCCTGCAAGCGCTAGCCCTCCAAAAATAGGATGAATGAATTCAGGGTTAGTTAATAATGTAGTTAAAACCATTTTTGGATTGACAGTTGCGCTATTAACGTAATAACCTGTTGCGCCAATTAAACCTAATAATGCTGTCATAATACCAAAAGGTGCAATCAATGCACTTGAAAGGATGCTAGCTTTTTTTGCAGTTAAAGCATCTTTTGCAGCAAAAATTGGTTGTATGCTGGCTTGAGCAGCCATACCACCCAAAACACCCCCGAGTAGCAAACTGAATGCTCCGTTGAGTCCTGCACTGAACGGGTTATAGATATTGCCTGGAGCGCCCTTTGCTGCCAATATCGTTTGTAATTCTTCAAAACCACCAATCTTATTCATGCCAATAATTGTAGCGATTCCAACTCCGAAGAACATCATAAATGTGTGTGCTACTGATGTTATTGCAAGAGCATGCATTCCTCCGATATAGGTATAAAAAGTAATCACAATTGCTGAGATAAAAATAGCGCTAAGCCAACTGATTTGAAAAATAGCACTCAATACACTGGCAGCGGTCTGCATTTGTACGTAAGCTAAAGTGATGTAAGCTACAAGAAATGCAACGGCTGAAATCTTTTTTGCTTCGCGACCAAAAAGGAAGTCCAACATTTCACTCACCGTGTGAACGTTTTGCTGGCGGTACCACTTTGCAACTGTAAAACCAATGATTATCATGCCAATAGCTGTCGAAAAGTTATACAAAACCGGTTGAAAGGAAAGTGTTGTGAAAGCTTTCTCGCTCACTCCAATTGTACTCATACCTCCAAGCCATTCTGCTGCAACCACGACGGCGCAAAATGTCATTCCGAGATTCCTGCCTGCTACAAGATAATCAGCCACACTGCGACTAGCAATTTTTCGTGTCAAAAACGACAACATGATTATTCCGGCAAAGTAGGCCACAACAATCAAAAAGTAGGTGTTATACAAAATCATTACGTATTTAATTTGGGTTTTTTAAATGTTGTAAATAACTGGCAAAACTATGAAATATCTCTATTGTTATATGAATAACAGTAAGCTAAATAAGCGCCAATACTGAAAGATATAACGGTTCTAAATAGTTAGGTGCTATTTTGTCAAATTGAGATGTTCGAATTTGAACGATTCGGGTTTCTTAGATTTATTTTTCATTAAAAGCAGATTTTAGTACCAATTTTATCCCTGATATAAATTGAAAGACGATGCTCTTTTCCTAAAACTTTTGAAAGCCCCAGAACCGGGCAAACTACTTTTAACTGATAATTTAGGTAAATTAAGGTGGCGTTCACAAGCTTGCAGACATTACCTATCTTTGCCCATTATTAAAAAGAAATGGTAGAGATAAACTCACGACAAAAGCAAATCATTAAGGCATCGGGGATCAGCATTGCGGGTAATGTTTTTCTTTCCATTTTAAAAATTATTGTTGGCTGGTTTTCAGGAAGTTTAGCTGTTGTTGCTGATGGGATCGATTCATTAAGTGATGTTTTCACCTCAATCATTACTCTGGTCACAGCCAGAATAATAAGCCGTCCTCCAAATAGGAGACATCCTTACGGTTACGATAAAGCAGATACCATTGCATCAAAATTAGTTGCTTTTGTTATCTTTTTTGCCGGTGCACAGCTGGCAATTTCCACGGTAAATAATTTGATGGAAGATTCGAAACGCGAAATGCCCTCAATCATCGCAATAGTGGTTGTTGTAATTTCTATTGTTGGCAAGCAATTGCTTTCCCGTTACTTAAAGAAAACCGGCGAACAAATTGACAGTCCGATGCTGAGAGCCAATGCCCGCAACATGCAAAATGATGTTGTTATTTCAGTTTCAGTTTTAGTGGGTCTGGTAATGACGCATATTTTAAAAATGCCAATACTTGACTCGGTTACTGCTCTTGCTGTAAGTATCTGGATTATGATCATTGCTATCAGAATGATCATTACTTCGAGTCGCGAATTGATGGATGGCGTTGAGGATCAAACAATCTATTCAACGATAATAACTGCAGCTTCCAAAGTTCCACAAGCACACAACCCTCATCGTATCAGGGTAAGAAAAATGGCGCATTTTTATATGATTGCTCTGGATGTGGAAGTTGATGGTCATCTTTCATTATTTGAAGCACATGCTGTTGGTCATCAGGTTGAGGATCAGATTCGTACAGCTATTCCAAAAACATATGATGTTGTTGTGCATATGGAACCTTTTGGAGAAAATCATCCGGCAGAGGTATATGGCATATCAGAAAAAAACCTGCAAGACGAAAAGGAAGATCTTAAGGTACGAAAGTAGTTGAGTGATTTTTGTGAAATTGAGGCCATGCTCCAATTGATTTGAAAATGTATTTTTGTATAAATTATTTCCATTTATGGTATTTCGAGTTATAATCACATTTCTTCTTTTGTTGGCTATGAATCAAAAGGCCGCTTCTCAGGTTCTTGAGCCCATAAGGATGGAGCTTCCTGCCCGGATTGATGTGCCAACCTACCAAAAGATTTTACTTGGGGAAAAAGGAGTAATGTTATTTTACGAAAGTACCGAATTCGATGATAAAGGAAAGCGTAAATGGTATTTTAACCTTTATGACACTGCTTTTAGTGAGTTATGGTTGCAGCATATTGGCATTGCAGATGGCTATGCATTGCATAGTTCAATAAAAACAGCCGATCATGTTTTATTTCTTTTTACTGCTATTGATGGAAAAAAGAATGCGCAGTCCGGTTATGAATTGATTCGGTTTGATATTGGCAACGGACATTTTCAATTGCTTAGCGGACAACTGCCGGATAAAGCAAAAATATCAGGTTTTGCTTCAGTACATCAGTTTGCATTGATCGGAGTCAACTTGCCTAAATTTCAAAGTGATTTATTACTCTACGATCTGGATCGGCTTTCGGTGACAAGTTTACCTCATCTCATTGCTGGACAATCAGTTATTCAGGCTATCGAGGCGGATCATGAGAAACAACGCTTTATGATAGGTTTCAAACGGTTCGAATCGAATAAGTTTATTGAAGAGGTGTTTCAAACCTACAATGAATTGGGACAGCAACAAAGTTCAGTCTCATATACTTTGCCACCTTTCTATTTGCATTCGTATAAGATGATGTTTGATCAGAATGGGAAACTCCTTGTTGCTGGAAGTTTTGATAACAGCGAAACAAGGAGAAATACCGCTCGTGAAGCAGCTGAACAAAATGAGCTAAGTTTTGAATCGAAGGGCCTGTTTTTTATCCAACTATCTTCTTCAGGTGTTGAAATACAACGTTTTCATCCTTTCGACAGTTTCACCAATATTTATAAAGCGATGTCAACCGACGACCTCATGCGTGTGCGTCAAAGGCAATCACGCAAAGGTGAAAATAAGTCGGATATTGACATAACCTTTCAATTTTATAATCCCAGGTTAATTCCCATGGGGGATAAGTATATTTATGCTGCTGAAGCCTTTAAGCCCCAATATCGAGTTGAAACCCGCATGGACTATGACTTTTATGGGAGAATGGTGCCATTTACTTACACTATTTTCGAAGGGTTTAACTACTTCTCTGTTTTATTGGCAGGTTTCGACTCCGAAGGGAGCCTGCTGTGGAGCAACGATTTAGAGTTGCGTGATATGTTATTGCCTTATTTACAGCGTATTGTTGAAGTGAAACCGGATGGAAATGACCTCGTAGTTGCTTATGTAAAAGAAGGAATGCTTACTTCGAAAATTATTGACTCCAACGGAATCGAAGTAGGGCAAACGGAGCAGTCCCGTATTGAGAACCTCTTTACCAATGATAGGCTGTTGGAAGAGAATTTTTCGGAAATTAATTATTGGTATGATCATTTTTTTTTGGTCAATGGTTATCAGCGTATTTCAAATAACCGCCTGCGTTCTGACAATTCACGTAAGATTTTATACCTACAAAAAGTTGCATTCGAGTAACTTGCCAGCATCGGGAGATTTCTTTTGGTACAATTATTGTAATTTTGCATTTTCTTTTTTTAAACAGATTTTACCTTGTTGAATAAAGTGTTGTTGAATTAAAACCTGATTATGTCCAATTTCATTTTTAGAATAAAAACTTACCTAAAATATCAGTTCAACAAGAAAGGCCCTCATGGCATTCATTCGCCTTTTATTTATGAATTCAGCTCAAAAGTCATTCGCGATCATTCCCGACTACCAGCCTATGTTAAGATATCAGAGGCAAAGAAGTATATGCTTTCAAATCGTAATGTGATTGAGACAGTTGATTTTGGTTCAGGGGCTGGTAACAAGTCGTTTTCGACATATAGAGTGAGGGTAAGCGAACTTGCAAAATCCCGATCAAGTTCGTTTAAATATTATGCTTTGCTTCATAGGATTGTAGCTTTTTACAAACCGGCACATATTATGGAGTTTGGGACATCAACAGGTTTAAGTGCTATAAGTATGGCCCTGGGAAATCCCGACGCTAATATTCTAAGTATGGAAGGTTGTGCCTCATTAGCAAATGTTGCGGAGGGAATTTTTCACAGGTTTAACATATCTTCAGTAGAGTTATCCATTGGAAATTTCAACAATGTGTTGGCTGCCAACCTCCAAAAAAGTGAAAAACTGAATCTTGTGTTTTTCGACGGTAACCACCGTAAAGAACCGACCCTTGATTATTTTATCCATTGTATGACGAAAATTGACGAGAACAGCATTTTCATATTTGACGATATTCATTGGTCGCCAGAAATGGAAGAAGCCTGGGAGGCTATCAAAGCGCATAAAGAAGTGTCACTTTCTGTTGACTTGTTCCAGTTTGGAATTGTTTTTTTTAGAAAGGGAGTAGAAAAGCAGCATTTTGTCCTTAGTATGTAATACCTTTGCATCCAACGTTAACCTCAAGGGAATATGAATAAAGTTGTTATCAGTCTTACCGGGATTTCCCGCCATTATAAAGTTGGCTCTGAAACTGTTAAAGCGCTTCGCAATGTTGACCTGGAAATAAAAAGCAATGAGTATGTTGCCCTGATGGGGCCTTCTGGATCTGGGAAGTCAACACTGATGAACATTCTTGGCTGTTTGGATACTCCAACTTCGGGCACTTATATGCTGAATGGCCATGATGTTAGTAGCATGAATGATAATCAGCTTGCTGAGATAAGAAATAAAGAAATCGGATTTATTTTCCAGACTTTTAACCTCTTACCACGATCAACAGCACTAGAAAATGTAATGCTTCCTCTTGTATATGCCGGCATAAATAAAGCAACCCGTGTTGAGATGGCTCAGAAAGTTATTGCTGATGTTCAGCTTACCGATCGTATGACACATAAGCCCAATGAGTTATCTGGTGGTCAGCGTCAACGTGTTGCAATTGCAAGAGCTTTGGTAAACAATCCATCCATACTTTTAGCTGATGAGCCTACCGGTAACCTTGATTCTAAAACATCAATCGAGATCATGGGTTTGTTGCAGGAAATTCATCGAAAAGGAAATACTATCATCGTTGTAACCCATGAGGAGGATATTGCAAAACATGCTCACAGGATCATTCGGTTGAAAGATGGTTTGGTTGAGTCAGATGAGAAGAATACAAGAATAAGCACGGTCTCTTAAGTGTTTGCTAATTGATGTAAAACATTTCCGTCAGTTACCTGTTATTAGTTTTGCAACACTAGACCGGACGTTAGCCGGTTTACTCATTTAACAAACAATGAAAATTTATACCAAAAGTGGCGATACAGGAAAAACCTCACTCATTGGAGGTACGCGTGTCCCAAAATACCATGCCAGAATTGATGCTTATGGAACTGTTGATGAGCTGAATTCTTTTGTTGGGTTGCTTCGTGACCATCTTCCAGATGATGACATTAACCGCAAAAAACTGTTAATTATTCAGGAGAAATTATTTCGACTGGAATCACATCTAGCTGAAGATCAGGAAGGAGTATTAACAAGATCAATGCCCTCGCTTGAGGAATCAGACGTGATATTTTTGGAACAGGAGATGGATGACATGAATGAGCTATTGCCTTCATTAACACATTTCATTTTACCCGGCGGACATCCAATAGTTTCCTATTGCCATATTGCACGTACTGTCTGTCGCAGAGCCGAACGCATTACAACCTTTTTGGCTGAGAGTTATACAGTAAAGGAAATTGACCTGAAGTACCTCAACAGGCTTTCAGATTACTTTTTTATATTGGGCAGATACTATTCTATGGTTACAAAAAGCCCTGAAATTCTCTGGAACACATAACCATAGCGGGTTTAGCGAATTAGCTCTTTTTTCTTGACAACCGCTGAAAAAAAATTACTTTTGCAAAAAATTTCACTAATACTTATAAACGATGTACTGGACATTAGAATTAGCCTCAAAGCTTGAAGATGCTCCTTGGCCGGCCACCAAAGAAGAGCTTTTGGAATGGGCAACACGCACTGGAGCGCCACAGGAAGTCATTGAGAATTTAATGGAGATGGAAGATGAAGGCGAGATATACGAGCGCATCGAAGATATTTGGCCCGATTATCCGACCAAAGAAGACTTCTTTTTTCATGAAGACGAATATTAAAACTTAAGACCGGCCATAGTGCCGGTTTTTTTATACCTCAGGATATCTCAGGACTGAAGAAACTGAAGTGAACTTTTCCATACCGACGCATGTCGAATATATGTGGATGCTCAAGAAATTGAACCCCTTTGGAGTGTTCAATAATTAATGTGCCCTCAGGATTTAGTAAATTCTTTTCAAAAATTATATCAACAACTTCTTGATATTGGGCAGGATCCATATCGTAGGGAGGATCAGCAAAAATAAGGTCAAATGGTAGCTTTTGCATTTTAAGGAATTTAAAAGCATCAGCTCTGATAACCTGAAGATTTGTCATCGACAATAATTTTGCTGTTTCTCCAATAAACTGTGTGCATTTAGGATGTTGATCAACCGCAAGAACGCTCCCACAACCTCTTGAAATTAGCTCATATGAAATATTACCTGTTCCGGCAAAAAGATCAAGAGCACGAATGCCATCAAAATCAATATCATTCGAAAGAATATTGAATAAACTTTCTTTCGCAAGATCAGTAGTTGGTCTTACAGGTAACCCTATAGGAACATGGATTAACCTACGTTGGTGTTTACCTTTTATAATTCGCATTGCAGGGCATTATACAACACAAAGTGTTGATGAACAGGAAGTTCTTCGAGCATATAACTGTATTCAAAAGATGTATTTCTCTCAGCAAAAGAGAGATTTCGGATGTATTGATATAAAATATCGTAATTGGCTGATCCTTTTTCAATCATACCGGATAAAACAACCAGCACTGTTTCAGGGTTTAGCCGGAGTTGATCCATGCTGAAAAGCAGGAAATAAACAAAATCTTCGGGCGTGTTGAAACGAAAATTATTAACAAAGGAGAGTTTTTCATTTTTCAGCACTACCAAATCGAAACTATCATTTCTGACATGAACAAATGCTGTTTGCTCAGTTGCTTTATTCCGTTGAGCAATTAGAAGACTTTCTATCAAAACCGACTGAATATGTACCACCCGAGAGTTGGCCCAGATATCCTTTATTTTTTCCATTAAAGGATTGGAAAGGTAAAAGATATTGTGTGCATCAGCGGCTTTCATTGCGTCAGACTGTATTCTGCAATTATCCTGAAATGGCTGATTGAAAGCCAGATAGACACCTTTTTCCTTTTCCTCATATAAGGGATTTGGAACGATGGTGTTTTGAGCATGATCGATGATAACCAGCACACTATGAAAAGGATAGGTAATCCATTGACGAATCATGGAAATTTCGTCTAAAGCTGCAGCCATTTTAACTGCATTATCCAACTGTTTGATGTTGAATGCTTCCAGACCAAGATATCTGTTTTTATCTAAAGAAAAAACGACAAATGAAAAACCATCCGGCGAAAGCCGGATGGTCAGATGATAATTTCTTGTATGGTCTTCTTTAAAGGCCTTGTCGTAACGACTAATAAAAGGTCTGGAAGAAGTAATCATGATAATGAGTTACTTTTACTCCCAGTTACCATCTGTCGATGGCTCTGTGAGTGAGCCAACCTTCAGGCCAGGGAATTTTTCAATTGCTTCTTCTCTCGCAACGAGGTTAAGAATACGCTGATTGTCCAAACCAGCAAGGTATACTTTGAAAGGTGCTTTAACTTCAAAAACACTCACTTTAACGCCACCACGATCGATTTCACCTGCACCCATTTCAAAAGGAACGCCACCGGAAAAAGGTATAATTTTTAAATCTGCAAGATTAAAATTCTGATGATGTTTGAAAAGTGTATCGATAACTTTTACATATCCCAAAGTATCATTGATCGTTTTGGTGAAAGTTGTATCAGTTGGATCAGGAATAACATTTACAACAGGAATCTCACCTTCCTTTATGTATTGCATCAAGGAATCGAAGCTGCCTGTGTATTTACCTTTTGCATTCTTGTAAAGTGCTTGAACACTGCGAATGTCTTTCAGACGTTGTACTATTTCAACATCACGGTGTTTTTTCTCTTTCAAAAAATCAAGTGGTTGATTGATACTGTTATAAATCATGTAACCAAGAACAATGATTACCACAAATAGAACCAGTTTGATGATGTTACTTTTCATATTTATGAATTTTTTTCTTTTGCAAATGTATAGTTTTTATTACAACTAAAAAGCATTTAATGCGCTGTTTTATTGTTTTTCTGTTCCAAGATAATTTATAGTCGCTTATTATTTATCCGTTTTATTATAACATAGCGGTATCAATTCATTTAATCTGACAGACAATTGAAAACTTTTGTAAACAAAGTTAATTCACAAATTAATTAACTATTATTCCTGCCTTTTGCTTCAAATAGTAATTAAAGAGGGATTTTAACAAACTATTAGAAACCATTTTTATTAAGTACCTGATACAAAACAGGCATAAGTAGCTGAGCCTTAATTGGCTTTGCAATATACCCATCGCATCCTGCTATAAAACAGGCATCTTTTTCATCGGCCATCGCAAAGGCAGTTTGAGCAATGATCGGAAGATGGGGTCTGAATTTTTTTATCGCTTTTGTTGCTTCATGACCGTTCAATCCTGGTAATTGGATATCCATTAGAACAAGGTCCAGATCGTTTATCTCATGACAAATTTCGATGGCCCTGTATCCTTCAATAGCTCTATAAACAATCATACCTGATGTTTCCAGAATAACTTTTAAAAGGTCATAATTTGAATCAACATCTTCAACAACGAGTACTTTTTTTCCTTTTAGGTCCTTGGAAAGTTCATTTTTATGAACAAACTCAGTTTCAGTAATGAATGCTGGAATATAAGGTAAAGACACAAATACAGATGTTCCACTGCCAGCCCCAGAATCTACTCTTATATTTCCATCCATTCTTGTAACTATTTGATTTACTATACTTAAACCAAGTCCAGCTCCGGGATAAACCATTCCACTACTTTCGTGTATTTTTGTAAAGCGCTTAAATAGCAGGTGTTGTTTCAGAATTGGAATTCCGATGCCTGTATCTTTCATCACAATTTCAATCATCGCTTTATTATCTGAATCTTTAGCGATCTTAAATCCAAATTCAATCGATCCTTCACCAGTAAACTTGAGTGCATTGTCAAAAAGATTAATCATGATTTGTCTGATTCGCTGCTTATCGGATTGTATAATTACATCATTAGATGGTGTATTTGAAATAATTCTTAGGTGTTTCTTTCCTTTCTGATGACTAAGCTGAAGAAAATTCGGATAGAACTCTTTAAATATTTCATTGAGGTTGAGGGGCTCCTCCTGAATTGAAAAAACACCTGATTCAATTCGGGACAGCTCTATAATATCTGCGATAAGAGTAAGCAAAGCCGAACCATTTTCCCTGATAAGTTTTACATATTTACGTGTTGTCTCTTTTGATAGATTTTCATCTTCAAGTAGCTCGCTAAATCCAATGACAGCGTTTAAAGGGGTTCGTATTTCATGGGACATATTGCTTAAAAAAGAAGACTTGAGCTTGTCCGACTCTTCAGCTTTTTTTAATGCGTTACTAAGTTTGAGTTCAGTAAGTTTTCTTTCAGTGATATCTCTGCCAATCACAATCAAGGCTTTCCGATTTCCGTCAGGCTGAAAAAGTGGTATTTTTATTACATCAAAAACCCGCTCTTTTCCCAGGGGATCAACGATAGTTTCATCACTTCGTGTAATTTTTCGTTGCTGCCAGGCTTCCTCGTCTGATACCACGCAGGCTCTGAAGGCAATTTCATTTGAAGGACTAAAAGGAATAAGATCGATATCAGTTTTTCCCTTATAATCGATGCCAACAAGGCTAAAAATCTCCAGATCTGACTCGTTGGCAATGAGCCAACGGCCAAACCCGTCTTTGAAGCAAATAATATCAGGTAGAGCATTGATTAGAAGCGAGAGTTTTTCTTCGTGTTCTGCTATTATTGAGTTGCTTGAAGCGAGTTCGTCTCTGGCTTGTTCAAGCAATTTGTTTTGTCCTTGCAAAAGCTGATTGATTTTTTTATGTTTTTTATACATGTTAAAATAAAGGAGCAATGCAACAAGTAAAATAAACAAGGTTAAATAACTGAAATACAATAATATTTTGTCAAGTTTGTTTTTTTCTTTTTGTTCGTCAAGGATCTTCGTTTGAGCTACATGTTCCTTTTTAAGTGTTGTTACCTCATCAACTTTCTTTTCCACTTCAAAACGCGCCTGTAGGTTCGCAACGGCTGTTGAATCGAAAAGTTCTTTCACTGAGTCGAATAAGGAATGGTAGGTTTTTAACACTTTAAACGCTTCTGCTTGATTACCAAGCACATCCCAACTTTTGTAGAGTTCTTTAAGTACTTTTATTCGTAATTCATTATCAGGAAAATAAGTGAAATCTTCTTCTGCTTTTAAAAAGGCGTTTAGTGCTTGCCTGTTGTTGTTGTTCAGGAGATGTGTCTTTCCAATACCTAACCACGAGCGGGCACGTGGTCGATCAAGTTGCTCAAATATTTTTAATGATTTGATCAAATGGAAAAAAGCACTATCAACCTGGCCTGTCTCTAAATAAATATTACCAATATTGAGATGGGCATTTCCCATGCCAACGCTGTCATTTAATTTTTTCCCAATCGTAATACAATCAGCAAACAGCTCAATCGCTTCAATATAGTTGCCCTCGGCATGGCTAATAAGTCCTAAATTGTTTTGCGAAGTCAACATCGATGACTCATCATTTACTTCTTCAGCTATCGTATAAGCTGTTTTAAAATAGGTTGCAGATTTATCGTATGCATTTAATTTATAATACATAGCGCCAATATTATTGTTGTTTCTGCCTATGCTCTCTTTGTTTCCAATCAATGTATTTATTTGCAATGCCTTGTTATAATATTCAATAGCCTTGACATATTGACCAAAGTCGCTGTATAAAACACCGTAATTATTATACAGTTTTGCCATCTCAATACTATCCGGAATTTGTGCATAAAGAACTAAAGCAGAGTCGTAATATGGAACAGCAACATCAATTTGGGATAGATAATAAGCAGCCACGCCGGCACTCTTGTACGATTTAGCAAGGGATGCCGGATTTTCAATTTTTTTCGCATACTTAATTGCTTGTAAGCTAAGATCAAGTGATTTTTGGGGAGCCTTTATGTTAAAAGTTTTAGCCAGATATAAATAGTCTTCCAAAGTTTCTGGTGTCTGTTCTTCGGTTTGGAAACGGGTGTTTTCAGAATTGGTAACAGAATCACCCTGGCTATATACATCGGGTCTTATTATGGCTAATAATAATATAAGGCAATGAATGAGATAAGATTTCAAAAAACTTTTTTTAAGACATTTCATAACGTAGGATTTTTAGATTCTGAATCCAATTTTAACATTGATTTGTATTCAGGAATATGATCCAGAAAGTAAATTTTATCATTGAGATAGTCGTATTGAATGCAATATTGAACATATCCGTTGGTTAAAAGCAGGTAGCGAACCTGAAGCGCCATATTGTAGCGTGATGCCTGATCCAGAACGGCCTGGGTAACGGGGATATGTTTGGCTTTGCATTCAACTATCATCAGGGGTTTTGCTTCAGGAGAAAAAACGACTATATCACATCTTTTATCTAATTGGTTTAAACGAAGTGAATGCTCAACGGAGATGAGGCCTGAAGGCATTTCTAAATCAGTAATCAATTGATACAATGTGGTTTGTCTGACTTCTTCTTCGGGAGTAAGAGCAACATATTTGCGCCGTACAGGATCGAAGACTTCTTTTTTCCCTTCGTTTTCACGAGTTTTAAACCATTGCATATGCCTGATCGATAAGCTTATAAATTAGCGTAAAAGTACATTTTTTCCAGGATGACCATGCTAGATTTCTCAAGATAATTCTCAGTTTTTATAACTTAGTTTTCTATTTTTAATATCCTCACATTGGTTTTTTCAGATGTCTATCTTGTTGATCGCTTTGCAATTATTAGTAATTCTGAACAGGTGTATTAGGGATTATGGATATCATGTTGATGTTTGATTTGCTTAGAGAAAAGTAAATTTTTACTACATTTGTGCAAGAAAATCACGCTGATGCTCTGGTAATTTATCCATCGATGCGATGTAAGTATCGCAGTAATGGAACTATTCTATGGATCTCTTCACATGAAAACCAAAAAAGAAATTATCGAAAACTGGCTTCCCCGCTATACGGGTCAGTCTTTAAGCTCGTTTGGAGAATATATACTCCTTACCAACTTCAATCATTACCTCGAACTGTTTGCCGAGTGGCACAACGTCCCAATTGTTGGCAAGTATAGTCCGATGCCCTGTGCTACTTCGGGTGATATTACCATCATTAATTTTAGCATGGGAAGTGCCAATGCTGCTACAATTATGGATTTACTGGGAGCGATTCATCCTAAAGCTGTTTTATTTCTTGGTAAATGTGGTGGATTGAAGAAAAAGAACAACGTTGGAGATTTCATTTTACCGATTGCCGCGATAAGAGGAGAAGGAACTTCTAATGACTACCTGCCTGTTGAAGTGCCTGCTTTACCAGCATTTAGCCTGCAAAAAGCCATTTCGAGTGCTATTCGTGATCATGGAAGAGACTATTGGACAGGAACTGTTTACACTACAAACCGCAGGGTTTGGGAGCATGATGATGAATTCAAGGAATATTTGATCAAAACAAGGAGCATGGCTGTTGATATGGAGACAGCGACAATCTTTGTTGTTGGATTTGCAAATGAAATACCGACAGGAGCACTATTATTGGTATCGGATCAACCGATGGTACCTGAAGGCGTTAAAACATCAGAAAGCGACAAAAAGGTTAACCAACGCTTTGTAAATGAACATCTTAAAATTGGCATTGAATCGCTTGAGCAACTTATTAATAATGGTTCAACAGTTAAGCATCTGCGTTTTTAATTATGGCCATCACCTACGAGCAAATTATTTCAGGCATTCGTAATAAAGTGTTTCATCCCCTGTATTTTTTAATGGGTGAAGAATCTTATTTTATTGATTCTATTACTGAAATGTTGGAAGAGCATGTGCTCGAGGAGTCATACAAAGCTTTCAATCTGCTTGTAATGTATGGCAGAGATGTGGATGCAATGACCATCGTTAACCAGGCTCGTGCCTATCCTATGTCGGGTAATTACCTGTTGCTCATTGTAAAGGAGGCTCAAGACGTTAAGGATATTGAAAAACTTGAACCCTTTCTGGGGACCTTTCCTGAGAGCACAATTTTAGTCATCAATTATAAGTATAAAAAAATTGATGGCAGGAAGAGTTTTGCCAAAACAATCGATAAGAAAGGAATACTTTTTGAAGCTAA
Organism: Bacteroidota bacterium; assembly: GCA_009773165.1. Taxonomy (GTDB): domain Bacteria; phylum Bacteroidota; class Bacteroidia; order Bacteroidales; family F082; genus JALNZU01. Next base: position 248,618 of record WOUZ01000002.1, read on the forward strand.
AAAGCTTTACGACAATAATATACCAGAATGGATCAATAAGTATTTGCAGCAACGGTCATACACCATCAGTCCAAATGCAGCTCAAATAATGGCCGATTATCTCGGCAATGATTTGCATAAGATACGGAACGAAATAGAAAAACTGATGATTTCGTTACCTGTTGGCTCAAAAGTTACTGAGAATGAAGTGGAGTCAAAAATTGGTATTTCGAAGGATTTTAATGTCTTCGAACTTCAAAAAGCTATTGGCAGGAAGGACATCGTTAAGGCAAACCAGATTATTAATTATTTTGGAGCCAACAAAAAGGATAACCCGATAATGATGGTGGTAATTATCCTTTTTTCATTTTTTGTTAAAGTGTTAAAGTATCACTATACGGCTGATAAATCAAAGAATAACATTGCAAGTGTACTTGGAGTGAATCCCTTTTTTGTTGGTGATTATCAGGAGGCTGCTTCCAATTACAGCATTGCCTCGATCGTAAATATTATTGCTGTACTAAGAGAATATGATCTAAAATCAAAAGGTTACGGAAGTAATTCCGTCGACGATGCTGAGCTTTATCAGGAAATGATGTACAAGATTTTACATTAAGCCAAGCACTATTTGTTGGTAAACTATCACTTAAAGTGTCTTGTGGATGATTGTTGCTGCTGCCTGTGCTGTTGGCATTATTACTAAATCATTGATGTTCACATGTGCCGGGACAGAGGCGCAATACCATATTGCATCAGCTACATCATTGGAATTCAATGGCTTAAATCCTTTATAAACATTTGCTGCTCGGGCACTATCGCCATGAAACCTAACTTCGGAGAATTCAGTTTCCACAGCGCCAGGTGCAATTTGAGTGACCCTGATTCCATAAGAAACCAGGTCCATCCGCATTGCTTTTGTAAGTCCGTCAACGGCATGTTTAGTGGCACAATAAACATTACCATTGGGATATGCCTCTTTTCCTGCAATCGATCCCAAATTAATGATATGTCCAAAACCTTGTTCCACCATCATGGGGGAAATTGATCGGGTGATGTAAAGCAACCCTTTGAGATTGGTGTCAATCATGCGTTCCCAATCGTCAATAGCTCCCGATTGTATTGGATCGAGTCCCGAAGCCAAGCCGGCATTATTAATTAACAAATCAGGTGTGATGGCATTTGTTTGTAGAAATTCCGCTAATACAGGTCCGGAAACAGCTTGAGTCACATCGAGCTTAACAGGATAGACATTTATCCCATATTTTTCTACTAACTCAGTTTTTAAGGCCTCTAGTCGCTCAATTCTTCTTGCTGTTACGACGAGATTCCAACCTTGTTCGGCAAATTTCTCAGCGCAGGCACGACCTATTCCGCTGCTTGCTCCAGTAATAATGACTGTTTTCATTTGTTCCTGCCTGATTTTATCACTCATTAATAGTGGAATTCAACTTAATCCAGTTGCGTGCATTAACAAAAGCTTCGATCCATGGTGTAACCTCATCAAATTGTCTGCCTTCGGGATAATAGGGCCATTGCCACGGCAGGAAGGCCCGTTCGAGGTGAGGCATCATTGCCAGATGACGTCCGTTATTGGAGCAAATAGCCGCTGTTGACCAATCACTTCCATTCGGATTTCCCGGATATTCCTCTTGTCCGTAATACATCACGATCTTGTAATTGTCTTTATAGCAAGGGAAACTAAACTTTCCTTCGCCATGCGCTATCCACACTCCGAGTCGTTTTCCCGACATGCTGCCCATCATTACACTGTTATTTTCCGGGATATCAACATTGATAAATGCTGACTCAAATTTTCCTGATGCATTATACAACATGCGGATTCGTTCAGGATGTTCCGGATAGATAAGGTTAAGCTCAACCATAAGTTGGCATCCATTACAAACCCCAAGACTCAATGTATCTTCACGGGCATAAAATCCATCAAGTGCTTTTTTTGCTTTTTCATTGTAAAGAAAAGCTCCTGCCCAGCCTTTTGCTGATCCCAAAACGTCAGAGTTTGAAAAACCTCCAACAAACACAATCATATGAACGTCTGTAAGGTCTTCCCGACCACTGATCAGGTCGGTCATGTGAATATCTTTAACATCAAAACCAGCCAAATACAATGCATAAGCCATTTCACGATCGCCATTTACACCTTTTTCACGGATGATGGCTGCTTTAGTTCCGCTTGGATTCCGTCGGTTTGGATCTATCTGATATTGAATAGCTTTTCCTGTAAAATTCTTGTTAAAACTATGTACAAGGTCTTGTTTTTTATAATTCTTAAAACGAGCCAATGCGTTAGTTTCACCGCTTTGTTTACGATCGAGCAGATATGATGATGTGAACCAGGTATCCCTTAATGTATTGATATCGAAGTTATAACGTTCATTGGAATGCTGAACATGAAGAAATCGGTCAGCAACAACATGACCAATAGAAACAAATTCTACCCCCAGTTCTTTCAGCATATTTTGTGCTTTTTCACCTGCCGGAACCTGAATCACAATTGCTGGATTTTCGTTAAAGAGGATTTCAATAATGGAAAGATCTTTCCAGTTATCAAGCTGGATTTTCATTCCATGATCGGTATTGGCGAAATTCATTTCCAGTAACGTGGTGATTAAACCTCCCGAAGAAACATCATGTCCTGAGAAAATCAACTCATTTTGAATCAGTTGCTGAACGGCATTGAATGCTTTGGCAAAATAACCGGCATCCGTTATATCAGCCGATTGTGTGCCTATTTTATTCTGAGTTTGCGCAAAACTTGTGCCACCAAGGTAGAAGGATTCATTTGAAAAATCAACATAAAGAAGCTGCGATTGCAAGTCGGACTTAAGCAATGGAGTAACAGTTTTGCGAACATCTGTTACTTCGCCTACTGCTGTAACTATCACAGTGCCTGGTGCAAGAATACGCTGACCGTCAGGATATTTTTGTGTCATCGAAAGTGAATCTTTACCTGTTGGTACATTTATTCCAAGTTCGATGCAGAAATCACTTAATGCCTTAACAGCTTTATAAAGCCGGCTGTTTTCGCCTTCGTTTTTAGCTGGCCACATCCAGTTTGCGCTCAGAGAAATCCCCTTTAATCCATCTTGGAGTGGCGCCCAGATAATATTGGTTAAAGCTTCTGCAACTGCCAGCCTTGATCCTTTTCTTTCATCAATCAATGCAGCTACCGGGGCATGCCCCAAAGCTGTGGCAATTCCTTTAATACCTTTATAATCAAGCGTAACTACTCCAAGGTTATTCAACGGAAGTTGCACTGCCCCAATGGTTTGCTGGGTTGCAACACGTCCTGTTACCGAACGGTCAACTTTGTTGGTTAGCCAATCTTTGCAAGCCACTGCTTCTAATTGTAAAACAGCCTGCAGATAGGAGTGAATCTGATCGTGATGAGATTTTATTTCAGCAAAGGTGTATTTTTTAGATCGGTCTGTAAGTATCGTTTTAGGTGGTTTACCAAAAAGATGCTCCATCTTCAGATCGATTGGGCATGTTTCAGCATTTCTCATAAATTGCAACATATGATCGCCGGTTGCTTCTCCAACTTCATAAATTGGGGCTCTTTCACGGTCAGCCGTTGCATGCAGTATCGTAAGGTGATCAGGATGAATGACAAGTCCCATTCGTTCCTGCGATTCATTCCCAATAATTTCTTTATCAGAAAGCGTAGGGTCGCCTACAGGAAGTTTATCAATGTGGATCATCCCACCTGTTTCTTCAATAAGCTCAGATAAACTGTTAAGATGTCCGCCCGCACCATGATCATGGATAGACCTTACCGGATTTTGATCGGATTCAGCCATAGCCCTTACCACATTGCAAACACGTTTTTGCATCTCCGGGTTGGCGCGCTGAACGGCATTTAGTTCAATTGCATTGCTAAATTGTCCCGTGTCAACACTTGAAACGGCACCGCCCCCCATTCCTATTCTGTAGTTATCTCCACCCAAAACGATCACTTTGTCACCCGGAACAGGAGTCTCTTTCAGGCTATCTTCTTTTTTTGCATAACCAACACCACCGGCCAGCATGATTACCTTATCATAACCGAAATGGGTATCTTCTTGGTGTTCAAATGTTAAAAGGCTACCGTTTATCAAAGGTTGTCCAAACTTATTCCCGAAATCAGAAGCGCCGTTTGAAGCTTTTATCAAAATTGATTCAGGTGATTGATAAAGCCAAGGTCGCGGCTTGCATTTTTGTTCCCAGGATCTGTTATCCTGTGTGCGGGGATATGAAGTCATATAAACCGCTGTTCCGGCAAGAGGTATACTTCCTTTTCCGCCAGCCATACGGTCGCGTATTTCGCCACCACTGCCTGTTGCTGCTCCATTAAATGGCTCAACAGTTGTTGGAAAATTATGAGTCTCAGCTTTTAAAGAAATAACTGTTTCAATATCTTTAATTTCAAAAAAGTCGGCCTGATGTTGTGTTTTGGGTGCAAATTGTTCAACCACAGGACCTTGTATAAAGGCAACATTGTCTTTATATGCTGATATCAAACGATTTGGGTGAACAGATGCCGTTTTTTTGATCATGCCAAACAAAGTTTCAGGCATGGTTTTGTGATCAATAACAAACGTTCCGTTGAAAATTTTATGTCTGCAATGTTCCGAATTCACCTGAGCAAAACCATAAATTTCACTATCTGTGAGATTTCGACCCAGATTTTTGCTTATTTCTTCCAGATAGACAATTTCATCTTCGCTCAACGCCAACCCATGCTCCTCATTATATTGAGTTAGGTTTTCGATGTATTGAACAGGTTCAGGAAGGATATGAATTTCGAATACATGCTGATCAAGATGGGAGTATAAATGTTGCAGCATCGGGTCATAATGAGCTGATTGTTTATCAGTTGCAATAAACTGCTCTATTCGTGTGATTCCTGTAATACCCATATTCTGGGTGATCTCAACAGCGTTGGTACTCCAGGGAGTAATCATTTCTCTGCGTGGCCCAACAAAAAATCCCTTAAGGGATTTGTCTGGTAAAAGAGGTGATTCGCCAAAAAGCCAAATAAGCTTCTTAATGGATTCTTTGTCTTGTTTATGGCTGGTTTCCAGCGCTATGACTATATTTTCTGATGTTTTAAAAAATAGGATCATACAGCGGTTCTTTGTTTGACTTTCAACTGGAAAGTTGCGGCAAAGATAGAAAATGAAGCTTTATAAGCCGCTCTTTTTTTGGAAATTGGCGTTCTTCTTGCTGAAGTACTGATAGTCAGCGGTGAATGAAAAAAGGCATGCTCATCATTTGAGGTAAACATGCCTTTTAAGGTCTGTTAGAAAAGGTTTTTTCTATTTAATAACCAATTTGTTTAAGTGTTGCGTTTTGTCATTTTGTTCAATTTGAACTAAGTAAAGTCCCTTCTGCAAGTGATTTACAGAAATCTGATTTTGACCACCGGCTACTTGTTCTTTTAAAACAATACGACCGGTAATATCAGTGATAATAATAACTGCCTGATCTGTGGTTGTAAATCGAACATAATCACTGGCAGGGTTTGGAAAAAGTACAATTGAAGCATCGTCTTTTTCGTTTAATCCAACAGACGAGCTGCCATAAACAAGGATGTCATCAATTTGCCATGTAGCTGCAGCCTCAGTTGTTGAAGTATATTTAATTGCAATATAGTATGTTGAACCACCAGCCTCAGCTATCAGAACGTCGCCTGACTGAACCCAGGTCCATGTTCCAACTGACCAGTCAGCCTGATCGGTAATTTCAGTCCAGCTAAAGTTGTTAGGGTTTCCTGTCCCATTGTAATCTGTGCTTTTATATAGCTGAAGTGTGTTTCCATCATAATTTCGTGCTGAACGGAATGAAAGAGTAATATCGGTTAGTGTCACAGGTATTACCAAAGCAGGACTAATCAACCAGTCTTCATTAGCAACCGCACCACCCGAGTAGCCTGAAATGCGGGCATAGTCTTCATTGTTGAAATTGTAATAAGTCCATTCTTGTTCTCCGGTCACACTGTAGGCATCCATAACACCAAGATCAGCATCGAAGGTTTCGTGCAGGAGAATTTGGTAATTGTTTGTTTGAAAAGTTGCTTCAGGCACAGTACCTCCTGTTTTGTAATTAATATTTTCGCCGGTATTGGTATATGGAAAGATTTGGAACAGATAAGTTGCCCCAGACTCCAGCACATTAAAATTGAAAGCTTCCTCTCCATAACTTACATTCCAGGCAATATACCCTTCACCAATATCCAGATTGTTAGCAATAGGAATACCATCAACTGGGAGCTCGGCTATTTCTTTAGTAATTAATTTCGTTCCATAAATCAGATAAGCATCAGGAAGTTGCTCACCTGTGGCATCGATCCAGCTCAAATTTACTCCTAATCCACTTACAGTTGCTTCAAAAGCAGTTGGATAGTTAGTGGGTTCGGGTTTGATGACAATGTCGCCTGAGAAAGTAAAGTCATCATAATAGACAGCCCCACCATTGTTTCCATCCTGGTTGTAAGCGCGAACTTCAAAGCGAAAAGCTGTAGCCTCCGCAGGAGCAGTGAGCACTGCGCTGAACAACTGCCATTGGGCGCTGTTTTCGCTGTAAGTGGCCGGACGCAAAATGGCCTCGTCAGCAGCAATCGTTGTTGTACCATTGAGCCAATACGACCAGATGCGGGATTTGGCTGCATTGTCGTTATCGAAAAACCAGTATTCGATGGTGTAGGTTTCTCCGGCAGTAATGCCTTCGATAACTTGTTGAATTTTTTTTGTGGAAGAAGCAGAGGTGTGTTTTGCTGAGAAACTTCCTCCATGGACAACACTCGCGTCCTTTGTAATATTTTCCGCAATTGTATAACCCTCAGGTTGCGTATCACTTGTCCAGGTTTCCATTCCGGGATTAATCACAAAATTTTGTGCTTTTGATGAATGTGAGGCCACGATGAGAAATAGCAGCAACAGAGAAATGTAGATTTTTTTCATATTTAATTTTTTTAGGTGAGTCAATGAATATTTCAAGCTGTAAAAATACAACGAATTGACAAACAATAAAAAAAGACGACCAAATTTGATCGTCTTTTAATATTTAGGGGGTGAATTTGACGATTATTTTTTGTCATCAACTTCCTCGAAGTCAACATCTGTTACTTCGTCGTCGCCACCTTTGGCTCCGGCATTAGCTGATGGGTCAGCGCCGGGAGCTTGTTGGTCACCAGCTTGTGATTGCGTGCTGTTATACATTTGCTCACTCGCTGATTGCCAGATGCCGTTCAGTTTGTTCATTGCAGAATCTACTGCATTGACATCCTGATTTTTGTGAGCGTTTTTCAGTTGTTCCAGAGCGCCTTCAATTTCTGCTTTCTTTTCAGCTGGTAATTTATCGCCGTATTCTTTCAACTGTTTTTCAGTCTGGAAAATCAATCCGTCGGCAGCGTTGAGTTTGTCAACTTTCTCGCGTTCTTTTTTGTCGGATTCGGCGTTGGCTGAGGCCTCGTCTTTCATTCGCTGAATGTCGGCGTCGCTGAGTCCTGAAGAAGCTTCGATACGGATACTTTGCGATTTTCCGGTGGCTTTGTCTTTTGCGGAAACATGCAAAATACCATTGGAGTCGATGTCGAAAGTGACTTCAATTTGAGGAACACCACGTGATGCCGGTGGAATACCGTCGAGGTGGAAACGTCCGATGCTCTTATTTTGATTTGCCATTGGCCGTTCACCCTGAATGATGTGAATTTCTACGGATGGCTGATTATCAGAAGCAGTGGAGAAAGTTTCAGATTTCTTTGTTGGAATCGTTGTATTCGATTCAATCAATTTGGTCATAACACCTCCAAGTGTTTCGATACCTAATGATAAAGGTGTAACATCCAACAGAAGAACGTCTTTCACTTCACCTGTTAAAACACCTCCTTGTATTGCAGCTCCGATAGCAACAACTTCGTCGGGATTGACACCTTTTGAAGGTTCTTTTCCGAAGAAATCTTTCACAATCTGCTGAATAGCAGGTATACGAGTTGATCCTCCAACAAGAATTACATCATCGATATCAGCAGCTGTGAGACCGGAATCCTGCAAAGCTTTGCGGCAAGGTTCAATGGTGGCACGAATAAGGTAGTCGTTGATTTGTTCAAATTTTGAACGGGTCAACTTACGAACCAAATGTTTAGGCACGCCGTCAACAGGCATGATATAAGGTAAATTAATTTCCGTTTCGGTTGAACTCGAAAGTTCAATCTTAGCTTTTTCAGCAGCTTCTTTCAAACGCTGCAAAGCCATTGGATCTCGTTTCAAATCAACGCCTTCGTCTTTTTTAAATTCTTCAGCAAGCCACTCGATGATATTCTGATCAAAGTCATCGCCACCTAAGTGTGTATTACCATTGGTTGATTTTACTTCAAAAACGCCATCACCCATTTCGAGTATGGAGATATCAAAAGTGCCACCACCAAGGTCATAAACTGCAACTTTGATGTCATTTTTCTTTTTGTCAAGACCGTAAGCCAATGCAGCAGCAGTAGGCTCATTTATTATACGTTTAACTTTCAGTCCAGCAATTTCGCCTGCTTCCTTTGTAGCCTGACGTTGTGAGTCGCTAAAATAAGCCGGAACAGTGATAACTGCTTCAGTAACTGTTTGTCCAAGGTAGTCTTCAGCTGTTTTCTTCATTTTCTGAAGAACGATAGCAGAAATTTCCTGTGGTGTGTATAACCTGTCTTCGATCTGAACGCGAGGTGTATTGTTATCGCCTTTCACTACTTTATAGGGAACTCTGTCTTTTTCAGCTGTAACTCTGTCGAAGGTTTCTCCCATGAAACGCTTGATCGAAAAGATTGTTTTTGTTGGGTTGGTGATAGCCTGACGTTTAGCAGGATCCCCAACTTTGCGTTCACCATTATCTGCAAATGCAACGATTGATGGTGTTGTACGACGACCTTCGCTATTGGGGATTACAACAGGCTCGTTACCTTCCATTACTGAAACGCATGAGTTGGTTGTTCCCAGGTCAATTCCGATTATTTTTCCCATTATATTTTCCTCCAAGATTAGATTTAATAATTTTCAACTTTTATTTGGATCTCTAACCTTCAAGGATTGTGCCAGCGGTTGAAACGAATCAGATTACCTTAATAATAGAATCTTTGTACGAATCACAAAGCTTTGATATTTAATATAATAAGTTTAAAAACAATTAGTTATATTTCTTTTCGTAATTGATTGAAGCGGAAATAACATGTGACAAAAAGACAGATTAACTGACTGACTTAACTGACAATCAGGTAAAAACTGAAACAAATGTTAGGATTTTATTAAACTCTGAAACATATTGGTGTGACAATTCAGTAGTCCATCTTCCTGTTTAACCAATCAGTTCACTTAGTTTGCCTGAACGAAGAACTCTGACGCCTTTTGGAGTATCATTCAAAACACATGCTTCATTGTAGAGGTCATGTTCTAAAAATAAAATATAATCACCTTCCAAAGCTTCTTTGTAAAATCTTTCTTTGTCTTTTAATGTTTCAAGTGGTCGGGTATCGTAGGCCATAATCCATGGCATTGGAACATGCGATGCTGAAGGCATAAGATCGGCCATGAAAACCACTGTCCGGCCTTCATAATTGATGTGTGGAATCAATTGTCCTTCGGTATGTCCGTTGTAAAGTTTGAAAACGATGTTAGGAATATATTCTCCTTCATCTTCAATGAGTTTCAACTTTCCGCTTTCCTGAATTGGCAAGATGTTTTCTTTCAGGTAGGAAGCTTCTTCGCGACGGTTGGGTTGGGTGGCCCATTCAAACTGCTGGCGGCTTGTCCAGTAGGTAGCATTTGGAAAAGCCAGCTCATATCCTGAGCGGTCGTCATTCCATTTAACACTACCACCGCAATGATCAAAATGCATGTGTGTAATGATCATATCGGTTATATCTTCAGGTGCAAAGCCATGTGCTGCCAATGAGCTTTCAAGAGTTGCCGAACCATTCAGGTAATAATGACTCAGCCATTTTTCATCTTGTTTATTACCTATTCCGTTGTCGATTAATATTTTACGGTCGCCATCTACAACAAGTAAACAACGCATTGCCCAATTGCATAGGTTGTTTTGATCGCAGGGATACACTTTTTGCCACAATACTTTAGGAACAACGCCAAACATGGCTCCACCATCAAGCTTCAGATTTCCGGTTTCTATGGGGTATAATTTCATTTTATGTAAATTTTAAAACACAAAAATAGTTTTTTTAAGATGCAGATTTGATGAAATCAACGGGTTAAGCCACTGATATAGGTTTCAAAAACTTCGTCATTAGGTTCCCAAAGCTCTAACGTAAGACCATCTTCGTCAAGAATATGAACGAATTTTCCATAATCATAGCTCGTGATTTCATCCATAATAATAACTCCATGTTGACTTAATTGTTCAACGAGAGTTTCAATATTTTCTACTCGGTAATTAATCATGAATGATTGATTTTCAGGGATGTGGTCTGTGCGGTCATTGCTGATTACACTCCATTGGGTATACCCTTTTTTTGTAGGATCATCCAAATTGCGCCATCCAAAACATGTTCCGTAAGCATCTGTTTTTAAGCCCAGGTGGGTTGCATACCAATCTTTTGTTTTTTGAGGATCAGGACTTTTAAAGAAAATCCCTCCAATGCCTTTTACACCAGTATACATAATTTACTTTTTGTGAATTTTGAATTTCGAAGTGATAACAAAAACAAATAAACAAAAAATTTGTGTTTGAGAATCAGACCAATAAAGGAAAGATTCTGTTAATTATTTGTAAAGTTGTAACGTTTCAACCAACTGAATGTCTTTCACTAAAAAACAAAGGCGATGTTTTTTTGTTTACCTATCTCACACTTATCATTCATGTCACATTACAAACCAACGATTGCTCTTTTACTGCTGTTGATATTCTTTACTGGTTCAACAGTTAATGCAACTGACGATCCTGCCGATCGACGTACGGCGGGTATTACAGGTTATATAAAAGACTCCCGGACCGGTGAAACACTTCTGGGCGCAACAGTTTATGTTAGTCAAACCAGAAGTGGCACTGCCACAAATTCCTATGGCTTCTATTCATTGCGTCTCGATCCAGGATATTATTCCATTACCTATTCTTATATTGGATATAATTCTCAGCAGATAGCATTTGATTTGCGTCGTGATACAACACTAAATATTTCCCTGGTGCCCGAAGAAGCTGAGCTTCGCGAAGTCGTTGTAGCTGGTGAGCGTTTCAACGAACAAATTTCGAAGGCGCAGATGGGGGTAAATAAACTAGATATCAAAAGTATACGGCAAATACCAGCTTTTATGGGTGAGGTAGATGTGCTTAAAGCAATTCAATTGTTGCCTGGTGTTCAGGCTACTTCAGAGGGCGGTTCGGGTTTTAGTGTCAGAGGCGGTAGTCCCGATCAAAACCTGATTCTATTGGATGAGGCAGTAGTTTATAATCCTTCGCATTTACTGGGTTTCTTCTCTGTTTTCAATAATGACGCTGTAAAGGGACTTGAGCTTTATAAAGGAGATATTCCGGCGATGTATGGTGGACGTCTTTCATCAGTTGTTGATGTACGAATGAACGATGGCAATGCTAGCAGTATGCATGGACAAGGTGGAATAGGCACTATATCAAGCAGGTTGATGCTTGAAGGGCCTATCCAGAAAGATAAATCGAGTTTTATGATAGCTGGAAGACGAACTTATGCTGACTTGTTTTTAGCCCTGTCAAAAGATGAACAAATTTGAAACAACACACTTTATTTTTATGACCTGAATGCCAAAGCAAATTATATAATTGATGATCGCAACCGGTTATTCCTCACAGGGTATTTCGGTAAGGATGTTTTCAAAAACGATAATTTTGGCCTTGGCTGGGGAAACACCACAGGCACTTTGCGCTGGAATCACCTGTTTAACAGTGCATTATTTTCCAATTTTTCATTGATTTACAGTAAGTTTAACTACAACCTTGGTGTTCCTGATAGTCAGCCAAATGCTTTTGATTGGCTTGCTGGAATGGAGGATGTAAGTTTGAAAGGAGATTTCACCTGGTATGCTGATGATCACAACACAATTCGTTTTGGATGGCTGGGTACAAACCACTTATTCAAGCCCGGAGTTGCTGAAGGTAAGGGAGAAACAACGCCTTTCAACAAAGTTGAGATGCCAAAAAGCAGAGCACTTGAAGGTGGTTTATATGTCAGTAACGAGCAAAAAATAGGATCATTACTTACTCTTCAATATGGTTTGAGATTTAGTGTGTTTAGTAATTATGGCAATTCAACTGTATATAGTTACGACAGTGAATTTATAAAAAACGATTCAGTAACTTACAGTAAAGGTCAGATTTACAATACATATACTGCTCTGGAACCGAGAATAAGCCTTGCATATACCCTCACTGAATTTTCGAGTATCAAAGCTGCATATACACGTAACGTCCAATATGTTCATTTGGCCCAGAATTCAACAGGAGGCACTCCGCTTGATATATGGTTTCCTTCCAGTCCCAACGTAAAACCTCAAAAAGGTGATCAGTTTTCACTGGGGTATTTTCACAATATCGAACGCTGGAAAGTGGAAACTTCTTTAGAGAGTTTTTATAAAATTAATCATAATGCCATTGATTTCAAGGACTTTGCTGAGCTCTTACTCAACGAATATCTTGAAGGTGAGCTGCGGTTTGGCAAAGCAAGATCGTATGGACTCGAAGCTTTAGTAAGGTTAAACGAAGGAAAACTAAATGGATGGGTAAGTTATACCTGGTCAAGGACTTTCCGCGAGATACCAGAGATTAATAAAGGTATTGCCTATCCCGCAACTTACGACAGGCCCCATGATATTTCTATTGTAGCCAACTATCAGCTTAGCAAAAGCATAAGTATTGGAGCTAACTGGGTGTATGCCACAGGTTCTGCGGTTACTTTGCCAACCGGACGTTTTGTTATTGGCAATACAATAGCGCCGGTTTATTCCGACCGAAATTCATACCGAATGCCTGATTACCACAGGCTTGATCTTTCGATGACTTACAGTCCGCAGGCAAAGCCCGACAGAAAGTGGAGGGGAGAATGGAATCTTTCAATTTATAATGCCTATTACAGGAAAAATCCATGGGTTATAAATTTTGTTCCTGACCCCAATATTCCTAATGCTACCTATGCTGAGATGACCTACCTTTTTGGGATTGTTCCTGCAATTACTTACAATTTTAAATTCTAAGATGATGAACACAAAACGCATTTTAATCTGGTCTGTTTTTGCGCTGACAATGTCTTTAGGCTCATGCACCGAGCGATATGATATAAAACTTGATGACACCAACATACGTTTAGTTGTGGATGGTATTGTTTCATCCGATTCAATAAAACACGGGGTTCGTTTAACAACTTCGACAAGTTACTTCTTTGGTGAAGCGCCTCCAGCAGTTAGCGAAGCTGTGGTGTATCTTGAAGACGATAACCAGCGCCGAAGACTATCGGAGGTGGATGGAAAACCTGGATATTATGAAAGTCAGGATGCTTTTGCGGGCCAGCCAGGAATGAATTATAAACTTGAAATAACATTGAATCAGCCTATTGGTGAGTATGACAGGTACAATGCTGAAAACCGCATGCCTGAAACTTCAGGAATTATTGACAGTATTGTGCTTGAGTACCGTGAGCCTTTCGACTTTTACTTGCTTAACCTGTTTGCTGTCGATCCTCCAACAGTCGATTTCTATAAGTTTGATGCATTTATCAACGGGAAAATCATCACCGATACAGCTTCCAGATCTCTGGTAGTAGATGACAGATTTTTCAATGGTAACAATACCAATGGGTTAGGAGTAATGTTTATCAGAGGAGATGAGATTAAGGCAGGTGATACGATAACTCTTTTGCTTTCAGCAATAAATGAAGATTACTATAGCTTTTTCCTGGAATTAAGAACCGAGTCAGGACCTTCCAATCCTTTGTTTTCGGGGCCACCTGCCAACGTACGTTCCAATGTTAAAGAAGGGGCGTTAGGGTATTTTGCAGCAACACGCCGCGCCCGAGCTTCCCTTATTGTGCCTGAAAATCCAAAAGGTAATTAGTATACTTAAGCTATAACAGTAACAGTTGCATCTATTGCTGACAGTAGTCCATTTAACAAATCACAAAACTTATTAGTGTTTTGAATGGTCTAAACCGAACTTTTTTTAGACGAGCTGTTTGATAACAGAAGACAAAGCTTATTTTTGCCGTCTAACACATTTTTTATGCTAAAAAAAGGCAAAGTACCGCATACCTTCGTGATCGTTTTTTTTATTGTGCTTTTTGCAGCAATGCTCACATGGATCATACCTCCCGGCAAATATGTAAAAACAACAGAGCTTGTTGATGGAGTTGAAAAATCTGTTATGACTTTTTACTACAAAGATCAGTTGCCTTCCGATGCTGCAACTGCTTTTAAAAGCGAACCTCAGACCTGGCAGGTGTTTGGCACACTTTTCAAAGGTTTTGTAAAACAAAGTGGCATAATCATTTTTACATTAATGATAGGTGGAGCTTTCTGGATAATGAATACCAGTAAAGCAATCGATGTGGGTATCTATTCATTTCTTGCTTTCACCAAGCGTTTGGAACATAACCGTATCATTAAAAAACTGGGTGTCGACAACATCATTATGGTGCTGATTATGACTCTTTTTAGTTTTTTTGGTGCAGTTTTTGGCATGAGCGAAGAAACCATTGCATTTGTAATCATCTTAATACCTCTTGCCATATCAATGGGTTACGATTCCATTGTGGGAGTAAGTCTTGTTTATGTGGCAGCACATTTAGGCTTTTCCGGAGCAATTCTCAACCCATTTACTATAGGTATCGCACAAGGTCTGGCCGAAATACCCCTCTTTTCAGGAATAGAATACAGGATTTTTAGCTGGATTATTATCAACATTGTTGGGTTTGCTTTCATTCTGAAGTATGCCCATTTCATAAAAAAGAACCCCACAAAATCAATCATGTATGAGGAAGACTCATACTGGCGCAAAAAAGATTCGGAGCAGGATACCACCGTTGTTTATTACACCCCCCGAAGCGCCTGGTTGGTTTATTTCTTTATCACAGGAGTGCTTATCGCATTTTCGTTTTTTTACCCTGAAACAACAATGACAATTGGAAACAGTTCATTTCAATTTCATATATTGCCTGTTTTAGCAGCTGTTTTTGCACTCACAGGATACCTGACTTTAAAGAAAACTGTACATTATTTTATACTTCTGTTGTTGACCTATACGATCATATTTTTGATAGTTGGCGTGATGGGTTATGGATGGTATGTGATGGAGATAGCTACTTTGTTTATGGCATTAGGTATTGCAAGTGGTATTTCGATCAATAAATCAGCTGATAACATAGCAAAATTATTTCTCGAAGGCGTTAAAGACATTCTCTCAGCAGCAATAGTTATCGGACTTGCCGGAGGTATCATTGTCACCCTGGAAGATGGTGGCATCATTGATTCAATTCTATACGGACTTTCAAGAGCTATGATGAATTTTGGTGATGTTGCTTCGGTAGGTGTCATGTACCTTATTCAAACCGTCATTAATATTGCTATCCCATCCGGATCAGCCAAAGCTGCAATAACGATGCCTATCATGGCTCCTTTCAGCGATTTAATAGGAGTTTCACGGCAAGCTACAGTAATGGCATTTCAGTTTGGCGATGGCTTTACCAATATGATTACGCCAACCTCAGGTGTTTTGATTGCTGTTTTAGGTGTAGCACGTATTCCCTATGATAAATGGGTAAAATGGATATGGCCTTTGATGATCGTTTTGATAATACTGGGATTTTTACTGTTGATTCCAACGGTGACAATGGAGCTCAATGGTTTTTAATAAGCATACCTCACTGGTTTTATGGCATGATATCAAGTAAAAAAATGAAGAATTAGAGAAGTTACTTGCTTATCAGTATGAATGTCCTTATTTTTGAAAGTTAATTATTATAAAAAAGAAAGCAACCCGGCGATTTTTATGTGCAAAACAAGCAAAACACAACAGGTATGAATAAAAATAAAAAATCAATTCTTCCTATCCTTGTTATGTTTTTACTGTTTACCACACAGTTAAACGCTCAACAATTAGAAAATTATAATATTAGATTTCAATCACTTACTACGCAACAGGGATTGAGTAGAGCACTGGTGAAGGCACTCGAAACCGATGATTTTGGAATGTTATGGGTAGCCACAGAAAACGGATTGAACCGTTATGATGGGTATCAATTTGAAGTTTTCAGGCATAATCCTGAAGATTCAGCAAGCCTTCCCGACAATAATGTTATTTCGCTTTGTAAGGATGGTAATTATGGGTTGTTTGTGGGCATGAAAAGTGGATTGCTTTCAAGATATAACCATATTTTCGACCGCTTTGATCCTGTTGTTTTCACTGACATGCACGCAGCTTCTTTTAGCGCTTCAGAACCCGATTTCATGCTCCTGGACGAGAATAAGGTTTTATGGATTGCATCTACCAATGGTCTTTTCGCACATAACACCCTTTCAGGGGATACCTGGCATTTTAATCCCGGTAATAGTGGATTGAAATCACAATATATCAAGCATATAATCATTGATGCCAGTAAAACAATGTGGCTTGCAACTGATGCTGGGATCGCTAAGGTCGAAAATTACCAACATCCTGAAAGGGCTCAGATACTTTCATTTTCTCCTGAAGGCTTACCAACGGCATATGTAAAACGCCTGGCAGAAGACCAAAACGGCAATCTTTGGGTAGGTGCTGATGGAGGTTTGTGTTTGGTTGAGAAATCGCAAGGTAAAGTAATTGAAGTATATACGCATAACCCGCTTCTTCCCAACAGCCTTTCAAATACCTATATTAAAGCTATGGCACTTGATAAGAATGGTTATCTCTGGATAGGTCATGATATGGGAATTTCTATTTTTGATCCTGTAAAGAATACTTTTTACAACCATAAAGCAGGTTATGATGAAGAGTTTGGATTATTGAATAATTATGTCAAGTGTTTACTTCCTGATTCCAATAATATCATGTGGATTGGTACCGATCTGGGAATCAGCTATTACGATCCAATTAAAGAACCTTTCAGGTCGTTTACTCATCAACCTGGTCGCTCGGATAAACTCAGCGGAAATTTAGTTTACTCCATTTTTGAGGATAGCCCGGATAGCATTTGGCTTGCAACCAATAATGGTTTGAATCTCTGGAATCCAAACAATAACACTATTCAGTATTTTAAGCATGACCCGGATGATCAGAAAAGCATTAGCAGTAACATTGTTAGAAGTGTCATGCGCGACAGTAAAGGTGTTTTGTGGATAGGAACCGATAATGGGTTGAGTCAATTGATTAAAACTCCTAAAGGGATTTCTTTTAAAAGAATAGGGGCTTCTAGCGACAGTAAATCACTCAATAATATTTTTGTCGTCACCATCAAAGAAATGAGTAACCAACAAATCTGGGTTGGTACATGGGGCGGAGGGGTTAATGTCTTTGATCAAATAGCACAAAAATTTCATTATTTGACATCGGATTCACAGGATACTCTTTCGCATATCAACAACAACCAGATTGCAAATATTTTTGAAGACAGCAAGCAGCAGGTCTGGTTACGTAGTGGCAATATTTTCGACTTAAAATCCAATGCCATCCGATCTTTTCCTTTTCAGGATAATGTCCCGAATATCAATTTCTTTTATGAAGATAAGCAGGGAAGAATCTGGATAGGGACTTCATCCAATGGTTTGTGTTATTATGTCCCCGGGAACTCCCATCTTCAATATTTAACAAATCATCCCTTGTTAAATTCAGGTGTCGTTGTGAGCATGATACAAGACAAAAACGGATTCTTTTGGATAGCTGTCAATAAAAATCTGGTACAGCTTTCGCCTGATCTTGAATCCATTCATGTTTTTGATGCAAGCGATGGTCTTCAAAATGGTGATTTCAGCAATGAAGCTGCAATAAATAGCAGTAATGGGAGATTATTTTTTGGTGGTAGTAAAGGTGTTACCTATTTTTATCCTGAAGATATTGTGCTTAACATGCGTCCTATAAATGTTCTTCTTACAGGATTGAGACTATACAACCAACCGATGAAACCTGCATTTGGCAGCCTTCTTGATTCGGCTATGATTCGCAAAAGATTGCTTATTTTACCATACAGTCACCGTGAACTTGTTTTTGAGTTTACGGGTATTAACTTTACCAATCCGCTTAAAAATCATTATGCTTTTAAGGTGGAGGGTTTGCAAAAGGATTGGATTTATACAGATGCAGATAACCGTAAAGCAAGTTATTTTCAACTTCCTCCAGGGAAATACACCTTTAAAGTTAAGGGAGCAAACAATAGTGGAATCTGGAATGAAACACCTGCAAGCCTTGATATTATTGTTTTGCCTCCCTGGTATTTGCTGTGGTGGGTTCATCTTATTGCCTTTGTATTATTGGTGACAAGTATTTATTTTATTATCACCCTACGAACAAGGAAATTAAGGAAACAGAAGCTCTTACTGGAAGAAAAGGTGACAGAACGTACCAACGAGCTTGCCGAACAGAATATTCAGATTGAAATTAAAAACCGTCAGCTGGAAGAAGCAAGCAAAGCGAAATCAGAATTTCTGGCCAATATGAGTCACGAAATCAGAACGCCTTTGAATGGTGTAATTGGATTTACCGACCTTGTCCTTAAAACTGACCTGGCTCCCTCTCAGAAAGAATACCTCCAAATTGTGAGTCAGTCAGCCGAAAGTCTTCTCAACATCATCAACGATATTCTTGATTTTTCAAAGATTGAAGCTGGAAAACTCGAACTTTTTATTGAAAAGACTGATTTGCAAGAGATTGGTAGTCAGTCTGTTGATCTCATTACTTATCAGGCTCAACAGAAGGGTTTGGAGATTTTGCTCAACCTTCCCCCTCAATTACCGCGCTTTATTTGGACTGATGTCGTAAGGATGAAACAAGTTTTGGTGAATTTGCTAAGCAATGCAGTGAAATTTACCGAGAAAGGTGAGGTGGAGCTCAAAATAGAAATTATCAAGATGATTGATCCTGGTCAGGCGATGTTTCGGATTAATGTCAGGGACACAGGTATTGGCATCAAACCTGAAAACCTGCAATTGATATTTGATGCTTTTACTCAGGAAGATAGCTCAACCACAAAACGCTTTGGTGGAACTGGCCTTGGGCTCACAATTTCCAATAAATTATTAGGGATGATGCATTCGCGGCTTCAACTGGAGAGCACTGCCGGTGTTGGGAGTCTTTTCTTTTTTGAGATTCCGATGCGATTTGAATATGGAAACCCGGATACAATGGAAGGTGCCGGACAAGTAAAAAAAGTGCTTATTGTTGATGACAATAATAACAATCGTACGATTCTTAAAGAGATGTTGAATCATTTGAAGATCGAAGCTTTAGAAGCCGATGGTTATAAAGCCGCTTTTAAAATGTTGGAGAAAGAAAACGACTTCGATGTGATATTTATGGACTACCATATGCCGGACAAGGATGGATTGGATATCGTAAAAACCATAAGGGAGACGCCCAGAATAATACAAGAAAAGACTCATATTATTATGTGGCATAGTTCCATTGACGACCAGAGTTTTATGATGAGATGTGAGCAGCTTGGGATTTCGAAGCGTATGGTGAAACCTGTTAAACAGAAAAATCTGGTGCATGCCTTACGAAATCTAACCTTCAGGCAGCGGGTAGAACCAGTTTCAATGCCTTCTGAGCCAAGGGCTTATAGCGATGAGTTTGAAATTTTGCTTGTTGAAGACAACCCTGTAAACCTGATGCTGGCAAAGTCGATTCTACACAAAGTGTTGCCAAAGGCACGTTTGCATGAGGCTCATCATGGGGGTCATGCGCTCGCTTTCTGTGAACATCATGTCCCTGATTTTATTTTTATGGATATTCAAATGCCTGTAATGAACGGGTATGAGGCATCGAAAGCTATCAGGGCATTGAGCAACTTTGCTGATGTGCCTATGGTAGCACTGACAGCAGGGAATGTAAAAGGTGAGAAAGAGAAGTGCTTTGAAGCCGGCATGAACGATTTTATAACAAAACCTGTTGTAGAACAAACTATTACCGAGGTGATTGAGAAATGGCTGAAGCCTAAACAACTAATTATCAAGGATATAAAACCCGCGGCTACTGTTAAAAAAGAAGACGTCTTTTCGATGCAGCTCCTGAAGCAGGATTTGGGTGACGACCCTATATTTCTGAGAGAGTTCTTACTGGTTCTTAAAGAAAGCCTCATCAAATCACGAGCTGATTTACGCTCCTTTTTTGAGAAGAAAGAAATGGATAATTTGCTGGCAGCAGCACATAAACTAAAAGGAACAGCTTTCTCCATTAATTTAAACACCTTGTCTCAGCTGGCTTATCAGCTCGAAAAAACAGATGATATAGAAAGCGACCTGACTGAAAAATTAATTAAACAATTGGAGGATTACATCGATATACTTATTCCTCAGGTTGAAAAAGAATTAGTCATTTATCATGATTAACTGTTAATTATCAAATTAACTTCTTTTCATTTACAGTATAACGAGAGACTATCGGTTCATTCTTATTATTCCAGTTGGCACTTCAGAGGATTCCATAATCCTGCCTACCGGGTAGAGCATATATTGCTGATCCCACCAGGGAGTTCTTTGGTAAAACCAATTAAGTTGCATCCATTGACTGCCTGCAAACTGTGAGTCGTTTTGTTTTTTTGCTTCATATTCAGTCTTTAAGCCTGGAATAGAATCAAGCATTTTTCGCGCTAAAGGTTCCATTACATAGGTTTCTGCATATTCTTTCTGCTCAAATATGGTGTTGAAAAAGCCCCATTCCACCAACGATCCATTGGCCCGTGGCTCAAGCATGTATGCTATGAGTCGTGCATTAGGTTGCTGCATGGGAATGATCATGCTTCCAGCCGGAAAAGTCTGTTGCTTTTTTTGTGTTTCATAATCCATTTTAGAGACTCTGTGACGCCCTTCGTAGGTTGATTTTTGCCATTCAATATTCGTGAAACGGTAAATTTCACACGGGATCGATTGCTCTTTTTCCAATGGAAACATCTCAATTCCATGAAGTTGAAGTCGGTAAAGAACATCTTGCCAAGCAACCGGTATGATGTAAGCTTCGGGTAATATTACTTCTGCAACAGGAATGCTTTTTTCAAAAAATGGCAAAAGATACTCTTTAGGTTTTTCTTTGTCATATACAAACCAATCGCCGCCGGTAAGGTCGCTTTTACGAATTTCATATTCAACTCCTTTGAAAGGAATCATTACGCTATCGGTCATATCAACCTGATATTTTATGGCAAATGGATTTGCTCTGAAAGAATGGTCAGCTGTTTTGATATCGGCTTCACTTACGAGATTCTTAAGGTCGACAGCTTGCTTTTTAAGTATCTCAAGTGTAGCCAGGATGATTTCTTTTGTTGATTCAACCCTTTGGTAATAAGGTTTCAACATATGTGTTTCAACCAATAAACCGGGACGGTTGCGAACAGCGGTATAGCCTTGTGAAAACATAGGGGAGGCTATTCCTGAAATCAAACCACTGCGCGGATCGTGCCATTTCCTGAAGCTTACATAAGGAAATACCGGGAAACCGACTTTTTCCATCAGTTTTTCCATAGCTGGTATGTAGGATTCGTTTTGCCATTTAGTGAGATCAGCATCCATTTGTCCGCCGTTTTCAAGTGCATAGGTGATAACATATTGATAGTCGGCCCCATCGGAAGTATGTGTGTCGATGAAGAATTCGGGTTGCCAGTGATGAAATAACCTGAGCCATGCTTGCATCTCAGGGGCATCGGCTTTTAGATAGTCGCGGTTGAGATTGAGGTTCTGAGCAGTGGTTCTCCATCCCATTTGTTTTGGGCCGTTTTGGTTTATACGTCCATAAGAGCTGAATCGTTCATGTCCATCTGCATTGAAAATAGGGATGAAGAGTATTGAGACTTGTTCGAAAAGATCTTTTGACTGCTTGTTAACAACCCAATCGCGGAGGAGCATCAACATCGCATCTTTACCTTCTGATTCTCCTGGGTGGATGCAGGCTTGCACCATCAAAACTATTCTGCCCTGTTCACGTATCAGTTCTGGATCAGTCAGGCCGTCTTTGTCAAAAACAATATATTTTAGCGAGCGTCCTTCCGGACTCATACCAAACTCCTTTACGCTGATCAGACCTGAAAAATCATCCAATTGATTGATGAACGCCATCGTTTCATTGTAGCGTGGTGTCTCGAGCAAGCCTGATTTTTCGTAATAAGTGAGCCAGTCAGTTTTTTGAGAAAATATATTTACAGTGAAACTTATCACCAAAATCAAAGCTAAAAGTAGTTTGTTTAACATAGTAAACAATTGTATTATAATGAATTATATTTTTTATTGCTTTTAACGATTGAAAAACATTTCAATCTCCTGAGTTTAATCATTCAACAACCAATCCATCGCATCCTCATATTTCACAAAAACTTTTGCTTTTACATTTCTGTTTACAGTAACGTTTTCCCAAAACATGGCCATCTCTTCCTAATTATCACTCACAACCAATGCGATTTTTTCGATAAAGCGTATGTTCTTCGAAACAGAATCACCAAGCATGAAAGTTTCAGTAATACTCAGATCATAAATGAGTTGCGTTTCATCACTTAATACTTTTCTATATCCACACTTTATGGCTTCGCGCATTATGGATTCGTTCAAATATAAAACTTCATCCAAACTATCATCTATGCCTACTGAAGTCACTATTAATACTTCATTTTCAGTCTTAAAAGTATGTTTGATAGCCATAATGAATTGAATTTAAATATTATATGTATGAAATATGAAATGTCAATTTAGGTTTTCAAAATTAAAAAGTCAGATTTAAATAACCAACATCAAACTTAAAACAAATAAAACAAAGGCTAAGGGAGTGAAAATTCGGCGATCTAGCTGAGTAAACTCACCTTCGTCTTCTGAACGAAAAAAACCAAAAAACCGAAAGTCACCTATAGCTCTGATTAAAAGCAGACTCGACAAACCATAGATGAGGTTGTCGATTACATTGTCGTTATGCATTTCTATTAGCTGTCCTATGCGCATAAAAACAAGGCCTGATCCAAAAACAAGTAATAGGGATTGAATGATAAACAGGCGTTTTGATAACTTTTTACAATTATCGGTTTTGCAAGGTATAATATGAGCAGGTTTAAATTTGCCGGTAAGGATAACAATCCAAGAAAAGAGTGCCGTGAAGGCTAGTAAACCGCCTAATATATAAGCTGATAAAACTTGAAAAGTCATATGTAAGAGGTTAAAAAGGTGAAATATATTATTGATCGCCCATACAAATATCCAATGCCCGGGCTTTATTGATAAGAGAATGATCTTTTGGAACCAAACTAAGCTTTCCGCCTACATCTTTCAGTGACATGCTCGTGGTTTGTCCGTTTTTGTTAATAACCATTCGTCCAAATCGTTCATCTGCAATTAGTTGAACTGCATGTGAACCGAAACGTGTTGCAAGAATCCGATCCATTGCCGAAGGACTTCCACCACGCTGAACATAACCAAGAATGGTGGTTCGGGTTTCTATTTTAGTTCCTTTTTCAATCATTTTTGCAACATAGGCAGCAGCCGAAGTTTCTTCGGCAGGTCGTTCGAGACCTTCAGCAACCACGACAATGGAATATGGTTTCTTTTTGTAGGCTCTGTCAAGTAAATAACGGTTTACGGTTTTGGGATTATATCCAAGTTCAGGAATCAAAATGACATCGCCACCACCGGCAAGTCCGGCGTATAGTGTGAGCCACCCTGCGTTATGGCCCATCAGTTCGATGACCATGATGCGTTTATGTGAATTTGCAGTTGTGTGAAGTCTGTCAATTGCTTCTGTGGCAATCGTAACAGCCGAATCAAAACCAAAGGTAAAGTCAGTCCCAAAAACATCATTGTCGATGGTTTTTGGAATGCCAATTACATTTAGACCCTCTTCAGCCAGCATTGCTGCTGTTTTTTGTGTCCCATTTCCGCCAATACAAACAATGCAATCGAGGCCCATCTCACGATAATGTTTTTTGATCAGCTTTGGTTTGTCAGCTCCCGGCATTCCGGTTTTTTTGAAAGGCTTTTCACGTGATGTGCCCAAAATTGTACCTCCAAGGGTAAGTATTCCTGATAATGCTTCTTCTGTCAGAATCTCGAAATCATTGTGTATCAGTCCCGAAAAACCAGAGGATATGCCTATAACCTCCATGTTGTGACTAACAATTGCAGTTTTGCCAACGCCACGTATTGCTGCATTGATGCCTGGACAGTCTCCACCAGCAGATAAAATTCCGACTCGTTTTTGTTTGGCCATTACTTGTTGTGTATTAAAATCAAAAAGCAAATTAAAGCTAATTATTAAGATTCAGGGAAGATAAAGGAAGAAAATTTTGGTTAATGACTGACATAGGTAGTTGGATAGGTAAAAACCGCGTAGAAATAAGTATTTTTGGCTTTTAAAGGACTCGAATCAAAATCAGAAATCATGAAAATAAACCGCATTCCACTTCACTGGATCATCTTACTTGGCATGGCTGCCGGAGTTATTTTTGGCGTATTAGCCGTTATCTTCGGATGGCATGAATTTACCTTGAACTGGATTAAACCATGGGGTACAGTTTTTATAAGCTTATTGAAAATGATAGCTATCCCGCTTATCATTGTTTCATTGATAAACGGTATTTCGGGTTTAAATGACGTTTCGAAATTGTCTCGCATTGGATTGAAAACCATAAGTTTATATTTGATTACAACTGTAATTGCCGTGAGTATTGGCTTGGTTGTTGTCAATATTACCCAACCTGGTAAGTTCCTTTCACAGGAAAAATCGGCTGAGTTTCGAGAAAAGTATGCATCCAATGTGACGCAAACGGTCAATGAGGAGAGTGGCCCTTTACAGTTTATTGTTGATCTTGTTCCTGACAATATTTTTAACGCTATGACCAACAATACCAATATGTTGCAGGTCATTTTCTTTTCGTTGCTTTTTGGTATTGCTGTTGTGATGGTTCCGGCAGAGAAGACGCTGCAGGTTCGACAGTTTTTCGATGCGCTGAACGATATTGTGATGCAGATGATTCATCTGATCATGAAAGCCGCTCCTGTTGGTGTTTTTGCACTTATTGCCAGTATGACAACACAATTGGCAGGCAATAATATTAAAGATACGTTACAGCTTTTTGGTACTCTTGGTATGTATGCAATTACCGTAGTGGCTGGACTTTTGATTGTAATTTTCATTATTTATCCTCTTTTCATCCGGTTTTTTACAAAAATCAGATATAAAACATTCTTGAAAGGTATTTCTCCAGCGCAACTTTTGGCTTTTTCAACAAGTTCAAGTGCAGCAACACTTCCTGTAACTATGGAATGCTGTGAAGAAAATCTGGGAATAAAAAAAGAAATTACCGGTTTTGTGCTTCCTTTGGGAGCAACTGTAAATATGGATGGAACCAGCTTATATCAAGCAGTAGCGGCTGTTTTTCTAGCACAGATTTATGGAATGGACCTAACGCTGGGCCAGCAAATGACAATTATCTTAACGGCAACTTTAGCTTCAATTGGTTCGGCAGCAGTGCCCGGTGCAGGAATGATTATGTTGGTTATTGTACTTAATTCTGTTGGAGTTCCTACTGAAGGTATCGCTCTTATTTTTGCTGTTGACCGTCCGTTAGACATGTTACGGACTGTTGTTAATGTGACTGGAGACGCTGCTGTAGCATGTGTTGTAGCTAATTCAGAATCAAAGGACTAACTTAATTTTCAACTTTTAATCAATGAAACAATTACTCGTTTTAATTTTTATCCTAAATACAAGCTTATTGTTTGGACAACACCAAAATGTGCAAATTGGGAATTTCAATGGTCCAAACGAACCATCCATTTGGGTCAATCCAAAAAACACACAGGAGATTATGGCTGGATCCAATCTGAATTTCTGGTATTATTCTCAGGATGGTGGATATAACTGGACTTCAGGCACATTGGTATCCCCTGAATACGGTGTTTGGGGCGATCCTGTTATTGTAACTGATACAGCCGGTGACTTTTATTTTTTCCATTTGGCTAACCCTGTCGCAGGGAACTGGATTGACCGTATCGTTTGTCAGAAATTCGATAAAGCATCACAAAGCTGGAGTCCGGGCACTTTTACCGGGTTAAACGGCGACAAGGCTCAGGATAAACACTGGGCTGTTGTAGATCAAAATATGAATGTCATATACCTTACCTGGACACAGTTTGATGATTATGGAAGTAGCAGTTCATTTTGCCAAAGCAATATAAGGTTTAGTAAATCAGCCGATGGTGGTCAAACATGGTCGGAGGCTATCACTATAAATCAGGTTGCGGGCGATTGTATTGATGGAGATAACACGGTGGAAGGTGCAGTTCCTGCAGTTGGACCTAATGGCGAAATTTTTGTCTCTTGGGGAGGTCCATCCGGAATTGTTTTCGACCGCTCTACTGACGGAGGTACAACCTGGCTGGATTCGGATATCTTCGTAACTTCTCAACCCGGAGGTTGGGATCTTGATATACCTGGTTTAGCTCGGGCAAACGGCATGCCTGTTACTAAATGTGATCTAAGCAATGGAGCCCATCATGGCACTATTTATATAAACTATGCCGATCAAAGTAACGGAAGTAACGATACCGATATATGGCTTGTTAAGTCAACCGACAATGGAACAACATGGTCCGAACCAAAACGCGTGAATGATGATCCAACGGGAAAACATCAGTTTTTAAGCTGGATGGATATTGACCAATCGAATGGTAAAATCTATATTGTTTTTTACGACAGGCGCAACCACATGGGCAATGCAACAGATGTTTTTGTAGCAGTTTCGGATGATGGCGGGGAGACCTTTCTGAATTTCAAAGTGAGTGAAACGGATTTTACCCCTTCCTCAAGTGGATATTTCTTTGGCGACTATAATAATATTTCAGCAGTTAATAATATTGTTCGGCCCATATGGACACGCAGAGAGAGCAATGGCTCACTCAATCTTCAAGTGGCCATTGTTGATCTGACTGTTTCGTTGCCCGAAAACCTTTCCTCTATTCTGAATCTTGAGCAGAATGTGCCAAATCCTTTCTCGGAAGTCACAATTTTCTCATACAGATTAAAAAAAACTTCCAGACTTAAGCTGGCAATCTTCGATATGCTTGGAAATGAGTTGATCGTACTTAATGATGGTTTGGTGAATGCAGGAAAATATGAGGTGCTGTTTGATAATTCAAAACATCAGCTTTCAACTGGTGCATATTTTTTTGGATTAACCTCTGAAGACCAAACACAGCATAGAAAGATGGTTATCTCGCGTTAGTCTTTTAGGGGCACTAGTGAAGGTTTATGCGGCATATTTGTTCAGAAAAAACTTTCATTGAACTTTTTTCTTCTTATTTCGTTTAAAGAGAGTTTGATCTTACACAAGGAAGATCGAAGAAATTTTGTAAGTGGTTTGGATGATCATTTTCTCTTAATTTACTATTTAACTGTAAATTAAAGTTGGTTCAATGAAAGATAGTTAAACTGAATTTCAGGTTGAATGCAACCATCGCCACAATGAAAGCGTCTTTTTTTACGTTTATAATCTTGCAAAAAAAACAAGCGCATGATACATGAAGAGCTGAGGCCAATATTAGACCTAACACGACGTAAAGCGTTGGAAATGAATAGTTTTGATCTATCATTTGATACCCTCAGCCAAATTCCCGAATTCCCGTTATCCGATCTTAAATCTTTTGTTCCCTCTACTGAGGATTTAGTTCGACTCTTATTGGAGTATGAATTGGAAAAATTTACAGACATAGTTGAGAATAATGACCTGCTCGATAAAAATGCAATTGATGCGATGATGCATGTTTCGGTCGAGATTTCCCGAAAATTCAATGATATTTTCCCGTCGCTTTCTCCACAGATCAAACTCCGTTATCCGGCAGTGTATCACGAACAGTTTCAAAAACGATTGAAGGTAATTTCTGAGAAGATACGAATTAATCTTGGCATTGGCATGGGGCAGGGAATGTATCGCAGCGATTTAAGTGCAGAGCTCATTTCACGTCTTTATCTAAGTCGCTTGATTGATATTCATAACCCTGACTTTTTCCCTTTGGAATCATTCTCTTTCGACGTACTTTTTAATCAGATGTTTGAAAGTCTGATACGTAGTATAGCCACACCTGAAGGGTTGAAATACTTTGAAAAACAATTGAAGATCAATAACCTACAGCCCAGATCAAAGAAAAAAACTCAACAAAGCGTACTTCATTGAGTTAATTTTAAGTGACCCCGGAGGGACTCGAACCCCCAACCGACAGAACCGGAATCTGCTATTCTATCCATTGAACTACGAGGCCATTTAAGGTTGCAAAAATACAGCCTTTTATTCAATTTAAAAAAAAAGAAGTCAATTCATTTCTATAAAGGAAATTTATGCAAACGACTGTAAATCAAATAGTCGCTTGTAGACTCCGTCTTTTGCCAGTAATTCATCATGTTTTCCGCGTTCTGCTATTTGTCCTTTTTGCATTACAATAATTTCATCAGCATGCTTGATTGTTGACAGGCGGTGGGCTATCACAATTGAGGTACGTGTACTCATTACTTTTGAGAGTGCATCCTGCACAAGACGTTCTGATTCAGTATCTAATGAAGAAGTAGCCTCATCCATTATGAGAATTGGCGGATTCTTCAGGATGGCGCGTGCAATACTGATTCGCTGACGCTGACCCCCCGACAGATTTGAACCACGATCGCCAATTGTTGTATCATAGCCTTTCTCCATTTGCATAATGAATTCGTGGGCATTGGCAACTTTTGCTGCTGCTATCACGTCTTCCTTGCTAGCTTTTGTGCTCCCAAAAGCGATATTATTAAACAAACTATCGTTGAAGAGGATGCTTTCCTGCGTTACGATACCCATCAATCCACGTAATCCATCAATGCGATAATCACGCAAATCGTTGCCGTCGATAAATATGGCTCCTTCAGTTACATCATAAAAACGCGGAAGAAGGTCAACCATAGTCGATTTTCCACCACCGGATTCTCCAACTAAGGCAATGATCTTACCTTTCTCTATTTTCAGGTTGATGCCGTTGAGCACGTTCTCTTTAATATATTTGAAACCCACGTTACGGTATTCGATTTTATCTTTAAAGTCAGTAATTGGCAGGGCATCAGGTTTTTGCACAATGACTTCTTCAGCATCCAATATCTCAAAAATCCGCTCTGCTGATGCAATGCCTTTTTGGATATGATAATAACCCTGAGCAAATGTTTTGGCTGGTGGGATAATTTGTGAAAAAATGATAATGTAAGTGATGAAATCTGCTGCACTGATAGGGGAGGTGTCAGAAAGAACCATGCGGCCCCCAAACCAAAGTACGATGATGATCACAACTGAGGATAGAAATTCGCTCATCGGCGAACTTAAATCGCGTTTGCGGTAGATTCCTATCATAAGGCTGGAAAGCAAACCATTCTGTTCCTTAAACTTACGATCGGAGTAGTTGATTGCATTAAAAGCCTTGATGATACGTAAACCTGAAATACTTTCTTCGATATGCGAAAGCATTTCTGCCATTCGGGCCTGTCCTATCTTTGATGTTTTCCTAAGACTTCGGCCTATTAAGCCAATAATATAGCCTGTAATGGGCAAAATAACGAGAACAAATAACGTGAGCTGAGGGCTCATTGAAAGCATGAAAATCAAAAACGCAATAACTGTAATAGGGTCACGCACAAGCATTTCCAAATAATTCATGATAGAATATTCAACCTCCTGAACGTCATTGGTGATACGGGCCAGGATATCTCCTTTCTTATTTTTGTTGTAAAAGGAGAGGGGCAGGATGAGTATTTTGTAATAAATGGCGTTTCGAATGTCTTTTACAGCGCCGACACGCACATTTGCCATAAAAAAACTTGCCATGAAACGGGCAACGTTACGAAGAAAAAAAGCTGTGATAAGTATTCCACAGATAAAAAGCAAAGCGTCGATGTGACCACTTTCAATGATTATCCTGCTTATTTCATAATTAAGCGTGCCAAATAATGCATCTGAGCTAAAAGAGAAATCGGGACGCACAGTAACAAGCTCTTCTGTGCCAAACAACAGGTTGAGAAAGGGGACGAGAAGGGCAAATGAAAAAAGAGAAAAAATTACTGTCAGCAAATTAAATAACACATTCAGCAGTGCGAAGCCCCAGTATGGTTTCGCAAATGATAAAACACGATAGAATTTTTTCATTATAAATCTTTTAGCAAATCAATACCGGTATAGGATTCCGGACTTAACATAAGTAGTTCTTGCTTAACGCTTTCAGAAACGTCCAGCTTAGCGATAAATTGTTGTATGGAATCTTTCGTAATCCTGTTGTTTGTTCTTGTGAGATCTTTGAGCAATTCGTAAGCTCCTTCAATTTGCTCCCTGCGCAGAATAGTTTGAATTGCTTCGGCCACCACAGCCCAGTTAGCATTCAAGTCTGCCTTAATTTTATCTTCATTGAGCAAGAGTTTGTTAAGCCCTCGTTCTAGCGACTGTATTGAAAGCCAGGTATGAGCAATAGGTACTCCAATATTTCTGATGACTGTGGAGTCGGTTAGATCGCGCTGAAGGCGGCTCACCGGCAACTTGCCACTTAAGTGTTCAAAAAGAGCGTTGGCAAGACCAAGGTTTCCTTCAGCATTCTCAAAATCAATTGGATTTACTTTATGAGGCATGGCAGAAGAACCAATTTCACCTGCTTTGATGCGTTGCTTAAAATAATCGAGCATGATGTACATCCAAATGTCGCGGCTCAAATCGAGCAAAATCGTATTGAGTCGTTTTAAACCATCAAAGTATGCCGAAAGGTAATCATAGTGCTCTATTTGTGTTGTGGTTTGTTGCCTGTGCAATCCAAGTCTGCCAATAAACTGATTGGAGAAATTAACCCAGTCGATATTGGGATAAGCAATCACATGGGCGTTCATATTGCCTATAGCTCCTCCAAATTTGGATGAAAATGGGATCTGTTTTAAAAGGTTCAGTTGGTTTTCAAGTCGCTCAACAAAAACATAGATTTCTTTACCAAGAATCGTTGGACTCGCCGGTTGTCCATGCGTTCGTGCCAGCATTGGAACCGCTTTCCATTGAACAGCAAGACGTTGAAGTAGCTCTTTAACAGCTTTAAAAGCTGGCTGAACAATCTCAGCATCAGCATCTTTTAATGCGAGAGGTGCAGCAACATTATTAATATCCTGTGATGTTAAGCCAAAGTGAATAAACTCTTTATATTCAGAAAGATGTAGTTCATCAAAGCGTTTCTTGATAAAATACTCCACAGCCTTAACATCATGGTTGGTGGTCTGTTCAATGATTTTGATGGATTTTGCTGATGTAATATCAAAGTTCAGATAAATGTCCCGCAAATCATCAAAACGATTAGCATCGAAATTTGCCAGTTGTGGTAATGGCAATTCACACAATGCGATAAAATATTCAATTTCAACTTTTACTCTGTATTGGATCAAAGCGAATTCAGAAAAAAAAGCACTTAGTGCCGATAGTTTGCTACGATAGCGCCCGTCAACAGGTGAAACAGCTGTCAAATCATTCAGTTCCATGGGAAAAATTTTCAAGCGCCAAAGGTAAGTAAAGTTCCTGTTCTTAGCGGAATTGAATCAATGTTCATGTGATAAGCGGCTTAAAAACAATTTCTTGAAAAAGAAACGCGTTAAAAAACCTTCATCCATTCGAAAACCTGGTAATGTTCACCATTCATTCCCAGACTCGAATAGGTCTTTTGGGCCGGGGTGTTTGTTTTGTCTACATAAAGCCTGATTCCTCCAACAGCCGGATCATTCTCAGCTAACTCTTTAATATAGGCATACATAGTAGCATAAATCCCTTGTCTGCGGTGAGCTTTATCTACATAGACTGACTGGATCCAATAAATGGTTCGGTTGCGCCAATCGCTCCATTCAAAAGTGATAAGAAGGGAAGCAACGATTGTATTATTCACTATGGCAACATAATATTCACCCTTTTCAGGATATTGAAAAACTTTTTTAACTCCTTCATTTAGAGTAGTTTCATCCAAATTGATTTGCTCAGTTTCAAGAGCCATTTTTAATTGAAAGTCAACAATTTTAATTGCTTCTTCTGGTTTTGCTTTACGAATCTGTACCATGATATTTTTGCCTATTTTTGCGCCTTGTTTCCAGACAAAAATAAATCTATTTCGTCACAAACGGACTGTCATGAGTGATCAGATCAAACACGAATGCGGAATTGCGCTAATTCGTCTACTTAAGCCACTTGAATACTACCTTGCTAAATACGGCACTTCTTTCTATGGCCTTCAGAAACTGCATCTGCTCATGCAAAAACAGCATAACCGCGGACAAGACGGTGCAGGAATTGCCGGAATTAAATTGAATATGTCGCCCGGAAACAAGTATATAAGTCGTTTGCGATCGAATTCAAACACTCCGATAAAAGATATTTTTAACCAGGTTTACGACAAATTAGCAGAAATCAAGGAAAAAACTCCTGCACGTTTGAATGATGTTCAATGGTTGAAGCACAATCTTGACTTTACGGGAGAACTCATGATGGGTCATTTGCGTTATGGTACTTTTGGCCACAACAGTATTGTAAACCTTCACCCTTTCGTCAGATCTAATAATTGGATGACCCGCAACCTGGTGTTGGCGGGTAATTTCAATATGACCAATGTAGATGAATTGTTCAATAAATTGGTTGAATTGGGTCAGTATCCGGTGGAAACATCTGATACAGTGACCGTTTTGGAAAAAATAGGTCATTTTCTTGATCAGGAGAATGAGCGCATTTACTGGAATTACAAATCTTCAGGACTATCGAAGCGTGATATTTCACATAAAATCGCTGATGAGATGGATGTGAGATCAATCCTCGAAGAAAGTTCACAATATTGGGACGGTGGTTATGTAATTACCGGCATGTTTGGTCATGGTGATGCATTTGTTTTGCGCGATCCTTCAGGCATTCGTCCTGCTTACTATTATGCTGATGATGAGGTAATTGTTGCAACTTCGGAACGGCCTCCTATTCAAACAGCTTTCAACGTGAAAGCAGAGTTGATCAAAGAAATCAAACCCGGCCATGCTTTAATCATTAAAAAGAATGGGCGATGGTCGGAGGAGGTGTGCAAGCAGCCACAGGAGAAGCGGTCATGTTCATTCGAGCGGATCTATTTCTCACGTGGAACTGATGCAGAAATCTATCAGGAGCGTAAAATGTTAGGTAAACTTCTTTCACCTATCGTACTGAAAGCCATTGATTTTGATTTGAGAGACACTGTCTTTTCATACATTCCTAATACCGCTTCAGCAGCATTCAGAGGAATGGTTCAGGAATTGAACGATCATTGCCTTCAGGTTAAAAAAGACCGCATACTTGCAGCCGGAAGTAAGCTGACAAAAGAAATGATTGATGATATTTTTGAAGTACGGTTGCGTATCGATGAAATTGCAGTAAAAGATATGAAGTTGCGGACGTTCATTACACAGGATAATCAACGCGACGATCTGGTAGCACATATTTATGATGTTACCTATGGAGTTGTTCAATCTGGCAAGGATTCACTTGTAGTTGTTGACGATTCCATTGTTAGAGGAACAACACTACGCAATAGCATCATTCGTATTCTCGATCGGCTTGAACCTAAGCACATTGTAGTAGCTTCTTCAGCTCCACAAATCAGATATCCTGATTGTTATGGAATTGACATGGCAAAACTGAGTGACTTTATTGCTTTCAGAGCTGCTATTGCATTGCTGAAAGAAACGCATCAGGAACATGTTATTAATGAGGTGTATATGTTGAGTAAAGCTCAGGAAAAACTACCAAAAGAGCAGATTGTGAACCACGTGAAGAAAATCTATAAACCGTTCACCGCCGAACAGATTTCAGCAAAAATCGCCCAACTCATCACCTCTCCAACAGTAAAAGCCAAAGTAACTGTGGTTTATCAGACAATAGAAAATTTGCACAAAGCCTCACCGGAGCATACGGGCGATTGGTATTTCACTGGAAATTACCCAACACCCGGAGGGAACAAAGTAGTGAACAAATCTTTCATTAATTACATCGAAGGTCGTGACGAGCGTGCCTACTAGTTAAAGAGTACCAACTTTTCCTTCGTGATGCTCAAACTTTCAGATGCTTTCTGATTTAATAATAACGTGGCTAATTATTTTTTGCGGGAGCGAAAGAAATGCATGTATCCAAAAACAATTATACCAGCGAGCAACGATGCAATTATCAGCTTATGAATAACAAGAGCCTGTTGTTGATCTGCAATTTTTTCATTTGCAAGTTCAAGTTCCGGGGATAATTCATTGATTTTGTTTCTTGCTACTAACTCTTTGTATTTCAATTCGTCCAATTTCACCTTTAGAGTATCACGTTCTGTTTTAAAAATCCTGGCTTCGGCAATAAATGCATCAAAATCACCCAAAGCTGCGTAATTGTTCATCTTGTATTCATTAACCAAACTAAAATAAGTAGTTATTCCATACTCCTTCGAAATCTTTAGGCACTCATCAAGGAAACGGTTTGATTCGGTATAATTTTTATTTTTTTGATGCGAAATCCCCATGTAGTAAGTGGCCATGGCAGCTCCTTCTTTAAATCCTATTGTCTCGCTTAAAGCTAATGCTTTGTTATAATATTCAAATGCAGTCTTAAATTGCTTCTTGTCGCTATAGATATTACCAATATTTGAAAGCACAACTGCCATACCATCCTGACTACCAAGATTCTGCCTTATTTCAAGCGATTTTTCGTAATATTCGAGTGCTTTAGTTGTATCCTTTAAATCCTGGTAATAAAGTCGTCCAATATTATTGTAAACACGTGCTAGTTCAACATAATCTTTCTGTTTTTCAAGCAATGATTTTGCTTCAAGCTGTTTTTCGAGAGCTAAATCATTCTTGTTCCAGTTCCAATAGATAAGTCCAATGTTCATAACCACTTTAGCATAGCGAAGTGTGTCTTTCAATTCTAAGTAAATGGGCAGCACTTTTTGGTAGGAATCCATTGCTTTATCAAACTCGCCAATGGTGAAAAACATGGTGGCCCTATTCACCTCAGCACCTGCTAGTTGATCGATAAGTTTATGCTGTTTGGAGAGTTCAATTGCCGAAAGGAAATACTTATCTGCTTTTTCATATTCAGCTGTTTTCTTGTAGGCAAGGCCAATATTCATTAGAGTTTTAGCCAATTCAGCATAATTTTTAGTCTCCTCAAAAGCTGTAACCGCTTTCTTGAGATATTCCAAGGCAAGTTCATAATCACCCGAAATGGTGGCACTTTTACCTAAAGAAAGCAAAATTGTCCCTTTCATTGAATTAAGTCCTTCCTTATTCGCATATTTCTCAGCTTCAGTTCCTGTTTCAAAACTTTTTTCCATCGAAATCTCGCGGTATGTTTCAGAAAGATGTATTAGTGTTGAAATACGTTCCTGACCTGTCTGAACATTGACAAGCTTTGTGAGACTATCAATGTTGTTAGTGATTCCATCAGCATAAAGCATGAATGAAAAAAAGATAAAGGCGAAAAGAAATGGTTGACTTTTCAAGTTTGAAATTTTGAACAATTATACATAAAAATCTCTTTGCTTTACCGGTCATTTATGAAAAAAATAACAGATTATAAATTTCACAATCATTAGCAAATAATACCTAATGATAAACGTATATGTCTTATAAGTGCTTCCAGTTGAGTTTGTTTACTCCGCCGACAATTGTTGCAATTCTTGATGCGAAACATCATTATTCTGGTCAGTTGACTTGCATAAAAAAATCCATCAGCTCTTTCAAAACTGATGGATTTTTAAATTAAGCGGTAAAGCAGTTATTTAAACAGCTTAACGATATCATTGCCATTAGCAAAAATCATCAGAGCAAAAAGGATAACCATACCAATGATTTGAGCTACTTCCATGAATTTATCGCTTGGTTTGCGTCTTGCCACAATTTCGTACATCAGGAAAGCTACGTGTCCTCCGTCCAGTGCAGGAATAGGCAGCAAGTTGAGAACAGCGAGCATAATTGAAAGAAAGGCCGTAAGTCGCCAGAAACTTTCCCAATGAAATTGTGCCGGGAAAATACTTCCTATAGTAATAAAACCACCCACATTTTCATAGGCTTTCACTTCAGGTGAAAAAAGTAATTTCAGCTGTTTGAGGTAACCACCAATCCCATCAACAGTTTTTACCATTCCGGCTGGAATTGCCTGAGCGATACTAAAATCTTTCTGGTTCAGATTGAAAAAAGCATCCATCTGTTGCTGAGGATAAACTCCGATGAAACCGGCTTCTGGTACTGACATGGGGTAATTGAGCGTATCGGATCCCCGAATAACTTGTATTGCAACTTCTTGACCTTTATACTGTTGAATGGATTCTCTGAAATCCTGAAAATATTTGATTACAACATTGTTAATGCCAAGGATAGTGTCGCCGGGAAGCAACCCTGCATCACGGGCAGGTGATGTCTCCGGAAATGCTTCTATTACAAAAGGTATCCTTACAGATAGAAACAGAGGTGACTTGTGTTTAACTAATTTTCCGATTGAGCCGGCAGGCAGCTGAATAGATATTTTTTCACCATTACGCTCAACGTCAATGGTTTTAGCTTCTTCCAAAATGAGTGTTAAGGGAATTTTATTGAAATCTTCAACATATTTACCATCAACAGCCAAAATACGATCGCCATTTTTTAGACCAAATTCTTTCGCCAGTGAATCGGCTGCTATTCCATATTTGTTGGCTTCTGAAGTTGGTAAATACTGTTCGCCATAAATACTCAACATGCCAATGTAAATCACAAAAGCCAAAACAACGTTCATGATAACACCGCCAAGCATAATTATTAGGCGTTGCCATGCTGGTTTGGAGCGAAATTCCCATGGCTGAGGAGGAAGTTTCATAGCCTCCTTGTCCATTGATTCATCAATCATTCCTGAGATTTTCACATAGCCACCCAGCGGCAACCAACCCATTCCATATTCAGTTCCCCTGAAGTTGAACTTGAATAACGAAAACCATGGGTTGAAGAAAAGATAAAACTTTTCAACACGCGTCTTAAAGATTTTAGCTGCGGCGAAATGACCAAATTCATGAACGACAACCAGAATTGAAAGGCTTAATAAAAGCTGAAGTATTTTGATAAGAATTTCCATTCGAAAATTTGTAGGTTAAATCACTGATATTAATATAATTGCAAAAAATGTTAATTTCTGACCTGATGATCAGTCGTTTCAAATTGACTGCAAGATTACGAATTTATTCTGGGATGCCTGCCTGTACAATTGTCAAATAGTGTTAACGGCTTCACGGAAAAACAATTAAAAGGAAATATAATCTTCAGGATTGACCGGAGCGGCATTGTACCAAAGCTCAAAATGAAGGTGCGGACCGGTGCTTAATTCTCCCGATTCGCCAATGATAGCTATGGGTTCGCCGGCTCTTACAAAATCTCCTTCGCGTTTAAGCAAAACAGAATTGTGCTTATAAACCGAGACATAGCTTCCCGCATGTTGAATACCAATGACATGTCCTTTTTCAACTGTCCAGTCAGCGAATATCACCGTTCCTTCAAGTGTTGCTTTTATGGCTTCATTGCTTCTGGCAACGATATCAACGCCATAATGTCGTTGCAAAGGATTGTATTTGTTGGTTACTGTTCCTCTTACAGGCACAAAAAAACTTGAAACTGAAGTGGCTCTTCGTCGTGCCTCTGGAATAAGTGTTGGGTCCGTTTGAATGGTATATTTCTCCGCGTTTTCAAACTCAGCCCTCAACTGATTTTCTTCCTGGGAATACCTCAACCGAATGGTGTCATATGAAGAACCTGCACGGCTTTTACTTTCATCCACTATTCGAAGGCTATCATCCGACCAATCTTCATCCTCAACAATCCTTCGGATGTTTTCGAAATACAACTCTTTCTGGCGAAAAACAGTTTCAATGGAATCAGTCGTGCGTTGTAACTGGTAAATACGACGGTTTAGATTGACATCGGTATATCCGGGGATGTATTCGCGAAGTGAAGTAAAAGCAATGATATAACTGGTAATAAAAATAAGAAAAACAGATACGCTGGTAACAAGAACAAAAACATTCATTCTGCTTAGACGAAAGCTGAGTTTTTCTTCAAAAGTCTCATCATGAAAAATTACCAGCCGGTATTTATCCCGAAGCTTATGGTACCACTTTTCTTTTTTTTGTTTCATATCAACAGCTGATGATCGTTCTCGTTGCCAGTTGCAAAAGTACAAAAACAGTCCATATGTGCATTTTTTTGATCAAATGGATCAAAACCACACTTTTTTTAAAAATACTCAGATATAAATTAAAACGATGAATTATGTAGCTTTTTCGAATCTATTGAAGAGCTATTTTGCAACTGGAGTGCTATAAATAGCAGTAAAACAGGATAGTATCTTTTTCTCTCGTAAGCTTATATGAGCAAACTATCTTATAATAACTGGAATGATTTAAACCCGAATACTGCCCTTTAGACAGTTTTTTCGTTCAGATTGATTACTTTTGTGCTTTCGGATTAGAACAAAGGTGTCGTTGTATAAAATAATTGGTACGAAAAGAAGTTAATGTACAAAACGAATGAGTGTGCAATTGCTGAATAAACCCTGGCTCAGGCTGCTGGCAGTACTGATGATTTTCATTGCCCTTGGGGCATGTTCTACCAAGAAAAATACATGGTCACGTAGAACATATCACAACCTTACCAGCAGGTATAATGTGTATTGGAACGGTAGCGAGAGCATGAAAACAGGCTTGAATGACCTGCGTAAGGCAACAGTGGATGATTACTCCAAAGTACTTCGTGTATTCAACTATGGCACTAAGAGTGAAGCTGCAAAAATTAATGGTCCTATGGAACGTGCTCTTGAAAAAGGAGCGATTGGCGTTCAAAAACATTCGATGCCTTTTGGTGGAAGAGAACGTGTCAACTGGATTGATGACAGTTTCCTGATGATGGGTAAAGCCCATTTCTACAAACAAGATTACATAAGCGCACGCCGTACGTTCGATTTTGTTGCCAGCCAGTACAGCTATAATGACATCGTTTACACAGCTCAGATGTGGCTGGCAATTACCTATCAGCAATTGGAGCAATACGAAAAAGCAGCACCCTTGTTTGAGGCACTTGAGGCAAAATTAAAATCAGGCATTTTACCAAAGGAAGTTCAGCAAAACCTCGCGCTATTTGTCGCAGATTTTCATATCATGCGCAAAAATTATGATCGAGCTACCTATTATATCAACGAAAGTTTAAAGGTTGTAAAAAATAAATACTTAAACACCAGATCGTTATTTATCTTAGCACAGATCCATCAGCTTAAAGGTGAAAACGACAAGGCAATTGCATACTATAAGGCTGTAATAAAGCAAAATCCATCTTTTGAAATGGATTTTGAGGCACGAATCAATATGGCCCGCACCTATGAAGTAACACAGGGTGACAGCAAAGCGATATTGAAGATTCTTCAAAAGATGTTGAAAGACGAGAAAAACGAGGATTATTTTGATAAAGTTTATTTTGCCCTGGCTGAGATAGCTCTTCAGGAAAAAAATGATACGCTTGCAATGAATTATCTGGCAAAGTCAGTATCCTCAAGCACAAAAAACAAGCAACAACAGTCGGCCTCAGCTTTGAAACTGGCTTCAATGTATTTTGAGAGAAATCTGTATGTACCTTCTCAGGCTTATTATGATACTGCTGTTGGTGCTTTGCCGCGCGATTACCCTGGTTATGACAGTATCCGCCTTCGGGCATCTATTCTCAGCGATCTTGTTGGAAATTTGACTACAATCCAGCTACAGGATAGCCTCCTTAAACTTGGTAATATGGACTCCACTGCGCGGATTGCAATCATTGACGGTATTATCAAAGCACTTGAAGAGGAAGACAAAAAGCGCGAACAGGAAGAACGCGAAATGGAAAGTAACGTGATGATGTCGAACCAGTTTGTCGACCGAACAGCCAACATGAATCAATCTTCAGAATGGTATTTTTATAATCCAAACACCCTTAGTTTTGGTTATACCGAATTTTTGAGAAAGTGGGGTCGTAGAAAACTTGAAGATAATTGGCGTATCAGCGATAAGCAAAGTATTTCTTTTGAAAGCATTGAAAGCATAACTGCAGACGGTGCTTCGGGTGCAGGCGACTCAGAAGATTCAACAGCAAATTTTACCGACAGGGACCGTGGCTATTATTTGCGTGACATTCCTTTGACAGATGAAGCAAAAGCAGAATCCATCAAACAAGTTGAAGAAGCCTATAATGGTCTGGGCTACACGTATAAAGAACGATTAGGCGATTT
This sequence comes from Bacteroidota bacterium, assembly GCA_009773165.1. Classification (GTDB taxonomy): domain Bacteria; phylum Bacteroidota; class Bacteroidia; order Bacteroidales; family F082; genus JALNZU01. The sequence goes on from WOUZ01000002.1 coordinate 289,047, forward strand.
TCCCCGATCCATTGAAGCATATTCAATGCTGAATGAGCGATTCCCTGAAAGTGAATATCGTTTGCAATCGTGGTATGCTCAATACCGCATGCATGAAGAAATGGATAATGCTACTGAAGCAGAACGTTTTAAAAGGTTAATTCTTGATGAATACCCAAACAGCGACTATGCTCGTGTGATTGAGGATCCCGAATACTTTATAAAAAAGGCGCAGGTAGCAGGTGAGTCAACTGCGTTTTACGAACAGACTCTTGAAGCCTATAAGAATGAGGAATTCTTCAGAGTTTTGCTTAATGCTAACAGGGCACACACACTTTATCCTGATGATGTGGATCTCATCCCGCGTTTTGATTTTTTAAGAGCAGTAGCCAAAGGACGGTTGGAAACAATTGATTCGATGGCAGTTGCAATGGAACAGCTTGTTAAAACTTATCCAACAAGTTCGGTCGCGCCCACAGCTGCTGCCATTTTAAGAAACATGAATAAGGAGTTCAATATGAATATTGATATTCCTGAGATAGCCGGTGATACCTTGTCAGGTAAAGATGAAGAAACTTCTCCTTATATTTTTGATGAACAATCGTTGCACCTTGTGATGATCGTTGCGTTGAGCGAAAAAGTAAGGACCGATCCATTGAAAGTAAGGCTATCTGATTTTAACACCCGCGAGTTTAAAAGTGCTCAGTTAATGATAAAAAGTTTGGTTCTTGACGAATCACGGACACTTATAACTATCGGAAATTTTGAAACAGCAACCGCAGCAGTTGACTATCGAAACGCAATAATGGGTTCTGATTATGTTTTTGGAGGAGTTAGTCCTACCGATGCGTCAACAGCTCCTATCTCATTAACCAATTATCCAACCTTTTACAGGCTCAAGGATACAAATGAATATGAAACATTCTGGAAAAAGACCTACATAAAATAATCACAAAACCGAACAATATGAAAAAATTTACTACAATGGGAAGTGAATCTGCCGCGCGCAATATTATCGGACAGGGGACCAAAATCACCGGTGATATTGAATTGAAAGGTGATTTTAGAATTGATGGAGAACTCATTGGCAGCATCCAGTCTGAAGGAAGGATTGTTATTGGAAGCTCTGGTTTGGTCGAAGGAAATATTTACTGTCAGAATGCTGATATTTCGGGAGTTCTGAAGGGAAATCTTCATGCTGCCGATTTGTCATCGCTAAAATCCACTGCTGTATTTACAGGTGATCTGAAAACAGGCCGGATAAGTATAGAATTGGGTGCAAAATTCAGTGGAAAATGCGATATGACAGGCTCATCGGGTAAACCAGATGGAAAAGAACAAGCCTGAAAAGAATAAAGAAAAAAGTAACCCGCTAAACACTTATGCCCGTTACTCTTCACTGGCTTTCCAGATGATGGCCATAGTGCTGTTATTTGTCTATGGAGGCTTCAAACTCGATCAATGGACTGAATGGACTTTTCCACTTTTTAAACTATTGTTGTCTTTAATTGGAGTAATTTTGGCCATCTATTTTGCAATAAAGGACTTTATTAAGAAACCCTGAAAATATGACCCCTTTTCAACGATTTATAAGTAAACAACTGGCACTGGCAGCAGGCCTGGGTGGCATCACATGGTATGTTTTCAGTGAGTGGGCGCCTAATAACAAAACCCTTGCATGGCCTTTTTTACTGTTGTTTTTTATTGCCGTTAACAGTTTGCTTTTTTGGATGAACCAAAGGGCGCAGCAGAAAAAGTTGACCACTTATGCTAACTATTTTATGTTGGCCAGTTTTTTAAAATTAGTTGTTTATCTTGTTGTAATTGTGGTCTATTTACTTTATTTCCGAAGTGAAACAATTCCTTTCTTAATAACCTTTTTTATGTATTATGTAGCTTTTACCGCTCTTGAGGTTGGTTCAGTAGCCATTATGAAGAGTAAACAAACAAATCAATGAATTTTGTTATGAAAGAGAAACCAAAAGAATTACTTGGATACGAAAAGATTGAAAAGTTTGCCCCGGAAAAACTGGAGGCACTCGAACTTCATTACCGTGCTATTCTTGAGTTGCTAGGTGAAGATATTCAGCGTGAAGGGTTAGTGCAAACTCCACGACGGGTTGCAAAATCAATTCAATTTCTCACTCAGGGATATGATCACGATCCTCAGCAAATACTGTTGTCTGCAAAATTTAAGGAAGACTACCGTGAAATGGTCATCGTTAAAGATATTGAGGTGTTTTCACTTTGCGAACATCATATGATTCCATTTATAGGAAAAGCTCATGTGGGATACATACCTAATGGTTACATCACGGGGTTAAGCAAAATTGCCCGCGTGGTTGAGGCATATTCCAGACGATTACAAGTGCAGGAACGCCTGACCTCACAGATAAAAGATGCAATTCAAAGCGCATTAAACCCTCTGGGTGTTGCAGTTGTTATTGAAGCAAGGCATTTGTGTATGTCGATGAGGGGAGTTCAAAAACAAAGTGCTGTTACAACTACCAGCGATTTTACAGGGGCTTTTCAGCGCATGGAGACGCGTGCTGAGTTTATAAGTTTGATTCAAAATAAATTGCATTAAGTACGTTTGAATCAGAAGTCAGATCTTTATTTATTAATCACATCATCACTTTGGTTTAGTAAGTAGATTTATACCTGTTTATAACTATTCATAAATATTATATAATTGATAATAAGTTAATTACGTAAGTTTTTTAAGCTGATTGAGAGGAATCTCACCTCAGTAAAAAGCCATTGAATTGTAGTTTATAGTATATTTGCCAGCTTTTTATACACAACTAATAGCACTCTAACCTTTAGAAATCAAGTCGAAACTGAAAAGCATAATTTATGAAAGCATACGTTTTTCCAGGGCAAGGCGCCCAATTTGTTGGAATGGGGAAGGATCTTTATGAGAAATCTGCCAAAGCAAAAGAACTTTTCCTGAAGGCAAATGGCATTCTGAAATTTAACATTACCGAGTTGATGTTTGACGGCACAGATGAAGACCTGCGTCAAACCAAAGTGACACAGCCGGCGATTTTCCTTCACTCAGTAATTTTAGCCGCTGTCCTGGGCGATGATTTTAAGCCTGACATGGTTGCTGGTCACTCCCTTGGTGAGTTTTCAGCACTCGTTGCCAACAAAACATTATCCTTTGACGATGGTTTGAAGTTGGTTTATAAACGTGCTCTGGCAATGCAACATGCTTGTGAGCTTCACCCGAGCACAATGGCTGCCATCCTTGGATTGGATGATAAGGAAGTTGAAAATATTTGCTCTCTCATTAAAGAAGAAGTGGTTGTGCCTGCAAATTATAACAGTCCGGGCCAATTAGTAATCTCCGGAAGCGAAAAAGGTATAGCAATAGCTTGTGAAAAGTTGCTGGCCGCTGGTGCCAAAAGGGCTCTTCCACTCAAAGTTGGTGGCGCTTTCCATTCGCCATTGATGGAACCTGCACGTGTTGAGCTGGCTGATGCTATCAATACTACAAAATTCAGCAGAGGGATATGCCCGATATATCAAAATGTTACAGGACAATCAGTTACAGACCCGGAAATTATCAAAACAAACCTTATAGCTCAATTGACTGCACCTGTTCGCTGGACACATATCATGCACAATATGATTGCAAGCGGTGCTAAGACCGTTATCGAAGTTGGACCAGGAACAGTTCTGCAAGGTTTATTCAAAAAAGTTGACAGAAGTATGGAAACAATGAGTGCCACTTTTTAGGTGCTCTTCTACATAACAAAACGGCTGCTGATTGATTTCAATAGCCGTTTTTTGTTTACGGTTTAATCCATTAGGAAGGATCTAAACTTCATACTACCGTTTCATTTTAAGAAATAAGACACAAGCGTAGCATATTGAGTGCTGTTAATGCCGACCTTCGGATGTTTCGGTCGCGTTGTTCTCCTAATTGAAAACGTTGGGCATAACAAGAGGTTTTTGTAGCAATACCGATCCAAACAGTTCCAACGGGTTTTTCTGCAGTCCCTCCATCAGGCCCTGCAATTCCTGTAGTGGAGATTGCAAAATCAGTATTAAACCTACCAAGCAATCCTTCTGCCATCTCTTTTGCAACTTCTTCACTTACAGCGCCTTTTTGCTCAAGGGTTTCTTTTCTGACATTCAGAAGTTCTGTTTTTATATCGTTGGAATAGGCAACTACCGATCCTTTGAAATAGGCCGAACTTCCGGGAATACTTGTAAAAAGATGCGAAATATAGCCACCAGTACAACTTTCAGCTGTAGCAATTGTGAGTCCTTTTTCTGTTAGTTTTTTTGCTACAACTTCCTCGAGCGACTGGTTGTCGAATCCATACACATATTCAGGGATGAGAGAGCAGAGTGAGGTTACCTGCTCATTCAGTTGTTTCATAAGAGATGCAGCATCATCACTTTGTCCTCCAACCCTTAGTCGAACAATGCCTGGCTGTGGCAGATAAGCGAGCTTGAAATTATCCGGTAATGACGTTTCCCATTGTTTAATGCGGTCGGCAAGCATCGACTCGCCTACACCTGTTGTCATCACCGTTTTAAATTTGTAATGCGAGGTTGTAAATTTTTGTTTAATCAGTGGGATAACCTGTTCGGAAAACATGGGTTTCATTTCGAAGGGTACCCCGGGCATCGAAACAATGATAGCATCGCCTGTCTCAAACCACATTCCTGGGGCGGTTCCATTGTTGTTTGCCACTGCTGTGCAATTAGCCGGTAGCATTGCCTGTTGTTTATTGCGTTCTGAAACCTGCATCCCTCTTCGTGCGAAAAGCGCTTCCACCTGATCGTATGCATCCTGATGAAATACGAGGGGCACATTAAAATAATTACATAACGATGGCTTGGTGATGTCATCCGAAGTTGGACCTAACCCACCCGTTAGAAAAATAAATTGCACACGCTCCAAAGCCGAATCTATGGCTGAATGCAACTGTTGCTCATCATCACCAATCGTGGTAACACGATCCAATGAAATCCCATTCAGAAAGAGTTGTTCACCCATCCAGGAAGCATTGCTGTTAATAACCTGACCGATAAGTAGTTCGTCTCCAATAGAAATGATTTCGGCTGAGCCTTTTTTACGATTTGTATGCATGATTTTAATTTTCAAAGAGACAATTTAAAGTGGTGAAAGTTTTATGAAGCACGTGTATGAAATTACACGTTCTTTCGATGATCTCTGAACTCGTTTCTGAGGAGTTTTTCTTCTACCTTTGCAAATTTACTTTTTTGATCTGATCTAACACCCTTTTATTATGGACAAAACTTTCATCCCTGATTCACAACTTGTCTTAAATGCCGATGGTTCGGTGTATCACTTGAAATTATTTCCTGAACAAATAGCTGATACATTGCTACTTGTAGGCGATCCGAACCGAGTTAAAAAGATTTCTGCTTATTTTGATACCATCGAACATGAAGTATCAAATCGTGAACTCATTACACATACAGGCTTTTATAAAGGGAAAAGAATCACCGTTTTATCCACTGGAATGGGAACCGACAACATTGATATTGTTATAAATGAGTTAGATGCGTTGGTGAATATCGACCTTAAAACCCGAACGATAAAAAAAGAACATACCCGTCTCAAGCTGATAAGATTGGGAACTTCAGGCGCTTTGCAACCTGAAATTCCAGTTGGCGATGGCTTTGTGGCAAGTCGTTTTGCTTTGGGTCTTGACGGGTTACTTCATTTTTATGCCAAAAGCGAAAGTGTTATCAATCAACGCATGACAGCCGCCTTTGTCAAACATATGAGCTACAGTTCGTTGCTGCCTTCACCTTATGTTGTTGAAGGATCAGCTGCCTTGTTGAATCAACTTGCATTTGATTATCAAAAAGGCGTGACGGCTACTTCACCGGGTTTTTACGGGCCACAGGGAAGGGTGTTGCGTTTGGGACTTGCAGATTCAGAGATGAATCATAAGATTGAATCATTTGAATTTGAGGGACTTAAAATTACAAATTTTGAGATGGAATCTTCTGCTTTGTATGGATTAAGCAATATGCTCGGACATGATGCTTTAACCATTTGCGTCATAATTGCGAATAGGGTTACTGAAAAGTTTGCCGGAGATTATCAAATGCATATGGATAAATTGATAAAAAATACCCTCGACCGCCTTGTTGAATAAGTAAAAAAGCAGGATGACGGTTATTCACAAAATTCTGACAAATTATCAGTTAAGTACCAATATTAAATAGCTGCACGAGGTTTTTCCTTTAATAATTCCACTTAAATTTGCGGCTTTCAAAAGAAAAAAAATTATGGTTTTTAGCAGTAGCCTGTTTCTATTATATTTCCTTCCGGCTTTCTTGATTGCTTATTATTTGAGTCCGCGTTTTTTGAAAAATTATGTGGCTCTCGTTGCCAGCATCTTTTTTTATGCATGGGGTGCACCTGATTTCATTTTTATCGTTTTGGGCAGTATTATCATCGACTTTTATATAGTGAAGGTGATGCACACCAAAAAAGGTAATCAAAAACGCATGCTAACCGGCCTTAGTATTGCTCTCAATATAGGAATGCTTCTCTATTTTAAATATGCTAATTTCTTTGTTGAGAATATTGACCTTGTATTAGGGGCTTTTGGCGCTGCCCCCATGAAATGGACTTATATTGTACTTCCTATTGGAATTTCGTTTTTTAGTTTCCAAAAGATGACTTATGCGGTTGATGTCTATCGCGGAGTGCATGTCCCTTTAAAACGTGTTAGTGATTTGGCACTTTATATTCTCATGTTTCCACAGCTTATTGCAGGGCCTATTGTTAGGTTCAACGAGGTAGCCGATCAGATGGTTGACCGAAGGTACAACGAAAATGTTGATAACAGGTTGACTGGATTTTTCCGTTTTACATTAGGCCTGGCAAAAAAGGTAATGATAGCCAATCCTTTAGGTGCTTATGCCGACAGTGTTTTTGCTGCTGATGCATCTTTTTTATCCAGCCCGGTCTTGTGGGTAGGGATTATAGCTTATGCCTTCCAGATTTATTACGATTTTGCAGGCTACTCGGACATGGCCATCGGGTTAGGGAGGATGATAGGCTTCGATTTTGTAGAGAATTTCAACAATCCATACATATCTCAAAGTATTTCAGAGTTTTGGCGTCGCTGGCATATGACGCTGGGGCGATGGATGCGTGATTATCTGTATATTCCCCTTGGAGGAAGCAAAGTTAGCGTTGGAAGAATGTATTTCAACCTGTGGCTTGTCTTCCTTATTTCGGGATTTTGGCACGGAGCAGCCTGGAACTTTGTTGTCTGGGGTGCCTTCCATGGTCTTTTCCTAATCGCCGACAGGGTTTTTCTTTTGAAGTTTTACTCCAAAATAGGGAAGCTCCCAAGTGTGCTGATCACCTTTGTAATTACACTGGTAGGCTGGGTTTTATTCCGGTCGGAAAGTATGGCGCAGGTATGGGACTTTACAGCCGGGATGTTCAGTTTCCGAGGCGGTGATACTATTTATGCAAGTCGCGAAGTTTGGGTAACCATGTTTTTTGCTGCTGTATTTGCATTCTGGGCTTATGCGCCACTCGTTGAGAAATGGCAGACGCGTTTATTCGATAAAGAGCATAAACTAAGTCATTTGGTTGTTATGACCCTTCTTTCAATTGTATTCTTTATCATAAGTCTTGGCGCAATCACCTCGTCAGGGTTTAACCCTTTCATTTATTTCCGTTTCTAATATGAAAAGGATCTGGATTAAGCACCTGCTTTTTAGTATGTTGATGCTAATGATGCTGTTACCCTTTGTGCAGCATTATTTTGGATTCCCAAAGGTGAAGGGGTTAAAAGGCTATTTTATCGTCCCTAAGAAACCTGTCTTTTCCTATCATAACCTCATGAATTCCACCTACCAGGACAGTTTGAACAAATACCTTGAGCAACATATTGGCTACCGTCCTGACCTGGTTCGGCTACATAATCAATACAAATACACGTTTTTCGATACGGTTACGGCTGCTGGGGTAATTGAAGGAAAAAATGGATATCTATTTGAACTTAATTACTTTAAGGCCTATTATGGACTTGATTTCGTTGGGATGGATACCATTCAAAAGCATATCAGCCAAACAATTGCAGTAAACGAATGGTTACAGAAAAATAAGAAACATTTGTTGGTGGTTCTTGCTCCCGGAAAAGCCAGCTTTTTTCCTGAATATATAACTGATGGTTATAAGCCTAATAGCGTTTTGCCGACAAATGAAACAACTTATTACAAGCTGTTGAAAGAAAACAATATACCCGTTATTAGTGGAAACAGACTTTTTAATTCGATAAAGGATACAAGCCGTTTTGCTCTGTATCCAAAATGTGGCATCCATTGGAGTTATTACGGGATGGGGGTCGTTTTTGATACAATTATAAACACAATGGAGCAAATTTCGGGGCACTACTTTGTTGACTTTGGCATCAAAAACATCGAAGTAACCCACCGGTTGCGATCACCTGACCGCGATTTATGGGAAGGATTGAATCTTTTCAGCCAGCCCGACGATGATCCAATGCCGTATCCTGAGTTTACTTTTGAGAAAAAAAGACCCGACAGCATGCCTTCGGTAATTGTTGTAGCCGACAGTTATTATTGGCAATGGTACGGCAGCGGTTATGCAAGCAGGGCTTTTGGAAAACATGATTTCTGGTATTATAACAAGCAAATTATTCCGGGCGATGGAGGAGAAGCCATCCAGAAACATGCTATCGACCTCATGACAAGGGTTTTGGAAGCTGACTTTATTATTTTGCTTCAAACCGATGCCAATATGTCGCGTTATAGTTTTGGTTTTATCCCTGAGCTTTTTAATGCTATTCAGAAAATAAGTCAATGGGATGCCACAGCGCTTAGCGAAATTCAGCAAACAATGGAACGTATCCGTAAAAGTCCTTCCTATATGGAGATGATCAAAGAAAAAGCTGAAAAAAGAAAGATAACTGTAGAAGAAATGCTCCGGATTGATGCTACCTGGGTGTATGAAAATAAGCGTGAAGCAGCACTTAAAAGTCAGGAAGCTACAAAAAACACACCTTAAGTTCATGAATCAATTGCTCAATCTGGTATCGAAACGAATAGCCCAATCGGAACCCTGGCTATTTTTGATCGTTGCATTGGCAAGTCTCATTCCCCTCTTTTTGCTGCATTATGTTGGTTCACTCGATGGTCCAAAACACTTATCAGCATCCAATATGCTGGGTCAATTGCTAATGGGTAATGATTCGTTCTCCAACTATTTTACCCTCAATCCATTGTATATTGGAAACGTACTTGGAATATACATGCTATCGCTTCTGAATCTGGTTTTGCCGGCCTGGATGGCCGAAAAAGTTTTCATTGCATGTTATTTGCTGAGTTTCGTCTATGGGTTTCGCTACCTGATTAAAAGTATTAACGACAAAAGCACCTTATTCAGCCTGCTCATCTTTCCTTTCACGCATACTTCCCTTTTCATGATGGGATATTACAACTTCAGTCTGGCAATCGGTCTTTTGTTTTTTGCACTTGGTTATTGGATTAGACATCACAGGTCTTTTAGTCGAAAGTCATTGGCAATACTTGGTTTACTCTTGTTGTTGACTTACTTGGCTCACATATTTGTATTTTTTATAACAATCTTTCTTATTGCTCTTGCCGGATTTGCTGACTTTTTTATTAGCTATCGTTCCAACGAAAAGCAATCATTTAAAGATTTTAGAATAATGGCAATCCAAACGATAGTGGCTGCGTTGCCTTCATTAATTCTTTCATTTTTTTATGTGATTCGGATTGTTGATTTTCAGCAAAGCAATTCCTTCAGAGAAGGTGATGCAGACAAACTTGCAGATCTGATGAGTTTTAGAATGCTTGTGGGTTATGATATGAAAGCGGAGTTACCGCTTACCAGCATGTTGCTTTATTTTTTCGCTTCATTGACAGCTTTTATTTTGATTTGGAGAATTGCTACATGGCTAAAACAACCAAAAGATACTGTAAGACCGTTTTGGAGCAGTACAGATAGCTGGCTTGTAATCACCCTGCTTTTTCTTTTTCTCTATTTTGTGCTTCCCGATGGTACCGATGCAGCAGCAAGTGTTGGCATGCGTATGCTCATTTTAACTTCCGTTTTATGGGCTTTATGGATTGGATTACAACGTGTTCCAACACTTTTAGGTGTTTTTCCGTTAGTTGGAATACTGTTGTTTGGATTCCAAAGCAGAGCAATCCATCTCAAGTACCTCAAACCGCTCGATCAAACGATACGACAAATTGAAGTTTTCGAAAAGCATCTTCCTGCAAACAGCCTTGTTGTAACCATGAACTTCAGTAAAAATTGGCTGATGCATTATTTTCACAACTATTTTGGCATGGAACAAGCTGTTGTTGATTTGAAAAGCAATGCATGCTCACCTTTCATGGCCTTTGATTGGCGCAATAAAAAACCTGAAATGCTTACCGATGCTGCCAAAGAAGGTGGTTTTACAGGTTACCCTGGGAAAGACGGTAAACTACAAACAGCTACTCATGTGGTCATTTTTGAATATCGCTGGTATTTGAAGGAGGAAACGCTGATGGAATTCAGATCGGTTTTGGACAGTTTTTATGTGCTGTCACATGTTTCAGATAATCAAATGCTTGCTATCTTTGAACGCAGGAATTAGCACAAAATGAAACTGAACACACAGAAATTTGACTGGTCCATTTATACAATGATTGCACTGCTTTTAGTGCTTACATGGATTGTCTTTTCACATATACCTCACAAGATTTTATCCTGGGATATTTTTGGATATTACCTGTATCTTCCTTTTACGTTTATTTATTACGATTTGGGCTTGAGAGATTTTGCTGTTGTACAAGGTATTATTGATAAATATCAAAACACAGCCTGGTTTTATCAGGCGCTTCCTCAACAGGGAGGCGAATGGGTGATGAAATATCCAATGGGAATGGCAGTTCTTTACTTGCCTTGGTTTGCTGTCGGACACCTTTGGGCAATTATTGGAGGGTACGAAACCGATGGTTTTTCTTCTCCCTATCAATTAAGTGTGCTTTATGGAAGTTTCATTTATACCGTCCTTGGAATTGTTTTTTTCAGGAAGAGTCTGAGAAAATTTTTCGATCCGCTGATTACCTCTATATTATTGATTACCATAGTTTTCGGAACAAATTATTTAGTGTTGACAGTTTATCATGGACAAGGGCTTATGTCGCATAATTACCTTTTCTTTCTGTTTGCACTCATCCTTTGGTTTACAATCCGCTGGCACGAACAGCCTTCATTGAAATTTGCGACTGCTTTGGGTTTATTGATTGGACTTGCTGCTCTTAGTCGTCCAACAGAAATTCTTGTTGCAGGAATTCCATTGTTTTGGGGAATTCACAACACAGAGAGCCTGTTAAATAAAGTTTCCTTATTTAAAAAAAGGTGGAAAGATGTTGTTATTCTTGGGCTCCTGATAACCTTGATAGGAGGGATGCAACTTGTTTATTTCAAACTGATGACAGGTAAATTTCTTTTCAACAGTTATGGCGGCAATGCAGGCGAAGGCATGGAATTTCTTCACCCTTACATTTGGCAGGTACTATTCAGTTTCCGTAAAGGATGGTTGATTTATACTCCAGTAATGATTTTGGCTCTTGCAGGCTTTGTGCAGCTTTTCCAACGAAAACGTGAGTATTTCTGGAGCATTTTTCTGTTTTTTATTGTGTCGTTTTATGTCATAGCCAGCTGGTCCTGTTGGTGGTACGCCGACAGCTTCAGCCAAAGAGCGCTCATACCCATGTATGTTTTTCTGGCGATACCTATGGGCTACTTAATAGAAGGATTTTTACACCGGAACATAATCTTAAAGATTTTAATTTCAGCACTTTTGATAGTTTTAATCACGTTTAATTTGTTTCAAAGCCATCAGTTTTTAAAAGGTATCATTCACAGTTCACGCATGACTAAAGCCTACTATAAGGAGGTGTTTTTAAGCATGAAGCTGCCAGCGGACGCAGAGAAATTGCTTTTAGTTGACCGTAACAAAAGCCCGGAGCAACTTCTGGCTTCGGGAGGCTTCACCAAAAGAAACATTGTAGTTCAAATGTTTGAAAACGAGGGAGTGGATGCTTCAGCCTTTGGGTTAAAGGATGCAAGAGGCAAGGTTGTTGAACTTTCTCCAAAGGTGCAGTTCTCTCCAAAATTTGAAACAGATTACCATTCGCTTGGTATTGAAGAGTATGGAATTTTGAAAATTACAGCCCGTGTTTTTGTTGCCGAATCACCTGAGGTGAACCCCTTTTCGATTACGGCGACTTTTATGCATAACGGATTTGCTTACTATTATAAAAGTAAGAAGGCGGATCCCAACGAGATAAAACTCAACCAATGGAACGAAATGGAGCTCTTGTATTTAATCCCGGAGGTAAGGCGGCCTGACGATAATTTTCGAGTAACGATCTGGCACAGAGGTGAGAAACCAGTATATGTTGATGAAGTAGTTATTGATTTGTTACAACCTGAACGTTGAGTGTGTTTCGGAGACAGAATTTGTTCGGAATTTGGTTTACCAATGCTTAGTTTTTGAACGTCTTTTTGTCAAAAAGATTGTATTTCAAAATACACCAAATGGCTCTGAATCCATCCTTCCAGTTGATTTTTTTACCTTCAGCATAGGTGCGTCCGTAATAGGAGATGCCTACTTCATAAATGCGAACATCTTTTACACGGGCGATTTTTGCAGTCACTTCAGGTTCAAAACCAAAACGGTTTTCTTTCAGGTAGATCGATTGAATAATATCCCGTCTGAACAATTTATAACCCGATTCCATATCGCTAAGGTTGAGGTTGGTAAATGCATTGGAGATAGATGTGAGGAATTTATTACCGATTGAATGCCAGAAAAACAAGATCCTGTGGGGTTTCCCACCCATAAAACGTGAGCCATAAACTACATCAGCCATACCGTCGAGCACTGGGCTCAGTAAGTGGGGATATTCTCGAGGGTCATATTCATGATCGGCATCCTGAACCAGCACATAGCTTCCTGTGGCAGCCATGATACCTTGACGAATTACAAATCCTTTTCCACGGTTGGGCTTTGATTCGATCAAACGAATAGGAAAACGCTTTTCGTTGGAAATAAACTTTTCAACTTCAGCTATGGTAGTATCTTTTGAAGCGTCATCAACAATAATGATTTCACCAGATATCTGATTGTTATCCAGACTTTTACAAATTTTATTTAAAACCTGAGCAATGGCCCTTTCTTCGTTGTACGCTGGTACAATGATACTCAACAGGATTTCTTTCATAATGCAGTTAAAGGGCGCAAATTTAAGGATTGTTTTTGTCAATCCGGCATAGGCTCGAGTATATTTACCTTGAAATCATCAACAAATGCAGTATTTTCTCCTCGATACCAAATATATGTCTCGAACCTGTCAGCCGGTGTTGTGGCCTCGGGGGCAAGATATTTAAATGAGAAATCCTTCCACTTACCAGGAATATCCGGTGTGAGATTGAAAGCACGATATTTATAGACTTTGCCTTTATTTGATACGTTTTTACCACGGTAGGTATAGGTTGCTATAAGCACTAAATCACCTTCTTTAAATACCGAGTCTGTAAAAAATCTTCCGGATATTTCAGCCCAGTAATGGTCAGCCTGACTAATTTCAGCATTAGCTTTTTTAACTCCTGGAGACCATGGCTTCTCTTTTGAAAGCATAAAAACCTGATTAGTGCTGTCTAGAGGATCAACAAATGAGTCGGTCCTACTTGAATTAGATGACTGAAAGTCGTAATATTGGATGTTACGTGACTGATATTGAATATGTTTTGGTAAATTGCCGCCATTATTATCATCCATATACCTGTCAATGAGTAGCAATTCCCAATCTTTTTCATTTGGTGTTATTTGACCAAAAATCTTCCAATAATAAGCTTTAGTCATTCTGCTGCCGTCAATAATGCCAGCCATTGTTTGCCAGCCTTGAAAAATTGTTAGCAGAATAAAAAATGCCAGAATTAGCATTAGAATGTACTTCGTGAACTTATTAACATTTTCAGACAGAAATTGAATGAAAAACCCAAGAGGGATAATCAATAAAGCATATGACTGAATAAATGCCCTCCATCCATAGCTCACTAAACTGGTGAAAGAAGCAATTAAGACCAGATTTAAAAGAAAATGACTCATTAATGAGAGGAAGGGGCGACTGTTTTTTTTCAACATCACAACGAAACCGACTATTGCAAAAATCATCATCGGAGCATAAACAAACCAACCCTTTCGGTAACTAAAGAGCACCCAACTAAATCGAGGGTTACTAAAATCGAGCCCGGATTGAGGATCAGTATAAGTATTATAATAAACGTAGCCTGTATACAATTCATAATAAGCAATCTGCGGTAAGCCAGGAAGAACAGTTAAGAATACCAAAAGAATTACATGATGAAAGTGTTTTAAAACTAAAAGAAACTTGGTTTTGAAACTTTCCCAGTTATTTATATTCCAAAATAAAGGAATCAAAACCGCTATAATTTCCCCTGGACGGGAAACTATTATCAAACCCAATAGAAGCCCTATTACTATTGCATAACTTATCTTTGGTTTTTCGTGCCAACGAATTGTGAACCAGAGAAGCATGGCATAAAGTGTAAAAAGAAGTGTATGTGGTGCGCCGGCATCAAAAGTTGTCCAAAAAAATAAATTGGTTCCCAAATACATTGCCAGAAGTGTAATTGCTGTTATCCGGTCATCAAAAAACTTTAGCAAAACTTTGCGGCTATATATCAAACCAACTGCCACATAAAAAAATGCAGCCAGCATCATTGCTAATTGATAGGGATATGAGAAACCATCAGTTGGATAAGCAGTTAGATGAGCAAGGCCATGCCCGATAAAAAAGAATGGCATTAACAGTATCGACATTCCGCAAAAGAAACGAATGATATTATTATCCCCAATTGCGTGCAGTTGATAAAAATTCGGAGTGTTTTGATAAGTGGCATTTATTTGTTCAAGCCAACTTAAATCACTGATTCCTGGATCATGATAGATAAATGTGGCAGGAAGATAAAGATATAAGCCAAAGTAATCGAAGCTTAGAATATTTGCTTGCTGAAAGATAAACTTCAAGCTGCCAAGAAATATTATAAGTGCCACTACTACGAGGAAAGAAAGCTTTTCTTTTTCCAGAACCTGTTTTAAATAACTCATTTGATCTTAATACATTACAAAACATCAATTGTTAGATAATCACATAAACCGCTACTGAACTTGAAATGATTTTAGCATTTATATGATTTAATTTGCTGATATTCATTATCAAGGATTAAATGCATGCAGGTTAAGTACCTCAAGACTTGAACACCATTTACGATAGTAAAAATAGTTGTTTATTCTCAACTTGATAACAAATCATAGCTTAGAAAATGAATTTTGACCTAACAAAGATTATTGGCTTATTTTTTAGACACATTTCAACTTCACATATGATAATTACGTAATGTCTGCTGTCAATTAATGGGTTCCGGTCACCGTTTCAGTCTGCTATGATTCATATAAAACTAATAAGGTTTCCTGTTTGGGCGGGTCTCAAATTTCAGATTAGTAATTGTGTTAGTTTGTCTTAATATTTGATTAAATGGGTTAGAATGAAACGCATTTATTTGCAAAAACCTTACCTTTACCGAAAGAATTCAGACATTTTTGAGTTGGAATAATTCAGAGTCCTGTTGCAATAACCGGCAACTTGGTTTTTTGTATAATAGTATATTTATTAGCAAGTTATGGCGCTTCGAAAGTAAGCAAGTGATTAAAAATAGACACTTCAGCATTACGTAAATATGTAAATACAGTAAAACAAATAATTCAACAAAATGAATCTGATAGGAAAAACAACAATCAATCCGGTTATTTTTTACACAGGTAAATTTTCAGGATATTTTACATGGATAATTTTAGGTTTGGCATTTTTAAATGTCCAATTATTAAAAGCTGCTGAATGCTGTCACAATAGATTAATTTCAATTGTTTTAGTAGCTATTGGCTTACTGTTTACAATAATAAGTCTGTTGAATTTAGGTAAATCAACACGTTTGGGTTTGCCTTCAGAAGAAACTGTATTGAAGAGCAACGGTCTTTATAAACTTAGCAGAAACCCTATGTATGTTGGCTTTAACTTGATTACATTGTCTTCAATCTTTTATACTCTAAATTTATGGGTTGCCTTATTAGGCGTTTATAGTATAATTGTGTATCATTTAATAATTTTGGGAGAAGAAAAGTTCTTGGGAAATAGATTTGGCAATGAATTCACTCGTTATAAAATTAAAGTGAGAAGATATTTTTAAAAGGGAAATTATGGAAAATACATCAAGTGTCGCAACAAGCAATCCCAGGTTGAAATTCAAAGTCCAAAGGATTATTGCAATTTTATCTTTTTTGATTTTTGCGGGTAAACTGGCGGCTTATTTTTTAACTAATTCGGTAGGTATTTTAACCGATGCGCTTGAGAGCACAGTGAATGTTGTTACAGGATTCATTACATTGTATAGTATTTATATTGCCATTAAGCCCAAAGATGAAAACCATCCTTTTGGTCACGGTAAGGCAGAGTATTTGTCTGCGTCTGTCGAAGGCATGTTAATTATAATTGCAGGGTTATTTATTATTTTTGAAGCAATCAAAAGGCTTTTTATTCCATCGGAAGTTTCGCAATTAGACATAGGTATTATTATTGTTGCCATAGCAGGGTTGCTTAATTATTTAATTGGTTGGTACAGCATAAGAATCGGTAAAAAAAACAATTCGATTGCGCTAATTTCTGGAGGCAAGCATTTACAATCCGACACTTATTCTTCAATTGGATTGGTGATTGGTTTAATCTTGTTGTATTACACAAAACTAGCCTGGTTAGATAGTCTTATTGCCCTGATTTTCGGTACTATCATCGTGTTAACAGGATTAAAAATACTTAAAGAAACAACATCAAATTTAATGGACGAAGCAGATTTCTATTTGATAGAGAAATTTGGTCAGTTGATTGATAGTAATAAATCGAATGAGTGGATTGATGTGCACAATTTTAAACTCGTTAAATATGGTGATGTATTTCATATTAATTGCGACTTGGTTTTACCTTGGAATATCTTTTTGTCTGATGCACATATAGAAGGAGAAAAATTGAAGTCATTACTTTTGGCAAACTCTCCTGAGGATATTGTTTTTAATGTGCATTTGGACGAATGTTTCCAAAATTATTGCATGAATTGCAAAAAAGAAAACTGCAATGAACGCAGGGGTGAATTTGAAATACAAATGAATTTCGATATGAAAAGGTTTACAAAAGAGAAAATCGAAAATTAACACGTAAAAGTCTGATGAAACTCCAAATGTGCCGAAATTGGCATGAATGCAGCTAAAGTCAAAACCATTACATGATGAAACAGTTTATTTTTGTCTTAGGTTTGACTATCATTTTGAGTAAAGTTACATGCGGACAGAATGTGCAGAGTTTCTTTTTTGATGAATTCGCCATATCAGCAAACAGGTCAGTTAACCCTGGTAAGGCTGCGGAAGGCCTTTATGGAATTGGATTAGGAGTTTATCATTCATTCAGATCCGACAAAAAACTAAACATTATAACAGGCATTGAATACAACCGGACAAGTCAATTTTTTGAATCAATGTATGAGGGGCATTTTGCACATGCAACCGACTTAATTTACACCATTAATTGCTTTTCAATACCTGCAGGACTTCGAATAAATTTTGGCACTAACTTAAAGGTTTTCATAGAGACAGGTGCATTTGCTGATCTTGTTTTTGACTCAAATCGAACCGGAACAATGATTACGTATTTGCCAGATGACAATAATCAGATGACTTATACTGAGAAGGAAATTGATCAAAAAGTAAAATTATCCGATTCCTTTGGGTTTTATTTAGGCCTTGGCATTCGAATTCCGGTATCAATAATTGAGTTAATTGTAAAACCAGATTATAAGTTTGGAATTAATGAGTTGTATTCATACCAGGAAGCTATTTTTAGCAGGTATTTTCGGCTCAACATTGGATTAAAAATCAAATAGCCGGAGTTTTAATTTCCCGATATAGACAAAGTTTTAATACTGAATAAGCGCCTTATTACCCTCATTATCTTTTACAACATTTCCGGCACTTGAAATTGGCTATTGAAATGGGATTGATTGAGAAATTTGGGGATAAAAACACTTTATGATTTGATTCAAATAAAAAACAATGCTTAATAATGAATATAAAGCATTGTTATTTAAGTGTTTATAAGAAATAATCTACCCCGAATAGGCGTTATTAAAGTTTAACCCAAATGAAACAACCGGCTTAGCGGCTCTCATATTGATGCTCATAATACTTCAGATAATTACCAGAAGTCACCTCATCGAGCCATTGTTGATTGGATAAATACCAGTCGATGGTCAAACGAATGCCTTCTTCAAACTGCAGCGAAGGAACCCAATCCAGCTCTTTTTGTAGTTTACCTGAGTCGATTGCATACCTCAAGTCATGACCGGCTCTGTCTTTTACATAGGTTATCAGTTGCTCGGATGTGCCTTCGGTCCGACCAAGTTTTTCGTCCATTATGCTACACATTACTTTGATAAGGGCAATATTTGTCCATTCATTGTGTCCGCCAATGTTGTAAGTTTCGCCATCACCTCCTCGGTGAAAGATGACATCAATGGCACGTGCATGGTCAACAACATAAAGCCAGTCGCGTACATTTTCACCTTTTCCATAAACAGGTAGTGGCTTATTGTGTCGTATATTGTTGATAAATAACGGTATAAGTTTTTCTGGAAACTGATTAGGACCATAATTGTTGGAACAATTGGAGATTACCACAGGTACATTAAATGTGTCATGATATGCTCTGACGAAATGGTCGCTGCTGGCCTTGGAGGCTGAATAGGGGCTATGAGGGTCGTAGGCGGTGTCCTCATAAAAGAATCCTGTTTCGCCTAATGAGCCATACACCTCGTCAGTAGAAATGTGATAGAAACGCTTTCCCTCAAAATCATTTTTCCATTGCTGACGGGCTGCATTTAGCAGGTTTACTGTTCCAATAACATTGGTCATTACAAATTCCATTGGATTGGAGATAGAGCGATCGACATGTGATTCAGCTGCCAGGTGAATGACGCTATCGAAGTTATGTTCTTCAAAAAGATGTTGCATCGCTTCGCCATCCACAATATCAGCCTTTATAAAATGATAATTGTCTTTGTGCTCGATGTCCTTCAGATTGAACAGATTGCCTGCATATGTAAGTTTATCAAGATTATAAATCTGATAGTTAGGATATTTGTTTACAAAAAGCCTGACTACATGTGAGCCTATGAATCCAGCTCCACCGGTGATGAGAATTTTTTTCATGATATTTTCTTGCTTTTAAATGAATTCTAAATCCTTAATGTTGACTGCGGTATGCTTTTTCCCATTTCCATGCGGAGGCATTCATTTCATCAAGACTTTTTTGAGCCTTCCAGCCCAGCTCATTGTTCGACCAGCTGGGGTCAGCCCAAACCTGTTCGACATCGCCAGCCCTGCGACTCACGATTTGGTAATTCAAAGGCATTCCTGCAACCTTTTCGAACGACTTGATAACTTCAAGTACTGAGTAACCATTCCCCGTTCCCAGGTTGAAGATCTCAAAATTATGCTTCATCTTTGCCTCGATCATACGTTTTACTGCAACCACATGAGCCTGAGCAAGATCCACTACGTGAATGTAGTCGCGCACTGCTGTCCCGTCGGGGGTATTGTAATCATCACCAAAAACGCTGAGTTGTTTGCGTAATCCAATTGCTGTTTGTGTTATAAACGGTACCAGATTGTTGGGTACACCAAGTGGAAGCTCGCCAATTAATGCTGATTCGTGAGCACCTATGGGGTTGAAATAACGCAAAGCAATAGCTTTTAAATGCGATGATTTCAAGGTGTCCTGAATGATTTCTTCCGAAATTTGTTTGGTATTACCATAAGGTGACTCAGCCTTTTTTATGGGGGCTTTCTCGCTCACGGGCAGCACATCGGGTTGACCGTAGACTGTGCAGGAAGATGAAAAAACAAGATTTTCAACCTTGCTACTTATCATTGCTTCCAGAATATTCATCAACGAAACAAGGTTGTTGCGGTAATAAACCAAAGGTTTTTCAACGGATTCGCCAACAGCTTTGAATGCCGCAAAATGTATGACTCCTTTCAAATCGGAATGTCTGCTGAAGAAGTCAAGAGTTTTGACGTAATCAACCAGGTCAAACTCTTCGAAATGTGGTCTTTTGCCAGTAATTTTTTCAATGGAGTCAATCACAGAAACCTGTGAATTGGATAGGTTGTCAACAATAACTACCTCAAAACCTTGTTGTTGCAATTCAACAACGGTATGAGATCCGATATAACCGGTTCCACCGGTAACGAGGATTTTCATGTTTTTATTTTTTTCAAATTTAATGTCAATACAAACAAAATACAAATTTTAGATCATAAAATAACAAATAGTTTGTTTTTAGTTACTTACGACTTATAAATCTAAATTTTCTTCGATACTTTTCCATTTTCAAGCACATATGTTTGCTTGCTTTCAGGACAAACAGCAATGCCATTGCTGTCGAAATGGAGCTTATGCCCAAACTCACTCATCCAACCTGCGTGCCGGGCAGGGTTCCCGATAACGAGTGCATAGGCTGCAACTTCTTTGGTAACAACTGCTCCTGCACCGATAAAGGCAAATTCGCCGATATCATGTCCGCAAACGATCGTTGCATTCGCACCAATACTTGCACCTCTTTTTACAAGAGTTTGAGCATATTCATTTTTGCGGTTTACTGCAGACCGGGGATTGATAACATTGGTAAAAACCATTGATGGGCCAAGGAAGACATCATCTTCGCAAATCACGCCCGTATAAATCGAAACATTGTTCTGTACTTTCACGTTTTTCCCCAAAATAACCTGTGGTGATATGACCACGTTTTGCCCAATATTACATCCGTCTCCAATGGTACAGTTCGACATAATATGAGAAAAATGCCAGATTTTGGTGCCTTTTCCTATCACGGCACCTTCATCAATAATAGCCGATTCATGTGCAAAGTATTCTTTTTCAGCAGACATGGAGGATCGTTTTTTGTGAGTTATATTTTTTTCGTGCTGCAATTTACAAAATCTGAAGCTACACCAAACCATTTATGAAAAACATTCAGGAAGAATAAAAACCATACTTTCCGTATCTTTGCACCCTTAAAAATCATATGTAGTGAGTCAATTTTCACTCAAATCTGTATTTCATAGTCATCCGGTACTCAAGCAGGCTCACGAAGCCCTTCACAACGAGAACCATATACTGCTTCAGGGATTGTCTGGTTCTTCCAAATCGGGTTATCTTTCTGCTTTATCCGAAATAATTGGAGGTCAGCATCTTGTAGTGTGTTCGGATAAAGAATCAGCAGCTTATTTTTACAACGATATTGAGAGTCTTTTCGACGAGCGTAATGTCGATTTCAATAAGAAACAGGTACTTTTTTACCCTACTTCTTATAAAAAACCTTACGAGCCCGAGAAACCCGATAACACCTATATTCTTTCGCGGGCTGAGGTTCTGGGACGCTGGTCGGTAAGCGAACGTAAGACTATTGTTGTCACCTATCCTGAGGCTCTTTGCGAAAAAGTAGTTACGCGTAACTATTTAAATCGTAACACGTTGAAATTGAAAGTCACAGAACGTGTTTCCCTTGATTTTATAGCTGACGTACTTTCGGAATATAATTTTGAACGGGTTGATTTTGTTGTTGAACCTGGCCAGTTTTCTATCAGGGGTGGCTTATTGGATGTGTTTTCCTTTAGCAATGATTACCCTTACCGTATTGAGTTTTTTGGTGAGGAGGTGGAGTCGATCCGTAGTTTCGATCCTGTCACACAGCTTTCGGTACAGCCATTGCAACGCATAAACCTTCTGCCCAATATTCAGGATCGCAGCATTGAAACACTTCGGCAATCGTTTCTTGAATACATTCCAAAAGCTACCATAATTTGGATTGATGAGGCCATTGCATTGGAAGATCGTATAGCAGCCGAATGGGAAAAAGCCCAAATGATTTTTGAAAAAATGGGCGATGAACGTGCTGCTGTTCAGCCAGATATACTCTTTGCAAAAGCGCCCGAACTGATCGATGAATTATCGAAACTCAGAACCATTGAATTTGGCCAGAAAAGTATTTTCAACGCTGGCTTTGTTGCTCGTTTTGATACGCAGGTTCAGACCTCGTTTAATAAAAATTTTAAACTCTTACTGGAAGATCTGCTTCAGAAGCAATCCAAAGGCTATCAGGTGTATATGCTGTCAGATAACGCCAAACAAATGGAGCGTTTGTTTGCAATTTTTGATGATTTACTTCCTTCGGGCAAAAACAAGGAAAAACCTCTTTTTCAACCAGTTTATCATAGTTTACATGCAGGTTTTACCGATCAGGAACTAAAAGTTGCCGTTTATACGGATCATCAGATTTTCGAAAGGTATCACAAATTTCACCTTAGAGAAGGCTTTGCAGGAAAAGAGGCGCTTTCGATAAGTGAGTTATACGATTTAAAACCAGGTGATTATGTAAGTCATATCGATCATGGAATAGGCCGGTTTGATGGGTTGGAAATTATTGATAACAACGGAAAGCATCAGGAAGCCATTCGGTTGATCTATAAAAATGACGACATATTATACGTAAGCATACACTCGCTTCACCGAATCGCCAAATTTAGTGGCAAAGATGGCGCAGAACCTGTTTTGAACAAGTTGGGGTCGAACGCATGGAATAAACTTAAGAACAAAACCAAAAGCAGGGTTAAGGATATTGCGCGTGATTTGATTAAACTTTATGCTAAACGCAAGGCAAGCAAAGGGTTTCAGTTTATGCCTGATACCTATCTTCAGAATGAATTGGAGGCTTCATTTATTTATGAAGATACGCCTGACCAGATCAAATCAACAATCGACGTTAAGGCCGACATGGAATCAGAAGCTCCAATGGATCGTCTTGTTTGCGGCGATGTCGGATTTGGAAAGACGGAAATAGCCATACGTGCTGCTTTCAAGGCTGTTAACGACTCAAAACAGGTAGCCGTTTTAGTCCCAACAACGATTCTGGCTCTGCAGCATTACAAAACATTTAGCACGCGTTTAGCCGATTTTCCTGTTAAAGTGGATTATATCAACAGATTTAAATCGGCAGCTCAACAAAAAGAAACGCTTGATCAATTGCTGGCCGGTAAAATAGATATCCTCATCGGGACACATCGTATTATTAGTAAAGACGTTCAATTTAAAGATTTGGGTCTTTTAGTGATTGATGAGGAGCAGAAGTTTGGTGTGTCGGCCAAAGAAAAGCTAAAACAAATCAAATCAAATGTTGATACCTTGACGCTTACAGCGACACCCATCCCGCGAACGCTGCAGTTTTCAATGATGGGAGCACGCGATTTAAGCATCATCAATACGCCTCCTCCAAACCGTTTCCCGGTGCAGACAGAGTTGAGGTCTTTTAACGAAGAAGTCATAAAAGAAGCACTACTTTTTGAAGTTGCGAGAGGTGGACAGGCGTTTTTTGTACACAACCGTGTTCAGAATATCATGGATGTTTACGATATGCTACTGCGGTTTGTACCCGGCTTACGGATCGGGATTGCTCACGGACAAATGGATGGTGATCGCCTGGAGAAAGTGATGATGACCTTTATCGAAGGTGATTATGATGTGCTGCTTGCTACCACAATCATTGAATCAGGCTTAGATATTCCTAATGCTAACACCATTATTATCAACGATGCACATCATTATGGCTTAAGCGACCTGCATCAGTTGCGTGGAAGGGTCGGGCGCTCAAATAAAAAAGCTTTTTGCTATTTGCTCGCACCACCTATGGCTACTTTAACAAGTGAAGCCCAGAAACGACTTCGGGCAATTGAAGATTTTTCAGGCTTGGGAAGTGGTTTTAATATTGCCATGCGCGACCTCGACATAAGAGGTGCAGGCAACCTGCTTGGTGGTGAGCAAAGTGGTTTTATAAGTGACATTGGTTATGAGATGTTTCATAAAATTTTGGACGAAGCCATACAGGAGCTTAAAGAAAGCGAGTTTGCAGATGTGTTCAAACTCGATAAACCAAAGCATTTTGTACGCGATTGTGTGATCGAATCCGATATGGAAATCCTTATGCCACCGCAGTATGTTGACGCTTCATCCAAACGGATAAGCCTTTACAATGAACTTGATAACATTCAGACAGAGGAACTTCTGCAAAAATTTACTGAAAGACTTATTGATCAGTTTGGACCTGTTCCGCGCGAAGCAAATGATCTCATCAACACCATCCGTTTGCGCTGGATAGCCCGTGACCTCGGTTTTGAAAAAATTGTACTTCGTAATAAGACACTCATTGGATATTTCGTAAGTGATCAACAATCAGCATTTTACCAAACATCTGTATTTACAAATATCCTCAAATTTTTGCAAGCTAATCCAAAATCGTGTCGCATCAAGGAAAGTAATGAAAAGCTGATGATGTATATAAGTGCGGTTTCTTCAGTTAATCAGGCTCTTTCAACTTTACTACAGATGAAACAGTTTGAAGGCTGATTTCTCACTTTTCCATTTTCTCAAAAAAGAATCTATCAAACAGTTTTCTCTAAAGACTGCTGTTCCCATGTGATTTTTTAACATTTTCAATCCGTTGATATCTATTGCTTTAAAAAATATTGTTTAATATTTATAATAAAACATTAAACAAAAGTGAAAACATACTGTTTAGTATTCATAAAAGATTAAAAATCTACAATATGAAACTAAATGGAAATGGATTGAAGGTTCTTGAGCCTGTTAAGATAAACGGAGTAAATGGTATCAACGGAAATATGCATGCGTTGAATTTATGGGAAGAAGCAGATATGCTAGGCGATGAGCATCATGCAACAAATATAGAAACCCCTTTGCGTGATGATGCCTTTGCACTTACCGATGCTACTAAAATGGCTATTATAGAAGATCATTTTCATCAAATAATGGAAACATTAGGTCTGGATATGAGTGACGATAGTTTGAAAGGAACACCACACCGTGTAGCTAAAATGTTTGTTAAGGAGATTTTTCACGGATTAAAACCTGAGAATAAACCTTCTATCTCGGTTTTTGATAACAAGTTTCGTTACGGTCAAATGCTTGTTGAGAAAAATATCAACCTAAACACCACCTGTGAGCATCACTTTTTACCCATTTTTGGGAAAGCCCATATTGCATATGTGGCTAAGGATAAAGTAATTGGGTTGTCGAAGCTGAATAGGATCGTTGATTATTTCGCGCGACGTCCACAGGTTCAGGAGCGTTTGACTGTTCAAATTGCTAATGAACTGAAGAAAGTTTTAAATACTGAGGATGTGGCTGTTGTGATTGATGCTAAGCATATGTGTGTAGCATCAAGAGGAATTATGGATCAGAGTAGCACAACACTTACTGCTGAGTATTCCGGAATCTTTTTGCAGGAAAAAACACGCGAGGAACTCTTAACCTATATTGGAATGAAAATCTAATGATCTAAAGCACAGCTAAATAATACTAAACTACTATCAAAACTACATAATCTACTGTTCGTACACTAATCAATCACTATAAATACTCACTAACGAAAACCAATGAACCGGTCTTTCTCTTGCAGATGGCCGGTTTTTGGTTTTAAATAAGGACTTTTTTCAACTATATTTGGACTGTGAAAAATCTCCCGTAACATGCAAAGAAAGTCATTGTTTTCAATCTATTCAGCAACCCTTATAGTGTTGCTGATGCTTCACGAAGTAACCTTTTCTCAAATCAGAGAACAAATTGAACTGCGCAATGGATGGACATTCGCTTTGGGAAATCACCCCGATGCTATCCAAACCGACTATGATGATTCAGGCTGGGAAAAGGTTGTTATTCCACACGATTGGGCAATAAGTCAGGATTTTACTCCTGATGGAGATGGAAATACAGGAAAGTTGCCATGGAAAGGAGAAGGCTGGTATCGCCATGAACTCCAACTACCAGCCGGCAGCGATTCCAAACGTTTCTTCCTCTTGTTCGATGGCGTTATGGCTTTTCCAGAAGTTTTTGTAAATGGAAAATTGCTTGGAAAATGGGATTATGGTTACAATTCGTTTTATTTTGATATTACTTCATTTTTAAATCACAACACAAAAAATGTTGTTGCAGTTCATGCTGATACCCGCAATCACCGAAGCAGATGGTATCCCGGAGCAGGAATCTACCGAAAGGTAAAATTGTTGGTTACCAATAATATACATTTAGATGTTTGGGGAGCAACGGTTTCTGTTCCTGTTATTAAGCCACATTTAGCAAATGTGAGAGTTGGTTTAAGGATTTCGAATCATTTGAGTGAAAGCAGGTTATTGCAGATCAAACATTCCATTTTTTCTCCAGCAGGGATTCTTGTGAAAGAGCAATTATTCGACAGT
This sequence comes from Bacteroidota bacterium, assembly GCA_009773165.1. Taxonomy (GTDB): domain Bacteria; phylum Bacteroidota; class Bacteroidia; order Bacteroidales; family F082; genus JALNZU01. The sequence continues at coordinate 315,542 of WOUZ01000002.1, forward strand.
ATTTTGTTACGGCCTGGCAGCAACAAGGCAGAGTCCACATTCGCCTTAAATGATCCTCAAAGATGGGATATAGATCAGCCTGCTTTGTATACATATGTTGTTGAATTAATAGAAGATGAAGTAGTTACCGACCGTTATGAAACCTCTTTCGGGATTCGCGAAATGCGGTTCACTGCTGATCACGGTTTTTATTTAAACGATCGTAGGGTTCAGCTGAAGGGTGTTAACCTTCATCATGATCATGGCCCGCTTGGTGTAGCTTTTAATTACAGAGCAATGGAACGTCAGCTCGAAATTATGAAAGCTATGGGCGTTAATGCAGTGCGTGGAAGTCATAATATTCCAGCTCCTGAGTTTCTTGACCTTTGTGATAAAATGGGCCTTTTGGTTTTTAATGAAGCTTTCGATAAATATGATGCAACAGCTGATATCACCGATTCAACAGATTTTGAACACTTTGTGGATCGTAACATACGCAATTTTGTAAGAAGGGATGCCAATCATCCTTCGGTTTTTATATGGAGTGCCGGAAACGAAATTCCTGATGTGCAATGGAATATCAACCGTGGATTCGACCGGTTAAATACCGTGGTGAATGCTTTCAGGAAATATGATCCTTCACGACCTGTTACCCTCGTTTGCGACAGTTATGAGAGCGCGGCCTTACGGCATTTTGACCTTTACGACATCCACAGTTGGAATTATGGAAGGAGGTATCGACTTGCCCGTCAGATGGAACCAAATAAAGCTGTCATCATCAGCGAATCAGCTTCAACGGTAAGCACCAGAGGGTTTTATGCTTTGCCTCTGCCGCAGAAACCAACTGATTTCACCAAGGATCTTCAGGTTAGTTCCTATGATTTGAATGCTCCTGAATGGGCCGAACTGGCAGATGATGATTTCATGTGGCAGCAAGAAGAACCATACATTGCCGGTGAATTTGTTTGGACAGGTTTCGACTATCTTGGCGAGCCAACACCTTACACAAATGAGTGGGCAAAAGCGAATGGCCTAACTGATTTGGAGGCATCACGCAGTTCCTATTTTGGAATCGTTGACTTATGTGGCATACCAAAAGATCGTTATTTTCTTTATAAAAGTTACTGGAATAAATCTGACACAACCATTCATTTGTTGCCACACTGGAACTGGAAGGGCATGGAAGGAAAGAATGTGCCGGTATTTGTTTACACAAGCGGCGATTGTGCGGAGTTGTTTGTTAATGGTAAATCTCAAGGGTTGAAGTGTAAGCAGCCAACTTCGAAAAATTCGGTTGAGCGTTTTCGTCTGATGTGGAAGGACGTTGTTTATCAACCGGGCGAATTGAAGGTAATTGCATACAAAGAAGGTGTAGAAATTGGACAAAAAGAAGTTCAAACTGCCAAAGATCCTTATCAGATTGTTTTGACTCCCGACAGGACACAGCTTACAGCCGATGGGGAAGACCTCTCCTACATTTTGGTTGAAGCAAGAGATAAAAACGGACTTTTGTGCCCGCTTGCAATGGACAAAATCAGTCTGAAATTAGAAGGGGAGGGGCGTCTGGCCGGAGTTTGCAATGGTGATCCACAATCTTTGGTACCATTCAGGGCTACCACAATTCCGTTGTTTTACGGCAAAGCCATGATTCTGCTTCAATCACATGAGAAGGAAGGGTCTATGAAACTGACAGTTACTTCAAATAATATGAAAGAAGCATCAGCAGTTATCGAAGTTACGAGGAAATAGCTCTGCCCAGAAATAGCTGAAGGTTAAACTAGGGTAGTTCTTTTGCAATAATAATAAATGAAGGAAAATGGTCGCTGTATCCACCGTGATACTCTCCGCCAACATAAGTGCGCCAAGGGTACCCTTTAAACCGTCCGCTTTTTTGGGTAAGCTCAACTTTGTTATACACTTTGGCGGTATAAAACTTATACGTTGAAAAATCTTTTCGCAGAAAACTCTGACTCACAATTTGTTGGTCGAATAAGCTCCATGTATCGCGCCATGCATTGCTGCCAATACCTTTTTTATATAAACTATACATAACATTATACATATCCCCTGGCTGCAGTTCATCAATACTGCCTTTGGCTTTCAAACCTTCGGTGAGACTTTTATTGGAAGGGTTGTCGTTCAGGTCGCCCATTACCACAATTTTGGCTTGTGCATTGATAGCAAGAAGTGAATCAACAATATGTCGTGAAAGTTTTGCAGCTGCCATACGGAATGGGAGTGATCTTTTTTCACCTCCACGTCTTGAAGGCCAGTGATTTACGATAAAATGCATTTCCTCACCATCAAAAAGACCAGAAACGATAAGCTGATCACGGGTAATAAAATCCGGACGGCCTTCAACATGAAGACGGTAGGATTTCGACGCTGTTGGTTTAAAATACTTAGGTTGGTACAACAAAGCGACGTCAACACCACGAACGTCAGGACTTTGGTAATGAATGACCTGATAATTTCTTCCTTTCAGCCTTTCTGTTGCAGCCAAATCAAGTAAAACTTCCTTGTTTTCTATTTCAGAAACCCCAAGAATAGCAGCTCCATCAGGTGTGATGTCGGTTCCAATGCCTACAATTGCTTCTGAAAGGCGATCTAATTTCTCAAGGTATTTTTTGCTGTTCCAGCGGATATCACCTGAGGGAAGGTATTCTTCGTCATTTTTTTCAGGATCGTTGATTGTATCAAATAGATTTTCAACATTATAAAATGCAATGCAACCAACTTTATAGCTACGTTGATCCTGAGCTTTTGTTGAAAACTGAAATAAAACCAAAACAATACTTAAGGTTAATGCGAACTTGAAACGAATTGTGGTCATGAAAGCGAAAATTAAAAAGTTTAGAATCAAAAAGGAAACAGCTAAATAAAAATATCAAGATGCAAATTTCCGATACTTTATTGGATTTTTTGGAAAATAACTGAAATTTCACACAAAAGTAAGATAAAACAACCAGCTTTTCTGATTGTCAAATGGTTTAAAAGTTAACTTTGTGCCCCCTTTCACATGGTCGGTCAAAATTTGTATGACTTGTATTGGGTGGGAATATTTATACTTTCACTTTGTTTTTTTATAATCATCTGAAGAATAATATTATACATATTCATTAATTTAATTTTATGCACAAAGTTCTATTATTAATTGGAGGACTTCTGATTGCGATAACAACAATCGGGCAAAGCGATACGAGCAGACAGGTGCTGCCATCGAACTTGCCCACTGTGACCTTATCGGAATCGGAATTTGATGAAAGCAGTTCCTCAAACGAAATTTCCGGGCTTTTGCAGTCGTCAAGGGATATTTTTGTTTCGACTGCCGGCTTTAATTTCGGTTCGGTCCGCTACCGCATGCGTGGCCTGGACTCAGAAAATACCCATGTGCTGATCAATGGCATCATGATGAATGACAACGAAACAGGTCGCGCATCCTGGTCAAGCTGGGGCGGTCTCAACGATGCTGTTCGAAACACCGAGATCAATAGTATGGTCTCTGCTTCGGATTGGGCTTTTGGAGGTATTGGTGGCGTCACGAACATCCTGACACGTGCCAGCAGCTATCGCAAAACAGCGAGTATCAGCTATGCTGCTTCCAACCGAAGCTACAACAACCGTATCATGTTCCTTTATGCTACCGGGATGCAGGAAAATGGCTGGTCAATAGCACTTTCAGGTTCACGCAGATGGGCGCAGGAAGGTTATGTTCCGGGAACTTTTTATGATGCATGGGCTTATTTTGCCTCCATCGAGAAAAAGATCAGCAACCGTCATAGCATTGGTTTCATTGGCTTTGCTGCTCCTACCAAACGTGGCTATTCAGGAGTTTCAGTTCAGGAAGCTTACGACCTGAGTGGAGATAATTTTTACAATTCCAACTGGGGCTACCAAAATGGTGAAGTTCGTAATGCGCGTGTCAGCAATTACAATCAACCTATGCTGCAATTGAGCCACTACTGGACTCCTTCGGAAAAAACAAAGATTCAAACAACGGCATACTACTGGTTTGGTCGTGGCGGTGCTACCGCTCTCGACTGGACAGAAGCCAATGACCCAAGGCCTGATTATTACCGTAACTTACCAAGTTACTACATGAGCAACAGCGATATAGTCAACTTTGATAAATATTCCAATTTGTGGCAAAACAACGAAGCCTTCCGTCAGATTAACTGGGACCATTTCTTTTTTGCTAACAGTGATCAGCTCACTACCATTGATAATGCAAACGGATCCGGGACTTCATTTACCGGAAATAAATCTAAATATGTGGTTGAAGACCGCAGAATGGATAAGAATCAAAAAGGGCTGAACATCAATCTGCAACATCAGCTAAGCGCTGCCTCACGTATTACTGGTGGTCTTATGTCAACAATCTCAAAAACAAGACATCATAAACGTATGGTGGATCTGTTGGGTGGCGATTTCTGGCTCGATATCGACAAATATGCCGATCAGGAATCCATGACTATCACTGATGTTTCTCAGAACGACCTGTTACACCCAAATAAAATTGTGAAAGAAGGAGATGTTTACGGCTACGATTATCTGGCCAATGTAAACAGTGCCCGTCTTTGGTCACAGTTTGAATATAAGTTCAATAAGTTCGAAGTATACGCTGCAGGCGAGCTAAATTATACCAGTTTCTGGCGGACAGGTAAAATGCAGAATGGTCGCTTCCCTGATAATTCCTATGGCGATTCCGATAAAAACAACTTCCTGAACGGGGCTGCAAAAGCCGGGATTACTTATGCCATCAACGGTCGTAACTATGTGGTTGCCAACGGGGCATTTCTGCATCGTGCACCAAACTTCAGAGATGCATACATTTCACCAAGAACGCGCGATTATGCTGTTGACGGACTCGTAAGTGAAAAAGTAATGGCTGGAGACATCAGCTATGTTCTTCGTGCTCCTAATCTCAAAGCACGCGCCACCTTATACCATACACAGGTGCACGACGGTTTGTGGGTGAGGAGTTATTACCATGAAGACCTGAATAATTTCATCAATTACATTATGAAGGATGTTGATCAGATAACACAAGGTGTTGAATTGGGAATCGAAGCCAATTTGTCTCCTACTATATCTGGGCATGCAATTTTTGGAAAAAGCATGAACATCTACACCAACCGCCCTGTTGTATCAATTTCTATTGATAATGATGCAGCACTATTGGCTGAGAACAGGGTTGTTTACCTTAAAAATTATTATGTTGGAGGAGCACCTCAAACTATTGCTTCTGCTGGCTTACGTTACAACTCGCCTAAATACTGGTTCGCAGGTGTTACTGCAAACTATTTCGCTGATGCATACCTCGAGCCAAATCCTGACAATCACACTGCCGAAATCCTTGCTGCTTACAAAGAAGGAGATGTGCGCATTGAACAAATACTAGACCAGCCAAAGCTCGATCCAGGTTTCACACTCGATTTTTTCGGTGGAAAATCATGGATCATTGATGGTCATTATGTGGCTTTAAATGTGAGCGTTAACAATCTGCTCAACAACAAGGATATGATCATTTGGGGTTATGAGCAGTTAAGAACTGATCTCAGCGACCCGGGACGTTTCCCCGAAAAATATTCTTATGGTTACGGAACAACATATTACATCAGTCTCACTTTCCGTTTGTAAAAAAATAAAGAACAATTAATATATCAATGAAAATGAAAAGGTTATTTCAATTATTAAGTTTGATGGTGATGGTTGCCTTTGTGGCATCCTGTGTTAAACAGGAATTCGACAGGCCACCCATTACCAATATCCCGGTAGGTGATGTATACACTATCGGAGAGTTAAAAGCGCTTTACAATACATCCGGAGCTACTCAGTTCAACAAGGACGCCTCTGTTTATGGCGTTGTTACGATGGATGAAGTTTCAGGTAATATTTATAAAGCTGCTTACATCCAGGATGCAACCGGTGCCATAAACCTGCGCCTTAAAGAGTCAGGTGGATTACGTGTTGGTGATTCTGTACGTGTGTATCTTAAGAATGTGATTCTTTCAACCTATAACAATCTGTTTCAGCTTGATAATGTGCAGAATGACAGCAATATTATCATTCTGGCAAACAAACAATTTATTGAACCTGAAGTGGTTACAATAAGTCAGATTTTAAGCGGCACTTATCAGGCTAAACTTGTAAAGCTGGAGAATGTGCAGTTTGTTGCAGGTGATACAGCATTAACTTATGCAGCTGCTGATGCTTCTACAAACCGTACCATTGAAGATTGCGACGGGAAATCTATAATCGTTAGAACAAGTAATTTTGCTGGTTTCTTCAATGAAAACCTGCCTAATGGAAAAGGAAGTCTTATCGCTATTGCAGGTGTTTTTAATTCAACATGGCAGCTTTATGTAAGAACAAGTGCAGAAGTTATGATGGATAGTACCCGTTGCGGCGGAGGTGGCGGTGGTGGAAACGATCCTGTGGATGAAGTTGATGAAGACTTTGCAGCGGCTCAGGACAACACCGATATCGCATTTGAAGGCTGGACCAATATTGCAGAAGCAGGCACAAGGAAATGGCAGGGTAAAATTTTCTCTAATGATGGATATGCGCAGGCTTCGGGATATAACTCGAACCTGACCAGCATGGTTACCTGGCTGATTACTCCAAACGTAAAAATGGATCAGGCAAAGAAACTGCGTTTCCGTACAGCAAAAGCTTATTGGGAACATGGCAGCGATGTGCCATTGACAGTGCTTGTTTCATCTAATTTCGATGGAGTTAATGTTGCGGCTGCTTCTTGGACACCTATTACTGCAACTATTGCAGGTCAGAGTGATGCAGATAATGCTTGGATTGAATCAGGTGATATCGATCTGACTCCTTTCATGACTGAAGAAAAATTAGCCGTGGCTTTCAAATATGTTGGCAGTGGAACGCAATCAACTTCAATGCGTGTCGACAATGTATATATCGGCACCGAGAGCGGCGGTGGCGGTGGCGGTGGCGGCGATGCCGGAACCATCGACAACCCTTACACTGTGGAACAAGCCATCGAGAAGCAAAATGCTACCCCTTATGTAGTCGGTTGGGTTTCAGGATATATTGTAGGTTCAGTAAAACAAGGTGTTAGCTCTGTAGTTTCAAATGATGACATTCATTGGGCAGCTCCTTTTACATCATCTACCAATGTGTTGATTGCAACTTCTCCTACTGCAAATGACTATGCACAGTGTGTTATTGTAAATATGGTTGCTGGCAGCGATTTCCGCTCTCAGGTTAACCTGCTTGATAACCCAGGCAATCTGGGTAAATTGCTCAAAGCAACCGGAACACTCAGAACTTATTTTGGCGTTGCCGGGTTAAGAGATAATTTAGGAACTACGGCTGATTTCGTGTTTGAAGGCGGCGGCGGAGGCGGTGGAGGGGGTGACCCAATCTTCACAGAGAACTTTGATTCGAATCTTGGTACATTCACTGCCTACACAGTTGAAGGTGCTCAGGTTTGGGGTTGGGGAAGCTTCGATGGTGGCTGTACCGTAATGTCAGGGTTTGTTAATCCTGACAGATTCCCTAATGAAGATTGGCTTATTTCACCGGCTATCGACTTGTCGAGTCATACCGCCTCTAAGCTCACTGTTCGTCAGGCAGCGAATTTTGTTAGTAGTCAATGGGAGTTCCTGCAAGTGATGATTTCATCAAATTATGATGGCAGCAGCAACCCAACTACACAGGGTACCTGGACAGAACTTACTGTTCCAACAATGCCAACAGGATCTAACTGGACTTTTGTTGATTCTGGCGATATTGATATTTCAGCATATGACGGTCAATCAACTGTTTATGTAGCCTTCCGCTACCGTTCTACAAGTTCGGTGGCCTCAACCTGGGAGGTAAGTAAAGTAGAAGTGAAGTAATTCAATTCAATACAATTTGAAAATTGCTGCCTTCATCAGGGCAGCCATTTTCATTTTGGGGAGAAGCCTTTTACATTTAAGCGGATGCGATACAGATGCCTGCGTGCCGTAATATACAGCGTCTGGAAATCATCATCTCCCCAGGCGCAATTAGCAGGTGATAGGGGTGTGGTAATGGTCCCAAGGTATTTGCCGTCAGCATTTAATACAACAATCCCATGTGGACCAGTGCAATAAATGTTTCCATTAACATCAGCTTTTAATCCATCGAAACCATTAATACGACCAAGAATTTTGTGTGGAGGTTGTGACACTGTCAGCAATTCCCTCTTAATGGGAATACCTTTAGGATCGAGTTGATAACGATAAATGGTCTTTATTTCATCGCTGTTGTCGGTAAACATATCACTCACATACAATGATTTTTGATCAGGAGACAACACTATGCCGTTAGGTCTCCAGAGTGTGCTGTCGATCAGCATCAAACTGTCTTTGTGAATCAAATATACGCCGTTATAAGGAAGCTCTTTGTCGGGTGATTGCTCTTGCGCATTGAGTCCCCAGCAAGGATCGGTAAAATAGAGGTTGCCTGATGTGCTGAATACCAAGTCGTTTGGACTATTCAAACGTTTTCCATTATAACGGTCGGCGATAATTTCTAACTCTTTACCTTTTTTTAAACGCAAAACCGACCGGGCTCCATGAGAGCACATGATTAGGTCTTCATTGTAATTAAAAGTAAGGCCATTGGTATGATTTGAAGGGTTTAAAAAATCAGAGAAGCCTTTGTTTTCGTTCCAGCGGATAATTCTGTTTCCGGGGATGTCTGAAAAGAGCAGGTAGCCATTTTTGCTCCAAACAGGCCCTTCAGTAAATTGAAATGTCGAATCGAGGATTTCCAACTTCGACTCAGGCTTAATAAGTTCTAAAAAGGCTGAGTCAGCCACTAAAAATTTTTCAGGTAAAGTTTGCGCTTTGCTTGATAATGTTATGGTAACAAAAAGCGCGGTAATAAATGTTATTGTAAGTGTTCTCATGGTGCAATGATATTAAATATTGTATATCATAACACAATTAAGAAAGAAGAAAGGTAAAATATTGTCTTGTCAAAACTTACAAATTGTTGTGAATCTTGATCTTAAAAAGCTGTGCTATACTTTTTTTCGAGCTTTTTTGTTTTCAGCTTCAATAAATTCTTCGATTGCCATTGTCATCGAAGGACTTGTCTTGCTTGGAGCTTCGATATGTAGTTTAAATCCAGCCTCTTTAATTGCATCACAGGTTGATTCGCCGAAACCACCGAAAATCTTCTCGCCTTGTTTGAATTTGGGGAAGTTTTTTTGAAGCGACTTAATACCTGCCGGACTGAAAAAGATAACCATATCGTAATTCTCAAGCTTTACACCGCTGAGATTGCTGGCAATTGTGCGATAAAGTACTGCTTTGGTAAACTCAATTTTATTTTGCTCAAGAAGGTCAACCATACTTTCCTTGTGAATGTCGGAACAAGGAAGAAGGTACTTCTCCTCTTTGTGTTTACGTATGATTTCGATCAGGTCGTTAAAGCTTTGTTTTCCGTGAAAGATTTTCCTTTTCCTGAATTGAACATATTTTTGAAGGTAATAAGCCGTTGATTCAGAAATACAAAAGTATTTCATGGTTTCCGGCACTTCGAACCTCATCTCTTTTGCGATGCGAAAAAAATGATCTACCGAATTACGGCTAGTCATAATAACAGCAGTTTGTTCAGCTAATGAAATCCGATCTTGACGGAAGTCTCTTGCAGGAACCCCTTCAATGGTAATGAATTTGTGAAAATCGATGGTAAGGCTGTGTTTTTTTGCTAATTCACCATAAGGTGACTTTTCAAAATCAGCAGGTTTCGGCTGTGAAACAAGTAATGACTTTATTTTCATCGCTCCGGGTATTTATCGTCAATGTATTATTATCTATCTCTTTTTATACGTTGGGAACCAAAGTCTGAATGTTTTTTGAAGTTTAAAAAAAAGTTTGATAAACAGTATTTAACATTCTAATTAATTCATTATCAACCGAAAGCCTCTCCATTAGTTATCAGTAGGAATACTTTTACCAAAACCAGCAAGGGTACGATTTCCAGGGCGCAAAGATATAAAAATAAATAAAGCAAACCGAAGGCCTTCTCCGTCAAACCAACTCGCATGCTACGTATAATGCGCGCCAATTGAGCCAATCCTAACAAAACAACACTTCCAATTAGACTCCATTCATTCGTTTGAAAATTCAGCACCAATATGATTGGGATCATAAGCAGCACCGATATTAGTGTGAAAGTTATCTGGTTTGTCAAATAACGTTCGCCGCTTTCCCTGGAATTAAAAATTACTGCTAAAGTCATAATAGTGATGTACTTACCACTAATAATAAACGAAACCCCTCCAAACAAAATAAGCAGATCCAGATAATTATTACCTGTGATAAATAGACCACCACCGGTTTGCTCAGCAATAGATTGAATCAGGAGAGCAAACCCAATAAAATACAAAAAGGTATAAAGATAGGTTAACCCGTTATTTATAGGATACCATTCGCGCAAAAGTTGCCATTGTGCATTATTGCTGAATGAAGCAGATATCATCTGGAAAAATCTTCGCGGATAGATGGCTTTTGTTAGTACGATCGAAGCAAACATGACCAATGGCAAAAGGCTAATGAGCGACCCTGAAAAAGAGGTTTCTTGTGTAAGAAGTTTTTCCTGCAGGCTCACTGGCTTTCTCCCGACAGAAAGAAAGAGGTCTTTTTCCATCTTCGATGGCATGTAACAATGCGTAATAATAGAGTCGTTCTCAAGTCCAAACCGCTCCTTTCGATCGGAGGCAATAATAGCTACCTCCTTCATCTTTAGGATGCTTTCGTTGTAAATGGGCTGTGATTCAGAGGTATTATATTGCATGACGATTAAAAAACATGCAAAAGTAGTAATTTATATTCATTATAAAGAGGATAAAATTGTTATATAATTGATAAACAATTAATTAATGAAATTCTTTCAAATGTGAATGTCTTAACACAATCAGGATGCTTTCGAAAAAAAACGGTAATTTTGCGCCCGAAAATAAATTACCATACTGATAACTATTCATGAATCTTATTCAAACAATCAGAAACAAGGCAAAAGGAAGTCATAGACGAATTGTACTTCCCGAAGGAACTGAAGAACGAACTATGCGTGCTGCTGATATAATCCTCGAAGAGGAATTGGCCGACATTATTTTATTAGGTAATCTGGCAGAAATGCAAGAAAATGCCAAACATTGGAACCTAAAACACATTCATAAAGCAATTTTTATCAATCCTGTTGATCATCCACGAAAGCAATATTTTGCCGATATGCTTTTTGAAATGCGAAAATCCAAGGGATTAACAGCAGAACAGGCTCTTAAAATAGTAGAAGATCCATTGTACCTTGCTGTTTTATTAATTAAGAATGGTGATGCCGATGGTGAGGTAGCGGGTGCTAATAACTCAACAGGCGATGTGCTTCGTCCCGCTTTTCAGATAGTTAAAACTCAACCAGGTTTCAGTGCTGTTTCAGGTGCGTTTATCATGATTGTTCCTGATAAACAGTATGGCGATGATGGCGTGCTGGTTTTTGCAGATTGTGCTGTTAACCCTGATCCCACTGTGAAAGAGCTTGCGGAAATCGCTGTTGCATCGGCTCAAACAGCAAGAAACATTGCAGGTATTCAACCCAGAGTTGCCATGTTGAGCTTTTCAACGAAAGGAAGTGCAAAACATGAAAAAGCAGATAAGGTTATTGCAGCTACTGCACTCGCCAAAGAAATGGATCCAACTCTCTTAATTGAAGGTGAATTGCAGGCAGATGCTGCTATTATTGAGGCCATTGGAAAAAAGAAAGCCCCTGGATCGCTGATTGCAGGTAAAGCTAATGTACTTGTTTTTCCTTCTCTTGAGTCGGGTAATATTGCATATAAACTGGTGCAGCGACTCGCAAATGCTGAGGCTATCGGCCCCGTTTTACAAGGGATGGCAGCTCCAATCAATGATTTATCCAGAGGTTGTTCGGTGGAGGATATCGTTAACCTTGTTGCTATAACTGTTAATCAGGTTAATGGATTGCAGAAGTAAAACATGTTTTGTTTACACTCTTTTTTCATACAGTTTTATAATTGATAAAAGTAATTTAATAAATAAAAGTAATTATGAGCGAAACACTTGAAGACTTCAGTCTTGGCAAACGTCCCAAGACGAAGGGAATGATTCATAAAGTAGGTGTTGTGGGCTGCGGTGCTGTGGGTCAGGAAATAACACGCACTGTGAGTGAATACGGTATTGATGTCATTTTTCTCGACCTCACAGAGGAACGGGTACAAGATGCTATTGTACAAATAAGTGCACAACTGGATGAAACAATAAACCATTGGGGATTGACACCCGGTGAAAAAAGAGCCATTTTAAGTCGTATCAAAGGCACGACTGAATATAGCGACCTGGCAGATTGTGACCTGGTTGTTGAGTCAATAAGTTCACGTAAAAAAGGTACCAGCCTCGAGATTAGGAAAGAAATATTCAGAAATATCGAAGCAGTTGTTAGGCAAGATGCTATCATTTCTTCCAATATTGTGACGTTAATGATCTCGGATTTATCATCTGTTTTAAAACATCCTGAAAGAGCTATCGGAATTCATTTTATTCTTCCGATCAACAAAAGCAATGTGGTTGAGATAGTTAAAGGCATTAACTCTTCAGATGAAGCTTTTGAGCAAGCAGCGAAATTTGCAGGAATGATAAATAAAAAGATTATTCGTCTGAATGAATCACCCGGAAATATTGTGACACGCATGTTGGTGACAACCATTAATGAAGCTTGCGAAATCCTTATGGAGGGAGTTGCTTCGGTGAGTGACATTGATATGGCTATGCGCGAATCCGGCTATCTTTTCGGACCATTTGAAATGGCAGACCGAATCGGACTGGATAAGGTGCTGAAGTATATGGATAACCTGTATCAGGAATTTGGTGACAAACAGTACAAACCATCGCCTATTATCAAACGACTTGTAAGAGCGAATTATCTTGGACGTATTACGAGCAGGGGATTTTATAATTATAAGTCTGGTCGTCCAGTTGATCAAACTGTAACCTGTGCTGTTATAAAATAGATTGCAAATTCTTGAAAAACAGGAGCAAACGCTTCTTTTCAACCATAAAAAATAAAGGAAATGAAAATAATAGTTCTAAATTGTGGAAGCTCATCCATCAAATACCAGCTTTTCGAAATGCCTTCAAAGAACGTGTTGGCAAAAGGTTTGGTAGATAAAATCGGACTAAAGGGAGCTTCTATAAAACATAAACGCAGCGATGGAGTTGAAGCAAAAATAGAAGGCGAAATACTTGATCATCAATCAGGTATTGAGTATTTGCTTGGGATCTTGATCAGTGAAAAATACGGTAGTATCCGAACCTTAGAAGAGATTGATGCTGTCGGACACAGGGTCGTTCATGCAGGTGAAAAATATAGCGGCAGTGTCTATATCACGGAAGAGGTAATAGGAGCACTCGAAGAATGTATTGACCTTGCTCCGTTGCATAATCCCCCAAACCTCAAGGGTATTTATGCCATGAAGGAACTTCTGCCTGAAGTGCCACAAGTGGGTGTTTTTGATACAGCTTTTCATCAAACCATGCCTCCGAAAGCATATCTATATGGAATCCCTTATTCTTTATATGAGAAATATCGGGTAAGAAGATATGGTTTCCATGGAACAAGTCATAAATATGTTTCTCAAAGGGCTTGTGAAATTCTGGGTTTGGATATTGAAAAACAAAAGATTATCACCTGCCATTTGGGTAACGGAGCTTCGATGGCCGCAATTTGTAACGGAAAATCGGTAGACACCTCAATGGGGATGACACCAATAGAAGGGCTGATAATGGGAACTCGTACTGGTGATTTGGATGTGGGAGCATTGTTGTTTATTGCTGGTAAAGAAGAGACTAGTATTCAGTTTACGAGCACATTAGTCAATAAATTTTCAGGAATGTTGGGTATTTCAGGTGTTTCATCTGATATGCGGGATATCGAAATTGCAGCTGAAGCAGGCAACGAGCGTGCCAAAGTTTCAATGGAAATGTACCAGTACCGTGTTCGAAAATATATCGGTGCTTATGCTGCTGCAATGGGCGGTGTCGATCTGATTGTTTTTACAGGTGGCATTGGCGAAAACGATACCATTACCCGAACACGGTCGTTGGATGGCCTCGAGTTCATTGGTGTAAATATCAACGAGGAAGTAGCTTTGAAATCGCGTGGCAAAGAAATGCTCATAAGTACACCTGAGTCAAAGGTGAAAGTAATAGTTGTTCCTACTGATGAAGAATTGATGATTGCAACGGATACCTATGAGATTTACGAAAAACTCGCGCTGGAATCAGTTGATTAACCTCTTGATTATCAAACTTTAAGTTGCGTTTTGTTTAAAAACGCGTAAAATAATCTAGAAAAGGCTCTTTGGTGAGCCTTTTCTTCTTCCAGGCATCTCGCTTTAGATTTGTTATCCTATAATCTTTTTAAATGGTTTGAAAGATGCTTAGCAAGTCAGTTATTTCGATTGGAGTTAAGGTTGTTGTGCTTACATTTGCTTTTCAAAACTAAATTCTTTGAATCACTTATTTACTTTCCGAAAAGCACTTTTTTTAATTATAGCAGGGGTTTACATTTTTACCGCATGGAGTAGTAATGGCTATTACCATGCCGACGAGCATTATCAGCTTATTGAGTTTGCAGGACTGAAGCTGGGAACAAATACAAATGCTGATTTGCCATGGGAATTTAAGGAACAAATGCGGCCGGCATTTCAACCTGTTATTGCGTATCTCGTTTTAAGCTTACTTAAATTGCTGAATGTCAATGATCCATATTTTCAGATGTTTGTTCTCAGGCTTTTATCGGCGGCTCTGGCTATTTTGGTTTTCACTTTTTTCATTCAAGCGACGAAAAATTATTTTAAAGAAGATTCAGCACAAGTACGCTATCCTTTACTCTTTTACTTTCTTTGGTTTATTCCGTTTTTAAGTGTACGATTCTCATCAGAAACATGGTCGGGACTCTTTTTCCTTTGGGCATTTTCATTTGTTTATCGTATTGATGACCGGCAAGACCAACCTATTTGGTTGGGACTATTATTAGGTATTTCGTTTCTGTGCCGTTTTCAAATTGCTTTTGCTGGCATAGGATTAATAGCCTGGCTCATCTTTATTGGACGCAAAAATGTAAAGTACTTTGCAAAATCAGGGGTTGTTTTTTTATTA
This sequence comes from Bacteroidota bacterium, assembly GCA_009773165.1. Classification (GTDB taxonomy): domain Bacteria; phylum Bacteroidota; class Bacteroidia; order Bacteroidales; family F082; genus JALNZU01. Next base: position 330,706 of record WOUZ01000002.1, read on the forward strand.
GTGTTATTGGTTGGTTTTTTGATTGATTCGTGGTTTTATGGCAATTATGTCTTTACACCCTATTTGTATTTTAGGTCGGTAATTGAGTCGGATGGCACTGGTTTTGGTACTTCGCCCTGGTATTTTTATTTGTTGAAAGTAATAACCTACCCTGGTATTTTTATTGGCCTTCCTTTGCTGTTTTCAGTACTTTTTTTAATAGTTCATAAACCAAAGCAACCGGTAATTTGGGTGATTTTGCCTTTCGTGCTTTTTCATTCGTTTGTCCCTCATAAGGAAGAACGTTTTCTTTTTCCTTTAGCTTTTCTTGTTCCATTTGTGCTAATGAACGGATATTCATTGTTTCTTACCTATTTAAAATCAATGCGTTGGCGCAGATGCTTGAACGTTTTATGGATAATTATCTTCATCCTGAATCTTCCACCTTTGCTGGCAATGATGGTAAAACCTGCTGGAATTGGAAGGATTGAAATAATTCAGTTTATTCATAATGAATATCGGGATAAACCTATTCATCTCATCTTTTGCACTTGGGGAAACCCCTATAATCCCTGGCAAAGTATTCCCGTGAAATTCTATGAGGAGTCTAATCTGAGTGCAACAGCGATCAGGAATATCTGTGCTTTAAGCGACTCTTTGATTCAACCAAACTCAGTAAATTTGCTCGTAATCAGAAAAATTGATCTAAATAAAAAGGAGTGTCTTCAACTTTTGGATGAAACCAATTTTGAACTTGTCAAACAAAGTGTGCCTGATTGGATATTGAGCCTCAATAAAATTTATGGTGGGTTGGACGAGCAAGAAATCCTGTTATTATATCAACAAAAAACAGACTAAGAATTAAGTTCTCTGAAGCAAGATAAAAGCATTTGCTGACATTTTTTTGTTCTGGATTAAGGCTTAAGCTATGGCCACATTAAAATGTTTTTGCATTTTTTCTATTTGGTTCAGTCTCATTATGGCCTAAAAAATATATTGCTTGACTTTGTAAAACACATTCTTCTTCTGAAGTTTCCTCAAATCAACGTGGTGCATAAAATCTCAGGGGCATTGCTAAAACATATATAGATACTTAAATAACAATTTGATTATGAGATTATTTGAAGAAAAAATAATCTCAAATTAATAGTCAAAAAGAACTTTGTTATGTAAAACCTCGTACTTTTGCGTTTAGAAGAAATTGACTTTGAAATGAAACATTTCGTTCAATTTTTCTTTTTTCAACCAAACCTTATAAAACAAATGTCTACAAGTCTTATTATTTTCAACTTAGGCAAAAAAAAGAAGGATCTAAGCTTTCTGGATGTATCCTATCAGCATCATGAACCAGGCAGCGGCAACCTAATTGTTTACAACAATAGCCGGTCAAAGAAATGTAATATCACAATCATAATAACCGATGATACACAAAGGGTATTTCAGTTTAATTACGATGAAATTCCAGGAGGCACAGCTTTGCAGTTACCGTTAAATAGCCTTGGCGATCATGATGGTAACAAGTTTCATGACTCAGTGGTAAAAATTGAAATGGAATATGCAAAGGAAAAAATCACCTTCTCCCCCGAAGGGAAAAAATTTAGCCGCTCAAAATAGTGCATAGTTTCTTTTATTGGGTTTAGGCAGTAACTACTTTGCTATATTAGTTCAACTACTTCTCCTGCTTGCGGAATCATTACGTTAGTAAAACCATCATCCTTTAGCACTTTTTGGTATGCTAATGATGCCAAGGGGTCGCCATGAACTAAAAAGACTTTTTTCACTGTTTTTTTATCCTGACATTGCAGGTAGCTTTTCATCTCTTCATAATCGCCATGTCCGCTAAAAGCATCAATCTGAAACACTTCTGCGTTGAGCTGGTGTTCTTTTCCAAAAATTGAAATGATGCTTTTGCGCTCTATGATACGTGCACCCAGGGTTGATGGTGAGCAATATCCTACAACCAAAACACTGTTTTTAGGATTGTCGATACTGTTCGCCAGGTGATGTTTAATCCTTCCTGCCTCCATCATCCCTGACGCAGAAATAATAATACATGGCTGCTTTGAATCGTTGAGTGCTTTCGACGCCTCAACATCTTTAATGTAATGAAGGGTGTTAAAACCAAACGGATCGGGGTCATTTTCAAGCACATGCTGAACCTCTGTATTCAACTCTGTCAGGTGCATCCTGAAAATCTCAGTCGCATTCACAGCAAGAGGGCTGTCAACATAAACGGGAATTCGGGGCAAGCGACCTTCGTTATAGAAATTATTTAAAACAAAAACGATCTCTTGAGTGCGTCCGATAGCAAAAGAGGGGATGATGAGTTTGCCTTTTTTTTCAACACACGTATGTTGAACTACCTGAAGCAGTGTTTCTTCGGCCCCTTTTCTGTCTTGATGTAACCGGTTGCCATAAGTAGACTCAGTGATCAGGTAATCACACTGTGGAAATGGATTTGGAGAAAGGAGTAAATAATGTTTTGGCCTGCCTATATCACCTGTGTAAGCAATTCGGGTAGTTTTATCATTTTCTGTTATTTCAAGCGTTACCGCAGCACTGCCCAACATGTGCCCGGTATTGGTAAATTTGAGTCGTATATTGCTGTCAATGTTGAACTTTCGACTTGTTGCTACCCCGATAAATAACTCCATGCAAGCGATGGCATCTTTTTGGGTATAGAGTGGTTCTACTAGTGGAAGTCCCTGTCGGGCTCTTTTTTTATTGAACCATTGCGTATCATGTTCTTGAATGAACCCGCTGTCGGAAAGCATTATGGAGCATAAATCGCGGGTTGCATGCGTGCAAACTACCGAACCTCTGAAACCATTTTTGTAAAAGAATGGTATCAAACCCGAATGATCAATATGTGCATGCGTCAGGATAATATGATCAATTTCAGCAGGATCGATTCCCGGGTTGCGGTTCATCCTGTCTGTTTCAAGGCCTTTACCTTGAAAACTACCACAATCTAACAGGATTTTTTTTCCTTTTTGTGTTGTAATCAGGTGCTTGCTACCTGTCACTTCTCCTGCACCGCCCAAAAATTGAATTTTCATGATATCTGAATTTAAATAGATTCAACTAGATCAAAGATACAAAAAAAACACTGGAGATGGAAAGAAGTTTTTCGTTAATTATTCATCAACATCCCTTATATGACTGCATATTCATTAACTTTGTGAGTTCTTAACTGTATAACAAAAACCTTCTTAAGATGAAAAAAATTCATTCAATTCTGCTGATAGTTTTTTTAACTTTCAGTCAGTTTTCATTCTCGCAGTACATCACGCCAGGAAATCAACTGAGTTTAACATTGGATCAGCTTGTTAGTTTGTCAGGTGGCGTTGTAACCTTTTCTAATGGGACCTATTTCATAAATAATACACTTACGCTTTCAGCAACTGACACATTACGCATTGAGCAGGCAGCTGTTGTTCGTGTTTCAACTGGTATCCGGCTGGAAATCAGTGGTACCATTATATCTGATCCTGCTGAAGGACAAGTGATTTTTACGGCTGCTGACACAACAACAACCTCTACCAATTTCAAAGGATTTCGGTTTGAAGATTCTCCATCAAATGCATTTAACAATACAACTGTTTCGTACGGAGGTGGAATCCAATTGATTAGTTCTGATGTTGTGTTTGAAAACTGTAATTTCAGAAAGAACGGGTCTTCCAATGTATCTGCAGTAATCACTTACAGTGGCTGCGACCCTGTCATCAGCGGATGTATATTTGTCGAAAATGCACGTTCTGCCATTGGCTCAGGTGCAAACGTGTCAGGATCACCCAAAATTTTGAATAATATCATCTACCACAACACCACTGACAATTCCAACCGGCCACAAATTAACATAGGGCCGGGATCGACAGATACCGTGTATATAGTTGGAAATTATGTCGAAGGCATCAACAACAATGTAGGAGGTATTGGTATCAGTAACTTATTGGCAACAGGAAATACAAAGGCAGTTGTCAGAAATAATTATGTAGCAAATAACCGCTATGGTTATGCTCAGATTGGCAGCAACATCAGTTCGGTAATTGAAAATAACGATTTTATTGATAATAATATTCAAAATCAGCCAAATCTTGGAGGAAGTGGGATAAACTTCCAGGCATCCGGAAGCGGAAACACTGCTTTAGTTCGTGACAACATCATTAAAGGCAACTTATGGGGTATCACAATACAAGGTACAGCTCAGCCCAATCTTGGAACAACTGACGATCCAGGTGGTAATGTGTTTTACGAAAATAGTAACACTGGTGTAACTTATGCATTATACAACAATACAACCTTACCAATTACCGCAATTGGAAATTATTGGGGGACAAACGATCCTGTTGAAGCTGAAAATGTTATATTTCATCAGCCTGATCAGGCTAGCCTTGGGTTGGTAACATTTTTACCTTTGATGCCTCTTGAACCTGTTATTGAGAGTTTTGTTTTTCTTGCAGATGAAAACCCTGATTTGACAACAAATGTCATTGGAACAATTGACCAGCAAAATCATAGTATATCGTTAATCGTACCAGCCGGAACGAACGTAAGTTCACTTATTCCTCAGATTACCCTGCCGGTTGCAGTAGTTTCTGATCCACAAGGAGGTGTCGCCACTGATTTTTCTGTACCTGTCAATTACACAATCACAACTCCTCACGGGCAAACAGCTGTTTATACAGTTACTGTTGAAGTGGAAATTGCTACTTTTTCAGTTCTCTTTGATGTGAAAAACTCCGATGGAGTTGCTGTCACTGATGCAGTTTTGCAATTTGCCGGAGTTGACTTGCCTCAGGGTGTTTATGTTATAAATTCAGTTTTGCCTGGAGATTATCCTTATGAAGTATCACATCCTGAATATGTTACTGCTTTTGGAAGTGTCGTGGTAACCGATGCGAATGTAAATGTATCGGTTGTGCTTAATCCAAAGGTTTATCCTGTAAGTTTCATAGTAAAAGATCAGCTGGGCAATGATATAGTTGATGCTATTATCACACTTGGTGGAGTGACAAATGGGGCAGGCGTATATGTGTTTCCGGATATCTTACCCGGACTTTATCCTTATTCTGTTGTAAAAGATGGTTATGTGTCCCTAAGCGGAGAAGTTGAAGTTATTGATGAACCTGTTGAGGTATCTGTAACTATGGAGCTTTCAGTGTTTGATGTCACATTCAATGTAACCGATTTGAGTGCTGTTCCTATTGAAGGTGCTGAAGTGAATATTCAGGGATTGCCAATTCAAACTACTGGTGCTGATGGTATTACTGTTTTTACAGAAGTACTTCCGGGCACATATGAATATACGGTTGCAAAACCTTTATATGAGCCAACATCTGGAAGTTTTGTGGTGACAAATGAAAACCTTACCGTTAGTGTTGCCCTGGAACTTATTTCAGGTGTTGGAGAGAACCTATCAGATAAAATTTCTGTTTTTCCAAATCCTGCTAATGACTTTTTGTACGTGAAAAGAAATGGTAATCAAAATGTTGATGTAAGTATTTTGGATATTAGCGGTAAAGAGATTTTGGTATTCAGGAATGTGGCAGATGATCAGTTAGATATTTCAGGATTAAAGGCCGGCTATTATATGGTTATCCTCAAACAGGGCAACAAAATGCATCAACAAAAGATTCAGAAATTATAGACCACTAAATTTAGTTGAGTTGAGTATTATGCTTTCTTTAAAACAGAAAGCATTTCCTTTATTTCTTGAAAATCAGACGCGTAATACCAATCTTCTTCCACAAGTTCGGGAAGAGGGGAATGATTCTTTGTGGATTGAACAATTTTTTTTGCCGAGGCATGCACCTCAGTTACTCCCGTTGATTGTAATAAAGGAAGAATGTTATTGCTGTTAACCCCGCTACCTGCCATAATGCTGATGTCTGACCCAAATAGCTGCTGGTATTTCTGGATTTGCATCCTTCCTTCCCATGCTGTGAGCCGACTGCCGGAAGTAAGAAGCCTGTGCACACCTAATGTTATTAATTGCCCGATAACTTTGAATGGATCAGCAGCTACATCTATAGCCCGGTGAAAAGTAATGCTCATTCCATTTGCTGCTGCTATCATTTCTTTCAACTGATCAACTGCCAGTTCACCGTTGTGGTTTAAAGTGCCAATAACAACACCTTCAAACCCAAGCATCCTTATGTGGTTGATGTCGTGTAACATGACATCGAGGTACTGTTCATTGTAGACATAATCACCTCTTCGGGGCCGTATCAAAACATGAACAGGAATTTTTACTCCATCACGCACTTTTCTCAACATTCCTTGGGAAGGTGTAAGTCCGCCTGATTCGAGGTTTGCGCATAACTCAATTCTGTCTGCACCAGCCTTTTCAGCAATTAGAGCTGAAGAAAGGCCATCGGCACAGATTTCGAGTTTTACCATAGAAATAAAAGCAAAGGTTAGGGTATCAGTTTAATTTCAAATCCCCAGGGGTAATTTTCAACCAATTTGATTTCACTTTGAACGGTCATCTTATAGGAGCGTTTCATGGTTTTACGAGAGGAAAAAATGCCAAAACCATTTGCAACATTAGAGAATTGAGGAACTTCCTGAACAATACTGTTACTCGGGGCATTTACCTCGATATAAGTTGATAAGTCGCCCCCGCCACTGGAGATGAAAACGTCAACATTTCCAGCAAAACGTCTAACATTAAGTGCATTAACATCAATTACTGAGGCTAAACGTGTATAAAAATCTTCGCCAGTGTAGAAAACTTCCAGTTCGTCAGTACCATCCAAACCTTGTGATGATTTGGTGCCCATGTTCCAAACCATTGTTTTCCTGAGTGTATCAGCCGATCCGGGCCACAGCTCTTCGTAATTGAAAACAATAATAACTTCATGCCTTTTTCCATTGAGTGCAGCTCTCCATTTTACTGAAGTAGCAGCAGTGGCGGCAAAATTGAATCTGTTTGTGGGCTGAAGTATTGTAAAATCCTGTACAAGTTTTGTTGAGGCTTCAACTACATGCACATTGCGATTTACTTTTAGTGTGTAAGTCGCTGCAGGATCAATAGTTGCTGTTGTGTAATAGAGCTTTTGCTGAGGAAAATAAAAGATGGAATCACCAGCTAGTTTGTTCTTTTTGGTGATGGTATCTAAAATTATTTCAGGTAAGTCGATGGAGTTTTTTACACTGGTTAACCGGGCATCAAGCTTGCCGGCATAATTACTTGAATCAGGATTAAGTGCCATTACTAAAGAATTACCTGGTCCTAGAAACGCTTTGGTTATTTTGATAAACGTGGTATCTGTATTGGTCTCAAGTAAGCCGTAAACGATTGTAATATCTTTGTAATCAGCATAGTTGTCAACATCAGTGTTGCATGAGATAAAAGGAAATGCGAGTACAACACCAATCAATATTCTAAAAAATATACGCATGATAATTCTGAATTTGAGTACAAAAGTAAACATTCTAAACGCATGAAAGTGTTTGATGTTGCGAATATGACATTAATAAGAATGAAAAAAACAGAATTTGTATTTTGATGAAGCGGATAATTTGGTTTATAAATTACCGAAGGATAATCTTAAACCTCAGATCAGATTATTATTTTACTGACGCTTTGTTTATGCCGTTCTTGCTGATGGATTAGGTGACGGTATCTTTCACTTAAAAAATCACTCAACAAAATGTTGTTAGAGGAAGAGGTACTGTTTCTTTCATACGGCTCGATCACCTCCGCACATTTCATTTTTTGACATGGGCGCTAAAAACGTTTACCTTTGTGCCTCACTTGAAAATGAACCTAATTTTTCAATCATGTATCTTTCAGGAAGTATTCCAAAAATTACCACCCATGTGCTTCAGGAAATGAAGCTTAAAGGTGAGAAGATAGCTATGCTGACAGCCTATGACTATTCGATGGCCAAAATTTTGGACGAATCGGGTATTGATGTTATTTTGGTTGGTGACAGCGCATCAAACGTGATGGCGGGACACAAGACCACTTTGCCCATCACACTCAACGAGATGATTTATCATGCTTCTTCTGTTATGAGGGCAGTAACCCGAAGCCTCGTGGTTGTTGATATGCCTTTTGGAACTTACCAGGGAAATTCAAAGGAAGCATTGCTGTCAGCCATCCGTATCATGAAAGAATCAGGTGCTAACGCAGTGAAAATGGAAGGTGGAGAAGAAATCAGGGAATCAATTGACAGGATTTTAAGCGCAGGAATACCCATTCTTGGTCATCTTGGACTTACACCTCAAAGCATCAATAAGTTTGGGACATACGTTGTAAGGGCTACTGAAGAAAGAGAAGCGGATAAACTCCGACGTGATGCCAAAATTCTGGAAGAATCTGGATGTTTTGGTATCGTACTCGAGAAAATTCCTTCAAGTCTTGCGACCGAAGTAACCTTGTCTTCCAGAATTCCGACAATAGGAATCGGAGCAGGCGGAGGTGTTGATGGTCAGGTGCTTGTTTTACATGACATGCTGGGTATCAACCAGCAATTTTCTCCTCGTTTCTTACGCAGATACAACAACCTTTACGACGAAATCAGAGGTTCTGTAGGAAATTACATTGGCGATGTAAAGTCAGGTAGTTTCCCTTCTGAACGGGAACAATATTAAGTTATGTTGATGACTCCTTTAGCCGAAAGGGTGCTTTACGAAGATAATCACTTGCTGATTGTCAACAAATTACCTTCTGAGATAGTTCAGGGTGACAAGACCGGAGATACAAGTTTGATTGAGGAGGTTAAGCAATATCTTAAGTTCATTTATAACAAACCCGGGAATATTTTTGCTGGTCTGGTGCATCGTATCGATCGTCCTGTGGGTGGTGCAGTGATATTTGCCAAGACAAGTAAGGCGCTGTCCAGAATGACAGAACTGGTAAAAGACAGGGATGTTCAAAAAACTTACCTTGCTATAGTTCGTAACCACCCAAAGGAAGAAGATGCTTCGCTGGAACACTGGCTCTTAAAGAATGAGGCGCAAAACAAATCCTATGTTGTTGATTCAACACGGAAAGGGGCTAAGCTTGCAAAACTTGATTATCGCATCATTGACAAATCAGCTTCGTTCACTTTACTCGAAGTGCATTTACATACCGGTAGGCATCACCAGATAAGGGCGCAGTTTGCAGCGATTGGATGCCCTATTTTGGGTGATTTAAAATATGGCGATAAACGTTCTCTTGCCGATTCTTCTATCGCCTTGCATGCTTTGCGATTGAAGTTTATTCATCCTGTAACTGGAAAAGAATTGATTGTCAGCGCTCTGCCAAGTAAAGGTATTCAGCACTGGGATATTTTTGCTTCAACCATCGACAAGCATTATTTTCAATAGCTTTGCCAGCACGTCACCTTCAAAAAATGGTATGGATGAGAAAAATCATTTTGTTGCTGTTTTTCTGTTTAGCCTTTATTTCAAATAGCTTTGGTCAGTATTATTTAAGTGGACAAGATCCTTCCAACATACGATGGAAGCAGTTGCAATCGGCAAACTTCCGGATAATTTTCCCAAAAACGCAAGAGCACGAAGCACAACGGATTGCTAATTTGTTGGAAATGAGTTATCCACATCTGAGAAATGATTTCAGCACTTCGATTCAAAAAACTAATCTTATCCTTCATACACATAGTGTTATTTCCAATGCCTCAGCTGCCTGGGCACCAAGGCGACTTGATTTTTATCATACTCCGCCCCAGGATAGCTATTCACAAGAGTGGTACAAGCAACTTAGCTTGCACGAATTAAGGCATATCATTCAATTCAGCAGTCTTGATAAAGGTTTTGGAAAAGTCATCAGTGCGTTGACAGGACAACAAGGAACGGCAGGCGTAATGGGTGTTTTTGTACCATTATGGTTTATTGAAGGCGATGCAGTAGTAACAGAAACGGTTTTTTCATCCTCGGGAAGGGGAAGGCAATCCCTCTTCGAAGCTGGCCTGAAAGCTCAAGTTGTTGAGCGAGGCCCCTTTTCATACGATAAAGCCTATTTTGGTTCTTTCAAAGATCATGTCCCTGATGTGTATGAACTGGGATATGTGATGGTAGGTTACAATCAAATGAAGCATGGTAATGAAGTGTGGTCAAGCGCCCTCGATCGTGTTGGCCGACGTCCCTGGCAGCTGAATCCGTTCTCAGGCGCAATCAAACACACAACGGGGATGAACAAGAAACAGCTTTACAAATCAACCATGAATGCAATGGCTGAACTTTGGAAGCAAGAAGACAGCTTGTTTATTTCTGATTCGATGTCACAAGGAACTGCTGATAAACAAGTATTTACCAACTATCGCTCTCCACACTTCCTTTCTGATGGAGGCGTTATTGCAATCCGGCAGAAGCTTGATGATGTTTCTGCCATCGTAGCAATCCGTGATGGTCAGGAAGAAGTTTTGTTCCGTCAAGGTCCTATGTTGCATAATTGGTTATCGGTTTCTGATCGGTATGTTGTTTGGAGTGAGTTTCAACCTGACCTCAGGTGGTCGAACCGTAATTTTAGTGTTATCAAAACAGGGGATATCCAAACCGGTAAAATCAAGCAACTTACGAAAAAAAGTAGGCTTTTTGCTCCTGATATTCTGTCAGATAACTCAAAAATAGTTGCTGTTGAATCGGATGAAAATGAAGGTTCGGCTCTCGTTGTTTTGAAGGTTGAAACCGGAGAAGAATTATTCCGACTTCAAAATGACAGCCTTTTTTTTATGACACCAAGATGGATTCCCGGAACGAATGAGTTTGTTTGCGTGGCTCTTGGAAATGAAGGAAAATGTATCATGCGTTTCAACCCGAATGATAGCAGATTGCTACAACTAACACCTTTTACGTATACCGATTTCTCACTCTCTGATGCAACATCGGAGGGTGTATTTCTTCAGGGTGACTGGAAAGGAAACAGTGCTGTTTATTTCTTCCGGTTTGACGACCAATCGCTTCGTTTGATTCAATCTTCCCGTTTTGGAGGCACTGAACCTCAGCTTTCTCCTTCTGGTGACAGCCTCATTTTTGCTGACTATTCAAGCTCGGGCTTTAAGCTGCGTGCTATTGCAACGCGTGATTTTAAAGGTGAAACAATGGACTTCAAACAGCAGCCAAACTACCTTATCGCAGATAAACTTGCTCAAAACACCACCCTCAATCTGGACAAATCAAAAGAGACAACATCTGTTTTCCCGGTTAGCAAATACCGGAAAGCAGCTCATTTATTTCAGTTTCATAGCTGGTCGCCAATCTACATTGAAGCTGATAATCAGCAATTTGAACCAGGCATTAGTTTGTTTTCTCAAAATGCCTTAAGCACAATGGTAACAGAAGTTGGCTTTAAATACGATAGGAATGAGCAAACAGGACGAGTACTTGGAAATGTGAGTTACCTTGGATTTTATCCCGAGTTAAGCCTTGGATTCGGATATGGATTGCGGCGAAGCAAAGCTATGTATGAAGAAAAGGAGTACGATCTTAAATGGTATGAAGCCGATTGGAGTATTTCGGCTACCATTCCCTTCAATCTTAGCCGCGACCGCTGGCTTCGGGGTTTTTATCCGACACTCAGCTTCAGGCAGATTCACCGCAAAATGGAGCCTGGTATGCCCTTAAACTTTCAGGAAGCAACCACCGCCTCCATCAGCTATGGGTTTTATATCTACAATCAGTCAAGATTGGCACACCGCGATATTTATCCAAAGTGGGGTCAGACATTTCAAGTCCTTTACCGTCATGCACCATTCGATAAACAGCCTGCTTCGCAGTTTTATGCCGGTATGAACCTGTTCCTCCCCGGTTTAATGAAACAACATGGTATAAAATTGTTTGGTGCTTTTCAACAGGAACAAAGTGGTTTCTTTAATTTCAGCAATCTGGCAGCGTACCCGCGTGGATACACAAGCTTGTCTTTTTCTGAGGTTTTTGCATTTAAATCGGATTATGTTTTGCCTGTGTGGTATCCTGAATGGAACTGGCCTGCAGTATGTTACCTTAAAAGAATAAGAGGTGGTGTTTTCTTCGACTACCTACAAGGTAACTATTCAGGATCAACTTCAAATCTGCTTTCAGCTGGAATCGAGTTACACAGCGACTGGCATTTTTTCAATATACCTGCTCCTTTTGACATTGGTTTTCGATTGATTTACAGGGATGCATACGGAGATTGGGTTCCTGAAGCACTTTTTGGCATCAATTTCTCGGCTTTGTACTGAGGTTTTATTATTTTTATCTCAAATTTTAAGGAATGAAAAATCGTATACTTAACTTTGGTCCTGAGTTGGATGCTATCATCAGGAAATGCAGCTATTGTGTTGTTTCAATGGTTGATACCGAAGGAATGCCCTATGCTGTTCCAATGAATTTTGGGTATCAAGATGGTGTCATTTTCTTACATTCAGGACCCGAAGGAAAGAAGATTGACATCCTGAAGGAAAAACCGGAAGTTTGTATCACTTTCAGCACCGACCATGTTCTCAGGTGGCAAAGCAGCGATGTTGCATGCAGTTATTCGATGAAGTACAGATCGGTTTTGTTTTATGGTACGGTCAGTTTTATTACTGATTTTGATGAGAAAGAAGCTGCCCTCGATTGTATAATGCAACAATATACGGATGAGGCTTATCGTTTCAGTGAGCCTGCTGTGAAAAATGTTGCTGTAATGAAAGTGTCTCCAACAAGATTGGAAGGCCGGGCTTATGGGTATTAGCCCCTATTTGAGGCATGAAAATTGCATTATATCAAAAAAATCCTTTATGAAAAGTATGAACATCAAGATAACTTTTTTATTCTTAATTGCTGTTGCAGTTATCAGTTTTAGCTCATGTGATAAGAAATCGAAAATTACTGAAGAAGAATATGTAATAAAAGTAGATAGTATTGAAACAGTTGACACAGTGCAACTTAATCAGATATTTCAAGTCGATTTTTTTGGAATTGTGGGTGAAAACGGATGCTATCGCTTTTCACGATTTTACACCGAGCGAACTGGTATGAAGTTTCGTATTCAGGCAATTGGTTTACGTGAGATAGGTGATAACCTTATTTGTCCTGAACTGCTTCCAATGCTTAACGGTCAAAACCTCCAACTCAAAGCTGACAGCCTTGGAACAATCAAGCTGGAAATTATAAACCCCGGAGTAAATCAGCTGATCCGAAAAGATATTTTGGTGTTGCCCTAATGCTTTTTAAGGTCTCTAACTGGCTATAATTCAGGTGATCCAGGTTCAAAATAGGTGACTGGGCGCAAAACTTTATCAAATACAAAATATTGTATCAGCACAAAATCGCGTCCGTCATTAACCAACGCGTACATACGGTCGAGGTCCACGGGTTGCAGTGTTTCGTTGTCAACCATATTTTGCTCTAATTTTTTCTTGGTGAAAGTGGTGATACTATATGACATTCCTTTTTCGTCAGTTAGTGTGACACGGTGTAAAAACGGTGAGTTTACAATCGAGTCGATACGTTGCTGAGGAAGATTGTTCAACAATGCTTCGAAACGAATATCACTGAAAGCAGTAAGAAAATTAAGCAACCTTAAAGTGTCATAGTTTTCATAAACGTACTGATCCTGAATTCTTTTCAGTAAATAATTATGACGATCACTGCGAGTAACGCTGTAACTTTTTGTAGGATCTTCGTTGAATTCTACCTCTACCGAACGTATATCTCCCAGGTTGGTATTAAAAACAGTATGGTCTCTCCAGTCGTCAGCTATCGGGGAATACCGTGTGGATAAAAAGCCTTTAAATCCGGTGATTTGCATGATATAGGCAGTTTCAGCTCCTTCTTTGAGCATAAAAGTACCCATATTGTCCTTTGGGGAATCGCCCACATAATAGACCAGGCTGCGCGTTTCTCTTGGAAATAATTTGATTCTGTCAAATAGATTAATACGTGGCAGCACTTGATAAACCTCAACTTTAACAGCAATACCTGCCATTCGGGTGATAACGTTGTCGTGTGCAGCTTGTGCAACAGGTGTGCGAACCCTGAGTTTCATCATGGTGTTGAGCAAATCACTTACCTTACGTTGCTGCGCCTTAAATTCCTTATTGAGTTTCCATCCATTCGGTTCGCGTTCAAGGAGCACTTCACGATCGTCCATGCCGGCAATGAATATTTTTGTAACGCTGCTTGTGTCATAAACAGCAAATTCTGCATCTTTGGAAAGGGTTCCAGTGCTACGTTGATTCAAAATAAGAAATACAGCAATCAACAGCAGACCAGAGGTTAAGAGAATAGCCAGACGGTTATTTTTCATGAGTTAAATTCTTTAGGATGCCTTTCGGGCATAGGTACGTTTGCGAATGACAGTGAGCAGTATGCCGAAAATAACGACAAGTAATACGGGCACAACAGTGTTGGTAATCTGCCAGAAAAGTTTGTCATCCTTCACTTTTTGCGGATCGAGCAACCTGTTTTTCAATTCCCGTGAGCGAATACTAACCAATCCTGTCTCATCAGCCAGATAACTGATAGCGTTGAGAATGAAATCTTTGTTCCCAAAAGTGCGGCGCGTATACTGATCAAAACCAAGCGGGAGCGGATAACCTTGCGGTACATGAAACTGATTGCGGATAATATCGCCATCGGCGACCACAATCATTGCAGTAGGTTCGCTCTGCTGAAGAAAGCCAATTTCTTTATTATCAGCAATTTCCGGTGAAATACGATTGGTATACAATGAGCTGAATTGCCCTTCGAGTAACCATGCAACATCCTGACCTTTTCTGTTGTAGAGCCGTTCATCAGCTTTTTCACGCAAAAGAGCCAGACTGATCAGAACGGGTGTCCCCGACAGCCGTGAATAATCAGATGTTTTGAGTAAAGGTGTTTTTTTAACAAGATCAACCGAAGTCGTGTCAACACTGGAAACAAAATCAGCTTTGATACTATTGATATTACGCACGATAGGATGGTTGGAAGCCTGATTGAGCAATGGGAAGTAATTCCATCGGAAAAACTCGATTTGTGCCTGACCCCCGACTTGTCCGGTCCGAAGTGGTATAGAAGCACTATTTAAATCCAACACAAGATTTTTATTAAACCTGACTCCATATTTAAAAAGTTGATCATCAAGACCGAGTGGCATGTCGACACCAACCGTTGACTCGTTCATTTGCAGGCTATCCATGCTTGCCAACACAGGATCAATAAGCCAAAGAACCTTGCCTCCATACATCACATACTGATCGATAATAAATTTGTCTTTTTCGTCGAATGGCAGCGTTGGGCGGGCGATGATAATAGTTGCAAAGTTGGGGACAATTCGCACGTTTCCGGCTGCATCAGGTTCAGAACGACGGGTAAGGGAGCCTATCTGCCCATTGAGGCTGATACGCTCGACCATATAATTTTGTTTGAGTGTCAGAGCGATATCATAGGTTTCGGATTCGGATAATTCACCATGACCAGTAATAAAGGCAATTTGAGGTTTTTGTAATTGTGAGAGTTTTCTGATAATGTCAGCAAGCTTGAACTCGAGATTTTGAATAGAGTTGTTAAGAACGGTTTCAGGTGCCACATTGATTTGATTATCAAGTAAATCGAGAGGCAACTCCATATCACGGTACATGACAAGTGCACCGGGGAAAATCACTTTTTGTTCCATTCCATCTGTCGTGCGAACCTGCAACTCGGTAGGTTCGATACCTCGCTCTGCCAATTCTTTAATGGTTTCAGTACGTTCCTGATTACTAACATTTTCGAGGGGGTTGATAAATTCATAGGCAACAAATTTGTTGTAAGCCCTGAATTCATCTAACATTTCTTTTGTTTCTTTTCTCAGCTTTTTAAATCCGGCAGGAAACTCCCCTTCAAGGTAAATTTTGAAATACACATAATCATCAAGGTCGGAAAGTAAGTCTTTAGTGGCAGGCGAAAGTGTGTAGCGTTTCTCCGAGGTTAGGTCGAGGCGGGTAAAGATAAATCCTCCTATCACGTTGACAGCAAGTATGATAGCAAGTATCATAGTAAATGAAATCAACTCAGTTTTGCGTATATTTTTTGTGGCACGGCTTTTCTTCATGATTTTTACCATTTTCTGGTGGATAATGATAATTTGTTCAGACTAAGAAAAAATGCAATAACACTCACGAAATAAATAAGATCGCGGGTGTCGATAACTCCCCGGCTGATGGATTTGTAATGAGCCTCAATGCCTAATTGTTGTATCAGAAGATCAACAGGACCAAACCAGGCCAGGGAGAAAATAAAATCAAAGCCGATATACATAAATCCGCTCATGACAACCGCAAGAATGAATGCAATGATTTGGTTATCAGTGAGACTGCTGCTAAAAAGACCGATGGCTACAAAGGAAGCTGCCAAAAAAAACAAGCCGATATAAGCGCCAATGATACCACCAGTGTCGAGGTTGCCCGAAGGAAGTCCGAGATTATATACCGTTATGTAATATAATAGGGTAGGTATCAGTGAAAATAACACAAGGGTGACTCCAGCCAAAAATTTCGCAGCTATTATTTGAATATCAGTCAAAGGCTTTGTGAGCAGAAGCTCCATTGTTCCGGTACGATTTTCCTCAGCAAAAGAACGCATTGTCACTGCAGGAACCAGAAAGAGAAACACAAAAGGGGCAAGGATAAAAAGACCGTCGAGACTGGCATAGCCAAAATCAAGGATGTTAAAATCAGTTGAGAACACCCACAAAAAAAGCCCGTTGATAAGCAAAAACACTGCTATCACCAAATAACCGATCAATGAGCTGAGGAAACTTCTTATTTCCTTGAGAAATAAAGCTATCATATCAAGTTTGAATGAATAAGGGGTGCAAAAATAAGCTTTTTCTATGAGCCGATCAAAGCAGATAAGCTACATAAAAGGATACATGAACAGCTTTTAAGGGTTTTGTGCAGCTATTTTCTTGTGTGTCTCAAGATAAACAGGCAATGCTGCTGAGCCATACCAGGGTACGATTTCAACATCGAATAATCCACTGCTGATGGCAGGGTCTCCTTTTAAAAGCTCCTTTGCTTCTGCTAATTCAGTGACATTAAGAATGAAAAGACCCCGGTATTTCAAATCGTTTTTACCATAAGGCCCGGCAACTACCAATTTATTTGATTCAGCCAGTTTTGAGATATTTTTCATGTGCCCTCTGAAAAGACTGTCGAGCACAACCTTGTCATTTGTGACAAAACTGCCAGTTTTTAACAATACAAAGAAGTATGATTTCATACCATAAACATCAGCACCCAGTTTCTGTGCGAGTACGCTGTCATACTGAATTTCAGTATTTTGAGAATACGACAAGGTGCTCATTGACAGTATTATCAGTAATGTGAAAAGTAACTTTTTCATAGATTTAATAGAATTAAGTTCGACATGTTGTGTGAAAATTAACTTTAACCCAATGTGACAAAACTAAATAAAATAGTTCAGACATTAGAAAATGATGAAAAGGTATGAATCCGCCCCTAAGGTGAAAATAGCTTATTGCTGTAAAAAATGTCTATTTTCGCGAAATTATCCATCACGAGCGCGTACAATATGAACACATCAAAAATCCAGACAACCGTTGTTTTTGTAGGAAGCGGAGCTATAGCAACAGCCTTGGGTAATATTTTAGCTTCAGATGAAGATGTGAATGTCTGGTTGCTTTCTATCGAAAAGGAAGTGATCCAATCCATTAATGAGCAGCATATTAACAGCAGCTATTTTCCTAATTTTCATCTTAATCCACTGCTCAAAGCAACTGATGACAAGGCAGTTATGGCTAATGCAGATATAATTTTTCTTGGAATTCCTTCTACAGCTATCGTAAGTTATCTGTACGAAAACAAGGAATATATATCTCCGGCTGCACTTTTGGTTAATCTGGCGAAAGGCTTTGGCCCTGACCATAAGCTGATTCCGGAAATAGTTGAAGGATTTATGCCGAATCATGTTTTGGTGATGAAAGGACCTTCTTTTGCCCGTGAGATAATTAACAGGCAGCCGACTGCCTTTACCATCGCCTCAGGCAACGAAAGTCAATTTGCAACTTTTAGCGAACTTTTTGAAGGCACTTCCATCTACCTGGATTTTAGTACTGATGTGAAAGGTGTTGAGTTTGCCAGTATTCTCAAAAACATTTATGCGATTGTGATTGGTATCGTTGATGCCAATTTCGATTCTCCCAACTTGCGTTCATTGGTACTTTCAAGGGCAATCAATGAAATGCGCAGTCTCATACAGAGGTTTGGAGGAAACAACGAGACTATTTTTAACTACTGCGGTTTTGGCGATTTTTCGCTGACTGCACTAAACGATCTTAGTCGCAACCGTACCCTTGGACTGCTGATCGGCAAAGGCTTTTTCACGCAGGGAATTTCAGATAAAGTTGTTCTCGAAGGCCGTATAGCAGTGAATGTTTTTTACGATCTTTTGCAACGAGAAAAAACGGATCCGACAGATTATCCACTGATGTTTGAATTGTGGAAAGTATTCAACGAAAAATATGATATAAAGAAGTTCGTTGACAATATTTTATAATATTTCTATTGCGGCCTAAACCCCATTTCTGAAGCTATAAATCTGTAAATTACACAATTTCAGCTTATAGTATTTTTAATTTCTACGGTATTTAGTTAGAAAGGTTGACTGCTTAGTTTTTTTTAAATAGGAAATAAGAAAATGCTATTTTTGATGATTCTGTCGTACCTGACAGCCTAGACAATGGAAAAATTAATCACCTTGTGTATTTTATGAAAAAGCAATTTTTACGCAGTTTCATTTTATTTTTTCTGATCATCTTGTCCACTTTACTTGTAGCTCAGGAAAGGGTAAATGATACTATTCCGGCCGAAAATTCTGAGGTTAAAGTGATACCTGTTATTGATGCCAACTATGAGATTGAGCGTACCTATAAGATCTTTTTCAAGATGGATGTTCTGCTTCAACCAGATAAAGGATTTTTTGAAATAGATTCCCTTTTCAGACTTTATCGTGAAGAACTCTTGCAGGAAGCCGGCAGTTTTCATTCATTTAATCCTAATAGCCTCTCGAAATATTTTCTTGAAAGCTCCTACCGTCTTTGGGGAGGCTTCTATTTTAAATTAGGACTGTGGCAATTGGATGTGAATAAAAGGATAAAAAATGTCCAGCATAATATTGGTATACTCGATGAGTCAATTGCACTGTGGCAGTTCACTTTAGCATCAAAGGATTATGAGCTGGTGCCCAATAATTTGAAAATACGAATTACTGATCTTATTGACAAAGCTAATGAATACCGGAGTAAACTCCACCTTTTGAAAAGAAAATTTATTCTGCTTGAAGACGAGATAACAGATCAGCTTGCCTTTGTCAATCAAATTCTCATTGAAGTAAATGCGCTGCAGGAAAATAGCCGTGATAGTCTTTTAATTGCTAAAGATCCTCCTCTGATTCATGTGTACGTGGATAGTTCTGATTATAAGCCCATAAAACAGCGTTTTTTACAGTCTTTCAAGGAAAGTTATAAGACCATTGAAAACTATTTCAGTACTCAGAATTTTGTTTTCTTTATCGTATTCTCGATCGCTTTTCTCGTCTTTTTTATAATAGTCAGACGAAAGTATTTAGATATGGAAACCGATATTTCGGAACGTGGGCATAAAACTATACTAAGGATTTTTAAGGGTTATCCGGTTGTGACAAGCTTAACAATGGTAATGGTGTTTTTCCATTTATTTTATCCTTTTTATCCATTGATTCTCAATCATCTGATAACGCTGATCCTTCTTATCAATATGTATTTTATATTGAAAAAGTTTATTGATAGCGATACGCGGCACTTTATTTTTCGATTGATTATACTATTGATTGTTAACGATTTAGAAATAGTTGTTTGGTACTTTGGTGATGTTGCACGGCACTACATTCTTTTTGAGTCATTACTGGGTATACTGTTATCGCTTAAGTATTTACGACCGGTTTTATGGCAAAATTTCAGAGAGCAGAAATATATCAGTCAAACAAGGTTGATTCTTGCTAACCTGATTTTTTTCTTCTACCTGGCAGCCTTCTTTGCCAATTTAATGGGATATTACGACCTTGCTATACTGCTTGTTACGGTTGGAATTCATGTTCCTGAGTTTACAGTATTATTGTATGGGTTGTACCTTATTACCGGGTCGTTTGCACAAGCACTTATCCGTTATCAGCGATCGAAACACACAATTAGCGCATATGAGAAGTATGCCCGCTATGAACGAAAAACCCTTAACACCATCAAGACGCTGGCAGTTATTTACTGGTTTTTCTCCTTAACTGTTTCTTTTCAGGTGAACAGACTGTTAATTAATAATTTCACAGAGTTTTTAGAAAAGGAACGCAACTTTGGCTTGCTTGAGATTACATATGGAAGCGTTTTGTCATTCATTTTAATCCTTGTTATTACCTTTGTTTTAACCAGCCTTTTGAAGTTCCTGATTGAAAAGTTGTTGAAAAAGGCAAGATTACCACGTGGTGTTCCGGTCGCAATTTCGGTTACAGTAGGTTATTTTATTGTTGTTGCCGGATTCTTACTTGCCATAACTGCTGCTGGCATTGATCTTGGTAAGTTTGGTTTTATTGCA
This sequence comes from Bacteroidota bacterium, assembly GCA_009773165.1. Classification (GTDB taxonomy): domain Bacteria; phylum Bacteroidota; class Bacteroidia; order Bacteroidales; family F082; genus JALNZU01. The sequence continues at coordinate 351,213 of WOUZ01000002.1, forward strand.
GGGGCTTTAGGTGTTGGTATTGGTTTTGGTTTGCAAAATATTGTCAACAATTTTATTTCCGGACTTATCCTTTTATATGAAAGACCTTTACAGGTTGGTGATACAATTGAGATTAAAAACCTGCTGGGAGTTGTAAACAGAATCGGAATCAGGTCATCCAATGTGCGTACTTTTGATGGTGCGGAGGTGGTTGTTCCTAATGGTAATCTGGTTTCAGATCAATTGATTAACTGGACTTTAACAGATAATGTTCGCCGCATCGAAATAAAAGTTGGAGTAGCTTACGGGAGCGATCCCAATGAAATACTCAAATTGCTGACGAAAGTGCCTTCTGAACATCCGATGGTACTTAAAGAGCCTGCCCCCTGGGCACTCTTCGAAGGCTTTGGCGATAGTGCGCTGAATTTCAGATTACTTTTTTGGACACCTTACGATCAGAGTCTGGGAACAAAAAGTGAAGTTGGTGTTGGTATTTACAACATTTTCAAGGAGCATGGTGTGCAAATTCCTTTCCCACAGGTGGATGTAAATATGAATAACAAAGAATAGTGATGATTCTTTATTTGCTTTCTGCCGGAAATCTAAAAACATGAATTCACAGAATTCAATAATAAATTACGCCTAAACAACTTAATGTGAAGTCGTTAGCTTATTCTTTCTGATAAGGCGACTAATTAATGTGATGATTATCACCAACCATCCGATGGGATAGGGAAGGATAGGTGCACCCCACCACCATGACAGCTTCGAAGTGCCTCCGAATCCTCCAAGTGATGAAATCCAGAACAAATAAACTACTCCAACTACAATGAAAATAGCTGACATTATAAATATCTTACGGTGTCTGTCATTTCGGAGATAGGCAACAGCAGCAAGCAAAATGCTGCCAATAACGATAAGTACTGAACCTTCAAGTGGATCGATAGTCCCAGCCAAAATCAAAACTATTGCAAGAATATGAAGCAGGCGGTACCAATTATAGTGCTTTTTCATACCCAAAATTTTTATAAAGATACAGTATTGATGTAGCCTAAGTCAAGATTTAGATTGGTTTCGATTTACGAAATCAATGAAGAATTATGCAATTTTGAAAGTAATGTATGATGCTTTTAATTTCTGATTCGGATATATTAACAATTTCTAATGTAATATGCATATAATCAATAAATTAAGATTAAAATACCAATTAAATGAGCGTTTAGTTTTTTTGGCATTTTTCTACATTTTTTCAGTCCTCCTGATTGTTTTTTTTGCGATATTTACAAATTGTTAGTGCATTGAATCATAGCACCTTTAGCACATTATCTTCCAACTATGAATATGTGGAATAGGGTGAATTAATTCCTTTTTTAATAGTTGTTTTTATGAAAAGATCCGTTTTTATTTTTTTTGTAATAGTTCAATTCTTAGGATTAAATATTTTTTCGCTACAAGCTCAGCGCATTGGTTGGTGGAATTTTAATGACGCTTCGAATCTTACCTCTCCGGTTACAGGCTTTGGACAGCCATTAATTCTAACCGGAACACATCAGCTTGCAAACGGCCCTGAAGCTAATGACTATGCTGTAAAAATTGGAGTTGGGAGTTATTATAAAATGACACATGGTATCAGTCCTAATGGTGGAGGGAGTTTTGTAAACGAATACAGCATTCAAATCGATTTTAAAGTTGCTTCTTTAAATATCTGGCATAGTTTTTTTCAAACTTCGATACAAAATAACAATGATGCAGATTTTTTCATTAATCCTTCCGGTCAGATAGGTGTTGCTGCGGTAGGGTATTCGGCACAAACCATCAATGCTGGTGAGTGGTATCGCCTTGTAATTTCGGTTGATAATGGCACATCATTTAATGTTTATCTTGATGGAGAACTCATTATGCAAGGCGCTGTTCAAGATGTGGACGGAAGATTTGCGCTTGCTAATGCGTTACTGCTTTTTGCCGATGAAGATGCAGAAGACAACGATATTTATGTGTCGGAAGTTGGAATCTGGGATTATAACCTCTCGCCCTTTGAAGTGGAAGCTTTGGGAGGATTTTCGCATACGCTGCCTCCAGCCGGGCAACTTATCCTTTATCCTTTCATTCAATCACTTACAGAAAATTCAGTGTATGTTTGCTGGCATGACCCATTAACAACAATTACTTCGGTTGAATATGGTTTGACAACAAACCTTGGAAGCACCACAAACGGTACAAGCGAAATTGTTGCAGCCAACTATAGGTGGCATAGTGTGAAACTGACGAACCTGGAAGCCAACACAAAATATTATTATCGTCTGATTTCAGGCAACGGAACTTCACCGGTTTATAATTTTACTACCTTACCAGGGACTGATTATCAAGGACATATACGTTTTCTCTTGTTTAGCGACACGCAGGACGATTCAGCAGCAACCGGCTTTGTTGTAAGGTCGGCAAGGGATAAAATGTTCCAACTGTTTGGTGAAAACTATACAGATAGTATTCAGTTGATGATGCATACCGGCGATATCGTTGGCAGTGGAAGCTCCATTGAGCAGTGGACGAATGAGTTTCTAAGGCCATTTTCACCTTTGACAACGGGTATTCCCTTTCTTTCTGTTGCTGGTAATCATGAACTTGAGCATCAGAATTATTATAAATATATCAAGTATGACGACTTCTCTGCTTTTCCCTCCGGACATGCGCTTTTCGAGAAAGTGTGGTCGTACCGGATGCCGGGAACTCTTTTCATCGGGTTAAATACCAACATGATAAGCAATTTTGGTAATACTCAAAAAACCTGGCTGGATACAAAACTCGCTGAGGCAGAGCAGGATGCTTCTGTTCATTTTGTTTTTTGTTTTCTTCATCACCCACCTGTGAGTGAGCTGTGGGGTGAGGGAAATACTGCTTATGTGCATGATGAGATCCTTCCAATTTTAAAAAAATACAGCAAGGTACAGCAGCTATCATACGGACATACACATGCTTATGAAAGAGGTGTGGTTATATCAGATACGGATTTGGGTGATTTTCGCATCAGCTGTGTAGGCGGAGGTGGAGGTAACCGCGACCGCTGGGGTGAGTATACAAATACCGATTACCCTGAAATTCACATCGCTCTTGATCACTATTTTTATGTGATGTTTGAAATTGATCTCGCGAATTTATCTTATACCGGCAAGATGTTTGATCTGGGTAATACCAATGTTGCTGCAACCAACGAGATTGCTGACAGCTGGCATCGCAGTCTTAACCAAGCCGCTCCTTCTAAGCCGGTACTGCTTGATATTTCGAATCAACCTGATCTGAGTCTGCTCTTACAAGCCGATAATTTTATTGGAGAAGATGATTGCATGTCTTCACAATTTCAGATCAGTAATATGAGTGGAAACTTTTCACAGCCTCTCGTTGACAAAAACACCAACTGGCAAAATATCTATTTGGTTACCAACTCGTTTGAACCAATAGATCGAAATGCAGGTATTGATTTAAGTCAGTGTAAAGTGCAACACGGGCAACTTGAAAATGGAAAAATTTATTATGCCCGGATGAGGTATCGCGACCAAAACCTTCGATGGAGCGCATGGTCCGATGAAAAATCCTTTGTCTACCTTGATCCTCAGGGTTTGGATGAAAACAGTGGTGATGGGTCATTTTTACATCAAAACAAACCCAACCCGTTTACAACCGAAACCCATATTCGTTTTGTACTCGTTCAGCCTCAACAGGTAAAACTTATAATTACCGATTTACATGGACATAGTGTGGCTACCCTTCTGGATGATAAGCTATCAGCCGGAAATTTTGATGTTCCATTCAATGGTTCTCAGTTAAAAGAGGGTGTATATTACTATCAACTGATAACTGAAAAGTTTAATACTACGCGAAAAATGCTTGTAATAAAATAGTAGTACCAATTTGATAATGAGTTGTTTGGTTTAAAAAATGGTAATCCTGAGCTGGATTTAGGTTAAAAGAAATCATTACAAAACTTTTTTTGCTCTATTGTTTGGTGTTTATGACAATCAATTGCAGCTCATAAAATGGAATGACATAAAAGGACTGCTTTCATAATTATAATTGTCACCAAGAAATCATCCCAGAGATATTCCATATTCATGAAATTTGTACAAGTTGATGATATATGACTCATTTTGGAGCGAACCTTTTTATCTGACTTCGACACTCTTATTTTTTTATTTTGTACAGCGCTGTAATGAAGCAAGTTATAATTTTTGCGTCACCCATTGGGCGACGCAAAAGATTTTAGTCTTTAGATATTCATATACACAATAGCATTTAGATCATTTTGGGTGATGCATCGCCGATGTTAGAAGACACCTTTTTTGACAGTGAAACTAATTCCGTAAATTGATTCCAACTCCCCAAAAAAAAAGCACCCCCCGAAGGAGGTGCTCAACAATTACAAACCAACAGTCACGATTATTTTACAATAATCATTTTCTTTATGCTTACACGATGATTCACTGTAAGTTGGGTATAGTAAATTCCTGATGATAGGTCGCTTGTCTGCATCTCATAAGTATAAGCGCCAACAGTTTTATGACCAATAGTTACATTACGGATAACGCGTCCGGTATAATCTGAAACCTGAATGCTGACGTTACCGTTTTCAACAACCTGATAAGGGAATGTTGTTGAGTTCACACATGGATTAGGATAGTTTTGACCTAAATCAGCTACTTTTTTTGCTTCATATTGGCCAATGCCTGTATAAGTTGTTGCATCACCGAGTAAAGCAGCTTCCTCCGAAGTGAGAGCCACATCCCAGATAGCAAGTTCGGAGCATTTGATTAATGCATCGTCGCCATCATTGTCGCCAAAGATCAGCAATGATTCCAAAAGGCCATATCTTCCATCAATTTCTCTGCCTTCAGCATCCAACCAAAGTTCACCATTGATATAAATACGGAAGAATTCGCCATTTTTAACGCTGATGATCATTCGGTACCAGGAATCTGAAGTGATGGTATTGACACTGTATCCTGTTTCCCAAACACCAATTGAGTTAGAGGTATTTGTAAACAGATCAGCATCATCGCTATTATCAGGCGTCAATTGGAAGAATGCATGCCAGGTATCAACTGCCGGAACTGAAAAGTCGAACTGGAACGTATATTCATTCACCTCAGCACCACCACCATTAGCTGCAATACCATGAACCATAGTAAGATAACTTCCAAGACCAATTTGAGTAGCAAGATTATTGTCCATTGGGCCGGCTACAGATTCCTGCGTTCCCGTAAGAGTAAGAGGGCTGCCAACTTCAGCTTTTAGCATATCCAGAGCGTCATCAAACATCCAATGACCTTTTTTCTCAGGAAAACCTCCGATGGGTGCTCCTGTTGTTGCATCGCCAAGTTCGAGCGCCTGTTCAGCTGTTAAGGCTACATTCCATATGCCAACTTCTGAACAAAGCATCGTGTTGTCTTCGCCATCTTCATCGGCAAAAAGCAAAAGAGCACTCTCAAGGGCATCGCGGCCATCGAGATCTTGTCCAACTCCATCAACCCAAAGTTCGCCGTTCATATAAATTTTGAAGAATCCACCGTTTTGAACCGAGACAACCATGCGGTACCAGGTGTTTTCGGCAACGGCATTGGCAGAATATCCAAACCTCCATGCGCCAATGAAATTGTCGGTATTGATAAACATTTCAGCATCATTTGAGTTGTCAGAAGCTGTTTGATAAATGGCATGCCATAGTGATGCCGTTGGCATCAGGATGTCCATTTGCAGCGAATACTCGTTCACAAGCGTTCCGCCACCATTTGGGCTGATGCCATGGTTCATAATCAGATGGCTTCCTAAAGAAAGTTCAGTAGCAAGGTTGCCATCAACCGGTCCGTTAACTGAGGTTTGAGTTCCTGTTAACACCAAAGGATTTCCAATGGTGGGTGCGAGCATATCCATAGGATCGTCAAACTTCCACCAACCTACCCTTTCAGGTACACTGGAAAAAACAGCACTGCCAAACAGCAGAGCAAAAAGCAAAAAGAATAGATTTTTTTTCATAACAGTAGTTTAAATGATTAATATGGGTTATTTGAATGGTTTGTTAATCTTGTAAAATCCACATACGTTCATTGGTATCATCGTTACCATTGAATTGCCTGATTAAAGCTGCTTCGACATTTTCTCTGTTGTAGGACAATTCTTTTGAAGGATAAAGCCACCTTAACGGAATCTGTGTAGGGATGCTGTTTAGATTCGTTGCACTATTGATAGGTAAAACGGGATAACCTGTCCTGCGATATTCATAATACGTGTTCCATCCATTTTGCATAAAACCAATGAAATAGCGCTGTTGCCAGATTTTCTGAAGCTGCTCTTCTGTGCTGCCACTCAGTATAACAGCTGGTTGGGCAACATAACTATTGATAATGGCAGTGGTAATTTTCATGCCATGATGGTATTTTGGATCATCAGGAGTGTTTAGCGCGGTGAATTGCATAGCAGCTATGACTCCTTTTTTATAGATATCCGAAGCATCACCGGCTGTCCAACCTCTTAAAATGCCTTCTGCAATGATAAAACATTGCTCGGCATAACTAAGCAAAAAAGTAGGTTCGCCTTGTGCAAGGGCATAATAGCGTGGATTAATTCCGCTTATTTGATTCGCAACATACCGCGCTGCAATTGAACTGTAATTATCGGAAGGATCTACTCCTACATAGGCATCCCAGCTCATAGGTGTTTCGCCACCATTGATCTGTGCCAATGCCGGTTCTGCAAAATAAAACATCCGGTAATCGTTGAGCTCCTTCATTTTATCGATGAGGGTAGTACTCATGATTGGATATTTCCTGAAATTACTGTTGTAAAATGGGTAATTTTCAACTTCCAGTGTTGAGTAAACTGTCTGAAAGTTATCGTTGTTCGATTGAAAAATCGGACCATTGGTAACAATGGTATTAAATCTGTTGATAACATTCAAGTCAGGATCGGAGGTTTTTTTCCAGAGGTGTGTCAAAACTTTTAGGCTGAGGCTGTTGGTCGCAGCTTGCCATTTGGCAATTTTACCTTTATACACAGGGTCTCCATCAAAATTACGGCCTGATCCAAAGTACTTGGCTGCCGAGTCCAATTCGCTCAAAATGCCAATAAATACTTCTTTTTGAGTGTCGTATTTCGGGTTTATAATACCTTCTTCTCCCCTCAATGCTTCGCTGTATGGAATATCCCCCACAGCTAAAGTGAGATTAAAAAAGGTGTACGCGCGGATAAAATGCCCAAGTGCCCGGTAGGTGCTTTCAGTCACAGAGCCAGCTGCAGCCTCTTGCATCTTTTGTACGTTGGTTAGTTTTACTAAAGAAGAGAAATAGGTGCGGTCAAGCTTGTTGTACTGATAGTTGTTGGCCCCTTCCATATAAGAAATGTATTTGGCAAGCATATCTTTATAAAGGAAGTCAACACCCACATGCGGGTACTGCATCGATTGAAGAATCAGGTTTGTTGCCAGCAACGAAGGACTCACTTCTGAAGTTTGATTGGGGTCGGTATTGATATCGTCGAATTTTGAACAGGCATTGAATGACCATGAGGCGCTGATCAACAGGAAGATAATGATTATTTTTTTCATGGCTTGCAGGATTAAAAGTTTGTCTTAAGATTAAGTCCAAAGTAGCGAACTGAGGGTGAAACGAGGTCCCATGATGAACCATAATCGGGGTCTGTCATTTTATATTCTTTTCCCCAATACAAAAGATTTTGACCCACGATTGAAACATTCAGGTCTTTAAGGCCTATTTTTAATGAAGTCTTTGTAGGCACTTTCCAGGTAATATAAAGTTCTCTTAGCTTAATAAATGTCTCATCCAGAATGTTTTGACTTCTCCACGACCAAGCCCCTGTATGATACCTGCGTGTATAGCCTTCGTATGAAACTTCTACATCGTTTGGTTCAAAAACCCGGGTGTCGGTAATGATCTGACCATAAGTGTCGTATTCAACGGTGCCGGAAACGACTTTTACTCCGGGCCCAATGTAATTCGTCAAACCATTTACAACTTCATCATAACGCCATTGGTTGTCGGTATCGATATGTGCGCCGGAATGCCAAAGCAAAGCGTCGAGGCGTGAAAAAGACAATCCGCCTACACGGCCGTCAACTGAGAAACCCAACGTAAGGCTCTTATACTGCAAGTCTGAATTAACTCCCCAAACCCAGTCAGGATTGCTGTATCCATGCACTGTTTGATAATCTGAAATAATGGGCATACCGTTTTGATGGATAATATTGCCATCAGCATCACGTTGCCAGTCATAAACGGTGTAAGCATCGATTCTGTTTCCAACCTTAATCCATGGAAGATCTTCGGCATAGGTAGAGTCGAGTTTGGTGTAATAGGTGATATCTTTGGCCCAGTTGAAGTTGACATTCCATTTCCAGTCGCGGGTAGAAATTGGAGTAACTCCCAAAGTTAGTTCCAGACCTTTTTTTGTAGTTTCAGTGTCAATGTTTACATATTTTTGATAGAAGCCGGTTGCTTCACTAAGGTCGGCAAAGTCAATCAAATTGTACCTGCGTTTTTGGTAATAGGTCAAATCGAATTTCATCTTATTGCCAAAAAAGACGGCAGCCGTACCCACCTCAAATGTCTGAGAAGTTGTAGGTTCGATATCACTTCCACGCAGATCGACGGGAAAATAAGCAGAATTATATCCTCCCCAAACCTCATTTTGAACTGTAAAATTTGTTGCTATGTCATAAATGCCGGGCGTCGCTTTGGTTACTGTCCATGATGAACGCAGTTTCCAGAAATCAAGCCATAGAATGGTAGGTAATATTTCGGAAAGTATAAAACTTCCTGAAACTGATGGATAGAAATATGATCTCTCTGCTTCTGAAAGTGTTGAATTCCAGTCGTTTCTACCTGTTACATCTAAATAGGCCATACGCTTGTAACTGATACCAACACGACCAAACAAACTATTTACTTGCTGACGTGTGAGGTCGGTGTTCCATTCAATTGGGTTTTTCGATGCCCTTAGCGAATAAAATCCGGGGATTGAAAGGCCTCCCTGGGTGTTTGCCTGAAAGTAGTCATCCTTTTTAAAATAAATAGTACCGCCGGCTAAACCTTCAATTTGAAAATCCCCAAAGGTTTTATCTAAACTCAAGAGCAAGTCGTTGTTAAGACTATATCCGGTTGTTTTTTCTTCTGAGTAATAACCGTAAGAGCTCCATGCATTGCGTGAACTGATGGGATTGCGTGAAATGTGCCGGTTCAGATAGGAGTCAAGCCCACTTCTGAATAAAACTTTCATCCATGGTTTGAGCTGATATGATGCTGAAACAAACCCACTCATGATATCGCGGTCAGCAGTTGTGGTTACTTCATTTGCCAGATACCATGGATTGTCATACCACACAGTGTTAAACCAGTTTTGAGAAATATCTTTTTCCATCCAGTAATTCTCGTATTCGTTGATATCCCATTCAGCTCCAACCCATCCAACAAGGTTGTATAAAAAACCTCCGGAATACTGGTTTCCCCTGATGTTAGGTGAAATATGCTTCGAATAGGTGATCCCCGATTCAAGGGTAAAATCATTGAGTTTCATTTCACCGCTTAAGGAATAGGTTGCTTTGTTGAGTTTTTGGTTTGGAAATTGCCCTTTTTCGTATACATGTGAAATGGAAGCTCTAATGCTTCCGTTTTCACCCTGATTGGTGATGTTGATGTTGTTGTTGGTAATCATCCCAAGTTCCTGAAAATTTTTCAGATTGTCTTTCCCTTTGGAAACAAGAGGAACGCTGTCTTTCCAGATCATCTCGAAAGGGTCCCATAAAGTTGTGGTGCGTCCAATGTCAAGCTTATCGCCCCAAACATAGTCATCGCTGTATTTCCCATGTTCACCTGAGGAGTACGATTTCTGTGTTTCGGGATAAGTAACAAAACCCATGTTGAACATGGTTGAGCTGTTGAGTGAAACAGAAAGTCCTTTTTCCTTATTGCCTTTGATAGTGGTGACCATTATTGCACCATTTGCTCCCCGTGATCCGTAAAGTGCTGAAGCTGTTGCGCCTTTCAGCACGTCAATACTTTTAATATCATCGGGACTGATGTCGTCAAGCGTGGTGTTCGCGTTGGGTATACCATCAATAACAATAAGTGGATTCTCACCCCTGAGCAGCATAACGGGTTCCTGACCAAAATTGGTGCTGTTGAAAATGGTTAAACCCGCTACTTTACCCGTTAATGTTGTTGTTGGGTTTGAATGCTTAACAGTCTGGATTTTATCACCATCCATTTTCTGAATGGCATAACCCACTGCTTTCTCCTCGCGTTTGATACCAAGTGCAGTGACAACAACATCGCCCATCATGATATTACTTTCAGTCATTTGGACATCGATTTGCATGCCGGGTTTTACAACATATTCCATAGGAGTGTAGCCAATATATGATATCGAAATCACCTCATTTTCGCCCGTAACCTGCAGTTCGAAAGTGCCATCGATTGAAGTGATTGTGCCATTTCCGGTGCTCTTTATCAACACAGTAGCACCGGGCATGGGCTCTTTGGTTTTATTGTCAATTACCTTGCCTTTAACCGGGCCACTTTCTTCTTTAACGGTTTTAGGCGCGATGATAATTTGACGGTCCTTTACCAAAATACTTGTTTTGGAGGTGTCAAAAAGCTTTTCGAGGATGTCGGAAATAGTCATGTCAACAAAGTTGACATTCGTTTTTTGTTTGAGGTCAATGGTGCGTTCGTTGACCAGAAATTTGTAATCACTTTTTGACTCAATTGAAGTAAGCACCTCGTTGATGGTGACATCTTCCATCTTAAGCGTTATCTTCTCTGTTTGTGCGAAAAGTGATGATGTTAAAATGTTGTAAAACAACAAGATGAGAAGTAAATGTTTCATTTTCATAGATTAGTATTCGGTTTTGGTTTCGACAAAATCATATCCTGACACCGAAAAAGCCAGTGTCGTACTGAAAGAAAAGTGAAAGAAATGAAAAAGGAAATAAATGTTGTTATTTCCGGAAATAGCCCGATTTATGGAGGTTCAGCTTCAAAGGCTTGCAGGTGATTCATGGTCTTTTTTTATTTTTGGTTTGAAATAGCTTTGATAATGATTTTTCTTTTTGTGAATGTTCCATCAGCCAGGTATTGGGGGGCATGTTCTTCATAAACAAAAGGAGAAGCCAACTTAAGCAAGGTCAATACTTCACCAAGTGTTTCGTTTTCAAAGGTGGCTCTGAACCTTAGGTCTTTAATATCGCCTTGAATTTCGATATCAGCATTGTATTGAAGGCTAAGACGGTTTGCAATATCCGCAAGACGGTCGTTTCTGAAAATGATTTTTCCATCCTTCCATGCAAAGTACTTGTAGGCATCCGCATCTTCAAGACTTGTTTGCCCTTTTGACACGTCAATCCTAAGATTTTGATTGGGCTTCATCATGATTTCGGAGGTGTTTTTCATCCCCCCAACAGCAACCTTTCCTTCAGCCAGTGTCACCTGACAGTTTGTTAACTCCCTATAAGCCATTATATTAAATTTGGTTCCGGTGGCAGTAACCGTGAAATGATCTGTATGAACAACAAATGGATTTTTAACATCAGAAGTTACCTCAAAATAAGCTTCGCCTTCAAGTTTTATGTTTCGTTTGCCTGAAGTAAATTTTTCGGGGTAGCTGATGGTGCTACCTGTGTTTAACCAAACTTTAGTGCCATCCGGCAGTTGTAGTTGACTCAGTGAACCAAATGCAGCTGTTGTTTGAATCCAACTGCTGGAGCTTATGCGATTTTCCTGCAACTGATAAAGCAAAACAAGTGTTCCAAGTAGCAATGGCAAGAAAAAAACAGCTGCAATTTTTTGCAGTATTGGTAAAATTCTTCTTTTGGCAGGACTGGGTTTAATTTGTGTTAATACACTTTCCAACGATTTTTCAAGCGCAGCATCTATATGTAGTGATGTATCCCACAGCGCTTTAGATTGTTTGTAATAAATGAGGTTTTCATCAGCTTCAGCTATCCAGTTTTCGAGTTGCTGGCATTCATCAGCAGTGGCTGTATCGCCCAAAACGCGGGCAATCAACAGATCAACGGACGGATGTTCAGTGTTTGAGTAATGTTCCATAGTGTTGGTAAGACGTTTAAGAAAAGAATAACCACAAAGAATGGGTGTATTTTTAATAAATATTTTTTGTTATTCTGAATCGCCCAGAAAATCACCGAGTTTATTTCGTAAAAGACCAATGGCTTTGCTGATGTGGTATTCAACTGTTCGGACAGAAATGCCGGCCTCTTCAGCAATTTCCTGATAAGATCTGGCTTCAAAGCGGTTTTTTCTAAACGCATCTGCATATTCCTGTGGGATGGTTTCCAGCGCTTTATCCAAAGCTTGCTGCAATTGACTGAATTGAATGAATTCATCAGTAATATCCTGTGTCAGCAGTAGTTCCTTATGTTGTGCGGCAGCATGTCGTTCCACAATCTGACGATGTCGCAGGTAGTCAATACATTTGTTTCTGACAGCTTTCATCAGGTAGGAATTCAATGAAAAAGTGATGGTAAGGCTTTCCCTGATTTCCCAAAGGTGTGTTAGTGTTTCCTGGGTAATTTCTTCTGCTGCAGTTTTGTTGCGCATGATACCAAAAGCAAAGCGTAACAAATGGGGAAACTGTTCGCGGTAGATTGTCTTAAATGCTTCGATGTCTCCCGATTTCAATTGACCGGTAAGCCATGTTTCATGTGCAGCATTTAAACCATCCATCTGTGATTACTTTCGACAAAGTTAGAGGTTTTTATCAAACCGCAAACGGTTGCTATCCAATGAATCCCAAACCCAATGCCAAAGCGATGCCCATCAGCATGATGGCAACAAATGTTTGTACAAAAGCCAGCGTTACCTTTTTAAGGAGTTTGTTACCAATAAAAGCTCCTGCCATGGCAGCAATTGTTGCAATGATGACAAGCTGAAGGTTTTCATTCAGTCCCGACTGACTGAATTTTGTTGCATAAACACTCAACCGGGTGACATCAATAAAGGCTGCAATCACCACTCCGGTTCCGATAAAGGCTTCCTTTGAAAGACCGGCTTTGATAAGGAAAGCCGACCGTAATGCCCCCTGATTTCCCGACAATCCTCCAAAAAAGCCACTTAGTAAGCCTCCGATTGGTAGTTTTTCTCTTCCAAACTGAAGTTTTTTCAAGAATGGAAGCAAGTCCATCAAGGAGAAAAAGATGAGCAAAAGTGCCATCACAAAGTTAAGTGGTAACACTTCAAACGATTTTTGTCCAAACTGATAGCTGTAAAGAGGTTTAAGGTCAGATAGTTGCAGCAAAAGCCATGAGCCGGCAAAAGCAGCAAAAACAGCCGGAACACCAAAGCGAAGTAACACATCCTTGTTTGCAAAACGAGCGACAAGTGTTAGTTTGAAGAGGTTGTTAAAAAAATGAACTACTCCTGTAAGCGCTATTGCTAATTCTACAGGGAAGAACAGCATAAATACCGGTGCTAACAGCGTTCCAAGTCCAAAACCCGAAAAGAAGGTTAGCATTGAGGCTGCAAAAGCCACGAGGGCGATAATGAAAATGTCCATCTTTTTTTAGTGCGAAGATAGGAAAAGGCATATCAATTAGCAGAAGACAGAACAAGTTTCATTAAGTAGTGCTTGTCTTTAAAGTCCGATGGCTTCGTTATGTACGTCATTCATGTCAGTCATTTACATTAGTAAACTCCTGACATTCATTCCGTACATGCCTCGCCCTCAAACTTTAAAGCTCAAGCACCAGACATTATGCACAGACACTAAGTAAAAGTAGGGTCTTCTGAAAAATTCCCTAAAGCTTGAAAAACACCTTCATGTCCATTTACCGGCTAAAAGCTGGTGCAAGGACAATAATGAATAGATAGTCTTAAATTAGTGAAGATTATCCTTGTTAAAGTATTGATATTCTGTACTAAAAGTGTTTAATCGCAGAAGGCGCAATGGAGGCGCAGAGGACGCAAAGGGTTTACACATGATTTAAATTGTGAATTATAAACCGCTATCTGAATATCGACAAAGATAAAAGCAGACTATAAAGCAAAGATTTAATTCCAAAAGTATGATTCCTTTGCGCCCTCCGCGCCTTCTCGGCGGCCTCTGCGGTTAAAAGTAAAACTGAGTTTTGAAATTACATTTAAGCTTTTTGCTGGTTCTGCTGGATTTACAAAAACTGAAAGTGAGAATAGGTTGCAATGGCTTCGATGGATATTCATTTTAACCCCCAAATAGAAAATGAGTAATGATAAAGCTTATTCAAAAACAAATCGGTAAATTTGCCTATAAACCGGTGATTTGGAGTTTTATTGATTGGAAATTGCTTGTTTTATAAGAAGTTATACCAAAGTGAATTATAGTTGAATCCAGAAGCTGTCATGGTATAATGCCGATGGATAGAAATGTTAGGCCAATTGAGTGAGCGATAATTGGACTATTACATTTCTCCTTTCGGTATTAAAGGAACTTTGGTTTAATTCTATTGTAAAATATTTTGAAAGTTACACGTATGAAGTTAGAAACAGAGCGGTTAATAATCAGACCAATAAAACCTGATGACAAATATGAGCTTTTCGATTATCGCTCCGATGCTGAATCAAATAAATATCAGGGGTGGGTTCCAAAATCTATAGCTGATGTTGAACTATTTATTGATGGAGTTTCAAAGCACCCAGATGAACCTGAAACATGGTTTCAGGTCGTTTTGATTGAAAAAGAACGCCAAAAGCTGATTGGTGATATAGGGATTCACTTTTTTGGTAAAGAAAACAAACAAGCCGAAATTGGATTTACCTTAAGTAAAGCTTATCAAAAGAAAGGTTATGCCAAAGAATCGGTTGAAAGAATCATTGATTATTTATTTGAAGATTTGAACAAGCACCGGATTATTGCCTCGACCGATCCGCAGAATGAAAACTCCATCGGACTGCTGGAAAAAATCGGTTTTAGGAAAGAGGCACACTTTATTAAAAGTTTGTTTTTAAATGATCATTGGGTTGATGATGTTGTTTATGCAATGATTGAAGATGACTGGAAAAAACTGCATTGAAATAGATTGCTGATAGATGTCAACCCCTATGCTTGCTGTATAATCAATAAAATTGATATTGTAAGAACCACCAGAATCATTACTGCGGTTTAGGTTAGGAGGTACAAAGGAATCCTTTCAAAACAGGAAATAGCATCTAACAACGTCGGAAGGCCAGCTTTAAGCATAGATGTATGCTTCCGGCTGAGTGCTTTTTTAAACTTATATTCAATATGCTGACATATGATTCAATTCAAAAAGTGAATTATATAATTGATTAACAATGAGATAAAAATTATTTAGCATTTTATGTTCAAAACCACTGCAATGAATAATTAGACATGGAATTAAGGCAGTATAATATCTTACATTTGCAGCCGAAATTAAAACTCACTTGCGATAAAATTGCCCTATGGAATACATTCAATACATCATTGATTTTATCATTCATATTGATAAACATTTGTTTGAAATAGTAAGTCAGTATCAGTTCTGGACTTATTTAATCCTGTTCATAATTATTTTCTGCGAAACAGGTTTGGTCGTAACACCTTTTTTACCAGGTGATTCTCTCTTATTTGCTGCAGGCGCAATAGCTGCAATGGAGGGTAACCCGCTGAATATTTTTGTGTTGGTTTTGGTTTTAATTGTAGCCGCAATTATTGGTGACAGCATAAATTATGAGATTGGGAAATTGTTAGGTCACAAAGTTTACGAACGCGATTACAGATTTATTAAAAAGGAACATCTGTTGAAAACACATGAGTTTTATGAAAAGCATGGTGGAAAAACCATCATTATAGCCAGGTTCATGCCTATTATCCGAACCTTTGCACCCTTTGTAGCAGGTGTTGGTGAGATGTCATTTAAGCGATTCGTGAGTTTTAATATTGTAGGCGGAGTGTTATGGGTGGTAGCTTTTAGTTTCGCTGGCTATTTTTTTGGTAACATACCTGTTGTAAAACAAAACTTTACCATTGTTGTCTTTTCAATCATTTTCATCTCATTATTGCCAATGGTGTATGCCTTTGTTCAGGCAAAATTTAAGAAAGATCCAAAGTAGTACGAGAGTATAAGTTGATTATCAACACTTACGTGGTATCTTATGACAATGATAAAATCTGATGTCATAAAATAATCCAATGCAAAACGCTCTGATTGTGACTTTAATGAAATTGCATTTGGTTAACCCGATTGAGTTTTTACTCCTCGCTTTCAGTCATACGTTGTTTGATGAACAATGCATTTGTCTTCGAAGGTATTGTCAATGGGATCATCTCCACTGTTACCATCGTTACATCCAGTCCATAAGCCTTAACATCTCCGATGCCAATACGTTTCAGAATGTAATAGAGATTCAGAGTGGTTTTTTCGATAAGAGGTAAATCTATCGTTCTGTTTACACGACGGTCAAGATGCACAAAGCGGAAATCAGCCGGAATCTCATAGTTTCGCAATGATGGGTATTGGCTAATCAAATCAATACGTCCCTCTTCCTTTAAACATGTTAAAACCTGACCGAAATACTCTGCTATTTTTGGTTGAACCTTAAAGCCGAGATAAAAATCGATGCGATATATTTTTTTATCATACAGCTCTGTGACTTTATATTCCAGTGTATTAGGATCATCAAGAATGTCTACATGCAAAAACCAATAGACATCCGCTCGTTTGGGTTGCCGCTTTATTATCGAATAAATTGTTTTTTCTTCAATATCAGTTAAGCGATCAGCATGTGTGGTATAAACCAATTGACTGGAATATTTTGGTATCGTGAGGTCATGACTAAGGTCATTAATAATTGGCAGATATTTTTTTACCTCTAGGAACGAGATAAACCTATTCCTGATTTGCCTGCCCCGATACATTACCAACATGATAAAAGCAATTATTGAAGCAGCTACAACAGTGAACCATCCACCATGAGCAAATTTTTGCAGGTTTGCTATCAGGAAAGCTCCTTCGATTGTAAAATAGATTAATGCGAAAAGTATGATTAGCGCAAATGGAGTTTTTTTTGATTTTAAATAAAATACCATCAAAATGGAAGTCATAAGCATCGTAAAGGTAATGGATAGCCCATAAGCAGCCTCCATATTTTCAGAACTTTGAAAAATAAGGATTACGATTATACAGGAAGCATACAGAATCCAATTTATTGCAGGGATATACATCTGACCTTTAGCCAGAGAGGGGTATTTGATACGTATTTTGGGCCAGAAATTAAGAGAAATTGCCTCACTGATAAGTGTATAAGATCCTGTGATTAACGCCTGACTTGCAACAACTGCAGCAGTAGTTGCCATTACAATCCCTGCCGGCAGAAACCAAACCGGCATGATATTATAAAAGGGATTTGTGATGCTTTGAACGTCATCTAAATGTTGCAAAATCCAGGCTCCCTGTCCCAGATAGTTGACAACCAACATTGTTTTAACAAAAATCCAGCTTATTCTAATATTTTTTAATCCGCAGTGTCCTAAATCAGTATAAAGCGCCTCTGCTCCGGTAGTAGCCAGAAAAACAGCTCCTAACAGCAATATGCCTCCCGGATATTCCGATAATAAAACATATGCATAATAAGGATTAAGAGCTTTAAGAACAAAAGGGTATTTAATCAATTGGCTAAACCCTAAAACACCCAGCATGATAAACCAACTAAACATCAATGGTCCAAATGCTTTTCCTACCTTGAGGGTTCCAAACTGTTGCACAAAGAATAAACCAGTGATGATGATTAATACAATGGGTATTACCGGAACATCTGGTTTAAAAAGGGTTAACCCTTCAACAGCAGAAGTAACAGTGATTGAAGGTGTTATAATACCATCAGCCAACAGCGTGCTACCTCCGATTATGGCAAAAGTGCTTAACCACCTATGATCTTTACGTAGCAATGTGAAAAGAGAAAAGATACCTCCTTCTCCTTTGTTATCAGCCTGAAGGGTAATCAAAACATATTTTATGGTGGTTTGAAGCGTTAATGTCCAGAATATGCTTGAAAGTGCGCCTAAAATCAAGGTCTCATTGACGACTTCAACTGATTTCAGAATGGCCTTTAAAACATATAGAGGCGATGTTCCAATGTCTCCATAGATGATACCGAGTGTTACAATTACGCCAGCCAGCGTTAGTTTTGATAAGTGATTGTGTGTTTGTTTCGACATGCTCCATGAGAATAATGCGGCGGCAAAAGTAGTTTATTATATCAGAGATACATAAATATTATTTAAATAATTCATTCTTAAACGCTTATAAGCTGATACTTTGATAAATAACATTTCCTATTTACTGATTTTTGATTGAGTTATAAGGTTATTATATTTTTAAGACTACTGAAATTGAGTTTGTTATAATTTTTCATGATCATTTATTGTTACATAAACGGACTGTAAAAATGCGTTTCAAAGGTTGATAAAAAAACATTTATGAGTCCCTCTTTTTGAAATGATTTCCAACGTTTAAAATGCGTTTAGATGAAAAAATGCGAAACGTTCTTTAACTTATTTAAAATAAGCTTATTGGCGAAGTACTCTCAGGCTCTTCGGAGAAAAGGAGTACTTTTGCCCCTTAAAACTACTTTTTATTATGGAAATTTCTGCAACTGTTTGGATTGGATTTTTAGTTTTTGTTTTTATAATGTTGGCGCTCGATTTGGGGGTTTTTCACCGAAAATCGCATGATGTTGGTATTCGTGAAGCACTTATTTGGAGTCTTGTATGGATCAGTCTGGCATTAATTTTTAACTATGGAGTTTATCATTTTTACGGAAAGGAGAAAGGCCTGGAGTTTTTAACCGGTTATCTGATCGAAAAGGCTCTCAGTGTTGACAACCTCTTTGTGTTTATCATGCTGTTCAGCATGTTTAAGATTGAACCAAAATACCAGCATAAGGTCTTGTTTTGGGGTATCTTAGGAGCTTTGATCATGAGAGCAATCTTTATATTTGCAGGAGTAGCACTCATCAACAGGTTTCATTGGATTATCTACATTTTTGGCGCATTCCTCATCTATACCGGTATCAAAATGCTCTTCCATAAAGAGGAAGGCATCGACCCGGAGAAGAACCCCCTTGTACGTTTATTCAAAAAATTCTTCCCGGTGACGCATGAAATGCATGGGGGCAAATTTTTTGTAAAAATCAACCATAAAACCTATGCTACGCCACTTTTTGTCGTGCTGATTATCATTGAATTTACCGACCTTATTTTTGCAACTGATTCTATACCTGCTATTTTGGCAATATCCCATGATCCTTTTATCATCTTTTCTTCGAATGTTTTCGCCATTTTGGGACTTAGAGCTTTGTATTTTGCTCTGGCCGGAATAACAAAGTATTTCAGTTATTTAAAATATGGACTTGCAGCAATTCTGGTTTTCGTTGGTGTGAAAATGAGTATCGCCGGTTTTTTCCACTTCCCAATAGTATTGTCACTCTTGATTATTTTGGGTATCCTCATTATCTCAATCGTTGTTTCACTCATGTTTCCACCTACCGATAAAGAAGCTGCTTCTGATAAACCTGTCGCTTAAACCAAAAAGCCTGTGAATCAATCGACTCACAGGCTTTTTTTCTTTTTCTAATCGGTTATTCAACCAATTGTTTTAATAAATCTTCTATATCTCCGGGTGTCGACATGATCTTGCTGAAAGTTCCCATCGTTAAGTCGGGGAAAGATAAAGCGATGCGATAACGACCATGAAGCATATGGACATCTTTTCCCGATACTAAGATCTCGTACGGCAGGAAAGCGGTATGTTTTGGGCTGCCCAGGTCAACAATGGGTAAAAACTTTGATTCGCCTTTAGGTCCTGATAAAGCAAAACCATACAACGTCAGCTCTTTACCTGGAATTTCTATCTTATAGATCAGTTTCAAATTGGGTTTGCCTGCTTTTACCGCAGCATCAATTTTTGCAACAGCTCCCTGATAGCTCGCAAATTCCTCCAGTTCAACGGTGTCATCGAAATAGGGCATGCCCATCATATAGTGATACTCCTGCAAATCTTCTTTCGTTAAGCCTTTAGCGGAGCCAAAACCTGTTCCGACAAAATTACCTGCTGCTTTGAATGCTTTTTCCAACTGTTCGTTGAATTTGGAATAATTTGAAGCCACTTTGTCGAATTCTTTTTGAAAATAGGCATTACCCCAATAATTTGGATTCGTGTAACTTACAAATGTTTTTCCGTTTTCAGATGTGAAGCCGATGCGTAAAGTTGCGGCGAAACCGGTGAGGCCGCCCACCTTTTGAACAGCAGCCCTCAACTCGGAGGATCTTATGATCATGATCCACCTGTTTTTGTCTTCAGCAGGTTGGTACTGTCCGGCAATTTCAAAACCATTTAGCAGGAGTTGTGTCTCAACTTTTGCTTTGACTTCTTCAATAGTTTCGGTTGTTTCGATAGCAAGAATGTAAGGTTTTAGGTTTTGAGCGCTCAGCATGTTAAAGGCAAGGGCCAGTAAAACCACAAATAAGGATGATTTCATAGGTTTCGTTTTAAATGGTTAACAGGATGTAAATGTAAGGGATATGTGTATTGCTGCTTCGCAATTTGTTGAAAAAGTATTACTTTTTTGATTTGAAAACGAAAGCTTCTAAACAACAACGGAAGCAGTTTTCATTTGAAAGGTGATTTTTCACATGATAACACAAAAAAGGCGGTCATGAATATTTCAGACCGCCTTTCATTTTCAGAATTAATCGCTTATTTCTTCAAAATCTTACGGCTTGTTTGTGAACCGTTTTCACCAACAACTTGTACCATATAAAAACCTGCAGGAAGGTTTGCCATTGAAAAACGTATGGAGGCTGACCCTGACCTGAGGTCGTAGGTGTGTTCAGCTACGGCTCGTGAAGTGAGGTCGTAAACCATCAGTCTGACTATGCCTCCAGATACACTGTTCAATTCGAAATTAACCTCATCTGTCACAGGGTTAGGGTAAATTGTCCCTATGGAGAGTGATGAAAGGTTTTCAGGTGTTCCAAGGAAGCTATTGCCATCCATTGTCATATTTACTACAAATTGGTTTTGCCCTTCGGTGAGATTCACCTGCATAAAGTCGCTGTTCATTCCCGAGAGTTCAGGATAAATATAATAGGTGCCATTGCCAAGTCCTGTAAAGGTAAAGGATCCATCAGAAGCAACTGGTTGGAATGTGATTGGACTGTGGTTTTGATCAGCAAGCAACACATTGATCTTGTCGATGTAACCCGACCTGACCGAATTCTGGTTGATGAAACCGCTTATCGATCCGGTACCTGTGCTGGCATTAGCCGATGCAGCAATCAGTTCGATATTGTAAGGATTTTGAGTTGTGCCAGGAATTACCGCAGTCGCATCTTCCCAGAAAAGTGTGTTTCCGTAATAGGTAGGGAGGAAGCCGTTGTTCGAAGTCGGTATTGCCAAAATCGTGAACTCACCATTAGGGACAAAGGGGAACATATACACGCCCGCTTCTGCAACAGGAGAAATAGCCATAAAAGGAAAATAGTTCGTGTCTTGTTCGATGGAGAATATCATCGCCAAGCCCTCAGTGGAAGGGAAAGTGCCTTCAAATACCTGTCCATAAACCTGATTAAAAGCTATTGTGTCGCCAATGACTATGGTTTGAGACGAGCTGGCTGTGCAGTTGTTGTCGTCCCATGTGGTAAGTTTTACATAATATACGCCTGGTCCGGGATAAACATTCGTAACCGGATTGCCAAGTGTGACAACACCTGTACCAAAATCCCACTGATAAGAAGCGGGTATGTCGGTTGAATGGAATCCTTCAAATTGTACGGTATTTCCTGCTGTTGTATAGGTGAAATAATTGAAGCAATCATTGACAGTTGTTCCAACATATACATCTTCGCACCAGGTACTTTGGCATAGTTCTCCATTTGGACTAACACCCGAAACCATAAGGCAAACGTTATATGTTCCTGACTCAGCAAAAAGATGAACCGGATTAGCCTCGGTCGAGCTGCTACCATCGCCAAAAGTCCACATCCACGAAGTAATTTGTCCAAAAGAAAAATCAATAAATTGAAGGGATAGCTGTGTATTGGTCGAGTCGGGGTAATAACTGAATTTGGCCTGACAATTCATGCTTTCGCCAACAACTATGGTTTGACACATCATATCAAAGCAACTGCTGTCAACAGATTGCACTGTGAGACAAACATTATAGAAACCTGGCCCGGTAAAGCTATATACAGGGCTCATTTCGGTTGAAGTGTTTCCGTCGCCAAAATCCCAATAATAGGTGTCGATATTTCCTATCGAGAGGTTTTGAAAAAGGAAGGTCGCATTCGAGTCAGGGGCAGGTAGTGCTTCAAAAAAAGCCATGCATCCTGGCGTGTTTCCAACAAAAACTTCTTGGGTATATACGGATGTGCAACTGTTGTCACCGGTTTGTATGGACAAAGTTACAAAATAGACGCCTGCTGTACCATAAACATGTATTGGATTCCGTTCAGATGAAACTGCTCCATCCCCAAAATCCCATACCCACGATGCTATATCACCCATCGATTTGTCAACAAAAACAATTTCAAATGGATTCGATCCCGGATATGTACCAAACATTGCCTGACACGGGTTTACGATGGTGTCACCAACATAAACATACGACATATATGAGCTGATGCATTGTGTTGCAGGATTTTCAATTTTGAGGTTCACCTCATATACTCCATTTTCAGCATATGAATGAACGGGATTTTGTTCAGCAGATGTTGTGCCATCACCAAAATTCCACTCCCAAACAGTTGGATTTCCCATCGAGTAATCATAAAATGAGACGGAATTGCTGTTTGGATTAACGGTATGGTAAAACATTGCAAAACAATTGTTAATCAGGGTGTCGCCCACAAAAACGGTGCTGGTGAAATCGGAACTGCAGCTCATATCCTGTTTCACGACGGTTAGTTTCACGTCGTAAATTCCAGGAAAATCATAAACCTTCAAGGGGTTTTCTTCTGACGAACCTGTGCCATCATTAAAATCCCAATAGAAGTTCAGATCCTCGCCAAACGATTGGTTTTGAAACTGAACTGCCAGTAAATCCGTAAATGTGTAATTATAAAGTGCCTGACAACTGGCTGGTTGGCAGGTAACAGCAAAATCGAACACAAAGATATTCGGGATGTTAGCTCCCAAAACAACGGTTTCGCCTTGAGGAGCAGTTCCATCGCAATTGGAAGTTGAAATCTGCATGATTCCCTGCTGGGCATTCATTACAGCATTAAAGCC
The DNA here is from genome assembly GCA_009773165.1 of Bacteroidota bacterium. GTDB lineage: Bacteria > Bacteroidota > Bacteroidia > Bacteroidales > F082 > JALNZU01. The sequence goes on from WOUZ01000002.1 coordinate 374,473, forward strand.
ATAATATCCAAGAGTATCTGTATAAACAACGGTAGAGGTACCGGAAAGCGAATCGTTTTCAGAAATAAGTGAAATTGTAATCTCATGATAAGGGATAGGATTACCAGTTTGTTGATTGATGACATGCCCTGATACTTCTACCATAATCTGGGCATAAGCTCCCATCGAAAGCAACAGGATCAGGAGAGTGATGATTTTTTTCATGATGATTGATTTAATTGTAAATGACTGATTATATTTATGTTATAGTATTATCTAAATCCAATGGCCAGGCGTAAACCAATACTGTATGGCAGATCGGTATGGTCCGACTTTTGGTAAACGGAATTGAAGTAATAGCCAAACTGAGGCTCTATTTCAAAACTTAAATGATTCCCTGCTTTTCGGGTGAAATTGATACCTGTACTGAGTTGCCAATTGGTTTGAACACGCTCGGGAGTTATTTTATTGATTTGAATGATTTGATTCAACCCACCGTCGTAGATTAAGCTCTCAGCTTTATTCGTCAACAAAACAGATAGTATCGGTGCAAACCTGAAGCCCAGGCTGTATGCAGGCTTTCTGATAAAATCGTAACCCAAAAGCAATGGAATTTCAAGATAAACAAATTGCCGGTACACTTTGGCATAATCCAACTTTGTTTCCTCCCCAAACACCTGCAATTCACTGGTATAGATGGTAGGTATCATTTCAAAACTTTGCTGATTGAATTGAAAACTGATCGAATCAAGTTTTTGATAAGTGCCCAGAAATTCATTGTAAGCAATGGCATATTCGTAATATCCTTTGCTTATGGAAAGACCAATGCCTGTTCCAATTAAAAATTTCTTATCAAAAAGCCTGTGGTGAAACTCCACCCCAAAAGTGTGTATCAGTTTCTCATTTTCGATGATATTAAAAATCATTTCTGGCCGGTAATACAAGCTAAGTTGATTTGTTCCGGTACCTCGTCGTTTTTGCTGCTTCTTTACTTCGGATTGAGTCTGCTCATTTGCTGTTTCATCAGTTGAAGGAGCTTCCTCCTCAAGTGCTGGTGGCCCTTCAGTCGTTATGGTGTCCGGAAGATTTTCCGAAAAACTTTGGGTCGTCTGATTTTCTTCAGCTACCTGAAGTCCCTTAGTTGATTCTGGTACAGCCTGTTCTGTAGTTTGAGTTGCTTCTTCAGAGATAGTTTTTTCAGAAATTATTGCCAGTTGAGGCTCTGATTTATTTTCGGTTTCAGAAAAACTGCTGTTTTTTTGTTCATTAAAAGGTAGTGTTTCTGCTTCAACAATTAAGGGAGTTTGTTCAGACAGTTTGTCTGTTTGCGTTGCTAAATCGATTTTCGATGCGGTGCTTGTTTGTTGAGGGTTAAGTTCGGTTTCAGCTGTTGTGCCTGCAAAGTAAAACCAGCCTGCTGTACTGATCATTAGCAAAAGAGCTGTTAAACCAAGCAGGACATATCTTGTTTTGTTTGACGAGGCCACACTGCTGGCAGCAGCGGCCTCAAGGAATCGTTGACGCTGATTCGCATCCGGCGAAGGCTTGTAGCTTTCAAGCGACTTACGCAAGAGCTTGTCTATTTCTTCATTCCGGTTCATTGTTGCTGGGTTTGATATATCATTGTTTGTGTCACTTTCTTTTTAAGAAGCATTCGGGCTTTTGAGAGCTGCGATTTGGAGGTGTTTTCGCTTATTTGCAAAAGCTGAGCAATTTCTTTGTGTGGCCTTTGTTCAAAAACGTAAAGGTTCAACACAGTTCGGTAGCCAGCCGGCAATTCCTGTATCAATTCAATCACCTTGTCGGGATCGAGCTCTGATAAACTCAGGTCCTGATCATCAGAATCGAACGTTTCATCATTTATATTACCCGGAAGCCCGACAGATAATTTTCCGATTTTTTTCCGAAGACACCCAAGGCAATGGTTCATTGTGACGCGCTTCATCCAGGCTTCAAAAGAACCATCGAAGGTTTCCTGAAAACGTTGAATGCCGTTCAGGATGTTGATCATCGACTCCTGAAGCATATCTTCGGCATCTTCACGACATGCTGCATATCGCATGGTGATGCTGAAGAGGGTAGGGGAATAGGTGTCAAACAACGCTTCCATCGCTTTTTTATCGCCTTTTTTTAATCGGGTTACTAATGTGTCCTTGTTGCGCTCCATACAGTAACAGTAAAATGCATTATTAGCGAAAGGTTGCCTGAATGATTAATTTTTTTTCACCGGATGCAAGTGTATGATTTTTTTTGAGCGCTTAAGTAGCGTCTGCTGAAAAACTTCGGGATGCTTGAAAAATAGCTTCATTTCCATTTACCATACAATAACAGGTGCAAGGATATTAATGGATTGATAGCATAAAAGCATAGATTATTTTAGCAAAACATTGATAATCAATGCTAATATTGTTTAACCGCAGAGGCCGCCAAGAAGGCGCAAAGGGCGCAAAGGGTTTACACCTGATTAAAATTGTGACTTCTTCATTGTCTTACGACAATCAGCAGTAATTAACAGCCCTTTTTCATCTGCCCTGAAAGATTCAATCACGGTTTATCAGTGCTTGCTTTTGTCAGGATATAAGCCTGAAAACATAGTTATTGCAGGTGAGTCTGCCGGTGGTGGATTATGTCTGGCAACGCCTCTTGCCTTGAAAGAAAGAAATGTTCTTTGCCAGCCCGCCGCCGTCGCCATTTCACCCTGGACTGATCTGACCTGCTCAAGTGATTCATACAGAACGAAAAACAAGGTTTCACCTGCACCATTGAATTCATGGACGGTTTTCAGTAAGTATTATGCTGGAGACCATAAGCAGATTTTCCATTGATCTCACCACTGTTTGGGGATTTAAAGGGATTACCTCCAATTTTTACTATTGCGGGTGTTGATGATGAACTATTTGAAGATGGAGAAAAATTTTACCTTAAAGCCAAAGAAGCTGGAGTCGATGCAACTTTCATGCCCGGAAAAGGTATGATTCACTGTTATCCTTTATTGGCACCCATGTTCAGAGAAGGCACCGAAGCAATGGGTGAAATTGTCAGTTATTAAACAAAAACCTGAAATCAGGATAGATTGAAGAATCTTTTGCTACAAATAATATCCTTGAACAAGTAAATTAGCTTGTAAGTCACAGATAAATACACTTGTATATAACAAAAAGCTAAATGTATTTTGCAGCTGACGCGACAAGAATAATTGTTTAGCAATAGGTTAGCAATTATTTGATTTCAGATTTGCATGCTACTTCATATCAGTCTGTTTCATTGTACGTTCGTCTGCCTCTCTGACCAGAACCAGCCTGGTATTCGGTGGGTGATAATGAATAATATTTTTTGAACACCTTGCTGAAATAAGAGGGATCAGAAAACCCAAGTGCATATGCAACCTCAGAGATGTTGTTGGCCGGATCGAGCAGCATGTGGGCTGCCAGTTCAATTTTGATAGTAATTACAAAAATTTTGGGCGTAGTATTGAATTCTTGCTTAAACACTCTTTGCAGCTGCCGGACGCTTGTAGCCAGTTCATTGGCCAACTCTTCAGTTCTGATTTGCTTATCAAGGTTACTAAGTACAATTTCGCGGACCTTGTGAATGTATGGATGTTTGCCTGCTTCGTTTGAAAAGTTTTCGTTTTCAGTTATTACATATTGCACAAGTGGAAGGTCTTTTTGTGCTTCGCGATTAGGAATCTTACGCAAAGTGCTGATCAATAGATAGAAAACAACAGATCCCAAAATCACAAACCCTGTCAGGAGCAGAATGATTACTATCCAGAAATCTGAAATTAAACTTTCCAAACGTTTGGTTAAGCCTGCGGAGCCTGTTAGCTCTATCACCGGCCATTGTGTTGGAAAACCATAATCAGCAAAACCAAGCATAGATGTTCCGCTGTAATTATGCACAGGGCCTTCAGGAACTGAACGCATATCTTGCAAGGTGTCGTTGTCGTTAATACAAAAATCGGCTTTGAAAACCATACCCGCAGAAGGACTCATCCCCAGAGCTGTCCATGGAATCTTACATTCGACTGTATAACCTTTATCGAAATCAGCATTATCATTAATGCTACTATCGGTGCTTACTTTGGAGTAATAAATGATTTTTGCAACCCTTGTATCTTTGGGTACCTGATGATTGAGTTCCTGATTCAAACGGTCGCCTCTGAAAAGTGCACGTCCGCCGCTTATGTCAAAAATGAACTGGAAATCATTGATGTCAAACTTGTCTCCACTATCATTCTGAGAATCGATATACAATTCAAAACCGTCGTTAAGATGAATTCTGTCGGGATCATCTGAAGGCTCGAGCGCCACAAGGAAGCTATCTTCAATATATATACTCACATATAGATAACTTTCGTCCCAAAGCATCCGAAGTTGACAGGTATTATTATCTGCATTGCCTGAAGTATGGAAGGAAGTAAGGGGTTTATCAGGCCAGTCGTTTATCAGACCATCTATAACTAGGTTCCAATTGTTGTAGGGTATTTGCAGTCTGTTGTTCGACTGTGAAACACCTTCAAGTTGGATAGTAAACAAAGTAATAATACATAATATATTGTATATCAGAGGCTTCATGCAAATATATCCTTTTCACAAAGATATAATTGTTTCATTAATAGATACACAGTCAATTTTGGGTGGAGCCCAATGACTGGGTATATTGCGTAAGTAATTAATAACTAGAAATATAAGTCTGTAGTATTATTCAACAGGTAAAAATGCGCCACTATTCAGTGAAGTAAAAAAGCTTATGAATGACGTGTTTTTACCTTGAATTGGCGTTTTTTTAGGGTATCCATCTGGTGAGTCAAAAGTAATTTTGCTGAAAATCAATTAGCCATCATAATATAAAGAAATACACTAATCCAGGCAAAATAATATCTATGAAAAGAATTTCCTTATTAATCATCATTATCAATTTTGTGCTTTTTACTTTTGGTCAGGCCCCTTCAAAATTTAATTATCAGGTAGTTGCAAGAGATGCTTCCGGCAATCTGATTGCCAATCAAAATGTTTCATTTCTGATAAGTATTGTTAAAGGTTGGGAAGGTGGGCCAACCATTTATATTGAATCACATACTGTAACAACCAATCCTTTTGGTCAGGCAAGTTTGATTGTTGGAAACGGTAATGTGCTTCTGGGTAGTTTTTCGGACATCGATTGGGGCTTAAACAGCTTTTATATTAAAACCGGACTGGATCCCACAGGCGGAACCATGTACAATGGCATGGGTACAGCCCAACTGTTGTCAGTGCCTTACGCTCTTTACGCAAACACCAGCGGCCAGGGCGGGGGAGGAACTTCGTATACAGCAGGCACAGGCATTGATATAACCGGTCAGGTGATAAACAACACCATGCCAAACGCTACACACTCAGGTGATGCAGTGGGTGGTACTGCTCTTACGGTGGTTCGCTTGCAGGGAATGGATGTGTCGCCGGCAGCACCTGCAACAGGTCAGGTGCTCAAGTGGAGTGGAAGTAGTTGGGCACCCGGAAGCGATGAGGTTTCGGGCGGTGGTGTAGGTACAATACCTGCCGGAAATAACAAGAACACACTTCGACACGATGGAACAGGATGGGTGGCCAGCAGTTTACTAACGAACACTGGCGAACGAATTGGTATTGGTACGGAGTGGCCATACTACCAGCTCGAGATTACACAGAATTTCGCTTTACCAGCCTCAACTCCTAATGCTGGAAACATTTATAAGAACAATGAGCTGTTTTTGCATTCAAGCGGATACGAAAGCTTATTTATCGGCAAGCTTTCTGGTAACCTTTCAACAACCGGACAGGACAATACTGGTTTTGGTAACAACAGCCTGAGGGGCATGGGCAGTGGACAAAGCAATACAGGCATAGGCAGAAGCGCCCTTGCCAATACTGTGAACAGTAATAATAACACTGCAACAGGTGCATTTTCGCTCCAGATGAATCAAAGTGGGAGCGACAATACAGCTGTTGGTGCAGCAAGTCTGATTTGGAATGTAAGCGGTAGCAACAATACGGCTTTAGGTTCTTATACACTCTTTGCAACAACTGCTAGTTTTAATACTGCTATAGGGAGCTCTTCGATGCAGATGAATGCCAGCGGCACACACAATTCAGCCTTGGGATACCGGTCAGCATATTTTTTATATGATGGCAACCGCAACACTGCAGCTGGTTACCGTGCAATGTACAACAACTATAGTGCTTCTGACAATACAGCCATCGGCAATGATGCTATGTTTTATACAACAAGCCCTGAGAACACGGCAATTGGTAGCAAAGCCATGTATAATAATACCACGGGGTTGCAACAAGTTGCCATTGGATTCAGGGCACTTGACTTGAACACGACCGGAACACGAAACACGACTGTTGGTGCTTTCAGTTTGATAAATAATGAAAACGGCAACGATAATGCAGCACTTGGCAATAACGCCTTAAGGAACAATGCTGCTGGAAATCAGAATGTTGGCATAGGTAATGATGCTGGCTGGAACAGTGTTGGGTCGATGAATACCTTCGTAGGCTACAATGCAACACCCTCACCTATAACGCCTGATCTTACAAATGCTGCCGCCATTGGTGCAAATGCAAAGGTGAATTCAAATAATAAAATGGTGCTGGGAAATTCTAATGTGACATCCGTTGGTGGTTATGCATCCTGGACAAATTACTCAGACAAACGGCTGAAAGAAAATATTCATTACCAAAAGGATGCAGGGCTTTCTTTTATTCTGAAGCTAAAAACCGCCAGCTATAATTATATAGAGGATCAGAATAAATTGCGTAGGGATGGCCTGATTGCTCAGGATGTGGAAAAAGCACTGAAAGAACTGAATCTTGAATTCTCTGCGTTGATGCAGGATGATGACCCTGATCAAACCCTTAATCTTTCTTATGAAGTTTTTGTAATCCCATTGATCAATGCTGTACAAGAATTGCAGGGACAAATAGAAACACTGCATGGGGTGGTGGAAAACCAGGAAGCAGCCCTCCATAATATGACAAAACTGATAGAAGAGCTTTCAGGCAAAGTAGGAAAGCTTCAGGAATCCTCCAAAGATGATAAACAAAATAGTATGCATTCAAATGCAACCATGCAAAATCAATCTGAAAATTAACATCTCTCTAATCTAAATAAATACATTGCAAAATGAGAAAATCTTTGATCATCAGTTTAATAATTTGTTTTACCATCTTAGTAAATGCACAAACTCCCCACCTTTTCAATTTTCAGTTCATGGCAAGAGATGCCAGCGATAATTTGATTGTTAACCAGGATATCTCGGTGAGAATTCGCATTCTCTCAGAGCATTCCTCCGGACCGATCGTTTATTCCGAGACGCATCAGACGACAACCAATGCTTTTGGACAGGGCACGCTTACTATTGGATCAGGAGTACCTGATTCCCCGGGGAGCCTGTCATCTGTTAATTGGGGAAGCAATCAGTATTTTGTTCAAATGAGCATAGATCCCAGCGGTGGAAGTGCTTTTCAGATTTATGGTACAAGCCAGCTTTTGTCAGTTCCCTACGCTTTGTATGCCGAAACTTCAGGAAATACATCAGCCTGGCAGACAAGTGGTAACACAGGAAATACTGCAACAAACTTTATTGGAAATATTGATAATACCCCACTAAATTTCAGAGTGAATAATATGCCTGCTGGAAGAATCACATCCTCGGGCCAGCAGTTTTTTGGCTTTCAAGCCGGCGAAAACAACACCGCCACTACCTCTACAGCAATGGGATACAGGGCACTCCGCATGAATACAAGTGGCGCACGCAATACAGCCATGGGATTTGAAGCCTTACGCGATAACTCCACCGGCAATGACAATATAGCTTTTGGAACAATGGCTTTGCAAACCAATACTACCGGTTTTGAGAATCTCGCAATTGGCACTGATGCCCTCCGCTTCAACGACACTGGTAATAGAAATTCGGCTTTGGGAGTTGGCACATTATACGGCAATTCAACCGGTTCAGGAAATATTGCTCTAGGATACACCTCATTACATAATAATAGTACAGGGTCGGATAATAATGCAGTAGGAACTTTCTCACTTCGACTTAACAGCACTGGCAGTAACAATGTGGCAATTGGGAGTGGCAGCCTCTATTTTAACACCATTGGCAGCTATAATACGGCAACAGGTGGATTGGCAATGTATGGGAATGTTTCCGGTATTTACAACAGTGCTTTCGGGTATAATGCGCTTAATGCCAGTGCTTCCGGAAGCTATAACACGGCACTCGGCCACGATGCGCTGAGCCTTAGCACTACTGGCTCTAATAATATTGGTATAGGCTTTCAGGCCAATGTGCCCTCAGCAACCGGAAACAATCAGGTACGCATCGGTAATAGCAGCATCAGTTATGCGGGTGTTGAAGTTCCCTGGACAACGACTTCCGACCGGCGGGTCAAAACAAACATACATACTTCACCTCTTGGCCTGGACTTCATCATGAAGCTTCATCCAGTCGTTTACAGTCGTGGATCTGATTCGTCTGAAACCCCTGAATATGGCTTCATTGCTCAGGAAGTTGAAACAGCTTTAGTTACATCTGGTATCAGTATTTCAAAAGGACTTGTTTCCATTGATGATATGGGATTTTATGGATTAAGGTACACAGATTTTATTGCCCCCTTGGTAAAATCAATTCAAGAACAACAGAAAATTATTGAGGATCAAAGACTTGTTATCATAGAGCTCCTAAAACAGCATGCAGATATTATAAACAGGCTTGAAAAAGCAGAAGCAAAAACGAGAAAGCCATGAAAAGAGCACTACTAATCTTCCTACTTCCGATTGTGTTATTCACTGAAAACATTATTGGACAAACAATTCAATCTTCTGTTGTTTCTTCGTCAGGTGCCTATTTTAATACCGAAACTGGTTCACTAAGCGTAACATTGGGTGAGGTTGTGGCTGGAGATTTCTCAGCCAATGGGTTTAGACTCAGTGCAGGATTTCAGCAAAGCTTTCCGATTGTTTCCCGTCAAATAAATGCAACATCTGACCTAAACGGAACCATCAGTCCATATGGTCTAATTTCTGTGCCCGATGGAGGAAACCAAAGCTTTACTATCACACCAAATTCAGGCTATCACATTGCAAATGTGTTGGTTAACGGTGTCAGTGTAGGCGCAGTTTCAAATTATCAGTTTGTGAATGTCACAGCCAATCACAGCATTCATGCAAGTTTTGCTATAAACACTTATGCGCTGACCTACCTTGCTGGCGTCAACGGAACAATTTCTGGTCAGGCAGTTCAAACTGTAAATCATGGTGGCAATGGAAGTTCAGTCACAGCCGTTCCAAATGCTGGTTATCAGTTTGTAAACTGGAGCGACTTAAGCACGGCAAACCCAAGAACGGATGTGAATGTAACAGCAAATCTGACAGTTACTGCCAATTTTGCAATCAATACTTATACAATCGCTGCAACGGCGGAATCCAATGGAAGTATCACACCCTCAGGCAATATTGCTGTTGGACATGGACAGAATCAAAGTTTTGCAATCACAGCCGATGCAGGCTATCACATTGCAGATGTGTTGGTTAACGGCGTCAGTGTAGGCGCAGTTTCAAACTATCAGTTTGTGAATGTCACAGCCAATCATAGCATCCATGCAAGTTTTGCAATCAACATCTACACTTTGACTTACCTTGCCGGAACAAATGGAAGCATTTCCGGACAAGCAGTTCAAACCGTAAATCATGGCGGCAATGGAAGTGCAGTTACAGCCATTCCGAATGCTGGTTATCAGTTTGTAAACTGGAGCGACTTAAGCACAGCGAATCCAAGAACGGATGTGAATGTAACAGCAAATCTGACAGTTACGGCCAATTTTGCACTGAATACATATACAATTGTTGCAACAGTGGGAGCCAATGGAAGTATCACGCCTTCAGGGAATATTGCTGTTGGTCATGGACAGAATCAAAGCTTCGCTATCACACCTGATGCAGGCTATCACATTGCAAATGTGTTGGTTAACGGTGTCAGTGTAGGCGCAGTTTCAAATTATCAGTTTGTGAATGTCACAGCCAATCACAGCATCCATGCAAGTTTTGCAATCAACACCTACACTTTGACTTACCTTGCCGGAACAAATGGAAGCATT
>WOUZ01000014.1:0-23929 GCA_009773165.1 Bacteroidota bacterium
TTGACGCTCTTGTGTTGTGAGTTTAAATTGTTCCCGATTTGCCATTTTTTTACCTTTTTTTTTGGCTCAAAACGGTCAACGTATTTCAGGCACTGACAGTTGATTGACTATTCTAAGTTAATCCACCACCTCAAACCCGGGCTGGGTGCGTGAGCCCGCGCGATTAGCGGGCCGGCGGCTGATAGAATGAAAAAACAACTGGAAATCTTGCAAGGTAGCGCCGCCCTCAAAGCGGTGCTGTTTGTAAAGTACAATGCTTCAAAAGACCCACCCAAAGAAAAATTGCTCTGCCAAACCCAACCGAAGGAAGCAGGTAATGCATTGTGCTTTACAGGACCTTACATAGATTTCCGTCGGTTTTTCATTGAGGGCTGGTAGCGTTAATCGCGCTTGATCTTTGGTCCTTTCCATCAAGGGAAAGGACAGGAATAGAAAAGACGATGTATAATTACAGATCGACCCTATAAAACCAGCTGTGCGACTTTTAATTTCTCAAAATCAGTATCTTTTTTTTGAAACTAGCTAATTGCCACAATTATGCTTGTTATCAGTTGGATTAAAGCTACTGGTGCCCAAATACGTTCTATCTTACTTGGAGTAATTGTATTCATTATTGTTCCAAAGACAAAAAATACAACAATAACCCAAATTCCAATTCCGGAAATTTTATTTAGTTGGGGAAACATCAAGTTAGCTTCGGATAATACAACTGCTGCAACAAAGGCCAGAATTAGCATATTCAAGACAGCAACGACTCTCATTCTTTTGGGATATTTACCCGGATATTTTCCGCCCATCGATGCTTTGCCCCAAGGCACTCCGGCAGCTAAGCATCCCTGAAAAATGATTACAATCCCGGTTAAAGCGGTAAAGATTATGGCTGATACAGATTCCAACATATTTTACTCATTTATTTATTCAATTCGAATTCTGACTAACGATTTCGTAACCAATTGTATTTGTGTAATTTACAATTTACTAATTTGCAGATCATCGGTAGTCAGGGCAAATTTATCAATTTGTTTCTGAATGCACTTAACAAAACCAGGTTTTCTTTGCATCGGCAAACTCAGCACAGGTTTTGGTCTTATAAAGAGATATCCTGCCGGTTTGCTCCAGGGCACACCTTTGACCACCATGATCCACATGATTAGAGCGAGTTTCAGGGCTGTGACACTGATGGTCGTGCCGACCACATGAACTCCTGATTATTGGCTGCCATTATTTTATTTCTAGCATTACAATCTTTTCAGGAACGTTAGATTTTTTTAGTTTTAAACCATACTTTTTTAATTCCTCATTCAGCGTTTTTGGATTCTCGTAACTCCAATTTAATTCCATATCAAAAACAAAATTAATTCCTGTTTTGTCTTTAACTGGAAGAAAAGTTATATCCTCCAAATACATAATTAAATCGTTAGAACTGATTTTTATCCCTTTAAAATAAGTACCTCCACCTTCAGTACTATATTTTTCATTAAAAGAGATATTAGGAAGCATCGTACTGTCTATAACTTGTAAAGTATATAAAGAATCTACGGTCTTTTCTATTAAACGAGCCTTAAAGCCGCTAATTTCATTGAGAATTTCTTTAGCATTATCAAGTATATTTTTACTATACCCTGCAGACTGCTCTAGTTTAAAGCAATATTTATTTTTGCTGATAGAATCTTTATTTACATCTAACCTTGCTGCTGTTGTAAGTTCATAAATGTCTGTGAGTAACCTGTATATAGATACGTTATTAAATTCTAATGAAATGGGTTCATTATCTTGGTTTCGTTTTATTTCATTCTTGAACTTTAAATTTATGTTTTCTGCAGTCAATGTATATTGATAAAAGTCATTTTTAAATTCTTTAAACAAACCTAAATTTGTTGGGTTATCCTGTTTTTTTATTATTTCAATTTCTTTTCCTGCTACAAAATCGGCAATGATTTTCTCTGTAAGTTGGTCAGGCGAAGTAATAGCTTTTACGAAACCATTTTTATCAACAAGTATGGTATGAGGTATGTGTCGATAATCAAAAATAGCTATATGCATACTGTCATGTGCTATTTTTAGACTGGTTTTGGTATTGTCGATATATCGTAACAGGCTATTTAATTTATCACTTGAAATAGTTAAAATTTCTAACTGCTTACCAAATTTGTTTTGATAATCTTCTAATTTTTTCATTGCTGGTATACAGGGTGCACACCATGTAGCCCAAAATTCTAATATGAGGGGTTTGCCTTGAGTACTGATATCAAAAGGCTTTTTGTCTCCATTTAGTATGTCTTTAAAAATATATGGAGGTACTTTTTGTCCGGTTTTTATCTGACTAAAACTTGTAATTGTTGCAAATAAAAGTAATAAAGTGATTATTTTGTTCATGCCGTTTGTATAAAATTCTGACTAAAATTTATGTTATACCCTATTTATCAATTAGTTACTATATACAATAATCATCATTTTTTTGCTTCCATCCTGCTTATGTTAGCAACCGGAATCAACTTTTTTGAATTTTACTTAATGCCTCACAAAGTTTGTATATACGCTATTTGGCGGGTATTTTCGAATTACCTTCAACCCCATCAAGTTCTAAACTACAGGTATAAAGCTGCTTAAAAAAACAAACTCAAAATGAGGTGAAAATATTGTTGTATTAAAATGCAGGTTGCTGGCGTAGTCCTGGTTTTTAACATTGAATCACTTAAAGGTAAAAATGTTTTATCCATCAACCAAATCCATCAGACTTTTTATTTTTCAAAATATTTGATTCCCCAAACCTCCAGAAATTGCTCTGCCAAACCCAATCAGAGGAAACAGGTAATGCATTGTGCTTTACAGGACTTTGCTTAGATTTCCGTCGGTTTTTCATTGTGGGCTGAAAACGTTAATCGCGATTGATCTTTGGTCCTTTCCATCAAGGGAAAGGACAGGAAAAGGATTAAGTCTTATTTCTATATGAGAGTTGATCTGTTGATTTGTTTATTTGTTGAGGGCTTGCGCAAGCCAATGACCACAGCCAATGGCCAAAGCTTTCATTGTGAACGGAAGTCAACAGAAAGTTATTGAAATCCGGTCTGGAGGCCGAAATGATGCTACAGTATAGATGCAAACTACACTGAACGAGGCAACTGAGATAAGTGTTTGCCTTAGTTTGGAATATTTCGCTCCTCTGGAGCTTAGGGGTTTTTATATGATTGTTCTTTATTAATATTTCGCTGCGCTGCAGCTATAAAAGGTTGTACTATACAACAAAACCACCAACCACTTACCCATCAGACTTTAACTTCATATAGAAGAAATGATTACCTTTATCCCATTAAACTAAGGATGGGATCATGACAGGCAGAAAGGCTTTGAACATTTTTTGGATGATGATGCTGATCAGTTTTTTTGTTCCGGCAGTTGCTGAGACTGAAGGAAAAAAAAACTATGTCATCGGTTTTTCGCAATGTACCACCGACGATCTGTGGCGTCGGACTATGGACAAGGAGATGCAGAATGAGTTGATTTATTTCCCGTCGATGAAACTGATTATAAGAGATGCTGAAGCCAGCAGTGAGAAACAAATACAGGATATCAGGGAGCTCATGCTCAAAGGTATCGACCTGCTCATTGTTTCACCCAACGAATCTGAACCATTGACAGCTGTAGTTAGCGAGGTGTATCAAAAAGGTATTCCGGTGATTTTGATCGATCGCAATATATCATCAGATTATTATACAGCTTTTTTAGGTGGTAACAACCTCGAAATTGGGCAAGAAGCAGCCAAGATGGCAGTGGAACAGCTGAAACATGCAGGGCGCATCATCGAAATCAAGGGGCTCGAAGGCTCATCGCCGGCGCTCGACAGGCATAAAGGTTTTATGGATGTCATCTCAAAGCATCCGGGCATAGAGGTCATTAGTTCGCTGTCAGGAAACTGGGAAAAGGGAACAGCTCGTGAAGCCCTTTACAATGCGTTGAAAACTGATCGGAATATTGATTTAGTTTTTGCTCACAATGATGTGATGGCGATAGGAGCCCATGAAGCACTTACAGAGGCTGGTATTCGCGATCAGGTTTTCATCATCGGGGTGGATGGAGTGCCCGGTCCCGAAGGCGGTTTGCAGGCGGTGATGGATGGAAAAATCGATGCAACCCTTTTATATCCTACCGGAGGTGGTAACGCCCTGTCGTTGGCCAACAAAATTCTTGGAAGAGAGGCATTTCAAAAGGAGAATCTTCTTAATACACTCGTTATCAATGCCAACAATGTAAAGGCGCTCAAATATCAAACCGATGTTATCATCAACTTAAGTGAAAGGATCGCATTTGCTAAAAAGAATCTTGATCAGCAGATTGAACGTTACTACAGCCAACGATTCTGGCTTATTGTGGCGCTGAGTTCACTCCTGCTTATTATTTTCCTGGCCTCACTGCTTCTTAGGGCTTACCGGAACAAACTGAGGGCTAACCAGATACTTGAAAATCAGAAAAAGGAAATCACCCGGCAAAGTGATGAGATGATGCTCATATCGCGCAAACTTGAGGAGGTTACTAAGGCCAAGCTGGTGTTTTTTACCAATATTTCACATGAAATCAGGACGCCTCTTACCCTCATCATAGGCCCCCTCGAAAATATGCTGAGCCATTCCAAATTGAAAGTGGACGAACGCAACCAGCTGCAGATGATGCTTAAAAATGCCAACAGACTACTCAGACTCATCAACCAGCTTATGGACCTGCGAAAAGTGGACAACGACAAAATGCAATTGCAAGCCTGCGAAGATGATCTCGTCTCATTTGTGGAGGAAATTAAACAGGCTTTTGATGAACTGGCATCCAACAAAAAGATTGAGTTTGTCTATACCTCTGATGTTAGCTCAGTACGTGTGTATTTTGACAAAGAAAAACTTGATAAAATTCTCATAAATCTCATTTCCAACGCATTGAAGTTTACTTCGCAGGGTGGTTTTGTCGGTATTCATGTGCGTAAGTCCCACCATTATTTCGGTGCCGAGCGTCGCGAAGCCGTCGAGATCGAGATCAGCGACAATGGACCGGGTATCCCTGTGAAACATCAGCAGCGTATTTTTGAGCGGTTTTTCCAGGTAGATCAAAAAGAGGGGAGTGTTTCACCGGGCACCGGAATCGGTTTAACACTGGCCAAAGGCCTGATTGACCTGCACAAGGGTGATATCACGGTGAGCAGTAAAGAAGGAATCGGTTCATCATTCTTTATATACCTCCAGATAGGTCGCGACCACCTCAGCGATGAAGAAATCAAACTGCAGGATGCAGCTTTTGATAACCCAACTCATGAGATCATTCGAAAAACCGATCTGGCTGAGGACTATGCTGATTATAGCCAAACCATTGCCAATAGTGGCAAGTTCAAGTTTCAGGACGAGAAGCCGCTGATTTTGATCGTGGAAGATAATCCCGATGTTTCAGTTTTCATACAATCCAGCCTAAGCGACCATTATAACATCATGACGGCAGCCAATGGTGCTGAGGCATTCGAACGCATGTATGTGCAGGAGCCCAGTCTGATAATCAGTGATGTGCTAATGCCGGTGATGGATGGACTGGAGTTTACGAGAAAACTCAAGTTGGATATCCGAACCTGCCACATTCCGGTAATATTGCTCACAGCACGAAGTAGTTATGATCAAAAATTAGAGGGTCTGGAAACCGGTGCTGATTCATATATCCCCAAACCTTTCAACACCAAGCACCTGCAGGTCAGGGTCAGGCAATTGATCGAGAACAGGCAACGTATCAGAAAATATTACCAGCAAGATCCCCTTTTTCTTGCTCGTGACGAAGGAAAACTTTCACAGCTTGATAGTAATTTTCTGAAAAAGTGTGCTGCTGTCATCGAGGTCCATCTTTCAGAAAATGATTACAGCGTTGAGCAGTTGAGTGCCGAAGTTGGCTTGTCGAGGGTGCATGTTTACCGTAAAATCAAACACCTTACTGGTTTATCTGTAAGTGAGTTTGTAAGGAATATTAAACTTAAAAAAGCCACTGTCCTTCTAGTAGAGAGTGGTCGCACAGTGGCCGAAGTGGCTTACGATCTGGGCTTTTCCAGTCCTTCTTATTTCTCGAAATGTTTCAGGGAGCAGTACAATATATCGCCCTCTGAGTTTATTTCCCAACAAGCTGACAACGAAAGCTGACATCGCAGCAACATGAGCCCTTATAAAACGTAAACGCCGCCGGAACATCCCGGCGGCGTATTACGAACACTCACTAACCTTCAGTTAATCAAACTGAAAAAAACCACGAAGAATTATTTTATGTCTGTTTGTAATGGGTAAATCGAGGCTGAAACAAGTCTGACATTTCCATCGTTGCTAAAAAGACGCAGTTGGTTGAAAGGCATAGAAGGAAAAAAGATGTCGGTCATAACAGTAGCACCCTCCTGCGCGAAAAATTCCAGAGAGGCCACATCCAAAAAGAGTTGCATGGTGATTGTTCGATTGCCTTTTAGTTGATAAGGAGCTGTATGTTTTCCTTTAAATTCAGCTGAGAAACTTCCGTCACCGGATTCATTCCTGTCTAAATAAAAGGCTTCTGATATCATGTCGTAACCTGCAATAATTTTTTCATGCTTCTGATTGCCAATTTCCACTCCAAAAGATGTTGGAATATTGTCAGCTGGCAACTCAAAAACAAGCTGTATTTCCGCTGCAAGTGGAATCGCCGATTCTTGTATTTCTCCTTTTTCAATCATATACGATTCGAGCTTCATTTCTTTACCGCGAAGCTGTTTAAGCTCTGTAACCGGAAGTGAAATCAACTGGCTTATTCCCTCATCGTCAGTCAGATGAAAGGTGCGTGGCATAGTCATCGCGCTGCGCCATTTCTTGGTTGGGACAACCGTGGCATATTGCCAGTTGCTCATCCACCCTATGGCGATGCGTCGGCCATCTGCGTCAGGGATATCGGCATAGGTCACACCTGCATAGTTGTCTTTGCCATGATCGACCCATCTTGTTTCGGTAGTTTCAGGAATGAAGGTTTTGCCATCAAAGTTTCCTGTGAAATATTGAGTTGCCGATCCACCATTAGGACCGCCGGGGTTGATGCTGACGAGCAGCACCCATTTTTTTTCGGTCGAATTGTTTGAAACAGGCAGTTCAAAAAGGTCGGGACATTCCCACACCCCACCATGGGCACCAATCTGCTTGCCGAATTCGCTTGCAAAGGTCCAGCTGATGAGGTTCGGTGAAGTATAAAAACGGATATGGTCTGCCACAGCAAGAGTCATGATCCATTGCTGACTGGGATTGTGCCAGCTAACTTTCGGATCGCGAAAATCCTTGATACCAGGATTTTCAAGAACGGGATTGCCTGAATATTTAATCCAGCTCCGGCCTTTGTCGAGGCTGTAGGCAAGGCCCTGATACTGGTATGTTATGCTTCCGGACTGCTCCAGCTTTGAATTGTGATACGTGAAGATGGCTACCAGTGGTGCAATACCTTCCTTACCAAGTCCTGAAGTATTTTGGTGATCGGCAACAGCACTACCTGAGAAAATCCATCCCAATGAATCGGGATAAAGAGCAACGGGCTGATGTTCCCATTGAAGCAGGTCGCGGCTTATGGCATGACCCCAATGCATGGGTCCCCAAACCGTCGATTGGGGATGGTACTGGTAAAACAAATGGTATTCCCCTTCATAAAACACCAATCCGTTGGGGTCGTTCATCCACATGGAGTCAGGGGTGAAATGGTAAAAGGGGCGGTGTGGCTCATTTGCAGCCTTTACAGGGGCTTCGGTGCTGCGGTTGGGCGAACACGACGATAATGCCACTAACAGTAACAAGATGAGAGGCATGGAGATTCGATGAAATGTAGTCATATTTTCGGATGTTATTATTATTGAATTATTACCTTATCACCTGTATCTTTTTCATCATGTTGTAATGATCCGAACGGATGAGCAGCAGATAGGTACCATTTGTTTTGAACATGTTGTTTGAAATTTGAAGATTGTTTTGGCTTTCCGCTATTTGATAAGTTGCCAGCAGTTTACCTGTAATATGATAGAGGTCGATCCTGTGCCCATTTCCTGGTGATGGACGAAAGTTTATGCTAACATCTTCAGAATTAACAGGATTTGGAAACACTTCCGTTGAAGAATCATACTGAGATCTATCTTCAACAGCGTTTGGATTCACTTGTTTCATGCGCCATAATTCCAACTGATCAACAAATCCTTTGTTTTCATGGGTTATGAACTCAAACCCATTGCTCGTGCTGTCGGGAAAGATAAGGTTTGATATTACTAATTGCCCGTCGTTTGCAAAAACTTCCACTGAACACCGGTCCACCATGATATGTAGGTTTATTTTACCATCCTTCATAAGCAGCGGAGCTTCCTGAATAGCCGAAAAGCTTTCATTATCGGATAAAATCCCGGATTGTGAGCGGTCAAAGATTAGTTTTTGCTCATTGACGTCATAGCGTAGTGTAGTTTCTTCGTTCTGTCCTTTTCTGAATTTAATGCCCATGAAATTAGCATCTTGTGGTGTTAATGTCATTTTCAACTCAAAAGCACTCAGACGCAGCGTATCAATTTGAGGATTTATTTGATAGGCAGGCAACTGCTGGAGTAACAGAACAGGTTCGCGTAATGCCTGAAGACTTGAAACAGGTTTTTGAGTGAGTATGAACTCCTGTTCAGTTTCAAGCAATCCTATTTCTCGGGGTATCGACATGATTCCGCGCCAGGGATTGGTTGGTACCTGCGAAGCATACGACCAGTTGCTCATCCAGGCAAGCCATATGCGCCGTCCATCAGCTTCCGGTATATCGTGGTAGGATTGTGTAGCATAAAAATCCATACCATAATCAACAGGGTCGATCACCGCAGGGTGATCCACCGGGGGATGATTCGTCAGGATAATATGGTCGACATTGATATGGCCCCATCCTGATGAAGCAGAATCAATGATTTCGATCCTTGCTTCCTGTCCGGCAAACGTACTGACATCCCAGTTGATCCATCGAAGCCTTTCTTCGTTTCGTCCCGTGGCTTTTTCTACGACATTGCCTGAAATGATAAGTCGCACAAAACATTTGTCAGGCTGGTCGCCCCCCCCAACGAGCAGACTGATAGTGTTACTGTCGACAACAAATGAAGGTGAAATCAGTTTGCCAACCGGTTCGTCACCTGAGATATACGTATTGATAAGGCCATTTCCAAGAAATCCTGTAACAGCTTGTTGTCCTGGCCACGTGCCTTGTGCCGGTCTTTCGCCAAAGGCTGTGCCTGATACGGTCCAACCTTCGTAATCATCACCTTCAAAATCTGCCAAAACATATCCGGCAGGAGCTGACTGATAAACCATTGAAGTGTCGGATTGAAATACCTGATCAGCCAATATATGACCCCAGCTGCCTGATGAACTGTCGATAAGTGCAATTTGCGCTTCTTGTCCGATCATTGATTCAACTAACCAGCTCTTCCATTGAAGGTAACCATCTCTTGAAGCTGTTTCCCTTTTCACCGTTTGGCCATTGACAATGAGTTTGATATAAGTAAGTTGCGGGTCATTTCCTCCGGCAAGTTTAAAGTTGATGTACTTGTGATTGATAGTGAAAGGGTATGATGTGAGGGTACCCTTTGCCTGATCACCAGTGTTAAAAGAGTTTGCCAGCTTCGTACCAAAAAATCCGGAAACAGGCAACTGACCCGGCAAATTACCAGCTGTTGGTCCTTGCCCGAATGCTGTGCCTGCAGCAATCCAACCGGTATAACTTTCAGCTTCAAAATCATCAATAAGTTGGCCGTCAGGTAGCTGATCTACTGTCTCTTCAGGGTATTTGTCCGCTGTGAAGCGGTGTCCATCGAAATTTCCTGTAATATATCTTGTTTTACCCGGTCCAACTGATATTTGAAGTATCCATTTAGTAATTGACGGCTGGTTTGTAACGACTAATGGAAAGAAATCAGGGCATTCCCATGCTCCGCTTACATCTCCAGCCGGTCCAAAGTCTTGAAGAAACTGCCATGACCTCAGGTTTGTGGAGGTATAAAAACGAATCCGGTGACGATTTGCAAGTGCTACAACCATAATCCATTTCTTCGAGGGCTCATGCCAGATTACCTTGGGATCGCGAAAGTCATCATCATAAAGATTCAGAACAGGATTCCCGGCATAGTTTTGCCAGTTCCTTCCCTTATCAAGGCTATAGGCGATATGTTGCCGTTGTATTCCGTCGGTAGCTGTGTAGATGGCCACCATCGGAGGTGTGTTGCCATCGCCAAAACCGCTGCTGTTGTTCCAGTCAACAACCGCACTGCCTGAGAAAGCCATCAGGTTGCCTAATACCGGGATGGCAACAGGCAACTCTTCCCAATTGATGAAATCTTTCGTCACCGCATGACCCCAGCTCATATTGCCCCATTGATCTCCTTCAGGGTTGTATTGAAAGAACAAGTGGTATTCTCCATCGTAATATACCAGACCATTAGGATCGTTCAACCAGTTTTTTTGTGCTGAGAAATGAAATTGTGGCCTGAAGTGCGGAGTTGCTTGCTGGCCATGAAGTAATGAAGAACCAGCCAATAGTAGAATGATGAACCACAGTGGTATGTTTAGTGGGAAGTTATGATTCATTGCAATTTTCATTGTGATTGTAAAAGGATTTTATGTGATGCAACAGCTATTCCGTTTTTAAAAGTTTGAACAAGATAAACGCCTGATCTGAAATGTTGTATATCAATTCTCATTGAAGTGTCTTTTTGTGAAACTTCAGTTTCAAAGATGGATTTTCCCAGAAGATTTATGACTTTGAGCTTGTCTGGCTGGCTATTATTAAGGTCAATTTGAAAATGACCCCTGGTAGGATTTGGATAGATCAACATGCGACTGCTGTTTTGCTCATTACTACCTAAGCCACCCTGTGGCGGTGTGCGCAGCGAATCGGGCAGGTGCTGTACTTCGCAGACGAGTGAATCCATAGGTTCGATAAAACTTTTCATCTGCCAGATAAAACTGTTCACAACTTCCACCTCGCCATTATGCACAACCACATCCCCCATTGTACAATTTTCAGGTGGATAAATACGGGTTGAAAATACAACAATATGATCGATAAAGACCTCAAGTACAGAGTGATCAAGAAACATCCTGACATTGATCGTGTCATTGTGATCGAAAATATAGGTGGCATCACGGTAGTCTTTGCCGGCATCGTAGATGGTTGATTTTCTTCTGTCGAGTGCCACTTTATGATGTTTCAGATCCAGAACAACAGAGGTATAAACTGTTGATGCTTCGTTTTTAAATACCTGTATCTCGAATTTACTTTTTTCAGATGCCAATATATTCAGTTGTAATTCAAGCTGATTACCATGCAATTCGTCTAAATTTCCGGTTTGTCCCGCTGTAATGGTTCGACTTGCTATGGCTAAAGTATCTTTACGAAGCCTGCAGAGGTTTGGGTGAGGTATTTGTCCAAGTGTTACATGATCGGCTAACAATCTTACAACCCTGGGCAGACTGAAAATATGTCGCCATCCTGCTGCTACCTGATCGGCTGCGTTACGATCTTCGGGAATAATTGCCAGGTAGCTTAATCTGTTTTGTTCGTCCCTTCCAAAAGCCGGTGAAAGCAAGTTCTCCTGAATGAGTTCAAGCTTTTTGGGCTGTTGTAAGTAGGGTATAAATTTTTCATCCTGCCAATTTCCCACCCAATAAATTGTTTCAGCCCTTTTTGATGAAGTTGGAATGGGTGTGACTGCCAGAAGATAGTTGGTGTCATCTATAGGACAGAAGACAGGCATTTCCCAGAACTCGCCTGACTGACTCACCTCATCGCTTTGATAAAGAGGGGAGATATTTTCCCAATGCTGCAAATCGACCGAACGATAAGTAAATAAAATGCCACCACCATTTTGTTGCAGACCGCTACCAATAACCATATAGTAAATGGAATCTGATTTCCAGACATAAGGGTCTCTGAAATCGCGGTGGGCGTAGCCTGAAGGTGGTGCAGGAATAAGAGGGTTGTCCGGGTTTTTTTGCCAGCAGGTCAACGAGTCATTGCAAGCTGAGGCGCTACCAATACCGGCCTTTACACCATTTACTCCGGTAAAAATCAGCATAGGTGACTCATCTTTCAGAATGCTTGATCCCGACCAAACGCCAAAGTTGTCAAATCCAGGTGATGGAGATAAAGCAATTTTTTCTTCTTTCCAACTTACCAGATCCTTACTGCTGAGGTGACCCCAATGCATAAAAAACAGTTGAGGAGCATTTGGGTTCTTTTGAAAAAACATATGGTAGCTGTCTTGATAATGTAAGAGGCCATATGATTCATTTGTCCAGCCTGTATTTGGCATGGCATGGTAGCTGGGCCGCAGCTTGTCATCAGCATGTCTGACAGCCGGATCTATTTGAAGATCGGGAGTAAGGTGTTGAAATTGTTGGTAACTTGTTGTGATCTGTTCTTCAGTGAGGATGCTTTTGTAGACGCTAAGCTCATCCAGCGCCCCGTTGAGGCAACTTACAGGAAAACCACCCACAGTTTGAAAGTTGGTATTTCGACCCACAAACATTGCTTGGCTTTGAGCAAGTTGGATGCTGTTATGGTTTCCGGTTTCGAGGCTTGCCCACAGCTGTCCGTTCACATAGATCCTGCAATTTTGCTCTGGCAGATCTATCAAAGCTACAAGGTGATTCCAGGTATAAGTGCTGATTGTTTGGTTTGTAATTAATTGGTAATAGTTATTGTCAGCAAAAAACTCGAGCACGACATTTCCGAAACGAGTGATGCTGAGAGAAAATCCTTTGTCAGCAGATTGTTGACTAATGACAGACGATTTTTCAAAATTGAATGCTTCAGTAGCATACCAGGCTTCAACAGTAAGTTGGCTATTTATTCCACTCAATTGAAATGGATAAAGACTCACCCATGTTGAAAAACCGTCGAGACGCAGTGCCTTATCATTGACACCTGCAATACGCTCTGGTCGGTTGAAATGGTTTGAAACAGGATAATGGTTTTGACTGATTTCTTCAAGTGTTGAAGTGATGCCTGTATTTTCATCGAAACCCATTCGAAATTGCAGGCTGCCTTGAGCAAATGTTCCACCTAAGTGGATCATCATCAATGACAACAGTATAGAAATCATGTTTTTAAACATTACGATGGTATATGGTGGTAAAGTTCGTCAAATTTGATGGAATGTCCTGGTTAAAGTTTAAAGTCAGCCTGAATCACCGGAGTTTCTCAATGCTGGCCTGCTTTAATCAGGACATTCCATAATTGTATGCGTATTATTTATTACCTGATAAATAATTAATTGAATTACGGGCCATAAGCTGGATGTTCTCCTGATATGCATTGATACCAGCAGGATTGATCGTACCTTGCTCGTTTTGATTCCACTCAATACCACCTATACCTATATAGATACCTTTGCCCTTGAACGTTTCGTTGGGGAGCAACTCAAGCACTCCGGCCATATAATAATCTCTGATGCCGCCCCAGACGCCAAGCCATGCAACGCTATTCGTTTCAGTGAAAGCTACGTATGCTCCGGGGTGATTGTTGGGGTATCCGTGATTGGCTGCAACTTCAACGATAACATGGTTGTGGTCTTCGCGGTATCCGGGTCCTATTACCGGAAATGTAAAGAAACCGTCGCTTTCGTCAAAAGTCAGTCCTTGATAAATCGGATGGTTTCTGTTGTCAACACCGGGTAGGTTTACACCTATGGTCCAGGTGTCACCGTTTTCAAATCCGCCCCCTGTTCCTATTGCCATATTATAGCTACGGTTTAAGCGGCCAATCGACCAGAAATATTGACAAGCGTGACCAGAAAAGAAAAGATTGCCTCCGTCTTTCATATAATCACCAAAGATGCCTTTTACTGCTTCATGCGTAGCCTCGTAGGGTAATTCAAGAGCTGCATCATAGTGCCACCAAATGGTTTTGTAGTGATATATATTTACCAATCCGGCCATCACTTGTGTCCATGAAATGTATTCAGCTTCAGGAAACTCATTGAAAAACCAGGTGGCAGCAGCCAGTTCGTCGTCATCAGGTAAGGTCTGAACAGAAGCTGATGTGCCAAGAAATGCAATTTTATTCCCGATAGGTCCTTTGCTTACATCTGGTGTAACGGCTATTGATGTGCTTACGGTATATTGTACTGACAACGTGCCACTTGTGAGGGTAAATACAACTGGGGATGAAAAATCAAGCGATGTACCAGATGCAGGTGAAATAGAGTTTTCTTCAGCCAATGCAATTGTGGGAGTCAAAGCAGTCAGATTAGTTCCATAAGGAAGTGGGATTGTTATGGTAAGAGCAGCTTCATCAATTATTCCTGAGACGCCATTGATACTGAAGCTAAGTATTTTTGCAGCAAGAACTTCTGCACTAACACGGTACTTTTTGTAAACGTTTCCCGACGACACAAAGTAATCAACAGGATTTGTCAAATCAATAGCTTCACCGCTTGCAGGTCTTATGCTTGCACCTGCAGAGACTGAAAGCTGGGGTGTCAAATCTGATAGCAAAGTTGTGCCAGCTGGCATTTTGATGAGGATGGTCGCCGACTCCTGGTCGATGATACCGTTCCTGCCGTCAATTGTAAACTGCGTTATTTCTACAGCCTTCTCCATATCTAACTCTGTACGGTCTTTGTTGCAGGAGCCCAGGCTACCGACTAGTGTCAGCAAAAACAGCATGGTAACAATATGATTGATTTTCTTTTTCATTGTGAGCATTTTTTATTTGGATTTTAAATACAGCAAAGAATTTTTTGTAAGTGTTTGAATTTGTTGCTGGTTGGGATTCATCCCACTATTTTGATTCCATTCGTATCCACCGATGCCAATAGTAATCGCAGTACCTTGATATGCGCCAAAAGGCATCATCTCGCCGATGGCAACCATGTAATAGTCTCTAACATGACCCCAAGCACCGAGCATTTTCACGCCGAATGTATTTGCAAGATAAGGGATAAACGTATCATCGCCGTTCGAATATCCGTGCGGTGCAGGAACTTCAGTCCAGTTGCAGTTATGATCTTCTTTCCAGCCTGGCCCTATAAGAGGAATTTCTTTCCCGTTATTAGGGGTATTGTTTACGGTCAAATCTTTGTAAATAGGGTGACCACTGTAATCGAATGCTTTAAGGTTGGTGCTTACTGTCCAGGTGTCGGGGTTGTCGCCTCCGGTACCATCGCCAATGGCTTTACCACCAGAGAAACCTGCCGGAATACGACCCAGATGTTCAAGATACATCGTTGCATGGATCGAAAGAAGCAGGTTGCCGCCCGACTTGTAAAATTGATTAATAGTTTCAAGCACAAGTGGATTCTTTGCAATATCTGGTAAATCCTTACCACCTACTTCATCACTGTGCCACCAGATGACCCTGAATTGACTCAAATCAACTGTCCCGTCAAGAATTTGCTGGAAAGTAATAAACTGCTTGTTGGTAATGTTCGTGTCAAACCACTGAGCGGCTGCAATTTCGTCATCGTCGATGATACTCCCTATGTTTGGGTAAACACTTAGGAAGGCGATTTTGGTTGGTCCAACCCTGAAGCTTTCGTACTGGGTATGCGAAACCTGATTTTGAACATTGGTAGTAGAGAAGGTAAACTGGTAAGCACTAAGTGGAAGGCCAACTAATTTAAGTGTGGTTGTAGTTCCGCTCAAATTATGGGTATCATTGTAACCTTCTGCTTTCAGGTTAACTTTAATACTGTTCAATGCTTCGCCAGGAAGTGTCCAGGATACAAATACAGTGTCCTCTTCTTGTACGAAAGTTATATCAGACACATTTGATGCACCATCACGTGTAAAACGTAAAGTTTGTCCAAGGCTGTAGTTGCCAAGGGTGTCTTTCAGCTTTATTGTAAAGAAGTAATCAGTATTTGTTTTGATAATTCCGTAGGTAAGCTTTGTTTGTTGGCCGGGTAATACCATTACACCGCCGCTGTAATTGATAACGGAAGTCAATCCTCCGCCGTTATTTGGGTTTGTCCAGCTAACTTCAACACTGTCATTTTCTGCAAAATAATTATAGCTAAGGTCTTTAACAGATGAAAGTACCGGAGGTAGTACATCCTCAATTTCTCTTTTGTAACAACCTGTTACAAGAAACAACGATGCCAATAGTATGATGATAATTGATCTCATATTTCAATTTTTTTATTTGTTAGTAACCTTGGTTTTGCTGATAAAGTCCTTTGGACCAGAATATTTGTTGTTGCGGAATGGGGCAGTACTCATCCCGGCCAGGTGTGAAAAGGGCGTTTTCGTAGTAGGTACGTTTAGTTTTTTCAACATTGAAATAACTGTTCAATACCTGATTTGCGATGCCCCATCTTACGAGGTCGAAGAAACGGCTTCCTTCCATTGCAAATTCAAGCCTGCGCTCGAAGCGAATTTTTTCCCTGGCTTCTTCTTTGCTTCCCAAGGAAGTATATGTGCCCACACTATAGTTTGAAAGTGGGTTGCCGTTGGCATCTGCAAGTAAGGTCGTGCTTGCTGCAGCTCTTGATCTGATCTGATTGACCAGTGGTAATGCTTCGTCAGCGCGGTTAAGTTCAACCAGGGCCTCTGCTTTCATCAATAAAACATCAGCATATCTGATAACGATTTTGTTTTTCGAGTTACCATAGAATGGATCGATATTGACAAGGCAATCACAATCTGGAGCAACATTTTCTTTTAGTGACATATATGTGCCATAAACAGCAGAGTTTCTAATCCAGCTTTCAGTCATGATCAAGTCAGGAACATATTTCCAGGGCTTTCCAACCATGGCAATCGTATGATCCATGCGAGGATCTACATTTTCGCCTGGGCTATAGTCTGAATCATTGTAACTACCCAACTTTGGCAAGCCATTTTGGTCTGTTTTGTATGCATTGACAAGGTTTTGACTAGGTTGATGAAATCCACAGCATCCGAATCCGCCTGCCATAGGGGCGCTCAAAACATCACCCCAGTTGAGTCTTCCTTTTGGTGAAACATCACCGATAGAATATTGAACTGACCACAGGGCTTCAGGACCGTTTTCATAACCGCCTGGAAGGAAATTGTTGGCAAAATCACTTTCAAGGCTGTATGGGCCTCCAATAACCTGATCGCAATTATCAATAACCATTTGAAGTTTGGCAGCATTGATATTTACAACCTGATGATTGTCGTCTTGTTCATAAGCCTGATAAAGAAGTGTTTTTGCCAGGTAAGCATGTGCAGCATATTTGTTTGCCCGGCCGATTTCTGCTTGTGTGAATGGGAGGTTTTCGACAGCAAATTCAAAATCTTCTGCGATTTTTCCCCACAACTGATCGTTAGTCAAGGCGCGGTTCGATACATTTTCATATTCATTTACAGGAAGAAGTTCGTCAATAAATGGGACATGTTTCCATAGAATCTTCAGGTTAAAATAAAAATGTCCCCTTAAAAAACGCATTTCGGCTTGTCTGACGAGCTTCAATGGCATATCATCTTCCGAGATGTTATTTAATGCCCGCAATGCATTGTTGATTCGGGATATAGCAATATAGTAGCTGAACCAAAGTTCATCCGGGTCACCACCACCTTCGAGTCCACCCATATTAGGCTGTGTATAAACAAAGGTTTCAAAAAAATGGAACGACTGAATGTCGGCTTCGTCCCTGCCACCTTTATATGCATCATCGGAGCGTACATTGCCATACGACCACAAGCTGTATGGAGCTGTGTAGTGATCGCTTCCAAGCGATGAATATGCAGAAATCACGAGTCCTTCCACATTTTCAGGGTTGGTGAGTATTTCTTCGCTTAATACCCCTTTTGGTTCAACCTCAAGAAAACTTTTGCAGGATGAAATCCCTGTTACAAGGGCGATGATAAGGATGTATAATGATATTTTTTTCATTTTTTTGTGCTTTAATGGTATTAAAATGTAAAGTTTAATCCTGCTGTCAGTATCACAGGAATTGGATACCCCCATCCGGGTGTTTCGGGATCAACGCCGGTGAATTTATTATCACCCTTGGCTTTTTTCAACGTAAGTAGATTCTGTCCTCCAAGGTATACACGCATATTTTCCTGGCTGAGGTTCTTAAGTTTGAATGAGTAGCCTATCTGTAGATACCTCAGTTTAAGATATGAGCCTGATTCAACTACATAGGTTGAGAAACGGTTTTCGTTATTAGCATCTATCAAGGTCAATGCAGGAATGTCGGAGTCAGGATTGTTGGGCGACCATGCATCCAAAAGTCTGACACCTTTATTGGATCCTGATTCTTTTACACTCCAGAAATCTGTATGGTACTTGGCGTCATTTATAACATCGATACCAACGATACCTTCCCAGAACATATTCATATCAAAGTTTTTGTACTTTAGACTAAAGTTGATACCATAAGTGAAGTCAGGGTGTGGAATGCCAATCCAGGTGCGGTCCTTATCATTTATTATACCATCGCCATTCAAATCTTTATACCGAAGACGACCAAGCCCTTTGCCAACACTTTCGGCTGAGTTAGCAACTTCATCGGCTGTACGGTAAATGCCATCTGCCACATATCCGTAGAATGATCCAATAGGTCGTCCCAGTATATTGTCGCCTTGGCCATTGCCGCCATACGAGTTTTCAACTGATTCAGGAAGATCAACAATCTTGTTGACATAGGATGCGATATTACCTGTCAGGCTGTATTGCAGATCGTTGGTGATTTTTCCATTGTAGGTGAGAAGCAGTTCAAAGCCTTGATTTGTCATGGTAGCCCCATTCAAAAACTGGTTGCCGCCTTCTCCGATAACTCCGATGTAACCGGGTTCAAACAACATATCTTCAGTTGTTTTGAAGAAGTAATCAGCACTTCCCGAAATTTTGTGGTTCAGTAATCCAAAATCAAATCCCAGATTCGTTTGTGTTGTCGTTTCCCATTTCAGGTCGTCGTTGCCAAGTCTGATCCTACGATACCCTGATGGCAGACCTGATCCATTTGACCCACTGATATCATAGGCTGTTCCCCATGGAGAAGCCCAGGTGGGGTTGCCTCCGTTATAGTCAGCGATATATATGGAGAACCTTGCCAGATTGTCAATGGCCTGATTTCCGGTTTTACCCCAGCCAACACGAACTTTAAGATCAGAGATAAAGTCATATCTGTCCTTGATGAAATCTTCTTCACTCAATCTCCAGCCAAATGAAGCTGCAGGGAAGGTCCCAAACTGTGTATTTGATCCAAAACGGGAAGATCCGTCGTATCTGATCGTTAAAGAAGCCAGGTATTTGTTATCATAATCGTAATTGGCTTTACCAAAGTATGAAAGAAGTCTGTAGCCTGTGCCACCACCCGAAACGCTTTTTGTGCCGGTACCTGCATTAATATACATATAGTTAGGGTCTTCAATTTCGAGGTCTTCTACGCTGGCACTGAAGTCGGTGTAGGAATCGCTGAACATTTCATTCCCAAGCAGGAATGCCATGTCGTGTTTTCCAATTTTAAGGTTGTAGTTAAGGGTGTTGGTCCAGGTATACTTAAAGGTATGTGATTGAAAATTTGTTACCTTGTTGGTCTCATTATTGAGGTATCCCGAACTATAGCTAAGTGCCATATCTCTTCTGTAATAATTGCCATAATCAATCCCGATGCTGGAACGGAAGTTGAGATTTTTAACAATCCTGAAATCAAGGAATGCGTTACCAAAAATCCTGAAGAAATTACTGTGATTTTGTTTGTTGTCCTCAAGCAAACGTACAGGGTTTTGTCTGTCGTTCATACCTGCAACCGGTCCACCCCAGGCTGTGCCATCAATGGTACGTACAGGGATTGCTGGTTGTGTCTGGAGGGTTAGGTTAAGCACATCAGCTGATGTTTCTTTCAAATAGCTAAAACTCAGATTTTCACCTACTGTAAGCCTGTCGTTGAGCAATTTGTAATCGCTGTTAAGTCTGGCTGATAACCTTGAGAATCTTGAAGTATTGATAATTCCCTGATTGTCGAAAAGACCAATCGAAAACATAGAAGAGCCCTTGTCGGTACCCTGTGAAACACTTAAATCAACAGACTCCTGGATACCGATTCTTGAGATTTCTTCAAACCAGTCAGTATTTGAAGTTTTCATCGTTTTGGCTGCATCAAGGTAATAGGGAAGGTACACATTGTCGAGCACCGCAATGCCATCAGCATCCTCATGCCAGTTATACTGATACAGGTAATGCTGGTTTGGATTTGCACCATCATTCACGGCAGCTTGCCAGTAGGCTTGTCCGTATTGATGAGCATCGAGCACTTCGGGGCGTTTGGCATAATAGCTCATGCCTGTATTTGCCTTTAGGTTGACCTGACGCTTGCCAGCCTCACCTTTCTTCGTAGTTATAATAATAACACCGTTTGAAGCCCTTGATCCATAAATACTTGCAGCAGACGCATCCTTTAGCACCTGCATCGAGGCAATGTCTTGCGCATTGAGTTCGTTGAGGTTATTCGTGGTGGGCACTCCATCAACAATAAAAAGCGGTGCTGTGTTGGCATTGATCGAGTTGATACCTCTGATCTTAATATCAACAGAACCATCGGGAGACCCGTCAGAAGTGATTAACATGCCGGGAATCTGACCACGGATCGACTGCATTGCGTTGGCTGAAACATTCTGCTCGAAAGCTTCAGTCTTAACAACAGATACTGCTCCTGTGAGGTCTTTCTTTCGTTGTGATGAATATCCAACAACAACAAATTCATCGAGCTGACTCGTGCTGACTTGCATGGCTACCTCAAAGGTTGTCTTGCCGGCAACGGGCAGTTCAATGGTTTGGAATCCAACAAATGAAAATACCAGGATACTTGCTTCATCGGGTACATTCAACTGAAATTTACCATCCAAATCCGATGTTGTCCCAAGAGTGATTCCTTTCACCAGAACAGTAACACCGGGCATGGAAGATTGATCAGAAGCATCGGTGATCCTTCCGCTCACAAGCTTCTGTCCGTAAATACCTGAGCTCAGGATTCCCATCATGACCAAAAGCAGTAGGGAGAGGGCCTGTCTTTTTGAAGAGTTAATTTTTCTCATAAATGAGGCATTTTGTTGATTAATGATTGAATGGTTAAAATATTATTTGATAATATGCATAATGTTGTGTATTTCTGCGATCTCATAACTTGGTGTACCTCCGCGTTTCGTTGCCACCAGAGCACCTGTTGCACAGGCAAAAGCAAGCGCATCGGCCATGGGGTTGCCAAGAAAAAGCGAGGATACAAAACCTGCCAAAAACGCATCGCCCGAGCCAACGGTATCCACGGCTTTAACAAAATAGCCCGGATGGTCGTAGAAAATCTGATGATGATAAGCAATAGCTCCTTTATCACCACGTGTCACGATGATGGTGTCAAGCCGGTAAGTCTCTGCAAGCCATTTGATGATGCTTCTTTCGTCGTGTTTGTGTTTGTTGTGCCATTGTGAGATCACCACCAGCTCCTCGTCATTGAGTTTAGCCATGTCAGCTTTGTTTAGCATGGTTTCAACAATTTCTTTCTGGTCATACGGCTGTCTTAGGTTGATATCTACAAGCTTCAGACAGTCGTTTTCCAATAGTTCGAGGACGGTGTTTCTGGTAGCTATATCACGACTGGCAAGTGTGCCGAAAATCATCAATCCTGCTTCAGCTGCCTTTAACCTTAGCTCGTCGGTAAGCTGTAGGTTGTCCCAGGCCACCGGATAGCATATTTCATATGTAGCGTTGTTGTTTTGGTCGAGGTGCACCAACACTTTGCTTGTTGGAAGGCTGGTGTCATGTTGTATCAATGCCAGGCCCAGGCCTGATTGCTGCATGAAGTCAAGTAATTCGTTACCCGACTGATCATTGCCAACTTTACTGGCCATCTCAACTTCAAGGCCAAACTTCTGCAAGTGGATAGCCACATTCATAGGAGCACCGCCCGGAACAGGTCCGCTTGGCAACATATCCCACAACACTTCGCCCAAACACAGTACTTTTTGATTCTTTACCTTGATCATAGATCTTTATTTTTGATTAGATAATTATGATTGACGACGTTTTGAAATGTCATTTTGAATTTCTTCCAGCGTGCGGCCTTTCGTTTCCGGGATAACTTTCCAAACAAAAACAAAATGCAATGCCATCATCAGAGCAAAGAAAGCAAACGACCATCCTCCGCCTATAGAAGGCATATTTGTAACGATAGGAAAGGTCCAACTCACAATTGCAGCCATCACCCAATGGGTAAAGCTACCCAACGCCTGACCCTTCGACCTCACGTTGTTAGGAAAAATCTCAGAAATGAAAACCCAAAGCACAGCCCCCTGCGATAAAGCAAAAAATGCAATAAATCCGATTAGGTAAGCCATCACCGAATATCCGTCAAAGATATTCAAGAAGAACGCCCGTGATATCAGACTGAGAAATATTACCATTCCCACCGAGCCTATCATTAATAGGGTGCGTCTGCCAAAGCGATCAATCAGAAATAAAGCCACAAAAGTAAAAATCAAATTAGTCAGCCCTATCGAAATGGATTGCAGAAGAGCTGTATCCTGTCCCAACCCTGTCATTTCAAAAATGCGGGGTGCATAATATATTATCGCGTTGATACCGGCAAGCTGATTGAACATGGCTATCAACACAGTTGCCATAATTGAAAATGAATGTTTTCCGGTAAATAAACTCGCTTCGCTTCCGTTTCCATCATGAGTTAGTGATAACCTGATGGCCTCGGCTTCCTTTTCTGGTGATTCAAACCCGAGGTCTCTGAATACCTTGATGGCTTCTGTTGAACGCGATTGTTGCACGAGCCAACGCGGACTGGGATCTACTTTAAACAGCAAAAGCAGAAAAAGCAAAGAGGGAACGATCTCAAATCCGATCATGTACCTCCAGGCTGAGGTTTCGATGTTTCTGGCAATGAAATAGTTTACCAGATAAGCAGTCAAAATTGCTGTGACAACATTAAACTGGTTAAGCATCACATACTGTCCGCGAACTTTCGCCGGCGAAATTTCTGCTATATACATAGGAACAATCACCGAAACCGCGCCGACAATTAAACCCTGAGTGAACCGAAAAAACAGAAATGAATACCAGTGTACTGAAAGTGCGCTGCCTGCTGCAGCAAGAGCAAAGATGAGAACAGAAAACTGTAACACCTTTTTGCGGCCGTATTTATCAGCAGGCTTGCCGATAACTAATGTGCCAATGATGGTCCCAACAAGGGCAATTGCAACGGTAAATCCCAGCTGGAACTTTGATAATGCAAACAACGACTCCAGTGAGGAGGTTGTACCTGATATCATGGCTATGTCGTAACCAAACAGGAAGCCACCCAGTGCGATAAAAACAGATTGAATAAATGCTTTACTTTTCATTATGTGTAATTATGGGTTCGAAATAATCTGATGCAATGATAATACGGGAATCAAGGGCGGAATATCAAATTTGTAACAGTTGATCGTACATATGTTACATTTTAAGTCTGGAAGACCTTGATGATACTGGTGAAACATACATTGCAACTATGTTACGGATTCTGGCATTATCTATTGAATGAAAAGCAATCAAACTTCAGGAAGAAATTAGTAAACACAAAAGGTTGCGATAGTTTTTGCAGAGACTTCAGTTATTAGGATAGCTCATACTATAAAATGACCGGCTTTTGTTTACAGAATAATAACCTTAACTCAATGCGCTGTTGGTATGTTGACCCTATAATTCCAGCTGTGCGACCCCGCTGGGGTCGAATATCAATTTATGGAACTATTTTCTATAGAGATGCGACCCCGATGGGGTCGAAGGTCAAAGCATTTTCATGTGTTTTTACAGACATATGACCCTGATGGACCTTATATTAAAGGTACCCTGTCTTAGTTTAACGGTACCCTGTCTTAGTTTAAATGTTTCCTGTCTTAGTTTAACGGTACCCTGTCTTAGTTTAAATGTTTCGTGTCTTAGTTTA
>WOUZ01000014.1:23961-108303 GCA_009773165.1 Bacteroidota bacterium
CTGTCTTAGTTTAAATGTTTCCTGTCTTAGTTTAACGGTACTCTGTCTTAGTTTAAATGTTTCCTGTCTTAGTTTAACGGTACCCTGTCTTAGTTTAACGGTACTCTGTCTTAGTATAAATGTTTTCTGTCTTAGTTTAACGGTACCCTGTCTTAGTATAAATGTTTTGTATCTTAGTATAAATGTTTTCTGTCTTAGTTTAACGGTACCCTGTCTTAGTTTAAATGTTTCGTGTCTTAGTTTAACGGTACCGTGTCTTAGTTAAAGAGTACCGTGCCTTATGTTAATGGTACTGTGTCATAAGTTAAGAGTTTCGTGTCTTAGTTTAAGGGTATCGTGTCTTAAGTTACTTGCAACTTTCGCTACTTGCTTTTCATGCCTGTTTTGAAAGCTTATAAACTTCACGAAATGATGGTTCTTTACCTGTTATAAGGATTGATACCCTGAAAATCTTTGCTGCAAGTTTGCGTAAAAAATAGAACGTGAGCACCAGCAAGATAAATGAACCAGCAACTTGCCAGTAGGCCACCTCTGTCACAGCCCAACGCATGGGCATTGATGTAGCAGAAGTCAGTGGAAACCATGAAAGAAATAATGCCAAACCACTATCAGGGTCGCGAATCACTAAAAATGAAGCTAATACAAAAACCAGGGGCAGCATCATCAGTGAGCTTTTACCAGAGTTGTTTGGCTCGGTAATAATTGAAGCAATGGCAGCCAGTATGGCATTCCAAATTAATATACCTACTACTGCAAATGGCAGGTAGATAGCTATCGAAGGCAAATAGATATAGTCAAGAATAACGGATGCTGGCGAGCCTGTGAATTGGAAAAAGAGCATTCCGCCAACGATACTCAGCAGGGCGTAAGTGAGCATGGAGGATATACCTGTGAGTGAAATGCCAAATATTTTCCCGTCCATCCATACCTGAGGACTGATAGCTGAAACAATTTGTTCTGTTATTTTCAACTGCTTTTCACCTGTTATTGCGGTAAACTGATAAGCAAAACTAAGGAAGACAGCCATAATCATTAGTCCGGCAAAAAAATAAGAAAGAACTACTCTTTTACCCGCATTATCAGCATAAACAAATGACTCCTTTACAGGGGCCTGCGACAGTACAGCAGTTAATTCATCTGGACTTAATCCGATTTTTTGCAACTCTTTTTGCTTATGATATTCGGTTAAATGGGTTTTGAGTTTCTTTATGACAGGAGTGCTTTTATAGGCATACACCACATAATTTTCTGAGTCTGATTCAAGCAAAATTCCCTCTTTTTCGTTGCTCATAAGCTCGATAAATCGTGCCTTTTCTGTTTCTGGAATTGATTTAATGATGTAATGACTACTCAGAAATTCGGTTAACATAGTATCCGTGTCACTGTAAACATGCACCTCAGATTTCTTATCTGATTCGGAAAATGCATATCTGCCACCGAAGTAAAAAACAACCGATGTTGCAATCATTATAAGAATGCCAAAAGCTTCGTTCTTAGGCTTAAAAAATCGGCTGTACTCCCAGCTTGTTACTGTTATTACCTGCTTTAAATAGTTCATAATCATGGTTTTTTTACAAGTTGAAGGAAAATTTCGTGTAGGCCGGGTTTATGGCTTGTAATATCAGAGATTCCATCAATCATAGCCAGATCGTGTAACACTTTTTTTAGATCGGATGATTGACCGAATGTTATTTTTACATGCAATTCATCCATACTTTCAATAGTTTCAACTCCGTTTAAACGTTGAAAAGTTGCTTCATTATAAGGTGATTCGAACTGAAGTTCAATGATTATTTTTTCACCAAATGATTGATATATCCCCGCCAAAGAGCCGTTATATACCTCATTGCCATTATTAATAAGGAAAATTTTATTTGCCATTTTTTCAACCAACGACATTTGATGCGCACTCAAAAGAATGGTAGTGCCCTGATTGTTTATTTCTTTGATAAAATCGATAAATAGTTCCTGATTAACCGGGTCTAAGCCGGAAAAAGGCTCGTCAAGTACTGCAAATCGGGGCTTATGCAGAATTGAAGCGACAAACTGAATTTTTTGCTGATTTCCTTTCGAAAGTACCTGAAGTTTTTCATTTGCTCTGGAGGCAAGTCCGAGCCGTTCTAACCATATCATAGCAGCTTTTTTAGCATCTGCTTTTTCCATCCCTCTGATGGTTGCAAGATAAACCAGTGATTTAAGGATCGGAATGTCAAGGTAAAGTCCTCTCTCCTCGGGCAGATAACCAATATGCCGGGCTTCCGGTACCTGATTTTGTTTTCCGCTGAGATTCCACTCAATCGTTCCGCTATCGGGCTTGATAATATCAAGCAACATGCGAAGTGTTGTGGTTTTACCTGCACCATTTGGTCCCAGAAAAGCATAAATATCGCCTTGCTCAACAGCAAACGATAGATCATTTACAGCTTTTATTTTCAAAAAACTTTTGCTTATCGAATTTACACTAAGAACGGTGTTTTGCATGTTATCAATCATTTATTATACGTTTTCTCGTAGCAACGAAGTTGAATTTTGAGGTGTTGCAAACGCTCGCATTTCCCTTAACATATTTATCCATAAAAAACAGTGGATAAAAATAGAAAAAAGTTCGATAATCTTCTGAAGCATTACTACTTACAATTACTTTTTTAGATTGAAGGTATTCATCCAAAACCATGTAAAGGACAATATGCTTCGAAAAATCTACCTAAAGCCTCGTCACCATTATCTTATCAATTCGCTGCCCGTCCTTGTCGATCACTTCCAATTCGTAGGGGCCAAAAATGTAACGATCGCCTACATTTGGCATCACACCGGTGTTAAAAATTATCAACCCTGCAACGGTGGTAAACTTACCCTGACTTTCATATGGTATCGAAATGTCGAAGTTTTTAATGAATTCTATAACAGGGTATTGCCCGTCGACAAGCCAGCTGTTTTCATCGCGCTGAACAATCTCATATTCATCCTGGTCTTCCTCTGACATATCTCCAACCAAGGCGTCAAGCACATCGTCCATTGTGACAAAACCAACAGTAGTTCCGTATTCGTCAACCACAATGCCATAATGCATCCTTTTTTGCTTGAAAAGCTCCAGAACTTTATATGCATAGGTACTTTCGTTCATATAAACAGGCTGCTTGAGGTAGTCCGTTATCAGGAAGGTGTCGTCTGTTGTTGAAGCAAAAAGATCTTTTAACAACACGATTCCAAGTATGTCGTCAAGGTCATTGTTATTACAGACCGGATATGCGGAGTGTTTTTCAAGCTTAATTTTCTTTCGTATATCGTCCAGATTTTCCGAAACATTGAAATAAACCAAGTCGGATCTGTGGGTGTAAAGTGAGTTCACTCTTCTGTCGCCTAATTCAAAAACCCTCGACACGATACTCGATTCAATATCTTGAATTTCACCCCCTTCGGCACTCTCTCTGATGATGGATTTTATCTCTTCCTCAGTTACGACACTGTCGCTGTTTTTTCTTATCCCTAAAATTTTGAGCAGTAAGGTATTCGATTTTTCGAGCAGCCAAACAAAAGGTGAGGTAATAATTGAAATCACAACCATTGGGCGTGATAATGTCACAGCAATTGTTTCCGGGTAGGTCATGCCAATGCGTTTGGGAAGTAGTTCGCCCAAAACGATTGAAAGGTAGGTCACAAAAAGCACAATCAACCCAACTGCAACACTGTGTGCCTGTTCGCCAATCCACGAAAACGAAGTGAGGAAACGCTCCATGTCCGAGGTAAGATTTTCACCGCTATAGACCCCTAAAAGTATTCCGATAAGCGTGATTCCTATTTGCACGGTTGAAAGAAACCTTGTCGGATTTGATGACAATTCAAGAGCCGATGAAGCGCCTTTTCGTCCCCTTTTGCGCAAACTTTCGAGCTTGAATTTCCGCGACGAAACCAGGGCCATTTCTGCCATCGAGAAAATCCCGTTTAACAAAACCAGACCTAAAATGATGATGAGTTCCATTTATTATTTTGTTTCTTGTTTATTTAACTATTTAAAATTGAGTAGTTTGTTAATTATTCTTTTGATTTGAGAATCACAGCAAAACCTCCTCCTGAAGCTAAGTTGATACGCAGCTGATCATCTTTTTTGATCGTTTTAACTTCAATGTGATAATCCTCAGCATAACGTTCAGCATTCATACCGTCAGTGATTATTTTTGCATCATATGACCCACTCAAAAAATGAAGCGGGATGTCAAATTTGCGGGCTGACCAGTCGGTCATTCCACCTATGTACCAATCACTTCCTTTTCTCCTCGCAACAACAAGATAGTCGCCAATCTTTGCTTCAATGACGCGTGTTTCGTCCCAGACGGTTGGAATTTCAGTTATAAAATCCACCGTCTCCTGCTCTTTAAGGTAGATGGAAGGTGACTCGCACATCATCTGTAAGGGTGCTTCATATACAACATACATGGCTACCTGATGACAGCGTGTTCCCTGACTCATAGGCCGTTCCCAACGTATGGCAAATTCTCTTTTTCCGGCATTGACCATAGCACCCGGCGTATAGTCCATTGGTCCGGCAGCCATGCGGATAAAAGGTATGGTGAGGTTATGATCAGGATTAATGTTATCACTCCATTTGTTGTTTTCAGCTCCTTTTACCCCTTCAAAATTCAACACATTGGGATAGGTACGCTGTAAACCGGATGGTTTGTAAGCTCCATGAAAATCAACAAGTAGTTGAAGACGCGCAGCTTCCTTTGCAATTTCTTCATAGGAGGTCACCATTTCCTGGTCGGATCGTTGCATAAAATCAACCTTAATCCCCTTTGCTCCCCACGACTTGTAGGTAGTAAGTATTCCTGAAATATTAGCATTCAAGGGTTTCCAAAGTACCCAAAGGATGATCCCGACACCCTTATCTTCAGCATATCGTATCAATTCTTTCACATCCATTTCCGGATTGAATTCCATGATTTCGGTGGTGCTTTTTGTCCAGCCTTCATCCAGAATCACATATTCGATGCCGTTTGCGGCTGCAAAGTCAATGTAATATTTGTAGCTTGATGTGTTTAGCCCTGATTTGAAATCCACTCCAAACAAGTTGTTGGCATTATACCAGTCCCATGCAACTTTGCCTGGCTTGATCCATCTGATGTCTTTAATTACATTTGGTTTTGCTAACTGATAAGCTAAATTGCTTTCAACCAGTGTCTTGTCATCGCCAGTGATGAATACACGCCATGGATAATCACGTGCCACACCTGCTTTAGCAATATATTCGGCTTCTCTGATTATCTTCTCGTTACGGTCGGGGCCATGTTCCTCATTAGGAATGGCTTCCAGAACAAACTTAGGAAAAGTACTTTTGAACGATTGTCCGTCACCTTTTTCAAGAAACATATTGGGGTAATGGTGCAAGGCCGTTTCAGTAAAAAGCACGTTCGTTTTCCGGACAGTCTGAAACAAAACGGGAAGACTGCAAAAACTCCCTTTTTCAACATCAGTAACAGCGAGTTCCAGATAGCTGCGTTCATTGTGAGAATACATCTGATCTTCTTTTGGATAAAAAGTAGTGCTTTTATCAGCCAGATGTAATTCCATCGTCTCGTGCATTACTGTCGGAGAAACATTCAGATTATCACTGAAACGATAGGCAAAGCCATCATCATATACCCTTATCTGCAGTTCAAAACCCTCATCTGTCTGCAGTTGGAGAAAGTTGTAATGATCCGTAATCACTGCGTCTTTATAGGGTATTTCTGCTTGAATCAATTCATTTACAGTAGCCACTTTTTCATCGACAACTTTTCCATGACCGGCAATGCGTCCATCACTCATGTGCATGTCAATAAAGGCTTTTTCAATGAGAATCTGTCCTTCTGATTGTAGTTGCCAACTAAAGCCCTCTTCATGATCAATGAGTAACTGTAGTTTTCCATCTGGCGATTGCACCTTATAGCTTTGGCTGGTCGAATGCAAAGAAATTGCCATTAAAAGGCATAACAACAGGAGACTTTTAGGATACAAATGATTCATATTTATGAAATTTTGAACAATGAAACTTGCCTTTTATGCTTTGCCAAAAATAGTGAAAATCACCCTGACAAACATCGGAAAAGTCAAAAACAAGGATAGAGTCGTGCATCTTTAAGCCACTCTAAGTGTGAAGATTAAATATATTGGCCATTTGCTTCGTCAATGCCTTGCGTGAATAGGCTGATACATCTTGTCCGGTAAGTCGAAGTTGATTATTCTGTTGCTGCATAAACAATTCAAGAAGGAGTGCCTTTAACCTGGTTCTTTGTCCAAAGGCAATAGTATATCCTGATCGCGTTTCGTTTATAATGTTGGCAACATCACTGTTATCCGGACAAAAAGCCAAAACAGGGCGGGCAGCAGCCAGGTATTCAAATACTTTTCCTGTTAGGATATATGATGCATTTTCAATCCGGTTTATGCTAAGCAACAGTAAAGAAGCTGCCTGCTGAAGTGCCGGAAGTGCAGCATGAGGAACATAATCTTCTAAAACGAGATGTTTATTAAGGTCGTGATCAGAAATATCCTGAAGGATTTTAGCATCACAGCGACCAATAAAACGGAGTTCAAGTTGTTGCTCAAAAGCAGTACTTTCGTTCACGATCTCCTGCAAAACCTTCCAAAGCTCGGTTGGATTTTGATCAGGAAGAAAC
The DNA here is from genome assembly GCA_009773165.1 of Bacteroidota bacterium. GTDB lineage: Bacteria > Bacteroidota > Bacteroidia > Bacteroidales > F082 > JALNZU01. The sequence continues at coordinate 30,618 of WOUZ01000014.1, forward strand.
ATTCCTGAATAAAAAATACTGAACTTCTCCGAAGGAGAATGCCCTTTCTCAGCAAAATCTTCTTCATCAAATCCATTGGTAACAACAGTGATAGGAGTTGTTGTTCGTCGGGCGAAATCATTCTTCATGGTCTGTCCCACTGTGATGATGTGATCTGCTGTATCCAAACACTGTTGCTCCAAACGGTGGTGGATTTTTTTTGCCAGGGCTGTCAGTTTCAGTTTGTCGAAATAATAGATGCCGGTCCAGGGATCGCGGAAGTCGGCAACCCATGGAAGATTTGAATGTTTTTTCAGTCCTTTCGCTATCAAATGAAGCGAATGTGGCGGCCCTGAAGAAACAATGAGATCAACAGGATGGTTTTTTATATAATCACGCAGGAATCTTACTGATGGCCGAACCCAAAATGCCCGTGCGTCAGGGATAAAGAAGTTGCCTCTGATCCAGATTGCCAGTTGCTCCGAAAAACGTGGTTTCTTGTCTTGTTGATCTTTTAAAAACCCATGTTGAAAAGGCGCATTCTTTTTCTTCCCCGTTAGCATATTATACCAGGCATAGGGTTCGAAAATCTTTGTGCCAATTACCTCAATATCAGTAGGAATATCATGTAACAGACTTTCATCACGATAAGGAATTTCAGGATTGATGGGCGTATATACAACTGGTTCCCAGTTGTTTTCGCGCAGGTGTTTGACAAATTTGAGCCACCGTTGTACGCCTGCACCTCCCGAAGGTGGCCAGTAATACGTGATGATCAGTACTCTTTTCATGCCTGCTTATCTGCTTTCAGCTTTTTATATTCAAAAAACAATCCTGCGGCAAGCAGAAGCAGCAGCAAAAGTGAAGCAACAAACGAGACCTTTTCGCCAACTACCCATACCTTTGGTTCAAAGCGCATTTCAATCTCGCTCTGTCCGGCAGGAACTTTCAGGGCTCGCAGCGCATAATTGGCCCTTATAAGTGGTTGTTCAACTCCGTTAATAAAAGCTTTCCAACCTTTGGTATACCATATTTCACTGAAAACCACCAGCCCTTCCTGCGACATGTTGGCTTTGTAATTTAATTTATTGGGCTGATAGGCAGTTAGTTCAACATTGCTGTTGCTTAAATCTGCTTCAGGTAAGTTCCCTAGCTGTTGTTTAAATTCTTCATGAATGATTGCAGTATTTCTTAGGTCTGTCTGACTTATCTCATCTATCTCCTGATTGGAATTTTGCACAAACCTGAATTTGCTTACCGGCCAAGCATTGCCAAAAGCTGCCACATTTCGGATTGGCGGAGATTGTGGGTTGAAGATAATATACCGTGTGTTTAGCATATTCAAAACCTGATTTTGACTCATCTGCTGTTGTATAGCCGACAAGGTCATGTCGTTTTGCAAAACTTCAGACAGCGCACTCATCTCGGGCTGAATATGATGTTCAATCATATCCTGGTATCGTTGCAACTTTGCACCATGATATCCGCCAATAGAATGATGGAAATAGGAAGTGCTGGCATCGTTGAATGTGCTGTTGGTGAGGTCGAGAACGCGAAACTCATCCTTGTCCTTCAAAATTTCATTGTTGGCAGTTGTAGCAGTAAATGGAAAATCAACTTTGCGTTGCGAAACAAAATTGGAAGGGTTCAAATAGCGGGTATTAATATTGACCATATCTGTAAGAATGAGCAGGGTGAGGGCAGCTGTAAGCCAGTAGGCTTTTATTTTATGCATACCGAAAGCGTAAATGAAGCCTGCAGCCACGGTGATAAAGAAGAAACTGCGTATGGCATCTTTTTTAAAGATTGACATCCGCACTGCTTCTAATTGATTTATAAAAAGGTCGATCTGACCACTTTCGGCCGGATTTGATGTTTTGATTCTGCTGAATTGTTCTACTTCAAACGCGCTCAAAAAGTTAAAGAAAAGCCCGGGGGCAAGGTAAAACAGCAAGCTTAATCCTCCTGTGAGTCCGAAAGCAGTAAAGAACCATTTTCTTTTCTCAGTGATCCATTCTGGATTCTTATATAGTTGGTATAAACCAAGGAAGCCAAGCACCGGAATTGTTAGCTCAGCAATCACAAGTGTCATCGAGACAGCTCTGAATTTGTCGTATCCGGGTATGTAATCCAAAAAGAAATCGGTGAATGGCATGAAGTTTTTACCCCAGCCAAGCAAAATTGAGAGGATCGTTCCACCCAAAAGAATCCATTTGTACTTCCCTTTTACAAAGAACAATCCCAGCACAAACAAAAACATTACTATTGCGCCAGCATATACAGGACCTGATGTGCCGGGCTGATCGCCCCAATAGGCATTTTGCTGGGCTAAAGCCTGCTTGAAGTTCCTGTCAACATTTTCCAGTGCGGGATGGTTATTTCCAATGACTGCTGAACCACCGCCTTTGGCATTGGGTATGAGCAGCGACCAGGTTTCGCCTACACCATACGACCAATTGGTTATATAACTCCTGTCGAGTCCTTTGGTTTGATCTTCAATATTTTTTTCAAGTACTGGTTTTCCGCGCATGCTTTCTTTGCCGTATTCCCATGTAGCATAAAGGTTTGTTCCATGAGTGAGAGTGGCCAATACCGCGGCTATTATCAATACTCCTGAAGCTCTGGCAAATTGGGGGATGGTCTTAAACCGGATGGCATCAACCAATTGCGCGATACCCAAAATCACGATGAGTAATAACAGATAATATGTTATTTGTAAGTGATTGGCTTCCAATTGCAATGCAAGCGCTATGGCAGTCAGCAATCCTCCTTTGGCATATTTTCCTTGAAACGTTAAGATGATTCCTGCTAAAACGGGTGCCATCAAGCCGATCGCATTGGCTTTGGATGAGTGCCCAGCCCCCAGAATGATGAAAAAATAGGATGAAAACCCAAATGCAAGGGCCCCTGCCAAACTCAGCCAGGGGTCGACACGCAGAACAAGAAGCAGAATATAGAAACCCAGAAAGTAAATAAAAATGGTACTTGCAGGATATGGCATCCCGAATGTGATTACTTTTTTTACATAATGGATGAGGTTGCCGTTAAACAACACCGAAATCTGCCAGGCAGGCATTCCTCCAAACATTGAGTTGGTCCAAAGAGCCTCTTCTCCTGTTTTGTCCCTGAAATCAGATATCTCCTTCGACATACCTTTCCACATGGTGATGTCGTGCTGATCGAGCCGTTTGCCCTCAAGCATCGGGTGCAGATAAGCCCAGGTAATCACAACAAAAACAATCACTGCTGTTAAAAACGGAAAGATCTTACGCCAGATTAACAATGCATTATTCATGATTCTATTTTTTATCAGTTTCCTTAATTTCTTCAAAATCAATATACTCGCCTACCTCAGGATCTATCTTAGGTTTGTCAGTAGTATCGGTTTTAACATACATCTCACCTTCATTTTTTTGATAAGGTTGTTGTTGGAATGGTGATTGCTGCTGCATATTTCCAGCCACTTTACGAATGAAACGGCCCAGAAGCCATGGGAGAAGAAATCGAAAAGCAAGACGCAGCGCATAAATGGTAAAAATGATCCAGAAAATGATCATCAGAAATTTTTCCATACTTCGATCGGATTTTTTATTTTTTGCAGATCAGCTGCGAAGATAGAAAGAATCATCACTGAATAAAGTGCTTTATGGTTTTTTAAGCGTTTTGATCTGTTTATATGATATAAATTTGATTGTAAAACGCCTTTTAAATGCTGTTTTTTCATTCAATACCTATATCTACCTTAGTTTGAAACAAATGAGTTTGTCTGGTTGCAGTTTCAGCCACAATTATGATCCATTGTTTCGCAGCTCGCAAAAAGGGGCTATGACTGCCTTTTGTATTTTGAACTAAACCATATATTAATTTTAACGACTTATGCCGGCACGAATGAAATTGTTCATTAAAGCAAAGTTGAACTTGTAAGCTGGAAAATGTAATCGGTATCTTTTATCCTGGAATTCCACCCAGGCAACTATAGTTTGTGCTTTGAAAAAAGACTTACCAACATTCAAATGCTGAGTGAAATTCTAAGTTTCAGATGAATTAGACACAAAAAAAACAGAAGGCAATGGGAACATCACCTTCTGTCAAACCTTTAATATAGAGCGGCTATTATAGAAAAATTATTTTGCGTCAGAAACGGTCAATCTCTTTCTGCCTTTAGCGCGGCGGGCCTTGATTACTCTACGGCCGTTAGCTGTTGCCATTCTTTCGCGGAAACCGTGTTTGTTTCTACGTTTTCTGTTCGATGGTTGAAAAGTACGTTTCATCTTGCCTATTTTTTGGGAGTGCAAAGGTAGAAATTAATTCCTTTTATCCAAATCTTTGCATTCTTTTTTTTGAAAAAAACTATTAACTCGTTAATATTCTGCAATATTTTGCTGAAAAACTATGCTTTTACAGGTGCATGTTTCAATGTTTCAACCAAAAACTGCCAGAATAGTGCCACTGTATCTACATTCACTTTTTCGTCGGGTGAGTGGGGGTGACGGATCGTTGGTCCGAAAGAAATCATGTCCCAATGTGGGTAGGCAGCTCCTAAAATACCGCATTCGAGCCCTGCGTGAATGACTTTCACTTCGGGTACGCGTCCGAAAGTAGTGTTATATACTTCCTTCATGGTAACTAAGATAGGTGAATTAACATTGGGTTTCCAGCCAGGATAAGAGCCGTGGGAGTGAGCTTTAGCGCCCGCTTTCTCAAATACGCTTACAATCTGCTCAGCCAAAACTGCTTTATCGGCATCCACAGAGCTGCGCTGTAAAGCTGCAAGTGTGATGGTATTGCCTTTAAGTTTTACAATAGCCAAATTATTGGATGTTTCAACAACACCAGGCATATCTGCACTCATGGCAATTACACCATTTGGGCATTTTGCAACTGCTTCAAACAATCCTGCCTGTGTTTTAGCATCGATTACCTCAGAAGGAAGTTCGCAAGCAACAGCTGTGATTTCAAGACTATTTTCGGCTGCTTTAAATTCTTCTTTGGCTATGACGGAAAATTCTGCAACGAACGATTCAAATGCTGCTTTATGTGCCTCTGGAAGCACAACTGTTGCAAATGATTCGCGGGGTATAGCATTGCGAAGGCTTCCACCTTCGATACTTGCCAAACGTAAACTATATTTCTCAGCTCCAACATGAAGCAGTCCGTTCATAATCTTGTTGGCATTGCCCCTTCCAAGATTGATATCCAATCCCGAATGGCCGCCTTTCAATCCAACAACACTTACCTTAAAAGCGATGCTGCCTTCGGCAACTGCTTCCATTTGAGCTGTGAAAGTTCCTGTAGAGTCGATGCCGCCGGCACAACCAACATACAACTCTCCTTCATCTTCAGAGTCCATGTTAAGTAAAATGTCGCCGTGTAAGAACCCTGGCTTCAGCTCGTTAGCCCCTGTCATACCTGTTTCTTCATCAATAGTGAAGAGGGCTTCGATAGGACCGTGTTCCAGGTCGCTTGATTCAAGTACGGTCATGGCAGCAGCAGCACCGATACCATTATCTGAACCAAGGGTTGTTCCCTTAGCTTTTACCCAGCCATCTTCGATATATGTTTGGATAGGATCAGTTTCAAAGTCATGATCCGTGCCTGAATTCTTTTGAGGTACCATGTCGAGGTGAGATTGGAGAATGATTCCCATACGATCTTCGAAGCCCGGAGTTGCAGGTTTACGAATGATTACGTTTCCAACTTCATCAACGATGGTCTCAAGACCTAGTTTTTCACCAAATTCTTTCGTGAAAGCGATTATTTTTTCCTCTTTCTTAGATGGACGTGGTATTTGTGTCAGGCTGTAGAAATTTTTCCAGATGCCTTTTGGTTCCAGTTCGAGAATTGAACTCATGATAGTTACTTTTTTTGATTAGACCTTGAATAAATTTAAAGCGATAAAAGTAGTTTTTTTTTCTTTAGGCAGATGTGAATCTTTGTTAACTGACTGCCTTTTCATATGTTTCAAATCGTCCTGAAAATCTAAATGATAGGTATGTTTTCTAACATAAACCTTGAACTACTTTGGTTAGAGGTAAATTCATTTGAAGCAATTTATCGCGTGAACTCACCTGCGGAAAAGTAAATTCAACGAAAAGCTTCACCCTGTTTTGCACATCAGAATGTGCATTATTTTAGTATTTTGCACATCTACTTGTGCAAATTATTCTTTTTAACACAATGGATTTGTTTAAGGATAAGCTTTTTGAGGGAATTAACAAAAAACAATAAGCAAGTTAGTACTATCAAAAATGCGTACATCATAAAATATGATATGGAGTATCCGGCCGGTAAGTCAATCCCTTTGTGGTTGCTTGGTTTTTTGTATTGACAATGAATGAAGTTACTACAGTTTATAAAACGATAACGAAGAAGTTTCGACTTGTCAAAAAAAAACAGCTACCCGAAAGCAGCTGTTTTTTTTAATATCAATTGAATCTTATTTCTTATTTGGAAGATCAAGTCCAAAGCCTTGTTTTTTATCGACAGCTTTTAGTACGAGCGACAAGACCATTGCCAATACACCGAAGCCTGCAAAAATAAATTCAGGGATTGTGTAGTCATATTTTACATTTTCTCCTGCCGCAATAGCTTCAGCAACACCAGGGTTAGCAGCACTCAACGCCCATCCAATGAGAATTGGAACGGCAAGAAGGCCAATGTTTTGAATCCAGAAAATGAGACCATATGCTGAACCAAGGAAACGATCTTCAACAATTTTTGGTACAGAAGGCCACATTGAAGCCGGAACGAGTGAGAAAGCCAGCCCAAGTACAACGATGGTTGCATATGCAACAACATTGGTAAAGGCTTCAGCAGGTACAAGGGCAAAAATAAGATGCGAAACGGTAAGTAAAATTGCACCATACAACATCATTGTTGCCCCTAAACCTTTTCTGTCAAGAAAAGCTCCTATGAATGGGGTTAAAACCATTGCGCCGATTGGGAAGTAAGAAAACATGGCTGCGGCATCTTTGATGCTGATATCCAGTTTGGAGGCAAGCATGTCAGTTGCAAACTTCTGGAAAGGGAAAATAGCTGAATAGAATAACACACAAAGACCTGCAATAGCAAGAAATCCTGGATTCTTGAAAATGAGCCAGATATCACTGATACGGAATGCTTCTTCAGGTTCTGTCGAAGCATCTGCACCGATCTCCTTATCGAGACGGGCATCCATAAAAGTATACACTAAAAAGGTGAATAAACCGATAACAAGGAAAGCTACTCCCCATAGGATCGAATTGGAAACTCCTCCGCTTTCTGCAAATATGGGCGATAACCTGAAAACAGCAAAAACACCCAAACGGGCTGTCGCCATTTCTAAACCCATTGCAAGGGCTAGTTCTCTGCCTTTGAACCACTTAACAATAGCTTTGGACACGGTAATACCAGCCATTTCAACACCCACACCGAAAATGGCAAAACCAAAAAAGGCCAACTTTGCAGATGCGGGTACCGCGGTCCAAAATGAATCTAAACTAGTGGCTAAACCAGAGGAAGCAAAACCTTCGGTGAGGGCATAATATTTTATGGCGGCACCAATTACCATGGAAATACCAGCAGTAATAATGGTGAAGCGAATACCCATTTTATCAAGGATAATACCAGAAAAGATCAGAAAAAAGGCAAAAACATTCAAAAAGAACTCTGACCCGCCAAGCATCCCAAACACTTCGGGCGACCAACCATAGATGCGCTCAAGTTCGCTTTGAAGAGGTGCCGCCACATCCACAAAGAAATAGGCGAAGAACATAGTGATCGAAATAAGTGCCAGAGCAATCCAACGTGCTGTTGCAGATTCCCTGAGGGAGTTTTTGATTTTTTCCATATTTCAGTTTTTAATGGTTAAACAAGCGGCTAAAGTAGAAAAAAAGAGGGCTCTATCTTCGATTACATAAAAATCACCAAATTCATCGATTTCCTAAGTAGTTCTTTTATTGAAAGAGAAACCCTATTAATATAAATGAATCAATGATTTAGTATCGAAAAATGGTTCTTCAAACCAGGTTTTTATCGGATAACTATTTTTAATCCAGCGTTTTGACAAGAGATCAAGCTCTGCTTTGATATCACCGCCTTTTAAATAAAGGATTCCGTTAGGCCTGAGATTTCGGCTTCTGCCATGAAATCGCTGACCAGTCCAGTTTATAAACTCCGGTAAATTTGTCACCGCCCTGCTAACAACAAAATCGTACTGGTCTTTGAGTGTTTCAGCACGCTGATGTATGCCTTTTACATTTTTAAGACCAAGTGTTTCGGCAACAGCGTTTACAACCATAATTTTCTTTCCGATGCTGTCAACCAGCACAAATTCGGCTGATGGAAATAATATTGCAAGAGGAATACCAGGAAAACCACCACCTGTCCCAACATCAAGTATGGTTGTGCCAGGAACAAACTTGATATACTTCGCAATTGCAAGACTATGAAGCACATGATGTTCATAAAAATGATCCATGTCCTTACGCGAAATAAGATTGATTTTACTATTCCAGTCGCTGTAAATAGGTAAAAGGGCCTCCAGTAGCTCCAGTTGCTCCGAAGGAAGCTCCCTAAAATATTTTTTGATGATGTCCATAATGCAGATTGAGGGGCAAAAGTAGCATAGTTTGCAGTACGATACAGCTTGTTATGAAGTGAATTTTTGCCTCTTGTTTAATTTCTTTGAGCCTGTATGGGAGGTTCGTTTATTTTTGCATTATAGCACATCTTCAATGATCCATCGGAAAACGTTTTTTTATGTGTTGTTTTTAATCGGACTGTTTTTTTTGACTACCCGTATTCAGGGGCAGGAAAAGATGACAAGCGAAGCTTATATAGAAAGGTATAATACGATCGCGATGAACAAGATGATGGAGTTTAAAATACCTGCTTCTATCACTTTAGCTCAAGGCCTTCTTGAATCAGGTAACGGAAACAGCACATTAGCCCGTGAAGCCAACAATCATTTCGGGATCAAATGCCACAAAGACTGGGAAGGAAAAACGTTTCATATGGATGATGATGAAAAGAAGGAGTGCTTCAGAGCATACAAACATCCGGAAGATTCCTACGACGACCATTCGCTTTTTCTAACACAACGCAGCAGGTATGCCTTTCTGTTCGATTTGGATATAATGGATTACAAAGCCTGGGCTAATGGATTGAGACAGGCAGGATATGCCACCAATCCGCGTTATCCCGAACTTTTGATTGGACTTATCGAAAGGTATAATCTGCATTCTTATGACTCACTTGCAATGGGAAAGAAAAAACCAACTGAGTTAATAGCGGATACAAAGCTTAAACAAAAATATCAAAACCTTGTCAGTACCTCTGATTTTAAGGTTGTTGGTAAAACTAAGTCTGGAAGGTTTCTTCATGTCAACAACCGTACTAAACTCATTTTTGCAAACGAAGGTGATCGCATTGATTTACTTGCTCAGGAACTTAATGTATATAGCTGGCAACTTTTTAAATACAATGAACTAAGTAAGGGTGATACCATAATAAAAGGTCAGATTGTTTATGTAGAGAAAAAAGGCCGTAAATCGCATGATTATGAAGGTCACATTTTGCGTAAAGGTGAAAGTTTGAAAGATGTGTCACAGCTTTACGGAATAAGATTATCCCGAATTGAGAAAATCAATAAATGGAATGAAGGGGCAAATCCGGTTGCAGGGACTATCGTTAAGCTCAAATAAAAAAATCCGCCGGTAAGGGCGGATTTTCACATATTTTCACCAAAGGGTCTTATTCAATAATCACACCTTTTGCTTCAATGGTGTACTCCCAGGCATCTTCAGTGATAGCGTCAACAAATTCCTGACTACGACCGGCGTCTTCAGCATAATGTTTAAGCATTTCAACAGAGATCAGCTCGCGGGTAGCGGTGCCTAATACATAGGCCTTTTTACCGGCAGCGTCCTTTGGAACATAAAATTCGTGATCTTTCATGTTGACCATGATTGTTTCGCCGTTTCCCAGGTCAAAGGTTAACCAACAGCCGGTATGCTGACAAACTTCCAAAATAGTGCCATTTACTTTCACATCAATTGCTTCGTCACTTTTAATGAGCGATGCAATTTCTGCAACAGGGACAGTACCTTCTTTGGCAATAGGTTCACCAAATGATCCGGTTGAGGGAAGAATAACTTCAGCAGCCTCCTCCGTATGTTCTGTCTGTTGCTGTGATGGAGCATTACATGAAGACAGCCAAACCAGGCAGCATGCAAGGATGATTGAAGAAAAGAAACCTTTAATACGCATATAATTATGGTCTTGGGTTAATCACGATGTCTTTTGCATCATCCAAAGTAACGGTTCCACCTTTGTTGCCAAATGAATTCAATACAAAATTGATTACAGCAACTGCATCTTCCTTGGTGTCAACCTGAAAAGGCATAGGAGCACTGTATTTAACTCCTTTTATTGTACTTCCGCCTGGCGCACCGTTAAGCGTTTGAGCAATAGCTCCTACTTTGTTCGTCAACAGAAATTCAGATCCAGCCAATGAAGGGAAAGCTCCTGATATTCCTTGACCATTTGCCTGATGGCAAACGATACATTTTTCCATGTAAATTTTCTTTCCGGCGGCAAAAGGCTCTTCCTGAACAGGAGCTGTTTCAGTTTTGGCTACTGCTGTTGCTGCAGGTGCTTCAGTTTTTGTTTCTGTACTTCCACCACAGCTTTGCAAGGCGATAAAACCTCCCAATAGCAGGGCATACATCATTGGTTTTTTCATTTTAATACAGTTTTAATTAAGGTAATTTTTTTGATTTTGCAAAAGTATATCTTTTCATGGAATCATTCTAAATAATTTGTGAAAAAATGAAGTTGAGGGCCTATGTATAAAGTTCCTCGTGAGTTTTGTAATGGATTTGTTTTTCGGCATCTAAAATATTTCAATGTTTAAAATTGAACTTTTTTTACAAGTAAACTGAAGTTTAGGAATCTATTTATTTTTTATTGCCAATTGGTATGATTTGGTGAAAAAGACATGATAGCTTTCCTAATTTTGTTAACAATAATTTAACATAGGAATTAGTTCATAACATGCTTATTGAATACTTTTGACAAATTTTTCGCTCATGGAGTTTCTATACATTGTAATAGGATTGGTACTCGTTTTTGATTTCATCAATGGTTTTCATGATTCTGCCAACTCCATAGCTACTGTCGTTTCAACGAAAGTACTTTCCCCTTTTGTAGCTGTTTTGCTAGCTGCTTTTTTTAATTTTATCGCATTTCTGGTTTTCCCTTTGACAGTTGCTGCAACGATAGGAAAGGGCATAGTTGAGCCGGATGTGATAAATCTTAATGTGATTTTTGCAGCTTTGATTGCCGCAATTGTTTGGAATTTACTTACGTGGTGGTGGGGTTTTCCATCAAGTTCTTCCCATACGCTTGTTGGAGGTCTGATTGGGGCAGCTGTAACTGAAGCAGGCTTTTCATCGGTTATATTGTCAGGCGTTTTGAAGATTGCTGCATTTATCTTTATCTCCCCGGTTGTCGGAATGTTGATGTCGTTTTTTATTTCGGCCCTTGTTTTATACATCTTTAGAAATTTCTCACCATATAAAGTTGACAAGTATTTCCGACGCTTTCAGTTGCTTTCTGCTTCTGCTTTTAGTCTTGGACATGGTGGCAATGATGCTCAAAAATCAATGGGGATCATTTGGGTTGCCTTGATAGTTACCGGGCATGTTTCTAAAGATTCCGAAATTGATCTCTGGATTGTGCTTTCTTGCCATAGTGCAATAGCACTTGGAACATTGTTTGGAGGTTGGAGGATTGTTAAAACAATTGGTGAGAAAATTACCAAACTAAAACCTTTTGAAGGTTTCTGTGCAGAAACAGCAGGTGCACTTACTCTTTTTGGGGCTACCGGACTTGGTATCCCCGTTAGTACAACCCATACCATTACCGGAGCAATTATTGGGGCAGGTGCGCGAAAAGGTGTTTCTGCCGTCAAATGGGGTGTGACAGGCAACATCTTCTGGGCCTGGATACTCACAATACCAGTTTCAGCATTGATCAGTGCAGCAGTCTATGGAATAATATTATTGATTAATTAATTTTTGAGCATAATAATCTGAAATCATGAATATTGATAAATTCTTAAAACTTTTTGTACCCAAGGAATATGCCTTTTTCCCTTTGTTTGAAGAAGGCGGCAAAACACTTATTAAAGGAACCGAATTGTTGGTTAGTCTTTCGAAGGCAGATAGCCTTAAACAGATGGAATCTCTCATCACGGAAATTAAAAAGGCAGAGAAAGAAGGTGATAAAGTGGCCCATAAGATTTTTACTCAACTAAACAAATCCTTTATTACACCTTTTGACAGGGAAGATATTCATAAGTTAGCGACAAAAATGGACGACGTGTTGGATCATATCAATACTGCAGCACAACGTATTAAGCTCTACAAGCCTAAAAAGCTTACGAAAGAAATCATTGAAATTTCCGAGATACTTTTTCAGCTTAGCTTGCTTATAGACTCTGCTATGAAGCTGCTTTCCAGTGCCTCAAAACACCGCGAAAAGATTTTCAAGGTTTGTGATGAAATACATGACCTGGAAAAAAAGGCCGATGTTGTTTACAGTATGGGAATTACTGATCTCTTTGAAAACGAAAAAGAACTTGCAGAGGTCATCAAACTAAAGGACATCCTATCATCACTTGAAAAGGCCGTCAATAAAACAGAGGATGTTTCAGAAGCGCTTAAAACAATACTTATAAAAATGGCTTAGTCTAAGTTTTAATACAGGCCTTAAGTAATTTATCATTCTTAAATATCAAAACGTCTTATTCAAACAGCATTGTTTTTTCTTCGCAATAACTTTAGTGTATGACATTTTTTAAGAGAAATCCATCTTTTTATGAAGTGTTCAATATATTTTACACGAGTTTCATTATACTTTCAGGTGAAAAAAATATCAGTAAGCACAGCATTTAAGCCGCTCAAATATCTATTCGAAATACAGCTTTTTCATTTAATACTTGAAATATTGGCAGTTGTCAAATATTATTCTAATTTTGCACCCTCAAAAAAAATTGTCAACTTAGAATAAGTAATTTAATCACATTCAGAAATGCAGAACAAAGGAGCTATCAAAGTTTTTGCAATTGCTTTGGCGATCGTCTCGCTTTACCAGCTTTCGTTCACTTTCGTGTCAGGAAGAGTAGAGCGTAAGGCAGCAAGCTATGCCACAAGTCAGGTCGCAAAGAATCTTGCAACAGAACTTTCAAAAGGTGACCAGGTAAATTATGATCTCAAATTGGACTCGATAGTTGAAGCACGCGAGACCTATTACCTTGATTCAATGGAGAGTCAGGTTGTTTATAATATCCTAATCGATAAATACACCTATCGTGATGTAAAAGAAAGGGAAATAAATCTCGGACTCGACCTTAAGGGAGGTATGAATGTTGTTCTTGAGGTTTCTGTTAAAGACATTATCAATGCACTTTCAGGCTATAGTCAGGATCCCGTATTCCGTCAGGCTATGGAACTTGCTATTCGCAAGCAACAGAATAGTCAAAAGGATTTCGTAACCCTTTTTGGTGAGTCATTTGAAGAAGTTGATGCCAACGCGCGTTTAGCTTCTATATTCCTTTACGAGTTTAAGGATAAAGGGATAACAACTAATTCAACCAATTCTGAGGTTATGGCAGTTATTCGCGCTGAATCTGAAGGTGCTATCGACCGCTCTTTCCAGATTCTCCGTACCCGTATCGACCGTTTTGGTGTAACTCAGCCAAATATTCAAAAGCTTGCCACTTCCGGAAGAATCCTTGTTGAGCTTCCAGGTATTAAAGATCCAAAACGTGTTCGTAACCTGTTACAAGGTACAGCTCAGCTTGAGTTCTGGGAAACTTATAACTTTTCTGATCTCTATAGTTTCTTTGATGAAGCAAATACACGTCTAGCTGAAATGAATAAAACGGTTGAAAATTCAACCACCGAAACTTCGACAAATGCTTCAGCAAACACAACTGAGACCTCAGCTTCAGCCGATACTACAAAAAGTCTCATCGACCAGATAGCTTCAGAAAGTGATACCACTAAGAACGATGCAAACTTTGATGAGTATGCAAAAAATAATCCGCTTTACGCATTCTTAATGCCTTCCTATTTTCAGGATGAAGCAGGTAAATTTTTCCCGGGTAACACAGCCCGCGTTGGTCAGGCACAAGTTAAGGACACTGCGCGCATCAATAGTATGTTACGCCAGGTTGTTGGAGTATTTCCACGTAACCTTAAGTTAGCCTGGACAGTTAAACCACGTAGTAGCGAAGGACAACCCGAAGTTCTAGAATTGGTTGCACTAAAAGGATCGCGTGATAATAATGCCGCCTTAGGTGGTGAAGTTATTGTTGACGCCCGTCAGGATTATGATCAGAATGGCAAAGTAGAAGTAACGATTCAAATGAATAGTGAAGGTGCCAAAAGCTGGAAACGCCTGACAGGTGAAAATATAGGTCGTCAGGTTGCCATCGTTTTGGACGGATATGTTTATTCTTTTCCTGTTGTTAATGATGAAATCCCAAATGGTCGTTCATCCATTTCCGGTGGTGAAATGAGCATCGAAGAAGCTCAGGACCTTGCAAATATTTTGAAAGCCGGTAAATTACCTGCTCCTTCGAGAATTGTTGAAGAAGCTGTTGTTGGACCTTCACTCGGTCGCGAAGCTGTTAGTGCAGGTATGTATTCATTTGTTCTGGCTTTTATGTTGGTCTTGATATACATGCAGTTATATTACAACAGATCAGGCCTCGTGGCAAATGCATCCTTGTTGGTAAATGTTTTCTTGCTCTTTGGTGTATTAGCATCTTTGGGAGCTGTTCTTACCTTACCTGGTATAGCGGGTATCGTTCTGACTATGGGTATGGCAGTTGATGCCAACGTAATTATTTATGAGCGTATCAAAGAAGAGTTACGCGCTGGGAAAGGAATTAAACTTGCAATTGATGACGGGTATAAAAATGCGTATTCTGCTATCATCGACGGTAACGTGACAACATTACTAACTGGTATCGTTTTATATGTTTTTGGTTCAGGCCCAATTCAAGGATTTGCTACAACTCTTATAATCGGTATTTTAACCTCTGTTTTCACTGCTATCTTCATTTCAAGGTTGATATTTATTTATATGCTGGATACGAACAAGAAGATCAATTTCAGCAATAAACGCACAGAAAACTTCCTCGCTAACGTTAACTTTAATTGGATAGGTGTACGTAAAAAAGCATACATTTTTTCATCGGTAGTATTTATCCTGAGCCTTGGCTCCCTCACTTTTAAAGGTTTAAATTACGGAGTTGATTTTACAGGTGGAAGAACTTATGTTGTTCGTTTTGATAAAGATATAACTGTAGGTGAGGTGAGAAAATCATTAGCAGCTGAATTTCCTGATGCCTCGCCTGAGATAAAAACGTTTGGTCCTGATAATCAGGTAAAGATTACAACAAAGTATATGATTGAGAGTGACGATGTTGATGTCGACTCTATCATTCAAACAAAGTTGTTCCGCGGACTAAGTAATTTTTACAACACTGGAGTTACTTATCAGCAGTTTTCTTCTGATGATGCTTCAATAGGAATTTTAAGTTCACAAAAAATAGGACCTACAGTTGCTGATGATATTCGAAACAAAGCAGTTTTGGCCATCATAATTGCTCTGATTGTTATTTTTGCCTATATTGCAGTACGTTTTGGTAAGTGGCAATTTGGATTGGCAGGTGTTATTGCACTGTTCCACGATACAATAATTGTGCTTGGTATTTATTCGTTCTTCTATACCTTCCTGCCTTTTAATATGGAAATTGACCAGGCATTTATTGCGGCCATTCTAACAATTATTGGATATTCTATCAATGATACCGTTATTATCTTCGACCGTATCAGGGAAAACATAAATCTTCATCCTAAGAAAACATTGCTTGAAAATCTAAATCATGGTATTAACAGTACTTTAACACGATCGATCAACACAACAGGTACTACTTTGATCGTTTTGATTGCAATCTTCGTGTTCGGAGGTGAGGTTATCCGGGGATTTGTTTTTGCCTTGTTGTTTGGTATTGCGTTTGGAGCTTATTCTTCAGTATTCAATGCCAGTCCACTCGTTTACGATTTTTTGAAAGGCGACAAGCAACTCAAGGAAATTGAAGAGAAAGCTGCAGTTGCAAAAGACTCAAAGAAGAAATAAATTTTAATGTTTATATGAAAAAGTCCGATCCTGAATCTTCAGAATCGGACTTTTTTCTTTTACTTTTTACTCAAGCTATACAATGACTGCTTATTTCTTATTTTTGCGCTTCTAAATTAATTGCCATGCTATTATTCTTGGATATCGGTACAGGAGAACTAATACTAATCCTGCTTGTTGTTTTTGTTGTGATGGGCCCAAAGAAACTCCCTGAAGTTGCCAGAACGATGGGCAAAACAATCAATGAATTGAAACGGGCTTCTGCCGGCTTTAAAAACGAAATCAACAAAGAAGTTCAGCGGCTTGATCGAGAAACGCGCTTTAACGATTTTTTGCAACAAAAAGCTACTCAAGATGAGTCAGTTACGAAAGAAGGTGAAACAGTCTCTACAAAAACCAGTTCAAAACCTATAGAGAATCCTGATCCGGAACCTGAACAGGAAACTGGACGGGTGGAAAGGAAAGGATAATGCATCCAATAAATTACATTTCTAAACGTTAGCCATACAGAAATGAGAAAAAAACACATGATAAGATATCTCACAGTCAGCCTGCTTTTTGTTTTTTTTATGCTGGTAGCATCTACTGCATTTGCTCAGCGTAACCCGGCGAAAGGCGCTGATGAAGCTTTTGACCGCAAGCAATATTCTATTGCATTGGATAGATATAAAAAGGCGTATGGCAAAGTAAAGAAAAATGCTCCGGAAAAGGATCGCATCAATTACCGTATGGCCGAATGCTATCGCTTCACCGGAAGTTACAAACGAGCCGAAGCAGGATACAGGAAAGTTCTAAAAGCTGGTTTTCAGGAACGTAATCCGGAGATACTTCTTACTTATGCCGACTTGCTCAAGATGAATCAAAAGTACCCGGAAGCTATCGAGTATTATAACCTTTATACCGAAAAAGTTCCTGATGACCCCCGCGGACCTGCAGGTGCTGCAACCACGGCTGCTATTGAGGAATGGCTGGCAAATCCATCAAGGTTTGAAGTGACGGTTCTTAAAAAAGTTAATTCCAGAGCAGCAGATTTTGCCCCTGCTTGGGCTTCAAACAATTACAATGAAGTCATTTTTACCTCAACTCGTGATGGATCAACAGGAAAAGATAAGGATGGATGGACTAGTCAAAGTTTCAGTGACCTCTATTCCGCCCGTTTAGACAGGAATAACCAATGGAGTACACCAGTGCTGCTCGACGATACTGAGACCCTCAACACCAAAGCTAATGAAGGCGCACCTTTTATGAACAGTAGCTTTAACACGCTTTATTTCACACGCTGCAATAACCTACCCGGTCAGGAATCGGGTTGTCAAATCTATACGAGCAGCAGGTCAGGACGCAGCTGGAGTAATCCTGTTGCTGTTCAGATAAAAGGGGTTGATAGCCTTGATGTTATTGGTCACCCAAGTTTGAGCCAGAACGAACTCATTATTTATTTCGCTACCGACCGCAAAGGTGGATCAGGTGGAAAAGATATTTGGATGGCTATGCGGGACTCTAAAAAAGCACCTTTCAACCGCCCTTTAAACATTGGTCCGGTGGTAAATACTAAAGGAGATGAGGTGTTCCCCTTTTTGAGAAATGACACCACCCTTTACTTTGCCAGTAACGGACATCCGGGCATGGGAGGTTTTGATATTTATGTAACAGCAATCGACACTTCAGGGAATTGGGGAACGCCAACTAACTTGAAACATCCGTTAAATTCTATCAATGATGATGTCTCAATTGTGTTTCATCCAACCGAAGAAAGAGGATTTTTCTCGAGTAACAGAGAAAATACTAAAGGTGTCGACAACCTGTTTTATTTTATTGAACCACCA
Organism: Bacteroidota bacterium; assembly: GCA_009773165.1. Taxonomy (GTDB): domain Bacteria; phylum Bacteroidota; class Bacteroidia; order Bacteroidales; family F082; genus JALNZU01. Next base: position 48,617 of record WOUZ01000014.1, read on the forward strand.
GTGCTTTTTACACTTGCTGGTACTGTGAAAGATGAGAAGACCCAGCAGTTAATTGAAGATGCCAGTGTGAAACTCATCGGTTCAAACGGAAGCAGTGTTACTACCCGAACAAACGACAAAGGATATTATATGTTTGGTGAGTCGCAGCTGAGCAAAAACACCACATATGAAATCATTTTCGATAAGCCGAATTATTTTACCAAATCATTGGTAGAGACAACCGTTGGAGTGGAGTTTAGCCGCGATTTTGTGAAAGATATCCAGCTTGAACCTATTCCTCAGAAACCTATTCCACTTCCTGACATTCTTTATGATTTGGCACGATGGGAATTAAAACCTCAGTATGAAGACTCTCTTCAGGGATTGATTGAAACATTGCAACAGAATCCTACAATTATTATTGAACTAGCTTCACACACGGATAGCAGGGATATTGATGAACGAAACGATATCCTATCTCAACGCCGCGCACAGTCGGTAGTAGACTATTTGATAATAAGAGGTATTGATCCTGAGCGACTTGTAGCTAAAGGTTATGGTGAGCGTGTGCCACGAGTGATCGAAAATGATTTCGCTGTAAATGATAAGGTTCTTAAAGCAGGCGCAATTCTTACCGAAGAATTTATTAACAGCCTAGCTACTAATGAAGAGAAAGAAGCGGCACATCAACTCAACCGTCGCACCGAGTTTCGTGTGCTCAGTAAAGATTTTGTGCCAAAAGCAGCTAATCAACCTGTAGCTGAAACAGTAGCCGTCGTAATTAATCCTGATGATAATCAGGTTGATTTTACAATTGCTTCTGATGGATCGTTCCAGGCAGAGTGTTTTATCGATGGTTTTGCAACTCCTTTTATCTATAACCGCAGTGCGAAACCTGCTATTTCCTTGAAGAAGGCGCTGGAGTTTCTGCAAAAAGGCATTATCAGTGTTGATAACATCGTTGGTGAGGATAAATCAGTTATTCAGGTAGGAACAATCGCGAATGGAGCTGTTTTTAGTTTGAAAGAAGTGGGTCTGGCCAATAAAACCCTCAAGAATGTGGAAGTTGTTGTTGACCACAAACTGGAAGTGCCTCTTGTGGTTGGACAATCGCTCCTCGAGCGTTTTGGAAGTTTTGAGTTTGATACAAAAAACAGGAAACTGATATTTAAATAGTTATGGAAAACCAACGCTATGTTTCGCGAGGCGTGTCAGCAGCTAAGGAAGATGTCCATAATGCCATAAAAAATGTTGACAAAGGCCTCTATCCCAATGCCTTTTGTAAAGTCATACCAGATATTTTAGCTGGTGATCCTGAATGGTGTACAATCATGCATGCCGATGGTGCCGGAACGAAATCATCCCTGGCTTATATCTATTGGAAAGAAACCGGTGACATCAGTGTTTGGGAAGGTATAGCTCAGGATGCCATCGTAATGAATATTGACGACTTGCTGTGTGTAGGTGTAACCGATAACATTTTACTCTCATCTACCATTGGAAGGAACAAGAACCGTATCCCGGGCGAAGTGATCAGCGCTGTCATTAACGGCACAGAGCATTTCCTTGAGAAAATGAGAAGTATGGGAGTTGGTATTTGGTCGACAGGAGGTGAAACAGCCGATGTTGGTGATCTTGTGAGCACTATCATTGTCGATAGCACCGTAACTGCCCGCATACCCCGAAAGAAAGTGATCGAAAATCGAATTCAGGCCGGCGATGTTATCGTAGGACTTTCTTCTTCAGGACAAGCAACTTATGAAGATGCATATAATGGTGGAATGGGAAGCAACGGACTTACATCAGCCCGTCATGATGTTTTTCATACCTCGCTGGCAACAAAGTATCCAGAGAGTTTTGATGCAGCTATTCCAAAAAGCTTAGTTTACAGTGGCCCGTACCAGTTGACCGATCCAACAGAAGTTGACGGTGTAAATGCTGGAAAACTCGTTCTTGCTCCAACGCGCACCTATGCCCCGATTATAAAACAAGTACTTGATCAGTTTCATAATCAGTTGCATGGAATGATACATTGCAGCGGTGGAGCACAGACAAAAGTGCTTCATTTTGTAGATAAAGTGCATATCATTAAAGATCGATTATTCCCTGTTCCACCACTCTTTCGGATGATTCAGGCTGCCTCGGGCACTGATTGGAAGGAAATGTATCAGGTGTTTAATATGGGACACCGAATGGAGATTTATACTGATGAGCAAACAGCTGCAGGCATTATAAGAATTGCCGAAAGTTTTCATGTGGATGCCAAAATCGTAGGTCGTGTTGAACCTTCTCCAGTGAAAAAACTGACCATAAGCACCGAAACCGGAAACTATATCTATTAGTTTACTGTTTTACTTCTTGTTTAATTTACTGAATAAGAAATAATTAAAATGAATTTGGAAGAAGGTTTTCATTCTTCGGCTGCAATGTGTATTTTTGCAGGCTAAAAAATTGAATCTGTGGATATTGTTGATAAATTAGAAACCATCAATCGTCGCTGGGAAGAAATGGGTGAACAACTCAATGATCCGGATGTGATGGCTGATATGAAACGCTTTGTAAAACTGAATAAGGATTACAAAGATCTTGAGCCTGTAGTGGGAGCTTTCAAGGAGTATAAAATGGTTGTTTCCAATATTGACCATGCCCGTGAGGTGATCAAGAAAGAGAAGGATGAAGATTTCAGGCAAATGGCCATTGAGGAGTTGGACGAACTTCAGCAACGAAAAGAAGCATTGGAGGAAGACATCCGCCTGATGCTTATTCCAAAAGATCCACAAGATTCCAAAAATGCAATCGTTGAAATCCGTGCTGGTACAGGAGGGGATGAAGCCAGTATTTTTGCCGGTGATTTGTTTCGTATGTATTTGAAATTCTGCGAAACAAAAGGGTGGAAAACAGAACTCGTTGATCAAAATGAAGGTACAGTTGGAGGATACAAAGAGGTTGTTTTTAATGTGATAGGGGACAACGCATACGGAATCATGAAATTCGAATCAGGTGTTCACCGCGTTCAACGTGTTCCAAAAACGGAGACTCAAGGCAGGATTCATACATCAGCTGCTTCGGTAGTAGTGCTTCCCGAAGCGGAGGAATTTGATATTGATCTGAATGAAAAAGATATTCGCAAAGATACATTTTGCAGCTCGGGTCCTGGTGGTCAGTCGGTTAATACAACATATTCAGCAATTCGACTCACTCACATTCCAACAGGAATTGTTGTTTCTTGTCAGGATGAGAAATCACAGCTGAAAAACTTTGCCAAGGCTATGAAGGTGCTCAGAAGCAGGATTTTTGAGATTGAATACAGCAAATATCTTGAAGAGGTAGCCTCGAAAAGGAAAACTATGGTATCCACCGGTGACCGTTCAGCAAAAATCAGGACTTACAACTGGCCCCAGGGTAGGGTTACAGACCATCGTATCAACTTAACGCTTTATAACCTTTCTGCTATCATCGATGGTGATTTGAACGAAGTGATTGAGAAGTTACAGATGGCAGAAAATGCCGAACGTTTGAAAACAGAACTCGAAGCTTAAGCCGTGAACCGCAACACGTTAGTTGAGCAAATCAAAGCAAAGAAATCATTTCTTTGCGTCGGTCTGGATACAGAAAAGACACGAATACCGAAGCATCTGCTGAATGACCCTGATCCTGTTTTCAGTTTTAACAAAGCCATTATTGATGCTACAGCTGATTTTGTGGTTGCCTACAAGCCAAATACTGCTTTTTACGAAGTGAACGGAAGTGAAGGATGGCTCTCGCTTGAGAAAACAATTGACTATCTCAATAAGAACTATCCTGATATTTTTATCATTGCCGATGCCAAGCGGGGAGATATTGGAAATACTTCTACCAATTATGCCAGAGCATTTTTTGAAACCTTAAACGTGGATGCAGTCACTGTAGCACCTTATATGGGTCATGACTCAGTCCAGCCATTTTTGGCTTTCAGTGGTAAATGGGTTGTGTTGTTAGCTCTTACCTCCAACAGTGGTTCTTCTGATTTTCAGTATTTTGCAGATAAAGGAGGAGAAACTCTTTATAAAACAGTCATACAGCGGGCAGTCTCCTGGGCTGGGCCTGATCAGCTGATGTTTGTTGTTGGAGCCACACATCCTGAGGAGTTGGCAGCGATCAGAGCATTGATTCCGGATTATTTTCTCCTTGTCCCTGGTGTTGGTGCACAGGGTGGTGATCTGACTGCTGTGAGCAAGGCAGGACTTAACTCACAGTGTGGACTAATTGTAAACTCCTCACGTGCTATAATTTACGCATCTGATGGTGTAGATTTTGCAGAAAAGGCAGCTTTAGAATCCCAAAAGATTCAGCAACAAATGTTGCTTGAATTGACTACCGCTGGTATCATATAAAAAAAGCAGCCGATTGGCTGCTTTCCGTTTTATCTATCAAATTCCTTCCAGAATAGTATTCCAACCATACTTATCTTCAGTAACTCCTTCCTGAATAGCTTTCAGGTTCTTGTAAATTTGTGAAGAAATTTTGCCGGCTTCTTCTCCGTAATAATATTCCTTTCTCGTTTCGCGATCCACAATTTTTCGAATAGGTGCAATTATGGCAGCAGTGCCACAAGCACCGGCTTCTTCAAACAACTCAAGTTCTTCAACAGGAACAGGACGGCGTTCAACTTTTAATCCAAGATCAGCAGCAAGCGTTTCGATACTTTTGTTAGTTATCGAAGGTAAAACTGTTTTCGATTGTGGAGTGATATAGGTATTGTCACGAATCCCAAAAAAGTTGGCTGGCCCGGCTTCATCGATGTATTTCTTTTCTTTAGCATCAAGGAAAAGTACTGAAGAGTAGCCATCTTTATGTGCTCTGTCTGCTGGTCTGAGACTTGCTGCATAATTTCCGCCAACCTTAATATGACCTGTTCCAAGAGGGGCTGCACGGTCGTAATCACGCACAAGTTCAACAGATACAGGCTTGAAGCCTTCTTTGAAATATGGTCCAACAGGTCCGACAAAAACTAAAAACATATATTCCATAGATGGTTTTACCCCAACCTGAGGGCCTGAGCCAAACAAAAGAGGGCGGATATAAAGTGCCGCACCGGTGCCAAATGGAGGAATGAAACGGGCATTGAGCCTTACAACCTTATCAACAGCAGCAAAGAAAAGTTCATCCGGAACTTCCTTCATCATTATGCCATCAGCCGATGAGCGCATGCGTTTTGCATTTTCCTCCCAACGAAACAGACGAACTTTACCATCGATACCTCTGAAAGCTTTTAATCCTTCAAAAGCCTCCTGACCGTAATGCAGGGCTGTTGCTGCCATATGTAAGCTAATATATTCTGAAGAGCTGACTTCCAGCTCGCCCCACTGACCGTTGCGTGCATAACAACGGACATTGTAATCTGTTGGATAATAACCAAATGGTAAATTTTTCCAATCAATATTTTCCATGACTTAATTATTAAGTGAGCAATAGTTTAATGAGGCTAAGATACTATTTTTTATTTTGAAACATGGTGTTTCTGTTAATTTATAAACAGTTCAAAAAAGCCTTTTTTTATTGTTGCGGGAAAATATTCAAATACGGGTGTCTTATTGGTCGTATAACTAAAAATGATTGTAAGAAGACTAGAGAAGCTGATATATCCATGTAAAGAGTACCAGTAAAAATAAAGAAGGCAACATGTTTAATATGCGTAAATTACTTATCTTTAATAAGTTGAGGCCAAGTCCAATCAAAATGACACCTCCGGTGGCAGAAATGCCTGTTATCATTAGGGATGGCATAAATTCGCCAAAATTGGCAGCCAATAAGGTTAGTCCTGCCTGATAGATAAATAGGGGAATGATTGAAAACAATACTCCCAATCCCAATCCTGATGCTAATGCAACACTACTGATTCCATCCATCAACGATTTTATGTAGTAGAGCTCCGGCTTTCCGCCAAGGCCTTCTTCAATTGCTCCCAGAATTGTCATTGATCCCATGCAAAACAACAAAAAAGCTGTAAGCAGCCCTTCGTTAAAAACAGCACTCTCAGCGCTGAATCGTTTCCCAAGTCTGTCGGCCAATTGATCAAAAAAACGATCAAGACGCAGCAATTCACCTGTGATACTGCCAATAATCAAACTCAGAATGACTAAAATCCATTCTTCAGCTTTAAGTGCCATCGAAATGCCAAGTACTATAGTAAACAAACCTATAGCCTGAAAGAGTATTTCAGTAAATCGGGAGGGCAATCGTGCGTGAAAAATCAAACCTGCAAGACTTCCTATTGCGACAGCCGCTACATTGATGAGTGTTCCAGTGATCATTTACAGTAAGTTTTATTAGATTGAATCGGGGATTTTAACTCCTTTTAGTTGCAATGCTTTTTCAAGAAAATGTTCCTTTATTCCGAAATCGGCTTTAAGCTGCGCGATTTTCTGGTCGATCAGATTGGTATTGACAGGTTTATTTGTTCGGTAACCTGAAAGCAGCACATTTTTGGGTGTATGTTCAGCTTCAATAAATTCTTGAATATGACTCTGATAGCCATACTTTTCCATGATTAGTGCGCGTAACGTATCTGTAATAATTTCAGCCTGACGTTCAAAAAGGATTCCATATTTTAACACTGGAATGTCTTTGGAAGCAGCTTGCATCTCACGTCTTATTTGCTTATGACAGCATGGAGCGCAAACAATCAGCTGAACACCAGCAGCGATTCCTGCTGCAATGGCGTCGTCAGTTGCAGTATCACAGGCATGAAGAGCAATCAAAATGTCAGTCTTTGGCATTTTGAAATTTTCTATCGAACCTTCAGAAAAAACCAGTCCGGAGAGACCAGCCTTTTCAGCAATACTATTTGTTTTTTGAATGAGGTCTGGCCTCATTTCAACGCCAATCACTGTAGGTTGCAGTTCTTTTTTATGTGTAAGATGTTCATACAAGGCAAATGTGAGGTACCCTTTGCCAGCGCCCATATCCACTACACTTATCGGCCCACCCTTAGCCCAAGGTGAGATTAATCCATCCAAAATCTCAACGTATTTATTGATCTGCTTGAACTTATGCTGCATCGATGGTATCACTTGCCCTTGCTGATCGGTCATGCCAAGTAAATGCCAATGAAGTCCGGATGCCTGGACAAGCCGTTTTTTTTGTTTATCGTGCTGAAAATCTTGCTTAATTTCTCCAAAAACAGGCTTTGTCAGCAGTTTGCCATTTCCTTTCAGGTTCATCAATAAGCTGTGATGGTGGGAAATGGTAAAGAGGTTAGCTTCCAGAAATTGGGTTCGCATCAATTCCAAAACAAGTTCAGGAGTTGCTTCAAGTGAATGATTCTTTACTTCATCACGGGTTTGATACTGGTATTGAAAAGATATTTTAAAACCATTTTTTAATGAAACAGGTTTGATTGTTAATCTTTTAAGCTCATCTCCTTTCTTAAATGGCTTACTAAGAATAAGTTTCACAAACTCATTCTTAGTGATCGCTTCACGTAAAATTACAATCAATCCTTCGATAGGTTCTTTTGTCATTTGTGTCAAATTTCAATCGGCTAATTTAAGTCTAAAATAATCAGTTTTGTGTCTGCAATATTTTTCTTGTTGCAAAAAGTGATGAGACTTGAGTTTTGATTACACGATTGATGGTTGATTTTATGTAACCACCTGTTTGCGGCAACAGCGATTTTTCAATTAAGAATTTACTTCAACTTATTTTGAGTTATAATTTCTGAAGATTTCAACTGTCAGCAACACGTCGGGTATTGGGTCAAAATGGCAGGTTACAGCATTGGCACATGCTTTGATTCCGGTTAGCCTGATAACTTAAAAATTGAAAACAATGCAAAAAGGAACAATTGATGTTAAAACAGAAAACATCTTCCCCATTATTAAAAAATTCCTCTATTCCGATCATGAAATATTTCTCCGTGAGTTAGTAAGCAATGCTGTTGATGCAACACAAAAACTCAAATCATTTGCTTCTGTAGGTCAATTTAAGGATGATCTAGGCGACTTAACCATTCAGATTGAAGTTGATAAGAAGAAGAAAACAATTACAATCCGGGATCGTGGTATCGGCATGACACAAGAAGAGGTTGAGAAATATATCAATCAGATTGCTTTTTCGAGTGCCGAAGAATTTGTAAAGAAATTCAAAACCAAGTCGGAAGCTGAAGCAAACGCCATTATTGGCCATTTCGGATTAGGTTTTTACTCATCATTCATGGTATCTGAGCGGGTTGAACTTTTTACAAAAACGTATAAAAAAGGTGGCAGCACCAAGGCAGTTAAATGGGAATGCGATGGAAGTCCTGAATACACTATCAGCGAAACGGATAAAAAAGACCGTGGAACAGAAATAGTATTGCACATTGATAAAGAAAACACTGAGTTTCTTGAAGAATATCGTGTACGTGAACTGTTGAACAAATACTGTAAGTTTTTGCCTGTACCAATTCAATTTGGTACAAAAACTGAAGAAGAACCCATTGAAGGTGAATTAGATAAAGATGGTAACCAAAAAACCAGGTCAGTCGAAAAGCCCTGGATCATTAACAACACCCATCCACTTTGGAAAAAAGCACCATCGGAAAGCGACGATGAGGAGTACAAGAAATTCTATCAGGAATTGTATCCGATGAATTTTGATGAACCACTTTTCAATATCCAGTTGAATGTAGATTATCCTTTCAATCTTACCGGGATCCTGTATTTCCCGAAAGTGAAAAATAACTATGAACTACAGCGTAACAAGATACAACTTTATTCAAATCAGGTGTTTGTAACAGATTCTGTTGAAGGAATCGTGCCTGATTTTCTTACGCTTTTACATGGTGTGATCGACTCACCGGATATCCCGTTGAATGTGAGCCGCTCTTTTTTGCAGAGTGACCAGAATGTAAAGAAAATCTCAAGTCATATCTCTAAGAAAGTTGCCGATAAACTTGAAGAGCTCTTCAAAAAAGATCGAGATGCTTTTGAGAAGAAATGGGATAGCATTAAAATATTCATACAATATGGAATGATTTCCGATGCCAAATTTTATGAAAGGGCTGAGAAATTTGTACTTCTAAAAAGTGTTGACAGCAAATACTATACGCTGGAAGAATACCGTAGTCATATCGAAAATCTTCAAAAAGACAAGGATAACAAAGTCGTTTATCTTTATACCACTCAGGCCGAAGAGCAGTTTAGTTATATCGAAGCCGCTCAATCTAAAGGCTATGATGTTTTATGGATGGATGGCGTTCTTGACGCACATTTTATCAATTCACTTGAACAGAAATTAAGTGATACCAGCTTTGTAAGAGTTGATGCCAACACCATTGACAAGCTGATTCAAAAGCAGGAAGCCGAAGTTCCTTCAAAACTGAATGATGATGAGAAAAAGGCTGTGAAAGAAGCTTTCGAGAAGCTGATAGATACCAAGCAGTTTGATGTGCAGGTTGAACCAATGAGTGAAACTGATGCACCGGTAGTAATTACCCAGAATGAATTCATGCGTCGTATGAAGGATATGAATTCTGTTGGAGGCGGAGGGATGATGGGCTTTGGCGATCTACCTGATCATTACAGCCTCATTATCAATCCAAACCATACACTTGTTTCCTCTCTTGTCGATAAAGATGAAGCGGCGAAGAATAAGGTAATTCTTCATCTCTACGATCTTGCCCGGCTTTCAAAAAATCTGCTGAAAGGCAAAGAGCTGAGCGACTTTATCAAGAGAAGTCAGGAAAGCCTGTAGGTTCAACAAAAATAATTTTGAAGCAAAAGGTTTGATTTCTTGAACCTTTTGCTCTTTTTTTATAAGAAAAGTTTACTTTTACACACAAATATTTGTAAAATGAAAAAAACCCTTATCATCATTGCTGTAATTGCAGTTGTAATTTTGCTCTTCTACAGCTTTTTCAAGAATACATACAACACCATGGTTCAGAATGGTGAACAGGTTGATGCTCAGTGGGCACAGGTAGAAAATGTGTACCAGCGCCGGGCTGATCTTATTCCAAACCTTGTGAACACCGTAAAAGGTTATGCTGCTCATGAGCAGGAAGTGCTCACAGGCGTGATCGAAGCACGAGCAAAAGCAACCTCAGTAAACCTTAATGCTGAGAACCTCACCGAAGCAAACATGAAGGCTTTCCAGCAAGCGCAGGAAGGTCTTAGCGGCGCTCTTTCCCGGCTTATGGTCGTAGTAGAGCGGTATCCTGACCTCAAAGCAAATCAGAACTTCCTTGAGTTGCAGGCTCAGCTGGAAGGAACAGAAAACAGAATCACTGTTGAGCGTCAGAAATTTAACGAAACAACAAGGGTGTACAACACCTATATTAAATCTTTCCCACAGAATTTCCTTGCAAGTATGTTTGGGTTTGCGGCCAAGCCTTATTTTGAAGCTGTTGCCGGCGCAGAAGCTGCTCCAAAAGTGGAATTTTAAATAAATCACCATGCCAAATGCTCAACTTTTTTTCAGCAAACAAGAGAAGGAAGCCATAAAGGCTGCAATCCTGAAAGCTGAATTCAACACTTCAGGCGAAATTCGTATTCATATTGAAAATTCCTGTAAGGGAGATGTGCTTGACAGAGCAGCTTTTTTATTCTCAGAATTGGGAATGATTAAAACCGAACTTCGCAACGGCGTGCTGTTTTATCTTGCTGTAAAAGATAGAAAGTTTGCAGTTATAGGCGATATGGGTATAAATGCTTTGGTAGAAGAAAATTTCTGGGTTGAAATTAAACATACCATGGCTGCACATTTTAAACAATCTTCTTTTGCAGATGGTTTGATAGCCGGTATTGAAATGACTGGTCAAAAACTAAAGAAGCATTTTCCATTCCAAAAAGACGATTTAAATGAATTATCTGATGAAATCTCTTTCAATTCATAAAAAGGCAAAACGAATAACAAGCTTTCTCTTATTGCTGATTTTCTCGCTGATAAGTAGTAGTTTGTATTCACAAGAGTTGCCTCAACCATCTAATCCACCAAGGCTGGTGAATGACTTAGCTGGTATTCTTGGTAGCGCAGAGGTGCAGCAGCTTGAAAGCAAATTGGTAAATTACAATGATACCACTTCAACCCAAATTCTGGTTTTGATTATCAATGATCTGAACGGTTATGATGTGGCTGATTATGCCTATCGTATTGGTGAAACATGGGGTGTTGGCAAAAAAGGGCAAAACAACGGAGCTGTAATTATTGTAAAGCCCAAAACCGACAGGTCAAAAGGGAAAGCCTACATTGCAACAGGTTATGGACTCGAAGGAGTGATACCAGATGCTCTTGCCAAACGAATTGTTGAAAAGGAAATGATACCTGCATTTATGTCAGGAGATTATTATGGTGGGATCGATAAAGCGGTTGATACAATGATTGGGCTGGCTTCAGGCCTTTATTCCGCTGATCAGTATGATGGTAAAGCAAACGGCTCATGGATAGGAGTAGTTATAATTCTTATCATTTTGCTCATTATGTTCCGTTCGTCCAAATCCAATACAAGTATAGGAAGTGCGCCAAGTGGATCGTTATGGGCGGCATTATGGCTTGCCAGTCAGGCAAACCGAAGTCATTCAGGAAGCTGGGGAGGATTCACCGGTGGATCGGGAGGTTCGGGTGGAGGCGGTTTTGGTGGTTTTGGCGGCGGCAGCTTTGGCGGCGGTGGCGCTGGAGGAAGTTGGTAATGCAAAAATAAATTGCTTTAATTGTTATTTTTTAAATAACTGATAAATAATGAATTACAGTCGACTTGTGAAAGTCGACTGTTTTTTTTTGAAAAAAAATGCCCTTTATTGCTTTTGTATTGTGGTACTTTCATGCTGAATTGTATATTTGTATGTTAAAAAATCCTAAATTTGAAAACTGTCATTTGAACGAAACGTATCTCTAAATCATAGATAATGAGTATTTTGCAACTATTGCACCAAGTTGAACACAAAATTTTTCTAACCAAGCATCACGTATGATGATCATTAATTTACCTTCATCACGCCAAATGAAGCGTGTAATTACATGGGTTCTTTTCATTGGGCTTGCCACTCTCTTACAGCCGGTCAGCGCTCAAACGCCTGAAGCAGAAAAGAACTTCCAACAATGTAAGGTCTGCCATAATCTGGAAGGCCCAAAACTAATCGGGCCAAACCTTTCTGGCATTACCGAACGCAGAGAACAGGACTGGCTGATACGCTTTATACGCAACTCACAAGAGGTGATCCAATCCGGTGATCCTATTGCTGTGCAAGTGTATGAAGAGAATAACAAAATTCCAATGCCTCCGCACAACCTTACCGATGAGCAAATCATCGATATTTTGATGTATATCAAAAGTGGAGGTAAAGTTGACCCAAAGTATGCCGTTGCTGAACCTGCCAACGATGAGTTGAAAGCACAGGAAGCACTGGCAGCACAGATGGAGGCTGAACAAGAAGCCCGCGAAGAACGGCTGATTGGGATTGAAAGAGATGCTAACCGTAACTTTGGAACTACTTTCTTCATCACAATCATTATCCTGATAGTTGTTCTCATCGATCTCTTCATTACTAAAGTAATCAAGGCAAAGTTTGTTCATTCAACACTGATTCTCGTCGGGTTGTTTATCATCGGTGAAATAATGTATAAGGAAGCTGCGGGTTTAGGACGCCAGCAATATTACCAACCTGAGCAACCTATCTGGTTCTCACATAAGGTGCATGCCGGGCAGAACCAAATCGACTGTAAATATTGCCACACTGCAGCTGATTACAGCAAAAGTGCCGGGATACCTTCAGTGAATGTCTGTATGAACTGTCACCATGTGGTTAAACAAGGAAAGATTACCGGCACTGAGCAGATTGCAAAAATTCAGCAAGCCTGGGATAGTGGCGAACCTATACAATGGGTGCGCATTCATAACCTTCCTGACCATGTGTTTTTCAGCCATCAGCAACATGTTAATTCCGGGAAACTCGATTGCGCTGAATGCCATGGAGAGGTTAACACAATGCATGAAGTTATGCAGGTGAAAGACCTAAGCATGGGCTGGTGCCTTGATTGTCATCGCAAAACTGAAGTTCAGTTTGCTGACAACGCTTTTTTTACTACCTACGAAAAAATGCATGAGCAATTTAAAAATGGTGAAGTGAAAAAAGTTACAGCCGACATGCTGGGCGGTGGTGATTGTATGAAATGTCATTATTAACATACCAAAGAAAACATTCTTAATGGAAAATAAGTATTTTAAAAGCTTGGAAGAGCTCAGAGTAGACCCTTCAAGGGAGCTTGAAGAGCAATCAGCTGGTGACAAGTCCTTTATTCTGAAATTGCAACGTGAGTCTGCAGCTTTGCCACCAACATCGCGTCGTGATTTTCTCAAAGCATTTGGTTTTACAATTGCTTCAGCTGCTGTGGCTTCATCATGTGAACAACCCGTCAGAAAGGCTATACCTTTCCTCATTCAACCCGAAAGCATCATACCTGGAAAAGCTTCCTATTATGCTTCAACCTTTTATGATGGTATTGAATATAGCAGTGTGTTGGTAAAAGTACGCGATGGCAGACCTATCAAAATTGAAGGTAATAGCCTTTCATCAGTAACTAAAGGTGGAACAAACGCCCGCACACAGGCTTCTGTTTTAAATCTGTATGATAATGCACGTTATAAAACTCCACTAAAAGATGGGAGTGAAACATCTTGGGAACAAGTTGATGCTGAGGTAGTTGGTAAGCTGAAGGAAATTAACAATCGCAATGGAAAGATCGTTTTACTTTCTTCTTCAGTAATTAGCCCTTCTACAACAGCAGCAATTGAAGAGTTTGCACAGGTTTTTCCGGTTGTTCAGCATGTAGAATATGATGTGATTTCTGCCTCAGGAATTTTAGAAGCTAATCATGCATCTTTTGGACAGGCATTTGTACCTTCATACCGTTTTGACAAAGCAGATCTCATCGTTTCTTTCGATGCTGATTTTCTTGGAAGCTGGCTTTCTCCTGTTGAGTATACGAAACAGTATGTCAAGAACAGAAAGTTGGTCGATGGCCAGAAAAAGATGTCACGACATATACAGTTCGAAGGCACAATGTCGCTCACAGGAACCAATGCCGATTACAGAGTTCAAATGAGGCCTTCGCACCAAAAACTTGTTTTAGCGAATCTTTTGAATGAACTTAAGGCTCTTAATGGTGAGTTAAAAGCAAGCATGCCTGAAGTATCACAAGATGTTAAAAGTCTGGCTGCTGAATTAATGAAACATAAATCGGCATCTTTGGTAGTTTGTGGAAGCAATAATAAAAAAACACAACTACTGGTCAACGAAATCAATAACCTGTTAGGTAATTATAGCGTGACAATTGAAACTGATGTGATTTTAAAATCTCGTCAGGGAATCGATTCACGAATGACACAGTTGGTTAGCGAGATGAATGAAGGGAAAGTTGATGCACTTATTGTGCTCGACGTCAACCCTCTCTATGATTATCCTGAAGTAACAAAATTTGCAGAAGGCTTAAAAAAGGTAGGTTTAACTGTCTCAATGCCAGTAGTTACTGATGAAACCTCTGCTGCTGTAACTTATATTTGTCCTGATCATCATTACCTGGAAGCATGGAATGACGCGGAAATAAAAACAGGATTCTACTCATTGGCTCAACCTGCTATCCGGCCAATTTTTAATACCCGTGCTGCACAGGAATCATTGTTGCGCTGGGCTGGAAACACAACTGATTTCAGAGCCTATATCAGCAATTATTGGGAAAAGAATATTTATCCCAAAACAGATGGATTGTTTGGTTTTACCGCATTCTGGAATAAATGTTTACACGATGGAATATTTGAATCAGGTGAAAAGGATTTAGTGCCTATAGCCTATACCAATGCAGCTTCTATTGAAGCATTTGAATCTGCAAAAGGTAGTTCTGCAGGCGATGTCATTGACCTTGTGTTATACAGCAACGTAAGTGTTGGCTCAGGTAAGCATGCTAATAACCCATGGCTACAGGAGTTACCCGATCCCGTTACAAAAGCTTGTTGGGACAATTACATTATGATTTCTCCGCGTTTAGCAGATGAGCTGAATGTTGTTGATGAACAATTGGTGTCAATTAATGGTAGTGTCACTTTACCTGTAATCGTTCAGCCGGGCCAGGAATACAAAACGGTAGCAGTGGCTCTGGGTTATGGTCGGCAGCAAACTGGCGTGCCTGCCAATGGTGTTGGAAAGAATCTATACCCAATGCTATCTTTGATAGAAGGTACTAAATCGTTTGATGTGTATGATGTTCAGCTGGCTGTTGAAGCAGGAACTTATCCTTTGGCAAAAACGCAATCACATCATTCAATGGAAGGAAGAGAGCTGATCAGAGATACCTCTTTGGAAGCTTATCTTGAAGATCCTCAATCTGGTAATGAAACTCGACTTGAAGTTAAGAAACACCTAAAATCATTATACCCTGAAGCTACGTTTGATGGTTTGCATTGGGGGATGGCCATTGATTTGAATGCTTGTACAGGTTGTAACGCTTGCGTTGTTGCTTGTTCCTCTGAGAATAATGTGCCCGTTGTAGGTAAAGAGCAGGTCATCGCTTCGCGTGAAATGCACTGGATTCGTATAGACCGTTATTACAAAGGTGATCCAAACGATCCTGAGGTTGTTCGTCAACCAGTTATGTGTCAGCATTGCGATAACGCACCGTGTGAAAATGTTTGTCCTGTTGCTGCTACAACACATTCCAATGAAGGACTCAATCAGATGGCATACAACAGGTGTATTGGAACACGCTATTGCGCTAATAACTGCCCTTACAAAGTGCGTCGTTTTAATTTCCTTGATTATACAGGAGCTGACTCTTTCACAGGAAACACGTATGACCCAACAGATATGACAACAGATTTAAGACGTCTTGTTCTTAATCCGGATGTCACCACCCGTGCAAAAGGGGTCATTGAAAAATGCTCATTTTGTGTTCAACGTATTCAGGAGAAGAAACTTGTTGCAAAAACAGAAGACCGTCAGCTCCGTGATGGAGAGGTTGTTCCAGCTTGTGCGCAAGCGTGTCCTGCAGAAGCGATCGTTTTTGGTAACCTTAACGATAAGAATAGCAAAGTTTCTCAATATTTTGCCAGCGAACGCAACTATCACCTTTTGGAGGAAATTCATACCTTGCCTTCAGTAGGTTACCTTACCAAAGTAAAAAACAAAACCGTATAACTAAAACCAAAGAAGCATGTACGTATCTCCACTAAGAGAACCGCTTATCAGAGGGTCAAAGGATTACAGTCAGGTCACCAAAGATATTTTGGCGCCAATGGCAGGTAAGCCTTCCAAATACTGGTATATGGGCATTACCCTTTCAGGCGCTGCTGCCCTGTTTGGAGCCTGGGCGACATTTATGACCGTTTATTACGGTATCGGAACATGGGGTTTGAATAAAACCGTAGGCTGGGCATGGGACATCACCAACTTTGTATGGTGGGTCGGTATTGGTCACGCCGGTACATTTATTTCAGCAATCTTGTTGCTTTTCCGTCAAAAATGGAGAACCAGCATTAACCGTTCAGCCGAAGCAATGACATTGATTGCTATTGCCTGTGCAGGATTTTTCCCGTTGATACACATGGGACGTCTGTTGCTTGGATTCTTCATTCTCCCATATCCAAATACCCGTGCTTTATGGGTAAACTTTAACTCACCTTTGTTATGGGACGTTTTTGCTATCACAACTTATCTTCTTGTATCATTGGTTTTCTGGTATATTGGACTTATACCTGACTTAGGTACAGTGCGTGATAAAGCTTCAAACAAAATTCGTAAAGCGATTTATGGCTTTTTGAGCTTTGGCTGGACAGGATCTGCAAAACATTGGTCACGCCACGAAACAGTAAGCTTAATTCTTGCCGGTTTGGCAGCGCCACTCGTGCTTTCAGTGCACACAATCGTGAGCTTCGACTTTGCTACCTCAGTAATTCCGGGATGGCATACAACGATTTTCCCTCCTTATTTTGTTTCAGGGGCTGTTTTTTCTGGTTTTGCGATGGTACTCACCTTGCTTATTGTAACGAGGAAAGCACTTAACCTTGAAGAATACATCACTGTTGGTCATATCGAAAACATGAACAAGGTTATTATTATAACCGGTTCGATTGTCGGTATTGCCTATATCACGGAGTTCTTCATGGCATGGTATTCCGGAGTTGAATATGAACAATATGCCTTTATCAACAGAGCTACAGGACCTTATGCCTGGGCATACTGGATAATGATGACATGTAATGTTATTACTCCTCAGCTTTTCTGGTTCAAAAAAATCAGGACAAATCTGGTAGCAACGTTCATTATAAGCATCTTCGTAAACATAGGTATGTGGTTTGAGCGTTTTGTAATTGTAGTTACATCTCTTCACCGAGATTATCTGCCATCCAGCTGGGTAATGTATAAACCAACAATCGTTGAAATAGGATTGTATGTTGGTACACTTGGGTTGTTCTTCACTTTGTTCCTGCTCTTCATCAGGGTATTCCCGGTGATTGCCATTGCTGAAGTCAAGAGTGTTTTAAAATCTTCAGGTGACAATAAAAAAGATTCGCATCATGAATAAATATATAACAGCATATTACGACGATGAAGAAGATCTCCTCAGGGGATTGAAACAGATCAAAGCCAAAGGTATTGAAGTTGCTGATGTTTTAACACCATTTCCTGTTCATGGTTTGGATAAAGCTTTGGGAATGAGTCGTTCAAAATTGACTCGGGTAGCTTTTGCCGGTGGTGCTGTTGGGGCTATCATTGGTTTTGGCTTTCAGGCATGGGTTTTCACTCAGGCATATCCGCTAAATTTCGGCGGAAAACCATTTTTTGCAGTTCCTTCATTTATACCTGTTACATTTGAAATGGCAGTTTTATTTGCAGCTTTCTCGATGGTTTTTGCCTTTCTTATCAGTAATAAGATTGGCCCCGGAGCTAAAACAGTTATTCATGATGAACGTATTACTGACGATCGGTTTCTTCTGGTTGTAAATGTTCAGGATGAGGAAAATGCGCACACTATTGAAGCTGTGTTGAACGATGCTGGAGCACATGGTATCACCTTAATAAAGAAAAATTAACCATGGAGAATCTTACATTTATTTTAAAAAAGAAAACCGTTACCATTTTCCTGGTAATGATAGCCGTGGGAGTACTTTCACTGGCATATGGATTTTTAGGCGGCGTAGAAGTCAAACGCGTAGCAGCAAACCTGTTGCTGAATAACTATTACTTCCTGAGTTTGGGTCTTATTGGATTGTTTTTCGTAACGGTGCATACTATTGCTGAGTCAGGTTGGCAAACAAGCGTTCAACGTGTTGGTGAAGCAATGTCGGCCTACATCCCTGTAGGAGGAGGCCTTTTATTGTTATTCTTTGTGCTCGGCGGTCTACATTCTATTTATCCCTGGACACATTCGGATCACCTTGATGCTATTTTACTAAAGAAAGTGGCCTATCTCAATGTGCCCTTTTTCTATGTACGATTGTTAGTTTTTATAGGTGTTTGGTCGCTGCTTGCACATTATGTACGAAAAGCATCTGTTAATTTAGATCTGCACGGGGATATGAAGTATTTTAATAAAATGCGAACCTTGTCAGCTATTTTTATTGTGACCTATGCAGTAACAAGTGTGGTTTCGTCTTGGGATTGGCTTATGTCACTCGACCCTCACTGGTTTAGCACTTTGTATGGATGGTACATTTTTTCAAGCATGTTGGCCAGTGGCTTTGCCATGCTGATACTTGTTATTTATGTTCTCAAACGTATGGGTTACCTGTCACATGTTAATGATGAACACATGCATGATCTTGGGAAATACCTTTTTGGCTTTAGTATTTTTTGGGCATATTTGTGGTTCTCGCAGTATATGCTAATATGGTACGCCAACATCCCGGAGGAAACAATTTATTATCTGGAACGACATAAGTATTTCACGAATATCTTCTATGTCAATCTCATACTCAATTTTGTTATACCTTTCTTCCTTTTGATGACCCGTAAATCAAAAAGAGTATTTACAGTGCTGGTGCCTGTTTCGGTGATTGTGATTATAGGGCATTGGGTTGATTTGTACATGGCAATCATGCCTGGTGCAGTAGGTGGTGAAGCTTCCGGGATTGGTATTGTTGAAATTGGATTGACGATTGGTTATCTTGGAATTTTTGGTCTTGTGACATTCTGGTCGCTGACAAAAGCCCCATTAGCACCAAAAAATCATCCATATTATAAAGAAAGTATGGATTACCATACTCATTACTAGGCCTTCGTGGAGCAAATAAATCGAAAAATGAAAAAATCGAATGCTATGAAAAAAAACGTCAAGATACTTACATTACTACTTGTACTGGTTTCAGCACTTGCTTGTAATCGCGATAAGAACCATCCCGGATATACTTTTTTTCCTGATATGGCTTATTCAACTGCTTACGAAACCTATACAACAAGTCCTGTTTTTAAGGATGGTTTTACCATGCGTTTGCCTGCCGAAGGCGCAATACCACGTGGTTTTCAACCCTATCCTTATAAAGGAAAATCTTTTGATGATCAGGTAAGCGCAGGCCTTGAATTGAAAAATCCACTTGTCGCTGATGCTCAAATACTTGCTGAAGGTAAGGCGCAATATGAGATTTTTTGTATCAGCTGCCATGGAGCTGAAGGGAAAGGTGATGGACATTTGTATAAAAGCAAATTGTTCCCTGTACAACCAAGGTCGCTCGTTGAACCTTTCGTTCAAAATAAACCAGATGGTGAAATTTACCATGTTATCACAATGGGGTCGATTTCGGGTTTGATGGGTGCACATGGTAGTCAGGTTCATCCTGAAAACAGGTGGAAAATCATCCATTATGTTCGATCACTTTCTAAATAAACTGCAGGTAAATTCTTCTTATCATAAAAGCCTCTTGCAGAAAATGCAAGAGGCTTTTCAATCTATAAACAGATCATTTTAAAATGGGAAGTTTGATAATTACAAGCAACACAGTTGTAACATTGTTTTATAGTGTTAAGGATGCCGAAAGCGCAAAAACTTTGCAACAACAACTTGATGAACCTCAGGATTTTTTGATTGGGCATCAGTTGCTAATTGATGCTTTTGAAGATCAACTAACTGGTTTGAAGTCTGGGGATTCATTTAAGTTCGTTGTTTCGAGCGATCAGGCTTACGGGCCAATTGACCCACATGCAATCTTCGATTTGCCAATCTCTACTTTTGAAGAAGAAGATGGAACAATTGATGACGAAGTGGTGCAGGTAGGACATGTTTTTCCAATGGCTGATAAAGAAGGAAACAAACATTTTGGAAAGATCATCCGTAAAATGAAGGACAGTGTAACCATGGATTTTAATCATCCGATGGCAGGCAGAAATCTTTTATTTGAAGGTAGCATTGTTTCGGTTCGCGAAGCGAGAGCAGAAGAGATACCTTCGAATTAATTTTTTTTTCATTTTCAACTATCAAAGACATATGAAAACTATAACGGTACAATTAATTATCATTTCCTTGGTTGTGTTTTTTATATCCTGCAACCAGAATCCTCAAAGCAAGCAACAACAGGATTCAGTTAGTCAACTAACTGACAGTCTGCTTCAAGATTATAAACAGAAGGGTAGGGTTGTTACAAAAAGTAGTTTTCAGGCTTTGAGTTCGGCCTTGCTTTCAGCTATTGAATCTGAGGGAGTGCCTCATGCTTTACAATTTTGCAACATCAAAGCTATTCCTTTGACTGACTCTCTCGCCAATGCCTATCAGGTAGATGTTAGCAGAGTTTCCATAAAAAACAGAAATGATGTAAATAAGGCCGATTCACTTGATTTGGTGTTTTTGGAGTTGATGCAACAGAATCTCATCCTGCATAAAAAAACGAGCGACACCATTGTGATGATTGCCGATGGAGCTTTAACTTATATGTCGCCAATTATTATAGCGCCACCCTGTTTACAATGTCATGGAATTCCCGAGGTAGATATCAAATTGGAAAATCTTCAATTGATAAGCACCTTATATCCCAACGATAAAGCTACTGGATATCAGTTGGGTGAGCTACGTGGAATGTGGAAAATTCGTTTTAAAAACTAAGTTATGGTTAAGCCGTGTGTTCATTGCGGGGCTGACTGCGGATCAAGCCCGGTTGTTTGGGAAGGAAAGGACTTTTGCTGCCATGGTTGCAAAACAGTCTACCAAATTTTGAACGAAAATCAACTTGGAGAATACTATCAAATACAACCTATGTCGGGAATCCGTATCGATAGCGGCCAACCTCTCAAACGTTTTGCATTTCTTGATATTGAGGAGATAGCACATAAACTAATCGACTTTAAAGATGGAAATATATCCAAAATTAAATTTTTTATTCCGGCCATTCATTGTGCTTCATGTATTTGGTTGCTCGAACATCTGGACACTTTGCATCCCGGTATAAGTTATTCAACTGTTAATTTCCCCCGCAAAGAGGTTCAGATTACCTTTAAAAATGATCAGATTACCCTTAGGCAACTGGCTGAATTACTCACTGCAATTCATTACACGCCCGAAATAACGCTTGATCAATTAGAGAATAAGAAAATTAGTAAAGCAAACCGTAACTTGTTGTTGAAAATTGGTGTAGCTTCTTTCAGTTTCATGAATATCATGATGTATAGTTTCCCGGAATATTTACCCGGTGGCGATTTGCTGGAAGAACGTTTCAAGAATATTTTTGGCTGGTTGAGTTTTATTCTTATCCTGCCAGTTGTTTTTTTTAGTGCAAACGATTATTACCTTTCTGCTTATAAAGGTCTTAAGCACAAAATCATTAGTATTGATTTACCTATTACTTTGGGTATATTGGCTTTGTTTTTTTACAGCAGCTATGTCGTGTTTTCAGGAAGAGGCATTGGTTACATGGACTCCTTGGCAGGCTTACTTTTCTTTTTGCTTATTGGCAAATGGTATCAGGGCAAAACCTATGAAGCACTTTCTTTCGAGCGCGACTATAAATCATACTTTCCTGTTGCAGTAACGGTTATGAAGGATGGTGAAGAGGAAATTATACCAATCAGAGATCTGAAAAAGGGCGACCGAATTCTCATTCGTAATCAGGAGTTGATACCTGCTGATGCTACTCTTGTAAAAGGTAAAGGAAGCATCGACTATTCCTTCGTTACCGGTGAAGCAATGCCTGTTTCAAAAAAAATCAATGATTTTATTTATGCCGGAGGACGTCAGGCTGGTAGCTCTATCGAATTAGTAGTTGAAAAAGCTGTTGAACAAAGTTACCTTACACAGTTGTGGAATCAGAGCAACGTTAAGTCGGAGTCTGAGACACTTAATAATCATATCAACAACATTAGTCAGTATTTTACGTCTGCTGTTTTATTGATTGCCTTTTCTGCCTCTGCTTATTGGGCAACAATAGATATTAAAATTGCAGTTTATGTTTTTTCGTCTGTCTTAATAATAGCTTGCCCTTGTGCGTTGGCACTCACTGTTCCCTTTACTTTTGGGAGTACTATGAGGGCGTTTGGAAGAAGGGGATTTTACATAAAGAATACAGATGTTGTTGAACAATTGTATCGAACAACGACCATCGTCTTCGATAAAACTGGCACAATCACCCTTAACCGTAAGGTTGAAGTAGGATTTCAGGGTGAGCAGCTTAAAGATTTGGAGACTGATTTAATTAGTAATATGGTTCGTCATTCAAGTCATCCGTTGAGTGCGGCTTTGAACGACTTTTTGCCGGAGGCAGAAGAAAACTTTCCTGAAAATTATGAAGAGATTCCTGGGATGGGAATCACCGGCACAGTTACTGGTCATCGGGTGACATTAGGTTCTGAACAGTTTGTTACCGGCATAATTACTGATGCTCCTATGAAAGAAAGCCGTGTTTATATTAGTATCGATGGGCAGCAGCGAGGTTATTATACCTTCATGAATAGTTACCGAAAAGGATTGACAGAATTGATCAGTGATTTGAAGAAAAAATATAAACTGCATCTCATTTCAGGTGATAACGATGCAGAAGCTGGAAATTTGCGAGAACTTTTTGGTCATGAAAGCCAGCTTCACTTTCAGCAAAGCCCTGTTGAGAAGAAGCAGTATATCCAACAACTGAAAAAAAATAAGGAAAAAGTGCTTATGATTGGTGATGGACTAAACGACGCAGGAGCCTTGTCGGAAAGCCAAACAGGAATAAGCATTGCAGAAAATGTGTTTAGTTTCTCACCTGCCTGTGATGCCATTCTTGAAGCGTCGCGATTTAACAGGCTTGGAAAATTTATTGCTTTTACACGTTCAAGTTTTAAAGTTATAAGAGTAAGTTTCTTTATATCATTGTTTTACAATATTATCGGATTATCATTTGCTGTGACAGGAAAACTATCTCCTTTGATTGCAGCTATTTTAATGCCTGTTAGTTCTATTACAGTTGTTGCATTCGTAACTTTTAGTATAGGCTGGTTGGCACACCGAAAATTGAGATTTGACAATGAATAGTCAAATTGGTGGAAAAGGGATTTAAGGTTTTATTTAGAAAAAATCTAAATTAGACTTGGTTATCGAAAGATTGGGTCAGATTGCTAATTTTGTATTGTAAATGTAAAGAGGAACCTCATTACTGAAATGGAAGCTGTTTTATTTCTTATTATTATAGGTGTTATTGTTGCAGGAGGGTTTCTTGCGGCATTTATCTGGGCAGTACGAAATGGGCAGTATGATGATGACTATTCCCCTTCTGTACGCATGTTGTTCGATAATAAAAAACAAAGCGAACCCGAAAAAGAAATTTCCGAATCAAACAACAATAATTTAAAACCTTAACTTTATGGAGTTACAAAAGTTTAATTATGACAACAAGCTTTCGCGTTTATTCCTGTTTGCCACAGTTTTTTGGGGCCTCATTGGAATGCTTGTTGGGTTAACCATTGCATTTGAGCTCATTTTCCCGCACTTAAGTAGCGGCATTTCATGGTTGTCTTATGGACGTATACGCCCTTTGCACACCAATGCTGTAATTTTTGCTTTTGTGGGTAATGGAATGTTTACGGGTATTTATTATTCTACACCACGACTGCTCAAAACTTCCATGTACAGCGAATTGCTTGGAAAAATCCACTTCTGGGGATGGCAACTAATCATTGTTGCTGCTGCAATTACGCTTCCTTTAGGTATCACAGTTAGCAAAGAGTATGCTGAATTAGAGTGGCCTATCGATATTGCTATTGCTCTTGTGTGGGTAGTTTTTGGCCTGAATCTTATTATGACGATGGTAAAACGCCGGGTTCAACACATTTATGTTGCCATTTGGTTCTATATTGCAACTTTTGTAACCGTAGCGGTTTTGCATATTGTAAACTCAATCAATATTCCGGTTTCATTGTTTAAGAGTTATCCGGTTTATGCTGGTATTCAGGATGCTTTGGTGCAATGGTGGTATGGTCACAATGCGGTGGCATTCTTCCTTACAACACCTTATTTGGGATTGATGTATTATTTTGTTCCAAAGGCTGCCAATCGCCCTATCTACTCCTATAAACTTTCTATTATTCACTTCTGGGCGCTGATCTTCCTTTATATTTGGGCAGGTCCTCACCACTTACTTTATTCAGCACTACCCGATTGGGCACAAGCCTTAGGAGTTGTATTCTCCATTATGCTTATTGCTCCTTCATGGGGTGGTATGATCAACGGGTTGCTAACACTTAGAGGTGCCTGGGACAAAGTACGCGAAAGCCCTGTACTCAAGATGTTTGTTGTTGGTATAACAGCTTATGGAATGTCAACATTTGAAGGTCCGATGCTCTCTTTAAAGAGCGTTAATGCCTTGAGTCACTTTACTGACTGGACAATTGCTCACGTTCATATTGGTGCACTAGGCTGGAATGGAATGATTACCTTCGGTATGATCTACTGGCTTGTACCCCGCTTGTTTGATACCAAGTTATTTAGTGTTAAATTAGCTAATGCTCACTTCTGGCTTGCAACAACAGGTATGTTGTTCTTTGCTGTGCCGCTTTATTTTGCAGGGTTTACGCAGAGTTTGATGTGGAAAGAATTCACAGCTGAAGGCTACCTGAAATATCCTAACTTTATTGAGACAGTTGTTCAAATCTTGCCGATGTATTATCTGCGTGCTTTTGGTGGCACTCTGTATATTACTGGTGTGATTATTATGATGGTTAACGTTCTGAAAACAGTTAAATCTGGCAAATTTGTTGAGAAGGAAGAAGATCAGGCTCCTGCATTACAAATTCATGGTGAAGACAAAGGCCACCGTTTTATTGAAAGTAAACCAATCCTGTTTACTATTCTATCTTTGGTAGCTATCTTAATAGGAGGTATCGTTGAGTTTGTTCCAATGTTCATGGTTAAAAACAATGTACCTACAATAAGTAGTGTGCAGCCTTATACACCACTTGAATTGGAAGGTCGCGATATTTATATACGTGAAGGTTGCTATACTTGTCACAGTCAGATGATTAGGCCTTTCCGTTCGGAAGTTGAACGTTATGGCGATTATACCAAGGCTGGTGAAACGGTGTATGACCATCCTTTCCAATTTGGTTCAAAACGAACCGGACCGGATTTAGCTCGTGAAGGGGTGAAAACTGGACCAATTTACAAACCCGATTCATGGCACTATAACCACTTCATGGATCCTCAAAAAATGGTTGCACAATCGATAATGCCTCCTTATCCATGGATTATCAAAAATTCGTTGAATACTGGTTCAACAGCTAAAAAGATCAAAGTAATGCAAACTTTAGGTGTTCCATATCCCGAAGGTTATGCTGATAAAGCTGTCGAAGACCTCAAAAAACAAGCTGCCGGCATTGCACAAGGCTTGAGAGATGGTGGTATTGATGTGGCTGACGATAAGGAAGTTATCGCTTTGATAGCTTATATTCAGCGTCTTGGAACTGATATTCATAAAAAGTAAACAATGTATTCAATCGTATAACAATGAAGATCGTAACAAAAACACTTGAAGGGATTGCTGATATTCAAATATTTCCAATTATTGGTTTGATCATATTTTTTATCATGTTTGTGGCACTACTTTTTTTCGTGTCCCGACTGACAAAGAACCAGATTGATGAGTTTAGCCACCTCCCACTTGATGATGAAAGCGATCTTTCCAACGAAAAAATAGATTCATTTAATAAGTAAACAAATCAAAAATATGACTACCGATAAGCAACCGATACAGCATAAAGACGCCGATTATGAAATTGATACCTTGACAAACGATCGTTTGTTAAAAGATCATGAATACGATGGCATCAGAGAGCTTGATAATGAATTGCCTTCCTGGTGGAAATGGCTGTTTATTGTAACCATTGTTTTCGCAATCGTTTACGTTGTACGCCTGTGGGTTTTCCACGCCGATGACCTGGTCCAGAAAAAGGAATTTGATAAAGAAATGGTAGATGCTAAAGCCAGTTCTGCTGCAAAACAAACCGAAGTCTTTGAGTTAAAAATCTTGACAGATGAAGTCTCTTTAGCCAGTGGACAAGAAACATGGACAAAGATTTGTTCTGTTTGCCATCTTCTTGACGGAGGAGGTCTAGTCGGTCCTAATATGACGGATAAATATTGGATCCATGGAAACAAGATCGAAGATTTGTTCAGAATTATGGAAACTGGTGTTATCGAAAAAGGGATGATTTCGTACAAAGACCAGCTTTCACAAAAACAACGCCTTCAGGTTGCCAGCTATGTGTTGGTTAAACTTCAGGGAACGACACCCGCAACTCCAAAAGCACCTCAGGGTGACTTGTATGAATAAACCAGTTGCTTTTTTGCAACAAGATCTATATGTATGATTTTTATTGATGGAAACATCGGCCTCATCCCCTCGCAACGAAATTGTTGCAGGGGATGAGTTTTTTATTAGCTCTTTAAAACCAAATTAATATAAAATTAGAATGAGTGAAGAAGAATTGGAATTGAACGACAATCATCATGGTTCATTCCGCGACAAAATATCTACGGTTGGAGAGGATGGAAAACGCGTCTGGATTTATCCAAAAAAACCAAAAGGAAAAAAATACAATCAACGCTGGATTGTAGCATCAATCTTACTCGCAGTTCTTTTCATTGTCCCATGGATTAAATACAATGGGGAACCTTTCATGCTTTTTAATATCCTGGAGCGTAAGTTTATCCTTTTCGGACAGCTTTTCTGGCCACAGGATTTCCACCTTGTAGTTTTGGGCATTATAACTTTTATAGTTTTCATCATTCTGTTTACCGTCATTTTCGGACGATTATTTTGTGGATGGGCTTGTCCGCAAACGATATTCATGGAATTTGTTTTTCGTCAGATTGAATATCTCATTGAAGGTGATTTTCATATGCAGAAAAAACTGAACCGTCAAGCATGGAATTTTGATAAAATTTGGCGTAAAACACTCAAGCATCTTGTGTTTTTTATGATAGCAGTGCTGATAGCCAATACATTTCTGTCATATATAATTGGTATTGAGCAGGTTAAACTTTTAATCACAGATGGACCTATGGAGCATCTAGTTGGTTTTTTGGCAATGCTTCTTTTCTCCGGTGCGTTTTATTTCATTTTTGCATTCTTCCGTGAGCAGGTGTGTATGATTGCTTGTCCTTATGGCCGATTGCAAGGTGTGTTACTTGATGATAAATCAATAGTTGTTGCTTATGATTATGTAAGAGGTGAACCAAGAGGTAAACATAACCCTCTTGAAGTGCGTGAGGAAGCAGCAAAAGGTGATTGTATCGACTGTAAAAGTTGTATTACTGTTTGTCCGACAGGTATCGACATCCGCAATGGGACACAGCTTGAATGTATTAATTGTACTGCATGCATGGATGCTTGCGATACCATTATGGATCGTGTGAAAAAACCTAAAGGACTTATCAGATATTCGTCAGAAAAGGGAATTGCTGAAGGTCATAATAGCATTTTTAATGGAAGAGCGCTTGCTTATTCAGCCTTTTTGACTTTGTTGCTAATTGTACTTGCTAGTCTTTTTACCTTCAGATCGGATGTGGAAGCCACGATCTTACGTGTGCCTGGTACACTTTTTCAAGAATATGGACCTGACAATTATTCTAATGTTTACAAAGTGCAGCTGGTAAATAAAACACGTAAAGATATGCCTGTGTCACTTAAATTGGAAGGTGGTGAAGGCGAAGTAATTGTTATGGGTGGACCGATACTTGTTCCAGGAGGTAAAGTAATCGAGTCGAATTTCTTATTGGTTAAGCCAAGATCTTCACTCAAATCAAGCAATACACCTGTTGAGATTGGATTTTATTCAGGAGATACTAAAATTGAATTGTTTAAAACTACCTTTATAGCTCCAAATAGTTTGGATAAATAACATAAAAAACTACGATATGAAATGGAATTGGGGAACAAAGCTGGCTATTGCAATGGCTGCCTTTATGATAATGATTATTATTTTTGCGACATTGATGATGCGCGAAAGTGTTGATCTTGTTGAGAAAGATTATTACCCAAAAGGGCAGGCTTTTCAGGATTTGATTCAAAAGAAATCCAATGCAGAACCTTTTGTGCAGCAGATTCAACTTGAGGCAAAAGATGGTGTTTTACAAATCCATTTCCCTGAATTCTTTACCCCTTCCGGACTTAAGGGAAGCGTGTTTTTTTATAACAGAGTAAAAGATTCAGGTGATATGACGTATGAATTATCTGCCACTACGGAAGGAGCTTTTACTGTTCCACTCGACGGATTAAGCGGACGCTATATTGTTAAAATTGACTGGGAATATGAAGGTGTTCCTTATTTTGTTGAAAAGTCTTTTGATATCAATTAGCTATGATTGAATTATATACAGCTTTTACAATAGGTTTGATTGGAAGTTTTCATTGCATAGGGATGTGTGGTCCTATTGCAATAGCTTTACCGATTGGAAGAAAAAGTTGGCTTGATCGAAGTCTTGGTGGTTTGGTTTATAATATTGGCCGAACAGTGACTTATGGCGTCTTGGGAGCTATATTTGGGTTACTTGGAAAAGGAATAGAAATGGCAGGCTTTCAGCAATGGGCCTCCATTCTTATGGGGATCATCATGATTTTATCTGTTTTCTTTCCTTTTATTTTCCGAGAAAAATTCAATATCGACACTTTTACATCCGGATTTACCGGAAAATTGGTTCGGAGGTTTAAGGTTTTGTTTGGAAAACAATCTAAAAGCAATCTTTTCGTGATCGGGTTGCTTAACGGATTATTGCCTTGTGGTTTGGTATATGTAGCTGTAGCTGGGGCAATTAACACAAATGATGTAGTTCTTGGAGTTCTGTTTATGATTCTTTTTGGACTTGGAACTATTCCTATTATGCTTAGTGTGTCGTTGATAGGTAATTTGGCATCGGGTACAGTAAGGAAATATATGAACAGAGTTTTACCTGTATTTATAGTAATCCTCGGCATCATTTTCATCCTTAGAGGCTTATCACTTGGCATTCCATTCATCAGTCCTAAGACAAAAATGCTTACTCCTAACAAGGAAGTAAAAGTGAAAGGGGCTTGTTGTGAGCCTCCTAAAACCTATGAAATGAAACCTTTGAAATAACGCAAAGATCCTGTGAAGTGAGTAATCGCTGTTTATCTTAATAGCGGATCCATTTCCATAACTCTTTATAATTCACTTTTTTACCGTACATGAGTATTCCTGTACGGTAAATTTTTCCTGCTAACCAGGTTGTAAACAAAAATCCTCCAATTAACAAAGCCATCGAAAGAGCTAATTCATATATTGGCACACCAAATGGAATTCTAACCATCATAATGATAGGTGAAGTGAGAGGTATCATCGATAACCAGAAGGCAATCGGTCCATCAGGATTATTAACAACGAAATTAGAGAGGACGATGCCAAGTATCAGAGGCAAGGATACCGGCAACATAAATTGTTGCGTATCTGCTTCGTTGTCAACAGCTGAGCCAATAGCTGCAAAAAGAGCAGCATAAAGCAAATAACCTCCAAGGAAGTAAAATATGAAACTAAAAATGATGATTCCATAATCAATGGAATGAATGACATCAAAAACCTGGCTAATCATTTGTTGAGAGGCAGACTGATCCACCTGGAAACTTTGTTCCATCAATGCTCCCTGCATTCCGCCTGTTCCTTTAAGAGCAGCTTCGCTTCCAAAGATTAACGTAAACAAACCAAAAATACCTGCTGTAAGCACAACCCAAAGCAGAAACTGGGTGAGACCTACCAAAGCAATCCCTGTAATTTTACCCATCATCAATTGAAAAGGCTTTACCGATGACACAATTACCTCGATGATGCGACTCGTTTTTTCTTCGATTACACCACGCATCACCTGAGCACCAAACAAGAATATGAAGAAATAAATTAAAATGGAAGTAAAAATTCCCAGTCCTACCTGAACTTCGGTATAACTTTTTGACTCTGAACCATCTTCCTCCAATCGTATCGTTTGAACGTTAACCGTTGTTCTGGCTTCCTTTATAAGGTTTGGATCAATACCTGCTCCAAGTAATTTCTGGTTTTCAATCTCAGTCTTTATGGTATTTCTTGCCAAGGATTTGAGGGTCATCGAGATTTGCTTATTGCTGAATATCTCCACATTAGCCGGAACGTTAAATTCAGGAAGAGGAATATAAAGTAATGCATCAAAAGCACCTGTTAATACCAGCTCCTTTTGTGATTCAAGGTCTCCATCAACAAAAGTGAATTCGAGATTCTCTCCTGATTCGAATTTTCCTGTAAACCAGGTAGTTTCATCAAGCACGGCAACTTTTTTCTTGCCAACATCCTGAAGCGATGCTAAAATAACCGGTACTACCATCAATGCTGCCATCAGCAAGGGGCCAAGAAAAGTCATCACTATAAAGCTTTTCTTTTTAACCCGTGTGAGGTATTCTCTTTGCAGAATCAACAAAATTTTATTCATTGCAACTCATTTTTTTGGATAATGACAAGAGGCGATTTATGGGGAAGCATTATTTTCGTTGAACCTGCTCAATAAAAATATCATTCATGCTTGGCAAAACTTCCTGAAACGAAACAACAGTGGCATGAGGGAGAAAAGATGCAATCAGTTGATTTGAATCAACAACAACAGGGCTTTTTATACGGATTAATGTTTCGCCGTAGTTATTAGCTTTTTCTGAAATAAGCTCAAAACCTGCAGGAATAAGGCTTCGGGGAGATTCCGAAATCTGACTTAAAAGTAATTCAAAGGTATGAGAGCGGTAAGCTCTTTTTATATCTTGCACTGTGCCATCAAGAATTTTCTCACTTGCATTGATCAGGGCAATATGGTCGCAAAGTTCTTCCACCGACTCCATATTATGAGTTGAAAACAGTATTGTGGCACCATTTTTCTGAAGCTGTAAAATTTCTGATTTCAGTAGATTGACATTAACAGGGTCAAAACCACTGAATGGCTCATCGAATATGAGGATTTCAGGCTCATGAATTACTGTTACAACAAACTGAATTTTTTGTTGCATCCCCTTGCTGAGCTCTTCTACTTTACGATCCCACCAGGAGCCAATATCAAATTTATCAAACCATTCATGAAGTCGTTTTCTGGCAGCATGTTTGTCAACACCTTTAAGTTGAGCCAGATACATCGCCTGTTCTCCAACTTTCATTTTTTTGTAAAGACCACGCTCCTCGGGTAAATAACCAATAGATGCGCTATGTTCTTGCTTCAGAGGAACACCATTGATCTTTAACGAACCTTCATCGGGAGCTGTGATTTGATTTATGATACGTATAAGCGAAGTTTTTCCAGCTCCATTCGGTCCTAACAAACCGAAAATACTTTGACGGGGAACAGCAATGCTTACTTTGTTTAGGGCCAGATGATTTGCATATCTTTTAACGATATCCTGAGCTTCAAGTGCAAACATAAGTGGTGTTTTATCCGAAATATTCTCTCATACGATCAAAAAAACGTTTTTCACTGGCTGTAGGATTGGGGACGAAGTTTTCAGAATGCTGTAATTTCTCCAGTATCTGTCGCTCTTCTTTGTTCAATTCCTTTGGAATCCATACATTGACATTAACCAGCAAGTCGCCATTTCCATAACTATTAACACTTGGAAGTCCTTTGCCTTTTAAACGCAATACCTTTCCAGGTTGTGTTCCGGGGCTTATCTTCAATCGTGCTTTACCGTCAACAGTAGGAACCTCTACCTGAGACCCAAGTGCAGCATCCGAAACACTTATAAATAAGTTGTGTATCAGGTTGTTGCCATCGCGTTCGAGTTCCGTATGCTTGTCTTCCTCAATAAGGACAATTAAGTCGCCTGGAATTCCACCCCTTGCTCCGGCATTCCCTTTTCCGCTGAGCGAAAGCTGCATACCTTCGGCTACACCTGCCGGAATGTTGATAGGAATCACTTCTTCATCACGCACAACACCATTTCCCTGACAATGATTGCACTTTTTGGTGATTATTCTTCCTTCTCCGCCGCAAGTAGGGCAGGTAGCTGTAGTTTGCATTTGACCTAAAAAGGTACTTGTCACCCGTGTGACATGTCCGCTACCATGGCAAGTAGAACAATTGGCATACGAACCACCATTTTCAGCTCCGCTGCCACTGCAATGTTTGCAGGAGACATATTTGCTTACCTTGATCTTTTTTTCAACACCGGTTGCGATCTCCTGCAGGTTCATCTTTACTTTTACACGAAGGTTTGAACCTTTGTTTACCCTGCGTCCGCGTGAGGATGATCCACCGCTGCCACCAAAGCCGCCGAAAGCACCACCAAAAATATCGCCAAATTGGCTGAATATATCATCCATACTCATGCCACCACCGTAATTGCCACCACCTGAAGCACCACCTAAGCCGGCATGTCCGTAGCGGTCATATTTGGCTTTCTTGTCAGCATTACTCAATACCTCATAGGCCTCAGCTGCTTCCTTAAACTTGTCTTCTGCAGTGTGATCATCAGGGTTTTTATCAGGATGGTATTTCAATGCAAGCTTGCGATAGGCTTTTTTTATGTCAGCTTCGTTCGCGTTGCGGTCAACCTCCAGTACTTCGTAATAGTCTCTTTTTGCCATATTTCTTTACAATCTATCAAATAAAATTAACTGCCAATCACTACTTTGGCAAAACGGATTACTTTTCCGTTTAGGGTATACCCTTTTTGAACAACATCAATTACTTTTCCTACCATAGATGGATCAGGCGATGGGATATTGGTGAGTGCTTCATGAAAATCGGTATCAAATGCAAG
The DNA here is from genome assembly GCA_009773165.1 of Bacteroidota bacterium. Classification (GTDB taxonomy): domain Bacteria; phylum Bacteroidota; class Bacteroidia; order Bacteroidales; family F082; genus JALNZU01. Next base: position 81,768 of record WOUZ01000014.1, read on the forward strand.
ACCTTTTGAAGGTAATTCGGCGAGCCCTTTTTGCTCAAGTATTTTATTTAACTTGTTGTTGATAAGTGAAATACCTTCAAATTGACTCTTAAATGCTTCATCAGTCGGAAGACTGGTCATTGCCCTTTCAAAGTCATCTACAACAGGTAAGAGTGAGGTTATAACATCTTCTGAGGCTGTTTTACTCATTTCAATTTTCTCTTTCAATGTCCTCTTCCTGAAGTTGTCAAACTCCGAAAACAAACGTAAGTACTTGTCGTTGAGCTCATCATACTTCAACTGTAGCTCTTCAAGTGTTTCGGTGTTTTTATCTTTTTTGTGTTTCTTTTTGTCTTTTTTATCAGCTATTTTTTCCTGTGATGCCTTCTCTTCACGTTCTTCAATGTGGATATCTTCAAAGCCTTCCATATCTTTTGGGTCTGTATTAGATGTTTCTGCGTTCATAGTGCTTTTATTTTTGTTATATTTTTTATCAAAAATGCTGCCAACGCTGCTCAGTTGCCAATTTGACAGATAATCCTTAAATCCTTTCAATGTCGGCACCTATTGCTTGTAAACGTTGCTCGATGTACTGGTAACCACGGTCGATCTGATCAATATTATCGATTATACTCGTGCCTTTGGCCGAAAGAGCAGCAATCAGCAAAGCAACTCCAGCGCGGATATCAGGTGAACTCATGCGGATACCTCTCAATGGATATTTCCTGTCGAGACCAATGACATTGGCTCTGTGAGGGTCGCATAAAATTATCTGAGAGCCCATGTCGATGAGCTTATCAACAAAAAACAGCCGGCTTTCAAACATTTTTTGGTGGATTAATACACTGCCCTTAGCTTGTGTAGCAACCACCAGCATGATCGATATTAAGTCGGGGGTAAAACCAGGCCATGGGGCATCTGCAATCGTCATGATACTTCCATCCATAAATGTTTCTACCTCATAGTGTTCATATGCAGGCACATAAATATCATCACCTCTGAATTCAACGTTGATTCCCATACGACTAAAAACATCAGGAATTATTCCCAATGAAGCGATACCGGCATTTTTTATGGTAAGCGACGAAGCTGTCATCGCTGCCATTCCAATAAAACTTCCTACTTCAATCATATCGGCCAGTAGGGTATGCTGTGTCCCATTAAGCTGCTCAACACCATCAATGCGTAATAAATTAGAGCCGATGCCGTCAATTTTTGCACCCATACGAACCAGCATCTCACAAAGTTGTACCAGATACGGCTCGCATGCGGCATTGAAAATCGTTGTTTGGCCCTCTGCCAAAACAGCTGCCATCACCACATTGGCAGTGCCCGTTACCGAGGCTTCATCCAAAAGCATATAGGTTCCTTTCAGTCTGCCATTTGAAGCGATTCGGTAGAATTTTTTTTCTGAAAAGCTATCCAGTTGTCCTCCAAGTTTTTGAAGACCAATAAAATGCGTATCCAACCTCCTTCTTCCTATTTTATCACCACCGGGTTGTGGAACATAAGTTTTCCCGAAGCGTGTTAACAAAGGGCCGGCAATCATGATACTACCACGCAAACGGCTTGCTTTCTTATAAAAGTCATCCGTAAGCAAATATTCAAGATCGATATTGGAAGCTTTTAAGCTGACATGGCTTCCGCTGAAACGGTGAACCTCTGTTCCCATAGACTGAAGCAAGTCGATGAGGTTATTTACATCGACGATATCAGGGAGATTGAAAATCTCGACAGCTTCGTTTGTTAGTAAACAAGCACTTAGAATCTGTAATGCTTCATTTTTTGCTCCTTGTGGGGTTATTTCGCCGTGCAATTTTTTACCCCCTGAAATTTTAAACGATCCCATGCATTAAATTTTTGTCGAAAATAACTCTTTTTCACGGATGGCACACACTCTCTGTGTGGCTAATTCTTTTGAATATTAATCCATTACAGTGAAACAAAAAAGGTAAAAAACGTGTGCTTTTTACCTTTTTATTAAGTAGCTTGAAAACTACCGTTGTTTCTTCTTTTGAAAGCCTTGGCTTCCTGGCTTTTGATTGAATTTCTTTTTCTGTTTTTGCATTGCAAGATTTTGATTAAGACCTGCTTTGGAAAGAATTTCATTGGTCGACACCAGTTTCATATCTTCAGTAAGCGTCAGCCTTCCGCCGGATAATTCATTTAGGTTCAGTGAAATGGTTTCATCTGTAACCGAATCCCGATTCCAGCTTAGGTATTGCTTTTTCATGTAGTTGGCAATGGCCTGAACTAATGCGGTTTTTTCATTTCCTTCATCATACAAAATTGCTTTGTTGATGAGGTTGGCAGTGTACAAACCATAATGTCCATAACGGATTTCATTGCTGTTGTATCCTACATGACGGGGTTTCCTTTGCACATTTTCACGTTTTGGCGGGTCGTAAGGGCTATCTACATCAAGTTTAAAATCACTGATGATGTGTAAATGATCCCATAATTTGTGCAAATAATCGGAAGATTCCCTGACTTGCGGATTCATCTGAGCCATAATACTTACAATATAGTAGGCAGCTTGTGTGCGTTTGATGCGATCCTCAATGGTAAAAAGATGCTCAATCATGGATTGAATATTTCTTCCATACTCAGGAATGGCCATTTTTTGCCTCAGGGTGTTATATTCCATCTAATAAAATGTATTGATAATTCTTTCTGTAATGTACAGCCTTGGGTTAAGGGCTTTAACCAACGGCAAAAATAACTAAAATTCCGATGGTCATTCTAAACTGAACTAAATTATGGCAGAATAACAATCGTTGTGGGTTGAAAAGTGTTTTATTCTTCGCAAATTTTAAGCTTGGCAAATTTAAGTAGCAATTGCTTTTGTCCGATACCTGCAAAAAAAACGGTTGCTTTTCGATTAGCTCCTGTTCCTTCCATTTGAATGATCTTCCCTTTACCAAATTTCTGATGTTCTACCACCATTCCATTCTGAAGTGCATCAATTTCGGATGGTTCAAATGGTTCATCAGAGGATGTGTGCTCAGTTACAGCTGAAGCCGAAGGACGTTCTGTCGTATGGTGTTTGCCAGGGAACATCGATGACTGTTTTTGCTTATAATCTGCCTGATTTCTTTTCGGACTTTCAACAAATTTACTGTCGATATCTTCAATAAACCGGCTCGGTTCGCTGAGTGTGAGGTTACCCCAACGATACCTGCTTTCAGCATAACTGATCGTCACTTTTTCCTGTGCCCGTGTCAAAGCCACATAAAACAACCTGCGTTCTTCTTCGAGCTCAGCCCTCGTCCCGAGTGACTGGATAGAAGGAAACAAATTTTCTTCCAGGCCAACGATATAAACGTAAGGAAATTCAAGTCCTTTGGCGGCATGAATTGTCATCAAACTTACATAGTCGGTATGCTCAATGTCATCTTTTTTATCAGCATCAGTGAGTAGCGCAACCTCTTGCATAAAGTGACCTAAAGATCGCTGTGGGACACCTTCCTCGCCCAGTTCGCCGGCTTCAGGTTCGCGCTCGGCATATTCCATAATAGCATTTAACAGTTCTTCGATGTTTTCGATTCGATTGACTGATTCAATATTGTCTTCCTCTTTGAGGGCTCCTACGATGCCAACAGAATTGGTAATATGCTGAGCCAACTCGAAGGCATTACGCTTATCCAGTTGAGCTACAAAACTTCTGATCATTGTTGAAAAGTCAGCCAGTTTGCCAATGGTGCCGCGATTCAACTCGTTTAGGCGTTGGTCAGGATTAGAAATAAGTTTCATGATACTGCATTGATGCTCGTTGCTTAGCACCTGGAGTTTCTCAATGGTCGTTTTTCCAATCCCCCTGACAGGATAATTGATGACCCGCAACAATGCTTCCTCATCATTGGGATTGATGACCAACCTAAAATAGGAGAGCAGGTCTTTTACTTCCTTTCGGCTGTAAAACGAGAGCCCTCCGTAAATCCGGTAAGGTATTCCCTGGCGTCGCAAAGCCTCTTCCATGGAGCGCGACTGTGCATTGGTACGGTACAGGATAGCAAAGTGGCTGTTTGGTAATTGTTTGGCCATCTTAAATCCAAAGATAGAATTAGCTACAAGCGTTCCCTCCTCATTGTCGGAGGTGGCGCGAAGTAAGCTGATAGGCATCCCTTCTTCATTCTCGGTCCAAACCGTTTTTTTAATCTGATCTTTATTCTTAGCTATCACTCCATTCGCAGCATTGACGATGGTTTGAGTGGAGCGATAGTTTTGTTCCAGCCGATAAAGCTGATGATCAGGATAATCGTGCTTGAAGTTGAGAATATTTTGAATATTGGCTCCCCTGAAAGCATAGATACTTTGGGCATCATCACCTACAACGGTAATATTTTCATGCAATGCAGCCATCCTTTTGATAATAAGGTACTGAGCATGATTAGTATCCTGGTACTCATCCACAAGAATAAAGCGGAAGCGATGTTGGTACTTATGCAAAACTTCAGGGAAATCGCGGAAAAGGAGGTTTGTATTAAAAAGCAGATCGTCAAAATCCATTGCATCTGCTCGTTTCAGCCGGGCATTATATGTCTTAAAAATCTCACCCGTAAGTGGCTTTCCGGCAGCTGCATCAGCAGTTTGCACCTCAGGGTTGTTAAGATAATCAGAAGCAGAAAAGAGGTTCGATTTCGCGTTGGAAATTCGATGCAAAATATATGATGGATTATATACTTTAGGATCGAGGTTGAGTTCGCTGAGGATGCTGCGGATAAGGCGTTTGGTGTCCTCAGTATCATAGATCGTAAAGTTCTGGGGATATCCCAGATGATGTCCTTCAACCCTTAATATGCGCGCAAAAACAGAGTGGAAGGTTCCCATCCATACATTACGGCCTTCACTATCACCAATCAGTCCCATGATACGTTCCTTCATTTCACGGGCTGCCTTATTTGTAAATGTAAGTGCTAAAATGGAATAAGGGTCAGCACCTTCCTGTAACAGATAGGCGATTCGATATGTAAGAGCACGTGTTTTTCCTGCCCCTGCGCCTGCAATGATCATCACGGGACCTTGCGTATGAACAACAGCATCCTTTTGGGGATCATTAAGTTGCGTGAGTAAATCAGTCACTGAATTGTATTTTGAGTCGCAAAAATACGGAATTTGCTCCATTTTCAATCAAAAGGCTCATGAGTTTAGGGATGATTGTTTGAGTTTAGGGTTGATTTGTTGATTCGTTGATTTGTTGATGGCGGACGCATCTCTTGAGAATGTTTTAGAATCAACATTTTTGAGAAGTTGATTTGTTGATTCGTTGATTTGTTGATGGCGGACGCATCTCTTGAGAATATTATAGAATCAACATTTTTGAGGCGTGATTAGCATTAAATGTGGCCAATAAATTTCTTATACGTTTTTGCCTTTTGTCTTCTATCTTCAAATTTTATCCAAAAAAACAATGATACTCATCTTCTTCAACGGTTTCAATAAATTCCTGAAATGTATTAACAAAGGGTTTTGGGTGATAAGAGTACCACTTTAGATTGCCTCGCATCCAGAAAATTTTCCATTGTTTTTTAGCCTTTACATACGTAGCTTTTGCAATTTCAGATTCAATAATAACATCAGGATTCATGTAGTTAGGTCGTATTTCCATGAAAAAGACACTTTGGTTTTGTATGTGATAACCAAAATCAAGTTTTTTGCGTGTCTCGGTATCGGGACGAAATCTTTCCAAAAAATTTTCCATTACCTCGATAACATTCAGCGTATTACTGACATCTAGATTCATTTTCTTTTTTTTTCAAAAGTATTAACATTTAAATTGTTAACAAATAGATTGATAGAGTTAAATAATTAGGGATCGCATCATGTTGTCTTAATTTACTTGTTGGTTAGGTTTTAGTCCAGATCAACCGATTGAAATGTATAATTCAGTCTCGATTGGATGAATTTGAGTTGTCGTAAATAATGAAAACACCAAAAAGACAGATTTTCTTAAACCTCCATATATATAGGTATGAAAGCAGCATTTTACGTTTTGAAAACAAAATTATGTAAAGACACTTAGAAACACCACAACGTTTTTTGATCTATCTTTTTCATTTTCTTTTCATTTGAACTGCATTTTGTGCAAAAAAAAGATAAAAAAGATTTGGCAGAGTGAAAATAATGTGTAATTTTGCAGCCCCAATTCGATAAGAGTTGGAATATACTGGAAACGATATAGTTAAAAGGAACCTGAAAAGCTTAACCGTCATAGGTTTCTTACACAAAAGCCATCAAGCGACGTTCTGTACAGGTTTTTGTGGGGTTTATAGCCTGATAAAGGGCTTTTCCCTCCTTATGACTATCTCCCAAAACTTGAGATTGACAGCATATTGTTAGTTAAGAAAATTATACTACTTTTGCGCTCCCAAAAAAGGGGTTCATAACAAAAAAAATTAAACAGTACAAAATGCCTACTATTCAACAATTAGTTCGCAAGGGACGCCAGAAGCTGGTTGACAAAAGCAAATCGCCTGCCCTCGATTCATGTCCTCAACGTCGTGGAGTGTGTGTGCGCGTATACACTACTACACCTAAGAAACCAAACTCTGCAATGCGTAAAGTAGCCAGGGTTCGTTTAACAAATCAAAAAGAAGTTAACGCCTACATTCCTGGTGAAGGTCACAACCTTCAGGAACACTCCATCGTTATGATTCGCGGAGGTCGTGTGAAGGATTTACCTGGCGTAAGATATCACATCATCCGTGGTGCTCTCGATACTTCAGGTGTTGAAGGAAGAAAGCAAAGAAGATCAAAGTACGGAACAAAACGTCCGAAAGTAAAGAAGTAGACTCATATTTATTTAGACTTATAACTGTTAGCAATGAGAAAAGCTAAACCAAAAAAAAGAATTATTCTTCCTGATCCACGTTTCAGTGATGTCTTGGTTACAAAATTTGTAAACAATATCATGAACGAAGGCAAGAAGAATGTGGCATACAAAATCTTCTACGAAGCAATGGATATCGTTGCCAAGAAAACCAATGAAGATTGCGTAGAAGTATGGAAGAAAGCCCTTGCCAATGTTACTCCGGCAGTTGAAGTTCGTAGTCGCCGTATTGGTGGTGCGACTTTCCAGATTCCATCAGAAATTCGTCCCACACGTAAGATGTCAATTGGTATGAAAAACCTTATTGGTTATTCCAGAAAACGTCACGAAAAAACGATGGGTCAGAAATTAGCAGGAGAAATTTTGGCAGCTTACAAAGAAGAAGGTGCCGCTTTTAAGAAAAAAGAAGACACCCACAGAATGGCAGAAGCTAATAAAGCATTCTCGCACTTCAGGTTCTAATAAAAAAGAAGAAGAGAATTACGAAATGGCATCTGACCAGAACATATTAAACAAACTCCGTCTTACACGTAATATTGGCATCATGGCCCATATTGACGCTGGAAAGACTACTACTACTGAACGCATTCTTTATTATACTGGCCGTAGTCATAAAATTGGTGAAGTTCATGAAGGCGCAGCTACCATGGACTGGATGGTGCAGGAGCAGGAACGTGGTATAACCATTACCTCTGCTGCAACAACTGTTTTTTGGGACTACAAAAATGATAACTACAAAATCAATATTATTGATACTCCTGGTCACGTTGACTTTACCGTGGAGGTTGAACGTTCACTACGTGTTTTGGATGGTGCAGTTGCACTTTTCTGCGCTGTAGGTGGTGTTGAGCCTCAATCGGAAACAGTGTGGCGTCAGGCTGATAAATATAAAGTACCACGTCTCTGTTTTGTTAACAAAATGGATCGTAGTGGTGCTGATTTTTTCAGTGTACTTACTCAAATCAGGGAACGTTTAGGTGCTAATCCTATTCCATTGCAAATCCCTATTGGTGAGGAAGAAACATTTAAAGGGATCGTCGATTTGATAACCAATAAAGCATATGTTTGGGATGATAGTTCCAAAGGTGTGGTGATGGTTGAAGTTGAAATTCCTGCCGATCTTGTTGAAACCGTTGAGGAATATCGTCTTAAGCTTATCGAAAGTGTAGCTGAAGAGAGTGATGAGCTTTTGGAGAAATTTATGGATGATCCTAACTCGATTACCGAGGAGGAAATGATTCAGCAAATTCGCAAGGCTACTGTTGAGATGCGTATTTCACCCGTAATGTGTGGTGCTTCTTTTAAGAATAAAGGAGTTCAGACATTGTTGAATGGAGTAGCACAATATCTTCCCAGTCCACTTGATATTGATGGTGTTACAGGTATTAATCCTGACACCGAACTGGAAGAAACAAGAAAAGTTGATCCAAGCGAGCCTTTTAGCGCTTTGGCATTTAAAATAGCAACCGACCCATTTGTTGGTCGTATCGCATTTTTCCGTGTTTATTCGGGTGCTCTTGATGCAGGTTCTTATGTTTTTAATTCCTCAACAGGAAAGAAAGAACGTATTTCCCGTATTATGCAGATGCATGCGAATAAGCAAAATCCTCTGGATCGGATCGAAGCTGGTGACATTGGAGCTGCTGTTGGATTTAAAACGATCCGCACTGGTGATACCTTATGTGTTGAATCACATCCAATTGTGTTGGAATCGATGTCCTTCCCTGAGCCTGTTATTCACGTATCTATTGAGCCTAAAACACAGGCTGATATGGACAAAATGGGTATGGCTCTTGCTAAGCTTGCTGAAGAAGATCCAACTTTTAAAGTTCATACTGACGAGAACTCAGGCCAGACTATTATTTCAGGAATGGGCGAGCTTCATTTGGAAATCCTTGTCGACCGCCTGAAACGTGAGTTTAAAGTGGAATGTAATCAAGGACGTCCTCAGGTAGCTTATAAAGAAGCTTTGTTAAGCAGTGCTTCACACCGTGAAGTTTACAAGAAACAAACCGGGGGTCGTGGTAAGTTTGCTGATATTCAGTTTGAAATTGGACCAGCAGATGAAAATGTTGTAGGCTTACAATTTATCGATGAGGTTAAAGGTGGAAATATTCCACGAGAATATATACCTGCAATTCAAAAAGGATTCAGAGAATCGATGTCGAATGGTGTATTGGCCGGATATTCGATGGATAGCATGAAGGTGCGTTTAATTGACGGTTCGTTCCACCCTGTGGATTCAGATAGTTTGTCATTCGAAATGGCAGCACGCATGGGATTCAAAACCGCTTGCCGTAAAGCTAAATCAGTGATTCTTGAGCCAATCATGAAAGTGGAAGTGAACACTCCTGATGATTATCTTGGAGATGTTTCTGGTGACTTAAATAAACGTCGCGCTGTGTTGCGTGAGGTAACTGCGAAGATTAGTGTACAAGTGATCAAAGCTGATGTGCCACTATCTGAAATGTTTGGATATGTTACTTCATTGCGCACTTTGAGTTCAGGGCGTGCTACCTCAAGCATGGAGTTCAGCCATTATATGCAAGCTCCTGATTCAATTGCAGAAGCTGTAATAAATAAAGCAAAAGGGATTATCAAATAGGTAATAATAATAATAATCTACAAAGTGAGCCAAAGGATTAGAATAAAATTAAAGTCGTACGATCACAACCTGGTTGATAAATCAGCTGAAAAGATCGTCAAAACGGTAAAGTCGACTGGCGCCGTGGTAAGTGGACCAATTCCTCTTCCTACCGACAAAAAGATTTACACCGTATTGCGTTCAACTTTCGTGCACAAGAAATCAAGAGAGCAGTTTGAGTTATCCTCTTACAAGAGAATTCTCGATATATACAGCTCCACATCACAAACGATTGATGCATTGATGAAGCTTGAGTTGCCGAGTGGAGTAGAAGTGGAAATTAAAGTTTGACCGAGCTGACGCGTAGGTTAATGGATAATTAAAAGACTTTCAGATATGTCAGGATTATTAGGTAAAAAAGTTGGTATGACCAGCATCTTCGATGCGAATGGAAAGAATATTCCGGTAACGGTAATTGAGGCTGGTCCATGTGTTGTAACGCAAATAAGAACCATTGAAAACGATGGTTATGAAGCGGTACAGTTATCATTTGCTGAGAAGAAAGAGAAAAATACTTCAAACCCAATGAAGGGACACTTTGCAAAAGCAGGAACGACACCGAAACGAAAAGTTTCAGAGTTTACCCGCTTCGAACATAGGAAAACTTTTGGTGAAGTTGTAACTGTTGAGGTGTTCATGGAAGGCGAATTTGTCGATGTTGCAGGAATTTCCAAAGGAAAAGGTTTTCAAGGCGTTGTAAAACGTCATGGATTCCATGGTGTTGGTGACGCTACTCACGGACAGCACGATAGGTTGAGAGCTCCTGGATCTGTTGGCGCTTCTTCATATCCAGCACGCGTTTTTAAAGGAATGCGCATGGCAGGTAGAATGGGAGGCAAGACAGTTAAGTTGATCAACCTTCAGATCATTAAAATTATTCCGGAAAAGAACTTGTTGCTTGTTAAAGGTGCAGTTCCAGGTCCAAAAAACGGATTCTTAAAAATTGAGAGATGGAATTAGTAGTTCATACGATTAAAGGAGAAGTGACTGGCAAAATGGCACAGTTACATGAGGCAATCTTTGGTATCGAGCCAAATGACCATGCTATTTACTTGGATGCAAAGCAGTATCTTGCGAATCAACGTCAGGGAACACATAAATCCAAAGAAAAAGGTGAGGTGACAGGTAGTACAAAGAAACTTAAACGTCAGAAAGGTACCGGTACCGCACGTGCAGGAAGTATTAAATCACCTGTATTTGTTGGAGGAGGCCGAGTATTTGGTCCAAAACCAAGAGATTACAGTTTCAAACTGAACAAGAAATTGAAACAACTTGCCCGTAAATCTGCCTTAGCTTATAAAGCAAAAGACGCTCAGATTGTAATTCTGGAAGATTTTACTTTCGATAGCCCAAAAACAAAACTGTTTGTGACTATGCTCAATAGCTTTAATGTGAGTGGTAAGAAAAATCTTATCGTTACATCAAATGTTGAGACTAATGTTGTTCTTTCCGCCAGAAATATTCCTGGCACGAAAGTTACGACTGCCAACAACCTGAATACATATGAAATTCTCAACGCGAACAAATTGTTCCTGGTTGAAAGTTCATTGAAGAATATAGAAGAGATACTCGCTTAATAACGAACATTAAATCGCTTAACACGATGAATATCATTGTAAAACCGGTAATTACGGAGAAAATGACAGCCATAGGCGAGAAGCTTCAGCAGTATGGTTTTATTGTTGATAAACGTGCTAATAAACTTCAGATCAAAGACGCTATAAAAGAACTTTATGGAGTTGAAGTAAGCACTGTTAACACGATGAACTATGCAGGAAAGCGCAAATCCCGCTTTACAAAAACAGGAGTTATTGCCGGAAAAACATCTGCCTTTAAAAAAGCAGTTGTGACTTTGGCTGATGGTGAAACTATTGATTTTTTCAGCAACATTTAGATAAATGGCTTTAAAGAAATTCAAACCCACAACCCCCGGTCAACGCTTTAAACTGATAAGTGCGTTCGACGATATCACTGCCAGTACACCCGAAAAGTCACTGGTTGCCCCGGCTAAAAATTCCGGTGGACGTAACAGTAGTGGTAAAATGACCATCAGAAACGTTGGGGGCGGTCATAAACAAAAGTACAGAATCATTGACTTCAAACGTGATAAAGAAGGCATCCCGGCAGTTGTTAAAACTATCGAGTATGATCCAAACAGAACTGCACGTATTGCTCTGGTTTTTTATGCTGACGGCGAGAAACGATACATCGTTGCTCCAAACGGTTTAAAAGTTGGACAAGAAGTAAGTGCCGGTAAAGGTATTGCTCCTAATGTTGGTAATGCTTTGTATCTAAGTGAAATACCTTTTGGTACCATAATTCACAATGTTGAGCTTCGTCCTGGACAGGGTGCAAAAATGGCAAGAAGCGCTGGATCTTATGCACAGTTAATGTCAAGGGATGGTAAATATGCGATTTTGAAAATGCCCTCAGGAGAAACCCGTATGATATTGCAGGCTTGTAAAGCTACAATAGGAATGGTTTCAAATGTGGATCATAACCTCGAAAAATCTGGTAAAGCTGGCCGTAGTCGCTGGTTAGGACGTCGTCCACGGGTAAGAGGTGTTGTAATGAACCCAGTTGATCACCCGATGGGTGGTGGTGAAGGTCGTGCAACCGGTGGACACCCGCGCTCAAGAAATGGTATACCTGCTAAAGGTTTCAAGACAAGAAGCAAGAAGAATGCTTCCGACAAGTATATCATAGAAAGAAGAAAGAAATAATATAACCAGGTAGAAATAATCATCATACAATGAGTCGTTCGCTTAAAAAAGGTCCATACATCCATTTCAAACTCGAGAAGAAAGTAATGGATAACGTTGAATCCAACAAGAAAACAGTGATCAAAACCTGGTCAAGAGCCTCCATGATTGCACCTGAGTTTGTTGGACAAACGATAGCCGTACACAATGGAAACAAGTTCATTCCAGTGTATGTAACTGAGAACATGGTTGGGCATAAACTTGGAGAATTTGCGCCAACGCGTATCTTCAGAGGTCATGCAGGTAAAAAAGATAAAGGTAAAAAATAAAGAAAAGGGAAACAATGGGAGCTAGAAAACACCAGAGAGCTGAGGAAAGAAAAGAAGCTCGAAAGACCCAATTTATGGCAGCATTGCGTAACGTTCCTACCTCACCCAGGAAAATGCGTCTTGTAGCAGATATGATTCGTGGAAAGAATGTAGAGGTTGCTTTATATGCACTTCAGTTTTCTCCAAAAGAAGCATCCAAAGGCTTGTATAAGCTTTTGCGTTCTGCCATAGCCAACTGGGAAGCGAAGAATGCAGGCGAACGTGTTGACTACAATACGCTGTTTGTAAAAGAAGTTTTTGTTGACGGAGGAACTATGCTGAAACGCGTACTGCCTGCACCGCAAGGTCGTGCACATCGTATTCGCAAGCGTTCGAATCATGTCACTTTAGTACTTGACAGCAGAACGTCAGCAGAATAAAAAAAATTAGACAATTCTTAAGCAATATTTTGAATGGGACAAAAAACGAATCCAATAGGACTTAGGTTAGGAATCATCAAAGGATGGGATTCCAATTGGTATGGTGGAAGAGATTTTTCTGCTAAGCTGGTTGAAGATGACCAAATTCGCAAGTACCTCAATGCTCGTTTGGGTAAAGCTGGTATTTCAAAGATATCCATTGAACGCTCTCTGAAACTTGTTACTGTAACTATTTCTACAGCACGTCCGGGTATGATCATTGGTAAAGGTGGTCAGGAAGTAGATAAACTTAAAGAAGAGTTAAAAAAACTTACCGGCAAAGAAGTTCAAATCAACATCAGTGAAATTAAACGCCCTGAGTTAGATGCTTTTATCGTTGCAGCTACTATAGCTAAGCAGATTGAAGGCCGTATTTCTTTCCGTCGTGCAATCAAAACTGCCATCACTTCCAGTATGCGTATTGGCGCTGAAGGTATCAAGGTTATGATTTCGGGACGTGTTGGCGGCGCTGAAATGGCTCGTCGTGAGTCGTATAAGGAAGGTCGTATTCCATTGCACACATTGCGTGCTGACATCGACTATGCGTTGGTAGAGGCTCACACAACTTATGGCAGGATTGGTATAAAGGTGTGGATTTGCAAGGGAGAGATCTATGGCAGACCAGAACTTGTTCCAAGCACTGTAGGTGGTAATGTGAAAAAACCTATGGCTCCAAAAGCTCAGGGTGGTGCTGCACCACGCCAAAGAGGAAGACGTAAATAACAATTATTCAAATTAATATCCAGTAACAATGTTACAGCCAAAAAAGACTAAGTTCAGAAGACACCAGAAAGGCAGGATGAAAGGGCTCGCAGGACGCGGACATCAGCTTGCGTTCGGTACATTCGGCATCAAAGCACTGGAAAATGCCTGGCTTACAGGTCGTCAGATTGAGGCCGCCCGTCAGGCAGTTACACGTCATATGAAACGTGAAGGACAAATATGGATCAGGATTTTTCCTGACAAGCCTGTCACAAAGAAACCCGCCGAAGTACGTATGGGTAAAGGTAAAGGTGCTCCTGAGTATTTCGTTGCTCCTGTAACCCCAGGTCGTATACTGTTTGAAGCTGAGGGTGTCCCTTTGGACGTAGCCCGCGAAGCTTTACGCCTGGCTGCTCAAAAGCTCCCAATCCTAACAAAATTTGTAGTCAGTAGAGATTACGTTGAAGCAAACTAATAACCGCTATGAAACAAGAAGTAATCAAAGAGTTAAGCACAGCTGACCTGAAGGAAAGGCTCGAAGAGGAAAAGAAGCAATTGGTGCGCCTCAAATTGAACCACGCAGTTTCTCCACTCGAAAACCCAAATAAAATCAAGACATATCGCAGAACAATTGCGCGTATCTTGACCGAGATGAAGAAACGTCAGTCGGAAGAAGCTACTAATAAACAATAATCACTTGTAAGAAGATGGAAACAAGGAATTTAAGAAAAGAAAGAACCGGCCTGGTGACCAGTAACAAGATGGATAAATCTGTTACCGTTGAAATCGAGCGCCGTGTGAAGCACCCCATCTACGGCAAGTTTGTAAAGAAAACAAGCCGGTTTATGGCTCATGATGAAAACAATGAGTGCAATGTAGGTGATACAGTACGCATCATGGAGGTTCGTCCTATGAGCAAGAACAAATGTTGGAGAATGGTTGAAATAATCGAAAGGGCTAAATAAAATGATACAACAAGAATCAAGGTGTGCAGTCGCTGACAACAGCGGAGCCAAGGAAGTTCTCTGCATCAGAGTACTGGGAGGTAGTGGAAAACGTTACGCCCGTATTGGCGACAAAATTGTTGTAAGTATTAAGAGTGCCCTTCCAAGTGGAACAGTAAAAAAAGGTGCTGTAGTGAAAGCGGTGGTTGTTCGTACCAAGAAAGAAGCTCGCAGAAACGATGGATCATACATCAGATTTGATGATAATGCTGTTGTTCTTCTCAATAATGCAGGCGAAATGATTGGTACCCGTATCTTTGGACCAGTTGCCAGAGAGTTGAGAGAAAAACAATTCATGAAAATTGTTTCATTGGCACCAGAAGTATTATAAATAATTGCTGAAGATTATGACCAAGTTGCATATAAAAAAAGGAGATAACGTTATCGTTATAGCCGGTGACCACAAAAGTGAAAAAGGTAAGGTGATGAGTGTTAATGTTGAAAAACAATCTGCCATCGTTGAAGGTGTCAATTTTGTTTCAAAACATTCCCGCCCTAATACTGAAAATCCAAAAGGTGGGATCGTTCAGAAAGAAGCAGGAATACATATTTCTAACCTCAAGATTGTTGATGGTAAAGGAAAAGCTACCCGCATCGGACGAAAAACAGATGAAAAATCAGGAAAATCAATCCGCTATTCAAAAAAGACAGGGGAGGTTATTAAATAATGAGCTACAAACCCAGATTACAAGCACAGTACAGCAGTGAAATCGTGCCTGCTCTCATGGAACAGTTTAATTATAAAACTGTTATGCAGGTTCCACGCCTGGTGAAGATTTCTTTGAACCAGGGCATTGGTGCAGCATTAACCGATAAGAAGTTAATCGACTACGGAATTGAAGAAATGTCAAATATCTCAGGACAAAAGGCAGTTGCCACTGTTTCTAAGAAGGACGTTTCTAACTTCAAACTTCGTAAAGGCAGCCCTATCGGAGTGCGTGTCACCTTAAGGGGTGAGAAGATGTACGAGTTTCTCGAAAGACTCGTTGCAGTTGCGCTACCCCGCGTTCGTGACTTTAGGGGAATCAATGACAAAGGCTTCGATGGAAGAGGTAATTATAGCTTTGGTATTACAGAGCAAATTATCTTCCCGGAAATCGATATTGATAAAGTAAATAAAATGAACGGAATGGACATTACTTTTGTGACAACTGCTAACACAGATCATGAAGCAATGGCATTGCTGAAAGAATTTGGCCTTCCATTTAAGAATCAAAAAAAAGCATAGAGCATGGCAAAAGAGTCAATGAAAGCGCGTGAGCGTAAGAGACAGAAAATGGTTGAGAAATATGCAGCCAAACGCGCCGCTTTGAAAGAAGCTGGTGACTATGAAGCATTACAGCGTATCCCAAAAAATGCTTCTCCTGTTCGCTTGCACAATCGTTGCCAGCTTACAGGCCGCCCAAAAGGCTATATGCGGCAGTTTGGTGTTTCCCGTATCAATTTCAGGGAAATGGCACTTAAAGGATTGATTCCTGGTGTGAAAAAAGCAAGTTGGTAATTTAAATACAGCAGCAAAGAATGAATACGGATCCAATCGCAGATTATTTGACCAGACTCAGAAATGGAGTTATGGCTAAGCATAGGGTGGTTGAAGTGCCTGCCTCTAATGTAAAAAAGGCAATCACAAAAATCTTGTTTGAAAAAGGGTATATCCTCAACTATAAATTTGAAGATGACGACAAGCAGGGAACTATCAAAATTGCACTCAAATATCACCCGGCAACAAAAATGCCGGCTATGACCCGCCTCGAACGCGTGTCACGTCCCGGTCTTAGAAAGTATGTGCACGCAGAAGGATTACCTCGCGTTCTCAACGGACTTGGAATTGCAATTATCTCCACCTCCAGTGGAATTATGACTGACAAGGAAGCCCGAAGGCTGAATGTAGGTGGTGAAGTTTTGTGTTACATCAGTTAATAAAAGGAGATTACATTCATGTCAAGAATAGGAAAACTTCCCATTAGCCTCCCATCAGGTGTTGAAGTGAGCGTGTCAGACGACCATGTTGTCACCGTGAAAGGTAAATTGGGTACATTGAAACAACGAATTGATGAAGCGGTTTCATTAAAAGTTGAGAATAATGAAGTGATTTTGGAACGTGCTTCCGATGAAAAAGATCACAAAGCCAAACATGGTTTGTATCGTGCCTTGATCAACAATATGGTTAAGGGTGTTTCTGAAGGTTTTAATACAGTTCAGGAGTTGGTTGGCGTTGGTTATAAAGCTGATGCAAAAGGTCAGATCCTTGAGCTGGCTTTAGGATTTTCACACAACATCTTCTTCGAAATCCCTGAAGAAATTAAAATTGAAACAGTAACGGAAAGAGGTAAAAACCCTATTATTAAAATGTCTTGTACTGATAGACAGTTGTTAGGGCAAGTAGCAGCAAAAATCCGCTCACTACGCAAACCAGAACCATACAAGGGCAAGGGTATCAAGTTCCAGAATGAGATACTGAGACGCAAAGCTGGAAAAACTGCAGGTAAAGGTAAATAATCATTGAAACATGCTTGTTAGTCAGGCTTAAATACCAGAAAAAATGGCAATCAGTAATAAAAAGAGTCTTAGAAGAGTCAGTATTAAGAAGCGTATCAGAGGTATCGTATCCGGCACAGCCGAGCGTCCACGTCTGACCGTTTTTAGAAGCAACAAGCAAATATACGCTCAACTAATTGATGATAAAGCAGGTAAAACAATTGTTGCCGCTTCATCAGCCGAAAAAGGAATTGAAGAAAAAAAAGTAACTAAAGTAGAACAAGCCAAGCTTGTTGGTGTGCTCGTCGCTGAAAAAGCTAAAGCTGCCGGAATCGAAACAGTAGTGTTCGACCGTAATGGTTACTTATATCATGGAAGAGTTAAGTCGTTAGCTGAAGCTGCGCGCGAAGGAGGATTAAAATTCTAATAAACTATGTCAGAAGTAAACGTAAAAAGAGTAAAATCCAGCGAAATCGAGTTCAAAGATCGGTTGGTCAGCATCCAACGTGTTACCAAAGTAACAAAGGGCGGACGCACTTTCAGCTTCTCTGCGATTGTTGTAGTTGGTAATGAAAATGGTGTTGTTGGTTACGGCTTGGGAAAAGCTAAGGAAGTAACGGCAGCAATTGCTAAGGGTGTCGATGATGCCAAAAAGAATCTCATCAAAGTTCCAGTTCGTAAAGGTACCATACCTCATGAACAATATGGAAAGTACAGTGGAGCACTCGTGTTTTTAAAACCTGCTTCTCATGGAACAGGGGTTATTGCCGGTGGTGCTATGCGTGCCGTTCTCGAAAGTGTTGGCATTCATGATGTTTTGGCAAAATCAAAAGGTTCATCAAACCCTCACTCTGTGGTTAAAGCTACCTTCGACGCATTATCAAAGATGCGTGATGCGTACACTATCTCCCAGGTTCGTGGTGTTGAACTCGATACGGTATTCAACGGATAAGCATATCAGAGATGAAGAAAGTAAAAATTACACAGATAAAAAGCGGGATTGGCAGACCAAAACGTCAGAAAGATACACTTGCTGCTTTGGGTTTTAAACGACTCAATCATTCAGTAGAGGTTGAAATGAGCCCCGCTATCGCAGGTATGGTTGATGCAGTCAAACACTTGCTGAAAATCGAAGAATTGTAGAAATTTAGTAATAAAGCTAAAATAGACTAAAATGGATTTAAGTAATCTAAAACCTGCCAAAGGATCAGTAAAACGTGATAAACGTATCGGACGCGGTCAGGGTTCTGGCCACGGTGGCACATCTACCCGCGGTCATAAAGGTGCCGGACAACGTTCAGGTACTTCAAAGAAGCTCGGATTTGAAGGTGGACAGATGCCTCTCGTAAGACGTGTTCCTAAATTTGGATTCAAAAATATTAACCGTAAAGAATACAGAGCTATTAACCTTGACACTATTCAGGGTCTTATCGACGCTCACTCTCTTGCTGTTATTGATTTTGAAACACTGAGACAATATGGGTTAGCTTCGAAGAATGATTTAGTAAAGATCCTTGGCAAAGGTGAATTGAAATCAAAGGTTGAAATTCATGCTCACGGATTTTCTGCAACAGCGGTTAGGGCCATTGAAGCAGCAGGTGGTAACACTGTTAAAATCTAACCTGAATGAAAAAGCTAATTGAAACTTTACGTAACATCAATAAAATAGAAGAATTACGTAAGCGAATTCTCTATACCCTTTTAATAATTCTGGTTTATCGACTGGGTTCTTATGTGGTGTTGCCTGGTGTAGACCCAAATATGCTTGCGAATCTGCAATCACAGACAAGTAGTGGATTACTTGGTTTGTTGAACATGTTTTCAGGTGGAGCATTTTCTAATGCTTCAATTTTTGCTTTGGGAATCATGCCATATATTTCTGCTTCTATCGTAATTCAATTGTTGGGTATGGCCATACCATATTTCCAGCGCTTGCAGCGTGAAGGAGAGAGTGGACGTCGTAAAATTAACCAAATTACCCGTTATCTGACAGTGGCTATTGTAGCGCTTCAGGCTCCGGGTTATATTGCAAATTTGATTTCTCAACTACCAAATGAAGCTATTGCTCCTTTTGATCCTTCTATAACGCATCCATCAGCATTTTTCTGGGTCTCCAATACGATCATCTTAATTGCAGGTACGTTATTCGTAATGTGGATGGGTGAGCGGATCACTGATAAAGGTATTGGAAATGGAATTTCCCTTATCATCATGATCGGTATCATCGCACGTTTACCATTTGCATTGTTTGCTGAATTCTTCTCAAGAATGGAGCAAAAAGGAGGTGGATTGGTATTCTTTGTGGTTGAACTTGCCGTATTGGTGTTCGTCATATTACTGACAATATTATTGGTGCAAGGAACCAGACGAGTACCTGTGCAATATGCAAAACGTATCGTCGGTAACCGTCAATATGGCGGCGTAAGACAATATATTCCAATCAAAGTTAATGCAGCAGGTGTTATGCCAATCATTTTTGCTCAGGCGATTATGTTTTTACCTGTTACACTTGTAGGGTTCACTTCTTCTGAAAGTTTAACTGGTATTGCAGCTGCCTTTACGAATATCAATGGATTTTGGTACAATTTTGTATTTTTTATCCTGATTGTGTTATTCACCTATTTTTATACAGCTATAACTATCAATCCAAATCAGATGGCTGAAGATATGAAGAAAAATGGTGGATTCATTCCAGGTGTAAAACCAGGAAAGAAAACAGCTGACTATCTTGATAACATACTTTCAAGAATTACGCTTCCGGGATCATTCTTCCTTGCATTTGTTGCAATTATGCCAGCACTTGTTGGGCAAATGGGTGTAAGTCATGCATTTGCTACATTTTATGGAGGAACCTCACTTTTAATTTTAGTGGGAGTGGCATTGGATACACTTCAACAAATTGAAAGTTATCTTTTGATGCGTCATTATGATGGTTTAACCAAGTCGGGCAGAATTAAAGGTCGTGGTCCTGCCATGAACATGGGTTAAGAATAAAAACTGAAATGATCTACTTCAAAACAGACGAAGAGATAGAATTACAACGTGAAAGTTCTTTGCTTGTTGGTAAAACATTGGCGGAAGTTGCAAAACATTTAAAGCCAGGTGTTCAAACAGCTTTTCTTGATCAGATTGCTGAGACTTTTATAAAGGATCACCAAGCCATTCCCGGTTTCAAAGGATATGGTGGTTTTCCTGGAACATTATGTATCTCAGTAAATGAACAAGTCGTGCATGGAATACCTGGGAAACAAACCTTAAAAGATGGGGACATAGTCTCGATTGATTGCGGGGTTCTCAAGAATGGTTTCTATGGAGATTCAGCTTACACCTTTGCTATAGGCAACGTGTCGGAAGCGGTACTGCATTTAATGCGTTTAACAAAGGAAGCATTATATAAAGGTATCGAGCAGGCTATCGATGGAAACCGAATTGGAGACATTGGATTTGCTGTCCAGTCGCATGTAGAACCTTTTGGTTATGGTGTTGTACGTGAATTGGTTGGACATGGTGTTGGAAGAAAGTTGCATGAGAAACCAGAAGTGCCAAATTACGGAAAACGTGGAAATGGTATTAAATTAAGAGTTGGAATGGTGATTGCAATTGAACCAATGATAAACCTTGGTGGCAGAGGTGTCACTCAGGAAGCTGATGGATGGACAATTCGTACAAACGACAGACTACCTTCGGCACATTTTGAGCACACCTTAGCTATCAAACAAGGAAAAGCAGATATTTTATCCAGTTTTGAAGAAATAGAATCAGTATTAAATAACATGAATGGTTAACAGATATGGCAAAACAGTTGTCAATTGAACAAGATGGTACAGTGATTGAGTCGCTCGGAAACGCAATGTTCAGGGTTGAGCTCGAAAACGGTCACACCTTGATAGCGCACATTTCCGGGAAGATGAGGATGCACTACATAAAAATCCTTCCGGGAGATCGCGTAAAGCTTGAACTTTCGCCCTATGACTTAACCAAAGGCCGTATAACATTCAGGTATAAATAGTGAAATTCTTATCATTAACGAAAGGGAATGGTTAAAAGTTCCCAGCAAAATAAATTAAAATGAAAGTAAGAGCATCAATTAAGAAAAGATCAGACGAATGTAAAATCGTCCGCCGTAAAGGCAGATTGTATGTGATCAACAAAAAGAACCCAAAGTTCAAACAAAGACAAGGATAAGCTTCAATATTAAAAAATAGAAAACTATGGCTAGGATCGCTGGTGTAGATATCCCAAATAACAAAAGGGGTGAAATTGCGCTCACTTATATTTACGGTATTGGTAGAAGTGCTTCAAAGAAAATTCTCACAGAAGCAGGTGTCGACCTCAATAAGAAAGTTCAGGATTGGAATGATGACGAACAAAATAATGTTCGTACTGTTATTGCGGCCAGCTTTAAAGTTGAAGGTGAGTTACGCAGTGAAGTGCAGATCAATATCAAACGATTGATGGACATCGGATGTTATCGTGGTATCCGTCACCGTCTTGGATTACCTTTGCGCGGACAAAGCACCAAAAATAATGCTCGTACCAGAAAAGGTCGTAAGAAAACAGTTGCAAATAAGAAGAAAGCTACCAAGTAGCATTCGGATCATATCAAACAGTTTAGAAATTAACTAACATTATGGCAAAAACTACAAGAGTAGTAAAGAAACGTATTGTTAAAGTGGAAGCCGTAGGAAAAGCCTACATTAAGGCCTCCTTTAATAATATCATTATTTCTTTGACAAACAACAGCGGGCAGGTTATTTCCTGGGCTTCTGCTGGAAAAATGGGTTTCAGAGGGTCTAAGAAAAACACTCCTTATGCAGCACAAATGGCTGCCGAAGAGTGCTCCAAGACCGCCTATGACCTGGGACTTAGAAAAGTTAAAGTGTTTGTAAAAGGACCTGGCGCTGGTCGCGAATCCGCCATCCGTTCCATACACTCATCCGGAATTGAGGTGACCGAAATTAATGACGTTACACCATTGCCACACAATGGCTGTCGCCCACCCAAAAGAAGAAGAGTGTAATTGAACTGTCTAATCCAAAAAAATTAACATTATGGCAAGGTACATTGGTCCAAAATCAAAAATAGCAAGAAAATTCGGTGAGCCAATTTTCGGCCCCGATCGTTCTTTCGAAAAGAAAAATTATCCTCCGGGTCAACATGGCAGCTCTAAACGCAGAAAGAAACAATCTGAATATGGAGTGCAGTTGCAGGAAAAACAAAAAGCAAAATATACCTATGGTATTCTGGAACGTCAGTTCAGGATTTTATTCGACAGAGCTGTTCATAAAAAAGGAATTACCGGTGAGGTTTTGCTTCAGCTTATAGAATCTCGTCTCGATAACGTTGTCTATCGTCTTGGAATTTCCCCTTCACGCAGTGGTGCCCGTCAGCTTGTTGGACATCGCCATATTACTGTAAACGGCAGTGTAGTTAATATTCCTTCTTATTTGGTTAAAGAAGGCGACGTCGTTGCTGTGCGCGAACGCTCTAAAAGCTTGGAAGTTATCATTAATGCTGTTCAAGGCCATAGCAATCGCTTTCCTTGGCTTGAATGGGATGGTGAAAAACTAGCCGGCAAATTCATGAGTTACCCAAATAGAGAAGATATTCCTGAAACTATCAAGGAACAACTGATCGTTGAGTTGTACTCCAAATAAGATTTGATTAATAAACCGATAGCATTTTTTCTATCTAACACTCAAACAAAAGTATGGCAATATTAGCGTTTCAAAAGCCCGAAAAGGTTATCCTGGTTGAATCAGACAGCTTTAAAGGCGTCTTTGAGTTCAGACCACTTGAGCCTGGTTTCGGCATCACAATTGGTAACTCGCTTCGCCGGATTTTGCTTTCATCTCTCGAAGGTTTTGCAATTACATCTGTAAGAATAGAAGGCGTTTTACATGAGTTCTCTGCTATCGAAGGTGTTGTCGAAGATGTTGCAGAAATTGTTCTGAATCTCAAAAAGATTCGGTTCAAACAACAAATCGCTTCGGAAACATCCGAAAGAGTAAACATTGTCATAGGCGACCAGGAACAATTCAAAGCCGGAGATATCAACAAGTTTCTATCAGTTTTTCAAGTACTTAATACCGAATTGGTCATATGTAATATGGATCCATCGGTTAAGATGAGTATTGAATTAACTATCAATAAAGGTAGAGGTTATGTTCCTGCAGAGGAAAATAAAGTCGCAAATGCACCAATAGGTACCATTGCCATTGATTCGATTCATACCCCAATCAAAAATGTAACCTATCATATCGAAAACTTCCGTGTTGAGCAAAAAACCGACTATGAACGGTTATTACTCGAGGTTAACACTGATGGATCAATTCATCCTAAGGACGCACTGAAAGAAGCTGCAAAGATTTTGATCATGCACTTTATGCTTTTTTCTGATGAGAAAATTACTGTTGATACGGAAGAAAAATCAGTGACTGAAGAATTTGATGAGAACTCATTGCACATTCGTCAGTTATTGAAAACTAAATTGGTTGATATGGACTTATCTGTTAGAGCTCTTAACTGCCTCAAGGCTGCTGATGTTGAAGCTTTAGGAGATCTGGTAGCTTTCAATAAAAATGATTTATTGAAGTTCCGCAACTTTGGAAAGAAATCACTCACAGAGCTGGAAGAATTGGTTAAAAGCAAAGGCCTTGAGTTCGGAATGAATATTAGTAAATACAAATTAGAAAAGGAATAAACGGAATGAGACACAATAGGAAAATAAATCATCTTGGCCGTCCCAGTGCTCACCGCGATGCAATGCTTGCAAATATGGCTGCGTCGCTCATTCTCCACAAAAGAATTACAACAACACTGGCAAAAGCCAAAGCCCTTAGGCCTCTGGTTGAACCAATGATTACCCGATCAAAGGATGATACTACACACTCTAGAAGAATGGCTTTTCGTATTCTTCAGAATAAAGAAGCTGCAACGGTATTATTCCGTGAAATAGCTCCTAAAGTAGCCGATCGCCCGGGTGGGTATACTCGTATCATTAAGCTTGGAAATCGTTTGGGTGACAATGCGGAAATGTGCTTGATGGAACTGGTCGACTTTAATGAAAATCTACTAGGTAAAAAATCACAGAAAAAGGCTAAAACAACTCGACGCGGAGCTGCTAAAAAGACAGCAACTGCACCTGTTGAAGCAGCCGCTGCAAAACCAGTTGCTCCACCAGCTGAAGCAGTAGAAGACACTAAAGAATAGATTCATATTTCATTCGGTTCTAGCAACCGTTTGCACCCGAAAAGGATAATGAATTAAGGTTCATTATCCTTTTTTTTAATCTCTTTGATTAACTTTGTACAAAACTTTTAACTTAAAAATATTCAATTATGAGTCACATTGTGAACATTCATGCCAGACAAATTCTGGATTCACGTGGTAATCCTACTGTTGAGGTGGATGTTATTACCGAAAATGGTGTAATGGGTAGAGCTGCCGTACCATCTGGAGCTTCAACCGGCGTACACGAAGCTGTAGAATTGCGTGATGGTGATAAAAATGTTTATCTTGGAAAAGGCGTTTTACAAGCTGTTCAAAATGTAAACAATATCATTGCAGATGAGTTGCATGGTTATTTTATCACAGATCAGGCCGACATCGATAGCAAAATGTTGGAACTGGATGGTACACCAAATAAATCAAAGCTGGGTGCAAATGCAATTTTAGGTGTTTCACTTGCAGTTGCTCATGCAGCCGCTCAGGAAACAAATCAACCCTTGTACCGCTATATTGGTGGCGTTGGTGCTAATACCCTACCAATTCCAATGATGAATATCATAAATGGCGGATCACATGCTGATAACAGCATCGATTTCCAGGAGTTTATGATTATGCCTGTTGGAGCTGAAACGTTTAGCCAGGCTATCAGAATGGGTGCTGAAGTGTTTCATCACCTTAAATCGGTTTTGAAAAAAGCAGGTTACTCTACAAATGTTGGTGATGAAGGCGGTTTTGCACCAAATCTTAAATCCAACGAAGAAGCCGTACAAGTAATTCTTCAAGCTATCGAAAAGGCAGGCTACGTTCCTGGAAAGGATATTTATATCTCTCTTGATCCTGCTTCATCTGAATATTATTTGCCAGAAGAAAATGTTTATCATTTGCATAAATCAACAGGCGACAAACTCACACCTGCTCAAATGGTTGATTATTGGAATAATTGGGTTAATAAATATCCTATCATTTCCATTGAAGACGGAATGGCAGAAGATGATTGGACGGGTTGGAAGTTGATGACCGAAACAATGGGGAATAAAATACAACTTGTTGGAGATGATTTATTTGTAACAAATGTAAATCGCCTGGGAATGGGTATCGAAAAAGGAATCGCCAATTCCATTTTAGTTAAAGTAAACCAAATTGGTTCTTTAACCGAAACAATCAATGCTGTTAATATGGCTTATCGAAACAGTTACACTGCTGTTATGAGTCATCGTTCAGGCGAAACCGAAGATACTACCATTGCAGATCTTGCTGTAGCTCTTAATACAGGTCTTATAAAAACCGGATCTGCAAGTCGTACCGACAGAATTGCAAAATACAATCAATTATTACGTATTGAAGAAATGCTTGGTTCAAATGCGAAATATTTGGGTAACGATTTCAAATATGTGAAATAGATTCAATATCTGATGTATAAAATCCGGTTAAGCCCTGCTTAACCGGATTTTTTTATTAAGTAGTTCGGGTAAAAGCCAGCTTTATTACTTTAGGAACTAGTGCCAAAAACCAGTTCTGAGAATTTCGGATAATGATCGGTTCATCTTTATTATAATAGAAGGGGGATTTTTATGATAAAATGGACTTCTCTTTCTGATCATAGTAAGATATGATTTATATAATGGAATTTGAGTAGATGCAATGACAAACAAAACTAGAAGAGGGTTTTTTGTGACTGTGATCAAGTATTTTGTTTTATATCATTTCCAAATTATGGTTAAGTTGCCTATTTCAAATGTTAATTCGACAGTGATGTATTAAATCTTATAAAGAAACCTTCTTTAAAACTTTGAGAACCGGTTGAATTTGGATGCTTTCTGAAAAAAGGTAACAAAAAAACTTCTTTTAAAAGTGTTATCTATACCTTTATATGTTATCTTTGCCTTCCCAAAAGAAAAACGTTCTCTGATTAGTGTTGTAACTAGTGGTAGCAGATGTTATTAAATTGATTGTATTTCGGTCAGTTTTGTAACAAAAGCATCCAATCAGTTAAAAATGAATATTTTTTTCATTTTTAACTGATTAGTAATGAGAGACTTGAAAAATATTTTATTTTTTTTCTCAAAAACATTTGGAGGTTAGGAAAAAGGTATTACTTTTGCACTCCCAATCGCGGTGAACGATAGAGAAGAAGGTAGGAAGCGAGGATGGGATTATTTGCTGTGAAGCAGATAAAGAAGA
>WOUZ01000031.1 GCA_009773165.1 Bacteroidota bacterium
ATATCCCTGTGTTCGGCATGTGACATCTGAATAAGACGTGTAACTGATTGGAGGCAGAAAAAAGCGCAAATAATTAACTGAGCTCATTTCATCATGGCAGTCCCATTTTGAAATTTAAATGCTCTTAATAAATGAACTGTGTCCGGCTTTTTGTTAACTGTACCTTCACTAATAAACGAGAATGAGCTGAATTCAGATGATTATCACAGAGGTCTGAAAGTCGTTAGGTCTAAAGGTCTGCTGACGCATGTGGCAACAGAATCCTTCCATAACCCGCGGGCTCACGCACCCTGTCAGCCCTAAACCCTAAACTTCTAAACCACTCAACCCCTAAACCTCTAAACCACTAAACCCCTAAACACCCATCATTATCAAATCATCTGTAACTTTTTTGTATCATTGCACGTCTTTCGTTTGCTTGATGACCAAAAGCCTATGACGCGAAAAGAATACAATAGTTGTGTTGAGAACCACGCTGACGGACTTTACCGATTCATCCTCAAGAATATAAGGGATGTGGAGAAGGCCCGCGACATCGTTCAGGAAACTTTTACCAAAGTATGGCAGAAAGTAAATGATGTCAGCTTCGAAAAAAGTAAATCGTATTTGTACACTACAGCATACCATACAATGATAGACACCATTCGGAAAGAAGAGCGGGTTATTCGTCTCGAAGAGCACCACCGCAATCAAGAGACTGCTTTCAACAGTTTCTCCGACCTGCGTGAGGTGTTGGACGAAGCCCTCAAGCTGCTTCCCGAAATTCAGCGTAGTGTTGTGCTGCTGCGCGACTATGAAGGCTATGCCTACAACGAAATAGGTGAAATAACAGGGCTTTCTGAGGCCCAGGTGAAGGTGTATATCTTCAGGGCGCGGACCGCTTTGAAAAACTATATTCAGAAACTTGAACTTGTGATGGAGGACCGGTAACATGAATATCAACATACATACCTACGAAGCATTTTTACTCGATTACATCGAAGGGAGACTTAATGCTCATCAGACAGCGGTGCTGAAAACCTTTGTCGCACGGCATCCCGAACTGGGAACATGGGATGATCTCATCAGTCCGTTGCCTGTCGTTTCAGCTCATGAAATCCTTTTTGACCTGAAGAACAGCTTGCTTCAGGCTGAATTGGATGCATGCGACCTACCTGAATACTCAAAACGCGATGAGCTCTTCATCTCTCATTATGAAGGCATTGCCACAAAAAAAGATGTTGCAGTTATCGAAAAGTTACGTGCCGAAAGCTCCGAAGCCAATCGTGATTTTGAATTGTTTGGCAACGTTTATTTTCAACCCGAGGCGGATGTCCATTACCCCGCAACAAGGAAATTATTCAAGTCAGCTATTCTTCCTTTTCAGGGATTAGCACGCACCTTGGCGTATGCTGCCAGCATCGCGCTGCTGCTCGGCCTGGGCTGGTGGTGGATAGGCAACGACAGCTTTAAGAATGCTGAAAAACCGCAAATAGCTCTTGTAAACGAGCCAACTCAAAAACCTTCAACCACCGTGAGTGAAACAGCTGAAGGAAAGAAAAAAGTTGAAACTACTACCATAACAGAAGAAGCCGTTGAAAGTAAAAAACCTCCTGTGAAGGCTATAGAGACACAAAGCACTGCAAAAACCAAAAAGAATACTAGCACTCCGCGAGCGCTTCCGGCAAACCAGCAGCCAAAGCGACAAGCTACCATTCCTGCTATGCCTCAGGGAACAAATGTGATTCAACTCAACATTTCCTATCACGAAGGTGCTCAGTTAAAGGAGGACAGAAGCATGGAAGAGCAACTTACCCTTGCCTTTGTCATGGAGCAAATGCCTGAATATCGCGTTGTTGAAGGAAAACCTGCCCATCTGCGGGTGCTTGATAATGTGATGGATAAGGCCCTTGCCACCGTAAATCCAACTGCTGCCGGCAACGAAAACTCCTCACGAAACAACACGAACCTTACACTTTGGGATATCGCCCAAAGAGGTATCAGCACCTACAATTTTCTCACCGACAAAGATGTGCAGTTAGTTAAAGCTCACGACCTCAATGGAAATAACACCGCTGTGCAACTTACCTCCGATAAAATTAACTACAGCAGAATCAGCTCGCAGAGGTAGTGAATCACCAAAAAAATATTATCAAAAAATTAGTTAAATGTTTTCAATTTACATAGAAACCTAACTTTTAACTTGCACTTTATTCAAAAATTAGTACTTTTGTTCCAACTATTATTTTAGTAACTCAAAACTTTCACATTATGAGAAAAATTCTACTTCTTGGTTTAGTACTTGGCATTGGCACCAGTGTTATTGGCCAACGTGCTCACACTTTCAAACAGCAGGTTCGCGAAAACAAAGCCATCGAAAAAATGATGATTGGCATTGAACCGGTAAAAGCCAGCAGCATTGTTACTGCTCAACAAACCGAAGCTCCTGCCTTTTTGCCACAGCAGAAAAACACCAATATCGTCAATGTGATTGACCTTGGTTCATCTGCAAATGCATATAGCTATGGATACGGCGGCGGACAAAAAGCCATCGTACATGCCGAACCGGAATTAAATCTTGTTACGAATTTTCACCGCATGGGTGGAGTTCAGGATCCAGGCGGATATTCCGGCGACCTTGGTTATGACTATTCAACAGATGGTGGTCTTACCTGGACTAAAATGGTTGAGATCTACGTTGCTGAAAACAATGCAGGCGGAACTTATTTTACCGATGCTGCCCGCTATCCTAACCATGGTGTTTACAATCCTTATGGAAACACCGATTTAAGCAATGCATGGTTACAATATTTTGCTCCTAACCTCGATGGTTCAAACTCAACTGATAGTTGGGGTGGATACAGCTTTGGTGTTGCAAACATTGCCGATCCAACTGTAAAGACAAAAAACCTTCAGTCATCAGCAGCTCCTTATTATCAGTACATTCCTGACTCATACGAAATTACCCGTCATGGAAAAGTATTTGTAGTAGATGTTAATCAGGACTGGAGCAGCGGATCAGTTGTTTATCAGGGAAGCTTAATTCTTAATACCGGTGAATGGGACGAACAAGCAAAAACAGGTGATTTTGTTTTCACCCAGGAAATGCTTGATTTCCCGGTAGCTGCTGACGTTACCCGTCCATCACACCCACAAATCGCTTTCGCGGAAGACGGGATGACAGGTTATATTTCAGTACTTGGTGCTAATGAAACAGTTAATGTTATTGGTGGCGCTCCAAGTTATTATCCAATTATCATGAAAACAACTGATGGTGGCGCTTCATGGTCAGCACCACAAGGTATTCAATTAGGCGGTCCAACTGGTATTCCCGGAATTCTGAACGATCTGCTTACAGATGAGCAAATTGCTGAACTGTATGAAGAACCACTTCCAGCCCGTACCGAAATTCCTTTTACAACAGCTTTCGACCAGAATATTACTGTTGATGCCAATGGAAACCTTCATATCGCTGTAGTTATAGGTGTTACAGGAACTGATGCTTATTCCATCGTTTCTGCTGAGTACCTCTTTGCCGCTTACGACATCTATACAACTGATGGCGGAACTACATGGCATGGTATTAAATTAGGAAGTATCAGACAGTTCCGCGGAACATGGCCTGGTGATTATACCGAAGATAACCGTATCCAGATCACTGTTTCTCCTGACCGTGAAACTGTATTTGTTAGCTGGCTCGATACCGACCTTGAAGACATTCTTGACAACACCCGTCCAAATATCTTCACACGCGGAATTCGTCCTAACCCATGGGGCACAGCCGACCTCACATGTGATGGAACAAACCCGGTAGCTACAAACGTAACCCTATTTTCACCAGGTATGTGGAATGCAAGTTTTGCTTCAGTTGCACAAAAAAGTTTGTATGCTGATGGAAAATACACCATTCCAATGACTTATCAACCAATGGCTGGCGATATTGACCCAGGTACACCGGTTGTTTATAAATACATCACCAACTTCTTCTTTACCGATGCCAGTTTCTGTGTTGTTGGTGAAAAAGAAATCCAATCCATTGCAACTCTTGAAGTTGGCCAAAACTTCCCTAACCCTGTTATTGATGGAACAACAAACATTGTTGTAAACCTTGCCAAAGGTAGCAGCATCAATGTTTCTGTATTCACGCTCACAGGTCAGAAAGTGATGGAATCAGCCGAAGGATATCGTCCTGCAGGAAAACACAACGTTTCTTTACAACTGGATAACCTCAAAACAGGTGTTTATTTCTACACTGTTGAAGCAGCAGGTGTTAAAGTTACTAAACGTATGATTATCAAGTAATAATCACTTTTATAATCTAAAAAGCGCAACATATGTTGCGCTTTTTTTATTTTTATCCGTCAGATATCTTATATTTGGCCTTATATTTATGTCTAACTAATCCTTACCAACATCAAAAAAGCTTCACCAAAAAGTTGTAGGGCAAATAATTTTCAAAATGTTGGTTAATGTTTCATATTTTTGCAATAATCTATTTATAGTTTAATTAAAATTTTTTATTATGAAAAAAATTCTACTTTTTTCTTTGACTCTATTGTTTTCGACAAGTTTACTTGCACAAAATGGGTTTAAGAAAATTAATCACCCTGATTCTAATAAAGCATTGAAAAGAACAATGATTAATCATAAAGATATGCCAGTTCCAGAAATGGAATTTGTACCTGAGACTAATATTGTTCAAGCCATTGTAAACAAGGGAGCCAATGGGGTTTCCGATGCTGTTATCATGACGACACAATATGATCTTCAGACAAACTCTGGTATAGGTAATCGGATTTTTGGCTGGGCCGATGGCTCAGTATCTGCAGTTACAACTTGGGGTAATGCTTCTGCTCCATCATTCCCCGATCGAGGTACAGGCTATAATTTTTATAATGGAAGTAGCTGGGGAGCACAACCTACATCCAGGGTTGAACCTTTTCGATCTGGCTGGCCATCAATCACAAGGTTAGGTGAAAATGGTGAAATGCTAGTCTCTCATGGAGGCTCTCCTTGGGGAATTTATAGATATTATAGAGAGACAAAAGGAACTGGAGCTTGGACATCAGGAGGGATAATACCCGGTGCGCCTGCTCCATATGAAATAGCATGGCCAAGAATTACAACTTCAGGTGAAGATCACAACAATGTTCATGTTATTTCGGGAGATCAACCTGATACTAGTGTTCCTCAATTTGTAGTTTTTTATAACAATTCTCAAGATGGTGGTCAAACTTGGCAAGGATGGACTACACCTCCTGAAGTTGATGTAGCTTTCTATAATAATAACATTGGTGCAGATGATTATATTATGGCATCAAACGGAGATAATGTTGCTATTTTATTTTGCAGTTCCTGGTATGATCTGTTCTTCGTAAAGTCAACCGATAATGGTCAAACATGGGAAAAGACAGTTGTTTGGGAACACCCTTATCCAACATTTGACTTCAATACAACGATTACAACAGATACGCTTTGGGCACCTGATAATTCCGCAAATATCGCTATAGATAATAATGGTATGGTACATATTGTATGGGCAACAGCAAGAGTCATACATGAAGCTCCAGGATCTTCTTATAACTTCTTTCCTTATACTGATGGTATCGGTTATTGGAATGAATCTATGGGAACTATCCCAACAAACCCATCAAATCCACATAAGACTCTTGATCCCGAATATCTTGAATCACTTAACAAAGGAATCGTTGTTGGTTGGGTTCCAGATTTAAATAATAATGGAGAACTTGATATAACATTGGCAGATGATTTAAATTATAGAACATTAGGTCTGTCGACCCAGCCATCAATTGCCGTTGACAACAATGGAAGTATTTCTATTTTTTATTCAACCCCCGATGAATCAAGAACGATTGAAGATTTGAACTATAGAAGTTTATACGCTTCATACAAAGATGGAATTTTTGGTTCATGGTACAATGTTGCGGAAAATATTACTGGTGGCATCTTTCATTTATTCGAGGAAGTTTATTCGGTAACCTGTGCACCAAATGGTTATGATGGAACGTTTTATGCGATGTATGCTGCAGATAACTTAATTGGCCTTGCTATGGATGATCAACATCTATTTCAAGACAACAAAATTTATGTTGCTAAAGTTACTCCAGTTGTTATTGGTGTTAATGAAAATGTAAATCCTGTAACTGAAATTTCATCTGTTTATCCTAATCCTGTAAACAGCGAAATGAATATTGATGTAAACCTCAGCAAATCATCAAAGAATGTTGAAGTAAGCGTTCATACCATCACAGGTCAGCGCGTTCATAACCAAACCATCAACACAATGGTTACTGGTATGAATAAGATCAGTGTGAATGTAAGCGACCTTAACACAGGCGTTTATTTCTGCACTATTACAGTAGATGGTTTTAAAGAAACCCGCAAGTTTATTGTAAGATAAACTTTGTTATAATACTATTAAAAGAGGCTGTCCAAAGTGGATAGCCTCTTTTTTTATGATCATCAGGCCAACTTCGACATAAATCAGATTTGAACTTACAAAATTTCCACTTTCGGCCGGGTTATTTTGAGTCAGATACATAAACATCGGTCGTGAATCATATACCTAAAATGATTTTAACTAGTCAATGTTAATTTAATATTAACTTTGGTTCAAAATATGACCTATGTCGATCAGCATACGCGAAGTAAAGAATAAAAAAGACCTGAAAACCTTTATTTATCTGCCCGAAAAAATCCACAAAGATCAGCCTGGCTGGGTACACCCGCTCTATGGCGATGACTTTCATTTTTTCGACCGTGACAAAAATAAGTCATTTCAAAGTTCAGAGGTGGTGCTGCTTCTGGCCTGGGAAGGTAGTAAAGCTGTTGGCCGTATCATGGGCATCATCAACACCCGGTACAATGAACTTCGCGGAGAAAAAAACGCACGCTTTTGTTTTTTGGAGTGTTACAACGACTTCAATATCGCACAAACACTCATCCAATCCGTTGAATCATGGGCCCTTACCAAAGAAATGACACAACTCATCGGTCCCTTAGGATTTTCCGATAAAGAACCTCAGGGGATGCTTATCGAAGGTTTTCAGGAGCAGGTGGTGCTGGCAACCAATTACAATTTCCCGTGGCTGCCGCAGTTTCTGGAGCAGCTGGGTTTCACAAAAGAGGTGGACCTTGTTTCATACCTTATGCCCGTTGGTAACCACCAACCGGAACGTCTCGAAAAAATCTACAGCAGGGCCTTGCAGCAGGAAAACTTCAGCTTACTGGATTTCACCACCCGGAAATCACTCAAACCCTGGGTTGTTCCCATCTTTCAGCTTATCAATGATGCCTATAAAAACATCTATGGCTTCATTCCTCTGGAAGAAAGCGAGATGCATGCCTATGCCAAACGCTACCTTCCCATCCTCGACCCGCGTTTTGTGAAAGTTATTGTCGACAACAACCATCAGGTAGTTGCCTTTATCATCAGCATGCCCGAGATAAGCAAAGGGATAAGAAAAGCAAAAGGACGCTTGTGGCCTTTCGGCTGGATTCATATACTGCGGGCTTCTAAAGAAACAAAACTGCTCACCCTGCTTCTTGGCGGTGTTGCAAGTCAGCACCGAGGCAAAGGCCTCGATGCTATACTCTCGAAAACCATCTTCGATGCAGCACGTAAGGCAGGTTTAGAGCAGGTGGATAGTCACCTCATCCTCGAGCAAAACCGCCTGATGCGTGCAGAATGCGAACGACATAACGGGAAGCTTCATAAGAGGTATAGGGTTTTTAGTAAGGAGTTGAGAGGGGTTTAGAGGTTTAGAAGTTTAGGAGTTTAGAAGTTTAGAGGTTTAGGGCTGACGCATCTTCAGATCCTTAAACCCGAAAGTTTTCGGGTCAAATCCTCAAATCTTAAAATCCCAAATTTACCAGCGTCAGCCCTTTGCGTTTGCGGTTAAAAAACGAAACATTATATAGGTTGAGATGTTAATTTGATTTTAATCTAAATAACTTGCATTGAATGACTTATAAATTATTTCAAAACCGCAGAGGTCGCAATGGAGGCGCGAAGGGCGCAAAGAGATCATACAGTTAGAAGTAAATCTTTACTTTAAGATCTGCTGTTATAGCTGTAAAACAGCCATTAGAACCCCCGCAGGAGTTGCACGTCTATATAAATCCTCTTCCAATAAAAATGCATAACAGGAAAAACCTGCTTCCCTTAGACCCCGCTATTCTTTGATGAAGCTTGTCTTGAAGATCTTAGATTTTGCTGTGGCTCTGATGGTGTAAATGCCGGCAGATAGGTTACTTACTTCCAGCTTCGTTCCGGAGGTTACATTTTTCAATTGCAGCATCAACTTACCTTCGGCGTTGTAAACACTCACTTCTTCAAAGGTCGTGCTACCCGATTGCTGTAATATCAAACTGGTATGCACGGGATTAGGCACTACCTTAAGTGTTTCAGTGGCTGATTCTTCTTCCAGATTTACTGTCGTGCTAATCTCAATATCAGTGACATACATCGGGTTTCCATATCCGCTGTAGCTTTCGAATAAAACGAGCACATCCGATTTTCCAGCCCAGTTGCTTATGTCGAGCTGAATGCAGTCGGCACCATATCCTGCCCCGCACCAGTCCTCACGAACCATGGGAACAAAACCTTCGCTCATTGGGTGGGTAGCGAAATTGCCCGTGCCATCTTCAGCATCAGCGAAAAGACGGGTCCATGACTGACCACAGTCGTCAGATATCTTTACAATCAACGAATCTGATATTTGTGTTATTCTGCGGGCATGCGCATGTTTGAACCCTAATACCATCGAATTAAAATTTCGCAGATCAAGCGGAGGTGTGACTAACTGATCGCGTGCACCAATGGCATAATAGGTTAAAAAGTCGAGTCGTGCAGCTTTGTCCGTTTCAGTGAGACCCGCTACCGACACCAAATCCCATGTTTTACTGGCATCAGGGTTTTGAATTTTCCAATGGTTTTCGTCGAAGCCATTCACGTTAAATCGTTCAACCAATGGCACTTCCATACCTCCTGCCTTTACAACATCAAAGGTGGTAGTTTGTGAACTGCCGTTGAGATTTGTTGCATGAAGCGTGAGGGCATAACTACCGGCTTCGTCGAAAATCACCTCTGGATTCTGTGAAAAAGCATCCGTACCATTCACAAAAGTGACTGTCGAAGGTGTAAAAATCCATTCCCAACTTATAGGCATGTATTGTGTGGCATCGGTGAAAGTGACGATCTCGGAGGTACATACCAGCGACTTATCTGCAGTAAAAGCAATGGCAGGTAAAAGAGTTGCGCTGACTGTAATATAATCTTCAAGTAACACTGTGTTTGTTCCAAATTCATTGGTGACGGTAAGGCTCACATCAAAAGAACCTTCTGAGGTATAAGTAATTCCTGAAGGGTGCTGCAAGTCGGAGGTTGAAGGATTACCACCCTCAAAACTCCAGCTCCATGACTGAGGAACACCCACAGATTGGTCAGTGAAGTTGACACTCTCACCTAAAGGAATGAGTGTTTCGTTGGATGAAAAACTGGCTTCAGGAGCAAAAGGTATGGTCACATACGCCCACCATGTTCCCCAACGGTCGCCGCCAGAGGGTAGCTCGGCATATTCCTGTAACACCCAGAAATCGACTCCATTTACAGGGTCGAGCATCGTAGCCGAATAATCACCCCAACGGTTTCTGCCGCCTCCAAAAGTTTTATAATAAGGAGCAAGGCCCTCTTTGTACTGAAAAGGCAAACGGGTCTGATTTATTGGGTCAGCATTTGCCCTGAATGAATATCCTGCGCCGGCGTATTGGTTAGTTGAGAAAATGCCATGACCTATAATCATATCTTCAAAATGATTAACAGCCACTGTAGCAAAGGCATACGACATCAGTCCCGAAGGATCGTCGACCCTGCCTCTCTGAATAAGACTACCTTCGGGTGTAATGTTCCACCATTGAACAGAAGTTCGCTGGGGGTTGTTAGCCGGCAGAAAGACATGGTGAACAGCCCAGATTTTATTGTTACGGAAGATGACATTTTCCATACGGTGATCGACAGCATTGATAAGCTGATCGGAGCCCAGCTGAGGTAAAAAATCACCACTTCCGCTCACGCCGCCTTCCCATGGTTGGTTGGTTCCAATCTGGCCCACAAGACTAAACTGTGGATTGGCAAGTTCGCCCTGCACCTTGAAGAGGGTGATATAACCCATCCCGCCTTGATTGCCATTAGCTGACGAAACAAGGTACACATTCTCCTGATCGGCATCATAAGTGATGGCAGGCACAAGAGTGAAACCCTGAACAGTTGAAAAACGGGTGAACTGCGGTGTTTCTTCACCGTTGTACATGGCATGTTTGTCGAAAACATAAACTGTCCGGTAGAAGTCGCCACCAAACATATTACCTGAAACGACGATCCACTTGCCATTGAAACCCATACTTGGATAATCGAACCACACATCATTTTGTGGGTCAGCTATGTACGAATACAGAAACCATTCACCGGTAGGATCAGAATTAGCCGATACACCCATATAGATACGTGAATCGCCCGGATCACTGCCCGCACAGGTGACAAAAATCCACCTGTCTTCTTCAAAGTCATATAAAATCTTCGGATCGAATGTATTACCACCTGGAAGGCTATTCCAAAAAAGTCCCAATGAAAGGGTTTCGAGAGGCACCCCTTGCCTGTCCTGAATCCTGATTTCGGTGTTCAGGGTAACCATCAAATGATCAGGACCCGGGGCACCGTTAACGTCGGGAGGAATAGAATTTCCCGAGTCGTAAAGTGCGTCAAAGCTGGTATCAGGTGCTGGCGAACTGCTCTGCATCAAATAGCTTTGGGGCACTGTAAGTATTTCAGTATCGGTAACATCCGAGGGATTTACCATTATCTGGGGATTATAAATCACCGGGTTTGGTTTTTTAAAACCACCGTTATACAAGCTGCGGTAGCTACTGTCTTCAGCTTTCATTTGCTGAAGCGACATGCGGGAAAAGGCCTCAGCTGTTCCTTTGTAAACCGACTGTGCTATGAGTAGCTGTGTTCCGCTGAAAGTCAAAGCTAAAAACAGCAAAGCTGTGAAAAAGTATGTGTGTCTCATGTGTTAAAAATATAATCTGACAAAAATAACATTTCTTATGTATCAAGTGATTAAATAGGGATAGATGTTGGGTTTAGAAGTTTAGGGTTGATTTGTTGATTTGTTGATTTGTTTATTTGTTGATTTGTTTATTTGTTTAGGGGCGGTTTAGAGGTTTAGAAGTTTAGAAGTTTAGGGCTGGCGCGTTCTATGGTTAATGGTTAGTGGTTAATGGTTAATGGGTGTAGGTGCCTAAATAGCGTTGACCGTTTTTGAGCGAGATTTAACGTTGAATTTTGCTTTTATATTCCATAGCTACATTGGAGCTAGAGGATTGTTTC
>WOUZ01000032.1 GCA_009773165.1 Bacteroidota bacterium
AGCTGATTCAGGCTTTGAAAAGATAAGTTCAGCGAGGGAAGGATTTTCATCCAGAAATTGAGTAGCCAGGGCAGGTAAGGTATCAGCAGAAAAAAGTCCGTCTGTAGCAGCAGGTTCGTCCACGATATCCGTTGCACGTAGGTCTTTCAATCTGAACAATTTAGGAGCTTCAGGAGCAAGGGGATCTGTTTCAAATTCAGCAGCTTCAAAAACGATTGAAGCTCCCAGCATGTCGGGGTTTTTCTCAGCCATGTCGAGGACATAATCAAAGAGGTTGCCTCCGGGGGTGCTTTTAGAAGTAACATCGAGGTATAAGTCAGCCTTTACATTATCATCATGCAGCGTATAATTTTTGAACCTACCAAGGTAAGTCCCCAGAGCAGTTGTGCACATGTTAGGATGACCAAAGCGCGCTTTGAGACCCTGAGGACGTTTAGAAGCTTGTTCAACAATTTGTGCCAGGAAGATCCTGTCGATGTTGCCACCATGCGATTTTGCAGGGCCAAGTTGAGAGATCGTGACACCATAAAGGATTCCATTCTCGCGGTCGATACGAGAGAGAGGAATACCAAATAC
The DNA here is from genome assembly GCA_009773165.1 of Bacteroidota bacterium. Classification (GTDB taxonomy): domain Bacteria; phylum Bacteroidota; class Bacteroidia; order Bacteroidales; family F082; genus JALNZU01. The sequence continues at coordinate 577 of WOUZ01000032.1, forward strand.
GGGTTTTGAAGAAAAAAAGGTTTTGCTCATGGTTGCTTACTTGATTGTCGCAGACAGTTCACCGCCGGGTTTGAAAGTTCCGGAGGAACGCGGTTTGGGTTTAGCAGCCATTTCTCTGGATGGTTGAACAGCCGGAGATTTCTGAGAAGTAGATTTTTTGGAGGGAGATTTTGTTGCCATAATGGTTAAAAATTAAATGTGAATAGCATTGATTGAAAACATTTACAAAAGTAAATTTGCGGATTATAAAAAATTAGTAAACATTTACGTATAATTTTACGTACTAAACATGACATAAATAAACGAATTAGATGAAAAAATTCGAAGAAATGATAATACAAGAAATTAAAGAATTGAGCGGCATGGATGCGAAACCATTTTTTGAGAAAGGCATCGTGCAAGTCACAGAGGCCAGAAAATGGATTGTTAAGCAGCGATACAATGAACTATCAAAAACAACTATGCGGTTGAGTGACATCAAAGCAGACCTATCAGAGCGGTATGCAATATCAGTAAGTGCAATAGAAAAGATGATTTATCAGCAAAAAAGTGAAGAAAATGACACAAAATAGAAAGAAACCGGGACCAAAAAAGAAAAATATCAAGGGATTCCCTGAAAATTGGCAGGAACAAATAATTGAAATGTATAGCGAAGGAGCAAGCGACAAGGAAATTAAAGCATTGATACACAGGTGGAGAGGAACATTTTCCAATGACTTGTGGGATCGTTGGCTCCTGGAAGAAACAACATTATCGGAAACCATAAAAAGGGGCAGGATATTAAGTGAGGCATGGTGGGAAAATAAAGGTAGGGTAAGTCTGGAGAAACCGAATTTCAATTCAACCTTATGGTATATGAATATGAGGAACCGATTTGGATGGGCAGATAAACAGAATGTTGATCACACGATTGGCGGAGATAAGATCGAAATCAACCTGGTACGTGGATAAAAAAACAATTAAATTCGGGTACATCTTTGACGAAACAGAAAAAGAATATTCTGCAGGTCGTAAAGTGATCATCCACAAAGGAGGAACCGGATCCGGAAAAACATATGACATTATGTTGTTCCTGGTCTTGTTCGTGGCGATGCGTGAAAAGGGAAGAATCATCACTGTGGTGAGTGAAAGCAAACCACATCTGGACATTGGAGCCATTAGGATTGCAAAAAAAATACTGATGGAATTAGGCCTAAATGAAAAAGTAAAATTCAATATCTCCAAAGGAGTCTTAACCTTTCCATCCAAATCCATCATAGAATTTTTTTCAGCTGACAGAATAGAGAAGGCACTCGGAGCGCGACGCTGGTTGCTCTATGGCAATGAGATCAACACACTGAAGTTTGAGGTTTTTGACGAGCTGGCGCGAAGGTCGAAGTATGTCATTGGCGATTTTAATCCTACAGCGGAATTCTGGCTGGAGAAGTTTCTGACCTATTACGGTGACCATATCATTATCAAAAGTAATTATCTAGTCAACAATATGCTACCGGGTGAAGAGCGCAGAAGGATTGAGCTGCGGGCGAAACTAGATGCAAATTTCAGGCGAACGCATGTGGACGTGGAGTATGGAAATCTAGAAGGATTGATATTTCCGGAATGGAAACAAGTGGATGAAATGCCAGGAGAGTTTGAGTGGAAGATACGTGGAATGGATTTTGGTTTTACCAATGATCCGACTGCAATCGTGCATGTTGCATGCAACAATAACGAAATCTATTTGGATGAGGAAGAATATCGGACGGGCTTGTTAGCCAGTGATATCATACGCAACCTCTTTGATATGGGATTGACCAGTAAAGATGAGATTGTAGCAGACAATAAGCCTGAGGCGATTTATGAGATACACCGAGCTGGCATCAATATACGCGCAGCTTATAAGCCAGCCGGAAGTGTCATCGCTGGAATTGAGGCAATGAAACGCTACCGAATAAACATTACAAAGCGAAGTGTAAATCTGATACGAGAGTTTAGGAATTACAGCTGGAAGCAAGACAGCTCAGGGAAATCTTTAAATGAGCCTATTGATAAATTCAATCATGGGATTGATGCGGCAAGATATGCAGTGATGGCGAAGAGCTTGCAGAGGACTAGGATTTTGAAAGTTGGAAGTGTGTGATAGTGGTTAATGGATAGTGGTTAATGGTTAATGGTTAGTGGTTAGTGGCTGCATGACTTGAGAGACTGAGGGTCGGAGGTCGGAGGTCGGAAGTCGGAGGTCGGAAGTCGGAGGTCGGTCGGAGGTCGAGTCAGAGGTCAGAGGTCGGAAGTCGGAGGTCGGAGGTCGGAGACTGAGGGACTTAGAGACTGAGGGACTGAGAGAGTCAGAGGTCGGAGGTCGGAGGTCGGTCGGAGGTCGGAAGTCAGAGGTCGGAAGTCAAGGACTAAGAGACCGAGTCGCAGACTTGAGAGACTGAGAGAGGTGGAGATTTGGAAGAGGCAAATAATTTGAAAAATAAAAAGTCGGATGGATTTGGTTGATGGATAAAAAACATTTTTACCTTTGAATGGTCCAACGCTTAAACAACAAGGTTATGCCGGCAGCCAGCATTTTAACTTCAGCAAAAATTTCATACGTTGGTTTGAGTTTGTTTTTTAAGCAGCTTGATATGAGTTGTTTAGAAAATGGTGGGGGAGAAGGTGATTCGGAAATACCTGACGTGTGGCGTATACACAATCGTTATCGGTCAGCTTAAAAAACGACACCAACAATGAAATTGACAGTAATAATCATATTAACTTTTGGATTTCTTTCGTGTAACAACTCGGCAGATAAAAAAACGGTTGACAATAAAACTGCGAAAGACAGTTTAGTTAATATTGACACTTTTTACGTTGACCAAAACGAAGTAAACAGCAACGAATACAAAGAATTTCATCAATGTGAATTTGACAAAATCCTAAGTGACCCAAAGACACCTAAACTTGCAAAAGACATTTATCTCGACAAAGAATGGGATTTAAGAAATGACACCGAAGCATTGGCGTTGCTTGACAGCTTAACAGCTAAGGACAAAACTTCAAGACCATTTTATTTTAAAGTCGTTATAAAATCAGAAAAGAAGTCAGACGGTTATTATTCAGAAGGACTTGGATACGCAGGTTACAATTACGTTTTGAACAACACTAAAGAATTTGCTTCATACTTTGACAATAAACAATGTCACACAGACAATGATTTGGCGACTTGGGCAGACATTGTAATTATGGAATTTGGCATAAGCGGAGAAGGCAGCTATGACAAACCAATAGTTGACAACTACATAAAGAAATTAAAATCGAACTGTAAGGACTGCTCGACAGCTCAAAAAGAAACTATTAATAAATTTGGCTTGACCTTAAAAGGTAAATGGAACGAATTTTTGAAACATATAGACTAACGGACGGTCGAAAAAAAAGCCGAACCGATAACAGCACCTACCCAAAAGGCGGGGTTTTGTGTCCTAAAGACAGTTTTGTGGTTAATGGAACATTAGTTTTTCAAATCAAGTTTTGGAGTAAAAGTCCCGCCCTTCGGGCAGCTTTCGGTTGAATTCCCTAAAGGAGTGCAGGAAATACTCGACGATGAAATATTAGAAACTGAATTTGGAATAACATTGAAATCCTTTAATACACTTCATGAATTGACTGAAGATTATCAGAGCTATTCAGAAATTGAAGATTTTGAAAACCATTTTCATGTTGACTGGTTTATTGACCCATCTGACAATAAAAAAGCCTTTATGCTTGCAGCAAAAACATTGACTGCTTTAGCAATCAGATTTCAAAAAGAAAAGAAAAAGGGAATTCGGTTTTGGTCTTATTTTCAAACACCTGAAATGGGCAAACGTTATGTAATAGCAAAAAATTTGCACGAAGAAGGAGATGAGTATTTAATAAGTGACAGACTTACTTTTTATACACGACCGAAAGAGGAAGAAAGCGTGGAATATGAGAATGATGATCCTTTTTGGGCAAGACTTAGAATAGATATTTAAAAAAAGGCCTATTGCTAATAATCAGGAGTTCATGTGATCGGCACGATCCTTAGTGCCACAGCCCGAAAACTCGCTGTAATCATCTGGAATATGGTGGTCAAAGGTGTGACCTACAACAACCCGGCTGGATATCTCTTTTTAGACCAAAAAAGAAAACTTGGTTTGGTAAAGCGCATTCAGAAACAAATTGATAAATTTGCCCTGACTACCGATGATATGCAAATTAATAAATTGTAAATTATACGAATACAATTGGTTAGGGAATTGTTAGGCAGAATTTTAAAGACCACAAAATAGATTCTAAACTTGAATAAAGGATTTAAAATATTTGGATTAGGAGTTATTGTTTTAGTGATTCTGTTTTTTATGTGGACAAAACTCCCTTTTACAATAAATCGTCATTCCGATATTAAGCTTGGCAATAAAATTAATTGCCAGATTGAATCTTATAGAAAAATGAATGGTTTGCCTGAGTCAAACGACTGGAATACATTAAAGAAATTTGGATTCATTGACCATCTTGACTTTTTAGAACCTGAATATCAAAAACTAAATGAAAATGACTATCAGCTGATATTTATTGAGGGGTTTGATGGCCCCTATTTAATGTGGAATTCATTAGACAAGAAATGGAAAATTGACCAACCACGATTTCCAGATAGTTGGATGAAACATAAATTAGAAAACAGAGACTTAATTGAATCGAAAAAGATTTGGTCAGCAGAATTTGATACAATTTCATCAAACTTTTATATGAAGGAAATAAATAGTTTAGGGTCACAGACACTAAATCAAGTTATTGAGAAATTGAACGGAGAAAATCCAAAAATTCAAATTGTACTGAATAGAATTTCAAATGATACAGCATTTGTGCAAATTAATGACAGTGAATTTTTAACAGAACAATGTGGAACAACTGGAGCAGATTCGTATTTGGCTTCAGTGATATATAATTTGACTGAATTTAAAAATATAGAATACGTAAACTTTGACTTTGAATTAGGCGACCATGCGACTCCTGGCACTTATTCGAGGACAGATTTTACAAAATTCTAGATCAAATGAAAAATAAAAACAACCGGTAATAATCAGGAGTTCATGTGGTCGGAACGACCAAGCATGAACCCCCGATTGGAGGAACCCCCAAATGCAGGATTTTGGTTGATTAAATGATTGACAACTAAAAGTCCTCCGCAATTGTTGATTGAATAAAAAACATTTTTACCTTTGAGTGGTCCAACGCTTAAACAACAAGGTTATGCCGGCAACCAGCATTTTAACTTCAGCAAAAATTTCACACGTTGGTTTGAGTATGTTTTTTAAGCAGCTTGATATGAGTTGTATAGAAAATGGTGAGGTTGAAGGTGTTTCCGAAATAACCGCCATATGGCGTATATACAATCGTTAGGCACAAGCGAAGAAAAACCGTTCTCCGATGATAATCCACAGCATGATTGAAAAGACAAAAAACAAACACCCCACCGCACAAAAGCAAGATTTTGGCAGCCCATCCCTGCAATCGTCCCTTCGCTGCCAAACACATGCTTTTCTCCCACCGCACCCGCTCCGTTGAAAGTTCTGTGATACTCGAACGTCCAATCTCGCATGATGATTTAAATTAAATTAAGAAACAATCTAAATAAAAGTCGTTATATTTGCACCATGATAAAAAAAATTACAGCATATAGTTTTATTCTCGTAGCCAATATAGTTTTATTGGCTCATGCTGTTTTACCACATCACCATCATGAACAAATAGTTTGCATTGAAAATACACATTGTGCAAGTGATAGAGAAGCTCACGTTCACAATACCGATGCAAAAGACCACCAACACGATGGAAATTCAAATTCAACAGCATGTGTTCTTAAACAAGCGGTTCTAATTCCATCTGCACAGGGTCGAATCTTAAATAATTGTGACAATTGTACCGATAATCACAATCACGATTTTTACATTCTTTCAAACTTTGGGCATGTCGATTTACAGCCTGTTTCAGAAGTTGTAACATGCAAACCTGAATTTCCATCATTCTTTATTTCGTTCGTAACTACATCACTTGGTTTACGAGCTCCTCCGATAGTTTAAATTTTTAGCTTTTTTTATTCACTATTCGGCAAATTGCTGAGCGGTGATGTATAAATTATTTTCTAAAAATTTAAACATTTTTCAATATGAACTACAAGATATTTTTGGGTGTGCTTTTAGCTTTTGCAATTGCATCATGCAGCCCATCCAGTCAAGAAAACGAAAAACATGACGAACACGAAGAAATAAAATTTCAATATACCGCATATAGCAATGATTTTGAGCTTTTTGCCGAAGCCGATGCCTTTATTGTAGGCGAAAAAGCAAATGTGCTTTCGCACTTTTCAATATTGCCCGATTTCAAAGCGGTTGAGAAAGGCAAAATCACCATTACACTTTCTGTAAGCGGTAAAGAAACAAAACAAACCCTTAGCGACCCTACAAGAAAAGGGATTTACAGCTTCGATATTCAGCCCGAAACACAAGGAAAAGGACAACTAACATTCGAAATTACCAACGACTATGGCACGTTCGAAGTTATTGTTCCCGAAGTAACCGTATTTGCAAATGACGAGGAAGCGCACGAAGCATCGGAAAAAGTAGTTGTTTCAAAAACCAATACAACAGTTTTCACCAAAGAACAATCGTGGAAAATAGACTTTGCAACCGTTCTTCCTACATCAGAAACATTCGGACAGGTAATAAAAACCACTGCTTTGGTACAGTCTGCACAGGGCAATGAGTTAGTAATTTCAGCCAAAACAAACGGAATTGTACTTTTCAATTCAGGCTTGGTTCTCGAAGGTAGGGATGTTTCCGCAGGGCAATCATTATTTACTATATCGGGCAGTAATTTTGCGGACAACAATATTGCTGTAAAATTTACCGAAGCCAAAAGCAATTACGAAAAAGCTAATGCCGATTACGAACGTGCAAAGGAACTAGCAAAAGACAAAATTGTTTCGGAAAAAGATTTGCTTGCAGCAAAAAACCAATTCGATAATACAAAGGCAGTTTACGACAACCTTAGCAAGAATTTCAACGCTTCGGGTCAAACCATTACAAGCCCGCAATCTGGTTTCATTAAACAGGTGCTTGTAAAAAACGGTGCTTATGTGGAGGCTGGTCAGCCTATTGCTATTGTTTCTCAAAACAAATCACTTGTACTTACTGCCGAAGTGCCTTCAAAATACGCCTCTGTTTTGGCAAATATAAAAACCGCTAATATCAGGACTATTAACGACAACCGTTCGTTTTCGCTTGAACAGTTAAACGGCAAAGTGCTTTCGTATGGCAAAGCCGCTAATAGCGATAATTATCTCATACCTGTTACTTTTCAGGTCGAAAACAACGGAAGCTTCGTATCTGGTAACTTTGTAGAAATTTACCTCAAATCATTCTCAAATAATCTTGCTTTGGTAATACCTACAACCTCACTTTTAGAAGAACAGGGCAGTTTTTTTGTTTGGGTACAAGTTAATCCCGAACTGTTCGAAAAAAGGGAAGTTCTCATTGGCGGAACTGATGGAATTAATACCGAGATTAAGAAAGGTATTACCGCTAATGAAAGAGTTGTTTCTCGTGGTGCAATGCTTATTAAACTTGCACAAGCTACAGGTACATTAGATGCTCATTCAGGTCACGTTCATTAATCCGTAAAGCCATGTTAAATAATATCATAAAATTTTCACTGAACAACAAATACCTTATTTTGTTGGCTTCGGTGGTGTTGGTGGTTTTCGGGATGAGAACCGCTACTAATATGGACGTGGATGTATTTCCCGACCTCACGGCTCCCACGGTTGTTGTTATGACCGATGCTCACGGTATGGCTTCCGAGGAAGTCGAAAAACTGGTTACATTTCCTATTGAAACGGCTGTAAATGGTGCTACCGATGTTCGCCGTGTTCGCTCTGCTTCTTCGCAAGGTTTCTCTTTTGTTTGGATTGAATTTGACTGGGGTACCGATGTTTTTAAAGCCCGTCAGATTGTAAGCGAAAAACTGATAAGTGTTACCTCTCAAATGCCATTAGGTGTTGGACAACCTGTTTTAGCTCCTCAATCGAGCGTAATGGGTGAGATATTCTTCATCGGCATTCAGAGCGACACTACTTCTATGATGGATTTGCGCACCATTGCCGAATGGAACGTGAAACCGCTCATTCTTGCTACTGGTGGTGTTTCTCAAGTTACCATTATAGGAGGAGATTATAAGCAATATCAAGTGTTGGCAAATCCCCAAAAAATGAATTTTTACAAGGTTTCAATGTCTGAACTTTCTGAAATCTGTAAGGGAATTAGCCAAAATTCTACAGGTGGCGTTCTGCGTGAATTTGGCAACGAATACGTGGTGCGTGGCATGGCTCGTTCGTCCGATGTAGAGGTTTTAGGGAATACGTTTATAAAATCGGCAAACGGCAAGCCCATTCGCATTAACGATGTTGCAGAGGTAAAAATTGGAGGCGCACCCAAAATGGGTTACGCTTCGGGTAGTGCCAAACCTGCTATTATTGTTTCTATTTCTAAACAGCCCAATGCCAATACGCTTGATGTAACCCAAAGGATAGAAAAAAATCTTTTGGAACTGAAAAAAACCTTGCCTGCCGATGTGATAATTGATACTAAAATATTCCGTCAGGCTGATTTCATCGAAACATCAGTACATAATGTTCAAAATGCACTTATTGAAGGAGGTATTTTCGTCATCATTATTTTATTTCTTTTTCTTGGCAGCTTTCGTACTACGCTAATTTCATTGCTTGCAATTCCCTTATCATTATTGGGTGCAATTTTAGTGCTTAAATACCTTGGATTTACCATTAATACCATGAGTCTGGGGGGTATGGCAATTGCCGTTGGGGCATTGGTTGACGATGCAATAATTGACGTGGAAAACGTGTATAAACGACTTCGCCAAAACAGGCTTAAACCCGAATACGAACGGCAATCTGCTTTTACAGTAGTTTTCGAGGCTTCCAAAGAAATACGGGCTTCAATCCTCAATGCAACTTTGATAATTATTGTGGCATTCCTGCCCTTGTTTTTCCTTTCTGGAATGGAGGGACGTATGTTGCAACCGCTTGGAATTGCATTCGTAGTTTCGCTTTTTGTATCGCTCGTGGTAGCTATGACATTAACGCCGCTCTTAGCTAAAATGCTGCTTTCAGATGAAAAGTACCTTGCCAAAAACGAGAAAGAAAAATGGTTGGTACGTAAACTCACAAGCAACTACGAAAAATCGTTGGTTTGGTCTTTAAATCATAAAAAAGCTATTCTATTTTCTGTATTGGGAGTATTCGTTGCCACCTTGTTTATTTTCGCATCGTTCGGGCGAAGTTTCCTTCCCGAATTTAACGAAGGAGCTTTAACCTTATCGGTAGTAACAAAGCCCGGCGCATCGCTCGAAGAAAGCAACCGCTTGGGCAACCTTGTCGAAACCGAATTATTGGCAATTCCCGAAGTGTCGAGTACAGCAAGGCGTACGGGCAGGGGCGAACTCGACGAGCATTCGCAAACTACCAACAGTGCCGAAATTGATGTAAACTTTTCATTAAAAGACCGCAGTCAACAAGAATTTATGGCTGATGTTCGTGAAACGTTATCTAAAATCCCTGGTATTGCATACACCGTTGGGCAGCCGCTTGGGCATCGTATCGACCACATGCTGTCGGGTACTCGTGCCAATATTGCTATTAAACTTTTCGGCACCGACCTTAATAAAATGTTTACAACAGGTACCCAAATTAAAAACGCCATTGTTGACGTTGAAGGTCTGGTTGATGTGAATGTTGACCAACAGGTTGAAATTCCACAAATTCAAATCCGTGCCAATCGTGATATGCTGGCGCAGTATGGCATTACCATAGTGCAGTTCAACGAATTTGTTGATATTGCTTTTGGTGGCGAAAAACTAGCTGATATTTACGAAGGGCAACGCAGTTTCGATTTGGTACTTCGCTTAAATAAAGACTATACAGAAACACTCGAAGGTATTCGTACCGCACTTATTGATACCGAAAACGGTAATAAAGTTCCGTTGGAACAGGTTGCAGAAATTGTTTCCGTTTCGGGACCAAGTTCTATAAGCCGTGAGAATGTACAACGTAAAATTGTGATTTCGGCAAACGTTGCCGAACGTGATTTGCGCAGTGTGGTAGAGGATATTCAGAAAAATATCAATGATAAAATTACCCTGCCCGAAGGCTACCGAGTAGAATATGGCGGACAGTTCGAAAGCGAGGCAAAAGCCTCAAAAACGCTAATGCTCACTTCTATCATTGCCCTCATTATCATTTTCTTGTTGCTCTATCAGGAGTTTAAAAACTTCAAATTGGCAGGAATTATTTTGCTTAATTTGCCGTTGGCTTTAATTGGCGGTGTATTTGCAATATGGTTTACTTCTGGCATTCTTAGCATTCCTGCAATTATCGGTTTTATAACGCTTTTTGGCATTGCAACACGTAACGGTATTTTGCTCATTTCAAATTACCAAAGATTACAATTCAAAGGTGTTTCGTTGCATGAAACTGTTACCAAAGGTTCGTCTGACAGACTAAATGCAATTTTGATGACAGCCCTCACCGCTGCCCTTGCACTTGTTCCATTAGCTCTACGTGGCGACCTTTCGGGCAACGAAATTCAAAGTCCTATGGCAAAAGTAATTTTGGGAGGTTTACTAACATCTACCATTCTCAATATCTACATTGTGCCAATAGTGTACAGCATTTTAAACAATCGTGGAATTATTAAAACCGAAAAACAATGAAAAGAGCAATTTTAATATCAGCAATAGTGGTATTAGGTTTTAATCTGTTCGCACAAAACAATATCAACAATGTTTTGACAGAAATAGAAAAATACAATACCACACTTTCGGCTTACCGCAAAAGCGTTGATGCCGAAAAAATAGGGAACAAAACTGGGCTTACACCTCAAAATCCCGAAGTAGAATTTAACTACTTGTGGGGCAACCCATCAGCAATAGGCAATCGTACCGACTTTAGCGTTAAGCAATCGTTCGATTTTCCAACAGTATATTCGTATAAGAATCAAATCTCAAATTTGAAAAACGAACAAGCCGAATTGGAATACAAAAAGCAACGTAACGATGTTTTATATCAAACCCAATTGGTTTGTGTAAAACTTACCTATTACAATGCTTTAAACGTTGAATTAAGTAAACGCCACGCCAATGCCATAAAAGTTGCCGAAGCTTACAAAACCAAATACAGCACGGGCGATATTGGAATTTTGGATTACAACAAAGCACAGGTAAATCTTTTGAATAGCTCAAAGGAACTTGAAAGTAACGTAATTGAGCGAAACGCCCTATTGTCTGAATTAGCTACGCTCAACGGGGGCAAGGCAATCAATTTTCCCGATAGTCTGTTTTCAAACCAAACTATCCCAGCCGATTTCGAACAATGGTATGCCCAATCAGAGGCAAACAATCCGCTTTTGCAATGGGTAAAACAAGAAATTGCCATTTTCGAAAAACAGGTAAAACTCAATACCGCCAATAGTTTTCCTAAATTTTATGGTGGTTTTATGAGCGAAAAAGTTGTTGGACAGCAGTTTCAGGGCGTAACCGTGGGTATTACCATTCCTTTATGGGAAAACAAAAACACCGTAAAGTATGCCAAAGCTAAAATAATAGCTATGCAAAGCGTTGAAGCCGATACAAAATTGCAGTTTTACAACAGCATGAAGGCAACGCATTCCAAAGTAATTTCATTGCAAACCAATGTTACCGATTATCGCAGCAAACTTGCAATGTACAGCAGCAGCGAATTACTCGAAAAAGCATTCATAAAAGGCGAAATTTCACTTACCGAGTACATGTACGAACTTTCGTTGTATTACGAAAGCATGTATAAATTGCTCGAAATGGAAATGAACTATAATATTGCTTTTGCAGAGCTTAACAGGTATCAATAACTTTATAAATTGAGGTTGGATTAATATCAATTCCAACCTCAATTTAAAAATAGAAAAAAGTATGTCAGAACACAGTCACAATTACGAAAAACAAACCATGCTGGTAGTAATCATTACTGCTCTCACAATGGTTGTCGAAATAATATTCGGACTTTCAACAAAATCAATGGCACTTTTAGCCGATGGCATACACATGGGTTCTCATGTGTTGGCTATTGGGCTAAGTTGGGTTGCGTACATCATTGTTCGTAAAGTGTCGGCAAACTCAAATTACAAGGGTAAATCAAACAAAATTTTATCTCTGTCGGGGTACAGTAGTGGGCTAATGCTGTTAATCTTTGCTTTTGTTATCCTTTACGAAGCATTTCAAAGGCTTTACAACCCTTCCGAAATCATGTACAAAGAAGCAATTTTAGTAGCAATAATTGGTTTGATGGTAAATATAGCTTGTGCCTTTCTTTTAAAGCACGAACACGAGCATTCCGACCACAACATAAAAGCAGCCTACCTACATGTAATTGCCGATGCCTTCACTAGCGTAACCGCAATTATCGGACTCACGGCAGCTATGATTTGGAACATAGCTTGGCTCGATGCTTTAGGAGCAATAATTAGTTCTTTAGTAATTATAAAATGGTCGGTTGGTCTTTTGAAGGATTCGGGGAAAGTATTACTCGATTTATAAGAAACAAAGGGCAGTCGCTCAAGCCACTACGCCCATCCCTTCGCTTTCATGCACATTTGCAAGCCCACACGAGCCATCGCTAAATCCAAAGGCTTGCAAAAGAGCCTGAAAGCCCATCCCACGCCAACGCACCAAGGTAGGGTAGCACTTCGATTGAAAAGATTGCTTATATTTGACGAAAAATTAACGAAAAAATAAATCGCCAGTGCCTAACAAGCGGTCATAAAACATTGGGGGTTAAGTGGTTAATTGAACGTTATGCCTCGCATCAAGGTTCGTAACGGCTGATAAGACACAGCTCCGAAATCCCCAACGTTTCATACCGCCGACCGTTATGTGCCACTTTAAGACGACAACGAACAAATGATAAGTCCTTCAGATAAAGAATACAAACAGACGAAACAAATCATGCTTGGCAAGGAAATCTTGAACCCTGATTTCAGACCTCTTGCTGAATTCATTGACAAAACATTCGGTGTTAGGACAATTAATATTGTTTATGACACAATCGACAAAGGCACAAGACCAAGAATTGGAATTTATTTTGAGTATTCACGCGAAAAACAAAGTTTTAACGAAAACAATGGCCATTTGAACTTTGACAGCAAGAAACAAAAGCTAATTGCGGACAAATTCAAACAAACTATCATAGACCAAGGACTTATCAAGAAGAAAGGACTTTTCGACTTTTTAGGCAAATCGGAAGACCCAAAATATCAAACAGACAATATTTGGGTTTACTATATTGCATTCGAGCCTATAGCAAGAGATGAAGCAAATGAAAGTGTTCCGCAAGACAAGGTTATGCAATTAAAGACAGAATTAAATTGCAAAGACCTTTGGGAAATTTCAAGATGTTTTTCAGGGACAACTTTCTTTCTATATACTGACGAACAAGTCAAGCAATATGAGAATAGCGAAACGAGAAAAATTTGGGCTGACAAGTATTTTGCCCTTTTAGAGCCATACAATGAGTTTGGGTATTTTAAACGGGACAAATTCAATGTTTATCTTGACAGCAAAGAAAATTTTGACAACAACTACGAAAGCAATTGGTATTACTATTACAAATGACAATAAAAGCGGCACATAACAGCACCTACCAAAAAGGCGGGGTTTTGTGTCCTAAAGACAGTTTTGTGGTTAATGGAACATTAGTTTTTCAAATCAAGTTTTGGAGTAAAAGTCCCGCCCTTCGGGCAGCGCAATTCAATATTTACTTTATACCGAGACAAACTCTTCTCGACAAGTATGGACAAATTCTGACAGAACTTGAATATGATGACGCATTGACAATTCATTGGTGGCATAATTTGAATCTGGTCACTAATAAACTATTGCCTTTACTACAGCAATTTGGCGACCTTCAAGAATGGACATCAAGAACTGAAGGATTAAGAAGTTTTGGTGACTCAGAAGCTAACGACATTTCAATCTGCTATGACAACAAAACTGACAAAGTAGAAGAACTAAGTTGTAGGATTGACCTTAGACAGATTGACAAGAATTTTATTGACAAAGTTTTTTCAATTGCAACACAGTTTGACTGTTTGCTTATGGACAGTGAAGGGAGACTTTTTCAGCCGTCAGTTGCAGCACTTGCTGATAGTATTCAGCTTTCAAATGCAAAACGTTTTGTGACTGACCCAGGAAAATTTTTAGACGATTTATCCAAGGGAAAAGTAACGCCAGAAGGAATATGAGAAAGTTACATACCGCTAACACTAAGTCGAATAGCCGAAATGCCGCAAAAAAAGAGCCATTATCTTGATGAGGGGTAATGGCTTTTTGGTTTATTGCTAAGCGGGGAAACCATGCATTGTAATTTACCGATTGCAGCTTTTTGAAAAGGTTCAAATAGGTTCAAGTGTCATGGTATCATATGGTAGGTAATATGATACCTGATACTAAAAAACCACCTTCGGGATGTAGGTGGCTTTTGAGGGTTTGCAAAGTTTGCAATAGTCAAAAAATGATAGGGGTGAAGTCGTGGTCGAGGTCAGAAGGAAGATATTGCAGAAGGCTGTTATAGGATTTGGCTAGTTTAACCATGTGAGAAAAAATCGGATGATGGATATCACGTTGAACGGAATTGATTGAAGCGCGAAGTGCTGTCAATGACTGAATTAATATTTCTGCAGGTACCTGAGAAATTTTCTGAACCTTCTTATTTGAAAGGCTTTTCATAAGTTCATAGTTTGTTATCCTGGATTGTATTCCGTTGTTGTACATTGTCATCAGAATTTAAGGGATTGCTGGAATTTGATGTTTTTAAGCCACATATTGGCAAAAGTTGCCAGGTCTTTTTGGAGGCCTTTGTAGTATTGCCACTTATTATCAGCATTTTGAAACAATGCTTCGTCATACTTCAAAGCGTTTTGAAAGGTCATTGGGAAAATTTGGAGTTCACCGTTTAAGGTGCTACGGGTTGCGAATTGCATATCGGGATCAGGAACCAGGTCACCATTTTGCTCGTAATAATGTGAAAGGCTATAAACATCGACTGAAAAATCAGCCATAACAGTAGTAAAAAGATATTCAATAATTACCGGCATAAATGAGCCTTGCGAATTGTCCAGCTGCAGGTG
>WOUZ01000015.1 GCA_009773165.1 Bacteroidota bacterium
TTCTCAAATTCTAAAATATTTTCTCCTGTAAATTCCATTTTGATTAGTTTTTAATCATTTATTCTTTTACAAGATAAGTATTTATTTGATCACCTCAATAAATAAATTCAGGCAACACCTCAAATCCTAATAAGCCTCTGCTCAATGAATCAGCTAGCAGGGAGCGATTCTTTCTTTCATTAGGACACTTTGAACTTAGATATATCAACCGTTGAATTATGAACCTTGAGCAAGCTTTCTATCTTTTCATAATTCTGTCTTCAGTTAACTTTTTGAGTAAACCTATTTGAGGGTAAGACAGCCATTGGATATATTCAGTGGTCTTTTTTGCATTGTAAGATTGTTACGCAAACATGTTGATTATGTTGGCGTGAGTTTGTAAATTAATAATTGATTTTGTTGGTGGTTTCCAATTGCTCTACATGAGTACTTTCATGTGTACCAAGAAAAAACCACTTACATTTTTTATTTGTAAGTGGTTGATTTTCAGTGGGAGTTGAGGGATTCGAACCCCCGACCCTCTGCTTGTAAGGCAGATGCTCTGAACCAGCTGAGCTAAACTCCCTCGTTTTGGGTGTGCAAATATACTACAAGTTTCTTTTTACACAAAAAAAATCATCAGTTTTTGAAAAAAAAATTGATGCTAAATATAAACCATTAATTATCAATAAAATATATCATGATTTTTAATTCAGAACTGTTTTCTATGAATGTATTGAGGCTCGTATCAAAACTTTAATCGATCATTCAGAAGTGCCTTCTTTAGTTTAAGAATTGAGTTCATTTCCTGAATCCTTCTTTGACTCTTGAGTAATTCATTTCAGCAGCTTTCTTTAAAAAAAAAGCCCTTGTTACAGGGCTTTATTACAAGTAGTTATGTATTGGTTTTATGATAACAATTCAAGCATTTTCTTTCCTATATCAGCAGGTGAATCAACTACGTGAATGCCGCATTCAATCATGATTTCTTTCTTAGCTTCAGCAGTATCTGCTTTTCCACCAATTATCGCACCAGCATGTCCCATAGTTCTTCCTTTTGGAGCTGTTGCACCGGCAATAAAACCAACAACAGGCTTTGTACCATGCTCTTTTACCCAATATGCTGCATCAGCTTCCATACTGCCACCAATTTCTCCAATCATTACGATTCCTTCTGTTTCAGGGTCATTCATAAGTAAAGCAACAGCATCACGCGTAGTTGTACCGATGATAGGATCACCTCCAATTCCAATTGCTGTAGTTTGACCTAATCCGGCTTTAGTAAGCTGATCAACAGCCTCATAGGTTAAAGTTCCTGAGCGTGAAACAATTCCTACCCTGCCTTTGCTATGTATAAATCCTGGCATGATACCCACTTTAGCCTCTCCGGGAGTAATTACACCAGGACAGTTTGGGCCAATAAGACGGGTATCAAATCCTTTCAGGTATTCTTTAACCTTAACCATGTCAGCAGTTGGAATTCCCTCTGTAATACAAACAATAACTTTAATCCCGCCGGCAGCGGCTTCCATAATGGCATCAGCAGCAAATGGTGGCGGAACAAAAATAACGCTGACGTTAGCTCCAGCTTGTTTTACTGCATCTGAAACCGTATTAAAAACAGGTTTACCAAGATGTTCGGTTCCACCTTTTCCAGGGGTAACGCCACCCACGACATTTGTGCCATATTCAATCATTTGACCGGCATGATAAGTACCTTCTGTACCGGTAAAACCTTGAACAATAACTTTTGAGTCTTTATTTACAAGAACACTCATTGTATTTAATTTGTTTTGAAGTTTAAAAGCCAAAAGTAAAACCTTTTGTTTGATTGTGAAAATTGTTTTACCAAAAATCAGCACTGTATGATTGGTATGAAGATAATCAGGTTTAAGATCCGCAATTTAATGTGCAATACTCATTTTTATTTTCAATAGGTGTAATCAATTAACGGCTATTGCTACCTTTGTTTAAAATATCAGATCATGAAAAAATTAGTTGTTTTGTGGATTATTTTAATCTCGTTATTTCATTTTAACACATCCTTTTCTCAGGATTTTAAACATGACCTATTCATTTACAAATCTGATACGATGCCTTACAGAATAATGTATCCTATTGATTTTAAATTAGATAAAACCTATCCTTTAATTATTGTCTTGCATGGTGCGGGTGAACGGGGAAAAGACAATGAAAAGCAAATGGTTTATGGCAAAAGCTTTTTTACCGATTCACTCAACATGGTAACTTATCCTGCCGTGGTCGTTTACCCACAATGCGCTGAAAATGATTATTGGGCAAAAATTGATGTGAATTTTCTTGAAAATGGAAAGCGGGAATTTATCTTCCGGCCTGATTTAGAACCAACAAAAGCGATGACAATTTTCATGTCACTATTGGATAGCTTACGAAAGGAATCTTTTATTTCACAGGATAAAATCTATTTGGGAGGTTTATCAATGGGAGGTATGGGAACATTTGAACTCCTTTATCGCAAACCGGATGTTTTTGCTGCTGCTTTTCCCATTTGTGGTGGTGGTGAACCTGAAACCTGCCGTGTATTTGCAAAAAAAACACCTGTTTGGGCATTTCATGGTGAAGTGGATGGTGTTGTTCCTGTTGATTTGTCAATAAAAATGGTTGAAAGTTTAAAGAAAGAAGGCGCAAACCCGCGGTTGACTATTTATCCAAATGTGAATCACAATGCATGGGATTATGTTTTTCTTGAAAAAGAACTTTTACCATGGCTTTTTTCACACACTCGCCAATAGACCCGATATGGTTCTGATATATGACTAAATATCTTGTACTTATTATCTTCCTTCTTTTCGCAAAACTAACCACTGCACAACTAACTTCATCCTATACGATGAAACTAATTGCAGTGGCTGAAAGTTATGTATTTAAGTCTCAATTTAATGCTGATTCTGACAAAATCTTTTACCTTTCAAATTCTTCAGAAAAATCTCAACTTTTTGAATTTGATTTACTTAACGACTCTATAAATCATATTTCTGATTTTAAAAGTCTTGTACTTGATTTTGAAGTTCACCCTGTTACAAAAAACTTTCTGATTGTCGCCAATGATACGAGCTATCAATTAATTGACAATGCAGGTAACCAACTGAAAGAAAGTAAATTGAACAATAGAAATGCAAAGTTTCTTCAACCTGTTTTTAACTCAAATGGTAACTTGTTGGCTTTCTTAGGGAAAACGAATCCGAAAGACGCATTTTCAATGATGACATACGACTTCAAATATGACAATTTAAATCAGCACTTTAAACATTCGGAAAATGCACATGAGCCTGATTGGTCGCCAAAATCTGATTATTTAAGCTATCATGAATTTAACCCAATAAACAACACATCTTTAATCCAGATAGTTGGTTGGGATGGTCGTCCACTTTTCCAAATAAAATCAGATACAGTTAAACTATCAAATGCAAACTGGGGTGTCTCCTCAACTAAATTTTTGTGTGTTGCTGTCAATGACTACTTCTACTATATCTTTGTGTTACGTACGGATGGACAACATGTTGAAACAGTTCTTAAAAGTAAGTTTCCACTTTCTGATCCGGATTGGTCTCCTGATGGTAAAAAAATCAGTGTAACTGTTAGTCCTTTGGATGGATTAAAACAGCTTTGGATAATAGATTTAGAAAAAAATACAAATTAAAACACAGGTAGTATGATACAAATGACACAACCAAATGGAGGCTTCACTGCATCCTTCAGCTGGATAAAAATTTCAATAGTTGCAGGTCTTGTTGTTTTTGTGATAGTCTTTTGGACAAGCATGACGGTTACAATTCCGGCGGGTCATGGCGGAGTAATGTTTCAGTTGTTTCAAGGTGGGCTACAAATGGATAAAACATATGGTGAGGGCTTTCACCTGAAGTCCCCATGGAATAGCATGTATATTTATGAAACACGACAACAGGAAATTGCAGAAGAAATGAATGTTTTATCATCCAATGGATTGGAAATCAATGTTGATTTTTCTGCATGGTATCAACCCAACTTCAGCGATTTAGCTAAATTACATGGTGAAATAGGAACTGAATATGTACAACGTGTAATGATTCCAGCCTTGAGATCTGCAGCCCGAAGTGTTGTCGGACGTTATACACCTGAGCAAATCTATTCAACAAAAAGGGATGCCATTCAGGTGGAAATTTTTGATGAAACAAAGAAAATTCTTGACGAAAAACATGTTCAGCTCAATCAGGTTTTAATTCGTTCAATAACATTGCCTCCAACAATCAAGACTGCAATTGAATCAAAGCTGAAGCAAGAACAAGAAGCACTTGAATATGAATTTAAACTCGAAAAAGCATTGCAGGAAGCTGAACGTCAACGTATTGATGCAGAAGGGAAAGCTAAAGCAAACATCATTCTGAGTGCCAGTATAACCGACAAGATTCTTCGTGAAAAAGGTATTGAGGCAACACTGAAATTAGCTGAATCACCGAACACCAAAGTCATCGTAATTGGCAATAGTGGTGATGGATTGCCCTTAATACTTGGTGATATTAAATAACAATTTACAACTCTGACAATGAAAAAACTTCTATTCTACTTACCTGTCATTTTTGTTCTATTTTTTCTTTCATGTGAAAATGCACAAAAAACCACTGAGCTTACGATAGCAATTTCGAAAGAGCGCAAAACAGAACATAAGTATACTGATTGGCTTGCTTCAACTGGTAAAAGCTTCAAGGTTATTCAGTTAGCAGGGTTAACAAATCAAGAAATTACTGACACTCTGAAATTTTGTCATGCACTTTTGCTTACCGGGGGGGCTGATGTTCACCCTTCAATGTATGGAAAAGGTGCTGACACTTCACGTTGCGGTTTTATTGATCTTGAGAGAGACGCTTTTGAAAAACATGCCTATGAATCGGCAAAACAATTAAAATTGCCTGTGATGGGCATCTGCAGAGGGTTACAATACATTAATATACTTGAGGGGGGAACGCTTTATGTAGACCTTCCAAGTGATAAACTAACAGGTGACCTGCATAGGATTGGTGATGAAGATTGGGCATCGCACGAAGTGATTATAAGTGCAGGCAGTCTCTTGAATGACCTTCCAGATGAAAATAAAATTTTGGTTGCAAGTAATCACCATCAGGGAATAGAGATCCTTGCTCCCGGATTTAAAGCCATTGCACATTCTGAAGATAGTTTAATAGAAGCTTTTGAGTTCGAAAACCATTCGAATCATCCTTTTCTTTTGGCAGTTCAGTGGCACCCTGAATGGGTTGACTATTCTGATCCTTTGTCAAAAAAGATCGGAAATCTTTTCTTATCAGAGGCTGAAAAATATAGAACCAAATAGTTTGACAATCATCAAGTTTGACGAATAAAAAAAGCAAAGGAATGTAAAGATCTCCTTTGCTTTTTTTATAAACCAATCATGTCTGATACTGGTTCAAAACCGGATCAATACTAGAATTTTGGCTTCATATTTAAGTTGTACATAATAAAGCTGTACATATCGGCACTTTCTTCAATCATTTTAGAAGTAGGCTTCCCTGCACCGTGACCGGCTTGCGTTTCAATACGAACAATTACAGGGTTTGTTCCGGATTGTTTACTCTGCAATTCTGACATAAATTTGAATGTATGAGCAGGAACTACACGGTCATCATGGTCAGCAGTGATTGCTAAAGTTGCCGGATAAGAAACACCTTCACGAACATTATGCAATGGTGAATATTTTAATAAAAACTTAAACATTTCAGCGCTTTCATCACTTCTTCCGTAATCTCCTGCCCAGGCCCATCCTATTGTAAAGTTTTGATAACGAAGCATATCGAGTACACCAACTATTGGAATTGCAACTTTAAACAGATCAGGCCTTTGTGTCATTACTGCACCAACAAGTAAGCCGCCATTTGATCCACCCATAATAGCGATCTTTTCAGGATTGGTATAGTTATTTACAATCAAATATTCGGCAGCACCAATAAAGTCGTCGAAAACGTTTTGCTTATTCATTTTCTGACCAGCTTCATGCCATTTCTTACCATACTCTCCACCACCTCTCAGATTCACAGATACATATATACCACCTTGTTCGAGAAATGGTAAACGGGAAACACTAAATGAAGGCATCACAGAGATATCAAAACCACCGTAACCATAAAGTAAAACGGGATTTTTACCATCTTTTTTGATTCCTTTTTTATGCACAATAAACATTGGAACTTTTGTACCGTCTTTGCTTTCAAAAAATATTTGTTCAGTTTCGAATGCAGATGGATCGAATTTCACTTCACTGCTTGCGTAAACTGATGACGTATTATTTGCTACATCGAGTTGATATACATTGGATGGGAAAGTGAAAGATGTAAAACCATAAAATGCTGTATTATCACCTTTCTTTCCGCTAAAACCACCAATGGTTCCCAGAGTTGGCAACTCCAGTTGTTTTACTTTATTACCTTCATAATCAAAGAAATAAGCTTTGTTATTAGCATCTTCTGAATACTCTGCATAAATATAATCTCCAACAAGACTAACGGATTCAAGTACTTGTCCTGCTTCGGGAATAATAACCTTCCAATTTTCTTTTTCGGGGTTTAAAGGATCAATCAGAACGACTTTTTTCATTGGAGCTTCGTTTGTGGTTGAAACCAACAGATTACCATCCAAATGATCGATAACCTGATAATCGAAATCAAATCCTTCAGCTAACTTAACAAATGTCGCTTTAGGATCACTTAATCTTTTGGCATAAAGAGCATTGCCACTTGTAGACTGGGACTCACTAATAAAAAGGAATTCACCATCGTCAGTAACACCACCGTAAAAATTTCGTTTTGGATTGATTTTATCTTCAAAAACAATCACATCGTTTGCCTGAGGCTTGCCAAGTTCATGATATTTTACTTTATGAAATTCATTACTTCCTGATAAAGCCTGACCTTCAGCAGGTGCTTCATAGCAACTGTAATAAAAACCATTCTTGTACCAGCTAATACCTGAAAACTTAACCCATTGGATTGAATCAGAAAGCATTGTGCCTGTTTTCAAATCCATTACAACAATTTCATTCCAGTCGCTTCCTCCCCTGCTAATTGCGTAGGCAAAATAAGATCCATCAGGTGAAGGACTTATTGCACCCAGAGCAATAGTTCCATCAGCCGACATTGTATTAGGATCGAGCAGCACCCTGGCTTCAGCCAGAAGGTTATCTTGCACATATAAAACACTTTGGTTTTGAAGTCCATCGTTTTTAAAGTAATAATAACGGCCACCTTCCTGAAATGGAACACCAATTTTAGGGTAATTCCATGTTGATTCCAACCGCTGACGTAGTGGCTCTCTGAAAGGAATTTTTGAAAGGTACGACTGTGTCAAGTCATTTTGAGACTTGACCCACTGAGCAGTTTCTTCTGAATTATCATCTTCCAACCAACGGTAGGGATCTGCAATTTCCGTCTCAAAATAAACATCTTTTTGATCAGATTTGAGCGTATTTGGGTACTGAAGCGGTTTCTCCGCTGGCTTACAAGCATGCATCATAATGGCTGCAAGGATAATAAAAGTTAATTTTTTCATGAATTATAGGATTTCAAAATTTCTACAAAAGTATTAAACCTTATCTATTTTCTTGGATCAGACTTAACATAAAGGACATTTTTCGTTTTCCATTTGCCTGTTTGAAAATAAACAAAAGAAAAGAACGCCCCAAAACCCCAGGCAATGGGAATTCCCCACCAGATACCTGCAGGTCCCATAAATGACGACAAATACCATGAAAGGGGAATTCGAATAGCCCATAAAGCAAGCAGCGTCACAAACATCGGAATTAAGGTATCGCCTGCTCCTCTTAACACTCCATTATAAACAAACATTGTCGAGAAAAGTATGTAAAACGCACTAACAATGTAAAGATAACTTTTTCCAGCTTCAATTACTTCTAAATCATTGGTAAAAAGCTGCATAATGGGTGTTGAAAAAAGAAATGCCACCAGCGTCACAACAATTGAAATAATAGCGGTCATCCATAAAGTAGCATATAATCCTTTTGTAACTCTTTCTAACTTTCCGGCACCAATGTTTTGACCCACGAAGGAAGACAAAGCTGCTGAGAAATTCATTGCTGGTAATGCTGCAAAAGAGTCGATGCGCATTGCAACTGTATATGCAGCAATTGTTGTAGTTCCAAAAATATTCACCACTTTATATAAAGCAAGCATCCCTACCGCTACAAATGTCTGTTGCAACCCGGTTGGAAGGCCAATTTTGATACTTTTAATAAAAATTTCTTTATCAAAAACCATTTTTAAAGGTCTGAATATCAACAAATCATTTTTCCTGTTAAGAAACAAAATCAACGTGAAAAATGCACCAGCTTGTGAAATTATTGTTGCGATAGCGACCCCTTCGACTCCCCATTTAAAAACGACCACGAACAAAAGATCAAGAACAATATTCACAATGGTTGAAGCAATCAAAAAATACAATGGAGTTTTTGAATCACCAAGGCCTCTCAGAATAGAAGTAGTACCTTGAAAACCAAAAAAGAAAACAAATCCTAATGCATAAAGATTGAAGTAAGAAACTGCCAGCGGAATAACATCTTCGGGCAAATCAATCAATTCAAAAATCAATTTACTTGTAAAAAAACCAGTAATTGTTAAAATAACAGAGGCAACAAACATGACGATATACATCGTATCAATGGCTTTACGAACCATATCCAAATTCTTAGCACCATAGTATTGTGAAATGATGATTGTCCCGCCAGTCGCTAAACCAATTATTAATGATATAAGTGTAAAAATTAATGGAAAACTGGCTCCAACTGCCGCAAGTGCTTCGTTACCCAAAAACTTTCCGATAACAATACTGTCGACTACATTGTACATCTGTTGGAAAACATTTCCAATTAACATGGGTACAGTAAACCGGAAGATCAGTCTTGCTTCACTTCCAATTGTTAAGTCGCGCATATATCTTTGTTAAGGTTTAGATAAATAGTTGTAGAAGTTGAATTTAATTAGGTGACAAAAATACATATTTTGAAAAGGCATCTAAATATGCTCACAAAACTTAATTGGAAACAGCAGACAATAGTGTTCAAATTGCTAATCAATTTTTGGAATAAAATTCCCATTTCTAGACGAAAAATTGTACATTTTCATTCAGGTAAAAGTCAATCATTCAAAACCTCAAAGAAAACAACTAAAGAGTTCTTTTTCAATATTAAATAGATGCAACTAATTTATTGATCTTGTCAATAGATTAAAAATAATTATAAACATCTTTTTACCAACTATTTATAAATTTCGTGTTCACTGTTATATACTGAAAAAAGCTATATTCTTGTAAATAAAATGAATGAATGAAAATCAATCCCATGCACCTTTTCACTACTTTTATAAGGAATAAAAAAAAATTGCATCATTTGTGGTAGATTTACGTAAATTTGCTGATTGAACATTACAATCACGTGATAACAACACGTGACTGTAAGACTTAACCCAAGTTAAAAAAGAGACATTGGTAAATCAATTAAATATGAAGAAGAAAATTTTGGTTATCGACGATGAATTAAGCATTAGAATGTTACTGGAAAATTTCCTAAGCAAAACTTATGATGTCATCACAAAGAATGACGGAATGGAAGGTGTGCAATGGCTTGAGCAAGGTAACATGCCTGATTTGATTGTTGCAGATATCCAAATGCCCAATATGAACGGAAACGACTTTATTATCAATATCAGATCGAGTGGCTATTTTAAAGAAATACCTCTCATCATGTTATCAGGTATTGAGAGTAGTCAGGAAAAGGTTAAATGTTTAAAGTTAGGTGCCAATGATTATATGGTGAAACCGTTTAACCCTGAAGAATTATCAATAAGAATTGAGATCTTGTTAGCAAGAAAATAATTTCAATTAAACAGAAATGAATCAGCCCATGGCAAGCTTCAAAATTGTTTACATAGGAGGTAATCCAGAATATGCGAGACTTTTGTCGGCTCATCCTGAGTTCTTTCAATGTCATTCAGTTGAAAATAGCCTGGCTGCAATTAATTTTTTAAATCAACATAGCGATATTGATGCCATTTTATGCGATTTATACCTTCCAGGTATGAATGCGCTTGAAATTTTTAAACTTTTTAAAAATCAGCAGATTCAGCCTAAAACACCTTTTATTGTACTTTCAGAAAACCCTGCAACCAAACAAAAAGAAGAAGCTTACAAGCTTAGGATTGCTGACTTTTATGAAGGGATAATTGATGTTGAATCCATTTATTTTAGAATCGATATTCTAACGCGATATCTCAGATTTTTTGATAACTATCAAGTTATTGAATCTCCAAAACGAGAATATACAATTCCCTGGAACAAGCGTTTCTTTGATATTTTTGTTTCACTAATGGCTTTAATTGCTTTGTCGCCCATACTAATTGTTGTGATTATTGCTATTCGGCTTGAATCGAAAGGCAAAGTTTATTACACTTCAAAACGCGTGGGTACAGGATACAGAATATTTGATTTTTATAAGCTTCGCTCAATGCGTGTTGGTGCTGACAGCGTACTCCAAAGCTTAAAACACCTGAATCAATACGATAATGATAGCAGTAATCATAATCAATCCGCTACCCAACAATGCCCAAGGTGTGCTGCTCTTCCTGAAGGAGAAATGTGTTCTCAACCTCTTTACAGAGAAGGGGAAAAAATATGCGAGTATTGGTACAACGAAGCAAAAAAACGAAAAGGTAGTGCCACTTTCATTAAAATAAAGGACGATCCAAGGGTCACTAAAGTCGGTAAATTCATAAGAAATACCAGCATTGATGAGTTACCCCAATTATTAAATGTCTTGAAAGGTGATATGTCAATAGTTGGAAACCGACCGCTTCCTTTGTATGAAGCTGAGATGCTGACATCTGATGACTGGAGTGAACGATTTATGGGACCTGCAGGTATAACAGGTCTTTGGCAGGTTGAAAAAAGAGGGAAAAAAGGTGCTATGTCAGAGGAAGAAAGAAAAGCACTTGATAATCAATATGCAAGAACATATTCCTTTTGGGGAGATATAATGCTGATTTTAAGAACTATACCGGCTGTTTTTCAAAAAGAAAATGTTTAAAAACTGTTAATAACGCTGTTAGGAAAAAAAGATGACAACAACTTGAAACAGAAAATTTCTTCTTATTTTGCAGAAGGTTTTCTGTCACAAAAAAAGCTTTAAGAAAACACACTAATTATTATGAGGATTCGAACTATATATTTCATATTTCTTCTTCTGGGAGTCATTGGTGTCACGAAGGTTTCAGGGCAGATTTATTCCAACGATGAATCAAAACTGTTCAATCCACTTACTGATGACATTACAAAAAGACTGCCTAACATTAGAGTTTTAATAGATTCAGCTGTGGCAAATTCTCCTTCAGTTCGTTATGAAGAATTGAAAGCTGATTATTATTATTATGAGCAGCTAACCCAACAGCGTTACTGGATGGAACATTTCAGCTTCAATCTGGATTGGAACTGGGGAGTTTGGAATTTTCATGATACACAAACTTCAAGCATTGGTAATCCTCCTACTTTTAGAATCGACTTGAATTCCTTTCGGGATAATTTTGCAGTAGGTTTTTATATCCGATTTCCTCTAGCAACCATTGTCGACAGAAGAAACCGTATTAACAAGCAAAAAAAATGGCAGGAACTTTCATTTGTTCAACGCGAAATAAATAGACAATTTGTCGTTCAACAAACCATTGAAGCATATGATATGATGATTCAATGGCAGAATTATATCCGTATTTATAATGATTATCAACGATTTACAGAAATTCAGATGCAGATGGCACAAAATCAGTTTTTGAATGGAGAAATAAGTACTGCAGAATATACGCGATTAAAGGAAATTCAAACCAGAGGTGCTATCGAATACCAACAAGCGATAGCGGAGTTTAGCAAGAATTATCGTATACTGGAAATTCTTACCGGAATTAACTTCAATCTTATCAATGTTTTAAGATAGACAGGAAAACAACCCATTATGGACATAGCTCAATTTATACGCATCATCCGCAACAATTTGATCTTATTGATCGCCATACCAATTCTATTGGCAATTGTTGTGTTCTACTTTACTCGCAATCAGGATAAAATTTACGAATCTGAAGCCGTAATTTATACTGGTATTACTACCGGATACTCTATTGAGTCCACTGCCCAACGTCCTACCGATTTTTTCAGCGTCAGTGCACAATACGATAACCTCATTAATTTGATCAATTCCCGTCAGACAATTGTAGAAACAGCGATTATGTTGCTTGCACAAAATCTGTCATTGCAAGAGTATAACACTCAGTATATATCAAATGAAAATTTGGATCAACTACGTAAGTTTATACCAAAACATGTAAAGGATCTTGTAGTAAAATACGGAAAAGCAGGTGCTCAACGCGAAAAAGAAGAACAAATCAGAACCTTAGAAAAAGAATTAAAAAATCTTGAACGTGAAATTCAGACCAGAACTCAGCGCGGAGAATCCACTGTAACTGATTCATATAATGACAATGAAACATATGAATCATCCACCGGGTTGTCCAAAGATGAGCCAATTTATGATTCAAACCAGGACAATACCATTACCCAACAAAACAGTACATCTACTCAGCGTCAGGAAGTGTATCACACTGTCAGAGCAGGTGAAACCCTTTTGACAATTGCAAAAAAATATGGCGCAAGCTTAAATAAACTACGAGAAATCAACGATTTAGGTTCACAACAATTACGTGCTGGACAAAAAATACTTATCGAAAGCACTGTTATAGAAGCACCCGTAGTTGCGTATGATCAAAGTAACCAGGATATTGAAATGATCAGTGATGCAGAATATGATACAGCTTATGGAGAAATTGATTTTACTGAAAGTGAAGAATACCTTAATAGTCTTCTAACCCGTCCTGCATACGAAAATACGACCTCTACTTCGTCGAGCAATGTAAATGCCACTTTCATTGAAAATCTTGAGAAAGATCCAATTATTCCTCGTGGTATCTCTTTGGATGATTTTAACAAAACCATTCAAAATATAACTAACTATTACAACTCCAGCGATACAAACTTTGTATACGGTTTATTACATTATGGTGCTGATAAACATTACAGCATCCAATCAATAAAGTCATTACAGATTTATAGAATAAACAATTCGGATCTTGTAAGATTAGTCTATCTTTCGGATGATCCAGGAATTTGTCAGCAAACGTTGAAAATAATCGCTCATGTTTTTGTTAAGAACTACAAACTTTTGAAAGAAAACCAGACCGATATGGTTGTGGAGTATTTTAAGAGACAAGTTGATTCCGCTGACAGAATCTTAAGGCTTTCTGAAGATAAGTTATTGATTTTCAATAGAAAAAATAATATCATTAACTATCAGGAGCAAACAAAATACATTGCTGCTCAAAAGGAAGATCTTGATCTTTATTATCAGAATGAACAGGTAAGAATGGCACAATCATCAGCCGCTTTACGTGAATTGGAAACAAAACTGACACGTAGGGATAGTATTTACCTAAAAAGTGATGTTATTAATCAGCGAAGAAAAGAGTATGCGGATGTAACAGAGAAAATCCTGATTAACGAACTTGCAGAGGATTATGATAAGCGTATTGGGGATGAGATTTCGATGTTGCGACATCGTTCTGACAACCTTAGGGATGAGATTAAGTTGTACGTTGATCAGCTTTACCTTTACAGTCATTCAACTCAAGGTATTCCTATTAGTAAAATGCTTGATGAATGGTTGAAAAATGCACTTTCATATGAAGAGGCTAAGGCTAGTCTTGTTGTTTTGGCCCGAAGAAAACTTGATTTTGTCAAAACATACCAGCGATTTGCTCCTCTTGGTGCCATGTTAAAACGTATTGAACGCGAGATGACTATCGCTGAACAAACTTATCTGGAGCTTTTGCGTAGTTTAAATCTTGCAAAAATGCGACAGCAAAATTTGCAGATGGCAACCAATATTCGTCTTATTGACCCACCATATTTCCCTTTGCAAGCCAATCCTTCCAAAGCAAAGTACTTGGTTGTGGCAGCTGCAATGATAGGATTCCTGCTTATACTATTCATCATTTTGGTTCTTGAGTATTTTGATGCCTCGCTCAAAAAACCAGAAAAAGTGGCTGAACAGATCGGGCTTAAACTGGCAGGGGCTTACCCATATTTAGGATCTAATGTCCGCATGAAAGATGCTGTATTTATTAGCAATCGTCTGATTGAAATGATTATCCAAAATATTAAGAGGAGCATAGCACAAGGTTCAGTTTACACTACAAGCAAGCCGCATCTTGTACTTTTCTTTAGTACTCAGGAAGGAGTTGGTAAAACTTTTCTTACAACGAAAATCGCTAACAAGTTACGTACTTATGGCGAAAAAGTCATTGTTTTAAACTATGCCGATAACAAAGAAGGTGAGCCAATAAATGACTATAACCTTGCCTATAACTATACAATTAAAGAGAATTTCAGCGAAGTAAAGAACCTTAAAGAATTGATTGATAGCAATATACTTCGGCGGGAAAACTATTTGTATGATTATATCCTAATTGAAATCCCTTCAATAATTTTCCATGCTTTTCCAATGGAGCTAATACAGCAAGTTGATGCATCTGTACTCATTGTTAAAGCTACCAACAGCTGGAATAAAGCTGATATTGGTTCTCTTGAAATTATTAAGGACCTTGCTAAAGAACCACCTATGGTCATTCTGAATGAAGCAGAAGACTATGCTATTGAAGAGATGATTAGTGGTGTTAAAATGCAAAAAACAGATGGCACATTATATCGTTTAAAAAATCTGCTTACATTACCCGGGCGAATTAGAATTCAGGTAAAAGAAAACTAATTGAAACGTGAAAAGTTTACTGAGAAAACTGATTTCCAGCAATAACTTTTTATCGCTGGCAAATAACGGTCTTGTGGCCGTTTTTGCATTCCTTAGTTTTATTCTCCTTGTCAGAATGGTTCCACAAGAAACCTTTGGAGAATGGATTCTTTTTATCACAGCTTCCAATTTCCTGGATATGTTGAGGTTTGGTGTAACAAGGACAGCAATTATTCGCTTTCTATCTGGTTCTGATCCCGTTAATGATCGTAAATTGATAGGTTCAAATAATTTTATCAATTTGATTTCAAGTGTTCTTCTTGCTCTAATCATTTTTGTTTTAAATATTGTACTTGGTGATACTGTTTCAAATTCAGGATTTTCAATGTTTTTTGAATGGTATCCTCTTCTTGCTATTATAACACTTCCTTTTAATAACGCCCAGTCGATCCTGCAGGCACAAATGAAATTTGACAAAATGCTCATTTTAAGGATGATCAATGTTGGTTCATTTATGATTTTCCTTTTTGTAAACCTATTATTTGCCTTTGATGTTCATGTCATACTAATGGCATACCTTATTACCAACCTAATCAGCTCATTGGTAGCCAGTTTTTTTAACTGGGACGGTATTAGATATACCTTTAGTTTCGATAAACAAACAAATAAGACTGTACTCGACTTTGGGAAATACACAACAGGTACACTTATTGGAAGTAACTTGTTAAAAAGCTCCGACACATTTATTATCGGGCTTAGCCCATTTTTAGGGACTTTAGGTGTTGCCTTGTATTCAATTCCACTAAAACTTACTGAAATTATTGAGATTCCGCTAAGGAGCTTTGCTGCAACCGCCTTTCCAGAAATGTCACGTGCTAGTATTGCCAAAAATTATGATGAAGTAAAAAATATTTTTTATCGTAATGCTGGTGGAATGACCTTTTTGATGATGCCTGTAATGCTTTTTTCATTCATTTTCGCGGAAGAGATTGTGACTCTTTTGGGAGGAGAAGACTATCTGATAACTGCAAACATTTTTAGAATGTTTTGCTTTTATGGATTGCTTTTACCATTAGACCGATTCATAGGTGTAGGATTAGACAGTATAAACCAGCCCAAAAAGAACTTTTACAAAGTAGTTTATATGGCATCATTTAATATTTTTGGAGATTTGCTGGCAGTATTTGGGTTTTCGTATATAATTAGAGGTTTTTCGTGGTTACTACTAATAATGTATGGTCTTCATCCTTCTGATTCTTATAAGATAGCGCATGCATTTACAATAATAAAGACCTTGGAAATTGTTAGCTTTGTTACCATACTCTTCACACTTGTTGGAATTGGAATTGGTTTTTATTACCTCGATAAAGAGTTACACTTAAGTAAAAAAGCTATATTTGTGCAAGGTTTTAATTACCTGCTTAAATTTGGAGATTTTTTAAAGAAGAGATAATTTAAAATGCACCAGAAATGTTTTCTTCATTAAAAAACAAGACGGGATCAGAAAAATTACAGCATCCGGCAATTATTTTGTTGCTGGTTGTAATTACTGTTGCATTAGGCGTTATCATAGCTAAAGGTGGCTTTATGATAGCTATGGCTCTTTTAGCACTATTTCCTGCAATCATTTATTTTAACCGTTTTCTCAATGACCCGCGTGTAGGCATTTACACAGTAATTATTTTAGGTTTCATTGCTATTGGATTAACCAGATATGTCAGAAACGTCCCATTTGGGTTAACTGTTGACGGCATTTTAGTTTTAACTTATATCGCAGTTTTCTTTCGTTATTTCTACGAGAAAATTGACTGGAACCAGATAAACCGCGATCTGGTTTATCTTGCCGTTGCATGGTTTGTGTTTAGCATGCTTCAATTATTTAATCCTGAAGCACTTAGTCGAACTGCTTGGTTTTATGCTATGCGAGGTATTTCACTTTACATGTTATTATTGATACCTTTGGCATTATTGGTTTTTGGCAGGCTACGTTATCTTTACTCCTTTTTATATTTATGGGGAATATTCTCGATTTTAGGAACGATCAAAGGCCTGCAACAATTATATCTGGGGCCTGACTCTGCTGAACAATTCTGGCTTGATACAGTTGGAGCAGTAACTCACATCCTCTTCGGTGAACTTCGTGTTTTCTCTTTTTTCAGTGATGCCGGTCAGTTTGGTGCTGCGCAGGGAGCAGCGGGAGTTGTTGGTTTGTTGGTTGCAACCAACATAAAAGGAACCCATAACAGGGTATTTTTTACAATAATGGGCATTTTCGGGTTGTGGGGAATGAT
The DNA here is from genome assembly GCA_009773165.1 of Bacteroidota bacterium. Classification (GTDB taxonomy): domain Bacteria; phylum Bacteroidota; class Bacteroidia; order Bacteroidales; family F082; genus JALNZU01. Next base: position 17,143 of record WOUZ01000015.1, read on the forward strand.
GATTTCAGGAACTCGCGGAGCAATGATTGTTCCCATGATAGGAGGAGCAACTTATATTCTTTTAAGAAAGAATTTTAAAGCATTTCTAATAGGAGGTCTTGTTCTTGCTATTGTCTATTCCTTTTTTACCTTCACATTTATTGGCCAAAGTAATGCTCAAATCAGGCGCATGCGAACAGCTTTCGTTCCTGAAGAAGATCAATCTTACCTAGTAAGGCTCGAGAACAGAAGAATACTTAGTGTTTATCTTGCTGCAAAACCCTTCGGCGGTGGTATAGGAAGTGCAGGCGACTGGGGAAAGAGATTTTCACCACAGGGTTTTTTATCTCAAGTTGCAACTGATAGTTGGTATGTTCAAATCTGGGCTGAACAAGGAATTATAGGTCTCATAATTCACTTATTTGTTTTATCCTATATACTCATAAAAGGCTCTTATATTATCATGTTTCGGGTACAAGAACCTGAACTGCGTGGCATAATTGCTGCCCTCATGTCAGGATTCACCGGAATCATGGGGGCAAGCTACGGAAACGGGGTTTTAGGTCAGATGCCAACTGGTATTTTGATTTATACAAGTTGGGCATTTATTTTTATGAGTCAGCAACTTGACCGTGAATATTCATTTTTACAAAGTAAAGGTTTGTCTCCCTGGTCAATAAAAAACAAAACCTAACATGAGTGGTGCAAATGAATCATTAGATATTCCTGGATCTGATAATACCAGTTCGTTATACCCACTTGTTTCTATAATCACTGTTAATTACAATCAGAGCGCTGTAACTCTGGAGTTCCTGGCCTCATTAAAGCAATGTACCTACCCTAATCTGGAAATTTTTGTCGTTGATAATGGGTCCCCTAATGATCACCCTGAGATTCTTAAAGAAAAATATCCAGAGATAAAACTGTTGATGACAGGGAAAAATCTTGGTTTTGCAGGTGGCAATAATGTGGCAGTGAGGAAAGCCAAAGGAAAATATCTTCTATTCATAAATAACGATACCGAAGTAGATCCGGGATTTCTTGAGCCAATGGTTAATTTATTGGAAAACAATAAAGAAGTTGGGATGGTTAGCCCTAAAATTCACTTTTTTCACACCCCTGAAACCTTTCAATTTGCTGGTTTTACTAAGATTAGTCCAATAACAATCCGTAATAAGGCGATAGGTTTTGGCGAAATAGACACCGGTCAGTACAATCACATTTGTGAAACAGGCTCTATTTTTGGTGCGGCTATGCTTGTTCCAAACAAAATTGTTGCTGAAGTTGGAATGATGACAGAGGTGTTTTTCCTTTATTATGAAGAACATGATTGGGCAGAGAGAATAAAGCGAGGGGGCTACAAGATCTATTTTTGTGGCGAATCACTTGTTAAACATAAGGAATCGATTTCAACAGTTAAAGAAAGTCCCTTTCAAATCTATTATCTTAATCGTGGAAGACTGTTGTTTGCCAGAAGAAACACCTTCGGCATCAATCATTTGCTTAGCCAATTTTATTTAATGGTAATTGCAATGCCCAAAACATTCCTTAAATATATATTGAAAGGACGTTTTGATCTGGCAAAAGCAATTCTAAAAGCAATGGTCTGGAATGTAACTCATTCGAAGAAAAGTATATTAAATGAAACTATATTGGAAACAACAACATGAGCTACTTCCTTAAAATTATTGACTTTGCTGAGTTAGTCATTTTTATCTACTTTGCGCTTGCAGCAATTTATATCACGATTTTTGGCTTTGCTTCGCTCCTCCCTCAAAGAAAATATAAAAACAAACACCAGCTTAAACGAAAGTTTGCTGTTTTAATACCTGGTTATAAAGAAGATAACGTAATTATAAGCGTTGCTGCAGATGCGCTTGAGCAAGACTACCCCAAAGAGCTGTTTGATGTTATTGTGATAGCTGATTCTTTTAAACCTTCAACATTGGAGGCATTGAAATCATTGCCAATAAAAGTAGTTGAAGTGGTTTTTGAGGTTAGTAAAAAATCAAAAGCCCTGAATAAGTGTATGGAAGTTATTGGCGATAACTATGATATTGCAATGATTCTTGATGCTGACAATATCATGGAACATGACGTACTTTCAAAGATAAATGAAGCCTTTAATCAAGGTTTTTTGGCTGTGCAAGGACACCGCATGGCAAAGAATACAAACACACATTTTGCTGTTTTGGATGCTGTTAGCGAAGAAATAAATAATAAAATATTCAGGAAAGGACATCGCGTTTTAGGCCTTTCATCTGCTCTCATTGGTTCAGGAATGGGGATCGATTATGCACTGTTTAAAAGAACAATGGCAACAGTTGACTCAGTTGGTGAAGATAAAGAAGTTGAAATCAAGTTGTTAAAGAACGGGTATACAATTGAATATATCGAGGATGCACGAATTTATGATGAAAAGACATCAAAAAAAGATGTGTTTGTAAATCAACGAAGAAGATGGATTGCGGCACAGATTGAATTTTTTAGACGATACTTTTTTGATGGTTTGTGGCATTTGATAAGATATGGTAATTTTGATTATTTCGATAAGGTTCTTCAAATGATCCAACCGCCAAGGATACTTTCACTCGGAATACTGTTTTTGGCAACAGCATTAAAATTAATACTCGATCTATCTGGTTACAAAAGTGAAACATCTTTAATAGCATTTGAATTATGGCTTTTAGCTTTTGTTTTGACAATTATAACACTGATTATTACAACGCCAATTAAGTTTTACAACAAAAAAACGCTACTTGCTTTATTCTCACTTCCGCATGGATTTCTTTTAATGTTCAAGAGTTTGCTAAAAGTTAAAGGGGCATCAAAACGATTCATACATACTACGCACGAACATATTGAAAAACCTATAAAGAGGAATAAGAATAACAGCTAATGATGCAATACTATGTCTGATATCAATAAATATCCATTTGTATCAATTATCACGGTTAATTATAATCAGGCTGAAGTTACATGTGATCTAATCAACTCATTACATAACATTTCTTATCCCAATTTTGAAATCATCGTTATCGATAATGCTTCCCCTACTGATAGTCCTAAAATCATTAAGGAACGTTATCCAAATGTTATATTAGTTGAAAACCCTATTAATTATGGCTTTGCCGCTGGTAATAATTTTGGATTGATGCGTGCCCGTGGAGAGTATGTGCTTTTGATAAACAACGACATTGAAGTGCCTGTTAATTTTCTGGAACCATTGGTTGAAAAGCTAAAAAACAACCCAAAAATTGGAGCTGTAAGTCCGAAAATTAAGTTTTTTTACCAACCTGATACCATTCAATATGCTGGTTACACACCCATGAATTATGTAACTATGCGAAATTTTGCCCTTGGACACAACGAGAAAGATAAAGGGCAGCATAATGAAGATAAGGAAACATTTTATGCCCATGGTGCAGCAATGCTTGTCCCGATGGAAGTTGTGAAAAAAGTTGGACTTATGTCTTATATCTTTTTCCTCTACTATGAGGAAGCCGACTGGTGTGAACGGATTAAAAAAGCAGGATATAAAATTTTCTATGTGCACAATTCTCATGTTTTACACAAAGAATCGATTAGCACAGGAAAGCTTAGCACATTAAAGATCTATTATTTAAATAGGAACCGGCTTGTTTTTATGCGAAGAAACGTAAATGGTAGCGATTTCTATAAAGGACTTGCTTACCAACTTCTTGTTGCCATTCCTAAAAATGCTGCAAAATTTTTACTAAAAGGAAATTTTAAAGCTTTTCACGCCTATTACAAGGCAATAGGTTGGCATCTTATTCATCTTTTTGATCCTGAGATTTATGAGAACCCAATGCTTTAGAAATGATACTTCAAATACTATATAACGTTTGGAATATTTTTCAAATTTTGCTCCTGATTTACCTTGGGAGTACAGGTTTGTACCTTTTGTTCTTCGCCATTGCTTCGCTTTTCAAAATTCCAAGAAGACATCAAAGCAACGAAAAGCTAAAGCGTTTTGCTATTTTAATTCCTTGTTATAAAGAGGATGAGGTTATCATAGAAGTAGCTTTAGAAGCTCTGAATCAACATTACCCGAAGGAACTTTATGATGTAGTAATCATTGCCGACAACTTTCATCAACAAACGATAGCAGAATTAGAAAAACTTCCTCTTATCATTTTCAATGTTCAGTTTGAGATAAGCACAAAAACAAGAGCCATTAATTATGCACTGAGAAATTTGCCTGATAACGCGTATGATGCTGTTTGTATACTTGATGCTGACAACATTATGGAAGCTGATTTTCTCTTCAAAATAAACAGTTCGATTTCCAAAGAGTATATTGCTGTTCAAGGTCACCGCGTCGCTAAAAACACGAATACCTCTTTTGCACTTCTCGATGCGATCAGCGAAGAAATAAATAACCAACTCTTTCGCAAAGGTCAGCGTGTTATGGGTTTATCATCAGCACTTATTGGTTCAGCAATGGCCTTTGACTACACGTTTTTTAAACGACTAATGCAGGAAGTTGAAGTTGTAGGCGGTTTTGATAAGGAGCTCGAAATTAGACTCCTTAAAGATGGCTATAAAATTGAGTACTTGCCCGATGCATATGTTTATGACGAAAAGGTACAAAATGTGAAGGTATTTTCACAACAGCGACGCCGTTGGTTGTCAGCCCAGGTACATTATTTTGGTAGAAATTTTTTACCTGCTATCAAGGCGCTTTTCAAGAATGGAAATGTCGAGTATTTTAACAAAGCCATTCAATACCTGCAGTTGCCCAGAATTTTACTTTTAGGAGTCTTATTCTTTTTAACCGCTACATCAACGGCATTTAGAATACCTGATTACACAGCCTGGTGGTTGGTTTCTTTCGCAATTACAATACTTTCCTTAATAATTTCAGTTCCTGCAAAATTTTATCATGCCAGTACATTAAAAGCATTGCTATATTTACCCGTCGGATTTTTCTTCATGTTTTTGTCCCTTTTAAAAATAAGGGGTGCCAACAAGAAGTTTATTCACACCAAGCACACATTTAATGCATTTCAGATAAAGAAAAATTAGGTTGTTCACATATCAAATTTATCCCATATGAAAATCGGAATTGAAGGTCAGCGTTTGTTTCGCGTTAAGAAACACGGGATGGACATGGTCGCTTTGGAGTTAATAAAGAATCTTCAAAAAATTGACACCGTCAACGAATATTTCATTTTCATCAAACCAGATGAAGACAGGAATTGTTTGAAAGAAACACCTAATTTTCACATCATTGAACTTGATGGTGGCCCCTATCCTACCTGGGAGCAAATAGCACTCCCTAAAGCTGCGAAAAAATATGGATGTGATATTTTGCATTGTACGAGTAACACGGCACCGGTTTTTAGTTCTATTCCGCTGGTAATCACTTTGCACGATATTATCTACCTCGAAAGTGTGAGTATTTTTAAAAAAGGTGGAACATGGTATCAGAAAACAGGTAATATGTACCGTAGGTATGTTGTGCCTAAAGTAGTTCAAAAAAGTAAAAAAATTATAACCGTTTCATATTTTGAGCGTGACCGTATTAAGCAGTTTTTTGGTTTTCCTAACGAAGATCAGCGTCTGGTTGCTATTTATAATGGTGTTAGCGAACATTTTAGACCAATAAAAGATCCTGCTGAGCTTAACAGGGTAAAAACAAAATACAAACTCCCCGAAAAGTATGCTTTCTTTTTAGGAAATACCGACCCGAAGAAGAACACAAAAGGTGTTCTCATTGCTTTTTCAAATTACCTCAAAGAAGGAAACACTCATTTGAAACTTGTGATGCTTGATTATGAGAAATCGGCATTAACCGCCTTATTGAACGAAATACAAGCTCCAGAACTTATTGAAAACATTCACTTGACGGGGTATGTTGTCAACACCGACCTGCCTTCCATTTATTCACTATCCAGTTTGTTTTTGTATCCCTCACTGCGCGAGAGCTTTGGTATCCCAATGCTCGAAGCAATGCGCTGCGGTGTACCTGTAATTACTTCCAACACATCGAGCATGCCTGAGGTTTCAGGTGGTGCAGCTTTAATTATCGATCCATTTAAACCTGAAGAAATTACGCAAGCTATGAAAGATATAATGAGCAACGAAAGCTTATGTAACGAGTTGATTGATAAAGGTTTAAAACAGTCTGAGAAGTTTTCATGGAAGACTATGGCCGAAGATGTGCTTAAACTATATTATACAATAAGTTGATATTATAGTATATTTGAATTAAATAATACAGCAAATGATTCGTAATCGAGACTTTATAATCATTGGTTTACAAGCACTTGACAGTAGAATCGGGAGTAATTGCATCAATATTGCTCAAGAGATTTCGAAACATAACAGGGTGCTGTATGTGAACTATCCGCTTGATCGCCTAACGGTTATACGGGAAAAAAATGACCCGCTGATTCAAAAACGATTGAGAATCAATAAGGGGCTTGAGCCAGATTTGGTTCAAGTTAGTGAAAACATGTGGAACCTGTATCCAAAAACAATACTAGAGTCAATCAGCCAGATTCCTTTCAATGGGCTGTTTGATTTCCTTAACAAAATCAACGGCAAACGTTTTAGCCGTCAAATAAAAAAAGCTATTGATAAGCTTGGATTTAAAAACTTTTTTTTGTTCAATGACAGTGATATGTTCAGAGGTTTTTACCTTAAAGAGCTTTTAAAACCAGAACAGTATGTTTATTATACCCGAGACAATCTGATAGCTGTTGATTTTTGGAAAAAACAAGGTATACGCATTGAGGCAGCATTAATGAAAAAGTCGGATCTTGTCGTAGCGAATTCAACCTATCTTGCTGATCATGCACGTCAATTCAACCCTCATTCCTATTATGTCGGACAAGGTTGCGATGTGAGTCTTTTTGACAAAAGTCTGATTCAAAAACTACCGGATGATATTGCATCGATACCCAAGCCAATCATAGGTTACATAGGTGCACTTTTCTCCCTTCGCCTTGATATAGATGTTTTATTACATATAGCCAGAGAACGACCTGATTGGCAAATTGTATTAGTAGGTCCTGAAGATGAAGCTTTTAAATCGAGTGCACTTCACAACGAAAAAAATGTTTGGTTCTTAGGTTCAAAAAAAATGGAAGAACTTCCTGACTACCTGATGGCTTTCGATGTAGCACTCAATCCACAAAAACTCAATGAGGTAACTATTGGAAATTATCCCCGAAAAATTGACGAATACCTGGCAATGGGTAAGCCTACTGTAGCAACGCGAACTATTGCAATGAATGTTTTCGAAGATCACACCTATCTTGCCGAAAATAAAGAACAATATATTGATCTCATTCAGCGTGCACTACTTGAAAATTCTTCTGAGAAAGAAAGTGAAAGGGAGTTGTTTGCCCGAAGTCATACCTGGACAAACAATGTAGCAGAAATTTACAATAAAATGATCGTAGTACTTCAGAAACCTTAATTTTTGCAACATGAGCCTCATTGATAAAATCAAAGCAGACCCAAAACTAAAGAAACTGGTACTTTGGATGCTGATGCCAAAAAATCAAGCAAGACCCCGGCTTTGGGTGAAATGGTTTGTGAATCCATTGAAGCATCATAAAGGAAAAGGCTCACTTATAAGAAGAAGAACACGCATAGATGTTTTGCCTTTTAACAACTTTTATTTGGGAAACGATTCCACTATAGAAGATTTTTCTACAATAAATAATGGCGTTGGAGATGTTTTTATTGGCGACCGTACCCGTATTGGTTTAAGCTGTACACTCATTGGACCAGTGCGCATTGGTAATGATATTATGTTTGCTCAAAATATTGTTGCCTCAGGATTAAATCATGGTTATCAGGATGTTACAATACCGATAAGCCTGCAACCTGTTGAAACAAAACAAATCATTATTGAAGATAATGTATGGATTGGTGCAAACTCGGTGATAACCGCTGGTGTTACTATTGGTAAACAATCAATCGTTGCAGCAGGTAGCGTCGTCACTAAATCGGTACCCGCCTACTCAATTGTTGGAGGGAATCCTGCAAAATTGCTAAAATTTTATAATTTTGAATCGAAAAGCTGGGAAAAACCTACTAAATAACTTCACAACAAAACAACACTATGCATAAAATTTCTACTTTCCTGCGATACTTTATCGACTTCCTACAATATGGGCAAGTGCGCTTGGTACTCGCCTCAATATTTTATATCATAACAAAGAAATCTTTTATTGAAACCAGGATTTTTAGGGGAAAACTTGGATACTTCCTTCATAGAAAAGGATCACTCGATTTTCAATTTGGCAATTATGCTTATGAATGGAATGTAAAAAAAGTAATGCTGAAGCATTATAAATCCTACAATGTGTTCCTTGATATTGGATCCAATATTGGAACTTATGCAATCATGTTGGGACAGAAAGGACTTAAAGTTTTTGCTTTTGAACCCATCTATAATAATCATAAAGCATTAACTATTAATATTTTATTGAATAATCTTGAAGATCATGTGACTGCATTTAATTTCGGGTTGAGTGATGAAGCGAGCACAGCCAGTTTTTCATTTGATCCTTTAAACACAGGCGCTTCGCACATCGCATCTTTACCCGCTGAAACTCCGGAAGCAGAGCAGCGTAGCATCAAAACCGAGATTAATTTATCGCGGCTTGATGATATTCTTCCATTAATGCGACTGACTCAAGAAGACAAAATTCTTATTAAGATAGATGTAGAAGGAATGGAAACACAGGTGCTTGGCGGTTCAATTCAATTTCTTAAACAGTTTCCAAACTTGATGATTGTTATGGAAAGCGTTCATTCAGGTGAACAAAAACTTCGCGAAATGCTTGATCAAATAGCTGAATTTGAATATTTTACAATCGACAACCTTAATATGGGAGCTATTAAAAAAGGTAACTTGAAAACTTAAATTATGGAATCGTTGAAAATTATCTTTTGGGTACTGCTTTTCATAGTTTTTTACGCTTATCTAGGTTATGGTATTGTGTTATTCATTTTGGTTAAACTTAAACGGATGTTTAAGAAAACAGCTCCATTGTATGATTCTTTTTATGAGCCAGAGGTAACCCTCTTTGTAGCAGCATATAACGAAAAGGACTATGTTAATGCAAAGGTTCAAAACAGTCTTGAAATGGAGTATCCTTCAGAGAAAATCAAACAGATTTGGATTACCGATGGATCAGATGATGGCACTCCTGATTTAATTAAACAGTTTCAAAACCCTAATATTGAGGTGTATCATGTACCTCAACGTGGTGGTAAGATTGGAGCAATGAACAGAGGTATGCAATTTGTTAAATCACCCATCATCATTTTTTCGGATGGAAACACCATGCTTGGCAAAGAAAGTGTTAGAAGAATTGTTAATCTTTTTGCCGATCCAACTGTTGGGTGTGTTTCGGGTGAGAAACGTATTTATAATAAAGAAAAGGATTCAGCTGCAGGAACAGAAGGCATTTACTGGAAGTACGAATCTAAACTTAAGAAATGGGATGCTGAGCTTTATTCAGTTGTTGGCGCTGCAGGTGAGTTATTTGCCATAAGAACTGAGTTATTTGAAGAAGTGGAGAAAGATACCCTACTTGATGATTTTATTATTTCATTACGTGTTGCAATGAAAGGATACACAATACAATACGACCCTGAAGCTTTTGCTATTGAAACTTCCTCTGCTAATGTTAAAGAAGAATTAAAACGAAAAGTCAGAATTGCAGCGGGTGGAATTCAATCAATTATCCGGTTAAGTGCACTTCTTAATATTTTTAAATTCGGCACTTTGAGCTTTCAATACATCTCGCATCGGGTGCTTCGATGGACTATTGCCCCTTTATCCTTACCACTTTTATTAATTTTCAATCTGGTATTATTTATTCTTGCAGGGCCGGCCAATTTAAACAGCATATATGTTTGGCTTTTTTATGGTCAGGTTTTGTTTTATGTGATGGCTTTTACAGGTTGGTATCTTGAAAACAAAGCAATCAAAATCAAGATTTTATTCATCCCTTATTACTTCATGATAATGAATCTTGCTGTTCTCATGGGGATGAGACGCTATTTCAAAGGTAGTCAATCCGTTAACTGGGAACGAGCAAAAAGAGGAACATAACAACCCCAAATGAATACTCTACGATTACTTTTTGTTGTTATACTATTACATACCAGTATTTTAGTTACTGCTCAAAAGAATTGCAACCATACCGTTGAGGCTCAAACTTCAAATATTGAGGGTGAAGGAATCGCTCCAGGTGATACAATTTGCCTCTTACCGGGCCAAAGATCCTATTTATATATCAGAAATCTAAATGGGACTGCATCAAAGCCTATCGTGATCATTAATAGAGGTGGCATCTCAACAATTGATACAGATCATTTTTATGGTGTAAAATTTTCACATTGTAACCATGTGAAGTTTATAGGCACGCACGATCTCACTCATGATTACGGTATTCGCATTACACGCGTAGCAGGAGGTGCAGGCATTTCTGTTGACGAACTCAGCACGAATATTGAGATAGCTTATATAGAAATTGCTCATACAAAAGTAGGTGGTATTTATGCTAAAACAGATCCCGATTGTACATTTGTTGCAACACGGGAAAAATTTACAATGTCAGGCATTCATATTCACCATTGTTACCTTCACGATATTGCTGATGAAGGAATGTATATCGGAAGTTCGAAATATACAGGGCAACATCTCACTGATTGCGATACAATCGTTTTACCTCACTTAATTCACAATGTCAGCATACATGATAATATTGTTGAAAGAACAGGATGGGATGGAATTCAAGTTAGCTCCAGTCCAATTAACTGTTTGATATATAATAATATAATAAGAAATGACTCGGAAAGAGAAACTCCAAATCAGATGTCAGGAATTCTGATTGGAGGTGGTTCTGATTGTGATTGTTATAACAACCAAATTTTTGATGGCAAAGGCGATGGGATTGATATTTTTGGTTTTGGGGAAATGAAAATCTATAACAACCTGATTGTTCGTGCAGGCAAAACCTATCAGCCGACAGTTGAAACAGCTTTTCGACATGGAATCTTTGTTGGCAATGCTCCCGACAGTGCTTCCGGCCGACTCAAAATCATGCACAACACCATCATTTCTCCTAAAACAACTGGCGTGAGGTTCTTTAATTCGTTTACATCAGGCAACCTCTTTTTTAATAACATCATTACCAATCCTGGCTCCTTTGCAGTCAACGGTGCAAATGCCTATTTAAACAGCGATGGGTCTCAGAGTGCTTTTTCTATTAAAAACAATATTTTTAGCGAGTATCCTGAGAACATAGGTTTTATGAATCTTAATGATGACAATTACGATTTAAAACCAGGGTCTTCTGCTGTTAACAATGGTTTCAATGCTGGATTAAATAAGATATCTTTTGATATACTTGACCGTCCTAGACCTCATAATGGCTCTTTTGATATCGGTGCTTTTGAATCTCAGGACACATATGCATCAATTCAGGAAAATGAAGGTAATAGGTTACTGATTAATATGTTCCCTATTCCCACCAATGGAATTTTGTATTTAAATGTTTATGTCACAAGCGAAGAAATCCTTTCATTAATAGTTACTGACCTGTTAGGTAAGCAACATTCCATCTCAGCCTCTTATTATTTACAAAAAGGCAGTCAGCAAATAAGTATTGATTTAAGTTCACTCTCAAAAGGAGCATATTTACTTCACTTACAAGGAAAATCAAACACTATTCGAAAAATCGTTGTAATCCAATAAATTAACACTCCTTCATGATGGCTTACCCGATCGAATTTCTAAAAAAAATAATACCAAGAAATGCTGGCTATTTCTTAAGAAAGATAAAATTATTTGTCAGAGGTTTATTTTATCGAGGCACTAATTTCTTCTGTCCTATTTGTAATAAAGGTTATAGAACCTTTTTTGAAGGCGGATTCAACTTAGCTGTTATAGGTGAATATCAAATAATTGGGGCAGGGCTTCGAAAAAATGCCATTTGTCCTGGTTGTGCTTCAAATGACAGGGATCGATTGCTTTATCTGGCCTTGAACGATAAAAATCTAAAATTGCTCCCTGCTGATTCAATATTGCATATCGCACCAGAACCATCATTGGCTGGTTGGATTGAAACTAAACAACGAAAAAACAAGGGTTCTTATACCAAAGGTGTGAAATATCATGAAGGATTCTACTATGGAAATGATGTTCAATTAATGGATCTGTTGCATCTTCCGTTTGATGATAACTCTTTTGATCTTTTAATATGTAACCATGTTTTAGAACATATACCTGATGATATTGGAGCTATGAGGGAGATACACAGGGTGATGAAACCTGGAAGTAAATCGATATTGCAAGTACCTTGGTCGCCCTTGCTTAATAAAACTTTTGAAGATAATTCCATTACCAAACCAAAAGAAAGAGAAGAAAAATTTGGGCAGTTTGATCATGTACGTCTTTATGGAACCGATTACCCCCAAAGGCTTGAATCTGCAGGGTTTCAAGTTGAGACAATTTCTGTAAGTCAGTTAAATTTACCAGATAACATCTTGATTTCCTATGGTTTAAATCGTAAAGAGATTATTTTTGTAGCAAAAAAATTAATGCAAACTAGATGAGGCGTTTAATAACATTTTGCCTTTTTGTTATCATTTTCGTACAGCAGTTGGTTGATGTACGGACACCTTTGTTTGCTCAAATTGAAAACGCTAATGAAATCAAAAGTCTCTTTACACAGATTCATTTCTACAAACAAGATCATGTTACCCATTTTTTAAATCAAATTGAAAATCAATCATTCGACAAGTCTTTAGAAATAGAAAAAACCAGTCATATTCCTTTCTATACCATTTTTTCGGGCCGTCTTAATGAAGCAGAAAGAATAATGGAAGCACATTACTTAAGCTTACTAAAAAAGCCCTCAAGTGCCAGCGAAATCATTCAATATTTGAAGGTATTTTCCTCGATACTTGAAATGAATAATAAGCATGAAAAAGCTTTAAGCCTTTGGAAAGAATTTTCGTATAATATTGATAATAAAATAAATACTGATATTTCTATCGATACCTATACTCAAATTGTCCGCATATATAACAATCTTTCTCTTCCTGGAAAATCAATGCTTTTTGGTCTTATGATAGATACATTAGACCATGCAAAAACTTCCCATAAAACACTTTTTTCAGCACATTTTGAAAAAATAAGGTTGCTTCTTAATAATCAACCAAAAGAAGCTACAGCGTTATTTTCCAAAATGGTAACGAATCGGGACAAAAGTAACTCTGAAGATTTGATTTCTCTGATTCAACTTCATTTACTAGCCAATGCTTTGCAATTAGTTGATTTTCAGGATTACGCCTTCAATGATTCATTTGACAGTTTGATAACTTCAATAAAAGACAAACATCTTATAGCGGTAGCATATGCTATTAAGGCAAATTACATAAACGACTCTGATGTGGCAGAAGCATATTCCTTCTATAAAAAATCATATGTGGCCTTTGAGGATCATCAAAAAAAAATCAACGGCTATTTGGAATTCTTTCGTATTCAAAACCCAAATGTTTCCACTCCACGAAAAGGTCCTTATCAATTAAAATCATTTAGTTTAACCAAAATTATTTTTTTCGGTTTGTTTTCAATAATCTTTTCCAGCCTCTTTTTTTGGCTCTTTTTCAACTACCTAAAGTTTAAGAAAGTCATTCGTGAGAAAATTGGAATAATTGAAAAAAACCGTTCCGAAGCAGAAGTTAAACTAATTGAAGCCTATGCTAATCTCGACCAATTAGTCAAAGAAAGAGAATCAGACCTTAACAAGGAACTTATTGAACGTGAACGTGTTGACAATGAACTTCGGGATGCCTTAGTACAGGCAGAGGAAGCTAATTATCAAAAAAATGCTTTTCTTTCAAACATCAGCCATGAAATACGAACCCCATTGAATGGCATTATTGGGTTCTCAAGTTTGCTTGAAAACGAATTGGCAATACTTGATCAGCCAGATTTATTTGATTACGCTAATTCGATTCAAAAAAGTGGTGAGAAACTCCTTCACCTCTTAAACAATATTATCGATATCAGCCGACTTGAAGCTAATGATATTGATTTTAAATTAGTTGGATGCAATCTGCCCGAAATGCTCGAAGAAGTAATTAACACTTTCAAAAGTTCAGCAAGTGAAAAGGGATTGCGTATTGTAACAGAGATAAGTAAATTCAATGCCATTGCCGACCAGGTTATGTTAGCAAAAGTTTTAAGCGAGATGCTTGATAATGCTGTTAAGTATACCGAAAAGGGTTTCATACGCATCAAACTTGACAAAATTGTTAGTACTGGTCAGGTAAGAATTGACATTCGCGATACGGGTATTGGTATAGACAAGAATTATTTACCAGACCTTTTTGAGGCCTATCGACATGAAAGCCACGGCTATTCGCGTCAATATCAAGGTGCTGCCCTTGGCATACCTTTATCAAAACAATTGGTAGAGAAAATGGGTGGTTCATTTCTTTTAGATTCACAAAAAGCAGTTGGCACAACAGTTTCCATTCTACTACCGGAATCAGCCAAAGTAGAGCAGAAACAACAACCTATACCCAATGAAACCAATCTCCTGGCAGAGAAAATTAAGATGCTTCTTGAAGGAAAACGTATACTTATTGTTGAAGACGATATGGCAAGCCGTAAACTAATCAGCAGATTTCTTGAGCCACATGCCGAAATTACGGCTGTCGCTGATGGTGATTTAGCAATAAAGGCTATCGAAGAAGGCGAAAAGAATAAAATATTCTTTGATTTACTTGTCTTCGACATCAATTTGCCAGACCCCTGGGACGGCAAAAAACTATTAACAGCAATCAAATCCAACTATATTACTTATGCAAATGTCCCGGCAATTGCTGAAACAGCATATGCAATGAATAATGATGAGAGCGATATTTTAAAATCCGGTTTTAGTGCATATTTGTCAAAACCCATACAACGAGCCGTTCTTTACAATGAAATCATAAAATTGCTCGACAAAAAATAACACTATGAAATATCATTTGTGAAATGACACTAATTAACGTACATTTGCCTATATTTTTCAGGCACTATTATAATATTAAACAAGTGCAGTCATGACAGAAGAAAAACAAACAATAAAAATTCTTTTGGTTGAAGACAATGAACTAAATCAAAAATTTGCCATTGCCGTTATCAGGAAACTTGGACATGAATTAGACATTGCGTCAAACGGACGAATTGGGGTAGATTTATATAAAAGTAAGAGTTTTGATTTAATCCTGATGGATATTCAGATGCCAGAAATGAATGGTATCGAAGCCACTCAGGCTATTCGCAAATTAGAAGCTGAAAATGGCAAAGGAGCACACATACCTATTATTGCTGTGACTGCATTTGCAATGGAACAAGATAAACGTAATTGTATGGATGCTGGAATGGATGATTTTATTGCCAAACCATACAAACCCTTTGAATTGGAACAGAAGATTAACCAATTCTTATAAAGATCACTATACTAATTATTATTCACCGTATTTTATTAAAGCAATGATTTCAAAAGACATTGAAATTGAGGAATTGGTGAGAACCTATCCTTTCTCTGTGAAGTATTTAATGGAACATGGAATTCGTTGTATAGCCTGTGGCGAACCAATATGGGGTACACTTGAAGAAGCGGCAAAAGAGAAAGGTTTCAATGCAATTGCTATTGATCAATTTGTTAGCGAAATGAATCAAATTTCACAAGAAGAACAAAAGCGAAAGGCTAACGAGTCTACTCATATTCAAACAGATACACTCAAACTGTAATCATTTGTTACTTATGGGGCAAGTCGGTTTTTAAGCCATTGTGATTCGTTGCTGGCACTATAGATGATTCTGTCGTGTAACCTGTCAGCTCCTCCTTGCCAAAATTCAAAATAATCTGGCGTTAAACAAAAGCCGCCCCAGTTTTCCGGACGTTGAATTTTTAAGCCTTTTGAAAGAAAATCATTCTTTATTTGCAGCAATTCCTGCTTTGATTCAATTATACTACTTTGAGGTGATATAATTGCGCTAACCTGACTCTCCATAGGACGGCTTAAAAAATAACAATCCGATTCATCCGGTTCAATCTTAGCGACTTTACCTTCAACTCTGACTTGTCGTTCAAGATCAGGCCAGAAAAAATTAAGTGAAGCAAAAGGGTTTTGATTTAGCTCCATCCCTTTCCTACTATTATAATTGGTAAAGAAAACAAATCCTTTTGTACTGATCTCCTTCAGAAGAATAACACGAGATGAAGGACGGTTTGCTGATACAGTTGACAAAATAAATGCATTTGCCTCAAATTGATGGAATTGCATAGCTTCGGTGAACCATTCCTTAAAAAAAATGATTGGATCGTCGGGGAGATTAACTTCATTAATTGTTCCCTTTTTATATTGTTGACGTAAATTATGCAATTTCATTGAATTGTGTTTGAGTGCCGCAAAAATAACTAACTTGTGCCAATAAAATAAAATCTAAGTATGGGATGGTTCTTTAAACAAAAAATGATTTGGGTTCCTACATTATTAGGAATGTTAATCATCTTTATATCAGTAGTTTTAGTCTTCATACTGATCATAAAAAATACTTATTCTTTCCTCGCTCCTGATGTGCCACCTGCGTCTAAAACATTAGTTATTGAAGGATGGATACCTGAATCAGGTTTAAAAAACGCCCTGCATTTTTATGAAAAAAACAATTACAAATACATGATTATTACCGGTGTTCCAATTACTCAATGGACCTATTCATCTCCTTTTTCAAATATGGCAGATGCATCAGCCGGCACAATGAAACAATTTTTTTTTCGCGACACAATTTACAGAGCTATTATTCCTTCAACTGTTCAGCGCGACCGCACGTATAGCACAGCGATTGCACTCAAAAAATTAATGCCGGTTTGGGGTATCAGTTCCGACACCTTTGATCTGTATTCAATGGGAGCCCATGCCCGACGTTCCTATCTTATGTTTACAAAAGCCTTTCCGGATACACGTATTGGGTTAATAACAGATACTGATCCATCGTTTGATCACAATACATGGTATGCAACAAGTCGTGGTTTCCGCACAGTAATTGGAGAGTTGATAAGCTATTTCTATAGTTATTTATTATTCAGACCAAACGAACAGCTTACAAATCAACTTATTACGGAAGGGCACTACATCGATGAAATTACAGCATTAAGGTATGAAACAGATCGTTATTTTGCCGATACCCTCACAAGTCCTCTTGGGAAAGATGAAATACCAGCTTTCAGAGGCCTACCCTATTATCCTGTTGATACCTTGTGGAAAAAACAAGTAGTGGTGAAAGTAGATACAAGCGAAGCTCCTTTTCATATGCCAACTACTACCGACCGGCTACCGCTTTACCGAAAATATGCCATCCTTAGCTTCAAACATAATGATAGTGTTTTCACACTTCAAGCATATCAAAACCTGGATTATAAGAAGAAAAATCCATCATACAATAGTTTGTTTGTTCCCTTTAAAGACCTGACGAACGGAGAAATAACATATGGTGGCGGGAGATATCTTGATATAGAGATACCGACAGGTCTTTATACTTACATTGATTTTAACAGAGCATATAACCCTTATTGCGCATACCATGAACGTTGGTCATGCCCATTGCCTCCATTTGAAAATTACCTGAAGACTGCTGTTAAAGCTGGTGTAAAAAAATACAAATCAACCCATTAAACATCGGTCATGGAAAAATTCAACATATCTGTTTTATTTGTTGATGATGAAAAAATTCTCCGAACCGTCTACAAGAGGGTAATTGGCGATTGGGTGGATGTTGTATACCTGGCTGAAAATGGTGTTGAAGGTCTTGAGTTGTATCAAAAATATCACCCTGACCTCGTTATTACTGATATTAAAATGCCAATAATGAATGGGTTAGACATGACCCTTAAGATTAGGGCCATCAATCCAAAAGCACGTGTTATTGTCCTTTCAGCTTTTAGCGAAGCTAACTACATGATCAGAGCTATCGAAGTTGGCATAAAAAACTTTCTGCTTAAGCCTGTTGACAATACCAAACTACATTCAGCAATTCATGAGCAAGCAAGGGAAATAGACTTTGAATACAAGCTATTAGATGAAGAAAGAAAACGTATAAGCGCTGAGAGAGAACTTAAACACAATGAGCAAATTCTTCAAGCTGTAAGCGAGACTGCCGAACAATTATTAACCTATGGCTTTGATCAGCAATCGATTAGATTTAGTTTACATTGTTTGGGAAATGCAGCACAGGTTAGTCGTGTGTATATATTTGAAAATTATAAAGAAAATGGTGAAAGCTTTTCGCGACAAACCAATGAATGGGTGGCAAATGATATTGAAGCACAGCTAGATAACACCATTTTATTAGCTGTACCTCATTCGGATAGCTCTTTTATCAGATGGGCCTCAGAACTTAGTCAGCATAACAGCGTTTATGGTTTGATAAAAGATTTCCCTATTGACGAACGAAATCTTTTAGAGCCTCAGAATATTGTCTCTGTGATTGCGATTCCAATTTTCGTTAGAAATGAATGGTATGGTTTTATTGGTTTTGACGACTGTTTTCAAGAGCGAATTTGGTCTGCCTCAGAAATTAGCACACTTACAACTGCAGCTAATTTGCTTGGAGCAGCAATCTATCGTACCAAAATTGAAAAGCAATTGCATCAGCTTAATAACGAATTAGAAGAAAGAGTTCAACAGCGAACGCAAAAACTTCAGGAAGAAATTCAAGAAAGAAAAATGGCTGAACTTCTGCTTCGGCAAAGTGAAGAGAAATATCGAACAATTTTTGAAAATGCCAATGATGCTATTTTCCTGTCAATCGACGCACAAATTCACCTTATTAACCCGCGCTTCTTCGAACTTACAGGATATTATCCCAATCAATTAATAGGCAAATCTTTTCTGGACCTGGTACATCCCGACTTTCGTGACATGGTAGTTAACAATTATAAAAATAGAATGCTACAGGAAAGCACAATGCAGTCATATGATATTCAGATACTTACTTCCAAGAATGAGACTAAATGGGTTGAAATAAAATCAAGCCAGCTAATTTGGGAAGGTAATCCGGGATTACTCTCCTTCCTTACAGACATCCAGGATCGAAAAACCTTTGAAAGCGAACTCCGGCTGCTCAATGTTAATCTTGAAGCAAGGGTTGTTGAAGAATTAAAACACAGGGAAAAACAACAAGAATTATTCCTTCACAAATCGAAACTGGAATCTCTTGGCGAACTCTCAGCCGGTATGGCCCATGAAATCAATCAACCTTTAGGGGGATTATCGATGAGTTTGGAGAATATTTTAGATGATCTATCTGCAGATCAACTTAGTACAAATTATCTGAAAACAAAAATTTCTTTGATGTTTTCAGATATAGAACGTATTCAAAAAATTATTGATCATGTGCGAATCTTTTCCCGTGATCAACAAAACGAAGAACAACAACCTTTTTCAGTTTCTGAAGTTATTAATGGAAGTTTACTGTTAGTCAACCGGCTCTTTATTAATAATCAGATAGATTTAAAGGTAAGTATAAGAAACAATAATCAGCATGTTTTAGGAAATCCATTCCGACTTGAACAAGTGTTATTAAATGTTTTAAGTAACTCCCGCCATGCTGTTGATCAAAAGAAAAGTCAGTCTGCGGTTAACTTTATAAAAGTAATCTCTCTCGAATCCTATTCATTAAACGATATGCATGTTATTGAAATTGAAGATAATGGCATCGGTATTCCTGAACATATTCTTGGAAATATTTTTGATCCCTTCTTCACAACAAAAAATGCTAATGATGGTACCGGACTTGGTTTATCAATTTCATATGGTATCATTCGTGACATGAATGGGTCGATTGAGGTAGTAAGTGAACAAGATGTCTGCACAAAGGTGACTATTAAATTACCAATCCTTCATAATTAAAAGTATGGAAGAATTAAAAATACTTGTTCTTGATGATGAGAAACGTCTTCGCGATGAAATTGGAGAATACCTGAAGAAAAGGCATCATGAGGTGTTTTTATCAGCCACAGCATCAGATACATTTCAATTATTGGAAAACCTTGAAATCGACATTGCTATTCTGGATATTCGCTTACCTGAAATGAGCGGGCTCGAAGTTTTAAGAAGAATAAAGCTAATGCAACCTTCCATTGAGGTGATCATGATTTCTGGTCATGGAGATATGGCTACTGTTATTGAAGCAATGCGAAACGGTGCTATTGATTATTTCCCAAAGCCTTTCAGAATGCATGATGTTCAAAATGCCATTGAACGCACCCAGAAATTCATTTTACTTAATAAAAAACTTCAGCAATCTGAGCAAACCATCTCAATCCTGACCCATAAATTATATCAAAACATGGGGTCACCTATGATCGGACAAAGTAAATCTATTCAGCACATTATGGAATTGATGGAACGGGTTGCAGCCTCAGATCAAACCAATGTTTTAATTACGGGAGAAAGTGGAACAGGTAAAGAATTGGTAGCTCATGGTATTCATCTTTTGAGTATTCGCAAAAAAAACACCTTTCATTCTGTTAATTGTTCAGCAATCACTGATAGTTTGTTCGAAAGTGAATTTTTCGGTCACAAAAAAGGTTCGTTCACAGGTGCTTACGAAGATCGGTCAGGCTGTTTTGAAGTAGCTTCAAAAGGAACACTTTTTCTTGATGAGATTGGTGACATGCCATTAGGCCAACAGGCAAAACTCCTTCGTACGCTTGAGGATCGTAAAGTTCGACCTGTTGGAGGAAGAAACGATGTTGAGGTTGATGTTAGGGTTATTTCTGCATCGAACCAGCTTCTTGATCAAATGATTGAGGAGAAAAAATTCAGATACGACTTATATCACCGGCTAGGTACATTTATCATCGATTTGCCGCCACTTCGTGAGCGACTTGAAGACATTCCTCTACTTGCAAATCATTTCATTGAGCTTTTTTCAAAACGTATGAATAAGGGTATTGTACAAATCACTGATGATGCCCTGGAACTGTTATTAAGCTATTCTTACCCAGGTAATATACGCGAGCTTAGGAATATTATTGAGCGCGCTTTGATTCTTTGTGATGGAAATAAGCTGCTTGTTAATCACTTCCCATTTCTTGACAAACACCTTTTACCAATAGTAACTACAGCAGAATCCGAATCATCTCTTTTAGAAAATAACGAATATAAAGCTATCATTGAGGCTTTACAAAAAGTAAACTACAACAAATCAAAAGCTGCCGCTCTTTTGAATATTTCTTGGCACGCTTTACACCGCAGAATGATCAAATTTGGCATCGAAAGCAGTATATAGCGACAGGTATAAACAAAAAAAAGAAGGCCGAGACCTTCTTTATTCTTTAGGATAAGTTATCAACTAATCCTGATTCACTTTTTCCACGATGGCCTTGAAGGCATCAGGGTTATTGAGAGCCAGGTCGGCCAACACTTTCCTGTTGATTTCAATATTGTGTTTGTGAAGTTTTCCCACAAAGACACTGTATGACATTCCAAAAGGTCTCACTGCCGCATTGATACGGATGATCCATAATGAACGGAACGAACGCTTTTTGTTGCGTCTGTCGCGATATGCATACTGTTGACCTTTTTCGTAGGAATTCTTGGCTACTGTCCAAACGTTTTTCCTGCGCCCAAACTGACCCCTTGTCAGCTTGAGAATTTTTTTTCTTCTAGCTCTTGATGCTACAGAGTTTACTGATCTTGGCATTTTTTTTAATTTTCCGCTATAGCGCCTCCCTTTTGGAGAACTTTGATGCTATAACAAAGTTAAACAATTGATTTTTACAGTTGAAGCATGAGTTTGATGTTCTTCTCATCAGCTGGGTTCACCAGTGTTGAGTAGGTCAAGTTACGCTTACGTTTAGTCGACTTCTTGGTGAGAATGTGACTTTTGTAAGCATGCTTCCTCTTGATCTTACCGGAACCCGTTAACTTGAAACGTTTCTTTGCTCCGGATTTTGACTTCATTTTTGGCATTACTAAACAATATTTAAGGTTAAATAGGTTTCTTATTTTTTAGGGGCTATCATCATCATCATTCGCTTTCCTTCCAATTTTGGTAACTGTTCAACTTTGCCATAATCTTCAAGCGCTTGTGCGAACTTCAGCATGATTAATTCTCCCTGATCTTTGTAAACGATAGAACGTCCACGAAATAGCACATCAACACGTACTTTAGCTCCTTCTTCAAGGAAGTTCATCGCATGTTTCAACTTGAAATCGAAATCATGATCGTCGGTGTTTGGTCCCAGACGGATCTCTTTTACGACGATTTTGGCCGATTTTGCTTTGATCTCTTTTTGCTTTTTCTTGAGTTCAAATAAAAACTTTTTATAGTCAAGAATACGGCAAACCGGTGGGTTTGCTGTAGGCGAAATCTCAACAAGATCTAATCCTTGCGTTTCAGCGATAGCCAATGCTTCTCTGATAGAAACGATGCTGGCTTCAATATTGTCGCCTACAACGCGCACCATCGGTGCTGTTATTCTTTCATTGATCCGATGGGGGTCTTCCTTTTTTTCCATCGGCCTTCTTGGACCTCTTCCTCTAAACTGTGCTATGGTATGTTCCTCCTTACTTTTATATCAATCTGTTGACTGTACGTATTTTATGCGTTTTCTTGCAATTTTCTTACCTCTCCGTTTATCATTTCAGCAAAGGCCTCAAGGGTATAACTTCCTAAATCGCCTTCAGCTTGCTTTCTTACGGAAACAGAATTTTCAGTTTCTTCTTTTTCACCAACAATGAGCATAAAAGGAATCTTCCGCATCTCAGCATCTCTGATCTTTCTTCCTGTTTTCTCGCTCCTGTCGTCAATGAGGGCGCGAATATCGGAATTTTTCAGGAACTGGGAAACTTTTTCCGCATAAATTTGATATTTTTCACTGATTGGCAATATGATAACCTGTTCAGGGGCTAGCCATAAGGGGAATTTCCCTGCACAATGTTCAATTAGTACCGCAACAAAACGTTCCATTGAACCAAAAGGCGCACGATGAATCATTACAGGACGATGCTTTTCATTATCGCTTCCAGTGTAGGTTAAATCAAAACGCTCTGGCAAATTATAATCTACCTGAATGGTTCCCAGTTGCCATTTTCTTCCAAGGGCATCCTTTACCATGAAGTCCATCTTTGGACCATAAAATGCAGCTTCACCTTCTACCTCAATAGCATTTAGGCCTTCTTCTTTGGCAACTTCCTTAATTGCATTTTCAGCTTTAAGCCAATTTTCTGAAGATCCAATATATTTCTCTGGTTGTTTTGGATCTCTTAATGATATCTGAGTTATAAAATCTTGAAAATCAAGAGCTTTAAAAATGCGCATAATGATCTTAATCACTGCTTTAAACTCTGATTTAATCTGATCGGGTGTGCAAAAAATATGCGCGTCATCTTGTGTAAAACCGCGAACGCGTGTCAAACCATGAAGCTCACCACTTTGCTCATAACGATAAACAGTTCCAAATTCAGCATAGCGGATCGGAAGGTCTTTATAAGAATGTGGTTTTGCATTGAAAATCTCGCAATGATGCGGGCAATTCATTGGTTTGAGGAAAAATGCTTCTCCTTCGACAGGTGTTGTAATGGGGCGGAAAGAATCAGCTCCATATTTATCAAAATGCCCTGAAGTTTTATAAAGGTTTACATTCCCAATATGCGGAGTTATAACAGGTTGGTAACCTGCCTCTTTCTGAACTTTTTTTAGATATTGTTCGAGTCTTTCGCGTAATTCAGCTCCTTTGGGTAACCACAATGGTAATCCTGCGCCAACTTTTTGCGAAAATGTGAAAAGTTCGAGTTCTTTACCAAGTTTCCTGTGATCTCGTTTTTTAGCTTCTTCTAACAAGATGAGGTATTCCTCAAGCTCTTTTGCTTTTGGGAACGTTATACCATAAACTCGGGTGAGCTGTTTGCGTTTTTCATCACCTCTCCAGTATGCACCTGCAATACTTGTGAGTTTGACGGCTTTGATAAAACTTGTGTCAGGCAAATGAGGTCCGCGACATAAATCAGTGAACGAACCGCTTTCGTAAAATGTTATTTTGCCATCCTCTAAATCATTTATGAGCTCTAATTTGTACTCATCACCTTTATCAGTAAAAAAATTTAAAGCTTCTTCTTTTGAAACTTCTTTACGCTGATATGTTTGTTTCTCTTTGGCAAGCTCAATCATTTTTTTCTCGATCAGCACCAAATCTGCCTCAGTAAGTACTTTTTCACCTGGGTCAATATCATAGTAAAAGCCATTTTCAATATCCGGACCAATTCCAAACTTTACACCCGGAAATAACTGCTCAATAGCCTCTGCCATCAAATGAGCAGAAGAATGCCACATCGTAGCTTTACCTTCCAGATCATTCCATGTAAGAAGCTGAACGCGTGAATCCTGATTAATGGCGCGGGTTGCATCCCATACTTCATTATCAACTTTTGCTGAGAGAACGTTTCTCGCCAGACCTTCACTGATGCTTTTTGCAATTTCAAGAGCTGTTACTCCTGCCTCATACTGCCGTACCGATTGATCGGGTAACGTGATGTTAATCATATAATTTTATCTTAAAAACGGCTGCAAAAGTACAAAAAATCATTGGTTAATCATGTATAAACACATTATACAGTTTATGAAATGTACTCTTGAATTGTCGAAATTTTTTAATTACTTGAATCTTCTTGATTAATTTAGCTTATAAACCCTTTTAAGGTCCAGTTGATTGGAAGGGTTTCCCGCTAAACCTTTAACATTTTTATGTATAAAGCGCAGAACTTCATCATAATACAAAACTACCACAGGCGCCTGTTCCATAACCATACTGTCCATTTGACGATAAAGTTGAGCGCGCTCGGCAGGATCAGTTACTGAGTATGATTTTTCAAACATCCGGTCGAAGTTTTTATCATTAAAATGTGTGTAGTTTGGTCCTGAAGGTGATTGATTAGGATGATAAAACAATGAAAGGTAGTTTTCCCCATCTGGATAATCAGCTACCCAACTTGCTCTGAACACATCCAGTTTACCAAAAGCACGCAACTCACGTAATGTTGCAGTTGGCATAACTTCCACTTTTACTTCCAGCCCTAATTGGTCAAGTTGCGACTGAACATATTTAACAAGATCAACATAATCAGCTGTTACTGAAATTTTTATCGCAGATCCTTTTAGGTCGTTCCTTTCGATTAAACTCTTCGCACGTTCTAAATCAAAACGATAGCCTATGGTTTGAGAAACATCATATCCCGGCAGTCCTTTTGGAATCATGCCGCCATGACCTGGGACACCTATATTATTTCTTAAGTATTTCAACATCTTTTCCCTGTCGATGCCATAATTGATTGCCTGGCGCAAAGCTTTTTGCTTTTGTGGCGATTGTGCAGCTTTGGAGTCAGAACCAATGAAAAAACCGAGGTATTCAGTGTTTAGAAACGGCTCTCTTTGTAAATCGATTCGCGTAAGGTATTTCGATCGGAGCATCCCCTGTCGTGTAAGTAATTCGTCTTTGTAACGCGCGTCAATACCCGACATAAAGTCTAAGTTCCCTTTTATAAACTCCATAAAAGCGGTCTGCCTGTCAGTAAGAAAACTAACTGATACAGCTTCAAGAAATGGTAATTGTTTTCCATCTTCGATTTCAAAATAGTGTTGATTTCTTCGCAAGACTAACCGAACACCTTCCTCCCAAAACTTGAAATGAAAAGGTCCTGTTCCACAAGGATTTCTTCGAAAGTTATTTCCTTCCAGCATAACTACCTCTTTAGGAACGGCCGAGGCATAGGCCATGCCTAATAAGCCCAGGAAGGCAGGAAATGGTCGAATCAATTGAATCTGAAGTATGGTGTCGTTAAGTGCCGTTACATCTAAAACAGCATCCTTACGTTGCACCTGATTAAAAATCCAGATACCCGGCGAAGCAATTTTTTCATCAAGAAATCGATTGAAGCTAAAAACAAAGTCGCTTGCTATCAGTTTTCTGGAATTACCTTCAAAAGCAGGGTGATCATGAAAAGTCACATCATTACGCAGGTAAAATGTGTAAGTCAGTCCATCTTCAGAAATCGTCCAACGCTTTGCCAATGAAGGCTTTACCATCATTGAACTATCAAGTTCTACCAAACCATTATACAATTGATTGCAAGCCCAGATATGAGGTAAATCTTTAGCAAAAGCAGGATCCAGTGTAAGAATACCAGCATTCTCATTGTATCTAAATACGTCAAGGCTTGAATCATTTCTTCCGCAAGCTGAAATAAAAAAAACAATTAAAACAATGAATATCAATCTTTTGAATAAATTCATATCATGATTAATTTGAAATGCAATTTACTCAAATGAATTCGATTTGAACTATTTCATTTTTTGACCTAATTGAAACATTTTTTTCAACCATTTGGCACGTCTTGATTCTGACGAGGAGCGCATTGGTCCGAGTGAACTGATATAAACAGGCCGAATTCCGCAAAAATGCAAAATACCGTTTCGCATCGAATGGTGTCCGGGAGCTCGCTGAACAAGGTAATAATACCAAACCTGCGAATCCATCGTAACAACGAGCCTTGCTGTTTTTCCTTTAAGAAGTTTCTCGGGAACAGGGTTGTTTTTGCGATATTTAAAAGCAAAGCCCGGGAGGAAAGTCCGGTCAATGAAACCTTTAAGTAAGGCTGGATACGTAGCCCACCAATTGGGATAAAAGAAAACAAGATGATCAGCCCATTGTATTAATTCCTGAGCTATTTTTAGGTCATCTTCAAGCTCCTGATTACCTCTGTATCCTTCGCGAAAGTTAATATCGAACTTCAACTCATTCAAAACCAATTCTTTTACATCAGCACCTGAACTCTCAGCTCCTCTAATATATTCAAGTGTAAGTTTATCAACGAAGGTATCGTGAACAGGATGCCCATGAATAATCAATACATGTTTCATTGTTTTGATTTTGAAATATCTTTCGCCATTTTCTTTTCTTCCAAAGCCATACCAATGACCTCTATCATATTTGTAACAAAATGAAACTGAATTCCTTTGATATAATCTTCTTTAATCTCAATGAAATCTCTTTTATTGTCTTTTGAAAGAATGATTTGAGTGATTTTGCCACGTTTAGCAGCCAGAATCTTTTCTTTAATCCCACCAACGGGCAACACTTTACCACGAAGTGTTATTTCACCGGTCATGGCTAGCGCAGGCTTCACTTTTCGTTTTGTAAATGCTGAAGCTAAAGCCGTTAGCATTGTAATTCCTGCTGAAGGACCATCTTTAGGTGTTGCACCTTCAGGCACATGAATATGAACGTTCCATTTATCAAATTCATCCGGATCAACATCAAGTAATTCAGCATGAGCCTTCAGATAGGCAAAAGCAATGCTTGCAGACTCTTTCATTACATCGCCGAGATTACCGGTTAGTTTTAATTCACCTTTTCCGCGACTGAGGCTCACTTCAATGTAAAGCAATTCGCCTCCGACAGGTGTCCATGCCAGTCCGGTTACTACACCTGGAACCTCATGCTCTACTTCAAGGCCCCTTGTCCCCCATCCAACACCAAGTACTTTTTCCAGATCACCGGAAGTGAGTTTTTTGTCGTAAGATTCACCCATAGCAATGAATTTCGCTTTGTTGCGTATCAATTTGGCGATATTGCGTTCCATGGACCTCACACCAGCTTCACGGGTATAATCTTCAACGATTTGCTCAAGTATTTTCTTTGAAAAAGTGATATCGGTTGTTTTCATTCCATGCTCCAGAATCTGTTTTGGAATAAGGTGCTTGCGTGCAATCTGGAGTTTTTCTTCAACCAGATATCCACTCAAATCGATTATTTCCATGCGGTCACGCAGAGCAGGATGAATCGTACTCAGACTGTTAGCTGTTGCAATGAACATAATTTTTGAAAGGTCGTAATCAATCTCCAAAAAGTTATCATGAAACTTATTATTCTGTTCAGGATCAAGTATTTCAAGCAGGGCAGCCTGAGGGTCACCGTTGATATTATTCCCAATCACTTTGTCAATTTCGTCCAACACATAAACAGGGTTCGAAGACTTTACTTTTTTTAAATTTTGAATAATTCGTCCAGGCATTGCCCCAATATAGGTCTTACGATGTCCTCTCAACTCGGCTTCGTCACGTAAACCACCTAATGACATACGGATGTATTTGCGACCAACGGCTCGTGCAATTGATTTTCCAAGAGATGTTTTACCAACACCGGGAGGTCCAACCAAACACAAAATAGGAGCTTTCAGGTCTTGTTTAAGTTTATAAACAGCCAAATGCTCAATAATACGTTCTTTAACTTTTTCCAAACCATAATGATCCTGATCAAGCACCTTTTGTGCGTTAATCAGATCAAAATTATCCTTTGTAAACTCATTCCAGGGTAACTCAACAAGGTGTTCAAGGTAATTAAACTGAATACCATATTCCGCTGCCTGAGGATGCATGCGTAAAAGTTTTGCCAACTCCCGCTCAAATACCAACTGAACTTCTTTGTCCCATTTTTTACGCGTAGCTTTTTCCTTCAGTTCCCTGATTTCAGTTTCATTTGGTGATCCTCCAAGCTCTTCCTGAATGGTTTTGAGCTGCTGGTTCAAAAAATAATCGCGCTGCTGCTTATCCAGATCTGTTTTCACTTTGCTCTGAATCTGATTTTTCAGATCCAGCATCTGTAGTTCTTTTGTAAGGAAACCAAGAACTTTACCTGCTCTTTCCGGAACATCGGTTATCTCCAGCAACTGCTGTTTCTCAGTGGCGTTGATATTGAGGTTACTAGAGACAAAATTTACTAAAAAAACCGGACTTTCAATATTATTAATTGCGAAAGTAGCTTCGCTTGGAATATTGGGTGATTTTTCGATGATTTGAATAGACAGATCTTTAATTGATTGAATCAGGGCATTAAAACCAGGATCAGTAGGAATTGCATCAGTGCTGTCATAAACACCTACTTTCCCTCTGAAATAAGGTTCTTCTCGTGTGATTTCCAATAATTTAAACCGCTTCTTTCCCTGAATAATGACAGTTGTATTACCATCTGGCATTTGGAGTGTCTTCAATATTTGAGCTACGGTTCCCACTTCATGCAGGTCATTGGAAGAAGGATCTTCGATACTTGGATCGCGTTGTGCAACAACACCAATTACTTTCTCTTTTTTATATGCTTCCTTTATAAGACGTATGGATTTGTCCCTTCCAACGGTAATAGGGAAAACGACTCCAGGGAACAGGACAGCATTTCGAAGAGGTAAAATCGCCAAATCTTCAGGTAATTCTTCGGCGTTCATCAACTGTTCGTCCTCTGCGGAAAGCAGTGGAATAAATTCCGTATCGGAATCAAGAATATCGGAAACATTCAATATTTCTGTTTGTTTATTCGGTTTCATTCTTATGTAATAAGTTCAAAATGGTGACAAATTGGCACTAAATAAAAAAATCAACCTGTTTAAAGGCTTCAACATGCAGCTGAAAGCCATTTCATCAAGTTGATCTGTATTAATTCAAAAGCTATGCCGTAAACGATCAGGCTCTTCTATTTTTATATGTAAGGCTGAAAATCTCTGATAAAATTGATTTTTCAACTTTATCAAAAGGTTTATTTCTGCGGGCAAAGACAATCTCTGCCGTTTTTACCGCTTTTTTAAGATCGTAATCTATCAGACCATGTGTTCCTCCCCATGAGAAAGAAGGCACGAAATTTCTTTGAAAACCAGATCCAAAAACATTGGCATTTACGCCTATTACTGTGCCAGTATTAAACATGGTATTAATTCCACATTTTGAGTGGTCGCCCATTATCGTACCACAGAATTGAAGTCCGGTCTGAACAAAGCAATCTTCCGCATACGACCAAAGCTTGACTTCTTCGTATGTGTTTTTAAGATTGGAAGTGTTGGTATCTGCTCCTAAGTTGCACCATTCACCCAATACTGAATGTCCAAGGAAGCCATCATGTGCTTTATTTGTGTAACCAAAAATTACAGACTGTGTTACTTCGCCACCGACTTTGGAATAAGGTCCAATGGTAGTTGGTCCATAAATCTTAGCATCCATTTTAAGAACAGCATGCTCACATAAGGCAAAAGACCCTCTTATCTTTGATCCTTCCATCACTTCTGCATTTTTACCTATGTATATAGGACCTTCGGATGCATTTAAGATAGCAAATTCAACCTTTGCACCCTCTTCAATAAAAATGTTTTCAGGATTGAGACAACGATTCGTTGAAGAGATAGCTTGCGATTTCCTTCCTTTTGTAATCAAGGCAAAATCATCCTTAATGGCCTGATCATTAAAATTGAAGATATCCCACACGTTATGAATTTTCATAAAATCGATTTCAGTCTCAATCATCTCCATATCTTCATTACCATCTGCGATATTCTCCAGTGATATTGCGTTGAGACACATAGCGATAATTGTGTCATCTTTAATTAATGCCTGTCCTTCTTTCAGCTTTTTAATCTCAGCTACAAGAAGGGGGTTAGGGCAAATAGACCCATTAACCAGAACATTAATCTCAGCTTTCACCAAAGGATACTTGTGGCTCAGATATGATTCAGTCAAACTGGAGGTAGTTGTTGTAAGAAAAAGCTCCCATTTCTCACGAATGGTAAGGATTCCTATCCGGATATCAGCAGCAGGTCGGGTAAATGTCAAAGGGAGCAAGTTATTGCGCGATGCACTGTCAAAAAGGATGTAATTCATGTAGTTACCGTTTTAAGGCTTTCTTTCTAATTGTTTAATTTCTCTGTAACAAATATAATTGATTTTTTGTTTAATAACGCAGAGCTTTTAAAATACTGTCAAAAATCAGATAATTGTTGATAAAAATATGTGTTATTAACAAAAAAGCCCTTATCATCTAGCGTGATAAGGGCCTTTAGGTGATTTGAAGTCAAACTATTTAGTGCGAACTTCGTAATGCTTTTTGTACCTGTTTTTAAACTTATCAACACGACCAGCGGAGTCAACGAGTTTCATTTTTCCAGTGTAGAATGGATGGGATGTGTGTGAAATCTCAAGCTTCACTACTGGGTATTCGTTGCCATCTTCCCAAACGATGGTTTCTTTCGTACGTACTGTTGAACGTGTTAAGAAACTATATTCGTTTGACATATCTTTAAATACAACTAATCTGTAATCTTTAGGGTGAATGTCTTTTTTCATCGCTTACTCGGCTTTATTATGATTTTAAGGGCTGCAAAATTACTATCTTTCAATGAAATGACCAAACTTTTTTGCGTTTTTTTCAATTATGATATAAAAAATACTTCTCAATCTAAAATAAAAGGTTTCATTTAGGTAAATTATTCTCTTTAACTTATTGATATTATTATAGTTGTGTCAAAAAAAGAAGTGTATCAATTCCATCAGCGTAATCACTTACTTCTGGATATTGTGCTGCTCCAAAAGGAAAAGAATTATGCCATTGCCCCTCCTTTGATACAATACATTGAATATCATCGGCTTGCCTTTGTAATTGTTCCTGTAATGAATCAGCTCCTGAATAACGCTCAAAATGTAAAACAGACACAGGACTCGCCAAAGAAGGATCTTCCTTTACAAGTAAAAACCCATTATCAAGATGTGGAATGCTGTTGATGAGATAAATTGCTTTGTTGTATTCATAATTGTTAAAATAGCGGGAATGATTTTTTACTTGTTCATATCCTTCAAAATGAACGAGCAACAGCTTTAAATCAAACGATTCAGGTAGGTAAAGTTTCGAAACATTCCTGCACCCTAATCCATAATACATAAAAATATCATCTGCCAGCGCCTTCATATCTTCGTCTGATTCTGCTCCGTTCAGAATTGCAATGCTATTCCTGTTCTTACGGATAATGTGGGGATATTTACCAAAATAATATTCAAAATATCGTGCTGAGTTATTGCTGCCAGTTGCTATAACAGCTTCAAAATCCGTAATCTTATTTGAGGTAAAACAAAAAAGGGGCTTGAATTCAGGCTGAAGAAATACTAACATTTCTGCAATAGCTGGTAAAAGCAGGGCATCATCGGACGATAGTTTACCTAAAAAAGAATGACCACTGAGAAGCACACAAAGAAAGTCATGAAAACCAACCAAAGGAATGTTTCCAGCCATTATTACTGCTACAACTTTCGTTTGATTGACATCCTGCAACGGGTAATCACTTATCCAGTTTTCAAGTTTATCTTTTTCAAGCAGTTTTATAATTCCTTTGAGTGATTGCAAAATACTCTCTTCAGTAAACCATTTATTGGCATTGAGGGATTGCCTGATTACATTTTCAAATCCGGAAAAACTACTGACTTGATTTTCTTTTAAGGGAAAATGCTGACTTACAAAGCTGTGTAAATGAATACCAAGGTTGGCAAAAGCAGAGATTCTTTCGTTGACTGATAGCATAAGAAAGCCTATTTAAAACGGTTGCGAAAGTAGATATTTATCGCGTTAAAAGATTAACAATTGTAATAAAATCTTATCTTTGCTGCAAAATATGAGTATTTTGAATAACACAAAATCAAACCTTATTTCACTATGAAAAAGCATAACTTTTATGCAGGACCATCGATCCTGCCCGAGTCTACTGTTGAAAATACTATAGCTGCGCTGAAAGATTTCTCCGGCACAGGGCTCTCATTAATGGAGATTTCCCACCGAAGTAAACAATTTGTTGCAGTTGTTGATGAAGCAGTTGCTTTGTTTAAAGAATTGCTAAACATCCCTGAGGGGTATTCTGTCATTTTCCTTGGCGGAGGGGCAAGTCTTCAATTCTGCATGGTTCCATATAACCTAATGGGAAAGAAAGCTGCATACCTGAACACAGGAGAATGGGCATCTAAAGCTATCAAAGAAGCTAAGCTTTTTGGAGAAGTAGCTGTTGTTGGCAGTTCCGAAGACAAAAAATTCAATTACATACCAAGAGGTTATACTGTTCCTGCCGACGCCGATTATTTCCATATTACAACTAACAACACCATTTATGGCACAGAAATTCTTGAAGACCTTGAAGTAGGTGTGCCACTTGTCGCCGATATGTCGTCCGACATTTTCAGCAGGGTTATTGATGTTTCCAAATATGTATTAATATATGGTGGTGCACAAAAAAACCTTGCACCTGCAGGTGTAACTTTTGCCATTGTTAAGGACGAAATTCTTGGAAAAGTTGACAGAGTTATTCCAACCATGTTGAAATACTCCACACATATTAGTAAGGAGTCGATGTTTAATACACCACCAGTTGTTCCAATTTATGCTGCTTTACAAACACTTAAATGGCTTAAGGAAATGGGTGGAGTTGCAGAAATGGAAAAGATCAACATCCGTAAAGCCGAACTAATGTATGGCGAAATTGACAGAAACAGCTTGTTTAAAGCAACTGTTCCAGCTGTAGAAGATCGTTCGCGTATGAATGTTTGCTTTGTAATGAACGATGGTTTTGAGGGATTTGAAAAGGAATTTAATGATTTTGCAACTGAGAGAGGCATGATTGGTATCAAAGGACACCGTTCAGCCGGAGGCTTCAGAGCCTCATTATACAACGCCCTCCCCTATTCCAGTGTCGAAGCATTGGTAGCAGTAATGCAGGAATTCGAAACTTTAAAAAAGTAATATAACTTAAAAGAAAAAGTGATGAAAAAAGTATTAGTCGCCACTGATAAACCTTTTGCGAAGGTCGCTTCTGATCAAATCAGAACGCTCATCACCGAAGCAGGTTTTGAATGCCTTTTTCTTGAAAAGTATCCCGATCAACAAGCATTAATGAATGCTGTTACTGATGTGGATGCTATCATTATCCGCAGCGATATCATTGATAAAGCAGTAATGGATCAAGCCGGTAAACTGAGTATCGTCGTTCGTGCCGGTGCCGGATACGACAATGTTGATCTTTCTGCAGCAACTGAAAAAGGTGTTGTTGTGATGAACACTCCTGGCCAAAATAGCAACGCTGTTGCTGAACTTGCCTTAGGCATGATGGTGTATCAGGCGCGGAATCATTTCAATGGATCATCGGGAACCGAGCTTTTTGGGAAAAAACTTGGCATACATGCTTATGGAAACGTTGGAAAACATGTTGCCAGGATCGCCAAAGGTTTCGGAATGAAAGTTTATGCATTTGATCCATTCGTTTCGAAAGAAGCAATGGAGGATGATGGTATCATTTCTATGGAAACTGTTGAGGCTTTATACGCTGGATGCCAGTATGTTTCGTTGCATATCCCAGCTAATGAAAAAACTAAAAAGTCGATCAATTTTGATCTTTTGTCTTCGATGCCTGCGAATGCTATGCTCATTAACACTGCCCGCAAGGAAGTTATATGTGAAGAAGGCTTACAACGTGTTTTTGAAACACGCAAAGATTTCAATTATGTTTCGGATGTTGCACCCGATTGCAAAGCAGCACTTGAACCTTTTAATGATCGCCTTTTTGTTACACCGAAAAAGATGGGAGCACAAACAGCGGAAGCCAACATTAATGCGGGCATAGCTGCTGCTAATCAGATTATCGCATTTTTCAAAAATAATGTTACGACCTTTAAAGTTAACTAAACTTATTATTAATTTCACCTAATACTATCAGCACCAATGAGCTACGACATGACTGATCTCAACAACAAGCCACTTACTTTTTTTCGTTTTGAGGACTTGCGTATCTATCATAAAGCATTAGACTACATTTTTTGGGTTCAAAAAATTAGTCAGCAGTTTCCTGAAGACGCCGATAAATCGTTGGCGCAGGGATTTTGCGATGCTGCACGACAAATACCTTTACGTATAGCAGAAGGGTCTGCACGAGAAAAGCAACAGTTTGTTCAATACCTCAAAGAGGCAAAAAGTTCGATCAGGAGCTGCCTGGTTTATGCTACCTTGGTACATCGTCATGGATTCATTACCGACTCAGAAGAGGAAGATTCGAGAAATCAACTCATGGAAATGACAAAAATGCTTGGAGCTCTTATCACCTCTCTTCAAAAAGGTGCAATGACAAGTCAGGAGCAGTACGATGAGGATTTTTATCCATCGAAAAACTGGTAGACGGAATTTGGTATAAATTATTATTAACAGATCAAATAATACGTAGAAATATATGGCAACATTGAAAGCTTTCAAAGGTTGGCGTCCGCCGGTGGCAATTGTAAAAGATCTGGCATCGCGACCTTATGATGTTCTTGATTCTGATGAAGCCCGTTTGGAAGCCGCTGGCAATCCACACAGTTTGCTTCATGTTATTAAACCTGAGATTGATTTAGCAGCAGATATTGACCATTATGCCCCCGAAGTTTATTCCAAAGCAAAAGAAAACTTCGATCTTTTCAAAACCAATGGCTGGCTGAAACAGGATGAGAATGACTTCCTTTACATCTATGCCCAAACAATGAATGGTAAAACACAGTATGGCATTGTCGGGTGTGCAAGTGTGGAAGATTACATGAATAATGTGATAAAAAAACACGAATTAACACGTCCTGATAAAGAAGAAGACCGAATGAAACATGTTCGCATAACCAATGCAAATATGGAGCCTGTTTTCTTTACTTATCCTGCTGAAAAAGAACTTGATGCAATCGTAAGCAGCTTTGTGAACAACAACAATCCTGAATATGATTTTGTTACTGATGATGGTTTTGGACATCATTTTTGGGTAATCAGTGATGAGGTAATCATCAACAAAATCGTTGGCATTTTTGAAAATATTCCTTCTACTTATGTTGCTGACGGGCATCATCGTACAGCTGCTGCTGCCTTGGTTGGAAATGAAAAAAAAGCTGCCAACCCTAAGCATACAGGTAAAGAAGAGTACAATTACTTTTTGGCGGTTCACTTTCCTGACAACCAACTGACGATCATAGATTATAACAGGGTGGTTAAGGACTTGAACGGGTTGTCGAAAACAGCTTTTATTGATCGCCTGACATCAGGTTTCGAGGTCGTTAACAAAGGATCAGAGATCTACAAACCATCTCATTTACATGAGTATTCGATGTATCTCGATGGCGAGTGGTATGCCTTGACAGCCAAAAATGGTACATATGATGATAATGATCCTATTGGAGTTCTTGATGTTACCATTCTTACGCATCAAGTGCTGGAGCCTATTTTAGGCATTGATGATCTTCGCAGGTCTAAGCGTATTGATTTTGTTGGTGGTATACGCGGCTTAGGTGAATTGAAGAAACGGGTTGACAGTGGTGAGATGCAGGTTGCATTTGCTCTGTATCCAGTGTCAATGGCTCAATTGATCCATATTGCTGATACAGGAAACATTATGCCACCCAAAACCACCTGGTTCGAACCCAAATTAAGGTCCGGATTGATTATTCACACTTTAGATTAATAAATTGAATAAGATGGAAGTAAAAGAAAAAGTTTTGAATGCAATGCAATTGTCACAACAGCCAATGAAACCGGGCGAAATTGCAGAAGCTGCAAGCTTAGATAAAAAAGATGTTGAAAAAGCCATTAAAGCTTTAAAAGACAGCGAACAAATCTATTCTCCAAAAAAATGTTATTATCAGGTAAAGTAATCAACCCATTTAATGCTTTACGCGTAGTTGATTCAATTTAAAGTAAAAATCAAAATGCTTGTTTATGAAAGGGTAACCTAACATGAACAAGCATTTTTTATCTTCTTGAAAAGCTTAGAACTTATAACCTGTCACTTCCATAATTTTACGAATCAAATCGGTGTTATCATATTGCCCTGTAAAAGCTTCAGCACCAACTCCAAAAGCATAAACAGGAACCATTATTCCGGTATGATCACCAGTTGAAAAGTCGAATCTGTAAGTTCCTTTTATTGCTCCATGAGGAAAAGTAAGGCCACCTGTTTCGTGATCAGCAGTAACAATGACTAAAGTCTCAGGGTTTTCTTTTAAAAAATTAAGCGCTACTCCTACTGTCTCATCAAAATCCCTCATTTCAGAAATAAGGTATGCTGAGTCATTGGCATGGCCAGCCCAATCAATTTGAGAGCCTTCAACCATTAGGAAAAATCCTTTAGGGTGTTTTCCAAGCGTTTCTAAAGCTATTTGTGTTCCATCTGGCAAAAGTTTACCTCTACCCTCAAGCATTTTTACAGGATGCACCGAATCACTGAGGATCAATAACTTAGATGATCCTTTTTTAATGTTTGCTGAAAGTTTATCATAAAAAACAAAGCCTTTTGACTCCATCTCCTTCGTCAGAGACCTTCCGTCCTTGCGTTTGTTAAAATGCTTCAAACCGCCTCCAATCACTACGTCGACAGGTGAGTTTAAGTAATCAAGTGCAATAGCTTCAGAATGGTTTCTGCTAACATCCTTTGCTATGAAACTAGCCGGAGTGGCATGAGTTACAGCACAACTAACTACAACACCAGTAGACAAGCCTTTTGAAGCAAAAATATCAAGCATACTAGGTACCTCAACACTGTCGGGTGTCATACCAATCATTCCATTCTTGGTTTTAAATCCGGTAGCAATTGCAGTTCCACCTGCTCCGCTATCAGTTACTTCATCATTGGATGAGTGTGTTGTCATCATACCAACATGAGTTGATTTTAGAATGTTTAAAGGTGTTTCAGATGTTAGTTTCGCACCATATACCTGAGCCAGGCCCATTCCGTCACCAATTAAAAGAATTACATTTTTTGGCTTACCTTCATTTTTTTGTTTTGGCTGTGCGTTGACGACAAAGCTAACAAGCATGATTGAAAGAGAAAATAAAACGATAAAAGTGCGATGCAACATTTTCATTATTCTGGTATTAAGATTTAAGTTCAAAAATAGTTATTTCTGGCAAAATGCCAATACGTCCCGGATATCCAATTGAGCCTAATCCGCGGTTGACATAAAGCCGTTGTTGACTCGACTCATTCTCATACAAACCAGCCCATTGTTTGTACATATATTGTGCAGGACTCCATTTTAATCCGGGTATCTCGATGCCAAATTGAAAACCGTGTGTATGTCCGGAAAGTGTGAGTTGAATGTCCTGATGTTCTTTTAAAACAACAGAATCCCAATGACTTGGATCGTGCGAAAGCAGGATTTTTGCTGAAACCTGACCAATACCCTTTTGAGCTTTTATGATACTTCCAAGCCGTGGGAAACGTGTATTCTGACTCCAGTTTTCGACACCAATAACAGCAATTTTATCCATTCCCTTAGATATGATCACATGGTCATTACGTAATAACTTCCAACCAATCTGATGGTAAAATTGATAGAGGTCTTCCATGTTTTTCTGCTTTTCACCAGCATCAGGCCAATTTACATAATCGCCATAATCATGATTACCGAGTATAGCCAAGACACCATCAGGTGCTTTGAGAGCAGTAAGAATTTCTTTGAAGCGGTAAGCCTCATCAGTGGTGTAATTTACGAGGTCGCCGGTAAAAACAATCAGATCTGCATTCATATTGTTGATCTCTGCCACAGCTTTCTCCATGGGATCTGTATGCGACCATGTTCCTAGATGAAGATCTGAAATTTGAATAATCCTGTAATTACTAAATGCATCAGGTAGACCAGGAATAGTAATACTCAATCTTTTGGTAGTAAAATCGTGCACCCATTTAAACATCCCCATGAACATGGAACTCACCACCAGGCCTCCTGTCAGCAAAGCAATATTCTCCAGGAATTTACGACGTGTTACAGGAGTATCATCCGTATCTTCAACAGGCTTCTTTCGATTGAGAAACAACTTGTTTAGTTTATCGATCAAGCGAACAAGGTCGGTTAGTCCCAGAACTACAGCCATAAAAAACTTCGCTATATAAAACGAAAATATGGATCCGAAGACCACACTTCTTGCCATTGGATTCCACTGATTTCCAGGTACAAAAACCAGAACTATGGTTGAAACCAGCAATAACAACATGGGTAACCAATACACAAAAGCTGTGAGAAGTTTGATTAGTCTGCTATAGGTAAAAACTTTCTTTTTGAACAATCCCCAAACATAATAATCCAGCAAAAAGAGCAAGACCAGCGCCGGGTATCTATTGATATTCTTTGGAAAAGCAATGGAGGTTAACAGGTAGCCAACAAGTATCAGCAGCAGTACGATGATAAGTGTTACAATATTTTTTTTTCTCATAAGGCGGGGCAAAAGTACTAAAACTTGCCACAGCAGGATTCATGTTTAGGAAAATTAACACATTAATCATATTGCATTAGTATTTGAATACGAACAGATTAGTTTTGACGAGTGCTTTAATTAATCCCTATCTTCCAAATAATAAAAAAAATTATCAAAAAAAATTTGCGCATATGGATGATTTAGCTAATTTTGCACCTCCTTTTAAGGGAACGTTCTTAACACATCGGGGCATAGCGCAGCCCGGCTAGCGCACCTGCTTTGGGAGCAGGGGGTCGCAGGTTCGAATCCTGCTGCCCCGACATATAAAATCTCTTACTCGAAAGAGGATGGAGAGGTGGGTGAGTGGCTGAAACCAACAGTTTGCTAAACTGTCGTACTCTACAAGGGTACCGGGGGTTCGAATCCCCCCCTCTCCGCTCAGAAGCCTAAAATCTAAGGAAAACCACTAAAAACTGCACATTTTTAGTGGTTTTTTGCTTTTTAGGGGTGTTTTAGATGCATATAAAAGCATCTGTAACAATCTTATTCGGAGCAGAAAACGCCACTAAAAAAAACTGCACCGAATAAGGTTCTTTTTCAGTAGCGTCATATCAAGGCAATAAGTCAGAAATATCCTAAGCCGGATACATCATAAACATTTAGTTTTCTAATAAATAAAGTCCTGAAATTAACTCTTAAGGATAAAATTTAGCATTCATTTTTGCATATTCAAACCTCAAAGAATCCTAAAAGTGATTTTTGTTTTTGAATAAAGTCCAATCTACTATTCAAAATGTGATTTTCAATCACTACTACTGAATTTTAAAAACTTAATGATTGAATCACATTCTAGCCAATTCAGCAAACAAAGCTTTCTGATTATCCGTAAGATTCGTTGGAATTGCTATTGAAAATGTGATAAACAAATCACCAAACTGACCTTCCTTTTTATAAACAGGAAAACCTTTTCCCTTTAATTTTAATTTTCCACCATTCTGCATACCAGGTTTGATGGTGAGCTTGACTTTTCCGTCGAGTGTGTCTGTTGTTATCTCGCCACCCAACACTGCCGTGTAAAGGTCAAGACTGACTTTCGTGTACAAATTGTTACCCAATCGTTTAAAT
This sequence comes from Bacteroidota bacterium, assembly GCA_009773165.1. Taxonomy (GTDB): domain Bacteria; phylum Bacteroidota; class Bacteroidia; order Bacteroidales; family F082; genus JALNZU01. Next base: position 57,351 of record WOUZ01000015.1, read on the forward strand.
GTGGGGTGATTGATTATCGAGAAACTAATATACAGATCGCCATTTGCTCCGCCATTAACCCCTTGTCCGCCATGACCTGCAATTTTGATTGTTTGATCATTTTCAATTCCTGCAGGGATTGTAATTCTGATGTTTTTTCCGTTTACTGTTAAGGTTTGTTGGTGACTTACAGAGGCTTCCAACAGGTTAAGGGTTAATTGAGCAGTATAATCTTCTCCTCGTGGTCGGGTCTGACGACCTCTGCTGTTACCCGGAGCGCCTCCAAAAAAGGCTTCGAAAAAATCAGAAAAGTCGTTTTCATTTCCGGATCCTGAAAATGCTTGCCTTCTGTTATTTGATGATTGGCTCTGTTGCTGCCTTGCATTTTCAAATTGTTCGGCATGCTGCCAATCCTTACCATACTGATCGTATTTCTTTCGTTTCTCCGGGTCACTCAGCACCTCATTAGCTTCATTGATTTGCTGAAAATTGGCCTTTGCGCCCTTATCATCCGGGTTCAAATCGGGATGGTACTTTCGTGCCAGTTTACGGTAGGCTTTTTTTATGAGAGCAGGCGTTGCAGCTTTATCTATTCCCAATATTTTGTAATAGTCAATATAATCCATTTGATAAAATTTACCTTATGTAAAATGATGAATATTAAGCATATTCACTGATTCATGAATCTGATTTTAATCCTAACCAATGAATTTTGACACGAAATCAGACTGCCGAATTTCTTCATTACAGAAGCAGACATTAGCTCATTAATAAAAAAATGACCGTCACTCTACAAAGTGACGATCAGAATTTTATAGTCAATATTTTTTGCTAAAAGCGATATCCTATCGAAAATCCGAATCCTGTATTTTTAATTGAAGTTTCATCATTCAGGAAGCGCTTGTCTTCAGGGTTGATTTTAATCATACCAAGCTGCACATTCATCTGGGCAAACAAACCACCAGCCATTTCATAGCCGGCAAAAATATTTCCACCAGCATCAAAGGCTTTGAAATAAGTCGTTGTCAACGGGTCGCCAATTTCAACAGTATTTGAAAATTCAATAGGTGTATCAAGTGTTGCGTCACCACCTTTTGTCACAACTTTTCCACCAATACCATATCCTACATAAGGGCCGAAACCAATCATAACAAAACCCTCACCTAGTGAACCTTTGTACATGAAATTCAGTGGTAACTCGACGTATGATAGCTTATAAGAGCTTGTTAACGAACCAAATGTGCTTTTTGCTCCCTTTGTACTAAACAATAACCCGGGCTGAAAGAAGAATTCGGGGATGATAGGAATCTGCGCATTTACACCAACATGGTATCCGATGAGCATATCATTTTCGAACTTGTCGCCTGTAAAGTCGGTTCCTGTCAGATTTTGTAGGTTGATGCCGCCTAAAACGGCAAAGGATACACCTGATCTGGTTGGTCCCTGGGCATTAGCCACAGCAACAGTTAACATCAGGATAGCAATTAAAGAAATCAATTTTGTTTTCATTCTATGTAATTTTATTTTTAAGATTTTGAATTAATTCGATGCATCTTTGGCAGCTTCTGACTTCATTTTATCATTGGCAGTGATAAGGAATTCAACCCGTCGATTTTGAGCGCGGCCATTTTCTGTATCGTTGTCATATTTTGGAAGTTCTTCGCCGAAACCCCTGATAGAAACCCTGTTACTTCTGATTCCTTCACTTGATAGGTATGAAGAAACAGCGCTTGCACGTTCAATAGATAAGTTTCTGTTATAATTCTCAGAACCTTTGCTATCAGTATGTCCCTGCAATTCGATATCGGTATCCGGATAGCTGTTAAGTACCGATACGAGTTTATTCAGATTGGATTTAGCATCATAGGTCAAGCCCGACTTGTCGAAGCCAAACAAAATATTGCTATTAAACTCTACAACAATACCTTCGCCCACACGTTCAACTTTAGCCTCAGGAATTGCCGCTTCAATTTCCTTTGCCTGCTTGTCCATTTTGTGTCCTATTATGGCTCCTGTTGTTCCGCCAACAGCAGCACCTATTATTGCGCCAAGAGCAGTATTGCCTGCGACATTGCCAACCACAGCTCCCATTGCTCCACCTGTGGCAGTTCCTACTACTGCTCCTTTTTGGGTTTTGTTTAAGGACGCACAACTTGTAAATAACATTGCGGCACTAATGCCCACAACCAGACTCATTTTAACTACTTTCATTTTAATTTGTGTTAAATGTTTAATTAACGCTTCGATCCATCCGACAGGATTTTGGCGTAGAAAATTTATTTTCTAATGTTGAAAACTTCAACCTTCCAGCATCTGTCAAACCGGGAAAAGTTTAAGAAACTTATTCCTTCTTCGACTGTACATATCAGGACAAATTATCAAGGCACAAAATTCATTGCTTTAATACCTATAATTGTTACACAAAACTGAAAAGAAATTACATTATTCACACTAACTCAATGATGAACCTATATAGTGATTGTGTAACGCGTGTGTGAATCATGAAAAGTGTGAATTATGTATGTTTTAGCGCAACATATGTAACACAATCCAACTCTCCAATGATCAACTTTGCCAAACTAAAACATTGATAATGAAAACAAAACCCTTTATTCAAAACCAGCTTACAGCACATTCAGAAGACGAAGAAAATCTCGATGTCAATCTAAGTGCTGAGCATGTAACTGGTGAAATTATTTCGAAAGAAGCCGTGCGCCTTGACGACCTCACTGTCAGAAATTTGTCGTCGCCATTTGATTTATTCGAAAATGTGTCTACTGGCAGCAACAGCATTGAAGACCGAAACCGTGGAGTTACCAATTCTAATTTACCACATTCGGAACCAAGTCCGGAGAGTTAAATAGATGCAATAATATATTGTTTTGTGAACACATTCAGACGCATGTGGAGTGTGAATCTGTGACCTAAATTAAAGACTGTAAATGTATTATTCACTTTATATTTTCTCAAATGAAACTCAGCATTCTTCAAAAACTAATCATCTTCTCAACAATTATCCTGGTTGGAAATGCGATTCTGGGTTACACTGCTTATAAAAGCAAGCTGAAGCTACTTGAGTCAGAAAAATGGGTTCAGTTTACCGAGGAAGTACTCATTAAATCGGGTGAAATACTTTCCAACGGAAAAGACATCGAATCAGCTTCGCGTGGTTTTATAATAACAAATGACAGTGATTACCTCGAACCCTTGTTTTCGGCTGAGAAAGTGATTTTTGAACAAATAGCAACACTCAGAAACCTCGTAAAGGATAATCCGTTGCAACTGCAAAGGGTTGACACACTTGGTTATTATGTAAACAAACGCCTTGAATATTCGTTGAAAACTGTCGAATTACGTTCAAAACAAGGATTAAATGAGGCCATTGCCTTGATTTCAGATAAATATGGCAAAGTATATTCCGACGGGATGCGAAATGCTATTCAAGACATTCAAAAAGAAGAAAACCAGTTACTTCAACAAGGCATATTGACAAATAGATCTATATCAGATAATTACAACAAATTTACAACAGTGTTTTTTGTTTTACTGTTGGCATTTACCACTATGCTGGTGATTGCTTCCGGCAGAAATATGATGAAAGAAGAAGAAAAGAAAAAACAATCAGCTGAACTTATCATTGCTAATAAAGAAATAAGTTTTCAATCACATGAAACGGAAATTCAAATGGCTGCAAACAAAGAACTTGAAACATTTAGCTATTCGGTTTCACATGATTTGAGGGCTCCTTTAAGGCATATTTCCGGTTATATTGATTTACTTATGAAAAACAATGCCTCGCAACTCAACGAAACCGGATTAAGATACCTCCATACCATCTCGGATTCAGCACATGAAATGGGCAGTCTGATTGATGCTTTACTTACATTTTCACGATTAAGCAGAACAGAAATTCAACGCTCGGAATGCAACACGAATGATATGATCAAACAGGCCCTTAGAATTTTTGATAGCGAAATGACAGGCAGAAATATTATATTTAACACTCCGGATTTACCAGCCTCTTATGGTGATGAAAACCTTCTTAATCAGGTTTGGCAAAACTTGATATCGAATGCTCTTAAATATACACGAAATGAAGAAAAAGCAATCATTGAAATCAAAGGAGAAATTGAAAATGGCTATACACTTTTTCACATCAGCGACAATGGCGTTGGCTTCGATATGAAATATGCCGATAAACTTTTTGGGGTATTCCAACGGCTTCACAAAGTGCGGGATTTTGAAGGAATCGGAATCGGATTGGCCAATGTAAACCGCATTATTGTAAGGCATGGAGGGACCTGCCAAGCCAAAAGCGAAGAAGGAAAAGGTGCCACTTTCACCTTTAGTTTACCAAATAATTAACAATTAAACTTCGAAAAAATGAGCTTAGAATTAAGACGCATCCTAATTGTGGATGATAGCGCTAAAGATGTAGAATTAACAATTGCAGCACTATCTGAAAAGAACCTGGCAAATGAGGTAATAGTTGCAGAAGATGGTGTTGAAGCCCTGGATTATTTGTATAAAAGGGGTAAATTCATCAACGAAAAAGGCTCCCCCGCCGTTATTTTGCTTGACATTAAAATGCCAAAAATGGACGGCATCGAAGTGTTGAGGCATATACGCTCCGACCCAAAATTCAAATTCATACCCGTAATCATGGTTACTTCTTCACGTGAAGAAAAGGATCTGGTGGAAAGCTACAAGCTGGGTGCTAATTCCTATGTGGTTAAACCTGTTGATATTATGCAGTTTATTGATGCACTTAAAGTGCTCGGACAGTATTGGGCTATCATTAACGAACCACCCCCAGTTAATATGAAGTTAATTTAGAAACCGGGAAGTCATGGACTGTAACAATGGAAAAGAAGATCAAAATACTTCATCTTGAAGATTCTTACAAAGATGCTGAGATTATACGTGATATTGTTGAAAGCGGTGAGAATGTATCGGCTTACTTTGTAGTTGACAACGAAAAGGATTACCTTTCTGCTTTGCAAAAGGAATCCATCGATTTGATTCTTTCTGATTACAGTCTTCCTGATTTTAACGGCAATGAAGCATTGAAAGTAGCGCGCGAAAAGTATGCAAGTATCCCCTTTATTTTTGTTTCCGGGGCCATAGGAGAAGACACAGCCATAGATGCCATGGTAAATGGTGCAACTGATTATGTATTCAAAAATAAACTTGAACGTTTAATTCCTGCCATAAACCGAGCCAACCACGAGCGACAACAGGAAATAAACCGTCGACTGGCTGAAAAGAAACTCAAAGAAAAAACAGAACTGTTAGTGTCTCAAAATGTAAAATACTTACAAATAAACAATGAACTTCTTTTTCAAAACAAAGAAAAAATAAAGCGTGCAGCGGAGTTACTTATTGCAAACACAGAACTGGCTTTTCAGAACGAGGAAAAGAAAAAAAGGGCAGATGAGCTTGTAATTGCCAATAAGGAACTGGCATTTCAAAACAGTGAAAAAGAAAAACGTGCAGCCGAACTAATCATAGCTAATAAAGAGCTCCTATTTCAAAACGAAGAAAAAGAAAAAAGAGCCAATGAATTGATCATTGCTAACAAAGAACTTGTTTTTCAAAACGAAATGAAAGAAAAACGTGCTGATGAATTGATGCTGGCAAATAAGGAACTTGCGTTTCAGAACGAAGAAAAAGAAAAAAGAGCCAATGAATTGATCATCGCAAACAAAGAACTTGCTTACCAGAATGTTGAAAAAGAAAAACGGGCTGATGAGTTAGATACAGCGAATCAAGAACTTGCATATCAGAATGTTGAAAAAGAAAAACGAGCTGATGAGTTAATTATTGCTGAAAAAGAGCTTGCGTTTCAAAAAGAAGAAAAAGGAAAACGAGCCGATGAACTTATCATTGCTGATAAAGAACTTCTTTTTCAAAACAATGAAAAAAACAACCGGGCTGCTGAATTGATTATTGCAGATAAAGAACTTGATTTTCAACAAGTTGAAAAAAGCAAAAGAGCAGAAGAGTTAATCATTGCAAACAAAGAATTGGTAGTTCAAAATAAATTGAAAGAGAAACGTGCTGCTGAATTGATCATCGCCAACAAAGAACTTCATTTTCAGAATGAAGAAAAGGAAAAGCGCGCTGCAGAACTCATCATTGCCAACAAAGAACTTCATTTTCAGAATGAAGAAAAGGAAAAACGCGCTGCAGAACTAATCATTGCCAACAAAGAACTTCTTTTTCAAAATGAAGAAAAGGAAAAACGGGCAGCAGAACTAATCGTAGCCAACAAAGAACTACATTTTCAGAATGAAGAAAAGGAAAAACGGGCCGCAGAATTAAATATTGCCAACAAAGAACTTCTTTTTCAAAATGAAGAAAAGGAAAAACGGGCGTCTGAACTCATCATCTCTAAAGAAAAAGCTGAAGAAAGCGACAAGCTCAAAACTGCCTTTCTGCAAAATATGTCGCATGAAATACGGACACCACTCAATGGGATTATCGGTTTTTCAGCCTTGCTGAACTATGAGGATGTGAGTCGTGAGGAAATTAAAGAATACTCGGCTATCATAAGCCAAAGTGGGAATCGGTTGATCGAAATCGTCAACAACGTTCTTGATATCTCGAAAATAGAAACAGGTCAGATTGTCATTGAGCAGAAAGCGATTGTAATCGACGAAATATTTTATGATCTGCTTACTTTTTTTACCCCTGTGGCAAAAACAAAAAAACTCCGGTTGAATTACACCAATCAACCTGATAAAACCAACATGATTTATTCTGACGAAGCCAAGCTGCATCAGATTCTTACTAACTTGATTAACAATGCTGTAAAGTTTACAAAATCAGGAAGTATTGATTTTGGTTTTGAGACAAAGGATAATTCTATCCAATTCTATGTTAAAGATACGGGAATTGGAATACCTGCTGAATTGCATGATAAGGTGTTTATCAGGTTCATACAGGCAGAGCAGTCGATGACAAAAAATTATGAAGGTGCTGGCCTTGGACTAGCCATTTCCAAGGGATTGGTTGAACTACTCGGAGGTAAAATTTGGGTCGAATCAGAAATTGGAAAAGGCACTACTTTTTTCTTTACTTTACCAATAACCACTATTAAGGAACAAGAAAAAACAGAGGCAATTACTTCCCCTGTTCAAGGTAAAAAGTCGAATCGTAAGATTTTGATAGCCGAAGACGACTGGACAAGTTTTCAGTACCTCAGCAAGATTATGTCGAAATCGAACGTAACCATTATTCATGCTGAAAACGGTGAACAGGCAGTGGAACTTGTTAAAGAAAACTCAGATATCGACCTGATTCTGATGGACATCCGTATGCCTGTGATGAATGGCATCGATGCTGCACGGCTTATTAAACAAATCCGACCCAATCTGCCTATCATCGCCCAAACGGCCTACGCCTTCAGCGAAGAGAAAACCACTATTCTAACAACCGGCTTCGATGAATACCTCTCAAAACCTTTACAATACTCCAAACTGGATGAATTAATAAAAAAATACCTGAAATAAAGTATCCACTTATGTCGGATTTATGAAAATCTTCGATAGTCAGTCCAATGTCAGGATTATCATTGCAAGATCAAATTACTTCAACAGCTTCAACCACTGTAATTGCTTTTAAAAATCTCCCTGCCAAACATTTTGATATAACTATCAATTCAAATTTATGGGAACCTCATTGTTTTCAATAACCAGAAATTTTAGTTTCTATAATTATCCTTTTTTCTGAAATCTCATATTGCCTGACAATGGTTTCCGGAAAAGGTTCAGTCCTGTGAATTATGAGGCAGAGTGAAATAAAATGTTGAACCTTTTTCCACTTCGCTTTCAACCCAAATTTCCCCATCATGCTTTTCGATGAATTCTTTGCACAGCATCAATCCCAATCCTGTACCTGTTTCATTGGCTGTGCCGCGGGTTGAGTAGTTTTCATCAATCCGGAACAGTTTGCCAATTACTTCTTTCGGAATTCCTATGCCATTATCTTTTACCGAAACCATAATTTTGTCTTTTTCTTCATTTACCGAAACGATGATCTCACCTCCCTGTTTAGTAAATTTGATAGCATTCGAAATCAGGTTTCTAAGCACTGTGTGTATCATGGCTGGATCAGCAAAAACAATAGCTTTGGAGGGTAATTCTCTTTTAATTGTTATTCCTTTTTGCCCTGCAATATCATCAAACATGAGTGTGTTATCATGAATGAATTCCACTAAATCGAAACGCTTTTGATTGAATTCCATCCTTCCGATTTGCGATTGCGACCACTCCATGAGGTTATTCAGCAAGTTCATTGCACGAAGCGACGACTGGAGGATAATCCCTCCGATTTTCTCTATACCTCCATAGTCCTTTTCGTTGATTTGTTCAACGAGTATTTCGCTCAATCCGACAATTGAATTGAACGGACTTTTTAAATCGTGAGCGATGATGGAAAAGAATTTGTCTTTAAAAGCGTTGAGCTTTTTAAGCTCTTCATTTTGTTTTTTGATTAGAATCTCTGCCTCTTTCCAATCTGTTATATCTGTATGTGCACCAAAAACTCTGACTACCTTTCCTTCATTGTTTAATATTGAAGCAGCTTTATTATACATCCAGCGGTAGTTCCCATCCTTATGTCGAAATCTGAATTCAAGAAAAAAATGTTCAGTAGGATTATTAAGGTATGCCTGAACAGCATTCTCGCAGGCAGCTTTTTCATCAGGGTGCAGATGTTCAATCCATGAGCCAAAATCATTTTTTATTTCATGGTCATCATAACCTATCTGCCTTTTCCATTGCGCTGAAAAAAACACTTCATTCGTTTCAATATTCCAATCCCAGATACCTTGCTCCGATGCATCGATTACGAGTGCATAACGTTCTTCGCTTTCTTCAACCCTGTTTTTTGCTTTAATCAGTTCTTTTTCAGCAAGTTTTCTGGTAGTTATATTGCTTCCAATACATGATCCACCAACTACTTCACCATTTCTAATGATTGGGTTAAACGAAACTTCAACATAAATAATTTCATTACCCATATCAATAGCATCCTCAATTTTGAATTGCTCGTTGGCAAGCACCCGGTCATAACGTGGTTTCCAAACTGGTTGTAAGAAATCAGGATGAGCCTTTAATAAATTTACACCATATTCCAGCCAAACACCAAATACATGATAAAACTCATTTTGAAATGTTTTGTTTATATACAGAATATCATAATTTCGGTCAAATGCCCATATGCTATCTTTAGTCCCTTCAATAACGGCTGTGATATTAGCCCTGGTTGTTTCAGCAATATCATTTGCTGTAATAAGTTCAAGATTTATTTGCTTAAGTTCTATGTATTGGGAGGCTATTTTTTTACTATTTTCCTTAATTAATAATTCGGAGTACTTAAGCTCTGATAGGTCATCCATTGCAACGCACAAATGTAAGCGGTTGTTAATCTGAATGGGCTCAACACCAATTCTCATCCAAATCTTTTGCTCTATTCCATTAGTATTCAGTTCCAATTCTATTTCAGCACCTCGGATTGATCCACCGTTTGCGATCAACGACTCAATACCATTACGCACTTTGCACACCTTACAATCATCAGAGTAGCCACAACCACGGGGATCTTTTGAACTGTGAATACATCGCAAAAAGTTGCCAGGTCTCTGATTCAAGGCATCAGAGTTGTTACTTCCTGCCATTAGCACTGCGGCTGCATTGAGTTGTACAATTTTGGTTGTTTCATCAAGGATAAACATAGCGACGGGTGAAGATTCAAAAATCGCAAAGAGGTTTGATTTCTCCCTTTCCAAAGCATTTTCTACCTGTTTACGCTCAGTAATATCCAATGCTGTCATCATACATCTTTTTCCGTCATCAGTAAGAGTACCACTTAGAAGTACATAAACAGGGCTATCACTCTTTTGAGTGAAGGTAACTTCCGTGCTTGCAGGGCATTTACCCATAAATATCTGTGAAAGAAGATCATCAAAAACAGCTCTGGTATCGTTGTTAATAAATACAGCAAATCTTTTGTTTATGAGGCTCTGACGCTCTTTGCCAAGCAATTGTGCACCGTACAGGTTTGTTTCCAGGATTTCTCCCAGACGCGACAAGGTAAAATATCCTAAAGGGGCAAAGTCGTACAGTTCTTCATATTTTTCCGTAGCCTCTCTTGCTTTATTAGTAGCCAAAATCAACTCTTCGTTTTGCAATTCAAGTTCAATCTGGTGAACCTCCAATTCGTGAATTAATTTCAGCATGTCGGCTTCAGAAACAATTGTATTTGTTTTCGATTTCCGCTGAGTCAGCTGCTCCTCAGCCTGATGCCGCAGTTTTGAAACCCTCAATGGTGAATTTTTTCTATAATCCATTTAGTTCAGATTTTTTTGCAGTAACCGTAATAATTCAGACTTTTTGATGGGTTTTGAAATATAGTCGTTGCAGCCTTCTTCCCTAAAGCGTTGCTCGTCTCCTGTTTGGGCAAAAGCAGTTGTGGCAATGATTGGCAGGTCAGGCCTGAATGTCCGAATCTGTTTCGTTGCTACATCACCATGCATTACAGGCATTTTTATATCCATTAGTATCAAAGAAATTTCAGGATTTTGTCTGCAAAAATCTACTGCTTCCTTTCCATTTGCGGCACGTATATGTCTATATCCTAATATATTTAGGGTAACTGCCAAATATTCATAATTCGACTCCTCATCTTCAGCAATCAAAATGATATGATTATTATGGTTTTCTTTTTTTGTTGCAATTATTTGATTGGGGGATACGTACTTTTCAGCATCATTAAAGGGTATGGTGAATGAAAAAACTGATCCTTTTCCTTTTTCGGAGACAGCATTTATTTGACCACCAAGTATTGCAACAAAACCCTTAGCGATGGTTAAACCCAATCCGCTCCCATCATGTCCTCTTGTTGTAGAATTATCTGCCTGTCTGAACATTTCAAAAATTAAGTCCAGCTTTTTGTTGTCGATCCCAATTCCGGTATCTTTAACAAAGAACTCAATATGTCCGTGTTTGATACTATAACCGCAAGCGACACTTCCCTCCTTTGTAAATTTAACAGCGTTATCCAGCAATTTACTAAGGATAATTTGAATTAATGCGGGATCGGTATAAACTGACAGATCTACAGTTTCGATGGGTACTTTAATTTCAAATTTTACTTTTTTGTTTGAACATACTTGTTTTGTTTTTTCTGTAACGTTAACAAAAAAAGGTTCTAATGCAAATACTTTTTTATTCACTTCGATTGAGTTAGAAACTAATCTGGCCATGTCCATATAATCGCTTACTGTATTCATCAACCGGTTGCTTGATTGATTTATATGTTCAAGGTAACCTGAGCGTTCCTCCTCAGAAAGATCAGATTCAGTTATTAGCTCTGCGAAACCCAGAATTCCGTTTAGAGGGGTTCTTATTTCATGAGAGATATTCTGTATAAAAGCTGTTTTCAGCTTGTCGCTTTCTTCTGCTCTCTCTTTTGCTATTTTCAGTTCGTTATGCGCAATTTTGCGTTCTACAATTTCCCATGTAAGGTTAGCAATAAGTGATAACTCTTCCAGGTCATCTTTAGTGTAATCGGTTTGTTTATTACCTACTCCCAAAATAGCTTTTATAACATTGCCTGTAAAAACCGGTACTACCATCTCACGTTCAATATGGGCATGACCTTCGGGCAATCCTTTTTTATGTTGCAAAGCATTGTAATCGTTGTGTATTACCGGCTTTCTCTGGCGTACGCAATCTACCCATACTCCGGCTTTGTCAATGGAATAATGTTCGCCCTGGCCCTTGGCGTTGCAAAAATTGGACTTGGTTTGGGTGCTCCAGTTTTGCAAAATAAGGTTTTGCTGGTCGGAAGCTACAAAGTGAATAAACCCGATACTGCTTTTTGTATGATTTTCAGAAATATTTACGGTTTCTTCCAATAATTCATCAATGCTATGGTTATAGGAATACTGAATAAGGTGCAATCTCGATAAGTTGATGGCATTGTTGGCTTCGGCTTTTTCTTTTGCCAACAATAATTTACTGTTTACCTCGGCCAGTTCTTCGTTTAATGATTCGTATTCACTAGTGGGTACTAAAATTTAAACTACGTTCTTTGAAATCCTTTGTACATCGCACTTGTAGCGTTTTTTTTGACGGTGACGATTTGAATTGAAAA
>WOUZ01000033.1 GCA_009773165.1 Bacteroidota bacterium
CGACCGCGGAGGAAGTGAAGAAACCATGAAAGCGCTTAACAATGAGTTTGAACGACTTTCAAAAAAACTCATCAACAGCGAGCCAACATTCACTGAATCACGAAAAGCCTATGAAACCCAGGTTTCTGAAGAAATCATGGAGGTTATTGAACAGGTCCTCAACCTTGTCGGAATCGACATCGAAGTCATTGGTTCATGGGTATGGCTCACTGGCAACACCTACCCAAACAGAGAAGCCATCAAAAGCGCCGGCTTCATGTTCAGCCGTCAGAAAACAGCCTGGTATTGGCATTCGGGAGAATACCGTAAAAAATCAGGCAAAATGTCCTCCCTCGATGATGTGCGTGACTTCTGGGGATCAGAAAAAATAAACCCCCGTCACCAGGAAGAAAAAATCCTCGCTTAGCCAAATGAATGCGTCAGCCATTAACCATTAACCACTAACCACTAAAAAATGAATGGTGCCCGGGGAACATCCCTCCCTGGGCTACCTTATTAAGAATCATTCTAAATAACATATTATGACACTACGGGAAATAAAAGCAGCAGTTGACAAAGGTCAGACAGTTTACTGGTCTTCATTACTTTATCAGGTTATAAAAGACCCTAAAGATCAGTATCTTATAATTTGTAAACAAAACAATTTCGCCATTGGTCTCACCTGGACCGATGGAACCACCCTCAACGGTAATGAATCTGACTTCTTTACGCTAAACCCCGAATCCAAAGAGTGAACATCCCAACCGGCAAATCAAAAGCAAATGTTTTTTCAAATCCTCAAATCCTCAAATCCTCAAATTCTCAAATTTCCAAATCCTCAAATCATGAATCCTCAATACACCCGCAATTCCTTCAACCGCATCGAGGCTTACCAGCTAAACAAAGACCTCCATAAGCATCAAAGGCAAAATTCCTCCATCCCGTTGAATATTCTTCTAGAGTCCCTAGGAGTCATCCGCAAAACAATAAACTCCCACAAATGCAGCCTTGAAGCCCAAAAGAAGCATCATTTGGTGAAACTTGCAAAGACCTACAACAACTTGCTGAAATACCTCCCCGACACCATTGACCACGACTTCACGCCCATTGTATTCTGACTTCACACTGCTATTATTTCAGTTTAAATGTACTTTTTTCGTAAATTTGTAACCATAGAAAAGCGTTGGCACGCTAAAAATCAGCCACTTAATTATGATACCCTCAAAAAAAGGACAAATCGTAAGATTCCACACTCCCCTGGAAGGTGAAGACGCATCCCAAAAATATGTATTACTTGATTTTCACACCGATGTTGAGCAACCCAGAGCCCATATCAGAGAACTAAACAATGGTACCCATTTACCATCCATCAACACAGTCCATCTGCATGACTTGGAAGTTGTTGAGATTTCCACAGCTGACCTGTTAGGTCAATTAGCTTCAATACGATACCCTGATGGGACTTTTGTCAGTGGTACTATAACCTCTGTTCGGGATCCCAAAATTTTCCTGGATCTTGAAGTATTCCCTCATGGAGTTCAAACCAACGTTTGGATAACAGTGACCGACGAAAAGAAGGAAGTTTATTCTGGACACCTCTTTGTTGATCATCTTTGGTCTGGAAAATTTTTCTAACCTTTTCAATAAAGATCAAATTTTCGCTACTCGGCCACACCTAAACAGCAACACTCAAAGCATCCAAATAAAAACCACCTCCACCCAGAAGGTGGTTTTTTAGTATCAAGTATCATATTACCTACCATATGATACCATGACACCTGAACCTCTTTGAACCATTTCAAATAGTTGCAATCGGTAAATAGCAACGAATGGTTTCTGCGATCAGGAATAAACCAAAAAGCCATTACCCCTCAGCAGGATAACGGCTCTTTTTTCGGGGCTTTTCGGGCATTGGGCTTAGTGCTATAGGCTGCCATTCTTTATTCGTTATGATTTGATAATGTCATTTGTCGGTTTTGGAGTTGTCAAAAAGTAAGCGATAACAATTAAAGTTGCTGTCGCTGTTGTTATGAATGCCATTGTTGCACCGAACTGAAACCAAATTAGTCCTGTTAGCGAACTTGCCAACATTGTGCAAATGCTTTGAAGTCCTGAAAATGTTCCGATTGCTGTTGCTGTGTCTTTTTTATCGGTTACGTTTGAAATCCACGCTTTTGAGATTCCTTCGGTTGCCGAAGCATAAACACCATAAAGGAAAAACAGTCCGAAGAAGAAATAAAGATTTGTGTTTATTGCCATACCAAAATATACTGTCGCAAATAACATAAGTCCGATAATGTAAATTGTTTTAAGTCCTAGATTGTCAGCAAGGATGCCCATAGGAAAAGCAAATAAAGCGTAAATAAGATTGTAAAAAATGTAAACCCCAATAAGCATTGTGTCGTCAAGTCCAGATTGCTTGGCTTGAAGTAAAAGAAAAACATCGGAGCTGTTGAATAACGTAAATACTAAAAGTCCGATAACAACTTTTCTATATTCTGTCGGGCTTGCTTTCCAGTATTTTAAGAATGAAAAAAAAGGCGCTTTTATACTTGGTCTATTCTCGTTCACTTTTTTGTCTTTGAGATAGAATGATGATAAAACCGCAAATAGTCCAGGAATAAATGCAATGAAAAATAGTGTTTTATAGTCTTGCGGATAAAAATACAAATAGAGTAAAGCCAATGAAGGTCCAATTACTGCTCCAAATGTGTCCATTGAACGATGGAAGCCAAAAACTTTTCCTTTTGTCTGTGGTGTTGCTTCGTCTGAAAGAACTGCGTCTCGTGCACTTGTCCGAATGCCTTTACCGAAACGGTCAATTGTCCGTGCAAAAAATATCCAAAGGGGAAAAGTGAAAATCGCCATCATTGGTTTAGAAATAGCGCTGAACGCATAACCAATTTGCACAAACGGAACGCGTCTGCCTGATGTATCGGAAAGTTTACCAAAATAACCTTTGCTAAGTCCTGCTGTTGCTTCAGCAACACCTTCAAGAATTCCGATAAGCACAATCGAAAAACCAATTGTCTTTAAGTAAATTGGCATAATTGGGTATAACATTTCGCTTGCTGTGTCGGTGAGCAAACTCACAACTGATAAAACCCAAACTGTCTTTGTTATATATTTCAAAATTCTGTCCTGTTTCGTTGTTAGTTTATTATCTGAACGGAGGTTTGTTAGGGTTGCCAATAACGAGTGTATTTACGCCATATGGCGGGTATTTCGGAATTACCTTCAACTCCAATAATTTCTATAAATCTGGTATCGAGTAGATTAGAAAAATAACTCAAATTGATGTGCAAAATTGTTGCTGAAGTTAAAATGCAGCTTTCCGGCATAGCCTTGTTGTTTAAACGTTGAACCATTCAAAAGTAAAAATGTTTTTTATCCATCAGCCAATTCCATCCGACTTTTTATTTTTCAAATTATTTGACCCCAAACCTTGACTCTGTCTCTAAGTCACCCAGTCCCTCATCAGTCTCCCAATCTCCCCATTGCTTCGTTCACTAAAGTCGCCCCTCGCATAAAGTTTCGTCCACATTTTTTTTTGATATTTCAAAAAAAACTAAATTTGACAGATGAAAGAAAAAGTAACAAACCGTACTCCCCAATGGCGCTATCCGTTTATAGTTGTCTATAAATGCTTTGCATATTTACCAGCGCTGTTTTATGCTTTGTTCATGAAATTCAACATTTTACAATGTTATAGGTATTAGCTGCAAGTTAGAAACAAGCCCTTAAAGGCATTCTGCTAGCAGTTCATTATCACATCTAAATTATATTCAAATAAATAAACTCATGAAAAATTCGTTTGACCAGATACCGCAGAGTTTCATTAGCAAATGGCAGGATATAGTTGATTTAGTCGCAAAAATAATTGGAATACCCGCTGCCTTGATAATGAAGGTGGAGAACGATTTTATGGAGGTATTTATCTCCAGTAAATCAGATAATAATCCCTACCAAATTGGACACAAAGAGCATTGGAATGGACTGTATTGCGAAACAGTAATAAAATCGCAAAACAAGTTAAAAGTGGATAATGCAATAAAAGATGAAAAGTGGTTCAAAAACCCCGACATTAAATTGGGAATGGTTTCCTACCTTGGTTTTCCATTAAATTTCCCAAATGGCGAGCCTTTTGGTACCATTTGCGTTCTCGACCAGAATGAGAATGCTTATTCTGAAGAGCATGAGCAATTGTTGATGCAATTCAAACGTGTGGTTGAGTTAGACCTTGCCATGATTCAATCATTGAAAATTACACATGATATTTCAGA
Source organism: Bacteroidota bacterium (assembly GCA_009773165.1). GTDB lineage: Bacteria > Bacteroidota > Bacteroidia > Bacteroidales > F082 > JALNZU01. The sequence continues at coordinate 4,263 of WOUZ01000033.1, forward strand.
AAAGGAATTAGTTGAACAGTTGTTGTTTCAAAACAAGCAATTAATTGAAAGTGAAAAACGGTTTAGAAATTTGGCTGAAATTGCTTCAGACAGTATAATGTTGTTTGAAGGTGAAAAGCTGGTTTTTGCCTCGCGGCGTTTTTGTGAATACGTTGGTATTGAACCTGAAAATATTGACAAACTTACTGTGCCTCAAATCATATCGTATATACACCCCGACGATGTGAAGCATTATGGTCGTGAAATGCAGGAAGCGCTAGCTCAACAAAAAACGCACTATACGATCGAATTTAGGATGCTCAACCCCGCAGGCAAGTATGAATGGCTTCAAAACAATACTACAGCAACCTTTGATAGTTCCGGGAAAGTGTTACACCGCATTGTACAAGTCCGCGATATAACCAAACAGGTTGAAATGGAAAACGAACTCAGAAAACTAAATGCCGACAAAGACCAGTTTATACGTATTCTGGGACACGATTTACGATCCCCATTCAATTCACTCATAAATTTATCCGAAATAGTGCTTGAAGACCTGCACGAATATGATTTGCCACAAATTGAAGTACTAGTAAAAATAATTAATCAGACATCACTTAAGACATACGAATTGTTAGATCAGATTCTGCTTTGGGCTAGATCGCAATCGGGAAAATTGGAACTAAACATGGAACGATTCGATTTTCAACAGGAAAGTGCTAAGGTAGTTCGGTCTGTTGAGTATATGGCAGTAGAAAAAGGTATTCAATTAGATATAATTGAAACAGGTAAAATTTGTTTGTTGGCTGATTTGAACATATTCAGAACAGTGTTGCGAAACCTTATATCTAATGCAATAAAATTCACTTACCAAAACGGTCAAATTATTATTAGTGCTGAAAAACAGGAACAAAGTTTATTGATTGCCGTTTCGGATAATGGAATAGGTATGGATGAAAAAGTTTTGGCTAAACTTTGGGAGATACATAATGAACATACCTCAAAAGGAACAAGTGGTGAAACAGGTACAGGATTTGGTCTCAAACTTTGCAAAGCACTTGTTGAAAAACATGGTGGAAAGATATGGGCCGAATCAGTTCCCGGCAAAGGCTCAAAATTCATGTTTAGTTTACCACTTTGCTAAGATAGTCTATAAAGATAGATCACTGTTTCTATGAGGAATCAGTAAAAGCAACGTATAGTAGCTCGCGGGATGTAACTTGACAGGAAATCACCCGCAATTGGCAACTGAATATTCCCTTAGTCACTAAGTCACTCAGTCCCTCAGTCACCCCTCAAACCCTCCCAACCCTAACCATCCGCTTCCTCCCCAACGTCTTCGCCATCACCGCATACCTCACCGCATCAATGGCATGGTTAAACTTGTCTATCGGCTCATTCAAAGCCTTACCGCTGCTGTCAAGTTTCCACATATAGTTCCGTAACTCCCTGATGAGGTTCAAGGACCGCTTGGTCACATTCAATCGGTATCGCTTCATGGAGTCGATTCCAGCCACGATACTCCCAGCAGGTTTGTAGGCAGCCTTCACATTGTATCCAGCCCTGCGTAACTCAAAAATCGTCTCAGGCTTATTGTCTGCTATCACTTCATCCTGACTTGTCAACCCCAACTTTCCAAGCAACCTGGCAATATCTGAAGCCAGGAGACCCGTGCTGTATTCTTCTTCATCCAACCACAACTCCCCGTCTTTAAAGCCAACCCTTACCAAAGCCGTTGGGTCATTCGTAAACCCAAAATCCATCCCCCGCAACTCCCAATCCAAATCTTTTGGCATCTCATCTACCTGCTTCCAGTTGTCAAAGATCAATCCTTCCAGACTCCCATATTCCACGTCCACATGGGTTCTTTTAAAGTTGGCATCCAAATTTGCCCTGAGTTCAATGCGTTTCCTTTCTTCCTCTGGTAAAAATGGATTGTTGAGGTAGTTACTCTTAATAATTACGTGTTCTCCATAGTAAGCCAGAAACTTCTCCAACCAAAATTCAGCAGTAGGGTTGAAGTCCCCAATCACAAATTCCGACCTCCTTGCCAACTCATCCCACACATCAAATTTCAAGGTGTTGATCTCGTTTCCATACAGCATATATCTTCGGGCACCCAGTGCCTTTTCAATTCTGTCTGCCGAAAAAAACTCAATAACACTTTGGGTTGGAAAGGTAAAAATTGCTCGTGTGCTGTTAAAGACTACCTGATCACTGAGTCCCAGATCCATCAATATCTTTTGGGCAATGCGTATGGCTCCAATATCCAGATGGGGCTTGCTTTCGCTCACCACCGTGATGACCTTTCCTTTTTGGCGCATGGCTACAAAAACCACCAGAAAAAGCATTAAATCATAGGTCTTACCACTGCCGGTCCCACCTTTGTGGATGATCAGCTTCTTTCCCTGAGAGAATGCTTTTTCTGTCTGTTCAAAAATGTAGCCATAACGTATCGTCTTAGCCACGAACCAGGTTGATTTCTATTTTATCTCCACCTGTGGTATGGTCAATCTTCTGACTGTCTGCCCAACCAAATCGGTTCTTCATGTTCATGTACCAAAGTGTGGCATTGAACTCCCTGTTTTCAAGGTTACTTCTTCCTTGTTTTTCCCACCAGGCTTCACTCAAAATCCTTCCCCTTTTTATGGTTTCCGAAAATTCAGCTTCATCTTTTAACCACCTGTCCCAGAGGTCATTGGAAAAAGTGCCCCTCCAACTGTGAATCAAGGCTTTTACTTCTTTATCTGAGCCTCCCTGACTGTACAAAGTAACGATAGCTTCTTTCCAGTCATCGGGTAACTTGCCTAAGTCTTTGAGTTTGGCTCCGCTTGTTTTTTTATTCATTGGTTAATTGTTTAGGTTTTTTTGGTTTATAAATCATTTTCTCGATGCCACTCACACTCATACCGTAAATCTCCGCCAACTCATATTTAATATCTGTCAGTGTCATGCGTGTCTTTGCCATCTCGTAGTATTTTCTCCTAACGACCCACTTTCGTGCTTCATCCAGCGAAAGCAATCCCATATCCATCATTGGTCTCACATTCATTCCCGTGCGCTCTTGAATATCCTTAGCGAGCATCTCCTTAAAACTTCCCATAGTATTTTCTCGATTTTAATTGGTGTATTAGCTTCTGTTATGGTTTTTAAAATTTTTGGTTGGAAGGTCAGTCTTTCCTCTTTTTTTCACTTCCCCTGTAACCCCTTTACTTAAGTATCAGTTTTTTTCCATCCTGTTTTTTACCCTTATCGGGATTGCTTTCTTTCTCTCGGAATGGAACTGCAATATACGAAAAAATTTTGATATTGTCAATAGCTATTATGTTGTTATATAGCGATTACGTAAACATTTACTAAAGTTTTACTTTAAGTAGAATTATCTTTGCATATCAATTTTTAAACTATATGAATAAAAAAAACTCAACTCAAAATGTAACGGTGGCAAAGCCTCCAAAAGCGCTTGCTGCCAAACCTAAGCCACGTTCTTCGGGCACGTTCAAACCTGGTTCCGAACTCTCAAGCACGGTCTGAAATGCATAAAAGGTATTTTTCTTCTGCTCCTGTTTTCACCTCTCCCGTGGGTGCTGTTGACAGGGAAAATGGTGTCATTCATGGTGTCACCATCGCTCGTATTGGTCCCGCAAAAGGACATGAAGGTCTCATTGATGCAACATTTCTGAATCAGCTTGTCCAGAATGCTCAAGCACGTCCTCAGGGAATCAAAGCCCGTTTTGGTCACCCTAATATCTGCGCTACCGCTTTGGGAACCTATCTTGGCAGGTTTCACGACTTCTCTTTGATGGGTGATAAAGTCATTGCCGACTTGCATCTTGACGAAACTGCCCGCAAAACTCCAAGTGGCAATCTCTTTGGTTACGTTCTCTCAATGGCTGAAAACAACCCTGATATGTTTGGGGCTTCCATCGTTTTTGAAGCGGATGAATTTGAATATTCCGATGCTCCCGCCAATGAGAAAAACACCAAAACAAAATTATTCCGTCTGAAAAACCTGCGTGCTGCCGACATCGTGGATGAACCTGCCGCAACAGATGGCTTATTTTCTACCGACTCGCTCCCTGCAATGGCTACCAACTGGCTGGATGATAATCCTGACCTCACGGAGTTAATCTTCTCAAAACCTGATACCCTGATCGAATTTTTAAACAATTACCTAAACAGTTCCTCTATGAATCTCCCCGAAACAATAAAAGACCACTTCCGAAAGGTCTTTAACCTCTCAGCCCCCGATCCTCAACC
>WOUZ01000034.1 GCA_009773165.1 Bacteroidota bacterium
AAACAATCCTCTAGCTCCAATGTAGCTATGGAATATAAAAGCAAAATTCAACGTTAAATCTCGCTCAAAAACGGTCAACGCTATTTAGGCACCTACACACCCATCACGCATCACCCATCACGCATCACGCATCACCCATTTTCAGGTCTTCTGTTTCTTTTTCTTGGCTGCAGGAAAGAGGATGTTATTTAAAATCAACCGGTAGCCAGGCGAGTTGGGAAACATATCTAACTCGGTAGGTGGGTCGCCAACCAAATGCTGATAGTCTTCGGGGTCGTGACCGCCATAGAAGGTCCAAAAGCCATTGCCAAAAGTACCATGTATGTAGCGATCCTCTCCGAAGGATTTATTGTCTCCCAAAACAATGACTTCGCTCTTCACCAGCTCTTTGTTGAAAGCCGTGGTTTGTCCCATGAAGCCTTTAATAATTTGTTCGTGATTTTGTGTCAGCATGGTAGGCACTGGATCCCATTTGGCTGAAAAGTCAAACAAGGTGAAAAAATCATTGCGTTCGTTGATGGCTCTCGACCTGTAGTTGGTGACGTCGATGTTCGAAATTTCGTATTCTGCCGGATTGGTGACGACTTCAAAGTCGGTGAAAGCGAAGCAGTTATTGTAGTTGAGGCGGCTGGCATCCCCCGAACCCATAGCATCCCCATCAAACATAACATCACAGATATCCAGTCCGTCAGCTGCCAATGCTACATCGTAACTATCTGTTGCCGAACACATAGCAAACATATAACCACCGCCGACAACAAACTCACGGATTTTCTTCACCACCTCCAGCTTCAGCTGTGAGACCTTACTGAATCCATAACGGTTTGCGGTAGCTTCCTGCTGTTTCACATCTTCCTGATACCAGGGAAAATGACGGTATCTCGACCAGAATTTTCCAAACTGTCCTGAGAAATCTTCATGATGCAGATGCAGCCAGTCGTATGTCGGGAGCACGCCTTCGAGCACTTCATCGTCGTACAAAATATCATAAGGTATCTCGGCATAGGTGAGGACAAGGGTCACAGCGTCATCCCAGGGCAGTTTGTTTTTTGGTGAATAAACGGCGATGCGCGGTACTTTCTGAAGTTTCATTTCATCCATGTTCACACCCATATCAGCCATCTCGTTTAAGATAGCACCAGCCTGAGCATCGGCTATCACCTGATAACTGACATTACGCAGCTTGCATTCCTTCTCGAAACTTTCGTGATATGGGATAAGATAGCTCCCACCCCGGTAGTTGAGCAACCAGCTGATTTCGATATCTTTCTGCAAAACCCAATAGGCTAAACCATAGGCTTTCAAATGGTTCGACTGACTTTTATCCATGGGGATAAGCAGGTGGGCCGCTAACGACTGAAACTGAACAGCGCCAAGAAGCAGTACTAAAACAACAAGTGATTTGATCTTATTTCGAAAAAATATCATGATTCTGTGTTTGCTAATAGATTACCAAAAAGGCTTGGCAAAAATACACATATTCACAACACCTGAATGCCTGCTCAGGGTTTGTAAACGGTGAATTCATCAGCATCATACATTTTCATGTAATCAAGCGGCATGGTGGTCCCAAAAACCTTTTTCAAAACAATGATGTATTTGAGCCCTTTCGAATGTAAATCAGCGATATAGCTGCTGTCGGCGATACGACTGTTATCTTCAACCCAACCTTTACGGTGGGCAAAATACATAGGCGTAGGATATTCGCCGCTATTGATCACAACCAGATCATTTCGCGTACCCAGCTGGTCAAGAACGGCTTCCAGTTTCAACAGCGCCATCTCCTGTTGCTTAATGCGGAAGTCGTGCTGCTGATTCAAAACGCCTTCGAGCATGATCAATCCGATTATTACCCAAGCAATTTTTCTGTTGGGAATCATAGCAATCGCATAGGCAGCAACAACGGCCATTACCGGAATAAAAGGAATCATATAATACGAATGGCGGGTGAATGTCTCGCCTGCTTTCATCATGATTACCACAAATGCCAGGAGGCTGAAAACAAAAAACAATAAAAATAACTTTTCGCGCTTCAAAATCATCAGAATCAATCCCGAAATAAACGCACCAAAGGCAATAAATTTCATCGAAGTCTCATAAAACATACTTGCAGTAAGTGGCCATCTTTCAAGTAGTTCAGCTGCTCCCGTAACCAAATCTTTTCCCATGAAAAAATGTGTTAATCCATAATGGGTATTCAGATAAGGAACCCAATAAAAATACCACCATGCTGCAGGCAAAAGTGCAAAAGCAACCGAAAAGGCAAACATCACCCGTTTTTTCATTTCCCATTGTGATCCGAAACCAAGAAAAGGAATCACAGCCAATAAAACTGCTGCAGGAAGTTTTGCAAGTATCCCTGCGAATAATGCTGTAAAAGAAACAGCCAGCAACCAATACCTTCCGGGCTTGTGCAGGAAACTGTAACCTGCATGCAATCCAATAAGAACCAACGAAACGGCAAAGGTATCAGGCATGATTTTGCGGGAGTAGGTAAACCACAACGAGCAAAGCAGAATGAGGGAGGCAAACAATGCCAGACGTTCGCTTTTCATCTGTTTCACCAGACCGTAAAAAGTGTAAACGCCAGCTGAAGAAACCAGCAGGTTGATAAGTCGCCCATACCAGTGATCGTAACCTAATAGTAGTGAAACGAGATAGATCAAATAATTCAATAATGGAAATTCCATGCCGGTTATGCCACTTTTTTCACCTGCGATATCTATGCGCGGATAAAAAATGTTGGCATCGGTCTCGAAGAAATTTCGTGCCACCATCGTAACAGTGGTTTGACGCCAGTTGTGGGCAATTTCCAATGGAGGCTGGGTGATGCCGGTCAGCCGGACGACAAAAAACAGCATGATCCAAAAGCGGATATCAGTCAGAAACGCATAAAAGAGGGATCTCTTCATCCTGAAAGCTAAACTTAAGTTGGGACAGGTTTTTAACTACATCTGTTTATTTACCGGACAAATATCCGAAAAAATGATCGCTTTTTAATAAAGCTGTCAAAAACATATTTTGATTTTGAAACATTTACCTGTTCGTTTGTTATATCTTCGACACATACAATTCAACACCTATTTGAATGAAAAAACCGGCTTTTTACCTGCTCTTTACGGCATTTTTGTTTCTCACGCTTTTTGTTTTCTCAACTGAAGCGATGGGACAACCTGAATACCAACAGTTTCACAAGCAAAGTCAACACCTTCAGCGCGGCGGAATGATCGTGCTGGGAAGCTGGGCTTTAGCAAATATGGCCACTGGTGCTGTTGGATGGTCGCAGCTCGATGGCAGGAAAAAATATTTCCATCAGATGAACTTCTTTTGGAACACGGTGAATGCCGGCATCGCCGGATATGCCATTTATCAAGGGCATCAGATGGCCGCTGATATGCTGGATGCCGATGGAGTGATGTCGAAACACCTCAAGACCGAGACGGTACTTCTTGTAAATTCAGCCCTCGATCTGGGGTATATCGGCACCGGTTTTTTGTTACAGCACCTGGGTAAAAAAGAAGGCAAAAATCAGGTTATGCTCAAAGGCTATGGCGATTCGCTTTTACTTCAGGGAGGTTTTTTGCTTGTCTTCGATCTGGCACTTTACGCGGTTCTAAGGTCACACCGACTGGAATTTCTTGATAATATGCATCTTAGTCTTTCAAAAGATGTTATTGGTTTTAACCTGATTCTAACTCTTTAAAAGATGAAAATATTACTAACGGGCGCAACCGGATACATCGCCAAAAAATTGCTTCCGGCGCTTCTTTCTGATGGTCACGAAGTTTATTGCTGTGTGCGCGACAAGAAACGCTTTGATACAACACGTTATCATTCAGAACTTTTGCATGTTATTGAAGTTGATTTTCTCAATAAATCGAGTTTATCAGCTATCCCGGAGCAGCTCGATGTGGCCTATTACCTTATCCATTCCATGTCGTCGTCTATCGGTAATTTTGAGACCCTTGAAAAAGAGTCCGCTGTCAATTTTATGGAACGCCTCAACGAGACCAGTGTCAGACAGGTAGTTTATCTGAGTGGAATCACCAACAACGAGGATTTATCGAAGCATCTGCTCTCGCGCAAATCCGTTGAGGAAGTGCTTGGAAAAGGTTCATATCAGCTTACCACCCTCAAAGCCGGAATCATCGTCGGTTCGGGGAGTGCCTCCTTCGAGATCATCCGCGACCTTGTTGAGAAACTGCCTGTGATGGTAGCTCCCCGCTGGCTTGACACACGTTCGCAGCCCATCGCCATACGTAACGTGGTGGAATACCTTAAAGGTGTCCTATTGCGGGAAGAGACCTTTGGCAAAAGTTTTGAAATAGGAGGTCCTGAGATACTGACATACAAGCAGTTGCTGCTGCAGTTTGCAGAGGTAAGGAAACTGAAAAGATGGGTTTTTGTCGTTCCTGTCATGACACCAAAACTCTCCTCCTACTGGTTATATTTCATCACATCCACTTCGTATAAGCTGGCGGTGAACCTTGTTAACAGCATGAAAATTGAGGTTATTTGCAAAGAAGATCATCTGCAGCAAATCCTTCAGTTAAAGCTGATAAGCTATAAAGAAGCCGTAATGATGGCTTTCGATATTATTGAACAACAAGCTGTTATCTCGAGCTGGACCGACGCCATGTCGAGCAGGGTGATGGAACAGGGCATAGCAAAACTGATTCATGTACCTGTTTTCGGTTGCTATAAGGACCACCGTGTTGCAAAGGTCACCAACGAGGCCGATGTCATCCGGAAAATATGGTCGATAGGAGGAAAAACAGGCTGGTATTATGGCAACTGGCTTTGGAGGGTCAGGGGCTTCCTCGATAAAATTGTTGGTGGCGTAGGTCTGCGTCGCGGGCGAAAAAGTCCGACGGAGCTCTTTGCCGGCGACTCCCTTGATTTCTGGCGTGTTCTGCTTGCTGACAAACAACAGAAGCGCCTCTTGCTTTATGCCGAGATGAAATTGCCCGGTGAAGCCTGGCTCGAATTTGCCATCAAAGACGGGCAGCTGCATCAAACGGCGACCTTTCGTCCTCTCGGTCTTTGGGGTCGGCTGTATTGGTACTCCGTGCTGCCTTTTCATAGCTTTATCTTTCAGGGAATGATTGATAGGATTAGTTATGGGGGTTGATTTGTTGATTCGTTGAGTGGTGGTTTAGAGGTTTAGAGGTTTAGAAGTTTAGGGGTTGATGCGTTGATTTGTTGATTTGTTGATTTGTTGAGAGGCAGTTTAGAGGTTTAGAGGTTTAGGAGTTTAGGGCTGACGCATCTTTAAAAGTTTCCTTATTAAATCAACTCATTATTCAGCAGCAACTTAACTCAAAATTTCTTCATAAACAATCTCCAATTCTCCTTCGACCCCAGCGGGGTCGCATGTCTATAACCAACTAACTCCTAACAATCCTTCGACCCCAGCGGGGTCGCATATCTATCACTAAAACACCCCTCCCACTTTTCGGCAAAACTTCCTATCTTTGCCGTCCAAAACGAAAATCATCCCCATGGGTTTTATACAAGAGATTCAACGACGCAGGACTTTTGCCATCATCAGTCATCCCGATGCCGGGAAAACAACCCTTACCGAAAAACTTCTCCTTTTTGGAGGTGCTATTCAGGTTGCCGGCGCTGTTAAGTCGAACAAAATAAAAAAGACCGCCACCTCTGACTGGATGGAGATCGAGCGCCAAAGAGGTATTTCTGTTGCAACTTCGGTAATGGGATTTGAATATAATGATGTGAAGATCAATATTCTGGACACTCCCGGTCACCAGGATTTTGCCGAAGACACCTTCCGTACGCTCACAGCTGTTGACAGCGTAATTGTAGTTGTTGACGTTGCTAAAGGTGTTGAGCCTCAGACAGAAAAGCTGGTGAAAGTATGCAGGATGCGCAAAACACCTATCATCATTTTTATCAATAAACTCGATCGTCCCGGGAAAGACGGCTTTGAACTTCTGGATGAAATCGAACAAAAACTCGACTTACGACTGACCCCACTCAGCTGGCCTATCAATATGGGACCGAAATTTAAGGGGATCTATAATATATTCGACAGAAGTCTTTACCTGTTTGAACCCAACAAGCAGCGCGTGGAGGAGGGAATCGCTTTTCATGACCTCAACTCACCTTTTTTGGTGCAGCACATCGGTGATGAAGATACGCATATTCTGCGTGATGAACTCCAACTTATTGAAGGTGTCTATCCCGAATTTGATGTGGAAGAATACCTTAAAGGAGAGGTATGTCCGGTGTTTTTTGGCAGTGCCCTCAACAACTTCGGAGTGAAGGAGCTGCTCGATTGTTTCATACGTATTGCCCCCAAACCGGTTGGACGTGACACCGAAGAACGTCATATCGATCCTGCTGAAGAGCAGTTTTCGGGATTCGTCTTTAAAATCCATGCTAATATGGATCCCAATCACCGCGACAGGATTGCATTCGTGCGTGTTGTATCGGGAAAGTTTGAGCGAAATAAGCCTTATCATCATATACGCCTCGACAGAAAACTGAAATTTTCTAATCCAACTGCTTTCATGGCACAGAAAAAGGAAGTAGTTGATGAGATGTTTCCTGGCGACATCGTTGGTCTCTACGACGCAGGTAACTTTAAGATTGGCGATACGCTCACTGAAGGGGAAATTTTGCATTATAAAGGAATTCCGAGCTTCTCACCAGAGCTATTTCGCTATGTGGAGAATGCCGATCCAATGAAATCGAAACAATTGGCTAAGGGTTTGGATCAGTTAACGGATGAAGGTGTGGCCCAGCTCTTTACTGGAAAAGCTACCGGACGTAAAATCATCGGAACAGTTGGAGCTTTGCAGTTTGAGGTAATTCAACACCGTCTGCTTCACGAATATGGCGCCAGTTGTCGTTATGAACCCATCACTTTATTTAAAACTGCCTGGATTACGAGCACTAATAAAGCGATGCTGGAAGATTTCAAGGCCCGCAAAGCATCTTACATTGCCCTCGACAAAGAAGGCAGGGATGTTTTTTTAGCCGACTCACCTTATTCACTTCAAACCTCAATGGAAAAGTATAAGGATATCAAGTTTCATTTTACATCAGAGTTTTAAGGATTTTAGCTGTTGGCCTCATGAGGTTGGTTGGTTTATGCGCCCGCATACAAATCAACGCGTCAACAGATCAACAAATCAACTTTCATTAAGAGTTATTTGCAATTGCACTTTATTGCTTGCCTTTTTTAGTCCTTTCCCTTGATGGAAAGGACCAAAGATCAAGCGCGATTAACGCTACCAGCCCACAATGAAAAACCGACGGAAATCTATGCAAGGCCCTGTAAAGCACAATGCATTGCCTGTTTCCTCTGATTGAATTTGGCAGAGCAATTTCTCTTTAACTGGGTCTTATGAAGCATTGTACTTTACAAACAGCACCGCTTTGAGGGCGGCGCTGCCTTGCAAGATTTCCAGCCGTTTTTTCATTCAATCAGCCGCCGGCCCGCTAATCGCGCGGGCTCACGCACCCAGCCCGGGTATGACTTTCTGTTTTTCAGTGTCCTTTGTCTATCAGCTTTTCTGAATTGCTCATTTGAGGCTGGTGGAGGTTTTTTAGTTTGACCTGATTATTCTCAGAAGGTCACATGTCTGTAAAAACACTGGAATATGCTTTGACCTTCGACCCCAGCGGGGTCGCATATTTATAGAAAATAGTTCCATAAAAAGACATTCGACCCCAGCGGGGTCGTACAGCTGGGATTGTAGGTTTCATTCATCTGCAATAATAGTATCACCTTTCTTTTTGTCCTTTCCCTTGATGGAAAGGACCAAAGATCAAGCGCGATTAACGCTACCAGCCCACAATGAAAAACCAACGGAAATCTATGCAAGGTCCTGTAAAGCACAATGCATTACCTGTTTCCTCTGATTGAATTTGGCAGAGCAATTTTTCTTTGTGAGGGTCATATGAAGCATTGTACTTTACAAACAGCACCGCTTTGAGGGCGGCGCTGCCTTGCAAGATTTCCAGTCGTTTTTTCATTCAATCAGCCGCCTGCTCGCTAATCGCGCGGGCTCACGCACCCAGCCCGGGATTGGGGTTGGGAATAAGCTAGAACAGACAGAATCCTGTAGTCTAGCGCCAGCCCTAAACCCTTAGAAAAGTTGATTTGTTCTTTGTTGATTTGTTGATGCTGAAGCGTTTATAAGTGTCTGGTAATGAAAGCTCTTGGTTTGCGTCAGCAACAAATCAACGCATCAACTACTTAAAAAAGTTTATTGAGGTGATTAATTAACTACTTATTTTAATTTGTTGATATGTAAGGGGTTCAGCTTTCAACATCCTAAGGGTTAGGGAGTGAAAGATGGTTTTCTT
>WOUZ01000007.1 GCA_009773165.1 Bacteroidota bacterium
TCTTCTTTATCTGCTTCACAGCAAATAATCCCATCCTCGCTTCCTACCTTCTTCTCTATCGTTCACCGCGATTGGGAGTGCAAAAGTAATACCTTTTTCTTATCCTCCAAATGTTTTTGAGAAAAAAATTTGAGAAAAATTTTCTTTGTCTGTAAATCAATTTATTACAGACGAAAATATTTTTAAAAAATGTTGTTTTGATGAATCGGATACGGTTAAAACAAGTAAAACTAACCCTAAAATGCAAACAAGCTACTTTCTATTCTCGAACTTTTCAACTTCCTCAATGAACAATCTTTAAAAAAAGGACTACAAATATACAGAGTAATTGCTTTGATGCAACATAAAATGCATTTTTTTCTTAAAATATAAGTGTAATTACATAAATTGATTACTACCTGGTAAAAACAGGTTTATCTTCCAAAGATAGTTGCGGATTATACATATATCCATCCTGACTAAAACCAATGATATCCTCTGCATTTGTTATCTTATTCCCACATAAATATGAAGCCATCATTCCTCTTGCCTTTTTGGCAAAAAAGCTTATCATTTTGTATGTCCCATTTTTAAAATCAAGAAATTGCGGACTAATCACCTTTAAATTCAATTTTTTATAATCAATAACACTTGAGTATTCCGCTGAAGCTAAATTTATAATATAATTGCTATTAAGGTTATCACTATCCACAATCACTGCTTTTGTAATCCTATTTCTCCAAAAATGATATAAATCGGGTTGTGTTTTGATTTTAACTTTGGTTCCCATCTCGAGTCGGTAGGGTTTGATGAGATCCAAAGGTTTAAGATATCCATATAATCCGGAGAGGATACGAAGATTCTGCTGAGCAAAATCGATTTTGTCATTCTCCCACTTATATGCATTAAGACCCAAATAGACATCACCCTTGTAAGCATAGATTGCCTGCTTGAGAGGTGTCATCGTTTCATCCTTGTTCCAGTTTTGATATCTTTCAAAGTTTAACTGAGCAAGATCCATGCTAATTTCCATTAGCTCGGAAATCTGCTTTGCGCTGTACTTTCTCATTTCGGATGCAATACTTTCAGCTTGTTTTTGAAAAATAGGCAAAGAACTTTCATACACTGATGGCTTGGTTTTGTAATCAAGTGTTTTTGCCGGAGATAATAATATTATCATAAAATTCAGCTTAATTTTTAAAAATACACCTTATAATATATATTTATCGAAAATTCGTTTTTACAACATGTGAAACCACTTCAGAATGGGTTAAAAGAAATCTTGTTTCCCTCTCGGAAAGCTGAATTTTTAAGATGCCCATTAACATGAAATCGAGTAACAATCGTTCAGCTGTTTTTTTATTGATTCCTCCCAGGTGAATAAACTCGGTTAAAGAGATAGATCTATTTTCATCAAGATGCTGCAATAATAGCCTTTCAGGATCGGTAAAATTGATTCGAACGGGCAGATCGCTTTTTTCTCTTTTCCAAAATTGCAAAAGTATTGGATCAGCCAGCAGGTTTTTATCACCAACACGTACATACACTTTATAGACTTCTAATTTAAATGGAGCCTTGTGTTTTATTTCTTTCGACCTAGGTACAATAACTTCGAGAACGAGCTTACTATCAATTTCCCATTCCTTTGTCTGGAATTTGACTTCAGGTTTGCAAAAAAGATGAGCTGCAGCTTCAACCATATAGTATTCTTCCTCGGAGCGAACCCCTGCAATTGCACCATTATCTTTTACTCCAATTAGCAGTCGCCCACCATCAGTATTAGCAAAGGCAACCAATGAACGGGCGATTTTTTTACTATCTGAAATTTCAAACTTAAAATCAAGTTGTTGATTTTCGCCCTGAGCTATAAGTTTTCGAATATAATCTGACATTTAATTCTGTATAAAGAAATAAAATTCAAAAATAACGGTAATCTTGCATTAACGACCTTAATAAAACAAAAAAGCCGAACCAGAAGTTCAGCTTTTGTTGAATTAAAATGTATCCATCCTTAGATGAAAACGATATTTTCCTTAGAGGTGTTTTTTTCGCAGTAGTGGCACGATAATTTTAGGCTCCCACTCTCGTCATAAAAAACTTCAAACTTTGTGTCAACATCTTCCTTGTTTGTGATGCAATTTGGATTAAAACACTTCACAATTTTGTTGACATTCTGAGGAATTCGAACAGAAGATTTTTTAAATACCTCATAATCATGAATTTCTATAAGTGTTGCTGAAGGTGCAACTAAAGCGATTTTATTTATTTCTTCAGTCTCAAAATACTTATCACTTATTTTAATAATCCCTTTTGAACCATACTTTTTACTTTCGAGGTTAATTCCAAAATAAACCTGATTCTTTGTTTTGTTTAAACCAAGTATTTTAATTACCTGAAAAACGGTTTCTGTAGGAATGTGGTCAATAACAGTGCCATTGCTTATTGCAGACACGATTAACTCTTTTCTTTTGTCGCTCATTATTACTGATTTTTTTATTGTTAATCTGTTATTTATTGTCCAAAATAGATGCCATTAGCGCCTGACGCACATAAATTCCATTTAATGCCTGCTGGAAATAGTAAGCCATCGGGTTGCTGTCAACATCGGTGCTGATCTCATTTACACGTGGTAGAGGATGTAAAATGCGTAAATTAGATTTAGCGTCGGTCAACATGCTGTTTACAAGGTTATAAGAATTTTTAACACGTTCATATTCAAGTTGATCAGGAAAACGCTCTCGTTGAATTCGTGTCATATATAAAATATCCGATTTATTAATCACCTCATTCATATCGGTGTATTGTTCATATTGAAGCTCGGCATCTTTAATATGACGTTTCACTGCGCTTGGGAGTTTTAATTCAACCGGTGAAACCAAATGGAATCTTGTGTTAAAGTGGCAAAGAGCCATTGTTAAACTATGCACTGTACGTCCATACTTTAAATCGCCAACAAAAGTAATGTCGAGATTATCTAATGTGCCTTGTGTTTTCCTGATTGAATATAAATCGAGGAGGCATTGTGTGGGATGCTGATTTGCACCATCGCCAGCATTAATAATAGGAACAGGAGCTACCTCGCTTGCATATCGTGCTGACCCATCGACCGGATGACGCATAACAATAAGGTCGGAATAATTACTAACTGTAAGAATTGTATCTTTTAATGTCTCGCCTTTTTGAACGCTGGTGGTTGCGGCACTGCTAAAACCGATGACACTTGCTCCAAGTTGCTGTGCTGCACTTTCGAAACTTAAGCGGGTACGGGTTGAAGGTTCAAAGAAAAGGGATGCAATAACTTTTCCTTTTAAGATTTGCTGGCGAGGCTGTTTCTCAAATTCTTCGGCCAAATCAAGAATTCGAATAATCTCTTCTTTCGAATAGTCGTTAATTGAAACTAAACTTCGATTTTTCATTTAATTGGATAAATTTATGGTGAATAATACATGATGAGTAGCTACAGCAAAAAAGAAGGCAAAAAAAAGACGGCTAATGCCGTCAATAATTAATAGATTATGAAGATTGACCAATAAGGCCTTTCTGTTTCTAACTAAAAAAATGGTTTGTGTAATCATTTCCGACTGTGTAATCGGAGAGCAAAAATAAAGTAATTAAACCGATGGTGAACAAATTTTACTAAAAGATATGAATATTTTTTTAACATTATGCATTGACTTCATTCTCCTGCTGATAGTACAATTCATAACCAACAATTCAAAATTTGTGATATAATGATGTAGATTAAGCAGATCACACGCTTTAACGCTTTACAATTTAATTCTTTCCTAAAATTAGATTGACATGTTCTTAATGTTGGGAGCTTATTTTCGCAACCAAACGAAAATTATAAAATGTTGAAAGGAATGATCATAAAGCTGTCCTATCAAAAAGGGTATGGCTTTGTTAAAGAAGCAGAATCAGGCAAAATACTCCGCTTTGACCTTCAGGATTTACAGGGGGACCTTCAAATATTACAGTGGATTGAATTCTCAGTTATTGACTTAGATCCAGGGAAACAAGCTACAAATATTCGCTTATTTCCCTGGAAAAACATGTCAGGCACTTATTAAGTACAGATTAAAACTCAACCATAACACCTATTGTTGGCAACACTGTACCCGAAGTATTTGGAATGCCGCGTAAAACATAGCGTGTGTTATTATCGGTTGTCAGGAAGTTACCATTATCATCTTTCTCACGGACATAGTTGTCCTGTCCTTTAGCCTGAAAGTTATAAAGATTTTGAATATCAAGATAAAACATCAAGCTCCAATCTTCGAAGAAATATTTTTTATCGACACGAATATCCAGCTGATGAAAAGGATCAAAACGAAGTTGATTTAAATTATCATAATCAAGATAAGGTGTGCCCTGCGCATCCCATGCATTGATAATGGATGATTTTTCAAGATCGTATGGAGTATAAGGCAACCCTCCGTTAAATCTCCACTTTGCACCGACAATCCAGTTTCGTTTCAAATTTTGCGAGAGTGTTAGGACTCCAATGTGACGAAAATCCCAACTTGAGGATATAAGCTCCTGATTTTTATCTTCAAATTCGCTTCTGACAAAAGTATAAGAAAGGATAAGATTCAATCCGGATTTGAGCTTGGTACGATTCACCACTTCAAAACCAAATGCCCTACCTGTTCCTGATGAGATTACAGCTTCATTTCCCAATACTCCAAAATCAGCTCCTTTATTAGCCAGGCTGATGGAATCTCTTACAGAAAAAGGATATCTGTCGTAGTTCTTCATAAAACCTTCAATTGAAAAGAAAATCTCATTCTGCGGGATATATTGAATCCCGGCAATGTAATGATCTGCAGCGATATACTTAATATCCCGATCCTTATTCACAAGGTTACCAACATTATCGCGGTATCCCAGAGTTGTATATCCCGGAAGTTGAAAATACCTGCCGATATTTCCTGTTATTGCCCATTTATCAGTGAGCACGTATGAGGCTGATACCCTGGGCGAAAGTTGATCAATAGGATTCATCATTGAGCTGCTGTAATTATTGATATCAGTCCTCAAACCTGCAGAAAGAGTAAGGCGTTCGTTGAGGAAATTTTTGCTTAACTGAGCCGAGGCACTGTATTTGAACATGGTAAGATCTGAATTATAATCCAGATTAGTCAATTCATTTCCAATGAAAATCTTTTGAAACGTTGATGTGTTGTATTTTGAATACTCTGCTCCAAGAGAATATACAAATTTGTAATCGCTGTAACGGATGTTGTTCTCGAAACGAAGTTTGTTTTCGATTTCCTGTGAAGAATAATCTAAAATTCTAGGCATATCTTCATTGTTTTCAGGGTATTTGTAGCTTATGTTATTTAACATATTTCTACTTAAAACAAGTGTTTGAAAACTATGGGGTTTGAAGTGTCTATATACAGCACCAATTGCATAACTCCATTGTTCGTTAACAGGGAGAAATGAAAGTATATACTCTTGATCCTCAGTAGGATTCTCGATACCCGTATTTAATTTGAACTGATCTAAAGACCCAATACTAACTATCGTCAACTCATTATTCTTATCAAAACGTGTTTTCCATTTCAACTGATAGTCGTTGAAAGTTGGCAAAAAAGGCAATCCGATAACATCGAATAAAAACTGAAGATAAGACCTGCGTACCGACACGATAAAACTCGACTTTTCTCCAGCCGGACCATCAGCTGTTAAACTAATCTCAGATGCTCCCAGACTTCCCCTGAACTTAACTTTCTCTTTATTCCCTTCTTTTTGAGTAAATTCAAATATCCCGCTAAGTGCATTACCACGATTTGCAGGAAAAGCACCGGAATAATAATCGACCGAGCTAATAAAATCAGCATTTAATATTCCAACTGCACCACCAGATGATCCCTGAGTTGCAAAGTGGTTTATATTAGGAATCTGCACACCATCAAGAAAAAAAGTAGCTTCAGTTGGACCTCCTCCTCTGATAATGATGTCGTTACGGAAAGAAACTCCAGAACCAACACCAGGTAATGACTGGATTACCCGAGAAATATCTCTGTTGCTGCCCGGACTTGTTTCAATTTCTGATACGCCAAGTTTTTGTAATGATAATGGACTTTCTTCGGTACGAACAAAAGGATTTGCTTTAACTTCGACTTCCTGAAGTGCCACACCCGCATTTTGCATACGTATTTCAATGTACTCTGTCTTGGAATTTGTTACCTGAATTTCACTCGAAGTTGTATTTCTGTATCCAACATAAGTAGCTTCCAATGTTATAAACCCGGGTTTTAAACCAGTGATTAAGAATCGGCCATCAAAGTCAGTTGTTGCACCAACTGTCGTTCCTTTAACAACAACATTGGCAAATGGGAGAGGTTCGTTGTTTGTTTCATCAATAACACGCCCCTGAACCTGACCGCTCTGAGCACTTGCTGCAAATGAAAAGGAAACTGCAGCTATTATAGTAAGTAGTATTAAAAGGTTCTTCATGAAATTATTTCTTGATAGTAAGTGATATTTGGTTGAATATTTTAAATGCTGTAGTATAACCACTTAGGTCGGTATATAGTTTTCCGTCTGATCCATTGTAAGACCCATGTCCAACAGGATTCAGATAATACAGATCCATAACATCGCTAAGATTTACATCGACAGCATAAACTAATGAGGGCTGAGCGGAGGTTCTGTAGTCCAAATCACCGGGATGTTTATTGTTGTTCCAGTAATTATTCCAATCCCAAGGTTGATTCACTTCCACCAAAAGTTTAAATCTTTGCGGCAATTTTTGTTCTGTCAGTGCAGCCAATTTAAAACTGCCAGCTGGAGTCGCTCCGGTGTAGGCATCAGGCACAGCCGATTCAGGTGATGGCATTAAAGCTTGTCCAGGAGAGAGCTTTTCACGTTTATGCAGCCAAAAAGGCAATGCGGCCGGACGGATAGATTTACCAGGAACTTTAAGCCATGTTCCATCACCGGCATCACCATATTGATAATAACCTTTTGCTATTGATCGCGTTACATAAATTGTTTGAATTAAATCTCCTTCAGTGTTTTCAAGCCATACTGCCATTGTTGGGTGATTATGGGCTTCTCCTTTTTGAAAACTTAGCTCCAATGAAATATCATTAAGGCCATACTTTTTTTCAATAATGGAATACTCTTCTGCACCAGCTTTTTTCACTTTAGCTGTATTGCAGGATGAAAGTAGAGCTGCAATAATGAAAAAAGGTGCAAATGCCTTAAGTAAATGATTTTTTCTCATACGTTTTGTTATTTCCTACTAAACAAAAAACGATGAGTCATGTTCATTAATGGCAAAAAAAAAGCCCTGAAGAACAGGGCTAAAATAATTTCAAAAAGAATTACTGATTAAGCATGACAGGCATTACCAGCATTAGTATATCTTCATTTTCATTATCATTGTCGACAGGGAAAAGTATCCCAGCTCGATTGGGCGCTGACATTTCGAGTCGGATTTCAAATTGATCGAGGTTGTTTAACATTTCCTGAAAAAATCTGGAATTAAATCCAATTTCCATATCATCACCTTCGTAGCTGCAACTTAGTCTTTCTTTAGCTTCATTGGCATAATCCAAATCTTCTGCTGAAAGAAACAGTTCCTGACCAGTAATTTTGAAACGAACTTGATGCGTGCTTTGGTTAGCAAAAATAGCTACACGTCGCAGTGAATTCAATAAAGCAGCCCGGTCAATTGTAAGCTTATTGGGGTTTTGTGCGGGAATTACAGCCTCATAATTGGGATAGCGTCCTTCAATCAACCGGCACACCATTTTTACATTACTAAATGTAAAAAATGCATTTGTTTGATTAAACTCAATTGTTACAATCTCATCTTGCCTTGAAGACAATATATTCTTTAACTGATTGATTGGTTTTTTAGGCAGAATAAATGAAGCGATAAACTCACTCTTTGCATCAAGACGACGATACCTTACCAATTTATGTGCATCGGTAGCAACAAAGGTGATATTATCTTCACGAAGTTCGCATAAAACGCCTGACATTGCCGGACGAAGCTCATCGTTGCCTGTTGCAAAAACAGTTTTCTCAAAAGCATTAACAAGCACTTCGCCTTTCAATTCAACTTTGTTTGTATCAGAAATAACAGGAAGTTGAGGAAATTCATCGCTGAGGTGGCCGGCAAGTTTAAATTTACCTTCACCAGCTAATAATTCAACAGTAAGATTATCTGGATGAATATCGAAAGTAACCGGGATATCTGGAAAGGTTTTCATTGTTTCCAATAAAATGCGAGCTGGAATTGCCACTTCACCTTTTCCTTCAACCAAATCAGGAATCAACGAGATAATCATTGTTGTTTCAAGATCTGAAGCAGTAATTCTAACTTCGTTATCTTGAATACGGAAAAGAAAATCATCCAGGATTGGCAGGGTATTATTTGAATTCAGAACGCCACTCAGCGCCTGCAGGCTGCGTAAAAGCTTTAAGCTGGTGATAATAAATTTCATAGTGTGTATTTTTTTCGCCGCGTAAAATTACAGAAAAAAGAGCTTCATACTTGCAAATAAATTCAGTCAATGTTTTATTTCTGATCAACTTTCTTTTTGAATTGCAATTTTGGTTCTGTACCGTTTAAAAGACGCTTAATATTCTTACGGTGGGTGTAAGGTAGAAACAAAGCAACAAAAACTGAAAGCACATCATATGACCAATGTGGTGAAGGAAAAGCAAATAAAACAAAAAACGGGAAAGTTACACCCGCTGTGATGCTAGCCAGCGAAACATATTTTGTAAGTATCAAAAGAATAGCAAATATTAGAACTGCAACCCAGGCTGCAATTGGAAACAAACCTATTCCAACACCGAGAAGTGTCGCGACACCTTTACCACCACGAAAGCCTGCAAATAATGGTAAGGTATGCCCAATAACCGCTGCGGCGGCAACACCAATTTCAAGGACAGGAGGTATCGCTCCAGCATTGGTTAACTCCATAAAATATGGGACCATCCATACAGCCAAGAATCCTTTAAAAACATCCATCAGCAAAACCGGGATTCCGGCTTTTAAACCCAAAACGCGAATTGTATTTGTTGCTCCGGCATTACCTGAGCCTTCATTTCTTACGTCGACGCCGTAGAACCACTTCCCTACCCAGACAGCTGTTGGAATAGAGCCAACGAGGTAACCAAAAATCAATGAAATGATCATTCCTTCCATAACAGTAAATTAAAATTCAAGACTTTGCATTTTTCTTAAAAAATCGACCATTTTTCGTCTGGTCGAGATGGTGTATTCGTACCTTCCACCTTTTTCAGGATCGTTAACAACTCTTTTTTCTTCTTTTATACCCATCAAATCTGTGTTAAAAACATCCGATGAAGAAAGGCTTTGCATGATGCCACTCTTATAAGTAAAATAGAACCACTGTTTACTATTTAGCATCAGATAGATTGAGAACGCGTCACCTGATCTGGTTTTTTCAATTTCAATAAAGCCATTCACAGCTTTGTTTACCTGAGTTTTACCAATATTGGTAAGATTTAAGGGTCCAATTGAGACAAAAGAACGTGTTGCAGGATTCCATTTCAATTTTAAATGACTAAATACGAGTGACTTAATAAATTGTTCCGGAACTTTTCGGGGAGCTCCATACAAAGCAACTTCATTGGCTATTCGTTCAAAATCACTCGCATTCATCTGATCTTTAGCAGCAGTCAGATAAAAATCTTCCAATCCTCCACCCCCTGGCAATCCACTTGCATTAATGCTATCCGCCATCAATGAAAGAAGTTTATCATCAAATAGAAAGTTAAAGGAAGCAAAAATATCCAGATAGAGTGAATCGGGTATCATTTTATAGGTATATGAACCTACGGTCTGTAAATCGATATTGGTAAGTCGTAAATCCATGTCAAGCGGAGATTTTCCTGTAACAATACAACGCTCTGTTTCAAGCTTTAAGAAGGTTCTGTTGTTTTGTTCGGGAGCAGGCTCAATTCGATAGGATGAACTGCTGACATCATAATAAACCAATCCTTTTTGAGAAGCCAAAAGATTGTCTGAAGTTGCCCGTTGATTTTGAAGAAAAGCACCAAAATAGCTATCGGTTACCGAAGCGTAATAAAACCCATTGCGAACCGGCAACCCAGCAATATCTGTATTCTGAGCTTTTACAGGCAACCTAACATTTTGAGGATCAACCAAGGTATCGAAAGCCACATAGGGTAATTCCTCATTCAGGCATGAATGAAAAAGCTGATATCCACCGTTAAATTGTAAAAACCGCTGATTAGAATTTAAAAGCACTTTTCCTGAAAAGCCAAAATATGGATTGAGCTTGAAATTATCCGCTTTTCCGATTACCCCTGAAGCTACTGTCACACCATTTTCGTTTGATTCAATTTGGTCAAACAGTATTTTTGAGGCTTCCCCTTTACTATTAATATAGGAGTAATATCCTTGCGCTTTCAGTAAATTCTTACTTAAAATGGTAACTTTCGCATCAGTAAACATGTGATGCATAGTGCTTGTATCTGCAATTATAACTGCACTTTCTACTGGTTTCAGCTCAGCATCCTTGCCAATAGCAATGATGCTATCAGAGGGAAATACTGCAGCATCACCAACCCTGATAATTTTAACATCCTTGGCCAGAATGAGGTATTTATTGAGGTCGTAATCAGCTTTGAGACAGAAAAATGATAAAGAATCCTGAGCCGGATGAACCGACATAAATTCCGACCCGCTCAAATTTAGTCCAATTAAATCTTTGAAACTGAGTTCAGAAAAATCATAAAGGCTATTAATCCGGTTATTGTTTAATGCAATGCTTTTTTTATCCATGTCCCAAAAAGCTTCATCAAGTGTACATATATACTGATTGAAAGGAAAAGATAACTGACTGTTTTGGTGTATGTAATTAAATGTTGCAGAGCGTGATCTGAAATCGACACTTGTTAAATAATCATTAGCCATAAAGGCCTCCCGGTTCGACACATCAGCCATTAATCGGAAATCGGCAGTATCAGCCACAAAATCCTGACTCTCTAATTGAAAATAATGTGATGTGATGACAGCGTTATCAAAGGTTAAGCGTCCGTCGCCATCCATGCCTGACGGGGCAACTGTAAACTTACCTTTAAAGGATGCAGCTTCATATATCTTATATGAGGCCGTGTCAGTTTCCATTACCATCTGATTGCTGTCAATGAGCCAGTTAAGTCTTAAAACTGTTCCATTCCCTTTTGGATATTCAACCACGGTGGTCTTTTCACGCATTTCGTAAAGTTCTGTTGTGGCTTTCACTTGAACGGGAGAAAAAACAAAGTTTTTGGAATAAGCCGTTGAGGTTAAGTAATCCAGACGCCCAAGACCCTCAAATCCTTTGTTCGAAAGTTGAATAGAGGTAAAAAATGTGGCTAAATTTTCAAACATCGGGTAACCCTTTTCAGGTACCGAATGTTCAAATCCAAGTGAATAGTCCTTCATCACAGTAAGAGGCTCTCTAAAAACAGGAAAAATTCCTGCAGAGGTAAGATATCCGTCAAAACGAAGATTGTCAGTTGAGAAGTTATCGAGGCTGTCAATCTCAAAAGCATCAACGACATAAAAAAACTTATCACGTTTCAGCTCACCATTTTGAATACCATACTTATCAAAATAAACATAACTTTCGTTCTTACTTGTAAAAATAGGGAACTTTGGCAAATTCTTCATTCCAGATTTGTTGAACGACTCGTCAATGGTTAGCGTACCTGAAAGGTCAGCCAAAACATTTTTTACCCGAATATATTTAATCTCCGTTTCATTTGGCGACTGCTCTCTGCTAGGCACTTCGAAGGCCAATGAGTCAACAAAAGAAAAATTCAGTTTAAAAGGTTCATATTCAAAACTGGCTTTCCGGGCAAAAAAATCAAACAAACCAGCTTTCACGAGGCCTGAAAAAACAAAATCCCGATTCTTCTTTATTACAATTTCATTCTTCTCAGGAAAAAGCTGAACACCTTGATTTTCACTTAACAACACCTCTTTTATTCCTTTCATCTGGAGGTCAAAGTTCTTAATATTCAAAATCAGGTTGGGTACAGAAGATGAAGTTACGGAACTAAAACGTATGACATCAAAATCTTTTTTTCCTGATCTCGCACCCATAACTGCATCAAAACGTTCGCTGAGATAGGCCGTTTCCAGTTTAGAATTATATATGAGATATCCTTTTGAGGCTAATATAAGTAATTGAGCAGCAACCTGTTCTGGTGGCTTTTTTAGATATTCCGACAAGAATCCCAATTGAATTTCAGTTGTTATTCCCATTTCTTCCTTATATCTGTAAACTGCTGCCAACGGGTTCTCGGCATCGATACCCTGCAGTTTTTCATATTCAATCATTGAGAAATAATCAGCAGACTCTGCACTTACCATACTGGTGGTTTGTAGTCCCTGAGATTGCTGAAAGCGAACCTCATCTGCGTCCATTTGCCAGTAGGCAGCTTCTGCATACATATTAATCGAATGGTATGTATTTATAAAAGGTCCATCCGGAATACCCTTGTCTGATCTTAAAAAGGTGAGGTTCTTTTTTGGTTGATCAAATCTAAACCAAACACCCGGATGAAAAATTGAATCATTATCCAAATGAATACTCATTGCCGCTTTTTCAGCTTGTATTCTATTTTGGGTTATAGCAAAAATATTAGATCGGAGTGTAACAACATCAATCTTATCTTTTTTAAAAGTCACTGAGGCACTGTTGTTTTGATCACCTTTTCCGATAAAAGAAGCACCCTCAATGATAATTCCACCAAAATATTCCACACCTTCGAAAAGGTCTTTAATCTCATAATCTGAACGGTAGGAGGAGAATTTCGGGAAGTTCGTTTTCAGACTTGGAGGACTATTAAAAACCTGGTCCTGAAAACTTCCCAATACCGGGAAAGGAAAGTAAGCCTGATGACGCAACACAACTGAGTCGGCAGAATAGGTAGCAACAGTTAAGTCGATTTCATAATCAGAAAAAGTTACTGTGGCTTGATTTTCAGAATCTCCGAACCTCCACCACGAAAGAGTCCCTCCGAATCCTTCCCACTTATTTTCGGCAAAAAGTAATTTTCCCTCAGTTTGATGAATAATCGAGCTGTCTTTTTTTGTTGCCGCAACCAAATTTCCGTTTGCCAGCATGAACAAGCTGTCATTCCCAATTTCAAATTGCCATTTGGCGTCTCTTAAGTACCATGTTATCGTACCTTTTCCTCCAATACGTTGCAATTCCATCCATTGAGCAGAGCTTGTAAGCAATTTCTCAAATTCATTTAATTGCTTGTTCCGGAGTTTATTGAGGCCATGTGTCAGCCACATTCTCATGTTGTTTCCTGAAGCATCACTTTTTCTAAAAAATGAGACAACACGTATTAGCGTAAGATAACTATTGTGCGATTTTAATTTGAGGGAGTATGATTCTTTAACTATTTCGCTGATAGCAAGCTGATCCGCTTCATGTAATTCATTTGTCCAAATACTTTCGAATGATTGTATTTGCTGGCTGGCAGTCTGCTGATCATCCTTGTTACTAAGTTTTTGGAAATATGCTTTTAACTCATCAATAAAAACATCAGGTTTTCCTGTAAAGACGTCATTCTGTCCAAACAAAGTTCCATTGAACAGCATCAATAGTAAAATTGGGAGAGTGCGAAATGTTAATGAATTCGGTTTTGGTTGTGATGAACCAGAAGACAGGCTTTCAGGATGGATCTTCTGTTTCATGGGAGATTTTGATATTTCTGCTTCAAACGAGCTGACTAATTTGAAAACATAGCTGCAACCCATTGATTTGACGACGTATGTTTTACATATTTAAGGCCTAATGACTCAGCCTTCTCTTGAATTAGTGGCAGGTCTGATTCATAAAAGCCACTCAATAGCAATGTGCCATTTTCATTAAGCACATGCGTATAATAATGCATATCAGCCAACAAAATATTCCGGTTAATATTCGCAATTATTACATCAAAATTAGTTTTAGGAATTAATAAAGCATCACCGAGCAAGACCTCTATGTCAGGTGTATCATTTAGCTTCACATTATCCAAAGCATTGTTAAAGGCCCACTCGTCATTATCGATAGCCCAAACAGGCTGAGCACCAAGTTTTCGGGCAAGAATAGCCAGAATAGCAGTTCCTGAACCCATATCAAGGGTTTGCTTTCCAACAAAATCCATTTCAAGAATTAAGGCAAGCATCTGAGCAGTCGTTTCATGGTGGGCAGTTCCAAACGACATTCGGGGTTCAATCAGCAAATCAAATCTGAATGCAGGATCAGGGGCATGAAAAGGTGCTCTGATCCTGCAATCATTATTAATAATTACTGCTTGATAGTTTGACTCCCATAAAGCATTCCAATTTTGATCCGCTAGTGGTTCATTACTAATGAGTTGTACTGCGGAAAAATATGGATCAGCTAATAAATCTTCCAAAGCCTGTGCTGCAAACTGTTCATGAGGAATATAAGCCTTAAGCAGGTTTTCCTCCTGAAGAAAGCTATCACATCCAAGTTCGGATAATTGAGCTGAAAGGATGTCAGATAACTCTTCGTCAGCTGGCAAAGAAAATGAGAGTTCAAGATAAGGCATTGATTTATGCTAATTTACAAATTTCAACAAATTCTTCGGCTTTTAGTGAAGCTCCGCCTACTAGTCCACCATCAACACCAGGTTGAGCAAATAACTCAGCTGCATTTTTCGATGTACAACTTCCGCCATAAAGAATCATCGTTGCTTTAGATACCTCTTCACCGTAACGTTCAGAGATGAGTGACCGGATGTATGCATGCATTTCAGCGGCCTGAGCAGGTGTTGCGGTGATACCTGTGCCAATAGCCCAAACAGGCTCATATGCCAGGATAACTTTCGCAAATTCATCAGTATCAAGATGAAACAGACCATGACGCACTTGTCTTCTAACTACTTCAAAATGCTTCTCCGATTCTCTTTCCGGCAGTGATTCTCCAACGCAAAAAATGGGAATGATATTATGCTCCAGGGCTTGATTTACTTTTGCAGTGAGCATTTTATCATCTTCATTGAAATATTTTCTGCGTTCACTATGCCCGATAATACAATGTGAAACTTCCATTGAATCAAGCATAGAAGCAGAAACTTCGCCAGTGTATGCACCGGCTTCAAAAGGACTGATATTTTGTGCGCCAATTTTGAAAAATCCCTCCTGGGCGTAGTCACTTGCCATTTCCAGATAAGGAAATGGTGGGCAAATAATCACTTCAGATTTGAGCTCGACATCTTCCAGGAGGTCGATGAGCTCTTCAACCAGTTCCTCAGCCTCCTCGAAGCACAGGTTCATTTTCCAGTTTCCTGCAACAATTTTTTTACGCATAACGTTCGTTTTTAGAGAGTTTATATTTATTTAAGCAATTCGTATTCTTGGATCTAAAAACCCATAAACAATGTCAACAAATATATTAATTATTATCAACATAAAAGCAATCATTAAAACCGACCCCATTAAAACAGGCAAATCGAATTTTTCAAGTGCATCAACTATAACTACACCGATTCCTTTCCAATCAAAAACATATTCTACAAAAACAGCCCCGGCCAATAACGAAGCAAACCATCCCGAAACGGCTGTCACAACAGGATTTAAGGCGTTACGTAATGCATGAAAAAGAATAATCCTTGTCTTTTTTAAGCCCTTAGCATAGGCTGTTCTGATGTAATCCTGCGAAAGGACCTCAGATAATGAAGTCCGTGTTAATTCAGTTACAATTGCTAAAGGTCTGATTCCCAAAGTAAATGCCGGGAGTATCAAATTTTTAAGATCCAAATATGATCCATTGCCATAGTGATCCACACTGTATAGACTTCCAAACATACTTAAGCCTGTGTAATCGGCAAGTAGAAATGCAAAAACCCAGGCTATTAAAATCGCAGCAAAAAATGATGGAAGCGACATTCCGAAAACCGTAATAATAATTACGAGTCTGTTTACGATTTTGTTATCTGTCATTGCCACAAAAGCGCCAATACCTACACCTGCAACCATTGCAAAAAGTATTGAAACAACAGCAAGCAAAATAGTTTTTGGAAAAGCTTCAGCTAAAACATCCATTACACTTCGCTTGCTTTGCCAGGATTGACGCAGGTATGGTTTTTTTACCACCATTTGCATCTCACTTGTTTTTATCAGCGGAAGGGTTTTTCCGTATTTTTTATTAAAAAAAGTCCATGAGTTATCGAAATCGGTTGCAAAATGAATGGAGACAGGTGAAACATCATTAATGTAGAATAGATATTGTTTAAAAATGGGTTTATCAAGTCCAAGTTCCTTTCGGATATTTTTTATTGTCTCCTGATCAGCATGTTGCCCGGTTATCATCCTTGCAGGGTCACCAGGTAAGATCGCAAAAAGCATGAAAACGACTGTTAGTACTCCAAAAAGCACTAATATCCCATAAAAGAATCGTTTCATGATAAATCGTATCATTAATTACCCGTTTGATTGAGTTTTTCGAGTTTAACTTTGAGTTCACTTATTTCTTTTTCATCAGGGAAATCGTTGTAATGCCATTTCTCGATTACCACTCCTTTATTAAAGAGGACAAGGCCCGGATTGGACCGAATCATTGTTTTCAAAACTACTTCATCAGCAAAAAATGCTTCCAGCTGACTGTTGTGTTTTGATTGAAAACTTGCCATTTCTTCGGGAAGACTTGCCGTTAGTATTACCTGACTAAGTGAATAGGAATTTATCACTTCTGAAAGAGCCATAAACTTTGAGGCTGCTTTACCAGATACTTTTTCGATATCATACGAAACAAACACAAACATAATTTCACTGTCAAGCACAAGGGAGGTATTATCTGCCCCATTGATGTCTTCAGCTCGTAAATTATGTGCTATTCCCGGATTCTCAGATTCAAAACGTTGGTCAACAAATTCCCAGGCTTCTAACCAACTTTTGTCGTTCCAGGGGTAATTCGGAGAAAGGTATTCTTTTGTTTCCCCAGTGGTTTTGTTGCGGTAAATCAGATAAACGTTTGTTTCAGCATTCGGATCCCCGTTCATTGAATTACCAACCTTCCATGGACGAAAATCGATCATTGGTTCGTGCTGGTAATTATACCAAGAGAAACTCCCAAAGAGTATCATAACCAATACTACAAGAACAGATTGAAACTGCTGAGGAAGTCGCTTTTTCTCTTTGTTTCTGTTTCTGAAAACAATTACTGTAAAGACTAATAAGACGACATTTTTATAAAAAGTTTGCCAGTTGGTAAGCTTAATGGCATCGCCAAAACACCCACAGTCAGCCACAGGAGCATAAATAGCATCGTAGAGAGTTAAACCGGTAAAAAACACCATGACCAACATCAATCCCCATGCTGCCAGTTTTGGCTTTAAATTCAGAAGAAGTGCTACTCCAATTGTAAACTCAACTACACAAAGGAGAATAGACAGCGACAGTGAAAGTTCGTTAGCCCATTCAGTACCGTATGCTGCAAAATAATCTTCCAGTTTGTAGGCAGTACCAAGAGGATCGACACCTTTTACGAAGCCTGAGAAAACAAAGACTGCACCGGTTAAGAGGCGACTAAAATTTAATAGCAACTTTTTCATGGTGGTTAAACAGGTTTATAGTCGAGTAAAATCAAAGCAAATACAGCATAATTGATGATGTCGAAAAAGTTTGCATCGATACCCTCAGAAACGAGTGTTGCACCTTTATTATCTTCTATTTGTTTGATTCTGAGTAACTTCATCAATATAATGTCAGTGAGTGAGCTTACACGCATATTGCGCCAGGCCTCATCATAATCATGATTTTTTTTGTTCATGAGTTGGAAAGCTTCCTGTAAAACGCCTTCGAACATTTGAGGGGCTTCATTTTCTGATAAGTCAGGGCGGTCCGATACACCTTTTCGCAGCTGAATGATCGCCATTGCAGCATAATTGATAATTCCAACAAATTCATTTTCAATATCTTCATCCACCATCTTTGTGGACTTAATCTGAATGCTGCGTATTCTGTTTGCTTTGATATAAATCTGATCGGTAAGCGAACTCACACGAAGGATTCTCCATGCAGTGCCATAATCCGACATTTTGAGCTCAAAAATATTTTTACAAATACTTATAACGGCTTGAAATTGTGTCGTGGTAATACTGTTTGACATATTATCTTAAATGTATTCCTACTTTTGTTGAAGTTTATCAGGTATCTGAAGCCTTTTTGGCATCCAGAATTAAACCGCTAAAATTACATCTATTTTGTGAAACAGTATGTTTGAATTTCAAGGAAAAGTCATCAGACACGACAAGCCGCTGGTAATGGGTATTCTAAATATTACTCCAGATTCGTTTTATGCAGCTAGCAGGGTGAAAAGTATTTCGGATCTTTTAATTAAAGCAGGTCTGATGCTGGAGCAAGGTGCTGACATTTTAGATATAGGCGCAATATCAACACGACCTGGAGCGAAAGATATAACCGAAGAAGAAGAATTGAATCGGCTACTGCCTTCTGTTCAAGCTGTTTGCTCTCATTTTCCTGAAGCGCTGGTTTCGGTAGATACCTATAGAAGCATCATTGCAATGCGAATGATTGAAGAAGGGGCAACACTTATCAATGATATTTCAGGCGGAACTTACGACCCGGAGATGGCCGAAATGATTGGTAAGCAAAACATACCTTATATAATGATGCATGTGCACTCTAAACCCGACATCATGCAGAATGAACCACTGGATGCGGAAGCGTTCGAAACCGTAAAGAAATTCTTCATCAGGCAAACAGCCATTTTTGAATCAAAAGGTGCTCATCAGCTCATTCTTGATCCTGGTTTTGGTTTTGGAAAAACATTAAAGGCCAATTATGATATTCTCAACAGACTGAAAGAGCTTCGTGTAAACAATTATCCACTACTTGCAGGACTCTCGCGTAAATCAATGATATATAAGCACTTAAATTTAGAGCCTTCGGAAGCGCTAAATGGCACTACAGCATTGAACGCTTTTGCACTTCAGAATGGCGCATCTATTCTGAGGGTTCATGACGTTAAAGAAGCCATCGAAACTGTAAAATTATTCAAAATGTTACGAAATCATTATTAGAAATAATTCCTAAACAATTGATTGAATGTAACTTATATTTATAAAAATGACAATCTTCTTCAACACATGTTTTTTTATCTTTGCTTTTTGATTGAATTACACCTAATCATACTGTTTTGATCACACTTTTCATCACTTCTTTCATCGAGATTCGGGTAGTAGATATCATCGACATTTTTTTGGTTGCAAGTCTGCTTTACACCTTATATTATTTGCTGCGCGGCACTGCTGCTATCAATATTTTTCTTGGTATTGTATCGATCTTTTTGATCTGGAAGCTTGTAACGGCACTTCAGATGGAGCTCTTGAGCGAAATACTGGGAGCTTTTGTGAGTGTTGGTTTTATTGCTCTCATTATTATTTTTCAACCGGAGATAAGGCAATTTTTACTTGCTCTCGGCACACCTAATTTTATTCAAAAACACAAGAAGCGCCTTCGCTTACTTGGAATTCGTTTTCTTGAAGAATCGGAAAAGGATTATGGTGTTTTAAAAGAAACGGCACAATCGCTCAGCAATAAAAAAACAGGAGCACTGATCATTATCCGTCGCCAAAATAAATTATTTGAATTTGTTCAGACAGGCGTGAAGGTTGATGCAGTAATAAGTAAAAATCTGATCGAGAACATTTTCTTTAAAAACAGTCCCTTACACGACGGAGCAATGATTCTTGGAGACGACCGTATTGTTGCTGCAGGTTGTATTCTGCCTGTAAGTCAGAAGCTTGATTTACCCGGAAGGCCGGGACTAAGACATCGCGCAGGTTTGGGAATAAGTGAGCAAAGTGATGCTCTGGCAATCATTATATCTGAAGAAAACGGAAGTATCAGCATTGCTAAAAGCGGTGAGTTAATCAAGATGAAGGATGCTGAAGAAATGATACAAGTCATCCATCAGGAATTGGGAATTGAGGAATCACCAATGCAGATAAACTAAGTTTACAAAAATCGCTTTTTATCTACGTGTGGCAAAAAAGCACAGTCCTGAGATTTCCCGAAAATAGCATACCTGTTTTTAGCAATCCAGTCATAAATTGTGTCTCTTATTATTAAAGGTATCCATCTAAAAAATCGTGCATATTTCCAAAAACCTCCCATTAATAAAGCTGTCCGGATTGCTGCTTCCGATTTTTGATAAGAACGCTGATTTTCGATGAGAACTAAACTTTGCTGAACAGTAGCATCAAGACCAAACTGTTCCATAACTAACTCACCCAAAGGAGATTGTTGAGAAGTAAACTTCAAAACTGATACCCGTTCATGCTTCAGGATGAATAAAACAGCACCATTACATAAGCCACAAGTTCCATCATACAATAAGATTGGACTCTCGAAAGTTTTCATTTCCTTAATGCATTCAAAATTTATAAGTGATTCAATATGATACAAATGTAAGCTTATAACACGTTAAAATGATTTCTGTTTGATTTCGTCAAAAAGATACTATCGTCTGACATGACTTTGAATTATATATAACGTTCAGGAGGTAAGGTTTCCGTAAAAAAACAAAATGCTTCAGCAAAATGGATTCTCTTAAAATTTTTAGCGAACTTTACAGCCTTGCAAAGGTATTTTAATTAAACAAAAAGGGATCAATCTGGAAATGTATCTCAATTAAAATCAATCTTTTGCAAGTTGGTATAATTTTTAAATACGTAAATGAGTAGCATAATGAATGTCATAATAAACATACTAAAAAACAGAATTCAACTGGTTTTATTGGCTGGCTTAACTGTTTTCAATCTATCCTGCGAAAAATCCGAACCCATTGTACCTCCTGTAATTGTTGAGCCTCCGTCCTATCTTAAAGCCTGTGATCTTTCTTTTCTCCCGGAAATGCGGATTGATGGAGTTGCTTTTAAAAACACTGATGGACAAGCAGAAGACCCGCTTACAACACTCAAAAAACAAGGAATGAACGCTGTTCGGTTAAGATTGTGGAATGGTGAATCGGGACTTAATACATTGGAAAGTGTTTCAGCTTATTCGGACGAAATAAAAAGTCATGACATTTTAACCTGGATTACTGTTCATTACTCAGACACATGGGCTGATCCGGGTTATCAAACCAAACCTGCAGCATGGGCCAACGCTTCTTTTGAGGTTCTTAAAGACAGCATTTATCAGTTTACTTACAATGCTGCTTTAAAGCTTAAACCAGATTATATACAGATTGGCAACGAAATCAATCAAGGTTTGTTATGGCCCGAGGGTCATAGTAGTAATAGTTTCCAGATGAGAGCCTTGTTGGCTGAAGGAATCAGAGCATGCAGAAACGCCTCTCCCGATACCAAAATAATGATCCATTATGCAGGTTTTCAGTACGCAAGCGTTTTTTATGCAGCCTTGCAAAATCTGGATTATGACATCATAGCACTTTCTTATTATCCTGTCTGGCATGGGAAA
Source organism: Bacteroidota bacterium (assembly GCA_009773165.1). GTDB lineage: Bacteria > Bacteroidota > Bacteroidia > Bacteroidales > F082 > JALNZU01. Next base: position 21,461 of record WOUZ01000007.1, read on the forward strand.
AATATGCAGGATCTTGAAAACAAAATGACAGAACTTAAAGAAACTTACAATAAGGAGGTCATTATTGCCGAAACAAGTTACCCTTTCACATTTGAATGGGCTGATTGGACCAATAATGTTATTGGTGGGAACAACCAAATAATACCAGAGTTTCCGGCAACGGCTGATGGACAAAAAGAATTTCTTACAAGTTTAAATGGCCACATAAAACAAGCAGATGGGTTTGGATGGTGTTACTGGGGGGCCGAATGGGTTGCTTCAAAAGGTGATCAGGCATCCAATGCTTCCAGTTGGGAAAATCAGGCACTCTGGGATTTTGATTTTAAAGCTCTGCCAGCTGTAACTGCTTTCAAGGCCGATTAAGCAGCCCTCTTTTACAAAAACCCAAATGAACAGATTGTTTTTGCTTTTTTAATACGATTTCATATCTTATTCATAATGTGTTATTTAAAGACAAAAAGAGAAACGAAAAATAAGCTAAAGTTGACCAAAACACACATTGATTTCAGAAAAAATATACCTGATGAATGCAATATCAAATAAAGTTGTATATTTGCACTCATTTTTGAGTTTAGCACTTCATAAAATATTTATCTAAAAATGAGCAAGAACGCCTTTATTCAGTACGTAGAAGATCAAGTTACAGTTAAAGAATTTCCTTCTTTCAAAGCAGGTGATACGATAACAGTTACCTATAAAATCATTGAAGGAAACAAAGAACGCTTACAAAAGTTTCAGGGTGTAGTTATCCAACGCGTTGGCGGCGGACCTACAGCAACCTTCACAGTAAGAAAAATTTCAAACAACGTAGGTGTTGAGCGCATTTTCCCTGTCTCCTCTCCATTCATTGACGAGATTGAAGTAAACAAAAGGGGTCAGGTTAGAAGAGCCAGAATCTTCTACCTCCGCAATTTACGTGGTAAGAAAGCTCGTATCAAAGAAGCTCGTCGCTAAGAAATTAAACCGAAGTAATAAGTCCTGGTTAGAACAATCAGGACTTTTTTTGTTGCCCTACTCCTGCATTTGTCTTTGCCGAACGATCTCGTAGCAACTAATTCCTGCAGCAACCGAAACATTAAGCGATTCAATACTTCCAAGCATTGGGATTTTAATTCTAATGTCGGCTAGTTTCAGGTATTCTTCGGATATTCCAATATCTTCTGATCCCATTATAAGAGCAATAGGGCCTGTTAAATTTGCTTTCCAAACATCGACACTTGCTTTTTCTGTAACTGCAGCTACTTTCAACCCACTTTCCTTCAAAAATTGAATGGTTGTTTTAAGGTTATCTTCCCGACACAGATTTATCCGATGCAATGCGCCGGCAGAAGTTTTAACTGCATCAGCATTGATCATTGCAGAACCGCGACTTGGCATCACCAATGCATGAACTCCGGCTGATTCTGCCGTACGCGCAATAGCTCCAAGATTTCTCACATCGGTAATTTTATCAAGTATCAGCAGAAATGGCTCCATCCCTGCTTCAAAAATCATTGGAACCAGCGCATTCAACTTTTGATAACTCACCTGAGCAACAAATGCTACAACACCTTGATGGTTCTTACGGGTTAACCGGTTGAGTTTTTCAACAGGAACCATTTGAACAGGAACCTCATGTTCCTTCGCAAGTTGCACTATTTCATTTATTTGTGGCGAGCGCGTAGAACTCTGAATCAATATTTTTTCGACATCAGCCCCTGACCTCAAAGCTTCAATTACAGGTCTGGTCCCAAAAATCATTTCGTTGCCGGTTACTTCCTTGTGCATAGTTTCGATATAAAGTTCAAAAATACAGCGATTCCCTCAATTGTTAGCAGAAAGTTGTCAATATCTAATCCAAATGCATCTTTAAAACCCGATTAAGGTTTCAATTCGAACTTTAAGCTGAAAAAGATGACTTTTTATATTCAAAAGTGTAATTTTACAATAAAAAAATGAAAGGATTATTGGCAGTAGGTGCATTGACGCTGATTTTAAGCTTCTCATTAAAATCTCAGATATCTCAGCCGGCTGAGACACTTTCGTCAAAGAAACTTATACGTGATTTCTTTGAAACCGCAATGAACTATCCGGAGAAATCAATTGAAGCAAAAGAAGAAGGAAAAGTCCTTGTTGGATTAACGGTTTCTAAATCTGGTACTTGCAACAACTTTTACATTATCAAAGGTGTAAGTCCAGCTTTGGACGCTGAGGCTTTGCGGCTTTCAAAAAAAATTCTTTGGAAGCCGGCTTTCGAAAACGGACAGCCTGTTGACGCTGAGGCAACACTTGAAGTGCCTTTTAACATCAAACACTACAAGCGAAGAAAAGGCCTTAGTGCCACTTCTGAATTAATTTTCAACCCCAATCTCATGGATACTTCAGGAGTAATTTATATTTTTGCACAACTTGAATCACGGCCCAAGCCATTGTTAAATGATAAATACCGAAATTTAACTAATTATATTAGTGAGATTTTGATTTACCCTGAGACAGCGAAAACAGCTGGAATTCAAGGAACTGTGAAGCTTGATTTTGTTATTGAAGAAGATGGAAACACTTCAAATATTCGGGTAGCTACCAGTGTCGGAGGAGGTTGCGATCAGGAAGCTATACGAATTTTGCAATCGATTCGATGGATGCCCGGTCGTAAAGATGAGAAGCAGGTGAGGTGCGCCTCCACTTTTGAAGTAACATTTTTATTATCAGACAAAAAACAGCAGAACATACCGAATCGACAATCGGGAGGTCTTTAAAATGAATCACTTAAATACTAATAACAATGAAAAAACAATTCTTTACTTTGCTACTTCTTGGGTTTATCTCCCTCAATGTTTTTGCTCAAAGCGATACCAGTTATTGGAAAACTTCTGCGAAAACAAGTCTTAACTTTTCTCAGAGTCATCTTTCCAATTGGTCGGCTGGCGGACAAAGTGCATTAAATCTTTTAGGTTTGGTAAATGTTACGGCCAATTATAAAAAAGAGAATCATATTTGGGATAATGGCTTGGATATGACTTTAGGATACAGCCATTTAGGGGATGAAAAAATCATGAAAACGGATGACAGGATTGAGTTCAACTCCTTATACGGAAAAAAAGCAACCGAAAAACTCTTTTACAGTATCGCCTTTTCTTTTAAAACACAATTTGCTGATGGTTTTGATTACAAGGTTGATTCGACAACTCCTATTTCCGGACTTTTTGCTCCTGCCTATATCACCCTTGGACTAGGTATGGAATGGAAACCAAATCCCTATTTCTCAATCAACTTTTCACCTTTGACAGGCAGGGTTACATTGGTTACGATTAAAGAACTTTCAGACGCAGGGTCTTTTGGGGTTGAGCCCGGAAAACAAAGCCGCTTCGAACTTGGTATGAAGACAACCTTTAAGTTTGAAAAAGAAATTGTTAAAAATGTCACCTTAGGTACAAAATTAGAAGTATTTACCGACTACCTAAAGAATCCTCAAAACATCGATGTCGACTGGCAAACACTTGTTACAATGAAAGTTAACAGCTGGCTCAATGCCAATATCGCTACACATCTTATTTATGATGATGATATCAAAATCACTGATAAAGAAGGTAAATCCGGCCCAAGGACTCAGTTTAAGGAAGTTTTGAGTGTTGGCGTAAGTTACATTTTCTAATTTAATGAAGCGAATAGGCGTACTGTCAGACACCCATGGTTTTTTACATCCACGGGTGTTTGATTTTTTTATTGAATGCGATGAAATCTGGCATGCCGGTGATATTGGATCATCGAATGTAACCGATAAACTTGCTTTGTTTAAACCTCTGAGGGCAGTTTTTGGAAATATCGACGGGCATGAATTGAGGTTAAGCTATCCTGAAACTGCGCTGTTTCAATGTGAGAACGTGAAGGTAATGATCACTCATATAGCAGGTTACCCGGGCAAATATGCCAGAGGCATAAGCAATACCATCAAAAGTGAAAAGCCTGACATATTAGTTGCAGGTCATTCACATCTATTAAAGGTGATGCACGATTCGAAAAACAAATTATTATTTATCAATCCGGGAGCTGCCGGAAATCAGGGATTTCACCAAAAAATTACATTTCTTCGGTTCTGTATTACACTAGACAGAATTCACGACTTGGAAATCATGGAGATTGATCGTAATCCTCACCTATCTCAATCTGTCGACTGACCTGAGCAAACGAATATCATTCCTGATTCCACGCATTGAAAGGAATGAAAAAATCAGCACGATCAAAGGAATAAAAACACCAAATTCGTAAGAGGCTGTTGCACCGGTGACTTTGGTAAGGCTCGAACTGTAAAACAGCAATATACCCCCGACAGCAAGCAACGACAACAGCACATTAATTCGCATTAATTTGTATTGTTTTTGTAAGTGCTTGTAATTGAAGAGTGAAACAACAGGAATGCCAACCAAAGCGATAGTTATAAATATGAGAGGTAACAAATAACTTATACTAAAAACCGCAGGCGTATTTGGCAAATGTTCATGCAGTTTATAAGCATAAAACTCAAGGGTATTATTCGCACCGTAATACCATGCGATTGGAAAGAAAAACATTAGCAGAGCCGAAACAGAGGCCAGCGCCATAAAAATTGACTGAATGCGTTGTATCATTTTAGATAACTATTAATGCCGCAAAGATACCGAAGTTCGCATGATTGCAAAGAACAAAGCAAAAAAATCATATATATTTTGAGTATCCTGCGGGCTTAGAAGAATTACAAATTTAATACAACAAAATGCATATAACTAAATAACAATATGTTGTATAATTCATTTTTTGCATAAAAATGAATTTTGTTATAAATTGAGAATAAAAAGAAATAAATAAAATCTTACTTGAAAAAGATTTTTATTTAAAAAACTTGCTTACTTTTGCCAAGCATAATTACTAAGATTACTTTTTTACGTATTTTCCTTTGCAGAGACTTTCAACACTCTGTTTCCATTCGTAAGACTTTCATATTGAATCATTAAATAATCCATCACATGTACGATATTGTTGAGCTTAATAATAAGCTTGTTGGTGAGTTGAGAGAAATCGCCAAAGATTTGAATATCCAAAAAGTTGAAAAACTCCTTAAACAAGACCTCATTTACCAAATTTTGGATCAACAGGCTTTGATTCCTCAGGTGGAAGAAAGCGTTCCAAAAGGAGCTCCCAAATTTGATAAAAAACCAAAACCAAAAAAGCCTGAAAGCAAAACTCCACCTGTAAAACAAGCGATTGTGGAGAAGAAGGATGTTACTCCTCCAACTAAAGTTCAAACAGAAAAAGAACCTGCACGCGAAATAGCAGCACCGCCCCAAAAGATTGTTCCTGAAGAAAAGAAAGAAGTTGCTCCTGTTGCTCAACAGGTTCAAAAACCTGAGTTTGATCCGGCCAGAAAAGATAATCGCGAGCCCAGAAAACGAGTTCGTCCGCAAGCAGCAGCTTCTAGCAATAAAGGTTTGACAGCATTACCTGATGAAGATATTTCAGCTGTAAATGAGGCTTCAGGCGAAAATGGCGATCAGAAAACAGCAGAACCATCAAGACAAGACCGTCCGCTTTTCAAACCAGCTTCGGAGCAGCAGCGGGTTGCTAATCCAGATCAATACCGGAACCAAAATCGGGGTGACCAAAAATTTCAGAGAAGAGAACAAGAAGGATTTGAGCGTCGGGATTTCAGAAAAAATGATGGCCCTGAAAGATCTCCGGAGCGATTCTCCAGAGAAGAACGGCCTCCGTTTGAAAAACCAGCATTTCAGGAAAGAACAAATCAGGACCGTCCTGCTTTTCAGGAAAGACCTCAGCAAGATCGACCTATTCAGGAAAGATCTCAGCAAGACAGACCTATGCAGCAAGAAAGACCCATACAGCAAGATCGCTCTAACCAGCAAGATCGTCAAAATCAGCAAGACAGACCCCCACGCGAGCAACAAAATGATCAGCCACAGCGCCGTGAACAACAGCAAAAACCACGAAAAGAAGAATTTGCTTTTGAGTTTGACGGAATTGTAGCAGCAGAGGGTGTTCTTGAAATAATGCCAGATGGTTATGGTTTTCTAAGATCTTCAGATTATAATTACCTCAACTCACCAGATGACATCTATGTGTCACAGTCACAAATAAAATTATTTGGTCTAAAAACCGGTGATACGGTGAAAGGAACAATTCGTCCGCCACGCGAAATCGAAAAGTATTTTCCACTTATCAAGGTTGACTTTATTAATGGAAGACTTCCCGAAGAGGTTCGTGATCGTATTCCCTTTGATTTTCTCACCCCACTTTTTCCAGAGGAGAAGTTCAATCTTACGGGACATGCTGAAAACACGATGTCAACACGTATTATGGACCTTTTTGCACCAATTGGTAAAGGACAGCGTGGTTTGATTGTTGCTCAGCCAAAAACCGGAAAAACAGTTCTTTTAAAAGAAGTTGCCAACGCTATCGCAAAAAATCATCCTGAGGCCTACCTTATCATCCTTTTAATTGATGAACGTCCTGAGGAAGTAACGGATATGGCAAGAAGCGTGCGTGCTGAAGTGATCTCATCCACCTTTGATGAGCCAGCCGAAAAGCATGTGAAAATTGCTAATATTGTACTTGAAAAAGCCAAGAGATTAACAGAATGCGGTCATGATGTGGTTATTCTGCTCGATTCTATAACGCGTTTAGCCAGAGCATATAACACCGTTTCACCTGCTTCAGGAAAGGTACTTTCGGGTGGTGTGGAAGCAAATGCTTTACAAAAACCAAAACGCTTTTTTGGCGCTGCCCGTAAAATTGAAAACGGAGGCTCGCTTACCATTATAGCTACTGCCCTAATTGACACGGGATCGAAGATGGATGAAGTTATTTTCGAGGAATTTAAAGGCACAGGTAATATGGAGCTCCAGCTTGACAGACGTTTATCGAACAAACGTATCTGGCCTGCAATTGATATTGTATCGTCAAGCACACGTCGTGAAGACCTTCTTTTGGACAAAGAAACGATGCAGCGTGTCTGGATTTTAAGGAATCACCTTGCTGATATGACACCCATCGAAGCCATGGAATTTTTGAAAGACAAAATGAGGTACACTCAAACAAATGAGGAGTTTCTTGTGACAATGAACAGCTAGAATCACCAGGCATAAAAAAAAACTCCGGTTCAAAAGAACCGGAGTTTTTTTATGCTCTTTTAGTTACAAGGAAATGATTCTTTTTAACCTGTTGAAATCCAGCCCCCGAAAACTTCCCGAACTCATACAAGCCACAGCGAGGGGAAAGGTTTTCACATTATCGATGAAAGCAAGCAATTCTTCAGGATCATTAACCACAACAATATCCTTTTTCCTGAATGCCGTCTTGATAAGCTCAGCATCCATCAAAGCAAGTTTTTTTAGCTCTACCGAATGATGATCATAAAAAACGACAGCTGAGTCAGCTTCATCTAAACAATTAGCATACTGATCAATAAATGAAGCACTTAAACTACTAAATGTATGCAACTCAAGGCAAACAATAAGTTGACGGTCGCTGTATTTTAGCTTCAAAGCTGCCGTACTGGCTTTCACTTTAGAAGGAGCGTGAGCAAAATCGCGGTATAAAGCGGCGTGATCATTTGAACCAAGACACTCAAGGCGCTTCGAAGCTCCCTGAAATGTCTTAATAGCATCATACGCCATTTCTTTCGCAATACCCATTTGCTCACAAACAGCAATGGCTGCACTCAAATTCGACAGGTTATGTCTACCAAAGATATCCAGCTCAATTGTTCTGCCTGAACCCACCGGAATAACCGTGCGATTATTCACCATTTCAAATTGATGTGTTTGATAGGGTTTAATTTCACAACGAGCTCCTTCAACCAATTTTTGAACTTCTTCATCTTCCTGATTGTAAATCAAACAACCACCAGGCTCAATTGCTTTGATGAAGTCCCTAAATTGCTGAAGGTAATTATCGAAAGTTGGAAAAACATTGATATGATCCCAACCTATTCCACTTATCAGGGCAATGTTGGGTTTGTAATGCAAAAACTTCGGGCGTCTGTCGATGGGTGAAGTCAAATACTCATCACCTTCCATGATCATCCATTCTGCCTCATGGCTCAACCTCACCATTACATCAAATCCTTCCAACTGAGCACCAACCATATAATCTGTATCAACTTCTGCAAATTTCAGGATATGTAAAATCATGGCAGTAATGGTGGTTTTACCATGACTTCCACCAATTACAACACGTTTTTTGTCTTTGGACTGTTCATAAAGATACTCAGGATAAGAGTATATTTTAAGCCCCAGCTTTTGAGCTTCAAGCAGTTCCGGATTGTCGATACGGGCGTGCATTCCCAAAATGACAGCGTCTAATTCTGTTGAGATATTATCAGCCGACCAACCCATTTCAACAGGCAAAAGACCATGCTTTTTCAATCGGGTATATGATGGCTCAAAGATTTCATCATCAGAGCCAGAAATTTCGTAACCTTTTAAATGTAGTGCAATAGCAAGATTATGCATTGCGCTCCCTCCTATTGCAATAAAATGAACTCTCATTGTAAGCTTTTTTGCAAAGGTAATTGGAAGGATCGAATCATGCAATGAATTATGACCGCCTCAGGCTCGCGGCACTTTTATTATATTTGCCATCTGAAATAATTTCAAACGACACCACAACATGAAAGAATTGGTTGACATCCTCAATGAAGAATTAAAGAATGCAAGTCCCCAGGAAGTGCTTGGATTGGTTTATGAACGTTTTAAAGATAAAATTGCCTTTGCCAGCAGTCTTGGATATGAAGACCAGGTTTTAACACAAATGATCGCCACCTCCTGTCCTGAAATGAAGATTTTTACCCTTGATACAGGACGCTTATTTCCTGAAACTTACGATCTGATTGAAAAGACAGTTGCTCGCTACAAACCCAATTTTCAAATATATTTCCCTGATTATCAAGCTGTAGAAACAATGACTAATTCAAAAGGAGTTAATTTGTTTTATGACAGTATTGACAACAGAAAACTATGCTGTTCAGTAAGAAAAACTATGCCTTTGAAGCGGGCCTTAAGTGGTTTGGAAGCCTGGATAACAGGGTTAAGACGCTCACAATCCATTACGCGGACACATCTGCAGGTTGTTGAATGGGATGAAGCCAATCAGCTTATTAAAATCAATCCTTTGATCAATTGGAATGAAGATGATGTCATCATATATATCAACAACCACAATATCCCCTATAACCTTCTGCATGACAAGGGTTTTCCGAGTATTGGCTGTCAGCCATGTACGCGCAGTATTGAAGTAGGAGAAGACGTAAGAGCAGGGCGATGGTGGTGGGAATTACCTGAACAGAAAGAATGCGGGCTTCACAAAGCAAAATAATTTAACAAGAATTGATAACCGAAAAGCATCATTATTTTATTAACTTTGCGATCATCCATCACTACAACACGATTACGGAGCATGAAAAAAAATGATCTAACGACACTTGATAAATTAAAGATAACAAAAGAAGAAGTTCTGAACGACTATCGTATCGCCCTTGAAAGCAGGCACGCCAGCCTTATTGGCCGACGTGAAGTGCTCACCGGCAAAGCCAAATTTGGGATTTTTGGTGATGGAAAAGAAATTCCACAACTTGCTATGGCCAAAGTATTTCGTGAAGGCGATTGGAGATCAGGATATTACCGCGATCAAACTTTTATGCTCGCAGCAGGTATGGTTCGTTTGGACGAATTGTTTTCTCAATTGTACGGCGATACAAATCTTGATGTCAATCCTGCCAATGGAGGCCGGTTGATGAATAATCATTTCGCTTCCCGATCACTTGACGCAGCAGGCGAATGGAAAAACCTCAGCGCACAAAAAAATTCTTCTGCTGACACTTCCCCTACCGCCAGTCAGATGTTACGGTTGTTGGGACTAGCCCAGGCTTCTAAGCACTTTAGGGAGAATAAACATCTTCAGCAATTTGAACATTTTTCGAAAAACGGAAATGAAGTTGCATTTGGAACTATAGGTGATGCATCAACATCGGAAGGACATTTTTTTGAGGCTTTCAATGCAGCAGGGGTTCTGCAGGTTCCCATGGCAATATCCGTTTGGGATGATGGATGGGGCATTTCGGTTCCCAACTCCGCGCAAACAACAAAATCAAATATCTCAGAAATCCTGAAAGGTTTCGAAAAAGAAGCCGGTACAAACGGATATTATATCTACAGAGCCAATGCCTGGGATTATCCGGCATTGATTTCAATTTACCGGGAAGGTATTGAAAAATGCAGAACCGAACATGTGCCTGTGCTTTTTCATATAAGAGGATGTACACAGCCGCAAGGGCATTCCACTTCCGGATCGCACGAACGGTATAAGACAAAGGAAGAACTCGATAAAGAACTGGAAATGGATGGGATTCTCCAGTTTAAGAAATGGATTATAAATGAGGGAATCTCAACTGAAACAGTGCTTCAGGAGATTGAACAAACTGCAGAGAAAAATGCCAGAGAAGCACGCCGGCATGCATGGATGCATTTTCAACAACCATTGATCCAGAAAAGAGATGAATTCTTAAAATTAGTTGATGTAACTACCTGTAACTGTGCGAAGACAGCAAAAATAGAGGCAATTAAAACAGATTTGGCACGATTAGGAGAGCCTATCCGCAAAGATATAATCTCATCAGCAAGAAAAATTCTCCGTCTCATCTGCAATTCCTGTTCAAACCCGGGCAACTCATTAAAAACCAATGTATCCCTTTGGTTAGAGAAAGAAATGAAAGAAGGTGCTGAACGTTACAGCTCACATTTATACAGTGAATCAGCCTATTCAGCCATGCAGGTGAAGCCTGTTGCACCTGTTTATGACAATTCAAACACAACCATTCCCGGAAGAGAGATTCTTCGTGATAATTTTGATAAGATTTTTGAAAATAACCCACTTGTTGTTGCTTTTGGAGAAGATGTTGGAAAAATTGGTGGTGTGAATCAGACCTACGAAGGCTTGCAAGACAGATATGGGTCGTTACGTATTTCAGATACCGGAATCAGAGAGGCCACTATAATGGGACAAGCTATTGGTCTTGCATTAAGAGGCTTACGCCCGATTGCTGAGATTCAGTATTTTGATTACCTGTTGTATGCTTTACAGGCTGTAAGCGATGACCTGGCAACCATGCAGTATCGCACGAAAGGCGGACAAAAAGCACCTGTGATAATCAGCACCCGTGGGCATCGTTTGGAAGGTATCTGGCATGCAGGTTCTCCTTTGAGTATGGTCATAAACTCCATAAGGGGTGTTTATGTGGCTGTTCCGCGAAACATGACACAAGCAGCAGGATTTTATAATACCTTTCTTGCATCCGACGAACCTGCCCTTATCATTGAACCATTGAACGGATATCGTCTACGGGAAAAGAAACCATTGAATTTAGGAATGTTTAAAGTTGCGCCCGGTGTGCCTGAAGTTCTGAAAACAGGAAAAGATGTTACACTTGTCACCTACGGATCGTGCGTGAGAATAGCTCAGGAATCAATCACGCAACTTCAGGAATTTGGAATTGATGTTGAGTTGATTGATGTTCAAACACTTCTGCCTTTCGATGTAAATCATACCATTGTTGAGTCGTTGAAAAAAACTAACAAAATTCTGTTTTTTGACGAGGATGTACCTGGGGGCGCGACAAGTTTTATGATGCAACAAGTGCTTGAAGTACAAAAAGGATATACTTATCTGGATGCTGAGCCACGAACACTGACAGCCAAGGAACACAGGGCAGCTTATGCTACCGATGGAGATTATTTTTCGAATCCCAATGCAGAGGATGTTTTTGACCTGGTTTATAATATGATGCATGAATATGCACCATCAAAATTCCCCAAGATATTTTAGTTCAAGCGGCCCATTTTCAGCTGAAATATTCGCATAGCTTATTTGGCTATTTTTGCCGCCTGGAATTTATGCGATGAATCGGATTTTGTATCTGTTACTGTTTTTTGGTATTCTGCATTCTTGTACCGACGATGGATCGCATCAACCTGTTGAGCCATCCTCTGCTGAAAGCAATACACATCATTCATCAGCAGAAATAACAGCAGAAAAAGCCGGGAGCAAGGCAACTTACATATCCGAAGCTAAAGACATAGCTCCTGATCAAAAATCCGAAAAAACCTTTTTCCAAAGGAGACCATCAATAGTTACATTTGGGAAAATTACCCCATTAAGCGCATCAAAAATTCCTGTTAATGGATTTAATGACAACCAATTAACTAATAACCACACCCATGTTTGGTCAGATCCCACTGCTAAAACGGCAGTAACAAGCATGAACCGTTACTTTGTGCTTGATTTCGAAAATGATATCTTCACAAATACTGACTATTATTTCACAAACGGAGCTCAGATAAGTTATATTCATCCAGGGTTACAGCACATCCTACTTTCGCGGTTTTTCCCAGATGCTGGTGTATCGGCACTCAATCATTATGGAATCCGGGTAAGACAAAATATGTACACCCCTATAAATCCTGAGGATAGCCTTATTGCCGCAGAGGATCGTCCGTTTGCAGGGGTTTTGTACGTTGAATATTTCAAAATGAGCACTTCACATTTACAACAAATCAGGGTTACTTCTTCGATTCAGGTTGGTGTGGTTGGGAAGCCATCATTAGCTTCGCTTTTTCAGCAAAGCATGCATGAGCTTTTTCCGGTAGGGTGGCAATATCAAATTAAAGATGATCTTTTGATTAACGTTAATTTTCAGATAGAGAAACGTATCCTTAGAATGAAATTTCAAGATTTAAGAGTTGGGGCAACAGCCAGATTAGGAACTTACCAAACTGAATTTGAGGCTTCAGCGATGTACAAAGCAGGGTTTTTACCTATTACTTTTAATCCCTTTCCCATTACAAGACCCGGCACGAGCGAGCACTCTGAAAAACAAAAGAAACTGCTTGCCTGGTTTTTTATCGATTTAAATGGCAAGTACAATCTTCACGAAGCAACACTTGACGGAGGGTTCTTTAATCATGAAAACCCTCACACGATAAGCAGAAATAACAGAAACAGGGCCTTGCTTCAGCTTAACACAGGCCTTGCATTTGCTTATAAGAAAAGTGCTGTCACACTAAAAATAGTATATTTGTCGCCCGAATTAAAGACCGGATACGACCATCGCTGGGGGGCGATTAACTTCATACAAAATTTCTGATACTTACTTTATGAGCAACGCTATTGAACCAAACGACTCCATTTTTGAAGGACAAGAAATCATTTTCCCTGTTAGTTACGTTCTCAAAGTAGTCGTGACCCAAAACATGAGTCCCGAAAGGCATGGAACGTTGATTGAAGAACTACTGAACAAAAAAAATATCCCGTACAGGTTTGAGGAAGTTAAAGAAAGCGCAAAGAAGACCTATCTGAGTTTCAGCATAAGCATTATGCTGACTGACAAAAACCAGATGAATGAACTTTACAACGATCTAAAAACGATGCCCTGGATAAAAATGGCATTGTAAAAGCACTCACATGACAGGCATTAAAACACTCCACCAAATTTTGATTCTGGCTCTGGGAGGAGCAACAGGAACCATTTTAAGATATTATGTTTATGTGTTCGCTGATAAACACTTAAACCATATCCTGCCATGGGGCACACTCATTGTTAATTTATCAGGTTCGTTTATAATAGGTTTTATTTGGGGACTCTTAGAGCGTTCGGGCATTCCACCTGCTTTCAGACTTTTTGTGTTTATTGGTATTCTGGGCAGTTTCACAACTTTTTCGACTTTTGCTTTTGACAGCTTCAACCTTTTAAATCAGGGGGCCCCAAAGATGATGTTGCTTAACATCCTGCTTAATAATGCCGGAGGAATACTTTTGTGCTATGCAGGAATACAAATTGCCAGGTTTTTCCACTAATTTTCAGTCCGTATGCACGAGATAGAACCTCACTTCAACTGGCGACATTTATACAGGGCTGAAGATGACCCGCATTCACCCTTTTATAGGAGAAACTACAGTGAAATTTATTTTACCAATACTGTTTACAACTACTACATTCACCCCCAATGGGATGAATTTGGATCGCAGACACTTTATGCGAAAATCCTTTTTTGCGATTACGACAAACACTTCTGTGTGATAGAATTGATGGGTGAATGGAATGATTTACTATACAACGACATCATGTTTTTGTATCGGAACGTGATTGAAGTGTTGCTGGATGAGGGTATCCGACATTTTATTCTTCTTGGAGAAAACATCTTGAATTTTCACGCAGATGGCGATGACTATTATCAGGAATGGTTTGAAAACAGCGATGATGGCTGGATCGTTTGCCTTAATTTCAGGGATCATGTAATCCATGATTTTGTTAAAGCACGGCTCGACTATTACCTTGCTTTTGGTGGCAAATTCGATTCTTTTAACTGGAGAGGCTATCGTCCGTCGGAATTATTCAACACCATTAATGCAATGATAATGAAACGCCTGAACCCATAAGATGATGAGAAAAGCAGTAATTATACAAGTTTATGGCCGCGTTCAGGGAGTTGGTTTCCGGTATTACACCGAAAAGAAAGCCCTTGAACTAGACATTGCAGGCTTTGTTCAAAACAAGGGAGATGGCAGTGTATACATTGAGGCCGAAGGTGATGAAATACAGCTGGAACAGTTTGCGGACTGGTGTAAATCAGGTCCTCGCTGGGCTAACGTCAGAGAATGCCGTATAAGTGAGATGCCACCTTTGGAAATCAAAGGATTTAACGTCAGATAAAAAAGTTAATCCCTTACTGCCAGACCAATGAGCTGGTAGAGAACCCGGGCACCAACATTTCCATCCCATTCGTCATCTCCAGGAGCTACTTCACATAAGTCAAACCCAACAATCTCTTTTCCTGAGGCTTTAAGCCGGTTCAGCAAATACATCAATTCTTCAAACTGCAAGCCGCCCGGAACAGGAGTACCTGTATTTGGGCACAACTTAGGGTCTAATCCATCAATATCAACAGATACATAAACCCTGTCGGGGAGTTCTGCAATTATTTCATCGGAAATATCCTTCCATGTTGATCCTTCGAAAAGTTTTTTGCGGGTGTCGCGATCGTAAAACACCTTGATTCGTCCGGGGTTAGCCTTTACCAATTTGGCTTCTTCTTCACAATAATCGCGTATACCTACCTGCACCAGCTTCTCAAGTGCGTCAAATTCAAGGGCATTATAAAAAATCGAAGCATGGGAATATTTAAACCCTTCATAGGCATTTCGCAAGTCGAGATGCGCATCCACCTGCAGGACACCGTACTTTTCTTTATCTGACAAATACAAATGATATCCTAAGGGAATGCTATGATCTCCGCCCAGCAAGCCTACAATTTTTCCCTGTTCACACCAGTAGGCTATCCGGTTTGAAAGCCAAAAACGAAGATCTTCATTTGCCTTGCGAATGCGGTCGTAAATTTCTTTGTATTTGGGACGATTCTCGTCGAGGATTCCTTTTTCGATGGCTTCAATAATGATTCGGGCATCTTTGCGAAGTCCGGCGTGAAGCACTTTAAAATGCCGCGGAAATTCATCCATCCAGATTCCTTTTTTCCATAGAAGAGGAAAGTCATGGTGATGAAGGTCCATTTGCAAAGAAGCCACCTTAACGGCTTCGGGACCCGAAAAAGTTCCTGATCCATAGCTCACTGTCAATTCCCAATTCACGGGAATGATAACAACCAAGGCATTATCTTCGTTGGAAGGGAGACCAAAGATACCTGCATCTTTGGTGGCAGCAGCACTGGGATTGAATGATTCAAACATTTAGATTCATTTAGGATTGCAAAAATCCGAAAAAATCGGGTAGAATGGTTACTTTTGCAAAAAATAACTCAGTTGGATTTATTCTCTCATCTTTCTCATTTTGAGCTTTGTAGTTTTGGTAGTGGAAGTTCGGGAAACTGTTACTTCGTTGGCAATACCGAAAGTGCTATACTTGTCGACGCAGGCATTAACAGCAGGAGTATCGTTAAAGGACTTGAAGAGGCCGGAAAAAACATCCGTAATATTCAAGGGATTTTAATTACCCACGATCATATTGATCATATTAAGGGATTACCTGATATCACTCAAAAGTTTAACACAAAGGTGTTTGCGACAGCGAAAACCTGGGAGGCAATACAGCAGAACCGATTTACAAGAAACGTCAGGCCGGGCTGTTTTCAGGAAATTGAGAGTGAAAAGACGTTCACGATAGGTAGTTTCAGCATCACTCCTTTTCCGGTGTCGCACGATGCCGCTGATGCTAATGGCTATTCGATCTCAAACTCGCAACGGGTGCTTTGTATTGCAACAGATCTTGGATATATCAGCGCAGTTGCGGAAGCTTATATGAAACGTTCAAATGTGCTGGTTCTTGAGTCAAACTATGATGAAGAAATGCTCGAAAACGGCCCCTACCCTGCTTATTTAAAAGACAGGATTCGCGGAAACAACGGACATCTGAGTAACGAACAAACTGCTCATTTTCTGGCAGAAAACATACATCCGGAGCTCACTCATGTTTTTTTGGCACATCTTAGTGATCACAATAACAATCCTGAGAAAGCCATCGAGACAGTGCTCGAAAAAATGCAAGCCAGATATGGACACCGAAGCCTTACCTACCATCTAAATGCTTTAGACCGCAAAAAGAGATCCCGCCTTTATCGTTTATCCGATTCATCCAGACTGGAATTATGAGAAAAAGCTCAAGTATTCTGATTTTTGACGCAGGAGATGTGAATATTTGGGTAATGGCATATGCTTTCTTAAAATCTTTTGACCCCAAGTCTGAATTTTTTCCGGCAGCAAATTACCCTCAGGGAAAAATCGCAGCCGAAGTGCTTGAGGTGTTAAAAGAATCAATGCTTGAACCAGCCAACGATTCTTTGATTAGCATAAATGATTTTTCTGATACCTCGTTTGAGTTTATTTTCATCACAGGCGCATCCAATCCTCTGGATATTTCTGCGCTTTCGCGTTTCTCCGCAAAGATTATTGAACTTACTCCTATTAATATAGTAAATACGAAAGGGGATGACACAAATAGTCTGAATAGCTATCGTGAATTGAGAGACGAGATAAAAAACAAGACCTTTAAGTTTTACAGAGACTATCTGAGGAAGAGCAATCGGAGCAACTAATAAACGAAAGCCTTTTACACCTTGTAGAGTTCAAAATGCGATTAGCCTTTTTGGCTGATAAGGTTCAGTTTATCGTAATCCAGAATCTCAACAAATTCATTGTTTATTTCGATAAGTCCATCACTTTTGAACTTGGTGAGAATGCGGGCGATACTTTCAACAGACATTCCTGAAAGTTCTGCAAAATCTTTACGTGAGAGGTGTAAAGGAAATTTTTGGGTTTTGTATATTCTGTTGGCTAAACATATGATTACATCGGCTAAACGTCCATACGTTTGCTTTTTCGTAAGACAATAAAACCTGCCATTGATAATTGCGCCCTGTTCAGCAAGCAGGCTTACCATACGTGAAGAAAACTGAGCGTTGTTGTTCATAATCTGTTTGAAAGCACTGATTTCAATCAGACTTACTTTGCTATCCATATATGCCTGCACCGAATGTTGGAAAACGGTATTGCCTTCAAAAAGGGTAGAAAGTCCAATAACATTGACAGGGGCAAAAATTTGGAGGATAAGGTTCTCGTTATTCCAATTCAAGAAACTTTTCACAAGGCCTTCCTGAATGATCATAACATGAGATGCGAAAGTTCCCTGTTTGCAAATCATTTCACCTTTTTGATAGTAAACATCCACCATTTGGTTATTTAAAAACTGCAGCTCACTCTCCTGGAGCAGTTTAAGACATTCCATGGTGTTACTTCCGATAGAACAACTGTTTCTGAGGGCGTCAGGGCTTTTTAGCATGTTTAAATTCAGGTTATGAGGGCAAATATACGGATAAATCAAAGAAGTATTTGATATAGATCAAAAAAAAGCACGTTAAGCTTCACTTAATACATTGATGAGGTTGGTGCTGCAATTTTAAATAACTGTTAAAACTTCAAGTAGTTTTGCTGTGAACAAATTAACAAAGTAATAGTATGAAAAGTACGCTTGAAAAAATCGCTTCCTTCATTGTGGTGATTATACTGCCTGCGTTGGTTATTTATTTAACAGTACATTTTGGATTAAAGCGAAACGAGCCGGAAGAAATTAAGATTGCTTTAAAATCAGAAACTACTGCACAAGTAGATCACAGCGAGTTTGAGATCCTCAAACAAAAGTTTGTCAACCCAAAAGACGTTACCGCTGCCTGTTTATCTTGTCACAATAAGCGCGACGATGAATTAATGAAGAGCACACACTGGTTATGGGAGCGTGAAGCTGAAATTCCTGGCCGTGGTAAGGTGAAAATCGGTAAGATGAATATCCATAATAATTTCTGTACCGGAGCACAAGGAAACAACGGATCGTGCATGCGATGTCACATTGGATACGGTTGGGAAGACAAGTCATTTGATTTTAACGACCCTACCAATATCGACTGCCTTGTTTGCCATGACAAAACAGACACCTATTTTAAGCAAAAAGGCATGGCTGGATGGCCTGCAACTGAAGCCACAGCCACTAAAGAATTTCCTGTACCAGATTACAATTATGTAGCAGCCAATGTTGGATATCCCGACAGGGACAACTGCGGTGTGTGCCATTTCTACGGCGGAGGCGGAAACAATGTTAAACATGGCGATCTTGAAGAAGCACTGTTTCACACCAACAGAAAAGTGGATGTACACATGGGTGAAGATGGTCCAAATATGGTGTGCGTTGACTGTCATGAAGCACCAAACCATAATATTAAAGGGAGGTCCTATACCGTAGGTGCAGATAATACGAACAGATTACATTGCTACGAATGCCATACAGAAACACCACATAACGACTACATTCTTGATTACCATAATAATAAGATAGCCTGCCAAACTTGCCACATTCCTGTTTATGCGAAAGTAAATGCCACCACTCTCTATTGGGACTGGTCAGCTGCGGGAAAACGTGACCCAAACGGCAATCCAATTAAGGAATATGATGCTGATCACAATTACAGTTATTTGAGTATCAAAGGACATTTTGTGTTCGACAACATGGTTCAACCTGAGTATTATTGGTTCAATGGTACTGTTAACCATTTCCTTCGCGATGATACTATAAAACAAACACCAGTTCAGATCAACAGTTTGTTTGGAGACTATGCCGACCCCAATGCAAAGATATGGCCTGTAAAAGTTCACCGTGGTCGCCAGGCATATGATCCTGTTTACAACCAGTTACTTTCGGTTAAGTTGTTTGCACACAACAAAGGTGAAGGTGCTTTTTGGGAAGATCTGGAATGGGAAGAAGCAATCCGTCAGGGCATGGAATACAATGAGCGGCCATGGAGCGGAGAGTATGATTTTATTGACACAGAGGTATATTGGCCTCTTAACCATATGGTTTCAGTAAAAGAAGAAACGTTGTCCTGCAAAGATTGTCATATCAGAGAAAAGGGCAGACTCGAAAACCTCAATGACTTTTATTTACCTGGGAGAGATTATAATAAATTATTGGATTACAGCGGGTTCGCTATTATCATCTTTTCACTTTTGGGAGTTATTGTTCATGCGATTCTCCGTATTTTCTAATCAATAAATCAGAAGTATCATGAAATACAAGAAACAATATTTATATAGCAAGTTTGAGAGATTCTGGCACTGGACACAAATGCTGCTCGTGCTACTGCTAACGCTGACTGGATTTGAAATCCATGGAAACTATGAAATTTTCGGGTTCGAAACTTCTGTCAGGTTGCACTCAGCTTCAGCGTGGTCGTTTATGGGATTGGCATTGTTATCTATTTTCTGGATGTTCACATCCAAACAGTACATCAATTTTATTCCCACTAAAAACAAATTAAAAGAACAAGTTCAGTACTACACCTCGGGCATTTTTAAAGGCATGCCACATCCTACACACAAAACTCTTTTTAACAAGTTAAATCCGCTGCAGCGCATCACTTATGCAGGTTTATTGATCCTGATTTTTCCAGTACAGATAATCACAGGTATTGCCTATATGTACTATCATTATCCTCAAAATCCTATTGATGCAGAAGGTCTGACCCTCGCTGTTTACGCACACACTCTGGGAGCGTTTATGGTTGTTGCGTTTGTTATTGTTCATATGTACATGACAACCACAGGATACAGTGTATCAGCAAATGTTAAGGCGATGATCTCCGGGTACGAGAAAGAACCTGAAGAAGGAACAGCTAAAGAAGAAACAAAAACCCAAACAGATAAACATTAATCCCCATGAAAAACATTATTCTCGCAATTTTCTGTGCCATACTATTGGTTTCCTGTGGCAAGAAACACGAATACAACACTGTAGATGAAATGGTGAACGACGCCATGAAAACAGTGAAAATGATCACAGCCGAAGAACTCGATGCACTTATGAATGGCGGAGGCGAAGAAGTTTATACATTAATTGATGTTCGCCAGGAGATTGAGCATTATTATGGATTTATTCCAGGCTCGGTAAACATTGCC
Source organism: Bacteroidota bacterium (assembly GCA_009773165.1). Classification (GTDB taxonomy): domain Bacteria; phylum Bacteroidota; class Bacteroidia; order Bacteroidales; family F082; genus JALNZU01. Next base: position 41,990 of record WOUZ01000007.1, read on the forward strand.
AGAGGTAGTCTCGAGTTTAATATAGGTGACGAAACCTATTGGGAACATGTAGGTCTTTACATGCCACTAAAAGAAGAAAAGATCATCCTTTATTGCAAAAAAGGACAACGTGGCATTCTTGCAGCTGAAAGTCTAAGCAAACTGGGTTATACCAACGTATATGCCCTTGAAGGCGGATGGAAAAAATGGGAGCTTACCTATCCTGACGTTTTCGAAAAAGATTTAAGCAAATTAGGTGGAAGTTCAAGTGCCCCTGCATCAAGCGGAGGCTGTTAATAATCAGAAATTTAAATCACTATTTACTAACAATTATTAAATTATTTTATCATGAAAAAATTAGCTTTTTATTTTATCGCTTTATTCCTTATTCCAAGTTTGGTATTTACAGGATGTAAAAAAGACACAGAAGAAACTTTTGACGCACAAAAAGAACTTACAACTTACCTTGTAGCTCAAAACCTCGATCTGAACACAATCCTTGGTGGTTTTGTTATGCCAGCTCCTGACAATGGAGATGTTAGTGCTAAATATTTAATTGACATCCGCACTGCTGATGAATTTGCTCAAGGCCATATTGAAGGTGCTCACCGTGTGAATGTTGCTGACATTTTAACTGAAGCAGCTAAAGCAACCAAACCAATTCTTGTTATATGCAAAACCGGTCAAACTGCCACACACACTACTACCCTTCTCCGTTTGTCGGGCTATGCTGATGCTCAGGCTTTGAAATGGGGTATGAGTGGATGGAACTCAACATTAGATGTTTGGACACCTGCAATTGGAAGTATTGCTGCCGGTCATGCTAACTGGACATCAGATGCTGCCCCAACCAACTTGACCTTTTCAAGTCCGAAGTTCACTGTTTCCACTACAGTTCCTGCCGACATTTTGAAAGAACGTGTTGCCGCTATCTTAACAGAAGGTTTCAAAACAGTAACAGCTTCGGATGTACTTGAAAACCCGGGTAATTTCTTTATCAACAACTATTTCAGCGAAGCTGATTACACTGCCTTTGGTCATATTAAAGGAGCTTACCGCATCAATCCTTTATTGATCAGTGATGGTACCATGAACTACCTCGATCCAGCTAAAGCAGTCGTTCCTTATTGCTATACAGGACAAACTTCAGCTGCTATCTGCGCTTACCTCCGCGTGATTGGTTATGATGCAAAGAGCATGCTGTTTGGTATGAACAAACTTAACAATGGTTCATCAGCCTGGACATCAAACAAATGGTCAGCTGCAGTTGCAAAGAATTTGCCAATTGTAACAGGAAATTAATTTTTTCTGACGCGCTAAACTGAAAAAAATGAAAAAAATTGCAATCATACTCATGATCCTTGCAACTGCCAGCACACTAAAGCTGGCAGCGCAAGGCTGTGGTGGGCCTGTTTCGGACGAAGGACTAAAGATGTTTGGTTTCGTTCAAGGGCAATACGAATATCACATGACCGATCCGGCTAAAAATTCTTTTACGTTTGAGCGTGCAAGAATTGGAGCTCAGGGAGCTATCCCTTACGATTTCTCCTACTATGTTGTTCTTGAGCTAAGTCCCTTTATCTCACCTAACCCTTATCTGCTTGATGCTTTTATCAGCTACAACAGATTTGATTGGGCACGTGTAAGTGTGGGATCATTCAAAACACCTTTTGGTTTGGAAACAAACACAGCTTGCAACGGACTAATCACTGTTTACAGATCGACAGCTACACTCCAGATGGTTGCCCCTTTCCGCGATTTGGGTATGGTGTTAATGGGGGGCAACGAAAACACCTTCCTGACCTACCAGTTTGCGATAATGAATGGTAGCGGATTAGGTCGTTTTGATAACAATACCAAAAAGGACATTGTAGGCCGTTTAGTAGTTAAACCGCTGGAATTCTTAAAAATAGGTGCTAGTTTCCGTTATGGATACCCATCACTTAACAACACTAAAGATGCACGAACAACCTTCGGCGCAGAGCTTCAGGCTAAGTATGCCAATTTCACACTTCTAGGTGAATATGTTATGGATGAAGGCGATTACAACCGTGACCTCGGGGGGGGCTGCAGTGGTAACCTCATCGAATTAGGCGAAAAAAGAAGTGGTGGATACATCACAGCTGCCTATAATTTCGAAAACATCAAACTTGAGCCTGTTTTCAAATTTGATTTCTTTGATTCAGGCAACTCTGCTCTTTACGAAGAGTCGAATATGACTTTTGGCGTTAACTATCATTTCAATGACTGGACACGCCTGCAGGCCAATTACATTTACCGTTCGGAGCAGCCGGCTGAAATTGCTAACGACGAATTCGTTCTTCAACTACAAGTAAAATTCTAATACTCTAAAGATGAAAAGATTAAATATAACATTAGGGTTAATCCTTGCTTTCGTTTTAGGAAGCTTTGCTCAGGACCTTATCTCTGTTGCTGACCTTGCCAAAGAATTAAAAAACCCCGATTACATCGTTGTTTCAGGCGAAATTGAAACAGAATATGCCAAAGTACATATCACCGGCGCAGTGAACGTTTCTTATAAAGCGTTTTTTAAACCTGGTGATATCGAAGGATTGTTGGTTTCAAATGAAGAGATCGCCAAGATATTGGGCGATAATGGTGTTTCGGAGAAAAAAACCATCATTGTATACGACGAAGGCTCGATGAAATATTCCGGAAGGCTCTACTTTATATTGAAATATATGGGTGCAGCCAAAGTTAAAGTATTGGATGGAGGCCTTGAAGCATGGAAAGCAGGAAGAAAACCTGTTACAAAAAACCCTTCAAATATTGCCAAAACTACTTTTGTTCCAAAAGTAAATGCCGGACTTCTTGTTTCAATGTCTGATGTCAAAGGAGCAAAAGGCAAAGCTGATGTTGTGTTGGTTGACAGTCGTGAAGTTGGTGAATTTAAAGGCCTTGAAAACAAAAGCACAGGTCATATACCTGGTTCCATTAACTGGGATCACACAACTTTGATTGATGCCAAACATATGTTGAAGCCAAAGGCTGAGATCGAAAAAATGTTAGCCGAAAAAGGCATCACAAAAGACAAAAACATCATCTTGTATTGTTCGACAGGTGTACGTGCCAGTAAGGAGTATCTCGTTTTAACTTCTGTGTTAGGTTATACAAAGGTTAAAATCTATGACAACGGATACAACGAATGGAAAGCTGCCGGTAACGAAATCGTAAAATAATTCTCATTTTGTTTTGGTTAGAATAAAAGATCCCGGAAGGCAAGTAGCTCTTTCGGGATCTTTACTTTTTTTACTTAATGTAAATATGGTTATTTTTGCAAAAAAACTCACTGATGTCAGAACCCAAAAAGAAAAAGAAATTTCTTAACCTTCCACAATATACAGGAGGCAAAAAAGCTTTCAATGAGTTTCTCAGATCTCAGATTGTGTATCCTGATCAGGCATTGAAAGCAGGTGTTGAAGGCAGTGTGTATGTTGAATACGAGATAGATGATAACGGAATCGTCCATAACCCAAAAGTTTTAAAGGGAATTGGATATGGTTGTGATGAAGAGGCCTTGCGATTGGTAAGTTTATTGCGTTATGAAAAGGTGAAAAATTTTGGGGTACGTGTTAAAACTACGACCAAAACATCCATCCATTTTAAGCTCCCTGCTCAAACGACACTTCAATATACAATCAAAACCACAACAGCTACTTCAACCAAAAAACCAGAAACACCCACAGAGGTACCTCAGCCTGTAGTTTATAACTACACTATCCAGTTTTAACCAAACCCTTATCAACCAATCATCTTCATTTAATTTCGAAATTTTGTAACAATAATTTTTTGTTCGATAAAAGTTTTATGCTTTAGTAGACCAAAGGAGATTATTTTTGTCTTTGATTAATGTGAACAGAGAAAAATGAATCCTTTAAAAATGTACTGTACTTTTAGGAAAATTCTGATGCTGGGTGTAATCCTTTTGATTACATCAAACAGCCGGGCACAGTTCATCGGTTACAGGATTGATGAGCCGGAAAAGAAATCTGTTTTCAATTTTCAATTCATCAATAACCTGATCATTGTCCCTATTGTGCTGAATGACAGCGTTGAAATGCAGTTTATTCTGGATACCGGAGTCAGGACGACACTCTTAACCGAAGGAAATGACAATCATTTAGATGTTTCGTATAACCGTCCGGTTAAAATCAGTGGCCTGGGAACCTCAGGCGACATACAGGCTTATGTTGCCAGCAATGTTAAACTTCAGTTGCCGGGGATAACGGGTAAGGGTCAAACGTTAATTGTTTTAGGTGAAGATTATCTCAACCTGCAAAGTCATATCGGACAGGAGGTACATGGTATATTGGGCTATGATTTTTTTAGTCATTTTGTTGTACGAATAGATTACATCTCCAAAAAAATCACTGTCTATGAAAGCAATTCTTTTATTCTTCCTTCGGACAAATTTACCAGATTTCCTATCTCAATCGCAGGAGGCAGACCATTTTTGCAGGCAGAAATTATTCAAATGGACGGAGCAAAAACTCATGGCAGTTTTTTAATAGACACAGGAGCAAGTCACAGCCTACTGCTCGAACCGTCGACAGAAAAAGGCATCTTTTTGCCATCAAAAACATTGCCTACAATTGTGGGTTGGGGCCTGTCAGGTCCTATTCCAGGCAGACTGGGCAGGATCAAATTGTTTACACTTGGGAAGTTTTCATTCAAAAACACCCTGGCTTCTTTTGGAGATTGTATGCAGCCTGCTTCACAATCGCTGCCCGACCGCATTGGTTCAATAGGGGGTGAACTTTTAAGCAGGTTTACTGTCATTTTCGATTACAAATCGGAACAGATGTTTCTTAAAAAGAACTACCATTACAAACGTGGTTTTGAACACAATAAAAGCGGAATCGATCTTGTTGCTGACGGCGAATCGTTTAAAACTTTCAAAGTAGCACATGTTATGGAGAACTCTCCGGCTTCCACTGCGGGTATCATGGAAGGCGACATTATTGTTGCAATCAATGGGAAAGGTGCAGCGCAGTTGGATCTTGAGGAGATTCACGGTATATTCCGATCAGATATTTCACAACCTGTTCAACTTATCATATTGCGTGGCAGGAAATATCAAAGCTTCAGTCTGCGGCTTAAAAAAATGATTTAAATTATCCACAGGAAAGGTATCGGAGGCAGGGATTTGGTGGTTGGAATTTGATCTTTTGCCACTGATAAAACAAAAAAAACGTTACAATTCATATCAACCTAACCTCAAATCTTTTTATATCTCCGGAAATTTTTGCTTGTTTGCAACAAAATAGTTCCTAACATTGTTTAACCCTCTATCAATAAAAAATAAACATGAAAAAAACACTCTACTTTATATTGGTTCTGCTGGCAACAGCACCATTTTTCCTTCAGGCACAGTCCGACGAATGGTATTACAGTTCGGCAGGCGAGGTCATCTTCTCAGCAGCAACCATCAACAACAACGGAACTGAAGGCGGCAGCATCGTCAGGTTTTCGCCTTTCTTCAACAGCCAGAATCATATCAACCGCGACTTCAGTCGTAACTTAGGCATGTACAGCGGACTGAACCTTCGAAACGTTGGATTTATCTACGATCATCCCGACGGCTCAAAACGCACCAAACACCGTACCTACAATATTGGTATCCCTGTGGGAATCAAACTCGGACCTGCCGACAAAACCTTTCTTTATGCCGGCTATGAGATTGAGTTCCCTATCAACTATAAAGAAAAGACCTTCGAAAACGAGAAACGTACTGATCGTTTCAATGTGTGGTTCAGCAAGCGCGTGCCCACTTTTTACCATACGGTGATGGCCGGCATACAGTTTAAGGGAGGCGCAAACCTGAAGTTCAAGTACTACCTCACCAACTTCTTCAATAAAGAATACACCGAAACAGTAAGTGGTTCACAGATTAAACCCTATGCTGACTTCGATGTGCATGTGTTTTATGTGGCATTGAGTTTCGACATGCTGCGCGGCTGGGAGCAGTTTCAAAAGAACAGTCCGGGGAAAGAGGTCGTTTATTAGGAGTGTTCTCTCCTACCTATTTGTAGGAATTCCATCGTCCGGAACAGTTTAACTGCAATCGGACGGCGTCATTTTTGTTTCGTTTAACTCAAATTACTGAATGTATTTAAAGAGCGATCTTCATCAAATAAAAAGAATTTATAAATGGAACTAGGATATAAATAACTCCTCTTCCGAACTCAAAAATGGAAATGATAAACATAAAGCAAAAAGTTGAATATCAATTTATCATGATATGTCATTGTTAGCAAACAATCCAGTTAATATGATTGCTTAATGATATCATACACAACAAAACGTACCTCTTGAAAATGAGAATTATTAATAACTTATCTGATCTTGATGGCTACCAAATGATAGAAAAACAATTGTTTATTTAGATTATCGATTAGGTTGCAAATAATTTAGATAATATCCAATAAACTCTGATTTCGAGTAACTCTCAAATTAATTAACACCTCTAATACAATCTATTCCTTTTGATAAGATACTGCGTGAGCACCTGATGGTAACCTTTCTTGATATCAGCTTCAACATAGTCGATCTTGTACTGTCCGCAGCGTAGTTTGAGTTCATTCTTACGCGTTGCCACTGCTTTGCGGTAGGCTTCCTGGATCTGGACAGGGTTGAGTTTCAGAACTTCTTTTGTTTCCATGTCAACAAAACGATATGGCCTGTTTTCGAGCATCAGCTCCTCCTCCACATCGTGATCCACCACATGAAATAAAATAACTTCATGTTTGTTGTAGCGCAGATGCCTGAGAGCCGGAAACATTTCTTCTGCTTTGGCCGGATCGTCCATCATATCGCTGAAAATGATCACAAGCGATCGTTTATGCGTGCGTTCGGCTATCTGATGTAAGGCTTCGGAGGCAGAAGTCTTTCGGTTCTCACGACCTTTGGCCGGGTCGATGAGCTGTTCTAAAAGGCTCAATAAAAAACGGTGATGCGTTTTATTTGATTTTACAACGGTATGTGTATCAAGTTGATCCGCAAAAAGACTTAATCCAACAGCATCGCGCTGATGCTGCATGAGATCCATGATACTTGCAGCAGCATATACCGAAAAGAGCAGTTTGTCAGGGTTTTCCAACCCTGGTTTTTCTTGGAGCGGGAAATACATGGAAGAAGAATGATCGATTACGATCTGACAACGCAGATTGGTTTCTTCGTCGAAGCGCTTAAGGAACATTTTTTCTGAACGGGCAAATAGTTTCCAGTCGATATGACGGGTTGACTCGCCACTGTTATAAATCCTGTGCTCGGCAAATTCCACCGAAAAACCATGGAAAGGACTTTTATGCAGTCCAGTGATAAAACCCTCGACCACCTGATGTGCCAGAAACTCAAGGCTGCCAAAGCGGCTTAACTGGTTATGATCAATGGAATAAGGCATCTTTCAGGGTTTGTTAGTGGTGGACTTTCTATGTAGTAAATGCAGAAACTTGAAGGCTGTCAATGGTCTCCAAAAAATTAAAAAACTACCATAACCGGCGACCTAAAAAAGGAAAATCCGGTAATGGTAGTAACGAAGCAAACGTCTTAAGGACTATAAAATTGCTTCCAATTTCTTAACAAGAACAGCTTTTGGAACAGCTCCTACTTGCTTATCTACCACCTGACCACCTTTAAAGAACAGAATCGTTGGAATGTTACGAATACCAAATTGCTGAGCAGCACCGGGGTTGTTGTCAACGTCGAGTTTTACAACGACAGCTTTGCCATCATATTCTTTACCAATTTCTTCAACGATTGGGCCAACCATGCGGCAAGGACCACACCAAACTGCCCAAAAATCAACAATCACAGGAATTTGTGAATCAAGAACTACTTCTTTAAACGTAGCATCGGTTACATTGAGTGCCATATTTTAACTTTTTTATGGATTTTCTGCTGCAAAGATAAACCTAATTCTTGAGAATTTTCAAGGAGAATAAAGAACCTAAAAAAACAATGACATTATTTGAAGGTTTCCTTTCAACGCTATCAAAATGAAACAATGATTGACCTAAAATGAAAATAATATTCCAAAAGTCGGAAAATTTTAGTTGTCTGACTGTTTCTAAAAAAAATATCTAACTTTTAATATGTTATTTAACAGTCATTTAAAAGATTCATAAATAATACTGGCTTAATATTTGATGGCTAAGTATCCAAACTTAGAAAAGCCGTATGAAAAAACTCGCAATACTCTCAGCATTCGCCGCAATGGTGGCCTTCTCATCCTGCAAAAAAGACATTAATGAACCAACGGATCAGATTCCCGATTCGATGGAAAATATGATAGTTCCTGTTGACTTCAACTGGAAAACAACAAAAGACTATCAGCTAACTCTTGAGGCCCCATCGATGGGTATTGTTGAAGTTAACTCACTGCAGAACGTTAATTTTCAGAAAGCATATTTACAGCCAAATCAGGCATATACAATGAAACTAACCATTCCTTCCTATGAAAAAAGCATAAAACTTCGTTTTTCAGGACAGGAAGTTACGTTGGAATTGAATTCCGGCAATTTGAATCACAAGTTCTAAAACAAACTTCTCAACTTACTAAAATTATCTACCTATGAACAAAATTAAAACCCATGTGATTCTCTCTTTACTGCTCTCACTTTCAGCTGTAATTCAACTGAATGCTCAGGAGTATTTACGGGTATACAGCAGCGCTCCAGGAACGATGGTTTCCAATGTTACCGGAAGCACCTTAATAACTGAAGATTTTAGCAGCTTCACAGTTCCTAATAACAGCTGGGCACCACTTCCTGGCGGTTTCACATCAAGTATTGGAACATATTATCAGACGCTAGGACAATCGTATGTAAAAAACGACGATCAATATGGTTCCGGCACAGGAAAATATATGTCTATCAAAGTTGGAGGAAAAGTCAGACTTGATTTTGATGAGCCGAAGCTTTATTTTGGTTTTGCATGGCCAGCCGGTGACGGACAAAACACCATAAAAATTATTCGTAATGGTCAGGTAATCGGAACCTTTGCAACATCTAACGTTATTGCTCGGCTTCCAAAAAGCGCAACCAATTTTGTTACAGCAATAAACGGCTCTTCCTATTCAACCAACCTTTATTATGGGAAACCCGGAACTGGTCAAAACTCGAATGAACCCTACGCATACCTTCACTTTCTAGCTTCTGCAGGCCTGGCTTTTGATGCTGTCGAGCTCTCGATGGGTGCCGGCGGTGAGTTTGAAAACGATAATCATACGATTCTTGAAAACGGATCACCAATTCTTCAAGGAGACTGGGTAGAGCTGATATCGATATTTGCTCCAACTGCAAATGATGACAACGACAGCGGTATACCAGGCAACCCTGTCACATTGAATGTTTTAGCTAACGACACCCCAGGTGATGCAGCACTAGTACCGGGAACGGTACAAATTGACGGTACAGCTTCGGCAGGCGCTCCATTGGTGGTAACCGGCGAAGGAACCTGGACCGTAAACGGAGTAAGTGGCGCTATCACCTTCACTCCTGAAGTTGGTTTTATTGGAAGCCCTACTCCTATTACTTATTTTGTCAGGGACCTCAATAACATAGGTTCAAACTTTGCGACCGTTACGGTTACCTATCCCATTGGACCAACTGCAGTTGACAATATTGCAACCACTAACCTGAACACCCCTGTTGATATTAATATTTTAACAAATGATATTGCAGGCACGGTTGCTTTAGACCCAACAAGTGTTACTTTTGTTCCAGGCACAACACCCAATCCTTTGACTGAAGGTGTTTTTACTGTTGATGCAGCAGGACTCGTTACCTTCACTCCAGCCTTTGGATTTGTTGGAATTGCCACTGTAGATTACCAGGTGTGTGACATCACTGCCTTGTGCGATGTTGCAAAAATTACGGTTACAGTGAACACCGTGGCAGGTCCAACTGCATTTGATGACAGTGCTTTGACTATCATTAACACCCCGGTTGATATCACTGTTGCAACCAACGACCTACCCGGAATAGCTGCACTCGACCCTACATCCGTCAGCTTTGTTTCAGGAACTGAACCAAATCCAGCCACGGAAGGTGTTTTCACCGTTAATCCACTCACCGGCGTTGTCACATTTACTCCTGCAACAGGATTCTTAGGGGTTGTGACAATTGATTACAAGATTTGTGACCTCAACGGGCTTTGTGATACTGCAACAATAACTGTAAATGTAATTGTTGGTCTTACCAACCTCTATCCTGCTTTAGGACCGGGAACATTGGCTTTTGAAGACCTTTGGCCTTCAAAAGGTGACTATGATTTCAACGATTTAGTGATTGACTATCAGTTTGAGATTATTTCGAACCTCTCCAATAATGTGGAAGAAGTTACTGCAACCTTTGTAATGAAGGCCTTTGGAGCTTCGTTTGAGAATGGATTTGGCTTCCAGCTTGCCAGCGTGATCAATCCGGCTGATGTTACTGTTACCGGACACGCACTCACCGAAAGCATTATAACACTTAACCCAACAGGAACTGAGGCAGGACAATCTAAAGCAACAATTATTGTTTTTGACAACGCATTTGCACATATGCAGCATCCCGGAATCGGAATTGGCGTCAACACCACTCCCGGTGCACCATATGTAGCACCTGTCACATTCACGATTCATATGGTTTTCAAACCAGACACTTACAGTTACAACGACCTCGACATCAGCAACTTCAATCCGTTCTTAATTGTAAACAAAACCAGAAATCACGAGGTACATCTTCCTGATTATCCGCCAACAGACCTGGCCAACCCTGCTTTGTTCGGGCAATATGAGGATAACAGTGATCCAGCCACTGGTAACTATTATGTGACAGTTTTGAATCACCCATGGGCTATCAACATCTACGAAAGTTTTGATTACCCCATCGAAAAGCAAGATGTACTTAGTGTTCATCTCAAGTTTGCTGAGTGGGCTGTGAGCAATGGAGTCCTTTTCCCTGATTGGTACAAAAATCTGGCTGGTTACCGTAATCAATCACTGATTTATACGGTACCTACCAATCCATAAAGATTACATAAAAATCACAAAAAGAGGCTGATACAAATTATCAGCCTCTTTTTTTTGGGGACAGATAATGTGTTGTTCATATGGAGATAATAGTGCACAGAACCAAGTTACCTGTTTTAAAAAAAAGTTAGATAACGATTGTAAAAAACATAGATAAAAGCCTTATATTACATCCTTCATTTAAATCTTCAAAAATCATTAAAAAATTATGTTAATTATATTGAAAAATTCTACATTTTGGAAATAATTCCATTTTATAACACGATAATTAAATTTTAAAAATTTATATATACTTGATATTCATAGTTTTAATAATTATAATGCGTTTGGCATAGTTATAGAATATACGTATTTGTACTAATAACTATTATGATGAAAAAATTAGCATTTTTACTAACGATCGGGATGGCAATCCTCTTCACTTCATGTAAAAAAGACAGGATAGAAAACCCTGACACCACTCCGGACACCATGGAAGAACTTCAGGTACCTGCTGATTTTTCATGGAAAACGACAAAGGATTACAGTCTGACTCTTAGCGCCAATGCAAATGGTATTGCTGAAGTAAATAATACTTCCGGAATCTCTTATCAAAAAGCCTATTTGTCTACCGGACAAGCCTATACAATGAAACTAACTGTCCCTGCATACGAAAAAAATGTAATAATTAAATTTAACGGTGAGCAAAAAACAATTGAACTTACATCACTTACAATCACAGTACAGTTTTAAATCTCAAAACCATGAACCTTTACCCATCATTTAAATTAACATCAAGAACGTCAGTATTTATTATCATAATGATTCTTCTTGTTGGAAGTTGGAAAATTGGTTTTGGTCAACATGATAATGCTCATAAGCTAGATTACAAGCAACGTGAGATTAAAAAGAATGAAATAATTCAAACGTTAAAGGCCTTTAAGCCAAACGATCAAACTGCAGTTCTGGAGTTGAAAGAAACAGAAATTGATTATCAAACGATTAAAAAATCAATCAGAGTAATTGGTGAAGGGTTTCTTCAGCTTAATGAAGCAACCTGGATATATTTTGTTAGTTTTTCATCACATAAAGATGCAAATATTGGTGACATGACACTAGCCATTGATAATATAGGCAATATGTATCAGAATGACGGTCATGTTTGTGGTGGTATTATTCACTTTGAGACCTTTGACAGATCAGCGATTAAAAATCCCGAGCATTTTTTTCACCTATTCAAAAGTGATACTGACGACCTTGGATGGAGTAAAATTTATTAAAATATTCTTGAGAATTGTAAAATAATCAGAATTCATTCCAAAAACAAAATTACTTGTCTAAAAATGAGATTTTTTTTAATAAAATATTTTGAAAAAATTATCTAAATAACTGATTTATAATACTAAAGCAAAAAAGGCACAATTTATGTCAATTTTTTAAATAAACATGACTATGAAAAATTTATTTATCTTTATTATTCTATCGGTTGTTTTTTTCTCCTGCAGAAAAGACACACCACAACCAGACACTACTCCTGATAAAATGGAAGAATTAGTTGTGCCAGATAACTTTAACTGGAAAACTACAAAAAGCTTTCAACTGGAGCTTACAGGATCATCTTCAGGGATTGTAATTGTAGCAAACCAGGATGGCATACCTTACCAAAAAGCATATCTTTCGACTAATCTGGCTTATATGATGAAAATCACCGTACCTGCTTATGAACAAAATATCCGCTTGTTATTTGCTGGTAAAGATGTTACGCTTGAATTAACGAGTGAATACTTATCCTATAGGTTTCAATAAACGCGCACAAAAACTAAAAAATAATAATCATGAAAAATTACCTACATTCCATTTTCAGAATCAGCTCCTTGATGGTTCTTTTGATGTTGCTCATTAACAGCGTAACTGCTCAAAATGAAACCTTTATTAGTGGTGCTTATATCATTGATATGGGGCAGTCCACTCAAACTGTTGCAAAAGGACTTAAACCATACGGTCTGGTTTATACGTTGATTAAAGACCATCAGGTACCTGTACGGTGGGCAATCAATCCCTCCAAGGTCAAAGACGGTGTTGACTTCACTGTAAACTCTAAAGATTATAAGGGTGGCTCTTTCATTATTCCGGCAGAGTATATTAATGCCTCTGTTATATCGAAAATCAATACCTGGAAGGCAAAGGGTGTAGTTGTTGATGGACCAATCAATGCTAGTTTTTCTGCTCCGGTTTATAAAGAATTATCGAGTTGGCCTAACGCAGTTCTTGATGAAGATAACGGAGACATCGTTAAAGAGTATTACACACGTGCTGAGATCCCTACCTCATCTTACACACTTGCTGGCAATCCAACAATGCTCGATGGTTGCGACGATATTTATGTTTTACCCCATGCCGACCCACATCAATGGGTAAGCAGTTGGAAAACAGCTTTGGATAACTATATCAAAAGCGGTGGATACTTATGGGCAGCCTGTCATGCTGCGAGTGCGCTTGAGGCAAATACCCCTACCTACCTTGGATTTAAGTACTTATCAACCAATGGATTAATACCATGGGGGAGTCACAATGATGGAACACCAGCATCGTATGTTTACAACCCATCATACGACGCAGATCCCATTATGCAATTTATGGGCACACTCAACGCTGCTACTACAAATGGATCCGAACAAATTTATATTCCATACAAGGGTACAAGCGATTGGCGTCCTACCACCAGGGTTGCTGTTTATCAACCTTCTCATAGTCAGGCAGATCCAAATGAAGCTGCTGTTGTTGCATATGGTCCTGCTTATGGCAATTCAAGCTATGGTATGGTTATGTATGAGGCTGGCCACAATCATGATGGTACTGCTTCAGCAAATGTCGCTGCAATGAGGGCTTATTTTAATTTTATACTGTTAGCGGGTGTAAATAAAGAAATCGAAGTTACTAACAACATTCCCGAAACTGTATATTCTGGCTCAACACTTAATCTTTCTGCTTCTGTCACAGGAGGAAATAGTCCTTACACCTATCTTTGGTCGAGCTCCTGTGCAGGTGGTTCATTCTCAAATACAACAGGATCAAGCACAACTTATACTGCTCCAACAGTAACTACAATTACTAATTGTGTTATTTCAGTTGTTGTAACTGATAACTGCGGTAGATTTAGTATATCATCAGAAACCGTAGTTGTCGTACCTCCTCAAGCTGACCTAATGGTAGTTAAGACTGTTAGTAATTCAGCCCCTGTTGTTGGAACGAATGTAACATTCACGATTACAGCAACTAACAATGGACCGAACAACGCTACCGGTGTAGTTGTAAATGATGTTTTACCATCCGGGTATACCTTTGTGAGCGCAACACCTTCAACAGGCACCTGGGCAGCTCCAAACTGGACAATCGGAAACCTTGCTAACGGAGCCTCAGCAACCTTAGCTATTATTGCAACTGTAAAAACAACCGGGAACTATGCCAATACTGCAGAAATCATCGGCACTCTAACAGACCCTACTCTAGGAAACAACTCCAGTACCGTAACACCCGTTCCGGTTTCAGCAGCTGATTTAGCAGTTGTTAAAACTGTCAGCAACGCCACTCCCAATGTTGGAAGCAATGTGACTTTTACTATCACAGCGACCAACAACGGTCCGAGTTCTGCAACAGGCGTAACGGTAAATGATGTTTTACCCTCCGGTTATACTTTTGTAAGTGCTACACCTTCAACAGGTTCATGGGCAGCTCCAAACTGGACCATCGGAAATCTTGCCAATGGTGGCAGCGCAACTTTGAGTATTGTTGCTACCGTTAAAGCAAGTGGATCATATGCCAATCAAGCTGAAATCACAGGTGCTGAAACCGATCCTACTTCAGGCAACAATTCCAGCACATCAACACCTGTACCTGTGGGTGTTACCGACCTTGCAGTTGTGAAAACAGTCAGCAACGCGACACCAAACGTTGGAAGTAACATCACCTTTACCATCACTGCAAGCAATAACGGACCAAGTGCAGCAACAGGGGTTACTGTAAATGATGCCTTACCTTCGGGTTATACTTTTGTTAGTGCTACTCCTTCTGCCGGAACATGGTCTGCTCCTAACTGGACTGTTGGTAATCTTGCCAACGGCGGAAGTGCTACACTTAGCATCGTTGCTACTGTCAAAGCCTCCGGAACGTATGCCAATACAGCGACCATATCAGGTGCTCAAACCGATCCAACTCCAGGTAACAATTCAAGTATATCAACACCTGTTCCTGTTGCGGTTGCAGATCTTGCAGTGGTTAAAACGGTGAATAACGCTTCTCCTAATGTTGGCGCTAATATTACTTTTACCATCACAGCAAGCAATAACGGCCCCAGCACTGCTACAGGTATTACTGTGAATGATGTTTTGCCTACCGGTTATACGTTTGTTTCTGCTACTCCATCTACTGGTTCCTGGTCGGCTCCTAATTGGACGATCGCTAGTATGGCTGTCGGTGCTAATGCCACTTTACAAATTGTTGCTACGGTTAAAGCCTCTGGCAGCTATGAAAATACTGCAAGCATCACTGGATCTCAGCCTGATCCTGTATCGGGAAACAATTCAAGCTCGGTAACTCCTACTCCTGCTGCTGTTGCTGATTTGGCTGTTGTGAAAACTGCAAATACATCAGCACCAACAGTTGGCGGTAATGTTACTTTTACCATAGTTGCCAGCAATAATGGTCCAAGTGCGGCCACTGGTGTTGTCGTAAACGAGGTGTTACCAAGTGGTCTTACTTTTGTTAGTGCTTCGCAAACTGCCGGCACATGGTCTGCTCCTAACTGGACAATTGGTAACTTAAGCAATGGAGCTAACGCTACATTGACAATTGTAGCTACTGTTGCTGAGGGTGGTACCGGGTTTGTCAATACTGTGACGATAGATGGTAATCAAACGGATCCTGTTACGGCTAATAACACAAGTTCTGTTAGTATTAATCCCGGTGTTAATGCTATTAATGATAATGCAACTACTACCCTAAATACGGCTGTTGATATCACTATTCTCAGCAATGACATTCCAGGGTCGTCCGCTATTAACCCCGGGTCAGTAATATTTGTTCCAGGCACTACACCTAATCCTGCTACCGTGGGTATCTTTACTGTCAATCCTGCGGGGCTGGTAACGTTTACTCCTGCAACCGGATTTACCGGAACTGCTACCGTAAATTATCAGGTTTGTGATGTTAGCGGATCATGTGATATTGCAACGATTACTGTGGTTGTAAATACTGTTCCCGGCCCGGAAGCTGTGGATGACAATGCTACAACGACGCTGAATACTCCTGTGAATATCAATGTGTTGACCAATGATGTCGCTGGTGCTGCTGCTATCAACCCGGCTACTGTTACATTAGTTCCCGGCACAACGCCTAACCCAACAACAGAGGGGACATTCACTGTTAACCCAACTACCGGTTTGGTTACTTTTACTCCAGCAACTGGTTTTACCGGCACTGTTACTACCGATTATCAGGTATGTGACTTGAATGCTTTATGTGACATCGCTATGATTACCGTGGTGGTGAATACTGTTCCAGGTCCTACCGCTGTAGATGACAATGCTTCTACAACATTGAATACTCCTGTGAATATCAATGTATTGACTAATGATGTTGCAGGAACAGCTGCCATCAACCCGGCTTCCGTTGAATTAGTGACTGGCACAACGCCTAACCCAACAACACAAGGAACATTTACTGTTAACCCTATCACTGGTTTGGTTACCTTTACTCCTGTCACTGGTTTTACAGGTACTGTTACTGTTGATTATGAGGTATGTGACCTGAACGCTTTGTGCGACATCGCTACAATTACCGTTGTAGTTAACACTGTTCCAGGTCCTACCGCTGTAGATGACAATGCTTCTACAACGCTGAATACTCCGGTAAATATCACTGTATTGACCAATGATGTGGCAGGTACTGCTGCTATCAACCCTACTTCTGTTACTTTAGTGACTGGCACAACTCCTAACTCAACAACACAGGGAACGTTTACTGTTAACCCTATCACTGGCTTGGTTACCTTTACTCCTGTCACTGGTTTTACCGGCGCTGTTACTGTTGACTACGAGGTATGTGACTTGAATGCTTTATGTGACATCGCTACTATTACAGTAGTAGTGAACACTGTTCCAGGCCCAAACGCTGTGGATGATACGGCTACAACCGACATGAATGTTCCGGTGGATATTACTGTGCTTGCCAATGATGTGGCTGGTGCTTCTGCTATCGTTCCTTCAACATTAACTTTTGTTAACGGAACGGCTCCTGATCCTGCAACTGTGGGTACTTTTACTAAGAATCCTACTACCGGACTGGTAACTTTTACCCCTGTCACCGGATTTGTTGGCACTGCCACTATCGACTATCAGGTGTGTGATCTGAATGGTTTGTGTGATATTGCTAAGATCACTGTTACAATCAATGCTGTGGCTGGTCCGGATGCTAAAAACGATGCGGCTTCTACTATAATGAATTCGCCTGTCGATATTGAGGTTCTTGTGAATGATGTGGCTGGTGCTTCGGCTTTGAATCCAACAACTGTAACGCTTGTTGCCGGCACTGAACCCAATGCCTCTACTCAGGGAACCTTCACGGTTGATCCTCTCACTGGCATTGTAACTTTTACTCCTGTGAGCGGTTTTATTGGAACGGTTACGGTTGATTATCAGGTTTGCGACATGAACAGTCAATGTGATATTGCAACAATTACTGTTACTGTGATCCCAGGAACGGATATCAATTATCCTGCTACTGGTTTTGGTACCCTGGCTTATGAGGATCTCTGGCCTGGAAAGGGTGACTATGACTTTAATGACCTTGTGATTGATTACCAGTTTAATATACTTATTAACACAAGCAACAATGTGGAAAAAGTTACCGGAACGTTCATAATTAAGGCTTTTGGTGCTTCATTTGAAAATGGATTTGGATTCCAGTTAGCTGATGCTATTGATCCTGCTGACCTTACTGTTACCGGTTATGAACTCACCGAAAGCTTTATTGATCTTGGGAGCAATGGAACAGAAAATGGTCTCAGCATTCCAACGATCATTGTTTACGACAATGCATTCAACCAGATGGAACATCCTGGTGTTGGTATTGGTGTAAATACCACTCCCGGTGCACCGTATGTTACTCCTGATACTTTGGTCATCACCATTCTCTTTAAACCGAATACTTACAGCTTCAGCAATTTAGATATTGCCAACTTCAATCCTTTCATTATTGTAAATAAAGATAGGACACATGAAGTACATCTTCCTTATTACAAACCAACAGCTAAAGCAAATACTGATTTGTTTGGTCAGTGGGAAGATGACAGCAATCCGGCTACTAACAGGTATTATGTCAACGACAAAAACCTTCCATGGGCCATCAATATCTACGAAAGCTTCGATTATCCGATCGAAAAACAGGAGATTATCTGGGCTCATCTCAAGTTTGCCGAATGGGCCATGAGTGGTGGCGTTTTGTTCCCCGACTGGTATAAAAACCTCAACGGGTATCGCAACGAATCGCTGATCTATCAGGTACCTACCAATCCATAAGGATTATTTAAAAATCATAAAAAAAGAGGCTGATACAAACTATCAGCCTCTTTTTTTTCTAAATATAGCTTAAAGTCGGATTGTTGAGGAAACACTTTATTAGTTCATCCGTTATGAGGTAAGAGTTCCCCATTCTCATAATTTGCATTCTCAAACTATATTTGAGATTCATTTATAACACTGATTTCGGCTTAAGAGAGCAATGATTTTTTTTACACTTAACCAGATCATATTCTATATTTTGGAAATAATTCCAATATAGCACAAAACTATTAAAAAGATAATATTTCTATATTATTGATTAACAATGAATTAAAAATATAATAAATATTTGGCATAATTATAGAGCCTAAGTATTTGTACTAATATACACAGTCATGAAAAAACTAGCATTTTTACTTATAATTGGGATCGCGTTCCTTTTTACCTCATGTAAAAAAGACAGGACAGAAAATCCTGATACCTTGCCCGAAACTATGGAAGAACTACAGGTTCCGGCTGATTTTTCGTGGAAAACGACCAAAGATTACAGCCTGACGCTTAGCGCCAATGCCAGTGGTATTGCTGAAGTAAATAACACTTCAGGTATTTCTTACCAAAAGGCTTATCTTTCACCCGGACAAGCTTATACGATGAAACTCACTGTTCCGGCTTACGAAAAAACAGTTAAGTTGAAATTTATGGGTCAGGAGGCTAGTCTCGAATTAGGATCAGCATCCTTGAACTATACATTTAACTAAACCACTGAAACTATGAAAATAAAAAATAACGGCTTCACTGCTCTGCTTTTACTACTATTGGCTTTTAGTACTCAAAGTATTGTTGCCCAATCAGGTATCACCAATATTTATACTGAAACAACTACCTCTGTATCCGGAACAAGTTACACTACATCCGGTGCGGCAGGTTCACCATTAGCTGGCAATACCTATGATTACAAATATGGTGCAAACTCAGGCCTGACTGATAATCAGATCAGTTTGCTCTCACTACAAACAGGAAGTGTTGGTTATCGTTACGAAGGCATCCCCGTTGAAATTTACTTCCGTCGTGTGAACAATCCAATTTTCAGTGGAGTTCGCGATTTGATGTTTTATTTTGGAAATCTGTCAGGCAACAGCCTTAATTTAAAAGCAACTTATGTTGATGAAATGTCAACAGCTTTTACAGGTAACACCAATCTTTTAAGAGGCTCTGATAATCTTTTTGCGAATAGTGGCGACGGAAACGGTAATAACAACAATATTGAAAGACTTGATGTTGTTGTTTCGGCAGGCATTTCGCTTGTTTCGGCTGACGGACAAGGATTTGCAGTGATGGAAAGAGGGGCATTAAACCAACATGATGCATTTGTAGTTGGCGTGATAACCGGCATTGACGGAAGTGGTAACCCCACATCTTATTCCAATCTTATTAGAGCAAATTCTTCCAATTATGGAAATGTAAATGTTGTTCCTAATCAAAGTTCGGCTGTTTTGCGCCGCGACAACAATACCGGCGACCTTAAAGTTAGTACAACTTTAGGAGGTCAGGGAATCGGAGGTGTTTTCTTCAAATTTTCTGACTTTGGAATAACTGACGGCCAAACTGTGTATGGATATTCCCTCACTGCTGCTGACTTTCCATCTTCAGGCACTGCCGCTGATTTTGTTGATTTTACCAATGGGACATTTTTTAAGACCAATACCAACAGTTCAAGTGCAGGCGGTATTGATATGATTGCTCTCACAGGTTTGGTTAAGGTAATAAATATCAGTGGAAATGTATTTAACGATATTAACGGTCTTACGGATAACTTAGTTAATGGTATCCCGATTGATGAAGCAGCAGGAACACCTTTATTTGTAAATCTAGTAAATTCCTCAGGTAATATAGTGCAATCCACAGCCGTTAATCCTGATGGTACATACACTTTTGAAGGAGTACCTTTAGGTACACTAAAAGTAGAGTTAAGTACCATAAAAGGTACTGTTGGCAACCCCGCTCCTGCCCGCACTTTGCCTTCAAACTGGGTACATGCCGGCGAGTTGGCTGGCGACGGAGCCTCAGCTGCCAGTAATGACGGACAAGCCACTATCACTATTGGGGCAAACAACATTGAAAATATAAATTTCGGCATTCAACAAAGGCCATTGGCAGGAACATCAACTCTTGCAGAGCAAACCAATCCGGGAGGAACCATTTTTGTAAGTGTTCCTTCAACTTCGTTCAGTGGTTCTGATTTCGACGGAGGTATTGTTGCCTCGATAAAAATTGTCAGCTTCCCAACCGGAGCTAACACTATCGACATCAATGGAACTACATATACTTCGGCTACTTTTCCGGTTGGTGGAATTACAATACCTTCAAATACAAGCGGAGAACCTACACAACCCATTCAGGTTGATCCTGTTGATGGAGATGTGACGGTTACACTTGCATATGTTACCATTGACAATGCAGGATTTGAAAGTGAATTACTCGGAGAGGTTAGCCTGCCATTTACACAGACAGTTATCATAATCGATAATTTCTACCCTGCTCTGGGGTTTGGGACTTTGGCGTTTGAAGACTTATGGCCTGGAAAAGGCGACTATGACTTTAATGACCTTGTGATTGATTATCAGTTTCATATCCTTAATAATACAAGTAATTTCGTAGAAAAGGTTACTGGAACGTTTATTATTAAGGCCTTTGGGGCTTCATTTGAGAATGGTTTTGGTTTCCAGTTAGCTGACGCTATCAATGCTGCTGACCTCACTGTTACCGGATATGAACTTACAGAGAGTTTTGTGACGCTCGAAGCCAATGGCACTGAATCAGGGCAATCAAAGCCTACCATTATTGTGTACGACAATGCTTTTGCTCAAATGGAACATCCCGGAATAGGAATCGGTGTAAATACAACTCCTGACGCTCCTTATGTCACTCCGGATACGCTTGTCATCACTATCAACTTCAAACCGAATACCTATAGCTTCAACGATTTGGATATCAGTAATTTTAACCCTTTCATTATTGTTAACAAGAATCGTAGTCACGAGGTGCATTTGCCCTATTATCCACCTACAGATTTGGTTGATGCAACTTTGTTTGGACAATGGGAAGACGACAGTAATCCGACAAGTAACAGGTATTATGTGAACGCGGTCAACCTTCCATGGGCGATAAATATTTATGAAAGTTTTGATTATCCTATTGAAAAACAAGAGATTCTTTGGGCTCACCTCAAATTTGCCGAATGGGCAATGAGTGGAGGAGTACAATTCCCCGACTGGTATAAAAACCTGAGCGGTTATCGAAACGAAACACTGATTTATCAAGTGCCGACGAATCCATAACAGCATCTTAAAAAAATAAAAAAGCCGCTTTCAAATGAAGGTGGCTTTTTTATTTATCTGAAAATCAGTTTATAATAAGATGACATTCATAAATAACAAGAATTCTAAATGAATGTAAAACGACCCCGGTACTATTTCTGAGGTACTAAAAACTTTTCGCCTGTATCTTCTATAACCATCTTTTTATACGACGATTCATAACCAGGATATTTTGGGGATGCAGGATAGCCCCATTCGTTGCGCAAAAACTTTCCGTTTTCTTCCTGTTTCACATTGCCATCCAAATACTTAACCAATAAAAACTCACTTAACTCCTTCCATCTTTTTACTGTATAATCGCCCATATTGGAAGAATAATCCGTAAGAAATGCCTTAGCCAACTTTGGGTCCGTGGAATAAAGTTGCAAAGCGGCAGCATCAATGGCAGGTGTATAATCACGAAATTTGTTCTCAAGCTCCTGTTGAACTTGTTGAATATCAGGCATTGCCCTGTTATAAAACAAATAGGCAAAATGTGCAACACGATTAAAAACCCAAAAAGCAGCGTTTTCTTTGTAGGTCAGAATATCTCCGTATCCCTCAGACCAGGATTCGGGAACAGCTGTGATGCTGCTATAAAAAGGCACATAGACTGTTGAGCCTGCATCATCAACACCAAACCAAAATATACCACCAACAGCATCAGGAAGCCATGAACGCATTTGAGCTATGAAAGAAAAACCTGTTTGTTGAGTGGTGGTGACACGTTCGTGAAAAAATTCTTTGTTCTCAAACTTCCACGTAAGTGGCCTCCAGCGGTATGGTAAGCCAAAAGGTCCTGCACCGGCATCTTTCGACATGTCGAGTTCAGTTCCCTGCAGATAATCCCTTTTGAACGACATCAGATCCTGAGGTGTGAGTTTTCTGTCAGGCTTGATAAATAATGGCATACGATTATCCTTTTCCTGACCAGTTGCATATCCCCAGTATTCACTCATGCTGTCATTCACATGATTAAACATACTCCATACACGCAGCTCGCAAAAACGTGCTGCACCAAAATCGAGTGGAGCATAGGTATCACTGAAGCTAAAAGCTTTATCCTCTCCTTCAAAATACCCTTTTTGGCGGGCAAAACCAATCACATCATGTGCGTAAATAACTGTTAAATCTTCACTATCAATATTTTGCCATTGTTGATTTGTTATGCTGGTCTTACCATCAGCAAGTGGAAATGATGTGATTCTGGCATGATTTGCATGAGCTGAAATGTAGCCATCAGGAATGCGAATAGCAACCCAAACTGCCCCTTTATTTGCATTAAAACTATTCTTCGTTTTTTTATCCAATTTCAAATCTGTTCCTTTCCCAATAATTTCCATGATCCAAACCTCGTTTGGGTCACCAATTGAAAACGACTCCCCTGAACTGGCATAACCATGCTTTTCAACCAGTTCTGAAATAACCTTTATAGCTTCGCGTGCTGATTTTGATCGTTGTAACGCCACGAACATTAAGTAAGCATAGTCCATGACTCCTGTTGTGTCAGTAAGTTCCGGACGTCCACCAAAAGTTGTTTCACCCATCGAAACCTGATACTCATTCATGAAACCAACAGTTTGAATGGTATGTGCAACCTGCGGTATCTGACCAAGGGGTTTTGCTGTACCTCTATCGTAAATTGTAAGCATACTGCCTGCTGGCCAATCCTTTGCCGGGCTGTAATAGAGTTCGCCATACCTGATGTGAGAGTCGGCAGCATAGCTTACCATCGTTGAACCATCAGCTGATGCACCTTTAGTAACAAGGTAATTGGTGCAAGCGTCAACTTCGACAGTTGTAAATAACTGAATACTAATAATTATTGCCAACAGGGAAAGTGATTTCTTCATAAAATTATTTATTAATTAGTCTAAAATTTCATTTTTGAAAGGCTAAAAATAAAGATTAAGTTCTTTGATTTAAAAATGATTCAGTTTTCGGTTTAAATAGAAGCACTATTTCGGATCGTTTAACGACAGCCGGACTTAAAAAATGTTAGTAAAATGATTATTATAACCAAGCTGATAATTTCCTCTTTATCTTTGCTTCAAAATTACTTCATCCCATTCTAATTCCTTCACCGAAACTATTGATCATCCTATGAGTCAGGAAAATATAATCATGTTAGCATTTGGAGTGCTTGTGTTGGCCGGCTATCTGATTAGAAACTGGTACATCCGGCAACCAAAATCCTATGTAGTGTCGGAACAAGTTGCAGGAAAATTTAGATTGAGTATCACCGACCACAACCCTAAACAAGATGATGCTTCTTTAAAAATGAAGTTCAGAGTTCTTAGCAGTTTTGAAGGCAATGCTGTTCCTGCTGTTGAGTTCATATCAAAGAAGTCTGAATTTGAGCGATTTACGTTTGAAGAATTGAATTTAGAACATACGTTGAGCAAAACCAGCGAAGCAGATGGAAGCTGGGATTTCATATTCGAGAAACGGGATTTTCTGAAAGTAATAAGGGAAAAAGAAATAAAACTAAACCACTTTCGATTTGTTGTTTTATCCAATGGAATCCCCTTGATAAAATCACATGTTTTTGTTTTTTCTTCCAAATTCATGCTGATAATTATCGAAAGAGGCAAACACAACTAATTGTTCATCAAACTTTTATATTTAAGAATTATCTTACAAAATGAAACTAAACGATACAACTACAACTAACAAACTCTTATTGATTCTTATTATTCCGCTTGTTTTTTATCTTTTAAAAATTTTCGGCTTCATTTTCGCTCCCTTGATGATAGCGTTTTTCATCACTTTACTTTTTATGCCATTAATCCGCTGGCAGCTAAGAAAAAAAATCCCTCGTGTCCCAGCTATTACCCTGGTGATGCTGATCGTTATTATTGGAGTTACTGCATTGCTCTATCTTATTAAGTTATCAGGAAAAGAAATCCTGGAAGGAAAAGACGATCTCTACCAATTATTGGATAATAAAGTAGGGATACTCATCGCTCCATATGCTCAAATGATTGGTATTGAAACAGATACATATCCAAGCACTATTAAGAGCATTCTCTTTAGCAAACAAATCGGAGACCTTATATTTGGACATTTTGGTGAAACAATCACCATCATTCAAGAGACTGGAACATTGCTCCTTATGACACTCTTCTTTTTGGTTCTGCTCCTCGCAGGATCACTAAATTTAGAAACCATGCTTGGACAGACACTGTTCAGAAACAAAATACACTCCGTAAGGACGTATATGATTATTGAGCGAAGTATTGCCCGCTTTTTAAAGGTGAAGTTTCTAGTAAGCTTGTTTACCGGCATCGGATTCGGACTTATCGCATGGATTGCCGGTCTTAGCTTTCCACTTTTTTGGGGATTACTTGCATTTGCTCTCAATTTCGTACAAATGATTGGCTCAATTGTTTCAACTGCAATGGTGGTTGTTTATGCATTTATTGAAATTAATCAGCCTCAAACTGTTCTTCTTCTTGCAATAGCATTTACAATGGTTCAGGTTATTTTCGGATCTATACTCGAACCAATTTTAATGGGCAAATCCTTCAAAATAAATATTATAGCAATCCTTATTATGTTAATGTTTTGGGGATTTATGTGGGGTATTCCCGGATTAATTCTATCAATTCCATTAACAGTTTTCATAAAAACCCTTATGGAACAATTTCCGGTTACACAAAACATTGCAAAGTTAATGTCATAAAAAAACAAGGTCAATTTACCTGAGGTTTGGCATCAACAAAAAATACTTTTAAAAAACTAAATTATACTCTTGTAATTCAATTAGTTACAAAGGGTTTTATGCACAAAAAAAAAGGGACTTTATATAGGATATTTTTATAGTTTTGCCGGGTCGGACTCAATGCCTAAAGCACCGGCCGAATGAAGTCACATATTATTCATTTCTAATACTTTATTTGCCTTATGAGAAAATGGCGTGTTGAAGACTCAGCTGAGTTATACAACATCAATGGCTGGGGAATTAACTACTTTTCGATCAATGAAAAAGGGAATGTTATTGTAACTCCGCGCAAAGATGCAGCAGCAGTTGATATGAAAGACCTGATCGATGAATTGATGCTGCGGGATGTATCAACACCTGTTCTGGTGCGATTTCCTGATATCCTCGACAGTCGTATCGAGTTGATGGATACCTGTTTTAAAATTGCTGCAGCAGAATATGAATTTAAAGCGCAAAATTTCATCGTTTATCCTATAAAGGTGAATCAGATGCGTCCGGTGGTAGAAGAGATTGTCAGCCATGGCAAAAAATTTAATATTGGCCTTGAAGCAGGCTCAAAACCTGAATTACACACTGTGTTGGCCATTAACACCGACAACGATTCGTTGATAATTTGTAACGGTTATAAAGATGAGAGTTACATAGAGCTTGCCCTTTTGGCTCAAAAAATGGGACGCACTATTTTTCTTGTTGTTGAAAAACTCAACGAGTTAAAGTTAATTACCAAAGTAGCTAAGCGATTAAAAATCAGACCTAATATCGGTATTCGTATAAAATTAGCCAGTTCAGGAAGTGGTAAATGGGAAGATTCCGGTGGTGATGTTAGTAAATTCGGACTCACTTCAAGCGAGCTGCTCGAAGCGCTGGATTACCTCGAAAAAAACAATATGAAAGAATGCCTCCGTCTTGTTCATTTTCATATCGGTAGTCAGGTAAATAAAATTCGTAGCATAAAAATTGCTCTTCGTGAAGCAGCTCAGTTTTATGTGCAGATATACAAGATGGGCTTTCATCTGGAGTTTGTGGATGTTGGAGGTGGCCTTGGAGTAGATTATGACGGCACGCGTTCAGCCAACAGTGGCAGTAGTGTAAACTATAGCACTCAGGAATACGTAAACGATGCAACTTTTGCTGTTGTTGATGCAAGCGACAAAAACAATATCCCTCACCCTAATATCATCACTGAATCGGGACGCGCACTCACAGCACATCATTCTGTGCTTGTTTTCGAAGTTCTTGAATCGGCCCATCTCTCAACCTGGGATGATGATGAAGAAATAAAAGAGGATGATCATGAGTTGTTGCACGAACTTTACAATGCATGGGAGAACCTTAACCAAACCAAAATGCTGGAAACATGGCACGATGCACAGCAAATTCGTGAGGAGGCATTGGATATGTTTAGTCTGGGTTTGCTTGACCTTAAAACAAGAGCTCAAATCGAACGTCTTTTCTGGACAGTAGCTAAAGAAATCCATCAGATGGCAACCGAAATGAAGCGTCCGCCTGAAGAGTTCCTTAACTTACCTAAGTTACTGTCTGATAAATACTTCTGTAACTTCTCCTTATTCCAGTCCTTACCTGATTCATGGGCAATTGATCAAATTTTCCCAATCATCCCAATTCATCGTCTGGATGAGAAACCTGACAGGAATGCTACCATTCAGGATATCACATGCGACTCAGACGGTAAGATTGACAATTTTATTTCTACCAGAAATTTCTCACACCATTTGCCGGTTCACAGTCTTAAAAATAAAGAGTCATACTACATTGGAGTATTTCTTACAGGTGCATATCAGGAAATTCTGGGCGACCTTCATAATCTTTTTGGCGACACCAATGCAGTGCACGTTTCTGTGGATGCAAAAGGTTATTATATTGATCAGGTAATTGATGGTGAGACAGTTGCTGAAGTGCTTGATTACGTTCAATACAACTCCAAAAAACTCGTCCGTACAGTTGAAACATGGGTGATGACCTCCGTCAAAGCAGGGAAAATTACCGCAGAAGAAGGAAAAGAGTTTTTATCTATCTATCGTTCAGGATTATACGGTTATACCTATCTTGAATAAAAAGGATGGTCACGCAGGCTTTTCTTGGATTTGGAGAGGTATTGCTTGATATTATTTTAAAAGGCAATACCGTATACAAAGTTCAACCGGGAGGATCAGTGCTCAATGCACTGGTTTCCCTTTCCCGTTCAAATATTGCTGTTCAATTGATTTCTGAAATCGGTGATGACCCTGCGGGCAACTTGATCTCGCATTTTCTTCAAAAGGAAAAAATCGATGAAACCTACCTCGTTCGAAGCAAAGCCTGTCAAACTGCACTGGCCTTAGCTGCGTTGAATGAGAACGGTGATGCCACTTATAGTTTTTATAAAAATTATCCAGCGGTTCGTTTTGAAGGCTTAACAATCGATTTTCGATCATACAAAGCATTTCTTTTTGGTTCAACTTTGGCTCTTGAACCCAATGTTCATTCAATTTTGAGCAAATTAGTTCTTGAGGCGCATCAAAATCAAACCATGGTAATGTATGACCCAAATATCCGGAACACCTTCGACAAGACTGATTTAAAGGCTTTAGAACGACTAACATTTAATTTTGCCAATGCCGACATTATCAGAGGCTCAAAAGAAGATTTCGACCAGGTTTTTGGCACTTCCGATATTCAGACGATTTTTCAATTGATTCAGCCATCTCACTGCCAGTTACTTATCATGACAGCAGCCTCGGAAGATATCCACATTATGAATCATCAGCATCATATAACATTAAGTGTTAAGCAAATACCAGTAATAAACACAATTGGTGCGGGTGATGCTTTTAATGCCGGAGTTCTCACATTCCTGTTGCGTAACTCGCTTCACAAAAGTGATTTATCAAACCTAAACTCAGATGAACTCGCTCTTGTAGGAGATTTTGCACAAAACTTTTCTTCAGCAGTATGCGCTACTGAAGAAAGTTACATTCCTTTGCCGGATTAATCAGTTTTTCTTCGCTTCAGCGCCTGTACCTGTTGCCAGTCGATATAATATAAAAACTTGATGCTCAAACTATTTCCTACAGGGGAATGAAATGTATTCTCAATGTTGTTGAAATAATCAGGACTGAGATCATCTCCTGTAAAAAGTGTATAAACAGCATTTTTCCACACCAGTAATAGCTCGCTTCCCGGTGCAAAATTCCATCTATAAACCATATCAATATTGAATGTATTTACCGCGAAGTCGTGCGACTGATTATAAGAGTTTGCAAAAATCTCACCATTTTCATCCAAATCATAATATGACTGATAATCAACGAGTAACCAATAATGACGCAAACGAAATGCCAAGGCTGATTTTGCTGTGAAGACATAATCAAGGCTGAGAGAGGTAGTAATATTTTTGACATCGCGGTTTCCGAAAATGATCACTTTCTCTGCACCTTGTAATGAATCGGTCACAAAACCTATATCATTGAAAGCCTGATCGTAAACAAAATTAGGTATCACCATAAAATTATCGCTAATTCGCCAACGCGGTGATAATGAAAACCACCAGTTAAAATGATCCCATGCAGGAAAAGACTTTAATCCAACTCTGTAATCGATTAAAAACTTTTTACGATAATCGGGCGAACCAAACAAACCTGCAGTGAAACTGAGTGGCTTTTGAAAATAACGACCTCTGGTTCTTGATTCGAAAAAATCAAGTTTTCCAACTGGGTAAAATAAGAAATTACCTCCAAGAGTTAGCTGTTTGATGGTGGTCAGACGCGTATCACCACCAAATTCCAACATGCTAAATTTTAAGGGTTTATATTGAGAATAGTTGTTGAAATAAAATTTATTGAATACCCGCAGCAATTTCCCTTTAGGTTCATAAATGTTATAACGTAATGTCAAACCACTTCCAATCTCGTTATTGCTTTTTTGAAAACCCATATCATTAGGGTCGTAGGTTTCAGTCATCACATTCATCCAAATATCTGGTCGGAACTGACCGTTGATTTTTGCCAGACTGAGCAAGAATCGTTCTCCAAAAACCGGCTTTTCTTCCTTATCATAATGCTGACTCACATTCAGCATGGCGTAAAACTCGGAACTGGCTTTCTTATTACGAAAAGACATTTCGGTACCACTAACATTTGCAACACGCTTGTTATCAGGTTGCAAGACATTTGTATTATAAAAGCTAATCTGTGAATTATGAGCTAAAGCCTGTTCAACAACAATCATGTTATAATTGGTATATGGCTCTGTTTTGATCCTTTCTGTTTCTTGTCCACTAATAACTTCAGCAAACATATTTGCGGTGATTGCATTGAAAACCCCTATACCCAGACCTCCGGCTGTTTTGCCCGACAATTTAGCAGCATTTATGAGTTGAACAGTTTCAGGATTTCGTAGGATTTGTTCTTTTGTATAGCTTTGATTTATAGCAGAGTAGCCTTCAGGAGTTGCTCCAATTCGTCGTGAATAAAACACATTACCCTTGTTGAAAAGTTCGGTACCTTCAGTAAAAAACGGTCGCTTCTCCTCATAATATACTTCAAAAGGTGAGAGTGAATACACCAATTCATCCGATTCAACCTGGCCAAAATCTGGGATCAACGTAAGGTCAAGGGTAAAGCTTTCGTTCAAACCCAACTTTAAATCCATTCCGTAATTATATCCTGACGACCATTTCTTTGTTTCGCTGCTGTGACTCGTCGATGCCGACAAATAAGGTGTAGCGCTCAGGCGCAGAGGTGGTTGCAGCGAATCATTTATAATGAGTTCCCCAAGTTGCGAAATCATGCCCTGCTTATTCACATCGACAAAATTCCAGGTTGTATACTCCCTGTAACGCTGTATGCTGCGATAAAAATTTATACCCCATCTTTGCTGGTCCCTGGCAGGAAATCTGATGGCAGAATAGGGAATAGCAATTTCTACTGACCAACCATTTTCTTCGATATAATGTGCTGATTTCCAAACGGCATCCCAACTTAAATCCTCTTCGTCATCCCAGTTATTGAACTTCATATCGGTTTGAACTCCTGTCGTCGTAACAACAAAACCCAAACCATTCAACCCATCGTTGAAAGGATCAAGTATTAAACCAAAGTAATCTGCCAGCCCTGTATTATCACGCTCATGCAATTCAAAGGATAAACTATCAGGTTGAGGATCAATAATTTGAGCTCCAATATAAAGAGCATCATCATCATAAAAAACAAAAACACGAGTAGGAAAAGTAGATGGCCTTCCATTAAAGGGTTCGTGCTGAAAAAAGTGATCTGCAACATTAGCTCTTTCCCAAAAAGCTTCGTCCAAACGTCCATCAATTTTAATTGAGTTATCGAGTCGTGTGGCAGTAAGGGTTTTTCTCTCTTGCGCCAATAGCCCAATACCACTGGAAAGTAACAGAAAAAAAACAAGTAGATGTGAGATTCGGAGATAACCCATATGCGCGCTAGATAGAATGCAAATGTACTGCTGGCCCTAGTAAATTCGCAACTCAGCAAGTTTTCGGTAGGATTAAATCAATCAACGTTTTTATGAGCAAAATAAAAACAATGTTACTTTTTTATTTGATTGTTTTTAATGTTTTACAATCTGTTCGCATATTTGTAAATCACAAAAATTTCAAAATCTACACGAATGTGCAAACATCATTTCTTTTCAATAATTCCAGAACAAAACCATTTGTTACCAACAGCAAGGCCATAAATTTGTCATGAAAAAGCGTTCGTTACTCTTGTAATTTGTATTTTTGCTTTTATAAACAGCCATTGAAATGAGTAATTACGATCTATTTTGCAGTCCTGGAAAAAAAATCGCAGTCTTAATCGACCCCGACAAACCTTCGGATGAAGAGGTGCTACACCTTGCTGCCGAAGCTAACCGCTGCAATGTTGACTTTTTATTTGTCGGCGGATCACTTCTTACTAATAATGGGCTCGATAATTGCATCAAACTTATTAAAAGTCAAACAGATACGCCAGTAGTCCTTTTTCCTGGAAATACACATCAGTTAAGTAGCAGAGCAGATAGCTTTCTTTTTTTATCCCTTATCTCAGGACGAAATGCTGAAATGCTAATCGGAGCGCATGTTATTGCAGCGCCCTATCTTAAACTGAGCGGCTTAGAGGTTCTTTCAACCGGCTATATGCTTATTGAAAGCGGTCGTCCAACCACAGTTAGTTATATGAGTAATAGTTACCCTATACCTTCGGATAAAAATGATATCGCTATGTGTACAGCAATGGCCGGCGAAATGATGGGGATGAAACTCATTTTTATGGATGCAGGCTCAGGAGCATTGAAAACGATTCCGGAATCAATGATTTCAGCTGTGAAAGAAAGTATCAATGTTCCACTGATTATTGGAGGCGGATTAAGGACGCCTGAATTAGCTGTCGAAAAGCTAAAGGCAGGTGCTGATGTTGTTGTGATCGGCCATACCCTTGAAAAACATCCTGAATTGCTGCAATCATTCACAGATGCTGTTCATGGCGTTGAGTAGGATGCTGCTTTCTCATGAATTTCTTTTTTCTTATTAAATAATACCGATAACTTGATTCATTGTCAAAGACTTGACATAAGCCTTTATCATTGCCGGGTAATTTACATCACATCATTTCAACACTTTGTTTATGAGATCACATCACTTTTTATTTTCGCTCGTTGCGCTGCTTTTGCCTTTGGCAATCTTTTCACAAACGAAGACCTTCACCCCTGAAGAGGTAGTTGGGCTAAATTCTTCGTTATATTCTAAAAATCTTTCGCAGTTGCAATGGATGGGTGAAATAGAAAAATACACCTATGTGGAAGGGAATGTGATACTTGTCTCGAACCCCAAATCGAAAAACAATGACACTTTACTTACTATCAAACAACTAAACGAATCACTTAAAGCAAGCATCTCAGATAGTTTGATT
This sequence comes from Bacteroidota bacterium, assembly GCA_009773165.1. GTDB lineage: Bacteria > Bacteroidota > Bacteroidia > Bacteroidales > F082 > JALNZU01. The sequence continues at coordinate 74,533 of WOUZ01000007.1, forward strand.
AGGCTTCCGCAACTTAAATGGCTTGATGCTGAAAAAGGATATTTCTTCACAAAGAACACCCTCATCTTGTTGGAACTACCTTCAATAAAAACAAAAAAGATTACCCAACTGCCCGATGATGCTGCAAATATTACCGTTACTCCAAGAACCCTAAGAGTTGCCTATACTGTTTTGAACAATTTATATGTTGCGGAGGGCGAAAAGCATGTTCAAATTACCAAAGATTCACAAGGAATCGTAAACGGGCAAAGCGTTCACCGAAACGAATTTGGCATCGATAATGGCATCTTCTGGTCGCCGGATGAACTGAAACTTGCATTTTACCGCATGGACGAAACGATGGTTACTTCTTATCCGCTTGTAGATATCAGTCAGCGAATTGCTACTTTAAAAGAAGAAAAATACCCGATGGCAGGCATGACAAGTCATCAGGTTACGTTAGGTGTTTATGATATAAATAACTCGAAAACCATTTTTCTGGAAACAGGAACCCCTGCTGAACAGTATCTAACATCTGTAAGTTGGAACCCCGAAAGCTCAGCTGTTTATACAGCTATACTCAACAGAGACCAGAATCATATGAAATTGAAATGTTTCGACGCTATAACAGGGCAAGAAGTCCGCACACTTTTTGAAGAAAAAGATGCAAAATATGTTGAGCCATCGCACCCCTTGTTTTTTATTCCCGGCAAACCTGATCAATTTATATGGATCAGTGATCGTGATGGTTATGATCATTTTTACCATTATTCAACCGATGGAACTTTAATAGGACAGATCACCTCAGGCGAATGGATGATAACTGATTTTCTTGGTTTTGATACAAAAGGAACAAAAGTGTTTTTTCAGTCAACTAAAGAAAGCCCACTTCAGCAAAACACCTATGCCCTCGAATTGAAATCCTCCAAAATCACACGGCTTACCCCTGATAAAGGCACTCACCGAAGTCAGGTAAGTAAAAGTGGCGCTTATGTAATTGACTCATACAGCAATGCTGAAGTCAGTCGAGAAATACAAATTCTTGATAGCAAAAGCAACAAAATAAAGTCATTGTTGACCACTGATAATCCATTGGCAGATTACAAAATGGGACGTACCAGTATCTTTCAACTTACTGCTGATGATGGGACAGTTTTGAACAGTCGATTGATTTTGCCTTTTGACTTCGATCCTTCAAAAAAATATCCTGTGATTGTTTATGTTTATGGAGGTCCTCACGCTCAACTTATTACAGAAAGCTGGCTCAATGGCGCTAATTTTTATCTCCATTATTTAACACAGAAAGGCTACATTGTTTTCACACTTGACAACCGAGGCTCTGATCGAAGAGGGAAAATTTTTGAGCAAGCCATTCACCGTCAGGTTGGTAAAGTGGAACTGAATGACCAAATGAAAGGAATTGACTATCTTAAAACCCTTCCATACGTTGATGCTGACAGGATTGGAGTCGACGGCTGGAGTTATGGAGGATTTATGTCGATAAATATGAAACTCTCACATCCTGAGGTATTCAAGGTTGCTACAGCTGGCGGACCTGTCATTGACTGGAATTACTATGAAATCATGTATGGTGAACGCTACATGGATCACCCGGATGACAATAAAGATGGCTACAATGCATCAAACCTTTTGAACAAAGTGAAACAACTTGAGGGAAAACTGTTAGTGATTCACGGTGACAGCGACCCTGTTGTTGTTTGGCAAAACAGCCTAAGTTTCATTAAAAAGTGTGTGGATGAAGGTAAACTCGTTGATTATTTTGTGTATCCAGGTCACGAACACAATGTTAGAGGTAAAGACCGTGCTCATTTGATCAAAAAGATTACTACATACTTCGACGAAAACCTTTAATTCAAAATGGTATAATCTATTTTAAGAAAGCAATTTTGTTTTTGGATCGACAAGCGTTGGCGGTGTCAATGATTAAGTAATCAATCCTGAATTGAATAATTTATTCTGACTTTCATATCTAAGATTGATTAGACTGGTAAAATGCTTTATGGGTTTAATTATTCTACTAATAATCAAAAGATTATAATTGAATTTCATATTCAAAGTGAATTATAATTCCTGCATTCGATTCACACACTATTCAATGCTACAATCAATAAAGCTGAGGTAATTTTTTATTAATAATTATAGCAAGTTCTTTGCTTTTAATTAACATAAGTATATCTTTGTATTACTAACAACTAAAAAAGATGATTTCGGCTCAAAAATCATTCCAATTGCAGGAAATTATTCCTTATTTGGAACTTTTCTACGATCAACTTATATACATATCTATTTAATTAACAATAACTTAAAACGATGGCTCGTTTATTGGTTTGCCATTAATAAGAAAAAAACACTTCATGTTTATCATGCCAGATAAAATCGCAAATAAAAAAGCAAACAGTTACTCATCGTCTGATCAAACAATCCATGTTTTGGTAGTTGACGACTTGAGAGTGAACTATTTACTTGTAAAAGCGATGCTTGGAAAATTAAATACACAAATTTATTATACCGAGAGCGGTTATAAGGCTTTGGAGCATATCCGAAATGGAAATCCTACAGATATTGTATTAATGGATTTTAACATGCCGGGTATGGATGGCAAGGAGACCACTGAACTCATCAAAGTTTTAAGGCCTGATTTACCTGTTATTTCTTTAAGTACCTTCACTGACAATCCTGCATTTGACAGAAGTTCAGCACCTTACGACGCATATATTACCAAACCGGTAAATCCCGAGCTTCTTATTGAGATGATTACCACAATTATCAAAAAATAAAGCAATCAGTCATTTTTTACACCTTATTTCGTCCTGAATTTTCATATTCAATACCGTTAGATTTTATTTATATCAGGTCAAAGTGTATCTTACCAGATCATAACAAAATCTGTATATTTGCGAATTATACAATAAATCTGATTTTCAGCATGCGGCTATTCTTCTCCTTAAGTATTTTCATGTTGACAGCCTTTTTTACGCTTCATTTGCAGAGCGCGCTGGCCGAAACCCCAATGAAAGTTGACAGCTTAAAATTACGATTAGATCAAGAATCAGGTCCTGAAAAACTTTTTACGTATCTTTCATTGATCAGCAGTATCAGAAACATTGATCCAGCCGCAGGCATTACTTACGGAAAAGAAGCATTGGTTTTGGCTAATTCAATTGGAAACCAATCTATTAAAGCAAAATTACTAAATGAACAAGGCGTTTGTTATAAGAAACTTAACATCCCCGAGAAAGCTCTACAGCTACATCTGGAGTCACTGAATATTTTTGAAAGCCTTTCTGATAGCGTAGGTATTGCTTTTACATTGGCAAATATTGGCAATGTTTATCATCAGTTCAATGAACTCGAAAAAGCACTTGATTATCATTTTAGATCCCTTTTCTTAAAAGAATACCTCAATAACCAACCCCAAATCGCATACAGCCAAAATGCAATAGGTATGGTTTTGGCTGACATGGAGGACTATACCCGCGCGCTCGACTTTTATATCAGCGCTATGGCGATACGAATGAAATATAACCAAATGCTTGATCTTGCCAATGTTTATGCCAATATCGGCAAAGTGATGATGAAGCTTTCCCGCCCTGAGGAGGCAATTGATTACCTGGAGAAAGCATTGGAAGTATATGTTTCAACAAATAATGAATATGGCCAGTCGTTGGTTCTGAATCAAATGGCTGAGCTGCATGTATCCGGGAATCAAATTCCAATAGCTCTTGAAAAGCTTCATAAAGCAGAAAACATTGCACTTAATCTCAAAAACAATTCTGTACTGCACTACAATTATAAGTTGCAAAAAGAGATTTATAAAAGACTGAAGGACAGCGAAAAAGCGCTTTATTATGCTGAAAACGCTTCATCTTTAAAAGATTCGTTGTTTAACGAACGCAGAAATTATGAAATTCAAGAATTACAGGTTCGTTACGAAACTCAACGTCTTGATTCTGAAAATGAAATACTTAAGCTGAAATTAACAGAACAGACTTATAGAATTCGTTATATAATTTCAGGTGCATTCATCATTCTGCTGGTTATTACAGGCTTTTTCATTTTTAGGATGTACTTACGAAAAAAGAAAAATGAAGAATCACTCAAGCTAGCGAATCTTACACTCGAGCACAAGGTTGAGGAACGAACAATTCAGTTAAACGAACAAATTAAAGAAAAACAGGTTGCTTACAATTCCCTAAAGCAAAGCCAGGAACATCTTAAGGTTATAAATGACACCTCACCTTTTGGTATTGCTGTTACAAATAGCGATGGCAGAATCATTCTTTTTAATCAACGTCTTTCTGAATCAACAGGTATAAATGGCACTGAATTTACCGATAGCACCTGGTTACGACATATTATACACGAAGACCGTAAAAATGTTGAATCATATTGGCAAAATGCGCATAAATATCAGGGGAGCCTTCCCGATTTAAATTTCAGGGTGCGCGACGCCAACAACATCAGGTGGTTACGTATAAAAGGCGCACCTATGAAAGATGATAATGGGTTTATTGGGTTGGTAGTTGTGATGGAAAATATAACTGAATCAAAAAAGTTTGAGCAAGACCTTATCAAAGCGAAAAACAAAGCCGAAGAATCCGATTTACTAAAATCGGCATTTCTTGCCAATATGTCGCATGAAATCAGAACACCTATGAATGCCATTTTAGGTTTTTCTGATCTTCTTTCATCCGACGATTACACCAATGAAGAAAAACTTGATTTCATAGAGATGATTCGTTCAAGTGGCAAACTGCTGCTAAACCTCATCAACGACATCATTGATATATCAAAAATTGAAGCAGGAGAATTAAAAATCCAGCATACAACATTCAAAATAGCTCCTACACTCGATGAGTTGTTCTATACTTTCAGACAACAACTTGATCAGCTTGGCAAGAGTGAGGTCAAACTCATACTTTCCGGAAGGGAAGCGGTTAATGATTTGGAAATTACAACCGATAAGCTTCGGTTAGTTCAAATTCTTACCAATTTATTAAGCAATGCTTCAAAGTTCACTCAAGCAGGTCAGATCGAATTTGGGATGATCCACATTGGTGATAAATTAGAGTTCTTCGTAAAAGATACGGGTATTGGCATTCCTGAGTCGAAATTGGATGTCATTTTCGAGCGCTTCAGACAGGCCGATGACTCACACACACGGGTATTTGGAGGAACAGGCTTAGGTCTTGCAATTACGAAAAATCTAACCCAACTACTTGGGGGATCAATATGGGTTGAATCAGTTCAAAATAAAGGTGCTGTATTTTATCTTACCCTTCCTGCACATGGTTTTACCAGCTTAAATGATCAATTCTATCCCGACTTTAGCAACAAAACTATTCTCATCGCAGAGGATGTCGAAACGAATTTCTTTCTTATGAATGGGATGCTACGCTATACCAAAACTAATGTACTTCACGCAAGCAACGGTCTGATTGCTGTAGATATGGCTCTCGAAATGCAACCTGATCTTATTTTCATGGATATCCAAATGCCTGAACTAGATGGACTTGACGCATTGAAACAATTGAAGAAAAGGAATTTCAAAAAGCCAATTATTGCCATATCAGCTTTTGCACTTTCTGATGAAGGGGATAAATTTTTGAAATTGGGATTTGATTCATATTTAAGCAAGCCATTAAGCATCGAAAAAGTTATTGGCGTTATGAAACTTTTCCTAAAGAACAATAGCACTCTCAAAAACTAAAGTAAGGATAAATCATGAAAAAGCACTATACCAACTCTCCACTTATAATTCCTGACCGTAATCAAAAAAGGTCATTCATTACCTTTTCCACTTGTGTTATTCTTTTGTTATTTCTTTTTAACGGGTTCATTCCCAGAGCTCAGATATTTCTTGAAATACCCCGCTCCGGTACCGGAATGGCACAAGCTGAAGCAATATGGATAGCTTCAGGCAATAAACTGCATCCTATAGCCAGCGGCGAAATATCATCCAATTCAGGACAAATACGCACCATTTTTCATCAGCAAAAAAGCAAAAACAATTTTGTCGCAACTCAAGCTAACTTACCCGATTTTTCATATGGAGCTATGGATGCAGCTGATTTTAACAAAGATGGGATTGAAGATGTGGTTCTAACCGGTATTGGAAATGGAAACAAATACGTATCAGGCATTTACAATCGGCAGGCCAATGGCACTTTTCAGAGAAACAATCTCCAAATTCCGGCTCTTTCCGATGGATCAGTTCAATTTGGTGATTATGACAGGGATGGGGATCTGGATGTATTAATTTCAGGGAAAGATGGATCAGGAATTTCACACACCAAAATCCTAAAAAATGACAATGGAAAACTTATCGAAGTAAATACATCGTTACCTGGAGTTCGTTTCGGGAAAGCTGCCTGGGGCGACTTCACAAACGATGGAATGCTCGACATAATAGTAACTGGCCAGACAAAAGAAGGCCCGATAACAAAGATTTTTATACAAAAAAACGGCAACTTCTCCCCTCTTCGTCAGCATTTTACACCTTTATATCATAGCGATGTTGTTTGCACTGATTTCAATAATGACGGACAACTCGACTTCATGATTGCAGGCCAGGGAAAAAACGGTAGTCCGGTTACACGCTATTATTTGGGATCGAAAAACCAGCAATTTACTGATGGAAACCCAAAAGGTATCCGACAACTTATGCATGCCAGCCTCGATGCCGGTGATTACAATGGTGATGGTTTTGTTGATGTTGTAATCACAGGTGAAAGCCTCGAGCGTCCATATACCATTGTTTTGCAAAACGTTCAGGGAAGAGGATTCAGAGATTTGGTTGCTGGCCTTCCCGGGGTGAGTAACGGCGTTGCCCGCTGGGGCGATTATGACAATGATGGCGATCTTGACTTGTATATTGCCGGGGTGGATGTTTGTTTTAACCTCATTGGAAGTGTTTACCGATGCACCCTTGATCCTGAAATCGACACAGAAGAATCGCCCATCGAAACGATACCACTTGAGCTGGCTGCCGGCCCAAAATATTACTTTGTTTTTTCATCCTGTTACTGTGATCCGGAAAATACGGGGGAAAAATCATATCATGGCTTTGTCTCCAACATTCACAAAGAGAAAATGGATTTCGACTTGAATTACGAATTTAACCATTTGTTGATAAGCAATTATCCAGGATGGAATAAAGCCGATCGTGGTCACCGGACTTCCAATGCTTTTACCAGTGTACAGGACGCAGAGAATGGTCGTAAAACAGTTATTGCCAGCTATATGCAAGACAAGTATACAATTCATTACCTGAATTGGTAATTTGTTTTTATGTAAGCAGGGCTTGTCAGCGAAATTGACAATACCAATTATATCATGAAACTTGAAACCAATCCACAACTCTCTTTAGCCCGGGAGTTTGTTAGAAACACGAACACACACCTTTTCTTAACAGGCAAAGCAGGAACAGGAAAAACAACCTTCCTCCGCCAACTTAAGGAAATAACCTTCAAACGATTTGTTGTTCTTGCCCCAACAGGTGTAGCAGCAATGAATGCCGGAGGAGTAACTATTCACAGCTTTTTTCAGCTGCCTTTTGGTCCGCAGGTACCTGGTTCACTAGAACATCTGTATAAGAATGAAGCAGAAAACCCATCAACAGCAGCCGCTCGTTACCAACGTTTTAACCGCGAAAAGATTAATATAATCCGCAGCCTTGACCTGTTGGTCATTGATGAAATCAGTATGGTAAGAGCCGATCTGCTCGATGCCATTGATGCGGTACTTCGCCGGTATAAAAACAGATACAAGCCTTTTGGCGGATTGCAGCTACTTATGATCGGCGACCTGCATCAGCTTGCACCTATTGCTAAAGAAGAGGAATGGGAATTGTTGCGACATCATTATGATTCGGTTTTTTTCTTTTCCAGTAAAGCGCTTAGCGAAACCAAATATATCAGCATCGAACTCAATCAGGTATTTCGGCAATCAGATCCCTATTTTATTCAACTTTTGAATAAAATTCGTGGTAGTCAGCCTGATCAGCAAACAATTGATGAGCTAAACCAGCGCTACTTACCTGAAATTTTCAATAACGATCCCGAAGGTTATATCACCCTCACAACTCATAACTATCAGGCACAAACGCTGAATGATGAAAAACTGTTGGAATTACCCGGTAAAAAACATTCCTTTCAAGCTATAATAAAGAATGAGTTTCCTGAATATTTGTTTCCCACCGAAGCTACATTAGTGCTTAAAAAAGGAGCGCAGGTAATGTTTGTTAAAAACGACCCTAATCCTGCTAAACAATTCTTCAATGGAAAGATAGGCAAACTCATCGACATAAATACTGAAGATGATGTACTTACAGTAAAATGCCCTGATGATGAAGATCCTATTTTTGTAAACAGACTCGAATGGCAAAATAATAGGTACAGCTTAAACGAAGAAACAAAAGAGATTGAGGAAAGTGTGATTGGCACGTTCACACAATACCCGCTTAAACTTGCCTGGGCCATTACCATCCATAAAAGTCAGGGCCTGACATTCGACAAAGCGATTATCGATGCAAAGTCGGCTTTTGCACATGGGCAAGTCTATGTCGCTTTAAGCCGATGCAGAAGTTTTCAGGGAATGGTTTTCAGATCGTTGATCCCTGCAAGCGCTATTAAAAGTAATAGCAGAATTGATGGCTATATGAAGATGGTGGAAGAGAACCTACCAAATCAAACCGACCTTCAGATAGCAAAAAACAGTTTCCAGCAATTGTTGGTACAAGAGTTATTTGATTTTGAGGATCTTCGGAGAAGACTCAGGTATCTGGTTAAGATTGCCCATGAAAATAGCCAAAGTCTTGATAAAACATTGCTTGAAAAATATGATCAGACCGAGAAACAACTTACAAATGAACTTATTGAAGTAAGCAAAAAATTTCATAACCAGATTCAGCAATTAGCAAACCAACAGTCTGATGTTGAAAGCAATACTGTTCTTCAGGAACGCATTAAAAAGGCCAGTGAATTTTTCGCACCTAAACATCTAAACATTATTAATCAGCTGGAAAGTGCTATTGAAACCGACAATAAAACAGTTAAAAAATCGCTTCAGGAAGCCCTAAATCGTCTGTTAAACGAAGCCGAGGTACAGCAAGCATGTTTGACAGCAAGCAAAAATGGTTTTACGATAAGTGAATACCTGTCGGTAAGGGCAAAAGCAGCTGCTTCGGGAAGTGAGCATAAACTGAAATCGACAGCCAAAAAACGTCCGGCAGAAACAAAAAAAGGCAGGTTGCTGCAACTGTTAAAAACCTGGCGAGACACAACAGCTGAGACCGAAAACATGGAAGTTTATGAAGTGCTTCCAATCCGGTCGATGAAAGAGATTGCTGAAAAAATCCCGTCGAACATGAAGGAACTTCTCAAAATTCATGGCTTAGGACGTATCAGAGTCAACCGCTTCGGGTCAGAGATACTGTCTATTATACAAGCATATGCAGAAGATGAAAACATTGATATAACACTGGACGACAGCCCATTGGAAGAACCCGAACCAAAAATAAAAAAAGTTGCCAGCGAAATAATCAGCTTTGAAATGTTTAAATCAGGCAAAAAGATTGAGGAGATTGCCAGGGAACGGGGATTTGCGAATTCCACTATCGAAGTACATCTGGCCAAATATGTTGGCAAAGGCGAACTGAAGCCGGAAGAAATTATTTCTCCCGAAAAAGCCGAAATCATCACCGAATATTTTCTTGAAACACAAGATCCAATGATGGTTGAAGCAAAAAACGTTTTGGGTGAAGAATACAGTTATGGCGAAATAAAAATTGTTCTGTCGCATCTGAGATATACCAAACAGATCGAAAATAATGAGCCGGAACAATAACTTCTGAAGCGAAATAAAAAGCAAAAAGAAACAAGTATTTTCAGTAAAGTTCTTACTTTTGCATTCCCAAAAACTGAGATGAATTGCTTTCGAACCGGAAGAATTTTTTCTCGGAAATGAGTTCGGGGCGTAGCGCAGCCCGGTAGCGCGCGTCGTTCGGGACGACGAGGCCGGAGGTTCGAATCCTCTCGCCCCGACTAGTACAAAGCCAATCTGTTCAGGTTGGCTTTTTGCTTGTACATGCCCTTAAGTTAGATCTGTTTGAGCAAATCATACTCAAGCAACCGTTCACACCGATAAACCAGAGCAAAGGCAAAACTTAATCGACATGTGAAAAATACTTAAAACCAGATTAAGATATGAGCTTTGAGTTAAATTTGTCGCAAAAAAGGTGCTTAAGGTCTTTATTCAACTACGATGGATTCAACTGAACCGACTTGCTAACGAATTAGGATTGGTTCGGTTCGTGATTTTATTAGCCCTTTTAACTGGTTTGGTCCTATATATATTCGCCTCATCTACAGAGAGTAAAGGCGCAATGGCGCTAACAATAATAGCACTAGCAGGTATATTTCTATTACACCAAATTCGAACAGACAAAACCTTTGTAAAGCGACATATGAGTTGCCAGAAATGCATTTTCGTTTCAGAATACCTGGCACTTCTTGCTCCGGTTTGGACAGGACTAATCGTACATCAACATTATGTTCATTTTTTAGCTCTCCTTATTGCGACACCACTTATAGCAACGATCCAAATCCATTCTGCAAAACAAAAAGTACTTCATACCAAACTGCAACAATGGATTCCCGACGAAGCGTTTGAATGGAAATCAGGTATCAGGAAGGTATTTTTTATTCTTATCCCATTGTGGATCATTGGCTTACTAGCATCACCCATAACCCCTGTTTTACCCGTTGTCGTCCTGTTACTTATCGGAATAATCAGCATGGGGTTTTACGACAAAAATGAACCTTCAGTAATGGTGCAAACTTATGAGCTTTCGCCTCAACGATTTATACTCAGAAAAATACAGGTGCAATTATTATTGTTAACGGTTGTTTTACTGCCGCTAATGATCGCATTTACCATCTTTCACCCAAGCTATTGGTTCATTATGCCCGTTTTTTATCTTTTGGTTACCAATCTTCAGGTGTATTCCATTTTGACCAAATATTCATTCTACCAGCCAAATGCTATTTCAGCTGCAGCTATTTTTTTTCAGTCCATTGGAGCAGTAGCCCTTCTCATTCCCCTGTTTATTCCACTAATCTGGCTGCTTTGCATAAGATTCTACATTAAATCCATCGCCCGGCTAACACCCTATTTAAATGATAACAATTGAAAACCTGCATGTTTCCTACACAACGAACCAACCTGTACTTGCCGGCCTGAACCTGCATCTTAATGAAGGTGAAATACACGGAATTGTCGGATTGAATGGCGCTGGAAAAACAACATTGCTGCAGGCTATTGCAGGCTATCTGAAACCCGACCTCGGAAAAATCAGTCTTAAAAACGAGGATAAACCAATGAAAACCATTGCTTTTCTCGAAACAGAAAACTTCTTCTATGCATATATCACTGGTCGTGAATACCTTCAACTATTCAAAAACAGCAACTTCAATAACGACCAATGGAATGAACTCTTTGGTTTGCCACTCGACGAACTAATTGATCACTACTCCACCGGGATGAAGAAAAAACTGGCTATCATGGCTTTGATGCGGCAAAATAAACCTATTCTTATTCTCGATGAACCATTTAATGGACTCGACATTGAAAGCAGCCGTATGCTCAGGTCGTTGTTATTGAAGATCAGTCAGAAAAAAACGATCATCATCACCTCTCATATTCTCGAAACTCTCACCAACCTCTGCGATCACATCCACTATCTCGAAGAGGGAACGATAGCATTCAGTAGTCAAAAAACTGATTTCCATACCATTGAGAGAATGATTTTCCAACGTATTGAAGAGAAACATTCGGCAACAATAGAAACCCTTTACCCCGAATAGCCTCCCTCAGCCTGACAAGGATGAAACTTAGAAACTCAAAACAAACTTTTGTGCTTCCGAACAAAAAGAGGTAGCCATCTGTTTAGATTATATAAATTCATCTCAACACCTACTACCAATGATATTCAACCTCTTTAAAAAGAAGTCGGCCACCGATAAGTTACAGGAAAAATATGAAAAACTGATGGCAGAGTCACACCATCTTTCCAAAACAAATCGTATAGAAAGCGATAAAAAATATGCCGAGGCGCAAGATATTCTCCGCCAAATGGATGCAGCAGACACCAAATAGCATGATGCAACTTGCTTTTAACCAAGCAAATAGCTCACGCCCAACGTAATGAAGTCTGTTAAGCCGATTTTTGAATGTAAAACGGTTCAAAGCTTCCCGTACTTTCTCCTCTGAATCGTTGGTACTCAAACTCAACAAGATCTGTAGGAAGATCATCCAATGCCTGCTCCCAATAGAGGGTATTGAGGTAGGTTTCAAATTCATCCATCCCTATCCATTCAATTTCCATAACTGTTACTTATTCGTTCAAATAGTTACTTATTCCATTAATTTTAAAGCTGTTGTATGTTATACGACTTGCGAATGCCTGTTTCCTTCGTACGATCCACTCCCCCGGCTCTGTGTAGAATATCCTTTCCAAAGCGCCTTCGGATATGGTCCATAGCCTGATACAATCCAGCCATCTCAGGCGTATCTTCAAACATATTAAGCTGTTGTGAACCACCCACAAGATGACTGAAACGCACACCTACCAAACGAATAAGCATACGCCTGTTAAAAAGTTTCTCAAAAAGGCCCAGCACAGTATTCAACAGGATGTGATCAAAAGCTGTGTAAGGGATGTGCTTCTGCTGACTGTGGGTATCAAAGTTGGCATAGCGAATTTTTACGGTCACACAGCCGGTAAGCTTCTCTTTGGAACGCATTTCAAAAGCCAGTTTTTCTACCATCGACGACAATGTTTGCCGTAACAGCACCAAATCTGTCGTGTCCTGATCGTACGTGTGCTCACTGCTGATAGACTTCCTCTCGGTGTAAGGCTGCACCGGTGTAGGATCAATACCATTAGCCTTTCGCCAGATAACAAGGCCATTTTTTCCCATCACCTGCTCCACCATCACCGGAGGTACCTGCCGTAATGTGCCAATAGTAGCCACGCCCATGGAACGCAACAGGCGATAACCGGCCTCACCAACCATGGGGATTTTACGAATCGAAAGCGGATCAAGGAAATTATTCACTTCGGCAGGCAAAATCTGCAATTCCCCGTTAGGCTTAGCCTGACCAGTAGCAATCTTCGAAACCGTTTTATTAGCCGACAAGCCGAAAGAAATCGGCAACCCTGTATGTTTGATAATCTGCTGACGCAACTCATGCGTCCATTTATAACACCCAAAAAAGCGGTCCATACCCGTGAGATCAAGATAGTGTTCATCCACCGAAGTCTTTTCATAAACAGGAGCCTGATCTGCAATTACATCCGTTACCAGTCGCGAGTAACGGGTATAAAGTTCCATATCACCACGGATATACACAGCCTGACTGCACAGTTGCTTCGCCATTCGCATTGGCATGGCTGAATGCACCCCAAAACGACGTGCCTCATAACTGCAACTGGCCACCACGCCCCTGTCGGAAGTCCCTCCAATAATCACAGGCTTTCCGCTCAGAGCCGGATTTATCAGCCGCTCCACCGACACAAAAAAAGTGTCGAGATCCATATGTACGATAGTTCTGTCGATCATGTTTTTGAAACTTTCGCAGAGGTCAGAAAAAGAAGGAATCCAGCAAAAACCCTTCAAAACAACTAACCCGCTGCATTTATTTGCTTAATTACTTGACATTTTTATTTATTGTTGTAACTTTGACGTGTTTTTAATCATTTTTTACGACGTTAAATTAATCATTTTAATAAACGAACGCAAGTAAAAAGATTTTTTTTGAGTTATAAACTTGTCAGACCCTTAAGCAATGACACACTTCAACACGAATATCAAGCTTTTACGCAAACGCCGTGGCCGCACCCAGGACGATGTGGCCTTCGCACTCGAAATGAAACGTTCCACTCTTAGCGGCTACGAAAACCAGATTGCCCAACCAGGCATTGAGACACTGATTGGCTTCTCGAGGTATTTCAGTATATCAATAGATACATTGATCAAAGTTGATCTGACAACATTGAGCGAAAGCCAAATCAGTCAGCTTGAAAGAGGTTACGATGTATATATAAAAGGTAGCACCCTTCGCATACTCACTACCACAGTAGATAGCCAAAACAATGAAAACATTGAGCTGGTGGAGGAAAAAGCCAAAGCAGGCTATACAACAGGCTTTGCCGATCCGGAATACATTAAAGTACTCCCTGCTTTTCATCTTCCCTTTCTGTCGAGCAACAAAAAATACCGTAGTTTTCAAATCAGTGGCGACTCAATGCTCCCCATCCCCGACAAATCCTATGTCACAGGAGAGTATGTTGTAGACTGGAACTTCATCCGCAGCCATCAACCCTACATCATACTCACCCGCGAGGAAGGTGTTGTATTCAAAATTGCTGAAAACAAACTCAAAGAGGAAGGCCTTCTCACTTTGCATTCTCTTAACTCCCTTTATCAACCTTATAACCTGCCCATTGGCGAAATCCGTGAAGTGTGGAAGTTTGTGCATTATATTAGCTCTGAAATGCCGGAACCCAACCATGAACGCGACCCATTGACTGAAACCGTAAAACAGCTGCAACGAGAAGTGCAGGCTATTCAGATGAAGTTAAACCTTTAATCCAAATAATTACAAAGCGCTTATTACCTGTTATTTACGAAAGTATCTGTCAACTGAATATTTTCCTGAACCAAGAATAAGCAAGGTAATGTATCCAATCAGATAGAGAAGTGCCATTTCTTTTTTTGCAAAGGAATGGCCGGCGTGAACCATAAATATGGCAACAACCATTGTTATTATCTGCGGGATGACGGCCAGGCGTGTTGCTATTCCAGCTATCACAAACAGAGAACAAATAACCTCGGCAAACACAGCAAGAGCAAGCGAAACCATTACCCCTAAACCTAAAGGATCAGGAAAACTGATCTCTTCCTGTGAAAGCAACCGCATCAACTTTGGCCAACCATGTGTAAGCATAAAAGCCGAAAGCAAGATTCTATAAAATAATAACCAAACATGAAGTAATCCTTCATGGTATTTTATCGAAAATAAGCTCATCTTTTTTTTCATATAGACTATCTTTCTATTATTCAACGTATTGTAGCTCATCATTTATTTGCTGAACAAAAATAACAGAAATGAGCACTGTATGTTTTTTCCTCACAAAAAAAACTATTTTTACGTCTCAAATATTTTTTAACCTAAAAAACGATCCATATGATCCCAAAAATTTCAACATTAGGTGGCTATATCTTTGAATATCAGAAAAGTGTAACCAATCCTACTGGTTTCTGGTCGAATATTGCTGACAGCTTCTATTGGCGAAAAAAGTGGGATCAAGCCCTTGAGTGGGACTTTACCAAAGGCCACGTGAAATGGTATGAAGGGGCTAAATTAAATATTACAGAAAATATTTTTGAACGTCATATGTTTTTCAGGGGCCAGCAGCCTGCCATCATTTGGGAGCCTAACGACCCATCTGAAGCACATCGCACCCTCACCTACGAAGCGTTATTTCTGGAAACCAAGAAGTTTGCTAATGTTTTACTCGCATCAGGCATTAAAAAAGGAGATCGTGTAGCTATTTATATGCCGATGGTACCCGAACTTGTTATTTCAATGCTGGCATGTGCACGAATTGGAGCGATACACTCTGTTACATTTGCGGGATTTTCAGCACAGTCGCTTAGCGAACGCCTACAAGATGCAGGAGCAAAACTACTTATAACATCTGACGGAGGATTCAGGGGGTCTAAAACAATCCCTATCAAACAAATTGCTGACGAAGCAATGGGTAGCTGTAAATGTGTGAGCAAAGCAATTGTATTACGCCGTACCGGAGAAAATGTGCCTATGTTAGCCGGACGCGACTTCTGGTGGCATGAGCTGATGGAAAACAGCTCAGTTGAAAATGCGGCTGAAACTATGGATGCCGAAGACCCTCTATTTATTTTATACACAAGTGGGTCAACCGGAAAACCCAAGGGGCTGGTTCATTCAACAGCCGGCTATATGGTATATTCAGCATACACTTTCAGGAACATTTTCCAGTATGGAGATGGTGACATCTATTTTTGCTCTGCTGATATTGGCTGGATCACTGGTCATAGTTATCTTGTTTACGGACCCTTACTTGCCGGAGCTACAAGTCTGATGTTTGAAGGTGTGCCTACATGGCCCGATGCCGGCCGCTTCTGGGAAATTATTGATAAACACCAGGTGAATCAATTTTATACCGCACCTACAGCTATACGATCCCTCATGGCATTAGGAATGGAATGGCTTGAAAGCAAAAATCTTAGCTCACTAAAAGTGCTGGGAACAGTTGGTGAGCCAATCAATGAAGCTGCATGGCACTGGTATCATGACCATATTGGCAAGAACCGCTGCCCAATCGTTGACACGTGGTGGCAAACTGAAACCGGTGGCATTATGATCAGTCCTTACGCAGGTATTACTCCAACGAAGCCTTCATACGCCACATTACCGGTAATGGGTATTCAGCCGATGATCGTAGATCCCGAAGGTAAACAACTCATGGGCAACAGTGTTGAAGGGAACCTTTGTATTGGTTATCCCTGGCCTGGGATGGCACGTACCATCTGGGGTGATCACGACAGATTTGTAAAAACCTATTTCAGCACATACCCTGGCTTGTACTTCACTGGCGACGGTGTAAAGCGTGATGAAGACGGTTATTACCGCATTCTTGGTCGTGTTGATGATGTGATTAATGTTTCAGGACATCGTTTAGGCACTGCTGAGATCGAAAACGCCATCAATGAACACCCGTTGGTAGATGAATCGGCCGTTGTAGGGTTCCCTCATCCAATCAAGGGACAGGGAATTTATGCCTATGTCGTTTGTCCTCAGTTTAGTACAGGAGGTGAAGAAGGAATCAGAAATTCAATTATGCTTGCAGTAAGTCATATGATTGGACCATTTGCACGTCCAGATAAAATACAGATTGTTAGTGGATTGCCTAAAACACGATCAGGAAAAATCATGCGCAGGATTCTTATGAAAATTGCTGAGGGAAAAACCAGCGAATTTGGTGATACAAGCACACTCCTTGATCCTGAGATCGTAAACGAAATCGTAAAAGGATCAGAATCGATTCGTTAGTTTACCGAAACATAAATGAAACCCTAAAAGAGATTCGGTTGTAATTCGTGTAAACTCTTTTCTTCATATAATCAGTGGATGACAACCAGTAGTAATATTGGTAACTGTTGTATGATAGCTCTTGATGATGATATCCGAGACTGATCAAGAATGCGTCTTTGTGACCAACCGGAATCAGCAGTCCCACTTCAGGAGAGATAAGTGCCCCTCCATATGTTTTTCCAACATCACTGGAATAATAGTCATTTACCTGATCTTCTTTTTTAAGTGATATTCCATACCCAAGTTTTAACGAAGCAAATGGTACTACCCCATCCTTCTTAAAAAGATATTTTACTTCTGTAAATAGAGGTAAAACACTCCATTCATAATATTCATATCCCATTCCTAATCCTGTAAATATCTGAGGATGAAAATAATATCCATTAACTATTGTTAGCGAAGGAACCGGAACATTATCATTCCGGCCTTCGCCAAACAATAGGGCTAGTGAGCTTAAGTTATAATATCCCTTCTTTTTTAAAGAGAAAAAATTCTCTTTTACATAAGGTTGTATGGTATCCAAATCGTTCTGCTGAATGATCCGAATCCCACATTCGTTTTCAAAATAAATACCTTTCAGACTGTCATTACTTATAATTCTTCCATAAAGCACTTCGCCATTTTTCAGTGTAAGCGAAGTTTTTTTATGTGTCTGAGCTTTTAGCGATTGAGTATTTACCAAAAGAAATATCAAGGCAATGCTAATCAAAAACAAGCCTTTGACTTTAAACGATAACTGAAAGAATTTTACATCAACTCTCATATAAACAGTTACCAAAGAGAAACCTGATTCAGCTTCCACAACTTGCTTAAGTGTTTGCGCAAATTATGTTGCTCTCCCAAGCGGTTATTCCATGCTGTGGGCTGGTTTCCCATGAGCTTTCTGAGTGGTGACAGTTGCCATAAAACCCCGTCGGCTGTGCCGGTGCTTTGAGGTTCTTTTTTCCAGAAGTTTAGTTTCATTGCAGTAAGTTTTAAAAAATCTGCTGCCTCCGGAACCCGAAGGCAGCAGTTGGATCATCGATCCGTGTATATGAACGAAAATGGTTAGTGAATACTTTTTAAGGTTTAATAATCGGTATTTGACTGATTAAATGAAGGTTACTTAAATCTGTATAATCATATTGATACAAGCCGTCTGCTCCAATCATCATCAGCACACCGTCCATTGGTATGACATCGTAACTTTTAATATCAGGGAAGTGAGCCAATTGGTGTAAATGTATTTCCATAGGATCAGTTGCATCAAAAACTTTTAATCCGGCATCGCCATCACACACAAAAAGAACCTTATCATCAATTCCAAGTCCATGTGGGTTAAAAAAAGGATAGGATTTTACCAGAAATGGGTTTTCGATTGATGAAATATCTACCACGTCCAATTGGTCCACCATATTGTTGCAATTGTTGCCCGATCGTAAGGTTACATAAGCATAATTACCATCAACAACAACCGGATCACAGGAGCTAATATGTTCAAAAACAGAAACAAAAGTCGGAATTGCAGGATTCTCCAAACTATATACCAGCATCCCTGTTGTTGTTCCAAGGAACAATTTACCTTCAAACGGATAAATTGTTTCAACCGTACGGCTTAGCTCAACTTCTGTACCAAGAGCCATTCCAGGTGTATTTTGAATATTAAAAACTTTTATTGCGTTATTATGGACTGCGTATAAATAATCAGCGATGATTGTAAATCTTGCCATTGAGCCTCCGACTCCGGTTGCAGAACCAACAAGACTAACATCGGATGATCCAAGTTGTGGAACGCCAATTTCGTCCATATAAAGTCGATTACCTTTTGAACCAGTGCCTTTTTCAATTACTTCGGTCACCTCTTTTTTCTCCCATCCTACAACCACGCCTTTTTCAAAATCTAATCCATAAACAGGGTATGCGATATCCATTGCAGGAATAACATTTGGGAAAACTCCTTCAATACGATCTATTTCAACTGGATTCAATGGGTCAGTGATATCTATTGCAACCATATCGATAAAACTGTCGGCAAACAAAATATTTCCTTTTATTGCAATATCCACATTTCCTGGAATTACAATAAAACTAACAAACTGAGGTGCAGCAGGATTTGCATTGTTTATTATATGTACTCCTTGCTGATTCTCATTAATAAAAAGAAAATTATCGTAGAAATACATTTTCCCGGGTTGAGAAAGCTGTTGAGGTGCTGTACGTTTAACTGATGCTCTAAACTCATCATAATCCATATATACAGGCACATTTGCCACATATGTCAATTCTTCATATACTTTGTCCTGACAGGCTGTAAAACCTCCAAACAGTCCAATTATCAGAAGGAAAAAGAAACCTGAACGAAATGCGATTTTCATTGTTGCGCTTATTATGTTCCTCAGACGGTATCAGAGCGCAAACCGTTGCATTTATTATTAAAAATTCATACGAATACCTGTTTGAAACACAGGCCAGGTCATTTTTGCTGATCTGAGGTTAAAAGGTTGTGTACTGTTAAGGTAAAAAATCTGTAACCCAGCCTCTCCGTATATACTTACATTCTGATAAATACTCATATCACATCCAAGTGATGACAGTGTTGAAAGCTGAAATCCGGGGATACGCATTCCATTTTGATCTGATTCAAATAAAATACCTTTTTCAAAGCGCATGCTTTTATTTACAGCTCTCACTCCTTTTTCGACCATAACAGATTGCTGAAGATAACCAACAAAGCGTTTTGATTGCAAAAAGTCCCATCGCCCCCCAAGTGGCAGACCAATATAATATAATGTTCTAAGGTATTCGCTATGAATATCTTCCATTAGTACTGTTTTTGTAAGAACACTTAAAGCTGTGTACGTTAGTCCTGTTTCAAGGCTAAAACGCTTACTAATTTTATAACTAAATTTTAAGCCCAAAGTTAGAGGCGGGCGAATATCAGTGCGCTCAATTTCTTCATAAAAGCTTGTTTCATAAGCCATATCCGATTGAAATACATCATTCCTATACCGAACGTTAGTGTTTTCATACAGCAGCTCATTTGCAGTAACTGTTCCGCCAGGAACGCTTCCATAGGCAAGAGCAATGTTGACTTTTTCTTGTTTCCATGCATCAGTACGCATCTCATCTTCCAAAACGAAGTCATTTGGGCGTTTTATCAGTTGTTGAGCTAATCGTATTCTAGCTAAACGTTCTTGTTCTGCAAGTTGGTTGTCGTCCGCTGTAAGATCACTTGTTTCTGCCAGAATCTCAATGGTACTTCCTGGAATTTGCTCATTATTTTGATTAATAAATTCAACGATATCTGTCGAAACTGGTCCATCATTGTCTGCTAGTTGATTCACATTACTGATGGAACTATACCCACTCACCTTTAATGTTGATTTAAATATCTTTGATTTTGATTTAGATACATCAACAATCTGCGCTTTAGCTTTAGTATTAAGGTTATTATCAACAACTGTGGTTTCAATAGAACGCGCAGATTCTGCTACTATGGGAGGTAGTTTGGTAGTATTCTGAAAAATAAATGTAAGTGGAAGTAAACTAAGTAAAAGAAGTGCCACAGCTGCAGCGCTGTACCAAAGGTAGCGCGTGCGTTTTTTTCTTTGGATAGCAGAAGCAATATTTTCCCATACATGTTCAGGAGGGGCAACCTGCAATTGATACAAGTTGGAGCGGAATAAATCTTTCAGTTCATCTTTCTTCATTTCCATCACGCCTGTTCTTTTTTATTCAATTTATGTTGCAACCATTGCCGGGCTCTTGAGTATTGAGATTTTGATGTACCTTCACTAATATGCATGATAGTAGCAATTTCCTGATGTGTATAACCTTCAATAGCATACAAATTAAACACTGTTCTAAACCCAGTTGGCAATGTTTGAATCAGCTGCAGCAATTCGTCTGCATTGATCTGGTCCATCAGTTGCACCGCATCATATTCTTTATTAAGCGCTGTTTCTACCTCAACACTATTTTTAAAGACATCCATCTTTCGAAGCTTTTCCAACGCAGTATTTACAACAATTCTTCTTACCCATCCTTCAAGAGAACCTTCGTGCCGAAATTTATCCAGATGGGTGAAGACCCTGATAAACCCTTCCTGAAGATAATCTTGTGCTGTATCCTGGTCTTTGGCATACCGAAGACATACTCCGTACATCTTGGGCGCAAACATATCATAAAGCCTTTTTTGGGCTTTTACGTCGCCTTTTAGACATTCAGTTAACAGCTGTTTTTCATCCATTCATTATCGTAACAACGAAAAACAACTATTTACAGCTAAAAGCAGATGCTATGTTTAAGCAAAAAGTTGCATCCATCTTTTGTGTTTTATTAACAAATAGTCGATTATCAAGTTAATTATTCTGTCACCATAAGGGTTTCTGATCTAATGGGTGACCTTGACAAAAGTAAAAATATTCCTATTTCAAACGGAGAATCAAAAACATTTTAGGACAAATCAGAAAAAAAGAAGAGAGTTTCAAACTCCCTTCTCTTTAAAAAATTCAAGGTTATCTCATCAATCTACTGCTATTGAAGTAGTTGAACGAAGTCCCTTTTTATTTAGATCATTGGTCCGGCGCTAACAAGGCGTTTACCTTCTTCGGTGTCGGTGTATTTATCAAAGTTTTCGACAAACATTTTAGCAAGTTCGTTGGCTTTTTTGTCGAACTCAGCCGGATCAGCATAAGTATTACGCGTAAAAAGTATATTTGAATCAACTCCTTCGAGCTCTGTTGGCACTTCAAGACGGAAGCGTGGAGTTATACGGGTTGGAGCATTTTCGATGCTGCCATCGAGTATCGCATCAATGATGGCACGGGTAGCTTTAATCGAAATCCGTTTTCCGGTTCCATTCCAGCCTGTATTTACCAAATACGCTTTTGCACCTACTGCTTCCATGCGCTTAACAAGTTCGACAGCATATTTTGTGGGGTGCAAAGCGAGGAATGCATTTCCAAAACATGCTGAGAATGTAGGTTGAGGCGAAGTTACACCACGCTCAGTTCCAGCTAGTTTAGCTGTAAACCCAGAAAGAAAATGATATTTTGTTTGATCGCTGCTTAATTTTGCAACGGGAGGAAGTACACCAAAAGCATCAGCAGTAAGGAAAATCACCTTTGTTGCATGCCCGCCTTTCGATACAGGTTTAACGATGTTGTCAATGTGATAGATAGGATAGGAAACCCTTGTATTTTCTGTTTTGGCTTTGCTGTCAAAGTCGATTGAGCCATCTTCTCTTACGACAAGGTTCTCCAAAAGCGCATCCCTGCGAATGGCATGAAAAATATCCGGTTCGTTTTCTTCACTCAGGTTGATACATTTGGCATAGCAGCCACCTTCAAAATTAAAAACACCATCATCGTCCCAGCCATGCTCATCGTCACCAATCAACATGCGTTTAGGATCGGCTGACAGGGTTGTTTTTCCAGTTCCTGACAAACCAAAGAAAATAGCGACATCACCTGTTTTCCCCATATTTGCTGAGCAATGCATTGAAGCAATGCCCTTTAAAGGAAGGTAATAGTTCATCATGGTAAAAATTCCCTTTTTCATTTCGCCGCCATACCAGCTGCCACCAATTAGTGACATCCGTTCGGTAAGATTGAAAACCACGAAGTTTTCGGAGTTCATCTCCATTTCTTTCCAATCAGGGTTAACCGTTTTTGAAGCATTCAAAACGACAAAATCAGGAACAAATTCAGCTAATTCTTCTGCTGTAGGACGGATAAACATATTTTTTACAAAATGCGCCTGCCATGCTACCTCAACTACGAAGCGCACTTTCAGACGCGTATCAGGGTTAGCGCCTGCATATGCATCCATTACATAAATATCTTTATCACTTAATTGCTTGGATGCTATTGATTTAAGTTTATCCCATTTTAGCGGATCAAGGGGCCGGTTATCATTTTTACCTTGTGTTGACCACCATACATTATCTTTAGAAACATCATCATATACGATGTATTTATCTTTAGGAGAGCGTCCTGTAAAGACACCTGTATCTACCGAGACGGCTCCTGTATCGGTCACAAAACCTTTTTCAAAACCTTCCAAACCTGTTGCGGTTTCGTGTTGAAAAAGCTCCTCATAAGAGCTGTTGTGAAATATTTTACGGACATCGGAGATGCCATATTGTGCCAGTTCAGTCCTGAGCACTTCTTCGCTTTTAAACATAAATGCTGTTATTAAGTTTTACTTCGTGGTTTGATTAGGGTGCAAAGTTAATAAATCAGTTGAAAGCACAAACGATTGCGATAATAAATTCACGCAGCGATATGTTTAGATATGAATAGCAATAATGAGCGTTAATACTAATTTGTTGCAACAAAAATTATTTTATTGCACCCTTGTCCATTCCTTTAGCTTACTTATTGCTTCTAAACGAGTAGCTTCATCAAAATTTCTTAATCTGGTGGCATGAGAACCACCGGGAAGGACAAGTTTAACTGCGTTTGTTTTATCTCCAGTTTGAACAGCTGTGCTTGACCATGCATCGTAGCCACCATAAATGTACAACATATTGTTACCATCTTTTTGCAGCCATCGATTAACCTTTTTGCTTAATTTTTTTCTATAATTTGCTTCTACTCCTGCAGGCAATGTATGATTAAACGAAGGTTGTTTAACTTCACTTAGGTAATTTTTGAATGGTTTCACGTTATAAGAATAGAAACCCATTTCGGTTAAAGCCTGATAAAAGAAAGGTTGAAAAGCCAGAATACTTTGATCAGCAAAGAAGTCGTAACCAGCAGCATCAGCAAAAGCCCCAAAAACCAAATTTTTGTCAGTGCCTGGTTCGGGAAGTGATTCACAACTAACAGGATACCACTGCCAATAAGCAAAACCAAATTCGAGCACATTGTATTCAAAAGCTTTTGCAACACCACCAACTAATCCGAACGTTAACTCTCGTTTAGCAGCAGAGTCGGCAAACATAGGTTCAAAAACTTCCCTCCGCTTAAGGAGATCGGTTTGCAATTCCAATAATCTTTGTCTGCATTGGGCATTGGCAACAGTATCCTGAAAGGTATAAACTCTTTTATCGGAAACCGAAAAGTTCAGTGGAGCAACATATGGCACTGAAGCTTGCACATCATCAGGATAAAAGTAGCGATAATAAATGGATGTTTGCCCTCCTTTACTTATTCCGGTACTTACCCAGGACATCGGGTAAATTTTACGAAACATTTGATTGACATGATGAAGGTCGGCTGTTGCATTTGCCAGATTTAAATGCTCCCAAACCTTCGGCTTAGGAACACTTTTCCCAAAATAGCGATGCTCCACAACGATGAGGTTAGCATCAAGAGCTTCTGCAATCTCATCTTCAAAATCAGCCCATAATGCATAACCCGCAGCATAACCTTCAGTTACGATAACAGTAGGACGATCAAAACCCCGGTGTCGTAATATTACACGTTGGTAAAATTTTCCTGACTCAGGTTTAGCATGTTCAATATCTTGCGAAACAAACAGCTCGTAAGCAGCTTTGTACCTTGAATTATTGATCTCAAAAGGTCTGATACTATCGATTCCTAATTGGTTGATCTTATTTAAAAGATCTTCATTCTGTGCATTAACAGACTGTAAAATGACAACATACAATAATAGTTGAGCATAATAAGAAAATCGCTTCATTTCATCAATTTTTAAATGAGGGGCAAATTAGTCAATTTATCAATTACGGGAATAAAAAAACCGTTGTCCTTGCAGGCAACGGTTTTAATTATCAATTATCTGGAATCGAAACACCAAATAGCATCGCTACATTATAATTATTATTTGCTGACCATCATTTTACGGATGAAATGCTCACTACCAGCTGTAACTTTCAGGAGGTAAGTTCCTTGAGGCATCGTGCTAGTATTGATTTTTATTTCCTGACTTCCGGCATTAAGCATTAATGGAGTAGTTTGCAACACACTTTTTCCAAAAACATCAAAAACTTCAACACTTACGTTTGTTGTTGCATCAAGACTGAAAGCTATATTAGCTTCATTTGCAGCTGGATTTGGGTAAATACTAAGCTGAATTGCGTTACTAATTTCACGTATGCTAACATAATTGCTGATGACATTGTTGGCATTAAGAATTTCTTTTGTGTTGAAATCCACGAGGAAACCGATAAAATGCAATTTCTCAAAAATCCATGTTTCAGGAATATTCAAAGTATAGTTATATGAGTGTATGCTTCCAGCTACAATAGGAGTAGGAAGACTTGATGGGGTTCCGTAAGGAGTATCGAGGATGGTACGAGCCACATGATTGTAGTGCATCTGAGAGGCTGGAATTGAAGACGGCATGCTTTCGTAACCGCACATTGGTCCATTGCCTCCACCGGCATATGCATTTGCTTGATTCCATTGAGAAGTAGTTCCCCAAAGGCTGTCCTCAGTTACAATAACACCAAAACGCAGTTCATTGATGACATCAGCTACAAATTCAGATTGCAGGTCGAAAGTCACAACACGGGTATCAGGATTCCAGCTAAAGTCCACGATATCGATGGTAGCAGGGCTGATGGCATTGATACGGCGGTTGTAGGCGGCTTCAAGATCTGACGGATCAGAATCACCTGCAGTACGGTCAGTTGTTACATTGGGATACCCCAGAAAACCAGGTATAATAGAACCAATTGCAGCATCATAAGGAGCATATACCATCGGGTCATTGTTGTGAACAGCAACACCGATCCAGGTATCAGGATAGGTTTCAGACATATATTCCATGAAACATGTACCTCTCACGCACCATGGACACCAGGTCCCGGTAGCTTCTTCTGCCAAAACCTTTTTAACAGGAATAAAAGGAACTACTCCAACTGTTTTAGTTATGCTGTTATTATCCGGATTAAGATCATCGCCACCATTAATATTGCTTATAGTTGTTGTTATGGCATGTGAGCCAATCTCGTTTAGGACGATTGGGGTTGGATGAGTAAACGAATATGTATTTCCAATGAGAATGTTTACTCCAGAAATAGAATACTGTTGTGGTTCGCCACCATCAACGGTATAAGCGACATCGAAAGAGGTTAGTGGATTAATTCCTTCATTTGTTACCACACCTTCCAGTTCGAAAGGAGCATTAGCACCCAAGTATTGAGGCATCTGCACGTCAGTAAGAGCTGCATCAAGAGATAAGGGAATGAAAAGTTTAACATCATCAATGTACCAATAATCAGAATTATAAAGGTTACCGGAAATGAACAAACAAAACTGAAAGTCGCTTTGACCCACATTTGTTAATTCAACAATTTGTGTTTTTGGACCTTGGTTACCTGTTGGGGACACAGACCATGCAACTTCCCAGGCACCTGTTCCAAAGCGTGTTGCAACACCAAGCACAGGACCATTAGCATACCAGTCATACATATATTTGAACGACAACGAAACGCTTGTTTGACCAGTCATATCAATAACAGGTGATATGAGTCGGGAAGTAGTATTTTGATTTGTATAAGTAAATTTCGCTTCGGCGGGAGTTCCTCCGGCGTTATTACTTTCACTTTTCGACCATTGAGCAGGAACACCATCTCTGCTCCAACCTGTTGGAGGAAATGTTCCGTTAAAATCTTCGTTAAGGAAGACTTGTCCAAAGGAAAATTGAGCAATCATAATTGCTGCAATCAGGGTAAGAAATTTTTTCATAACGAATGTTGAATTTGAGTTTGAGAATATCAGAAAAAGAATTGCTATTACAAAAACAAGTTGTTGATTATTTGCTGTATTTATGAAAAAACCGTCCCCAAAATGGGGACGGTCAAACAACCATACTTATGAAAACTAATTATTTACAACCAAACGAATAGTATTTACTGTTCGCTGGGTTTGCATTCTGACGATATAAGCACCAGCTGGCAAATCTGAAGCATTCCATGTCAAATTTTGTTGACCTGAAATTGCATTACCGTTAAAGATATTTTTTACCTGGCGACCACTCAAATCATGCAAAGTGATTTCAACATTTCCGGTTTCGCTCAGGAAATAACGAATTTGCATTTCATCTTTTGCTGGATTAGGAGTTATTCCAATGATTCCAGCAGCGATTTCATTTACTCCTACATGCATTCCCGTTTCAAAGGTAGTTGAAGAAGCAGGTGAAACAACAGCATTGGCATTCTGAACATCAGCAATCCCTAATTCATAATTTGTGTAAGAGTTGAGCAAGCCATCAGGATTAACAGTAATTACAGTCTTTTCGTCATTGATTGAAGCTGTGAATGGGAAATCAGCACCATTTACTTGTTTTAGTGTAATCAAAGCCGCAACATTATCATTGGTAATATCAGAACCACCAACTAAAAATACTGGCATATCGAAACTAACATGAAGATCAGCCTCTGTTGTTACACCCGTTGTACCAGCAACAGGATCAAATGAAACAAGCGCTGCAACACTTCCAGCTTCTTCAGTATAAACTGACTGGAATACATATTTGGTGGAGTTATCCTGAATAAATATAACAGCGATAAGATCTTCCATCTCCTCAACATTCGTAGTTGTCATATCATGACTAAAATTCAGGGTTGTGGTAGCACCTGCTTCCATATTCATTGTTGTTCCGTTTGCGTCAGGCAACATTTTCATCATTACATGTTTAAATGAAGTCTCACCATTAGTAGCAACATTTCCGGTTGTGATTTTTTCGATAACTACAATATGAACTGTTGCATTAGTCAAAGCTACATAAGGAGTAATATTTGCAATAACAGTGAAGTTATTTCCGTTTACTTCGTGTGAGCCGGATAGAGTAACAAAAGCAGGATCGGCCATACCTGTAGTGTAAGCATTATTTACAGCAGCAGAAGATGTTGCCACGTTTTTTCCTTCAGCGTAAAGCATTGGCACGGCACTTACACCATAATAATTTCTTCTGACACCACCTTCGGCAGTGTAGTAAGGATCTCCAGAACCTGGCCAATTCATTTGGTATTTGATCAAACCAATATTATCGCCATACTGATTAATGAAAGGATTGAAAACAGAGTTATTGAAACTTGCACAAGGAGCACATGTAGAGCTTGTAAATTCTTCAAAAAGCGGACGGCGTTGAAGTGTCTGTGTTGGCACTCCTATATTCTTCGTAATCATATCGTTATCCGGATTGTCGTCAACAGCAACGCCATTAACATTTGAAACCCAAACCTTAAGTGTATGTAATCCGGCAGGAGGATTCAGAGGTTGAGTACAACTATAGTTGAAAGTTGCATCTGTTGCAAGGTTCAAACCTGTATATGAAGTTGTATTCACATCACCATCATTTAATGACCAATTGACATCAAAAGAATTGAGTGCAGTCAATCCTTCATTTATAACCTTTCCTGCCACTGTTTGTGCCTCCAAAAAATAAGACGGGACAGTCATTGTCTGAAGACCGGCGTCAAGATTCTGACGAACAAACAGTTTTACATCGTCAAGATGTAAATAATCCATGTTGTAGAGATTACCTGTGAGGTAAAAGCAAAACTGAAAGTCAGCTTGTCCTACATTGGTAAACTCAACTGTCTGGCTTTTTGGACCTTGATTTCCAGTTGGATTAACAGACCATGCAACTTCCCAGGCCCCTGTTCCAAAGCGCTTTGCCACACCAAATGTTACACCATTGGCATACCAGTCGTAGAAATACTTAAAACTAAGAGTCACATTGTTATGAGAACTCAAGTCGAAAGCCGGAGTAATAAAGCGTGTTGTAGTGTTCTGGTTCGTATAAGTAAATTTTGCTTCAGGAGCAGTTCCTCCAGCGGCAGCTGTGGCACTTTTTGCCCATTGTGCTGGTAAACCATCAAAAGACCAACCTGCAGGAGGCCATGCACTACCACTAAATTCTTCTAAAAGAAGCGTTTGACCAAATGAAGCTTGAGCCAGAAAAAGCACGACTAAAATTGTAAAAAGTTTTTTCATAAGTTAAATGTGTTTTGGTGAATTAATTTATTATGCTGTTTGTAAAACATCCTTTTGGTTATTTGTAGGCACAGAACTACCAACAATTTTCTTTTGAAGGTGGTCACGGGCACGCATTAGTTGCGATTTTGAAGTGTTGACGGAAATATTAAGCATTTGGCCGATTTCCTTATGAGAATAACCTTCGATAGCATTCAAACGAAATACCTGATGATAACCATTAGGCAAGTTAGAAACAACATGCATAAGATCATCGTATTGTAAGCCAGCAATGACAGTCATTTCAGGAATAACCTCATCGGGGAAATAATTTAACTCTGTTTCAGTATAGGTAATTCTCTTTCGTTTATAAAAATTAAGAGCAGTAGTTACCATTATTCTTCTCAACCAGCCCTCAAAAGAACCATTAAATCTAAAATCATCGAGATATTTGAAAGCCTTAATAAAACCCTCTTGCAAAATATCATCAGCATCCCAGCTATTTCGGGAGTAATTTCTGCAAACAGGCATGAGGCGTGGAGCAAAAAACTCATACAAACGAAATTGTGGCTGTCGTTCATTTCTGAGACAAGCTTCAATTAATAATTTCTCTTCGTTTGAATTCATTTTTTCTATTTTAGAAAATCATCTTAACATCAAAAATAAAAAGGCAACGATTAAGAGGAAATACAAAAGATAAACTCCCCACCTCTCTGCCTTTTTGAAAAAATCTTTGTCAAGCATCGTATTTTCAAAATTTGCTGCTAAAGTATTAATTTTCTTTAAAAGAAGGTCTCAATATTACTACTACAAAGAATTTACAATGTTTAAAAAGATAAAATAAACAAAAATACATACCTTCACATGATCAATTCTATAGTACTGATTTAATGTATATTACAAATTAAAACACCTCTACTTGGTGCATTTAAATTCTTAAATAATTTCTACTACAACATTCAATTGATTATATCCTAAGTTTCTATCAGGTAACAATTAATTTATAACAAATACTTTAGGAATTTGATTTCAAAAACCGACACTTATCAACGAATCAAAAGAACTGAACCACTTCGCATAACATAAAATATCTCTCAGCGACCATCCATTTATATTCAGGCACTCTTTAACAACAATCAGTTCAACCCATTCTGATTACAGGGCATTTCCATTCAATATAGCAATTATTAATAATTGATTGACCAATTGCCTTAGAAAGAAGACCAAGGGTTACTAAAAAACATAAAATGCCTGTGACAAAGTATTTATAAAGTTTAAAAAGCATCCGACCATAATGTCTTTAAAAAGCAAAAGCATACATCATGCAAATAATCAGTTATTCTCTATAAGTTTTAAAATACTCAAACGCTCATTGTTAAACAAGGATTTTCGTTTGCACCCTGCCAATAGTCAGCGCAAATGTATGAAAACTAAACAAATTGTTAATACTGTTGTTATGAGAAAAGGTCAACGACACCAATTCAGTTCATCATCGAAGGTCTTTATGAGCTAATTCGCAAAAATTGCTTGAAAAACTTCATAAATCTTTCCCTGCTGACTGGTAATTTATTCAGGCGGTTGTTGTACTTTTGTAGTTCATTCTGGTCTCCTATCAGCCATTTAAAAAAATATGTCAGTCCTTGATACTTATAGTCCTGCCGAACGTTCAGAGATTTTGCGTCGATATCGCAATCTGATTGAGGTTTGGCATACCCGCAAGGATGTGACTGACCGCTGGATGGTGCGAAAAGCCTTCAGGTTAGCGGTGGATGCACACAAAGATATGCGCCGGAAAACGGGAGAACCTTATATCTACCATCCTCTTGAAGTTGCTACCATCGCTGCTGGCGAAATTGGTCTGGGCCGGACTTCAATCATTTGCGCTTTGCTTCATGATGTTGTTGAGGATACCGAGTACAAACTAACAGATATCACTGCGATGTTTGGTGAGCAGATTGCGCGTATTATCGATGGCCTCACTAAGATTGACACAATGGTCGAGGGTTCTGACGTGCAAAGTCTTCAAGCTGAAAATTTCAGAAAAGTACTGCTAACGCTTTCATATGATGTGCGCGTCATCCTGATTAAACTCGCTGACAGGCTGCACAATATGCGCACTCTTGATGCAATGCCTCCTACCAAACAATGGAAGATAGCCTCTGAAACATCTTATCTTTTTGCACCTCTTGCCTATCGTCTGGGTCTATATGCCATAAAAAGCGAGCTCGAAGACCTTGCCCTCAAATACACGGAACCATCTGTTTATGAATCCGTTAAAAAGAACCTTGAAGAAAGTCGCGACGAACGCAACCAAATGATAGAAGCTTTTTTGGTGCCGGTTCGAGAATCCTTGGACAGGATGGATATCAAAGGTCGTATCCTTATTGCTGAAAAATCGGCCTCTTCGATCTGGTCGAGGATGAAAGAAAAAGAAATTCCTTTTGCTGACGTTTACGACACTTTCGTTGTTCGTTTTATTGTCGACGGAAGTCCTGAGACAGAAAAAGTCGATTGTTGGAGGGTGTATGCAGCTATAACGAGTGTCTATAAACCAAACAATGAGCGTCTTCACGACTGGATTTCGCTACCTAAGGCCAATGGATATGAGTCACTTCATGCCACAGTGATGAGTAAGGCTGGGAAGTGGATTGAAATTCAGATTCGTTCGGATCGTATGGATGAGGTAGCAGAAAAAGGTTATGCTGCATATTGGAAATATAAAGATGCACCTACAAGCGAGAGCGGTCTCGATGAGTGGCTTACCAAAGTTCGGGAAGTCCTTTCTTCTGAAGATGCTTCCGCATTAGAGTTTCTCAACAACTTCAGATTAAACCTTTTCTCCGATGAAATTTTTGTTTTTACACCAAAAGGCGAGATGATTTCATTGCCAAAGGGTTCTACAGCGCTCGATTTTGCATTTAACATCCATACCAATCTTGGAAGTAAATGTATCGGTGCCAACGTGAACCACAAGCTGGTTCAACTTAATCATCCGCTGAAAACCGGTGATCAGGTTGAAATTATCACTTCGAAAGTTCAGTTTCCAAAAGAAGAATGGTTCGATTTTATTATCACTGCGAGAGCAAAATCGAGGCTCAGGGAAGCTATCAGAGAGCACCGAAAAACTTATAAAGAACCCGGCCGTGAAAAACTTGAAGCTCATTTTAAACAACTTAATATTGAAGCTTCAAAAGCAAACATCACCCGCCTGATTGATGCAGAAGGACTCTCGGGCTTGGTTGATTTATATTATTATTTAGCAACCGACAAGTTGACTCTCCAGAAGATTAAAGATGTATTCAAAGAAAAACCCGCCGGAGGTTCCGGTTTCTTTAAGTACCTCATTAGTCCTTTTATGCGACACAAACCTATCGAAGAGGTTGCTAATCAAGAGCTTGATAAAAACGAAAACACTGATATCAAAGCTGATATTCTTCCCGAAGAAACTACTGATCTTGGATATACAGTTGCAAGTTGTTGCAACCCAATTCCTGGCGACGACGTAGTTGCGCTTGCTTTTCAAGGTGAGCCGATGCACATTCATCGTGTTAACTGCCCAAAAGCCATTGACCTGATGTCGCAATACGGCAACAACATTATCAAAGCAAAATGGAAACAGAAAGAGGATATCGTTTTTTTGGCTGGATTGAAAATAACCGGGTTCGACTCTATCGGTTTTATCCATCGTCTTACAACAATCATTTCGATTGACCTAGGATTAAACATCCGCAACCTTCAGCTTGAAAGCAGCAGCGGTGTTGTTGTTGCATATATCACCGTATATGTGCAAAATCTGAAGAGTCTGAAAGAAGTTATAGAACGTCTCCAGAAACTCGAAGGAATCCGTAATGTTAAGCGCCTTGAAAGGCTGTCAGAAGCTGGAAAATAACCCTTAATAAAAGCTACCAAAGAATGAAAGTTGTTGTGATTGGTGGAGGTGCTGCAGGATTTTTTGCTGCCATCACTGCTAAAGAACACTTCCCCAAAGCTTCAGTTCTCATCATCGAAAAAAGCAGTCAGGCACTGTCCAAAGTGCGTATTTCGGGAGGTGGCAGATGTAACCTGACACACGCATATGAATCAATATCAACTTTTTGTGCTGCATACCCACGGGGCGCAAACAGTCTGAAAAAAATCTTTCATAGTTTTAGTCCGCCTCAAACAATGGATTGGTTCATGGAGCGTGGATTGGAATTGGTTACACAGGATGACGGTTGCGTTTTTCCTGCTTCTCAAGACGCCATGTCTGTTGTTGATTTACTCATAAAAAATGCTGAAGATCTTGGCATTAGTATCCAGCTGAACACCAAAGTTCTTGCAATTCATAGGGTAGAAATTGGATTCAAACTCGAACTTTCAACGAAAAATGATTTTAATTGTGACAAAATTATTGTCACGACAGGAGGATCACCTTCTTTATCCGGATTACAATGGCTTAAAAACCTTGGACACTCCATCGAAACACCGGCTCCTTCGCTTTTCACCTTTAATATTCCTGATGATGATGTTACCAGACTAATGGGTATCGTAATAGATGATGCTGTTGTTGCTGTTAACGGAACACGACTTAAAGCTGATGGCCCGCTTCTAATCACACATTGGGGACTGAGCGGACCGGCAGTTTTGAAACTTTCTGCATTTGGTGCCCGCTGGATGTTTGAACACAACTACCAATTCGATATTCGGGTGAGTTGGGTTGGAGGAAAGAATGAAACTGAAGTTGCTGCCTCTTTGGACCAAATAATGAAGGTTGCTGCTTTAAAGCAAATGGCAAATTACCGACCCTTTGATTTACCACAACGATTATGGGATTTTCTTTTGGCAAAATGCACTATTTCATTTGAAAAGCGCTGGTCAGACCTCAGCAAAAAACAGTTCAATCAATTGGTTAATTGTTTTACAAACGACACTTATTTTGTGAAAGGTAAAACAACATTTCGTGATGAATTTGTTACGTGCGGAGGAATTAGTTTGCGTGATGTGGATATGAACAGCATGCAAAGCAAAATCATCCCCAACCTTTATTTTGCCGGCGAAGTTCTTGATATTGATGGAATAACAGGAGGCTACAACCTGCAGGCAGCGTGGTCAACAGGATATGTTGCCGGACTTTTAAGATGAGCTGTTTTCCGCAGTCTCAGGCCTCGCTGCCCAGTTTCATTGTCAGATTTATCCTTTTTCGTTCCACATCAACCTGCAACACCTTCACTTTAACATGCTGATTCAGCCGCACGACCTCATTTGGGTCGCGAACGAACCTATCTGCCAGCTGACTTAAATGAACGAGACCATCCTGATGAACGCCAATGTCAACGAAAGCCCCGAAAGCTGTGATGTTCGTCACAACTCCATCGAGCACCATACCTTCATGAAGGTCGTTGATACTTCGGATGTCCTTTGCAAATGAGAACATTTCAAATTGTTTACGAGGATCACGTCCGGGTTTCTCGAGTTCCTGCAAGATGTCAGTAATGGTTTCAATCCCTGTTTCAGGGGTCACAAAATCGTCTATCTGAACATTTTTCCTAAGGTCTTTTCTACCAATGATACCAGCTACCGACTCCCCTAAACTGGCCGCAATACGTTCAGCAATAGCATAGCTTTCAGGATGAACAGCACTGGCATCCAGCGGATTGTCGCCACCTTGAATACGGAGAAAACCAGCACTCTGTTCAAATGCCTTCCCCCCCAAACGACTTACCTCAAGTAACTGACGCCGGTTTTTAAAGCCTCCATTCTTAGTTCGAAATTGTATGATGTTGGAAGCCAACTGAGGTCCAAGGCCACTCACATAAGAAAGTAATTGCTCGCTTGCTGTGTTTAACTCAACCCCTACCGCATTCACGCAGCTTTCAACGGTCATCACGAGGCTTTCCTGCAAAGCTTTTTGATCAACATCATGCTGATACTGGCCAACGCCAATCGATTTTGGATCGATCTTCACTAGCTCAGCCAAGGGATCCATCAGTCTGCGGCCAATGCTGACAGCCCCACGCACAGTTACATCATAATCAGGAAATTCATCACGTGCTACTTTACTGGCAGAATAAACAGAGGCCCCACTTTCGTTGACCATCACCGCCATCACATCCCTGTCAAAAGGTATTCCTTTAATAAGGTCTTCTGTTTCACGCCCTGCGGTACCATTTCCAACAGCTACAACATCCACTTTATAAGCATGGACAAGCGATTTTAGTTTTTGTACCGACTGCTTCACTTCGTGATGTGGAGGATGAGGATAAATGGTATCATTATGCAACAACATACCGTTCTCGTTGAGTATAACGAGTTTACATCCGGTTCGGAAGCCAGGATCAAGTGCTAAGATGCGTTTGGAACCAAGCGGAGGCGATAACAAAAGCTGGCGCAAATTTCCAGCAAACACCCGAATAGCTACCTCATCTGCTTTTTCTTTGTAATAAGAAAGCATCTCGTTTGAGAGGGAAGGAGCAAGTAAACGCTTTATGGAATCGGCAACCGCTAAGGCAACTTGTTTTGCTTTTGGGCTATTGTTTCGCACATAAATACGTTCAGCTATTTGTACTGCAGCCTCATCTTCAACTTCGATTTTCACTTTTAGCACCTCTTCTTCAAAACCTCTGAGCAGCGCCAGAATACGGTGCGAAGGAGCCTTAGCCAAGGGTTCGTTCCAATCGAAATATAAGCGGTAAGTTTTCCCCTCTTCTTCCTTATCTTTGGCTACTGCGCTGGTAATGACAGCTGTTTTGTGATATAACCTGCGCAGGCGGTCGCGCACCCTGATGTCCTCACTCACCATTTCAGCAATGATATCACGTGCACCTGCCAGAGCAACAGCAGTATCTGCAACATCTTTTGACGGATTCACAAAACGTGCAGCAGCAGTTTCCGGATCGGTATAATCCTGTTGAAGCAGTTGATTTGCAAGAGGTTCGAGCCCTTTTTCACGAGCAATAGTAGCTTTCGTACGACGTTTAGGCTTATACGGCAGGTAAATATCT
The DNA here is from genome assembly GCA_009773165.1 of Bacteroidota bacterium. Taxonomy (GTDB): domain Bacteria; phylum Bacteroidota; class Bacteroidia; order Bacteroidales; family F082; genus JALNZU01. Next base: position 110,585 of record WOUZ01000007.1, read on the forward strand.
TCCAACTCTTGCAGAGTTGGCGCTTCGTTGATTAGATTAAGTAGTTCAGGAGTCATTTTTCCTTGCTCGGTAACCGAATTTCTAATCACCTCTTTTCGTTTATCGAGGGCCTCGAGTTGCTGCCAGCGTTTTAGCACATGTGCAATAACCTCTTCATCCATAGCCCCAGTTTTCTCTTTTCGGTAACGGGCGACAAAAGGAATTGTAGCTCCTTCAGAAAGCAGTGTTAGTGTGTTACGCACATGCTGGTATTCCAGTTGTAACTCATTTGCAATAACTTGTGCATATGTGGCAATATCCATGGGTGGTATTTTTGGGAGGACGAAAATACGATCTTTTTTGCTTTTGCCAGTAAGTATATAAAAGCTGTATTTGAATAGAGAAAACAAAATGAGGGATTCCATGTCTGTAAACTTTTTATATCTTCGTTGCCGAATTATAATCCATTGAAACATGAAAAAGAATCTTACTTTATTATTACTTCTTAGTTTTTTTGCTCTAACTACCTATGCTCAAAGCAACCGTATGCTTCTTGCTGAAGGCTTCACCAGTTCGACCTGTGGCCCTTGCGCATCGCAGAATCCAGCTTTTGATGCGTTGCTCCACAACAATCTTGATAAGATCACTTCGATCAAATATCACATGAGCTGGCCAGCTCCGGGCAACGACCCCATGTACCTGCACAACACCGTTGACAACAATGCCCGCCGCTCTTATTACAACATCAATTCGGTTCCTCACGTTTATCTCAGCGGCAACATCTTTCACGGTATGCCTAGTCAGATTAATCAAACGATGATCAACAACAATGCAAACCAGCCTGCTGATTTTGATGTTGTGATGCAACACCGCCTTAATGCCAGTCAGGATAGCATTTTCGTTACCATGCTCATTAAAGCCAATGTTGCTGTTAGCGGTACCCTTATCGCTCATATTGCTGTGATTGAAAAAGAAATTCATTTTACAACTGCTCCTGGCACAAATGGCGAAAAAGACTTTTATAATGTAATGAAAGCCCTCATCCCTACCCGCAATGGAACAGTTCTTCCTGATTTTGAAGCTAATGAATATGTGATCCTCGAGGCAAGCTGGAAATTAGCTAACGTTTATAATATCAATCAGTTGGCAGCTGTCGGTTTTGTTCAGAACAACACCACCAAATATGTTTATCAGGCGGCTAACAGCACCATCGATCCTGTCAATCCTTTTTATACCAACGATGCTGAAGTGAAATCCATTGAGAACGGTACAGCCTTCAATTGTAGTGGTAGCATGAACCCAAAGGCAGTAATAACAAACAACAGCTCAGCTCCTTTGACATCTGCCACTGTTGAATTTGCTGTCAATGGACAAACAGTTCAAACTGTTAACTGGACTGGGTCACTGGCTTTCAGACAAACAGCCGTTGTTGAAGCCGGACAAATCAATTTTGGACTTCTAAACAGCAATGAGCTTACTGCCACAATCACCACAGCCAACGGCAGTGCAGATGGTTATCTTGCAAACAACAGCTTTGGTTTACCTTTTGTTTCCGCGCCTATCCTCACTGATCCAGTTACGGTGTATCTTCTTTTGAACACCAAACCTGAAGAAACAAGCTGGGAGTTGCTCAACGGCAATGGCGAAGTTGTGCAGTCGGGAGGACCTTACACGACACCTGGTGCTATCATTACTCAAGTTTTGAATATGCCTCAGGGTGCATGTTACGAATTTGTGATAAAAGATGCTGCAGGTAACGGACTATGTTGCGGAGACGGAATCGGATTTTATGCCATCCTTGAAGGAAGCAACACAACCCCCATCTTTTCCGGACAGTCATTTGGCTACGAAGAACGCAATCAGATTGCCTATGGATTTGTTGGCGTGGACGAGAAAAAGGCTCAATCCGACATTCAGCTGGTTCCAAATCCGGCATCACATGATTTTAACTTTACAGTAAATATTGAAAACACTTCTGATGTAGTGTTGCGTATTCATGACCTCAGTGGTCGTCTCATTATCAGCGACAACTTCAGACAGCTTGGAATGGGACAACATACCCTTTCACAATCAGTAAGAGATCTTAGGCAAGGAGTGTATATGGTTAGCATTGAGTATAATAACTCTATAAATACTGCACGATTAGTTGTGGAATAATTACTTCTAAGAAATGATTAAAAGGCCGTTCGGTTTCCCGAACGGCCTTTTTATTAGATATCAAAGATATGCATCGGGATACCTGACATTTGTTAGTAAGTCTTTAATATTCTTATATTCGAATCTTACAAAATTCCTACCGCTAATGTCACACGTTGAGACCAAAATAGCAAGAATTATTGTTTTATTGCAATCGCTAATTCGGATTCATGTATTAGTCTAACCCAAATCACAAAATGAGTAACTTTTGAATGTGCCGTTTTTGTTGAGTGAGCAATTCTACAAAATAAATACCTGAAGGCAGATCTATTTGGTTTAGCTGATAGCGATTTGCGAAATCAAATTCTTTTATTTTACGACCTTTTATATCAAAAAAAGCAATAGTTTTCCAAGTATCGATTTTGATTTGCAAACTGTTGGTCGAGGGATTTGGATAAATAAAACCTTCATTCTGATCAGGCCTACACGCGTCTACTAATGAAAGCGTTGGGTTAAAATAGGCCTGAATCAGATTGCCTGTTCCAATATTCCAGCCTTTGCTTGGACTAATGAACAAATGCTTTTTAATTACACCACCTTGTGGATTTTCGTCAATTGCAACCTCCCAGTTATTTCCTCCATCGAAACTTACAGCAACCAAAGTGTTACGGAAAGCAGCCAGAAATGTCAAATCATCAAATACTTTAACAATTGTGTTTGTTAAATCAGAAGACGTGGTAATCGGTTCCCAGCTTTGTCCAGCATTCACTGTTTTTGACAATCCCTCATTTGCTATACTAATTAGACATGTGTTGTTTGTTGAACAACTGATACTAATTATTTTATTAACAGAACCATAGTCAGATATTCGCCAGGTCAGCCCACCATCATCTGTAACCATCAGTTTTCCTAGTGACCCGCTATTCGACAATGTAGCATAACCAATCAGATTATCGATAAATTCAAATGAGTTATATAAAGTATATCCAGATGGCTGGTTCAGTTGGTATTCATACCATGAAAACCCACCATCAATCGTTTTCAGGATACTTCCATCAATTGCTCCAAGTATAATATTCAGGCTGTCAGTAGCGGCAATATGTTTATAAATCTTGTTGGAATTAAATGACATTTTTAACCAAGTATTACCTGCATCCTTACTCTTCAAAATAAAGTCTTGATTGCCAAGGGCATAAACTATACCGGGGGTGGGAATTGCGATTTCAAGGATTTCCTGTATTCCATTTCTGGATTGCCCAAATGTTTTTATCCAATTCGTGCCACCATCATCCGTTTTATATATAAAAGTTTCACTCAAATCAAAACCACACAAGAGACCATGCTCATTATCAGAAAATCTAATGTCATTAAAATATCCCTTAATACCACTAACCTGAGAATTCCAGGTTGTCCCATTGTCTGTTGTTTTTAAAATTTCAGGCAATGTACTTACGACATAGAAAATGCTATCAATCGGATTGCTACAGTCCTCTAATGGCATGAACATGTTAGAAGAAATAAGTTTTGATACCCAATTCTGTCCACCATCTTCAGTGATATAAATATGTGATTGTGCCATAGCCCAACCATGATCATCGTCTTCAAAATGAATTCTGCTTATCCCTGCTGAACTATAGCAAAGACCCAAATCGTGATAAACCCAGCTATTTCCACCATCAGATGAATGATAAGCTTTAGCGGTATATCCGTCATTTCCCGGGTTAAGAGAAGCATTGCCAACAGCAATCCATAACTCCTCCTCGCTAATAACGAAAATATCTTTGATTTTATACACATCTGCTGGCAACAGAACCTCATGCCATGTTCTCCCACCGTTATCAGAACGTTTCAATACAGGTTGCGAAGGTGTATCCCAACTGTAACCAGCTACATAGCCAGTGTTCTCTGTTGCAAATTCAATATCAAAATAATGCATGGCTCCACTAATATTATTACTTAGTGTTTGCCAGGTTAAACCACCATCTGTTGTTTTGGTAACGATTTGGTAAGTTCCGCATAACCAGCCTATAGTGTCATTAATAAAAAATGAATTTGTATAATCCCCATTTAATTGCTTCTTTTTATAAGTCCAACTATTCCCTCCATCCGTAGTAATATAAATATGACTCCATGAAACAAGAATACCAAGATTTTTTCCAAAGAAATTCAACGAGCTCAGTTGAACTCCCTCAATCGGATAAGGGACACTTTTCCAGCTTAATCCTCCATCAGTTGTACCCAAGAATGTTGAATTACCTCCAGTAATAAATCCAGTATCTTGCGAAATAAATTCTACCTGATGAATGGAATTTGGGGTTGGCAATGGATTTAATGTTGTCCATAATTGTGGTTTACTCATAAACGGAAAGAACAAAATGAACATTAGACTTGCGTAAATCTTCATCATTTTTTGTTTTGGTTTGTTCTAAATAATAAAGTCCTAAGGTATCAGTTTTAAAACGATAAAGCGTTCCTGTTATTGCGTTTTTTTATGAAAATGCTGTTATTTATCTATATAGATTCTCTCAAAAAGTTGATTGACAAATAGCTGAACTTTATTATTCATAAAATCATCTCACCGAAAATAAGCTGTATAGGAGTTAAAATTAAAAACCTATAATTTTAATACAAGATATCTTCTTACCATGAATGTGTTTATATTCAATCCCTTGCGTCTTGTCGTAATGGATTATTTAGTCTAAAATTATAAAAAAACCAACCCTATTAGGATTGGCTTTTTAAAACAGCATTTCAATGCAGTTGAAACCTTATCTCAATTTTTTTAGGAGATATTCTCGCTCATTGGTAATTCATATTGTTCCACCATGCGGATGTTCATGTCTTCGAGACGATCGAGGATGGGGTTGTAGATGCCGGGCAGCACAGGGATGTGCACGCCTGTCTCGGTGATTTCGCCTTTCAGATTAATCTCCACACCAATGGATGAGTGGAAAGCGTTTGTGCGCAAATGACATGTCAGTCAAGGTAGTTCAATTCTTGTATACGGTTATATTTGATGCTATAATGGTGAAGATACAACATATAATACCAAATTGAATTATATGAAAACTCGTTTAAAACTGGTATAATATGAATCCGTTCCTTTATTGGAGATAAATAAGCACTATCGCTCACCAAAAAGTTGTTTTTTATGTCGGTACTTTTGCAATTGCCTGATGAAATAAAATATAGATACATCCGGAAATCATTAGCTTTTTTACCAATCCCGGCTTAAAAAATCTCTTAAGTGCCAGTGCTCCACTCCTTCGATGTTTCCGCCTGAAGGTTCGTCCATCGTTACTACAAGTTTTGGAAAATTGTCCCGAATCGTTAACAAGCTTCTGAACTCACGTTGACGGGTTTGCTCACTTTCCATCAAATAGGCACACTGTACATATAGTTTTTTGTCATCTTTCTCAGCAATGAAATCAACCTCATATTCTGCCGAAACGCCAACAAACACCTTGTACCCATTGACAACTAAGTGTTTAAACACGACGTTCTCAATCAATTTATTGACATGCATGGGTCGGTATCCAATCCACGCATTGCGTAGTCCGTGATCTTCGAAATAATATTTATCATTGGTTTCAAAATATTTTTTGCCTTGCAAATCAACACGTTGAACCTTAACCAGATAAAACGCATCCAGCGCGTACTGAATGTAATTGGTAAGAATAGCAACCGAAATCATTTGTCCCTGAGCCTTCATAAACTTGCTGATACTGTTTGCTGAAAACAAACTTCCGGTGTTGTCAGCTAAAAAGCGCATCAGGTTTTCCAGCATGGCTACGTTGCGAATTTCATGCCGCTTCACCACATCTTTCAGCATTACGGTGGCATTGATGGTTTTCAGGTAGTCAAACACAACCTCGTCTGTGAAGGGTAAATGAATCAAATTAGGCAAACCTCCGTACTTCATGTACAATTGCAGGCTGTTGTTTTCATTGTTAAGTGAATGGAATTCAATAAATTCAGGATAGCTCAGGCTATGCACAGGAATTTCGATAAACCTGCCACTGAGCCGGTCGGCCAGTTCGCCTGACAATACACTGGCGTTGCTGCCAGTACACCAAATGTCAACGAGTTGTTCATTGAGCAAGCTCCGAAGCGCCTGCTCAAAACCGTCAATTTCCTGCACCTCATCAATAAACAAATAATTGGCAACATCACCTTTCAGCCTGGACTTCACCTTCTCATAAAGGTCGGATGCCGTATTCAGGGTCGCAAATTCCATCAGCTCCATATCCACAAAGATGATATGGGCATCCGGCTCCATCTTCACAATGGCATCAGCCACCATATGCATCAGATAGCTTTTTCCGGTGCGTCGTTGACCAGTAAATACCTTTATCAAGCTTATCCCTTTGAATGACAATGCTTTGTCGAGGTACTTTTGTCGGATAATGATTTTATCAGGACGTGGACTCATTTGTATTTTTAGTCAAAGATAGTAAATATACTTCACAAAAGTCAAATTGATTCATTGTTTATAAAGTATACTTCATAAAACACTGATTTTATCTTCTTTTATAAAGTATGTTTCAGCACAAAAAGCACAACCCCTCTCAGGATTGTGCTTTCTCTAAACGGCATTCAAACAGCGTTTCAAGGCTGTTTAAACCTGGTTTACTGAATGTTTTCGCTCATTGTAATTTATAGAAATTCTAAATAAGTTACAAAGTATTGTATTTCAGCATGAATGGTTTCTTGCTTTCGTCTGACCAAAAAAGCTTAACATTTGAGTGCTTGCTTTTTCTAATGGCAGTGCTTATCATTGTATCGAAAAAAAACAGACAATGAGCAATACAAGACTCAGCCGTACCCCCCCCCGCAAAAGCAAGGGCTTTGGTGGTTTGTCAGGCGTAACGGGCGGGATTGTTTGTTGTTGTCATGAACTCATCCACACACTTTTATTCCGCAAACAGTTTGTGCCTTATTGCACCACAAAATATATCTTTTTTTTGGGGAAGAATAAGTTCGATCAAGGTGGGCCGCAATATTTCTGAGGTGTGGCTATGCAAAATAGAGTATAAGTAGGATTTTCACAAAAACCAGTTTTCAAATTAACCTTTTAAACAATGAAAGATCAAATTTACAAAATATTAAGATACAAATTTTTTGCTTTATTTACAATAATAACACTTACTACTTTCTATAATTGTTCGAAAGACTCTTTTAAAATACATTCTAATGAACAAATTGTTTATAATAAGTCTGTACTAAAATTCAACAATTTAGACGAGTTTACAACCGTTTTTTTCAATATTAGGAATGCTCAGCAAAAAGATAGTTCTTTAATGCTAAAAGACCTTTATAATTTCAATTCTAAATATGATGAAATTGTAACATTTTACAAAAACATTGACTTTGAAGCCTTTCAATCAGCTAGCGAAATAATCCAATTTGTTAACGAGAATTCTCAATATTTAAAAATGACCACAGATGAAAATGGTGAAATCACTGTTGATCCTTTACTAATTGATAATCCTTTTAAGGTATTTACTAATGAAGATCACATATTTATCATTGGAGATTCCGCTTTTAAAGCTTTTGAAAATTTTACTTTAGGATCGAACATGGCAAACATTGTCAATTTACTATCTATTAGTGAAGAAAATTTTGATGAGAAGGTTAACAATGACACAACGGTTTTTGTATTTTCTGGATCTTCTGATGATATGAACTTTAAGGATAATACATATAATTGTGGAACCTACAAAGTTGAAAGAAATACAGTTGGAAGAAATAGAATATATATGCGCTTTTCCGTTCAATATATATTCAAAGGAGGTAATAATACAACAAATTCAACATTAAAGCAGTACACTGATGTTATGATACGTCCTTACCACAAAGTATTAGGCATTTGGTACTGGGCGGCAAGAACGATGTCATACGATCTTAAAATACAAGCAGCATTTTATCACTGGAACTTAAACCCAATTGGTTGGAGAAGGTATTACAATACCACTTTCTCTAATGGACTTTATGGATATTCTTTTGAGCATTCTTTTCCTTCCATACTTACGTATAATGCAATTGGCGGAACTGTTACTATTGGAGAACATTTCGATGGATACAGCTGCAAAGCCAGAACTCCTGATACTGACTGGGCTTCTTTAATATGTAATCCACATCTAATACCTTAATTTAACTATCTTTAGAATTAACTCTGGCAATGACATCGGACAACATTCAATTATTTTGCTCGTTAATATATGTTATGTCATTACTTGAGAATTGTTTATTAAAATAAAGAAATCGTTCCACATGGATTTTTGCCGCAAACCATTAATGAATCAGTTAAGTTTTTCACCGACCTTCCCACGAATAACGATTAAACTTTTTTTTGGAGCAGGAAGCTATAAGCCAAAGATAATTATTGAACAACATCCTTACAAACACTTATATCATGAAAAAACAGACACTTTTTCGCACATTATTATTTATCACAGTAATCCTCTTTCAATTTGAAAATGAACTGAATGCACAAGAAAAGCAATCACCTGCTTATTGGTATATTAAAGCCTCTGGCTGGCCCGAATATGTAGATAATAGCCGTGTATTTCATAATGGACATGTCGAATTGCAAGTGAGCAAGCGCGTGCACAAATTTCTTGAAGCCGGACTTTCTACGGCGCTTTATAGTGGGTATGATGATTACTCGGGGGGATTTCTCAATTTTGGAGCTGTTGGCAATTGGCATTTCCTTCCATTATTAATTGATAAAGAGAACCTTCGTTTTGAAGCATACCTTTCGGGCAAGCTTGGCCTTGTGAACTATTTCCAGACAAACAATAACAGCCAATCGGTATGGGCAAGGTATTATTTAGGAACTGGTGTGGCATATTATCTAACACGACATTTGGGTGTGTATTTTGAATTCGGATACGACTTGCCATTCATAGAGCCCATGAAACTAGGATATTATAAAGAAATAGGTATTGGTATTTCATTAAGACTATAGTTCACTTTCTTACACTTATTTGTCAATTCAAAACACTTGAAAGCTCAGATGTGAATCCATTATTGTATAAGTTGAAACAATTAAAATCCAAATCATGCAGCTAAATACATTCATACAATGAATGGTGGCCACAAAAAAAAACACAACCCCTCTCAGGATTGTGCTTTTTTTAAACCGCATTTTAACAGCGTTTCAAGGTTGTTTAAACCTGGTTTACTGAATGTTCTCGCTCAGCGGCAATCCATATTGTTCCACCATGCGGATGTTCATGTCTTCGAGGCGGTCAAGGATTGGATTGTAAATCCCTGGAAGTACCGGGATGTGTACGCCGGTCTCGGTGATTTCTCCTTTGAGGATCATCTCCACTCCAATGGCAGCAGGCAATGCCACAGTGCGTGCCACAGCTGTATCAGTTGCTAAAGTTCCAAAGTCGAGCATCGAAGATTTAATAATCTCTTCTTTCCCATCAGGATATGAAGCCCTGAAAATATGTTGCATAACAACCATATCACGTTCGTGCTGACCTAGTTCCATTTTTGCAATCATAAGATCTGAAGTCACCTCAAAAGCCGAGGTTTTTCCACGACCCATATCTTCTTTATTGAACAATCCGAGCCATTCCATGGTATCGAGTGCATAAGCGTTAACAGGAAGATGCAGGTAGTCAGCCACTTTCTGACGGATATTGCTGCAATCGGCAGCTCCAATCAGCATTGCTAACATTCCGGCATAACTTTTTCCAGTGAAGTCATGTTCATCGTAGCCAATAAGCTTGAGGGCTTTAATGGCATCAATGCTTTCGCACCATCCCGGATGACGGAAGGTTCCACGCATCATTGTGCTGGTTTCAGGCACTCCGTAGAGTTCAATGTATGGCATCGAGTCGCGGTTTGGATAGATATCGAGCGGACCAACCTCAGGAAACTCAACCCGAAACGAGTTCTTAAATAAATCCTGGGTTGGAACCTCTACCAACTTACCATGACGCAGGTATTTGCCGTCGTTATTACCAGCCATCACCACACCTTTTGGGCTCCAGCTGAACTTGTACCTGAAAGGATTATTGGCAGCTTCAGGTGCTGGAAGAGCACCGCAAATGCTATAAAACTCTTCAATTTTTCCACCTAATCCATGAACATGATCGATTATACGCATGGCCGACATATGGTCGATACCCGGATCGAGACCCAGTTCGTTGAGAATAATAATTCCAGCTTCGCGCACCTGAGCATCAAGCGCTTTCATCTCCGGTTTCACATAACTGGTTGTAACCATGTTTTTCTTGTTGGCGATGCAATGTTTTGCCACAATGAGGTGATAAGTCCAGGGCAGCAGACTTACCGTGAGGTCGTGTCCGGCAACCATTTCACCAAGAGTAGCTTCATCTTCAACAGTCCAGGCTATGGCACTGCCGTTGGGATGATTACCGATCATGGCTTCAGCTTTCGATTTTGTACGCGTAGCCACTGTTACTTCAAATCCTTTTTCGAGCAGGTAGGTGACGATAGGTTTTACTACCATACCAGCTCCAAGAATCAATACTTTTTTCATAAATGCTTGTTACTATTAATTGTTCTGGAAAATGAGAGAAATCGTACAGAACGATCTCGCCTATAGATAGTTATTTATATATTCAAATGCAGGTGTTAATTTTCCCTGATGCAGAATCAATGCTTTTTTCACTGGATTTGGAAGCACCAGATCAGCGAATGGCTGGCTAAAATCGGAATCAGCAATAGCTTTCACATAAGGGAAAAGTGCATCACCAAAACCTAAGGAAGCCTCGCGTGGCAGTTCGCTCGGAAGGATATCGACAGCCATAACGAGCAATCCATGACCCTTGAATCCCATAGACGGCTGACGTGAATCAGGGTTATAAACAAAAACAGGATCTTCAATTTCTGTTCCTTTGTGCGTACATTCAATGGATCCGTCGGGGTCACAGCTGATGTCACCTATCACTTTTAGCATTGGCTCACCCTTAGCATAAAGCTGAGCTAAATAGTCTTTTGTGATGATTCTTGGATAACGTTTATCCCAGTACATGCAATTGAGCAACATACTAAGTTTTGGTATATACTGTTCAAAATCACTACGATAAGCTTCCGGGTGGTTGTAATAATGCGCAAGATCAAATTCAGCAGCGGAATCGAGTGGTTTTGAGAGATCTTTTTCTCTGAAAATTACTTTGTAAATAATATTTGAAGGTGCTTTTTCTGGATCAAGCCCTAAAAGCTGAGCGGGAGAAATCTCTATTGACGGTAAAAGGTTGAGAATCTCATGAGCACCACCGGCTACATTGCCATAACCAGTAACACCAACTACCATCGGACAAAGTTCTTTTGGCAAACCGCGGGCACTTATCACGTGTCCAACAGCTGAAATTGCTGTCCTTGCCTCTTCCAAAGAAGTGTAGTTAACCGCTTGTTTTAAAACAGAGAAAGGATTCTCAACACCCTTTTTGGCTAATCGCTGACCCATCGACCACAGCGAGTTAATTGCACCGGCAAGTCCTGCATAGCGTCCAAAGAAGATAAGTCTTTTGCGTTCTTCATTTTCGATCTTCTCGTAGTCGATGAGGTTACAACCTTTACTCATCATCACTTTCAGCATGGGCATATTATAGGATTGACCCTTGATAACGTGTGAAAAAAAGATGTAAGTCTTGTTTTCTTCAAAATGATGTACAGGGATTTCCTTTACTCCAAAAATCACTTCAGCATCCTTCAGATCATCTGCAAGCCGTGCTCCCGCATTCTCAAATTCGCTGTCGCTGAAGATGCGCTTGGCCGATCGTTCAACAATAAACTGCAAACCTTCTTTTTTAAGCTTTCCAATATGCAGTGGTGTGATAGCCACCCTGCGTTCCATAAGATATTTATCCTCGTGACGGATTCCAATGATTTTTGTCATACACATTTTTTTGAAGGCACGAAATTGCTGATTTTTTTTCGATTGACGATGTTTTCATTGTTAATATTGGAACAATAAAGGATAATTTAGACTTTCTTTAAATAAATCCCGCAGATTTTTTCAACCGATTGCAGAAAATGAATGAAAGCGCAATGCGTTAAAGATATAAAAACCAACATTTTTTATTATCTTTGCATTGCTTTTAAAAAAGCGTCTGAAAGCTATCCAAAACATTGATATTCAGATAAAACCTATAAATTTAATCTTATGGCAAAAGCAAAGTATGTTTATTTCTTCGGCGATCGCAAAGCCGATGGAAATGCCTCTATGAAGAACCTGTTGGGCGGCAAAGGTGCTAACCTGGCAGAAATGAACCTGATTGGAATTCCCGTTCCTCCCGGTTTCACCATAACCACCGAAGTATGTACCCTTTACAATCAAAAAGGACATGATTACGTCGTTGGGTTAATCAAAAAAGAAGTTGAAGACGCCATCCACAGCGTGGAAAAAGTAATGGGCACCAAATTCGGCGACAGAGAAAATCCTTGTCTTCTCTCCGTCCGTTCAGGTTCAAGAGCCTCCATGCCCGGTATGATGGACACCGTTCTCAACCTGGGTTTGAATGACGATGCTGTTGAAGGCATTGCCTTAAAAACCGGAAACGAACGTTTTGCATGGGATAGCTACCGCCGTTTCGTACAGATGTTTGGCGATGTTGTTTTAGGGATGAAACCAAAATCAAAGGAAGATCATGATCCATTTGAAGAAATCATTGATCATCTTAAAGAAGAAAAAGGCGTTAAGCTCGATACAGATCTTTCAACTGACGACCTGAAAGAACTCGTAAAACGTTTCAAAGCAGCTGTTAAAACAGTGACAGGAAAAGATTTCCCTGTCGATCCATGGGAGCAACTATGGGGTTCTGTTATGGCTGTTTTCGATAGCTGGATGAACGAACGCGCTGTTTATTACCGTATGCTCAACAACATTCCTGAAGAATGGGGCACTGCAGTGAATGTTCAGGCAATGGTATTTGGTAACATGGGCAACAACTCAGGAACTGGTGTTGCATTTACACGTGATGCCGGTACAGGTGAAGATATTTTCAATGGAGAGTACCTGCTTAACGCACAAGGTGAAGATGTGGTAGCTGGTATTCGTACCCCACAGGAAATCACCCTCGAAGGCTCACACCGTTGGGCAGCTTTGCAAAATGTTTCGGAAGAGGTGCGCGCTTCGCAATATCCTTCGCTGGAAGAGGCAATGCCAAAGATCTATAAAGAACTCGATAGCGTTCAGCAAAAACTGGAAAATCACTACCGTGATATGCAGGATATCGAATTCACAATTCAGGAAGGCAAACTCTGGTTGCTTCAAACCCGTAGCGGAAAACGCACAGGCGCTGCTATGGTTCGTATCGCAATGGAAATGCTGAAACAAGGTGTAATCAACAAAAACGAAGCTCTTCTTCGCGTTGAACCAAACAAACTCGACGAGTTACTTCACCCTGTTTTTGCTAAAGAAGCACTTGCAAAAGCCAAAGCATTGGCAAAAGGCTTACCTGCTTCACCTGGTGCTGCTACCGGACAAATCGTTTTCCATGCCGACGAAGCTGAAACATGGGCTTCAACAGGAAAGAAAGTTGTTTTGGTTCGTATCGAAACATCACCTGAAGACCTTAAAGGCATGAATGTTGCAGAAGGAATTCTTACAGCCCGTGGTGGCATGACTTCACACGCTGCCGTTGTTGCACGCGGAATGGGGAAATGCTGCGTTTCAGGTGCAGGAGGCATCAAAATCGACTATAAAGCACGTACCCTGACAATGGACGGCAAAACCTTCAAAGAAGGCGATTTCATTTCACTCAACGGTAGCACCGGAGAAGTTTTTGAAGGCCGTATTGAAACCCGTGTTCCGGAAATGAGCGGTTTTTTTGGCGAACTCATGGAACTGGCCGATAAAAAATCAAAAATGTATGTCAGAACCAATGCTGATACCCCTCATGATGCAGCAGTTGCTCGCAGCTTTGGAGCTAAAGGTATCGGACTTTGCCGCACTGAGCATATGTTCTTTGGTGGAAACAAAATCGTTGCTATGCGCGAAATGATCCTGGCCGATGACGAAGCCGGACGCCGTATTGCTCTCGACAAATTACTTCCTATCCAGCGTGAAGATTTCGAAGGTATCTTTGAAGCTATGCACGACCTGCCGGTAACTGTTCGCTTGCTCGATCCACCTTTGCATGAGTTTGTTCCTCACGATGAAAAAGGACAACAAGAAATGGCTGAAGTAATGGGTGTTTCTGCTGCTGTTATCAAACAAAAAGTGGAAGATCTGCATGAGTTTAACCCAATGCTCGGTCATCGTGGATGCCGTTTAGGTAATACCTATCCTGAAATCACCGAGATGCAGGCACGTGCTATCATCGAAGCAGCTCTTAACCTGAAAGCAAAAGGCGTAGTGGCTTTCCCTGAAATCATGATCCCACTTGTAGGAACTGTAGCAGAACTTCGTATGCAGGAAGACATCGTTCGCAAGACTATTGAAAAAGTTTTTGCTGAACGTAACGACAGCATCGAATTCCTTGTTGGAACAATGATCGAAGTACCTCGTGCTGCAGTCACCGCTGATGAAATTGCAAAATCAGCCGAATTTTTCAGTTTTGGAACCAACGACCTCACCCAGATGACCTTTGGTTATTCACGCGATGACGCTGGCAAATTCCTTGATGTTTACAAGAAAAAAGGTATCCTGAAACATGATCCTTTTGAAGTTTTAGATCAGGAAGGTGTTGGACAATTAGTGAAAATGGCTGTAAAAAGAGGTCAGAAAACCCGTCCAAACATTAAGTTAGGTATCTGTGGTGAACATGGTGGTGAACCAAGTTCAGTGAAATTCTGCCACACAGCTGGACTCAACTATGTAAGTTGTTCTCCTTTCCGTGTGCCAATCGCACGTCTTGCCGCTGCTCAGGCTGCTGTCGAAGAAAAAATGGCTGCCAAAGCAAAAGACGAAAAGAAAGGCAAGAAGGATAAGAAAGACAAAAAAGATAAGAAAAAAGACAAAAAGTAATCCCTGATTACAGAACATACTTAAAAGCGTCGGATCCAACAATCCGACGCTTTTTTTGTCCGGAATTTTGTCAATAATAAACCATTTTTTCAGCAACTGTAAATGAGAAAAGGGTCATATGACAACTTTTGAAATTACACGATGAAAAGGTTCTGAATAGATAATTGTATAAAGAAACATTGGTTTTTGCTGTTAATGAAGTGATTACTAATTAATAATTGGTTGAAATCCAACATCTTAATTTTTAAAAAAGAGTTCCTTGAGTCAAAATCTATTTTAAGGCTTTTCTATATTGAGAGGGTACTCGGGTCAAAGGTCAAAAACGTATATTTGCTTCACAAATAAATCACATAATGACACACGCTTCAACCTCTTCGCAGAAAAACAATTTTGTCCCACTTTTAATTATTGGGATTCTATTTTTTGTCTTTGGTTTTGTTACCTGGATCAACGGGGCGCTCATCCCTATCCTAAAGACAACCTGTCAGCTTTCAGATTTCATGTCATATTTTGTGACTTTTGCTTTTTATATTTCCTATTTTGTCATGGCACTACCCTCTTCCTGGATCTTAAAGAAAACCGGTTTTCGCAATGGAATGACCATAGGACTTCTTGTAATGACAGCAGGAGCATTGATTTTTATTCCAGCAGCCCTTGAACGGTCCTATATTGTTTTTCTTATCGGTTTGTTCACAATAGGCACAGGTTTGGCACTACTTCAGACGGCTGTTAATCCGTATGTGACCATCCTTGGGCCGCTGGAGAGCGCTGCTAAACGCATCAGTATCATGGGTATAGCCAATAAATTTGCAGGTGTGCTCGCACCTGTTGTTCTTGCCTCTGTCGTGCTTAAAAATGCCACTGAGCTCAACGAACAGCTGGCCCTTGCAACTGATCCTGCGGTGCATGCACAACTACTCGACGAACTTTCGCACCGCCTGATTTTTCCATACTTGCTAATGGCAGGATTTTTAATTGCTCTTGCTATCTTCATTCGCTTCACACATTTGCCCGAAATAGCCATCGATGAAGAAGATGAAACACAGAAATCAGATACTAAAAAAACTGTTTTCGCCTTTCCCAACCTCATTTTTGGAGTTATTGCCCTGTTCTTTTATGTTGGTGTTGAGGTTGTGGCAGGTGATACGATCATACGTTATGGCGATTCACTTGGAATCACGATGGATTCAGCAAAATACTTTACTTCGCTCATGCTGGTGTTTATGGTGGTGGGCTACTTTCTAGGTGTAGCACTCATTCCCAAATACTTAAGTCAGAAGAACGCGTTGATAGCCTGCTCACTTAGCGGTATTGTTTTCACCCTTATGGCTGTTTTCACTTCCACTCAGCTCAACTTTTCAATGCCTTTCATCGACTTTACCACCTTTCAGGGCATTGAGCTAACGATTCCTTACACTGTTCTTTTTGTTGCTCTGTTGGGACTTTCAAATAGTTTGGTTTGGCCTGCCATTTGGCCGCTTGCACTCGAAGGTGTAGGCCGGTTCACTAAAACAGGCTCTGCGATGCTAATCATGGCAATTGCCGGCGGAGCTACAATTCCACTCCTCTATGGATATCTTGCTGAAATTACATCCACACAAGCCGCTTATTGGATCTGTATTCCTTCTTACCTGATCATTCTAATCTTTGCTTTATCTGTCCATCGCAAAAAACAAATAACTTAACTATCAGCCAAGTCCATAGTTATGAATTAAAACTTATTGAAGGCTGCAATGAAATCAATTCGACGAACTGGTTTTGGAATTTATAGCAAGAATACGGAAATACTGATTTAACTCTTATCAATTATAATGATCCAACACCGGTTATCAACCCACTTACGCGCGAATCTTCTGCTTCTTGCTGCAGCAGCTATCTGGGGACTTGCCTTTGTTGCTCAGCGCCAAGGCATGGATCATCTTGGACCCCTCACTTTTAACGGGATACGATTTTTATTAGGCGCACTCACATTGCTCATCTATAGCTTTTTCACGATTCCTGACTTAAAACCCAAGGATCTGATTCAACCAAGACTGCTTATGCATGGTATTATGGCAGGCATGGTTCTGCTATTTGCATCCGGTTTTCAGCAACTTGGAATGATTTATACAACAGCTGGAAATGCTGGTTTCATCACTAGTCTTTACGTACTTTTTGTTCCAGTGATTGGATTATTGCGTCGGAAACCATCCTCATCACAAATTTGGATTGGGGCGCTTTTTGCAACGGTAGGGCTTTATTTATTGTCAGTTAAAGAGGGCTTTCATATGCAGATTGGGGATGTTTTAGTACTGATTAGCGCTATTTTCTGGGCTTTTCATCTTATCATTCTTTCTTATATTGCCCCTCAACATGACTTCCGGCTGATTGCATTTCTTCAGTTTTTCATCACTGGTTTCATCAGTTTACTCTTTGCAATATTTCTTGAACCAATTGAATGGCAAGGGATTCAGGGAGCAATGATACCAATTCTGTACACGGGTATAGCTTCAGCCGGAATCGGATTTACCCTTCAAATTGCCGGACAGCGAAAGGCACGTGCCGATCATGCTGCAATGATTTTAAGTCTCGAAGCTGTGTTTGCTCTTGTGGGTGGCTTCCTGATATTACAGGAATATATGTCATGGAAAGAACTTTCAGGGGCTGCATTGATGTTGATTGGGGTTATTATAACGCAGTATTTTCCTGAAAGAAAACAACAGACCTGACACAATTGCAGCATTTTTTTAAAATTTAGTTCATTCAAAAAAACAAATCATCGCATAGTATCAAATCCCTGTCCGTAGACACCCATAACTGATGATAGAGATACAAAAGCATCAGGATCTTCTTGCTTTACGATCCTGAAAACTTCCGGATATTCCATCCTTTTTACAATAATCATCAAGATATCGTTTTCTGATTTGGTATACCAACCAACGCCTTTTATAAAAGTGACTCCCCTACCCGTCTCATTTCCAATACGATCAGCTATTATTGTTGCTTTTTTAGAAAAGATAAACAGTTGAACTGATTGTTTGTTACCAGTTATAATCAAATCGATGCTATAACTAACAACTGCCATGACAACGAAGCCATAAACCAAAGGTTCGATACTTCTAAAAATGATAAAAGAACTGGAAATGATAAAAACATCCAATAACAGAATGATCTTTCCGGGACTTATATTATGGTACTTATTAACAATCATAGCAACAATATCAGTTCCTCCGGTACTGCCACCCTGAGTAAAAATGAGTCCCATACTTGAGCCCGCCAATACAGCTCCAACTACTGAAGCCATGAATTTATCGGTAACAAAAGGCTCGCGGATATAATACTGCAGTACTGCAAAAAAAAGCGACAAAACAGCTATTGAATAGATAGTTTTTACACCGAATCCTGCTCCTAAAAGCCTGAGCGCAAATACAATAAGCACCGCATTAATTGCCAAAACAGAAACTCCGACAGGTAAACCTGTTGACCAGAAAATCAAGGTTGCAATACCGGTAACCCCGCCTCCAAGAATTTCATTTGGGATTAAAAAGGCAGTCCAGCCTAAAGCCATCACAAACAAACCAAGAGTGATAATACTGTATGATTTCAACTCATTCAGAAATGTTTTTTTACTTGCCATATTTTCCTAATTTGAAGGCAAAAGTACTATTTTGACCTTTTAGTGACATAAAAAATACTCCTTAGACAAACTTACTTTATTCGGAATTCTGTCGTATCGTATGAAAAAACAGCTTCAACCTGTTAAATAAATCAAAAATTAAAGGCTCTCCTTCTTTTGATGCAAGAATTGGCAGTAAATTTGTACAGTCACATAAATCAAAATCGAAATACAATGATCTGGATAATTTTTGGAGTATTTATACTCCTCAGCTGGTTGGTTGGAAGCCGACTGAAAAGTAAATTTAGGGAGTTTAGTAAAATTCCTGTCAATTATGGGATGAATGGTCGCGATATCGCACAGAAAATGTTGAACGACAATGGCATTTACGATGTTAAAATTCAATCTGTTGAAGGCGAACTAACCGATCACTACAACCCTGTTAACAAAACAGTTAACCTAAGTCCTGATGTTTATCATGGCAACAGTGTTGCTGCAGCAGCGGTAGCAGCACACGAATGTGGACATGCTGTTCAACATGCTACTGCTTATCATTGGTTGCAAATGCGTAGCCAACTTGTTCCCATCGTAAGTTTTTCCTCGAAATGGGTTCAATGGGTTTTATTGGCAGGTATTCTGTTAGTTAATACCTTTCCACAGCTTCTTCTTGTTGGAATTCTGATGTTTGCTTTGACAACAGTATTTAGTTTCGTCACCTTACCTGTTGAAATTGACGCCAGTCGCAGAGCACTCGTTTGGTTAAGCGCGAGCGGAGTCACAAGTCAGGCAACACAACCCAAAGCTCAGGAAGCTTTACGTTGGGCTGCCTATACCTATGTTGTTGCCGCACTATCATCACTTGCAACTCTTATGTACTATCTGGCCATCTATATGGGCAGAAGGGATTAGTTTTTGAATCAAATGGATTAACGAAACAGAGAATATTTTTAAAAAAAGAAAAAAATCTATCGACTGTTTTACCATTATCCATTGTAAATCAATTTCTTCTGAATAAAAAAGAAAATTCTAGTATCAATTATCAAATTTAAAATTCATGAAAAAAATTCATTTATTTGTTGTTTTGCTGTTCTTAAGTTCAGCTACCTTTTTGACATCATGCCAAAAAGACGAGGTTCTAAACCCGGAACCAACCATTAACTTTAAAGGCGGAAGCACCTACACAGCAGCTGACGTTAGCATCAAAGCCGGTGAATCCATTACTGTTGGCATCAATGCTGCACAGAATGCTGACACCAAGAGCAAGCTAAAAACTTTTACTGTTGTTTTAACACAAAACAACACACCTGTTACGTTGATTAACAACACACTCGATGAAAATCAGGAGGCAGTCTATTCACAGGATTTTGAGATTACTTTCCCTAATGTTGGAGAAGTAAGTCTTGTTGCACGTGTAACAGATGCAGATGGTAAATTTGCTGAGGTATCTTTTAAGGTTACAGTTGAACAGGCTGGAGTTGCTGTGAAGAAAAAAACCAATGTTGAATTTGGTTCGTTTAACGATGCTATTGGAAGTTTCTATGCTACATCAAATGAAACAGTTTACACAATTTCAGGCGCTGCCAATAATCAGGCGCTTGTGAATATTATCTTCTTTAAAGGAGCAACAAATGGCAATACGATAGCAGCACCTGATGATACAGATGCAGCAACAATTGATGAATTTAATCTTGATACCTGGACAACGAAAAAGAAAACACGTTTCATCAAGGTAAGCATGACCGCAGCAGAATTTGATGCAATTGGAGGTGTTTATAGTTTCCCTGAATTTTCTGATGCAAGCGCATCATCAAAAGCAAATCAACTTGCTGCTGGCAATGTAATCTACTTCAAAACTGAAGAAGGAAAACGCGGCTACGCAAAAGTAATTGATCTATATCTCAAAGGTGATAAAGCTAAATTTGACTTCATTGTTGAACAATAAGAATTTATCCTGTTTCACAAGAGAGGCTGTCTTTTTAGGCAGCCTTTTTTTTTGACCAATTGTGAAAGCCCTTTGCATTAGACCTTAATCCAGACTAATGATCGCAACCTATTGTTTTTTAACAAGAATTAAGTAAAGAAGTAGTTCAATAATGAAATAAAGATTTGCAGAATATCTTCATTTCCCTATTTTTGCCGCCACTATTGAGCTTCAGGAGCTTCAATTACAATTCAGTCATTAAAAACCAAAAAAACTACCCACACACCTATGGAGCAAATTGTATGGTATATTCCCTTGGCAGGACTTTTGGGAATTGTATTTATTTTATTGAAATCCAAATGGATAGACAAGCAGGACGCAGGCAATGAGAAAATGCAACGCATTGCAGGATATATTTCCAAAGGAGCAATGGCATTTTTAAAAGCAGAATATCGGATCCTTGCCATTTTTGTTGCATCAGTTTCAGTATTGCTTTTTGTCAAAGGTACTTATGAACCAGGCTCTAATGGATTTGTTGTTCTGAGCTTTGTTGCAGGAGCTGTACTATCCGGTCTTGCAGGCTATATCGGTATGAGAGTAGCAACCAAGGCAAATGTAAGGACAACTCAAGCAGCACGTACCTCGCTTAACAAAGCACTCGTAGTTGCTTTCACTGGCGGCAGTGTCATGGGCATAGGTGTTGTCACGCTTGGATTGCTGGGATTAAGTCTTTTATTCATCCTTTTCAACAACTTTATTGGTGTTGATTGGACGGTTGAAGTTGTACTTAATGTTTTATCAGCTTTTTCTTTAGGAGCATCATCAATTGCTCTTTTTGCACGTGTTGGTGGAGGAATATACACCAAAGCAGCCGATGTCGGGGCCGACCTCGTTGGAAAAGTTGAAGCCGGAATACCTGAAGATCATTATCTTAACCCTGCTACTATCGCTGATAATGTTGGGGATAACGTGGGCGATGTTGCGGGAATGGGAGCCGACCTTTTTGAATCCTATGTTGGCGCAATACTTGCCTCAATGGTTCTTGGAGTTGTGTTTATTCACATGCCTCAAATCACTGATCATTTCCAGTTAGGTCCTGTATTATTACCTCTGGCACTTTCAGCTGTAGGTATTCTTACAAGTATTTTCGGTACATTTTTCATTAGAGTAGGCGGCAATGCTGATCCACAAAAAGCATTGAACAGAGGTGAATTTATTTCCACCGGAGTGATGGTAGTTTTATCTTATTTCCTCATCACTTATTTCCTTCCTGAAACATGGATGTATATTCAACCTGATGGAACAATGGTTGAATACACCGCTTTGGGAGTGTTCTGGGCCACTTTAATTGGATTGGGTATCGGGATCGGCATTGGTAAAATAACCGAATATTATACCGGAAGTGGTGGAAAAGCCGTACAATCTATTGTAGATAAATCACATACAGGAGCGGCAACAAATATCATCGCAGGGTTAGAGCTAGGGATGAAATCAACAGCTATCCCAGTTATTGGGTTAGCAGCTGCTATCATTTTCTCCTATCATTTTGCAGGTCTTTATGGTATTGCCATTGCTGCTGTTGCCATGTTGGCTAATACAGGAATTCAATTGGCTGTGGATGCCTATGGTCCAATTGCTGACAATGCCGGTGGAATTGCTGAAATGTGTGAATTGCCAAAAGAAGTCCGGCAAAAGACCGACAAACTGGATGCCGTTGGCAACACCACAGCAGCTATTGGAAAAGGGTTTGCCATAGCTTCGGCTACTCTTACAGCTTTAGCACTCTTTGCGGCTTTTATGACACAAGCCAATATCGTAGTTATTGACGTTTCACAGCCACTTATCATGGCCGGATTACTTGTTGGAGGTATGCTCCCCTATCTATTCTCGTCAATGGCGATGGGTGCTGTTGGCCGGGCCGCTCAAAAAATGATTAACGAAGTAAGACGGCAGTTCGCTGAAATACCTGAATTGAGAAATGCTCTCGCGATTTTGAAAAAGTATGATGGTGATATTTCCAAAGTGAATGATGAAGAAAAGAAAATCATGGAAAAGGCCGAGTATGCTGCCCAATACGAAAAATGTGTAGAAATTTCCACTGAGGCTTCGCTGAAGGAAATGATATTGCCAGGCTTGCTTGCCGTTATTGCTCCTGCCGTTGTAGGCTTCCTTGGTGGCGCTCAGATGCTTGGCGGTATGCTGGCAGGTGTGATGGCATCGGGGGTGTTGCTTGCGATTTACCAATCCAACGCAGGCGGGGCCTGGGACAATGCAAAAAAAATGATGGAAGAGGGTGTAATGCACGATGAAATACTCCATGGAAAAGGCAGTGCGTCGCACAAAGCTACAGTCGTTGGCGATACTGTAGGTGATCCGTTTAAAGATACAAGTGGTCCTTCGCTCAACATCCTTATCAAATTGATGTCGGTAGTAGCACTTATCATTGCGCCAAGCATTGCCGAAGAAAAACCGAGACCAGCTTCAGATAAACCATTGGAGATCAAACAGAAATCAGCAGTTGAAAAAGATTCCGAACAAGATTCGAAAACGATTTCATGGTATCAGGCACAACATTAATGTTTTAGAACTTATCTGAAAAAATATAGAAAGCTGTCTTTGTGAAAAGGCAGCTTTTTTATTTTGTGAAATTTTTTATTCCGGATAAATTCGGTCGTACTTTTGCATCAACCCGAAACAAAACTGCAAAAATATCCGAAAAAATGAATGGTAAAATCACATTAAAAATCATGTTCCTGGTTTGCTTTGTTTTTGCCAGTATGCAAGGACAAGCACAATGGATTGACAAACTGCGACTGTTTCCCATTCCGCAGACCCCATACGAGATGAACCGATTCAATACCAGGGTTTATTTTCCAGAGCCTGGTGTCACATTTTATTCCTACCAGCAAAGTGGAATTCATTGGGCAGCTTATACCATTGGACGGACTATTAATGATTATGACAGTATTCAAAGTCTGTTCTCAGAAGGAGAAAATTACTACTCAACCTATCTGATGGATTTGTATTTTCTTGACCAATACACCGGATATGCAGCTGTCTCATACGATATGTTTATCCAAATTAATAAAACCACCAATGGAGGCTCGAACTGGACAAAAGTCGAAAACAACACCCCAACCTGGAGAGTAGAAAAAATTTGCTATCCAAATGAGAATCTGGGATACTATGTCTCCTACTATGGTTTCTCTTCAGGACACTTTAATTTAATTCTTTCGAATAATGGTAATTGCACTGCCAAAAGTGTAGATCTAAAATACAAGGATGCAAATCTGATCCATTTTATTGATGATTCGACTGGTTTTATTGTTTGCCGCGACACATTGAATAATTATGTTTTGCTGAGGACACAAGATTCGGCCAGCAGCTGGACTGAAGTCATTCATAATGGTTCTGATACATTAAAAGCCATCCATTTCCCAACTCATGCTAACGGCTTTGTAATCAGCAGAAATGGCACATTATATATAACAACCGACGCTGGTCTTAGCTGGATTAAGAAAGAGGAACTGACTAATGAGCCAACAAATGATATCCATTTTGTCAATAGTCAGCTAGGCTATATTTCATGCAATAATGGTCAGTTGCTTAAAACAACCAATGCTGGCGAAAGCTGGAGCACTGAAAACACCGATATTGGATTAAACCTGCTTCAAGTCTATTTTGAAGATAGTGGTCGCGGTTTTATCCTTACGCCTACAGATTATCTTCATACCAATTTCCATACAGGATTAAGTGCTAATGAAGAAACCCAGATTAGTATCTCCCCCAATCCAGCCAAAGAAAAGTTATTCATAAGTTTCTCAAAACCATATGATTTACTTTTTATTGAGATTTACGACATTGAAGGACTGTCTGTTACAGGTAAAATTGCGATTGCCAATAACATGATTGATATCAGTCAATTAAAAAATGGCCTTTACTTCCTTACAGTAGAAACGGGTAATAAAAAATTCACAAAAAAGTTTGTAAAACTGGCATCTGATCAGGATTAATTTCCAGATTCACTTTTCTTTCCATACAAACCTAAGAAGTCCACAGAATCAATATTCTCCCCAGCTTTTGATACTAAGATCGTCCAGTGTATAGCGTGTGAAAGCATAAATAAAGGCACTTGCTAAACGGGCGTTGGTGATAAGCGGTATGTTGAAATCCACGGCTGCCCTGCGGATGGTGTAGTCGTTCTGCAACTCGCTTTCAGTAAGATTTCGTGGGATATTGATAACCATGTCAATCTTACGCTCACGCAAAAGGTCAAACGCATTAGGACTTTCGGGTACATCAGGCCAATGAACCATCGTTGAAGGGATTCCATTTTCTTCAAAAAACTGATAAGTACCTCTCGTAGCAAACAAATTGTATCCTCGTTCAACAAGCATCACAGCACTTTGCAACAGTTCGGTCTTCGATCGCATAGGTCCTGACGAGATGAGAATATTCTTCTTTGGTATTTTATAACCTACTGATAACATCGCCTTCAGAATTGCCTCGTAATAATCATCTCCGATGCATCCTACCTCACCTGTAGAAGCCATGTCAACACCCAAAACAGGATCAGCTTTACTCAATCGTGAGAAAGAAAACTGTGATGCCTTTACTCCAATATAATCAATATCGAATAAAGTTTTTCCTGGTTTTTCAACCTTCTGTCCCAGCATGATTCGGGTTGCATAATCTATAAAATTGGTTTTCAATACTTTAGATACAAAAGGAAGGCTGCGTGAGGCACGCAAATTGCATTCGATCACTTTCACATCGTTATCCTTTGCTAGAAATTGAATGTTAAAAGGGCCACTTATTTGCAACTCCAAAGCAATTTCCCTGCTTATTTTTTTTATCCTGCGCAGTGTCTCAACATACACTTTTTGTGGCGGGAACATAATGGTAGCATCGCCTGAATGAACACCGGCAAACTCAATATGTTCTGAAATGGCATACACTATTATTTCTCCTTTATCCGCGACAGCATCCATTTCTATCTCTTTGGCATCTGTAAGAAATTTTGAAACAACAACAGGATGCTGTTTTGATACCTTTGTTGCCAGCTCAAGAAAATGCCGTAACTCACTGATATTCGACACGATATTCATAGCAGCCCCCGACAAAACATAAGATGGCCGCACTAAAACCGGAAAGCCTACCTCTTCAGTAAACTTAACAATATCCTCTACAGAACTTAACTCTTTCCAGGCAGGCTGATCAACGCCAATTTTATCGAGCATAGCCGAAAACTTGTGACGATTCTCTGCCTGATCGATTGACAAAGCCGAAGTTCCCAACAACTTAACACCCTGATTGTAAAGTCTTATAGCCAGATTATTTGGAATCTGTCCTCCTGTCGAAACAATTGTACCAAAGGGCTGTTCCAACTCTACGATATCCAGCACACGCTCAAGACTAAGCTCCTCGAAATAAAGCCGCGAACTGCTGTCGTAATCGGTACTCACCGTCTCAGGATTGTAATTTATCATCACCGACCGAAATCCTGCCTTGTCAATCGTTTTCAGGGCATTAACCCCCGACCAGTCGAATTCAACGCTACTTCCTATCCGGTATGCCCCTGATCCTAAAACAATAACAGAACGATCATCTGCTTCAAAATCAATATCATGCTCCGAACCATGATAGGTCATATACAAGTAATTTGTTACAGCAGGATGCTCAGCAGCAAGCGTATCTATTTGCTTCACATAAGGAATAATACCTCTTTGTTTTCGCCAGTTGCGCAGACTTACCTGAATTTGGTCATTGCGGCCGTAATCAGTATCCGAAAGAACGAGGCGAGCAATCTGAAAATCTGAGAATCCTTGCTGTTTGGCCTGTAGCAGTAATAAATCGGGCAGAGTTTCCAGGCTATGATACGATTCCAACTCAACAGAAGTTTCGTGTATTCGCATCAACTTATCCAAAAACCAACGATCTATTTTCGTCTTCTGATGGATTTCTTCCACTGTATAGCCTTGCCGGAAAGCCTGTTCAATAACAAAAATACGTGTATCGGTAGGATTGCTCAGAGCAAGTTCAATGTCACCAACTTCTATTTCCTTGTTAGCCGCAAAACCGTGCATTCCTACCCCAATCATGCGTAAGCCTTTCTGAATCACTTCTTCAAACGATCTGCCAATAGCCATGATTTCACCCACGCTTTTCATACTTGAACCAATCTCACGGCTCACACCCTGAAACTTATTCAAATCCCAACGTGGAATTTTGCATACCATATAATCAAGAGCAGGCTCAAAAAAAGCTGTCGTTGTTTTGGTTACACTGTTTTTAAGTTCATGGAGTCCAAAACCAAGCGCCAGTTTTGCCGCAACAAATGCCAAGGGATAACCTGTTGCCTTAGAAGCCAAAGCGCTTGAACGCGAAAGGCGCGCGTTCACCTCGATCACGCGATAATCTTCAGAATATGGATCGAGGGCATACTGCACATTGCATTCACCAATAATTCCAACTCGTTTTACTATTTCTATGGAGATTTTGCGAAGCTTATGATACTCACTATTGGTGAGGGTCTGCGAAGGTGCAACAACAATACTTTCACCGGTATGAATACCCAACGGATCGAAATTCTCCATATTACAAACAGTGATCACATTGTCGTAACAGTCACGAACCACTTCATATTCAACCTCTTTCCATCCTTTTAACGACTCTTCAACGAGCACCTGATCGGCATAAGAAAAGGCTTTCTCAGCCAGATTTTTCAACTCATCCAGGTTGTTGCAAAAACCACTCCCCTGACCGCCGAGTGTGAAAGCTGCTCTAACGATGATCGGAAAACCAATTTCCAATCCTGCGTTCAGTGCGTCAGCAACTGTGGTCACAGCTACCGACCGTGGAGTTTTTATGTTGATAGACGCCAGTAGTTGCGCGAACTTCTCCCTGTCTTCCGTTTCAATAATTGCCTGAACAGGAGTGCCCAACACTTTGAGACCGTACTTTTCGAAGATACCATCTTGATGAAGAGCGATGCCACAATTTAGGGCTGTCTGTCCGCCAAAAGCCAATAAAACACCCTCAGGCTGCTCCTTTTGAATAATTTTTTCTACAAAAAAAGGTGTCACCGGGAGGTAATATATGATGTCGGCAATATCCTCAGAAGTTTGTACTGTTGCAATATTAGGATTGATAAGAACAGTTGTTATCCCCTCTTCCTTCAATGCTTTCAGAGCCTGTGATCCGCTATAGTCAAACTCACCTGCCTCGCCAATTTTGAGTGCTCCGGAGCCTAAAACCAGCACTTTAGTTATTTTTTCCATGCTTCAATTGCGTTGATAAAATGAGTAAAAAGGAAAGCTGTATCTGTTGGGCCACTTGAGGCTTCAGGGTGAAACTGTGTTGAGAAAAAAGGTTTTTTAACATGCTTTATCCCCTCATTGCTCTGATCGTTTAGGTTAACAAAATAAGGCAACCAGCCATCAGGGATACTTTCAGTTTTGACAGCATAACCATGATTCTGTGATGTCAGCCATGCCTTGTTTGTACCAACTTCCAAAACAGGCTGATTATGACTCCGGTGACCAAACTTGAGCTTATAGGTCTCAGCACCGGTGGCCAGCGACAACAATTGATGTCCAAGGCAAATGCCAAAAATAGGGTGATTACCCTGAATGGATTGCTGTAAATGATTCACTGCAGTCATACATTGAACCGGGTCGCCAGGACCGTTCGAAATAAAGAGTCCATCATATTCTTCCTGTGAATAATCATAATTCCAGGGCACACGGACAACGGTTGTGTCGTAGCGCAAAAGGTAACGTATGATATTACTTTTAACACCACAATCAACGAGCATTATTTTGTTTCTGCCAGTACCATACACTATTTTCTCCTTTATACTAACCTGATCTACAAGATTTAACAACGAAGGATCGTTTAATGAAATATCATCGTCAAAGATAATTTTTGCTAGCATCGTGCCTTTTTCCCGTATGATTTTGGTAAGCATCCGCGTATCAATCCCAAACAAACCAGGCACTTTTTCAGCTATTAACCAATCACCCAGACTTTGTTGAGCATTCCAGTGGTTAAATTTCTCGGAGTAATCAGCAATGATCAATCCAGAGGCATGAATGCGATCCGATTCAAAAAAGCGATACATCCCGTCTTCCATTGTTTTGGCTGGGACACCGTAATTTCCGATGGAAGGGTAAGTAAGGACGATAATCTGCCCACAATAGGAAGGGTCAGTCAAACTCTCAGGATAACCGGTCATGGCTGTATTGAATACTATTTCGCCACTGGTGGCAGCTTCATAACCAAACGACCAGCCACTGAACGACATCCCGTCCTCGAGCACTAATGTTGCTTTACGATAGTTTTTATCTTTCATGGTTTAAAATTGGCAAAAAAAAAGACGGCTAATGCCGTCTGGTAAATATCATAAATAATTGTATTAACCTCTGAGGAGAGGGCAATTTGCTGCTGTACACAATTCTGTTCCAAAAAATTCATTCCTTGAATGTTTCGGGGGACAAAATTAGCAAAAAGTTGTAAGCCATGGAAGGTGAAGTCAAAGAAGTAAGAAGAAAAATTCTATAAAAAAACTGTTTGTTACTATTTTGTGACGACCTCTATTGATCTTATTTTTAGTTCCTTTCCTTTTAACAAATTGGTATGCAAACTATTACAAAACGGACAAATTTTAAATACATCGATCGGTTCAAATTCATTACAACATGACTCACAAACAGCTTTAGCGGCAATTTGGTGGTAAATAAGTTCAGCCTCCGAAGCAATAGTCCCTCTAACAGCCTCTAGCATAGCCATCTCCAGTGCATCCATTTCAACGCCTGAGAGCTCACCTATTTCAAGTTGAACCTGTAAAACAGTATCTGCGCCGGCATTTTTTGCTTCTTCTTCAATAATCTCTGTGATTTGTATGGCAATTGAAAGTTCGTGCATGATATTCCTATGAAGTGGCAAAATTACACAAAACGAGGTCATTCTATGAAAACAATGCATGAGTTTATAAATTCTTTAAGCTCCCTTTACAAAGAAGGGATCTAAAATGGATTTTGTTACCTGAATGCCTGAAAATAACCTACTTTTCAGATCTGGCGATCTAATTTAAATAATAACTGATAAGAGATTAATCTTGAATAATTTACATGGAAACTTCAAAACCAGGATTTTACTTTACAATCGTCAAGCTCCCTTGTAATTGCTGCTCTATCAAGCCCTCGAGGGTTTGAAAAAAGACTTTACACGTATAAAAATACGTCCCTGCTGAACAATCTTTGCCTGTTTTCATATCTTTTCCATCCCAATTCAAAGCAGGCTCTGAGGTTTGAAAAACGACATTACCCCAACGATTGAATACTGTCATTTCAACACGCTCCACATTGGCTTTAGGATTGGTTGAAGGATAGTTAAGAGGTATAAATAAATCATTGAAATTGTCGCCATTAGGAGTGAAAACATTTGGCAACTCATAAAGTGGGCAAGTATCCCAATCGATACAAACAGTGTTGGACGCCTCCGAAATATTTCCGGTAGAATCTACTGCCTTTACATAATAACATGCTGTTACAAAATCGATTCCCTGATGCAAAAATTCGGTTTGATTTGCCGGAATAGCAGCCAACAGGGAAAGATCAGTGCCAGATGAAATGGAGTAGAAGATCTGATATTCTTTTGTATCAACGTAACAACTATCATACAACAGATTGATTTTGATAAGGTTGGAAATATCTTTACAATTTGTTTCAACAGTGATATCCGGCGGACATGGTGCAACAATGTCTTTTGGTATACCTGTCACAATCTGTGAGTAATTGATTATTGGATCAACAAAACCTGAAGTAGAAAAGCCACCTGTAGTTCTGACATAATAGGTGTATTCCTGCCCGTTTTCGAGACCCTCGTCGAGAAAAGAATCTGTGGTACTACTACCTATTTTCATAAAAACACCCCCGTTTTGCTTAAAAATTTCAGTACTGTCGTTTGACCATGGAACATTTGCTGTCCAACTCAAAAGGAGTGCTTTATCGGTTGGACCAGCTTGCAAAAAGACCGATGCCGCTTGTTTGCTACTACCAATTTCGCCAACAGTTTCACTTTTTAAAAGTACCTCATAAACAGCTTCACTACCTAAGTTATTGAGGTTGATAGTTGCATCACTACAAATAGTATCATTCAGTCCAATTCCCGTATAAACAAGTTGAGTGTCAGCTCCATTCAATCTGTAAACCTGATACGTAAATGGCCCCGGATATTGAATCGTATCTAACTCAGTGGGTTGTGCCCAGGCAAGCAAGACCTTGCCCTGGCTGAGGTTGAGACTATCGTTGCTCACATTTGTAATAACCGGGAGATCGCGCTTAAGACTTGCACATACCTGAAAACTTGCAATACTCTCAGCTCCGTCTTCAAAATAGGCAGTGATGAGGTAACAATAATCAACTCCTGGCACTAGTCCTTGACCCTGATCGTCATCACGGTAACTAGTTATATTTCTATCTGTTATGATTGCTATTCTGCTAAAACCAGCTGACACCGGGACCCCGCTTTGACATTCTCCCGGCACAAAATCAGAAATACCATTTCGCCGGTAAAGATAAAAGCCTTTGCTGTTTTCGCACTTACTATAGTTCCAACTCAGATTGACGCCATTACCTAAAGCTTCACCAGCAAATACATCCACAGCCGGAGCAACAACAGAAATGACTGTACTCTGAAACGCAGTCAGACTCACCTCCGGATGGTTATCCTTTGCCTTGAATAATGCATTGTAAGAAATTTTCCGCACTTGTTCACAGGTAGTGTTCCAAAAGAAAGTAGTTGAGGCTGTTGGTGTTCCTGTGGCGGGATCAGGAATTAATGTAGCCGGGTTGTTGTCCTCAAAAGGGGCTCCCGTGGCTGTTAGTGTGACTCCATTATTATCAGGATCAGTGGCCGAAACGTCAAAAGTTAGCTGGTTTCCTGCCACAACACAATGGTTGGAAGCCATTGTTATCACTGGAGGATTGTTGTCACAGGCACCAATAAGTATTTGCATATCTCGAACTACCGAACCAATTTTTGTCCCGGAGCGCCATTCTTCAATTTCAAATGCTACATTATATTCACCTTGCAGAACAGGAGCATCCCAGGTTAGGTCGCCAGTAACAGGGTCAATTTCGAAACTCGTGGAAGCCAGGGGAAGAGTATAACCCGGAATTTCAAGTCCTTGCATTCCGCGGCAATTCACAAGTTTATAACTCAGACTATCTTCATCAGGATCGAAAGCTGAGGGGTTGTGAATATAAATTTTACCAACACAACCCTGGTCAATAGGTGGATTCAGCAGCTGAACCGAATTATTCTCTTCCAAAAAAGGATTGATAACAAGCAAGCTCTCCACATAGATAGGGACATTTACTGAGTTTGGTATGTTTACCACCCCAAAGTTTCGGTTTGGATCTTCAACCGATATTATATAATTCCCTGAGCCCGGAAAGGTGTGATTCATCTGATAAATATTCAAGGTATAGTTATCAGCAAGTGCCTGAAACTGTATACGGGGAATCTCACTTTGACTGTTATCTCCCCAGATTATCGGCAATGAAGTACGCACATCGTCAGCCGGACTAGGGGTATACGTGTACATCGTTATGGTCACTTCATAGGTAAGCCCTTGAACCCATCGATACGTAATTTCTGCTGCGCGCTGATGTGTTGCGACAGCACTCAAACCCCAGAAGAGCATCAAAATCAGCAGATATCCTTTTCTAAATCGCATCAGGATTTTTAAACTAGGTGATGTTTACCTATGCAAAGATAATTTTACCACCGAAACAGGCCTTCATTCTCTCGCTTTTTTCTTTAATTAACTTTTTATGTCCTTTGTCTTATAAACATAAAGTATCCAAACCAGGTCTCTATTAACGAATAATATCTATTAATAATGAGAATAATCCAGGATCAATTAAAGATTATAAGATTCAATAGAGGTTAAATTAATATTAATTTAATATGTTGTTTATCAATATTATAATTAAATTATTATAAAATTATCTAAAACTAAAGCCTTATTTAGACTGAATTGAAATTAGATATATTAAAGATATTTTTCTTTATTTAATTGTTTTAATGATTAATTTTGCTGCATGAATTATATCCGATGGAAACAGAACTTTTGACATCAGCAAAAAAAATCCTGCCCGTGCCTGAACCCAGCGTTAGGCGGATGCCGCAATACCTTCATTTGGTAAAATCACTGCGCGAACAGGGTGAATTATATGTTTCTGCCCCCACAATTGCCCGGCTTTTGCATGTCGATCCTACTCAAGTTGTGAAAGATATGTCATATACAGGTGTAAGTGGAAAGACACGTATTGGTTTCTCTACTGAAGAACTACAGCATGCACTCGAAGAATTTCTGGGATTTAACCGCAGGCATGAGGCTTTTCTTGTTGGTGCTGGTTATTTGGGAAGTGCTTTGATTCAATATCAGGGATTTCGCGAGGCAGGGATGAAAATTGTCGCTGCATTTGATACAGACAAAAAGAAAATTGGAACAGAAATACAAGGTGTTTCGGTCTTCGATCTCGAAAAATTTCGCGATCTGGCAGCACGGCTGCATATTACAATCGGAATCATTACAACTCCTTCGGGAGCCGCACAGTCCATAGCCGATCTGATGGTGGTTTGGGGAATAAAAGCTATCTGGAATTTCGCACCTGCCACACTTAAAGTACCCGAGCATATCATCGTACAAGACACACATATTTATGCCAATCTTGCTGTCATTATCAACAAGTTGGGAAAACAAAAAAATGGATAAACAGGGTTTGGTACCTAAAAATTTTATAATGTGAAAACAGAACCTAATAAAAATCTACGCCAGTTTCAACAAGTGATTGAAATCATCGAGCGTAACAACCACGACAAGGCACGTTTAATTCCTATCCTGCAGCAAATTCAGGATGCCTATCGTTTTTTACCTCCTCAGGTGCTCACTTATGTAGCCACCGCTCTCGATATGCCAGTTGCTGAAGTATACGGTGTCGCGACTTTTTACGCGCACTTTTCACTCGAAGCAAAAGGGAAATATGTCGTAAAAGTTTGCGATGGCACTGCCTGCCATGTGAAAGGATCATCAAAACTACTTGATGCCTTGTATAAAAAACTCAAACTAAACGCCGAAAAGCACACTACCGACGACATGATGTTCACAATAGAAGCCGTCAGCTGTCTGGGAGCCTGTGGTTTAGCTCCTGTAATGGTTGTAAATGAAAAAATTTATGGTGAAGTGAACAGTAAGCGCTGCGATGATATCATCGATACAATCATTCAACAGGAAACAGCGGAACAAGTAAATTAAGCAATCATGGAAACTATCATAACAACAGATCTCAAACAGATCAAACAAACTTACAATAAGGCAGCATCACGCATCCAAAAACGAATTGTCGTTTGTGCAGGAACAGGCTGTATCGCAAATGGCGCTCTCGTCGTTCATAATGCGCTCGAAAAAGCTATCCATGATGCAGGATTGGAACTCTTTGTTGAACTCGAACTCGATCAACATGAATGCAGTTCCATTCAAATAACCGGAAGTGGATGTCAGGGCTTCTGCGCTCAAGGGCCTCTTGTAAACATACTTCCTGACGAAACAATGTATGTGAAAGTCAAGCCGGAAGATGCTTCTCTTATCGTGGAACAATCTATTTTGACAGACAATGTAATCGATCATTTGATGTATGTGAACCCTGTAAGTGGTGAGCACAACAAAGGTCAGCTCGATATACCGTTTTATAAACGTCAAAACCGCTTGGTTTTGGGTGAATGTGGTCATGTTGACCCTGAAAACATTCGTGAATATATTGCACATGATGGCTATTTTGCTGCATTTAAAGCATTTACAGAATTATCCGGTGAGCAGATTTGTACTACCATGATCGAATCTGGTTTGCGCGGACGTGGCGGTGGCGGATTTCCTACAGGCCGCAAATGGCATCTGACACGTATAGAAAAAAGCGAAAAGAAATATGTCATCTGTAATGGTGACGAAGGCGATCCGGGAGCATTTATGGATCGCAGCCTAATGGAAGGCAATCCCCATCGTGTTCTTGAAGGTATGATGATTGCAGCCCGAGCTATCGGTGCCGATGAAGCTTATGTATACGTACGTCTTGAGTATCCATTAGCAGTGAAGCGAATGCGAAAAGCAATTGAAGATGCCATGGAGACAGGTATTTTAGGCGAAAACATATTCAACAGCGGTCATAACATGTATATTCATGTTATGGAAGGTGCAGGTGCGTTTGTTTGCGGCGAGGAGACTGCTTTGATGGCTTCCATCGAAGGAAAACGCGGGATGCCTATGCCCAAACCGCCATTTCCTGCACAGAAGGGATTATTCGGAAAGCCAACCGTGATCAACAATGTGGAGACTCTAGCCGCTGTTCCACTTATTATCCGCAACGGGGCTGAATGGTTTAACCAATACGGTACTGTCGGATCGAAAGGCACAAAAACTTTTGCCCTTACCGGGCATGTGGCCAACACAGGACTCATTGAAGTTCCTTTTGGAACGACTTTGCGTGAAATTGTTTACAATATTGGTGGTGGCGTTACAAATGACGATGGTAAAGTGACTGGTGAGGGTTTCAAAGCGGTACAAATCGGAGGTCCATCCGGCGGATGTCTGACTGAAGAAGATCTCGATTTGCCTCTTGATTATGACAATCTTATCGCAAAAGGTGCCATGGTTGGTTCAGGTGGACTGGTCGTAATGAACAAGCAGTCGTGCATGGTGCAGATAGCACGGTTTTTTATGAATTTCACCCAAAGTGAAAGTTGCGGAAAATGTGTCCCATGCCGCGAAGGAACAAAACAGATGTTGGCCTTACTTGACGATATAATCGAAGGACATGCCACGATGGAAACCTTTGCTATGCTCGAGGAGATTGGATTGGTGGTTAAAAAGGCATCACTCTGCGGACTTGGAAAAACGGCCCCCAGCCCTGTACTTTCGACTATTGTGAAGTTTAGAGAAGAATATCTTCAGCATATCAACGAAAAAAGATGCGCAACAAATAACTGCAAAGCATTACGAAGCATAAGTATTGATGCTGAAAAATGCATCGGTTGCACCGCCTGCGCCCGTAAATGTCCGGTTGGCGCGATCAGCGGAGAGAAAAAACAATTGCATATAATTGATCCTGAAATATGTACAAAATGCGGTGTTTGCTTTGATGCGTGTAAGTTTGATGCAGTTCTTGGTTTTAATTAGATCACGAAACATCATTTTCAATTAAAGTAAAGACTCTAAAAAAACTACAGAATAAAGAATAAAATGAAGGGCAATGAAACCTTTCACCCTTCTCAAAAAAAATATCATGGAAACAAAAGGAATGGTAACTATTGATGGGATGTCGATCCCAATCGAAGGAGAAAAAAACCTCCTTGAACTCATACGAAAAGCTGATATTGAACTCCCAACATTTTGCTATCACTCACACCTTAGCACCTACGGAGCATGCCGTTTATGCATCTGCGACATTGAAGGAATGGGCATTCAGGCTACTTGCTCCATCGAACCAAAAGATGGTCTTGTTGTGAACACAAACACTGCTGAAGTGCGCCAGATCAGAAAAGTGAATCTGGAATTGCTATTGGCAAACCACGACATTAGTTGTCCAACATGCGCAAGATCAAATAATTGCAAATTACAAGATCTGACTCGCAGACTCGGTGTAACAAAGGTACGCTTTAAAAAAACTGATAAAATTGCACCCATCGATGATCATTCCTGGTCAATTATTCACGATCCCAATAAATGTATTTTATGTGGTGACTGTGTAAGGGCCTGTAAAGAAATGCAAGCTGTCGGAGCTATTGACTTTGTCAATCGTGGGGCTAAAACCATAGTTGGTCCTGCTTTTAATAAAAGTTTGAATGATGTTGAATGTGTTTATTGTGGTCAATGTGTTTCGGTTTGTCCGGTAGGTGCTCTCGTGCCAAAACCTGAAACAGAACAAGTTTGGAAAGCTATTCACAACCCCGAGAAATATGTTGTGGCCCAACTTGCCCCGGCAGTAAGAGTTGCTCTAGGTGAAGGTTTCGGAATGGAAGCCGGAACAATTAGCACCGGTCAAATTGTTGCAGCATTAAAGCGAATGGGCTTCGATCAGGTTTATGACACCTCTTTTGCGGCTGACCTCACGGTTCTTGAAGAAGCTACCGAGTTCATTCAGCGTAAGTTAAACAATGAAAACCTACCTCAATTTACCTCATGTTGCCCAAGCTGGGTGAAATTTGCAGAACAGTACTATCCTGAATTGCTCCCTAACTTATCCTCCTGCAAATCACCTCAGCAGATGTTTGGCAGCGTTGCACGTGAAATCCTGCCAAAGCTGCTTAAAGTAAAACCTGAGAACCTTGTCATTGTTTCAATCATGCCTTGTACAGCAAAAAAATTTGAAGCTAAAAGGGAAGAGTTTATTCACGATGGACTACCAGAAGTTGATCATGTGTTATCTACTGAAGGCCTCGGCCGCATGATTCATGAAACAGGACTTCAGTTCACCAAATTGAAACCTGAGTCATTTGATATGCCTTTAGGATTTAAAACGGGTGCAGGCGTCATTTTTGGTAATACGGGCGGTGTCAGTGAAGCAGTTCTTCGGTTTGCCTATGAAAAAATTAGAGGCGAAACGCTTATCGACACCGATTTGAAAATGGCCCGCGGACTCGATGGTATTCGTACTATTGAAATGCAGCTTGGGTCAATTCATTTGCGCCTTGGCATCGCACATACGCTTTCCAATGCCCGAAAACTTTGTGATAGCATCATCGCCGGCGAATCATCCTACGACCTTATTGAAGTCATGGCCTGTCCCGGAGGTTGCATCGCAGGAGGCGGACAGCCTGTGAGCTTTGACCCTGACTTCAGAAAAAAACGCATGCAGGGATTATATAATGCCGACAAACAGCTGGAACTTCATAAATCGCAAGACAATCCTTACGTTAAAGAATTGTATCAGATGACGTTAGGTGAAATTGGAGGCCACAAAGCACACGAACTGTTGCATACACATTATCACGGAAGAAAACGTATTACAGACCAAGTAATTACGATTCGCAATACCGAACATCCAAAAATTGAAGTTTACGTTTGCGTTGGAACTAACTGTTACATGCGTGGCGCTCAGGACTTGCTTAAGAAAATGAGTCGTTACGTTGCTGACAACAAGCTCTCCGACATCGTTGGTTTTGAAGGCCAGGAAGATATGGTTGATGTGAAAGCTACTTTCTGCTTCGAGCGTTGCGACAGAGGACCAGTTTTACGTGTAAATGAGAAGATTTTGGAGCACGCAACCTTTGAAAAAGCTAAAGCATTATTAGATAGCGAGATACAAAGAATAGGATTAAAAGTATCGAATAAATATTGAATTAATTTTGGTTAGAATTAGTTGAATAATGGAAAACTCACCCGTTTTGGTTTCATACAATATGTATGTTTTCATTCACGGGTGAGTTCCATAATTTTCGGATTAAAGCCCTCTTTATCAAACAAATAAATAATCATGACACATCAAACCCGCCCGAAAGATAAACTCCCGGTTGTTTACACCTCCCGGGCTAAATGCCGCGATTGTTACCGATGTGTGCGTGTTTGCCCTGTTCAGGCTATCCGTATGAAAGATGGTCAGGCTGAGGTCATTACAGAACTGTGCATTGCATGCGGAACCTGCATCACGGCTTGCCCGCAGCAAGCAAAAGCATATCGCACCGATTATAACAAGGTGCTGCAGATGATGGAGGAAAATCACCAAATAGCGATCAGTATTGCTCCCTCTTTTGTAATTTACTACGATGAGTGGCAACAGAAACGACTACCTTCGGCTTTACGTATGGCAGGTTTTTCACATATCTCAGAAACAGCTATCGGAGCCTATCAAAGTGCCAAAGCAACCGCTGAATATGTAAGCGAAAATCCTCATCGCGCAAATGTTTGCACCGCTTGTCCTGCAACAGTTAATTATGTGATGCATGAAAAACCAGAGCTAGCCGGCTTTCTCGTTGAGGTTGTCTCTCCAATGATAGCACATGCTAAAATGCTAAAAAAAACAGCACCTAAACGAAAGGTAGTGTTCGCCGGACCTTGTGTTGCTAAAAAAGATGAAGCTCAATGGACTGTAAATCAAGATCTTGTTGATGCAGTTCTTACTTTTGATGAATTAGATGAGTTACTCAGCATCAGACAAATAAATCTTGACCAATGTGAGGAAAGTTCATTCGACGACCTTGTTCCGGGAGATGCAAGTCTTTTCCCTTTAGAGGGCGGTTTATTGAGAACTGCCGGACTAAAGACCGATATGCTTGATGAACATGTGATTGCTGTCAGCGGTTTCCGGGAAGTGAAAGATGCTCTGGAAGCTCTGAATGAAAAGACGGGCAACCTGATTATTGAACCTATGTTTTGCAAAAATGGTTGTATAAACGGTCCGTTTGCAGGTCACAAACATACGGGAATTCAAAACAGAGCAGCCATTCTGAATTACGCTGCAAAACAACGAAAACCCGATCCCGCAAACATCGGTTCTCTGAAATCTACTTCAACACATTTTGATACGGTTCAATCTGGTAAAAAAGTTGACTTTAGTGAAGATCAGATACGTGAGGTTCTTAAAAAAACTGGCAAACTTACTCCATCTGACGAGCTCAATTGCACTGCTTGCGGCTATCCCGATTGCCGCACCAAAGCCATTGCTGTACTGAAAGGTTTGGCTGAACCTGAAATGTGTATGCCTTATATGAGGCGTATTGCCGAACAGAAGTTTGATACGATGATCGATTATGATCCTAATGGCATTGTTTTATTAGATCATGAATTACGTATAATCCATATGAATCCGGCATTTAAAAAGATGTTTTCATGTTCAGACGCTTTGTTGGCAAAGAAAATTAGTTATCTTATTGATCCTGATCCATTTGAACAGTTGGTTACTAAAAAAGTTGATGTTTACAGAAGCAAAACAAATTATAGCAATTACAATTTGCTTTGCCACCTGGTTGCATATGTTCTTCCTGAAAACCAACATTATGTCGGTATCTTTATGGACATTACAGATACAAGTTCAAGTAAGGAAAAACTTCGTGAATTGCAATCAGAAACTGTCATAAAAGCGCAGGAACTTATTGAACATCAAATAAGTATGGCACAGGAACTTGCGAAGTTTCTTGGAGAGCATACCGCAGCCGGTGAGATATTGATGAAAAAACTCATCGATTCAATAAAAAAATAATTCCATGTATATCCACACCGATGTTTTCGCAGTTCAATCCTCAAAAAAACATGGTCAGCCATGTGGTGATGCATGGGGGGTAGTGCGCGATTCAGAAGCTACAACACTTGTGCTGGCCGATGGGTTGGGTTCTGGTATTAAAGCCAATATTGCGGCATCGATGTGTGTTTCAAGGCTTCTGGAATTAATCAGG
This sequence comes from Bacteroidota bacterium, assembly GCA_009773165.1. GTDB lineage: Bacteria > Bacteroidota > Bacteroidia > Bacteroidales > F082 > JALNZU01. Next base: position 150,623 of record WOUZ01000007.1, read on the forward strand.
ATGGGCATGACAATTAGGGAAGCATTTGATGCTGTATCTGCAACAATGGATTTAGTTTGGGGTAACGGAAGCCCTTTTGCTGTTTTTTCCATTGCACGGATTTTAAACAACGGTCAAACAACCATCCTTAGCTATGAAATGCCTCCTCCTTTGCAACTCAACTATTCCTATGCTCAGGTATTGCGCGACAGAGTGTATACACGCCAGAAAGCGATTATTCATGAGTCCGACTGCCAGGTTTCCAAAGGCGAGGCTTTAGTTTTGATTTCAGACGGGATTTCACAGGCCGGCATAGGATTGCACTTCCCGGAGGGTTGGGGTGCTGAGGGTGTACGACAATTTCTTCAGACTCACCTTCCTATCGAAAGAATTGATGGTCAATTCATTGCGAAAAGTGTTCATGATAAAGGAAGGTCTTACTGGCCTGAAAATAAAGGGGATGATTGTTCTGTTCTTGTAGCTGTAAACAGGCGTGGTATTGTTGTAAACCTGTTGAGCGGTCCTCCCAACAGAATGGCAGATGACGAAAACTGGGTCAAAAGTTTTCAACAAAGTAATGGCATTCATTTGATCTGCGGAGGGTCAACAGCCCGGATTACTTCCCGAATTTTAAATTTACATTTATCAGTAAATGAACCTGATAACACCATTACACCTCCCTCCTATTCCCTTGAAGGATTTGAACTTGTTACCGAAGGGATGATTACCCTCAATCAAGCCTACCATTTGCTTGACGAAGACATTGAACTCATACCCGACTCATCACCTGCAACTGAACTCGCTGATTATTTGAAGAATGCGGACAGGATAAACATATGGTTAGGTTTAGCCGAAAACCTGAACGAAGCTGCCCTTGAGATCAAACAGCAGGGTTTGCGTAAGCGTCAGCGCATAATACAAAAAATCGCTGACCGTCTGCGCAATCAGGGTAAGTTGGTGATTATCGAAAGATTATAAAATTTGCTTTTTAATAAACTATTTACTTTTACCTGAGAAAAATTCAAAATTCGTTTTATTCGTTGGTTTAATACGCTGTTATGGAACACTTTTCAGTGGCTCAATCACAAAATTATCCTCAACAGTAGCAAAAACAGTCATTAACCTTTCCGAATTATTGTCACGAAAATGCTTTTATATATGAGAATCAAATAATGTAATTCACTGAATAATGCTTACTTTGCATTGGATTTCATCTGGTTTTTTGGCAAAAAAGTTGGAAATAGCAACAAAGATGAAACCCTATTTCATTCATAATTAAAACTTTAAAACTATGTGCGGAACTTGCGGATGCGGTGAAGATGATCATATCACTTATAAAAAACCTTCAGAAGGAGAAAAAAATCATACACATGAACATCAACATGGTCCCTATGCACATGCGCATTTCCATCATCATGATGATCACGATCATGACCATCCACACGCGCACGACCACGACCATTTGAATGACCATGATCATTCACACGAGCACATTCATCCCCATGTGCACACAAATTTAGAAAGTCAAACAATTCATATTCAACGGAATATACTTTCGAAAAATGATTTGCAAGCAGAGCAAAACCGCGGGTATTTCGACGCTTTACAAATTGTGGCATTCAATTTAGTCAGTTCACCCGGATCGGGGAAAACCTCCATTTTGGAGCGCACTATAAAAGAAAAAGGCACAGCTTTTAATTGTTATGTCATTGAAGGCGATCAGCAAACGCTCAATGACGCTAAAAGGATCGAACAAGCTGGCGCTCCTGTCATTCAAATTAATACCGGAAATGGCTGCCACCTCGATGCCCTTATGGTAAACAAAGCTATCAAACAACTAGGCGTTTTACAAAAAAGCACGCTTTTCATTGAGAATGTTGGAAACCTTGTATGCCCTGCACTTTTTGATCTGGGCGAAACAAAACGCGTTGTAATTATAAGTGTTACAGAAGGCGAAGATAAGCCAGCGAAATATCCCAATATGTTTCAAACTGCTCAATTGTGTCTTATCAACAAAACTGACCTGCTTCCATATCTTGATTTCGACATGAATAGTTTTCTTGACATTGCTAAAAAAGTGAATCCTCAACTTACCTTCATCGAAATGAGTGCAAAAACTGGTCAGGGTTTCGAAGATTGGTACAAATGGATTGCTGATCAGCATTGATAGTTAGCTCCTGGATTACACTTTTTCATTACTATTCTTGCTTTAAATACTTTCTCCAGAAGAATTTTATCTGCTTTTCTTTTATGTCGACAGAAAGATAAAAAAGATGTATGTAATTGGTATTAAATAATATAGTTATTAAACAATAATGATCGTTAAATATGTTAACAACAGTGATATAAACTAACAATGTTAAATAAATAACAAAAAACTTGCATTTTACATTTCGTATTGACTACTTTTGCTGAGCTGTTAATAAAACCAAAAAGCAAAGGGCTAATGAAACATCTTCCACACAAAACGATTGAGCGGTTAAGTCAATACCGACGCGCATTGTTGATCTGTCTCGATAAAGGGCAAACACACATTTATTCTCATGAAATTGCCCGAATTCAACATATTACTGCTGTTCAGGTGAGACGTGATTTGATGCTGATTGGTTATACAGGAACCTTAAGAAAAGGATATAACGTTAAAGAACTGATCGACCTCATAGGCGAAATAATTGATTCCCAAGAAGGTATCAATGTAGCCATCATCGGAATGGGGAATTTAGGCCGTGCACTCATCAATTATTTTTCAGGTAAACGCTCGCATCTGAAGATAGTGGCAAGCTTCGATATCAATCCGGATAAAATAGGTAATTCGATGTCAGGAGTTCCATGCTATTCTTCTGAAGAGATGGATAAAGTTATAAAGGAAAAAGATATCAGGATTGGCATTATGACTGTTCCTGCTGAGTTTGCCAGCCAAACAACCGATGCATTAGTGAAAGCAGGCATCAAAGGAATTCTTAATTATACCCCAAAGCCGGTTACTGTTCCCAAAGAAGTTTATCTGGAAGAATACGACATGATTACTTCTCTCGAAAAGGTTGCCTTTTACGTCAAGCTGAACGAAAAAGAAGAAGCATAAAAAAAGGCGCTCAATGAGCGCCTTTTTTATGTATTTATTTGATTAAACGATAGTTACACGCGTTCCACCATTATCAACACCAAGTAAGGTTGATTCGGTAATAATTGCATCTTTCCCGCTTCTTTCAACAAATTTAATGGCAGCCTTTACTTTGGGTGCCATACTACCTTCGCCAAACTGTCCTTCTTCAAGGTACTTTTTAGCATCCGCTATGGTAATTTTATCCAATGCTTTCTCCTGAGGTGTGTTAAAATTGATACAGACCTTAGGCACATCTGTTAAAATGAAAAACTTATCAGCACGGATTTGTGATGCCAGCAACGAACTAGCCAAATCTTTGTCAATTACTGCATCAATCCCTTGCAACTTGTTGGATTCAACATAAAAACAAGGAATTCCACCACCGCCAACAGCAATGACAATATGTCCTTCGCGTGCGATTTTTTCAATCGTTTGCCTGTTAAAAATTACTAAAGGCTTTGGCGATGCAACAACTTTTCTCCATCCTCTTCCCCTGGAATCTTCTTTAAAAACTGATTTTGTCTCAGCTGTTATCAATTCTGCTTCTTCTCTGGTATAAAAAGGACCTATCGGCTTGGTTGGGTTTAAAAAAGCAACATCATCTTTGTTAACCAGAACTTGTGTGATAATTGAAATGATATCACGGTCCATATCCCTGGCCATCAATACATTTCGGAGCTGCTGCTCAATAACATAACCAATGAATCCTTGTGAATAAGCAACGCTGATATCCAACGGCATATCAGGCATTCCATAGAGCTTGTGTCCTGCTGTGTTTGCCAATAAAATATTACCAACCTGTGGCCCATTTCCATGGGTGATCACAATATTGTAATTGCGATTGATCAAATTTATAAGGTTCGTACATGCTGCAAAAGCATTTGCTTCCTGTTCATCAATTGTACCCTTTTCGTTTGATCTTAAAAGTGCGTTGCCACCAAAAGCAACTACGGCTAACTTCTTCATATGTGATTTTGTTTTGTATTCGAATTTTAAAAAAGAAAGCAAAACTACACAAATATTCAATCAGTTAAACAAATCACTGTGAAAATAATCACAATGTGAATTAATCTACAAGACTTTGTTTTGATGTCAATCTTATGTTCGATTTCAGACACAAAGAAAATAAGAAATGCGCCAATTCAGCCAACAAATGCATCAACAGATGCCTTTTGATGCATATTTGATGTATAATTTGGCTTCATCAGTACGAGCTAAAAACGTATGTTTGTATCCTTATCTTAAAAGTTAAAAGGGTCGATAAAATCAAAAAAATTATATAAATCTTCATCCTTATGAAAAATACACTAATACTCTTTTTTGTCTGTCTGGGACTTTTTACCCAACTGCAGCCAGCAAAAGCACAAGGATTTTTGCATGCAAACGGTAAATTTATCCACGATGGAAATGGAAATGAAATAATTTTAAGAGGCATCGGCACAGGTAATTGGCTTTTACAAGAAGGTTATATGATGAAGACCGCCGATTTTGCAGGAACTCAAACACAGTTTCGTAATAAGTTAATCGAAACTATTGGTGTAAATAATACCAATATCTTTTATGAAAAGTGGCTTGATAATCATTTCACCCGTCGTGATGTTGAAGCTATGAAGGAATGGGGGTTCAACAGTGTTCGTGTGGCTATGCACTACAAATGGTTTACCTTACCTATTGAAAATGAACCTGTTGTAGGTCAAGATACCTGGTTCGAAAGTGGATTTGTACGAATTGACAGCTTGTTGGATTGGTGTGAAGATAATGAAATATACCTTATTCTTGATTTACACGGGGCACCCGGAGGACAAGGACACGACGCCAATATTTCGGATTATGATCCAACCAAACCTTCTTTATGGGAAAGTGCTGAAAATCGCCGAAAAACTGTCGCGCTTTGGCGTAAACTAGCTCAGCGCTATACCAACGAACCCTGGATTGGCGGATACGACCTTATCAATGAACCAAACTGGGAGCTTCCCAACGGAACATTACTCAAACAAACTTATGTCAACATTACAAATGCCATTCGCCAGGTTGACAACAACCATATGATAATTATCGAAGGTAATTGGTTTGCAAATGATTACACAGGGCTAACGCCTCCATGGGATGATAATTTGGTTTACAGTTTTCACAAATACTGGACCTATAATACCCAGGAATCAATTCAATGGATGATTAACCTTCGAAATACGCATAACATCCCGATATGGTTAGGCGAAACAGGCGAAAACTCTAACTCATGGTTTACAAGCCTCATCGCACTTTCGGAACAAAATAAAATTGGATGGTCGTGGTGGCCGGTTAAAAAAGCGGGTATTAATAATGTTCTTATGGTGCCAGAGAGCGCCCAATACAATAACCTGATTTCATATTGGAAAACAGGAAGCCCTCAAATTACTGCCAGTCAAGCTTTTGCTGCTGTTATGGATTGGGCTGATAATCATCTTTTTGAAAACTGTACTGTTCAACAGGATGTAATCGATGCCATGTTACGTCAGCCACATTCGGATGCCAATTTGCCCTTTAAACCGCATCATGTGAACAATCCAATCCATTTCGTAAACTACGATTTGGGGAAATGCTCTTTTGCCTATTGGGACACAGACACAGCAAATTATCACTTGAATACCAACTCATTCACCAGCTGGAATCAAGGATGGAGCTACCGCAATGATGGTGTTGATATTGAAGAATGCAATGACAATCATCCTTCTTCAAATGGTTTTGGTGTAGGCTGGACCGAAAATAACGAATGGCTTCAGTTTACCATTGAAAGTGACAGTGCAGCGGCCTATCAACTCATGCTGCGTACCGCCTCGGAATCGGGACCTGCAATCGTTCATTTTGAAGTAAACGGTGTTGACCTTTGTCCACCAAAACAATTACCAGTTACCGGGGGATGGCAAACATGGCTTTCAACTACCATCGAAGATGTAATACTTCCGGCTGGCAGTAACGCAGTTAGGGTTTATTTCGATAAAGGCGGTTCAAACATGAATTTCTTCCGCTTTTTAAACCCAACAGCTGTTTCAGGGGTTTCTTTTGGCTACATCTCCGGAGAAACATCAGTTGAGGGTGATGCTATCATTTTGACTCTCAACAAGCCAATCACTGAGCTCAATGCCTCTCCTGTTGATTTCAATCTTAAAGTCAACGGTAACTCGTTCGCTATTCAATCACTTGAAATTCATCCGGACAACAACCAGTTATTAATTCTGCATTTATCTGAAGAACTTCAATTCAATCAAACAATTACGCTGAGCTATACAGGAAGTTCGGTTCTTAGCGGCGACCAGCTTTTAAGTGCTTTCACCAATAAAGTTATCAAGAACCTATTGCCCCTGCGCCATATTCCACCAACTAAAATTCAGGCAGAAGATTTCAATAACAATTACGGTTTTCAATTGGAAGACTGCACAGATACCGGCGGAGGCAAGAATGTGGGCTTTGCAAACAACGGTGATTATTTAGATTATAATATTTCTGTACCGGAGGCAGGTGTTTATAGCTTCAGGTTTCGTGTTGCTTCGATTTATTCCAACGGAAGGGTTTCAATCAGGACTAACAGCAGCGGCACGTTCACAGCCCTTCAAACAATCAGCTTTACCTCAACTGGAGGCTGGCAAACATGGACAATACAAACAATTAATATCACACTTCCGGCAGGCAATCAAACCTTGCGATTATATTCAATTGCAGGCGAATACAATATCAACTGGTTAGAAATTAACGGATTAACTGACATCAATGAAATCCCAAATCTTAACTCATTGAAAATTTATCCAAATCCTGCAAATGGAATCTTTTTTGTGGAAGCCGATTTTAAACAAAACACTTCTGTAACCTTCCAGATTACTGATTTAGCTGGAAAACAGGTATATTACCAGAACACAGAAAGCTCGATGCTTTTAAATGAAAAAATTGATTGTTCAAACTGTAAACCCGGAGCTTACTTCTTACACCTTTCAACAAGTGAGGGCAGTTTAATACGTAAAATAATTATAAATCAAGGGATTATATAGGTAAACTTAGTCTTTTGAAGCGATTTGTTTAAAAGCAGCTCCCAAATTTCCGACAATATCGCTCGCTATCAAACTTTCCTGCGATAGTTGTTCAGCAGCCAAATCACCAGCCAACCCATGTAAAAAAGCTCCTAAAACAGCTGTCTCAAATGGGGTGTATGACTGCGCCATCAGTCCAAGTAAAATACCTGTTAGCACATCACCACTGCCTGCTGTCGCCATTCCAGGGTTTCCTGTTGAATTAAAGAAACAGCTCCCATCCGGACAACTGATACAGGTGTAAGCTCCTTTCAAAACAACATAAACCGCGTGTCGGATTGAGAAGTCTACTTGCATTTGAATCCTTTCAAAGCTATTTTGCCACTTTCCAACCAATCGTTCAAACTCTTTAGGATGCGGCGTCAGAATGCTGTTAGAAGGCAAAAATGCTAACCAGGTTTTATTCTCTGACAAAATATTTAACGCATCCGCATCAATGATTAGTGGCACAGAAGCGTTTTGAATCAGCAACTTAACTACTGAAGCCGTCGAAACATTCACACCAATTCCAGGACCTACTGCTATTGCAGTAAACTTTGTCAAGTCAGGAAGTTGACTTATAAAATCCTTTGATTCATCAATGCTAACCATCGCTTCCGGCAGGTGATTTTGCAACGGCAGAACTGCTTCTGAAGGCAAATGAACATGAATAAGGCCAGCTCCACTTCGCAAACAAGCTGTTGCAGCAAGGATTGCTGCTCCTGTCTTGTCAGATGATCCGGCAAGCAACAGCGCATGGCCATAAGTACCTTTATGCGAGAACCGATGCCTTACGTGAAGTATATTTCGGGCATCATACTGAAGTGTTAAACAATTTTTTGCAACCGCCTTTTTATGCATATCTGGATGCAAACCAATTGGAACAACTTCCCAATTACCTACATAAAATTCATATTCAGGTTGAAAAAAAGCAAGTTTTGGCCATTCAATCGTATATGTGTAATCTGCCGTAATTACTGCAGAACGCTTAATATCAGTAGGTTGATCTGCAAATAAACCTGAAGGAATATCTATTGAAACAATTACTGCTTCAAGTTTATTGATATAATTAATCAGATCAGCAACCAAACCAGTCACACCTTTATTAAGGCCTGATCCAAAGAGTGCATCAATCACAATCGAATCTGAGGGTAGCTCAGGAAAATCACTTTCGCTGGATATTTGTTTTGCAACAATTGATGTTTGCTCCTTTAAACGTAACAGATTTGTTTCAAAATCAGGGCTACCTTTTTCAGAGAAACGGACGATGAAAACTTTAACAGGAAATTTGTGCTGATCGAACAACCGGGCTAAAACAAGTCCGTCGCCTCCATTATTGCCACTACCGGCGAAAATCACAATCTGTTGCAATGGCTGTAGCTTTCCAACAAGCGCATTAAACAAAGCTGTCGCTGCTCTCTCCATCAGATCAATTGAAGTAACAGGCTCATTAATAATAGTGTAAGAATCCGCTTCGCGAATAAAAGATGTGGTGGGTATAGCAATCATGTTTTTATTTTGTGTTCAAAAAAATCTATCCGAACACTTCAAAAGTAGGGCATTTATTTAAAGAGCCCCACAAAAAACATTTCCTTATATTTTCAACACCCTTAATCTTTGCTTAAATGTGGGTATTTATCATTTAAAAGCTCAAGTATTCATATCAGATTGCTCTAACTTTGTTGAATAAATTTAATTAATTTTTCAATGAAAAAATTACTTTTTGTAGGAATTGCAGCATTCTTAGTTTTATCATCTTGCACAAATCAAGGCAGTAAGCAGGTTGATAAGACGATGTCGGAAGCTGACACGAAATTAATCGAGACTGCGAAGATTTATTTCAGTAAACTTCCTGAGCCTAATGATCCGACAACACCAATGGCTTTGTTAGGCAAGAAGCTCTATTATGATGAAACGCTATCTGCCAATGGAAAAATGAGTTGCAATACGTGCCATCCGATTTCCAATTATGGTGTTGATAATGAGCGTACTTCTCTTGGACACGACGGAACAAGAGGAACCCGCAACAGTCCAACGACCTTTAATGCATACTTTCATGTTGCACAATTTTGGGATGGCAGATCTCCTGACCTCGCAGATCAAGCCAAAGGCCCTATTTTGAATCCAATTGAAATGGGCATGAAAGGTGTTGAGGATGTCGTCTCTGTTCTTAAAAATTCAGCTGAGTATGCTGAAATGTTTAAGAAAGCTTTTCCTGAACAGTCCGATCCAATCACTTTTGACAACTTCGCCCTAGCTGTTGCTGACTTTGAGGGAACGCTTGCTACACCTGCTGCTTTCGACGCTTTTCTCGACGGAGCAGTAACGATGCTGGATGAAGATCAGAAAAATGGACTAAGTTTGTTCATCGAAACAGGTTGCATTGCCTGTCATATCGGACCTGGACTAGGAGGAAATATGATGCAAAGATTTGGACTTGTACATGGCCCATATTGGGAATTTACTGGAAGCAAGCTTCAGGATGAAGGAAAATTCGCTCTAACAGGCTCTGAGGCTGATAAAAATGTATTTAAAACACCGTCGCTTCGCAATATCGAAAAAACAGCACCATATTTTCATGATGGAAGTGCGGGAAGCCTTGAAGAAGCTGTAAAAATCATGTCTTATACTCAGCTTGGTAAAGAATTGAGCCAAGAAGAAATCACTAAAATGATTTCATTCTTTAAAAGTCTTACAGGTAAAATTCCTGAACACGCGATTTAATGACACATTTTTAAAAAAAACACCCGGCATGTCAATTTCCGGGTGTTTTTATTATCAAATTTATCGTAAGCCAATAGAGAACAATTTCTTCATTCTCAAAAAAAAAGGTCTTTCTTATCTTTGTAACATCTTAATGCTTAACCCCTTTTGTGTCGACCAACCTTCTTTATCAGTCAGACTGATGAAGAAATGATAGTCGCCTTCATCAAAGATCCCGTTTTCATTTGAAAGTGGTATTTCCAAAATCTGATAAATTTGATATAAGGCTGTACCTGAAGGGATGCTGTAATCCTGAATCAAAACAAAAGGATTAACAGGTGATTTTACCGGCCATAAGTCACAAGTTGTTACCTCAGTGCTGTGTGAATGATGATCGAAATTGTGATGAATAGAAATATTGAATGAACCTAACTCTTTATTGTCGGATATTGACATCTGAATCGTAAAGGGCTCACCAAAATAAACTGTATCGCAGCTTAATGGGAATGTGTCTTCATCTGTTAGATCAATGATAGGTTTTTGGTCATCGATTTCCTCTTTCTGACAGCCATAAATGCCAGTTAAAAAGATAGTAAACAGTAAACTCAGAATTATTAAATTTCTCATTTCATTTAATTAAAATATTGATTACATGTTTATTACAATAGGATAATGAGCTGAATATACCCAGTTTGCACCAAAGGCATCTTTTGCTTTAACTAATAAATAATGCTCCCCCGACTGCCAGCCGAAAGCGCCTCCAATCACTTTTTGTGGAAGGTCGTTATCAACCAAAGATCCAATTGTGATAGTTGCACTAAAGCTGTCAGACTGAGGAGAATCAAATTCATGTGTATGTAATAAAGCGATTGTATTGGCTGAACTAACTTGTTCATCAGTTAGATTTTGACTTACTCTTACCAGAGCAATATATAATCCGCCTAAGGCCATATCATCCGAAACAGAACCACTGATTGTGATACTGCTTCCATTACTGAAAGCTTGTAAATTATCAGGGGCTGAAGTTACAGTAAGAACAGGAGCAGTCATGTCCTCAGGAACCTTCAGTTCAATTTCATCTTCAATAACTGTTTGATTTCCATCCATATCAGTAACAGTAAAATGAAAATGATAATGTCCGACTTCAGCATCAAACGGTACTTCAAGATGCTCATGAAAAGTGGTGTTTTTTAATCCAGAGAATTTAGTATAAACGGTGTCAACTTCCCAAAGACCCGCGTCAAAAAGAACCAAACTACTTTTTGCTTCGTGTTCACCTTCAGGATGTATGGTAACAGCAATCTGCTGAATTTTTCCTTCAGCAATTATATCAGCTTCAATATGCAAATCATTGCCAAGGTAGGCAATTCTACCATTTTCATAACCTAATTCAGTGATTGTGATTACTGGCTTTGCAACCTGCTCATCCTTTTTACATGAGGTAAAAGCAAAAACTGCAAAAATTATAATAATATGTAGTAAATGATTGATTTTCATTGTGTTAAATTTTTAGTTGTTAAGAGATTTATTAAAAGGGATAGTAATATTTAAAACAAAACTCCGGCCAGGCTCCGGAACATTAATTAGTCTGTAATAACTTGTATGATTAAAATACTTTGCATTAAGAAGGTTTTGAATTTGCAATGCAACATTAAATGACTGTTTATTCCAATTTATCTGTGTACCAAGCGCTAAATTGACCGTTTGATACCCACTCGTTTTTTCTTCAGGAGGAACAATTGCATTTTGGTTTCCTACCAACCTGAAATCCATCGACAGGTAAGGGTTTACAAATGTTTTTGTTCCTTGTGGCTCGAATCTCGCATTCAGCAATAGTGAAGCTGGTGGTGAAAATGGCAAAGCAAAGCCTTTCTTATCACCAGAAGTTTGTAAAGAATACACATAGTCGCCAATTATTCCCAATCTTAAGACTGAGCTGATAGCATAATGTGCATGAAGCTCTCCACCATATCGGAGAACTTCACTTTGTGAATAGGTAAATATTTGATTTCCATTTCCATACAACCTATCATGCTCAAAACCTGGATTCAAATAGATGTAATTTACAAAATAGGTTCCAAAAGGGGTTAGTCCGATTGCCAGTTTTTCGGACTGCCACTCCAAACCAAAATCGATTTGATAAGCAACCTCTGGTGATAAATCAGCGTTTCCCTTTTCATAACTAAAATGATGATAATTTACCCCATTGGCAGCCAACTCCTTAGCAATAGGCATCCGGAAGCTTTTTCCTAGGTTTACTTTGAAATCGAAATCTCGCAATGTAGCAACATAACCAACTGACCATGAAATATTTGAAAAACTTCTATCGAGCTCCGATGCTCGCTGAACAAAAATCTTTTCATCACTTCCCTCCCCTTTTGGACTCTCAAACCAGTCGTAGTAAGCATCGGTATGAAGGAAACCTGCATCATACCTAAGTCCTGCCTGCAAAACTGCGTTATTGGGAAGCCTGTAATTCCAATAAGTGAAAACACCTGACGAAAATTGTTTGAATGCTGGAATAATAAAACCTCTTCCATCAATGGTATTCGATTGATATTCTGCACTTAACCCAAAGATAGATTCAACATTTTGAAAAGGTCTTAGCGAAATTTTCGTATTGCCAGATAGGACATATTTGTCAAATGCCCGCTCTAAATCAGCATCAAAGGGCAAAGTATCAGGGAAAACTGCCGGCATATAACCGTGATTCACATAATTACTCCATTCCTGACGCAAATTCTGTTGATAACCAACTTCGGCCGACCATTGGTAATTTTCACGGAAAATATCACTTTTGTTCACAATTTTAATATGCCGAACTTCCTGATAAGGGAAGTGAATATCCCGTGATGCAGCGTCGTGCAGGTCTGTGTCAACCCTTCGTGGTTCGAGGCCGTGAGCATTGGCAAAAAAACCTTGTTTATTATTCAAAACACTCATGAAGATTCTGTTGGTGAAATGTTTTTCAACAAAGCCAACTGAAAAGTGAATATTCTGCTCTTCGCCTGCAGTATTGCGCAGGCGACGGTTATGCAAAGCAGCCTTAAAGGAGTAAATATCAATACTATCTGCAGGCACTTTATAATCAGCATAATCTGCAACACTTGCCCTCATTGTGAAATAGAAGCGATTCTTTCTGACATAAGCAAACAACGAGCCTCCAATTAAATCGTTGTTGCTGTTAGCAGTTAAATCAACATTTCCGCCAGCAGTGCAGGGTTCGGGAATTTTTGATTGTTTCAGATCAATTACGCCACCAATAGCATCCGATCCATACATAAGGGAAGCTGGACCCTTAACAATCTCAACTCGTTCGATAGCGTATTGGTCAATCTCCAACCCATGATCTGAACCCCATTGCTGACTCTCGTGCTTTATCCCATGCTCAACAACCACTACTCTATTGAAACCTAACCCCCGAATTGCCGGCTTCGACTGCCCAGAGCCAATACTCATAGCATCAACACCAGGCAACCTGTCAAGGGTCTTCATAAGGTCGCCACCCATGTGTTGCTTTAAAAAAGCTGTGTTCGCAACATCAACCGTAAGCGAATTCTCCTTATGTGCCGGGTCGGTCAAATGACCTGTTACAACAACTTCCTGCAAAGTTTGCCTTACAGGAAACAAGGTAATATGCATATCCATGCTCTTATTTATTGTAAGTAATTGTTTATATGCAACATAACCTATATAAGTAATTTCCAGCGTATAGTCTCCCTTTGGCATGGAGCTAAAGACGAAATTTCCATTCGCATCAGTTGCTTGACCAAAATGGCTTGGATTGAGCACGATTGTGGCACCCGGAAGTGGCATCCCAAGGTCATCAGAAACCGTTCCTTTTAAAGTAAATGTCTGGCTGTTTGCCATATAGGATAAACCTAAAATAACAATCAGAAGGTAATACCTTCTCATAAGATAAAATAAATGGTAATAAAAAATTGGACTTCCTGTGTTTAAAGAAGTGATACCGGTGGAGCACGCGGACTTATGAAATGTTGAATATCAGTAAATGGAACCGATTCAGGATTAACAAAATAATGAAAGTCACTACCATCAATTTCCCTAAACGAAACCAAGTTGACAGGAATATCCTTTAAAGCTAGTTTAAACCCAATAACAAGGCAGCTTTTTTGTTTGGAATGTTCTGTCTTCCAGATAAGTGTTGAATAATCATCAATGTCATCTGTTTTGCCGGCACAGAAATGGTCACAACTGCCTCCTGTATGATATTCAAATGTATGAATAGCCTGATATACTGTTGGATAACCAAACAGCAGAAGTAATACAAGGACAATATGTTGTTTAAATTTTTTCAAAAACCTTATTTATCCTGACAATGATGACAAACTCCTTTTATAATTACTTCTGTTTCGTTAGCCGTATATCCTTTCGGTAAAACCGGAACCGCAACAGGAATCATCTCCATACATTTAACTTCGTTGCAGGCTTCACAATAAAAATGTGCGTGCAACGGATTGGAATTAACTGCCGGATCGATTGCATAACGAACATTTAGATGATCGACCACAATTCTATGCAATATTCTGGATTCCTCCAGGGTTTTAAACGACCTGTAGAAAGTTGTCCGATCATAATTTCCTGCTAATTTCTCACGTATCTCATTCTCCGACATAGCTTTATCGGAACGCATAATTACATCAAGAATTCCTTCCCGACAACTTGTGCGCTTCAAATGGTGTCTTTGTAATACTTCAGCAGGATTCATGAATGCAACATTGATTTAAATGCAACAATGATGCAAATGTAAAACTTTTTTAACCACAAACGAATAAAACTGATAATTAATTCTTCTCAGAGTCTTTTTCAAGCCGTTTACTGAGTTTAAAATAAACACCGTCTTTACGCTGAATCAACTCGTTGTGAGTACCACTTTCAACGATTCTTCCATCTTCCATTACCACAATCAAATCAGCATCAAGAATTGTTGAAAGCCTATGTGCAATAATTATGGACGTCCGGTTCTTCATCAACTCATTGAGAGCCAGCTGAACAAGTCCTTCAGAGAGGTTGTCAAGTGCGGATGTAGCCTCATCAAGAATTAAAATTTTGGGATCTCGTAAAATAGCCCTTGCAATAGCAACGCGCTGACGCTGTCCACCTGACAACTGAATGCCGCGTTCACCGACAGTAGTTTCAAAGCCTTCAGGAAAACTTTCGATAAATTCCAGCGCATTTGCTCTTTCAGCGGCAAGTTTGATTTCAATCAATGATGCTCCCGGTTTGCCATAGGCAATGTTTTCGGCAATACTTCCACCAAAAAGCATCACTTCCTGTGGCACAATAGCCATTTGTTGACGTAAACATTTTTGATGAATTGAGGTTGAAGGCTGTCCATCGAACAAAATCTCTCCGCTTGAGGGATCATAAAACCTGAAAAGCAAAGATGTCAGCGTAGTTTTTCCAGCGCCTGAAGCACCAACCAAAGCGACCATCTGACCCGTTTCTATTTTGAAATGAATATCTTTAAGCACCTCAACATCCGACCTTCCCGGATAGGAAAACATAACATGATTGAATTCAATTTTACCGCCAAGTTTGGTATCGCAACCTTTTTTTTCAGTCTCCTGAAATTCCGCACCCTCTTTTAATAAATCCATCAAACTCTCTGTTGCTCCAACTGCTTTTTGAACTTGCGAATAAAGGTCGGCCATGCCCGAAATAGATGCTCCAATAAATACTGTATATAAAATGAACTTAAACAAATCGCCGGCAGCTATACCCTCTCCGCTGTTTACCAAATAAACGCCATACCAAATCACTCCAACAATTGTTGTAAACAGACTGAACACAATTAAAGATATAAAAAGTGCACGAGCTTTTGCTCCCTTTATGGCTATATAAATAACTTCATTTGTGCTTTTTGTATAACGCTGACCCTCAAATGATTCATTAGCGTAAGCTTTAACATTTGCGATTCCTTGCAAGGTTTCTTCGACAATAATATTTGACTGAGCTACCTGACCTTGTGTGTTCTTTGAGAGCGCCCTAATATGTTTACCAAAAAATCTGGCTCCAATTGCAACAAGGGGCACAAAAGCTAACATAAAAAGAGTGAGTTTAACTGACACTAGTGAAAGTAAAATTACCCCACCAACAATAGTAATAATCTGCCTGACAAACTGTGCTAAAGTAAAAGTAAAAGTTTCTTGCAAAACAGAAATATCAGCAGAAATGCGGCTATTCAACTCTCCAACTCTATGCTTTGAAAAAAAGCTCATTGGAAGCCTGATAATATGGTTGTAAGTTGTTTGTCTTAACTCAGCCAACATATGCTGAGTCACAAGCTCGAACCAATAAATCCTCAGATAAGCAAAAATAGCATTCACAGCGAAAATACCTAAAAGAATTAATGCTATCTGATTGATATGCTGCAAACTAGCTTCAGGATTGGCTTGATTAATCAGATCACCCAGCAACATCGGAAAGGCCAAAGTTGTTAAGCTCGATATCGATAATGCGACCAATCCACCAATAAAGGCATACTTTTTTGGCAACACATATTTAAGCAATGAAAGTAATTGGTTAAAGCCCTTCCAGCTCAACTTGGTTTTTACTTTTGTTTCAGTATCCTGCATAATTCAATTGCTTTCTCAGAAAAACATCTGAGAAGTGATGTTGTTCATTCCCAGTTACAAGGTCATATTATAGTAATAAAACACTATTGCTGCTTTTGGGTGTATGGATAATAAATATTAGTTATCCATTTCGTTGAATCTCCTTCGGTTGTCGGACCAACTACATACTCTTCCCAAACTCCCATATTTTTCATAGATAATTGATAATCTGCCATATACGCATCAAGGTCAAGATGAGCTTTGTACAAACCACTATAGGGGCCAGTGAGTGTTGTCTTCAATGTTGTGCCGCCTGGACGCTTGAAATACGTAACACGCCCGCTTTCCCGAGCTTCCTCAGCTACAGGAAATCCTACTCTCATACGAATAGGAGCATCTTCGGTCCAGTTATAATAGAGACCAAAAGCTGGCCCTGCTGCTGCAATACGGCTACGAGACATTGTCAGAGCTAATTCGCTGAAATTCTGCTCTGTAACAGATCCAATCATATTTATCATGGCAGAATCGTAAATCGTCAAAGATGGTATGCTCTCAAGTTCAATGCGCTCGACAGGAAGAGAAGGAACTTCATTCTCTGCAATTTCCTTCAATTTTGTCAGACCTTTTTCTTGCATCGGCTTCATCATGCTTTCGATGAAATAGCCGAAATACTTATAGAATGGATATTTTAACCCGGAAAGCTTCAATGCCCATGTTACTTCTACACCATCACCCTTTTCAACAAAGGTCCATTCATCAAATGCTTTTCCATTTCCATCCATATCTAACAAGCTCTGAATGAATGTATAAGGCTCACTTTTCAGGATAAGCATGCTGCCATCCCCCATACTTTCACTTTTCCAGACATGCTTATTACCAACACCTTGCAACGGTCCTTCATATACAGAAACCATATTTGTGTCGCCTAATTCAAACGGGCTCCATTTTTGCCAGTTTTGAAAACTATTCACCTGACGAAAAATCGTTTGTGCATTCGCTTTAATAACAATACTTTGACTAGTTTCTGCGGTATCCTTCATCAAGGCCGGCAAAATAAGGAGTACTACCAAAAACACCGCAAATACTATCCCAACAAATTTTAATAATCGCATATTCTATTTATTTAAGTTACTAACAGCTTAATTTTTACGATCAACACATGCCAAAAGTAAACATATGAAAGCATAATCTTATTATTTTTTTCTAAATACACTAGCCATTTGTTCCAGTCCTTTCATCAAAATCTCTTTCGGACAAGCAACATTAAGTCGCATCATTTGTGAGCCTCCGGGACCAAAATCTTTTCCAGGGCTCAGCCCAAGCCCGGCTTCATGTATCATTTTATTGCGAAGTTCCTCATCCAATAGTCCTGTGAAACTAAAATCAAGCCAAATCATATAAGTTGCTTCTGGAACAAAAATATTCACTTCAGGCAAATTTTTATTCAGGAAGCTAACAGTTTCATTTACATTTAATTGAATGTATTTTAACAATTGTTCAAGCCAGGGTTCTCCATAATTGAATGCTGCCTTGGTTGCCTCAATTCCAAAAATATTACCCATTTCAATGTGCATACTTTGAAGTACTGTTTTCATTTTTTTTCTTAACTCAGGATTTTCTATAATTACCGAAGAACTCGATAACCCAGCTAAATTGAATGTTTTACTGGGGGCATGGAGCGTAACAGTAATTTCTGATATTTCCTTTGACAGCGCAGCAAAGACATGATGTTTATTTGGCGGAAGCACCAAATCACTGTGGATTTCATCTGAAAGAACCAACACGTTATTCTTAAGGCAAATAGTCGCCAGCTTGTTTAATTCTTCTGCATTCCAGCAACGTCCGACAGGGTTGTGAGGATTAGACAAAACAAACAGTTTTGCTGTCTGAGCTTGCTTCTCAAAAAGATCAAAATCAATCCCATAATCAGCATCTCTCTTAATTAATTGATTGTAAACAAGGGTTCTGTTATGGTCCTTTACTGCTGAAAAGAAAGGAAAATAAACCGGAGGCTGAACAATAATTTCGTCACCCGGATCAGAAAAAGCCAGGATGGCCATGTTAAGTGCAGGCACTACTCCCGGAGAAAAAAGTATCCAATCTTTCTCTATTTCCCATTGATACCTGCGATTCATCCATCCAATAATACTCTGATAATAAGCATCATCGCGAAATGTATATCCATAAACCGGATGCATTGCACGTTTAATGACCGACTCCCGAATGAAGTCAGGCGTTTCGAAATCCATATCAGCAACCCAAAAAGGGATAACATCTTTCGTCCCAAAAATTATGTCCTTCAAGTCATGTTTGATGCTGGCAGTATTCGATCTTTCAATATGTTTGTCAAAATTGTAGCGCACAGTTTTAAATTTGTTGCAAAATAAACAAACTTTAGCCGACCATCGGTTTATTATTAAAGGATTATTGATTTTGGGATGTGACCAACCAAAAAAATCTTTGAATTATACCTGAACTTCTTTAATGCTTTTTAGAGTTGAGTTCTAAGATTCATTTCAAATCAGACTATAATTCTAAAGCTTATCCAAGCCTATTGTTTCAACACCATCAATTAATGCCAACTTAGCAAATCACAAATAGTACACAATCGAATGCTTCAGCTTTTTGCTCAAAAAATGAAAAAAATGAAAAAAATGAAAGAAATTATAGTAATAACGTGGTTTCTCCAATTAAAAATGAGTGTTTCAAAATATAATATAGCGCTGTTTCCTACTAAATTTTATATGCTATCTTTGTTCATTAAAACCTTATTATGCACATTCACGATGCACAGAATCAAGTAGATCAGTGGATTCAAAAAGTTGGTGTCCGCTATTTCAGCGAATTGACAAACACAGCCATCCTTATGGAAGAAGTAGGTGAACTTGCTCGTATTATGGCTCGGAAATTTGGTGATCAGTCATCTAAACCTACTGATAAAGAAGAAGATATGGCTGATGAAATGGCTGATGTTCTGTTTGTCCTTATTTGTTTGGCAAATCAAACCGGTGTTGATCTAACGCAAGCTCTCGAAAAAAACATGTTGAAAAAATATCAAAGAGATGCTTTACGACATGTAAACAATCCTAAACTAAAAGAGCCGTAAGACATGAAATTAATCCTTTAAGTCGCTTGCTTTCTGTTTTTAACCTCAGTCAAAAAAACCTTGCAAAATCAATAATATGCTAGCTATTCAATTTCTAAGTCATCAATGGAAACAGGCCAAGCGCTCCTCAATCTGGCAGCGAAATCTTGCAGTCAACCTAATTATGGGGTTCTTTATCTTTATACTTTTCGCAGAAGTTGTCATTTTAGCCATCTATGTTTCTGATAAATGGCACGAAATAATAACAACAGGAGAGCCTGTTTCAGTCTATCATCAGGCAGTTGCCTGGTATTTTGCCGGTATGTTTACGATGCGGTTCTTCATGCAAAAACTCCCGGCTTTAGAAATAAGACCCTATCAACAACTTCCAATCAAAAAACGACATCTAATTCATTTTGTGCTTGTTAAAGGAGTTTTTAACTTTTTCAGTCTGATAAGTATGGTGTTTTTTATTCCTTTTGCTATCTTTCAGATTAGTTATTTTCATGGCACTAGCACAGCCTGGATTTGGTTGTTAGGCTTGTTATTTCTCGATCAGGCTATCAATCTGCTTGTTATTTATGTCAAAAAACAGATGGTCACCAATCTGAAAATAGTTGTACTTTTCTTTGCGGTACTCAGCGCTCTAGCGTTAGCAGAATACACCGAGTGGTACAGCTTCTCTTCAACAATCGCTGGTTTCCTTGATTATCTATTGATACATCCATGGATGTTTGCCTTGCTCCCCGTCCTTGCGCTTTTGCTTTACGCTTTAAACTTTGAATACCTGAAGCAAGGAATGTATCTCGAATCGTTTCAGCCAAAGTCGGGCCGTGAAGACAAATACCTTAATAATCAGTTTAGTGTGCTCGACAGAATTGGACTCATCGGAGAGCTGATCGCTTTAGAACTTAAATTACAACTTCGTAATAAGCGAACACGTTCAATGCTGATGCTTGCTCCACTTTTTCTGGGTTATGGCTTCTTTTTTTATCCTCAGGAAGAATATGGTCCTGAAAGTGGTTTTATGATTTTTATAGGAATTTTTGTCACCAGCATATTATCAATCAATTATTTACAGTATTCGTTCTCTTCTGAAGGAGGGCATTTTGATTTTTTTCTTACATTAGGATTACGAATGAAGGATTATGTTTCGGCAAAACTTCAACTGAGTACATTTCTTATAATCGCTTCGTACATAATTACCATTCCATACATTTATTTTGGCACAACCATTTTCTTTACTAATACAGCATGTTTTCTTTTTAGCTTGGGAATCATTAATCCAATGATCCTTTATTTTGCTACTTACAACAAGAAAGCAATGGTTCTTACCAAAGGATCTGCTTTCAACTATCAAGGTATCAGCGCCATGCATTTCTTTATAATGATTCCGGTTTTTATTCTTCCAATCTTCATCTATTTGCCTTTCAAATGGTTTGGCAACCCAACAATGGGATTGATTGTTTTAGGAGCTTTGGGATTATTTGGACTCCTTTTAAGACCCTGGTTCATAAAAAACATTGTTGGCAACCTTTACGAAAGAAAATATATAATGGCTGAAGGCTTTCGTGATAAATCATAAAGTGCTGTAATTCTATTCGTTAAAAAATAAATCCTTATTACATGATACAAATTAATAATCTACAAAAAAGCTATAACGGGAATCGCGCAGTCGATATTGAACAACTAATTATTCCGACAGGTGAAAGCTTCGGCCTTGTGGGCAATAATGGCGCAGGTAAAACCACACTTTTCCGTTTGTTACTCGACTTATTGAAAGCAGATTCCGGAGAGGCTTTCATAAAAGACCAGTCAGTAGCAAGAAATGAAAACTGGAAAAAAATTACCGGTTCCTACCTGGATCAAGGTTTCTTGATTGACTTTCTAAGTCCGGAAGAGTATTTCAACTTTACTGGAAAAATAAAAGGATTGACTAAGGAGGAGATTCAACTCTATCTTGCTGATATGGAGGACTTTTTCAATGGCGAAGTTCTTGGGAAAAAGAAGCTTATACGTAACTTTTCGATGGGAAATCAGCAAAAAATTGGTATCGCAGCTGCAATGATGGGTCATCCTGAAATAATAATCCTTGACGAACCTTTTAACAGCCTCGATCCTTCAACCCAAATCAGGCTGAAACAACTTATTAAAAAGCAAAAAGCTATCACGAAAAGTACATTTTTAATATCAAGCCACGATTTGAATCATATTGCTGAAGTTTGTGACAGAGTTGTCATTTTGGAAAATGGCAAAATTGTTCACGACTTACATACGGATAATGATACTCTTGCATCATTGGAATCCTATTTTGCTGTATAGAGATAAAAGGCTCTCATATCATAAAACGTAGATGAACAGCAGATCACTTAATTGGCTTATCAAAGACTTTGATCTGGGTTTAATGCTACTACTTTTGATTTTACTGTCTAATACGAAAAATCTTCAATGTCAGACTAGTAAATCAGTTGTCATTACAAATGCAAAAGAACAACTTTTTCAACCTTATTATTTTATAGGATTATTCACTGCTGATGGTTCACAATTTTCTTCCACAGATTTTGAAGGTAAAATTAGTTTAGACACAAAACTATCATCTTCAACAATTTATTGCATTAATGATACATACAACTTCTCAGCCTTTTCACCCGACACGGTACAACCAAATTCCATTCTAACTTTGAATTTCCTGCCTGTTTCTAATTTGGCTGAAAAAGATATCACCCAAAAGCTTGACCGTGTTTTGACCCATCTTAGCAAACAATCAGCCCGACAGCACAAAGATTATAGCTATGTATCTGAAAATAAATATGAACTATTTACATTCAACAGCCTGGAAAGCATCCAAAATAACCTCCAAAAAACTAAAGACAGCCTTAGTTTGAAGAGACTTATGACAGGTGAAGAGACTCAAAAAATTCAATTCATTCATCCGGACTTCTTTTCGCAAGAAATAATTCAATCACATCAAGAAGGTGGCAAAGACCCTATTTTCAACTACTTATTATCAGCACTTGATACCAAAATCGGATTTGATTCCATATGGAAATTAAGTAGTAATAATTATCCCAGCCCTGTTTTCAGATCCATTTCTGATATGTACGAATACCGGCTTATCTCAGAACATCTTTCTTCAAATAATGATTCAATTTATACTTTCGCCTTTTTTCCTCGCAAAAATGAAGCTCAAAACTCAATTTCCGGGATTTTCCAGTATCAGACACATTCATCAAATTTATTTCAAGTGCTAGTTTTTCAATCAGACAGTAACCGATCACTTGTTTCATTAACGGAATGTTCATATTCTCTAAGTCAATTCGGTTATTTTCTACCTTCAAAAATACATACACAGCTCCTTGTTCAGTCTGCTAACAAGAAAACAAACTTTTATGCTTCTTCAAAAAGTCAAATAGCTGATATAAAAGTAAATACAGGTTTAAAAAATATTTCAAACGAGAATGAACAAACTTCATCAGCATTTGAAATCACAAAAAGTTATGAACATCGTGAGAACCAAAAATTTCTAAATGTTTTGAGTGACGGATTTTTTCCAATTGGTTTGATTGATATCGACATGAGTAAGTTCATTGGGTATAACGACTTTGAGGGCTTCAAATTTGGCATTGGTGCTCAAACAAATCACAAATTTAGTAAGCGACTTGGCTTAGCTGGATCTGTTGGTGTCGGAATCTGGACAAAACGTTTGTATTACAACTATGGCTTTGTTTATAGCCTCGGCAAAAAATTGAAAATGAACTGGACCGTTCAGCGTTACGCAGATTATATACCTTCAGGAGGTAGTGGTTTCGAGCTTTCGGGTATGACCCTTTTTAAAACAGAAAATTTTAAAAACCTCTATGTCAACAGGATGGATTTCATTAAAGCAATCGAAACATCTTTAAATGTGCTAAGCAATCCATTATTAAAAACTCAAATTAAATACTCCTATCAGATTTCTGAACCAGGATATGATTACAGTTTTGTAGCAGATCAAACACAATCAGCAACATATCAGAAGTTTAGATTTAACGAATTAACACTCAAATGTTCCTGGTCCTTGCCGGCCCGTACAAATCAAAATCAGACAATTTTCAGGACCATAGATCAACATGATTTGATAGAGCTGATGATCACGTATGGAAATAGTCCATCTTTTGCCCAGAGATTTAATTATGCAAAACTCGAAGGACGATTCAAAAATTATTTTCTCATTGGTTCAGGAGGAATTCTTTTAACTGAAATCTCTGCTGCAATTGTTTCTCAAAAGGTGCCTTATCAAAAACTATTTAACCTTCCGGGAACATGGAATCGATTCGGTATTTATGCCCCTAATTCTTTTGCCACAATGAAACCAAATGAGTTTACAGCTGACCGGTACTTTTCTGCTGCTGTTGTGTATACTATCCGGCAATCGTTGAGGCTTAATTCATTCATACAGCCTCGCTTATCACTGATGAATCTGGCTATTTACGGCTCAACAGAAAATGATCAGGCTCATCAGTTTATAATTATAAAAGCTCCGGAAAAGGGCTTTTTTGAAGGGGGAATACTCATAAATGATCTGCTTAAACTTGAAAATTTAAGTGTCGGAACAGGATTTTTCTATCGCTATGGATATTATCATTTGGAAAACGAACCAGAAAATTTCAGATTCAAATTAGTACTTGGTCTTGGCGAGAAACACAACGATAATCCATCAATGTATTGAATAACTAATTGTTACCTAAAATTCATACATGAAATGGTTTGCCATTATTTTATGAAGACAAAAACATTTTATCTTTAACAAAAATTTCAACAGTAATTCACATGGGTAAAAATAAATTCAATTTTGGTACAGGTCTGGTTTTAGGCGCACTTGCTGGTGCTGCAGCTGTATATTTTTTAAACAAAGACCAACGGGAAACAATCAAAAAGAAAGCGATTGAGTTTACCGACAAAGCATCTGATGAACTTGCAAATGTCTTGGAAAATCTAAAAAATAATCTTGAAGACGAATCCAATTCTTAAAGCTTACTCATCTTCTTCATGTCCCACTGATAAATTCAACAAAAATGGCAACAAATATTGGCTCAGAAATCGGAAATCTCACCTCAGATTTGAAGGTTTATTTTAACCTGCGATTAAATCTGATTGGATTGATGCTAAGCAAGCGTATTGCCACGCTTTCTTCTTTTTTAGTGACGGCAGTCTTAATAACTGGATTAGCCTCTATGGTTATCCTAATGCTGTCTTTTGCATTTGTCTTTTGGTTTGGCCATCATGTAGGCACTTACTATCAGGGTTTTCTTCTCATGGCTTTGATCTATTTGTTATTAGGCTTAATCGTGTACCTGGGCAGAAAGAAATTTTTTGTTGACCCTGTCATCCACAAAATTAATGAGAAAATAGCTGCCGGTGATTTTACGGGATTAGGTGGCTCGATGCCACCTGGATTCCAGACAATTGATGACCAGATAAAATACCTGGTAGAAGAAGTTGACCGATGTGAACTGGAAATGCAAAACGATTTCGACAGTCTTACTGATCAACTTCAACCTGTGAATATCATAAAGAATATCTTCGGAAGCATGCTAACTAGTCCAACACTGATAATTACGGTCTTGGATCTTGCTATTCGAGCCTTGAGAAGAAATAAAAAAGATGGGACTAAAGAAGAAGGTACATCAGACAGTTAGAATGTCCTTTTCTTTCAGTTCCAATATTTTATCAACTCTTGCAATATAGGCATTCGTCATCTCCTGAATTTTCTCAATCAAACGTTTAACCTCATCTTCAGGTGTGCCGTCCTTTTCCAGATGCTTGGCTTCGTCATTGGCATGTCGTCGTGCATTTCTGATACTTACTTTTGCATCTTCCGCCTCATTTTTTGAGCGTTTTACCAAATCTTTGCGCCGTTCTTCCGTCAAAGGTGGAACGTTGATTCTCAAAAGTTCACCTTCATTCATAGGATTGAAGCCTAAGTTTGCGGCCATAATTGCCTTTTCAATAGCATAAATTGAACTCTTGTCAAAAGGCTGAACGATAATCTGCCTTGGATCAGGTGTGTTGATGTTGGCAACCTGTTCAATTGGAACATGCGCTCCATAGTATTCTACAATTACCCCATTCAACATCGCAGGACTCGATTTTCCAGCTCTGATTTTATGCAATTCATGTTCAAAATGAACAATAGCATGTTCCATGCTATCTTTTGTTGCTTCTAAAACAAATTGTGATTCTTCTGTCATGTCTGAAAATTTTTGCTGACAAATATACTAATAAAACTGCATTTGAACAATCACTCTGCTACTTTAAACGGCCATATAATCCAAAAAGCCATGGATCTTGGTTTTTTACATAGACCCATCTTTCTGTTACCTCGAATGACGCTTTTGCCTTATTCCAAACGTAAGTACGTAATTTTGAATTGGGTGGAATAGCGGGCCCTGCATCTAAATGATGAACAACTATCATCGTAAATGTTTCACCTTCTTTAATAATACGCCCATCAAGTGTACCTGATCGCCACATCACAGGCTCAGAAACTCCTGAAACTTTAATTTCAAGTACGACACTAAGATCCTTGATTTCACTCAAAGCCTTGATCAGATATCCAGCCACAATAATACCATCGTCGCTATGAAAAGTGCTATCAACTGCCGATTCCCATAGTAAACCATACTCGTCCTTTTCTGTAAAACGAATGATTCCAGTTTGTTTTTTATCTTCAACCAAATACCTCGCATCTAAAAATGGCTTTTCACCTTCAACTTCTTCACGTTCAAA
Organism: Bacteroidota bacterium; assembly: GCA_009773165.1. Classification (GTDB taxonomy): domain Bacteria; phylum Bacteroidota; class Bacteroidia; order Bacteroidales; family F082; genus JALNZU01. The sequence goes on from WOUZ01000007.1 coordinate 176,879, forward strand.
TAAATAATAACCTGAATTGAACCAGTTTTGTTGCTCAACAACTTTAGTATACTTGTTTCTTACCGTTTCAATCCAGTTAAAAAGGGAGTAATCAGTCCAGCCGATAGCAAAATAACGTGTTTGACAGGAATCAACAAGCAATGAAAGTTCTGTCGAACTATTGTTTTTGTTGAATAGAATGACACCGGTGTTTTGCTGCTTTTGCTGGTAAAAGTCGAGCATGCGCACCGATCCCCCAACTGCAACCTGTGTTATATCTTCTTTATAAGTATCCTGATTTTTATCAAATTTCAAAGCAATTTGGTCATAACCCTGTTCATACATGGTTATGTAGTGATGCCGCTCATTAATTAAAGTGTAAGCACCCATCGATACCAAAATAATAACAATCAATACGTTATATTGCGGTTTAAGCTGTCGTGTAAACCCAGAAACACCAAGAATCAGAAATGGAAATGAAAAGTACAGCGTGCTAAACTGAATTACTGGAGTACGTAGAATTGAATAAGCCCATCCAATACCAAGACTAAGAGCAAACCATAAAATGAGGTTTAAAGAATAGTTAAGCTTTGGTTTGCGTCCAAAATCCCTATAGTTTAATGCAAGAACAAAAACAATAAGTATGGTGATTATGAAAACAGCTGAAAAATGGAAGGTGTAAAGTAAAAATTGAGTCACAAAATCAGGTGAAGGCTTTCCTAACCAATCACCGATTCCTCCGGCTGATAACTGTCGAAAAAAAATCCCAAGATTCGGCAGATAAAGGAGAATTGAAAGAAGTCCAGTGTAAATCAACTTTTTCTTGTTGTCGCGATTTGCAAGAAAAAAGAAACTAATAAAAATAAAGCCGGCCATCATCATTGCGAAATAATGCATCATTGATGCTAAAACCAACGATATTCCGAAGCCAACAGACTCAAAACCAATTGATTTAGTCTGATTGTTTATCACCCTAATTCCAAAAAAAACTGCTAATAATACGAAAAAGAGTCCCGAACTATATGGGCGCGCTATTTGGCTGTAAAACACAAAATATTGCATCGTAGCTATAAGAGATGCACTTATCAGCCCGGCGGTTTCGTGAAACAATTGCTTTCCAATTTGATAGACCAGCCAAACAGTGCCAATTCCCATGAGTGCAAATGGCAGCTTAAGCCAAAAGGCTTGAGTCCCGGCAATGGCAACCAAATAATGAAGCAGAACTTGAGTCCCGGCAGGATGAGCATCAGGAGTTACACCCTCACGAATTAGTTGCGTAAAGCTTTCATATCCAACACGAAACAAGGCGCTGAACTCATCATGCATAAAAGGCACATCCCATAAGCGCCAAAGACGCAAAAGTGCTGCAACAATCAGAATGATTATGATAGCAACTTTCTCTGCATTTTTTGAAAACCAGGTATAATATTTAGTCGCAGATTTCAATTGGTAACAATTGTTCCAACAGGCAAGCCTTTTAAAACGTCTATAAGGTTACCCTTTTTATTCATGTCAAAAACCAGGATTGGCAAATCATTCTCCTTACAAAGCGTAAAAGCTGTGAGATCCATTATTTTAAGCTGTTTCTCGTATGCCTCTTCAAAAGTAAGATGGTCGTAACGAATAGCATTGGGGTCTTTTTCAGGGTCAGCAGTGTAAATTCCATCAACACGGGTACCTTTTAAAATAACATCTGCGTTGATCTCCACGGCCCGAAGGGCAGCCGCAGTATCAGTCGTAAAAAACGGGTTACCCGTTCCTCCACCAATGACAACAATTTGCCCTTCTTCCAGCAACGAAATTGCTTTTGGCCCACTCATGGATTCTGCAACTCTGTCAATGTAAACACCTGACAATAAAGTCACCTTCATTCCAAGCGACTGGAGCGTTGACTGCAACGCCATACTGTTGATAACAGTGGCGAGCATGCCCATATAATCGCCCTGGACACGATCCATACCTTGACTTGCACCTTGTAAACCTCTGAAAATATTACCTCCTCCGATCACAATTGCAATCTGAGCACCTGCTTTAGATGCGGTAATAATTTCGTCTGCATAGTCTCTTAATCGTTGAGGATCAATACCATATTGCTGATCACCCATCAAAGCCTCACCGCTTAGTTTTAATAAAACTCTTTTGTATTTCATAATCAATCGTTAGAACCAATAACCAATATTAATAAATGTTCCCAATCCCTTACTGCGATTACCTCCCATGAGGGTTAACTCAACAGGACCAACAAAACTCTCATACCCGAACGTTACTCCATAACCAACAAGGATTTCTGGTTGATGAAATATATCTTCAAAATCCAGGGTTATAATTCCCAGGTCAATTTTTGGTGTGATATAGAACTTGTCAAAAATCTGATACTGCCACGCGTTGTGTAACGAAACCTCATTCAAACCTCCTTGCTCAACAAAGCGATGACCGATGAATGGGATAAAACCTTCAAGATAATTGAAGTAAGATTGCCCTCCTAGATAAAACCAATGAGCTAATGGGATAACTCCATCTCTGAAAGTCAAACCGGCAGTCAATCCAATTTTATAGGTACTTTTATTTGTTACCGGTAAATTCTTTTGATAATTAAAGGCGAAAATTAATGCATTGGAACTAAAAACATCAAGGGAATCGTTTGACAGAGGCAATAAATGCTTTATCGTAAAATTCATTTTACTTCCTTTAGTTGAAAAATGATTCTTATTAAAACTATCAATCGCCCAGCTGGCACCAGAAACAAGATGCGCATCAAAGTTACGGTCAAAAAGAGGGTTTCCAAAACCACTTCTTAAACTATTGGTTTCAAGACGTGTTCCAACACGAAGTCGCATCGTATTTTTAAAGGTCCATTGGGCAAAAGCACCAAAACTGTATAGGTTAAATTTGAATATATCACCGATGTTATCCCCGTCATAAATTTTCAACTCCAGATTCAGTCCAGAAGCATGCAATCCATATCCAATCTTTTTCCCACGATCAACAAGAAAAAGTCCCCGAAACTGTGGATTCTCTCCCAGATTGATGTCGGCAAAAATTTTGGAACCTTTAACTAAAACATTCTTGAAAGTTGCATTAAGTAATAATCCTACTTTATAATCTGAATCATAATGTATACCTACTCCAAATAAACCTGAGCTTGATTCAGTAATCTCAAAAACCAAGCCTGCGCCAAGTTCATTTGGCACAAAATAATAATTGATTAGTTCAAAAAAGCCACTTCCATAAGCTCTTTTCATCGACTCGTCTACCTCATCGAGATGTACCCAGGTCATAGGTTTAATTCCCAATGCACCATCAAGGTATTCTTTAGACACCCGTTTCAAGCCTTCATACCTGAATTGGGTGATAAAAATCGAATCAACTGGTGTTGCATTCAAAATTCGGGGTATTCGGGGACGAATATTATTTATTGAATCAGCAAGTCGTTTTAATTGAGGCAATTGCGCTCTCGCTGCATCTTCACCTCGTTTGATGAGTGTATCATAATCGTTAAAACTCATCATGTCATAACCTTCAAGATCGGGTTTGATATAATAATCGGTAAGCCTTATAGCATTCTCGTTTGATTCAACTCTATAAAAGGAAGTCACCTGATCTAAAACTTTGATGATGGAATTGATATTCTCAACTTTGTGCAAACCAGTTTGAACATCAACACCAACTATCAAATCCATTCCTTCTTTTTTAACTTCTTCCACAGGAAAATTATTGATAACTCCCCCATCAACCAATATGTTCCCATCAATGTCAACAGGGACAAAATAACTGGGTATTGACATACTTGCCCGCACTGCCTTGTGCAAAACACCTTTATTCAAAATGACGTTTGCGCCATCCCCCAGATTGGTTCCGATACATAAAAATGGAACCGGAAGTTTACTAAAATCTTGCGTTTTATATGCAGGACTCAAGTACCTGGCGAGTAATAAGTCCACCATTTGTCCGCTGTGTAATCCAGTTTTGATCTTAACCTTTTTTTCAACGATTGGAAATGTCATTAAAAAACGGTCAGAATTTTGTTTTTCTTCGATAGGAATGTATCTGCGTTCGATTTTATCATTCATCAGGAAATCCCAATTCTGATTTCTTACAATCTTTTCCATGGTATCAGGATGATAACCAAGGGCATACAAGCTGCCAAAAATACTTCCCATACTTGTGCCGCTCACATAATCAAACTGCAGCCCGGCCTCCTCAAAAACCCGGATCGCACCAATGTGTGCAAATCCCTTTGCTCCTCCTCCACTCAAAACCAAACCAAGCTTTGGATCAGTTGCACGAGGTCTTGTCTGAGAAAATGATGTTTCTGAAAATAAAAAAAGTGTGAGCAGACAAGCGATAGTTATAAATCTGACGCTCATAACTAGTTATTTTTTAAAATTTTGGCTCAAAGGAAAGATAATCTCTGTTAATCCGCCTAAACCCAACAAAAACTGTTTTGGATTCACCATAAAGAAAGCTATTGACATTGATCTCATAGGTAAAACCCCCAGCCAAACCTACAGTATCAGTCAAATTTACAAAATAATATCCTGTATCATTCTTCATTGAAACAGTTTGTCTTCCATCACCGATGCGTTCAATCTGCCACACAAGGCTATCAGCGAAAGTAACTTTTGCTACTTTTTGACCTACAGAAAGGTTGTTGAAGAGTATAAGAAAGTCATCGGGTGGATTAACAATATCCTGTGTATACACATAAGCAGGTCTGTCATCTCCTTCTATTTTCTTTGTATTACAGGATACAAAAGTCAATAAAACGCTGATTAAAACAAGAAAAACAAACCTTTTCATCATTTAAAATTTAACTTGAAATTATATTACATGAAAAAAGACATGTGTATCAAAAATGTTTCAGGCACTAAAATACAACAAATCAGTCCTCTCCGAGCATTTTACCATGACAATTTTTATATTTCTTTCCACTCCCGCAAGGACATGGCTCATTGCGTCCAACTTTTTTCTCGGCAATGACAGGCTGTGTAACTTCTTTTTGCTGGGTATTACTGTGTGCCTGCGATAATAAATCTGAGCGTTCCTCTTTAATCTTACTTCGATCGATACCTTTTGCTCGCTGAGCTTCTCTTACATTGGATGAATCCTGAATAGGAATATCAGCACGCATCAGGAATGAAATAACTTCTTTGTTAATCCGCTGAATCATATTCTTGAAAAGCTGAAATGATTCGAATTTATAGATCAAAAGAGGATCCTTTTGTTCGTAAGTTGCATTTTGAACTGACTGTTTCAAATCATCCAATTCACGTAAATGCTCCTTCCACGACTCATCGATTAGTGCCAGGGAGATGCTTTTTTCGATCGAAAGCGTCACCTCACGCGCTCCATTGTCCATTGCCCGCTTCAGGTTAACAACAATCTGCATCCCCTTATGCCCGTCGGTAATAGGTATGGCAATGTTTTCGTATTGTTTCTGACGCTCAAAAACATCGGCAATAACAGGCATGGTCTTTTCACCAATTCTACGTGTTTTATCTTTATAAGAAGTTCCAGCCTTGGCAAAGAGCTGTTCATTAAGCGTTTCTGTTTTCGAATCAAAGAAGGTGTCTTCATTAAACGGAGGCTCCATTCCCATACTTTTAAGTACCGCCATCCTGAATCCTTCAAAGTCGCGCTGCTGCTGGTACTCATTGATAAGATTCTCACCCAGATCGAACAACATATTGGAGATATCTACCGAAAGACGCTCACCAAACAATGCATGGTGACGCTTTTTGTAAATAACTTCACGCTGAGCGTTCATAACATCATCATATTCCAGCAACCGTTTACGTGTTCCAAAGTTATTCTCTTCAACTTTTTTCTGTGCTCTTTCGATTGATTTAGTGATCATCGAGTGCTGAATCACTTCTCCTTCTTTTAAGCCCAAACGGTCCATGAGACCTGCTATACGACCCGAGCCAAACATACGCATGAGTTCATCCTCAAGCGAAACAAAAAACTGAGTACTTCCCGGATCGCCTTGTCGTCCAGAACGACCTCTGAGCTGTCGGTCAACACGTCGCGACTCGTGACGCTCCGTACCGATGATTGCCAAACCACCTGCTTCTTTTACGCCTGCACCTAATTTGATGTCGGTACCACGACCAGCCATATTGGTAGCAATAGTAACCACCCCTGCCTGTCCGGCCTCTCGTACAATCTGTGCTTCACGCTGGTGCAATTTGGCATTCAACACATTGTGCTCAACACCTTTACGTTGTAACATACGGCTCAAAAGCTCCGATGTTTCAACAGATGTAGTACCAACAAGTACAGGACGTTTTGCTTCAACCAATGAAATGATTTCATCAATTACTGCGTTAAATTTCTCGCGTTTTGTCCGGTAAACCAAATCTTCACGGTCTTTACGGGAAATTGGCTTATTTGTAGGAATTACCACAACATCCAGCTTGTAAATATCCCAAAACTCACCCGCTTCCGTTTCAGCTGTACCAGTCATACCCGAGAGCTTGCCATACATCCTGAAATAATTTTGCAAGGTGATAGTTGCATAAGTTTGAGTGGCTGCTTCAACTTTTACATTCTCCTTAGCTTCAATGGCTTGATGTAACCCGTCGGAATAACGCCGACCTTCCATAATACGACCAGTCTGCTCGTCAACAATCTTAATTTTATTTTCAATAATTACATACTCTACATCTTTTTCAAAAAGTGTATAGGCCTTAAGTAATTGATGCACAGTGTGTAAACGCTCAGATTTAACTCCAAAATTACGAATCAGGTCACTTTTTCTTTCAAGCATAACCGATTCGCTCAATTGTTGGCGCTCAATATCAGCAATCTCTGCTCCCACATCCGGAAGGATAAAAAAGCCTGGTTCGTTGTAAGAAGCCGATAAAAGGTCAATCCCTTTCTCAGTAAGTTCCACAGAATTATGCTTCTCATCAATAACAAAAAACAACTCATCATCAATCACATGCATATTTTTTGCCTGTTCCTGCAGGTAAAAACTCTCCGTTTTTTGCATCAGGCTACGCATTCCTTCCTCGCTTAAAAACTTGATCAATGCATTATTTTTAGGCAAACCTCTGTAGGCTCTGAATAGCAAATCACCTCCTCTTTTTTCATCGGCCGATTTTGGTCCTTGCAAGAGTTTTTTTGATTCAGCAAGAATACTACTGACAAGGGTCTTCTGGGCATTGTAAAGTTTGGTTACGTCAGGTTTAAGTACGTCAAACTCCTGATGATCTCCTTTTGGAGTTGGACCACTGATAATCAATGGCGTACGTGCATCATCAATTAATACAGAGTCGACCTCATCCACGATAGCATAATGGTGCTTGCGCTGAACCAACTCATCAGGATTACCTGTCATATTGTCACGGAGATAATCAAAACCAAACTCATTATTGGTTCCATATGTAATATCTGACAAGTATGCTTTTCTCCTGGAAATCGAATTTGGTTCATGCTTGTCGATACAATCAACAGTAAGCCCAAGAAAATTATATAAAACACCCATCCATTCCGAGTCACGTTTGGCCAGGTAATCGTTAACGGTTACAACGTGTACTCCTTTGCCTGCCAATGCGTTAAGATATACCGGCAATGTAGCAACGAGTGTTTTTCCTTCTCCGGTTGCCATTTCTGATATTTTACCCTGATGCAGAACGATACCTCCAATAAACTGAACATCGTAATGAACCATATCCCATCGGATCATGTTTCCACCTGCCATCCAACTTGAGCTATAGATTGCCTTGTTATCTTTTATTGTAACAAAATCATGCACAGCTGCCAGGTTTCTGTCAAGATCAGTGGCTGTTGCTTCAACAAAGTCGTTATTTTTGAAAAGAGAAGCGGCTGCTTTCATTACAGCAAACGCTTCAGGGAGTAGTTCGCTGAGCTTTGCTTCCGTTTTTTCGTATTGCAATTTCTCCAGCTTATCTATCTGATTATAAAGCTTTTCCTTTTCGTTGGGTTCAAGATCAAACTGATCTTCCAATTGCTGTTTTAACCTGGCGATCTCCGATTCTTCGCTGACGATTGCTTCACGGATTTGATTTTTGAAATAGTTTGTTTTTGCCCTTAATTCGTCCACAGAAAGCATACTGATAGTGGAATAGGCAGCAATTGTTTGCTCCAATAAAGGTTGAATGGCTTTTAAATCTCTGGAAGCTTTATCTCCGAATAATTTCTTAAAAAAACTTAGCATGACTATAGAGGTAGTTAATAATTCAATTTTGAGTGAAGTCAATAATCATTCCGAAAATTAACTAATTAGCTGCAAAATTACCATATTTTTCAACCCACCACAGAAAAGGAATTGTATTCTGTCAAAACATGAGATTGGATTTATTCTCTTTTGAGCTGTTTAATCAACCGGCTGATGTGATATTCAAGATTTTGACTAACAGGAGGTGCAGGAGTCATAGCAATTCGTCCGTCAGGGAACAGCAGCACATATTCCGGAAAAACTTTGATATTATATCGCTCATAAACAAGCATATCGTCTCCGGTATGAAAAAGTTGCCAGGTAAGTTTATTTGATGTCAGGAAATTCTCAGTTTCCTTGTATGCGTCTTGTGTTGTAACGATCAACACGTTTATGTCAGTTCCAAACTTTTCAGTAATACCAGAAAAATCAAGTATTTCTTTCTTACAAACTTCGCAGTCATTTTTTACAAAAAGAGCTACTACCAAAGACTTTAGTGGCATATTATGCGCGACAATTCCATTAGAGTCAAATAATTTTAATAAAGGAGACGGTGTGCCCGGTGTCAAGTAAGCTCTTTTCTTCAGAATATTTTCTGCAATGATTTTGTGCTGATTATAAGCTGATTGTGTTACTATTTGCTGAAGAACCCTGCTGATCGATCCTGAGTAGAAGGCGGGGTTATAATAGTTGGCATTTAGGTGAAAAAGCAGCACCAACTCCCTGAACTGATCACTTTCAGTCATCAAAGGATCTGATAAAACCATCTTTTTCAATGCAACAAACCCTTGATTTACAGCTTCTACAAAATCATCAAAAGGAATTTGCTTCTTTCCGCTTGTAAAATAATCACCAAAATATTGGTCAATCATTGCCATATACTCCGGGTTCTCATATTGAATGATTCTGGATTTAAAAAAGGCAGCATAGATTTGTTGAGGTGTCATTTTTTTTATTGCAGGGGCAAGGGAAGACACCTTGTAGAATTGATAATTTTGTAAAAATGGATCTATTGTTTTAGGCAAAGCATTTGATAGTGCCAATTGAAGACTATCTAAATAACGAGCTTGTCCGAATCGTTGTATTTGATTGAAATACTTGATAACAAATGTATTATAAACAAAATTGATTGTTTCGTAATGCTTTTGAAGACCTGAATCTGTCGTTTTTTTCATCTCGATCACCATTGGCTGCGGGTCGAAATATGAGTTTTGATTTTCGGAAGTGACTGTAATTGCAACCTCATAATCAGCATTGGGTTTTAGGATGATGGGAACCCTATTCAGGCCAATTGCAATTTCCGCTAACTCAATTTTATTTATTTCGACGCTTATTTGAAAACTACCCTTAAAATCGGTTGAAGAAGTTGCCAGCACTTTTTCCAACCCTGAAACAAAGTCTTCTTTTACAATTATTCGGACAGGTTTTATCGGAGAAACTGAACTTCCCTTTATGGTAACATTTTGAGAAACAACACCTAAATGTGTAAATAACAACAAAAAAACAAATAAACGCATGTGGATTTCATTTGGTTACAAACGAATTATTTTCGTTTATAGTGTCAATTTGATTCCTTTTGGAATAAAGTTACTTACATCTCCTCCATTTCTAAAAACATCTCTGATGATGCTGGAGGTGATAGGAGTTAATTCCGGCGAAGTAAGCATAAAAACGGTTTCAACTTCAGGAGTAAGAATTTTATTTACCTGACCAATACCACGCTCGAACTCGAAATCTGCTGAAGTGCGTAATCCGCGTAATATATATCCAGCTTCTACTTTTTTACAAAAATCAACAGTAAGCCCCTCATACTCCATCACTTTAACTTTTGGAAAATCCCGAAACACTTCCTCGATCCATTGTTTACGAAACGAAGAGGGGAAAAAATAATTCTTTTGAGAATTATTACCAATGGCAATAATTATTTCATCAAATAAAGGCAAGGCTCTTTTCACAAGTGCCTCATGACCAAGTGTTACAGGATCAAACGAACCGGGGAAAACTGCTCTTTTCATATATTTCAACTATTAAATCTTTTCATGTTTTAAAGATGACAGGAGTAAATTTCCTAAAACTTCCTGCACCGAACGATATGACTGACTTAAAACAAATGGCATCTCGGCGTTTTCGATCCATTTTGATTGCGTAATACCTTCAGATAATTGCGGTTTAGGCGATTTATTGCCAATATAAAACATTTCATACCAGCATGTGTGTTTCATGTACCAACTACCTTTCATGAAATAACAATGCCAGGTATCAGGCAATTTCATACCTACTTGCATATCGTTCAATCCCGTTTCTTCTTCAACCTCACGAAGGGCTGTCTGCAAATGAACTTCACCAGGATCAACATGTCCCTTAGGCAAATCCCAGAACTGATTCCGATAAATAAAGAGGATGTCACCTTTTTCATTTTTGACGACCCCACCTGCAGCTTCAACTTGTTTCATCGACGGCACCCATGCACTAAAAAATAAATAGGGATTAGCTTCACTACTGATTATCAGATCGAAAGATATCAATCCCTTTAACCAATCAGTGATTAATGCAGAGGATGGGGGCATAAAATCAGCCGTTTTAAAAATGGGAAAAGATCCATTTCCCGACATTTCACTATCCTGATTTACCAGTGTAATACTTCTGCTTTCACAAAAAACTTTATACATTTGCTCCATGAAAAATAATGATCAATCAACACTAGCCCTCGCAGGTTTTCTTTTGCAAATTAAAGCAATTAAACTCAATCCTGCCAAACCATTTACCTGGGCATCAGGATTAAAAAGTCCGATTTACTGCGACAACCGTATTACGCTATCATATCCTAAAATACGCACACACATCCGACAGGAATTTGTACGTTTGATTCTCGAAAAATACGAAAAACCAGATGTTATTGTTGGTGTCGCTACCGGAGGAATTGCCCAGGGAGCGCTTGTAGCTCAGGAACTTGGACTTCCATTTGCATATGTCAGGTCAGAAAAAAAATCACATGGCCTTACAAACATGATAGAAGGTGTAGTTGAAGCAGGGCAATCAATCGTCGTTATTGAAGACCTTATTTCAACAGGGGGAAGCAGTTTAAAGGCTGTTGATGCTCTTAGGGAACGAGGCGCAACTGTCAAAGGAATGATGGCTATTTTCACTTACGGCATGAAAGCTGCATCAGAAAGTTTTTTGAAATCTGATTGTGAACTCACAACTCTTACCGACTTTGAAACATTGCTTCAAAAAGCAGCTGACGAAAATTATATCAATGAAGATGAGTTACGGTCACTTATGGAGTGGAAAATGGATCCCAAAGCATGGAGCGACGCTCGAATATAGTACTTAAAACCAAAAAAAAATGAATATCTCAAGTAATTGGAAAGAAATTAAAGGAAGTACCGGGCAAGTTTACAGTTTTGTTAGTGACCTAAGCAATATGGGTGACCTGATGCCTGAACAAGTAGTGAACTGGAAAGCTGAAAAGGATCGCTGTTCGTTCACAGTCAAGGGAATGACTAGCCTCAGCCTTCGTATCGAAGAACAAATTCCTGGAAAACGCATTCGATTGGTTCCCGATGGTAAATCACCTTTTGAGTTTGAATTATTGCTTCATCTGCGCGAAAAAACACCGCAAACATCCGAGTCAATGGTTGAAATAGCAGCAGAGCTCAATCCTATGATGGCCATGATGGCAAAGCGTCCCCTTCAAAATTTGGTTGATATTATTGCTGAAAAACTAAGTCAGAAGTCGTTTTAGGAACCTCTATGGTGATTTATGAATAAACTCAATTTCTTTTAAATCACAGCTAATCAGTTGATCTTCTTGCGTTTTTAAAAGTAGATGACCATAAGAAGTAACATTTTCGATTTTTGCTTTGATCACTTTTCCATCGTAATAATAGTCAGCCATTTGTTGAAAATACAACAAATTTTGAAGGTATTTTTGATCCAAAGCTTTAATATCTCGTTTAAGTTGTGAAAAGTTGCTTTGTAAATGAAGTAAAAGTTCACTTAATATTTGTTCACAATCCAAATCATTTCCAACAATTTGAGACATAGAAATGGGATTTGGTATCGTCGAAGGAAACGTTTTTTCGTTCACATTCAAGCCGATACCAATGATTGAATAATCCATTTTATTGCCACTAATCATGTTTTTGATTAAAATGCCAGCGAGTTTATTCTTTTCCCAATAAAGATCATTAGGCCATTTTATGGCCAGATTGCTTGGCTCATTGATGTACTTTCTTAGAGTTTCAAGAAGTGCCAATGACACAACTTTAGTAATAACAAACTGATTTTCAGGCTGTATAAAATCAAGATTAAGTCCAATACTCACCAAAAGGTTTTGGGCTTTGCTACTATGCCATGTGTTTGTTTGAAGCCCTTTTCCATTTGTTTGAAACAGTGCCCGGACCACCAATCCATCTGAAGCGTTATTGGCTAAATACCTCTTATTCACAAACGAATTTGTGGAATCAATTTCTTCCTTTAAAATAATATCAAATTTCATGACTAAATCAGACACTTTATATGTTTAGCAAAATTAAATAAAGCAAAGCATAAAAAACATGACCTTTTGACAGTAAAAAACATATCCATCCATTATGAACCAAAATTGCCTAATTTTGTTGATTGTTTTAAATAGAAAAAATGAGAAAAAGACATCAAACTGAAAACACAGAAGAAATCCTGCAAACCATCATAAACACTATGCAGGAAAAGAAGGGACATGAGATTATCAGTCTGAATTTAAAGAAAATACATGCATCTGTTACTGACTATTTTGTTATTTGTCATGGTAGTTCACGCACACAAGTTGATGCAATTGCATCGAACATTGTGGATGATGTTAGTGTTAAATGTGGACACCGACCATATAACAAAGAAGGATTTGAAAATGCGGAATGGATTTTGATTGACTACGTTGACGTAGTAGTACATGTTTTTCTTGATACCACCCGAAATTTCTATCAATTGGAAAAACTTTGGGCCGATGCTGAGAAAAAAAGCTATGAAGAATAAGACAGAGAATTAATTATTTGTACAAAAGTTTTCATGAAGAAAGAAAAAAAAGACACTCCAATACCTCCAAAACCACAAAAAGATGAAAGCATGAAGCCTAAATTCAATGTATATTGGATTTATGGTTTACTGGCAGTCGTTTTTTTGGCATTGCAATTCTACAACTGGGATGCTGGTGCAAAGCGTATTGACAAAGGCGAACTGATAAAAATGCTTCAGGAGCAGGATGTTGAGCGTATCGATTTGGTAAACAAAGAGATAGCTGAGATTTTTGTTAAAGCAGACAAGCTACCTAAATACCTGGAAAAAGACAATCAAGGCAAAACTACTGACAGAAGTTTTGGAGTTGCTCAGCCCAATTTTGTTTATCAGATTGGCGAAGTTGGTACTTTTGAAGAAGACCTCCGCAGAGCACAGGAAACTCTCGAAAACCCAATCTATGCTAATAATGTTAACAGAAGAAATTGGACTTCGGAAATTTTTGGATGGATACTTCCTGTCTTGTTACTATTAGGTGTATGGTTTTTTATCATGCGTATGATGAGCCGTGGCGGCGGTGGAGCAGGCGGACAGATATTTAACATTGGCAAATCCAAAGCACAGCTATTCGACAAAAACACCAATGTTAATGTGACATTTAAAGATGTTGCCGGCCTCGAAGAAGCAAAAGTTGAAATTATCGAAATTGTGGATTTTCTTAAAAACCCAGAGAAATACACAAAACTTGGAGGTAAAATTCCAAAAGGGGTGCTTCTTGTAGGCCCTCCCGGAACAGGTAAAACATTGCTGGCCAAATCAGTTGCTGGCGAAGCACATGTACCGTTTTTCTCTATTTCGGGATCCGATTTCGTTGAAATGTTTGTTGGTGTGGGAGCATCCCGTGTTCGTGACCTTTTCAAGCAGGCTAAAGAGAAATCTCCTTGTATTATTTTTATAGATGAAATTGATGCCATTGGTAGAGCCAGAGGTAAAAACCCTGCCACCGGAGCTAACGATGAGCGCGAAAACACGCTCAATCAGTTACTTACTGAGATGGATGGTTTTGGAACTAACTCCGGTGTTATTATTTTAGCTGCAACTAACAGAGCTGATATTCTCGACCGTGCTCTCATGCGCGCAGGTCGCTTCGACCGTCAAATTTATGTTGAATTACCTGATCTTGAGGGAAGAAAAGAGATTTTTGATGTGCATATGCGCCCATTAAAATTGGATGGAAGTGTTGACAAAGAGTTTTTAGCCAAGCAAACACCCGGATTCTCCGGTGCCGATATTGCCAACGTTTGCAATGAGGCAGCACTTATTGCAGCACGACACAACCATGACTCTATCAACAAACAGGATTTCATGGATGCCATTGACCGTATTGTCGGAGGCCTAGAAAAAAAGAATAAAATCATCTCTCCAAAAGAAAAGAAAGTAGTAGCTTTCCACGAAGCAGGACATGCCACAGCAAGCTGGCTTCTTGAGTATGCTCATCCTTTGGTTAAAGTCACAATTGTTCCTCGCGGAAAATCTCTTGGCGCTGCCTGGTATCTGCCGGAAGAACGTAGCATTACCACTTACGAACAGATGTTTGATGAGTTGGTAGCAACACTTGGAGGTCGTGCAGCAGAGCAAGTCATATTTGGTAAAATTTCTACAGGAGCACTTAACGACCTCGAAAAAGTTACCAAACAGGCTTATGCCATGGTAACCTATTATGGCCTTAGTAAAAAAGTTGGAAACTTAAGTTTTTACGACTCAACAGGTCAGAATGAGTATGCATTTAACAAGCCCTTCAGCGAAAAAACCAATGAGGTAATTGATGCTGAAATTAGTCAGATAGTAGAAGCTGCTTACACCAAAGCTGTTCAGATATTGACTGATAACAAAGAAGGTCTTACGCAGCTGGCAACAAAATTACTTGAAAAAGAGGTTATTTTTGGTGAAGATCTTGAGGCCATTTTCGGAAAACGACAATGGGTTAAAGAAGAAATAGCCCAGCATGTTGTGACTGGCACCGAATACCAGGAACAGCCTGTTTCGCCTCCGCCTGCTACTACCTGATGATCGTAGAATGATTGTATAATAAAATCACCTGACACCATGAAGGACGCAACTCCAAAAGAGCAAATTATGAGTAAAATCAGAAATGCTTTGATTGAAAAGACAGAAAATCCTTACCTTGAAAATGATGTGATTATTGATGTCATCAAATCCAGTGACCCTGATGAGGAACAAGAGGTGTTATTTGCACAGGAACTGATTGCTGTAGGAGGAAATTTCATCTATTGTGAAAATGAACACAGCTTCCTTGATAATCTTGCCGATCTGATGCAAGATCGTGGATGGAAATCACTGTGGTGTCAAAATGAAAGAATCACACAATTGCTTCACACGGCCGAGATACCATATTTTAATAAACTTGATCAGGCAACAGAATCCCTTGTTGGTATTACTACCTGTGAAAAACTCATATCCCGAACAGGTACCATCCTTGTCTCAGACGCTGAAATTAGCAGTCGGGCAGCTTTTTCATACCCTGATATTCATCTGGTTGTTGCATATAATTCACAGGTCACTCCTACTATTAAATCGGCACTTGTCAGCCTAAGAAATAAATATAGTGGTGTTCTGCCCTCTCAACTCACCTTTGTTACAGGACCAAGTCGTACTGCTGACATTGAAAAAACACTTGTTAAAGGAGCGCATGGTCCTAAAGAGTTATTTGTTTTTCTGATCGATGACTTTTAACATTTTTGTTTAGAAGTCATTTTTTGATATGTTTGCATTTTACTTTTGGCACTAATGCCTGACATATGAACAATTTCCTTACCCGGACTTTTTACGGATTCCTTTTTGCTGTAGTGATGATCGGCTCTATCATTCTCGGCATGAAACTGTTAGCTGCTTTAATGCTGCTCATTGTTTTAACAGGCACGCACGAGATGATTCGGTTGAACAAAAAAGTAAAACTCAGAAGCAATGACAGGTTTTTCATTTACATCACTTCTTTGTTTTTTTATGGAATTATTTCTTCAATTGCTCTTGACTGGATTGATCAAAAATCTTTCATTCTCTTAATTCCGGCACTTTTATTTCCGTTTATTCATGCATTATTTTCAAAACGTCTGCTCTTTGCTGAAATAGCAACTATTTACTGGTCTTCACTTTTATTTGTTGCCTTGCCGGCTTCCCTTATGCTACTTTTCTACGATGAGAAATTTGTAGGATCAATGGCAGGGTATCCTTTACTTTTAATTGTTATAGCTTTCATCTGGATCAATGACATTTTTGCTTATCTCGTTGGTATTCAATTTGGAAAGCACCGGCTTTATGAGCGAATCTCTCCTAAAAAAAGCTGGGAAGGAAGTATTGGAGGACTACTTTTTACATTAATAGCATCCTGGTCATTAGCGCATTTTACTGATTTATTAGATCTCAATGACGCTTTGATTATCGCCGTAATTGTAGTTGTAACGGGAAGTTTGGGCGATCTCATCGAATCCATGATAAAAAGGCAAGCTAATGTGAAAGATTCCGGGAAAATCTTACCTGGACATGGTGGTGTTCTTGATCGTTTTGATGCAGCTTTTTTTGCGATTCCATTTGTTTTTGTTTACCTGTTAATGATTAACTAATATGCATATTCACCCCAAAGGTTATGGGATCATACTCTCAGTTTTTGCTCTTGTAATAGTGCTTGCCGCGGTTTTATTTTGGATCGAGCCCGAATTTACTTTTATAACAACAGGTATTTATACGTTATTGTTTTTGGTGATGTTTTGGACGATTAGTTTCTTCAGAGTTCCTCATCGTAAAGCAACCCTAACTGAAAACGTTGTTATTTCTTCTGCCGATGGCACAATCGTTGTTATAGAAGAAGTGCTTGAATCAGAGTATTTTAAAGATAAACGGATTCAAATTTCCGTCTTCATGTCCCCATTCAACGTACATGTAAACTGGTTTCCAATGAATGGAAAGGTGAGTTATATGAAATACCATGCCGGGAAATTTCTCATAGCCAACCACCCGAAATCCTCTACCGAAAACGAACGCAACACATTGGTAGTGAAGGATTCAAAAGGAAGGGAAGTGCTAATACGTCAGGTTGCCGGCATGATGGCTCGTCGTATTGTTTGGTTTTGTAAAAAAGGTGATACATCTGAATTGGGCAAAGAGTTCGGACTTATCCGTTTTGGCTCCCGTGTAGATTTTTACGTACCACTTGATGCCAATGTACAGGTAAAAATAGGTGATAAAGTTAAAGGCCAGATTACAGTGTTGGCAACCCTTTGATGAACAACAAATCAGAGAAATGAACAATATTTTTTCAAATGTCTCTGAACAGAAGTCAATGTTTAAACTTATATGGTTATTCTTTAAGTGGCTTTTATTGCTTCAAATCGTATTCATCCTTTTTGTAATAATTTCTGCCTGGCTTCCCAATGCAGGCATCCGTAAAAACATTACTAAATCTCTTCCATCTGTAATTAAAGAAGGTGATTATCCTGAACCTATGATAAAAAAACGCAAACATGGCCTGGATTACAGCATGGATGCATTTACAATGAATATTATTTTCTCGACTGACAACGACAATCCTCTCAAATCTGCCATCTTAGCCTCTTCAAGGCACAGTGATCTACCTGACAAAAGTAAGTGGGAACAACTCAAATTCAGCATCGAGAACGAAAGTACTGAAGTAAATCTTAATTATCCACGATATTGGCATGGAGGAACATCTTTGTTCAGAATATTTTTCCTATTCGTTGATTTTGATGGAGTTAAATCGGCTATTTACCTTCTGACGTCATTTCTGTTTGTAATATTAGGACTATTGCTGTTTCAAAAATCAACCTGGTCAGAAACCTTATTATTTTTCCTTGGACTTATATTTGTAAACCTATATATAAGTCAATTCTCCATGCAGTTCTCACCGGTATTGATTATTTCTCTGGTTGCCTCCATCTTATTACTTAATTTAAAAACAACGGATTTTACCAAATCATTAGTTGTATTTTTAGTAGCTGGAGCAGCAACATCCTTCATGGATCTCTTAACAACCCCGCTCTTAACATTTGGTTTGCCTGCCCTGATTTGGATTCACATAAGCACAAATTCAGAACTTAGAAACCGTTTCAAAAAGTTAATACTTTTGGGAGTTTTTTGGTTTGGAGCCTACACCCTTACGTGGTTTACCAAATGGGTAATTACAGCACTTGTCACTGATTTCCCAATCTTTAGTAATGTCTTTACCGAAGTTTTATATGTTACCAATGCTGCCTCTTCAAATTTATTAACACCTTTGATAATCAACATCAATCAATTACCCTTGGTTTTAATAAATATCATTTTTCTCATACAGCTTCTTTTGTTGTTATTTTTCTTTAATCCAAAAGGTGTCGATAATGCAATACTATATATTGTTGTTGCCATAATACCATTTCTTTGGTATTTGATAATGTCAGATCATTCCGTAAGGCATTATTGGTTTACCTATCGTACACTTTCAATAAGTCTTATAGGGATATTCTTGACATTTAATGCTTTATTAGATAAAGAAAGGTTGATAGGATGGATCAATAAGTTAAGATTGTTACCCTGAATAATCAAAAAGCACAGAAAATCAATTGATTTATCAATTAAGCTGATAGTTGTAAAATACAGTAAACTAATGTCTTTAACTGGAGGCTGATCTAAACAAAACGAATTCAATCGAATGTAAGTCAAGCCTGTATTGAGTAAGATCTTCAAAAATTTTAACCCAAAAGTTTGCAGAGTTCAGAAAGGTTTGTTATTTGATCATAGACTTGGAAATGCGAAGAAATTTGTCCCGGATTAAAAAACACAGCATCCATACCAACAGCTAAAGCACCCGCAATATCCACTTCAGCGTCGTCACCCACCATGAGACTTTCCGAAGCAATGGCTCCTGCCCTTTTCAATGCATAATGAAAAATCCCGGGATCAGGTTTTTTAACACCTGCTTCCTCCGAAGTGATTATTTCCTTGAAATAGACATCCATCCCACTGGTTTCCAGTTTGATATACTGAACCTCCTGAAAGCCGTTGGTGATTATATGAAGTTGATACTTTTTACTTAAGCATGCAAGGGTTTCGATGGCCTCTGGAAATAAAAATACATTCCGTGGTGCATGATACAGGTAAAAATCAGCGAGTTTTTCGGCCAGCCCTGCATCTTCAATGCCAAAATCTTTCAAAGCCAGTTCGAAACGAATGTTCCGCAGGATTTCCTTCTCCATTTTACCCTCCCGGTATAAAGCCCATGCTGCATCGTTATGAATGTGGTAAAAATTAACAAAATCATCGAGAGAATGAACACCCAGCTTAACCAGCTGAAAGTGCTCATACATCATCTCAAAGGTGTGCGCAGCACTCGCATTAAAGTCCCACAAGGTGTGGTCCAGATCAAAGAAAATATGCTTGTACTTCAATGTTTTCATGTCACATATATTTATTTACCAACACTTTGTAAATTATCAAAAGTTATTTTACATTAAACTTCAGCATCTTTTGCCGTAGCCACTCAAACACAACAACGGCTACCGCATGTGTAACATTCAATGAACGGGTTGGTCCGGGAACAGGTATGTAAACACAATAATCCATTTGAGATATCAGTTCATCCCGCATCCCTTTTCCTTCATTTCCAGCGAAAAAAACAACATTATCAGGTAATTCTGTGGTAAAAAGATTCAACGCATCTCTTGTGGTTTCAATGCCAATTTTCGTATAACCAGCCGGAATATGCTGAATGATAGCATCATCAGACACAAAAGACCAGGGGATATTGCCGAAACTGCTTGCTGCTGCCCGTTTTAACCGAATCATGCGCATTGCCGTTGAATCTCCAATAAAAAGCATCTCAGCTGCACCAATATTGTCAGCCAAACGAATCAGTGCTCCGGCATTTTCAGGGTTTCTCAACTGGTCGGCCACCAGAATAGGTTTCTTACAAAACTGATAAAGCGATTCAAAGCCTTTGTCTGCGAATAGCTCGTTCGATTTAATATACTCAGTTTGCATTTTAATTCGTTTGATATACAAAAGCCGACTTTTGCAAGCCGGCCTCTGTTTAGATTGTAATTCATTCGTGTCCGGTATGATTTTCCTCGCCTATCTGCATTATTATCAGCCTATAGCTTATCGCGGAGTCGTGAATAGATGGATATACCGGAAGCTTATTTCTGTAAGTCTTGTTACATGGATAGTTTAACAGCAACTAATGGTGCTATGATTACAACCTGAATGATTAAGAGCACCACGCAAGCAACCATAGCTGTTATTGATGCTGCCCAAATCGCCGTCACAGCAAGTAATAAGCTTAAAACAAGGCTCATACGATAGATCAGGATATGTGTCTTGTTGGAATAATATGGCTTGATACCTTCCAATAGCGTTTCTCCATTTTTATCCCTGTAATCCGGCTTTTTGATATCCTTCTTTATGATAAAATAAAAAGTACTCGCCAGAGATACCAAGGTGAAAATCGAAAAGATGATAATCGAAATGAGGATCACCGAAAAAGGGCCATTGCCTTCCCAGATACCTAAAAGCATTGCGAAATTGAAAATTGTAGAAAAAATACCATTCAGTATCATTCTTTTCCTGTAACTCATGCCCATAAAGGCATTAAAAAACTTTGAAATGATTTTCATAACAATTAATTTAATCAAATTATAGCAATAACATTTAATTTAAAATTACTTTAATCTACAATGCTTTAAGATTTATACAGAGCTGATAATTTCTTAAGCATACTCAATAACCATCGACCTATTAGAAATTCTCAATAATTTGCTTTTGGTATAAAATGGACTAGGATTGAAATTATTATATAAAGCTAATTCCCAACAACCTCCAAGAATACTTCCACCTAAAGCACCGCCAATAGCACCAACAACAGTACCAACTACAAGAGATGCTCCTGCCGCAGGAGGAGCCCAAACAAGGGCTGTGGCAACTGCGCCACCTCCTTGGGCTCCACCAATAGCCCCAGCCATCAGACCGCTTAATATTCCAGTAAGACATTTTCCTGTAGCCCGGCTCTGAGGAGCTTTCATGTTCCAAGTCGCTAACCAACCGTCAAAAGACCTTATTATCGTTTTTCTCATCATAACCAATGCAGATAATAATTGAACTTTCTCATCATAAGGTTTATTAGTTAAATTAAAAACGGTATTAATTGTTCCATCAATATTAGGAAGCACATAAAAATTCATAAAATACCCTTCAGGAAGATTTGGAATAAGGTATTCCCAATCTAAAATACTCAGATGCTGTTGAACTTGATTTACATAATCTAACTGCCATGCATTCAATTGATTTGGGAGACTGTTAGTACTATGAACCACATAGTAAGAATCAAATTCAGAAAGAAATTGTGTTTTCTGGTTTAAAGGAACATACGCATTAGCATAATTATTAACCACAGAATACCAATCATTCTCAGTCCATAAAGCAAAATTTCCATCGTAACCTTGGCTAATAGCATAATCAGTCAAGTCATCGAATGTAGAAAACATTGCATCTGCGTAGTAATAATAATCTTCTAAAGTGCGCTCTTCTTCAGCCTCTATTGGTTTTCCTTTTAAAGAAAATTCTTTTCTCTCTTCAGGTTGACTACTTTGTGAATCTTTTTTACAACTTACAATACCAAGTAAGAGGAAAATGGTTAAAAAAAATAATTTTGTTTTCATAATAAATTAGATAAAATTAATAAATTGTTTGTTTATAATATGAAAGATTCATATTTTCATTAATTGATAAAGTCAGAAGCACTGCCTTGAACTTTAATATAGCAATATTAAGAATAATCTCTTATTTGTATAAAAATATTACGAAATTAACATTATTTAACGTTAGATGGATTGTCAAGATAAAATAGACCATTAAATATTTTGAAAAAGATAGGTTAACCTTAATACTGATTTAAAATAAAAAACCAAAAAAGTTTTATTATCTAGTTTCGTTGTTTATATAAACCAAAAGTAAAAAATTGAGGCCGGCTTTTCAAGCCGGCCTCAAGCATATTTTCAAAACAATGATTCTTAGTCAACCATCAGTTTTTGGTTAGCTGTTCCATTGGCTGTTTCAACGCGAACGATGTACATACCTGCATTAAACTGACTGATGTCCATTTTAAATTCCT
Organism: Bacteroidota bacterium; assembly: GCA_009773165.1. Taxonomy (GTDB): domain Bacteria; phylum Bacteroidota; class Bacteroidia; order Bacteroidales; family F082; genus JALNZU01. Next base: position 199,207 of record WOUZ01000007.1, read on the forward strand.
GCTGACCAACAATACCAGAATAAACGAGTTGACCCAAATTATTGGTGATGCTCACCATTTTAATTTCGGTATTAGCTTTCAGATTCAAAACACTGTTGGCAGGATTTGGATAAATTGAAACATAAGCTTGCTCGCCTGTTTCATTTACTCCAACCAAAACAGTGATCCAAACGCTTACGTTAACAAGTTCGTTTGTATAATCATTGCTTCTGATATGCAATTTACCTTTGTAAACAGTTAATGGAGCTAAACCTGCGGCATTGATTCCAACAGCGATGTTGGCAACCTGTCCGGCTGTAAGTTCACCGTTTGTAGGTGTTGCTGACAACCAAACATTTCCGGCATCACCTGTGAGGACGGCACGGATGTTCCAGTTTCCATCTGAAGAAGAAACAGTCCAACCTGGCCCAAAAGAAATGTAATGACCATCGGGATGTTGCTCAACAGCGCCATCAACACCCATTGGATACAACCCTGCTGGTTGATCGAACCAACATCCAACCCACAATTCTTTACCACTGACGTAGAGTGGTGTAGATAGGGTTATTGTATTCCAGCCTGGTAGCGGATCAAAAACCTGTTCAACGAGCAAAGCGCCCGGACCGGGAACGTTGACCGACCCCATATCATATACTTGTAACTTGTGAGCATTAGCACTTTCATAAATAAAAACTTCAACTGAAGTTAAATACATTCCATTATACTGGGCTATCATTGAAGCCGGGAAACGAACAGCAGCACGCCATTGTGCACCATTTGTCATTCCAACACCCCCAGCGTTTTCTTCATCATAATGTAACGTAACAACATCGCGATTTACGTTTGCTAAAGCAACATTTAGTGGTAATGGGTTATAATCCAGAATACCATCAACTTTTCCGGTTGTGCCAGAAGGAACAAGACCTGAAGGTTGATTTGCTGCTGTTGGCATATCAAATGATTTGGCAATGTCGAATACCAATGTTCCTTCACCGGTATTGGTGATAGGCAGGTTTTGTGAAAAGACATTTCCTTCCTGAATTGTTGTGATGATTGGTGAAGTGGAAACACCGATAGCAGGATCCTGAGCACCTTCAACAAGTGCAGCATAAACTACATTATCAAAATAATAAGTTGGAGTCATTCCGGCAGTTGAACCTGCATAGAAGTTTACACCACCTAATTGTTTTGTTCCTGGCTCACCCTGAGCTTGAAGGCTGTATTGCCATTCATAAATCAGAGCATCATCGAAATAAACTTGTGCTAAGTCATTATCAAGATCGATAACATTATCAACATGGAACCATGCACCCTGAGTGTAGGTGAATGTTGCAGCGTTGTTGCCACCGGCATGCATATAACCAGTTCCGTTGTTGTCGAAATAAATCTCAAATGCCCATTCATTACCTGGGGCTTCAAAGTGTTGGAAATTGAAATATCCAGCCAAGCCTGTTGGAACAAAATAATCCCATGCAACTAAATATTTACCTGAAGTTTTGTTTCCTAGCTTAAGAACAAGGTCATTCGTGCCTGAAACTTTAACTGAATTAGGAGCTGTCTCAGCAAAAGCAGTTGAAAAAACTGCATCTTCAGCAGTTCCCGGAGCATTTGACCATGTTGTAAAGAATTCAGGAACTGTTACTGCTACAAAAGCACCAGCTGTGTAAGCGTCAAAATCGTCAGCATAGATAAACTGTTCAGTAATAGCAGTATACTCAATATCATCGAGGAAATACTTTGGTGTCATACCAGCTGTGGAGCCTGCATAAAAGTTAACTCCACCAAGTTGTTTGGTTCCAGGTTCACCTTGAGCCTGTAGGCTATACTGCCATTCATGTATCATAACACCATTAAAATATACCTGCGCCCAGTCAGCATCCAGGTCGATGAAGTTTTCAACAGTAAACCATTGATTGTTGGTATAGGTAAATGTTGCAGCATTGTTTCCACCTGCATGCATATAACCTGTTCCATTGTTGTCGAAATACACTTCGAAAGCCCATTCATTACCTGGAGCTTCAAAATGTTGGAAGTTGTAATATCCGGCAAAACCGGTGGGAATTAGCATCTCCCATGAAACATGGTAAATTCCGGAGGTTTTGTTTCCAAGCTTAAGAACGTTGTCATTCGTGCCTGAAATCATTGCAGACATAACACCGGTTGAAGCAAATTCAGTAGAAAAAACTCCATCTTCTGCACCACCGGGTGCATTCGACCAGGTTGTCCAATAATCAGGGATCGACTGAGCGATATGTGCTCCAGCTGTGTAGCTTTCAAAGTCGTCAGCATAAACGACTTCACGGTTGTTCTGAGCATTGGCAACAAGTCCGAAAAAAGAAAGTGCCATTGCTAACATCATAAAAGTAAATTTTCTCATAAGATAAATTTTTGGTTAATTAATCAAGTTGATAAAGGCAAAAGTAACGAATTTGATAGTTAATGTTGCTACTTTTTTTAAAAAAAGATTTTATTTCATCGTCCATTTTTTTCCCTGGAACGTGTCTCGTTCTACAAAACGATCTTCAATCATCTGCAAAACAACATCATAGCGTAAGTTTTCCCAAGGTGGCGTCACCAAATATCGGGGAGGCACTTCACCTGCAAAACGTTCAATTACGATGTCGGGTCTCAATAATTCACAAAAATCAACAATAAAATCGATGTATTCACCGAGTGAAAAAAGATCAAAATCTTGCGGTTGAAGTTTAAATTCATCAGCCATTTGGGTGTTTTTAAAAATCTGAAGTTGATGAAACTTGACAGTTGTTAATGGTAGTTCAGAAATTATTTTTGCTGAATCCAGCATCATCTCCCTTGTTTCACCCGGCAAGCCAAAAATGAAATGCCCACCGCAAGGAATTCCTGCGTCATGAGTCATAGTGATAGCTATACTTGCTTCTCTAAAGGAATGACCTCTGTTAACGCGCTGCAGCGTAGCGTCATACACACTTTCAATCCCATATTCAAGCATGATATAGGCGTTTGCTTTCAGTTCGTTCAAATAATCAAGTTTTGGCTGATCAATTGTATCCGGACGCGTTCCAATGACAAGACCTACGACCAAAGGGTGCGATAATGCCTCTTCATACAAAGGTTTTAAATCATTCAGAGGTTTGTAGGTATTTGAGTAAGCCTGAAAATAGACCAGAAACTGTTTCGCTCTTCGGTAGCGCTTACGGTGAAACTCGATCCCCTCTTCAATTTGTTGTGTAATAGACTTTTTTGATTCGCAGTAAGATGGATTGAAAGCATTGTTATCACAAAATGTGCATCCGCCCATACCTTTAGTTCCATCGCGGTTGGGGCATGTAAAACCGGCGTCAACACTTATTTTCTGAACCCTTCCACCAAAAATATTCTTGAAATAGTCTGAGTAGCTTTTATATGGCTTTTGACTTGAATCCATCATTTTTTCAAAATCTTAATTTTAAAAAAAACAGGCCAGAAAACCCTTCTGACCTGCTCCAAATATCATTTACAGATGATAAATTCTATAACTTTTTTGACTGTCTGTTTTTTCATCAATTAAATATTAAACTCCAAAAAAGAAACGAAACAGCCTTGTCAGTATTGGTTTAAACTTTATTTAGCTACTCTTTCAAGCCATTTTACCATAGCAAACATTGCAATCATCGAAAGCAAACAAACAACAATGAAAGCAGTCCATGTTACTGATATTGAAATACTTTCATACATCATAGCACCTAGGAAAAGAGATCCGTTACCAACTGCAGTTGCAGTAAGCCAACCGCCCTGCATCAATCCCTGAAGATGTGCAGGAGCAACTTTCGAAACAAAAGACAACCCGAGAGGTGAAATAAAGAGTTCGGCTACTGTTAAAATAAAATAAACAAAGAACAAAAGCCATGGAGTAATACGTTGAGCATCAGGTAAACCACCCATTTCCTGCACATCTTTAAACAATGGCACTGAAAGCGAACCTAAAGCCATCACCACAAAAGCAAGGGCTGCGATTCCCATACCAATAGCAATCTTTTTCGGTGTGGAAGGCTCAATACCTTTTTTAGCCAGGAAGGAAAATATGGCTATAACCAATGGAGTGAGAAATACAACGAGGAATGGGTTAATAGATTGGAATATTTCCACTGAAGGGAAGATTCCACCAAGTAAGGTGTAGTCTTTTGCAAACATTGTGAGCGTTAAACCGTTCTGATGGAATGAGAACCAGAAAAATATAACAACGCCAAACACAGCAAAAAGGGCCAGAATTCTCTGTTTGATCTCTTTTGCATCCTGCATAGCTTCTTCTTTGGATACTATTGGCCTTGCCTTAGTATTTGGGTCAGGAAGTGTACGTTTGGTCAACAAGAAAATAGCCAGTGAAATGAGCATAGCCACAACAGCAGTTAAAAACGCATAATGGAAACCCGTATTAAAAGCATCTAAATAATTAGCTGCAAAATCGCTTAGGTTTGCAGGAACAACATCCTTCGAAACATGAGCTGCCAGTTCAGTAAACCTTCCATTAACAACCTCATCCGACATCTTTCTGTCGAGGTATTGATGACACATCCCAGGTAGTTCAGCGTTGTATGAAAAACCTTGCATTGATACAAAGGTGTTACGTACCCATGTTGCAAGGAAAGGGGCAAACATTGCACCAACATTGATAAACATATAAAAAATCTGGAAACCGGAATCTCTTTTATTCCTGAACTCGTCGTTGTCATACATCTGGCCAACAACAGCCTGCAAATTTCCTTTGAAAAGACCGTTACCAAAAGCTATCACCAACAAAGCTGCAAGGGCAATATACTTAGTAGTGATGAGTGATGGCATGGAGAGTAAAACATAACCAGCCGACATAATCAGGAGTCCGGCAATGATTGTGCCCTTGTAATTACGGGTTTTATCGGCAATAAACCCTCCAACAAGCGCCAACACATAGATTGATGCATAGAAAATTGAATAGAGTTTTCCTGCCTCGGTACCTGTAATGTTGAACTTCGACATTAAGAACAGGGTAAGAATCGCCATCATGGTATAAAAACCAAAACGTTCGCCCATGTTTGCAAGTGCAGCTGAAAGCAGTCCTTTGGGGTGTCCTTTAATCATAAAAGAAATGTGTTAAGTTAATAATGTGATATACGTCAATTTATATTAAGATTCGTGAGCAAATTTAAAAAAAAAAAGCAGTTTAACAAGTTTATTCGTTACTTACCGTTCAATTCAAAATCAGGCTTATAACCATAATTGAGCCAAACGTTTTAAGGATCACCCCACAAGGGAAGAAACTGGCAACAATTTTTTTGCTACTTTTGCGCCCTTATTGCAATACCTTAATTCAATTTCATTTATGGAAATCAACAGCAAATACAATCCGGCCGAGCTCGAACAGAAGTGGTACAGTCACTGGATGGAGAAAGGGTACTTTCATTCCGAACCGGATGATCGTGAACCCTATACCATCGTGATTCCGCCGCCGAATGTGACCGGGGTGCTTCATATGGGTCATATGCTGAACAATACCATTCAGGATGTGCTCATTCGCCGCGCCCGTATGCTGGGAAAAAATGCTTGCTGGGTTCCCGGAACGGATCATGCTTCCATTGCAACTGAAAATAAAGTTGTCCAGAAACTAAAAAATGAAGGTATTGAAAAATCGGATATCAGTCGTGAAACGTTTTTGCAACATGCCTGGGAATGGCGCGACAAACATGGAAACATCATTCTCGAACAGTTGAAAAAGTTGGGTGCTTCCTGCGACTGGAACCGCACAGCCTTTACTATGGATGAGAAACTTTATGAATCTGTAATTCAGGTTTTCATCGATTTATATCATAAAGGATTGATTTACCGTGGTGTAAGAATGGTAAACTGGGATCCCCAAGCGCTCACTGCTGTTTCTGATGAAGAAGTTATCTACAAGGAAGTACAGTCGAAACTGTACTATCTGCGTTATCAGGTTGAAGGAGAGAATGATTTCATTACGATTGCTACAACTCGTCCCGAAACAATTTTAGGCGATACTGCTATTTGCGTTCATCCGGAAGACGAGCGTTTCAATGCTTTTCATGGTAAAAAAGTTTTAGTGCCACTTATCAATCGTCCAATACCAGTTATTATTGATCCTTATGTTGACAGGGAGTTTGGAACCGGTGCACTGAAAATTACTCCTGCCCACGACATCAACGACTACACCCTTGGGTTGAAACACAAGTTGCCATCCATCGATATTTTTAACGATAACGGGACATTGAGCAATGCAGCAGGTCTATTTGTAGGAATGGATCGTTTTGAAGCTCGTAAAGCCATCATTCCAATGCTCGAGCAGGCTGGAAATTGTGTTAAAATTGAAGAATATATTAACAAAGTAGGTTTCTCAGAACGTACTGACGCTGTCATTGAACCCAAATTATCACTCCAATGGTTCCTGAAAATGGAGGCTTTCGCAGCTAAAGCTTTGGAAGTTGTGGAAAACGGAAGCATACAATTTCATCCTCCAAAGTTTAAAAATACCTATAAGCACTGGATGGAAAATGTGAAGGATTGGTGCATCTCGCGACAGTTGTGGTGGGGTCAGCAAATTCCGGTTTACTACCTTCCTAACCAGGAAATGGTAGTAGCCAAAAATGCAGAAGAAGCGTTGAAGCTCGCGAATGAAATGTTCCCCGAAAGTCACTTCACTGCAGATGATCTAAAACAGGATGAAGACGTTGTTGACACCTGGTTTTCTTCCTGGCTATGGCCAATGGCTGTTTTCGACGGAATAAGATTCCCCGAAAACAGGGAAATCAAGTACTACTATCCAACAAATGATCTGGTTACAGCACCGGATATCATCTTTTTTTGGGTAGCAAGAATGATCATGGCAGGTAACGAATATGCTCAAGACATTCCATTTCAAAACGTTTATTTCACTGGCATCGTTAGGGATAAAATAGGCAGAAAGATGTCGAAAACACTTGGCAACTCTCCCGACCCTATCGACCTTATAGCTCAGTACGGCGCTGATGGCGTGCGTGTTGGCATGCTGTTAACTGCACCTGCAGGCAACGACCTTCCTTTTGACGAAGGACTTTGTGAGCAAGGAAGAAATTTCAGCAACAAAATCTGGAATGCACTTCGCCTTGTGAAAGGATGGGAAATTGATACTACGATCCAGCAACCTGAAACTGCAAAAATTGCGACCGAATGGTTCGAGTCTCGTTTCAATCAGGTTCATACCCTGACTGAAGATCATTTTGAAAAATTCCGTTTATCGGATGCGTTGATGGGAACGTATAAACTGATTTGGGACGATTTCTGCTCCTGGTATCTTGAGATGATCAAGCCCGAATACGGCAAGCCTATCGATGCAATCACACTGCAAAAAACAGTTCGTTTCTTCGAAGAGCTAATGCTGCTGATTCATCCTTTTATGCCTTATATTTCTGAGGAAATCTGGCATCACCTGCAAGAAAGAAAAGAAGGCGATGATTTAATCATTTCTCTTAAACCAAAAATAAGAGCTTTTGACGAAACAATTCTTGCCCAATTTGAGTCAGCATCCGAAGTAATTAATAGTATTCGGAAAGTCAGGGCAGAGAAAAACATCCCTTATCGCGACAGTATTGCTTTGAAAGTGAAATTGAATGGCCCAAATCAACATGTTGATTTCGATCCACTTATTAGCAAATTATGCAACATTAGTTCAATTGAATATATAGATCAAAGTTTGGAAGGGGCATTTGGTTTTGTTGCAAGGTCAACAGAATTTTTTATACCATTAACTGAAAATATCGACATTGAAGCCGAACTAAAAAAATTACATGAAGAACTGAAATACACTCAAGGTTTTCTTGAGTCTGTATTGAAAAAATTATCAAACGAGCGATTTGTTGCCGGTGCTCCTGAAAAAGTAATTTTGACAGAACGCAAAAAACAAGCTGATGCTGAGGCACGCATTAAAGTGCTGGAACAACAAATAACTGGTTTGGAAAAGCAATAACTTATTTAAAATCAATTTTAAAACCCTCCATATGATTGTCGTAACAGGAGCAGCAGGTTTCATTGGCAGTGTAGTTGCCGGATTTTTATCGCAAATATCTCCCGAACAAATTGTCCTTGTAGATGATTTTTCCCGAACTGATAAAACACCGAACTACCTCACGAAAAATTTCGCTGAACTTGTTGATCGCTCCTTATTTCCATCCTGGCTTGAAGCTAATAATACTGAAGTTAAGTGGGTTATACATCTTGGAGCAAGAACAGATACCACAGAATTTAACATTGAAATTTTCAATGAATTGAATCTGAATTATTCAAAAACTATCTGGAAGCTGTGTGCCATGTATCAAATTCCCCTTGTATATGCTTCATCAGCTGCGACATACGGAAACGGAGAGTGGGGTTACAATGACAGCCACGAGATCGTGTCTAAATTACAACCGTTAAACCCTTATGGAGAATCAAAAAATGATTTCGACAAATGGGTCTTGAGTGAAAAAAGCTGTCCGCCAAATTGGTTTGGATTGAAGTTTTTCAATGTTTACGGACCAAATGAGTACCACAAATCACGCATGGCCTCCGTAATCTTTCATGCATTCAGGCAAATAAAAGAAAAAGGCTCTGTGAAATTATTCCGGTCTCATCACCAGGATTATAGCGACGGCGGGCAACTTCGTGATTTTGTATATGTTAAAGATGTAGCTCAGGTAATTCTTTTTCTGATGCAGCAAAAACCTTCTTCCGGTTTGTACAATCTTGGAACTGGCACAGCCCGGTCATTCAACGATTTGGCTTCCGCAACATTTAGTGCACTTCACTTGACACCATCAATTGAATACATTGATACTCCGCTTGATATTCGCGATAAATATCAATATTTCACAGAAGCAAAAATGGATAAGCTTAGAAATGCAGGCTACAATAAAGAATTTTACAGCCTTGAAACAGGAATTACTGACTACGTACAAAACTATTTGGAAAAAGGAATTTTCTTTTGAGCGTGAAGTTTATCCTCTAAAACAAGGTCAAGTCCTTTCAAAAAATTGTTTGTATTCTGCAGTGTTTCAAGAAGAATGATGTTCTTTTCAATGCTTTCAAAATCCTTTTTCAGTGCATCTTTGGCCCCTTGCAGTGTATAGCCTTTTTCTTTCACAAGGTTAAAAATCATATGTAGGTAGCGCATGTCACGTTCAGTAAACATCCTGTTACCTTTTTTATTCTTTTTAGGCTTCAACACATCAAATTCTTTCTCCCAAAAGCGAATTAGAGAAGTGTTCACTTTAAATGTTGCTGCAACTTCACCAATGCTGTAATATAACTTCTCAACCTTTGCCATTGCTAAAATTTTAATCTAAGGTTTGGGATGGAACTGAAGATAATTCCAGAATCATTTCATAATCCTCAGGACTTAAATCATTGAAGAAGAAATGGATAGGGTTAACAGGGCTATTATTCTTTCTCACTTCGTAATGAAGGTGAGGAGAAGTTGACTTTCCTGTACTACCAATCTTTCCAATCATTTGCCCACGCTTAACCTTTTCGCCCTGTCGTACATTAAAAGCACTCAAATGACTATAAACGGTTTTATATCCAAACCCATGATTGACAATAATTGTATTGCCATATCCGAAGTAACTCTTCTCTACCCGTTCAACTTTACCATCACCTGTTACAAAGACCTCAGTACCTGTTGGTGCTGAAAAATCAACACCTTCATGAAATTTATTCACTTTATAAAAAGGGTCAAGACGCACTCCGAAATAGGATGAAATCCTTCTTAAATCTTTATTCTTTACTGGCTGAATAGCTGGGATAGAAGCCATCATTTCATTTTTCCTCTTTGCAAGGTCAAATACTTCATCAAACGACTTCGATTGCACATAAAGCTGACTGGCAATACGATCGAGCCGTTTGGCCGCATCTACCACAACTTCTGAGTTAGTGTAGCCCGACATGTTTTCATAACGGTCAGCACCCCCATAACCAGCTTTTCTTATTGTGGACGGAATCGGCTCTGCTTCAAATATTACTCTGTAAATATTATCATCTCTTTCCTGCATATCGCCTAATACCTTCTCCATCGATTCGAGCTTATCGGTTAAGATATCGTACTGAAGTTGTAAAAAGTCGAGCTCTCTTTTTTGAATACGTTCCTTTGGAGAACCAAAAAAGTAATAAGCGATAAGCACGAAAGTTAAAGCTAACGTACCGGTGGTTAACAGATAAGATATGAATCCGAGAAGCCTCTGTTTCCAATTTACAAAGTACCTCTCATAGGTCAGTGTTTTATGATTGAAAACATATTTTTGCTTTGCCATGAACGAAACTTCAGGGTATATTTATTTTTGAACCACAAAAATAATATTTTACCTTAAATTTGCAAGCTTTATTTACCTGTTAAAAAACGATAAAAGAATATAACATCAATAAAATGAACTCTTTAGAAATACGTAGCACTTTTCTTGATTTTTTTAAATCAAAACAACATCTGATTGTGCCCTCGGCACCAATTGTAGTTAAAGATGATCCAACCCTAATGTTTACAAATGCCGGGATGAATCAATTTAAAGAAACGTTTTTAGGCAATGCCCCGGCAAAAGCATCCCGTATTGCTGATACTCAAAAGTGCTTACGCGTTTCAGGCAAACATAATGATCTTGAAGAAGTTGGCTACGACACCTACCATCACACCATGTTTGAGATGTTAGGTAATTGGTCGTTTGGCGACTATTTTAAAAAAGAGGCTATTGAATGGGCATGGGAGCTTTTAACCGAAGTTTATGGCCTTGATAAAGGTAGGTTATATGTCTCCGTTTTCGGCGGTGATGCAAGTGATGGCCTTGATCAGGATTTTGAAGCATTCGATTTGTGGAAACAAATTATACCTGAAGACCGCATCCTTTTTGGAAGTAAAAAAGATAATTTCTGGGAAATGGGCGATAGTGGGCCGTGTGGACCATGTTCCGAAATTCATGTGGATATAAGAGATGATGCTGAGCGTCAAAAAATTGATGGGAAATCTCTAGTTAATCATGACCATCCTGAGGTGATTGAAATCTGGAATTTAGTTTTTATCGAATTCAACAGGTTAGCAAATGGATCACTTGTTAAACTTCCATCACAACACGTTGACACAGGCATGGGCTTTGAGCGTCTTACCATGGCTTTACAAGGCAAGAAATCGAATTATGATACCGATATATTTCAACCTCTGATTCAGGAAATTGCCCGGCTTGCCAAATGCACGTACGGCGAAAATAAAGAACGTGATATTGCAATGCGCGTTATTGCTGACCACTTAAGAGCAGTATCATTTACGATAGCTGATGGTCAGATTCCTTCCAATACCGGTGCAGGTTATGTTATACGGAGAATATTACGACGGGCTGTCAGATATGGATTTACTTTCTTAGGTTTCGAAGAACCATTTGTTTACAAACTGCTTCCTGTCTTAACTGCTCAAATGTCATCCAATTTTCCTGAAATTGCATCACAGCAGCAGCTCGTTAGTAAAGTCATCTTTGAAGAAGAATCATCGTTCCTTCGCACACTTGCATTGGGCATTCGTCGATTTGAAAATTATGTAGCACAAAATCAAGATGTTAATATAATTGAAGGTGGGTTTGCTTTTGAATTATTCGATACATACGGCTTTCCAATTGATTTAACAAACTTACTGGCACGCGAGAAAAACCTGCAGGTTGACATGCCAGGGTTTGCTTTGAGGTTAAATGAACAGAAAAACCGTTCACGTAAAGCAGCCGAAGTGGCAGCTGGTGATTGGGTTGAGGTAACCTCACTTGAAGGAACAACGATTTTTACAGGATATGAACATCTTGAGGAGGAAGTTCATATCGTAAAATTCAGAGAAGTGGTCTCAAAAAAGAAAAAAACCTATGAAATTGTCTTGAACAAAACGCCATTCTATGCTGAGTCTGGCGGTCAGGCTGGCGATACAGGGTGGTTAAAAAATGAGAATGAAACTATAGAAGTTTTTAACACTTTAAAGGAGAACAACCTGATAGTTCATCATACTGAAGCGTTGCCTTTATTCCCTGAGAAATCGTTTTTTGCTACCGTTGATGCCGAAAAACGCCTTTCCACTGCCAATAATCACACAGCAACACATTTAATGCATTCGGCTTTACGTCAGGTACTTGGAACTCATGTTGAGCAAAAAGGATCGTTGGTAAACTTTGAGCGTTTGCGTTTTGATTTTAGTCATTTTGGTAAAGTTACACCTGGCGAAATCAAAACTATTGAAAAAATCGTCAATAAAAAAATCAGAGAAAACATTCATCGAACCGTTCATATTGATGTGCCTGTCGAAGAAGCCAAATCAATGGGTGCTATGGCACTTTTTGGTGAAAAATACGGTGATTTTGTGAGAGTTATTTCTTTTGATCCAAGCTACTCAGTCGAGTTATGCGGTGGGACACATACTGAATCAACAGGCCATATCGGCAGCTTCAGAATTGTTAGCGAAGGTGCTATAGCAGCCGGCGTAAGGCGTATAGAAGCTGTTACAGCTCAGGCAGCAGAGGATTATGTTAACAAGTTTATTGAGGAACACCAGCAAATAAGAGAAATCGTAAAAACAACTGGCGATCTGGTAAAAGGCATCCTTTCGCTTACCGAAAATTACTCTGAAGTCTTAAAGAGAAACGAAGCATTACTGCAGGAAAAAGCGATTACAATTTCCAGGCAATTACTCAGTAAATCAAAAGCAGTTAATGACTTTCAGTTGATCGTTGCCGAAATTGACGAATCAATAGAAATGGCTAAATCTATTGCGATTCAAATTAAATCAATTACCAATAATACTGCTGTATTGCTTCATGGTAAAGCGGAGGGCAAAGCCATGATATGCTTAATGTTTACCGATGACTTGGTTTTGTCAAAAAACCTGGATGCATCAGCCTATATAAAAGCCATTTCTAAAGAAATTCAAGGTGGTGGGGGCGGACAAAAGCATTTAGCGACAGCCGGAGGCAAAAATTTAGATGGAATATTAACAGCTGTAAATATCATTCTAACTGAACTTAATAAATTGTAATTCAATTATTTAAAGACTCTATCACTTGTATAACCGGGTCTTGTTAAAAGTGATGTTAATAAATTCTGGTATTTTTTTACTGGAATTGAAAAAGGTATTGTAACAAAAATTGCTACATTTACAGCAAATTGTGCTCAGAATACTCACAAACTGCACAAACACAGTCATAATATGAAAAAAACAATAGTCCTGCTTTTTCTAACATACATAGGTTGGTCACTATCTGGTCAAAATCAAAGCATAGCCGATCTCGAGAATTTTTCTATTATGAGTCCTGTACAATCCGGTATTTATGATGCCAAGGGTTGGTCAATGCAGGATAATGGAACTTGGGCTCATGCTCCAAATAAAATACCTTATACCGACAGTAGATCCAATAATGCACGACCAGGTGGCTTGAATGAATTAGGTCAGGATAACTTTATTTCATTGGAGCTACGTAAAATTATGATTGATGATGAGCAATACAATGTGCTTATAAAAAAATATAATGATGGCGAGTTTGAGTTTTCATATTTACAGCGAAACTGGGTATTTTTTCATTCAATGGAATTTTGGGTGTTCAAAAGTGAAAAACTTAAAGAATTAATGCCTGAAGATGTTCAGTTCAATGTTAAATATCTGGTAAACCTTGAATGTTATGTCACAGGCAAAATCAGAAATTATAATAAAACAGTTTTTACTGAAGAAGGGTTAAACCTCGCAAATTACACGACTGGGGTAATAAATAATTTTCAAACAACAAATACTGGCTATTACGACCTCATTATTCGTATTGTTCAAGATAGGAAACTTGGAAAAACCATTAATGATGGTAATTTAATTATCGCTTTATATCCCATTCGATCAGGAGATAAAGAAGTGACAAGATTTAAGCTTATCAAGAACTATAAGCATGAAAATTTGAATAAAATGCAATTATCACCTGATAATTGGAAAGATATTTTTGCAGAAAACTTTTATGAGGTTGACTTCAATATTTACAACAACTTCATAAACCAATCGCTAGCGTATTATGTTGAGCTTGGAAAAGCCACAACCGCTTATGATGCCAACTATCAGTGGGGTGTTTTAAGGTACCAGATTGGAGACTATTTAGGTGCTTTGGAGGCATTCAATAAAGCGTTTGAAGAAAACCCAAAAACAGATGATTTCATGATTTACTCCTATAGAGGGAACACACGCAGCAAAATGGGATTACACACTGATGCTATCGCTGATTTTGACAAAGCTTTAATGCTCAGACCTAAACGAATTGTTGATTACCCAAATTGGATAAGAAACTATTTTAATCGCGGCGTTGCTAAATACTACATAAACAATGGAACCGGAGCTTGCGAAGATTGGAAAAAAGCATATGACCTAGGCTATGGTAGTGCAAGTGAATACCTTTATGATTTTTGTGGTCAAAAAACTCCTTAACTAAAAAGATGCTGATGAAAACCTCAGGTAAAATATCTCTCTTATTTCTCTCTGTGCTATTGTTTATTTTTGGCACACTTAAGGCTCAAGAGGTAGTGACACCCAAATGGCAAATAGGCGCTTTTGGTGGAATTTCACAATATCACGGCGACATCAGTAATAAATCATGGACTAAACAATTTTCAGGAGAAACAAAACTTTCATTTGGCTTTCTTGCCCGTCATCATTTCAATTCAAAACACGGTCTAGGAATACACTTTCAACATTCATCAATCTACAGCGCAAAAGAATTTAAATCAGATGGAATTACTGTTTTTGACAGAAAATATGATGGGAGTTTCAATCAAATTTCTTTACAGTCTTTTCTTAATTTCAGTTCTTTCTTTTTTGGTGAAAGAGAACGAAAACTTGAGTTGTACGGTACTTTAGGCATAGGTTATCTTTTTTGGAATGGTACTCTTTCAAACATAAGCACTAATGCAATCATTACAAATAATTCTACTGCGTCAGCTATAACAAAAGGAGCTTCATTTCCGGCAACCATTGGGGCTCAATATGCCTTGACTCCAAATCTTAAACTTATGTTTGAGGCAAGCCTTATTACAGCCTTAACCGATGAAGTTGATTTTTACCGCGATGGATATCAATACGACATTTTAACTTCGGCTCATTTTGGTTTAACCTACAATTTTGGAGGAGAAGTTAAAAACAAAAAAACTTCTAAACCATCTAAGGTTGGAAGTTGGGAGCCGGAAACACCAATCAGTGTAATTGATTACGAAATTTATAACGATCCTCCCGTAAAACAGCCTGTTAAAGAAACTCTACCTCAGCTACAACTTCCGGCTAAGAATGAACCTTCAAACGCTCAAACTTACCCTCCATTCGAATTTAGGGTACAGATTTATGCAAAAACCTCATCAGCAGCTATTGGTCAAAAGGTTTATCGAAACGTTACTTTTGAATATCCTGTTATTGAAAATAGGTTTAATGGTTTGTTCAGATATTCAACAGGTAGTTTCAGAACTTATCCTGAAGCGGAGGCTTACGCCAGAACATTGCAAAATCGTGGAATATTTGACGCTTTCGTAGTTGCTTACAGCAATAACGAACGAATTTCAATCACATCAGAAATGAAGAGTAGAAAATAACTTTTTTCCTTTAATTTTTCTAATCAGGCCTTTGGATGCTTTTCGGATTTTTGTCTGAAATTGATGAATTATATAATCACCTTGACTTGCGTTAGAATCTATTAAAGTAAGGCCAAATAAAGAGAATTACAACATTACCGAAACTTAGGCCCTAGCTCATTGAACTGGTGCAAAAATAGCTATTTCAGAGGTTCTATTCAATCATCTAATTTCATATAGCATACTTATGTCAGGTTTTTGTAAAGGACCAGATATATAAAAGTAAAGTTGTTAGTATTGAAAATTTGATGTTACGAGCAGCTAATAATGAAAGAACTAGGTACAGTTTCCAGATTCAACTTTCGAACCCTTACTTGCATTTAATAAACAGAAAGATAATGAACCTACTCAATTCGTGATTATTGTTCCACCGTGACCTTCATATAGCACAAAAATAATCATCTTATTAAGTAGTATCTAAACAACAACCTTCGACAGCCATCGAATATAAACAAATGGTTTGAAAGGAAAACATTGAGGCTTCCTAAACATTACCTCCTCAGATCAAAGAGCACAGAATAATACTTGAAAAAATTCAAGTTAAAAAGTAATTCAAAGATTCTGTAGTTCATGAATTTATAAGTGAAATAATCATGAAAATAAACTAGCTGATTTCAGATTCACAAAGAATAACGCACAAAAAAACCCCACACGATACGTATGGGGTTCTTCGTAAGGGGCGGCGACGACCTACTTTCCCACATTTTACTGCAGTATCATCGGCGCTGACAGGCT
>WOUZ01000035.1 GCA_009773165.1 Bacteroidota bacterium
TAAACTTAAAACTGTTTTTATGCAACCAACAAATCTTCAGCAAGCCTTAAAGGTCATCATCACAACCTCCATGTCCGTTGACAAAGCACTTGAGGACACCAAAATCACACCATTGGAATGGGCACAAATAGCCATCAAGTCCATGCAATTTTGGAAGGTATTCAAAACCATCCAGCCCATCTATGCCGACCTTCAAAACCTCGACGAACAATCCCGTGAAGAACTCAACCAATGGCTCATCCAGGAATTCGACCTCCGCAACGACCAAATGGAACAAACCATCGAGAAACTCTTTCAAATCCTTTTGGAAGCCTCCAAAATCTTTACCAGCTTCACCCAAAAGGAATAAGCACCTTACACACTTAAAATCAGCAGGCTGACTCAAAAAAGTCAGCCTATTTTTTTGAAAAAAAAATTCATTAATAAACAACCAAAATCAACTAAATATCATTAAATTTGTCAAAAGTTCTTTGAAAACTATCATGTAAAAACAGGTATCCACACAAGTATCCATGATAGAAGAAATTTTGTATAACATTGATATATAGCACATTAATAATAAGGTTCGAATCCCTCTTTCTCCGCTGAGTAGGCTAAAAACCGAAGAAAACCACCGAAAACGACACGTTTTTGGTGGTTTTTTGCATATTAAGAGGTATATTGAGGTGTTTTGGAGTAAATGGTCAGGGGAACAATTCGGTGAACAGTTGCAACCTGAAATTTTTGTTCACCGAATTTGGGTCTTTTGCATTGAAAATCACTGTTTTGCTTTGAGAGATTTGGCACTAAATGCTTAATTTCAATTTAAATATCAAAGGAAGAATAGGAAATAACTAAAGAATTAACCTATTCAGGTTTTACATAGATGATTTTCCATTGGTTTTCTTGCATGTGTAACGTGTTCCAATAGGTCTTTTTATTAACGACTGTGCTCGTGCCTGTCTGATAAAAAGAGTAGCTGGTTTCTCCTGTTTCTTCAGCAGCCATTTTTAAACAAGCTTCTCTCAATACAGGGAAGTCGTCATACATCGGGTGGGTTAAAACATTGATGCCAATTTCTTCTTCATCCTGATCGTAAAGTGTCAGTCCAGTTTTTTCCATCACCCAAACTTCAAAAGTCTGATTTGTAACCACAGGTTCAATGACTCGTGACAATAAAACGGATGGTACAATAACAGCGCTTATTGCACCAATAAGCTGATTGTTATGAATAATAGGGTGTATGGTCACTGCTGCCTGGTAGCCTTCAACAACAATGAAACCATCACTAAGTACAGGATTTTTAGTTTGAAACGCTTTAATGACATGTGGCTGAGTGCTGATGTCGGACCCTTGATAACTGTAATAACCAGAGGGTTCAATTATAGCCATAATTCCTTCGGGGGAAGTGTAAACAAATTCAGCAGCAAAACTTGATTGGTTGTACAATTCAAGAAGCTTGGCACGCATTGCTACCGAATCAAAACCTGATGTCTCAAATATATTCACTGCAGCTGTAATGGAATTGTTCAGGCTATCGAATGAAGAATTTACATTGTTCTTTATTTGGGCA
Organism: Bacteroidota bacterium; assembly: GCA_009773165.1. Lineage (GTDB taxonomy): Bacteria > Bacteroidota > Bacteroidia > Bacteroidales > F082 > JALNZU01. The sequence goes on from WOUZ01000035.1 coordinate 1,553, forward strand.
AGCTGTTCAGGAAAGAATGGTTTTTCATCATTTTCTTTTTTGCAGGACACAAAGAGAGCAACAATTAACAGATAAATGAAATATTTTTTGGTTTTCATGGTGTGATAATTAATGGTAAACAGATCAAAATTAGTCAATTTTTAAACTTTTATCAAGAGTTATGCAAAATTTTTGGTTTGGTCTTAATTAAAATTGACGATGAAAAGTCAATAATAAACTTGTAGTTGAAATAAGATTTTGTCCGAATTGAAAAAAAAGTGGCCGTTATGAAAATATTTCACCAATTTCGGGCCATCAATTATTAAACCGTATGTCAGAAATTAAAGCTATTTCCAATTTTAGTAAATTCAGACCAATTCAAAAAGGGGATAAAAAGACGATTCGTGCCTGGGTAATGTATGATTGGGCCAATTCTGTTTATCAGCTGACAATTTTATCAGTAATATTTCCTATTTATTACAATTCGGTTACAAGCTCTCCCAACGGTAATGTCATATCAATATTCGGTTTTGATGTCATCAACTCGGCGGCTTATTCATGGTCGATATCAATTGCCTATCTGTTAGTTGCAATGTTTTCTCCTTTGTTTTCCGCTTTTGCCGATTACACGGGAAGACGTAAAACATTCATGAAGGTATTTACTATTTTGGGGGCTTTGTCGGTTGCTATGTTATTCTTTTTTGATAAGCAACATATCCAAACTGGTGTGATTTTCTTTACCCTTGCTACTCTTGGCTATGGAGGTAGTTTGGTTTTTTATAACTCTTTTCTGCCAATCATAGCGAAACCTGAAGATCAGGATATGATAAGCGCCAGAGGGTATTCTATGGGATATCTTGGAGCTGTAATCCTTCTGTTATTTAATCTTGTTTTTGTTTTGAAACCAGAGCTTTTTGGTATTACTGATAAGACTTTTCCAGCAAAATTAGCATTCGTCACTGTTGGAATTTGGTGGATTGGTTTTTCTTCCTGGACATTCCTTTATCTTCCAAAATATACATTCGGGCATCGTAAAAAAGGTGTCAATATGTTCTTTGAAGGCTACAAAGAGCTGCAGGTTGTTTCAAAACAAGTTTTTGCCTCAAAAAAAATGACTTTGTACTTAATTGGGTTCTTCTTTGTAATTAGCGGAATTTTAACAGTAATGTTTATGGCTGCTCTATTCGGGGCCAAAGAGCTTGGCCTTAGCGATTCAGTTTTAATTCCTGTAATATTGCTGATTCAGCTTGTAGCAATGCTAGGAGCATTTCTAAGTGCCAAACTTTCAGCTCGGTTTGGAAATATCCACACATTAAGTGGTCTTACAATTGCTTGGATATTGATTGTTATTGGGGCATATTTTATCAATGGCGCACTTGGTTTTGTGATTATTGCCTTTTTCGTTGGTCTTATTATGGGTGGTTCACAGGCTTTGACAAGATCAACATTCTCGAAAATGATTCCTGCTGATACAAAAAACCATACTTCTTTTTTTAGTTTCTATGATGTAATGGAAAAACTTGCCACTGTTGTTGGTACATTTAGTTTTGGACTAATTGAAACTCTCACAGGCAGTATGCGAACCTCAATTGTTTCGATTATTTCATTCTTTCTTGTTGGATTGATGTTTTTCATTTGGCTGATTCGTACCACAAACAAGCCTCAGTTAATTGAAAATAAAGAATAAATGCTTGAGTATTTTAACTATTCTAAACAATTGATATACAATAATATAGATACTCATATTTTGAACAGTCTTTGAACTTTATCGTTAACAAACTAACTACACAAACTGATGCATCAAAAAAGTAAGCTTATTCGTTCTTTAGGTTTGAAATACGTTGTAGGTATTGTTGTAGCCAGCGTATTAGGATCTGGAGTTTATAAAAAAGTAGCCCCAATGGCTGACGGTTTGCACTCCTCGGGTTGGGTGCTTGTGGCATGGGCACTAGCTGGTTTAATTACACTATTTGGCGCATTAAGTTACGCCGAGATCACCGGATTGCTTGCCAACACAGGTGGTGAATATGCTTATTTCAAAAAGATATACAACCGATTTTTTTCTTTTATCTACGGCTGGTCGATGTTCACCGTTGCTAATACTGCAGCCATTTCTTCCATTGCTTATGTATGTGCTGAATCACTTAATAATATGTTGCAATTGCCTCCTTTGTTTCCCTCTCTTGCAATGATAAATGTTGGAGGTGTCTTTTTCCCATTCGATAATTTTACGGTAAAGCTTCTGGCGATCATAATAATACTTTTACTTACAATGCTCAATACACGAGCTGTTAAAACGGGTGCAGGCTTTAGTAACACCCTTGTTTTCCTGATTGTGGCAAGTATAGGTATCATCATTCTATTTGGTCTTGGAAGCACGAAGTCTGACCTGTCATTAGCCATGTCGTTTACAACTTCAAACCACAGTCCTGTGACGGTAAGTGCAATATTTACAGCTATGTTGGCGGCTTTTTGGGCCTATCAGGGTTGGAATAATATAGGCTATGTTGGTGGTGAAGTAAAGAATCCTCATAAAGCTATTCCAATTGGTATTGCCATCGGACTTGGACTTATCATCACCATTTACTTGTTAATTAATGCTACATTCCTTTCTGTATTGCCTGTTGAGAGTTTTGAGGCAATGCATCAATCCGGCAACAAAATTGCTGCTGTTGAAGCAGTTAATGCATTTTGGGGGCATAATGGTGCGCTCTTCATACTGATTTTGATTTTTGTCACAACTCTGGGCTGTACGCATGCGCAGATATTGACTTGTGCACGACCTTATTACGCTATGGCAAACGAAGGAATGTTTTTTAAATCGGCAGGTACACTTAACCGGAGTCATGTGCCACAGAATGCCCTGTGGATGCAAGGTATCTGGGCAGCTGCACTCGTTCTTTCGGGTTCATTTGACCAACTTACAGATATGAGCATTTTTGCCGTTTTCATTTTTTACGGTGCAAATGGTTTGGGAGTGTTTATCTTGCGCCGCACTATGAAAGATGCGGTAAGACCCTACAAAGCCTGGGGATATCCTGTAATACCTGCTATTTACGTGATCTTCTCTGTGCTTTTTCTAATCAACACAATTTATACCAGGCCTCGTGAAGCTGCCATCGGAATTATACTCATACTTACAGGTGTACCGGTGTATTTTTGGCTTAGAAAAAAATACGATGTAAAAGAGGACTGATTTAGCTATGATCCTGCGATGATTTTTCAATCAAAAGGGTGTTTCAAATTACGAAATAGCATTAACTTTATTGTAATACACAATTGAGCAACTATATTATCTATTCTCAAATGATTCAAAATGAGCTAAATAATCACAATGTCTATTTTCAACTTTAAAGTTAAAACCTGATATTGATATTTACTAAGCATCTTTTTTGTCTTCAGCCACATAGCATATCAATGGAAAAATATAGTCCCCAAATCGTTGTTTTTTTCGTTTATTTGCAACTCAATGATTAGCAATTTATAAATCAGTTGTCCGTGATCAGATTTTATTTAACACATAACTTTTAGCATGAATAAAGAGCAATGGGGTTCCAGAGCAGGGTTGGTGTTTGCAATGGCAGGCAATGCAGTCGGACTAGGTAATTTTTTACGATTTCCTGTTCAGGCGATTCAAAATGGGGGAGGTGCATTTATTATTCCATATCTCGTTAGTTTTTTATTGATGGGAATTCCACTTTTATTGGTGGAATGGAGCATAGGCCGCTTCGGAGGTTCGTTTGGTCATCATGCCACGCCTTTTCAGCTTCACAGGCTCAATAAGATGAAAATCTGGAAATATGTGGGAGTTTTTGGCCTCTTTACCAATATTGCAGTAGCGTCTTATTATTGCTATCTCGAAAGTTGGACAATCACCTGGGTCTTTCATGGTTTTATGAGGACATTCGAAGGGATGACGAGTCTTGAAGTTGCAACATACTTTGACAATTATGTGAGCTTGGATCACACAGGTATTCCTATAGTTGTTTGGATTTTTACCCTTATTTTAAACACCTGGATTTTATCAAGAGGCCTTGAAGGGGGTGTTGAAAAGGTTGCAAAAATTGGTATGCCATTGTTAATACTGTTTGGTATTTTTCTGGCAGTAAAGGCTTTTTTGATCAAAGCGGGAAATGAAGGCGCAATATTTGATGCTTCGGAAGGGCTTAATTTCCTGTGGACTCCTGATTTTTCAACCATATGGAGTGCAAAAGTCTGGCTTGCAGCTGCAGGACAAATATTTTTTACCTTGTCGTTAGGCATGGGGTCTATCCATTGCTATTCATCGTATGTATCCAGAAAAGATGACATTGCTTTGAACGCTATGAGTGCCGGCTGGATGAACGAGTTTGTTGAAGTGGTGCTTGGCAGCGCCATCCTTATTCCGATATCGGTGGGCTACCTAGGCATTGAAAACGTCATCGCGCTCACCACTCAGGGAGGATTAGGTTTAGGTTTCAAAACATTACCTTTTTTATTCGAGCAGTGGGGCCCGCTAATGGCTTCCTTAGCCGGACTTTTCTGGTTTGGCTTGTTGTTTTTTGCAGGTATCACATCTTCTCTGGCAATGGGAACACCTGTCATGGGTTTCTTCATGGATGAATTTAACTGGAAACGTAAAAATGCGGCTTGGTTTTTTGGTTTATTAATTTTCATTTTTGGATTTCCAACGGTCATCTTTTTTAAATATGGAGTCTTTGACGAATTTGACTATTGGGCTGGTACTGTTGCCCTTGTTTTCTTTGCTTTATTTGAAATCATATTATTTGCCTGGATCTTTGGAATAGATAAGGGATGGCAGGAAATAAAAACAGGTGCTGATATTCGTTTACCTGAGCTTCTAAAATATGTTATAAAATATGTGACACCGATCTTTCTTCTAGTCGTCTTTATTGGCAGTTTACCTGGAATTTGGGATAAATTAACGAATAAAGCGCTTTATTCCCAGCTAGTTGGTCTTTCTGACCCTGCAATGATACATGAAGTCGAAAAGACCATTTATTTTGTCAATGCATCTCGTTTATTACTGTTACTACTTTTTGTTGGAATCAGTTTTGTTGTTTATAAAGCTTATAAAAAAAATTACGCAAAATGAATACCTCAGCATTGATTATGATGATCAGCACTTATCTGATTGTCACCTTTTTTACATTTTACTATTTTATCAAAGTCTTAAAAAAGCCAAAGTGAAAAATTAATGATTCTTTGATAAATTGAATTATCAACAATTACTATTATTCATAAAAAGAGATCCCTGTAAACATAGTTTTAGAATTATTTGTACTTTTGCACCCTTATTGCCTGGCCATAGATTATAAGGGTTTCAAAGCGATCACATATGATTTTAATTCAGTTACAGGAATTGTAAAACATAAGATCATAAGCATTATTACTCTATTTGTCAGGTTATTACAAGCAAAAGGAGAGATGGCAGAGCGGTTGAATGCGGCGGTCTCGAAAACCGTTGTTCCGTATCCACGGAACCGGGGGTTCGAATCCCCCTCTCTCCGCTGAGTAGGCTAAAAACCGAAGAAAACCACCGAAAACGACACGTTTTTGGTGGTTTTTTGCGTTTTTGGGGTTTTTTGGAAGCATTATAAAGCATATATTCCAAACTTATTCGGTGCAGATTTCTCCCTTAAAAAAAACTGCTCCGAATAAGGTTCTTTTTCATTGATTTACAGTGTTTTGCGTCGCTGTTGTTTGCCAAATGAGTCATATATTGTCAAACAAAAAGTTAAGTCAATGAAAAGATCAACGTTCAATGTGTTGTTTGTTGTTAACAGCACTAAAAAACTGAAAGACGGTTCCTTACCTGTTTATGTGAGGGTAACTATTAATAGCGAAAGGACAGAATTCGCTTTGCAACGTACTATCCGGGAGGAAAGTTGGGTAAGTGAAACGGGACGAACCGATGGTAAAACAAAGCATAATAAAGAGGTTAATTCTTATATCGATTTTGTCCGATCGAACCTACTGCTAAAAAAACGCGAGCTTGAGGAGAGAGGTATTCTGGTTACAGCAGAGGCTCTTAAAAATGCCTATCTGGGGATTGAACATAAAGTGCCTGACGTGCTCGAACTGTTTAGGGATCATAATGAGAAGTGTAAAAAATTGGAAGGTAAAGACTTTGCTCCAGGTACTGTTGTAAAGTATGCGACGTGTTATAACCATGTCGAGGCCTTTATTAAACAGAAATTTCACGCTAAAGACGTGAGGTTTATCGATATCAACAATATGTTTCTGAAGGATTTTGAAATCTTCCTGAAGACTGAACGGGGTTGTCAGCACAATACTGCGATTAAGTATCTGGCTAACTTCAAAAAGATAGTTCGCATTGCTCTGGCAAATGGTTGGCTTAAAGTAAATCCTTTTGCTAATTATGCCTTTAAACTTGATGATGTTGATATGAATTATCTGAATGAGAAAGAGCTTACAATGTTGATGAATAAGGATTTTCGTATTGAAAGGGTGCAACAGGTTCGGGACGTGTTTTTGTTTTGTTGCTTTACCGGTCTGGCATTCAGTGATGTGAAGAG
>WOUZ01000016.1 GCA_009773165.1 Bacteroidota bacterium
CCTGTAAGAGAGATACTTACAAAGTGCAATTACAAAAATGTCAAAGAACAATATAGTAATCAATTAATAATCAGTGGGTTTTAAGTGCCCACTACTGATTCGTATTGTAAATTTTTGGCTAGCAGATGCTGTTCACTTTGTTTAAGGAGTTCTTCAGCTTTTTTCTTTTGCGTAATATCGTTATAAGTAATAATAACGCCATAATCATCCAGTGGTATGGGGGCAGCTGTTACATTGATCCAGACAACTTCTGAACTGGGTTTTACGATACCCATTTCAACGTTTTCAATTTTCCTGTTTTCGGTCAAAGCTCTTACGCTGGCATAATCTTCGTTTGGCATTAGCGAACCATCGGTTCGGATTAATTTCCATTCGTCATCTCCAATTCTGCGTTTCAACAGTTCTTCATCAGAAATGCCTAGTAATTGCTCAGCAACCAAATTCGATTCTGTTATATTCCCTTTTCTGTCGGAAATGGTAACCCCCAAAGGAAAACTTTCGAACAAGGTTTTATACTTGATAAAGGCAATGTGTTGGCTTTCTTCAGCTTCTTTGCGTTCAGTTATGTCGCGTTGCGAAACCAGGTAATATCGTTTATTGTGAATATGAATGGGACAAACATAATCTTCAACATACTTTATTTCATTGTTTGCATTCAGAATTGGGCTTTCCTGTTTAATAAATTCGTCATCGGAAAGGGAAAGAAGTCTTTTATATGTCATTTCCTTTATCATATCAATGCTAACCGATTGCCTATAATCCGCGAGCAGCAACTGATATTGAATGTCCCAGAAATAGCTGCCAATAAGTTTGTCCTTATCAAGGCCGGTTATAAGTTCTGTTTGGCGGTTTGTTTTAACTATTACGCCTTCATTATCAATGAGTAATATGCCATCATTGGAGTGCTCGAATACAGCTTTCAGTTGTATTTCACTATCTCTGAGCTCTTCTTCTGATTTACGGTGGGCTGCCTTTTCTTTTGCCTCATCCAAGGCGCGCTTTACTGTAAAAGGTAGTCTGGCAGGCCGGTCTTTGAGCACATAATCAATGGCTCCTTTTTTTATTAATTCCACGGCAGTTTCTTCGCCAATGGTTCCCGAAACACAGATAAATGGCACTTCAGGGCAGGTTTTCTGGCAAATCTCCAGAGCGCCAAAGGCATCGAAGCCTGGCAGATTAAAATCGGAAATGATAATATCAAATGTATCCTTCCGAAGAGCCCCACTATAAGCAAGTTCATTATCGACATGGGTAACATCAAGCTGATAACCGGCTTCGGTTAAATGCCACACCGTCAATTCCATATCAGGCAGAACGTCTTCCAGGATTAGCAATTTAAGCTTTGTATCACCCATGGCTGCTTATGTTATTGTTGGTAGTTCATTTACTAATACCCAGAAAACAGTTGTATGCTTAACCGCCTCCAGAAACTCTTTAAAATCGACAGGTTTTACTACATAGGCGTTCACACCCAATTCGTAGCATTTTTTCAGGTCGGGTTCTTCACGCGAGGAGGTGAGCATAACAACTGGTATGGTTTTTAACTTGTCATCATTTCGGATGGCTTCAAGCACCTCGATACCATCCATACGGGGCATTTTAATGTCAAGCAATATTACAGCAGGATTACCTTTTTCCCTGTCCTTATAGTTACCTTCATATTGCAGATACTCCATCGCTTCAACACCATCACCAACAGCAACAATGCCGTTGACTATGTTGTGCTCAGCCAAAGCATCTATTGTAAGTTCTATGTCCAGCGGATTGTCTTCAACCAGCAGTATTGATTTTAGATTACTCATGATTATTCCTCCAAGTTTTTTGGTAATGTGAAATAAAATTTTGCTCCTTCTCCTTGTTTTGACTCGGCCCATACCCGACCATTATGCTTATGAACAATTCGCTGCACATTGGCCAGGCCTATTCCAGTTCCTTCAAATTCGGCCTCGGTATGGAGTCGCTGAAATACACCAAACAGTTTGTGCACATATTTCATATCGAAGCCATCGCCGTTATCGCTTATACAAAACACAAATTCTTTATCATCTTCCGTGTAAATCACAAAAATCTCAGCAGTTTGACGCTTAGATGTGTATTTAAAGGCATTACCCAGCATGTTGGCCCAAACCTGCTTAATCAACGTGTAATCTGCATAAACTTTTGGCAATTTGGATATTTCCCAGTTGATTTTTCTTTCCTTAGCATCTGACTTTAATTCTTCCATAACCTCAATCACTGGCAGATTCATATCCACAATGGTTTTTCTTACTTCCTGCCGCCCGGTTCTTGAATAATGCAGAAGGTCATCAATTAAAGTTCCCATTTTTTGGGATGCCCCGCTAATGACATCCAGATACTGCCGGGCTTTTTCAGGCAGTTCATCGCGGTAGCGTTTGTTAAGCATATCAACATACCCATTAATATGGCGCAGTGGTGCCCTCAGATCATGAGAAACAGAGTAACTAAACGCTTCAAGTTCTTTATTGGAATTCTCTAACTGCAGCTTACGCTTTTCAAGTTCCGTCTTTGCGTTAATTAGTTCCTGTTCTGCTGCTTTTCGTTCAGTAATATCTATTGCTGTCGAAGATATATACTGCTGATTTCCTGAACTGTCGTTAATTGCTGTACCACTCATGAGCATTGGAAACTCAGTTCCATTACGATGAACATGTCCTATATCCTGAGGCTCGAAATAGCCATATTTGAATAAGGCTGCAAGTACTCCCTCTACTTCTTTCAATTGTTGTGGAGTATGAAACACAGAGAGATGTTTACCTGCTAGTTCTTCCTGAGTAAAACCATGGATTTCAGCCCAGAACTTATTTACATAAACAATATTCCCTTCAAGGTCAGCAATAGCCTTACCTTCAACGGCATTGTCGGAAATAGTCTTGAACATCCGAATTTTCTGCTCCGCTTCGTAGCGCTCTGTTATGTCGCGCGCTATTCCTAAAACTCCGATAAGATCTCCCTTCGAATTGAAGTACGGGGTTTTTATTGTGTCAGCATATATTTTTCTTCCGTCAGGATAGGTTAGCCATTCATTGTTGTGCCGGGTATTGAGCAACTTCAGCATTTCGTTATCGTGATACCTGAAAAAGTCGGCAGTTTCTTTATCAAAAAAATCATAATCGGTTTTACCCACAACATCTTCACGCTTTTTGCCTACTAATTCAGCAAAATGAGGATTGCAACCAAGATAGACTCCATTTTTGTCTTTAAAGAAAATAATATCGGGAATGCCGTCCAATAAAGAATTTATAATACCGGACTGTTGAAGCACAGACTCTTCAGCTCTTTTAAATGCTGTTACTTCCTGGTGTGCCCCCAACATTCTGACCGGTTTGCCATTTGCATCTCGAATGGCCATACCGCGACATCTTATCCAAACCGTTGAACCATCTTTGTGGGTATATCGAACAACCTGATCGTAGGGATATTTTGGATCCTCACAATGCTTGAAAAAGTTATCTGTTGCTGTTTTCAGGTCATCGGGATTAATAATGTTTTGCCAGGCACTTGAGCTGTGAGGCATTTCAATGGGGTTATAACCCAGGACTTCCCAGAAACGTGCATTCATCCATTCATTTTCGGGATTTTCCAGATCCCAGTACCACATTCCATCCAGGGAGCCCTCCTGAATGAACTCAAAGATGCTTTCGTCATTTTTTATCCGCTCGTAAAGTTCTTTCTTTAAGTAGTTGTCAACCATGTCGTATTATAATTTTTTAATGTTCACTAATTATTGTCCCAAAATGCCTGATAGTTTTTTAAATTCCATATTCTTATCGAAAAAGTAGTCAGCTCCTAGCTCATAGCATTTTTTTTTGTACTGTGGAAATGGATAATTTGTTAGCATGCAGACTTTTGTATGTATCTCCAGCTCCTTGATTTTCTTTAAAACATCAATTCCACTCATTTCCGGCATCCTTATATCAAGAATAACCAGATCAGGATGATTTGCACAAATCAAATCCATAGCCATACGTCCGTTTTCTGCTTCATAAATCACAAGACTTTCATTCACACTTTTTATAAATGTGCAGATTCTGTCTCTTAATAGCGACGAATCATCGGCAACAACAATTTTCATTTTGTGAATTATTTGATGATTTTGGTAAAAGGAAATGTCCTTTGCCAGAAAGGCGAAAGGTAATAAATGAAAAAAGAGAAGTATGTAGTATGTTTAACTGAAGGATGTAGTGGTAAACTGATTTTATTGTAGGGGAATCCCTACATGAAAAGCAATAAGCTTTTTCGTTTATTCCTCACAACTATTGGTTTATTCAATCAACCCATTCTTATAGGCATACAGTGCAAGCTCTGAATTGCTTTTCATTTCCATCTTTTCAAGCAGACGGGCGCGGTATGTACTGACGGTCCTTTCGCTAATGAACAGTTTCTCTCCGATCTCTTTCAGCGAAATACCTTTTGCAAGAAAGCACATCACCTGAAATTCCCTTTCTGATAGGCTTTCATGCAAGGCTGCATCATTCGTGTTGCTCAGGTCAGAAACCAAAATACCTATAACATCTGATGAAACATATTTTTTTCCCGAATATATTTTTTTTATTGCAAGCTCGAGTTCTTCTGAAGAGCTGTCTTTTGAAATATAGCCTCCAGCACCTAACTTCAGCGCACGAATTGCATACTGTTTCTGAGGATGAACACTCATAATTAAAACTTTTCTTCGAATACTATTTGATTCAAGTGCCTCTAAAACATCCAATCCGCTTAAGCCGGGCATTGATATATCGAGGATTATAAAATCAAAATTTCCCGTAACAATTTTATCAAGAGCTTCAATACCATCTCCTGCTTCTTCAACAAGACTAGTATGACCAAGTTTTTTCAAGATTACTTTTAGTCCCTCACGAACCACCTGATGATCATCAGCAAGCAAAATTTTCATGGCTTATAAAATTACTTTATAGGTATACTAGCTTTGATTATTGTTCCAATATTGCCTGACGACTGGATTTCCAGTTTACCATCATATTGTTTTAGCCTTTCTGACATTCCCATTAAACCCAAAGATTTATGTGATTCTAATTTTTCCGGAGGGATTCCAATCCCATTATCATGGATACTCAAAACAATGTTGTTGTTTATTTCACAAAGACTAACCTTTACTACTCCGGCATTGGCATGACGGATGATATTGGTTAGTGATTCCTGAGCCACCCGGTATAAAGCCAAATCTCTGTTAATGCAGTTCGATTGTGAAGCTTCAATGTCCAATTCCACCTTCAATCCTGTCCTATAGGCAAACTCTTCACAGTACCATTCCAAGGTGGCAGACAGACCCAGATCATCGAGCATTAATGGACGCAATTCTGAAGAAATCCTTTGCACATCCCTGCTTATGGAATTGACCATCTTAATCATACCTCCCATTGCTTCACCTTCCTGCGATTCAGTTTTCATTTTGGCCTGTAGAGTTACAAGGTCAATCTTCAGAGCAGTTAATGACTGCCCAAGCTGGTCGTGAATGTCTCTGGAAATAACAGCGCGTTCGTTCTCACGAGCAGATTCCAGACGTATATTAAGATCAGAAAGTAATTCTTTCGACTTCTCTATCTCAATTTCAGCCAACTTTCGTTGGGTGACATCCTCAGCAATACCCGCATGTCGGATAACATTGCCAGCATCATTTTTTACAGGGAAGGAATGTGCCTTAATCCAACGAATGCTTGAATCAGGTTTTATAATACGATACTCAAGATCAAATCCTTTTCCATTTATATATTTTTCATATTCGGCAAAAACCGCCGGCTTATCTTCTTCAAGCACAGCATCAATAAAAGAGTTGGGTTTATCATAAAGACTTTGGCAGGTATGACCCCACACTTTTTCATAAGAGGGACTTACATAAATCACTTCTGAATTATCAGCGTTATTCAGCCAGAAAACCTCCCCGATGCTTTCGGTGATCTGGCGAAACTTATCCTCACTTTCTTCTGCTTTTTCTTTTGCTACCAACAAATTATGTTCTGTTTTTTTCTGGTCATCAATATCAAATAAAGCCCCAAGTATTTGAAGAGGTTTTCCATCCTCATTAGCTTTGAACACTGTAACAAAATGCCTCATCCATTTCCAGTTGTCATTCCACTTTATCCTTAATTCTGTATTAAAACGGGAAACTCCATCAGTATCCTGCAATTCGTTATAGAAATGAATTCCTGAACCAAGATCATCAGGATGAATAAGTTGTACTATATCTTTAAAATCTAACCCTGAAGCACCTGTGTTAATTTCTTCAAAAAAGTGTTTATGAAGCTCATTTGACCAAATATTCTTTTTCTGTTCAAAATCATAAAGATAAAGCAACGCAGGGGTTGTGTTTGCGATAGTATGAGCGAAAAGTTCATTTTCTTTCAAATTATTTTCAATCTGCTTGCGCTCTGTTATGTCTCGATGTGAGATAGCGATGCCATCGTTGCACCTGACTACCTGATGAAAGTACCAGGCAGCGGGAACATGAGTAGTGGGAAGGTAAAATTCTTCTTCAAGTGGAATGCCCGATTCAACTACATTCATGTATTTTTCAAAAAAGCCATTGGTTCGGTTTATCGGTAATTCTTCACACATTCGCTTGCCAATCAGTTGATTACTTGATATTTGCAGCATTTTCTCAGCATTGGCGTTCATCTCCACAAAAATAAAATCAATAATTTCCCCTTCCTCATTGCGTTCAGCAGCGAATACCAGAAATGAATCCAGCATAGCTTCTATTGCAGAGGCTAATCGATTGTTGCTCTTTCGCAAAGCTTCTTCGGCCTGCTTACTTTCAGTTATGTCAACGATATTGCCAATGATACTAATGATCTTATCGTTCTCAAACACAGGTTGTGCTGATGTTCTGATCCATTTCTGGCGCCCTTTGACAGAGGTGAAAGGAAATTCAAAATCATAGGGTTGTCCTTTCTCAAGGCAACGTTGGAAAGCTGCCATGATTACCTGGCGATCCTCTGGACGATAGCATACTGAGCTCAGTTTGATATGCACTGCTGAGCCGCGCTCAATTTCTCCGGGCGTGATATCATGGATCCGATACGTTTCTTCAGTCCAGTACATTGTATCTGAGTCAGTGTTATACGCCCAGCCACCGCTTTTACTCAGTCGCTCACTGGCATTCAGCAGATCCCGGTTTATACGTAATTCGCCTTCGACTTTCCTGCGCTCGGTAATGTCCATCATTGCACCAATCATACGAATGGCGTTCCCTTGATCGTCACGAAGGATATAGCCACGATCGAGTACCTCAGCATAAGTGCCATCGGCTTTCCTGAAGCGGTATTCATCCTGCCAATTGTTTCCGGAAATATTTTTCACCGCTGCATAAAATCCTTTATCTACCCTAAGACGGTCATCTGGATGAATACGGTCTATCCAACAGGCTCCATCAACTGTATTTTCAACAATCTCAGTCCAGCCAAAAACCTTCGTTCCCGCCTCATTCCATTGTTGTTTGTCGTTTACTATATCCCAATCCCAAACTACATCGTTGGTTGCCTTGAGTGCAAGCCGCAGCCTTTCCTCGTTTTCGCGGAAGGCATTTTCCAATAATCTGAGTTCGGTAATGTCAGTAATGATACCAATCCATTCGATAATTTTACCATCATTGTTTCTAACAGCATTAGCCTGACAAAGCACCCAAACCACTTCGCCATCAGGCCTGATAAACCTGAAATAAGAACTATAGGGTTTGTTATGTAGTGAAGCTTGTTTCCAGTCCAGAAATACATTTTCACGATCGTCAGGATGCAACCCGAATGACCATCCATCTCCTATCGCATTGTCGGCAGAGATGCCGGTAATTTCGCTCCAACGGGGGCTCGCATATGTATTATTGCCAAACTGATCAGTTGCCCAAATCCCAGTAAGCGAAACATCCACCAACGACTTGAATCTTTCAAGGGCTAGAAGGTTTTTTTCTTCAAAATGCTTAAGCTCTGTAATATCTGTAGCGACTGCAAGACATTGTTCATTGTTCAAGGATAGCGTGCCTGTAAGGCGAACATGCATTCTGTTGTTATTAGTGGATAAAAGGGGAAGATCGCAATTAACTTGACTTTTGCCCTGAAATATTTCTTCCAGAAATGTTGCGAAAACACTCCGTGAATCTTCTTTTACAAAAAAAACAAACTGGTTGTTTATCAGATGAACTCTATCTTTGCCAAGCATTTGTGCACCGCAAAGATTCAATTCCAGTATTTTTCCCTGATGTGACAAAGTAAAATACCCTATAGGTGCCAAATCATAAAGCTCCTCATATTTTTCCGTAACCTCTCTTGCTTTATTAGTAGCCAAAATCAACTCTTCGTTTTGCATTTCGAGTTCGATCTGATGCACTTCCAATTCGTGAACTAATTTCAGCATGTCGGCGTCAGAGTCCCTGCTTTTTGTTTCCAATTTCTGCTGATTTAGCTGCTCTTCTGCCTTTTGGCGCAGTTTTGAATCCCTTGAAGGTGAATTTTTTCTTATATCCATTTAATTCAGATTTTTTTGCAGCAATCGTAACAATTCAGACTTTTTGATAGGTTTTGAAATATAGTCATTACAGCCCGATTTAATTGCTTTCGCGCTTTCTCCTGTTAGTCCGTAAGCGGTTTGGGCAATAATTACAACATCTTTGTTAAATTGCCGGATTTCCTTTGTGGCTTCGTATCCGTTCATTTCAGGCATGCGGATATCCATCAATATCAAATCAATATCGGGATTATCACGGCAAATCTCAACAGCTTCAACCCCTGTCCTTGCCTTCAAAATCTCTTTACCAAACTTTTTGATGTAACTGTTAATCAGCATTTCAGATACTTCATCATCTTCTGCAATCAGAATTTTTAATTTTCTGATAGTTTCATTATTTTCTGAAGGCTCAGTTTGCTGCTCAATGCTTTCTTTTAGCGATTCAATAGTGTATGGTAACGTGAAATAAAATGTTGAGCCGATACCTTCTTCACTTTCAACCCAAATTTTTCCGCCCAACATTTCAATGTATGATTTTGTAATAGCCAAGCCCAAACCAGCACCCTGCCGGGCCATTTTATCAGCAATGTCAGCCTGAATAAATCGCTCAAATATAGCCTCCTGTCTGTCTTTCGGAATGCCAATTCCAGTGTCTTTGACATAAAATTGCAGTTGAGGCAACTCATGCATTGTTACGACACTATATCCGAATTCTATGGAACCTTCGCTGGTGTATTTAATGGCATTTTTAACAAGATTGGTAAGAATGGCATAAAGTTTTTCGCGGTCGGTTTTGATAATTGCCTCCTTTGCTGTCAACGAATTTCTGAAAGATAGCTTTATACCTTTTGCTTTCACTTCGGGCTTGAAAAAAGTATAAATGTATTCGATTTGCTCGTTTACATTCGATTCACTGATATCGAGTTTCATCAGTCCGGCTTCAATTCGCGAAATATCAACAATATCATTAATGATATTTAGCATACGTTTCCCGCTTTTCCCAATCATATCAATACATTTCTGCTGCTCATCACCAGTGAGATCAGGTTCGTTCAACAATTCAGCAAAACCAAGAATACCGTTCATCGGGGTTCTGATTTCATGGCTCATATTGGCAAGAAACGCAGATTTGAGGCGGTCGGATTCTTCAGCTTTTTCTTTGGCAAAAACAAGTTCTTTACTTATTTTTTTCTTTTCAACCATTTCCCAGGCCAAATAGGCTAACAATGAAATATTTTCAACATCAATTTGATTATAATCGGTCTCCTTATTCCCGATACCAAAAATTGCTTTTACGACACCGTCATAAATAATAGGAACAACTAATTCTCTGATTAGAGCGGCATGACCTTCGGGTAAACCTTTTTTGTGTTTTAACCCTTCATAATTGTTATGTATTACGGGTTTGCGTTCAGATACGCAGTCTACCCACACACCTGCTTTATCAATCGGATAATGTAAACCTTTACCTTTTGTATTGCAATAATATTTTTTTGTGCCTGTTGACCAATTTTGTAACAATAAATTGATCTGGTCTTGCTCAACAAAATGAAAAAATCCTATTTTGCTTTGGCTTATTACTTCTGCTGTATTTAGCGTTTCTTCGAGAATTTCATCGATAGTATGGTTTTCAGAAAATTGGAGTAATTTCAATCTTGCTTCATTTATTCGGTTGTTGTTTTCGGCGTGTTCTTTGGCTGCAATTAGTTCTTGCTCTGCAATCTTACGGTCTGTAATGTTTTCGTGCATAAATACAAACCGTTCAGGCTTACCGCTGCTATCATTTAAAGGGAATATCAATGCCCGAACCCAAACCGGAATATCCGGAGCTTCAATTATGGCGTCATGTGCATTGAAATAAATATCAGGTAAATGTACCAACTCACCATTTTTAACCTGATTAACTAAATTTTCCAATTCAATACTTTTACTTTTTAAATCATCAAAAATTGAAAATTCAGGAGGAGGAACAGAACCAAAGAGTTCGATAAATGCAGGATTGCCTCTAAGTGTATACCCCTTTTTATCTACTACTTGAATTGACAGTGGATTGTTTTCAATAATATCATTTAACAAGGCTTCTGCATTTTTGCGTTCTGTAATGTTTTCATGCATTAAAACAATTTTGTTGGGGTTCCCATTATTATCATTTAACGTGAAGCCCAGCGCTTTAACCCAGACCGGAGAATCAGGGAATGATGGATCCACATCATGAACGTTGTAATAAGTATCAGGAAAGTATACAACTTCTCCTTTTTTAATCCGTGAGAAAAATTCGTCAAATCCAAGTGCTAATAATTGTGTGTCTTTAAAGATTGAATAGTCAGAAGGTGGCTCTACTCCAAAAAGTCTGGTATGAGCCGGATTTATCTGAGTCGGATACCCTTCCATATCCAGTATCTGAATTGACATTGGATTTTTTTCAATGATATCCCTGATGATTGCCTCCGATTGCTTCCGTTCGGTGATATCGACATTTGAGCCAATATAACCAACAATCTGGCCTGAATCATTTTTATAGCTTTTTACTGTTCCATACACCCAGGATATTTTATCAGAGGTGCCAAAACGATATTCGAAGCCCCAGTTTCCGTCAGAGGCTATCATTTTCTGCCAATTTTCAAGAACTTTCTCCCTGTCTTCCTCATAAATTCCTTTTACCCAACCCTCTTCTAAAGCTTGATTATAGGACAACTGTGCCATTTCGCACCATTTCGGATTGACATAAGTACATTTCCCATTTAAATCGGTCAGGTAAATGCCAACTGATGTAGATTCTATTAAAACCCGAAATTTTTCTTCACTCTCCCTTACCTTTTCTTCTGACAGTGTTGCTTCCAGTTTGCCCGCAGCTCGCAGCGATACCAGTTTTAGCACTGAAGCGGACAATTCCTGATTTTGCAATGGCTTCTGACCAATTAAGGCGATAAGTCCGATTGGTTGACCATCAAAACTCCAAAGGGTGGTGCCAATATAGCTTTCGGCCTTTATATCTTCAAGAGCAGGATCGTTAGGAAACAAACTGCGGACTTTTTGCGGATAGCAGCAAATGTGATTTCCCACCACTTCCCCACATGGTGTATCTTTCAATGCATACGATACATTCGGATCAAAATTCCCTTCGTTGTATATGGCAAGTGTTTTAGCAGTGAGCCTGTCACCCTCCAGTAAATCGATACATACATACTCCATGTCGAGGCATTGGGAAAGGTATTTTGCCAGCAATTCGAAGAAATTTTCATCGGAACCAGGATTGCTTATTTGCAACAAGAAGGCCTGTGTCTCTTCTATTAACTTACGTTCAGTAATATCCCGAAAATTTAATACGATTGATTCAACGCTTGGATGAGCCAACAGATTACTGAAGGTGGTTTCTACCCAATGCCAGTTTCCAGATTTATCAATGAAGCGATATTCAAGGGTTGGGATATAGGCAGGATTTTCAAAAATTTTTCCCAACTCTGATACTACCATTTGTAAATCATCGGGATGAGTATATTCGGCAGGATTTCCGGAAACTTTATCGGTTTGTTTATATCCAAACATTTTTTTCGCGGCAGGACTTATATATTTGAAATTCCCTTCTGCATCAATAAGTGCTATACCATCAGGGGCTTTTTCAATAAGGGCCTGGTAGTGCTGCCCTGTTTTTTTGATTTCTTCTTCTGCCTGTTTACGTTCGACGATCTCTCCAATCAGACGTGCAGAAGATAGCAGCCGGTTTTTCGCCAAATCAACAATGTAAGGCGGGCGCGATTCATAATTCAATGCGTGGGTGCGCAACTCATCGTAACTGACCTGATAGAGGGTTGCCAGTTCCCGAAGTTTTCTTTCGTCACGTGGTGGGTCACCGTATCCAAAATTGATGGCGCCAATAATATCATCACCAACCCTGATTGGTGCAGCATAAAGACGGATACCGCCATCGCATTCAATGTCAGCTGGTTGTCCTGACTCGATAGCAGTCTTCGATGCGCGCGACCAACAGGATTCATGACAAAGCCAACGCCCGCATTCCAGCGCTTCGCTGTTATCGTCGGTTCCACAAACATTTCGTGAAGCAGTGTCCATAAAACGGCACCAACCTGAGGAGAAGATGCCCAATGCATAATCGCCGTTTTTTTCATACACTGCCGAGGAGGTGTCGAGCAAATTGAGATAGTCGCCCACAATGTCAGTCAGCGTTTGCACGCCCACCGAATTGAGGATAAGCCTGCTGGTATTAAGTGCAACCAGGTCGCCATAGGGCGGCATGTAAGTTTGTTCCTTTGTTTCAGACACCTTTGGCCTGCTTGTCAACAGCCATTCAATGCGTTTCAGTCGTTGTTCCGCCTGCTTGCGATCGGTGATGTCGTGAATAATTGAGAAGAGTATCCTTTGATCCTGATAATGAATTGGTGTGGAATGAACTTCAACTAGGCGAACTTCACCGTTGGCCAGCCTGTGCTGGAAAACAAAATAATTCCTTTTTTGGTGAAAAGCATGTTCAAGCTCCATGTTTATCTGTTCGAATGAAAGGATGTTAAGTTTGTCGATATTCATGGTAACCAGTTCGGCTTTGCTGTAACCATAAAATCTGGATGAAGCTTCATTGGCTTCAATTATATTGCCTGATTCCGGATTGATAAGCAACATAATTGCGTTATGCTCCTCAAACATATTCTTGAACCGTGACTCACTCTCTTTCAAAGCGTCCTCTGCAAGCTTGCGCTCGGTAATATCTCTAAAAATACCCATTATGCAATCCCTGCCATTATAAAACACTCTCGAACCAGTTACTTCAACAGGAATTTGAGTTCCATCCGACCTAAGAACATAATTTTCAACAGGATATGCTACTTTCTCTTCACCAATTTCAACCTTATGCTTCTGAAATGTAGCTTCGCTGTAATTACTCATTTCCGGCGGATGAAGTTCGCTTTGATGTTTTCCAAATATGTCATCTATTGACATATTTAAAAGATTAACAGCCGTCTTATTTGCATTTACCAGTATTCCGCTTTCGGCATCAGCAATAAATATTGCATCTGCTGCATTCTCGAATAACGATCTAAATTGCGATTCACTTTCTTCAGCCTTTTCTTTGGCGTGTTGTAATTGTACTTCTGCATTTTTTCGTTCGGTGATGTCAATTGCTGTTACATGGCAATGATTCTTGTTCGCTGAAATGATGCCTGTAAGATGCACATACAAGTTGGTGTTACCTTTACAAATGAGAGGAATATCGCAAATTGCTATATTTTTAGCTTGA
The DNA here is from genome assembly GCA_009773165.1 of Bacteroidota bacterium. Lineage (GTDB taxonomy): Bacteria > Bacteroidota > Bacteroidia > Bacteroidales > F082 > JALNZU01. The sequence goes on from WOUZ01000016.1 coordinate 13,724, forward strand.
AATATTTCTTCCAGAAAAGTTACGAAAACACTACGAGAATCTTTATCAACAAAAAACCCAAAGTTGCTGTTTCTCAGCAGTGATCTTTCTTTACCAAGCATCTGAGCACCGCGCAGGTTCATTTCGACAATTACTCCCTGATGCGACAAAGTAAAATAGCCCGATGGAGCAAAATCGTATAATTCTTGATATTTTTCTTCTGCCTGTTCGGCTTTCTCTTTTGCAATAACAAGTTCTTCGTTTTGCATTTCGAGTTCAATCTGATGAACCTCCAACTCGTGAATAAGTTTCAGCAAATCGGTTTCATTAACCATTTTTTTGGTTTCCGGTTTCTGCTGATTCAGCTTCTCTTCTGCCTTTTGGCGAAGCCGGGCGGCATCGGTTACATTTTCGCTTTGCTTTTTCATCGGTTCTTTTTTATTATTGGCACGCTGATTACGCGGATTTACAACGCGGATTAATGCTGATTTTTTTTTGGAACGCGGATTAAGCGGATTTTCAAACGCGGATTAACGCTGATTTTTAATCCGTTTTTATCCGCGCTGCTTGCATCCGTGTCATCCGCGTTCCAATTTTCATCTGCTTGCATCCGCGAAATCCGCGTTCCATTCTTATCCGCGCTGCTTGCATCCGTGTCATCTGCGTGCTATTTTAATCCGCGTTCTATTTTCTTCTATTTTCATACACTTTACGAATAAACTCCGGTTTTTTACCAAAGTTTAATAGTAAACCAACTTCTAAATTTGTGCCTCGAAGGTAATTTATTAATTGCGCTTCAAATTCTTTCACTATACATTCAGCAGCCTTGAGTTCCAGAATAACTAAATCATTTACAACAATGTCGGCATAATATTCCCCAACTTCATATCCTTTATAATTTACATTAATCTGTTTTTGAACTTCAACTTTAAACCCTCTTGATTTCAACTCAATAAATAAGGAATTCTGATATACTTTTTCAAGAAAACCATAACCTAATTCGTTATAAACATCATAGAATGCTTTAAGAATTTTGTCAGTTAATTCTTTGTGTAATAATTCCATACGCTTAACTTTTTCTGTGCACGTGGATAAAGCGGATTTACAATGCGGATTTACGCTGATTTTTAATCCGTGTTTACCAGCGTTGCTCGCATCCGTGTTATCTGCGTGCTATTTTTTTTACAATAAATTATGTTCGCGTAACAATACAATCGTTTTATTTAATTCTGCTTCCAGTTTTTTGGCTTTTGTGATGTCAATAAATGTGATTACAAGACCGTCAATCCTGTCATCGTAAGTGCGGTATGGCATAATACGTACGGTAAACCAGCGCTGGTCGTTGGTGATAATTTCGGTTTCCTTAAACACAAGCATTCGTAAAACTTCATGCGCATGATTGGCTATTTCCGGATACTTCAATTCGCTCACCATATCGGTAAAAGGCCTTCCGATATCGGTTTGCCGTAACTTGAACAACTTTGTTGTTTCATCTGTAAAGCGGCGGATGTTTAATTCTTTATCCAGAAACAGAGTTGCAATATCAGTGCTGTTCAACAGATTTTTCATATCGTTGTTCGCTACCATAAAATCGTTTATCTTACTTTGCAACTCAATATTAACTGTTTGCAGCTCTTCGTTCAGGCTTTGCATCTCTTCCTTTGATGTGGTTAGCTCTTCGTTTGTTGATTGCAATTCCTCGTTGGTACTCTGCATTTCTTCGTTGGTTGATTTCAATTCTTCCTGTGTAGTTTGCATTTCTTCACGGGTACTATGCAGTTCTTCATTGGCACGTTGCAACTCAAGTTCCAACTCTTTTTCACGAATAGTTGAGTTTTGACTTTTTTTATTTGCCTTACCTTTGGCTGATTGCGGAATATCAGCAACATCGGCAAAAACAATTATGATGTTTCCTTTGATTGCTTCGGGTTTTTCAATCTGTTGAAGCGTAATGTCAACAATTTGAGTTCCTCCGTTTGATCCGATTTTCAGATGATGCAATTTTACAGGCTCTGAACTCTGCTTTGCTTTTCGTATTGCTCCCGGAAGTTCGGTCTTCAAACCTTCGCGTGCCATGGCATAAATGTTCATGTTTGCTTTACCTGCTGATGGTTCGAGATATTTACCGGTGCGGCCGGTAATGTATAAAATGTCGCCATCGGGGTTGATAAGTACACTGGCAGGTGCAAAACGCTGCAACAACAACTGGTCGGCAAGAGTTTGTATGTTATCGACTACTTTAACCGGTTTTATACTTTCGCTTATTTTTTTCATGGGACGCGTAAATGAACTTGGAAAATCAATTAATTCGGTATTTGAAACACTTACAGAGCGTCTGTAAATCTTCAGTTTGGCGTCTATAGCCGAAAAGATATTGTTTTGTGAGTTCTCGTTCTCGGCGCTTCCGAGCAACATCACACCACCAACACTAAGTGCATAGTGGAACAAATTCATAAGCTTTCTTTGCAATTCGTTTTCCATGTAAATGAGTAAATTACGACAGAAAAGCAGATCCAGCTTTGTAAATGGCGGGTCTTTAATTACATTGTGAGGCGCAAATACCACCATTTCGCGTATGGCGGTATTTACGCGAAAACCGTTTTCATCTTTTACAAAAAACTGGCTGAGTCGCTCAGGAGAAACATCGGCAACAATATTGCTGCTGAAAATTCCTTTTCTTCCCTGTTCAATGGCATCGTTGTCGATATCAGTAGCAAATATCTGAAGTGTGAAATTCTTGTCCTTTTTTACTTTTTCATAGGTTTCTTTAAAAACAATTGCTAGGGAATATGCTTCTTCACCGGTGGAACAACCTGTAATCCAGGCACGAAAAACATGTCCGCTGGGCGCTTCCTCCAACAAAGCCGGCAACACATTTTCTTTTAGTTTTTCCCACACAACAGCATCACGGAAAAAATTAGTTACGCCAATCAGCAACTCTTTAAAAAGTATTTCCAATTCTTTGGGATTTTCCTGTAAAAACCTCACGTAATATGAAATCTTCCCGATCTGGTGCACATTCATCCGTCGTTCAATGCGTCTGAACAAGGTGTTCTTCTTATACAACGAAAAATCATGACCGGTTTGTGCCCGCAACAAAATCACAATTTTCTCCAAATTGCCTTTGCTTTTATCATCTATTTCGGTTTTCTGCACTATGGCAGGACTAAGTTTAAGAAAAGCAATCAGTTTTTGAGGCAGTTCATTTGCTGGAGCGAGAATATCCACAACCACCGCATTTACTGCACTATTTGGCATGCCGTCGAATTTAGCAGTTGCAGGGTCCTGCACCGCTACAATGCCGTTTTTTTCTTTAATTGCTTTCAGACCCAAACTTCCATCGCTACCCATGCCCGAAAGAATAATGCCGATACTGTTTTCATGCTGGTCTGCAGCAAGCGAGCGGAAAAAATAATCTATCGGGAGTCTTAAACCACGCAATTCGATGGGTTCAAATAAAAACAAGTGACCGTTTAAAACACTCATGCTTTTGTTGGGAGGTATCACATACACATGATTGGGCTTCACCTGCAGATTGTCGGTTGCCTGCAACACTTTCATCAGGGTTGCGCGTTGCAAGAGTTCAGGCATTATACCAATGTGGTTGGGGTCGAGATGTTGAATAACCACATAGGCCAATCCGCTGTTTTCAGGCACATTTCCAAAAAACTGTTCCAATGCCTCTAATCCGCCTGCTGAGGCACCAATACCAACAATTCGTAAACCAACTTTGTTTGAAACTTTCCGTTCCGCTGGTTTTGAAACTGGATCTTCATTTACAGAAGTTGATTTTTTCATGTTTACAACTAATTTACCTTTGATTTTCTTGTCTCAAAGATAGGGTTTTTGAAGACTGAATCCAACTCCTTTTTAAGCGTTCCAAACTAGCATTTATTTGCTTTTTTATTCAAAATCATGAAATGTGTTTTGAATCAATTTTTTGAGAATTTAGGCTGTATTGCACGCTTCATAAAATAGAGTTAACACTTCAAATTTAAATGCTTTTATAGCGTTCCCGACATGACAACTCAAATTTTTATCCATTCAACTGGATTTGTAATCTTAGATAGAATTAACCTGCTACCAGTCTTTAAAATAACTCTAATTCGTGTTGTATTCTAATAAATTTAAGGCGAAAAAGTGATGTAATTTATGCGTGGATTTTCTTGTAGTTACTCTCGCTTTGAGTTTGGCCTCGTCCCCAAATAATTGCCACCAAGCTCCCCTGAATACAGAAGTTCAAAGAGTTTTTGCTTCGAGAAATGGAGTCAGAAACGCCATGACATTACCTGCCAAAAAATCAATATTATACCCTCCCTCCATAAGGATCAGTTTTGGAAGAGGTAGTTCATCGATAAGGTATTGAGCGAGCTTGCAGTAAATTGCTGATGTCAGCTTAAAGTTGCCAATCTGATCATGCTCAGATGTATCAACGCCCAAAGAAATGACTAGGTAGCTGCACCCAAATGCTTTTAAGGTGCTCACAGCCTTTTGGAAGACCTTGAAATAGGCTTCATCGTTTATGCCCGGTGGAAGCGCAAAATTGACATTCTTTTCTGTATTTTCCGATTCAAAGCCGGTAAGGTAGGGATAGGAGTAATCCGGATCACCATGGATTGAAACAAGCAGGATGTTTTCGAGGTGTTGTACAATATCCTGTGTGCCATTGCCATGATGGAAATCAATATCCAGAATACCTACTTTAACATCACCGTCTGCCTCTGGCCTGCCCTGGTCTTGCAGGAATTTCGCTGCAAGGGCGGCATTATTAACAAAACAATAACCTCCGGCATAATCGAAACCTGCGTGATGCCCCGGCGGACGACAGATCGAAAAGGCGCTTGACCTTCCATTCAGAAGGTACTTTGCTCCTGTTAAGGCAGTGAAGCCTGAATACTTCACCGCCTCCCAGGTGCCTTTTACGATCATCGTGCAGCTGTCGGTCATGTAATACCCTGCCTTTCCCTCCGGACTTTTCGAAGGAGGCCGGTTTCGCATATGGCCAAGGGCGAAAAACTCAGGCATGATGCCTTCTGACCATAAGCCTGCAGCAACCCACTCATCATAAGCAGTTTGCAGATAGACAAGGTAATCGTTACCATGAATTTTATAAAAATGACTCAGATCGAACTGTTCAACTCTTGTTAGTTCCACATCAGGGTGATCCATGAGCGCCTCCAGGATTATTTCAGCCCTTTCGGGAGATTCCCCATAGGCTTCGATATGGTTCGAAATAAATTCCTTTGGCGGATTATGAAGTATGTGATGCGGAGAGTGGACAACAATCATAATTTTCGACGGTTTTAGTCGATTATATTTGGGTCAAGGGCTTTGATATAGGTCAGCAACTCTTTGGCTACATCACTAACCAGCAGTATCTTATCGTAATCAAGGCTTACATTATTCAGGTATTGCAAAACCAATGCATCACCAATACTTGATTCGGGGAGTATTCCGGCAAAGAAGAATCCCATCTTTTCAAATTCTGCTGTTAACCAATAGGTCATGGGGTCTTGAAGCTTTAAAAACAGGTTAATGGAAGCAATATGCTGCACGCAGAAGCTCCGTAGTGTCTTGCGAATTTGTTGCCTGACATCAGCTCCATACGATACGATAAATATTTCAGCACAACTTTCCAACTCATTCACACCCGAACTGATCGTTGAGACTGGGTTGTCAAACTCCCGGGAAGCATGCTCAGGAACCATAAATTGATGCGTTGCGCCAAGGTTTTGATAAAGTTTATAAACCATCTCTTTATGATGTTCAGGCACAAACAAATTATACGAAACAACCGGCATCATGTATTTGAAGCCAAGCGCAACGCTGATTCGCTGTGTTCCTTCACCTGAGATACCTTTAAATTTCCATGAACCCGGACTGGTAGCCAGCAAGATACCGCAATCATTGATCTGGTATTTGATCATCGACTTTTGAGTAAAGATGTGGTTAGTAACAGCATAGGCATAGATGCCTCTAAGCTCCCGTTTTTTTGGCACGTTGAAAAGATAATCGACCAACCTGTTTAAAGCACCCTGTCCACGGTATTCTACATTCACAAAAACAAAGGTCAATTCAGCAATTTTATCTTCATGGTATTGATAAAGAAGGGCAGCGTGACCCATAAAAACATTGTCTTTAGTCACTGCAACTGCCGATATCATTTCTGACGTCTGGTTCATGTTTACCAGGCGTTCAGGATAATAAATATGATCGTCGAAAAAGGTATATCCATGAGTTTTATAGGCACAGCGTGAAACTTCGATGGCTTCAAACTCCTCAAGGCCCCTGACATCGTATGCAATCTTTTCAGTTATGATACCCGGTGTATTATCGCCTGTGATGGTTTCGGGCTCATTCATCTGATTGTTGGCGCCCGGAAGGTATTTGATCATGACAGTCTCTTTCCCCTGCGGTCCGAGGTTGCGAAACGAAAGGTCGTCCATCATCTTTTGGATAAGATAAATTCCCAATCCACTGGTCGACATATCATCTAGAGCCTTTGATATCTCGAATTTCTTGATATGTTCAGGATCAAAAGGGATACCCATTTCTTTTAAGGTGATTTTGATCCCTCCTGCAATCTTCTCGCAAATAATATCGAAAGTAGGATTCTCCTCATCATTGGCGTGAACCATTACATTAGATACCGATTCCTCGATGGCAATGTCAATTTGCTCAAGAGAATCACCCGTGAAGCCGATCATTTTTGCAATTTCCCTCACAAATGACTGAACGATAAACGAATAGTTCAGCTTGTTGGGAAAAGTCATTTTAATTGATTCATTCAGTTGCATGGTTTGTGTTTTTAACGTTTGTTATTAACTGAAATATACCTGAAGCAGGTCAAGAAAACTCAAACAAATTTGAAGCTTTTTTTTTGATATATCTTGTATTTACAGGTTTATTTTTTGAAATAATTAACATACATCCATTTACAGAAAACCATATTTATCATTTCTTTTTTTGGATAATTGTCCTATGTTATTATCGGATAAATGTCATTAAAAGAATACGTTGTTTTAGAACCACTACAACATAACACTTATCCTTATCAATTTCATTTTCATTAAGTTATGGAATGAAGTTAGTAAAGCTATGCTTTTACTATAGCTTTAAATATTTTGAATCTTTCGTTGAATTATCGAAAGGATCAATTACAATCTATAATGCAATGACAGAATCGAAACACCAAGGCGAGCAAATAGAACCTAATGCCTCGCTATTTATATCATTAAGATATTCAAGAACAACAGATAATCCCAAATCCTCAAAACTCTGGATAATATCTTTCAGACTTGCGTCTGCCGAAAATTTACCTGCTTTGTTATATTCATTTTTATCCGAAGAAATTGGACTGCTTTCAATAATGCTGTTATTCAATTTTTCGATAAGGTCCTCAATGGTCCGGCTAATCTCTTTAGCGACTTTTTCATCCGAATTCAGAATCGCTGCATTATCTTCAGCAATCATCGTTCTGACCTCCGCTTCAGCTTGCTCATCATTAAGCAGTTTTAACATACCTTGCTGATCCTGATGTAGCTTCCTTTCTTCAAGAAAACTCAGCATCGGTCTGTCTTGTGCTATTAAAGCGCTCTGAAGCACATTGACAGCCAGCATATCATAGGCATTTCGCAGATTCATTCTGACTCACCTCACCTCCTTGTTGTTCAAAAAAGGCTTCCATTTCAATCAAATTATTAACTAAAATTGATTCATAATTCTGAATACGACCTGCTGCATTTTGAACATTATTAAGATATTCGATGATTGGTAATTTCTCATCCGCATTCTGATTTTCAAGTGCCTGAAAAGCTGAAAGCAAATCGGCACGTGCGTAATTCAGGTAATCTCTATATTGCAAAAGCGAAGAAATCGTTTGAGGAAAAGCTTCATTATATGCTTTTTCATCACTTAAAAGTTCACTCACTTTATTTATGTCGACGGTATTTCGAAGGGATTTATAATATATAAAAGTGGTGTAGTTCTTGTATTGAGTCAATCGTAATGTATCTGTAATCAATTCATTACGCAACTTAATGTCGTTATCCGTAATCGAGACATTCCTCTTAGAATCCAGTCTGCCAATAGATCCTACAAGTTGCTCAGGTTGCGTAGAATTCATATTGAAACCAAACCCGATGAGAATACCAACAGCCAGCCCAAACAGGGTGTTCAAGCTAAACAAATTTGAAGTAGTGTTTTTCATAATAATTTGAACTTAAGTAATAGAATTAAGATTGTTCCAATTAGCTAAAATACAGACAAAAAACTCAAAAGTTGGATTTTCTGATCATATTATTTTTCAAAATTGAATTGCAATTTCTAACCTTCGATAATCTTGAATCTTAGTCAGACAGTGTAACCCGAAAAAGTTAATTAATCGTTCTTTCAAATCATGTCAAATTATTAGTTGCATGTTTTCAATGGCATTTATTCTTTTAACCTGATATCCATCTTTTAATTGATCCCTATAAATGATAACTTGCTTTAAATCATTCTTTTACAAACAATCCACCCTTCAAGACAAAGTAACAACTGAGGCAAAAAAGTATAAAACTAGATGATCCAATATTATTTCTACTGAAGATCGTGCCAGGAATTATGTTTTTTTGGCCTGGGTTGAATTAATATAGCTAATAGCCTACAAAAGAAGCTATTACTTACCAAGTGTTGTTGGCTGTTACATTATCGAAAGGATCAATTACCAATCTATAATGCAACGACAGAATTTAAACACCAAGGCCAGCAAGTACCACCTAATGCCTCGTTGTTTATCGCATTAAGTTCCTCAAAAACATTATAAACTCCCAAATCTTCGATACTTTTGATAATGTCTTTCAGGCTTGCGTCTGCCGAAAAATTTCCTGTTTTATTATATTCATTTTTATCCAATGATACAGGGCTGCTTTCAATAATGCTGTTATTCAATTTTTCGATCAGGTCTGCAATGGTTTGGCTAATTTCTTTAGCGACTTTTTCATCCGGATTCAGAATCGCTGCATTATCTTCAGCAATCATCGCTTTGATCTCCGCTTCAGATTGCACATCATTAAGCAGTTTTAGCATGCCTTGCTGATCCTGATGCAGTTTCCTTTCTTCAAGAAAACTCAGCATCGGTCTGTCTTGTGCTATTAAAGCGCTCTGAAGCACATTGACAGCCAGCATATCATAGGCATTTCGCAGATTCACGACCTGCTGCATTTTGAACATTGTTGAGGTATTCGATGATTGGTAATTTTTCATCCGCGTTCTGATTTTCAAGTGCCTGAAAAGCTGAAAGCAAATCGGCACGTGCGTAATTCAGGTAATCTTTATATTGCAAAAGCGAAGAAATTGTTTGAGGAAAAGCTTGATTATATGCTTTTTCTTCACTTAATAGTTCACTCAATTTATCTATGTCAACACTGTTCCGGAGGGATTTATAATAAATAAAAGTAATATAATCCTTGTATTGATCCAATCGTAATGTATCTGTAATCAATTCATTACGTAATTTAATATCGTTATCCGTAATGGAGACATTCCTCTTAGAATCCAGTCTGCCAATCGATCCTACAAGATACTCAGGTTGCGTAGAATTCATATTGAAACCAAACCCGATGAGAATACCAAAAGCCAGCCCAAACAGGGTGTTCAAGCTAAACAAATTTGAAGTAGTGCTTTTCATAATAAATTGAAATTAGGAATGGTGAATTTAAATTGTTCCAATTAGCTAATATACAGACAAAAAACTCAAAAGTTGGGTTTTATGTTAATTTTATTTCACTGTTGTCTGGAGAAATCTTGAAAAGATATAATAGATTTTTCACTCCACTGCGTTACGTTCAGAATGACAATGCTTTAGGATAACAGAGAGGGGGCTTGTTGGTGAAATCAAGGCTTTGGGACCTTTTAAGTTTCACCGTGCAAATAGTTCTGATTCTTCTCCTTGGGTATATGCTTGCCTTATCACAAGTTTTCTTCAGGTTAAATAGAACTAAAGGAAATATTTAGTCCTTAACGCATCTTACCGACAACCCGAAATCTTTGGGATATCCATAATAATGATTTGCCTGAAACCAGCCCACTCCGGAGTGCTTGTAGTCGAGCGTACGATTAAAGGCCAAGTGAGTGATATTGATATATTCAGTGGTACTCCAGTAACGCGTTGTTTCACCTATATCATCAAAGGTTCCATGGAACCTGTTGCCTGCAGGAAGTGCCGAAAACCCACTGCTGTTGGTTCCGTTTCCGTTAATTTTCCAACCGTAATTATTCTTCATTTTTCTGCCTTCATCCGTCCCACGCCAATTAAAACCATCTGCTTGTTCAAAACTCATTCCCAGATACATTTCCAGTTCAATCCATTCGGCGTCGCTGGGCAAGTGCCAACCATCAGGACAAATTCCTTTAATCCCGCTCGGGTTCACATAACTGCTTGCAGCACCATTCATAGCTGCAGCCCAGGTGTACAAAGCGCCGTAAATATTTGCATAAGCCGTGGAATTATCATAATAACAGTAAGCCTTATCCGTATAATCCAGGTTAATCCAGTCCGCGTCGCTTTCGACAACAGGAATTTCTGTTCCATCAGCAAAGTGGGTGGTTTTAAGGTTATCTGCCATCCACCACTGGTCGCCAATTTTTACAGTGTTGTATGAATTTCCATCATAATCAGCGACAGTTCCTGTTTCCACCCCTCCGACCAAAACTTCGATAAAGGCATTTTCTGTTAGGGTATCAGCACCATAATTATTACCCACTGTTAACGAAATGTTGAATATGCCTGCCGACGGGAATTGATGAGAAGGGTGTTGAGCTGTTGAGGTACTGCCATCTCCAAAATCCCATAACCAGTTAACAGGTTTATTTATCGAAAGATCAGTAAACTGAACCGAAGAACCAGGGCTTATCGAAGTTAAGTTTGCAGTAAAAGAAGCAACCGGGCTTTCAGGGTTATCTTCAGCTTCGGTTAAGATGATGGTAATTTCGTCGGAAGTTGAGCCGTCGCGATTATCATAAGCGGTTGCTTTTATGCGGTAGCTGCCCAAATTTTCCCATTTATTATCCCAATCGTATTGATAGGGCAAATTCGCCGAAGTCCCAATAATAATCCCATCAATAAAAAAAGCAACTTCTTTGATATCTCCGTCGGCATCAGACGCGTTTACAGAAATTGTAACAGGCATGTTTTTTTTGATTTCATTTCCACTGACCGGATTTGTAATAATACAAACGGGGGCTTTGTTTACAGGCTCTTCAGTCTTAGAGCAACTGTTGGTCAACACAATAACAATCCCCAATGTCACGGCTGAACAGTACAAAAGAAGGATTATTTTCTTCATAGAAGTTTGAAGTTTGGGAAGCTAATTCAAATTGCTCCGATTAGCTAAATTAAAGACAATAAACTCAAAAGTCTGCTTTTTTGCTCTTTTTATTTATCAAAGTTTTAATATGATTTCAATTCTTCGATTTTCTTGAACCTTAACCAAAATATAAAACTTGTAAGAGTATATTCATGCTTCTTCAAATCCTGTCATTTTTTTCGTTGAATGTTTTCAATTGCATTTATTCTTTAAATTTGATGTCTATCATTTTTAATGATCCTTTAAAATGAAGGCATGGTTTAAATCATTCTTTTACAAACAAACAACTTCAAGACAATGAAATCACTGAAGCAAAAAAGCATCAAAATACCTGATCCACTGATTCTTGCATTATTACTAACCTTGTTAACTATGGTGCTTGCTTTCAGTCTGGGTTCAAATTCTGGTCCAGGCTTCCAGGGTGTTACCGATGTGATCATTTGGTGGAATCAGGGTATTTGGGATCTTTTGAGTTTCACCATGCAGATGGTTCTGATTCTTCTGCTTGGGTACATGCTTGCATTATCCCCTGTCTTCGGCAAGTTGTCGACAGCCTTGACAGCACTGGCAAAAAATCCTGTAACGGCGGCTTTAACGGTAAGTGTTACAGCTGTGATATTGGGTCTGCTCAATTGGGGTCTGGCGCTTGTTTTCGGAGCTGTATTTGTGAGAAAGATTGCTATTCAGGCTGTTAAGAATGGAAATTCCATTAATTACCCATTACTGGGTGCAGCTGCTTATACCAGTATGATGGTCTGGCATGGAGGACTTTCAGGTTCAGCTCCCCTGTCGGTAGCTTCTTCAGGACATTTTCTCGTTGCAAAAACAGGTATCATCGCATTAAGTGACACACTTTTTTCTCCAATGAACCTGATGGCCGCTTTTTCACTCTTAGTTTTATTACCTGTGGCAACATTTCTTATGTCACAAAGGTCCTTGAATAGTATTCCTGAGCTGCAAGTAAATGAAACCATCCAAAACGATGAATTAAATCAGCCTGTTACGCGCCTGACGCTCCTGAGTTTTTTTGGGGTTTTAATGTTGACTGGTTATTTCATTCGGCTTTTTCTAAGTGACAAAGTACCTAACTTAGGCCTTAACGAGATTAACCTGATACTTTTTGCACTCGTCCTCATTTTCCTTCCACAGTTAAAGCAATTTTCAGAAGCTGCACAAACAGCCGCTTCAAGTACCGTGGGTATCATTCTGCAATTTCCAGTTTATGCAGGTATTATGGGCCTGATGAACCATTCGGGGCTGCTGAATGTAATGACGCAGTGGTTTATTGATATCTCTACGCCAGAAACTTTTTCGGTTTATGCATTCTTTAGTGCTTGTTTGGTAAATCTTTTCGTGCCTAGCGGTGGTGGTCAATGGGCGGTGCAGGGTCCAATGATCATTGATTCGGCGCTGGCACTTGGCGTTCCACCTTCAAAAGCTGTGATGGCTCTTGCTTATGGCGATCAACTTACAAATATGCTTCAACCTTTTTGGGCGTTACCATTGCTTGCTATCACAGGCCTGAAAGCCGGGCAAATTCTTAAATATGCTGTTATATACATGCTGCTCGGATTTGTTGTTTTTACTTTTTTTCTTGCAATTATGTAGATATTTGTGTTGAGTGTTTTTTTCTTCATGAAAGATTTTGTGATGTATGAACATCCAAATTCCGCAAACTGAAAACCAGAAACAGCTTTCAATAAAAAAAATTATATTTTTGCTGTAATTCTATCGGAAAAAAGTAGGGTTTCCTGATTGTGGTCTCAGTTGATTATGAAGCTTAAGTTTTCGTCAACTACCTTTTGATCTGGCATTTAACCTGATTTTAATGCTGATACTTTAAACTGAAAACAGAACTTAAGAATGCATAATCAACGGTTTGTTGATAAAGTCGTTTGGATTACAGGTGCTTCATCAGGTATTGGAGAGGCCTGTGCTCTCGTCTTTGCCAAAGAAGGAGCTTCACTTATTCTTACCGGACGGTCTGTTGAAGCGCTGAATAAAGTTAGTTCAAAGTGTGCTGTATTGGGTGTAAGATGTGCCGTATTGCCTTATGACCTTTCCGATTTAGAGCACCTTAGCCTGTTAGTTGAAAAGGCTAATAACTTTTTTGGACCTATCGATGTGCTTTTTAATAATGCCGGTGTGAGTCAAAGGGCATTGGCTGGTGAGTCGCTGTTGTCAGTCGACAAAAAAATAATGGACATTAACTTTTTCTCTGCAGCTCACATCTCGAAACTGGTCCTGCCCTCAATGATTGCTAACGGAGGCGGTACAATTGCTGTCACAACAAGTATCACAGGCACGTTTGGCTTTCCTTTACGATCGGCTTACAGCGCATCAAAACATGCATTGTATGGTTTTTTTGAGTCCTTGCATGCTGAATATCACCACAAAAATATCCGGGTTGTTTTTGTTTGTCCTGGCCGGGTAAAAACCAATATCTCCATCAATGCGCTGTCACAAAATGGTGAGCAGTACGGTCAGATGGATGACGGACAATCCGGTGGTATCAGTCCTGAGAAAGCAGCGAAAAAAATTGTTTCGGCTATCTACCATCGAAAACCTGAGGTGTTGGTAGGAGGAAAAGAGCTGTTGATGGTGTATATCAAGCGCCTTTTTCCGGGATTATTACGTAAAATCATTCGAAAAATAAAGCACACATAATAATTATGGAAAATTACATCATAAGCGGAGTGCAACAGATTGGCATCGGCGTTGAAGATTTAAAGACAAGCTGGAATTATTACATCAATGCCTTTCAGATGGATGTGCGCATACTTGAGGATGATACAGTAGCCGAACTTATGCTTCCATACACCGGCAATAAACCTCAGAAACGTCATGCAGCTATTGCCATCAACATGCAGGGAGGTGGAGGTTTTGAGATCTGGCAATATTCGCAACGCAAACCCCAACAGATTGGTTTTGAAATACAATTTGGCGATATTGGCATTTTTGCTGCTAAAATCAAAAGCCGCGATGTAAAAAAGACTTACGAACTTTTTGCCAAAAAACCTGAAGTGAACATCCTGGGTCAATTGGCAGAATCTATCGATAAGCAGCTGACGTTTTTTGTAAAAGACCCGTTCGGTAACATCTTTCAGGTGGTTCATGACGAAAGCATCTTTGTAGATGAACACCGCACAAGTGGTGGTGCAGCAGGTGCAATCATTGGCGTGAGCGATATCGAAAAGGCACTTCCGGTATACCGTGACATATTGGGACATGATAAAGTTCTGGCTGACACGACAGGCATTTTCGAAGATCTTAAAGTGTTACCATCAGGCGATCAGCACTTTAGAAGGGTGTTATTGACTCATTCCACAACACGAAAAGGCAAGTTCAGCAAGTTGTTTGGCAATTCGTATATCGAACTGGTACAGGCGATTGACCGTCAACCCAAAAAAATCTATGAAGGAAGATTCTGGGGCGACCCAGGTTTTATTCACCTCTGCTTCGATGTAGGTAATATGGAAGGTTTAAAAAACAGTTGTGCCGAAAAGGGATTTTCTTTTACTGTTGATTCTTCGGTAAAGCATAATGCTGTAAATTCTTTTGATATGGGTGAAGCTGCAGGGCATTTTTCGTATATCGAGGATCCTGACGGCAACCTCATCGAATTTGTTGAAACGCATAAGATACCACTTATCAAGAAGTTAGGTATCAGTCTCAACCTGCGAAAAGGCAATATCGAAAAACCATTACCAACATGGATGCTTAAGTTCCTGAAAATGGGAAGGGTAAAAGCCGGAAAGCTTTAGATCGCTTCTACCCTATTCGCTTAAACTATGATCTTCAGTTAATTAATGAAAGAGCATAGACTTTACATTGAAGCTGCGGAAATATCTTTCTTAATTTCATAATTTTAGATTGTGTGAACCCTTTGCGCCCTTTGCGCCTTCTCGGCGCTCTTTGCGGTTAAAGACTTTAGGCATTGATTACCAATATTTTAAAAGGTATATCCTACACTGTATACTCTTGGAAACAATTCATTTTAATCTTCACGCTTTCTAATTGTCGGTAAAGTGAAATTAAAGTGCAAGCTTTTGGCAGCTTTTCAGCAGTCACTAATTAATGTCTGTCCATAATGTCTGGTGCTTGAGCTTTAAAGTTTGAGGGCGAGGCATGTACGGAATGAATGTCAGGAGTTTACTAATGTAAATGACTGACATGAATGACGTATATAACGAAGCCATCGGACTTTAAAGACAAGCACTAATTAATGCTGTGATTGTTCATAAGCTTTAATAATGGCTTTAGCAGCCTCCGCATTTTCTTTAGAGATGATTACCCTAACACCGCCTGACGGTGCCCAAACTGCATTTCTTGATCCTATTAGCTCGTCTTTTAAAAATGCAGGGATGTTTTCATTCTCCAAAAGATTTACCACCATCTGCGATTGAAATAACGTGCCGTCATATACTTCAATAAGAGAAACAGTATCTTTCATTTATTACACGATTATGATTCAATGACTGCAAAGTTAAGGTTTTGATTACGAATTAACTCAATTCATTTTTTTCAACATCTGAGATATAAAATTAAGTGAATCGGACTATAATCCATTCATTGCCAACGAACGCGTAGTAACATTCATATTTGAATGAAATTGCATGGCTTTAATATCCATTTTTTAAATGCTTTCATTATCAACAAGATTGCTTATAAAGTCTCACAAAACATCCAGCTTATTTATTTGACTTATTTTTATCGTTACCTTACTTTTACTACTTGTTTTTGATGTGTACCCAGATACATAAGTAATTCAAAATCAAACATAATTCATTGCTGTTCTGATTCAAGTTCAATCCAATTAAAACAAAACACAACCGAAAATGAAAAAATTAACCTCCACGTTGATATTTTTTTGGTTTAGTATGGGAATTGTCGTGTCGCAACCGCTAATTGTAAATCACAGCAGCACGCAAATTTCTGAAATTCCTCAATCAGCCATTGATGCTGCAAAATCGGCACTTCATATTGCTTACGGACATACTTCGCATGGGAGTCAGCTTACTGAAGGGATGGATGGTCTGGTAGGTTTCATGAATGCAAATGGCTATCCTGTAGATCTTTATGCCTGGTCGAATGGTGGTTCTGGCGGCACATTGGATTTGCATGATTATGCGATGGATGGCGATGTGGGATATTACCCCGAGTGGGTGAATAATACACGCAATTACCTGGGTATACCCAACGCCATCAACGGCAGAGGATCTGGCCCAAATGCCGATGTGAATGTGATCATTTGGTCGTGGTGTGGTCAGGTAGAAGAAAAATTTGTTTCAGGAACATTATTCAGTGAATACCTCAATCCAATGGCAGAACTGGAGTCGGACTATTTTGGGATAAAGTTTGTTTATATGACCGGACATCTCGATCATTGGGATGATGCGAATAACAAAGCTGCCAATCAAGCTATAAGAGATTATTGTCAGGCCAATAATAAGGTACTTTATGATTTTGCTGATATCGAAAGCTACGATCCTGATGACACTTATTTCCAATATTCAAGCGACGACTGCAGCTACTACAACTCATCGGGAACTCTGCTTGGAAACTGGGCAACAGAATGGCAAGATACACATACCGAAGGAGTTGACTGGTATCAATGTGGTGCTGCGCATACTTATCCCCTGAATTCCAACCAAAAAGCTTATGCAGCCTGGTGGTTATGGGCAGCACTTGCAGGATGGGATCAAAACCTTTCATCAACACCCTCAGTAAATCTGCAAGAAAACATTTCAATTTTTCCAAACCCATGT
This sequence comes from Bacteroidota bacterium, assembly GCA_009773165.1. Classification (GTDB taxonomy): domain Bacteria; phylum Bacteroidota; class Bacteroidia; order Bacteroidales; family F082; genus JALNZU01. The sequence continues at coordinate 30,819 of WOUZ01000016.1, forward strand.
AAAGATTGGCTTTCAATAAAATCCTTGACAGGAAAACCAATTCAATCGGTTAATCTAAAAAACCCCTTAGGACAAACAGTGATTTGTGATAGACGGAAGTCGGTTTTAGCAGTTGAATTATCTTTAAAAGAATTACCTGAAGGAATCTATTTCTTAAGCTTCATGATTGAAAACCAAACGCTAACCCAAAAAATTATATTGAAATAATGCTGTGACTAAGTTGTTGTTGTTTTATAACACCAACGACTCTCTTGAAAAACGAGTTTTCTAAAGTCTTTAAAGCATAATCTACATAGTGATGATAACTTTGCCACGAGGCCTGCCCTTCTCTGCCATTTTAAAAGCCTCAGCTGCATTTGCCAGGTTAAAAGTATGTTCAATAACCGGAGTTAGCTTCTTTTCAGCGAAAAGCTTCTCGATCTCATCGTAATCTTCAGCGCGTTTGCGCATGTTTGAGGATGTGATTTTCTTTCCTGTAACTAACCAAACCAACGAAGTTAAAAAAGCAGGAGCAATTAAAATCAATGGAGACGCATAAACACCGTCTTTTTTGAGTAATCGGGAGAAATCTTTATATTTCATCTGTCCCCAGGCATCCAAAATTGCATCAAATGGTTCTGAAATCATTTCCAAATCCCGGAGACTGTAACCTACCCTATTATCTGCCCCCAACTTCAACACCAGATCGCTGTTAGCTTCACTGCATGAGGCTGTTACATACGCGCCTTTTGTCTTTGCGATCTGAACAGCAAAATGCCCGACACCACCCGTCGCACCATTGATAAACAACTTTGTACCTGCCTTAACCCCGCAACGTCTCAACCCGTTCAATGCTGTCAGAGCTGCAACAGGAAGCGAAGCCGCCTGCTCAAAAGTCATGCCTTCAGGGATATGTCTTAAATTTTTCGGAGCTGTGACAATTAATTCGGAGAGCGAACCCGGTTTCCCTGTAAAAATTGATACAGCACCATAAACCTTGTCTCCAACTTTATAATCATCTTGATTTTCAGCAGCTTTCCTTACAATTCCAGCAAAATCAGTACCGACTATCTTCGGCAATTTTGCACCCGGTATAAAGCCTGTGTCAGCATTGTTAAGTTTGTAGTCAACGGGATTGATTGATACTGCTTTAACCTCAATCAGCATCTGATGTGAACCAGCAATAGGATCAGGAAGATCACCATATACGGATAGATCGGTCTTTTTAAATGATTCTTTGTAAAATGCTTTCATTTTTATTCGGTATTAATTTTTTCTAGTACTGTTTTGTATTTATTATTTTGAATTTAAGAAGTTCAACTGAACTAAAAGAATGTCATTTTGAATTAACTCAAACTCCTGGTTACATGGAATTGGATCAACTGTGTTTTCTCAATCTTCCACTGTCTTTTCCCGATTTTCATCGCTTTGTTTTAAAAACGAGATCAGGAGTTTTAGCGTTACCCTAAAATCCTCAAACTGCTGTTCATCATAGTTTTCAATCTTCAGACTACTTAACAAAGACTCAGGTATTGATGCCGCTAATAACTTCATTTCACTACCTTTTTGAGTAAGTTTTATCAAAACTTTTCGTTCATCTTCATTAGATCGGTTTCTGATTATCAGGCCTTGTTTTTCCATGCGTTTCAGTAAAGGAGTTATGGTGTTGGTGTTTAATATCAGCTTATTAGCTATACCGTTAACAGTCACCATGTCTTCTTCCCACAAGACCATGAGCACTAAATATTGAGGATAAGTGATTCCTAAGTCATCCAAAAATGGTTGGTACGCCCGGGTAATTAACCGCGAAATGGCATAAAACGGAAAACATATTTGATTTTCAAGTTTCAACTGTTCCATAAATCATTTTACTGTTTAAGAGATGGTCAAAGTAACTAATTGTTGCAACAAAGTTTAAGATTTGGAAGCAAAAAATGCTTTGAAACCAAACGTTTGCCAAAAGAGTTTAGCTCCTGTCGACCAAAGCGCTACCCAAACCAATACTGGTTGAAAGAATAGTCGTATCAACCGTGCCTGATCTGTTTCAAGTCCAAAGGCATCGATGCCATTTATGTACTGGGAAAGATTTCCGGGAAATATTAATACAAAGAAAAGTGCTGTAAACAACCCTACATGCATCCTCTTCTTATTATAAAATAGAAGCGATAAGCCTAAGACAATTTCTACAAATCCTGACAAAACAACAACCAGGTCACCATTAAGAGGTAACCATGAAGGTACTTGTGCCAGAAACTCTGATCGCGACCATGTCAGATGTCCGGTTCCGGTAAAAAGAAGAAAAACTCCCAGAACAATTCTGGTTATCGTCATAGATGTTGTTGATGAAACCTGACCATATTTCTTTGAAGCCTCGGATATTTGGTTCCCATTTAGTAAACGAACGATGTCGCTTTCCATGTCCGTAGGTTTTACATTGGGGGCAAATCTTTTCAAAGGCGTTCCTGTGCTATCGATCAGGAATTTGGTGAAATTCCATTTGATGCGCGAGCCAAAAAAACCACCCAGTGAACTTTTTAAATACTTGAAAATTGGATGGGTACCTTTACCATTCACGTCGATTTTTGCAAACATTGGAAAAGTAACGCCATAATTGATTACACAACCTTCTTCAATGGATTTCTCGTCGCCGGGCTCCTGATTCGCAAATTGATTGCATGGAAATCCTAAAATAACCAAGCCTTTGTCTTTGTATTTCTGATAGAGTTCTTCCAAGCCTTCAAATTGTGGTGTCAAACCACATTTACTAGCAGTGTTAACAATCACAAGTGTTTTGCCTTTAAAGGTCTCCATTGCTATTTCTTTTCCCTGGAGGCTGGTAGCTTTAAAATTATAAAAGATATCTTTCATTTTTATTCATCTATTAATCGTTTCAGATAATATCGTCTGCGACACAAAAGTACTTCAATTATTTATATCGTATGCGATATAATATCATTTTTGAAATTATTAACACTTTGTGGGAGAGGATTGTTGATTTGTTTAGGATTTATCATGTTGAAGAAATAATTCTTCGGAAGATATTTTAAGATAGACTCATTAATAAGTATACGACTCCTCTGGAGTCGGGGAGCTCAGGGAACTGACTCTCTCAGCCTCATCAAACCCAAAAGCCGCGTCAGCCCTAAACCTCTAAACTTCTATACCAAAAAACCCTTTCCTTGTGTTTACGCACCTTTAAGTGGATCAAAGGGCTCTCACTTGCTTTAAAACCTATTCTGAATTACCTTTGCAAGAAAAAAATGAATAAACCTACCGTCGTTTCAGGCTCAAATAAGTCGCTCCTGAAATTGATTACACCCTATAAAAATCCCTCCAAAAGCAGGAGTATCTTCCAGATAATCAACACGCTTGTACCCTTTTTGCTTTTGTGGGTTGCGATGAGTTTTACAATACAAGTTTCCTTTTGGCTTACTTTACCCCTCATTATTTTAACAGCTGGTTTTACCGTCCGCCTGTTTATCATTTTTCACGATTGTGGCCATGGCGCATTTTTCGATTCTAAAACCGCAAGTGATATTGTTGGTGTTATATTTGGCATTTTAACATTCACACCTTATTACCGCTGGCATCATGCACATCTTATCCATCACCGCACCGCAGGCAATCTTGATAAAAGAGGTATCGGCGATATTTGGACCATGACCGTTGAAGAATTTCAAAATGCTACTCCAAGACGAAAATTATTTTATAAAGTTTACCGAAACCCTTTCATCCTGCTTGGTATTGGGGCTCCATTGATTTTTTTATTAGTAAACCGTTTCACATCCAAAGGGTTTACAAAACGTGACCGCATAAGCGTGTACCTGACCAATATAGGAATTGCAGCCATTGCTGTTGGAATGAGTTACCTGATTGGCATTAGTAACTATCTGATCATTCAGATACTAGTACTTTATTTTGCATCAGCTGCAGGTGTCTTTCTGTTTTATGTACAACATCAGTTTCCCGATGTGCACTGGTACCGCGATGATGCCTGGGACTACAGCACTGTTGCAATCGAAGGTGCTTCCTATCTGAAACTTCCAAAAGTGCTCCAATGGTTTTCGGGGAATATAGGATTTCATCACATCCATCATCTGAGTTCAAAAATCCCCAATTACAATCTTGAAAAGTGCTTGAAAGAAAATGAACCTTTTCAAAAAGTACATGCTGTCACGCTCAAAGCAGCTATTTATTCCCTCAAACTTCGCCTTTGGGACGAAAATTTACAGCAGCTGGTGACGTACAAACAGGCAAAATTGAGTTGATCATGATCCTTAAAAAAGCGATAATACTTTAAGCTACTTATCAGCAGGAAACCATTTTCGGTGAATGGCATTGTAAGTCCCGTCATTTTTTGCTGCATCGAGTGCCTTTTGCCACAGTTGAACAGTGGTTTCTGAGGTGCTTTTCGAGAAGGCGATGTAATAATCGGAGGCCATCAGCGAAAGCTCAGGTGTAACATCGCTATAGCTGTGTCCCGCCGAGCGAAGGATATCAGGAAAAGTGACATCAGTGCATACCGCGGCATCTATTTGTCCGGCCATCAACTTTTCAACCATTTCAACAGGATCATTTTCTGCAACAAGATTGGTGAATCCTAAATTACGGAGGTACTGATCCGAAAACCATGAACTTACAGTACCAACTGAAGTAAGTTGTTTGGCGTCCTCAATGGTAGCTATGGTTATTCCTGAACCTGACCGGGTGTAAAAAAAAGTTGTGTTGGTTCCGATAGGTCCAACCCACTGAAACAAGTTTTCTCTTATTGCAGTACGATCCATTGTAAACAGACAGAAATTTGGGTTGTTTATAGCCATTGCATAACCGTTACTCCATAAAGAGAGTTTAATTTCGTTGTAGGCACTGTTACGTTTCATAATTTCGTTCACGACATCGGTCCCAAATCCTGTAATCTCTCCAAAATTATTTCGAAAAGTCAAAGGTGGATATTGCTCCGTATAAATTTGAAGAATATCCGGACCATTGCCAGTCTGCATATATTTCTGGTGCAATGCATCAAGCGTACCATTGAGCTTCAATGCGTCAATCTCACGCTGAAAATCAGCGATAACAGCATCGGGTATCGATTTATTAAAGGCAAAATAAACCAATTCTGTTTTAATGGTAAGTTCACCTTTAATATCATAAATAGATTTATCCAGCGACTCAAGAGCAGCCTCTGCTGTGATCCTGTCGGAAGGAAAAAGCGCTATTTCGCCCTTTAACAGTTTATCAAATGCATCAATGTTATTGTCACAATACACCAAATTGGTGAAGCCCTCTCCTACCAGATATTGTTCAATAGAATAATCCTGCAGCACTCCAATATTGCCTGCGTTTCTGGCGTCGTCAAGCGAATTAAGCGTAATGGGATTCTGTGAGGAGGCATAAAACAACCAATCTAGCGAGGCGTATGGACCGGCCCATTTGAAAGCATCTTTGCGATCAGCATTTAATATTGTCGAAAATAGTACCGTATGTTCATCATCTTTAACAAGTTGCATACCTTCCTCCCATGGCAGAACTTTAACTTCATATGGAACTTTTAGACGATCACAAATTTCTTTAAGCAACTCAGGAGCTAATCCGGTAACTACTCCATCTTGTGTATAATTTAAAGGTTTATATTCCTCTGTAATGAATTGAAGCTTATAGTGATAATCATCATTGTTTTTGTTTTTGCATTGCGAAAAAACAAGTATGATAATTGGCAAAAACACAAGCAAATGCAGCTTATTTCTTTTCATATCAAATGCGTTTAGATGAACAAGTAACCTTAATGAATACTAAAATAAAACACGAAATTACATTGAAATTATTTCATCTCATGCCATATTTCAATTCTATAAAAAAAGCTTTCTCAACTTTTCGTGTAAATAATTGTAAATCAATTAAGAAAGTCTTCCAATTGCTATTTCTCTGTTGTCAGTACATAACACTATCTTTGCAGAATGATTCATAAGGTATGGACTACTTAAAATCGTTCGACAGTTTTTTGAGATTGGAAAAATCGCTTGCAACAAATTCTGTTGATGCTTATAATCATGATATTAGGCTTCTTATTGAATTTCTTGGTTTCGAAAAAAGCCCTGAATCCATTTTAAAAGCAGGAAAAGCCGACTTACGCAGATTTCTGTTACATCTTACCGAGTTAGGAATGTCAGCCAACTCACAAGCACGCATTCTATCGGGTCTGAGATCATTTTTTAACTTCCTCCTCATCGAAAAAGTGATCGAAGTCGATCCAACCTTACAAATCGAATCGCCATCATTGGGAAGAAAATTACCTGAAGTATTATCTTTCGAAGAAATCGATTCCATGATTCAGGTTATTGACCTTAGTCAGAAACATGGTCAGCGTAATAAAACCATCCTTGAGCTGCTTTATGCCTGCGGTTTACGCGTTTCAGAACTCATAACATTAAGAATCAGTCATATATACCATGGAGAAGGTTTCATAAAAGTGACCGGGAAAGGTGATAAAGAGCGGTTGATTCCCATCGGCGACCAAACGTTGAAGCTGATTACTTTTTATATGCAAGAACATCGTATACACATTAAGCCAACCCGCATGTTTACGGATACACTCTTTCTCAATGACCGGGGAAAAGGACTTTCGCGTCAGATGGTATTTCTGATCATACGTGATCTGGCAGCAAAAGCAGGCATACACAAAACTATTAGTCCGCATACCTTCCGCCATTCTTTTGCCACACACCTTTTGGAAGGCGGTGCTGATCTGCGTGCTGTTCAACAAATGCTTGGACATTCCAGCATAACAACAACCGAGATTTATACACATATCGACCGCAGTTATCTGCTTGAAACAATCGTGAGTTTTCATCCACGATCAAGAAAATGAAATGGTGATCAGTCGTCGGTTTCTATTTCTCCGGCTTCATTGACCAATACTCCCCAGTTCACGGCAAGTAATTCATCGCCATCGTAGAAAAAATCAATTAGGGCATCTTCAAAGGTAACACGTGTCTCTCCTTCTTCTTCCTCGATTTCTGGGTTTTCATAGCCATGATCAGCCATCAGTTGAATTACTTCTTCTGAGGTCATCTCAAAAACTTTTCTACCATAGAGGGTGGCGTCAAGATGATCCGTCTCAAAACATGATAAAACAGTTTTGGATACACCTTCAAAGAAAATGGAGGTTTCTTGTTCCCAATAATGCAAAACAATGGTGTTCATCTGATCATCCGTGTCCAGGTGATCAATTTCTTCTGCATCGCCTAATAGATCAATTGTTTCTTCAATAGATTGTCCGAATTTCAGCTCACCATATCCTATAAGGGGCTGAATGTCGTAAGTTGTTGTCATAATTGATATTCAATGATTTGATGCGTTAAAGATATAGTATTGTTCATCACAACACAAGTATTTTAAACTTTTTTTTAAACTTTAATTTTTGCCCAAATATTTGTCAGTATTTATAACCATTTCATTTGCTGCATTATAGATGAGACATGAAATGGCACGAATTCTGGCTTAATAATTTGCATCAGGCATATCTTATAGCCTTGGATGGTTGTATAGCATTAATGACAGTAACAGGAATGAGCAGAGCCAACGACCAAATGATCAACAAACCAAAATTAAGCAGCAGAAAATGGTAGAGATGTAGTTCGACAGGCACTTCCGAAAGGTAATAAGACTCTTCTGGTAGTTTAAGCCAACCAAAATACGATTGCAATCCTATAAAAGTCAAGGCAATAGCATTACCAAATAACATGCCTTTTACCAGAATTCTGTATGAGTTGAACAAAAAAATCCTTCGGATAAATGCATTTCCTGCTCCCATCGCTTTAAGGATTCCTATCATTGAAGTTCTCTCAAGGATGATGATTAAAAGTGTACTTATCATGGTGATGCCAGAAACAAGCACCATCAATAAAAGGATGATCCAAACGTTCATATCCTGAAGCTCCAACCAATCGAAAATCTGTGGATATTTTTCTTCTGCAGTACTAACATTCAGATCTACAGGCACCGAATAATAGAGGCTTTCAGCAACAGCTGCTGAATTCGCTGACTGTTTAAGATAGATTTCAACTGCCCCAAATTGATCGGGCTGCCAGTTATATAGTTTTTGAACATGTCCAATATCTCCAAAAATAAAGCGATCGTCAAACTCAGCCAATCCTGTTTCAAAAAGTCCGCTTATTTCAAATTTCCTGCCTCTTGTCTGAAGACTCTCTGCATCAACAAACCACATCCTCAAAGCCTGTCCCGGCTGAAGGTTAAGCTTGCCTGCAATTTTTTTCGAAACCAAAATTTCACTTGTCAAAGCAGTATCAGAGAAACTAATGGGCCTTCCTGCAACAATACGATCATTGAGATAAGTCCAATCGTAATCATCTCCTACTCCTTTTAAAATAACTCCTTGTATGTTATCATCTGTTTTAACAATTCCAGCTTTTTGTGCGACTGCCTGAAAATGTTTTATCTCTTCGTTATCAACAAGTTTCAAGAATAATTCATCATCTAAAACCATCGGAAGTGCTTCCGAAGAAAGGTTATTGTTCAGGGCTTCAATCTGTATTTCCGATACAAATCCGGTGACTTTACTGCGTATCTGATTCTTAAATCCAATAACCACTGCCACCGAAATCATCATCACTGCTAGGCCTACAGCAACGCTCAACACGGCAATACGGATGATGGTCGAAGACATCTGTTCGCGTGAGACTGAAAATAATCTTGAAGCAATAAAAGTTTCGGGTCGCATTTTTTCTGTAATTTGGCAAAAATAATGATAAACCCAAAGCAATGCCCACTTTTCCACGATTCGTCTTTTGGATTCTGCTAATCTTTACAATGCTCCAATGTGTTCACGCGCAACAGCTTCAACTAGTTGATCAGAATATTATTCAAACAGGCGCACAACAAACTCAGGCTTATTTTCCAATGTTAAAAGGGAAAAGAGTCGGGCTAGTGACAAATCACACTGGCCTTATTGGAACTACTCATTTGACCGACAGCCTGTTGTCGTCAGGAATAAAGATTCAACGGATTTTCACCCCTGAGCATGGTTTCAGAGGAAATGAAGATGCCGGCGCTTCTGTTTCCTCTTTTAAAGATCAGAAGACAGGTGTTGAAGTAAGCTCGCTTTACGGACAGAAGAAAAAACCCACTGTTGAAGATTTAAAGGATATCGACATCATTTGCTTTGATTTACAAGATGTTGGCGTAAGGTTTTATACATATATCTCAACACTTACCTACATCATGGAGGCTTGTGCCGAGCAAAATATCCCGCTTATTGTCCTTGACAGGCCTAACCCCAATGGTTTTTATATTGATGGTCCTGTGCTCGAGTCTGAGTTCAAATCGTTTGTTGGATTGCATCCCGTGCCTGTTGTTTATGGCCTTACGATAGGAGAATATGCTCAATTGGTTAATGGTGAAGGATGGCTTGGGAATGGGAAAAAATGCAATCTTACTGTAATAAAACTTATTGGATATCAACGCAATATGCTGGTGAAATTAGCTGTCAAACCCTCCCCTAACCTACCTACGTGGGAGTCAGTCTATCTTTATCCATCACTTTGTTTTTTCGAAGGGACAATTGTAAGTGTGGGCCGGGGAACACCTACTCCATTTGAAGTTTTCGGTCATCCTGCTCTTTCCAAAGGATCATTTTCTTTCACTCCTAAACCAATGAAAGGAGCCTCAAAACCTAAATTAAACGGAGAGAAATGTTATGGTTTAAACCTGAACGAATATGCCAAATACTTTCAATATAATAAAGCCGAACTACAGCTCAACTGGCTTATTGACACCTTTAAAACACTGAGTTCGGGGAACACCTTTTTTAACAATTACTTCGACACCCTTGCGGGAACTGCTAAAATGAGAAAGCAAATAGAAGCAGGTCTGCCTGCAGATGAAATTCGAAATAGCTGGCAAGAAGGCATCAACAGATATAAAAAAATCAGGGCAAAGTATCTACTCTACCCTGATCATTAGTCTTCTTTTTATTGTTAAAGCGTCTTACCCGGATAAACTTTCAGAGCTTCCTCAAGAACTTTCATCGACTGGCGCAGATCGTCAACTTTGAGAACATAACTTATCCTGACTTCATCTTTACCTCTTCCTTTGGTGGAATAAAATCCGCTTGCAGGTGCTAACATAACTGTCTGGTCTTCAAATTTGAAGTCTTCGAGCAGCCATTGACAGAAACGATCAGAATCGTCTATCGGAAGTTTAGCTACCACATAAAAAGCGCCTTTTGGAGTTGGGCAGAAAGCTCCCTCCATTTTATTAATGGCTTCAACAACAACATCTCTACGTTTGTGATATTCTTCAAGCACTTCCTCAAAATAGCTATCCGGAGTTTCTATAGCAGCTTCAGCAGCTATTTGTCCAAAACTTGGTGGACTTAAGCGGGCTTGAGCAAACTTCAAAGCGGTACGCATTACTTCTTTGTTTTTCGAAATCATGCAACCAATTCTCACACCACAAGCACTGTAACGTTTTGATACTGAATCAATCAATATTACATTTTCTTCAATACCTTTGAGGTGCATGCATGAATGATGTGTATGACCGTCGTAGCAAAACTCACGGTAAACTTCATCAGCAATGAGGTAAAGATCGTATTTAAGCACAAGCTGACGCAGCGTTTCGAGCTCCTCTTCCGAATAAAGATAGCCAGTAGGGTTGTTTGGGTTACAAACTAAAATGGCTTTAGTTTTTTCGGTGATAGATTTCTCAAAATCAGCAATTGGAGGCAACGCAAAACCAGATTCAATAGAAGAGCTTATAGGTTTTACCTGTACACCTGAATTGATGGCAAAACCATTGTAGTTGGCATAGAATGGTTCAGGGATAATAACTTCATCACCCGGATCCATTATCGTTTGAAAAGCAAACAAAATAGCCTCCGATGCGCCTGCACCGATAATAATGTCTTCAGCAGTGATATGAATATCATGCTTTTTGTAGTATTCGGCAAGTTTTTTCCTGTAAGAAGGATTACCAGCTGAGTGCGAGTATTCAACCACTTTGCCATCAAAATTGCGGATGGCATTCAATGCAACTTCAGGCGTATGAATATCGGGTTGACCAATATTGAGGTGATACACCTTGACACCTCTTTTCTTTGCAGCTTCTGCATAAGGCACAAGTTTCCGGATCGGTGATTCCGGCATCATGTTACCTTTTTTCGAAATACCTGGCATACAATCAGTTCTTAATTTTGGTTTGAAAAAATGCTAAAGCAAAAAAAGCCGGCAGCACGGCCGGCTTTATTGATATTGTATTCTTATTTAGATGTTGGGGAAGTACCAACTCCTGTTGGTTTTTCAGGCATTGCTTCTGTTGGAGGCACTACTACTTCACCTTTAATGGTCAAGACAACATTTTTATTAACAAGGGCATTTGATGCAATAGTAACAGTCTTCTGAAAACGTCCTTTAATACCAGTGTTATATGTCACTTTAATTTTCTCTGTTTCGCCGGGAAGAATTGGTTGACGTGGCCATGCAGGCACAGTGCAACCGCATGATGAGCGAGGTTGAGTTAATATGAGCGGCTCGTTACCAGTGTTCTTAAACTCGAATTCAAAAGCACCATCTGCATTAAGCTGCATGGTACCATAATCGTGGGTCGTTTCGGTGAAAGAAATTTCAGGTCCGTTTTGTGGTGTAGCTTGATTAGCTGCTTCCTGAGCAAATAAAGGTGTCGTCAGGAGAAAGAGAAGTGAAAAAATCAAATTTTTCATGATGAAATGTTTTTAATTAAACGTTACGTTCAGACCACAAAAGTAATGTTTTTTAATCTGTCAAGTTTTTTTAGTGAGCTAAAGTTTAATCAAATTCAATTTTTAACATTATTTTCATTCAGTTAGGGCTGTTTTCATTTTTTTTTCGAGAAGTATTGCCAGAAAAATAGAAATGTTTACTTTTGCACCTCCAAATTGGCGAGATAGCTCAGATGGTTAGAGCGTCGGATTCATAACCCGGAGGTCCCGAGTTCAACTCTCGGTCTCGCTACAAAGCCCTGCAAGCGATAGTTTGCAGGGTTTTTCTTTTCTACTGATATGAAAAGATTACCTTTGTAACACAAAAAATAAAGCACATTTGCCGGCTATATCTGACAATCATGAAACACCTGACACCTCTTGCTGAAAGGCTACGACCCGAAAATTTAGATCAGTACATTGGTCAGGAACACCTTGTTGGTGAAGGAGCTATTTTACGCAGGGCTTTAGAGTCAGGAAAAATTCCTTCAATTATCCTCTGGGGTCCTCCCGGTGTAGGTAAAACAACACTTGCTTTTATCATCTCCAGACAATTAGTGAGGAGTTTCTTTGTGTTAAGTGCTATTAATTCAGGTGTTAAGGACGTGAGGGAAGTCATCGAAAAAGCGCGTATGCTTCCTATGGCACCCGTTCTTTTTATCGATGAAATACATCGTTTCAGCAAGTCGCAACAAGACTCACTTTTGGGAGCAGTTGAAAAAGGACTTGTTACTTTAATCGGAGCAACAACAGAAAATCCCAGCTTTGAAGTCATTTCTCCATTGCTTTCCCGTTGCCAGGTTTACGTTCTCAAACCCCTGGAAGTACTTCACCTGAAACAACTTACAACTTTTGCGATAGAAATACTACAAAAAGATCATGCCATTGAAATTGAGTTAACAGAGGATGATGCGCTTCTACAAATCAGTGGCGGAGATGTGCGTAAGTTATTCAATGCCATCGAGTTGGTTGTAGAGATCATGCTCGAGTCTTCACAACAATCAAAAAGAATCGTTATCACAAACAAGGATGTGAAACATTGTATCCAAAATAATCTTGTGATGTATGATAAAGGTGGTGAAATGCACTACGACATCATTTCTGCTTTTATCAAATCCATTCGTGGCAGCGATCCCAATGCAGCGGTTTATTACCTTGCTCGCATGGTTGAGGCCAGCGAAGACGCTCTATTCATTGCCCGAAGGATGCTGATTCTCGCTTCTGAAGATATTGGTAATGCCAATCCCAATGCGTTGCTCCTTGCGAATACCTGCTTCGATGCAGTCAGTAAAATTGGTTGGCCTGAAAGCAGGATAATTCTTTCACAAACAGCTATTTATCTGGCTACTTCACCAAAAAGTAATGCAAGTTATCTCGCTATCGGAAAGGCTCAGGCTTTGGTAAAATCAACTGGCGATTTAAGCATTCCTATTCATTTAAGAAACGCTCCTACTGGTTTGATGAAAGATTTGAATTACGGAGTGGGCTATCAATATGCTCATGATTTTCCGGGTAACTTCGCCTTTCAGGAGTTTTTACCAGAAGCTGTAAAAGGTACCAGGCTTTACGAACCAGGCAACAACCCCAAAGAAAATGAGCTCCGCCATCATCTAAGGAATCTTTGGAAAGAAAAATACAACTACTGAGGCTAGGTTTTCAACGTAACCTTTAGTGTCTCACAGTTTTGATTACATCAAACGACTTCTGATTTCTATTTCTCATTTTCTAATAGCTGCTTAGCCTCTTTAAGCCGTATCATCTCCGTTTCAGGAAGTTCAGGATAAGAAAGATCAATACTTTTTAGCCTGTTAAGGATGATTTCGCTCACAGCATAACGCATAAAAGACTTATTATCAGCAGGTATCACATACCAGGGAGCGACCTCGGTGGAAGTATGTGTTAAAAGGTCGCTGTAAGCCAGCATATAGCTATCCCAATGTTCGCGCTCTTTCACATCGGCTGAGGAGAATTTCCAGTTACGGGTACTGTCTTCAATCCGTTTCAAAAAACGACGTTTCTGTTGCTCTTTTGAGACATTAAGGAAAAACTTCAGAATAATTGTTCCATTTTCTGTCAGATGTTGCTCAAGATCATTGATTTGACGGTATCTTCTTTTCCAAAAAGAATCAGTAATATCAGCAATAGTCTTGATGCCAGGAAGTCGTTGTCTTAAAAGGAATTCAGGGTGTACTTTCACTATCAACACTTCTTCGTAATAGGAGCGGTTGAAAATACCGAAATTACCACGTGACGGCATGCAGTTATAGGTGCGCCAAAAATAATCATGATCCAATTCGACCTCGGACGGCGATTTGAAGCTATAAACCTCCGTTCCCTGTGGGTTTAAACCCGACATCACATTTTTAATAGTGCCATCTTTTCCTGCTGCATCCATCGCCTGAAACACAAGTAAAACGGCATATCGGTTATCTGCGTACAATTTTGCCTGTAAATCAATCAGTTCTTTAATATTAGCAGTAAGAAGTGGTTCTGTTTCTTTCTTTTTTAAGCTTGCAGTGTACTCAGGATCGAAATGACTTACCTGATGTTGTTTTCCGGGGGCTGCCTTCAAAATGTTGATGATAGATTCGCTCATGATGTTTTTTTTTACAAAGCTAAAGGAATTGCATTGAAAACAATACAAATACAGATTAAAATGATAAATAATGGCACATAATATTTCATAGAAATTCATTCAATTCATATTTTATTTCTCAACTGATTCCAATGAATTGAAAATGAAGCAACACGATCATGAATCATCATTGTATTATAACCTCTGATTGGTTCTCTTTATCAAATAACACGAAAATCTTAGTGCCAATTGAATCTAATTTTCCAACAAATTCTGATTTAAAACAATTATCTGTTTATGGTATTTCCGGTGTAAATAATTCCGTAATAGCGACTTTCCCAAATCATAAGAAATCGTGTGTTCGTTGAAGTATTTTTTACATTTGTATGCAATTCAGTAACTGCATAAGTTACCTGTTTCTAATTGTAAATTTCACACCCAGAAATGTATGAATGAGGATGAAAATAAACCCAAGCGTATCGCCTCCATCGATGCTTTGAGAGGTTTTGATATGTTGTTTATAATATTTATTGATCATTTTTTTAACGCTCTGAATGTTGGGGTCCGTTCACCTTTCACACAAGCACTCGCAAAGCAATTTGATCATCCTGAGTGGTTTGGATCAACAATATATGATATTGTAATGCCGTTGTTTTTGTTTATAGTTGGGGCTGCAATCCCGTTTTCATTATCAAAGCGACAACAGCAAAACACATCTGTGATGGCTTTATATGTAAAGCTCCTAAGGCGTTTTGTGATACTCTTTTTTCTGGGTTGGATCGTTCAGGGTCATTTGCTCGATTTCGACATTACAACTTTTACTGTTTTCAGCAACACATTACAGGCGATTGCCGTTGGCTACCTTTTTTCAAGCATTGCATATATCCATTTCAACAAAAACCAGCGCATAATGATATTCATTTCCTGTCTGGTGATTTACTTACTGCTGTTGACCTTACCAAATGTTCCAGGTGTTGGCAGAGGAGTCTTGCTCCCGGAAAGTAGCTTTGCATGGTATGTGGATCAGCTGATATTTGGTGATTTACAAGACGGTACGCAGTACACATGGCTGCTTAGCAGTTTCGGCTTTATTGCCACTACTTTATCCGGTGTCTTTGCAGGTGAGCTTATAAAATCACAACTTCCTCGTCGAAAAGTTGCTTTCTACCTTTTGGTAATTGGAGTTGGCGGAATCGCAGCTGGTTTGTTACTGGGGTTATGGCATCCCATAATTAAAAAACTTTGGACAAGTTCTTTTGTTCTGGCGTCATCTGGTGTCTGCTTTATGCTTATGTCGTTATTTTACTGGATTATTGATGTTAAGGGTAAGGTCAGATGGGCCTTTCCATTAAAAGTCATAGGCATGAATGCGTTGGTAGCCTATGTTTTATCGCATGTATTCAATTTTCATATCATAGCCGAGATGGTACTTTTTGGATTAAAAAAATACGTAGGAGATTTCAATTACCTCATTTTAACGATAGGCGGTTTTGGTATTTTGTACCTGATACTTTGGTATATGTACAAAAACAAGACCTTCGTAAAAGTATGACGAACGTTTGATTTGATTGGTAAATAATCTGATTAATTCAAGGTTAAAATTGATGAATGATCAACCTGCATTGAGTCCAACCATTTCAAAAGTTTATCTGACTGAAAATTAATGATTAGCGGTGAATTTCAGCTAATGCTGAAGTATAAGACAATTAATTATTATCTTTTAATTAATTCAAAAGCTTTTCCGATTACATGTAATTGGAATACATTCGTCATAAACTAAAGAAACGCTGACTATGGTGACAATTGAGGTTACAAAAATCAAAAAAGGTTACAGTAAAAACTGTAACCCTTTGATTTCCAAGTGACCCCGGAGAGACTCGAACCCCCAACCTTCTGATCCGTAGTCAGATGCACTATCCATTATGCTACGGGGCCATTTTTGTGGGTGCAAAGATACTGAATAATATTTCAACCAAACAAGTTAAAAGGTAAAAAATGCTGAAATGCTACTGTATCAGGTTTATAGTTCACGTAATGAAGAACATACCTATTTCTTTTCAAGGGTAAAGGTCCGATTTATGGCAGTTCCATCACCATCAACAACCGTAAGCTGATGGGTCCCCGACTCGATTTCGGTCCATTGAAACTGATGCGACTTTCCGCTTGTTGTTCCGGCAAAACGGTTATCGATATGCCAATAAAGAACTGCCTCAGGATTACGGTGAACCACCTCAAAAACCAATGGATTCAGTTGACCTCCAAACACTTTTGGCTGATAAATCACTGCATTAGGAGGAGGATACACAAAATCCATCCATGGTTTATCGTTAGAACAGCCAGCTTTGACAGGAGGAAGAGTTCTATATTCCGGATGGCTACGCCGGTAATAATGTTCCATCAAAGGAGGAAGAACAAACCATTTTGTAAGGATTGCAGAATCAGCCGGGAAGCAGTCGGCCGGAAGTTGCCACTTTTTCAAAAAATCGGTTCGCACCAGCTGATGAAACCTGCAAATATCAACCTCCCGCTTTTGGTGAAGCAAGGATGTTACAGCTTTTTTTTGCTCGCAGTTTGGTCCGGCCGGAAAACCTGATTGCGCACAAATCTGTTGATCAGAAAGCTCATTATAAGGTGGGTTAAACCATTGATTGGTAATGGGTAAGGCTGCAGCGACATCAAACAATACTGGAGCTGCAGCCGAAATTCCGGTGAGTCCCGGACGACCATGACCATCTGCATTTCCTACCCAAACACCTATTACAACCGATGGGGTAAAACCCACCGCCCAGGCATCCCTGAAGCCAAAGCTTGTTCCAGTTTTCCATGCCATATTAAGTTCTTGTCCGTAATAGGTCCAGCCACTCTCTGTTTCAGGACGATTCAGAGCTCTAAGTACGTCGGCAGTGAGATATGCACTGCCCTCCCCTATCGGAAATAGTTCATCAATATCGTTATCTACCAGCACTTTACCGAAATTGGCGTATATTTTCGTCAATTCCCAAAGGTTCACTTCTCCACCTCCGAGTATAAGCGACAGGCCATAATGGTAAGCCGGCTTTTTAAAAGTGGTAAAACCCAATTCCTGCAATAAATCATAAAAGCGGTTGACACCATAATCGCGTAAAAGATGCACGAAAGGCACATTAAGCGATCGTTGAAGGGCCTGGGAGGCCGGCACTGCGCCGGAATACTTCTCATCAAAATTTTTAGGATTAAATCCCGAAATCCATGAAGGTATGTCGGGCAAGAGGCTGCCGGGATGTATGTAACCATCCTGTAATGCTGCTGCAAAAAGAAAAGGTTTTAAGATGCTTCCACTGCTCCTTTCAGCCTGAATCATATCATTGAACTGGTCCTTGGGAAAGGCCTCAGCAGGCACATTACCCTGATAAGCAAGGATATCTCCAGAGCGTAAGTCACGGACAATTACTGCGCCGTTACGAATCTGGTTTGCTTTCAAACTCATATGATGTGACATCAGCAAGTCTGCAGTAACTCGTTGAAAAACAGGGTCAATAGTTGATTGATATAAGCGATCCCCCTGTTGTTTACGCAGGTATTCGAGATAATGAGGAGCTTTGTCAGGTAATGGTTTTGGCTCTGCTGGTAACGGTTCAGCAACCGACAGCTGATACGTAAGTTCATCTATTACATCCTCATCTTTCAGCCGCTTAAGAAGATTATTGCGCCGCGCCAGAAAAAGCCCTCTGTTACGTTGCAACGATATGAGAGAAGGTGCGTTGGGTAAGATTGCCAAGGATGCGGCTTCTGCCCACGATAAATCATCCGGATTTCGTCCGAACCAACGCCATGAAGCAGCTTCGAGACCGACTACATTACCTCCGTATGGCGCATTGGCAGCATACAGAAGTAGAATTTCACGTTTGCTTCGGAAGAGCTCAAGCGCGAGCGCACGCCATAACTCATTGATTTTCTCACCAATTGTTCGTTTTTGACCTTTCCTCGATATACGTATCACCTGCATGCTGATGGTTGACCCTCCACTAATTACTTTATCTGCCTTTAAGTTGGAATAAAGTGCACGCATGGTGGCGACAACATCAATTCCCGGATGATAATAGAAACGCTTGTCTTCAAAGCTTAATAAAGCCTCAATGTATTTCTCCGGTATAGAATCTGGAGGAGGAAAGCGCCACTGACCATCGGCAGCAATTCTGGCACTGAGGAGTTGTCCATTCTTATCTTTTAGAATCGCGCTCCATGGATCAGAAAAAAGTTTTCCCGGATAAAAAAAAGACAACGAAATCAATACAAGCAGGAGCATCGCAATAACAATCACCATCAAGCGATTTCTTTTTCGATACCTTAATTGACGCCAGAATACTGTTATCCTTTTAAGTAAGGAATCAGGGCTATTTATGTTTCCGATACTGCTGATCATTAACCACTAAAGCAATTACTTTCGTGTAACTACTGCCCAACCACCTCCTTTTGAAGCAACGGTCTGATTGTCGTACATGGCTTCGCAATGCACCGGTGGAAGCAGAAAACGTCCTTCATAGGTAGCAATAAGTGGCGTTGAAAACGTTCGTTTTGAACCCGGCAACAAGTCAAAGTAATGAATCACCCTGTCATCCCTTACATCGGCATAATCAGCGTTAAGGTCAATCATTTCAACCCCTGACTGAATACGTTCATTAATAATTTCCCAGCCCGCAGGAATCAGTTGATTAAGGGCTAAAAAACTCAGCTTATGATCGCTGGCATTTGTAACTTCGGTAATCATTGTAAAGGATGTTCCCTGTGTAAGTGACATAGGATCAATTGTTTGGCCATTTTCATTCTGATAAGTCACTTTTAAACTGATGCCCCGTTCAACAGAAACAAAAGTTCCGACAGCCTGCACGCCCGAAGTGGTGAATGTGAGGTATAAAGGATTATCGCCTGTATTCTCAACTTCAATTTTCGGTAGGTTCAGCTTCAGGGAAGTGTTGAAAGATGCTGATTTCAAATCTACTTTTTCCGGTTTATCCTGCCGCCATGTAAAACTATTGATGCCATCAACAGGGTATTTTGTTGCAAAAAGTTGCCATGCATACAGTGCATAAGCTGTTGTTTGTGTGCTTAACCAATCCTCTGAATTTAATACTGTTGCCAGCTCTGTCACCAAAGGAATAACAAGTGTTTTTTCGTTCAATAACAGCAAGGATTCTATTCGCATCGCTTTGTCACGAATTTCGGAACCCATTGTCATATTTTGGCTGTAAAAATGGTAAGTTCTTTTTTGATTTCCCAAAGCAAGTTCGCGTGCAGCATTCTCTTGACCTGATAGCGCATAAGCAGCAGCAAGGGTTTGAGCTGCCTGTAGTGAAAGCATCGGATGTTCCCGCAGACGATTCATTGCATTCATCAGCGGTTCACCCTGTAAAGCAAGCACATACAGACGGTATGCCTGCAAATGATCGTTAAACAATTTATCCGCTTCTATCTCAGGATACCAGGCATTTGCTTTTGCCCGCTGATTTTTAGTCCAGGAGCTCAAAAACATAGAAGGGACAGCCTTGTTTTCACGTGAGGCGAGAATCATGAAGTGTCCGGCATAAATATCCGACCATTCATTCACATAATTTGATCCGGGCCAGTAGTTTACGCTTCCGTCGTTTCGTTGACGGATGGCGATCTGACGTATAGCACTTTGGATGCGTTGATTCATTTCCTGATATTCTGCGGCTGGAATCTGAAGGATTTTTGCAAGATAAAGCTGTGCAAATCCCTGTGAAGTAATTTGTTCAGTACATCCGTGGGGATAGTCGATGAGCGAACTTAGGCGTCCCTGAAGATTGACTGCCGGGAGCTTCGATACCTCCAATTTTGCCTGATGTGTTGCCGCTTCACCCGGAAACACAAGTTCCTCGGTGAGTTTCTGTCCCTTCTCAAGCAATCTGGTTTGATGTTGGAACACCCGAATATTAGGATTTTGAACAGCAAGTTCTATTTTCTGATTAGCTATATTTGATGCTTGTTTTGCACTGATTTCTATGTGTCCCGAACCTGAAACTGCGCCAGCGCTGACTTTAAAATAGGCAAGTTTCTCACCTTCACCTTCGAAAACAACTTTTTGAGAACCGGAACCAATAAGGGTTACAGCGCCATTCGCCTTGACTGTCACTTCGACTTCGTGTTTGCCTTTTACATACGAAAAGACTGTTACAGGCATAGATACCTCATCTTTTTGTCTCAACAAACGAGGTAAAGTTCCAAGCACCATCAAAGGTTGTTTCACTGCCATTGTGGTGGAAGCATTTCCAAATGCATTACCAGAAACTGCTACAACCATCACCACAACCGAGCCAATATAGTTATCAATTTTAAAGCTGTGTTCATTGGTTTTCCCTGCTTTAACCGTAACAGGTCCAATGACTTTCACCACAGGAACGAATCGTGATTGACGTGCTTTTTCACGGTCGGGTAACGACTCATCACCTCCGATAGCGAAAAGTTGCTCCATTTTGCCTCCGTAAGCTCCTAAAACAAAATCATACATATCCCATGATTTTAATCCAAGGGCTTCTTTAGAGTAAAACGACCCATGCGGATCAGGAACCTTAAAGTTTGTCAAATCCAGTAAACCTTCATCAACAACTGCCAACATGTATGTCATGGATTTTCCGCTCTTCTCCTTTACATTTACATTGAAGGATGTCCCTGTTTTTACCTCTGCAGGAGCCAAAACTTCGGGCAAAAGCCGTGATTGGGGATCTTCGACAAGCACAGAAGCAACACCGTAAGAACGGACAGGCATATCATTTGTAACCTGTCCAACAGGCTGAAGGAGTGTAATATGAACATAAATATTTGGACTATAATTGGTTAAAAGAGGAACATTCACTTTATTTTCGCCTTCATTTGTATCAATCCACCATGATTTTAATTGTTTTGTCCCATTTTCCAGACTAATAAGTGCTTTCCCTTTACCAGGCCCGCTGAAACTGATGATAGCTTTTTCACCTGTGACATATTTTTCCTTATCGAGGCTCATTGAAAGCAGGTTTGCCCCACCTGTGGCTTCCCTGTCCGACCGTGAATAACCATCAGGCCAGTCAACATAAACAACTTTTCCGGTACTGTGTTTTCCTTCCTCTTGGGAGATACGGATGAAAAAGTTGCCCCATTGCGGATGCTTTGGTTCCCAGGCAAAAGTTGCGCGACCATCCTGAAGGGTAAGTTCTTTTTCCATAATTTTCTGCGAATTATAGGTGCTGATATAGTCAGCGGAATTATTTTCATTCCCTGACCACCACCACGACCAATCGAGCTTGAACACTTCCACTTTTACGCTTGTTGAGCCTGTTGGCCTGCCTTTGTCATCAACTCTAACGATATCAAAATTATGTTGTTGATCTGTATTAAGGTAGCCTCTTTGCCCCGGTTCGGGAACAGCAAGACCAAGGTAATGAGCGTAAGGATAATATTCAGCTGAATGCGATGAAGTCGAGAAATCACCGCCGGGCTCCGTCACACGGGCAACCCATTGCACAAGCATTTTACCGCGTGTGTTATTCATTTCCGGAAGCTGGAGTGTAGTTTTCCATAAACCCTGATCATCCGTTTTACCTTTAAAAACCGATTTCTCGTTTTCGCCATCGTACTTTGAAGGATCGTTAAACGTGTAACCACTCCACTTGCTGAATTTCACCTCTGCCGTTCGCAGTGAGCGTTCGAGGTTCACATCAAGGTTTGCGCCCTTTGCTCCGTGCAGCCAGTTCACGCTTAGTTGAACAGCACGATCCCTGTCCTGAGCTATAACCTGCTCGCTACCAAAAGAATAATTGATCTTCAACCTGTTCGGTTTGATCGTTTCGACTCTTATGCGTTTTGAAAAACTGGCATTACCAGCCTTTAAATTGGCTGTCCATACACCCGTTGGTGACTCCGCTGTTGTTGGAATCTTAAAAAGACACATGCCATCAATGAGTTGGGAGTTCGTTTGCCTGTCGACCAACTGTTGCCGTGCATTGGTGAGTTCTAAAACAACAGGATAATCAGAAGGTAAGGAAGCCCTGTCACTCTTTAAAATCAATCCGATAAAAAGTGTATCTCCTGGCCGGTAAACGCCACGTTCGGTGAAAACAAAACCTTTTATACCATTTTGTAACTGATTGCCGCTCACATCGAAACGACTGTATGATAAGGCTGAGCCTTCGTCAAGTTTCAGATAGGCTCTTTCGTCATTCAGGGAAGCGACAGCAACAAATGGACGCACAACACCTTGCTGAAAACTTACCATTCCATTTGCATCAGTCACACCCGACATCAACGATTGCTGCTGATAATCGAATAACTCAACTTTTACCCCTGCAGTTGGCGCAGATGTTTCCAGGTTATTGGCAATTATCAGCAATTCATTAGTGCTTTTATTACTTTCAACTGCCATTAACCCAATATTGGAGGCAATAATATTGCGACTTGGGAAACGCTCAGAATAATAATAACTCACATCGCAGGGATCATTTCGTTTATTCCATTCAAAATCAGAAGGATAATAATAAGATGGGTCATAATAAGATCCATCGCCCCACTGACTAACTTCTTCGTCAGTTGGACCTGCTGCTTCTTTTTTGAGCATCGTTTTGTTTTGACACTCCCAAACTGCGTATTCTTTTTTGAACGTTATAATGACACGGTATAAAGCACCCTGATCCTTTTTAATCAGCTTGTTGAGATCGATGCCATAGGTTTGCCATTGCATCAGCTTTGAAGGTTGATCTTTTTCGAGAATCATCTGCTCGCGGGCAACAATCCTTCCAACACGCTTCAGGTCGCTGTTATCTTCCAATGTATTCCATTGTAAAAATTGAATCATATTGTTTTCAAAAATCTTCACAACATGAATGTCAACAGCTCTTAATCCGACAGCTTGAAACGACAGAATGCCTTTTTCCCTGCCAGCCAAGATGGTACTTTTTCCAACAAAGAGAACCTGAGGCTTGAGCAGGTCGAAGCTCAGCTGCTGACGGTAATCAAAATTGAGAATTTGACCTGCTGCGTTTTTGAGACCTGCTGAAACAATAAGTTCCACATCGCCTGAAATAAAATCCTGAGGATAGATAACGAGTTTATTTTGACTGACATCAGCCCTCAATGCAGTTTCCGGCAACAAGCTCACCATCCCGCTTAGATTTTGCTGATGATCGAGATAATCGGAAAACCAAATATGAATAGCCTGCTCAGGCTGATGAGATAATTCAACCTTACTAACCTGAAAATTTCCTTTAGCAGGCACTTCCAATTTCATCGTACCTTTTTGATCGCTCCCAATTTTTGATCCATCCCATTCGATTTCAATAGAATATGGGTTTGACAACCTTTCAATGCTGTCGGCAACAAACACCAGGGACTGTATAGCATCATCGAAAATTACCTGCACAGAAACCGACTTACCCTGTGATTTTACCTTTAAAAGACCGTCGGCCTGATCAGCGCCAATCGGTTCGGAGATAATAATTGCGCCTTTTAACCGGTACATATTGGGTTTGTTCTCAGAAGGAACCTGAAGGGCAACATCTTTCAACTCAAATGTTAATGGCAAGGTTTGCAGCTGAAACCTGAAAATATGAAAATCAGAAGGAACCTCCAGCAGTTTATTGAGAAAGAAACTCACTTGTATTTTTTGATCACGTGGCCAGTTGTTGTCCGGTATGAAACGTAAACTTTTATCATCAACCCAAAAAGCCTTTCCCTTAACTTCAGGATTGAAACTAAAAAGCATTTCCTTCACCTCTGAACCCGGCTCAGCTTTTGTTGATGGGGCTGAGCTGAGGGTTATATTTAAGGGTGCATCCAAAGGAATTAATCCTTGTGTATAATCAGCAACATAAGCAGCAAATTCAGCTTCCTGCCTGTCATTATTGCTGGTATTGAGGCAGCTGTGAAACACCATTGGAATAAACACAAAGAATAAAATAGCATTTAGTATCTTTTTCATACGAGGCATTGTTTTGGTCTGCTAAAGTACTACTATCTAGTTATTTTAACATGTTGTTGTCGTCTAAATTTAATGATTCCTAACTATAGTGATAATGAAATTCACTTTTTATCATGTCTGAATCGAAAACCAGACGGATGTTTCCCAATAGCAATTCCACCAATCACAAACCTAAGACTCTGTAATAGTGAGCAAAACGAAGTAAATAAAAATAGGTCCTAAGTCGTAGTTGTATTTCTATGCTAATAAATTATTACTGAAATAGCTCAATTAGTAAAGAATAACTAGTGAAAAAGAATTCATAAAAAAGTTTTTACAATTCGCATTAATCCTTAACCGCTTTAGTTGCGATTGAAAAAGCATTCAGTGTATATTTGTATCACTAATTCAAATTGAAATGAAAAAAAACTTTTACTTACTCATGTTGCTGCTTTTTGCAGGCATAACAATCAATGCCCAGTGGAGTAGCAACCCAGCAGAAAATCTTAAGCTCACGGGCCTCGCCGGCGAAGAGGTGATACCAAAAGTGAGACTCGCACCCAACGGCGATTACTACGTTGGTTACTTCTCATCGGAGAATGGCAATTACAATGTACGATTGCAACGTATCGATAATCAAGGTAATAAACTATGGGATGCTGAAGGACTTTTGGTAAGTAGTCATCCTTCGATGACATGGCTTACCGACTGGGACATGGCTGTAGATCATGAAAACCACGCCATCTTGACCTGGCAAGACATACGAATGGGTGGCAATAATAATGTTGTTGCTTACCGAATTGCACCTGACGGATCGTTTGTTTGGGGGCCTGACGGTATTATGTTGTCGAACAACGCCTCATTTAATGTGACCCCAACTATTGCTATAACAGCAGCAAATAACGCTGTTATTGCATGGATGGCAGACAACACCCTCATCAGGCAAAAAATCAGTCCTGCGGGGGTTAAACTTTGGGGAGAAAACGGCATAACAATGAGTGGAACCATAAGGTATACATGGCCGCAATTGATGCCGGTAGGCGCCGATGATATTCTGATGAAATATTATGAAGACACAGGAGTTAGCTGGTCACCAACACGGCATGTATTTGTGCAACGCCTTAATAGTAATGGTGCAGGAGTATGGGCAACACCGGCTGTAATCTCCAACGCGGGAGCAATAACAGCCTGGACACAGATTCTGCCGATGATAAGTGATGGAAATGAAGGTCTTATCATCACATGGCATGATTACCGAGTAAGTGGCACAATAGCATCTGGCTGGGTTCAACACATTAATTCAAGTGGACAAGCCCTGCTTCAGGCCAACGGTGTTAAAATTTCGGAGGCCGACGATATGAATCAGTTCTATCCTCAGGTAGCCAAGCCTGCCAACGATCAGAATATCTATGTATATTGGAATGAAGTGAATGGTGATCAGAACCAATTTGGTATTTATGCACAAAAAATCAGTCCTGCCGGTGAAAGGTTATGGTCGGATTATGGCAAAGTCATATTTCCGGTAACAGGTCAGGCCCTTCTTCCACAGGCTTTATTTTCTGTTGTTGACGATGTGGTTTTAATTTATGAACATTATTTTGATGGTATTACAACATCACTGCGTGCAATGCGTCTGGATAATCTGGGCAACGCGGTATGGGAACCCGAAGAAGCGATGGTATCTTCGGTTCAATCTTCTAAGGTACATCTTGATTATGCCGCCTTCAATGGCAGTCAGTGGGTTTTTGCATGGGAAGACGATCGTAACGGTGATGTGGATTTGTTCGCACAAAATTTGCATCCTGACGGAACTTTGGGTAATCCATCCGCAATGGGGACATTGGCAATGCAAATCAATATAGAAGGCAATATGGCCAATGTGGATGAAACAACCATTCAGATTGAAAGTCAAACCTATCATCCTGAACCTGACGGAAGTATTGAAATTCAATTACCTGCTGACACATACACCGTTACCGTTTCGCATGCCTACACACAAACCGTCGTACTTGAAAATGTTGTAATCAGTGAGAATGTCATCACGATGCAGGAAGTTTCGCTGCTTATGCTGCGTTCCGACCTCCATGTAAAAGCTGTTGATCAGGCTGGTAATCCAGTGCTTTTACCCGTCATTTATAGTGTAGCCGGCCCTGAGAACACTTATACCGGAACCATTGCCAACGGCGAAGTCATTCTGAACAATGTACCTCACGGATCTTATGGCGGTAGTGCTACACTTGATGGAGTTCAGTTTGTGGAAGTGACTGCAGTTCTTGATGGCAGCAACCAGGAACTTATTTTTGTTTTCATCATTGATGGGGTTTCGGAAGCCACACAACTGATGCCTGCGAGCATTTCGCCTAATCCCATAACTGAAAACAGTATATTACGTTTTAAATCAGTTACTTCCGGAAACGTTCTGATTATCATCAGCGATGAAAGCGGCCGCATCCTTCAACAGACACAACTGGCTGCTGTTGCCGGTGAAAACCGTCTCATCCTTAATAAATACCTCCAGTTTGGAAAACTCAGGAATGGATTATATACCCTACAGCTTGTTTCTGAGCGCCAACAGGCAAGTTTGAAAATTGTTAAAACCAATTGATTTAAAATCAGTTAGCCAAATAAAAAAGAGGCTGCTTCCAGCAGAAGACAGCCTCTTTTTATATACCGGAAGTTTCTAACACGTACAATAGTAAATTGTTGCAAGCCTGTATTTCAACATAAAAGGGGTTGAGGTTGAGTCATCCCTCAATTTTTAAACAAATGCAATCCTCATTAAGCCAAAAAACAGAATAGAAATTATTAAGTCAAAAAAAAGTCACGAAACAGATAAATTCTTCCATTTTGTGACTTTCATGTTTAAAGATTAGTGCATCACTCCTTGAGTCGTTCCACCTTTGTTACATAATACCTGGTATCGCCTCTCCAGGGAAAAATGGTATAACGTTTTATAAAATGAAGATTGACCCGCTCTCCGGTCAAAGCTACTGTTTTTAAATCTGTAATAACTTCATCATCACTTCTTTCAACAGAAAAATCGAAAGTCTCAGCTATCGGACTGGTACCTTTCAATGCACCAAAAGTTTCCAGGTTGAGTTTTCCTTCCCAGGTTTTAAATACAACACCTTTCTCAGCTACACGCAAAACTTTGCCTGCAAGAACTCCCCTTTCGTAAACTCCCCAGTAATAAAATGAGAAAACTCCAATAAGGATGACAACGAGAATTATTAACAGGATTTTAAAACCCTTGCTGAGTGCTCTTTTCGACTTTTGTACCAAATTATTTTCCATAGATTCAATTGTTGGTTAATAGTGAATGAAACTTATGTGCAAATATAGGTCATTGTTTTAAAAATGTCCATACCAATTTAAACAACTGACATGAATTATTACCGAGGCACGTTCATTTTTCGTCGTTTAGATCCTGTTCTTTTACGTTGTTTATTGTCGTTGAAAAAATAAAGCTACATACGAGCGGATGATAAATCTAAACACCTTTGTCTTGAAGAAAATCATCAAACAAAGGAAATACGCTCGTTCTAAATCCCACAAACAAAAAAACCGAATCTTTCGATCCGGTTTAACCTTAAAATCATGTATGAAATTAAAAGATGGAATAGCTGAAACGCAAGCTAAAAGTTCTTCCGGGTAATAAGCGTCCGAAAAACTGATCTTGCGCGTTGCATGATCTAAAAACGGCAGATTTACTATCATTGAGAATATTATCCACTTTAACACCAAGACTCATTTTGTTGTCTTTCCCAAAACTTTTATTGGCATTGAAATTCAAGCTATGAAAAGGCAAAGTATACACATTGGGACGGTCGACAATGCC
Source organism: Bacteroidota bacterium (assembly GCA_009773165.1). Classification (GTDB taxonomy): domain Bacteria; phylum Bacteroidota; class Bacteroidia; order Bacteroidales; family F082; genus JALNZU01. Next base: position 58,888 of record WOUZ01000016.1, read on the forward strand.
GACATATAAGAGCGTGGTTCCCTGCACATTGTAATAGAAACCGGCTTCCAATCCTTTCAAAAAGCCTTTTTCTCCTCCTTCATAGTTGAAGCCGGCATTAATAATATAAGGTGCCTGACCTGCCATTTGACGGTAATCAAGAACCCGCTCACCTTCACGTGCATTGTCAACTCGCGATACATATTCTGTTTCGCTAAGACGGATGCGGGAGTTGGTAAAAGTAAGGTTTGCGCTGAAAGCAAAGTTATCGAATTTCGTTCCCAAAACTCCCAATGTTTTCCTAAGTTCGAGCTCTGTTCCTATTACCCTGCCGTCGCCAACATTACGTGGTTGAAAAGCTGCAGCCTGAGTAACAAACTGCACCATTTCGATAGGTCGGATAAACGATTTATAGAAAGCACTCAAGCTGATTGTTTGACCTTTTTGCTGAAATAATTCCCAGCGCAAATCCAGATTATGGATGTCGGAACTTTGAAGGTTTCCGTCCCAGTATACGATACCGGCAATATCATTGGCATCTCGAAACAAGCCTCCAATAAATGTTCTGCTGGTAATAGGGTCCGAAATTTCGGCATATGAAAGCTCTTTGAATGATGGTCGTGCGATGGTTTTACCATAAGAAAACCGCAGATTTTGATTTTCTTTCAGGTTGTAGATCACATTCACAGAAGGAAAGAAATCAAGGCTTTCCAACACCACCTCGTTGTCAAGAACATATGTACCCAACTGATCCTGACCTGTATATCGTTGTGTGTAATTTTCGGCACGCAAACCTATCACTGTTTTAAAGCGGTTAAAAGGTGTAAGTTCAACCGAAACATAGCCGGCAGTATTTTGTGTGTTGGCATCAAAAGAGTTAGGGTTGACAGGGACAAAATCGGCTTCGTAGGTTGTTCCTTTTGAGATACTTCCGCCCAGGGGCCAAAGGTTTTCGGGTAGCATCAATTCATTGGGGTCGCCTGTAAGTGGCACATTACGAATGTTTAGCGCAAAAGTTCTGATGGAATACTCGCGTTCTTTATAAACATATGCGCTACCAAAGTTGAGTTTTAACTTACCTGTTTTCATCTCAAATTCTTTGCTTGCCTGAATGTTTGCACCAACATTTAATTCAGAAAGTTCGCGCCAAATGCGTTCCGGGAAACCTGATTCTGTACCTATTGAAAGTGACCCCTCACGGTCTTCGTATCGGGTAAAACGCACATCAGGGTCGTCCATTGTAGAGCGTGTGGGCGAAATCTTCCATTCGATCTCCCACTTGCTTCCGCTGTAAAAATGTTTTCCGTTAAAAAGCAGATTCGTCATAGCCCGTTCACTGTATTCAAGGTTATGTTGAAAGCCATAAAAAATAGCTCCCTGATCCGCATTCCGGTAGTCGAACACCCCTGCTTTGGATTCACCGTTTTGAAGATGAAGCAGATTAATGCGGTATTTGGATTTCTCTGTTTTCAAGGCTAAACCAACCAAACCACCTAAAAGCGCGTTGTTTGAGCCATAATCTCCAAAGGTATACTCACGCTCTTCCATTTCAACAACATTCGCATCGCCCGAGAGCCCGTAACGTCCAAATTCAGTATCTTCGTAATATTCTGTTGTGTTTTTGTAACTGATGGCAACGTTATATCCCCAGCTAACTTTTTTGCCATTGTGCTGATCGCCATAGGAAATGCCAAGGCTATAATCCATCAAACTGTTTTGCCTCATGGCTGAAAGTGTAGGATTAAATGCACCTAGAATTTCACGGTAACGGAGTCCTTCTTCACTTTCAGGCTTAGCGATTACTGATGAGAAGAAAGGGATATTTTCAGTGGCCGGAATTTTACGTGTTCCGTCATCGAAACCAAGAAAATCATATTTTCCTCCTTCGTAAGTCAAATAATCTTGATTGAAATGCATCGCAGGATTGTAACCAAGGCTCAAAGAAATGGAAGCTTTACGTACTTCAGGAAAATCCTTGGTGGCAATGTCAATAGCACCACCGGTGAAATCGGCAGGATTTTCAACTGAAAAGGTCTTTGCTATTATGATATTATCTATAACATTTGTTGGGAAGATATCCATCTGGAGCGTATTCCTGTCGGGATCAAGTCCAGGGATATCCATACCATTAAGGGTAGTCTTTGTATAACGGTCGCCCAACCCCCTGACGTAGACATATTTCCCACCTTCGACAGAAACACCTGGAACTCTTTTCATGGATGAAGCTGCATCGGAATCACCTATCTTCCTGAAGTTGGATGACGAGATGCCATCGATCATTCCAGCCGATTTTTTCTTTATTGAAAGGATGGCTGACTCGGAATTGCGGATAACTTCAGCTTTTACTACTACCTCCTGAAGCAAGACATTTGCTTCTTCCATTCGTAAGTTCTCGAAGAGAAGTGCTTTTCCACTTTCGACTACCACATCCTGTATGTTAATGGTTTCGAAGGATATGAAAGACACTCTGAGGTTATATTTACCTGCGGGGGCTGTGATACTGAATTTCCCGTCAAAATCGGTCATAGCACCAATTATTGTTCCTTCAAGAAAAACAGTTACTCCCGGAAGTGGCTCAGCAGTAGTGGCTTCGTAAACAGTTCCGCGGATAAACCCATCCTGTGCAAAAAGCTGTGGAACTAAAAGCAATAGAAGTGCGAATAAAATTAGAGGCTTCTTTAAAATCATGATAGCATTAATTACCGTTATTTATCAAATAAAGCCCGCAGGTTAGAACCTGCGAGCTTAAGGATATTTCTTTCTATGAGATTAGAATTATTTTGCTGTTAAGACAGAGTGTGCCCATGACCATCCCTGGAATTTTGTCATATCTGCTCCAACTGTATTTGCACCAAGTGCAACTGCTGTTGTGAAGGCATCAGAACCACCTTTGAAGAAGTCGGCGAGTGCAGTACCGTCAGGGATAGTAGCCTGGAGGTTTGAGAAAACACAAACATATTCAGTTGGGATCTGATCGAAATCCTGACCTGCTTTGATGTCGCGGAAATACACATTCATCATATCAACATAAGAGTTTGCATCGTTGTCAACGAGTCCGTCAGCATCCATTGCATACACTGTTCCGTTTTTGATGGTATGTTTTCCAACCATTGTTCCTTCAGGTCCGTCGAGTTCGAAACATTCGTCACCTGCGTTGGCTACAACGAAATTGTCGAGTGTACCGCTCCATGATTGGTCAGTGTCGATTGCGTCGTCACCTGCATTCCAAACGATAGCGTTTTTAACATTTACCGATCCACCAAACCATTCAATACCATCATCCTGGTTGGAAACAACTTCAATATTTTCAATCACTGTACCTGAACCTACACCACCAAGGGTTAGGCCATTGATCTCGTTACCTTCTCCAATGTTTGCTCCACCGTGACGGATTGAAACATATTTGATAACACCAGAATTATCAGCAGCATCAGTACCGCCATATAAACCATTCTGGTCAGAGGCAGGAATACCTTCAATCTGAACTGCCTCAGCATCAGCTGATATTGGGGCTTTTCCGAGAATAAGAATACCGCCCCACAAACCATTCAAAGAAGGATCAAGGTTAGGACTAGCAATTTGTCCCTGGGTGATCTCATCAGCAATTGATGTAAAGATAATTGGATTCGCTGCAGTTCCTTCAGCCATCAATCTTGCACCGCGGGCAATCAACAGGGCAGTTGCATTAGCGCCTGTACCAGCTTCACCTTTAACAATAACGCCTGGCTGAATGGTAAGTGTCACGCCACTAACAACAGCTATACGGGTTGTAAGAATATAGGTTTTACCTGTTTCCCATGTAGTGTTGGTAGTAATATTACTCTCAACATTGAAAATGAGCTGTTCAGCTTCAACAGTCAAGACTGCTGTTGCATCGTCTGTTTGACTATCATTATCAGTTACTGCAAGTATCACCGAGGCAGCGCCTGTAGTTGTTGAGGCGGTAAATGTAACTACTATAGTTCCGGATGTTGCACCAGCTGTTCCATTTGTCTTTATAACTACTGTTCCATTGGAAGCAGTTGCAGCTGCAGATTTGAAACCGGCTTCAGCAGTATATGTGAAGCTTAAGTCAACACTTGCACCAGCCAAAACGTTCTGTGCTGCTGGAGCTGTTACTTTAGGGGCTGCTTTTTGTTCTTCATCCTTTTTGCAGGAAGTAAATATTGCCAAGGAGGCAACCATAACAATCATTAGAATCTTTTTCATACTTATATTTTAATTTAGTGAAAAATTCAAGTGCAAAAGTCAATCTTCCTGAGCACATAGCTATTTAAGATGGCTTTATGATAATGTTAAGTTTGTATTAGCTTAGTGCCGATATGTGTTAATTTAAAGTAAACACTTTTTAAGTTATTGATTTTATGTAATTTAACATTGTCACATATTTAAATTTCAGATGGAAAAATGGTCTCATGCCACAAATAATTACCTTTGCACCTAACAGAAATAAATTGGTCCCTGCTGAATTATGGATGAATATGTAAACGCGCAAGAGCGACTTTTTGCCATCATCGATATCGAAACCACAGGCTTAAGCGCAGGTAAGGAAAAGATAACGGAAATTGCTATCCTGATCCATGATGGCAGGCAAGTGAAGGAGGAATTCAGCAGTTTGATTGATCCTGAGCGTAAAATACCTTACTACATAACACAACTCACCGGCATTAACGATCAGATGGTGACCGGCGCTCCTAAGTTTTATGAGTTAGCACGACAAATAGTCGAACTGACAGAAAATGCCACCATCGTTGGGCATAACGTTCAGTTCGATTACAGCTTTCTTAAAGCAGAGTTCCTGAGTCTCGGATACGATTTTCAGCGAAAAACACTTGATACGGTACGGTTAAGCAGAAAGCTGATTCCGGGACAAACAAGTTACAGCTTGGGTAAACTCTGCAATGCATTGAACATCAGTAACAATCAACGACACCGGGCACTTGGCGACGCTACTGCTACAGCCCGTCTTTTTGAGTTGCTTCTTGGTATTGATCCACAACTCGATAGTGTGTCACTCAAAGGTACAGCTGCCAACTTTAACAGGTCGATGGTAGATAAACTACCCGAAAAACACGGCGTATACTACCTATATAACGGCGAAGGTAACCTTATCTATGTCGGGAAATCCAACAACATAAAAGCCAGGGTTTTGCAGCACCTCAACAACAACACTACCCGAAAAGCGGTTGAAATGAAACAAAATATCATGGAGGTTGAAAGTGTTATCTGCGGAAATGAATTAATAGCGCTTTTACTCGAGTCTCACGAAATAAAAAAGCATCAGCCAGTTTTCAACCGTGCGCAAAGAAGGTCAAATTTTATTTATGGATTGTATCATTATATTGATAACGAAGGTTTTATCCGACTTAAATACAGCAAGATAATTGATGAACTGTCCCCCGACTATGCCTACGCTTCCGCAATGGAGGCAAAAGAGCATCTGTTTTATCTCACCGAACGTTTTGAACTTTGTCAGCGATTAAACGGACTATATCCGGGGAATGATGCCTGTTTTCATCATCAGATAGGACAGTGCAAAGGCGCTTGCTGCGGAAAAGAGGATGCCTTTTCGTATAACCTGCGCGTAGAGGATGCTTTGGAACGTTATCATTTCGATCATGAAAATTTCTATGTTTTTGACAAAGGCAGGTCGGATGATGAACTTGCTGTTATAAAAATCGAGAACAGCGTTTACAGAGGCTTTGGATTTATGCCAGCTGAGAACCTGCAGCAAGACCCTTTTGTGGCAGATGACTTTATTCAGTATTATGCTGATAACAGGGAAGTTCGGCAAATTATTCGCTCCTACCTAAAAAAGAATAAGGTTTTGAAAGTGTGGGATTTTTAGGTTCAAAGTTCAAGAAAGTTCAAAGTTCAAGAAAGTTCAAGGTTCAAGCAAGTTCTATGTTCGAATCTGTTGATTTTTTAACCGCCTTGCTCAGAAGGTTGACACGCGTTAAAGACATGCGACCCCGCTGGGGTCGAAGGCTTTAGCTTTTCTGTGATTGTTACAGACATGTGACCCCGCTGGGGTCAATTCAAATCTCACCAACCTCTCAACAAATCAACACATCAACAAATCAACAAATCAACCGCTCAAAGAAGTTGATTTGTTGATTTGTTTATTTGTTGATGCTGGCGCGTTCACGATGATAGCTTTAGCTGTTGGCTAGCTTCAGCTCTAAACGAATCAACAAATCAACCCTAAACTTCTAACCCACTAAACTCCTCAACCACAAAACCTGACTCAACGTCATGTCCCGTTTCTTCAGTCTTAAGCTTCAGAAGAACTACATTCTCAACGTGATGGGTTTGAGGAAACATGTCAACAGGTTGAACATCTGTCACTTCATATGCTTCCGATAGCATTGCTATATCGCGGGCCTGAGTTGCAGGATTGCAGCTTACATAAACTATTTTTGCAGCCCTGATCTTTAACAATTGTTCAATAACGGAAGGATGCATTCCTGCCCTTGGAGGATCGGTGATGATTACATCAGGATGCCCTTTTTCAAGTACCAAAGCATCGGTGAGTACCTTTGCCATATCTCCTGCAACAAAAGTCACATTCGAAATGTCATTCAATGTAGCATTCATTTCAGCATCTTTGACAGCTTCTGCAACATACTCAATTCCAACTACCTGTCGCACTGCACGTGAAATGTAGAGGGCAATAGTTCCTGTTCCTGTATATAAATCATATACTAACTCATCACCCTTGAAACCGGCAAAGTCGAATGCAATACGATATAAAAGCTCAGCCTGAAGGGCATTGGTTTGATAAAATGAAACCGGTCCGATGCGGAATTGCAGATCGGGAGTTCCTTCAACAGGAGATTGCATTCTTCCCATCAGGAAGGACTCACCTTTAAAATGTTTGACCTCAAGGTCGCTGATCTGATCATTTTTCTTTGAATTTTCAACATACATCAGAGAACTGATCTCAGAAAATTGTTCAGCAATAAATGGAAGTAACCCTTTTAATATGTGATCATTGGCTTCATAAACAACCAGAATCACCATCAGCTGCTGATCTGTTGCTGTGCGTACTATCAAGTTTCTTAACAAGCCTTCATTTGCTCTTGCATCGTAAAAACTAAGGCTGTTGGCAAGCGCATAATCTCTGATTGCCAGGCGTATTTTATTCGAAGGCTCTTGCTGCAGGTAACAATGGTCGATATCAAGAATACGATCGAACATGCCCGGTAAATGAAACCCAAGTGCATTCATATTCTCCTGCATTTCAAATCCTGCGACCGGTTTTGTTGTAAGCCAGCGGCGGTTCGAAAAGGTGTATTCGAGTTTGTTACGGTAATAATATTGCTGTGATGAACCTTTAATAGTTCGAATTTCAGGATGTGGAAACTTACCTATCCGTTCGAAATTGTCTTTCACCTGCTGCTGTTTGTATTTTAACTGATGTTCATACGCCAGATGCTGCCATTTGCAACCTCCGCACACACCAAAATGACTGCATTCAGGTGTTACACGCTCGGTGGAATAGGAATGTATCTTCAGGATTTTGCCTTCAAAAAAATTCTTTTTTCGTTTAATCACCTGCAGATCAACTACATCTCCCGGCGCGGCAAAAGGAACAAAAATAACTTTCTGATCCGGTTTGGCGACGGCCAGCCCTTCAGAACCTGCTCCAATAATTTCAACCTGCTCCATTATCACCACTTCTCTATCCCTTTTTCCACGCATAAATCGATTTTTTTTGCAAAAATACATAAAATGGGTGTAGGGGGTGGTTTGTTGATTCGTTGATTTGTTGATTTGTTGAGAGGTGGTTTAGATGGTTTAGAGGTTGAAGGGGTTTAGGGGCTGTTGATTTGTTGATGCGTTGATGGGGATTTGTTAAAAAATCACAACAAACAGGTGTTTTGATAATGCATCTAAACAAATAGTATGTATCATTGTTTCATTAAAAAATTCAAAATCATGAACGTACGAAAAATTACCTTTCTTTTTACCTTAACATTATTTCTTAGCTTAAGTCTTATGGCTCAGGATAAGGTTAAAACTGAGTTCAACTTTGCTCCCCTGCCTTATGCTTACGATGCATTAGAGCAATCTATTGATAAACAGACAATGGAGATACATTACGACCGTCATCACCGTGCTTATTACACCAATTTTGTTAAAGCCATTGCAGGTACCGAAATGGAATATATGACTATGGAACAGATACTTGCCTCGATCAGTAAGTTCCCTATATCGGTGCGCAACAACGGCGGCGGGCATTATAACCACGACTTGTTCTGGTCAATACTTTCACCTGCCGGCGGAAATTTAGATGGTTCTTTGGCAGAAGCAATTGTGAAAAAATTCGGATCGGTTGACGATTTTAAAAAGCAGTTTGAGCAAGCTGGTGCAACACGTTTTGGAAGCGGTTGGGCATGGCTTAGTGTAGATGATAAAGGCGAGCTTTTCATTAGTTCAACGGCAAATCAGGACAATCCTTTGATGGATGTTGTGACTGAAAAAGGCACACCAATTTTGGGCCTTGATGTTTGGGAACATGCGTATTACCTTCGTTATCAAAACAAACGTGCAAGTTATATGACCGCTTTTTGGAATGTTGTTAACTGGAAAGAAGTCAGCAACCGCTACGAAGCCGCTGTGAAATAAAAAACTGGTAAAAGACTTTTAACAAAGCCTCCTGCATTTAAAATGCAGGAGGCTTTTTTTATGCGTTGAAACCATAATCACTCAGTTTTCTAAAGAGGTCGGTCCTGTTTATTGGTTTTGCAATGTAATCATCACAACCCGCTTCTTTCGCTTTGTATTCATCGCCGCTCATTGCAAAAGCGGTAATGGCAATGATTGGGATGGAAGGATATACAGCTTTTATTTCACGCGTTGCCTCAAAACCATCCATCACCGGCATTTTGATATCCATAATGATGAGTTTGAGCTCAGGGTGATTTTTCGCAATCTGCACCGCTTCTTCACCATTCCAGGCTCTGATAATATGAGCTTTGAAAGCTTTACGCATGATCATTTCGAGCACAACATAATTGGAATCTTCGTCTTCGGCTATCATAACGAGTTTTTCGGTTTCCTCAACTGTTTTCTCCACTGCTTTTGCAGATTGCTGTTGAAAAGGAATGGTAATTGAAAAAGTTGAACCTAAGCCTTTTGTAGAATCGAGACTCACACTGCCACCTAGCTGAACTGCAATGCCTTTTACAATTGAAAGCCCGAGACCACTTCCTTCATATCTTCTCGACCTGCTGCTGTCTTCCTGACTAAAGCGTTCGAAAACTTTGCTTTGCATTAGAGCATCAATTCCAATTCCAGTGTCTTTGACAAAGAAACTGTAATGATCTTTTTCGGTACGATATCCAAAAGTAACGCTTCCTTTTGTTGTAAATTTCACTGCATTGGAAAGCAGATGATTAAGTGCTTTGCCCAACATCTCTGCATCTGTTTCTATCTGATGGATGGGTGCTTCAACAGGAAAATCAGTAATAAATTCCAACGATTTATTCTGACATTCAATCCTGAATTTATCCACAACTTTGTTAAGAATCTTTAGCAATTTGACTACCTCTAGATTCTTTTCCATATTACCTGATGTGAGTAGTGAGATATCCATATAGTCAGTGACTGTTTGTATCAATCGATCGGTACTGAGATTGACGATATCCAGAAGTTCGGGCATATCTTCTTTTCTCAGGTCGGGTTCATTAAGCAGCATGGTTGCACCCATAATGCCGTTTAAGGGGGTCCGCACTTCATGCGATATGTTATTCAGGAACTCAGTTTTAAGTTTATCACTGGCTTCTGCCAATGCTTTTGCTTTTAAAAGAGCTTCGTTTGCAGCTTTCTTTTCGGTCACATTATAGGCCATCACCATACGGTGGTTCAAGCCTTTCTGCGATGGCAGAGCGTGTGAGCTTACCTCAACATCTATTATTGAACCATCTTTCAAAATATGCCTCCACTGACCCGGCCCCTGCTTTGCATCAAGGTTCTGAGTTACATTTTCAAGTAAAGCAGGGATATCCTCAGGTGGTCGTATATCCATAAGTTTTAGCGAGAGAAATTCGTCACGGGTATAGCCGTAATTTTTAATAGCCGCTTCGTTAACCTCAACAAAACGAAGGCTGTTTACATCGTAAATCCACATGGGAATGGGGTTGCCTGTGAAAATATTACGGTAAAGTTTTTCATTATCGATTAATTCCTGCTGCAAAAGTTTTTGATTTGTAACATCTTCCTTTACAGCAACATAGTGCGTCATTACACCTTCATCATTGATAACGGGACTTATGGAGGCCTGTTCCCAATAGAGTTCACCATTTTTACGTTTGTTATGAAATTCCCCTTTCCACACTTCACCTCGCTGGATGGTTTCATACATTTGCGAGTACTCTTCTCTTGTTGTTTCACCGGATGTGAGCACCCGTGGGTTTTGTCCGATGAGTTCGTTTGGTTGGTAACCAGTGGTTTCAACTACTCTCGGATTCACATATTCTATTGTCCCAAACAAGTCGGTAATTACAATGGATACAGGTGATTGCTCAACAGCACGTGTCAATTTCAGGAGTTCATGCTCATATTGTGTGCGTTCGGTGATATCGAGTAATGTTGATAAAAGGTGTATCTCATTATTCATCTCATAACGCTCAACGGAGAGCAAAACAACCAGTTGATCTTTTGTGCGGGTTGTAACGAGGACTTCAAACTCTTTGATACTATTATTTTTTTCAATTTCCTCCAACAAAAGAACTCGCGTTTCCGGTTGTAATAATCCTAACTCAAGTATGCTATTACCAATAAGTTGTTCGCGTTCAAAACCTGTCAGACGGCAATAGGCATCATTAATATCAACTATAGATGCATCTGCAACCCGTGTGATCGAGATAGCAACAGGACTGGAATAAAATGAGCGCATAAAACGTTCTTCCAGCTCCTTTCTCACTATTTCATACTGATGTTGTTCTGTAATATCTTCAACAAGACCAACTCCTGCAATGACTTTCTTATAATCATTAAAAATTGGAGCAAACTGCACACGCACTTGAGTTTCCTTTTCAGCAGTAAAAGATTTATACAAACCGTCATAGGAGGCTTTCTCACCCTCAAGAGCTTTTTTTAACGTCTCAACAAGTTTCTGATCAGGAAGCAGCAGCATGTCCAAACCAATTAACTTATCCAGAGTTGATCCAATGATATCTACAAACTGATCATTACAGGCTGTTATTAATCCCTTTTCAGAAAAGCTAAGCATACCAAGCGGCGAATTCTCGAATACCAACCTGAAGCGCTCTTCACTGCTTTTGAGGGTTTCCTGTGCGGTAATTTTTTCCTTCATCTCCAGTTGCAGATCCTCCATCAGATTCAGAGCTGCTTTTTGACTTTCTTCCAACTCTTTGATGGCTTTCTGAAGCTTTGCTTCAGCTGCTTTGCGCTCTTCAAGTTCTTTTTCTAACAAAGAGGTACGTTCTTGTATTAGCTGTTCGAGGCGATTTTTTTCATCAGCTTTGTGATCTTCGGCAAATTTAATACGCAACATCGCCATAATCTGTGCTTTAAGCTCTGTTTCGTCAACGGGCTTACTCAAAAAAGCATCAGCACCATTTTCAAGAGCTCTGATACGGGCATCGGTATCTGTACGGGCAGCTGTAATCATCACAACCGGAATATGTTGCGTCTCTTGCTTGCTTTTCAAAATCCGGCACACCTCATACCCATCCATTTGCGGCATGATCACGTCAAGCAAAATCACATCGGGCTTCTCTTTTTGGCAAAGTTTTAATCCTTCAGCACCAGACTGTGCCATGAAAAAGTTAGAATTTGGGAAGAATTCTGACATTAAAGCCTTCAACACCAACAAATTATCGGCAGTGTCGTCAATGGCTAATATTTTAAAAAAGCTATTTTCCATACAATACATTATTGATGGTTTGTTCAATCAATTCTTGTTCAATAGGTTTAGGCACATAGCCATCGAATCCAAATTTCAGAATCATTTCCTTATCACCCTTCATCGCCCTTGCCGTAACAGCAATTATGGGTGTATGAGCAATATCCTTACTAGCTCTGATACGCCTTAGCACCTCAAACCCGTCAATATCGGGCAGTGAAATGTCTAACAATATCACAGCAGGATTAAATTTCACAGCCTTTTGAAAACCTGACAATCCATCTTCTGCAGTAATAATGGAATACTTATCACCTAATAATGCTTTGACAGTCATACTGTTATCCAGATTATCTTCGATTAACAAGATTGTTGTCTCTCCTGCCTTTTTAATCAAAGGAGATTCCACAACCGTTCGCGGGTGAAGTGGCATAGAAGTAAACATACCCTCAATCTTCGACAGCAGATCTGCTCGGTTCAGCTCTCCTTTTTGAACTAACTGACTGATATGATTTCCTTTAAGAGAACTCAACTCATCTTTTGTAATATGTTTAGCAGAGAGAATCAGTACAGGAATTATAAAATCATATGACTTCCTTATCTCTGCAAGGACCTGAAATCCATCCATACCAGGCATCATTAGGTCGAGAATGATAGCATCCGGCACTTTTAAATTAATCTGCTCCATTGCCTCGAAGCCATTAGCGGCAACCATAACCTGGTAACCCGCATCTAAAATCATTTCTTTAAGTTGAATAATTTGCGGCTCACTATCTTCTACAATCAGGATTGTACGTTCAGCTTTCCTGATTGTGGATTCCTGAACCAATTCATCCGATTTGTGAATGAAGCCTTCGTAACGCACATTATCCTGGATGTTTTCTTGTGCTATTGGCAGATAAAGTATAAAAGTTGAACCCTCACCCGGCAGTGAAGTCACCTCAATAGTACCATTACATAACTCGCTGTACTTTTTTGCTATAGATAACCCAAGACCTGAACCTCCATATCGCCTTGAAGTTTTTTCATCAGCCTGTCGAAACTCATCGAAAATTAAAGCTAGTTTATCTTCTTCAATACCGATACCTGTATCTTTAACACGAATGCCAATCCGCTCATTGTTTGTAAAGGCTGAAATTTCAACCATTCCCTCATGAGTGAATTTCACTGCATTGGCCATGAGGTTCTGAAGAATATGCCGCACCTTATCACGGTCGGATGTAATCATCGGGAAATCAGCGGGAATTAGGTTTAAAATTGAAACCTCTTTATCATTTGACGATGGTTGAATGACGGATACCAGCTCATTAACTAACTCATAAACCGAGAATTTACTCAGGTTCATTTCTTCCTTACCTGCCTCTATGCGTGAGAGATCTAAAATCTCATTGATTAAATTGAGTAAGTTTTTTCCATTCTTGCCAATAACTTCCAGGTAACTGTATTCATCCTCTCCTATTTTCTGTTTAAGTTTCCTGCTCAAAACACCCGATAAGGCAATCACTGAATTCAAGGGTGTCCTAAGTTCGTGGCTCATATTCGACAAAAAGCTACTTTTCAGCTTATTAGCTTCGTCTAACTGTTTTTTCTGCATCTCCAGCTCGGTATTTTGTTCTGACAGTTCGGCTGAAAGAGAGCTCAATTCGTTCTTCTGAACTTCAAGTTCCTTATTTGCTGACTGCAGGTAAACCGAACGCTGCTCAATCTCTTCGTAAAGTTTTTTTTGTTCTTGTTCGGCAATTTTCTTCTCTGTTATATCTCTTGCTGCAGCAAATACTCCAACAACCTGTTTGTTTTCATCATGGTAAACAGAGGCATTGTAAGTTACAGCTGTTGTTTTACCGTCTTTATGTTTGAGCTCCAGTTCGTAATCGCGCACAAAACCCTCTCTGAAAACCTGAAGATATCCTTTTTGAGCACTTTCGGAATCAGAAAAATAATTCGAAAAGTCAGTTCCTATCAGTTCTTCGCGGCTAAAGCCAGTTATTTCCTCGGTTGATTTGTTCACATCGGTTATCTTCCCATCAGGACCTATCGTTACAAGGGGATCGATGCTTGCTTCAATGAGCCCTCGGTTATAGGCTGCTGACTTATCTAATAATGCTTTTTGTTGCTCCAGCGAACTGTTGATAACTTCAAGTTTTTCGCTGAACTCCACTATGCGGGCTTTGCTCAAAACACTTGATGCCCTGGCACTTAGCAGATCCTTAATGTTATTAATCAAGCTGATTGCCAGAGGGGCAAAAGGAGACACCTTAGCCAGCGATAAAACGCCAAGCAAACCATCCTGCATCACAATAGGAATTGTAATTATTTCCTGAGGATGATAGGTTTGGCTGGAAGTTTGAAAGTCAAAACCGGAGATATGATTCAAATCTTTAAAATGGTGAATGCTTTGATCCAAAAGTGATAGTCCAAACTCGCCTTCAAAATTCTCAATACTAAACCGTTCTCTAAGTTCGCTTCCTGTCCCTATTGATTCAAACAATTTGAGATGTAACTTATCTTCCTCAACCAGATAAACGGCAGCTACCTGAGCATCTGTGAGTTCAAGGATTTTTGCGGTTGTTACCCTGAAAAAACTATGAGCTTCTTCTTCCTTTGACATAAGATCGGAAAGCGTATTCACGGAGGCGTTAAGCAACAAACTCTCTTCAATATTTGAAGCAAGTTTGTTAAAAGAATCTGCAAGCATACCAATCTCATCTCTCTGTTTAATATCCGAACGGGACTTAAGATCGCCCGACTTAAATTTTTCAGTAACCGAAATCAGATTAAGAATTGGTACACGGATGCTTTTGCTAAGGGAAATATAGATATATATAATTAGTATTAAGGCTGCCAGCACAAAAAACAACAGCTGATAGTTTAGGTTCTTACTCAAGCTTTGTGATTAAATAAAAAAGTTATCTGCTTTAGCCGTTGCATACTGATCGATAACGCGAATATGATTCATCAATACCACTACCTCAGAGCCAGCAATTCCTGTTGACTTTGTGCGTTGGGCAGCCTCTTTTATCTGACCAAGTCTCAAAAGACGGATTGTTTCCTCACGCATTGAATTCCAATGCACGAATGAAATCTCTATGCTATCAATATCATCTTTAGGACCAAGGTATTTCAGATAAAGCAAATCGATAAGCCGCTGTGTTTGTTCTTTATATTGCTCAAGATTCATCAAAGTTTGTTGCAGTTCGGCTTCATCCAACGCAATAAAAAGATCCTTCATATCACGGTGCATTAGATTAACATTGGACTTAACTTCACCGATAATTCGTCGCACCTGAAAGGGGTGATTATAAAGATAGGTAGTTTGCTCATGCATATCATTTGTCTGATGCCATGAAAAAACACCCATGATTAGCATCAAAACAAAAATTATAGCAAAGCCAAGCTTCAGTTTCGTTTCAATTTTAAGGTTTGTAAATAGTGTCATGTGAAATATGAATTATATTTAGATACTTTGATCGTTTTGTGACATGTATTTCTTTATTTCATCCGGTAAACTGCTGATTGAGGGTATTTCTCCACAAAACCATTTTTTGCTACAATAGCACGTTCCGTTTCGCCGGAGACAAAACACCCGTTGGGAAGCAGTACATTTCGCAACTTTTTTAAGATTTTTTGTTGGTAATCAGGTGCATAATAAAAAAGCAGATTTGCACAAATAACAAGATTAAACTCACCATAGACGCTCTCCTGAGGAAAATATAACTTTTCATCAAGCAGATCAAAAGTTGAAAAGATTATGTGGTTCTGCAAGGACGACTTGATACGATAACCATGCTTTTCGTGAGTAAACCATGTTTCGATACGCTTTAGCGTGGTATTTCCCAAAGCGGCATTTGTAAAAAGTCCCGCTTTCGCCAGCTTAATCTGAGTTTCGGAGTGATCGCTTGCAAAAATGCGATAGGTGAAATCAATATTGCTGTTTAATTTTAATTCTTCCAACAAAATTGCCAAACTATAAACCTCCTGACCGGAGGCACAAGCTGTTGACCAAATACGTAGTTCCTTCATTTTGTTGCTACGCAGGTCTATCAAAAAACCTGGCAATGAGATATTTTCTAAAACACTAAAGGTAAGCGAATTACGAAAGAACAAACTATGCGAATTAGAAACCATTTCAAATAATGCTGCTTTTTCCTGCTCTGAGGTAATAAGTATAGAAAGATAGTCTTCAAAATCGCTTATGGCCAGACTGTTCATTCTCAGCCTGATTGTCCTTTCAAGGAAGGCACCATCAAACAGCTGAAATTCAGCAGGTAACTTAAAAACATCGAACGGCCTTAATGGTTGATTTTTATGTTCCAAAATTCAATTTTTGAGATGTTTAATCTTACTTTTCAGACTCTGTTTATTTTATGACTTTATATTTTTCTGTCAAACCAAGTTGTTGATGCAGGGCATTGATTTCTTCCTTTAACTCAATCATTTTCATCTCCCTGCCAACAGTAAGTTTGTTGAAGCGTTCCAAATCTTCTATCTTTTGTTTGAGATCGCGTTCGGCGTTTTTACGTTCGGTGATATCTTTGCAAACACATACCACATACCAACTGTCAGCATAACTAAATCCTTTAGCGTTTACTTCAACATCATATGTGCTGCGGTTTTTTCTGACATGTACCGTATCAAAAACAGCGTCCACAGCTCCCATATTACCAAATCCCTTTCGTATATCTTCTTCTTTCATATGATATTCAAAATCCCAGGTATGCAATTCTTTTATTTCTTCTTCATTATACCCAAGCATCTGACAGAAACGTTCATTGGCTTCATGCACTTTATGATCACCACTAAAAAGAACAATACCATCATTCGATACACTGAAGAGCAAATTCTTAAGACGTGTTCCTTCTTCCACATCTTTTTCGGCTTTCTTCCTTTCGGTGATATCCCTTACTAAACCCACTGCCATCCAATTTCCTTTGTGGTTAAGGGCTGATAATCCGAGTTCGATAGGTACATTATGTCCCGACTGATGGATACCTTCTAATTCCAAAGTTTTACCAATAGCAGCTCCTTCACCAGAGACTACAAAATGTTCAAATGCATTTTTATGTTCCTGGTGGTATTGTTGAGGGGCAAGCACAGTATGTAAATGTACACCCATGATTTCCTCCTCCTTATATCCAAATATTTTCTCAGCCGACTTATTCCAAAAAACAACCATTCCATGATCATCAATCATGATGATACCATCCTGAGCAGCATCGGTAATTGCCTGAAGGCGTTGAGCAATTTCCTTATTTTCGTCTTCTGCACGTTTTTTATCAGTAATATCAATTGATGAACCAACAATGAAATTTACAATCCCATCTTCTTCTATAGGCATAAGTGTTGTGTACCACAAGCGCTCAACTCCATTTAGCAGAAGCAGTTCCTCATAACTAATGATTCTGTTTTCATCTATACATTTACGGTAGTTTTTCTCAATAACTGATCCCATTTTCTCACCTGCCAGCTCAACAGGTGTTTTTCGCTGAATCATTTCCTGAGTTATACCTGTAAGATTTTGATGTGTTAAGTTATTTCGAAGGTAACGCAACTCGTTTTCCGCAGTAACCTCAAGTAAAAACAAGGAATCCTGTGTTGCATGAAACACCCTTTCGAAATCTTCTTTCAGACGATTGATTTCAATTTCTGATTTGCGCTGTTCTGTCACCTCTTTGGCAAAATTCAAGATAGCCGGTTGTCCTTCCCACTCAATCGGCACAGCTGAAACTTCAAAGTAATGAAGGTCATTTTCTTCAACAAAACTTCGTATCAACATATTTTTTTGAACAATGCCTTTATCCAAAGAGGTATAAAATAGTTTCATCTTCTTTTTGTCGTCAGGATGAATATTTCCTAAAAAATATTCAGGCAACACTTTACCTGGTGCTAAGCCATGCAACTCATACAAGCGGGGATTCGCAAAAACAACTTTTTTATTATACGTTACGGCAATGATATCGCTTGTGCTTTCAAACAAAACTTTGTATTGCTCTGCTGATTTACTGATCTGCCTTTCAGCCATTTTGCGTGCAATAAACGATGAGGCCATTGACCCAAAAACCTTTAACTCGTCATAAAGTTCAATATCTGTTCTGTCTTTAAAACATAGAACGAGTGACCCTTGTAACTTTGATTGGTCAAATAATGGGATTGCAATAAACCAATTTATCTTCAATAGTTTTTGCAATGCTTTAGCTTCAATTAACGACATGGTTCCAAACGTTACCTCTTCAAGCGAATCTGTAATATCAAATTCACGAGCATTGCAAATTTCCTGATATTGGGCCTCATTGATGTTAATCTTTAATTTTGTTATCAAGGCATTAATCGTCTTTTCAAGTCTTGGACGATTTCTCAATAAGGAGGAAGAGATAGCCTTAGGTTGAAAAATTAACGAAGGCACATCAAACGAACTAGCAATTACTGCATTGGTTTCAAAAATTTCTTCAATCTTATGTGCGATGAATTTATAGGAATCCTCTAAAGAGACTTTTTCCATTTCAATTGCAAAGGCATTCATTTGCGATAAAACCCGATTGCGCACCTCACTGAGCTGCTCCTCCTTTTTTCTGCGTGTGATATCGATATTAACTCCGTTAAGCCGGATTAATTTATCTTCATCAAAAATGGGCCTGGTGATACTTCGAAGCCATTTTGCAGTTTGGTCCGGCATAATGAATCTGAAATCGTAGCTGACCTGGGTCCGTTGTGTCAACATTTCATTTTCCTTATCTTTGAATAACTGCATGTCGTCAGGATGTACCCTTTCTAAAAAGTAATCTAAGGAAGGCTCTATTTCATGGTGTTTAAGTCCAATTATTTGATAGTAATTATCCGACCAAAACAGCTGCCCGTTTTGCAGATTCCATTCCCAACTACCTATCCCTGCAATTTGTTGAGCAAATCGCAGCGACTCTTCACTTTTCAGCAGATTCTCGCCTGCATGCTTTGACTCTGTGATATCTACACCATAAATGGCAAAACCAGTAACCTGATCTTCTTGTATAACAGGATATATATGATTATTAATCCAGCGACCTAATCGGAAATCTTCGAAAACGATAGTTTGCTTTGTTTCTATCACTTTATTAAGCTTCTCCCTGCGGAAAATTGCTGTTTCTAACGGAATCAAATCAAAGACATTTAGTCCAATAATTTCATCCTGCTTTCTACCCAGACGCTCGGCCGTTACTTTATTAGCAGCGAGCAGGGTCCCTTCAACATCCATTAGGAAGACTGATTCGGTGGCGGCTTCCATCAATGCTTTTAGGTGCGATTCACTCTTGTTTAATTCATCCTGTGCATTAACACGTGCTGTCACATCATGATTCACTCCACGATAACCTGAATAAGTTCCATTTTTATCGTAATTTGGATAGCCTGTAGAGCTTACGATAATGATGCGGCCATCTTTATCCACAATTTTATTGATAACGTCCTTGAATGACTCCTCCCGGGCAAAAAATTGCAGCGCATCTTGTTTAAAATACTCTCTGTTTTCTTCCGGATGAAGATCGTAAAAGTGAAGCTTACCAACCAGTTCCTCAGGCTTATATCCTGACATTAGAAAACTCACAGGACTAACATAGGTAAAGAGACCGTTTTTATCTGTTTCCCAAACCACAGCCTGACTTTCTTCAATGACCTTTCTGAAACGGTTTTCACTTTCTATCAAATATTTTTCCAATTGTTTTCGCTCAGATATATCGCGCGCTGTTCCTGTAAACCCGATAATAACTTGTTCTTCAGAACGCAGCGCCCTTACCCTTGCTTCAACATCAACAAGATGGCCATCTTTATGAATCATTTGGTACTCAAAAGTAATGACTGATTCACTGCCTATCTCTTTTTTGAGTTCCTGATCAAAATGATCTTCAACCAGTTTCCTGACCTTAAGCTGAGAGTCGGGGGTTAGAAAATCCATAAATGACTTTGACTTATTGGTCTCAGCATCAACGCCAATCAACTTTTCAATGGATGGACTTATGTAAGTAGTTTTCAAATCCAGATCCACAACAAAAATAACATCGGCGCTGTTCTCAGCCAAAAGCCGGTATAGTTTTTCACTTTGATATAGTTTATTCGAAATTGCTTTTTTCTCGGTCACATCTTCGACAATAGTCGCAAATAAACCATATTCGGGTGAGTAGGCATTCACTTTATAATACTTATCCAAAGATGCGGCATAGCTTTCCAATTCCTTTGGTTCTCCACCTAAAGCTACCTTGCCATAGGTTTCAATCCAAGAAGGTTCAGTATCAGGAAGAAGCTCCAATACAGTATGACCAATTGTTTTATCTTTCTCCAAACCTGTTAATCTGCAAAAACTTTGGTTCATCTCTAAAAACCGGTAATCCACAACCTGACCTTCTTCATTAGTGATGACCTCGTGCAAGGCAAGTCCTTGCTGCATACTATCAACTAATTGTCTGTATTTCTTTTCGCTGGCTTGTGTAGCAAGCTCATGAGTTTTCCGATCAGTAACATCACTGATAAAGCCCATATAACGTTCACCGGGTAATGCCACAGCTTTAATGGCCCACCATACTTTTATCTCACCTTTTTTGATAATCAACAGCTCATCATATGCCTCACCTGTTGCCTTAAGTTTATTAAAATGTTCGTATCCTTTTTCAGCTGTTTCAGGAGCAAGAATTTCATGCAAGTGAATCTGGAATAATTCTTCTTTCGTATAACCCGACAATTCGATGGCAGCTTTGTTAGCGTCGCAATATTTTCCGTTCTTATCAACGATAAAAACACCCTCGGGAGCGTGGTTAATGTAAATACTAAATTTATCCTCACTTTGAGTTAATTGCTGCAGAAGCTGTTGGTATTCTTTTTGAGATGCTGCAATTTTCAGGGCATCTTTTATTGCAAAGGGAAGAAGTTTTCCATTGCTTTTCAGCACATAGTCCGAAGCCCCCAGGCGCATACATTTCACTGCAATTTCCTCGCTTTGAGATCCTGTATAAACAATCACCTGAAGCTCATTGTCGTACTTTTTTGCTAGTTTAATAGCATCCAGCCCATTGAAATCGTCGAGTGTAAAGTCAGCAATCACCAAATCAGGTTGAAACTCTTGGAGAGCTTTCTGGTAAGCATCTTTCTTATCAACCCTCACAATCTCACATGATAATTCTGACATGAGCATCGCACTTACTATCTCAAAATCAATCATGTTATCCTCGGCAAAAAGAATTTTTATGCAGTCATCCATGATATAAGCATTTAACTACCAAATAATTGAAATGTGTTTTTTACGTCTTAACCGTAAAAAGTGCTAATTTACATTATATGAAATCACATTTCAAAATATTTTAAGCCTTTTCTGAAGTAAATACCAAAATATAAGTTCACTCCAGTCTTTTTTATTAAACATGTCATATGTTGTCACCTCATTTGGTTCAGCTTCATTATTTGAACGCTTTCTATATTGCCTTAAAAATCAACAAAACGAACTGTTCTAACCTTCAAAATAGTTACTTTTGGGCTTTAAATAAATGACTCATCACACATCGTGTGATTGAAATAACAAACTCATTATAATTCAGCACAATGAAAAAAACTGCTTTAAACAGCTTCCACTACGCGATGGGTGGAAAAATGGTTTCCTTTGCCGGTTTCGACATGCCGGTGCAATTTGAAGGCGTAAATGCAGAGCATGAAACGGTGCGTCGTACACTGGGTGTTTTCGATGTTTCCCACATGGGCGAATTCAGAGCTAAAGGCCCGCAAGCCTTTGAACTCGTTCAACGGCTCACAACCAACGATGTGGCAGCTCTTGTTGACGGCAAAGTGCAATACACTTGTTTCCCTAATGGCAAAGGCGGCATTGTTGATGATTTGCTCGTGTATCGCTTTGGTGATGAAGAATATTTGCTTGTTGTGAATGCTGCCAACATCGACAAAGACTGGGCATGGGTAAACGAAAACAACAGTATGGGGGCATTGCTCACCAATGAGTCGGACGGCACTTCACAACTTGCCGTTCAGGGACCTTTAGCCTTGAAGGCGATGCAAAAGCTCACCTCTACACCCATCACCGACATGGAGTATTATACCTTTAAGGTAGTTGAGTTTGCAGGAATACCTGATATCTTACTCTCGACAACGGGTTATACCGGAGCAGGCGGTTGCGAAATTTACTTCCCCAACGAAGTGGCAGATACCATTTATAAAGCCGTGTTGGAAGCCGGTGCTGAGTTTGGCATTAAGCCAATCGGTCTGGCTGCCCGCGATACACTGCGTCTTGAAATGGGTTTCTGTCTTTATGGCAACGACATCAACGACACGACCTCGCCCATCGAAGCCGGACTGGGTTGGATCACAAAGTTTGTGGATGGCAATAATTTTATTGACAGGCCATTGCTCGAAGCGCAGAAAAACGCTGGTACCGAAAAGGTACTTAAAGCATTCGAAATGGAAAAAGGTATTCCGCGCCATTATTATGAAATTTGCAATGAAGCAGGAGAAACCATCGGTGAGGTTACATCAGGCACTATGTCGCCGATGCTTAAAAAAGGAATCGGAATGGGATATATTGACAAAGCTTTCTCCAAACTGGGCACAACGATATATATTAAAGTACGCGATAAACTTCAGCCTGCCACCATTGTGAAATTGCCTTTTTATAAAGGATAATTTTCGATACTGGTATCGGTTGTAAGGCTTCTGTTTATCAAAAATGCGATTGGTTTCAAATGAAAACCAGTCGCTTTTTTTATTGAAGAACGACCTAAATCACACGTTTAGTGTAGTTTGCAATCCTAGAGTTTCAATGAATCAACTTTTTTAATGGTTAATGGTAAATGGTTAATATGCTGTCGCATGCCTAAAAACAAGCCTGTAGGACTCAACCACACCGTTCAGCGTAATTTGCAACTACGCTGTTGCAACATTTCGGTCTCCAGACCGGATGTCAATTAATTCCTGTTGACTTGCCTTCACAATGAAAGCTTTGTCCAATTGTTGAAAACCGTTTTATACGCAAGCCCTCAACAAATCAACAGATCAACCCTCATATAGATGTAGGACTTGATTCTTTCTTGTCCTTTCCCTTGATGGAAAGGACCAAAGATCAAGCGCGATTAACGCTACCTGCCCACAATGAAAAACCGACGGAAATCTATGCAAGGTC
>WOUZ01000008.1 GCA_009773165.1 Bacteroidota bacterium
ACCATTAACCATTAATCATTCACCGTTAACCATTACCTGCGTCAGCCCTAAACCCCTCAACTTCTAAACCCCTCTAAACCAGCCCTCAACAAATCAACGAATCAACAACTGAATAGTGTGCGCTGGCCCGATTATCGCTGCAATGCTATGATTTCCATCTCGGTACGTCTGTTTGCAGCTCTACCTTCATCTGTATCATTAGGCATCATGGGGCACGAAGAACCATAACCTTTTGTTTGAATCCTGCCTGCTTCAATTCCTTTATCCAATAAGTAACTCTTTACGCTTTCGGCTCTCTTTTCGGATAAATGCTGATTAAGCGAGTCGTTACCAGTGTTATCTGTATGCCCTGAAATTTCGATAGTTACGTTCTTATTCAGCCTGAGAAAGTCAACAACTGCATCCAGCTCTTGTTTCGACTCGTCCTTTATTACAGCCAAGCCTGTTTCATAGAACACATTATGTAAGACTGTTTTCTGTCCCGCTGTTATCCTTTTCATTCGTACAACAACCTCATAAGGCCGGCTAGCCGAATCAGCATCCAGGGTGTAGTTCTCCGAAAAGAGTAAATATCCTTCTTTCTCTACCTGCAATCCATACTTCTGATGTAGCAATAAAGGGAGCATAAACATTCCATCTACTGTAGTCTTGTCATCAAAAAACACAGCTCCGGTATTCAGCTCAGTCAACCGGTAAGAAGCCTGCAAGGCAAGACCTGTTTTATCGTCAATTACTTTTGCTTTTAAATAGGTTATCGCTTGTGGTTTGACGTGGCTATTTAACACAAAATGATAGATGTCAAATCCATTTTCATCACCGTCTCTGTCTGAAGACACAAAGGCTTCACCGGCATTGGTTCCAATTACAATGTTCAACTCACTGTCAATTGTATTAACCGGATAACCAACGTTAACAGGCGCTGTCCAGCGTTCTGCTATATCCATCCTACTCAGAAATATGTCACTTTTCCCAAGCCGGATCAGTTGACCATCAGAAGAAAAATACAAGGTTTTTCCATCAGGATGAATGAAGGGCGACATCTCATTGCCATCCGTGTTGATTTCAGAGCCAAGGTTTATAGGGGCACTCCACTGCCCGTCATCGAGCAAAATAGATTTATAAATATCCGAACCTCCATAGCCACCTTTACGATTACTCGAAAAAAACAAGGTCTGCCCATCTGAACTCAGCGACGGCTGCGACTCCCATAAAGCGCTGTTGACCCGCCTGCCCAACGATGCCGGTTCGGACCAGATTCCTGATTCGTTTTGGGACATATATAAATCGCAACTTCCAATTCCTCCCTCCCAATTACATCCTGAAAAAAACATTTTTTTACCATCTGCTGAAAAGGTCAGCGCGCCCTGATTTCCTTTGGCTCCCGGTATGATGAAAGCAACCGGCTCACTCCATTGTTCATTTTTCGATTCACTCACAAAAAACCGTTCTTGTTGATCTGCATTCAGTTGCGAGTCCATCTTTTTACTTTTTCGGGTGATGAGTAGCTGTTGTTGATCGAGACTTATAGCATTGACATATTCGTCAGCCGCCGTATTAACTCCGTTACCCGGCTTTTCCAATTCAATAGCTGAAGGATTGCTCATGAGGCTATCCGCCTTTTTAGCCTGAAAAAGCAAGGTCACAACACGTTCATACTGTGGATTATCCGGACGCAACTTATTCAAATACAAAGAAAAGTAATTAGCTGATCGGGAAAAATTACCAAGCCGGAGGTACAGATTTCCAACTAAAGCGTAAGCAGGAACGAAAAAATTACTATCGGAACTGATAACGGTTTCAAATGCCCTTATTGCATCTGTTTCACGACCAGTTTCAGTATATAATTCAGCTTGAAGCAGCAATGCTTCTTTAAAATCAGGATCTGATTTAAGAGCTGATGTTAGATATTCATCCGTTGACAAATAATCGCTCCGTTGAAAGGCATCCTCTGCTTTGACGTATGCTTTCTTTGCTTTGGTGGATGATGAACTGAGGTTCGTTGAAACCTGAGACAAAAGCGGAATGGGGCTGAAAAGGAAAATAAGGAAAATGCCAAATACTATGGAATATGCATGTATTTGTGGCTTTGCAGACTGATACGCCATTTGGGATTTTTCATTACATAATCGGTAAGCCATGGCATAATATTTTGAGAAACACTCCATTCAGGTTGTAAATATAGTAAACAATCAGCGCTAACAAAAGCTGCATTTTGTTCAGCCCATTCGAGATCAGCTTCGTGCTGTATGACAACTTTAAGTTCGTGGGCTTTTTGGTAGATGGCATTTTTTGGCGGAGCATACTTTTTAGGCGAAAGACAAATCCAGTCCCATACACCTGTAAGTGGATGTGCACCAGATGTTTCAACCATTGTTTTAACGCCAATGGATTTAAGGTAACCGGTAAAAAAGTCAAGAGGATACAACGAAGGTTCACCTCCTGTTACTACGACGGTTTTGGCAGGAAACTGAGCTGCCCTGTCAGCAATTTCTCTTGCATCGGTAGGCGGAAAATTAGCAGCTTCCCACGAAGGCTTGGTATCGCACCAGCTGCATCCTACGTCACATCCTCCAATACGGATAAAATAAGCTGCTGCTCCCATATTATGGCCTTCACCCTGAAGGGTATAGAACTCTTCCATGAGTGGAAGTTTTGTGCCTCCTTCAAAAATATCGTGTTTTTTTTGCATCAATTGATAATAAACAGTGTACTGTATGATTTGCGCTCTGTGAAAGCAGTGACATAATAGGTGCCCGGTTTCAGGTGACTCACGTCAATTGAAAGAATTTCTTCCTCGGTCTGTTTGAGAAACAATTGTTTCACAACTTTTCCAACAGAGTCGATGATATCAAGCCGAAAATCGCCTTTCATCAGATCTGTTCTGAGTTTTAACTCCTTGTTCCGGATAGGATTTTCAACAACAACCAGTTTACTCTTTTTATCACCACTCTCGGGTTCAGTGAGATGGGTGTAACCTGTCCAATTCATATTATCAATTTTGAAGGTTCTTGCGCTAAAAGTCGGACTTTTCTCAGCAGTGATAAACGCTTTAAAAGGCGCGTAATAACTTACTCCTTCAATTTGAGTCGTAAACAAATTGGCTAACTCAATCCTTCGCTTATTTCCCTTAAAGAAATCATTGCCTTGAAAATCAAACAAGAACCACAAAAACGGAACATAGGTTTGTTGTGTATAACCGGTAAGAATAATCTGATTCGTTTCACTATTGTAATCGGCTCCCGTTACCAATCCATTGGTGTTAAAACGGTCTTTTCTCTTTGCCTGATAGTTTCCCGGAATTTTTGGCAGGCTATAAATATGGCAGTGCTGATCGAGCCGGTTTTTGGTAAAAAGGAACAACGAGTCGCCGGCAGCAATTACCGCTTCACAGTCGAAATTATGATTCTTTGACTTTACAAAGCTTTTTTGATCTTCATAGGTAAAACGTATCGAAGTAGCTTGAACACTTGAATTTCCATTGATAGGTATGCTGCTCTTCAGTATTTTATAGATTACAAGGTTGTCGCGTGTTCCATCGTTGTTACCAAAATCTCCTATATAAATATATTGGTTGTCCATCGTTATGTCTTCCCAATCGTCGTTGGTGACATTCGACACGGTAATTTGCTGAACAACAGCCCCATTAGTAGTGTCAATAGCATACAAAACGGCTGATCCGCCACTGTCATTAAATGTCCATAGTTTCCCGTTGAAAAACAACAACCCTGAAGTTTCCTTAACCTGCTGCGGAAGTTCGAAAACAAAGGGTGGATTAACAACAGTTACACTGTAGTCGCAGCTGCCGTCATTGGTACTTGCAGAAGGGTTGAAATTCAGTGCACGCGGATCGGTACAGCCTGCAACCTGTGCAGAACCAATACGAGCCATTACGAGAAAAATGATTGAGAGAACTATGACTTTTGCTTGCATTCTGTTTTCTTTGAAATAAAAAAAAGCCGGTAAACTGACAACCGGTTAATAGATCTTTTTTTGTGAGGCAGATAAGGCGTTTTGCAACAATGAGACGATTGTCATAGGCCCTACCCCACCCGGAACCGGAGTGATCTTAGAAACAACCTCCCTGACCGAATCAAAGTCAACATCACCTGTTAAACGGTACCCTTTTTCGTTGCTGGCATCAGGAATGCGGTGTATACCCACATCCACAACAACAACATCTTTTTTTAACATATCACCTTTAACAAATTCGGGCTGACCAATAGCTGCAATTAAAATGTCAGCTTGCTGGATGATAGCATTCAAATCCCTTGTGCGACTGTGACACAGCGTAACCGTTGCGTTTCCGTAGTTACTTTTGCGCGACAACAAAATGCTTAACGGAGTGCCAACGATATTCGACCGGCCCAAAACAACACAATGTTTTCCATCAATATCAACCTTACTTCGTTTCAGCAGTTCAACAACTCCATAGGGAGTTGCCGGCAGGTAACAAGGCAGTCCGAGCTGCATGCGGCCTATATTCAATGGATGAAATCCATCAACATCTTTTGAAGGATGGATATGCTCGAGAATTTTATCGCTGTTAAGGTGTGATGGTAATGGCAACTGAACAATGAAACCATCAACGTCAGGGTCGTTATTGAGAAATTCGATAATCTCAACGAGTTCCTTTTCTGATGTTTTTTCTGCAAGACGATAGGTTGTTGATGTAATTCCAACCTCTTTGCAGGCTCTTTCTTTAGAAGCCACATACGTTTCGCTTGCGGGGTCGTTACCTACCAAAACAGCAGCAAGATGCGGAGCTTTTTTATCTGCATCTATCAGAGCTGCAACCTCTTTTGCTATTTCCTTTTTAATGGCAGCTGCAATAGCTTTTCCATCAATCAGTTTATTTGACATGTACTTAATTATTTTGGCTGACGCATTTGTTGCATCATTTGCATCATTTTACGACTTCCTCCGGTAGTCATCAATCGCATCATTTTTGAAGTCTCTTCAAATTGTTTGATCAGGCGATTCACTTCCACAATATTTGTTCCGCTACCCATAGCAATGCGTTTACGACGGTTGCCGTTCAAAATTTTCGGATTTTCCCTCTCGGCCGGGGTCATCGAGAAAATAATAGCTTCGATTCCCTTGAAAGCATCTTCTTCGATCTCAGTGTCTTTCAGCGCTTTGCTCATACCGGGAATCATCCCTGCTAAATCCTTGATATTTCCCATTTTCTTGATCTGCTGAATCTGTTTCAGGAAATCGTTGAAATTGAACTCATTCTTGGCAAGCTTACGTTTGAGATTCTTTGCCTCATCTTCATCATATTGTTCCTGAGCGCGCTCAACAAGGGAGACGATGTCGCCCATGCCAAGAATACGATCAGCCATACGTTTGGGATAAAAAACATCCAGGGCTTCCATCTTCTCGCCAATTCCAACAAACTTGATGGGCTTATCTACAACCGATTTGATTGTAAGCGCAGCACCACCGCGTGTATCACCGTCGAGTTTGGTAAGCACAACACCATCGTAATCGAGTTTATCATTGAAAGCTTTGGCTGTGTTAACAGCATCCTGACCCGTCATTGAATCCACGACGAATAAAATCTCCTGAGGCTGAACAGCCTTTTTGATGTTGGCAATTTCATTCATCATAAGTTCATCGATGGCTAAGCGCCCTGCAGTATCGATGATTACAACGTTCTTCGCCTTGTCTTTTGCATACTGAATGGCATTACGGGCAATGGTTACAGGATCTTTTTGAGCCTCATCGGAATACACTTCCACTTCAACCTGTTCGCCTAAAACCTTCAACTGGTTGACGGCAGCAGGACGATAAACGTCGCAAGCTACCAACAAAGGCTGCTTTCCTTTTTTCTTTTTAAGGTAATTTGCGAGTTTTGCGGAGAAGGTAGTTTTACCAGAACCTTGCAATCCGGCAATTAGAATGATGGCAGGCTGTCCTTTAATATTGATGTCGATGGCTTCACCACCCATAAGTTCGGTGAGCTCGTCATGCATGATTTTTACCATCAGCTGACCAGGAGAAACAGATGTTAAAATCTTTTGTCCCAGTGCTTTATCCTTCACTTTTGAGGTGAAATCCTTGGCAATCTTAAAGCTAACGTCGGCATCTAACAGCGCCTTACGCACCTCCTTGAGTGTTTCAGCTACATTGATTTCGCTGATATGACCCTGACCTTTTAATATCTTGAACGAACGTTCCAGTTTATCACTTAATCCTTCAAACATAATTATCCTTCAATTTGAGGCTGCAAATTTAGTAAAAAACATGGCAGCTCCATGCCTGAAAGAACTACATGAAGCGCATTAATTTTCGGGAAAGCAGCACTTTCCATCACGAAATATCTATTTCTTCTCATGCCGTTGCTCCAACACCTGACTGATTTGTTGCAGCGTCACGTTCTTTTTATGAAGAAGCACCAACAAATGAAAAATCAGGTCGGCTGCCTCACCAACAAAAGCGGTATCATCCTCATTCTTTGCTGCTATGACTAATTCAACTGATTCTTCTCCAACCTTTTGTATCACACGATCCAATCCTTCATCAAGAAGTCGCCGGGTGTATGAACTTTCAGCTGAAGCCGTCGCTCGAAGTGATATTACATCTTCCAACTCCTGAAAAAATAACTTTTTAGGTACGGAAGAACCTTCAAAGCAGCTAAAACTCCCTGTATGACAAACAGGCCCCGACGGCACAGCCATAATAAGTAAGGTGTCATTATCACAATCCACATCCATACTTTTAACCTGTAAAAAATTACCGGAAGTCTCACCCTTAACCCACAAACGATTCTTTGAGCGACTAAAAAACGTCACATAACCCGAACTTTGCGTTGCCTTGTATGATTCTTCATTCATATATCCTAACATGAGTACCTGCTTTGATTCATAATCTTGTATCACAGCCGGCACAAGTCCGTTTCCTTTTTTGAAATCAATTCCGTTCATCTTGTCACAATATTTTTTGTTCGTAAAAAACGTTTTAAGTCATCAATTTTTATCTCTCCATAATGGAAGATCGAAGCTGCAAGTGCTGCGCTCACCTGACTTCCATTAAATAATTCAGCAAAGTGTTCCATGTTTCCAGCACCACCAGAGGCAATAACAGGAATACTCAGCCGGGCTGAAAGCGTTTGCAATGCATCAACAGCAAAGCCATTTTTAGTTCCGTCGTGATCCATCGAAGTGAACAGAATTTCGCCTGCTCCCCTTTCCTGACATTCATAAGCCCATGAAAACAACTCTTTTTCGGTAGGAATCCGTCCTCCGTTCCTATACACCTGCCAACCGGAGTTAAGCCGGGCAGCATCAATTGCAACAACCACACATTGAGACCCATAGCGCTGACTTATTGCTGAAATGAGAGAAGGATTTATGATAGAAGATGAATTCAGCGAAATTTTGTCAGCGCCTGATTGAAGCAATGCGGCAGCAGCTTCAGGATTTGAGACACCACCTCCAACAGTAAAAGGAATATTTATTGTCTGAGCGATGCGTTCGACAAGCTTAAGAAGGGTTGTCCGTTTTTCATGACTCGCGTTGATATCCAGAAAAAGCAACTCGTCTGCCCCTTCCTTAGCATACAACGACGCCAGCTCAACAGGATCACCAGCATCAGCGAGGTTCTGAAAGTTAACACCTTTTACAGTTCTGCCATCTTTTATATCCAGGCACGGAATGATACGTTTAGCCAACATAATCTGACCTGTATTTGCTGAGTTCATCGATTGTAATTTTCCCTTCATACAAAGCTTTGCCAACAATTACCGAGTTCAGACCGGCATTTTCCAAAGCAAAAATATCTTTCATTGACGAAACACCACCGCTCGCAACAATTTGGATATCAGGATGTAAATTCATCAAAGCAAGGTATAAATCAATTGAAGGACCTGTCAACATGCCATCTTTGCTAATGTCAGTAACAACAACTCTTTTTAATCCATGCTGCAAAAAGCTATCAATCAAATTTGAAATTGCTACAGATCCGGAGTTCTTCCAGCCATTAACCATCACAATACCCTGAAGAACATCAGCAGATAGAATAATGCTGTCACCACCATATTCCTTCAAAAGTGAGATAAATAGTTCAGGTTGCTTAACGGCCATCGATCCTATAATAACGGAAGTGACTCCAAGGTTCAACGCGCTTTTTACACTTTCTGATGACTGATATCCTCCTCCGGTTTGAACATCTAAACCTGTTTCTTTCATTATAGCACCGATTATTGGCAATTGAACCGGACGGCCAAGCGCTGCCCCATCAAGGTCAACAATATGCAATAAATCACTTCCGGCTGCCTGAAATGTTTTTGCAACTGAAATTGGATCAGTACTATACACGCTTTTCAATTTGAAATCACCTTGCTGTAACCGCACACATTCCCCATCGATTAAGTCGATTGCCGGAATTATTTTCATTAAAGTCATCATTGTTATTTTAAAAAATTTGTCAAAAACCTCTCCCCCATCTCACCACTTTTTTCAGGATGAAATTGACATCCCAGAAAATTATCATGCTGCAGAACCGCACTAAAAGGTAAAATATAATCAGTTACGCCAACTGTTTGAGGAATCACATCTGCATAATATGAATGCACAAAATAAAACCATGAATTATTATAGTGATTTTCAATGTCATAAGACGAGAAGTCAACGTTATTCCAACCCATATGAGGCACTTTTTGCTCACCTTTAAATTTCAGTACCTGAGCACTAAAAATTCCCAAGCCGGGGGTATCGCCTTCCTCCGAATGGCTGCACATGAGTTGCATACCCAGGCAAATCCCAAGGAAAGGCTGTTTCAAATCAGGGATAATCGTATCCAGACCAGTTTTGCGGAGTTGTTCCATTGCATATGAAGCATGACCAACACCAGGAAAAATAACATAATCGGCTGATTGAACAGATGTTGCATCAGATGTAAGTTCCACTCTGGAATACCCTAAGCGCTGAAGCGCAAACGTTAAGCTTTTAGTGTTTCCTGCACCATAATCAATAATTGCTATGTTTTTCATAACAACCCCTTTGTCGTAGGTAAATCTGTCGCGAAGCTATTTCGTTGAACAGCCATCCTTACGGCACGGGCAAAGGCTTTAAACACAGCCTCAATTCCGTGATGCGCGTTTTTTGCTTTCACTTTTATGTGAAGATTTATGCGGGCATGTTCCGCAAAGGATCTGAAAAAATGTTCGAAAAGCGAGACAGGAATATCTGCGACTGTTGTTTCAGGACATTTAAAACTCCATTTAAAATAGCTCCTTCCACCAAAATCAACTGCTACTTTTGCCAAAGATTCGTCCATAGGTAATTCAAAGCCATAGCGATTCAATCCAATTTTCATTGTTGTTGCCTCATAAAATGCCTGACCAAGTAAAATTCCACAATCCTCGATTGTGTGATGGCTATCAATTTGCAAATCGCCTTTGGCATTCAGGAACAAATCCATATTGCCATGGCGTATCAGTTGTTCGAGCATATGATCAAAAAACGGAATTCCTGTCCCTACTTTGCCAACACCTTTTCCATCAAGATTTAAGAAAAGACTGATCTGTGTTTCAGATGTAGTTCGCTTACATATGACCTTACGATCAATGCCACGTAAAAAATTGTAGATTGTTTCCCAGGAATCAGTAACCAACTCAATCACTGAATTATATGACCCAGTTTCCTTTGTTTCTGAATTAAATAAAATTGCTTTGCAGCCGATGTTTTTCGCGAATTCAACATCAGTGATACGATCACCTATGACAAATGAATTTGCCAAATCATAGTTACCGTTCAAGTATTTGGAAACCATGGCAGTGCCAGGCTTGCGTGTTGGAAGATTCTGCTCCGGAAAACTTCGATCGATAAAAACAGCATCAAAAGTAATTCCTTCATTTTCGAATACTTTCATCATGAAATTTTGTATTGGCCAAAAGTCACTTTCAGGAAATGATGCGGTACCCAATCCATCTTGATTGGTCACCATCACAAATTCGTAATCCATTTCCTTTCGTATCTTCAAAAGAAAGGTAATCACCTGTTTTATGAAAATTAGTTCTCCAAAATTATCGACCTGAAAAGTATCCTGTGGTTCGGAAATTAATGTTCCGTCTCTATCAATAAATAAGACTTTTTTCATTTGTTGTAGTCATTTAAGTGTTTCATTAGTAGTTTGTTATCATTATTAGTCCCAATGGTTATCCGCAAGCAATTATCAAGACCAGTGCAAGAAGATCTGTTTCTAACAATGATGCCTTTGCCGGAGAGGTAGTTATAAATTCGTTCAGCATCTGTTACTTTCACAAGAAGAAAATTTGCTTCAGACCGAAATACCTTCACCACAAAAGGCAGTTTTTGCAGATTGAGAAATAACTTTTCACGTTCGTTGATTGTTTTACGAATTTGTAAATCAACTTTACTTCTCTTGCTGATTTGTTTCATCAATGCATTAGCAGAAAGGTTGTTGATGTTATAAGGCAGCTTCACTTTATTGAGGATTGAAACCAGCTCAGACGAGGTAAGAGCAATACCGATTCTGGCAGAAGCCATTGACCAGGCCTTTGAAAAAGTTTGCATTATGACAAGGCGTGGAAAAGTGCTTAAAAAACCCTTAAAGCCCTCACTTTCGGAATAATCACTATAGGCTTCATCAATAACCACCACTCCATCAAATGTTTCCAACAACGAAAGCACGCGAGTGGCATCCATTTTATTGCCGGTAGGATTGTTTGGAGAACAAAGAAAAATCAGCTTTACATCCTTCCAATGTGCAGCTATGCCTTCAAGATGCGGTTGAAACTCATCATCCAGCTGAACCTCTTTCACCCGAATATTGTGGGCACGTGCCGAAACGGCATACATGCCATAAGTTGGAGGAAGCACCATGATTGAATTCTTCCCTGGTTCACAAAAAACGCGAATGAGCAAATCAATTATTTCATCACTGCCATTTCCAATAAAAACCTGGCTTTCATCCATTTGCTTAAGCTCTGCTATCGCTTTTCTCAGTTCCTTTTGGAGTGGATCAGGGTATCGGTTATAAGGCCACTTATAAGGGTTTTCATTGGCATCAAGAAAAACACCATGAACTGCCTTACTCTCATCTCTTGCTGTAGAGTAGGGTACGATACCATGTAAATGGGGTCGGATTAAATTTCTCATGATCCTTTTGTCAAAATTTTATTTAAATATTTCACTCTCAATGCGACTGCATTTTTGTGTCCATCCAACTGTTCTGTTTTGGCCATTTCTTCAATAGTTGGCGCAAGTGAAAGCAGGCCTTCTGCTGTAAGCTCCTGAAATGTAATCGTTTTCATAAAACTCTCAGTTGTTATACCACTTGATGAACGCGCAAAACCACCGGTAGGAAGCGTGTGGTTGGTCCCCGACGCATAATCACCGGCACTCTCCGGACTGTAATTCCCAATAAAAACTGAGCCTGCATTCATTACTTTAAGCGCCCATCCTTTGGCATTCTCAACAGCAAGAATCAAATGTTCGGGGCTGTAGTTATTTGAAAATTCCAACGCAGTTTCAATGTCTTTTAGAATGATGATTCTGCTATTTGTCAGAGCTTTGGATGCGATTTCTGCTCTTGGAAGTTCCATGAGCTGTTTTATCACCTCTTTTTTAACGGAATCAGCCATTGTAATGGAATCAGTGAGTAACAGCACCTGACTATCTGAGCCATGTTCTGCTTGTGAAAGCAGATCGGATGCTACGAAAGCCGGAACAGCTGTTTCATCAGCAATTACAAGTAATTCCGAAGGACCGGCAATCATGTCAATAGAACAAAAATAGTTTGATGCCATGACTTTTGCCGCAGTAACAAATTGATTTCCTGGTCCATAAATTTTATCAACTGCAGGTATTGATGCTGTTCCTATAGCCATCGCAGCAATGGCCTGAGCGCCGCCAATCTGAAAAACCTGAGTGATGCCACAAATTTTTGCTGCGTATCTTATTACTTCAGGCAGTACGCCATCAGCTGAGGGTGGACTGCACAAGATGATCTCCTTGCATCCTGCCAGTTTTGCCGGAATGGCTAGCATAAGAACGGTCGAAAACAAAGGAGCAGAACCCCCGGGAATATAAAGTCCTACACGGTTTATCGGAACTCGTCTTCGCTGACATCTGACACCAGGCATAGTTTCAATCACCTCATCTTCAACCATTTTCAAGGTATGAAAACGCGTTATTGTTCCAATGGCTGTATCAATAGCTGATTTAAGCGAGGCACTCAACCCATCGCCGGATTTCAGCATTTCATCATCTGAAACCTTAAACTGCGCTGGGACGTTACCGTCAAATCGCTGTGAGTAAGTGCATAAAGCTTCATCACCTTTTGCTTCAACTTCAGTGAAAATCTCTTTCATCAACGCATCCAGGTAACCGTAATCTAAATGCGGCCTGCTGACTAATTTTTGCCAATCCTCTTTCTCCGGATAAAAAACACTTGTTAACATGATATCGCTGTTATTTCTTAATAAACTAATTAATAAACCATTTTCTCGATTGGAACAATCAGAATACCTTCAGCTCCTTCAGCTTTCAGTGCATCAATTACATTCCAAAAATCATTTTCCTGAATCACGGAATGGAGAGAAACCCAGTTTTTATCTACCAATGGAATAATTGACGGACTTTTCATCCCAGGCAGGATGGCGTTCATTCTATCAATTTTATCCACAGGGCAGTTGAGCAATACATATTTATAATTACGGGCATTCAACACTGATTGGATGCGAAACTGAAGCTGTTGAATCAGCTTTTTTACTTTAGTATCAACTGTTTCGCCCTGAATCAAAACTGCTTCTGAACGCATTAATACAGCCACTTCCTTTAACCCATTTGAGAAAAGCGTATTTCCGGAGCTAACCAGATCGCAAACTGCATCAGCCAGGCCCAAAGCCGGTGAAATCTCTACCGAGCCACTTATCAGATGCAAGGAGGCTTTCACGTTGTTTGCAGCCATAAAAGCATCAGTGGCTTTGGGGTACGATGTTGCTATTTGCTTGCCCTGAAGCCAATTAACATCATCAAAATCAACCTCTTTGGGCACGGCCAATGCCAGCCGGCATCGTGAAAAGCCTAACTTCTCAAGAATTATGACTTTTGAATCTGACTCAACCAAAACATTTTCACCAACAATACCCAGGTGCACCACTCCATCCTCAACATAATGAGGTATATCAGAATTTCGAAGAAATACGACTTCAAGGTCAAAACCATTAGCCCGGGCTTTTAGTTTATCACCTCCATTTTCTACTGAAATACCACAGTCTTTCAGTAACTTAAGCGACCCCTCATTGAGGCGGCCCGATTTTTGAATTGCAATTTTTAAGAGTGTCATAGTTTTTGAGTTAAAAAAAAATCCCGCCTGATAAAAAATCAGGCGGGATTTTGAGTGTTATAAAATTATCTTTAAATAGACCAACACACAAGCATATCACCTGACAGGTAATCACGATGATGATGCAAATGTTGTTGTCTGAAATTCATTCGTGTGAGTATTTATTTCTTGAATGTTTTAATCACTAATGCTAAGTAAACAGTTGTCGGGTGAAAATGTTTAATAACTCTGGATTTATTCAATAACAAAGATTGATTTATTTAAGATTAAGTTTGGTTTTAACGAGTTTGGTAACATCGTCAGCACCTGCTCCAACATGCAATAATACGCCTGTTGCAGAATCAATGATATATGTATAGCCATTTTCCTTGCCAACATCTTCGATTGCCTTCTTAACTTTGTCGATGACAGGAGTTAATAATTCAACGCGTTTTTCGCCAAATTCAGCATCGGCATTTTGTTGAAAATCCTGGATACGAGTCTGTAGGTCAGTGATTTCTTTCTCTTTTGATTGTTTAATCAGGTTTGACATTGTAGCCAGATTATTTTGATAATCAGTGATTTTTGTCTGATATTCAGTCATCATGGCACGTAGTTCTGTTTCAAGCTGAGCTTCAAAATCCTTTAGCTGATTTTCAACAACAAGCTTCTCAGGCATAATGCTCATGATTTCATTCGAATCAATATGACCAATTTTAAGTGTTTGAGCCTGCGTAGTACCAAGGAAAGCTACAAAAGCTAATAGCAAAAAGGCGCGGGTTAAAGTTTTCATTTTCTGATAAATAAGTTTATTTATAAATTGAACGCAAAAGTAGTAATTTTTTTATTTCAGGTTGTAAAAAATAAACCTCAGCAAGTGAGGCTTAACAAGCTTTAACCTATCGGTTACTTACGATCTTCTTTTCTCACAGTTTGCATTACAGTTCCCACCTGATCAAGCACTTCGTCGCTTATATCAAGACGTGGATTGGCATAAAGCATGGTTGCACCGGCAGCCTTATCAAAGATAAAGGAGTAGTTTTTTGTCTCAGCTATTTCCTGCATAGCGTTGTAGATTTTTTCCTGTATTGGCTGAACGAGTTCGTTTCTCTTCTTGAAGAGCTCCCCTTCCGAACCGAAGTACTTTATCTGCAAATCCTTTGCTTCCTTCTCTTTCTTCAGGATATCATCTTCCCGCTTCTTCTTCAAATCCTGTGGAAGCAGCACAGCTTCAGCCTGATAGGAGCGATACATTTCTTCAACTTTATCATAAATAGCCTTAATTTCCTTTTCCCATTTCTCTGACAAAGCATTCATTTCTTCCTGGGCATCATTGTACTCGGGAATATTTTTTAGGATGTATTCAGTATCAACGTAAGCAAATTTTTGATTTTGAAGCTGAGCGAATCCGCTGATCGAGATCAAAGTAAGCAGAAGTACTAAAACAAAAGGTGTTTTCATAGTGTTCATCGTGAATTATTTTTTAAGATTCATGAAGTGTTTTCTTTCAAAAAGTCTGCCAAACTTTTTTTAGTCAATTGACTGATTGATGGAGAAGTGGAACTGACTTCCATTTGCACTTGGAATACCAGGAATTTCATCAAAGCCATATCCCCAATCCAGCCCAAGAATACCAAACATTGGTAGAAATACGCGAACACCAAATCCTGCTGATCGCTTAACATCAAATGGGTTAAAGGAATCGAAACCTAGCCATGAGTTACCTGCTTCGATGAAACCAAGTCCATAAATGGTGGCACTTGGATTAAGTGAGAAGGGATATCTGAGCTCAAGGGTGTACTTTGCAAAAATATTTCCTCCAATATTTTTATCTTCATAGTAATAAGGAGTTATCGTTTCATTACCATAGCCTCTCATCCCTATAATTTCTCTTCCATCCAGGTTATTGTATCCTGAAAGTCCATCACCACCAAGGTAGAAACGTTGAAATGGTGTAACACCAATATCACTGTTATAATAGCCAAGGAATCCAAATTTCAATCGGGTAGCAAGAACCAGTTTGTTAACTGTTTCTACGTACCAGGATGTATTGAGCTTCCATTTATAAAACTCAACCATCTTGTACTTGTCATTTTCACTCAAGGTTGTGTAATCCTTGGTACTGAACAACGAATAAGGAGGGGTTAACTCTGCCGATAGCGAGAAATCAGATCCTGAGCGTGGGAAGATAGGCTGACTGATTGAGTTTCTTCCAAATACAATGTTGTAGCTAAACACATTAAAAGATCCGGTTCCTGTTCCAACTTTAAAAATCGATGAATAGTTCTTTAGGTCGTATCTCATTAAGTTAAGACCTTGATATAATGTGAAATAGTCATCTGGCCATGTCAATCGTTGGCCAATACCCACCGTTAAACCGTTGATTACAAAAGAAGCCCTGTTGGTGTCGGAGCGCGCCAGTCCGTTAGAATAAAGTGAATGGTAAAGCGAAACAGTTAAAGAGGTAGGTTTTTTACCTCCGAGCCATGGTTCGGTAAAACTGGCACTATAGTTCATGTATCCTTTTCCGTAGGTCTGGAATCTTACCGAAAGTTTTTGACCATCACCGGAAGGCACTGGTCTCCAGGCATCTTTTTTAAATACATTACGCAGCGAGAAGTTATTAAATGAGAGACCTAAAGTTCCAATAACACGTCCATAACCCCAACCTCCGGAGAGTTCGATTTGATCGGCTGAAGTTTCTTCCACACTATAATCTACATCAACTGTACCATCTGTCATATTTGGCTGAATATCAGGTGCAATTGTTTCGGCATTGAAATAACGTAAATTGGCAAGCTCACGGGTTGTTCTTATGACAAGTTCTCTGCTAAACATCTGACCTGGTCGTGTACGCAACTCGCGAATTACAACATGATCATTGGTTTTTGTGTTGCCTTTCACACCTACATTACTGATTCGGGCTTGCTTTCCCTCTCTGATACGAATTTCAAGATCAATGGAGTCGTTCTCAACAAGCACTTCCACAGGCTCAGCACTGAAGAACAAATAGCCATCGTCCATATAAAGTGAGCTTACATCAAAGCCATTGGGATTATAGGACAAGTTTGTTTCAAGCAACTCCTTGTTGTATACATCGCCTGGCTGAACACCCAAGACTGCACTCAGTGTTTTGTCTTCGTACTTTGTATTACCAACCCAGTCGATCTTTCTGTAATAATATTTCTCACCTTCAAAAACTTTAAGTTTAATGCCAATGTTACTTCCATCAATTTTGTACATCGAATCAGTAACGATTTGCGCATCACGGTAACCTTTCTGATTGTATTTTTTTACAATATTCACAAGATCTTCTTCCACATTAGCTTCGAGATACTTTGAAGATTTGAAAATACGTAAGCGATAATTATCTGTAAAATAAGTCTCAATCCGTTGTAAGGCGCTGTATGGCTTGAGTGTAAAAACATCTTTTGACACATCTGCAACTAACGGACCTAGGGGATTTAAAGGATTAAACACACCTCGTTCTTTGGTTTCCTTCATTGCAGATTTCACCTGATCGGTACTGAGTGACTCATTGCCTTCAATGATGATTTCCCTGATTTTTACCTTGTCGTTTTTCTTAACCTTTATATTGAGATCGACGTAATTTTCCCTGCTTCCATCCGGAACTTGCTGAATATCAACCTCGGTATTTAAATAACCCTTTTCAGCAAAATGTTTCTGAATGATCGTACGCGTTTTTACAAAAAGGTGATCGTTGGCAATATCACCACGGGCAAGATTTATTTTTGTCCTGATGTCGTCAGCCTCTGTTTTTCGTAAGCCATCAAATGAAAATTTCGATACTCTGGGGCGTTCTTTTAAGTCGATCGTTAAGAAAATCAAGCCTCCCTGAATGTTACTTGCCGAAATCCCCACATCTTCGAACAAACCCTGATCCCAAAGTTTTCGTATAGCTTCGGTTATTTTATCGCCAGGAACTTTAATCTTGTCGCCAACACTAAGGCCTGAAAGCATGATAATTACGTTTTCGTCAAGATATTTTATCCCATTCACTTTTACTCCGCCAATCTCATAGTCTTTTGGTCTGGAATAATCAAAAGGTGACAAGTCGGAACCAATGGAGATCTGTCCAAACATATCATTACTGGAAGCAACAATCCCTGCAAGAATCAAAGCCACATACAACAACTTCCTGATATTCATCCTATTCATTTGAATCATTTCTGATCTTTTACAATATTTATCTGTTCACTTGTTTTGCCAAATCTCCGCTCTCTGTGCTGATAATCAACGATGGCAGCATAAAGATCTTCTTTTCTAAAATCGGGCCAGAGTGTATTTGTGAAGTATAATTCGGAATAAGCAATCTGCCAAAGCATAAAATTACTGATCCGGAATTCACCACTGGTACGTATAAGTAATTCAGGGTCAGGCATCCCACCGGTATTTAAAAGTCCTTCAATACATTGTGCATCAACCATTTCAGGGGTGCACTCGCCTTTAACAATCTTATCAGCCAGCTTTTTAACTGCCTGAACGATCTCCCAACGACTCGAATAACTCAAAGCAAGTGTGAGTGTCATTCTGTCGTTATGCTTTGTTTCTTCAATAGCTTTCATCAGATGCTTCCTATTTATAGCTGGAAGACTATCCAAATCGCCAATCGCATTGAGTCTGATATTATTCTTATTCAGCGTTGAAATTTCATTATTGATAGTTTGCAACAACAGCTGCATCAGCGCATTAACTTCAATTTTTGGCCGGTTCCAATTCTCTGTTGAAAAAGCATAAAGAGTCAGATATGAAACACCAAGTTCGGCAGCGGCTTCAGCAGACTCCCTTACGGCAGTAACACCATTCTTATGTCCAAATACACGGTGTTGCCCGTGCTGTTTGGCCCACCGTCCATTTCCATCCATTATGATGGCGATGTGTTTCGGCAGTTGCCCGGTATTTATCTGATCTTTCAAACTCATCTTCTTGATGCTCAATAATGTAGGTTGTTATTCGAACTGGCTATTATTATAAGAATTACATGCTTGTCGTTTTTCAAGATTGAATTTATAGGTTATCCCTATCCCGGTGTAACCAAACCAATCATTGGTATTAGGATCAGAAGAACCTGTTT
Organism: Bacteroidota bacterium; assembly: GCA_009773165.1. Lineage (GTDB taxonomy): Bacteria > Bacteroidota > Bacteroidia > Bacteroidales > F082 > JALNZU01. The sequence goes on from WOUZ01000008.1 coordinate 18,389, forward strand.
CGAATGTCACATCTTGTTCCAGATCATCTGCCAAGGCTTTATGCATTTTCCATTCGGCTGATATTCCAAGGCGCTTGCCAATACTATATTTGAATCCAAACCCAAAAGGAATGCTAAAACGATTGAAACCAATTGATTGATTAAAATTATCCCCAGTTCCAAAATAAGAAATCCCACCAAAAATATATGGTGTGACATAATCTTTCTGACTACCCGTAAAATAGTCAAAAAAATTGAACTCAACTATCACACTGATATCCGATATAGAGGTCGTAAATGCTGAGTCTGCCATTGTATTCACTCTCGCATATTTACCATCGGACGATAATTTTCCGGTGGTAAAAGCGCCTCTGTAAGCCCAACGTGTACCTTTACTGTATCTTCCTAACACTCCAAATGAAGGCTCAGGTTTGTTGTATGGCATTCCCGGATTCAGGTCGCCATTGTAATAACTCACACCTCCAAAAGCGCCAACTTCAAGATTTTGAGCTTCAGCACCAAAGAAGAGGGTCGATAACACGAAAAACACAACGAGTTTTTTAATCATATGTACTAAATAAACGCTTGCTGAAATTGGTCTTTTTATATAACCCATTCATTATCAGATTATAATAAAATTACTCTTTTCAGGATGCAAATTTAACCTTTTTTTTCACCTGCTACCAGATCAATTTCTAATGTCGAGACCCCACAACAACTTTTCACGAATAGTTCCATAAAAATCCTTGCCTTCCATCTGAACCAGCCTAAGCACAAACGGTGCTTTTTGTATCATAACATCCAGCGACTGATCTACAATGGCCATTCGGGAATCCATGCTTAACGTGTACTGCGTATGACGTCCGACAACTTTTAATCTGATAAAACTTCTGTCGGGGATAACGATAGGTCGTACACTTAAATTGTGTGTAGCTATAGGTGTAATTACAAAGTCATTGCTTGAAGGTGCTAAAATAGGTCCACCTGCGCTTAATGAATAGGCTGTTGAACCAGTTGGTGTTGCAACTATAAGTCCGTCAGCCCAATAAGAATTTACGAAAACATCATCAACAAAAACCTGAATAACGATTAGTGAAGTAGCTTCTTTTCGAAAAATCGTGACTTCATTCAACGCATAATTAATATCAGGGAACAGGTTTTCCGGTTCTGAAAGCATCAGTAAACTTCTGTTATCCAGCGTGTAACGACCCGAAATAAGTGCATCCATTGCAGCTTCAATTTCGTGCTTTGAAACACTCGAAAGAAAACCCAAACGACCCATGTTTATACCAAGTACCGGTATGTTTGAATCACGAACGATTGGTAATGCATCAAGCAAAGTTCCATCACCCCCTATTGAAAAGAAAACGTCAATATCTTTTGATAAATCATCGTGACCATGAAAGAATTTGACGGTAGGATGGAATTCAAAATAAGGTTTAACCTGTTGATAATAAGGCTCATAAATAAATATTGTTGTACCTGCATTGAAAAGTTTCTCAAACATCAATTTGAAAAACGGAACACGTTCACCTGAAAAACTTTTACCAAATAAGGCAACATTCATAGAGCCGGGTATTGCTTTGATGTGCAAGATTACAAATTAAGTCGCCTCACTTTTAGGTTTTAACATAATTTAGTGCCTTACAAAGTTTTAGCAAAGCTTATTTTTGAGTCATCTAAGTCCGATTCATTTTTCTCATTCGAAAAATCAGTGGATAAATTTGAAAAGAAAAGGATTCCTTATCAAATAGGAGCGACAAAGTGAATAAAAAAACCGGCTGAACCATACTGATTTACAGAAGTTTCAAATCGCCAAACAAGATCATAATATGTAACAAGATCGAGGCCAATCCCAGTGCCATAAAGTAATTTATTCTGAAAATTATTCGTTGGATTGTTTTTAGGGTTGTGTGCGTATCCAATATCAAAGAGCCAGTTTAAATAAGCAGCAAAATGAATTTTTCCAAATTTATCAGATTTTATCAAAGGCAACTGTCGCTTTGTTGGTTGAACAAGAGCAAATTTCAGATTCGATTTAAGAAGTGCATGACTCTTCCCATCGATAACATAAAGCTCATAGGAGCGAATAAAATCGTTCCCATATCCTAGCGCTTTTTGCATGAAATAAGGTTGGAAATCTGATCCGGTGATACGCGCTGTCACACTGGAGGCCCAAAACCACCGCTTACTGATAGGGCGATAAATGTCGAAAGTAGTTTTTAATGTGCTGATTAACGGTTCATCGGGCATAAGTCCGAAACCATATTGATGAAAATCAACATCCCAATAGTACCCATTCAGTGGATATGGTTTCGAATCTCTGAAATCACGTTTGAAGTAATAGTTGATATGGATCATTTGATACTTCCCTTCCCTACTTTCAACAAAATCGGGATTCAGGTCAAGCAACGTATCAGCATATTTCGATTTCTCGTATCCCATACTCAAACTATGACTTGTATGGATACCATCGCGATAGCTCACCTTCAAGCTGGCATAAAACTCCTTTCGGGCATATGAATCTTCAGCACGATAAAACAACTGCTTATTATCCAATGTTAAATACGGTACTTCTCTACTCAACGAATAACCCATCTGTATTCCAAGTCCAATATTCTGTGCTTCAGTAATATATGGAACTTCATAAAGTAGATAATAGTTCTGATTATAACCAGCTCTTAACAAAACTTTGAGCTGTTCGAGTCGCCCTCTGAAATTATTGTAGGTAAGAAAGACACCATAATTGGCTCGTCGAAAATCTTTGGTTTCCCACCAGGCATTAAAGTTTCGGTCGGCAAGTTCAAAGATTGGCAAAGGCCAGATGTACCATCTTTCAATAACACTAACATTGACATGAATCACCTGTGAGAAATTGGTATCATGAACTGTGTCCATTTGAACAAAATTAAAAATGGACCTGTTGAGCAAATTTTGCTGGCTTTGAACTATTTTCTCACAAAACTCACGGCAATTCAAGGTGTCGCCCGAACGAAAGGTTATCTCCCGGAACAGAATTTTATCTTTTGTGGTTGTGTTGCCTTCCAGGTTTATATCACCAACAATAATTTCCTTAGAGGAAGATTTTGTTGCACAACTGTCGAGGTTTAACGCAAAAGAAGAAGCAGTTTCTGTTTGAGCATGCAGGACCGAAACAAAAAAAACAAGTATTAAACTCCAACAAGTCAGCTTCATACCTTTAAATAGGTCATTAGTGATTCATACCTCTCTTTCAGATCATCAAAATCATCACTTTCACCAAAAGAAGCTAAAACATCGTAATTGAAACGAATAAATGTTTGAAGTATTCCGGCAATATCACGCTTATTTAATTTGAGAGTCACCTCAATTCGCGTTGTATCTTTATCTGATTTAACAATAAGGCTTAAAATTTTTGCATCATTAGTCTCTACAATTCGGGCAATTTCAGACAATACATAATCACGGATATTGATTCCAAGAACGATAATACCGCCAGGTTCATCCACAGAAAGCGTATCAGCGAAATGTTCCAGAAGACTTTGCAAAGTAATTGATCCGAGATAAATTTCTTTTTCATCAATTACAGGTATTAAACTCAGTCTATGCAACTTAACCAGTTTTAATGCTTCATATATATGTTGATGTTCATAAACATAGGGACTTTGCAACGATAAGTTATAACTACCTATCGCTTCATCAAAGTGGTTAAAGCTGTAAATATCATACTCAGAAATTAATCCGAGAAACTGAGAATCATTCACAATAGGCAAATGTAACAGCCTGAAATCTTCCATCCAGCTTAACGCAGCTCTTCCTGTATCGCTGGTTTTTAAGGGGATAATCCCATCGGTGATTAAATCGCGTACTATCATGTAGTGTTAGTTTTCGTCAGTAAAATCATTGTTCATCATGTTCAGATAATTTTGATAGCGAAAACCAGCTATCCTTCCCTGAAGGGCTTGTTTTATAGCACAATCAGGTTCATGAACGTGCGTACAATTTGCAAAACGGCATAAATGCATAATTGATCTCATTTCCGGAAAGCGCTGCGCCAGTGTTTCAGCCTCAAAATCATGTAATCCAAATTCCTTGATGCCTGGTGTATCAACAATCCAACCCCCAACATTGATTGGATACATCTCGGCAAATGTAGTGGTATGTTTGCCCTTATTATGAACAGATGAAATTTCACCGGTGCGTAGTTTCAGATTGACATCAATTTTATTAATCAGTGCCGACTTCCCAACACCGGAATGACCTGTTAACAAGGTAGTTTTACCTTTTAACAATGCACCAAATTCAGTTAATCCGTTACCATTCAGAGCTGACACTTTCAAAACCTTATACCCTATCGAAGTGTAAATTGTATAAAGTTGATCAAGTTTATCAGATTGTTCTTTGTCATAAAGGTCTGTTTTATTAAAAATAATCACTGCCGGAATGTGATAAGCCTCCGATGTAACAAGAAACCTATCAATAAAACCTGTTGAAGTGCGCGGATGATCGATTGTCGCGACAAGTATTGCCTGATCAAGGTTAGCAGCTATAATGTGTGAAGCTTTGGAAAGATTTGTGGCTTTTCGTATGATAAAATTCTGGCGCTCATGAATTAACAAGATTATAGCGGTCTCACGACCCTCTTCATAGCGAATCTGCACCTTGTCGCCAACAGCAACAGGGTTTGTAGTTCTGATTCCCTTTAACCGGTATTGTCCTCTCAAACGGCATTGCACGGTTTTGCCCGAAGAAAGATATACTGAGTACCAGCTTCCGGTTGATTTTATTACAATTCCTTCATCCATATAAAAAACGCTCGGTGCGAGTGCAAAAATAACGGTATATGATTACCAAACTCATTTTTAATTTATCTTTCTCAATTTGTGTAATGCATAAGCATGAAGGATAAGTCGAAAAATTCCATTTTCAAGTCTTCTAATTCATTGTAGTTAAGCGGTCAAAGATTGGTTAAATTTAAACTAACAATTTAAAATCAAGTATTAAAATGAATAATTAACCATCGAATCAAAAACATCTTCATCATGCTGAACATTTTATTAGGTTTTTTACAGCAACTTATCATAACGACGCTTTTACTTTTCTATCTTAAATTTAAATTCGCTAATGAATCATGGAAGTTGATTAATCAGGCAGTGCTGCTTGGTTTTATCACACTGCTTTTCCTGTTTTTACTTGATCAAATTGCTGTAATCAAAGGTATTGATCAGCTTAAGAGTATAAAACAAACTGGTTATTATTCCTTTGTTGAAGTGAGATTTAGTGCTGAACTTGGCAAATTTATTTTGCTTCGTTATTATTTTTTAAAGCAGAAGACCTTTAAAGGGCCTCTTGATGGAATCATTTATTCATTATTAATTAGTGGTTCGTTTACAGCTATATCTCTACCTCTTTTTATGACAGGGTGGTTCTCAAAACCAATGGATACCACCTTTCTTATAACCTACCCTATTGCAAATCTGGCATTTGCTACAATAATGGGTTTCTTTACCGGGATGGGCAAATATCGTCAAAACCGTTTTATTGATTCAATGACAGGCTTAGGAGCTGCAAGCTTTTTTCATGGATTTTATTTCTTTATCAACCTGACAGATGAGAATCTTATTTTTGCACTTTATGGCGCTGGATTATTGCTAATTTCTTTAATGTTGCTGGTCAAATCCACCAATATTAAAGAACAGGAAAAGACCCTGAAAGTTTAACCCAATTCTCAAAAAAACATAGCCCTTAACCTCAAAATGGCATATAAAAAAAGCCGCCCCAATCGGAGCGGCTTTTTATTTGTTAATCCCTTAACATTTTGAGTTTTGCTTCAAAAAGTTTTACTTCACTTTTTGCTTTAGCAATCTTTTTTTCATATTCAGCTCGCATGATATCTGCTTGCTTACTGCTGGAGAAAAATCCGATATTGTTTTCGAGCAACATGATTTCTTCTTTGAGTTTGGTAACTTTCGTTGCCAGCGTCATGCGTTCTCTTCTGATTCTATCGCCGGAATCCGGTTCATCGCGCATTGAATCAACTGAAGAACGATAATGTGTTGCTGCCATCTCTTGCTCTGTGAGTTTCATTTTCTCAAACAACTTGTCGATAGCTTTCCGATAATCAGCATATAGTTGATCCTTGATTTTGATTGGCACATGGCCGATTTCCATCCAGGTGCGTTGTAACGTTTTTAAAGCGTCAAGGTTTGTTGTTCTGTCGGCCTTTACTTCAAATGTTGCAATTTTCTCGATAAGTTCCTTTTTCTTGGCAAGATTTTCATCTTCTCTTCCTCTGATTCCTGAAAAGTGCTCTGATTTTTTGCGGAAAAACTCATCGCAAGTACCTCTGAAACGTTTCCAGATTTTATCTGAATTTTTGCGTGGAACAGGTCCAATGTTCTTCCATTCTTCCTGAAGAGCTTTAAACTGATCAGTAGCTTTACGCCACTCGGTGCTTTCTAATAAAGCTTCAGCCTGCACACACAAATCAAGCTTACGGTTGTAATTATCGAGCTGCTGATCTTTCAGTTTGCCAAAATATTCCTTTTTAGCTTCAAAGAAATTATCCATGGCAGCTTTGAAACGATTCCAAACTTCATCATTCTGTTTCTTTGGTGCTTGACCAACCGATCTCCAAACCTGAAAAAGTTCTCTCATCTCATCCGATTTCTTCATCCAGATATTGATACTGTCGTAAGCATCTGAAACGATTTCCTCGGCTTTTTCACATAAGGCAATTTTTCCATCCAGATTATGTTGCTGTTCTTCCTGGATTTTTGAATAATGGTCGCGGCGTATAGCGTTGATCTTATCCGTAGCATTTTTGAAACGCTCCCAAACCTCTTCTTTAACATCTTGTGGAACTGGTCCGATTTCTTTCCAGTCCTCATGATATTTTTGAAGTAATTTAAAGGCTTTTATTACAGATTCCTCAAGTAAAAGTTCTTCTGTTTTTTCACAGAGTTCAATTTTTACTTCCAGGTTTTTTCTCATGTCAAGATCGCGCAGTTCCCTGTTAATCTTTACCTTATCGAAGAATTTCTCAACAAGAAAATGATAATTATTCCACAAGTTAGTGATTTCACCAGCTGGAACCTGACCAATTTCCTTCCATTTGTCCTGAAGGATTTTGAATTCATCATATGTTTTCTTAAGTGTTTCCTCTGATGAGATCAACACTTTCAATTCTTCCAGAATAGCTTGTTTCTGAACGAGGTTCTGATGTTTCTGACGCTCGAGCAGCTCGTTATGCTTTGACTTACTGTCTTTATACTGATTGAAAGCAGCCTTAAACCGGATTTCTAACGGATCATCTGCATGTTCAAAGGACTCTTTTTCTCCACCATCAGCAATAAATTGATCCAATTCATGGTCAATATCTTCCTTATTGTGTTTGAGAAAATACACCTTAATTGCTGCTACTTTGTTCTTAATCTTGGCAACATCATGTTCCTGAACGGTTTCCTCGAGCATTTCGACCAGCTGAAGTTTGTTCAACCCGGCAAAATCATGCTCACTCATCGCCTCATCTTCTTCGACAGTTTCCTCATCTACGAGGTGTTCAACCGCTAAAAGATGTATCTCTTCAACCTTTTCTTCAACTTTGGTTAACTCAGGTTCAACCGGGCTGATTTCCTCTTGTGAAAGCTCATCCACAACCTTTTCTTCGACTTTCTCTAATTCGGGTTCAACCGGGCTGATTTCCTCCTGCGGAAGTTCTTCCTCAACCTTTTCTTCAACTATCTCTAATTCCGGTTCAGACAGGTTGGCTTCCTCCTGTGGAAGTTCTTCCTCAACCTTTTCGCTTTCCACAACAACTTCTTCAATAGAAACCTCTTCTTCAGCAACCACTTCTGGTTCTGCTGTTTCGGCTATTTCAGAAATTACCTCAGGTAATTGATTGGATTGAATCAGCCTTACGATCAGATCCTTGTCGTTGGCATCAAGTTGGGTTGTAACTTCGCTGACAGTTTCATTCTCAGCGGTTTGTTCAGAAGCAATTGTCTGGTCAGCCATCTCATTTGTGGCCGCCAGGGCGTTCTCATTCCCTTTTTCTTCTTCGGGTTCGAGATTGATCAAGTCCATGTTTTCCATTAAAATAGATTATAAATAGTTAAGCAATTATCAGTCTGATGTGATTAATTATATCAGTCCGACATAGGTTCGTCCCATTAAAGGGCGCAAAAATAAGAATTTTTATCAAAGTTTATGTTCTTGTATATCATTTTAATAAAAGAGAAAAAAACTATCTAAAGTGAGCATAATTGTAAAACAGCAACTACTGTTTTGATACCCTCAGATTAATCACCAAATAACAAATTCGATTTCTCTTCAATCTTATACTTTGTCGAGAGCCTGTGAAAGGTCGGCTATAATATCTTCTATATCTTCAATTCCAACAGAAAGTCTAACCAACCCATCAGAAATGCCTGCGATTTTTTTTGCTTCCGACGAAAGTTTTGAGTGTGTCATACTTGCAGGATGTTGAATGAGCGTTTCAATTCCCCCGAGTGAAACAGCTAACAAGGCCATCTGAACACTGTTCATCATCCGCTTTCCAGCTTCGAGACCGCCATGCAAGCCGAAGCTGATCATAGCGCCGGGACCTTTCATCTGGCGCTTACCTAATTCATACTGGGGATGGGAAGTGAGGCCAGGATATAAAATCCATTCAACTTTCGGATGATTCTCGAGGAAAACAGCAACTTTCATGGCATTTTCCTGCGCTCTGTCGATGCGAATACCAAGCGTTTTCAGACCGCGACGTGTAAGCCAGGCCTGATGTGGATCCATATTGCAACCCATATTAACCATCACTGGCCGGAGACGGTCGTAATGTTCCTTGGTTTTCGCAACTATCATCCCTGCAACAATGTCGGCATGACCGTTGATAAATTTGGTCATGGAGTGCAAAACCACACTAACACCATAGTCAAAAGGTTGCTGCAAATAGGGACTGCAGAAGGTATTATCAACGCATACCGGTATATTATGTTTTTTAGCAATAGCGACAACCGCTTCCAAATCGGTGATGCCGATGGTTGGGTTTGCCGGTGTTTCTAAAAAAATCAAACTTGTATTAGGCCTGATAGCATTTGCAACATTTATAGGATCAGTGGCATCAACAAATGTTGACTCGATACCAAATTTCACCCAGATGCTTTCAATGATAGCTCTTGAAGGACCATACAAAGCGTTGTGGGCTACAAGATGCTTCCCTTGACCTAAATAGGTCATATAAACTGTATTTACAGCAGCCATACCTGAGCTAACCGCAATACCACCATAGCCGTTTTCGAGTTTGGCCACGGCATGTTCCAAATCGTTTATGGTTGGATTTCCGATACGTGTATAGATATAGCCTTTTTCCTCACCTGAGAAGCAACGCGCTCCATGGTCGGCATCTTCAAAGCTGAAAGTTGAAGTTTGGTAAATTGGTGTAACGGCACTACCCAGCGGATCATCAATGATGCCGGCGTGCACTGCTTTGGAATTAAATCCAATTTGATCGTGATGCATGATGAAAGTTTTAGAAAATCAAAAACCCCAAGATTATTGCTCTCAATCTCAGGGCTTTATTTAATATGTTTAAAATGGTTTGATAATGCGGGAGCGTTAAAAAGGCCAGAAGTTATTGTCGTTCCAGATTTGTTCTTTCAAATCTTCATTAAGCTTATGCAAAAGATGGTGATGACTTTTTTCCCAGTCAGCCAACATCTGATACATTTCTTTTTCGTTCAAATCAGTAGCTTCTTCAGCCCTCTGTGAATAAACGGCAATAGCCCTGTTTTCAAAATCAATGGCGGCAGAAATGGCAGCAGCTTCAAAACTAGCTGCAGAAATCTCTTTCTTAATTTCATTGGAAAGGATCATTACTACATCTGCATCATCAACCTCCTGATGCTCATCAATTTTCAAAAACTCATGTGTTTTTTCAAAATGTACAAACTGGCGAGAAAGGAAATCAATATGAGCATCTTCTTCTTCAGCCATCATTTCGAAAATACGTTTTGCCGATTTACTTTCCGACTGGCGGGCAACCTGCGTGTAAAAGGCTTTACCTCTGCGTTCGAGTAATATTGCCGTTTTGAGAATATTAACAGCTTGGTTTGAAGCTTCCATAAAATTAGAGTTTTGAATATTGAATGTACTACAGATGCAAAAATAGGTATTTTTTGCTTAAACAAAACCAAACATCAAAAAGTTACTTTCCATTAAAGTTATCCTAAATTAAGCTGACAAGCCATTCAATTGAAAGAATCGGCTTAACTTTGTAGTCCAACAAAAAAATATTCATGCAACTTCATTCAATTGAAAATCAGCTACGGATGCTTTACAGGCAAACCTTTTCAAGTGAAGCCATTTCAATTGAAGCCATAGTTAATAGCGGCTCTCCGAGAAAGTATTTTAGAATATCTGGTGAAGAAGCTATTGTTATCGGCACTTTTAATGAACTTATTGAAGAAAACAGGGCTTTTATAAGCATGGCCAGGTCACTTAGAAATTCCGGGTTCAACGTTCCTCAGGTGCTGGCTGTTTCTGAAAATGAATTAATGTACTTTCAGCAAGACATAGGAGATATTTCTCTTTTTTCTAAGATTCAAAGCTCACGAAAAGATGACGATTTCATGGCTAGTATTGAGCCATTCTACAAAAAAGCACTGGAACATCTTGTTCGTCTACAGGTAGTTGGGAATGATCATGTTGATTATTCCAAAGCATGGCCGGCAGAACGATTCGATAAGCTTACCATCCTTGCTGATTTAAATTACTTCTTGTATTATTTTGTCAAACAGCAGCCCGATCTGGCAATCAACGAGCACCAGCTGCAACAGGAATTTGATCTTTTAGCTTCAATTATTGCAGATGTTCCTGCCGATTATTTTATGTATCGCGATTTTCAATCAAGGAATATACTACTGTTTAACAATGATTTATATTTCATTGATTTTCAAGGTGCTAGAAAAGGCCCCCTGCATTATGACCTTGTTTCACTTTTATATCAGGTTAAAGCTGCATTACCACAAGAAAAACGTAACGAACTTACTGATTTCTACATTGAAACACTTAAGCAACAAACCCAAATTGACGAATCCTTATTTAGAAAAGAGTTGCCCTATTTCATTTATTTACGACTCCTGCAAGTTTTAGGTGCTTATGGGTTCAGGGGACTTATACAAGGGAAGCAACATTTCATTGAAAGTATTCCTTATGCGATCCGTGAATTGGAAAAACAGTTGGAAATCAACCCTCTTCCAATTAATTTGCCAGTTTTAAATGGTCTTCTGAAAGCAATAATTGAACTTAAATCGCAATTTCCTGTACCGGTTCAGAACGCAAAGAACGAACTCAAAATAGTAGTTAATAGTTTTTCCTTTCTAAAAGGTGGTATTCCACGCGATGACAGCGGAAACGGTGGAGGCTTCGTTTTTGACTGCCGGATTTTACCCAATCCGGGAAGATTTTCTGAATATGCTATGCTCACCGGATTAGATCAGAAAGTAATTGATTTTCTTGAAAAAGAAGCTGAAGTTCATTCATTTATGAACCACGCAAAACAAATTATCAATCAAGCAGTGGTAAACTATAAAAGCAGGAATTTTTCAAATTTAATGTTTAATTTTGGTTGCACAGGCGGACAACACCGCTCTGTTTTTTGTGCATCTATGATTTCTCAATGGCTTAAAATCGAATTTCCTGATTGTGAAGTCATCACCAGGCATATTGAACAATCAAAAAAGTAATCCTATGTCGAAAAAGCTTTGTAAAAGTGATCATATAAAAAAAGGATCGAAAGACACCCATTTTACATGTAAGAAATGTGGTTTAAGTGCCAAAAAGGAAGAACATCTGTGCAAACCGGAAAAAGAATAAACGCATGAAAAATCCTGTTTTCGCGATGGTTTTGGCGGCTGGCCTGGGTACGCGACTGAAGCAATTTACGCTTCATTCACCAAAAGCGCTTCTCAAAATTAACGGGAGAACACTACTTGAAATTATTCTACTCAAATTAGCAAAGCAAGGGTTTACCGATGTGGTTATTAATGTACATCATTATGCAGATCAAATTATCGATTTTGTAAATCAGCATAATTTTAACATTACTATTCACATCTCTGACGAAAGAAATGAATTGCTTGATACAGGAGGTGCAATTGTGAAAGCACTTCCTCTTTTTCCTGCAAATCAACCAGTATTGGTTCATAACGTTGACATAATTACTGATTATGATCTAAGATCGCTGCGACAGGTTTTCATCGATTCAGGTGCTGATGGTGGTTTGTTAGTTCAAAACCGACATAGCAGCCGAAAACTTCTTTTCGATCAAAGCAATAATCTCATTGGATGGAAAAATGAAAAAGAGTCCACATATAAATGGGTAGGCGATGCGCTTGAGACCTACAAACCTCTCTCATTCAGCGGCATTCACTTTTTTTATCCAGAGATCTTCAGCTCTTTCCCACATGGAAAAAGCTCAATAATCGACCTTTACCTTATTCTGGCTTCACTGAAAAAGATCGTTGGTATTCCAGCTCCCGAAGGGATTTGGTTTGATGTTGGTAAAGCAGAAGAAATTCCCCTTATTGAAAAAACCTTCAATAATTTTACTGCATGAACAAGTCCGGTTTTATACAACGTTTAGCCAATTATATACTTGAAAATCATGCAGATAAAACAGATCGTTTAAGAGTTGTTTTTCCAAATAAACGAGCTGCAATTTTTCTCAAAAAAGAATTGGCAGTTCAGGCAGGAAAAGCTATCTGGATGCCACGGATCGGCTCTGTTGAGGAAACTTTTTGTTCATGGTCGGGATATCAATCTGCCGATCCTCTTTCCATTGTTTTTGATTTGATTGAGATCTATTTAAAAGAGAATTCGATTGAAAACAATTATTTTGAACAATTTGCAGGTTATGCCGCGCAAATAGCCAATGATTTCGATGAGATTGATCACTATCTTGTTGATCCTGAAGAAATTTTCAATTACCTGTCAGAAGCAAAAGCATTGGAACTCTGGCATACGGATGGCAGTGATCTGACTTCTTTTGAAAAAAACTATATCCAGTTTTTTAAGTCATTAAAATCCATTTATGCAGCTCTCTCTACAAAAATGGATCAGAAACAACAGGCATATTCAGGTGCAATTGCACGCAAGCTTGCCGAGATGCCCGAGAATGAACTACTCACAAAACCGCAGGAGCAATTCATAATTTTCGCTGGTTTCAATGCCTTGAGCCCAGCCGAAGAAGCGATATACAGCATCCTTTATAAGAATAAAAAGGCAATTCTTTTATGGGATTTGGATAAATATTACTTGGAACCAAATCTTTTTGGGTTGCACGAAGCCGGTTTGTCTCTACGAAATTTCTTAAAAAAACACCCGAGACACCCATTGCTTTGGACCAATGATTTGCTTTTGACCGAACCAAAAATCATAAGGTTTATTGGGGTTCCCGGTCAAACAGGACAGGCTAAAGCGATGGGGTATTATCTTTCGTTAGAAGCAGACCAAAAAAAAGAAACTGGAAAAACTGCTATTGTTCTTTCAGATGAGAAGCTTCTTTTTCCAGTTCTAAACAGCATACCCGAAAGCATTGGAAACTTTAATGTTACAATGGGCATTCCATTTAACATCAGTCAGTTGTATACTTTCATGCTACTTAATTTCGAGCTTGAAAATTCAATTATAGAGCGAAACAACCATCTTATTATTCCTTTGGACAAACTTATTGATATAATTCATCATGAAGTAATTATAGCATTTCAGGATGAGGCTTCACTCCAAAAAATGCAACAACTTGCCAAAGCAATCCGTGCCGACGGGAACACTTATGTAACGTTGGATCGCTTTAAAGCTTTATCAGCCGGACTTGACCCTTCTTTGAAAGATTTTTTCAATATACTTTTAACCACTTCATCATTCGACATCAATAAAAGTCTGGAAAAAGGCATTGAACTGTTTGAGTGGTTGTTAAATTTTCTGCGGACAAGCAAAGAGGTTCAAAATAATCAGCTTTTAATCAATCAAACCATTGTGGCATTGCGTCTGTTGAGACGATTGAAAAGTTTAACAGAAGATAAAAAAGACCTTTTCGACACAGAAGGGCTTCTTATTTTTGTGCGTCAACTCGCATCATTTTACACCATGCATTTCTTAGGTGAACCTTTGGAAGGAATGCAGGTGATGGGACTACTTGAAACAAGAAATCTGGATTTTTCCACTGTTCATTTGCTTTCAGTCAATGAAGGGATAATTCCGGCTGATAAAAACCGTCAATCGCTCCTTCCTTTCGACATTCGGAAAACATATGATTTGCCAACTCATAATGAAAAACAAGCAATTTATGCTTTTCATTTTTTTCACCTGTTGCAATATGCCAACGAGATAAATCTCTACTATAACACTGAATCTGATCCTCTTGGTGGTGGAGAAATGAGCAGGTTTATGTTACAGATTAAATACGAGCTTACCAGGATAAATCCAAACATCCAATTTACTGAAGAGCTTTTTACCTATAAGGTACCTCCACAAAAACATGAGCGTGAGATATCAATAGAGAAGACCCCTCAGGCTATTGAAAAACTTAAAAAAAGACTTTCAGAAGGACTTTCTCCAACCAGCTTGTCGCGTTTTATAAGTTGTCCATTGCAGTTTTATTGGCAGGATGTTTTAAAAATTGATGAAGATGACACACAAGAAAGTGGCATTGGGTTGAATCAGATGGGTACCGTGATTCATAAAACACTCGAACTGCTTTATCAACCCTATCTGGGCTCCACGCTGCAAAAAAATGAATTAATTGAAATGCAACAAAGGCTCGAATCGTTGCTAACACAATGCTTTCAGGAAAAATTTCCTGGTGTTATTCTTGAGGAAGGAAGAAATAAAATTGCTTACACGGTCTCGTTGCAGTTTATCAGCAAATTAATTGACAGCGAAATACATACAGTAAGCAACCAACTTCTGGTAGTAAAAGAACAAGAGCAAAAACTGGTAGCTTCGTTTGAAATTGAAGGCACAAAAATCCAATTGAAGGGTACTATCGACCGTATCGACCAACTAAGTCAAAACCATAGAATTATCGATTACAAAACAGGAAAAGTAGCTTTGAAAGATATAAATGTTTCAACTTTCGAAGACTTTCTTGACCCCGATAAATCCAAAGGATTGCAACTTGCTGTTTACACGCTTCTCTACCTTTTGAATAACCCACATGTAGTTAAAATGCCTGTAGCAGGTATTTTTAGTCTAAGGCAATCATCCAAAGGGCTGATGGAAGCCATGTTTCCCGAAACTTCAGGAAAGGAAGATTTTATCTTAAATATGACAGAAACTCTTCATACCATTTTCAATGAGCTTTTAGATCCACTTACTCCTTTTGTTCAAACTCAAGAGAAAGACAGGTGTGTGAATTGTCCTTACCGCGTCATTTGCAAGCGGGATAAAAAAAGAGAGAACAGCTATTAAATTTGCATTAGCCTATAGTATTTGTATATTTGCTTAGGAAATTACGCTTTTAAATATGAGCACTATGAACCAGCAACCAAAATTTAACATCCTGATCGTTGATGACCGACCAGAAAACCTATTAACACTCGAAGGAATTTTAGAAAACGAGGAGTTAAACATTCTGAAAGCACATTCAGGAAATGAAGCTTTAAGTATCATGCTTGAGCAAAATGTTGCCCTTGTTTTGATGGATGTTCAAATGCCAGGCATGGATGGATTTGAAGTTGCTGAAATAATGCGCAGTTCGGAACGTACCAAGTACATCCCAATTATTTTCGTTACAGCTATCAGCAAACAACGGCAACATATTTTCAAAGGATATGAGTCGGGGGCTGTTGACTATTTGTACAAACCTCTTGATTTAGAGATACTTCAAAGTAAAATTAAAGCATTTATCGATTTCTTTCAACATAAAAACAAGCTGGAAGAAACAACCCGAAAGCTTGAAAAAACCATCAACGAACTCCATCAGGCAAAATTAATTGCCGAAGAGGCAACGATGGCAAAGAGTGCTTTTTTAGCCACTATGAGTCATGAGATACGTACACCCCTCAATGGAATCATTGGTCTGGCTGATCTGGGAATGATGGATGAAAGCATTAATACCGATCAAAGAGAACGCCTTCTTGACATCAAAACCTCAGGCGAATCGTTACTTGAGATCATTAATGAGATTCTCGATATTTCGAAAATTGAAGCCGACAAACTAGAGCTTGAAGAGATCGAGTTCAGCATAAGAGAAGTCATTGAAAAAACTGTTAACCTGCTTTCGGTGAAGGTTTTTCAAGAGAAACTTGAATTTATTTGTGAAATTTCGCCTGATTTGCCAGATATCCTGATTGGTGACCCACTGCGCATTCGTCAAATTCTGATCAATTTATTAAGCAATGCGATCAAATTTACCGAGGAAGGTACTGTTGGTATACACGTAAAAATGCTTGATCATATCGAGGAGCAAGTAAGTATAGAATTCTCAGTGGAAGATACAGGCATTGGAATTCCAAGAGATAAAATCAGCCGCCTGTTCCAATCCTATCAGCAGGTTGATACTTCAACTACCCGCACACATGGTGGAACAGGATTGGGACTAACCATTTCTCAGAAACTTGTGAATCTTATGGGAGGCATGATCAAGGTGGAAAGCAACCTTGGCGAAGGAAGTAAGTTTTATTTCCGTCTCAACATGATGACCGGGGATCAGCGTGAAAAACCCTGGGAACTCAAACTTAACAAACCTAACAGCGAATTCAATTTACTTATTATTGATGATCATCTGAAATCAGCACATATTATATCCGAGATACTTCAGAAATGGGGTATTAAGCACAGCTTTACACACGATTGCCCAGGCTGTTTCGAACTGCTTGACAAAGAGAACTTTGATCTGATTCTTATTGATTATTACATGAGTTCGATGAACGGTTTTCAAGTGGCAGAGAAAATTAAATCAAAATTACAAGGTGGCAAACAGCCTGAGATAGTACTTCTTTCACCTAGCAAAGCCAGTATAGAGATTCTGAAAGTTAAAAACACTGAAAATCTGGAATTTCTCACTAAACCCTTGCTTCAAAACAACCTTAAAAAGCTTTTAATCAGTAAGTTTGGTAAACAAACAGAAATTAAAAAAGCCAAACAGGAGCAAGCCGTAATTGAAGGTAATAATGGGCGGAAGCTTAATATTCTGGTTGCGGAAGATCAAGTGATTAACAGAAAAATTGTGATACAGCTTCTAGAAAAGAAAGGGTGGATAGTGAAAGCTGTTGAGAATGGAAAAATTGCATTCGAAGTGGCCACAACCCAGCGTTTCGATCTGATTTTAATGGATGTTCAAATGCCTGAAATGGATGGCTTCGATTCGACCCGCAATATCCGAATTGCAGAAAAAGATAAATCATATCATACACCAATTGTTGCAATGACAGCGCATGCCATGATAGGTGACAAAGAAAAATGTTTGGCTGCAGGTATGGATTATTACATCACCAAACCGGTAAACCCCTCAGAGTTGTATGAAACAATCGAGCGGTTCACTATGATAAGTATATAATTATAAGTAATTGATATTTAAATTTATAGATAGTAAAGATGATTATTAACCATGGCTTGGATTTAATAAAAAACGAAAAATCAATCCTGTTGAATACTATCTTGTTTGAACCAACAACTTTGTTGAACATTTCGGTTCAAAATGGATTATCCCCTTTTGTCAAATCAAGCACGTGTAAATAAAGTTCATGGAAAATCTGGATTATAATAAAGCTACAACCTGGGAAAAACTCAAATATTCTTTTCGGTCATGGCGTTATATTGGAGTAGGTAAATCATTATTGATTTGGTTCCTTACTATTTCAATCGTCCCTCTGGCCTCTATAAGTTTTATCAATTTTCTGAACGCATACCATGGTTTAACAATAGTAGCGGAGAAATCACTTCAAACCACTTCACAGTTAAGGGAAGAATATATCAACACTTTTTTTAACGAAATTATTGATTTTCTGGAGTTTAACAGCAGACAGAAAGCTGATATCAATTTTATAGCTAACCTGAGTGAAGGTTTGGAAAGCAATCAGGGAAATTTTAAACAATTTAAAAACACCCCATTATACAATAGCCTTACTGAAGAACATCGTGACGAATTCAAAAACTTAGCCACCAAAAATGGCTATGAGGATATTTATTATATTGATAACAAAGGTACAATTCTCTTTACGTTGCGTGAGCAAAGTGATCTTGGCAAAAACCTGCTTACAAGCGATTTAAGATTTACAAAATTTGCTTCAACTGTAAGAACTGTACTGGAAACACGCAAGAACACCTTCTCTGATCTTGAATTCTATGAACCTGCATACAATAAATTGTCTGGGTTCTTTGCGGTTTCAGTGGTGAACGAAAAAAACGAAATTGTTGGAGTAATTGCTTTAATGGTATCGATGGACCGAATCAACCAGATCATTAGTCAGGAGGCTGGTTATGGAGAAACAGGTCAGGCATATATCGTTGGTGACGACCAACTTTTGCGGTCTGCTCTACGGTTTAAAGGCAATAGTCAAATACTTTCGATAGAAGTTAAGAATCAAAAAGTTAAAGACTGGCTTTTTTCGCTTCAAAACAGAAACAACAAGCAGTTATTAGTCGATAAAGAGCTCGACAAAGAGAAAGTATCAACCTACGACAGCGACCTCGAAGGAAAATATGTGTTAGGCATTTATCGTCATCTTGATGCTGTTGAAGAACTTGGAGTAAACTGGACTCTTATCGAGGAAATAGAACATAGTGAAGCATTCGCTTATGCCCGGAAACTATCTGATATTGTAAAGATCACCTTCATTATAACTATTATTCTTGTTTTTCTGATTTCGATTCTCGTAACGCGTTGGTTTGTAAACCCAATCAAACAACTTTCATCATGGGCAAAAGAAGTAGCTGAAGGTCAATTAGATAATAAAGTTATCAAAGCACCTTCCAACGAAATAGGCGAAATGGTGAATACATTCAACCGTTTGGTGAATGCGTTACAAAAATACGCCAATGTTGCGCGTCTCATGGCGAAAGGCGATTATAGCGAAAAAGTTGAAATCAGAAGCGAAAAAGACATTTTAGGGACTTCGATGAACGAAATGGTTGAAAGTTTCAGGCAGGTTGTTACTCAGGCCAATCGGATTGCTCAGGGCGATTACAGTGTTAACGTTGTTCCAAGAAGTAAGAATGACACCTTGAACATTTCGCTGTTTGAGATGACCCGAACCTTACATTCCAATGCTATTTCGAATTCTAATCAGGATTGGCTCAAAACTGGTATAAATTTGTTGGATACCGAATTAAGCGGCGTCTCATCTGTTGATGTCCTTTCAGAAAAAATTATTCATTTCCTTGGAAAATACATTGGCGCACCTGCAGGCTTTATTTATATACTTGACGATACCGAAAACACGCTCGAATTGCGTTCAAGTTGCGGCACAACCAACTCCGGGAAATCAGAAATTGCAAAAATACCAGTAGGTGATGGAATCGTTGGACAGGTTGCCAAAACACTTAACTTAACACACATACATTCATCGACAAAGCCATTAAAAATAGATTTTGGCAATCATTCCATTGAAGCACAGGATTGTATCGTATTTCCCTTACTTCACGAAGGAATCCTTGCAGGTGTTGTCGAACTGATTTCGGCACAGCCCATTGATGACTTAAAAAAGACCTTTATCCATCAGGCTGCGGTAAATATTGCGATAGCGATACGAACTGCTAAGGCTGCCGAAAAAGTCAGAGAGTTGCTTCGTCAAACCCAGGAACAAGCTAACGAATTGGCTGTGCAACAAGAAGAACTTCGTCAAGCTAACGAAGAATTGCAGGAACAGACCTCGGCTTTGCGTATCTCAGAAGAAAACTTGCAGGCACAACAGGAAGAACTGAAGGTTACAAATGAGGAGCTGGAAGAACGAACGAAAGCCCTTGAAGCACAGAGGGATGCTATACGTGAAAAGAATATCGAATTAGAAGTTGCTCGTAAAGAAATTGAAGCAAAAGCAAAAGATTTGGAGATGGCTTCGCGATACAAATCAGAGTTTTTGGCAAATATGTCACACGAACTCAGAACTCCACTCAACAGTATTTTGGTATTGTCACAGTTGCTTGCTGAAAACAAGAAGCAACATCTGGATCCAAAAGAATTGGAATATGCCAGAACCATCAACAGCTCGGGATCTGATTTGCTCGAATTAATAAACGAAATACTGGATCTTAGCAAAGTTGAATCAGGCAAAATTGATTTGTTTATTGAATCCTTGTATCTGGAAGATATTGCAACCTATGTATCAAAAACTTTCGGGCCTCTGGCTGAAAAAAAAGGACTCGAGCTCTTTATTAATATTAGCAAAAACCTCCCTGAATCCATTAAAACTGATAGCCAACGTATTTTTCAGGTACTCAAGAACCTGTATTCCAACGCATTGAAATTTACTCATAAAGGAAGTATCAGTTTAAATATATATCGCCCGGAAAAAACCGGCAGTTTATCAACTGACCAGCAACGAATAGCATTTGCAGTTAAAGACACCGGTATTGGAATTGCACCAAACAAACTTGAGTTGATTTTCAATGCGTTTACGCAGGCTGATGGAACAACAAGTCGTAAATATGGTGGCACAGGACTTGGCCTTAGCATCTCAAAAGCATTTACTGAACTTTTAGGTGGTTCAATCGAAGTTGAAAGCAAAGAAGGGGAAGGAACAACTTTTACCCTTTACTTGCCTGTTACACTTTCAGAAAATGAGGGTTTAAAAGTCAATCCAACTTCTCAAAAAGAAACTCAATCGGAAGATATAAAACCACCTGTCAACACTGGTTCAATTATGGAATCCGAACAGCCTGTTTTTGAGCCAACTGAAGATCAACGCGACGACAGGCATATGATAAGTCCCGGCGACAAAGTATTGCTGGTGATCGAAGACGATCCAAATTTCGCAAGTTTGATCAAAGACCTTGCTAACGAACATCATTTCAAATGTCTGCTGGCCAGCGATGGCGAATCTGGCCTGCATTATGCTGATTTTTACGTCCCAAGCGCCATTATACTTGATATTGGATTACCTGGAATTGATGGCTACGAAGTGATGGATCGATTGAAAAAGAACAGCAGAACACGTCATATTCCTGTCCATTTCGTTTCAGCCTCCGACCGGACTCTCGACACTTTAAAACAAGGAGCAATTGGATATCTGATGAAACCAGTAAGCAAGGAATCACTTGAATCAGCTTTCGACAAAATTGAGAGTGTGGTTGGCAACACAAACCGAAAGCTCCTGATTGTTGAAGATGATGACATCACCCGTAAAAGTATCATTGGCTTAATGACTTCAGATGAAGTTGAGATCAAAGCAGTTGGTTCGGGTGAAGCTGCCTGGGAGGTCCTTCAGAATGAATCTTTCGATTGTATGATTCTGGATTTGGGACTTCAGGGGATGACTGGATTTGAATTACTCGAAAACATCAAAAAAGACGATTCACTAAAGATGCTTCCAGTAATTGTTTACACTGCTCACGAAATGACACAAGACGAAAACACTCATTTACAACAGTTTGCAGACAGCATCATCCTGAAAGGAGCCCGTTCATTTGAGCGGTTATTATCCGAATCAACACTTTTCTTACATCAGGTGGAGTCGAAATTACCCAAAAAGAAACAGGAAATGCTTAAAAACATTCTCCCCAGGGAAGATGTGTTAGAAGGCAAAACGTTGTTAATTGTGGATGACGACATGCGAAATGTTTTTGCACTCACAAGTTTCCTTGATCAGTACAACATGAAACTTATCATTGCCAAAAACGGACGTGAAGGTATTGAAAAGCTTCATAGCAATCCTAAGATTGATCTCGTTCTGATGGATATTATGATGCCGGAAATGGACGGTTATGAGGCAATGAAAGAAATAAGAAAAGACAAGCGATTTCTTAAACTTCCTATCATTGCTCTCACTGCGAAGGCCATGAAGGATGACCGCGATAAATGCCTTGCTGCCGGAGCAAATGAATATCTTACAAAGCCTTTTGATACAGATAAACTTATTTCATTACTTCGGGTATGGCTTTACTAAATAATACACTTTCATCTACTTAAATAAGGATGATGGAGACAACAAATAATTTGTTAAAAGAAATTCAAACGCAGGATATAGAAATAGATCTGTTACTGGAAGCCGTTTTCAAAAGGTATGGTTATGACTTTCGCGATTACAACAGAGCTCATATAAAGCGTAGAATTACGCATCGGAAGCAATCGTTGGGGTTAAATAGTATAAGCGAATTACAACACAAAATACTTCACGAACAAGGCTTTATTGAAGTGCTGTTGCGCGATCTTTCAATAAATGTAACGGAGATGTATCGCGACCCTTCTTTCTATAATGTGATGCGAAAAGAAGTTTTTCCACTTCTTAAAACCTACCCTTTCATCAAAATCTGGCACGCAGGATGTGCAACCGGAGAAGAAGTATATTCCTTTGCAATAATGCTCAAAGAGGAAGGCCTTTACGCACGTTCACAGATTTACGCCACTGATTTCAATCCTGTAGTTCTTGAAACAGCCCGAAAAGGAATTTATCCCATAGCCAAGATTAAGGAATTCACATATAACTATCAGCAATCAGGAGGAACACATTCATTTTCTGATTATTACATAGCAAAATATGATTCAGCAATACTTGACCAAAACCTGAAACAAAACATCGTTTTCGCAGAGCACAATCTGGTTACAGATAGTGTTTTTGCTGAGGTTCATCTCATAATTTGCCGAAATGTTTTGATTTATTTCAATAAAGAACTTCAAAATAAAGTTGTTGGACTTTTCTCTGAAAGTTTGGTTAAAGGTGGTTTTCTTGGACTGGGATCTAAAGAAAACCTCATGTTCACCGAAGTCTTTGATCACTTTGAGATTGTTGATCCAAAAGAAAAAATTTATAAAAAAAAGGTCCAATTAGCTTAAACACAAGAAGTGAAAACCTGTAACAAATACAAGGCGTTGGTTATTGGAACCTCAGCTGGCGGTCTTAAAGCGTTAAAAACTCTCATAACAGCTTTGCCTTCGGGATTTTGCCTTCCTATAATTATTGTTCAGCACCTCAATCCGCAATCCGATGGTTTTATGGCGCATTATCTGAATCAACTTTCGCACATGAATGTGAAAGAGGCTGATTCGGGTGAGCCTATCCGCTCGAATCATGTGTATATTGCACCTGCCAATTATCACCTTCTAGTGGAAAAAGATGAAACTTTAAGCTTAACTGTCTCTGAAAAGGTTAGTTATGCTCGACCATCAATAGATATTTTATTTGAGAGTGCTGCAGAAGTTTACATGCAATGTTTGATAGGAATTATCCTTACCGGAGCAAACGATGACGGTTCAAATGGCATTAAAAAGATTCATTCTTTGGGAGGATTAACCATCGCACAACATCCCGAAAGTGCCGAAGTGCCAATTATGCCACAAGCTGCCATCAATACGGGGAAAGTTGAAATGATTCTTCATCTGGAAGAGATACCAAAAATGCTAGGTGAGCTGTGCAACAATCCTCAGTCGGGTAAGCACAAATCGATATAAACAGGAAGGTGGTCGCTAAAGCCTCCAATGTAATTAGGCCCTGAATACGTGCGATGAAGTTTTTTACCTAAGTATCTCTCATCATCCTCAAGCAAAAAATCTGCTACAAAAATTCTGGCACTTCCATCACAATAGCGCGTCCCCTTTTCAGAGCCTATGAGTGCCGGAGACACAATGATCTGATCAAATATTTGCCAATCATGAACATGTTTAAGTGTCCCGTCAAAGCCCAGGCTATTCTTGTTTGTAAACAGATTGATCAGCCCATCAGGCTGAAGGTTTGATTCGTGTGAAAAAGCACGTAATCCTTTTAATACGCTGTCATCTTCCGGACTGTCGTTAAGATCACCCATCATCACCACTTTTGCTCCAGGCAATTTTAAAACAAGCGAATCGTAATGCCTTCGAAGAGTTGTTGCTGCAAGCATTCGCTTATCAACTGACTCCAGCTGGCCTCCGTAACGTGAAGGCCAGTGATTGACATAAACAAATATAGTGTCGGAAACGGAGGTTTCGAATGCGGCAAAAAGTATGTCACGGGTAAGAAAACCAGGGTCAGCATGATCATGAACATTGATTGGTTTGCTTTGAATTAAAGTAAGTAAGTCGGAGCGATAAATAAGACCGACATCGATGCCTCTTCTGTCGGGAGATTCGTAATGAACGATTTTATATCCGGCATTCTTTAAAGGCGTCCGATATATGAGTTCTTCAAGAACTGCCTCATTTTCAAGCTCACACATCCCTACAAGGGCTGGTGGATTACCTTTTCCAAGCGCCAGCAATGTCTTAAAAAGGTTGTTGCGCTTCAGAAAATACCGATTAAGTGTCCAATGTTGATCACCTTCCGGTGTGAAGGCATTGTAATCACGTGTGGAATCAACTTTAATGTCAAAAAAGTTTTCTGCATTATAAAAAACGATACGTAAATGCCTGTTATCCTGTGCATACAGAACACAATAAGCATGTAACAGTATGAAAACAAACACTATACGGGTAAATCCAGAAAAAAACAAAAGAATTTTCATTTGCGAATTAAATTTTCTTTTTCCCATTTTTAAAATTTGATTCAAATTTAGCATTTTTCTACTCATTTTTACTAAGTTTGCTAATTATGAGCATAAAAAAAGCGAAAACGGGTTTTCGATTTTTTGCATTTTTTTCTCACTGATTATCAATTATTTACAAAGGTTTTAAAAAAATAATTTAAAAAAAGTGATGCGTTTTTCAATTTA
The DNA here is from genome assembly GCA_009773165.1 of Bacteroidota bacterium. Taxonomy (GTDB): domain Bacteria; phylum Bacteroidota; class Bacteroidia; order Bacteroidales; family F082; genus JALNZU01. The sequence continues at coordinate 43,187 of WOUZ01000008.1, forward strand.
ATTGGTACTAATGTATAGAGAGATGTTAGAATATACTGATAAAGAAATAATCCAAGGTATCATTCAACAAGATGAAAACGTTCTTCGATTCATGTATACTGAGTATTTTTCTTCAGTAAAAAAGATGGTTCGGAAATACGGTGGATCTAATGATGATGCCTGGGATCTTTTTCAGGATTCGATGAGTACTTTGATTGACATTTTGGAAATTAAGGGCGAATCTTTTCATGTTTCTTCTTCTTTCAAAACGTTCTTTGTAGAGCTTAGTAAGCGGATATGGATGAAATCATTCAGGAATGTTGACAATAAGCTGGTGTTTAATTCAGAAATAGTTGATGAAGCAATTGACTTTTCAGAAGAAATGGCTGCTGATTTATACTTCGAGAATGCGCTCTTAAGAGCCTATTTTCGAAACCTGAAGTTACTCAAACCATCCTGCAGAAAAATTCTCAGATTGCTTGAAAACGAAAGGCCAAGTGAGGTTATTCTTAACCGAATGAAGCTGAGTTCCACCCAATCTGTGTATAACAAAAAGCGTGCATGCATAAAGAAACTTATTACATTAATTAACGAAGATCCACTTTACAAAAATCTGATTAAACATGGAAAACCTTAAAAAAATTGAACAGTACCTTAGAGGTGAGTTGGAAGAAGATGACTTGTGGGAATTTAAAAGAACCCTCGAAACCGACCCTCAACTTGCGAGCGACTTACGTTCATACATTGAACTTAAAAAGATGATGGTTCAAACAAAAAAAATTGACATGATGGAAAAACTGCAAACAATTCATGAAAATGAACAGAAGAAACGGAGATTTCTTGGATTGCCTGTATACAGCGCTGTGGCAGCAGCTCTCTTACTACTGGCAGCTGTAGGTGGAGGTATTTTATTAATGCAATCAGGCAATCAGCAACAAAAGCTTTTTGAGCAATATTATACTTCTGAAAGCGGCTCGTTTGCATTAAGGTCGGGCAACTCAACTATTGACCAGCCTGTGATGCAGGGCCTGCAGTTTTATGAATCAGGCGACTATACTTCAGCCGTTAAGATGTTTAATATGTCATCAGAAAATCTGATGAGTAAATTATACCGCGGACTGTCATTTGTTGAATTAGCTGATTACAATAGCGCCATCCTCGATTTTCAAGCAATCATAGATCACAACGACAACCTCTTCGTTGATCAGGCTCAATGGTATCTTGCCCTTTGTTATCTGAGAACCAATCAATCTGACAAAGCAAACGAGCAATTAAATAATATTTCTTCGGGCAGGAGTATTTACAAAACCAAAGCCCAGAAAATACTTAAAGAACTGGAAGACAAATAAATAAAAATGGTTAGAAGTTTAACCCAATTCGGATAAACCCGGATTTGGTAAAAACTTCTCTGTTCCATTATTAAATGCAGATTTCATCAAATGATGATGTCTGCATTTTTTATTACCGCCATGACCTCAACTATAACGTAAAGAGTAAAAGCTTTATAAACATTCTCTATTTCTGAACATTTTAGCTTATTTTGAGGTTTAAAATACCCAGAATTAGGTATTAGAGTTAATCGTAAAATCAACCTATTTTTGTAAGTTGGTAGTAACACCTTTATAAGTAATCAGCATTTTAAAGCAATTAATCGTAAACCCTCAGAACATGAAAGTATTGGCAGATCTAAGAGAAGGGGAAAAAGGCATTATAACGAAGGTGAAAGGAAGAGGTGCTTTTCGTAAACGCATCATTGAAATGGGCTTTGTGCCCGGAAAACAAGTGATAGTTATCAAACATGCTCCACTGCATGATCCCATCGAATACAATGTGATGGGCTATGAGATATCTTTACGAAAAAGCGAAGCAAGCCTTATTGAGGTTTGCTCAGGTGAAGAAATTCAAACTTCAACAGGATCAGGTTTTTATGGAGTTCAAACTCTAGAACAAGCGTTGAATCTAAGACCTCTTATTAAAAGCAAAACGATTTCTGTTGCACTTGTGGGTAATCCAAATTCGGGAAAGACCACAATTTTTAATACTGCATCCAACTCACGTGAACGTGTCGCTAATTATAGCGGAGTAACTGTTGAAGCTAAATCAGCGACCTTTACCCAAAGCGGCTTTTCATTTAAACTCACCGATTTACCTGGCACATATAGCATTACCAGCTACTCCCCTGAAGAGCTTTTTGTAAGGAATTTCATCTTTGACGAAATTCCTGATATCGTTCTGAATGTTATCGACAGCTCAAACCTTGAACGAAACCTCTATCTTACAACACAGCTTATTGACATGGATATTAAAGTAGTTATTGCTTTAAATATGTTTGATGAGATGCAGGAAAAAGGGGCCAATTTTGATTACGAAAGTCTTGGAAAGCTTATTGGAATACCTGTCATACCTACCATTGGAACCAAAGGAATTGGCATAGAGCAGCTTTTTGATAGAATTATTGCCGTTTATGAAGACAAAGACCCTGACATTCGGCATGTGCATATCAACTACGGTCCTGAAATTGAAAAGTCGATATTAAGAATTCAAAAACTTCTCAACACACCAGGAAACGAGGCAATTATCAACATCATATCACCACGATATCTTGCTATCAAATTGCTTGAAGCCGACAAAGTTGAAAGTGCCCGCATCGAAACCTGTATCAATTACAAATCGATCAGTCGCGCAGTCAGAGAAGAAACTGTTACTATTGAAAGGCTGATGAAAGATGAGGTTGAAACTGTTATTGCAGATGCAAAATATGGCTTTGTTGAAGGGGCTTTAAAAGAGACATACCAGGAAGCTATCAAAGAAAAGAAAACAAAAAGCAGGAGAATCGACAGCATCCTTACAAATAGATTTCTAAGCTATCCTATTTTTTTAGTTGTCATGTGGGGGATGTTTCAAGCCACTTTTATTCTTGGCGACTATCCCATGCAATGGATTGAAAAGCTTATGGGATGGCTTGGAGGTCAAATGTATGATCTGCTTCCTGAAGGAATGCTTCGCGACCTGGTTGTAGATGGAATCATTGGAGGTGTTGGAGGAGTTATTGTTTTTCTGCCAAACATTCTCATCCTGTTTTTCTTCCTGAGCCTTTTGGAAACAACAGGTTATATGGCACGCGTGGCGTTTATAGTTGATAAATTGATGCACCGCATTGGGTTGCACGGAAGATCGTTTATACCGCTTCTGATGGGCTTTGGATGTAATGTGCCGGCTATTATGGCTACAAGAACAATTGAGAATAAAAGCGATAGGCTTATCACAATGATGATCATTCCTTTTATGTCGTGTAGTGCCAGGTATCCGGTTTATATTCTTATCATCAGCGCATTTTTTTCAAACTATCAGGGGACATTGTTATTTGGAATTTACCTCCTGGGGATTGCTTTTGCAGCCTTGTTGGCGTGGATTTTTAAAAAAGTACTTTTCCGAACCGAAGAAATGCCATTTGTAATGGAACTTCCCCCTTACCGCATGCCAACTACAAAAGTTATTTACCGACAAACATGGTTCAAAGGAGCACAGTACCTCAAAAAAATGGGAACAATTATACTCGCTGCCAGCATAATAATTTGGGCACTTGGATATTTCCCAAGGGGAAAACATTTCGATATTGAAATTGACAATGAACTGAAGATCAACGCTCAAAGATTTGAAACCCAAAAACGACAACTTGCAAAATACGATTCGGTTACATTAAAAAAGATGTATGCGGATTATGAGGAATCCATTCACAAACTTGAGTTTAAAAGGCATCAATTGAAGCAAGAATACTCTTTTATTGGCAAAATTGGTCATTTTATTGAACCAGCTATTCAACCGTTGGGTTTCGATTGGAAAATGGGGGTGAGTTTACTTGCCGGATCAGCTGCAAAAGAGATTGTTATTTCAACAATGGGTGTCATTTACCAGGCTGATCCTGAAGTAGAAAACGGGGCAAGCTTGAGTAAAAAACTTCAGGATCACACCTATGATAGCGGGCCAAAAAAAGGCGAAAAAGTTATGAGACCTTTGGTAGCTTTAAGTTTCATGATTTTTGTCCTTATCTATTTTCCGTGTATTGCGGTATTTGCTGCTCTAAAAAAAGAATCAGGAAGGTGGAGATGGCCATTATTTACATCTGTTTACACAACGGCTCTTGCCTGGCTAGCTGCATTTGCCGTCTACCAGATTGGAAGCTTAATGGGCTTTTAAACTAATTTTTTTAAGTTATTCTCCATTTTGTTGTATAAACAACAATTTGTCTATTTTTACATTCCTTTTTGAAAATGTAGCACAAACAGCAAAGCAATAATCATGAAAGTAATCGACGAAAAAGCCTTTATGGAAACCTTTCAATATTTCGATAAATCAATAGTAATTGAAATCATTGACATTTTCATTCAGGAGTACCCGGACAGAATAGCTGCACTAAAAAAAGATATTGAAACGAAAGATTTCAACAAACTGAAATTTGATGCTCACAGCATGAAAGGTGTTATCTCGAACTTTTTTGCCGAAGCACCCCAAAAGTATGCCAGGGAGCTCGAACTTAAAGGAGTAAAAGGTGACGGAGAAGGCCTGACGGAGCTATTTGAATCATTACGAAACTACTCGAATGACCTGTTGGAAGATTTAGAACTTATGAAACCGAAGTTTACTGAATAATCTCTGTTAAAGATCTCCCATCGTTTTCTGATCTTTTTTTTCGAATATAAGTAGTTGCAACAAAGCAGAGGCTTCAAAAGGCAGCACTTTACCTTCGCTGTCAGGTGAAATTCCAATCCAGGCCCCGTCCTCCTGCATCTCATTAAGCCAATGAATCCATTCTTTCAAATCCATTTCTACGACCGAATAATCTTCCCACTCATCTGATAATGCAGCTTGTGCATCTTCCTGCCGATCCCATGCAGCAAGATAGGACCTGCGGTCATCCGATTCAAGCATAGCAAACATGCCATCTGTTGCTTGTAATAACCAAACTTTTTCGTTAGCTACAACATCCTTTATAAATCTTTCAAAGGCATTTGTTTCCATTACATTATAATTTTTGATATGAACTATTCATTATTCTGAGCACCAATTTCATCCAATAACATCCATCTTTCCATTTTTATATCAAGCAAGTTATCAATGGTAGTAATACGCTCTGACAACTCGTTAAGTTGAAGATAATTCATTTCTGAATTGCCCAATGCATGAACCAACACAGCCTTCTCTTCTTCCAACTTATTCATTTCCATTTCCAATGATTGATATTCCTGTTGTTCTTTGAAAGTACGTTTCGTTTTCTTTTGTCGTTCATCAGCTCTGAAATCCTCGTTTTGCCCTTTTTGTTTCGAAACTGACAAAGCAGGTTTCTCTTCTTTCAACTTTGCTTCAATTGCTTCCCGGTAAGAGGTGTAGTTTCCAATAAAACCTTTTACCACGCCATTCCCTTCAAAAACAAATAATTGGTCAACCACCTGATCCATAAAATACCTATCGTGCGAAACAATCAACAAACACCCTTGATAATCAGTGATAAAATCCTCTAAAGCTTGTAAAGTAAGCAAATCAAGGTCGTTTGTTGGCTCATCAAGTATTAAGAAATTTGGATTTTTAATCAAGACTGTCAACAAATATAGCCGGCGTTTTTCTCCACCGCTCAACAGATACACAGGTTGATTCTGCATAAGTGGAGGAAACATGAACCGTGTAAGCCATTGAGAGGCTGTTGCGCTATTGCTACTACCTGAAGGGATGATTTCTGCAATATCCTTCACCACGTCAATCACTTTTTTCGACTCATCGAATTGAATGCCCTTTTGAGTATAATAGCCATAAACTACTGTATCACCGCTAATTACACGACCCTTATCAGGCAGATCGAGTTCGGTAATAAGATTTAAAAAGGTTGATTTTCCAACACCGTTATCCCCAACTACTCCAATACGCTCTCCTTTTGTAAACATATAATCGAACCCATTCAGGATGGTTATCTCTCCAAAAGATTTATGCACATTACGCATTTCGAGCACTTTACTACCAATACGTTGCGCCTTGACATCCAATTGAAGTTGTTGTAATGTTCTTCGTTGCGATGCCTTTTCCTTTAGTTCGTAAAAAGCATCTATTCTACTTTTTGATTTGGTAGTTCGGGCCTTTGGCATCCGGCGCATCCATTCTGTTTCAGTTTTCAACAACTGCCCGGCTTTCTCTATTTCAACTGCCAGAGCCTCTTCCCTTTCGGTGCTTTTCTCGATGTAATATGAAAAATTGCCTTTATGATGATATAGTTTACTGAAAAAGAGCTCAAAGATATTGTTGCAAACCCTATCAAGAAAATATCGGTCGTGCGTAACCATTAATAAAGTTACAGCTGATTGACGCAAATATTTCTCCAACCATTCAATCATAGGAATATCAAGATGGTTGGTTGGTTCATCGAGTAGCAACAGATCAGGTTCATCCAATAACAACAATGCTAGTGACAAGCGTTTCAACTGACCGCCCGACAGACTACCAATTAGTTGATCCAGATCCTCAAATCCAAATTTCGTTAACATCTCTTTTAATCGACGGTCATAATCCCAGGCATGAAAAGCATCCATCCTAGCCGATGCTTCTTCAAGCAGGCGGTTATGCTGAAATTGATCATCTTCATGCACTGGTTTAGAAGCTATTCGCTCATAGTTGCGTATAACCTGCAGAACTTCATTATGTTCACTTCTTATCAGGGCTTCGATACTGAGTTCAGGATCAAAATTCGGATGCTGCTCGAGATAGCCAACACGCACTCCTTCGGAAAATGTAATATTACCTGAATCCGGTTCATCCTTGCCCATCAACATTCGCATCAGAGTTGTCTTGCCTGCTCCATTTACAGCAATAAGGGCCGTTTTATCACCTTTGCTGATGCCAAAGCTAAGGTTTTCGAAAAGAACCTTATCACCAAAACTTTTAGAAATGTTTTCGACAGAAAGATAGTTCATGAAAAAAATGAGGTTGCAGAGTGCATGATTATTTAGAAGTGCAAACTTACGTCAAAATGAGCTAAAATTCGGTGTGGAGCCAAAAATAGACGAGCAAGTTCATGAAGTGAATTGAGAAAAACAGAGTCAGATAATTGAATACCAACGCTATATAGACGATCAACAAAAGATAAACAAACAACCATTTGATACTAAATAAGAAATCCCGAATATGTTATATTCAGGATTCCAGCATTAATCGGGTTGGGCCTTACGGCAAAAATCATTCAAAATTTTTCTTCATATACTGAAGACGTTCAAAACCAGCAGTATTCTCTGGAAATTTGTTAACCATTCCACGGAAATCTGCAATTTCTTTATATCCCTTCTTTTTCATCCAATCACTCAATCCATTAACTAATTCATGCAAATAAGGAATGCCATTTTGATAGAGTGTTGTGCAAACCTGTGCCACTGTTGCTCCGGCAAGTAGTTGTTTTGCAACTCCAATTGAATAATGAATACCTGTGGAAGCCGCAAGATCAGCGTTGATACGATTAGCACTCAGCAAGGCAATCCAGCGCATTGAAACAGATTTTTCATCAGGACTTGAATACACATTGTCAGTAACAACTTTAGCTGTAGCAATATCTACATCCGGGTTGTAAAAGCGATTAAACAGAACCAAACCGTCAGCACCAGCATCGGCCAGACGAAATGATAAATTCATCATATTCGTAAAAAATGGTCCAAGTTTGACTGCCACCGGAATTGTGATCTGCTTTTTAACTTCCGTCAAAATTTGCACATACGTATCCTCAATCTGTTGAGAAGAAAGGTCTTTGCTAAAAGGGAAAATGGCAATATTCAGCTCGAGTGCATCAGCACCTGCATCCTGAATTTTGGAAGCAAACTTTGGCCATTCTAATGGACTGACACAATTAATGCTGGCAATTACAGGAATTTTAATCGACTTTTTTGATTCAACAATAAGTTTCAGGTAGTCTTCTGCTCCAACTCCCTTTGAAATTCCCTGGATATATTCGGATGCTTCAGGATACCAGAAATACATTTCATTTTTACGCAGTTTTGAATCAATTCGAGCTGTTATCTGTTCCTCAAACAGCGACTTTAACACCACTGCCCCAGCTCCGGCATTCGCGCAAGCTTTCACATTTTCAAGTGTTCCTGTTAATTTGGAACTACTTACTACGACCGGGTTGTTCAACGGTAAACCAAGATAAGTTGTTGATAGATTCATTGTTATACTATTTATATTTTTATCTGTTACTATAAACTACTAAAGATTAGGTTTTAAAAAATCACATAAAAACTCAAAAGCCAATGAAAGGTTTGTTTGAGCTCCAGGTGTTAATTCTTCCCTGAAATCCCATTCATAACCTTTTATGTGCAGCAAATAAGCATTAGGTGCTTTTCCATACATTTTGGTGCAAAGATCAATTACAAAGGCAGGCGAAACGGCATGCATGCTAAATTCCACCCTGGCATCCGAAGCCTTGACTTCGGTAAAACTGAAATTTTCAATTTCTTCGATGGAAGCATCAACAAAAATTACTTTTGAGGCTTCTGAAACTGAAGCAGCATCTTCGATATTGAGTTGGTAATTAGTATCTGTGATAATTTTCTGAGATGGGAAAGATGTTAACCATTCGTCGATTTTTTGAATGAGTGCAGCACCCAGGCCGTCATCCTGACGTCCCGGGTTACCGTAACCATAAACTAAAATCTTTTCTTTTTGGATCATCCTTCGTGCGAGCGTCTTCTATCAATTATTTGATCATTTTTATCTACAAGGGTTATTTCCAATGGCATATTACCCAGAGCATGTGTGGCACAACTCAAGCATGGGTCGTAGGCACGTATCGCTACCTCAACAGCATTCATCATTCCCTCGGTTATGACTTCTTTTCCAGTCATTACTGACTTTGCAACATGATTCACTGATCGGTTCATAGGCTCATTGTTGTTAGTAGTAGAAACAATAAGGTTTGCCATTTCGATCTGATCATTATCATTTATTCTGTAATGATGGAATAAAGTTCCACGAGGAGCTTCGATAAGCCCAACTCCCTCTTTTTGTTTTACACCTTTCGTAACTAACTCTCCTTCAAGCAAATCAGGATCATTCAATAATTCCCTAATCATTTCTGCAGCATGCAAAGTTTCAATCAGACGTGCATAATGCATCAACATGCAGTGATTATTAGGTTTACCATTCGTTAATGCTTTATAAATTTCAAATTCGCGCTGAGCAATTGGACTTGGGATGAAATCAGCGGTATTCAGACGAGCCAAAGGTCCTACCCTATACCAACCTTTTTCTTTTCCATATTGCTTCAAATAAGGAAATTTCATATAACTCCATGAACGAACTTCTTCTTCAATATAATCAGTATACTCTTGATAATCAATATCATTTAATATTTTGTTACCTTGAGCATCCACTGCTCTTAACACCCCATGATAAAGATCCAAAGCTCCGTCTTTACGTACAAGACTAAGGTGATTACTTGGGAAATAGGCGAAATTGTCGATAAAATCTTTATTCGACAGGTAATAATTCTTAAAGAAATCCAAAGCTTCTTCAGCCCACGACACCATCTTATCTGCATTCAGCGGATCAGCACCTTTCAAAAATTCATCGCGTTCTTCAATTGTAAGATGTTTGTTAATTCCACCAGGAATAGCACCTGTTCCGTGAATTTTCTTTCCTGCTGTAGCTCTGATAACTTCCTGACCAAATTTACGCATCATAACACCTTGCACAGCCAGTTCAGGACGGGTCAATGCAATACCAATAATGTTGCGGATTGCCGGGTCACCATCTATTCCAAACAAAAAATCGGGTGCGCTCAGGTGGAAAAAATGAAGTGCGTGTGATTGAAAAAACTGACCATAATGCATGAGTCGGCGCATTTTTTCACCTGTTGGTGTCAGTCCGTGGCCTGTTCCAGCTCCAACAATCACATCCAATGCTTTAGCAGCAGCGAGATGATGACTTACAGGACAAATACCACACAAGCGTTGCACCAGAACGGGTGCTTCCCAATAGGGGCGACCTTGAACGAAGCGCTCAAAACCTCTGAATTCAACAATATGTAAACGGCTTTGCTGAATGTTTCCATTGTCATCCATATGGATGGTAACCTTACCATGGCCTTCGACCCTGGTTACTGGTTCTATAGTGATTTTCTTCGACATGATTTTTCAGGGGTTAGATTAGTCAAATTTTACAACTTCGTAGGGTAGTTTCAATGGATCGCCTGTGATAAGAGCAACGAGTGCATCCCAGATAAGATCAGCACGTGGTGGACATCCGGGAAGGAAATAGTCAATCTTCACGATTTCATGACATGGGTACACTTTGTCGAGAAGCATAGGTAATTCATCATCATTTGGTAAGATGTGATCCTTATTAAGCTGAACAGTGGGGCCACCAATGTAGGCTTCATGAATACATTCTTCTACAGGTATTCCATTTCGCAGAGCAGGAAGCCCTCCCATAATGGCACATTCACCTAGAGAAATAAGAATCTTGCAGTTTTTACGGAACGACTTCAACACTTCAACATTTTCGCTGTTGCAGCAGCCACCTTCAATTATCCCAATATCAACAGGTTTTGTAAAGGTTTTTATGTCGTCAATTGGCGATTTATTAAACTCAACAAGTTCAATGAGTTGAAGAATACGTTCGTCAATATCGAGAATCGACATATGACAGCCGAAACATCCGGCTAATGAGGTAGTTGCAATTATCGGTTTGCTCATATTTTTAATCTCCTATCATTAAACATGTATATCGCTTCCAATGGGTTGTTTATCAAATTTCCTTTTGCCAATAGGCGTAGCAAAACCCTTTTCTTTTACAAGGATTGAACCTACCGGACAATTTTGCATAGCTAATTCAGCTTGTTCATCCGTCATTGTTGCAGCTAATTCCTGATCTAAAACAACTTCAAGATGATTGCCGCGACTCCGGAAGGCGAAAAATGATTTTCCATCTTCATCTTTAATTGACTTGATGCAACGTTTACAAAGAATGCATCGGTTTTGATCCTTAATTATCTTTGGTGAGCTAGCATCAACTGCCCTAAGAGGAAAATCGTATGGATAACGTGGTACCATCATTTGGTACAAATAACCTAAAGCCTGCAACTCGCAGTTACCGCTCTTCTCACATGCTGGACAAAAATGATTACCACTAACAAAGAGTAATTCAACTATACTTTTTCGTAATTCGATAATATCCAAAGATCCAGACTCAATTTCCATACCATCGGCAACAGGTGTCGTGCATGATGTCATTAATCGACCGTTAATCCGTACAGTACAAATACGACACGAACCCTTTGGTTTTAACCCTGGCATATTGCATAAGGTGGGTATATATATACTATTTTGACGGGCAGCCTCAACAATGAATGTGCCGGCTTCAGCCATACATTCTTTCCCATCAATTTTAAACTTTATTAAGCTACTCATAATGAATGATTTATCTATTTGTTAATTATGATGGTGAAATTTTGGAACACGTCCGACATACTTGCACGATCCCTGAACAGAAGCAACAAGATCGAATCCTTCATCAAATTCAACTTCTTTTTGAAGTAGTTCTTCATAAAGAGGACGAAAGTTTTTCAGGCTACTAACAATTGGGTTACCAGCAGTTTGACCCAAACCACACCTGCTTGCAAGCAACACTTTACTCCACTCTTTCAGATCGCTGAGATCCTTTTTCACACCATTTCCATTTAGAATTTTGATGAGCTTATTTCGCATAACCTGTGGCATGTTGCGACACGTGCTGCATGAACCACATGATTCATCAATAAAAAATTCCATAAAATTCAGCACAACGTCTTTTAACAAATTTCGCTGTGTACCGAAAATTATCATTGATCCGCCTGTTGACAAGTCGGAATATCCCAAAGTGCGATGAAATTCATCAGGGCCAATGAGTGTTCCCGAAGGACCCCCTACCTGCACTGCCTGCACATCATAAGCTCCAACCATATCGAGCATGTCGCTCACATTGAAACCCCAGTTCACTTCATAAACTCCGGGGAACATGCAATCTCCTGATATACTAAGAATTTTTGTACCTGTTGAATCCTCAGTACCAAACTGCGTAAACCACTCTCCTCCATTTTCAATTATTCTGACAGCGGTGGCAAAAGTTTCAACATTATTAATAATTGTTGGTTGATTCAAATATCCTTTTTCAACAGGAAAAGGAGGTTTATCACGAGGCTCACCCCTTTTTCCTTCAAGCGATTCAAGTAATGCTGATTCTTCACCACACACATAAGCTCCAGCGCCAAATTGAATACGAATGTCGAAATTAAACCCATCTATCCCTCCAATATTATCACCCAACAGATTCTGTTCTTTCATTGTTTTCAAAACCGATTCAAGGTAATCCTTCATATAACGGTATTCATACCTTAAATAAAGAATGCCTTCATCGCCGCCAATAGCGTAACCTGCAAGTGCCATTCCTTCGAAAACCAATTCAGGTTTCTCTGTCAAAATCACTCTGTCTTTAAAGGTTCCAGGTTCGCCTTCATCGGCATTGCAGACCACATAATGCTTTGGCCCTTTAGCTTTGCGGCAAAACTCCCATTTAAACCCTGTAGGAAAACCAGCTCCTCCGCGTCCACGAATATGGCTATGCTTGATCTCAGCAATAACTGCTTCCGGTGATATATTTGGAAGAATGGTTTTTAAAACCTTACCCATAACATAATCATCGGAAAGAATCATGCCTTTACGACGAATGTTACTCGACACCATCGTTTGCAGGTATGGATGTTGATTTTTACCATCACCATAGCTTTCATTCATTAATTCATCAAGACTCTTTCCCTCGCGCATATGACGAATTATTTCGCGAACACGATAAGGCGTGAGTTTGGTGAACACTTTATTGTTGATGATAGCTGCCGGCTCCTGATCGTTCATCCCGATACAAGCTGTGTCGAACAAACCAATCGCACCATCTTCTGTCACCTGCCCAAATTTAATTCCTAATTCCTTTTCAAAAGCATCTTTAATCGCTTGACGTCCAAACATATATGCAACAGCACTATTGTTCAGATAGATTGCATACTTGCCTCTGTGTCTGGTGCTCAAAAAATGATAAAAGGTAATTGTTTGCTCTACATCCACCTGAGACATATTCAGGTGCTGCGCCATCAAAGCAACAGCATCACGACTAATATAGCCATACTGTTCCTGAATGTCAATGAGTATATCCATCAGTCGGTTGGGATCGCTACCGTACTTTTCGATAATTTGTCTGACAATTTTTTCCATGAATGATAAAGTTGGGTAAATCAATTTTATTCTTGAAACAACCTTTTGTTGTTAATCAATTCACAACAAAAATAGGTTGTTTTTCAAACCGCCTTACAGCAAAAAGAAATTTAGAATGTTTTTAAATTGAATCCAAACCCAACATTAACACTTACATAAGAAGGGCTTTATATAGTTGACGCACATTGCTTTATACCGCTATAACAATTTCCGGTTGTAGAATATTTTCAACCATTATCTGGGCGAGATATGACATCTCGAAGGCATTAGTCCTTTGTTGCCCGCAAAACATGACGCTTTCCGGGAGGTCCTGCAAGGCGCTCAACCCGAAAACCTGCCGATCTCAAAGCTCTTTTAACCTGACCTTTTGAACTGTAAGTAACAAGTACTCCTCCTTCAACAAGAATTTGATACAATTTCACAAAAACATCTTCTGTCCAAAGCTCTTGCTGGGCTTCCAAGCTGAAAGCATCATAATATATAAGGTGAAAATCGTTGGAATTAAATTCAAAATCTAAAAAATCGCAATGATGTTTTAGTAGTGTAAAATAAGGAGTAATTGCGGCCTCTTTATTCCAATCACAAAGGTGCAAAGATTCAAAAACGTGTAGTGAAGACCGTAAATCAGGCAGATCAGTATAGGATAATAAATCAATGAAGCGTTTTTCCAAAGGGAAAGCCTCAACGGTTTCGTAAAAAATGGTTTTGGAGGGCGCTGTATTTTGAGTTAACAAAGCATTCAAACCAGTACCAAATCCCATTTCAAAAACTTTCAGATTTTGAAAAACATTCATTATCGGCAATAGTCCGTTTTTAATGAAGACAAGCATTGATTCGGTATATGCACCCTTATGAGAATGATATGACTCACCAACTACCTCATTATAAATGCTATAAGATTTATCTTCAGTTAGGATTAATTGCAAATTGTTGTTTTCTTTCATGTTTTTTGAAAATCAGTTTGGACTTAGTTTGGTAATCTGATTTTTGATCAGTCTCTTGAATGTTTCTTTAACAACATAATTGATGTTTATTTTGAAATGGTTTCAAAAGAAAGTTCTGTATATCTTTGGCTAAAATAATTAAAAACATTTTCAACACACGATCTCATGCTTTATCAATTGAATTTATCGAGGGTACTGTTTCTGGATATTGAAACTGTTCCATTTGAGGCTCAGTATCATGACCTCTCCGAGCGAATGCAAAAGTTATGGAATAAGAAGGCTTCGCATATAAAAACTGAATCAGAAGACACACCTGAAGATTTGTATGGGCGAGCAGGAATATATGCTGAATTCGGAAAAATTATTGTGATATCAGTTGGCTATTTCAATGGAAATGAGTTTCGGTTAAAATCGTTTTACGGGGATGACGAAAAGGAACTCCTGCTCGAGTTTTCACAGTTGTTAAACCGCCATTATAACAATGCAGACGATATGCTTTGTGCGCATAACGGCAAGGAATTTGATTACCCATATATTGCCAGAAGAATGATTATCAACGGTATAGAGCTGCCTTTTATACTGCAAATCGCAGGCAAAAAACCTTGGGAAGTCAAACATCTCGACACAATGGAGCTCTGGAAATTTGGCGATTACAAGAGCTACACCTCTCTCGATCTGCTTACTGCTATTTTCGACATTCCAACTCCCAAAGACGACATCGACGGAAGTCAGGTCGGTAAGGTTTATTGGGAACAACATGATCTTGAACGAATTAAAAACTATTGTCAAAAAGACGTTCTGGCCATCGCCCAACTCATGCGACGCTATTTGAACTTTAGTTTAATACGTGACGATCAAGTTGTCGTTTCAAATTAATTACTTTTTAAAATGAGCGCCAAATAATGCCACATCTTTTATCAAAATCAACATTTATCAGAGGTCAGCAATGCCAAAAATCATTGTATCTGAACAAAAAACGCCCTTTTTTGAGGGACAAAATTAGTTCAGCACAACTGGCAAAATTCAAACGTGGTACTGATGTAGGAATTCTTGCACAACAATTGTTTCCCGGAGGAATTGATTGCAAACCTAAATCACCATCTCAGTATCAAAAAAAACTGGAAGAAACAAGCGAGTTGATGAATGATCTTAACGTTCACACAATCTATGAAGCTGTTTTCCAGTATGATGATGTATTGATAATGTTAGATATTATCGTAAGGGACAACAATCATTGGAAAGCATATGAAGTTAAAAGCTCAAGGTCGCTATCACAAACTTATTATACCGATGCAGCTTTACAATATTATGTTATTAATGGATGCGGTGTAATTTTGTCCGACTTCTGCTTAATTTATGTCGATGAGAGCTATGTTTTTCAGGAGCAATTAGAAATCAACAAGCTTTTCAAAACCCAGTCTGTTCTTAAAGATGTGAAAGAAAGATTGTTGGAAATTAAATCATCCATTGCTCAAAGCAAACTTACTTTATCACTTGAAAACTCTCCAAAAGTACCAATTGGCGAACAGTGTACTTATCCTTATCCTTGTGATTTTATCGGGCATTGCTGGAAAAATATACCTGAAAACAGTTTTCTTTTTATGAGTAGTCTAAGCCCGGAAATTAGGTTTAGCAATTTTACGGATGAAAAATCCACGATCAGTGATTTACCTTCAGAAGTATTGGAAACTGAAATTCAAAAACTTCAATTTGAAGCATTCAAAACTAGTCAAATATTTATTAATGAATCACTTGAATGGACGAAACATCATTCAAAAAGCACAGTCAATACCATATGTTTTTTCAAGTTATTAAGTTATAATCCTGCAGTTCCTTTTTTGAATGGAATGAAACCCTACAGCTTCATTCCGGTGGTGCTCAGCTATTCGATTAATGAGTTAAGCGAAACGATGTTTTTTAGTCAAACAACGGAAGGATTCACACAATTTATTGAAAAAACCGAAGAATTGCTTCAATCAAATGAAGTAATATTTACCGATGACTATACCCATTTTTATGGTTGTCATCAGTCGGTTCTCGAAATCATGGATTCAGTATCTCCAAGACCTGACAAAACAGTTTTCACTAATGTATTTGACATACAACGTCTTATTTCAAATTACAATGTCATTTTTCCGTTTTCAAGTAAGGATGTGACACTTACAAAAATATTAAAGGCATTAACAGGTGAAACCTTAAATCTTAAAGACGAGAATTATTTGCTCACTGATCTTTTAAACAGCAATGATTCCACAGAAACATCATTGTTACTTGGGAATCTTGCTAATTACACAAAAGCTATTAAAATGATATACAACGGTTTGAATAAATTATTCAGCAATTAACTATTAGAAATTCGATTTCATCTTTGAATTTAAGAGCACCATTCAAAGTAAATAACAAGTTAAAGTATTACCGAACTCTACTTATTCCTAATTTTGTCTCATGGAGAGAAACATAAGAAAACCAAAAAATAATACACTTAACACTGCTGATATGCAGCGTAATATGCTCATGGAACATGGTCGGGTTCCACCTCAGGCTACTGATTTGGAGGATGTCGTTTTAGGAGCTATGATGCTTGAAAAAGATGCTGTAAATGCTGTTATTGATATTTTGCAACCTGAAGTCTTTTATAAAGAAGCGCATCAAAAGATTTTTAATGCCATAAAAAGCCTGTTTACAAAATCAGAACCCATTGATATTCTAACGGTTACAAATGAATTGAGACTTAGCGGCGAGTTAGACATAATTGGTGGACCCTATTACATTTCACAACTAACGAACAGGGTTGTTTCTGGTGCCAATATTGAATTTCATGCGCGTATTATTTTGCAGAAGCATATTCAGCGCGAATTGATCCGCATATCATCAGAAATTATTAAAGATGCCTATGAAGATACCACCGATGTGTTTGACCTTCTCGACAAGGCGGAGTCTGGTCTTTTTGCTGTCAGCGAATCAAATTTAAGGAGAAGTTTCAGCACCATGCCCGACTTAGTTAAAGCTGCAATCACTGACATCGAAAATGCTAAAAACAGTGACTCAAGTTTGCGTGGAGTTCCTTCAGGGTATTCCGAACTGGATAGAATTACTCAGGGATGGCAAAAGTCGGATTTGATCATTCTTGCTGCGCGTCCCAGTATGGGTAAAACTGCATTAGCTTTGAATCTTGCACGTAATGCAGCTGTAACATTTAATAAACCAGTCGCCTTTTTTAGCTTGGAAATGTCATCAGTTCAGCTAGTTACACGTTTGATTTCAAGCGAAAGCTACCTTCCTGCCGAAAAACTTCGTAAAGGCGACCTTGCTCAATACGAGTGGCAGCAACTCACGACAAAAATTGCGCCTCTGGTAAATGCAAAAATGTTCATCGACGATACTCCTCAATTATCTGTATTCGAACTAAGAGCCAAATGTCGTCGTCTGAAACAACAATTTGATATTCAGATGGTTTATGTCGATTATTTACAATTGATGACAACCGGAGGAGATAACAGGGGTAATCGTGAACAGGAAATCAGTAATATTTCGCGTTCGCTTAAAAGCTTAGCGAAAGAACTTAACATCCCTGTTCTGGCGCTCTCCCAGTTAAGTCGTTCTGTTGAAAGTCGTCCTGGGTCAAAAAAACCTATCCTTTCCGACCTTCGTGAATCAGGAGCTATTGAGCAAGATGCTGATATGGTTATTTTTATTTATCGGCCTGAATATTATGGCCTTACCGAAGACGGAGAAAACAATAATACACAAGGGTTGGCAGTAATAAACATTGCTAAACACCGTAACGGCAAGCTGGGTGATGTCAACTTGAAATTTGTTGGTCAGTTTGCGCGTTTTGAAGATCCTGAAAAATTCGATCAACAACCTGGCGATCTTTCTCCAAACAGCGGATTTGAACTTCAAACCCGGGTTGTGGGATCCAAAATGAATGATGATTTCGATATTCATGATGATAGTACACCTTTTTAATATATACCGATGAAAAGATCCTATTTTTTCTTATTGATTGCTTCAATTTTGTTAAGCAACAGTTTATTAGCTGGTAAAGAAGTAAAATTATCCTATCAATTGAAACAAGGCCAGAAATATGCTTTGGAAATCAAAAACAACCAGACAATTACCATGAGTATGTCGGGTCAATCGATGCTACTCAAACAGCAAATGACAATGCAACAGGATGTTAATATTCTTTCAGTAGATTCTGTCAATAATCAAAGTCTGGAACTAACCTATAAATCCATACTGTTCAAACAGAATGCTATGGGGATGGAAATTGTTTGGGATTCACAAAATCCTGATACAACCAATCCAATGAATCAGCAAATAGAACAAAGCCTTGGGAAGATGATTGGCTCAGCCATTGTCATCGTAATTGATGAAAAAGGCAATCCTATAAGTCTGGACAAAGGAACTGCTATGAGTCAGCAAGCAAATCTTGCTGGTTTTGAATCAGGTATGATGGTAGTTTATCCAGATAACAAGTTAAGTATCGGACAAAGTTGGCAAACAAAGCTGCAACCTGACCCTAAAAGCGATTTCATTATTGAATCCACCTATCTTTTAGAAGAAATCAAAGGCAAATACGCTACAATAAGTTTCAACGGAACTATAAGTGGCACGCAGATCATGGGTGAGAAAGCTGTAATAAGCGGCACAATAAGTGGAAAATCGGAAGTTGAACTTGAAACCGGATGGGTCAATTCAGCCTCCGTAAACCAGAAACTTGAGATGGAAATGGAGCAACAGGGGATGAAATTACCTATGCAAATGAGTAGCTTCATTGAGATTTCAACAAAGTAAAAATATTCACAATTTGCTATTTAACAACAAGTTAATTGTAAAAAATACATTAATTGAATAACAAATTCGTAATTGAGGTAAAAAAGATTTTGCTGATAATCTGGCGATTAATTCGTGGGATCATTTACGCAACAGGAATAATCTTCATTTTGCTAATTGCTTTAAGTTTTACGGATTACCCTTATAATGCTTATCATTGGCTTGGGACAAGTTTAACGCATTCACAAGTTGAAGACGTTGATTATATTATACTTTTAGGTGCAGGTGGAATGCCTGGCCCTGATGCACTTTTAAGGACTCACCACACTTCAAGGATAGCAAAGAAATACAGTTCCAGTAAAATTATTGTGGCCTTGCCGGCAGACACGAACGATTTTTACAACAGCGACCATTATCGGATGATAGAAGAACTCCATCGTTTAGGAATTGATCCTGAACGCATTATGTCAGAAACTCAAGGAGTAAACACCTTTCAACAGTCGCAATTTATTTTCAATTTAATTTCAAGAAATAAGGCAAGTATTATTATTGTAACCTCCCCTGAACATGTTTTTAGGAGTATCCTAACATTCAAAAAAACTGGTTTCTATCACATAAACGGTGAACCAGCATTTGAAAGCCCAATTGAACAAGCGTTGCTTATCGACAATCAAAAATTAGGCACATCCAAGCAAACCGCCACTGATAATTTGAATATTCGCTACAATATGTGGAGTTATCTTCAATACGAGATTAAAGTTTTACGAGAATTTGCAGCTATTTTTTATTATAAAATGAAAGGATACCTTTAGCTCTTTCCTGATGTGATTCCAATGATTTTTTTCAATGAAGCTTAATCTAAGACACTTTGTTGAAAGACTATCAAATGTAAAACATATTTAATTATGTTATTATAGATCAACACTCTAGAGATTGATAACTAAGCAAAATGAAGAAGTTCGGTTTTATAAAATGAATGTTCGATTTTCAAAAGTCGGATTATTTTAGACTATGAATAAATCTTAAATAATAAAGAACCAATTTTATTCTCATCTATTTTTTTACTCAAACCTAATGAGGCAACCCAACGATTTAATTCAATTCGTTGGGTTAATAAAAAAAACCCGATTAGAAAACTAACCGGGCTTTTTTAATTTAGTTATCTACTAATTCAAAACTTCGTTAACAAGTGCAGCAGCATCCTGAAGCCGAATTGCTGAAAACACTTTTAATCCAGATTTATCTATCAAATCTTTGCCTTCTTCGGCATTTGTTCCCTGCAAACGTACAATGATTGGCACATTTATTTCACCAATGTTATTATAGGCATCCACAATACCTTGAGCGACACGGTCGCAGCGGACAATTCCTCCAAAAATATTAACCAGAATGGCCTTAACATTTGGATCTTTCAAGATAATTCTGAAAGCTTCTTCAACCCGCTTTGCATTGGCTGTACCACCCACATCAAGGAAATTTGCAGGATCGCCACCCGACATTTTAATCATGTCCATAGTAGCCATTGCAAGGCCTGCACCATTCACCATACAACCAACATTGCCATCCAGTTTCACATAATTGAGATCGAAACGGGTTGCCTCAACTTCAATTGGATCCTCTTCATTCAAATCGCGCATTCCGGCTATCTCAACCTGACGGTATAAGGCGTTGTTATCAATAGTAACCTTTGAATCAGCAGCATATACACGGTCATCAGCGGCCTTGATTACCGGATTAATTTCGAACAAACTGGCATCGGTACCCTCATAAGCTTTATAAAGTGCAGCTACAAACTTCACCATTTCTTTGAATGCTGTGCCCGATAAGCCCAGGTTAAAAGCTATTTTCCTTGCCTGAAATCCTTGAAGACCTACAGTTGGGTCAATCTCTTCTGTAAAAATCTGCTCAGGAGTTTCCTCAGCAACCTTTTCAATATCCATTCCACCACGTGGGGAATACATAATCATGTTGCGTCCAACTGCCCTGTTCAATAAGATACTCATGTAAATTTCAGAAACAGATGAGGGGCCAGGATAATATATGTTTTGCTCAATAAGCACGCGTCTTACCAATTTTCCTTCAGCGGAAGTTTGAGGTGTAACCAGCATCATGCCAATGATTTCATCAGCATAACGTTCCACTTCTTCCAAGGATTTAGCAATTTTTACTCCGCCGCCTTTTCCTCTTCCGCCAGCATGAATCTGTGCTTTAACAGCCCATTTATCCGATCCAGTCTTTTTCTGAATCTCTTTTGCAGCTTCTACTGCTTTTGCCGGCGATTCGGCAACAATACCAAAAGGCACAGAAACTCCGTACCCGCTTAAGATTTGTTTCCCCTGAAACTCATGTAAATTCATAGCTATTCTTTTCTGATTTTATGGTGTCCAAAATTAGAGTAAATTATCCTATTTTAGGCTTTACCACCATAAAAGATTGTTATTTTTGTTCGCATCGATTCAAAATTGCGCAACGATTTTTAATTAAGGTGAGTTAAACTAAATCACTACCAATTTATAATGCCATTTCTTACCTCCACTTTTTCATCCGAAGCGTCTCAAATCATGTTAAGTCAACTGATTTGATTACTTTTGCAAACCACGAATAAAAATCATGATTCAGGCCGAAAAAATAAACAAGCGATTTGGTAAGATACAAGTATTGAACAACATCCATCTCAATGTTGAAAAAGGAGAAGTGGTTTCAATTGTTGGAGCCTCGGGTGCAGGTAAATCGACATTGTTGCAAATCATTGGCACATTGATGAAACCTGATAGTGGTAAGGTTGTTATCTCTGGCACTTCAGTTGACCTTTTATCAGACAAAGAACTCTCTGCTTTCAGGAATAAAGAAATAGGTTTTGTGTTTCAGTTCCACCACTTATTGCCTGAATTTACAGCTTTGGAAAACATTTGTTTTCCTGCATTCATAGCCGGACAATCGAAAAAAAATGCTGAGAAAAGGGCTGAAGAACTTTTGGATTTTTTCAAACTTCGCGAACGCTCCAGTCATAAACCATCCGAGTTGTCGGGTGGAGAACAGCAGCGTATTGCTGTTGCACGCGCCTTAATGAATCGCCCAAGTGTGATTTTGGCTGACGAGCCATCAGGCAACCTTGATTCAGCTTCGGCCTCTGACTTACACCGATTATTTTTTAGCTTAAGAGAAACGTTTCAACAAACTTTTATCATCGTAACTCATAACCCTGAACTGGCCGAAATGGCCGACCAGCGCATTCATATTACAGATGGATGTATCGAGTCTACCAGCAATAAACAATCAATCAATTCGTTATAATTCGTTCAAAATCATAATGCCCCATGCGTTTTTACATTACTTTGTTTTTAACATTATTCATTTTTCTCGGAATTCTGCACACAGGCTTACATGCTCAGCAAGCTCCTACTTATGAAAATACGATTAAGTCGGCCAACGAAAAATTCGATACAAAAGATTATATCAGTGCCAAAACATATTACGAAATGGCCCTGCGTTTGAAAGCCGATGACGCATTCGCATCAAAACGGCTCTCAGAAACAATAACACTCATTCAGAAACAGATGGAGTTGCAGGAAGTGTTTTATACCTACCTTGATCAGGGCGACCAACTTCAAAAATCCGGTTCAGAAACTGAGGCTTTGGCTTCATATCAAAAAGCACTTGAAATATTTCCGCAGGACAAATATGTCTCCGCTCAGGTTTCGGCTATCTCAGAGAAATTAAGACTTGCCAGCGAAAAGACCCAGCAATTTGAGCAATACACAAATCTTGGCAACAAACTATTTTCTGAATATAAATTTGATGAAGCAATTGTTCAATTTAATCTAGCCAATGGTCTTTTTCCAAATGATGCGCAAATTCTGAAGAAAATAAGCGAAACACAACTTGCCATTAGCAAACGAAATGAGAATGAAAAGGTTTTTCAGCAATTGATGCTTGATGCTGACAGTCAGGCTAAACGAAAAAATTATCCTTTAGCAATTGAAAAAATTAATGAGGCTTTAAAGATTTTGCCCGAAAACGACAATGCATTAAGTAAACTCACTGAAATTCAAACATTAGAAACCCAACAAAACGCATATAATGATCAACTTGCTAAAGCAGACAGAGCTTATGAGCAAAAAGAACTGGAGTCGGCCAGATCTTTATATCAAAAAGCTTTGGAGATATGGCCTGATCAGGCTTATGCACTTGATATGATTTCAAGGATTAACCAAACGCTTAATAACGAAGAGCTTAACCGCAAAAAAGCTATTGATAATGCATTAGCCGAAGCTGCAAGTTTATTTGACGCACAAAACTTTGAGGCAGCTTTGGTGGCCTACAACAACGTCCTCACATTAGATCCTGAAAACGAAATTGCCGGCAAGAAACTGATTGACCTAACTTTGTTGATTGCAGCAAACAAGGCTGCTCAACAGGCGTTAAATAAATTCAATGAATTAATTACGTCAGGAGATCAATTTTCTACCAAAGGTGATTTTGACAACGCACTAACCAATTATCGTCAGGCTTTGGCATTATTCCCGGATGATGCTGCTGTTAAAGTAAAAATAAGTCAGACTGAAGAAGCTGAGAAAAATCAGCTGGCAAAGGCAGAGCTTGATGCAAAATATCAGAAAATCGTTACCGATGCAGATAATTTATTTAATGCCGGGAAACTTGCTGATGCAAGGAAGTTGTATGAACAAGCATTGCTCATTGATGCTACCCGGCCAACACCTGCCAGTCAGATATTGATTATTGACAAAACCCTTGAACAACAATTGTTAGCACAACAACAACAAGAAAAAAAATACAGCGATTTGATAACAACTGCCGACCAGCTTATCGTTGATAAAAAACTTGAGCTAGCTATTGATCAATACCGTCAGGCACTTCAAATAAAACCGATAGAATCCTACCCTTCTGAGCAAATCAATCGTCTGGAAGCGCAGCTCGCAAGTATGGCTGAAGCTTCACGAATCGAACAACAATATGGAACAATAATAGCAGAAGCTGCTGCTGCGGAGAAATCCAATCAGCTTTCAAAAGCACTTGAAGCCTACACAAATGCTTCGAAACTTAAACAGGAAGAAACATTTCCAAAAGAAAAAGTTGCTTCGATAACGAAGCAAATTGCTGATAACGAAGCATTAGCTCAAAAAAATGCAGAATATACACGGTTGATTGCTTCTGCAGATGAACTTTTTGAAGCAAAATCTTATACTGAAGCAATTCAGACATACCAGCAAGGCTTAGCACTAAATCCGGAACAAGCCTATCCAAAAACGCAGATTTCAGCGATAGAAAAAATCCTTGGTGAACAAAAAGCACAGGCTGAATTGCAGGCAAACTTCTCAGAGAAAATAAAAGTTGCCGACCAGTTTTTTTCCACAGGCCAATTTCAACAAGCAATTGTTGCCTATTCTGAAGCACAAGCACTTATTCCTGCAAATACCTATCCTAAAGAGCAGATTATCCTGTCTGAGGAGCGGATAGCTTTTGCTGAAAATCTTCGTCAGAAAGAGTTGAAAATAAGCGCATTAAAGCTAGATGCTGAAACCCTGATGACAAACAGTAATTTAGTTGCAGCTTCCGGAAAATACCAGGAAATACTTGATCTGGATCCTGATAATTCCAATGCTAAAGCAAAAAAAGCAGAAATAGCATTAGCGCTTGAAGCTCAGGCACGGGAACTGCAGGCAAATTATGAAAAATCCATGGCCGAAGCTGAGCAACTGATTTCTGTTAAAGAATACAAGCAGGCCTTAAGTTCATTAAATGCTGCAATAGGATTTAAACCTGGTGATGCAGCAGCTACTCAAAAAATCACTCAGGTGAATTCAATAATTGAGGAGCGGTTACTTGCCTTGAAATCAGAATACAACAAAGTGATTAATGAAGCCGACCGTTTTTACAACACAAAAAGTTTTGACCAGGCTATAGATAAATACCTGATTGCAGAAGGCATCAAACCTGATGAAAGCTATCCCCGTGAAATGATAAAAAAGATCGCCAGTCAAATGGAGGAGAACAAAATACGGGAATTGAACCAAGCGCTTGTTCTTATACCTTCAAACACATCGAAGAGGTTTGAATTTGAACCTGTTGATATTACCGAACGTCGATCAAATTACATTGTGATCAAAGCAAAAAATACAGGAGAGACATCGTTCCCTCTTCTAGTAAGTTTTGGCAGCAAAACAGGCCGTAACGGAGGATTCGTTCTTCCAATACCTGAAAATGGCGAACTCAATGATTTCATTGTGAGGATTGGTCAGCAATATAAATGGTTTAGCGAAGATAACACCTGGATCGAATTCCTTCCCGAAAATGGCGCTGTCGAAGTTGGGTTGATTCAGATTTCTAAGAGTAATTAATGCACAATTCGAAAAACGCAGTTGCTTGATCACTCTTTTTCTGAATTAAATCATTTTCTATCATCGCTGACAACCATTTCATTCAACGAATTGTCATAGATTTGTCATTCTAACACAAAACGCATGCATTCTTTAGAACAACATTTTGATAGGTTCAGAAAAAACACCATCGGCAATGAAATGATTTTCAACAGTCCTTATGGTCCGCAGAAACTGATCTATGCTGATTGGATTGCAAGTGGCAGATTATACAAACCTATTGAAGATCAAATTGTTAATGTTATTGGCCCATACGTTGGAAACACCCATACAGAAACCAGCGAAACGGGCACTATGATGACAAAGGCATACCATTATGCGCATAAACTCATCAAGAAACATGTTAATGCAGGTCCTGAAGATGTAATAATTACAGCAGGATCGGGAATGACAACTGTCATTAACAAGATGCAGCGTATCATGGGATTCAAATCATGCAGAATGATAAAGAATCAGGATTGCCTTCAAAGTCACGAACGTCCGGTCGTATTTATAAGTCACATGGAGCATCATTCAAATCAAACAAACTGGTTTGAAACCAATGTGGATGTTGTTGTTCTTCAACCAAATAAAGAATTACTGATTGATTTGAACGAACTACGTGAGCAACTGGAAAAACACAAAAACAGGGCTTTCAAAATTGGCTCCTTCACTGCGTGTTCAAATGTTACTGGTATCGAAACTCCTTACCACGAAATGGCAAAGATCATGCATGAGTACGGCGGGATAATTTTTGTCGATTTTGCAGCCTCTGCTCCTTATGTTGAAATCGACATGCATCCTGCAGATGATGAAATGAAAAAACTGGATGCCATTTTTTTTAGTCCTCATAAATTTCTGGGCGGACCTGGCAGTTCGGGCGTAATGATTTTTGATAAGTCGCTTTATAACAGTCCTACACCCGATAATCCGGGAGGTGGAACGGTTGACTGGACAAACCCATGGGGAGAATATAAATATATTGATGACATTGAGATACGAGAAGACGGTGGCACACCGGGATTTCTTCAGGCCATCCGAACTGCCTTAGCTATAGAAGTGAAAAATCAGCTTCAAACAACGCTGATGAAAGAGCGGGAGCATCAACTAGTAAAACGAGCTTTCGAAGGGTTTCGTAAAATATCAGGAGTACATATTCTTGCTGACAATGTAGAAACCAGACTTGGTGTTTTCTCTTTCTATATGGAAAATATTCATTTCAACCTGGTTGTTAAACTGCTAAATGACCGTTTTGGGATTCAGGTCAGAGGAGGCTGTGCGTGCGCTGGCACTTACGGCCATTTTTTACTTGACGTGAGCTATGATAAGTCAAAAAAAATTACTGAATTAATAAATCATGGTGATCTATCGCAGAAGCCGGGTTGGATCAGAGCTTCACTGCATCCTACCATGACCGACCAGGAGCTTGAGTTGCTTATTTATGCTGTTGATCAAATCCAACAGCATCATAAAGTTTGGATGAATGATTACATTTATAACAAACTCACGAACGAGTTTAGGCATCAAAATGATCCAATTGACAAAACTATCCGGATTAAACCATGGTTCAATCTTACAGAAGCTTAAAAAGGAACCCGATGGGGATAAAGCATTCTGACAATAAAAAATAAAGCAAGTGCTGCCAAAGCTATCATTGCAAAAGTGACACCAAGGACCTTTTTCCGTCGATAAAAGAACCAGCCAGATAGTCCTGAAAAGAACATGGATAATATTAATAGTTGTATAACCATAACGGTGTTTTACAATAAACAATAATCATTCATAAATATTTCTGTCACTTTACAATTTCAGCTCTTAGTCAAGACGGGAAACTTTCTCAACTCCCTGAACTTTTCCTATACGATGAATCAGCTGCTCAAGATGATCTGTGTCCTTGATTTGTAAAACAATTTTGCCTACAAAACGACCATCCCGGGTATCGAACGCTATGCTACGCATATTGACCTTTAAATCGTTTGATATCAATTTGGTAATCTCTCCAACAAGGCCAAGAGTATCGATACCAACAACACGAATAGCTGCCTGAAAATTAGGATTCTCTTTCGACTCTTTCCACTTCACTTTTAAGAAGCGGTAACTGTAGCGTTCTTTAAGCCTTGAAGCGTTTGGGCAGGTAACACGATGCACTGTAATACCTGTATTTATGGTTACAAACCCAAAAACATCATCACCAGGAATAGGATTACAACATTTTGCCAGTTTATAATTTACATTGCTTATCGAATCATCAATTAGCAGGTAGTCATCTTTACCTTCTTGTTTAACAGCAGATTTAGCTTCAACAGGGAGACCCTGATCATGGGCTTTTGCAGCTGATTTATCTTCATTTGACAGCGCAACAAGATGTTTCTTGAGTTCAACGAGGTCAATTTTTTCAGTTGAAATATCATGAAATAGCTGAATCGAAGTCGTTGTTTTGTAATGTTTTACAAGATGGTTTATGATATCCTCTGAATAAACTATTTTCCAGTTCTTTAGCTTTCTTAGCAATAATGTTTTACCAAATTCAGCTTCTTTAAGTTCTTCCTCTTTTAAATAACGTTTAATCTTGCTTTTTGCCCGTTCTGTTGCAACGAAAGCAAGCCAGTCATGTTTGGGAGTTTGCTTTTTGTTTGTTATTATTTCAACTTTGTCGCCATTTTGCAATACGTGACGGATAGGAACAATTCTATTGTTAACTCTTGCTCCGCTACAATTCGACCCCACTTGTGTGTGAACTTCATAAGCAAAATCCAATACAGTTGATCCACCCGGAAGTTGTTTCAAGTCGCCATTAGGAGTGAAGATGAAAATTTTTTCGCCTTCTTTTCTATTACCACGCTTATAGGCATCAAACTGTATCTGATCAGGATTTTCTAAAACATCCCTTACCTGATTGAGCCATTCTTCTGCATCTTTTTTCTCAGGTTTATCTTTATAAAGCCAATGTGCAGCCTGACCCTTTTCAGCTACCTGATCCATGCGCTCCGAGCGAATTTGCACCTCTACCCACTTATCCTCGAAGGCTTTCACAGTGGTGTGAAGTGATTCATACCCTGATGCTTTAGGTGTCGTAATCCAGTCACGCAAACGTTTTGGGTTAGGAGGATATAAATCAGAAACGATTGAATAAGCACGCCAACAATCCTCCTTTTCCTTCTTAAGGACACTCTTCGTTATGATGCGAATCGCAAAAAGATCATAAACCTGCTCAAACTCAACATTTTGATCTTTCATTTTTGCCCAAATACTTGGGATTGATTTAGTCCTCCATTTAATGGTAGATGCAAGTTCATGATTTAATAGCTCACGCTCGATCGGACCAATGAAAGACTTCATAAATGCTTCCTGAATATCCTTGCTGGCTTTGATTTTGTTTTGAATCGATTCAAAAATCTCAGGATGCTCAAATCGCATTACTTTCTCCTCAAATTCAGCTTTAATTGTGTAAAGTCCAAGTCGGTGAGTGATAGGAATATACAGATACTTCACTTCGTGGATAAACCGTTTTAAGTGCTCCGGATCAATTTGCTCCTGATGTCGTACGTCGTACAGCCTGTGAGCTATCTTAAGCAATACAACCCGAATATCTTCAACTAGTGAAAGGAAAAGCTTACGGAAAGGATCAGAGTGATACGACAATCGTGATGTAGGAAGTTGCGAAATTTTCCGAAACCCACTTAAAATCACGGCAACATCATGTCCATATTCAAGCTTAATCTTTCCAAGTGCATCATCATTTTCGAGAACCATCCCATGTAATAACGATGCGATCAAGGTAGATGCTCTCAACCCTATCTCTGACACAGCAATTCTTCCAACTTCCAGATAATGTGAAATGGCAGGATCGCCTGTTGGTAAAGTTTTATCCTTATACAGCTCAATGGCTTGGTCAAAGGCTTTTCTAACCCGGATCTTCTCTTCCTGAGATATTACCTTTTCTAAACCGGAAATCAGTTCATTATATTTTTGCTCTATCAAATTGATGTTTGTGTTATTGGTAAATTATTAACAAACAGCATGTTAAATATAAAAAAGCGTTTGCACCTTTTCTGATACAAACGCCATAATTGATCAGAAATACCTGCTATTTCTTACCTGAACTTAAATCTTTGGTGCTCTGTGAACCACCTTGTGAGGAATCCGAAATACTGTCTCGCATGCGCGTGTCAGCCTGGATATTCTGAAACTTATAATAGTCCATAATTCCAAGGTTTCCTGATCTGAAGGCTTCTGCTATAGATTGAGGAATCAATGCTTCGGCTTGAATTACGTTAGCTCTTGCTTCCTGTGCCTTGGCTTTCATTTCCTGTTCCAATGCAACCGCCATGGCACGACGCTCTTCTGCCTTGGCCTGAGCAATATTTTTATCTGCTTGCGCCTGATCCATTTGCAAGACTGCTCCAATATTCTTACCAATATCAATATCTGCAATATCAATCGAGAGAATTTCAAATGCTGTTCCTGAATCCAACCCTTTTCTCAATACAACTTTCGAGATTGAATCAGGATTTTCTAAAACTGATTTATGCGAATCAGCTGAACCAATACTTGAAACGATCCCTTCACCAACTCTGGCCAAAACAGTTTCTTCTCCAGCACCTCCAACAAGTTGTTTGATATTTGCTCTAACCGTAACACGTGCTACTGCAATAAGTTGAATACCGTCTTTTGCAACAGCTGCAACACGTTTAGTGTCGATTACTTTGGGATTTACCGACATTTGAACTGCTTGAAACACATCGCGACCTGCCAAATCGATAGCTGTAGCTGTTTTAAAATTCAGTTCAATATTAGCTTTATCAGCTGATATGAGGGCATTAACTACCTGCTGAACTTTACCTCCTGCAAGAAAATGTGCTTCAAGATCGTCTCTTTCGAGCTTTATCCCTGCCTTAGTAGCAGCGATCATGCTGTTGACAATAACTGATGGCGGAACTTTCCTCCAACGCATCAAAATAAGCTGAAGCAGTGAGATCCTAACACCTGAAACAAGTGCGGTAAACCAAAGTCCAACAGGGATAAAGTAAAACAGGAACCAGATTAAAAAAATTGATCCCAGCCCTATGGCAATAAATACATACATTTCGTTCATTGTAATTCGCTTTTAGTTTTGATAATGATTTTATTTCCTTCTATTCTAATTACTTCAATGAGTTCATTTTCATTGATAAACTCGGTTCTGGCATGTACCTCGTAATACTCATTATTAATGAGTGCTTTACCGGATGGGGCACAACGTGATACTGTTTTGCCTGTATCTCCAATGTTTACAGCGTCATCTTCAATCGTATTAACTCTACCATCAATTTTTGTCTTTAACATGGCACGATCCCAGGTTTTAGATCTTAGTGCCAAAACCAAAGCGGCAATATTTACAACTACTGTACCTGCAAGCACCAATACCCCTGATGTAGTTCCTTGTCTTTCAAATGCCAGGTAAACACCAGTCACCATTAAACCAAATCCAATGATTCCTGCTACACCACCTCCTGGAATGACAAGGATTTCGAGAAGTACAATAAGTAACCCTACACCAATCAATGTTAAAATGACAGTCCACATAGTTTTATTCTATACTAGCAGTTAAATTTCTATTCACAAACTCCTGGTAAACAGGTCTTAGTTCATAAAATGAACCAGATTTTACAGCACATTTTCCCTTATAATGAACTATCCAGGTACAAGTTTCTGCCTGTTCCATTGTATGTCCACACACTTCAATCAACGTATCAATAACAAAATCAAACGTGTTAAACTCATCGTTAAAAAGCACCAGATTCTTGGCCTCGTCGTGAAGTAATTCTGTTGATTCAAAAGGGCTTTCCTTTACTTTGACCATCTTACTATACAAATTGATGGGTTAAAAGTACAAAAATAATAGCTGGATTCATACAACTTTAGAATTATCAGTTAAAAAAACATAAGGAGTCGATGTCCTTAAAATTCTATCGGCTATTTTCATTAATCCAAATATGCTTTGTTTAATCAGTGTAACATTGGCCCAATGCTGCTTTCATACATTTTTAACAACCAAATAACAATTGATCAAAGCTGAAATTCCGACTGTTTTGGATATATTTGCACAAAAAAATGGACCTTCAGGCTAAAATAATCCACGCACTTAAAAATCGTTTCCTCGCTCCCATTCCTGGCTGGGATGCTCAGTCGCGATTGGAACCTGAAATCCGAAAACAACTGCGTAAGGAAGCTTCGCAGCATGCCAAGGCAAAGGAAAGTGCTGTTCTATTACTTCTTCTTTTTGAAGATAATGAACTAAAGCTGGTATTTATTAAAAGATCGGAGTATGTAGGTGTCCATAGCGGACAGATTGCTTTTCCCGGGGGGAAGTTTGAAGATTCGGATACATCACTTTTTGAAACTGCAATTAGAGAAACTGAAGAAGAAATTGGAATTCCTCCTTCGGAAATTGAGTTTATTGGACAGCTTACAACCTTATATGTGCCTCCAAGCAATTTTAATATTAACCCTTATGTCGGGTTCTTAAAAACAACGCCAAATTTCCAAATTGATTATAAAGAAGTTGCTGAAGTTTTTTCTGTACCTGTCAACAATTTCCTTAATGATGATTGCATTCAACAAAAAACCATCACTTTGGGTGATGGCTCTGAACTTTTAGTACCTTATTATGCTATCCAAAGCTACACAATATGGGGTGCAACTTCTATGATACTTAATGAATTTCTGGAAGTCTTTATATCTTCAAAATCAGCGATTTAATCGTGAAAAATAACTATCTCGCTTGTGATCTCGGCACCTTTACGAAGCAATTCACTTACTCCACAATATCTTTCTTGTGACAAACTGACAGCTTTTTCAAGTTTTTCCTTGTCCAGATTTTCTCCTTTGAAGGAATACTTAAGGTGTATTTTATGATAATATTTAGGATGTTCCTCTGTTAATTCACCATCAACTTCAACATTAAACCAAGAAGGTTCAACGCGCATTTTTTTAAGAATTGAAATAACATCCATCCCAGTACACCCTCCTAAGGAGGCCAGAGTTAATGGCTTTGGGCGAGGTCCAAGATTGTGGCCACCTACTTTTTCATCTGCATCAATAATTAATTTGAAACCATTTACCTCAGCTTCAAATGACATATCTCCTGTCCAGGTTACATCTACTTTGTTGTTCATTTCGTTTGATTTAGTTTATCAATTAAATCCGATAAATCCGGGGATAATCCCTGCAGCTATGGAATCAATTATTGTGCCATCTGGTTTGAACCTGAAAACGTATCCTTTTTGAAGGTAATTTCCAGCATCGGTAGCTACAATTTCTGAGGTGTTAGGATCAATTGCAAGTGAGTAAAAATTTCTTCCATCAGAATCTATATATGGGAAATCAGGAATACTATTTGCTTCAATATCCATTCGGTAAACTCCGTTATTGAGAAAAAACAGCGTGTCTGCATTGCTATTCAAACAGAGTTGCTCAGGAGATGTGTTGATATCAGGAAAATCAATGCGTTTCTCAATCTCAAGAGATGTGGGATTTATTTTAAATAATGCAGGCAATTCCTCGTTGAGAAATCCTCCGCT
Organism: Bacteroidota bacterium; assembly: GCA_009773165.1. GTDB lineage: Bacteria > Bacteroidota > Bacteroidia > Bacteroidales > F082 > JALNZU01. Next base: position 76,099 of record WOUZ01000008.1, read on the forward strand.
GCATAGAACCCACAATTTACCATTTTTATCGATAACCATACTATTTGGTTCCTTAGCAACAACAATACTATCAACAAGTTGGTCCAAGCCTGCATCAATGACCTGAACCGTATTATTAGGCGCTAACTGATTATACTGCGACCAGTTGGCTGCGAACACCTTGTTTTCATGAAGAAGTAAACGTTCTGTTGTTTTGCCTGTAGGGATTGTTCCCAATGATTGCATTGTTGATGTTTGAAAAACCGTTATTCCCGGAATCTGAAAATCACTTACATAAGACTTCTCAGCATCAATAACACAAACATACCGGGGTGAATGCAAACCGCTAAGTTTACCAGCAATTACAGCAGTATTGGCGTTGATTACCCAGATAGTTGAACTATTATTGACCACGACAAATGCATAATTTTTCCAGAATGTCATACTTTGAGCGACATCGCCCAAAGGCACCCCGTTTCGTTGATAAAATAAATTATTCAACATTTTGGAGGAATCATTTCTAAAAAAAGACATCGAGGCATTTCCTGATGTAAAATTTCCTTGGTTCAATACAAAAAAACCTTTGCCAAGATTCATATTATTACTAATAGGATCGACTTCTTCATCCTCCTTTAAGCATGAGAAAGCAAGGATTGAAATTAGACCAATAATGAGAAATTTATAAAACAATTGAAAATGATTTGTTCGTAACATATTAATATTTATTGCTTTGCGTTATTTTTTGAACTAAACTTGTAGCTAATTACACATTCATAATTCCTTCCGGGCATTGGTCGCCACATGACAGCCTGATAGCTCTTATCAAACAGATTATTGATTTTAAACCCAAGTTCAAAATCCCGGAAATGATATCCAGATGAAATATTCAACAGCTGGTAAGAAGGCAAATAATCAAACCATCCCTGGTCGTCATTATAGCTGGTTCTTCGTTGACCAACAAGTTCCAATCCGGTATTTAGATACAATTTATTGCGTTTAACCTGCAGGAGCAAATTGCCGTGATGGCGGGGGATGTATATCAGTTGCCTGCCAGAATAATTGTCAATTTGTGCAATCGGGCTTTCATCCGTTGTTTTTGTATAAGCATAATGGGCTCGTAAGCTCACATTCACTTCATCTAAATCCATATTAAAGTGCTGCTGAAACTCCAGTCCACGTGCAAAAACCCGGGCTACATTCTCAGGCACCCAATACCTAAATGAAGTCGGCCTCCATTGAATCCAATCCTGAATATCAGAGGCATAAAAAGCAATTTTCGATCGTGATGAAAACAAGTCCGTCGAAACCCTCCATTCCGCTGCTAAATTAGCCGAAAGCGCTTGCTCAGGTACCAGCCTGTTGTTTCCTCCCGGATACCAGTACAAGTCGTTCATTGTAGGAAATCTGAGTGTTTTTCCACCAGAGAGACTGAAAACCAAATTTTTGTTTGATGTAGGCTGATATTCCAGCTCAACAAATGGACTTATTCCACTTTTAGATTCAGCGACATGGTCATATCTCGATTGAATTTGAAGATGTAGTGAAGGCGAAAGTTGCATATCACCACTCACATGAACTCCTAAACGCTGACGATCTTCAAGCGAATTATAATTACCTGATTCAACAAATTCATGATCATACTGTAATGAGGCAGCAAAGTTTACAATTCCAATCTTTTGAAAAACAGTGAAACTGTTCATCCAGCTTTGACTATTGTTATGCGAATCGATGAGTGACACAACATCAAATGGCGGGATAAAAGATGTTGTTTTTAAATAATAATGTTGATCTTCAATAAAATAAGAACTTTTTACTTCCAGTTTTCCATTTTCCCAAAAACGCTTATAGTTCAAATAATTACGACTAAAGAAATCATTTTGATGTTCTTTTGGATCCCCACCCCTTTCAAGATTTGTCATAATCGGAGGTAAATTGTGGGCATTCCATTGGTTCCAACTAACAAAACTCAGAACTGACTTTTGAAACTGCAAATGAACTTCCTGTTGAAAGCCCTCATCCAAATAAGATGCATTCAGCTGCTTCATATTCCTTTTAGGCCATACTGCAGTATTTTCATAAGTAAAATCATTTCTGCTTGATTTTCTAAAAAACCTGCTTTTAGCCGATATTCGTGTATTACCATAAGCAATAGAAGCATAGGTACCATAACTACCAAAACTTCCAAAAGATTGTACAGCATCGATTCTGAGGTTATTATTGAAATTTGCCACATTATCAACCATAACTACTCCTCCAATTCCAGAAGGCCGAAGAATACCAGCATTTCCAACTGACAAACTGACATAATCCATAAAGAAAACCGGAATAACTGAAAAATCTACTTGCCCCAGCTGCGGCCCGTTAATAGGGAATCCATTCCATAATACCAAGGTGTGATTAGCCGTTGTGCCCCTGAATGATGCAGTTGATAGACCTCCAGGTCCGTTACTCTTTAAAAAAACATTCGAATTCTGCTGAACAAGTTCTGAAAGACTTTGAGTTTTAAAAGATGATAAAACCAAACTGTCGATCTTTTCATTCCTAAGCTTGCCAATGCTTTTATGAATTTGAGCTTTTACCTCAATCTGACCTAATTGAATCGTATCCGGAATAGATGCATGTGATAAATATTGCAACAAAGCAAAAATAGCAGCAATAAAAAACGATCTCATTTTCATTGCTTTATAATTTTTGTTGTACTTATATTGGAATTACTCCTCAAAACAATCTGATAGGCGCCTTTGGGCAAAAAACCAAGATATATGCTTGATTGCCAAGAAAAAAGCAGCTCGTTGTATACCATTTTTCCCATCATGTCAAATACCTGTATATGTTGAGGACCTTCGGGATATTTTCCTTGAAAAGATATTCTGTCAACGAACGGATTCGGAATAACTTGAATAGTTTGTTTTGTCAACACTTTCACTCCCAGGTTATCAGCTTCGTGAATTACGCCAACTGCATCCAAATCAAACCCTGATGAAGGAAAAGGTGTGGGCCATGGATCATTGATCATTCTGTCTGACCCATCAAATGTTCCTGTTGCCGGATCGATGCAACCAATTACATCAACAATCCGTATATAATTTATGCTGTCAATATTTACCAATTCATCATTGATATCATCCAAATCGAATGGTGTCCCAAAAAAAGCCATGTATTTTCCTGCCAGATTATGTATCGATGTTGCTTGCAGTATTCCAAAACCATTCACCTGAACATCTGAAGGAGTGAGCGATGCCGACGGAAAGCGAGCATAATTAACACCATCGCTGCTCACTTCCACGTGTGCAAGCTCAAGAAAGTCGTCCGAAAAACTGTTTTCAAATACTGCAAAATCTGGTCCTGAACCATTTTGAATAGACTTTTCAAAACCTAAGGTAATTCGTCCGCCATCTCCAAGACTGGTAACATTAATATCAGGAACCCCCAGTGCATCTTCAGCTGCACCAAAAGAGGCATTACCAAGTTCGGGTGCATTGATTTGCATCCAACCCCTTTCCAAAACTGATGATTTAGCCCAGGCAACAAAAATCGAACTGTCAGCAGAAATAGCAGTTGTCCCAGCTTGGCCTGCCGGCGGAGCATACTGAGCAATCATCCGTGAGAAATATAAAAAACTCAGCAAAAACAAAAATCCACCTGTTCTACCAGTTATCATCACCTTTTCCTTATTGCTTGATAAATTTTGTCAGCATTACATCAGATTCTTCTGTTGTGACAACAATAAAATAAATGCCTGTTCCTAATTCTGAAACATCAACACTATTTTTGGTAAGTTCTCTACCAATAAACTTAACTAATTGACCGTGAGCATCAAAAAACTTTATTGTTTCAAATGTCTCATCAGAATTATTTGCGAAGTGTATTGTTGTAGTTGCTGGATTCGGAAAAACATTCAAATTACTGTATCCAATTTCATTAACACTGCTTATTGCTCGGTAATCAAGAGCCAGAGCTTCAGCTGAGATTCCAGCTTCAAAACTTCCTGTTTGTGCTCCATTCAAATCAAAAATTAACCCCTCTCCCATCGAAAAATAGTCAGTAGTGGTTGCAAAAAGCTGCGAATTCAAGGTATCCAAAACAATATCAGCGAAATAAATAAACGAGGACGAACCAGGATCTGAAACAAGTTCATCGTCTGAAACTTGCCAGCTTTCAAGATCGATTGTACCAATTCCATTATTAATACTCAAATAAAGTTGATGATTATGTATCCCAATTCCTTTTCCAATATGGTAAGGAAACATATAATGGCTTATTAACTTTGTGACAGGATCAAACAATGTAAGTGTACCGGATGTTCCGCCCCAGGGAGAACGATTCACAGAAAGGATTTTGTTGTTATAGATAAAAACATCATGAATACCAGCTCCTGAAGTACTCAAATCTATCTCCTCAATAAAAGTTCCATCGGTGGCATTGAGAACAGCAATCTTCCCGATCGTACTAGTCCAATCTCCTGGAACTGCCACATAGAGTTTGTTTTCATGAACAACCATTGCAGCCGCCTCACCCGAAATTTCACTTATCGAAACTGTCTGAATCAATGTGTTTTTATCAAAAACCTTCAAAAAATTACTTGACTGCGGGTATTGAATACTGACAAAAAGCAAATCGTTATAAGCAGTTGCATATCTTGCCCCTGAAATTGCAACACTACTAATTCGTTGATTAGTTTCCAAATCAAAAACAACAAGGGAATCAGTAGCAGTAATATACATTTTGCCATCATTAATCAAGACATCCTGAACGGCTTGAGTTTTAATTTCACCAATAAAAGAAGTTGATTGATTTTGAGGAGAATAAGCTGCTACCGAAACAAAATCTGTAGGATCTGAAAAAGCTCCACCTGAGGCAACAATTAGTTGGTAAAGGGTTTGTTGGCTACTCAGATGTTTAGCTCCAAAGGAGAAAAAGATCAGGAATGCGAAAAATTGTACGCGTAAAAATGACATAAAACGGTTTTAAGGTTAAAAATTAATTCATTTTACCTCAAAACTCCAGGAAATTTGTCGAGATCTTTTGACAGTTCGACAAGCTTTTATCCCGAAAGCTTTGTTCAAAAAATGATTTGGCAGGTCTTCTGACTTACTCACCCTCCGGAGCCTTCCCATGTCATACAACTAACACAGTGGCAATGATTTCCGACGGTTTTTCAAGGAGCTTACAGCAGCGGGTACTGTCCGGGATTTACACCCGATTCCCTTTTAAGTCCTACACAAATACGTATAAGGACACCAAAATCGTAGCAAAGATAATACAAAAATAGCTGTTGCAACACCTCGTTTTGCCATTTATCAACAATGCATTGTTGATGGATGATCTCACGAGTCAATTCAACATTTGTTAATTTTGCATCCTGAAATAATTATTACCTGCAAATGAAACCTCAATTCTTAAAACTCTTTTTACTCACCTTAATTTATACAGGGACTTTTTTTAATCTAAAAGCTCAGGATTCTTACTTCATCGAAATTATTTTAGAAGGAAACACAGATACCACTTTCTATCTAGCAAATTATTATGGCGACAAATTTTATATCACTGATACAAGTACAACAAATGTTGGCACAGCCATTTTTAAAGGCGATGAACGCCTTAAAGAGGGTATATATCTGTTAGCTAACAAAAAGAAGGAAAAACTGATTGAGTTTCTTGTCGGAAAGGAACAACAATTCAAAATTAAGGCAGGAACAGAAAACGGACAATCACAAATAACTGTTGATGGCAGTATAGATAATCAGCTGTTTTTCGATCATATCATATTCGTCAATGAAGCCTATGCCGCTATTCAACAGCATAACAGCATGATAGAAAGTGTCGAAAATACAGAGGAACAAAAAAGTATCTATCGCATTCAGATTGACTCCATTAATAAGTCTATTTTGGATTATCGCAAGAAAATAATTGATCAAAATCCAGGAATTATTTTTGCTGTCATTTTGAGTGCTATGCAGGAAAACATTATTCCTGATGAAATCAAAGACAATCAGGATTTAGCTTATAACTATTATAAAACTCATTTTTGGGATGGTTTTGACTTGTCTGATGACCGTCTTTTGATCACCCCTTTACTTCCAATAAAACTAAAATCCTATTTTGATCAACTCGTAGTGCCCGAAGCAGATTCCGTCATCAAAGATGTTGATTTTTTGTTGAACCTAACTAAAGGTAATCAGAAAATGATGGATTATCTGGTTTGGCATTTTGTTTCGGAATACCAGACACCAAAAATTATGGGACTGGATAAAGTGTTCGTCCATGTAGTTGACCACTATTTTGTCACAAAAAAAATTGAAAACGTTACTCCTTCAATCGAAGAAAAACTTCTGGAAAGAGCAAATAAAATGCGGTTAAGTTTAGTTGGATTAAAAGCTCCTGAGATGTGGCTTGTTGATACGACCGGAAATTTTCGAAGTTTCAGAGAAATTACTGCCGATTATACCGTTTTGATATTTTGGGATCAAACCTGTGGACACTGCAAGAAAGAAATGGAAACTCTTTACAACCTTTTCCAAACAAAAAAATATAATTTAGGTGTTTATGCAGTCAACTCAACGAATGATTTTGATGGATGGAAATATTACATTAATGAAAAAAAATATCCTTGGTTACATGTAAATGGGACCAAAAGCATGACTTCCGATTTTCATGATTTGTACGATATATACAGTGTACCAGTCATTTATTTACTCGATAAAAATAAAACAATCATAGGAAAACGAATTGGGGCTGAACAAATAGAAAAACTGATCGATAATTTTCAACAAAAGCAGATACGATAAAATCAGAAAAGTCGTTTCACTAAATTCGTGATTTGTTGCATTTTGCAACATAATAATAAGATGATATTGAACATCAGGTTATTTATTTATTTCGTTTTCTCAAAATTAACTAGCAAAGTATTGCTTGTTATGATAATGCTTTTATTGATAAACCAAATAAAAGTTCAGAGTATTGTCCATCGGATGTATCTTTTCAATCCAGGCCTTATTATTACGCTAAGCACAGGCCCAACTATTTCATTTGCAGATATAAAGAAAAATACGGTCTTTCCTTCAAGAAACCCCGTCAATGAAATGAGGACATCGTTTCAGGTAACAATGACCTGGGACATTTTTTAATTTCTGCGAGTTGGCGGTCAATTTGTCTAAGCAACCATTGCTGGTTCAAAGCCTACATCAGATTTGTATTTTGAGGCTACGCTGGTTGAAGGCAACCTAAGCTTCAATCTGAACCCCATGCTCCTTTTTATCCCTTACCGCTCTGATCAAAAATGGGCACCATAATTTATTTTTGGAATCGGGCTAAGTTACTACATCTCCGACCTGAATCACATTTCTGATGATTCAGTTGTTGCCTAAAGAGGTTATGGCCAGGGAAGTGGCTTGTGGGGTTTGGTTATTGAAGGTATTGCCCTTGGTGGTGTTGGAGTGAGTTACAAAGTAAACGAAAACTGGTCTTTCCGAATTGAATCAGCAAACTGATGGATGGATTCAGATAAGCTAGATTCTTTTGAGAGTGCAAACCGTTCACCTTATGATTTTTACAACTTAACCACAATTGGTGTTTCTTACAAAATTTATCACCCCAAAAGCTATCCAATGGTAAGAAAATAAAAAAAGACAGGAGAACCTGTCTTTCTTTGTGGGCGTTACTGGACTCGAACCAGTGACTTCCACCCTGTCAAGGTGACACTCTAAACCAACTGAGTTAAACGCCCTTTTTTAATCGATCAAAATTGAACCGATTGACCACGCAAAAATAAGAAACATACCCGTTCTGTGCAACTCATGCGAAATAATTAATTAATTTTGAAATTCTAAAATTCAATATACAGAAGAAAAATGGGAAAAAACGCATCTAAATTACTGATTATGTTAGCTGTGATGATTTCATCACACGCGCTTTTATCACAAAACAAAACCATTGCACTCAAAGATATTTGGGCCAGCAGAACCTTTAGTTCGGAAAATGTTTATGGCATGAACCCACTTTCCGATGGTAAATCGTATGCGATTCTTGATGATGATGCACTAAATATGTATAATTTTTCTTCAGGTGAGCTAGTCAAAAGTATCGTAAGTTTCGATGAATTAGTACCAGAAGGAGAAACAAAACCTATTCAAATTTACAGCTATACCATGAGTGATGATGAACAAAAAATGCTCATTCCAACTGAAAACGAAGCTATCTACAGGCATTCTTCCAAATCATTTTATTATATTTTTGATTTAAGTTCCCGAAAGCTCAAGTCCCTGTCAACAAATGGGAAGCAGCAACTGGCGACATTTTCACCTGATGGTAAAAAAATCGCGTTTGCACGAGATAACAATTTATATATCAAAGATTTAGATCTTGAAAAAGAGATTCAAATAACCACCGATGGTAAATGGAATGAAATCATTAATGGAACAACAGATTGGGTTTATGAAGAAGAATTTAGTTTCACTCAGGCATTTTTCTGGTCACCTGATAGCAAAAAACTAGCTTTCATCCGGTTTGATGAATCAAAAGTAAAAGAGTTTCAAATGACCATTTTCGAAGATTTATACCCTGAGAATTATTCATACAAATATCCGAAAGCTGGCGAAAACAACTCCATTGTTGAAGTTATTGTTTATAATCTTGATACCCAATCCCAAAAGAAGATGGATATTGGAAATGAAACTGATATTTATATTCCCCGTATTCAGTGGACACGAAGCTCAAACCTACTATCAATTCAAAGATTAAACCGGCATCAGAATCATTTTGAAATTCTATTAGCTAACGTTGAAAACGGTGAGACAAAACTTCTGTATGAGGAAAAAAGCCCCTATTATGTTGATATTACAGATGATCTATACTTTCTGCCTGACGGTAAATCATTTCTTATTTCAAGTGAACAAGATGGATACAATCACATTTATCATTATGATTTAGCTGGGAAAAAGATTGCACAACTAACAAGTGGAAAATGGGATGTGACAAAAATTTACGGATATAATCCAAAAGAAAAATTAGTCTATTATCAAAGCGCAGCTGTTTCTCCTCTTGAACGGAACATATATTTTGTGGATTTAAAAGGAAAAATCACTCCATTAGTTGAAACTTCAGGACATAACAACGTATTGTTTAGTACAGATTATTCTTACTTTATTAATACAAATTCAACCATAAATACACCTAATTATATCACAGTTCACAATAAGGAAGGTAAAACCCTTAGAAATCTTAAGGACAATAAAGCATTAAAAGACAAAATGTTAGCTTACGAAGCCCCATTGTTTGAGTTCTTTTCACTGTCAGATTCAGCTATTGTCTTACCTGATGGTCAACCCGTTGCCCTCAATGCATGGAAATTACTACCGCCCAATTTTGATCCTGCAAAAAAATATCCTGTACTCATATATATATATGGAGGGCCGGGATCTCAAACTGTAAATAACTCATGGGGAGGCGCGAATCATTTGTGGTTTCAACATTTAGCTCAAAAAGGAATTATCGTAATATCAGTTGACAACAGAGGTACAGGTGCCAGAGGCTCGGTCTTCAAAAAAATGACATATAAAGAACTTGGCAAATACGAAACAGAAGACTTAATTACCACCGCAAAATATTTGTCACGTTTATCTTATGTCGACTCATCAAGAATCGGTGTTTTTGGATGGAGTTATGGAGGTTATATGTCAAGCCTTGCAATAACAAAGGGAGCAGAACAGTTCAAAGCTGCAATAGCTGTAGCTCCTGTCACTAACTGGAGATATTATGATAATATTTACACCGAAAGATACATGCAATTGCCAAGTGAAAATGCCGATGGATATGATCTCAATTCACCTATTAATCATGTAGATAAGCTTGTTGGAAACTATCTTTTAGTTCATGGAAGTGGCGACGATAATGTGCATTATCAAAATTCAATGGAAATGATTAATGCACTCGTTAAAGCAAATAAACAGTTTGAGCTGATGATCTATCCCAACAGAAATCATGGAATCTATGGTGGAAATACGCGTCTTCACTTATATGAAAAGATGGATGCTTTTCTCGAAAACCACCTTCTTGACAATCCGGACAAATAGTGATGAGTCTCTGACGACATTATAGAAAAAAAAAGAAAAAGGGCGTAATTGTTTATTCGTGAAGAATTTATATCTTTGCCGCCCAAAAGTTAATTAACTTCATTATTAATCATCTAAAGAAAGAGAGTGTATTTAACATGATTATCATTCCTGTAAAAGAAGGCGAGAGCATTGACCGCGCTTTAAAAAAGTACAAAAGAAAATTTGAAAAAACCGGTGTTATTAAAGAGCTCCGTATCCGTCAAAAATTCACTAAGCCATCTGTAATTAACAGAGAACAAAGACTTAAGGCGATTTACGTTCAACAGCTACGTCAGGAGGCTGAAAATTAAAGACTCATTTACAAGAATCTTTTTCTGAAAAAAAACTTTGATGTAGAACGATTTTATCGTAAATTTACATCAAAGTTTTTTTATTTACACATGACAATCGAAGATTTTATCAATTATATACTTTCTGAAAAGCGTTATTCCAGACATACTGCCAAAGCGTATGAATCTGATTTAATGCAATTTCGAACTTTCTTAAGTCAAACATGTGATATGTTTGACTTGAAACAAGTGACTGAAAAAATAATCAGAAGTTGGGTTGTTTCGCTTAAGGAAAAACAGCTGGATAACAGTAGTATTAACAGGAAATTATCTTCAATCAGAGCCTTCTACGATTTTCTTATCAAAAACGAAGTAATCGTTACTCACCCTGTTACATTTCAAAAAGCGCTGAAAACAAAAAAAAGAGTTGCAACTTTCGTCCCGCAGTCAGACATGATCAATTATGGACAAGAAGTTGTTGGCGAGCAATATGATTCACTGGTAAAGAGGGTTATCATTGAGTCTTTTTATCAAAGCGGCATGCGCTTGTCTGAATTAATGGAATTAAAGCTAAATGCTGTTGACTTTTCTAATTCAGTCATTAAAGTACATGGTAAACGAAACAAACAGCGCCTAATTCCGTTTCATAATGGATTCAATCAATTGTTGACGCACTATTTAAAACAAAGAGCTCAAATGAATCCAGAGAATGATTTTTTAATCATAAACCAGAAAGGTAAAAGACCAAGTCCATCTTGGATATATAAAGTAGTAAGCTCAGAATTAAAGAAAGTGACAACGCTTACAAAAACAAGTCCGCATGTTTTACGACACACCTTTGCAACACATCTTTTAAATAATGGAGCAAGTTTGATCGCTGTAAAAGAATTATTAGGACATACAAGTTTAGCTGCAACACAAGTATATACACACAATACAATAGATCAATTAAAAAAAATTCATCAACAAGCCCATCCAAAGGGCTAATCTACAATCAATAAATTTAAAAGGAGGTTATTATGACAGTAAACATTACATCGGTTCATTTTAAAGCCGATCAAAAGTTAGAAACCTTTATTTCTGGCAAAATTGAAAAACTGGCAAAACTTTTCAGTGAAATTATCGGAGCAGAAGTAATGCTTAAATTAGAGAATACCGATAATCCAGAGAACAAGATTACTGAGATTAAGTTACTAATCAAAGGTAGCGACCTTTTTGCTTCGAAGCAAAGCAAGACATTTGAAGAAGCCACTGACGAGGTAATTGACGCTTTAAAGAAGCAAATTGAGAAGTATAAAGCTAAACAAAACAAGTAGTTCTTATTAATAATCAATTAGTTAAGAAAGTATTGAAAGATTTTTATCTTTTTTTTAATAAAAATCTTTGCCAATTAAATTAAAGTATCTATTTTTGCAGACCTTTTTAAAGGGGTCTGCATTTTTTATGTCAGGCAAACGTTCTTAAACAAAAGCCGGTGTAGCTCAGTTGGCCAGAGCAGCTGATTTGTAATCAGCTGGTCGGGGGTTCGAATCCCTCTACCGGCTCAAGTAAGACATTTTGAATTTAGGGGGAGTACCAGAGCGGTCAAATGGGGCAGACTGTAAATCTGTTGGCGCAGCCTTCGGAGGTTCGAATCCTTCCTCCCCCACAAATTTAAAGCGGGAATAGCTCATTTGGTAGAGCGACAGCCTTCCAAGCTGTAGGTGGCCGGTTCGAGCCCGGTTTCCCGCTCAAAAGCCGATGTAGCTCAGTGGTAGAGCGCTTCCTTGGTAAGGAAGAGGTCACGAGTTCAATCCTCGTCATTGGCTCAATAAACTTTTAACACCTTTAATAAACAAAGTAGATATGGCTAAAGAAAAATTTGCAAGGACCAAGCCACACGTTAACATCGGTACAATTGGTCACGTTGACCACGGTAAGACTACCTTAACTGCTGCTATTACATTATGCTTAGCTGCCAAGGGTCTTGCTCAGTTTAAATCATTTGATTCTATTGATGCTGCCCCTGAAGAAAAAGAAAGGGGTATTACAATCAATACTGCACACGTTGAGTATGAAACAGTTGCTCGTCACTACGCTCACGTTGACTGTCCTGGTCACGCTGACTACGTGAAGAACATGGTAACAGGAGCTGCTCAAATGGACGGTGCTATCATTGTAGTAGCTGCTACTGATGGTCCAATGCCTCAAACCCGTGAGCACATTCTTCTTGCACGCCAGGTTGGTGTTCCAAGATTGGTTGTTTTCATGAACAAAGTCGACCTTGTTGATGATGATGAGTTATTAGAGCTTGTTGAAATGGAAGTAAGAGACCTTCTTACATTCTACAAATTTGACGGTGATAACACTCCAGTAATTCAAGGTTCAGCTCTTGGTGGTTTGAACAAAGAACCTAAATGGGTTGAAAAAATTTATGAATTGATGGATGCTTGTGACTCTTGGATTCCACTTCCTGAGCGTGATCAAGACAAGCCATTTCTGATGCCTATTGAAGACGTGTTCTCAATCACAGGTCGTGGTACAGTTGCTACAGGTCGTATTGAAACCGGTGTCATCAACACAGGTGATCCAGTAGAAATTATCGGAATGGGCGCTGAAAAACTCAAATCAGTTGTTACTGGTGTTGAAATGTTCCGTAAAATCCTTGATCGTGGTGAAGCTGGTGACAATGCTGGTCTTTTACTACGTGGTATTGACAAAGACGAAATCCGCAGAGGTATGGTTATCGTAGCTCCAGGATCTGTAAAACCACATAAACACTTCAATGCTGAGGTTTATATCCTCAAAAAAGAAGAAGGTGGCCGTCACACTCCATTCCACAATAAATATCGTCCTCAATTCTATTTCAGAACAACTGACGTGACAGGTGAAATCGTTCTTCCTGCAGGTGTTGAAATGGTGATGCCAGGTGATAACCTCACAATTGAAGTTAAATTGATAGCCGAAATCGCTATGACCAAAGGTTTGCGCTTTGCAATCCGCGAAGGTGGTCGTACTGTGGGTGCTGGTCAGGTAACCGAAATTCTTGACTAAGCAGTAAGCTAAAATAAAATACCATTAAAGGTGCTCCCTGAAAGGAGCACCTTTAATTAATAATTCACACGGGTGTAGCTCAATTGGTAGAGTAGTGGTCTCCAAAACCATTGGTTGTGGGTTCGAGTCCTACCACCCGTGCAACTTAAAAAGAAATAAATCGATGTCAAAATTCAGCATTGTCAACTACGCAAAGGAAAGTTATACCGAATTGATGCAAAAGGTATCATGGCCCACTTGGAGCGAGCTGCAAAGCAGTGCTATGGTTGTATCCATTGCTTCCCTCTTAATCGCTACGGTGGTTTACCTGATGGATATATCATTCAGAACGATCCTTGAAAATTTTTACAAACTTTTTTAAGGGGAAGACTGAGTAATTCTGATAAAGATTTTTTGTGTTCCAATAATTCAAGTATTTGATTCTCAATGAGTGATTCCTTAGAAAAAAAGTGGTATGTAGTCCGTGCAATCAGCGGTAAGGAAAAAAAGGTAAAGGAATACCTTGATTCCGAAATCGTTCGTCTGGGATTGCAATCATCAATTTCTCAGGTACTTATTCCAACTGAGAAAGTGTTTCAAATCAGAAAAGGGAAAAAAATTAGCAAAGAGCGAAATTATTTTCCTGGTTATGTTCTGGTAGAAGCATTACTCACTGGAGAAATCCCTCATATCATTAAATCTATACCAAATGTGTTAGGATTTCTTGGTACAAAAGGAGAAGCAGATCCACTACGACCTGCGGAGGTCAAAAGGATACTTGGTAAAGTTGATGAGTTATCCGAGATGGGTGAGGAAGTTAATATTCCTTTCATCATAGGAGAAACCGTTACCGTTACTGATGGACCTTTTAACAGCTTCAGCGGCGTGATAGAAGAGATTAATGAGGAGAAAAAGAAGCTAAAAGTCATGGTAAAGATTTTTGGCAGAAAAACTCCGCTTGAGCTCAGTTTCATGCAAGTAGAAAAAGAATAATTAAAACACAAACTTCCTTCATATACAATCTTATAAAGGATTAAAATGGCAAAAGAAGTAAGCGCATTAGTAAAACTGCAAATCAAAGGAGGAGCCGCTAATCCTTCTCCACCGGTTGGTCCCGCATTGGGATCAAAAGGTGTCAACATCATGGAGTTTTGCAAACAATTCAATGCCCGTACACAAGATATGGCTGGAAAAATTGTTCCGGTTATCATCACTGTGTATAAGGATAAATCATTTGAATTTATTGTAAAAGCACCACCTGTTGCCATACAGATCAGAGAACTTGCTGCTATTAAGAAAGGTTCAGCAGAACCCAACAGAGCAAAAGTTGGTTCGATCACATGGGATCAAGTACGAGCTATTGCTGAGAACAAGATGAAAGATTTAAATGCTTTCACCATGGAATCAGCCATGAAAATGGTAGCAGGTACAGCCCGTAGTATGGGAGTAAAAGTGACAGGCGACGCCCCATTTGAATTAAACTAAAGTGGGATACTTTAGTTTACACGCATTTTGTAGAACCCTTAACACATTAAGTTAAATGGCAAATTTGACCAGAAAACAGAAAGACGCTCTGGGTAAGTTCGACAAAAGCAAGATTTACTCCTTGAATGAAGCAGTTGATATCGTCAAAAAAATCACTTACACCAAGTTTGACGCTTCTGTTGACCTCAACATCCGTTTAGGAGTTGACCCCCGTAAAGCCAATCAAATGGTTCGCGGATCGGTTAGACTACCTCATGGATCGGGAAAGGTGATGCGGGTTTTGGTATTATGTACCCCCGATAAAGAACAGGAAGCGAAAGATGCAGGTGCTGATTTCGTCGGTTTGGATGAGTACATTCAAAAAATTAAAGACGGTTGGACGGATATTGACGTCGTTATTACCACTCCCAATGTAATGCCCAAAGTTGGTGCTTTAGGAAGAATCCTCGGACCCCGTGGATTGATGCCTAACCCAAAAACAGGCACAGTTACAATGGAAATTGGTAAAGCTGTTCAGGAAGTAAAAGCTGGTAAAATCGACTTTAAAGTTGATAAGTATGGAATCGTACATGCCGGCGTTGCTAAAGTTAGCTTCGACGCAGAGAAAGTTGTTGAAAATGCAAGAGAGTTGATCCAGACTATCGTCAAACTCAAACCTTCTGCAGCAAAAGGTACTTATGTAAAAAGTATTTACGTATCAAGTACTATGAGTCCAGGAGTTCAAATCGACCTTAAATCAGTAACAGTCTAAATCAGAAAAAGGAAGTTATTGATATGAGAAAAGAAGAAAAACTATCTATTATTGAAGGCATAGCCGAGAAACTGGTTGCTAACCCTAATTTCTATCTGACAGACATTTCAGATTTGAATGCCGAAAGCACAGCCAAACTCCGCCGCCTTTGCTTTAGCCGCGACATCGAATTACTTGTTGTGAAAAATGCATTGCTACGCAAGGCTATGGAACGTACAGGTGTCGATATGAGTGAGTTGTATGATGTACTTAAAGGTGCAACCTCAATAATGTTTTCAGAAACAGGAAATGCTCCTGCAAAATTAATAAAAGATTTTCGCAAGACATCAGCAAGACCTGTATTGAAAGCAGCATTTATTGAAGAAGCAGCTTACATTGGCGACAACCAAATTGACTTCCTCATCAACGTTAAATCCAAAAATGATCTTATTGGCGACTTGGTTGCATTGCTGCAATCACCTGCTAAGAATGTTATTGGCGCGTTGCAGTCGGGTGGTCATAAACTTAGCGGAATCGTTAAAACCCTCTCTGAAAGAGAAGGATAGATCAGAATTATTAGAATTCAAAAAAGGCAAAAAAAATATTATTGTAATCACTATTAAAACGTAAATAAAATGGCAGATTTGAAAGCTTTCGCAGAGCAATTGGTAAACCTCACAGTAAAAGAGGTAAACGAATTAGCTACCATTTTGAAAGAAGAATATGGTATTGAACCCGCTGCTGCAGCTGTAGCAGTTGCCGCTGCACCCGGTGCTGGTGCTGACGCTCCTGTTGTTGAAGAAAAGACTTCTTTTGACGTCATTCTTAAAGCAGCCGGCGCCTCCAAACTTGCAGTTGTTAAATTGGTAAAAGAACTCACCAGTCTTGGTTTGAAAGAAGCTAAAGAATTGGTTGATGCAGCTCCAAAACCAATTAAAGAAGGTGTTAGCAAAGACGAAGCCAATGCATTAAAATCTCAGTTAGAAGAAGCTGGTGCAGAGGTTGAAGTTAAGTAAGAAGGATAGAATTTCTGCAAAATTTGAGGCAAACAACCTCTATCTCAAGACAATTTGAGATAGAGGTTTTGCGCCTATTTTGCATTTTGTGAATATTGTTTCTTTTTATTTTTAATCCGCCTGCCTCAACAGGCTTCCAAAACTTTAAGACCTTGGCAGTAAAATCATCCGAAAGAATCAGTTTCGCATCCACGAAAAGTTCAATTAACTATCCGGATTTTCTGGATATTCAGCTACAATCCTTCCAGGATTTTTTCCAGCTGGATACAAACACCGAGAACCGTAAAGAAGAAGGTCTTTACAAGGTTTTCGCTGAGAATTTCCCAATCACGGATGCACGAAACAACTTTGTATTAGAATTTCTTGACTATTTTGTAGATCCTCCACGTTACACTATAGAAGAGTGTATTGAGCGTGGGCTAACCTACAGCGTACCTCTTAAGGCGAAGCTTAAGCTATATTGCACCGATCCTGAACACGAAGACTTTGAAACAATCGTCCAGGATGTCTATTTGGGAATGATCCCATATATGACACCTAAAGGCACTTTTGTTGTTAATGGCGCAGAACGCGTAGTTGTATCCCAATTACACCGCTCTCCTGGCGTTTTCTTCGGTCAGCACAAACATGCAAACGGCACACAGCTTTATTCGGCCAGAATCATCCCCTTTAAAGGATCATGGATGGAATTCTCGACCGACATAAATAACGTCATGTATGCCTACATTGACAGAAAGAAAAAATTACCTGTAACAACTCTCCTTCGTGCCATTGGATTCGAAACTGACAAGGATATCCTTGAAATTTTCAATCTTGCCGAAGAAGTAAAAGTTAGTAAAGCAGGACTTAAACGCGTATTAGGAAGAAAGCTGGCAGCTAGGGTTGTACGTTCCTGGATTGAAGATTTCGTTGACGAAGATACCGGTGAAGTAGTGTCTATCGAAAGAAATGAAGTCATCATTGAGCGTGAAACAATCTTAGAAAACGACCATATTGACCTTATCGTTGATTCAGGGGTAAAAGCAATTCTTTTACATCGTGAGGATTTCAACACTTCGGAATATGCAATTATTTTTAATACGCTTCAGAAAGATACAGCTAATTCTGAAAAGGAAGCTGTTGAGTTTATATACAGACAGTTAAGGAATGCTGAGCCACCGGATGAAGAAACGGCCAGAGGCATTATCGACAAATTATTCTTTTCGGATAAACGATACGACCTTGGTGAGGTAGGTCGTTACAGGATCAATAGAAAATTGAATCTCCATATCTCGGAAGAAACTAAGGTTCTTACCAAAGAAGATATAATTTCAATTATCAAATATCTTGTTGAGCTTGCAAATGCAAAAACTGAGGTAGATGATATCGACCATTTAAGTAATCGTCGTGTCAGGACTGTAGGTGAACAATTGTATGCTCAATTTGGAGTTGGTTTAGCCCGTATGGCAAGAACCATTCGTGAACGTATGAATGTGCGTGATAACGAAGTATTTACTCCAACAGATCTTATCAATGCTAAAACATTATCATCTGTAATAAATTCTTTCTTTGGAACAAATCAGCTCTCGCAGTTCATGGATCAAACAAATCCGCTGTCAGAGGTTACCCACAAGAGAAGGATTTCAGCACTCGGACCAGGTGGTCTATCAAGGGAGCGTGCAGGATTTGAAGTTCGTGACGTTCACTACACCCATTACGGGCGTTTGTGTACAATTGAAACACCTGAAGGTCCTAACATCGGTTTGATTTCATCCTTATGTGTTTATGCTAAAATCAACAAGCTCGGTTTCATTGAAACACCATACAGAGTCGTAAAAGAAGGTAGGGTTGATTTGAATGATAAGCCTGTTTATCTTAGTGCTGAAGAAGAAGAAAATAGAATTATCGCTCAGGCTACCACTCCAATGGAGAGTAATGGTTTGTTCAGTGAAGATAGAGTAAAAGTAAGGTATCTTGCTGATTATCCAATCATTGAGAGGGAGAAAGTTGACTTGATTGACGTTGCTCCAAATCAGATTGCCTCTATTGCCGCATCATTAATTCCGTTTCTTGAGCATGACGATGCAAACCGTGCGCTCATGGGATCAAACATGATGCGTCAGGCTGTCCCTCTGTTACAACCTGAAACTCCAATCGTTGGAACAGGGATCGAACGTTCAGTTGCTGAAGATTCACGAGTTCTGATTAATGCAGAAGGTGAAGGTGAAGTCATTTTTGTTGATGCTACGAAAATTACCATTAGGTATGACCGTACTGAAGAGGAGAAAATTCTCAGCTTCGATGAAGATGTTAAAACATATCACCTGACGAAATACATCAGAACGAATCAAAACACAAGCATCAACCTCAAACCTATTGTTCACAGAAGTGACAGAGTAACAAAAGGTCAAGTTTTGTGCGAAGGTTATGCAACCCAGAATGGAGAGCTTGCCATTGGCCGCAATCTTATGGTTGCTTTCATGCCTTGGAAAGGTTATAATTTTGAAGATGCTATCGTAATTTCTGAAAAAATCGTTAAAGACGATATTTTCACCTCAATACATATTGAAGAGTTTTCATTAGAGGTTCGCGACACCAAACGTGGTATTGAAGAATTGACCAATGATATTCCAAATGTTAGTGCTGAGGCTACAAAAGATCTGGATGAAAACGGTTTGATTCGTATTGGTGCTGAAGTAGCAGAAGGAGATATTTTGATTGGAAAGATTACACCTAAGGGTGAAAGTGATCCAACTCCAGAAGAGAAACTACTTCGTGCTATTTTTGGTGATAAAGCGGGTGATGTTAAAAATGCATCGCTGAAAGCACCACCATCCATGAAAGGTGTTGTCATTGATAAGAAACTTTTCTCAAGGGTTATCAAAGACAGAAAATCGAAAGCCAAAGATAAAGATCTTGTTCAGGAATTAGATGAGCAATTCCACAGACAAACCAGTGAACTTAAAAATAAACTGGTCGACAAGCTCTTATTGTTGCTTAATGGAAGAACTTCACAGGGAGTAATGAATAATTACAAGGAAACTATAATCCCAAAGAAGTCGAAATTTACACAGAAAGCGCTGTTAGCAATTGATTTTGCCACAATCAATCCCAATAAATGGACAACGGATAAGGATGATAACGAGAAGATTAAGACCCTTATTCATAATTACAATATCAAGCATAAGGAATACTATGGTATTTACAACCGTAAAAAGTTTGTAGCCACTGTAGGTGATGAACTTCCAAATGGTATCGTTCAAATGGCTAAGGTTTACGTTGCTAAAAAACGTAAACTTAACATTGGGGATAAAATGGCGGGTCGTCATGGAAACAAAGGTATTGTAGCCCGTATTGTACGTGAAGAGGATATGCCATTTCTACAGGATGGAACTCCTGTTGACATTGTACTGAATCCTCTTGGTGTACCTTCCCGTATGAACCTTGGTCAAATCTATGAAACTGTACTTGGTTGGGCCGGAGCAAAATTAGGCGTTAAATTTGCCACTCCAATTTTTGATGGTGCACATATCGACGAAATTAATGGGTATCTACAAAAAGCAGGCTTGCCTGAAAACGGGAGCGTTTACCTTTATGATGGCGGAACGGGAGAGCGTTTTGATCAGCCTGCAACAGTAGGTTATATCTATATGCTAAAGCTTCACCATATGGTTGATGACAAAATGCATGCTCGTTCAATTGGACCATATTCACTTATTACTCAGCAACCATTGGGCGGTAAAGCTCAATTCGGGGGTCAGCGTTTTGGTGAGATGGAAGTTTGGGCACTTGAAGCTTTTGGGGCATCTAATATTCTTCAGGAAATACTTACCGTCAAATCAGATGATGTTGTCGGTAGAGCAAAAGCATATGAAGCCATTGTTAAAGGTGATAATATGCCGACTCCAGGTATTCCCGAATCATTCAATGTTCTCATCCATGAACTTCGGGGCTTAGGTCTGGAAGTAACCTTCGACTAAAAATACACTTTGCAATCCCGCTTCTTGCGGGATTGCATTAAACAATCTTTTAACAAACAGATCACAACAATATGGCTTTCAGGAAAGACAGTACTATCAGCAGTAACTTTTCAAAAATCACCATTAGCCTAGCCTCTCCGGAATCAATTTTGGAGCGTTCGAGTGGCGAGGTTCTCAAACCTGAAACAATCAATTACAGGACGTATAAGCCCGAACGAGACGGTTTGTTCTGTGAACGCATTTTTGGTCCTGTCAAGGACTGGGAATGCCATTGTGGTAAATATAAAAGGATCAGATATAAAGGTATCATCTGCGACCGTTGCGGTGTTGAAGTTACCGAAAAGAAAGTTCGCCGTGAAAGAATGGGACACATTCAACTTGTTGTTCCAGTGGCACATATCTGGTATTTTCGCTCACTCCCAAATAAAATTGGAGCTTTGCTTGGTTTGCAGACCAAAAAGCTTGATATGATCATCTATTACGAAAGATATGTGATCATACAGCCAGGGATAAAACAAGTTGATGGGCTTCAGGTAATGGATTTCCTTACTGAAGAAGAATATATCGACATTGTAGAGGCCTTACCAGCTGACAATCAGCATTTACCAGACTCTGATCCTAACAAGTTCATCGCCAAAATGGGAGCTGAAGCTATCCATGATTTACTTGCACGGCTCGATTTGGATCAGATATCTTTTGACCTGCGACACAAAGCTAGCACTGAAACCTCTCAACAGAGAAAACAGGAAGCTCTGAAACGTCTGCAAGTGTTTGAGGCTTTTCGTGATGCACGAACACGAATTGAAAATCGTCCGGAATGGATGATTACCAAAGTGGTTCCGGTAATTCCACCAGAACTTCGTCCTTTGGTTCCACTTGATGGCGGTCGTTTTGCAACTTCCGATTTAAATGACCTTTACCGCAGGGTTATCATCAGAAATAACCGTTTAAAAAGATTGATAGAAATCAAGGCTCCAGATGTTATCATGCGTAATGAAAAACGTATGCTTCAGGAAGCTGTTGACTCACTCTTCGACAATTCAAGAAAAGCAAGTGCGGTAAAGACAGAATCAAACAGACCACTCAAATCTTTGAGCGATAGTTTGAAAGGAAAGCAAGGTCGTTTCCGTCAAAATCTTTTAGGTAAACGTGTAGATTATTCAGGTCGTTCCGTAATTGTGGTAGGGCCAGAACTAAATCTTAACGAATGCGGTATTCCTAAAGACATGGCATCGGAACTATTTAAACCGTTCATCATCCGCAAGATGCTCGAACGTGGAATAGTTAAAACTGTTAAATCTGCCAAAAAAATTGTTGATAGGAAAGACCCAATAGTTTGGGATATACTCGAAAACATTTTAAAAGGTCACCCAATATTACTCAACCGTGCCCCTACCCTTCACCGTTTGGGTATTCAGGCCTTCCAGCCAAAACTGGTTGAAGGAAAAGCAATTCAATTGCACCCACTTGTTTGTACAGCTTTCAATGCCGACTTTGACGGTGACCAGATGGCTGTTCACGTACCTCTGGGAAATGCAGCAGTTCTTGAGGCTCAGGTACTTATGCTTGCCTCCCACAACATCCTCAATCCTGCAAACGGAGCACCTATTACCGTTCCATCTCAGGACATGGTTCTTGGATTGTACTATATAACTAAGGCACGTAAAAGCACACCTGATCATCCTGTTAAGGGAGAAGGCAAGCGTTTTTATTCGCCTGAAGAAGTTATCATTGCTTACAACGAAAAGAAAATCGATCTTCATGCGATCATTAATGTAAAAGTTGATGTCAAAGAAGGTAAGGAAATAGTAAATAAGCTCATTGAAACTACGGTAGGAAGGGTATTACTTAATGAAGTAGTTCCTCAGGGCTACGGTTATGTTAACCAACTACTTACAAAGAAATCATTACGTGATATCATTGGTGCGATGGTGAAAAAACAAGGAACAGCTGCTGCAGCTAAATTCCTTGATGACATCAAAAACATTGGTTTCAAGATGGCTTATAAAGGTGGATTATCATTCAACCTTGGAAATGTTAAAATTCCTGTTGTAAAAGAAGAGTTGATTCGTCAGGCCAATGAAGAAGTGGCAGAAGTACTTTCCAACTACAACATGGGATTCATTACCAATAATGAACGATACAACCAAATCATTGATATTTGGACACATACCAACTCCCGTTTGACGAATACTGTTATGCAGCATTTGTCACAAGACGATCAGGGCTTCAATCCTGTATACATGATGCTTGATTCAGGAGCGAGGGGTTCAAAAGAACAAATTCGTCAGCTTTCAGGGATGAGGGGTTTGATGGCAAAACCACAAAAATCAGGTGCTACTGGTGGAGAAATTATCGAAAATCCGATTTTGTCCAACTTTAAAGAAGGACTGTCGGTTCTTGAATATTTCATTTCTACTCACGGTGCACGTAAAGGTTTGGCTGATACTGCTCTTAAGACTGCTGATGCCGGTTACCTTACACGTCGTTTGGTTGACGTTTCTCAGGATGTTGTAATAACAGAAAAGGATTGCGGAACATTAAGAGGTTTAACAATTTCAGCTTTAAAGAAAAGCGAAGAAGTTGTTGAAACACTGTACGACCGCGTACTTGGTAGAGTTGCTTTGCATGATATTTATCATCCTCATACCGGCGAATTGATAATCTCTGGTGGAGAAGAAATAACTGAAGATATCGCAGAAGAGATTGAGAACTCCCCAATTGAAAATGTTGAAATCAGATCGGTTTTGACATGTGAATCTAAAAAAGGTGTTTGTGCTAATTGCTACGGACGTAATCTTGCCTCCGGTAAACTGGTACAAAAGGGTGAAGCTGTTGGTGTTATAGCAGCTCAATCCATTGGTGAACCTGGAACACAGCTTACTTTGCGTACCTTCCACGTTGGGGGAACAGCTTCCAACATTGCGATTATGTCGAAAGTTGAAGCCAAATTCGATGGAATAATTGAACTTGAAGAACTCAGGTCAGTTGAAACCCAGCGTGATGGTAAAACTTATGACATCGTTATTGGACGTTCAGCTGAAATGAAAATTGTTGATAAGAAAACTGGTATAGTTTTAACATCCAGCAATATACCTTACGGAGCCAATTTATATATTAAAGATGGAGCTGAGGTCAAAAAAGGTCAACCAATCAGCGATTGGGATCCTTATAATGCCGTAATCCTTTCTGAGTTTGAAGGAAAAGTAAGCTTTGAAAACATCATCGAAGGTGTTACTTTCAGGGTTGAATCAGATGAACAAACTGGTTATAATGAAAAGGTAATCATTGAAAGCCGTATAAAAGCGAAAAATCCTGTTATAAAAATCTTAGATAAAGAAAACGTTCTTATAAAAACTTATGATATCCCCGTTGGATCTCATATCGTTGTTGAAGAAGGTGATTATATCTATGCTGGTGGAATGCTTGTTAAGATACCACGTGCCATTGGTAAGTCTGGTGACATCACTGGAGGTCTTCCCCGTGTTACTGAATTATTCGAGGCCAGAAACCCATCAGAGCCAGCAGTTGTCTCAGAAATTGACGGGGTTGTTTCATTTGGCAAAAAACTGAAAAGAGGTAATCGTGAAGTTATTGTTACCTCAAAAACAGGTGAGGAGAAGAGTTATTTAATCCCCACTTCAAAACAGATTCTTGCTCAGGAAAACGACTTTGTAAAAGCAGGAACACCGCTTTCAGAAGGTGCAATGACTCCGGCTGATATTCTTGCTATCAAAGGACCGATGAAGGTTCAGGAGTATATTGTGAATGAAGTACAGGAGGTTTACCGTTTGCAGGGTGTGAAAATCAATGACAAGCATT
This sequence comes from Bacteroidota bacterium, assembly GCA_009773165.1. GTDB lineage: Bacteria > Bacteroidota > Bacteroidia > Bacteroidales > F082 > JALNZU01. Next base: position 100,483 of record WOUZ01000008.1, read on the forward strand.
TTGAGGTAATTGTACGTCAGATGATGCGGAAAGTTGAAGTTGAGGATCCGGGCGATACACGTTTTCTTGAAGGAGAACTAGTTAACAAAACTGATTTCCAGGAAGAAAATGATGAAATCTTCGGAAAAAAAGTTATAATTGACGCAGGCGATTCAGATATTCTGCATCATGGACAGATTATAACTGCCCGCAAGATGCGTGATGAAAATTCCTTGTTGAAGCGTAAAGATAAGAAACTTGTTGAGGCACGTGATGCAAAACCAGCAACAGCATTCCAGGTATTACAAGGTATTACCAGGGCATCACTACAAACCAATAGTTTCATTTCTGCTGCTTCCTTCCAGGAAACAACAAAGGTTCTCACGCAGGCATCTATCAACGCTAAGTCGGATGAACTAAGAGGATTGAAAGAGAATGTTATTGTTGGACATAAAATTCCGGCAGGAACAGGATTACCCGATTATGACGATCTAATTGTTGGTTCAAGAGCTGAATATGAAGCTGTTATGGAAGCTACTTCATTAAAGTTAAAAGTTGGACCAGAAAAGAACAGATAACTAATAACAATTCACCCTTCAGTTTTCGCTGAAGGGTGATTTTTTAAAACATAACTACAATGTCAGATAATAAAAATCAAATCAACATCGAATTAAGCGAAGAGATTGCGGAAGGCATTTATTCCAATCTTGCTATCATAACACACTCACAATCAGAGTTTGTTGTTGATTTCGTGAAGCTAATGCCAGGGGTTCAGAAAGCCAAAGTTAAATCCAGAATTATTTTAACACCTGAGCATGCAAAACGACTCTATAAAGCACTTTTAGATAATATCAAAAAGTATGAGTCGATTCATGGTACTATTAAAGAGTCAAGTGGCGACGGGATGCCTCCATTTACAATGGGCGGACCAACAGCTCAGGCATAACATAAAAAGCTATCGGATTCCGGTAGCTTTTTTTTTCAACTCACAGATATCATTTCCCAATTTATCAGGTCGTTCAGATAAAGCAAATACCCATCAACAGGCTTAGTTTGCAAATCCTTTGCAATTTCAATATAATTTTCCATTTGCCTGATATGATGATTTTCTTGTTTTCCGGTTTTATAATCAAGAATTATTACCCTGTCAGCAAGTTCAACAAAACGATCCATTCTAAATATATTTCCTTGTGCATTAAGCAATTCGGTTTCGGTTCGGACATAAGAACCATCTGAAAATGCCTGTTCAAGAACACTATTGAAGCGAAAACTTTCAATCATCCTTGCAAAATCATTCACTTGATTATTTGTTAAATATCCTGTTGATTCATAATGAGAAAGCACATTTCTAAACGTTTCAAATGACACAATCTGCGATAAAACTTCATGAATAAGTAATCCGTAGCTTTTATCTTCATTAGTTACTGATGCCTTTTGTTCAATGACCGACTCATCAGCAAGAATTAGTCTTCCCATCCAGCCTGATGAAATGAAAAAATCATGATGACGGGTATTATCGCTGATTGCCAAACGTTTATTGCTGACTGATTTTGTTTCATCACCAAAAACATAGCTTAACTTTTCGTCAGACCACAATTCCTTAAATTGCAGGTATTCTTTGAAAATTAATGGATACGAAAGATTTTTCTGCATTGGCAAATCGGCAAGAACATACAACCTACTGATAGCCCGGGTAAAAGCGACATACAATAGATTCATCATATCAAGTTTTGTCTTCTCTGTTTCCTCCTCGTACAGGTAACCGAAAGCAGTTCCGCTTAGCGCTGTTGTGGATGATACAAAACCTGATGTAAGTTTTTCAACCTCTTCATTTCGTAAGTCAAGCCAGATATTTTTTCTGGTTGTGCCTCTGTAGAAACGATTTGCAAAAGGGAAAATGACGACAGGAAATTCCAATCCTTTGGCTTTATGTATCGTCATTACTTTCACCGCATTTGTTTTCTCAGGAATGACGACTGATTTTTTTCCACCCTCTTCTTTCCAATAATCCAGAAACGCATTCAACCCTTTCTGTTCCTGAACCTGAAAACGATGGATCTCATCTAAAAAGAACTGAATATATGGGTCGGGATATTTATCTAAATGGATGCTACGCAGCAGTTCTTCTGTAATATCATATAACCCTTTACCAGGTTGCTGTTCAATCCAGTTGGATTTCATTTTTATGTATGAAATCTGGCTCTTTTCATCTAAGTCATTATAAAATAATAATTCTTCCGTTGTACCATTTGTAAAATACAAAGGATTAATTTCCATCAAGTTAACTAACAATTCCAACCGGTTAATTTTATTTTCCGGTAACAGGTAGAAGGTAAGCAAATTAAGACTCAAACGAACAGAAGCTGATGAATTAAGTAATAGAGAATCAGCTGAGACAACTTCAATATTTCTGGATGATAGAAATCTTGCTACCTCGTCTCCCTCATGATGTCCAGAAACAAGAACAGTGATATCATTCAATGAATAGCCATCATTCAATTGCTTTTCGATAAGAAGCAGAATCCGCTCCAATATTGCAAGGGTCTTTATCTCCTTACCTTCTGTTGATATAAAAAAGTCGAACTGAACCAATCCGCACTTTTCATCATTGAAAACTTTTTGCCGCTGCCCTTCAAAAACAGTCTTAAGTTGCAGTGGTAACTGACCTTGAATGAATTCAAAAAAATCATTATTAAATTCAACAACATCACTGGATGACCTATAGTTTGTATCCAGCGTTTGCTCATGATATTGCTGTTTAATCAGGTTTTCAATCCGTTCTAAATGAGGTCTATCCTCCAATTTATGGATAAAAGGAAGTTTTAAAAACTGCTGAAATTCACCTCCTCTAAATCTATAGATAGATTGTTTTCCATCGCCGACAATCAAATTCTCATAACCTGAAGCTAATGAGTTTTCGATCAGTGGAAGGAAATTTTGCCATTGTAAAACAGAGGTATCCTGAAACTCGTCAAGAAGAAAACTGCGGTATTTTTCACCCAATCGCTCGTAAATAAAAGCAACAGGACTCATCTGCAAAAGATCAGCTAAGCGTTTATTGAACTCGGATATATGAACAAGTTGCTTTTTATCAATCAGATTGTGGATAATTTCCAGCATATGGCTTTGAAGTACAAAAGCATAGATGTTTTTCCTAAGTAACTGAAACAATACATAACGAGGATAGAAATTCTCATAGGATTCTCTAATTTCATCAAAATTTTGAGTTACCTCCTCAGCAACGGATTCAAAAGCGTTTTTGATTGGCTGTGGGGTTGACTTTGCAATAAATGGGTTATCACTTTCAAAAGAATTCAATATAGTTTTCCCTTTAAAAACGTCAGCTATTTCACCCTCGGATAGTTTAATCAAAACAAGCCCAATTCCTTTAGTCTTTCCAACGAGATCAAAAGGTGAAAGCCCTGCCTTATTCAATAATTTTAAAATGGCTGACGACTTGGATATAAATCGTGCCGAAATTTCAAAGATCTTTGTAGTTAATTGATTTTTAATACTTTGAACATCACTCTGTTCTAAAGTATCGATTTTGTTCATTTCCAGAAAAGCCTCTTCACCTATCAGCTCTTTAGCATAAGCCCTTAACGATCTATCAATCCTCCAATCAGTTTCATCACTCAATTTCTCCAAAATAAATTCAATGATTACAGTTGTTACATAATCATCGCTGCCAACTTTGTTTATTAACTCATTTACAACTTCCTGGGTTAAAACAGAGTCGTTCAGTTCCACTTCAAAGACTGAAGGTAAACGCAGATCACGTGAGAATGTCTTGACAATTTTATGAGTGAAAGAATCGATTGTACTAATACTAAAATCGCTGTAATGATGTAAAATGGACGAAAAAACCAAAGAGGCGTTTCTTCTTATTAAGCCTTCGTCGTTAAATCCTCTTTTTGCGAGCTGGTTGACAAGTGTTTTGTATTGTTTATGGTTTGACAATTGTTCATCAGAAAGGATATAAAGGGCAGTAATAATCCTCGATTTCATTTCATTTGCTGCTTTATTGGTAAATGTGACAGCAAGAATGTGCCTATAATAACCTGGTTGTTTTAGAACAAGTAGTAAGTATTCCAAAACCAGAGTAAAGGTTTTTCCAGAACCCGCAGATGACTTATATACATTAAGTGGCATTATCGCTGAAGAATAATCTTTGTTTGCTTATGGTAATCATTCTGTTGCAAATCAACAAGATATAGCCCTGGTGGAAGATTAGAAAAATTATAATTTATTTTGGTCACCGCACTTTTTGATGGGAAAAACACCTCTTCATAAATTAAACGGCTTACGCTATCAAAGATTTTGAAATTACAAGCTTTGTCAGAATCACTTGAGACTGATACATAAATATAATCTTCGACAGGATTTGGAAAGATGTCAACTTTAACTTGATTTTCAATCTCTTTTATTCCAACAGTAAGATCGCGCAGCGAATCTTTGTACATTACAGTTGTGCCTAAAATCTGATCCTCAACACATTGTAAGATAGGAACTTTATGATTCTTTGCTAACCACTTATACTCAATATAGTTTCGCTCAATCATAATCCCTTGACCGGCAGTATCAGCATAAATACTATCAAGCTCTGCGACTACCGACTTAAGTTTAATAACCTCAAAATTGCCGTAAGGTGTCATAAGCGTACCCCATCCATCAACTGTTGTCTGTCGCTGGCGTTCAATTGAAATATAACCTAAATCAGGCAGTGAAAACTCAAGTGAAGCTAGTGACTCGTATGATTGATCAGCAGTAAGCGGAAAAGTGTAAACCAAATCAGGCGTAGTGAATTTAAGCGGCAAAGGAACACCAGAAAGGATGATTCCATAACCAAAATCCTTGTAAGCCGAGGTAGAACGGTGGTAAAACTGATATGCATCGTCGAGCACCAGACCAGGCAAGAGTTCACCGTTACCCAATCTCAACGCAAGATTAGAACTTGCAAAAAAGCTTGGCCAGAAAAAAACCGGTGTCTGACTCACGGTTTTAAAGGTATCCAGACGCTGAGTTGCAGGCATTAACGCTCTGAAATCCCATATAGAATTTGGTCCTGTTTGTGAAAAATCAAAATTTGCAGCGTTAACGGCAAAACTCATCCGTACAGTGTCTCCGGCAAATGGCATATCATTGTTATCAATAACTATCTGTGCATTAACTGACAGTATTGTTGAACAATAAGCCAACAGGAAAATTATTAGTTTTCTCATCATTTAGTTTTGTTTTTTTTATTTTTCTTCTTTTGAATCAATTCGTTGAAAGTATCAAACTCTTGCCGGTACGAAATACCAATACCTTGCGTATAAGGGGCATAGTTATCGAAAACACCATAATTTAACCACGAACTATGATTTGAATGATTAAAAGCCTTTAACCTGAAACTGCCGTCAGCATTAAGCTTGACACTAACATCCACATCTCCAACAATATTACTAGCGCTTTGACTCACACTCTTATTGTTTGAGACTCCGAAATTTCCTTCAATGGATACGCGGTCATTAAATAACTGAGTAGAAAGCGCAACCTCTAATTCTTCATTGCTAAGCGCGTCGCCGGGGCGATAGTTTAACCCTATATCGAAATCTTTACTTATTTGAGACAGCAGTCCACTTAATTGCCCCGAAAGCATTTCAAATGTTGAATTTGTCAATGATGAATTGCCTATGTTGGTACTTGCAAAACTACCAAGAACAAGAAGCGAAACCATTTGTTGAGTCATTGCAGCATCATTTGTGGTGTCAATGACAGTAAAAACGCGTTGCTCAATATCTGTATCAGCTCCGGGAAGTGCGAAACTAAATCGAATATCAGGGTTAAACAACCCATTGGTTAAATGAATAATACAATCCACATTAATACGGTTTCTCAAACTTGAAGTAGTGTCAATTCCAAGTCCGGCAAGTGATGCTTTAACACGATAAACACCTTTAACATCAATATCAGCTTCATATGGATCGCCAGTCCAGGTTATGCGGCCACCCTCCATGAGTTCGAATCGCTTTTTCAGTAAGTTTTCGAACGTAAAGATAAACAGCCCATTATCAACAAAATAATCACCATTCAAAGTGAAATTTCCTGCATTATTCACACTAAGAGCAATATTCCCATTTCCCCTAGCTTCAAGGCTACCCATATCATAAGGCAGAAATATTTTAACAGAGGCATCTGGAGTTACTTCGGTTGCAAGGTTGATAGCAAATCCAGTATTCGAAACTGCTGGTATTAAAGATGTTAAAAAAAGCGAGTCGGCTAAAGATTCAGGCTTCTTCTCAACAAAATGAATGAAATCACTACTTCCTACTGTTCCGGCTGTATTCAACGGAATAACGATGCTTGTACCCTTTTGACTGATTGCTTTTATCGACATGTCAATATTATCCAATGGACCTTTTACAAGAACCTCACCTGTAGCAACTGCAGAGCCATAAAAAAGCTCATTTTGCTTCGGTCCGGTATTCATCGCAAGTAATGATTCAGGTTTGATTGATAAATCAAAAGCCCAATCAATCAAATGATTATGTGTAATAGATCCATTTATGATAGCTTTTTTGCCGGTAGTATCATAAAGAACCAGATTTTGAATTGGAATAAGACCTGGTAAAACCTCGACTGTATGTTGCAATGAGTATTTAACATTAAGATAATCAATCAAAAAGGCTGTTCGGGCCAACTCCAGTTTACCTTTGACGATTGGCTTATCTATTTCACCTTCGAGTGTAAAATCACCAGATGCCACACCTTCGAGTTTGCTGATAATACCTACAAAAAATTGATTGAGAATCCTCAATCGGAAATTTTCGAGACTAAGATCGAATGAAATATTATCCTTCTTTCGGGCTGGATAATAAAATCCCCTAAGATTTAACATTCGGCTATTTCCTGTATTTCCTGCATTGATGATCTGAACATTAGCATAAATTGACTTATCGGTATTGCTCCAATTGCTCAGTAATCGGGCGTCTCCAAGTCTTTCTTTATTCAAACCCAATCCGGAAATGTGAAGATTTGAAGAAAAATAAGGGTTTGCAATCAAATTAGAAAGTACAAGATCTCCGTTTATAATTCCATCAAGGTCAAATCCAACGGTTCCAGTTATAACATCAAAAGCAGAAATATTCCAATTTTTAAAAGCGACTACCAACGAATCCTGCTCCCTGAAAGGAATACTGCCATCCAGGCTCAGCTTACTCTCTCCCATCTGAAGCTCAAACTTTTCGATGCGTGTGACTTCTTTCTCAAAAGAAATTCTGTTGCCTTCTTTGAGTTGAACAACAGTATCATTAATAATCACATCGGTAAAGCCCATAGAGATAGCACCTTCATTGGCTTCGTTGAGATTATATATACCATTAATAGTGCCCTTGTTAAGCAACTTTAACCGTTGATTATCCCAGTCAAGCTGAAAAAACATCGTGTCATTTGCAGCATTTAAAACAAGCTTTGGTCGTTCCATACCAAAGTCAATTGATTCTTTCGATGCAGCCTCTTTGAATATCAAATCGTTCATCTCAATAGTAACGCCTGCACTATTGTTATCCGAATTAATAAGCAAATATGGCATTTCCATTTTTACATCACTAACTGCTACCCAATCGCTTCTAAAAGTGGAATTCAACGAATTATTTTTTTCAGTAAAAACGCCTGACAAACTTGAATTAGGAGCTATTGATAATGATGGAGCAAAAAAGGGCATTAAAGGATTTAAATCCTTGATTTTAAGATTAAAATAAAAATCTTGATATGAGGTTGCAATAGCTTCCTCTTCAGGGATGTTCAAGAATCCAAAACTGATGTAATGGTTTAAATAATCTTTAAAAGAGTTGGCTAACGCCATGATTTTGAAATCACCGCCCATTTCAAAATCAAAAAAATCAGTATTAATCAGACATTTTCTTCCCAGATATGAATCCTCTATCAGCTTCATATTTAATTCATTCATAAGTAACTGACCGGCGCTGCTTAAAAAAACCAGGCTATCAATCTGCAGCTCGCCCAGAATACTATCGGGGTCAAAACCTGAAAAACGCGCTTCAACTTTTGAAGACAATCGCATAATACTGTCATTTTCAATAAGCCCCAATTGGTAAAAGTCAATGTATTTGATGTCCCATTGTAAATCCAATTTAGGAATTTTCTCAGAAACATCCATTGATCCTCCAAATTCAAGCCATACATTATCTTCATGTACTGCAAGGTCACCCATGAATATTTGATCCACAAGCTCAACTGAAAGCGGAATGTTTTTGAACGTATTTCCATTAAAATCAAAACTTGAAACTGCTCCTTCAATATATACTTCTGCTTTCTCAGTTTCAAATCCAACTCCTCTAATTTTAGCTACAAAACTTGTACTGCCAAAAAGCTCCTCGTTTGAAATCAATTTACCCAACTCCAGGTTTACCACATTCAATGTAGTGGAGTAATGTGGTAATTTTGTGCGCTCATTAGTGCGAAAAACCAGGTCAGCTGTGATCTGTCCAATATCTGTGATTGCCTTGAACCGTGTCACAAAATCTTCATACTTTCCCTCAAAAGTGCCTTCCACATTGACTTTACCTAACTGATCGAATGTTTCAGGGAGTAATATAAAGCCACCTTCAACAGGAATTGCAAATTTCTCAATATCTGATATTTCCGTTTCAAACCGCTCTACATTAAGATTGATATCTGATTGAAAAAAATCTGGCAGGCCACGCATTTCAATGTCACCTTTAAATGACGTATGTTCTCCAAAACTAAAACTCATATCCTTTGTAATAAAGTTGGAAACATAGCCATCGAGGTAACCCGAAAAGGCAATCAAATCTGGCATCTCCCACATTATCGGTGCAAAAACACCAATATCAGCCAAATATAAAGATGAAGGTTCAACTTTAGCTATCAGCTTAACTGAATCAATAAAATCTAAAAAAGCACCATATCCATGATAATCCAATTTGAGATCCATGTGGACAGAAGACTTAGGCGTGATTAACGATAATCCCTTGGCTTCAAGTCCGTTTGAATGCATTTGTAAGTTAGCTTTTAACGATTTAAGCTCAATCCCACTTCGCTCCTTTGCCTGAAGTTTTTTAATGTGAGCCTCGACTGAATCATTGATTATAACTAAATCTGTAGCTTCAAGAAAAATATTTTCCAACTGCAAATTGTTATAATCCATCTCAACAAGACTTGAATCGGCCAGTTCTTCTATTTTGTAAGTAAAACTACCATTGTCAAGCCTCAATGATTCAATTTGAATCGGGTAAGGTTTTGATATTGTGGTGTCAGCACTTTCAGAAGAAAAATAATCTGCAACAAACTGGAAATTCAAATCTTCCTCGCCTTTATACTGAATAATTTGCGCATGAAAATTTGAGATAGAAGCATAATATACGTCCAGTTTATTCGTCAGATTAAGGGGAAAAACAGAGATTTTCAAGTCTTTAGCAGTAAACAAAGCATTGTTATGCTTGTCTTTGAGTGAAATATCTTTGATATGTATTGAAAAATCGAGTCCCAAAAACAAACTTCCAATAGTAAGCTCAGTCTGAAACTTCTCCGAAAGATATCCAGCTGCATAGCGTGCTGCAAAGGTCTGAGCATGAGGAGTTCTTAAAATCACCAGGAGACTGATTGGAACAGCTATCAAGGTGACGAACAGCATTAGGATACTATTTAAGAGCTTTTTTTTGATTACTTTTGCGGTTTTACAAATGATGAATATTTACATACTTGGCATTGAATCCTCATGTGATGATACCTCTGCAGCTGTATTGCGCAATACCGAAGTGCTATCCAATATTATTGCCAATCAAGAAGTTCACGAAAGATTCGGAGGAGTTGTTCCTGAACTAGCCTCTCGGGCACATCAGCAAAATATCATCCCGGTTGTAGATACAGCCTTGAAGCAGGCAAATATAAGTAAAAAAGAACTTCAAGTAATAGCATTTACAAGAGGTCCAGGCTTACTTGGATCTTTATTGGTAGGTAGTTCATTTGCAAAAGCTTTTGCATTGGCATCAAATATTCAGCTAGTTGAAGTTGATCACATGGAAGCACATATTTTGGCTCATTTTATAACGACTTCCGAGTCGAAAAAAGTACCTGAATTTCCTTTTCTTTGCCTGACCGTTTCGGGAGGTCATACCCAAATAGTAGTGGTAAAAGATTATTTTGAAATGGAAATTATTGGCAAAACAATTGATGATGCCGCCGGAGAAGCATTTGATAAAGCTGCGAAGATCATGGGATTACCTTATCCTGGCGGGCCTCTCATCGATCTTTATGCAAAAGATGGAGATCCATCAAAATTTAAATTCTCAGAGCCACGTATCCCAGACCTTGATTATAGTTTCAGCGGGCTAAAAACCAGCATTCTTTATTTTCTTCGTGATCGGTTAAAAGAAGATCCAATGTTTATTGAAGCTAATAAAAACGACTTGTGTGCTTCCATTCAGGACTCTATTGTTAAAATCCTGATGAAAAAACTTATCATGGCAAGTAAACAAACTGGCATAAAACAAATAGCTATTGCCGGAGGTGTTTCTGCCAATTCTGGTTTAAGAAACGCATTAAATAATGCTGCCTTGCAAAATAAATGGGAAGTATTTATCCCAAAAGCGGGCTTAAGTACCGACAATGCAGCCATGATTGCTATAACTGGCTATTTCAAATTTCTAAGAAACGAAATCGCTCATCAAAAACAAAAACCATATGCCCGCCAAAGTGCGCGCTGAAAGAACATTAAAACCTTATAACATGAATTGGAATCAATTACTTTCAGCACACCGGTCAACTTCCACCTCCCGCCCTGAAGATATACGAAGTCAGTTTCAACGCGATTATGACAGGATTATTTTTTCGAGTCCCTTCAGAAGATTGCAAAATAAAACACAGGTATTTCCTTTACCAGGAAGTGTTTTCGTCCATAACCGCCTTACTCATAGTCTCGAGGTTGCCAGTGTTGGCAGATCGTTGGCAAATACGGTTCAAAAGCAATTACTAAAGCGGTCTGAATTACATGACATGGATTTACTATCAGAGTTAGGCTCAATAGTTTCAGCTGCATGTTTAGCACACGACCTGGGAAATCCTCCTTTCGGACACTCGGGAGAAAAAGCTATAAGTCAATATTTTAGCGATGGAAAAGGCGCAATGTTGCGTGATAAGTTGAATGAGGAACAATGGTCTGACCTTATCTCTTTTGAAGGAAATGCTAACGCTTTTCGCATTCTCACCCACCAGTTTGAAGGAAGAAGAAAAGGAGGATTCGCTTTAACCTATGCTACACTTGCAGCATTAGTAAAATATCCTTATCCCTCCTACCCTACCGATCCACAAAAAAAGAAATATGGTTTTTTCCAATCAGAAATAGCATCTTTTAAACACATTGCTTCCACCTGTGGAATCCCACTTATTGATGAAGAAAAAACAATTTATGCACGTCACCCTCTTGTTTATCTTGTTGAAGCAGCCGATGATATAAGCTACCTCATCATGGATATTGAAGACGCTCACAAACTTAGGATTTTAAGCACCAAAGAAACTGAAGATCTTCTTCTTGCGTTTTTTGATGACGACAAAAATTCTGATGCACTTGCCTACAAAACAAATATTTACAAAGAAGTAACAGATACAAACGAACGTATTGCGTTTCTCAGGGCAACAACGATCAATTTGCTTGTAAATGAAGCTAGTAACGTGTTCCATACGTATTATGATGAAATAATGACTGGAACTTTTCAATCGTCGTTGGTAAAAAAGTTGGAAGGACACTACCAAATTGCCCTCAATAATTGTCGTAATCTAAGTGTTGAAAAGATTTATAATCACCCATCAGTAATCAAAATTGAGTTAACTGGTTTTAATATTCTTGGCACTTTAATGGATGAGTTTACCGAAGCCGTTCTTCATCCTAATAAAACCTACAATGCAAAGCTTTTGTCGCTTCTGCCTGCCCAATTTAAACCACAGTCTCAAGAGCTTTACCCTCAATTACAATCAGTTGTCGATTTTATCTCTGGCATGACTGATCTTTACGCTATGCAACTTTATAAAGATTTAAGAGGAATCAGCTAATGAAACCCATTATTCTTCCTGAAAGTCTGATGCATTTTAGTAATATTGCATCACATTAGCAAAACATGGAAAAATTGCATTTTCAGGACGATGATGAATTGATTGGTTTTGAAAAACTTATCATTTCTCAGCCCGATGACTATGAAGGGAGAGTTGTTTGTACCCTTGTTAGAATGAAGTCCTCGCAACGAAAAAAAATGGCTGTTCTGCATGTTCATGGTTTCAATGACTATTTTTTTCACGAAGAAACGGCCCGGCAATTTTTTCTGCATCATATTGATTTTTATGCTGTTGACGTAAGAAAGTCAGGACGGTCAATACTACCACATCAGAAAATGAACACCATGCGTGATGTTCAGGAACAATTTGACGATATTAAGAAATGTCTTGAAATAATCCGGCAGTTACATCACGGGCCGGTGATTCTGTTTGGTCACTCGTTGGGTGGTCTATTAGCTGCCTTGTTTGCCGAAAAGTATAAAAACACGGATTTATTTGATGCAGTTTTTCTTAATAGTCCATTTTTTGAACAAAATAAAGATGTTTTAACGAGAAAGTTACTTATTCCTGCTGTAGCCTCTTTAGGTAAAAAAAGATCTCAATTATTAGTACCGGGAGGATTTTCCCGGTTTTATGGTCCAAGCCTTCATGTATATGACCATGGATTATGGCATTACAACTTAAGTTGGAAGCCACATGTTGCAGCATTGGTAAACGCCGGATGGGTTAGAGCTGTTTACCAGGCTCAAAAAAAGCTGCAATCAGGTATTGCAATTAATGTTCCTGTCCTGTTGGCTTATCCCAAAGAAAGCTACGCTGGTTTTCGGTGGAATAAAAAATTCATGAGCGCCGATGCCGTTGTCAATGTTAAACATATCGAAAAGTATGCTACATCGATCAACGCTTCAATGGAAATTCTTGTGATAAGAGATGCTGTCCATGATCTGTTTCTTTCTGCTCCTGAAATACGGGGAAAAGTAATAAATGAAATTATACAATGGATCGATCGCATCTTTCCTGAAAAAAGAAACCAAGGTGATAAATAATAAACACATGAACTCAACCTATTTATCCATAAAAAGACTTTCAAAGTCATTGGCTATTATCTTTATGCTCAGCTTGTTAATGCTAAGTTACCCATCCTGTTCTTCAATGAAAAGTGATTTAAACACGAGACGAGAGATAAGAAACAGCTCGAAAGCAACACCAGTATCGAAAAAAAATGAACCCCTGCCTAAAAATTTCAAGCTTAAAAAATCAAAGCAATCAATTCTTGGACAGGAGCACAACTAATTTAACCTGTTAATAAACTTCTGATCAATCAGATATCACGGTTCAAGCATAAATGGATAGCGGTAATCAGTTGGAGGATTAAACGTTTCCTTAATTGTTCTGGGAGAAACCCAACGCAGAAGATTCAGGTATGACCCCGATTTATCATTTGTTCCGGAAGCTCTTCCACCTCCAAAAGGTTGATGGCCAACAACAGCGCCAGTAGGTTTATCGTTGATGTAATAATTACCTGCTGCATTGGTAAGTGCAACGTTAGCCTCTTCGATAGCAAAACGGTCGCGCGCAAAAACGGCCCCTGTCAAGGCATAAGGAGAGGATTTATCAACCAATTCCAGGGTTTCAGTCCACTGTTCAGCTTCATATATATAAACGGTTAAAACAGGGCCAAACAATTCTTCACACATGGTAACATAATGCGGATTGTTTGCCCTGAGTACCGTTGGTTGAATGAAATATCCAATTGATTTATCGTAAGTTCCACCAAATACAATTTCAACTTCAGGGTCGTTTTTCGCATTCTCGATGTATGTTGTTAACTTACTAAACGAAGCATCATCGATAACCGCACCCATAAAGTTTGTGAAATCCTCAACCGGGCCAACCTTAACTGTTTTTAGGTCATCTATCATCAGCCTTTTGATTTCTGGCCATAGGGTGTCGGGAATGTAAGCACGGGATGCTGCAGAACATTTCTGACCCTGATACTCAAATGCACCTCTTACCAATGCAGTAGCAACTGCTTTAACATCAGCACTTTTATGCACAACAACAAAATCTTTTCCTCCTGTCTCACCTACAATTTTAGGATAGGTGTTATGAATAGATAAGTTATCACCGATAGCTTTCCAGATTTTAGTAAAGACAGCTGTTGATCCTGTGTAATGAATTCCTACGAAATCAGGATGTTGAGACATAATTTTTCCTGCAACTGGCCCAGGTACGAAGATAAGGTTTATTACGCCATCCGGAAGACCTGCTTCCTCAAAGATGTCCATGATTACTTTTGCAGAGTAAATTTGAGCATTCGATGCTTTCCAAACTACAACATTGCCCATCAGGGCAGGAGCAGAAGGCAAATTGCCTGCAATTGCAGTGAAATTAAAAGGTGTCAATGCATATACAAATCCTTCTAATGGCCTGTATTCCATTCTATTCCATATTCCGTGATCTGAAATAGGTTGCTCTTTATAAATCTGCGACATAAAGTACACATTGTACCTTAAAAAGTCGGCCAGCTCGCAGGCAGAATCAATCTCAGCCTGATGTACAGTTTTCGATTGACCCAACATCGTTGCAGCATTTATAATGGAACGGTATGGTCCTGAAACTAAATCGGCGGCCTTCAAGAAGATAGCTGCCCTGTCCTGCCACTCCAAAGCTTGCCATTTCTTTCTTACTGTTATGGCAGCTTGAATGGCCATTGTAACATGTTCTGCTCCACCCTGATAAAAATATCCTAAGGTATGAGCAATGTCATGCGGAGGGTGAATTCTGATTTTATCATCAGTTTTGATTCGTGCTCCACCAATCACCATTGGTATTTCAATCTCTTTTGATCGCATTTCTTTAATAGCTGCTTTAATTTCAGCTCGTTCAGGACTGCCAGGAGCATAAGTTTTGACAGCTTCGTTCCATGGTTTCGGAACTTCATAGAATCCACTATACATAATCTATTGTATTGATTTGAAGTAAATTATATTTTGTAACTTTAGGTAACAAAGTTAATCATTTAACTTAAACAGAATGATTCTAAATAGTTAAAAAGAAATAATACAGACTATCTATCTTAATGGTTGTTTTCAATTGAAATGGCAACAACATTGAAAACAATAAACATGTTTAGATTGCTTTTTTTAATCGCATGAATATTTTGTGAATTCTTAAGGCAAAAAAGCTTCTGAACCAGGGTAGTAAAATTTCTCCTTTGCAATTTGTTCTGAAAATAAGTAATAGGAAACAACAGCGGTTGAGCACACAACTCCCTCACTATTAACCAATTTTGCTTCAATATCAACAATTTTTGACCGATACTGCAAAATTTTCGCTTCAAGTCGAAGTTCTTTTTCGTTGGTATAAACGGGTTTGTGGTACTTAACACTTAATTCGCTGGTGACGCCCGAAGTTTTGCAAATCACCTGCACCACCCAACCCGCCACTTCGTCAAGTAAGGTAGCTATAATGCCACCATGTAAAACCTGATGAAATCCCTGATAACGCTCATCAGGTTTCCAATGAGCAATAATTGATTCATCATGAAGTTCAAAACTAAGATTTAACCCGATTGGATTTTTATGTGAGCATCCAAAACACAAATGCGCATCAAGTTTATTGTATGGATTAATTACCTTCATTCTTTCGTTACCACTTACATTTAAAACCTCGTCAAACAATATAATAAATTTAATATCAACGAATTATCTCACCCATTTGAAAAGTTGTCTGATGAATTAACATACCTTTCTCATCAAATTCTTTCCAAATACCATCTTTTTTATCGTTTTTGTATGAGCCCTCCGTTCTATGATTACCGTTTTCGAAATAGTCTGCATATTTTCCATCCTTGACATTTGCAACATAGTTTTGTTCCGATTTTAATCCGCCACTTGGGTAATACGTAAATTGCTGTCCTTCGAACAGACCCAATTTATAATGGTAAGTAGCCAT
This sequence comes from Bacteroidota bacterium, assembly GCA_009773165.1. Taxonomy (GTDB): domain Bacteria; phylum Bacteroidota; class Bacteroidia; order Bacteroidales; family F082; genus JALNZU01. The sequence goes on from WOUZ01000008.1 coordinate 116,491, forward strand.
ACGTTTTCCTTCTTCATCAAACCAATAACTTGGGCCTTCTTTTTTGCCATTTGAAAATTGTGCATCTTCCTGAAGTTGCCCGCGATCGTAATATGTTTTTTTTGAACCATGTAAGACTCCTTTTTTGTAGTTCTCCTCCATTGTCACTCTGCCGCCTGTTCTGAATCTCAACAACTGACCATTTAATACATCGTTCCAAAAGTAAGCTTGTAAAGTTATAAAGCCGTTTTTGTCGAGCTCAACATATAAACCGTCTAACTTCCCTTGATTGAAATTCTGAAGTATATGCAGCTGACCACTTTCAAAAAAGGAAATCCAGTTGCCGTTCTGCAACCCTTTCAATACCTGCCCTCTACAATTTTTACCATTGATAGTTAGTTCGTGCATCCCGTCGGGCAGGGAGGTTACATCTGTATGAAATTTTACTTGCCCAAATGCTGGAACTACAATCAGCATAGTGAATAATAAAATAAAAGGTTTCATATTTTTGAGAGATTTTTATCTAAAAACTATTTAAGCAATCAATTTGCAAAGTTAGCTTTTATTGTCAGAAAGGAAATGAAGAGGCGATCAAGTAGCTGCATGAAACAAAATAAAAGAGGCCATTCCAAAATGAAATAGCCTCTTTCTTTACTAACCAAAATTCATTCAATGTTTCAACAATTATGTTTGAAAAATCAAATCATGTATTTAAAAACAAATATCATGCCTAAAAAACTCCAGATGCATTAACTGAAGCATAGTGACGAAAAGGAAGAATTAGGATTGAATGACCTTACCGTACAGGTCAAAGTGATCAGCATCAATGATTTCCACTTGATAGAAGCTACCAATTTGCAACTTTTGTTGTGCTAAAATCAACACTTCGTTGTCAACCTCTGGAGAGTCATAGGCTGTTCGTCCAATGAAATAGTCACCTTCAAGTTTATCAATGAGGACTTTCTCAACACTTCCAATCCTATTAAGATTTATCTCCAGCGAGATACCTTGTTGCAACTCCATAAGTAGTTCCACCCGTTGAACCTTAACATCATCGTCAATAGTATCCTCCAATTCAAAAGCAGAGGTACCTTCTTCAGGACTATAGGCAAAAACACCCATTCGATCGAATCGCGCTTCCTTGACAAAATCAAACAATTCCTTGAACTCTTCCTCTGTTTCGCCAGGATAGCCAACAATGAAAGTTGTCCTAAATGCAACACCAGGAATTCTCTCCCGAATTTTTTTTACCAAATCCAGTGTCTGTTGTTTATCAACATTACGCTTCATTGAAGCAAGAATTCGACTGCTTATATGTTGCAAAGGCAAATCAATATAATTACATACTTTTGGATTTGAAGCCATTACATCTAATAAATCATCTGGAAAACCATGTGGATAAGCATATTGAATGCGAATCCATTCAATTCCTTCTATTTCTGACAGCTTCTCAATTAGCTGACTTATGGTTCTTTTACCATAAACATCCAACCCATAATATGTAAGTTCCTGTGCGATCAGAACGAGCTCTTTTACACCCATCGCTGCCAGCATCCCGGCTTCTTTAACAAGACTTTCGATGGTTTGTGATACATGCTTACCACGGATCAAAGGAATTGCGCAAAAAGAGCAACTGCGATCACAACCTTCTGATATTTTCAAATAGGCATAATGATTAAGCGTACTTAGGATGCGCGTTGAATTGCATAAAACACCTTCACCTGGAACTGCCTCAGATTCAAATAAAGAAGTAATTTTATCCAAATCATTCACCCCAAAAAACGCATCAACTTCATGAATTTCGTCTTCGAGGTCTTTTTTATAACGTTGCGATAAACATCCCATTACAACAAGCTTTGAGAGCTTTTTTCTTTTTCTCAGCTGAGCAAATGAAAGAATAGTTTCAACAGATTCTTCTTTTGCATCGCCTATGAAGCCACATGTGTTTACAATAACAATATCTGAATTGTGATCGCTATCGTGTTCAACTTTATATCCAAGCTCAAAAAGTTTAGCTCCAAGAAATTCAGAATCTACCTTGTTTTTGGAGCAGCCAAGCGTTACAATGTTAACTATTTTTGACATTAAAAAGTTTGGTTTTAATCTTTATCAAAAAGGCTGTCAACAAAAGCCGTACGATTAAAAACCTGTAGATCTGTCATCTTTTCTCCAATACCTATATACTTAACAGGAATTTTAAATTGATCCGATATTCCAATTACAACTCCACCTTTGGCGGTTCCGTCGAGTTTTGTAAGAGCTAAAGCATTCACCTCAGTCGCCGCAGTAAACTGCTTGGCCTGTTCGATTGCATTTTGTCCGGTAGATCCATCCAACACCAATAAAATCTCATGAGGAGCATCCGGGATAAGTTTCTGCATCACTGCTTTGATCTTGGAGAGCTCTTTCATCAAGTTGATTTTATTATGTAATCGACCGGCTGTATCAATTATGACAACATCTTTTGATTGGCTTATAGCTGATTTGAGGGTATCGAAAGCAACCGAGGCCGGATCAGCACCCATACCCTGAGATATTACCGGAACACCGGCACGTTCACCCCATATCTTAATTTGATCAACAGCAGCAGCTCTAAATGTATCTGCCGCCCCCAAAACAACTGATTTACCGGCTTTCTTGAAATTATAAGCCAATTTCCCAATCGTGGTTGTCTTACCTACTCCATTTACACCCACAACCATGATAACATATGGTCGTTGTGTATCGGGAATATCAAAATCTTCACCATCACCCGAGTTGTTCTCCTGAAGCAAGTCAGCAATTTCTTCTTTCAAAATACGATTCAACTCATTTGTTCCAAGATATTTATCCTTGGAAACGCGCTTTTCGATTCGTTCTATGATCTTGAGCGTTGTTTGTACACCAACATCTGAAGTAATTAGAATTTCTTCTAATTCGTCCAAAACTTCTTCATCCACTTTGGATTTTCCGACAAAGGCTTTTGAGAGTTTTGTAAAGACACTTTCGCGTGTTTTTTCAAGTCCTTTATCAAGGTCTTGTTTTTTCTCTTTGCTGAAAAAGGAAAAAAGTCCCATAGTTTGATTTCGTATTTCTTTAGGTTGTTCTTTAGTTTTGTTAAGGTTCTACACTTCGTTTTCTGCTTTTTAGAAAATTAGTAAAATTTTGTAAATCAATAAAATAATCCATTAATTCTGTTAGAACCTGACTATGAGGACCAATTATTTCTTTCGATTACTTACTAACAGAAAATAGAAATGAGCTTTCCCAAAAAGATTGGAAAAGCTCACTCCATTATCACGAAGATACTATTATCTCTTACTCAAAAACTCCTGAACTTTATCGTTCGGAACGATTGTTTCTGTAAATGTATAAGCACCAGATTTAGGTGATCTTTTCATTCTTATTACTTTTGCAAACTCTTTACCAGATGCTTGCAGCGTTGCAACTACTTTCTTTGCCATGTCTCAAATTATTTGATTTCTTTGTGAACAGTCATTCTTTTTAAAATGGAGTTATACTTTTTCAACTCCAACCTTTCAGGTGTATTCTTCTTGTTCTTGGTGCTGATGTACCTTGAAGTACCAGGTAAACCGCTGGTTTTGTGCTCAGTACACTCCAGAATAACCTGAATTCGCGCTTCTTTCGATTTCTTAGCCATGCTATTATCCTTTCAATTTTTCGGACGGCAAAAATATACATTTTCTGTAAATCTACCTAATAAATTGATATTTTTTATAATTAAATTTTTATTTTCAAAACGTTGACCCTTAACCAATCTGCTTAAAACGGTTCGAAGTCCTCTTTTTTAGTTTAGAATATTTTTTATGTAGGGTTCGATTCCTGTAAAGAAAAACTCAACAGCGATCACCATGACGATCAACCCCATCAGTTTCATCAAAACTTTATTTCCTGTTTCACCCAAAATACGCATGATTTTGGTTGCACTTAAAAGTATAGTCAAGACGATCAAACAAACTGCCAATATCGCTGTAATTAAAATTATCTTTTCGTTCATCTGCTTACTTTGATCCATTAAAATAATTGCGTTTGTAATGGATCCCGGACCGGCAATCATAGGAATGCCAAGTGGAGTGATAGAAATATCCTCCACATACGTTTTTACATCTTCTTCTCCAATTTTCATTCTGCTCAAACGGGCGTTGAGCATATCATAACCCATTATAAAAAAGAGTATTCCTCCAACTACCTTTAAACCCGATACCGATATTCCAAAAAAATCAAAGAGCATCTGCCCTCCAAATGCAAAAACGATCAAGGTTGAAAAAGCTGTAAGTAAAGCTTTAAAGGCGGTTATCCGGCGCTGCTTTCTGTCAAGGTCAGAAGTCATCGACATAAAAACAGGCATAACGCCTAAAGGATTCATGAGGGTTATAAAAGAAGTAAAATAAAGCAACCAAAGTGTAAGAAGGTCGGTCATTGCTTACATTTTTTTGATCACGGCATCCACTATATCAAGAATTCTTACTTCCCGAAATTGCGCATCCTTTTGCATTCCAATAGCTCTTTCCATCATTTCTGATGTAATTTCTTTGTCTTCAACACCTGACGCATTGATTTTTACGTTCAAAAAAGCTCCCATTACTGCTGATCTGGCACAAAGAGCTCCTACCCCGGCATCGGAAACAGAATTTGGATTTCCCTCTTTTGCCATTGCTTCAATGAGTTCCATTGATTCCAACGAAACCTTCATGACACGCAATGGGACCTGCATAGCATATTTCGAAGCTTCCTGAATGGCTTGGTGGCGCAGATGTTTTTCGATGTCTGATTTTTTTGGCAAGCTAAATGCATCCATTATTTGATTGAAAGCCCGGGTATCCTCATCAACAAGGAACAGCAGCTCATCTTTTATCTTCTGACCTTTCTCAGCCCAATCGGAAAACTCCTCCCAGCGATCATCCCAGCCCCTCTTATGCGACGATAAGTTTGCTACCATGGTAGCCAGGCTTACACCAAGAGCGCCCAGGTAAGCGGCTACTGAGCCACCTCCAGGTGCAGGAGACTCTGATGCAGTTAGGTTTGCAAAGCCTTTTACTGTTAAATCAATAAGTTTTGAAGCCTTTTGATCTTTAGCAAGTACATATTCAATAACTTTTTCTTCAGGATTGAAGGGTTTCAATTCATCAAGTCCCATCGACTTAATGGCAATTTTGATTAGTTCAGCCTCATCAACACCTTTTGAGCGTTGTTGTTTGGAAAGAAAATACTTACCGGCATCAATCATCGATTTTAGCGGAATCAAACCAACGAGCTCCGAACCGGTCACCCTTACTCCACGTGCCTCAGCTTTTTTGCATACTTCATCAAAGGCAATGTGAACCGGAGTAACACCAATATTTGTGAGATTCATTGAGATCTGTGCTATCCCATATTCTTCGATAAACCAACCAATTGCTTTGACCGATTTTAAACTTCCCGGAGTATAAACCTGATTCCCTTTATCGTCTTTTACAATTTTTCCGGTGATAGGATGACCTTCACGCAACACCCGTCCTCGCTCTCTGACGTCGTAAGCAATGGAGTTGGCCCTGCGTGTTGAAGTTGTGTTTAGGTTTACATTGAAGGCTACGAGAAAATCCCTTGCCCCTACTGCGGTGGCTCCCGAACGTTCATTAAAGCTGGCCGGACCGAAATCAGGTTGCCACTTTGGATCGCTAAGTTTCTGTGATAGTCCTTCATATTCGCCTGAACGGCAATTGGCCAGATTCTTTCTTTCTGGCTGGAATGCAGCGCTTTCATAACAAAATACAGGAATCGACAATTCTTCACCGATACGTTTAGCCAACTTACGGGCGTATTCAATAGTTTCTTCCATGGTGATGTTCGAAACAGGGATAAGAGGACAAACATCAGTTGCTCCCATGCGAGGATGCTCGCCTTTATGCCCTCGCATATCAATTAATTCAGACGCTTTTTTCACTGCCTGAAAAGCAGCTTCGATAACCTCATCAGGTGTTCCAACAAAGGTAACGACTGTACGGTTGGTAGCAGCTCCCGGATCAACATCTAAAAGTTTTACCCCTTCAATCTTTTCGATTTCATCTGTAATTTGTTTTACCAAAACCATATCCCTGCCTTCGCTGAAATTTGGGACACACTCGATAAGCTTTTTCATTCTTTAACGTCTTATTTATTTGGATTTAAATTAGTTACACATGTATTTCTTCTGCTAAGAAGTGATATTTCAAACTGAGAAATTTATATGAATGCTATTGTCTTACACCACCAATAAATACTTTATTTATCTTATTTGTCCCATAATAATAAGGCATATACTCAAGTCCGGACATAGGTTTGGTGATGAAAAAATCAGCCTTTTTACCAATTGTAATACTTCCTGTTTCGGTGCTTACATCCATTGCGTATGCGCCATTTATTGTTGTTGCATTAAGTCCTTCTTCAGGAGTAAGCCGATACAAGATACTTGCCATCGATAAAATCAGCTGCATATTCCCTGAGGGTGAAGATCCCGGATTGAAATCGCTGGCCATTGCAACAGGCAATCCATAATCAATCATTTTACGTGCAGGAGCATAGGGCATGTTGAGAAAAAAAGCTGCACCTGGCAAAATCAAAGGCATTGTTTCACTACCTAAAAGGACTTTCATTTCTTCCTCTCCGGTAAACTCCAAATGGTCGACTGACAATGCGTTGTATTTCACACCAACCTGTATTCCACCTGATAAGGCAAGTTCATTGGCATGAATTTTTGCTCTAAGGCCATATTTCATTCCGGCATTGAGAATCCGATCGGTGTCTTCAACAGTAAAAAAACCTTTATCACAGAACACATCAATGAAATCAGCAAGGTCTTCAGCGGCAACCATAGGAATCATCTCATTTATAACCATATCGACATATTCATGTTGCCGGCCACGGTAATCAAGAGGGACAGCATGGGCTCCAAGAAAATTGGCTTTGATAGTAAGTGGTGATTTTTCTTTCAGTTTCCTGATGACACGCAGCATTTTCAGCTCTGCTTCTGTTGTCAGACCATAACCACTTTTAATCTCTACTGAGCCAGTCCCCATTTCAATAATCTCTTGAAGACGCAGCCAGGCGCTGTCGAACAATTCCTCTTCTGAAGCAGATTGAATAGCCTTGGCCGAATTTAAAATTCCACCGCCACGCTTGGCTATCTCTTCATAAGTCAGGCCTTTTATTTTGTCGACATACTCCACTTCGCGGGAAGAAGCGAAAACCAAATGCGTATGAGCATCGCAGAAAGAAGGAATAAGCAAACCCTGTTCTGCATCTATCAAACGTAAATCGGTTCTTTCTTGTAAAAGCTGCTTGTAACTTGAATCTTCAACATTACCAAAGCCCGCAATCAACCCATCTTTTACATAGATATATGCATCTTTGATTCTGTTAACCTTTGACATATCACTCCCTTTTACGAGGAGTACATCTTCGTCAATGATACCAAGAAGTTCTTTTATGTTATTGACAATCAATTCCATATATCATTTTTTCTTCTGAAAATCAATGCAAAGATAGAGAAATATGATAGAATTTGAGGTATTAAAGCAGGATCAAAGAATTAATGCAATCGATTTCGAAAAACAATCTGAGACCGAAAGAGCTTCAGTTTTGCTCTTTATAATCTTCTTCACTTAGAACGTTCCCTTGCTCATCATAACTCAACCACTTGCCTGATTTTAATCCATTTTTAAAACTACCCTTCATTTGGACAAGCCCTGATTCATAATAAAAAGTAAACAACCCATCTGGCTGATCATCCTTAAAATTCGAAACTGACATCATTTTACCATCCTCAAAAAATTTTGTTGAAAGTCCGTTTTTCAGTCCTACACTATAGAATGTCTCCTCTGCTTTCTGAGCTGTTCCAGGATAGTAAACAATTGTAAGTCCTTCAAGAAGATCATTTTTATAACTTTCCTCCGAGAGAAGCACCCCATCAGCATCGCTATATATTCTCCAGATACTATCTTTCTTTTGATCGAAATAAATTCCTTCTGCAATCAAAATTCCATTTTTACTATAACTCTTGTTAATGGCTTTAAATCCGTTTTTCGAAAATTCATTGGTAGCTCTTTTACTACCATCTTCATAAAAATATTGAAAAATGCCAACAGGCTGGTTATCATGAAACCTACCTTTATAACGCAGACTACCATTTGAATACCTTCCCTCCCAGGCTCCAAACTTTTTTCCGGAATCATCTTGTTGGTTTATATCTTCCTGACTAAATGATACATAAGGATTAAGAACAAACAATATTGTACAACTTAATAAACAAATGAAATTCTTCATGGAATTGAGATTAATCGACAAAAATACGAAGCATTCAGAAATATTCTACTTTTGCCAAAACGTTAAAATTGACTGAATATTCTTCCATCTTATTAGAAAATGCTGTTAATGAATTGTCGCGCCTGCCGGGTGTTGGCAAAAAAACAGCTTTACGCCTTGCTTTACACCTTTTACGGGAGGATGGGTCGCGAACCGAAGCTTTGGCACGTTCGCTCCAGCAACTTCGTGAAAAGATTATGTTTTGTAAACGGTGTCACAATATTTCAGATAATGAAACCTGCGGTATTTGCAGCAACCCGCGCCGCGATGAAAACATTTTGTGTGTTGTAGAAGATATGCGCGATGTAATGGCTATTGAACGAACTTCGAGTTTTAGCGGCCTTTACCATGTGCTTGGAGGTGTAATCAGCCCTGTCGAAGGCATTGCTCCGTCTGACCTTCATATCGCCTCTTTGGTTCAACGAATCATAGTTGAAGATATTAAAGAGATAATTTTAGCTTTACCAGCAACAATTGAGGGAGATACTACGGGATATTACATCTACCGGCAAGTAAAAAATGAAGGATTAAAAGTTTCATCAATAGCAAAAGGTGTTGCTATTGGTGATGCTTTGGAGTTTGCTGATGAAGTTACTTTGGGGCGATCCATTCAAAATCGCATTCCTTTCGAAGCCCTTTAATCAATGTGGAAGTTTTGTTCCTCCTTAGCTACTGAAAATGTGTCACCAAAAAGGTCGAGCTGACGTTCTGAAACAAAGAACTGTTTTGGCACCTGAACATCATAATTGTTAGCATATTTATCAATGCTCTTTTTGATGAGTTTGATAATGGTAGTTTTGCGCGCTTTGCAATAATTTGTCAAAGAGCGGTACTGCTTTTCAGAGAGTTTAAATTTAACTTCCTTAAACTTAATCTTTCTCTTTTTGGACTTTTTTTTGCCTTTCTTTTTCATAGGCAGTTTTTATTTGCTGCAAGTTAAGAATATTCGCTTTAGAAACACCAAATAAAAAGATATTTAGCTTATTCAGAATTATTCTCTATTTTTCATCCAATCTAAAAGTTTATCAGCCAGCTCTTTAGCTTGCACCACTGATTTTCCTTCAGCATAAACACGAATTATAGGTTCTGTATTTGATTTACGCAAATGCACCCAACCATCTTCGAAATCGATTTTGACTCCATCAATTGTAGTGACTTTCTCATGTCCAAAATCAGCAGCAATTTCGGCCAAAATCATATCAACATTTGTATCGGGAGCAAGGTTGATTTTGTTTTTTGACATATGGTAATCAGGAAATGTTTTGCGCAATCCTGAACAAGTTTTTCCAGATGTTGCCAATTGCGTCAGGAACAACGCAATGCCTACCAATGCATCGCGGCCGTAGTGAAGTTCAGGATAAATAACACCTCCGTTTCCTTCACCTCCGATAATGGCTTGTTTACTTTTCATCATCTCCACCACATTTACCTCGCCAACGGCAGCAGCAAAATATTCCATGCCATGTTTTTTTGTTACATCGGCAAGAGCACGGGTTGAAGACAGGTTCGAAACTGTATTGCCTTTTTGATGACTCAAAACATAATCCGCAACAGCAACAAGTGTATATTCTTCACCAAACATTTCACCGTTTTCATCAACAATTGCAAGCCTGTCAACATCAGGATCTACCACAAAACCCAGGTCGCTTTTTGTTTTCTTCACTAATTTCGACAACTCTGTTAGGTGCTCAGGCAAGGGTTCCGGATTATGCGGAAATAATCCGTTTGGATTACAATATAGCTCATGAACTGTTTCAACTCCCAATGCATGTAATAAGGCTGGAATAGCTATTCCACCCGTTGAATTAACAGCATCTACCACTACTTTAAAACCAGCACGACGAATTGCCTCAGCATCCACAAGCGGAAGATCCATCACCATTTGGATATGTTTATCGATCCAGCCATGCGATTTATTGTAAGTTCCAATAGATTCAACATCATAAAAAACAAACTGTTGATTGTCTATAATTGACAATAGCTCAGTGCCTTCAGATGCTGAAATAAACTCCCCTTTTTCGTTCAGGAGCTTAAGGGCATTCCACTGCGAAGGATTGTGACTTGCTGTAAGAATGATACCAGCATCGGCATTCATTCCTGGCACAGCAATTTCAACTGTTGGAGTAGTTGATAAACCAACGTCAAACACATCAGCACCCATCGACATCAATGTGCCACAAACCAAGTGATTAACCATTTCACCGGAAACGCGTGCATCACGCCCTACTACTACTTTTAATTTACCATCATCAGTTTTTCTTTTGCGAATCAGCTGCAAAAAGGCTGCAGTGAACTGAATGATATCAACAGGAGTCAGATTTTCGCCAACAACACCTCCAATAGTTCCACGAATACCAGAGATTGATTTTATGAGTGTCATACCAACGTTTTTTGGAAGTGCAAATGTATCCAAAGTATATGATGAAACAATCTTTTCTTATCGATAATTACAGCACTTTATTTCAAAATATATGCTTTTTATCATTCTTATAGGTTGAAAAAATACCTTATTCAATGAATTTACCTGTTTTACACAAGGGCGTTTTCTACACCTTTAATTATTAACATTTAACAACAATTAAAAAGTTAATAAAAAAACAAACTCAGATGTTCAAACAGCCATAAGACTGTAATATCTTTACGCGGTTAAAAAGTTAATTAAACATATACGGACTTACTTAAGCCGTGGTACAAAATACTGTTTTACAGTCGTTTAAATGTGATTAATGACTTTGATAAGGTTTAGAGTATATCAAGATACAAATCAGGTTGCTGAAAAGTATTACTTTTGCAGCATAATAGGAAAAAGAAAATGATGAGTGAAGATTTTCAATGGGAAGATGATTTTCAAATTGAAGAGTTAGCAGCACGTTTCGAAGATATGGTTCGGAATGGGTTGGATAGCTATTTTGATTCTGAAGAATTTGAGGCTCTTATTGATTATTATCAGCTAAACTTTAACAGCGACAAAGCAAGGCAAGCGCTTACGGTAGGTATGAAAATGCATCCCTATAACAATCGCCTGAAAATCATGTCGGCCCGTCAAATGGCTGTTGATGGCAAATATATAAATGCACTCAATCTTTTAGATGAAATAGAGACAACAGAACCAGCTGATGTGGATATTTTGCTGACAAAAGGTTCGGTTTACAGCATGATGCTTGATTTTTCCAAAGCTGTGAAGGAATACGAAAAAGCATTGGTTATTGTAGATGAAGATGAGATGGAAGAAATTTTCTCGACCATCGCCTTTGAATATGAAAACATGGGAGCGTTTGACTCAGCCCTGGATTACCTTTTCAAAGCATTGGAAATAAGTGAGTATCCCGAACAGATATTATTCGAAATAGGCATGTGTTACGAAATGGCTTCCAGATTAGAAGACTCTGTCAGCTTTTTCACAAAATATCTTGAAGAGCAGCCTTCAAGTACAGCATCATGGTTCAATTTAGGACTTTCCTTTCATCACCTCGAACTATATGAAAAAGCAATTGATGCATTTGAATATGTAATTGCAATAGATGAGAGTTATATTCCAGCCTATATTAATATGGCCCAAAGCTATGCTGCCAGCGGGGAATACCATAAAGCAATAGAGGTTTATCATGAAACAGAGGCTTACGAAAAACCCGAATCTCTTACATTATATTATATAGGAGAATGTTACGAAAAACTTCAGGATTATGAACAGGCACTAAAGTATTATCAGCAAGCCATTGAAGTTGATGAGAATCTACCGGATGCCTGGGCTGGAATTGGTATAATTCATGATGAAATGGGTGATGCTGAAAAGGCAATTCATTATGTTGAAAAAGCCATTGAACTTGACGATCTGAACACCGAATTTCACTTGATCGCAGCTGATCTTTTTATCAAAACGAATAGAACAGATAAAGCTAAGGAGCATTTTCAGCGTATCGAAGAAATTGATCCTCTCGATCCTGATTTGTGGAAAGAATATGCATATATGCACATACTCAGCGGCGAAAACGAAAAAGCCGTTCAGGTTTTAAAAACCGGTCTTATCCATCAACCTCAGAACGCAAGCATAATTTACCGTTTGGTGGCAGCACTTATTTTAAATAAGAATACCACACAAGCCTATTATTACCTTGAAACAGCACTTGAAATTGATTATAAAGGACATGAAGAATTGTTTGAGTTTATGCCATCCCTTCGAAACAATCAGAAAGTGAATGATTTAATCAATCAATATTTGCCTTAAAGCGGGCTTTTGATCCATTGATTATTCAGGTAGAAAACAATAAAACTTAAGGATGATGAATTCAGTGGATATTCCAACAATCGTTCAACAGCAGAAAGAGTTTTTCTCGACCTGTAAAACTCTTCCTGTAAGTTTCAGAATTTCACAGCTAAAAAAGCTCAAAAAACTCATTCAGGAGAATGAGAAATTGATTTCGGAGGCTCTTTACCAGGATTTAGGCAAGTCGGAATTCGAAGCCTATACAACAGAAATAGGGATAGTTTTAGAAGAACTCGGCTTATTTTTAAAAAAGACAAAAAGATGGTCTGCAAGACACCATGTTTCTGATCCAATCGCTGCATTTCCTTCATCAAGTTTTATTCTTCCTGAACCACACGGTGTTTCATTGATTATTTCACCCTGGAATTATCCTTTCCAATTGGCTGTAGCACCGCTTGTTGCAGCTATTGCGACAGGAAATTGTGTCGTTATTAAACCCTCTGAACTCAGCACAAAAACTTCTGAGATTCTTGAGAAACTTATAAACAGTAACTTTGAAGCCAGCTATATTCATGTAATAAATGGTGATGCTGCTACAAGTCAGGCGTTACTTCGTGAGCATTTCGATATGATTTTCTTCACGGGGAGTCCGCGTGTTGGCAAGATTGTTATGAAAGCGGCATCAGAGCATCTGATTCCTGTCGTGCTTGAGCTTGGAGGGAAAAGCCCTGTGATTGTTGATAAAGGTACAGATATTGGCCTAACAGCAAAGCGTATCATTTGGGGTAAAAGCATCAATGCCGGACAAACTTGCATTGCCCCGGATTATGTTTTAGTGGAAGAAAGTCAACAGAAAAGTTTGATTGAAGCCATGCGGAAAGCTGCCATCGAGATGTTTGGTGAAGATGCACAAAAGAGTCCCGATTATCCACGTATCATCAACGAAACCAATGTTTTAAGGATGCAGCAGATGATGGAAAAAGGTAAAGTAGAGTTCGGAGGACAGTCTGATCTTTCTAAAAAGTTTGTTGCTTTAACTATTATTTCTTCACCTGATTTACAGTCTTCGTTGATGCAGGAAGAAATCTTTGGACCAATACTGCCAGTTATTAGTTATAAAACATGGGACGATGCACTGCATTTTGTTAAAAGCAAGCCAAAGCCTTTGGCTTTATATATTTTCACAAATAATAAAGGGAATCTTCGGTCGGCACTTCAGCAGCTCAGCGCTGGAGGCGTCACTGTTAATGATACCATTATGCATTTCACAAATGGATCATTACCATTTGGAGGTGCGGGTTTCAGTGGCATTGGAAGCTATCATGGGAAAGCAGGTTTCATTGCTTTTTCGCATATGAAGCCAGTAATGAAAAGAGCAACATGGCTTGATCTCCCTTTGCGATACCCGCCATTTAAGAACAAATTGAAATTGGTGAAATTAGTTTTAAAATAATATAAAAAGATGAAAGAAAGCCTTCAACTGATTTTAAAAGGCATTGCCATGGGCGCTGCCAATATCATTCCTGGAGTATCAGGCGGTACTATAGCACTTATTACCGGAATTTTTGAGCGGCTTATCAATGCTATAAAATCTATTAATTTTCAAGCAGTTAAGCTTTTACTTAGTGGTAAGTTTAGTGAATTTGCCCAACTGATTGACCTTTGGTTCTTAGTCAAAGTGTTTTCAGGTGTTGGGATTGCTATTTTTAGCTTAGCCAAATTGTTTGATTATCTCTTCACACATTATCCGGTTTTTATCTGGGCTTATTTCTTTGGTTTAATTCTGGCAAGCGTATATTTTGTCGGCATTACAGTTAAAAAATGGTCTGTTGGTGCAATTATAAGCTTTGCACTGGGAGCCGGGATAGCTATAGCAATATCATTTATGTCGCCTGCTAGCGAAAACAGGGATTTCTTTTACCTCATTCTTTGTGGTGTTGTTGCAGTTTGCAGCATGATACTCCCCGGCATTTCAGGCTCGTTTGTATTGATATTGATGGGAAATTATCAGCTTGTTGCTATTGAGGCTGTTAATAATCTGGATTTCAAAATTTTAACACCTGTTCTGATTGGAATGGTTGTTGGCCTGATTCTGTTTTCCCATTTTCTTTCATGGCTGTTTAAGCGGTTCAAGAACCAAACAATTGCATCACTTACAGGGTTTATTTTTGGATCTTTAGGTGTAATTTGGCCATGGAAAGAAACTAAATATGTTCTGGATCAAGCTGGAGAGCCCATTTTAAAAAACGGTAAGCTTTTAGTTGAAAGATATATTTCAGTTCTTCCCGGGCAATTTGGCACAACTGAAATAGTTGCTATTCTTCTTATGTTTGCAGGCATTTTGACTATTTGGCTTGTTGAAAAAAGCGCAACAAAAACAAATGAGTAAGCATATCGATGACTAAGCTATTCGGACTCATAGGTTACCCACTTACACACTCATACTCCAAGAAACTCTTCACTGAAAAGTTTGAGAAGTTAAAAATTGATGCGCAATATGAATTGTTTCCTCTGGGAAGCATCAAAGAATTTCCCGCATTGATTGAAAACAACCCTGAATTAACAGGTTTAAATGTTACAATTCCTTACAAGCAGGAAGTTATGACATACCTGCATGAAATTGACTTTGCTGCAAAGATGATCGGAGCTGTTAATACCATCTCGATAAAAAGAATCAAAGGCAAACCATTTTTGAAAGGATATAATACCGATGCATATGGTTTTGAGCAAACGCTAATATCGCTTGTGAAACCTGATACAAAAATAAAAGCACTCCTTTTGGGAGCTGGAGGAGCAGCCAGGGCGGTTCGATATATTTTAAGAAAGAATGGTATTCCATTTCGCTCCGTTGGACGTCACAATCTCAAAACAGATCAATTAATTTATGGATTGATCACTCCTTCGATTATTGATCAGTACAAACTGATAATTAATACAACCCCGGTTGGAATGTATCCTTCAATCGATACAGCACCAGATATTCCATTCCAATATATTGGAAACGAGCATATACTGATTGATTTAATTTATAACCCTGAAGAAACTTTATTCCTTAAAAATGGAAAAGAGAAAGGAGCATTAACTGCCAATGGCGCAAAAATGTTTGTTCTTCAGGCAGAAGAAGCGTGGAAAATATGGCAAAAAATTTAACATTAAGTCGTTACCTTTCTTTGGTAGGCCCAGGCCTTTTATATGCCGGAGCTGCAATTGGCGTTTCACATCTTGTGCAATCCACACGTGCAGGTGCAGATTTTGGATTTGAGTTGATGTGGATTTTGTTTGCTGCCAACTTACTCAAATTTCCATTCTTTGAAATAGGAAGCCGCTATGTTTTGGCAACAGGAAAGACATTGGTTGAAGCTTATTTTGAAGCAGGTAGATGGATCTTAGTGCTCTTTTTTATTGTTTCTATCTTAAGCATGTTTCCCATACAGGCAGCGTTAACATTAGTAACAGCCGGACTGCTGAATTTTGTGTTTGATTCCAGCATGAGCGCAGCTGCTATGAGTACAATACTTGTAATTGTTACCATGTTCTTTTTCATTGCCGGTAAGTTTCAACTTCTCGACAAGATGATAAAAATTGTCATAATTGTTCTTACACTTTCAACACTTGTCGCTGTTGTCAGCGCACTTAACCTGCACCGTGCTCCTGTTGTTGAAACAAGCCCTTTTGATTTCCTGAATAAAACTCATTTACTCTTCCTAATAGCTTTTATAGGCTGGATGCCTGCACCTATTGATATTGTTGTGTGGACTTCACTTTGGAGTCAATCAAAATTTGATACACTTACTGAAAAGCCTGACCTTAGGTCTGTTCTGATTGAATTTCGAATAGGTTTTTTTGGGACAATGTTTGTCGCAGCTTTTTTCCTTGCAATGGGGGCCTTGGTGATGCATGGAACAAATATTGAGCTTTCGCCCAACGGAGCGGTATTTGCCGGGCAACTGATCGGCATGTACACAACTACTATAGGCCAATGGACCTACCCAATCGTTGCAATAGCGGCAGTTAGTACTATGCTTAGCACAACTATAACTGTGACAGACGTTTACCCTCGTACTCTTTCTAAAAGTGTCAAGCTTTTATTCGCCAATTCACCAAAAATTATTAAGTTTTTTAACTACGTTTTCTGGATTGTTACTTTATCTACCGGAGTAATTCTTTTAATTTGGTTTTCAGGAAGTACGATGCGATACATGGTTGATTTTGCGACAAGCTTATCGTTTGTCACAGCACCTATTCTTGCCTTTTTGAACTACAAAGTGATTATGTCACCCAAAATAGATGCTCAGTTTCAGCCAGCACTTTATTTACGTATCTGGTCGTGGGTTGGCATAATCTTTCTGTCAGCTTTTACACTTTTTTACCTTTATTGGCTCATTTTCATGTAATTAACAGATTGCATTTACAGCATCAAAACTTCCTTTAGTGGATATACTAAAGAAAGAAAAAGCATTCGGATAAAGTCGCTGAACCAGCCTATTGAATATGAAATAAACCTTGACTAAATTGACTAACGTGCTGATAAATAATGGGTTAATTATGTTGTTGATGTTTTTTACAATTCCTCTAAAAAGGTAAAATCTTTTCTGAAGATTATTCTTAGAGTATGTTGGCAAAAACAACAGCTTAAAAACAAGATTGACTCCTGCTTTTTATGTTGCTGGAATTAGCGATGGCAAGAAAAAAAATCTTCTGAAGTCAGGATAAGTCCATTTGTTACAATCCAAAACCAAATCCTACTCTGAACATTGGATTCTCATAGGGTGAATTGAGGGTTTCATTCAGATTATACAAAATCATGATACTGGCATAACTGTTGGATGAAAAATATTGCCGATATCCTCCGCCGATAAAAACCGAATGAACTGCAATTCGCTCTTTGTCAACCACCGAACCTTGCGTAATAATAGCCCTTTGGTAGCTAAGCAGTTCATTTTCAAGATGAACAAACAAACCTTTGAAAATAACATAAGAAGTATATAAACCTCCGCCATAATTATTGGAAGAAAATTTAACAAGCCGGTCCTTATAGCTATAATAATTGTATGTCAATCGCACACCTGCCTCCCATGCTGGAGTCAACTTGTATCCAACCTGTGGAGAAATGAGAATATTTGATCCATACGATGAAAATCCCAGGCCAAAATCACCACCAAATACCCATCTGCTTTCGGCGGGAGGATTTCCGGCGACTTGTTGAGCACTTATACCTGATGAGAAGAAAAGTATAAATATGAAGATTATGCTGAAAAGTTTCAGAGTTGAAGCAAAGCCAATTTTATTCATTTATCGGATTGTTTATAAAGCAAAAATACAATAAAACAGAATATTCTACGCTTATCAATAGTTGTTTAACTTTGCAGCCCTAAAAAGTCTGTCACCCACCATTCACATGATGAAAAAAAGCTTTTTATTTTTACGTCTTCTGCCGCTCATTGCACTTATTGCGACAATTTCTTGCCGCAAGGACGATCTTATTAGCAATGACACCAGTATCACATTGTCATTTTCGACAGATTCTGTTGTTTTTGATACTGTTTTTACCAGTATTGGCACGGTAACAAAACGATTGATGGTTTACAATTCAAGCAACAAACGTATCAATATCAGCAACATACAACTTGGCCTAGCTGAAGCTTCTGTTTTTCGGGTGAATGTTGATGGTGTTTCCGGATTGAATATCAACAATATAGAAGTTGCTGCGAAGGATAGTGTTTTTATTCTTGTTAAAGCCACAATTGATCCGCGTGATGAGAGCAATCCATACGTTGTTGAAGATGATTTGATTTTTCTGACAAATGGCAATCAACAAAAAGTTAAACTAGTTGCATGGGGTCAGGATGCCAACTACATAATTGCTGATCAAGTAGTTGGAAACTTTCCTAAATTTCGGATTGTTGCCGACAGCAATGAAACAGTTGTTTGGACATCAGAAAAACCATATGTCGTTTATGGTTATGCTCTTATCAATTCCTATGGTACACTTATAATTGAAGCCGGAACGAAGGTTCATTTTCACGACAAATCAGGATTGTGGGCTTATGTTGATGGGGTTTTAAAGGTGCAGGGAACGCTTGAAAATCCTGTTACATTCCAAGGTGACAGGCTTGATCAAGAGTACAAAGACATACCAGGACAATGGGACCGTATTTGGCTTATGGAAGGCCGGTCAGGTTTTAATCATGAAATAGATCATGCAATTATCCGAAATGGCTACATAGGCATACAAGTTGAATCCTTCCTCCGAGCCACCTCCAATCAGTTGAGCATAAGCAATACTGTGATAGAGAACCATAGTGGCATTGGAATTTTTAGCCGGCTTTTTGCAATTGATGCTTCGAATGTTGTTGTTGCTAATTGTGGGAATTATGCTGCTGCCTTTACTGCTGGCGGTGCTTATCGATTCAGGCACTGTACATTAGCTAACCAATGGAACTATAGTGTAAGAAATACTCCCTCACTTTTCTTCAACAACTTTCTCCTGGATTCACTTGACAAACCTATTCCCATACCTATTAATCTTGATTTTTCTAACAGCATCATTTACGGTTCAAACGAAGATGAGTTGGAAAGGGAACTTGTTGGCGGAGCTGATACCACCTATCTTTTTGACCACTGTTTTATTAAACTTTCAGATAGTTGGAAATCAAATACAGCTTTTGAAACAAGTTACTTCAACGAAGACCCCTTGTTCAAGGATTATGCACTTTTTAATTATGAACCGGATACTTTGTCGCCGGTCATTGGTAAAGGCAAGCCGGAAATCTCAGCCGAAATCCCATTTGATTTGAATGGTGTTTCACGCCTGACCTCCTCCGATATTGGTGCATTTCAATATGTTCCAGATCCTGAGGAGGAATAAAACAGCCAAATTATAAGCTATGATCATTGCTATTGGAGGCGTGAGTACAGCCGGCAAAACAACACTTGCCAAACAGCTGCGGGAGCATTTTCACGACTTTAAAGTTATCACAGTGTGTCAGGACGATTTCGTAAGACCTGTAGATGAAATACCCGTTATACAAAACAGGGTTGACTGGGAACATCCTGATTCGATTGATCATGAACGCTTTATGAGCTCCATCATAGCTGAGAAGAATGAAAATGATATCGTAATTGCTGAAGGGTTAATGATTTATTGGCACCAACCACTCTTAAAATATTTTGACAAGCGAATTTTCGTTGAGGTGGATCATGCTACTTTTCTTCATCGAAAAGCAAAAGACAACCGATGGGGACACGAGCCGGATTGGTATATCGATCACATCTGGAAAAACTATCTCCTTTTTGGAAAACCACCTGAAAATGAGTCCTATTTATCTATTACAGGAAACTGGTCTATCGCACTAAAACCAATTTTAGCCTACCTCAAATCATGAAAAAAACAACAGAAGAAATCATTGCAGAAACACGAGTTTTTGTTCAATCTTCACTTAAAGATGCTGAAGCCGGGCACGACTGGTGGCATATTCAACGTGTTTATACGACAGCGATGGAACTGACCCATGAACTGCAAGCCAATAAGCTCATAGTAGCCCTTGCAAGCCTTTTGCATGATGTTGGAGATGCCAAATTTCATGATGGGGATGAATCAGTTGGGCCAAAAATTATCGGAGAATTTTTGAAAACCCAGAATCTTGATTTTGAAGATTATGATCATATAATGTACATCATTGAACATATGTCTTTCAGAAAGTCAGCTTCATTTGATGGTGATAAAACTATTGAATTTCAAATAGTTCAGGATGCCGACCGCCTTGATTCTATTGGTGCAATAGGCATTGCCAGAGCTTTTAGTTTTGGTGGCTACAAAGGCAGACCTTTCTATGATCCGAATTCATTAGATACAGAAAAAACAGAAAACAGCACCTATCAGTCAGGTAAAGCTCCAACCATCAATCACTTTTACGAAAAGCTTCTTCTGCTTAAGGATCAAATGAATACATCTGCTGGTTTAAAACGAGCTCAATTACGGCATCAATATATGCTCGGGTTTCTTGAGCAGTTTTACCAGGAATGGAAGGGCGTTAGTTAACATGCTGAGACAGCAGTTTCGGAAGGTTTTAATATCGATGCATTTTTTGAAGAAAAGGATGATTTTCAGCGCATCAATACTTTAAAAAATCTCCATAGAGCACTTGCAAATAAGCTTTCCCTTCCTTGATTATTTGCTGCTCATTTTCTGAAGGCAGGTTTTTCTGGTAATAACGATCAGCAAACTTATCCCAAACAAAATATCCTTCAGGGCGTTTCCATCCGAGACCTTCATTTAACTCAAAGTAAGCGAAAGGAGCATAAGTTGGGTTGAATAAGTTTTTGCTCCAGAAATAAGCTTCAGATGGCAGTTTCAGTTGCTTAAGCAAAGTAGCCGGAACATCAGTATTACCACAAATTTTGTCAAATGTCTGTCCCCGTAAACTGTCATTTAGTGCAGGACCATACAAAAGAAGCGGAATCTTATGATATTCAAAGCTTTCAAGAGGATGGTTGCGATAAGAGTTTTTACTATGGTCAGCCATTAAAAGAAACAAGGTGTTATCAAACCACTTCTCCGACCTTGCTTTTTCAAAAAACGCAGCTAAAGACTGATCCGTATAAAAGCCGCCATTCACAAATTCTTTTTCAAGCTGAGGCCATTGGATGTGATGCTCCATTGGAAAATCGTATGGAGAATGAGAACTCAAAGTGAAAAGAGTTGCAAAGAAGGGCTCTTTCAGAGAGTTAAGTTCGCCAGCAACATAGGGCAACATGAGCCCGTCGTGAACACCTAACCTGCCACGCAGCATCTCGCCAGGAAAATCCTTTCCTTCCATTATTACATCTATCTCATTCGACATGAGGTAGGACAGGATATTACCGTAATTCAGTTGCCCACCAAAATAAAACGCTGTCTGATAACCTGCAAGTTGCAGATCCTTTGAAAGTGACGGCAAAGCAGCATATTTATCAGGATGGTCGGAAATCGTCGTAACAGGAATACCAGGAAGTCCGGCATATAACGAACTCATTGCTTGCTGAGAACGGTTAGCATTGGCATAGAATTGGGTAAACAATAAACCCTCTTTTTCAAGCTCTCTGAAGTTCGGCGTAATACCCGGTTCTCCACCTAGTGACTCGATCAGATCGGCTGACCAGCTTTCGAGCAACAGAACAACAATATTCGGTCGATCGGTTTTTAAGATAAATGTTGTTGTATCATACTCGATTTCATGTAGTTGCTTTACAATATCAACAGCTTCCTGTTTGGGAAGTGTGCCAAAAATATTTTCATTTTCCAACTTAGCTGCATTCAACAAACTGAAAGTGATATTGTACAGAGGGTTAACAGCTGCTGCATTCATGATTGAATGCTTACTAAAATAAGCAGAACTCACGCTTACAGGAATAGCAGAAAAACCACCTCTTATTAAAAAAAACAAAATCGGAAGCAGCCAGCTAACTGACCATAATGGACGAAAGGATGCAGTTTGAATCTTTTGTTTAGTTGTTACAGCTTTAAGGTAAATCCAAATTCCAGCAAAAGTCGTAAATCCCCAAACGCCTAGCAATGTGAGAAGTTCACTTAGAGTAACTGTTTGAATAATTTCGATTGGGTTACTCAGATAAGCCAATGCTTTGGCTGAGAGTTTTGTCTTCCATTCAGCGTAAAGACCTGTTTCCGAACTACATGTAAGCGAATAAACTCCAATAAAGATGGAAACGACCCATATATTTATTTGTCTAAAAACCGACTTCCCCGTAACATTTAATAACATCAAAAAAATAAATGAGACGAAAGAAAGGTAAGCTGCAGTGGAGAGATCGAGTTTCAACGCGTGATAAAAAACCCAAAAAATCTGATCTAATTGCACTGCTTCCATTCTGATTATTCCTGAATAATAGAAAAGAAAAAGGATTCTAAACAGAAAAAAATACAGCATCCAAAATGCCAGATGACGAAAGACAGCAAACGATAATTGTTTCATGAAGTGTAAATTACGACAAAAGTAAGATAACGAACCGAATACAGCAAAATCACATTTTAGTTAAAGCAGAATCTATTGCGATTTTCTTACTTTTGTATTTCGGTGGGGCTACCTGCAAAAATTAAAACTCATCCAATGTCAGTTAAAGAAAATCTTAAAGATATTCGAACAAAAATCCCTTCAAATGTAAGGCTTGTTGCAGTTTCCAAAACCATGCCCGTCGCTGCTCTACAAGAAGCTTATCAAACAGGACAACGTCATTTTGGAGAAAACAAGGTTCAGGAAATCACCCAAAAACATGATGTTATGCCGGGAGATATTCAATGGCATTTCATTGGGCATTTGCAAACGAATAAAGTTAAGTTTATCGTACCCTTTGTCGCTCTGATTGAATCGGTTGATAGTTTGAAATTGCTGCGGGAAATACATAAACAAGGAAAAAAAATTGATCGAAATATCAACTGTTTACTTCAATTTCACATTGCTGAAGAAGAAACAAAGTTTGGTTTGGATTTGAATGAAGCCAAAGAACTTCTTGAAGCAATCCATAAGGAAAATCTTGATTTTGTTACTATCTGTGGCGTGATGGGCATGGCAACATATACCGATGATAGTGAACAGATTCGCAAAGAATTCAGGCATTTAAAAGAAACTTTTCATTGGCTAAAAGAAACCCACTTTAAACAGCGAGTTGAATTCAAAGAAATTTCGATGGGAATGTCTGGCGATTATATGCTTGCTATCGAGGAGGGATCAACCAATGTGCGTATTGGCAGCAATATTTTCGGTATCAGGACGTATGTGTAAAAGTATAAAACTGATAATCAAATTACTTTTTAAGCTTTTCCAGTCTGAAAAATATCTCGATAAACTTTGAAATAATAAACTGAATCAATCCCAAAGTGTTTTTAAAAAAAGAATATTTTCTCCTCATTTTCATCATCTTATCCTTAGCTGCCTTTTCCCAAAACGACTTACCTATTGGAAAAGAGGCATTTGGCGATGGAGAAAAGCTTATCTATACCGTCTCATATAATTGGGGATTTGTGTGGATTGACGCCGGTGAAGTGGATTTTTTTGCTAAAAAAGACTCCGGCGCAACGTATCCTGTTTGGAATTTTATCAGCACTGGAAGTTCGCTTAAACGCTTCGACTGGCTGTATAAGGTTCGGGATACTTTTGAAGTTCGAAGCACTACCGATGTTTTTCGACCAGCTGTTTTTAAAAGGAACACCACTGAGGGAGGTCATGAAGTTTACAATCTATATCAATTCGACCATAAACTTAAGAAAGGATATCTCTTTACGAAAGAGACAGACAAAGGAATAAAATATGATACAATTGACTTGAAAAACAACGTAACTGATTTTCTTACAGCGACATATCTCACTCGGTCCCTTCAGTTCAACGGACTTGAGTTAAATGATACACTTAAAATTCCCATGTTGATTGACAGTAAAATGATTGCTTTGCCAATTGTTTTTCAAGGAACTGAAATACTTGAAACTCATTCAGGTGTCAACTTTCACTGTATAAAATTCAGCGCGTTGCTTCAAAAAGGAACAATGTTTAATGCCGGAGAAAATATCTACGTATGGGTTATAAACGATGATAATAAGATACCGGTTTTGATAGAGGCGGGAATAAAAGTCGGAAGTATTAAGGTACATCTGACATCTTTTGAAAATGTTCGTCACCCGCTAACCAGCTTTATCCAAAAAGAATAGTTTTTGTTTACAAAATTAAAGCGACATGAGATGATTCACCACATGTCGCTTTTGTATATTATTGTAGATCAGAATATTTCCTTACAACTTACGTACTTTTGAAGCACCGGAAGTATCCGAGTTGATATCTTTAGGTTCGCCCTTATAACGAACATCAGATGCACCACTGGCTTCAATACTTAATTTTTCGGTTACCCAAACTTCGGCATAGCTAGCACCACTTAGTTCCAAGCTGGCAGCTTCAGATTGTAATTCTGCCATAAATAGTTTTGATGCACCTGAGCATCCAACTGTCAAATTGTTTGCTTTACCAGACATTGTCACTGTTGATGCACCACTAAAATCAGCTTCGAGTGTATTCATTTCAGCAAAAAATTCAACTTTACTGGCACCACTTCCTTCGACAGAAAGCCGGTTAAATGTTAAGTTGTTTGTTGCAGACACTTTCACTGCACCGCTGATATCAATATCTTCGAGGTTCACGAATGTAATGTAAGCAACCATTTTAACTGAAGGAGAAACACTACCTTTTGTATAAATATTTAATTCGCCTCCTCTTACTTCAGAAATAATTTCAGACATCAGGTTATCATCACCCTCGATTGTTAACGAATGCTGAGTGCCTTGAGTGAGCACCACCTCAAATCCGCCACTCACATCCAGACCTGTGAAATTATTTACTTCTCGTTTTTCACTTACCTTATTTCCACTGCCTCTGATACTTAGCGGATCGGCAAAAGAACATGAACTGATAAATTGTGCCATTATAATCAGCACGATTACCATAGTTGGCATAAATGATTTCTGTGATTTCATTGATGTATAATTTTAAGATTCCAGTTAAAGACGTATCAATTGTGTAAAAGTTACATTTTCTTCGAAAAGAATTTAAAAAAATCTCGTTTGGAAACTTAATAATAGAAAATCTAAAAATCATCAATTTAAATCAAAAGAGTCAACCTGTTTTAAATAAAAAGACTTCAGACAAAAGGCTACTTTTGCATTTTAAAAGAAAATGGGAAATAAAAGATTGTACGTACATTTAAGTGCATTGACAGCAATGTTCATTTGGGGAGTTTCCTACATTTGGATGAAGCAACTATTTGATTTTCTAGAACCTGCAACAATTCTGTTTTTTCGATTAATTATTTCATCTATCTTTCTTTACCTTCTTCTTTTAATCACAGGAAGGGCAGAATCCATCAAAAAGAAACATATACCACTTTTTCTACTCTCTGCGCTTTTTAACCCGTTTTTTTATTTCATGGGTGAAAGCCATGGTTTGCAACTCGTTTCTCCAACAATAAGCGCAGTTATTATTGCAACAATTCCAGTATTTACACCCGTTTTTGCATGGATTGCACTCAAAGAACGACTTAGCCCTTTAAACATCGGAGGTCTTGTTGTTTCTTTCATCGGTGTTTTGCTAATGCTCATTACTAAAGATTTTTCTCTTTCGGCACATCCGCTTGGAGTAGCCTATCTTTTTGGAGCTGTGGCATCGTCCATCGTTTTTGGAATCATTTTAAAAAAATTGACCCTGCTATACAATGCATTAACAATTGTCTGGATTCAAAACATCATTGGAATTTTTTATTTTATTCCGGTAGTATTATTCAAAGAAACCGACACGCTAATGGCCGCTTCTTTCAGCTTAGAAATCTTTCTTCCCATTTTATTCCTTGGCACTTTTTCAAGCTCCCTGGCATTTGTGTTATTTACCGTTGCAGTAAAAAAACTCGGTATCTCAAGGGCAAATATCTACACGAATCTTATACCGGTTTTTACAGCGTTTTTTAGCATCTTGTTGCTTTCCGACATACCAGATTTCAGGCAATGGGCAGGAATGATAATCGTAATTTCTGGAGTAATTATCTCTCAAACCAGAAGAAAAACAGATATAATCTAACTCATTGCATTCGCTTTAAAGTAGTTATTCAATAATTCCACGACTCATTTCATAGCATAAGAAATAAAGAAGTATTTTTGATTTTTAAAACAATTATCATGGCAAAAAAGAGCGTTTTCATTTTAGGAGCCGGACTTATTGGTCGTCCAATGGCACTCGACTTAATTAGAAAAAACGAATTTGAGGTTGGAATTGCTGACATCAGTCCGAAAGCACTCGAAAGATTTAAAGGGACTTCGATACGCACCTATGAATCCGATCTAAGAGACACAGAATCATGGATTTCGATAGCATCAGGCTATGATTATCTGATTAATGCTGTCCCTGGCTTTATGGGGTTCGGTACGTTAAAAGCCATGATTCAATTGGGTAAGCCCATAGTTGATATTGCTTTCTATCCGGAAGATCCCTTAAGTCTCTCAGAATACGCAGTTGAAAACAACAGTTGTGTAATTTGCGATATGGGAGTTGCTCCGGGAATGAGCCATCTTTTGAGCGGGTTTGCTGCTTCACAGCTCGAAAAAATGACTTCTTTGATTATTTATGTTGGCGGATTGCCAGTCGTTCGTCAACTTCCATGGCAATATAAAGCCGTTTTTTCGCCCAGCGATGTAATTGAAGAATATACCCGTCCTGCCCGTTTGATCGAAAATGGGAAAATAGTTTTTAAAGAAGCTTTATCCGACTCAGAATTCATTGACTTCGAACTACCTGGAACACTAGAAGCATTCAACAGTGACGGTTTACGTTCGTTGGTATACACACTTCAGGCCGATTTTATGGCCGAAAAAACACTCAGGTACCCGGGGCATATTGATTTGATCAAATCGCTGAAAAAAAGCGGTTTTTTTAATGAAGCGCCTATCGTAGTAGATGGCAACGAAGTAATACCCCTTGAATTCACGAAAAAGATGCTTTTTGACCAGTGGAAGCTAAATGACGGAGAAGCCGACCTAACAGTCATGCGGATTGTTGCTGAAGGACAAGATGCTGAAGGAGCTACAAAAAAAATCAGTTTTAATCTCTATGATCAGCCCGATGCATCACTTGGAATTCATTCAATGGCGCGTACAACCGGTTATGCTGCCACTTCAGCTCTTCGGATGATTGATGCAGGTTTGTTGAATAAACCTGGCATCCATATGCCTGAATTTTTGGGTAAGGATAAATCAATTGTGGAATTTATATTAAACGACCAGCAAAACAAAGGGATTGTTTATACAAGTTCCATTGAAACCCGGTAATATCAACGTCAGCATCATGATTAGCAGCCGGTCAAATCCGAAGATTAAAAATATCATTAAACTTCAAAAAGGAAGCGAGCGCAGAAAACAAGGTTTAGTTTTAATAGAAGGAAAGCGCGAGATCGAAAGAGCACTTCAAGCTGGTTGGATTGTCGAAACATTATTTGTATGCCACGAATTATCAGAAAATACTTTCCAACAGATTGAGCACCAGTTAAATGCTAATTGTTCAATCGAAGAAGTTAGCAAGGAAGTGTTTGAACACATAGCATATCGCGAAGGGTCAGATGGTTTATTAGCTATAAGTAACCCACACAGTTTGCACCTTTCGGAACTAAAGTTACCATCAAATCCTTTGATAGTTGTTCTGGAAGCTGTTGAAAAACCAGGTAATCTCGGAGCTATTCTGCGAACTACTGATGCAGCAGGTGTTGATGCGGTAATCATATGCGACCCTCTTACCGACCTTTATAATCCAAACACTATCCGCTCAAGTTTAGGTTGCATTTTTTCACAACAAGTGGTTGCATCGGACAGTAAACAAGTTATTGAATACCTGAAAGAGAAAAAGATTTCAATTTTTTGTACTGCACTTACTGCCAGCACCGACTACCTTCAGATAAACTACCAGAAGCCATCGGCAATCGTCATGGGAACCGAGTCAACCGGACTTTCCGATCATTGGCTGAAGGCATCTGATCAAAATATTTTAATTGAAATGAGAGGTATTGCCGATTCGCTTAACGTTTCGGTTTCTGCGGCCATTGTGGTGTTTGAGGCAATCAGACAAAGAAAGGCTGGCATATAAAAGCTCTATTAATACGTTACTCCATAATATTTGAAGGCAAAAACTTAAGTATTCAACATCGGTTTTAAAATCAAATTCTTCGCAATCGTTTGTAAAGCAATTATAAATAAGGAGAATTTTTCAATTGAATTAGAATAAAACTAATCATGTTATTGTATTGATATTCATTTATTTACAATAAATATAAATTCTTTATTTTGATTTGCCGATATTATTCAGTTTTGATTTCTTTTCTCTATTGAAAAAAAAGAAGAGCCAAGAGTACAATCTGGCATCAAAGCAATATACATTTGCGCCGTGAAATTTGATGGACTAATCCGGCTGCTTGGCAGACTGACACTCATACTCTTCGTAGCTCTGACTGCCAACCTTATTCTTGCCTTTTATTATGAAGAGGCCATTCTCCCTTTTGCTATACCGGCAATTTTGAATCTTATTGCCCATCTTTTTTTACAGCAAAAGACCAAAAATAAAGCTCCAACACCTTTTAAGAAAAAAGAAGCATACCTGACAGTAAGTATCGCCTGGTTTCTTATGGCGACGATTGGGGCCTTACCTTATGTGATCTCACAAGAAATTCCATCCCTGGTTGATGCCTGGTTCGAATCCGTTTCAGGATTCACCACGACAGGTTCATCAATTTTAACTGATATTGAAATTCTACCAAAATCGTTACTATTCTGGAGAAGTTTGACACATTGGATTGGTGGTATTGGGATTATTTTACTGGTGATTATTATTATGCCTGGTGCAAAACTTAACAATTACAGCATTTTCTCCCTTGAGTCTTCTGTAAGAGAAAAAATACATCCCCGAATCAGATCGGTTGGATTTAGACTGTTGATTATCTATGTTTTGCTTACAGTGTCTGAAATTCTGTTATTGTTACTAGGTAATATGAACTTGTATGAAAGTGTTTGCCATGCTTTCGGCACAGTTTCAACCGGAGGCTTCTCACCAAAAAACACAAGCATTATCGCATATTCACCATACATACAATATGTTATATCAATTTTTATGATTTTGGGTGGTACTAATTTCATTGTCCATTATTACATTCTTCATCGGCAATTTGATAAAGTAAGAAAAAATGAGGAGTTACGATTTTACTTAAAAACGATTCTAATCTCTACCATTTTTATAACAGTTTTCCTTGTTTTAAAAACCGATAGGAGTATTGAAAAATCATTCAGAGATGCATTTTTTCAGGTTTCCAGCATTGTAACCTGCACAGGTTTTGCCTCCGATGATTATTTGCTATGGCCTGGCGCAGCATCAGTAGTCATTTTCATTTTACTTTTTGCCGGAGGAAGCACCGGATCGACCTCGGGCGGGATCAAAATGGCGAGACATCTTTTAGCCATGAAATCCATTCAAAACCATATTCGATCACAAATTCACCCAAATGCCGTTTATGTTTTAAAGCTAAATAACAAAATCGTTAGTTCATCCGACAGCAATGCTGTTATAGCCTACATTTACTGGTATCTGCTGGCATTTGTTGTTGGAAGTGTAATGGTAATTTCTACCGGAGTCGACATTGTGACCTCAACAAGCGGAATTGCCACAGCAATGGGTGGTATTGGACCTGGCTTCGGGACTATAGGTCCTGTATCGAATTTTGCACATCTTCCCGATCTTGCGAAATTAATTTTGGCCTTATTTATGATCCTTGGACGTTTGGAAATTTATACCGTAGTAGTTATTCTTTCAGCATCTTTTTGGAAGAAGTGATGCTTTTTCGACCAAGAAAAATCGGTTGTTAACTTTTTGTAAGGATTAAACTTAAAAAATTGAGAGGAAATTAATCCTAACTCCTGTTTCAAAATTTGCACATTCACAAGCGTTTACTACTTTTGTTTACGAAACAACGCATTAATGTGAAAACTGCATCGGGTAAAAGCGGATATTTAGTTAACCAAGAATTAAGAAGCACCCCGGTTCTTCATTATTATTCATTGAGTATTCTCAGTCATAAAATTTATCGATATTTCAAAGTTGGATACTTACTTCATTTGATAAGTCTAATAGGCATTGTGATCGCAATAATCTTTTTAAAATTTACTAAAGTCGCGATGTTGAATGACCAATTACTGCAGCAGTTATTGTATGGATATTTTGCTGCTTATGGGGCTGTTTTGCCAATATTTGCACAACTCGATGCACGAAGCCGTTATCAGAATTATAAACTTATCAAAGACAAGTTGCACCGATATGGTTTTTCAACACGAATAATTGATCCTTTTACCTGGTCCCGTTGCCAGAGAGATGCAATACAAGTTGCTGCAGATGATCTAGGATATAAAAAGCAAATGCAAGATTATTTTAAGAAGCATGGATTCAAATGGTATCACGTTCTTCCGCGAATTTTAATACGAAACCCGCGCTTGCTGTTTACAAAAAACTATTGGTACAGAACTTTATTTGTGAAATACTATGCATTGAAAAGTTTTCCTTATTAACTAGCCATAAAGAAAATCTGAGATAAAATTCAATTTTTGTATTAAAATCGGTTTTATAACATTGATAATCAAATATATGAATATTCACTACCAAAATTTGAAATGCCTATTTTACACTATTTTTATCATATTGTTTTCGGGCAGCATGTCCGTTGCACAAAGCGAAAACGATACGATTCAGGCAAAATCAAGTTTACCTTTCATCGTCAACTTTGACACTTTGATCAATATAAAATTAAAGGTTCACAATGATATGGAACATTTTATTCAGGATGACGGGGCAAACTACCATGTTGATATCAGACCAAATGTGTCACTACCCGTAAAGCTCGGATTTAGTTACCGCTTTATTTCCTTTAATGTTGGATTTTCGCCAGGTTTTATTCCAGGTAATAATGACGCCAAAATAAAAGGAAAAACATCAAGCTTTTCATTTGGTATCAGCACATCTGGTAAAATACTTCAAGAAATAAACCTTGGTTTTTACAAGGGTTTTTACCTCAATAATACAAAAGACCTTGTACCAAACTGGGTCGAGGGCAAAGATGAGTACATACAACTTCCTGATCTCAAAATGATTGTATTCAACGGAGCAACAGGCATCAAACTGAACCCAAACTATTCGATTCCGGCTATACACAGCCAAACCCAGGCACAATTGAGAAGTGCGGGGAGTTTTATGCCGATACTTTCTTACGACTATTATATCATCGACAACCAAAAAGAAGGGGCATCAAACGATAATTCTCAACTTTCCGGCAACTTACGACTGATTGCAAATTTGGGCTATGCTTACACCCTGGTTGTTTCAAAACATTTCTATGTTTCCGCTCATATTGCCCCCGGCATTGGGCTACAGCACACCAAATTAATCACCCGATTACCGGAAGGAGATTATACGAGCAGATATACGGATGCCTTATATCGGATTCAGGAAAAGATCGGCATTGGCTATCAGCAAAACCGAATTTTTGCAGGAGCAGAAGCATTCTTTTCTCAATCTAAACTCAATGAAAACAGGACAAATGTACAATTGAAAACCAACAGAAATTATTTTCAGGTATTCCTTGGTTATCGCTTTGTTGCACCCCATTTTATCCGAAAAACAACAGATGAGGTAAAATCTCTTGCCCCGAAATCCATACAGGGTATCCTGGAATGATTACTAAAACCAATTGAGCTAAAACAAAAGAATTATACTATTTCAAAGGAAATCAAATGCCTTTGCAGTCACTTCTCAATCAAAGGAGTAATCACTTTTTGGGATAGTTAAAAATCAACAGGAATATTTGGTATTGGAGGCACTTCATATTTCTTTATTGCATGTTCATATTTGCGCTCCTGTTTCTTGTTCGACCGTACACCTGTATTAGTCAACACACCTCCAATAACAGTTTTTACCCAATAATTAACAAAAGCTTTTTCATGATCCCTTTCAGCATAAACCTCACCCGTTTTCCATTTATTTCGTTTGTGAACCAATCTGTTAGCAAAGAAACTCACAGATTTTGTTACTATCGTTTTATTTGTTGAATCACCTTTTTTCAAATATTGAACATTCAGATTGTCATAAAACATTTTCATAACGCCATATGCAACATATTTACGCCCAACAACACTCATACGAATAGTATCAAGGGTTCCACTTTTGATATCAGCTGATGCAAAAGGCTGAAGTATTGGATTTAATGCTCGTAGATCAAACGAATTAACAACAAGTTTTAAATGAAATCCATAAAGACTATCCAAATAACTTTGTTTGTATTTAACACGTAACTCGGCTGTATCTAATAACTTAGCAAACACATTGAGCCGCAGGCTGTCTGTAACTGATGCGTTATTGGTTTTGATATTTGCCAAAGCGCCTCTTATTTCAGTTAGGTTAATCTTTCCGATTTGTTGAGTTATTTTATTAAACTCTTCATATTCAATAAGTCCATTCTTGAAAACAAGGCTATCAATTGCGATCTTTGGTTTCAAGCCATGCAACATTTCTGTTAACATTGGTTTCGTTACACCATGCTGAAAAGGCAGTCTTTTATCTTTGTAGGTATATAGCTTTAATTTGTCAATTGTAACCTTTCTTGATTGCAGCTCCTTATCATTCAACAACTTCTCAAAATCAATATTTCCAATGGTTATTTTTCCGGTTCGCAGTTTTAAGTATGTAGATTGAAATTCTTTTGACTGTGTAAAAGTCTCCTTATCTTTTGCAGGCCTAAAATAAATGCTGTCGATAAGGATGGAATTCGACTTATTGTTATAGGAAAAATTATGAACATCAAACTGTGTTTTATCATTGTAAAATCCAAAATTGCCATTTGTTATCGTCAGATTGTCGTTCTCAGCTCTAATAATATCTAACAAGCCGGTATGCGAATCACTGATATGCAGGTTTTGTAGAGCGAAACTTTGAATCAACACTGATTGATTTGAACCTTCATTATTCCTAAAATGAAAAGGGAAGTCCGAAATATTCAGCTGATTTAAATGAAACTCCCATTCACTTTTTTCTTTTAATTTACCTGGCTTGAATTTGATTCCGGAAACTCCCAACTCCAATTTACCATTTGTTTCAACATCCGAATCTAAATTTTCCGATATTAACTGAGGATGATCCATCGTAACAGCAATACTGTCAATACTTAAAGCGCCATATTTAGAGTTGATTCCTTTCACTTTCCAATGCGAAATTCCTGGTTTAATCAATAGTTTTGAAGATAATTCAGTAGGGTAATTTAACATTTCGGGCTCCTCGATACTTAAAGTTTTGATACTAAAAACAGGCAATTCCTTGCCAATTTCCTGCTGGTCCTTTAAATGAGGTTTCTCGTCAACATATTGTTCAAAGGAAACTTTTGGTTTCTTAATAGTGATAAAATCTAATTTTGGACTACCTTGCAAGGCGCTATTGATATCCATTGAATAAACCAATTCTGGCACAGTAAGTTTCAGTTTTTCATTTTGAAGAGGCAATTGCAGGTGTGCATTTTTAAAAAAGGAGACTTTTTTATCCTTAATCTGGAATGCCTCAACAGAGGCTCGTATACCATTTTTTTGACTGAAATTCAAATAGTTGCCATCAACAAACAACCCTGCTATCTCAGGTTTCTGACCATCAACAACTTTCACATTGTTTCCAGCTAATTGATTCAATTTCAAAACAACTTCAACATCATCAGAAGTAAAGTCTATATTGGTTTCTCCACCTTTGAAAGCTTTCAAAGTAAAGCTAACTAATTCTCCTTCTCTGGCTTTTGATTTTTTTGCATTCACATCATTTCTCTTTACAATCTCGGCATTTACCGAACGATAAGAAATCAAGTCAACGGAAATATCCTGAAAAGAATGGATATTAAGCTTTTCCATCTTAAAATGATCCACACTTACTGAAGTTGATTTATCAGCTGAGTTAAAATCAATTTTTTTTATATATGTGACTCCATCACTTTTTAAGTAGCGGGCATCAGTAGCGTAAATAGTTGATTTTATGGACCTAAAAGAACCTTTTTTGAATGAAAGATAGTCGACACCGCTTAAGTATTCTGATTCAGAGGCAGCAGAAGTAACCGTGTTGATTTTAAGGTGAAGGTCAAGGGATTTAATCTCGATTCGTTCGTTATCATTATGTTCGATAATAAAATCTCCATTTTGTATAATCAAGTCACTCAAATCGAGCTTACTACGAATACTTTCTTTCGTATTGGATTCACTGATTGTATCACTTTGGTCAGCACTATTTTTTTTGGTCGGAATCTTCATCTTCACTTCAGGTCGTGTTAAAATTGCCTGAGTTGCATGGATTTTGCTATCACTAAGCAAGGTAGCCCAGTTCATGCTATCAAGCTCAAAAACAGAAGCTTTCAAAAAAGTAATATCAGACCTATTATTGTGTTTTGTAGGTAAAAGACTGAAATTGTGCAATTTAATCTCCTTATTCATCAAACTTAACGCATCAAATTTCAATATAAACAGGCTGTCGGGTGTAACAAAAGTATGGTTATTGATATCGAGTTTAATCTTCTTTGCATAAACTGGCTGTTCGTTTTTACGATTTATAACCAGACTATCAAAAACAAAATCGCAGCGATCGGCTGACAACTTGTTCGTTTTATCATTCTTTTTTAGTGAAAGTTTGAAAGATGTGTTTTTCAGAGCCAGATAACCTGCAAATAAATCACCTGTTAAACCTACAATTTTTTCATTAAAATGAAAATTCTGATTAAGTTTATTTGATCCAGAATGAGCTTTAGTGTTATTTCTAGTGTTTAAACTGAGGTCAACTGATGGATTGATACAATATGCTGAATCGAAAACAATTCGGTTATTTAGAGCGAACTCATTTAAGTCGAGCTTTATAATGCGGATTGAATCCAAAAACACTTCGTAATGATTTCCTGCTGAATCGTTTGGATAATTATACAAGTAACAACTATCGAGTTTTACAGTCTGACTTTTGGTTCCCATCCAAAACCTTTTGAACTTTACACCTTTATTTCCTTCTCCTAAGGAAATATCAGCATCGTAAATTTCAAGCAAAATCCTATCAGCATAAAGAAACCCATTTTTCGTATCTTTCTGTTCCTGTGAAAATTGATCAATTGTCAAAAAAACATTGGATAATTTCAGAGGGTTGGGATCCTCCAGTGTCTTCTTATAAAACTGAAATGAAGCATTATTGATCTTTATTGAGTTTAGGTTAACAACATTCAGAACCTTTTCAAGTGCAGTATATGCCTTTTTCAATTCTTCAGGTATAGAAACATTCTTCTGTTTACCCTCCTTTAATCTTATCAAACTAATAGAAGGTGATTCAATTAAAACCGAATCAACAATAATATGTTTAGCAAAATAAAGAGAGATCAAGGAGTTAACGTTAATGTAGATTCTATCAGCCTGAATAGCATATGAATTAGCACTACCAATAGTATCTTTTGTTAAAATTTCTGGATTCTTAAAATCGAAACGCAATCTAAGAATATTAAACTCGGCCTTATTCACATTTAATTCCAGCTTTCCGTCGCTTTGGCTGGTAACTAACTCTTCAAAAAGATAGCCTGCACGATAGATAGCCAAATAATATAAACCTATAAAGATCATTATAATCATGATCAATAGGAGAAGAAACTTGCTTGATTTTTTCAACTTGATGTCGCTCATAAAAGGTGACAAAAAATGTTCAATAGAATTTTAACAAAGATATTGAAAATAGCGAAATATCATTAGTTTACAGCGTTTTTAGTACACTATAGGCCATTAGTTTCATAAACAACCACAACCTGATATTGTTTTGAATTGCAAATACAAAAAGTCTATTGTTAAACAATTAACATTTTAAAAATGCATTCATAAAAAAAAGTTATCAACAATGCAACCCTCCCAAATATTATATAATAATCTCATTATCATTAATTTAAATTATTTTCATGTGTTAAATCTCAGTTCAGATAAACCATGTCTGGTGGTTTGTAACAGGTATTATTTATATTTGCACGGGCTTTTGTAAATAATTACCTAAAAATTACAGCTTTGGAAAAAATCAAAATCACTGAAATTAATGGCATTCAATTGTATAACAGTTTTGTAGCCGGCGCTCAGCGTATTTTCGAAAACCAACAATTGCTTAATAAAATCAACGTATTTCCGGTTGCCGATGCTGATACTGGAACCAATTTAGCATCAACAATGCGCAGTATTGTCAATGCAGCGCAACCTCAACCAAACCTGAAGCTAACAGCAGTAGCACTTGCAGATGCAGCGCTTACAGGAGCCAGGGGTAATTCCGGAATTATATTCGCGCAGTTTCTTTACGGTTTCAGTAATGAGATCAAGGAAGAGGAAACATTATCGGCAAGCGCTTTTGCTGAATACATGAAAAATGCAGTCCGCTATGCCTATGAAGCCATAGCCAACCCAATGGAAGGAACAATGATTTCTGTTATAAAGGATTGGGCTGAATACATTTATCAGTTAAAAGATCATTTTGAGGATTTTCTCAAAATGTTGCTCGATGGGCTGATGAAAGCGGTGGAATCATTAAACAGCACCACCAGTAAAATGGCAGTTCTTGCAAAAGCAGGCGTAGTTGATGCCGGAGCAAAAGGTTTTGTTGTATTTCTCGAAGGCATGTTCGACTATTTTAAAAACGGACAGCTTGAAGTTCATATCGATACCAATGCGCTGGAAATTGAGGAAGCAGTTGATGCAATCAGCCATGATGACATTACATTTCGCTTTTGCACTGAGGCAATGATAACCGGTACAAACCTGAAAAGAGAAAACTTTGCACGATTGATGGAAAACTATGGCGACTCTATGGTAATCGCCGGTTCTCCAACAAAGATGCGTATTCATATTCACACAGATCAACCCTGGAAACTATTTGAAGATATTACGACTTTGGGTACCATAACTTATAAGAAAGTGGATGATATGGTGATGCAAAATGATATCGCATCAAACAGAAAATACCCCATTGGCCTGCTTACAGATTCTACATGCGATATCCCTAATGATCTTCAGGAAAAATATCAGATTCAAATTGTACCATTAACAGTTCATTTCGGAGAAGAATTTTATATCGATCGAATCACGATTCAACCTGAGCAGTTTTTCAAAAAGCTTGAAACCTCAAAAATTCATCCAACAAGCGCCCAGCCTACCTTTCCTGAATTTGTCAACAGATACAACTATATGTCGTCGCACTTTGATTCTATTATTGGGATTCATATTTCCTCCGGCATGAGCGGCACTTGGCAAAACAGTCTAAACGCTTCGCGCAAGGCAATGGAAGAATCCAAAAAGAAAATATCTGTTGTAGACAGCAAAAGACTAAGCAGTGCTCTCGGACTCGTCGTTTTACGAGCTGCTGAAGCCATTGCAAATGGTGAAAGTCATGACGATATCGTTTCAAAGACTGCAACCTGGACAGAAAAATCGAAGATTTTAGTAACCTCCAAGACTATGAAATTCATGGTTAGAAGTGGCAGGGTAAGTCAGTCGAAAGGTCTGTTAGGCAAACTCTTAGGTATCAAGCCAATAGTTGAAGTAATGAACCATGGCAAGACTGAAGTTTTCGGAAAACCTTTTTCCGAAAAATCAAGTATGATTATGGTAATGAATGAGATGAAACGTTTCATTGGCGAAAACCCTGTATGGGGTTATGCTATTACCCACTCCGATAACCTGGTGAGTGCTCAGTGGTATGCTGAACAAATGGAAGCTATCACAGGTCAAAAACCGGTTTTTGTAAACCAGGCTTCACCTGTTCTTGCAGCTAATGCCGGTACAGGCGTTGTTGCTCTTTCTGTTCTACTAAAGTAAAATTCAAAAATCTTATTAGAAAGCAGGTTTTTAAGCCTGCTTTTTTTATTCATTCTAAATTTTAATGATTCTTAAATGCATTACCGCAATTTCCTAATTTTGCCGAATTCATTGTTAATTTATAAACAGTAAATCGAATTCTATGATTACAAGGCAGCTCACGCATCCAGAAAGTATTGTTGTTGTTGGAGGTTCGAACGACACCTCGAAACCTGGTGGCAAAGTCCTAAAAAATATTATTGACGGTGAATTTGCGGGCAAACTATTTGTCTTGAATCCAAAAGAGACACTCGTTCAAGGCATTGCAAGTTTTGCCAATCCCGTAGGAATGCCAACTGTTGACCTTGCTGTTATTGCAATCGCTGCTAAATACATCCCCGACCTTGTTGATCAACTTATTCTCCATAATAAAACAAGGGCTTTTATCATTCTTTCTGCCGGATTCAGTGAAGAAAGCAAGGAAGGCAAAGCTTTGGAAGATAGAATTGTGAAAGCAGTCAATGCCGTTGGAGGGTCGTTGATTGGGCCAAACTGTGTAGGAATTTTAACACCTCAGCATCACAGTATTTTCACTTACCCTATTCCAAATCTTACTTCAAAAGGTTGTGATTTTATCTCAGGATCAGGAGCAACAGCATGCTTTATAATGGAAGCCGGAATCCCGAAAGGATTAAGTTTTTCCAATGTGTATTCTGTCGGAAATTCAGCCCAGATGGGCATCGAAGAGATACTGAAATATATGGATGAGAACTTCGATCCTGCAAAAGACTCCAAAATCAAGCTCCTATATCTTGAGACTATCTCTAATCCCGAAATGCTTCTAAAACATGCCTCCTCACTTATTAAAAAAGGCTGTAAAATAGCTGCAATAAAAGCAGGATCAAGTGAGGCAGGAAGCAGAGCTGCGTCTTCCCACACCGGGGCTTTGGCAAGCCCTGATCTTGCTGTTGATGCTCTTTTCAGAAAAGCAGGTATCGTCAGATGCTATGGAAGAGAGGAACTTATTGCGGTCGCCTCTGTCTTTATGCACCCTCCTATGAAAGGTAGAAATATTGCAATCATCACGCATGCAGGAGGACCTGCAGTTATGCTAACAGATGCGCTTTCATCAGGCAAAATGGAGGTCCCTCACATTTACGGAACAGCAGCTGAATTTCTCAAAGAAAAGCTTTTTCCCGGATCTTCAGTTGCTAACCCCATTGATTTTCTGGCTACTGGAACTGCTGATCAACTGGGAACAATCATCGATGCAGTCGAAAACGATTTTCATCATATTGATGCTATGGTTGTTATTTTTGGAACACCAGGTCTTGTTGAAATATTCGATGTTTATACGGTTTTGGATGAAAAAATGAAAGTATGTAAAAAACCGATTTTTGCAGTTTTACCTTCCATTCTTACAGCAGCTGATGAGGTTGCTTTTTTCCTTTCAAAAAACAGGATAAACTTTCCTGATGAAGCCATTTTAGGTCAGGCAATTGCAAAAGTATATCACAGCCCTCAACCGCAAACAACTGCAATATCAAGCGTCAAAGTTGATGCGAAAAAAATCCGACAAGTGATTGATAACGCTGATGAAGGATATCTTGATCCTATAAAAATTCAGTCGCTTTTGGACGCTGCAGGAATTCACCGAGCAGGTGAAGCTGTAGTTACTACTGCAGAACAAGCTCAAAATGAAGCACTAAGACTTGGTTTTCCTGTTGTAATGAAAGTAATCGGGCCATTACATAAATCAGATGTTGGAGGTGTTGTCCTGAATGTTAAAGATGAAATTCAGGCAAAGGTTGAATTTGATCGAATGATAAAAATCAAAGATACGACTGGGATTTTGATTCAGCCAATGTTGTCAGGCATGGAGCTTTTTGCCGGAGTTAAACGAGAAGGACTTTTCGGTCATATGATCCTTTGTGGTTTAGGTGGAATTTTTATTGAAGTTTTAAAAGACGTTTCCTCCGAATTGGCTCCTATTGATTTAACTACAGCAAATCAAATGATTCACAGATTAAAAAGCTTTCCTCTTCTACAAGGAATAAGAGGCCAAAAACCTATTCATATTGAAGCATTTGCGGAAATTATTACACGCCTCTTTGCATTGGTTGAGGCAGCTCCGGAAATTGCTGAAATGGATCTCAACCCTTTATTAGGGGATGAAAAACAAGTTGTAGCTGTTGATGCGCGAATCCGAATTGAAAAATAATTCCTTATCAATGAAAAGAAGTGACCTCATTTTGATTCTTGTCAGTATAGCTATTATACTTTGTTTTATATTCATACCCTCTGTGGGCGAAACATATAATAGTTTTAACAGAGACCACGGAATGTGGATGAGTTTTATAAAATTTGCAGTTCTTGCCACATTGGGAGAATCAATAGCATTACGCATTCGTTCAGGCGTTTACAACACAAAAGGATTTGGTCTACTTCCGAGGGCAGTTGTTTGGGGCTTTCTTGGACTTACAATAAAAATGGCTTTCGTAATTTTCGTAACAGGCACTCCAGTATTTCTGGAATACCTTGGTTTTCAAAATGCCGGCGCAATAATGAAAGAAAGTTTTTCTTTTTCAAAAGTAGGTATTGCATTCAGCATCAGCGCAGCAATGAATCTGATCTATGCCCCTGTGATGATGACGCTTCACAAAATTACCGATATACATATTGTTGCCAACGCAGGAAAATTATATGCGCTTTTGCAACCAATCGCATTCAGAAAGATTTTTAACGAATTGGATTGGGACAGACAATGGAATTTTGTTTTTAAAAAAACGATACCTTTTTTCTGGATTCCAGCGCACACCATTACCTTTTTATTGCCTGAACAGCTGCAAGTACTTTTTGCTGCATTACTAGGTATCGCCCTTGGAGTTTTGTTAAGTATCTCATCTCCAAAGCGAAAATAATCATTAAGCCAGATTAAATAACGAAATTCAGCCTGTTCAAAGCATCGTTTTCTGTTGCTCTCAGCAATAATCATTCTAAATTATAGAAATTGTGCAATCGTTTGCGCTAATAAAACTCTTTTTATTATATTTGTGCAAATGCTAACAATAGAGCTGTTTTACGCTAAAACACTCACAACAAGCAAAATAAATATATCATGAGAATTACACCCATTGATTATTCCATCGTTCATTCAAAAATTAAAGAAAGTGGCATCGCTAATATTGGCAGAGCCTCCATCAGAGAAATAAAAAAACTTATTGACAACATTGAACAAGATACTGGACAAAAGTTCATCAGGATGGAGATGGGTATACCCGGTTTGCCGCCAGCTCAGGCAGGAGTAGATGGCCAAATTGAAGCACTTCGAAATGGAGTTGCAGCAATTTATCCTGATATTCATGGTATTGCCCCTCTTAAAAAGGAGATAAGCCGATTTGTTAAATTGTTTATGAATATCGATGTCAGCGCGGAAGGATGCATCCCAACTGTTGGCTCAATGCAGGGAGGCTTTGCAAGCTTCCTCACACTTAGCCGCATTTATGCAAAACGCAACACAACACTTTTTATCGACCCGGGCTTTCCTGTTCATAAGCAACAACATAAAGTGCTAAACCTTCCATTTGAAAGTTTTGATGTTTATAATTTTCGTGGCGACAAATTGCACGACAAATTGAAATCCTACCTCGATAAGGGGCACATCCACTCTATTTTATATAGCAATCCTAACAACCCATCATGGATTTGCTTCACTGAAAAAGAGCTCAAAATCATTGGTGACCTTGCAAATGAGTATGATATTGTCATCATGGAAGATTTGGCATATTTTGGAATGGACTTCCGGCAGGATTTCAGCAAACCAGGCCAGCCTCCTTATCAGCCATCGGTTGCCAATTACACTGATAAATACATATTATTCATTTCCAGTTCGAAAGCATTCAGTTATGCAGGCGAACGTATTGGGATGATGGTAATTTCTGACGTCATGTACCAATCACATTTCCCTGACCTTAAACGATTCTATCCAAATGATCAGTTTGGATACACCATGATTTTTGGAACCTTATACCCTTTAAGTTCAGGCACTTCACATTCTGCACAATACGGGCTTACGGCTATTTTGAAAGCGGCTAATGAAGGTAAATTTGATTTTGTTGAAGAAGTAAAAGAGTATGGCGAAAAAGCGCATATCATGAAAAAGATTTTCACAGATAACGGCTTTAACATTGTGTACGACAAAGACGAGGATCAACCCATTGCTGACGGTTTCTATTTTACCTATGCCTATCCTGGTTTTACAGGGGTTGAACTTCTTGAGGAGATGCTATATTACGGCATAAGTGCTATTTCACTGGATATTACAGGCAGTGAGCGACACGAAGGTATAAGGGCATGTACATCGCTAATAAAAAGAACTCAATTTACAGATTTGGAAGACAGGTTGAAGCAATTCCAACTAGACCATCCAACTCAATAATACAAAAATTACCCATCTAAAAATGGCAAATAATTTAACTAAAAATAATTAAAGAAACAAAGACTGAAAATTATTTAAACTAATTATAAATTACATAATTTCAGGCAAATAGACACATTAGCTAACCTATAAAAGCGGGGTTTTAACTAAATTTGCAACATTGAAATAAATCAAAAATAAAAGAGATATGGCTAAAGTCAGAGGCGCCATTGTAGTAGATGAAAAGAAGTGCAAAGGATGCGGTGTTTGTATTCCAGCCTGCCCTACTTCTGTAATCGAATTGGCAAATGAGGTGAATGGTAAAGGCTATCATTACGCCTATATGGAACATCCGGATGAATGCATTGGTTGTGCAAATTGCGCTATCGTTTGTCCTGATGGAGTTATCACTGTTTACAAACTCAAGTTGTAACAGATTAAACCAACAAAAAAAATTAAGAAATATGGGCGAACTTAAATTAATGAAGGGTAATGAAGCATTAGCCGAAGCTGCAATTCGGGCAGGAGCTGATGCTTATTTTGGATACCCTATCACACCTCAATCGGAGGTTATTGAATATTTGATGGCTGAAAAACCATATGATCGTACCGGTATGGTTGTTTTGCAGGCAGAAAGTGAAATAGCAGCAATAAATATGGTTTATGGTGCAGCCGGAGCAGGTAAAAAGGTAATGACTTCCTCCTCTTCTCCGGGTATCAGCCTTAAACAAGAAGGTTTATCGTATATAGCCGGTTCGGAATTACCATGCGTTTATGCCAACGTTGTACGTGGTGGTCCGGGACTTGGAACAATTCAACCTTCGCAAGCCGATTATTTTCAAAGCACCAAAGGTGGTGGACATGGTGACTATCGTCAAATAGTTCTTGCTCCTGCCTCGGTTCAGGAAATGTCTGATTTTGTGAAACTTGGTTTTGAATTAGCTTTCAAATACCGTATCGCAGTTTTAATTCTCTCTGATGGTGTTATAGGACAAATGATGGAAAAGGTTGAACTCTTTGATCCCATTCCCCGAATGACTGAAGAGGAAATTATTGCAAATTACCCATGGGCTACAACAGGAAAGAAAAGAGGCACTGAGCGCAGAGTCATCACCTCACTCGATTTGGACAGCCATAAAATGGAAGAACACAATCACCATCTTCAGGCAAAATACAAAACGATTTCGGAAAATGAGGTGCGTTATGAGCTTATAGACTGTGATGATGCAGAATATATTTTTGTTGCCTATGGCTCGAGTGCCCGTATCGCTCAAAAAGCAGTTCAACTTGCCAGAGCAAAAGGAATCAAGGCGGGATTGTTTCGCCTTATCACCTTATACCCATTCCCTGGTAAAGAGATGGCCGAATTATGCAAAAAAGGCGTAAAAGGCTGGCTCGCTGTTGAGATGAGTGCAGGCCAAATGGTTGAAGACGTTATGCTTTCGGTAAAAGGTTGCGCCAAAGTTGAACATTACGGCCGATATGGTGGGATAGTTCATTCACCTGAAGAAGTATTACATGCTATGGAAGAAAAAATTATAAAAGAATAATCAGATGTCAACAATAACACTCGAAGATATTATTAAACCTGAGAATCTAGTCTATAAAAAGACAGATTTGATGACCGACAAAAGCTTGAGCTATTGCCCGGGTTGTGGTCACGGAACAGCGCATCGGATTACAATGGAAGTTCTTGAAGAATTGAATCTTGACGAAATAACTATTGGAATTGCTCCTGTTGGTTGTTCGGTGCTTGCATACGAATTCATGAATATTGACATGACACAAGCTGCCCATGGAAGAGCACCTGCTGTTGCAACCGGCATAAAACGTGT
Source organism: Bacteroidota bacterium (assembly GCA_009773165.1). GTDB lineage: Bacteria > Bacteroidota > Bacteroidia > Bacteroidales > F082 > JALNZU01. The sequence goes on from WOUZ01000008.1 coordinate 160,668, forward strand.
TTGGCCTGATCGTATTGTTTTCACATATCAAGGTGATGGTGACCTGGCTGCAATCGGAACTGCAGAAACGATACATGCTTGTAACAGAGGAGAAAAAATCGTTATCATTTTTGTGAATAACGGTATTTATGGGATGACAGGTGGTCAGATGGCTCCAACTACTCTACCCGGAATGAAATCTTCTACATCACCCTACGGAAGAGAAGTAGAAACTATGGGTAACCCATTGAAGATGACTGAACTAGTAGCTCAACTACCGGGCACTTATTTTGTTAGCCGTCAGGCTGTACATACCCCAGCTGCAGTTAGAAGAGCAAAAAAAGCGATCAAAAAAGCATTTGAAAACCAACGTGATGGAAAACCAGGCCTTTCATTTGTTGAGATCGTCTCAAATTGCAATTCCGGATGGAAAATGACACCAACTGATTCAAACAAATGGATGGAAGAAAATATGTTTCCATTCTACCCATTGGGCGACATCAAAGTGGATGGCCAACTGGTAAAATAATTAGAAACCGAAAAAAATTGAAACAATGACTGAAGAATTGATCATAGCCGGATTTGGCGGGCAAGGTGTACTTTCAATGGGTAAAATACTGGCTTACAGTGGTATTATGCAAGATCAGGAAGTAAGCTGGATGCCTTCTTATGGCCCGGAAATGCGGGGTGGCACTGCCAATGTGATTGTAATTGTTAGCGATGAAAGGATTAGCTCTCCCGTACTTACTGTTTTTGATACTGCTATCATTCTAAATCAGCAGTCGATGGATAAGTTTGAGAAATCAGTAAAACCAGGCGGAGTGCTTATCTACGATCCTAATGGAATAACGCATCATCCCACTCGTACCGATATTAAGATTTATCAGATTGAAGGCGCTCAGCTTTCTGCAGATATGGGTAACACAAAAATTTTCAACATGGTTATATTAGGAGCTTACCTTCAGGTAAAACCCATTGTAAAGATTGAAAATGTTATAAGGGGCCTTAAAAAATCTCTTCCGGAAAGATATCATAAACTGATTCCAATAAATGAGGATGCCTTGACAACAGGGATGAAAAATGTTGTGTTACGCAGTTAATACCTACAGTAAACCACTCTTATTTTTATAATACGTTAGGAAAAGTCTTCTCCGCCAAAGGGAAGGCTTTTTTTTATTGCTTTGCATCTATGAAAAACCAAATAGTAGAAATTTTAGAAGAGTATGTTCTAAAATACAACCAAACTTCATTCATTGCTGATGACCCTATAAGCATTCCTCATCTTTTCACTAAGAAAGAAGATATTGAAATCGCTGGTTTTCTTGCTGCAATACTGGCCTGGGGACAGCGCAAAACGATCATACAAAAAAGCAAAGAGCTTATGCAATGGATGGACTTTGAACCCTATCAGTTTATAAATCAAGCCACTGAAAAAGATTTTATACGTTTCGATAATTTCAAACACCGCACTTTCAACGGAACTGATTGCATTACGCTTCTGACAGGTTTAAAAAACATTTATGAGCATCATGGAGGTTTGGAGCAGGTTTTTACAAACGGTTTCAAACATGGTGGTGCATATGAAGGAATTGAGCAACTGGCTGTAATTCTTTTCGGGTATCCGCATTTAAAACGCACAGAAAAACATCTTGCCCGCCCATCCAAAGGATCAGCAGCCAAAAGGATCAACATGTTTCTGAGGTGGATGGTGAGAAAAGACAAAATGGGAGTTGACTTTGGTATTTGGAATGATATTTCACCGAAAGACCTCATTTGCCCGCTTGATCTTCATAGTGGTACAACAGCCCGAAGGCTTGGACTTCTCGAAAGAAATCAAAATGACTGGTCTGCGGCTGTAACTCTTACAGAGACATTAAAGCAATATGATCCGACCGACCCTGTAAAATATGATTTCGCTCTTTTTGGATTAGGCGTAAACAAACAGCCTTTTCCTTACTTTTGACCTAAATTATTGATCACTTAAAATGCCTTATGAATCAAAGTGAAGATATAGAAGAATCCTGGAAAAAAAATGGTATATAATTATATTTCAGCACCATACAAAAGCAGGTAGGCGCTTCGATTTAATTTTACTATTAGCAATTTTAATCAGTGTAACAGTTGTTTTTATCGATAGTTCTCAACAAATTCACGATAAATACAGCCTTCCTTTACTTTTAATTGAATGGTTTCTAACTATTTTATTTACAATTGAATATGTTATTAGAGTGATTATAGTTCCCAATAAAAGATCATATATTTTTAGTTTTTATGGAATTATTGATATGCTTTCCATTATACCAACCTACTTGAGTATATTTTTTGCTGGCAGTCAGTTTTTAATTATCATACGGGTTTTGAGACTTTTAAGAATTTTCAGAATTTTGAAACTCGTAAGCTATACAATGGCAAGCTTATTCCTAATTCAAGCCTTAAAAAACTCACGTGAGAAGATTTTAGTTTTTTTTGGTGCTGTGCTAATTATTGTAACAATTGTCGGTACAATAATGTACCTAATCGAAGGTCCTTCATCAGGATTTGTTAGCATCCCGGTTTCTATTTACTGGGCAATTGTAACTATCACAACAGTAGGTTATGGGGATATTAGTCCTGTCACACCTTGGGGTCAATTCATTGCATCCTTGTTGATGCTTACCGGTTACGCGATCATTGCAGTACCAACAGGAATTCTTACTTCAGAGATAAGCAAAACAAAAAAGATCACTTTTGTCGGTGAAAAAAATCATTTCTGTCGTGATTGTGGCCATCAAATTGCTGAAAAGAATGCAAATTATTGCTCTAACTGCGGTTCTGAATTACACACAAAATAATCCCATTCAATAAAAAAGACAAAGTATTTATTTCAATATCAAGTAATTAATAACAAAAACGCAAATACAACCAAATGCAAACGAAAGATCAATTTATCGAAGCAGTTCAAAAAGGATATCAATTTAAAGGAGCAAGCATCATTTTAGGAGGTGCTATGTTTGAAGGAGAGGCAATAAGTGGCTTACAAGTGCATGCTCCGTTAAAAATGCTCAACAGGCACGGACTAATTGCCGGTGCTACAGGAAGCGGCAAAACAAAAACACTTCAGGGATTGGCTGAAAGTCTTTCAGACAACGGTGTAGCCGTTTTGATGATGGATATTAAAGGAGATTTGAGTGGCTTATCTCAGCCAGGAACTCCCAATGCCAAAATTGATGACAGGCATCATAAAATTGGAACTTCATGGAATCCAACCGCTTATCCTGTTGAATTGCTTACAATTTCAAATGAGCCGGGAGCAAAAATGAGAGCTACCATAAGTGAATTCGGCCCAGTGTTGTTAAGTAAAATTCTGGATCTTAACGATACTCAGCAAGGGATGGTGGCACTTGTTTTCAAATATTGTGATGATAAAGGCCTGCCACTGCTTGATATAAAGGATTTTAGAGCGGTGCTTCAACATATAAGTGGTGATGGAAAGGCAGAGGTTCAACAGGCTTATGGGTTGGTAAGCACTTCAACTATTGGCACAATAATGCGCAAACTTCTCGAATTGGAGCAGCAGGGTGCTACCGCTTTCTTTGGAGAGCGAAGTTTTGACGTTGAAGATTTATTGCGTTTAAGTCCTGATGGTAAAGGTGTTATACATTTACTCCGATTAACTGATTTACAAAGTAAGCCAAAGTTATTTTCCACTTTTATGTTATGCCTACTTGCCGAGATCTATGAAAAATTTCCGGAACGCGGCGACATGGATCAACCTGAGTTGGTGATCTTCATCGACGAAGCCCATTTGATTTTCAATGAAGCGTCAAAAGCACTGCTTGATCAAATTGAGGCCATTGTTAAACTCATCCGATCAAAAGGGGTTGGAATCTTTTTTTGCACTCAAAATCCTGGTGATGTTCCCGATGCTGTGCTGAGTCAATTAGGTTTTAAAATTCAACACGCACTTCGTGCATTTACTGCAAAGGATCGGAAAGAAATTAAGCAGGTTGCAGAAAATTATCCAACTACTTCGTTTTATAAAGTGGACGAACTACTTACTTCTGTTGGAATTGGAGAAGCTATCGTTACCATGTTAAACGAAAAAGGGATCCCTACCCCATTGGTTCACTGCTTGTTACAGGCTCCAAAGTCGAGAATGGATGTGATTTCAGAAAGTGAGACACAACAGCTTTTACGAAAGAGTCAACTAAGTTCCAAATACAATGAAGAAATTGACAGAGAGAGTGCATTCGAGCTTTTGCAAAGAAAGGTAGTCGCTGCGCAGAAATATGAGCCCATCGAAGAGCGCAGACCTGTTGGACGACCACGAAACGAAGAAAGCACTTTCGAGACAGTGATGAAAAGTCCGGTTACCAATACCATCATAAGGGAAGTAACACGTGGATTGTTAGGTGTTTTAGGTTTTTCCACAACAAGAAGAAGGAGGTAACCTGAATCATTTGCCTGAAAATTGTCACAAACTTGTATTTCCATCATTAGCAGGTTAAAAGAATAGCAAAGCCTGAAAATTGTTTTAGAAATTAAGGACTGGTTTGGTTTGAAAAATTTTCAACAAATGATTAAATGATTTAATGGAATTATCTCAGTGCAGCCATACTGTTTTGGGGCATTCAGCCGTTTATATATGTATTTTTACCACAAAATTCAAATCATCGTAATGTCTCAATCTTCTTTAATGCTCAAGATTCGCTCTTTGATTATTGTAAGCCTGATACTTACATTGGCAAATCTTTATGCTCAGGAAGATACGATACAGCAAAAAAGACCTGCAGAACCAAAAATAGATTCAACGCAGGTGAAATATTTCAACAAAACCTTTGATAGCCTAACGATGGGTTATATCCATTATGTGGATACCAACCTGCTGCATGCAACTCAATTCGACCCACTTAGCCGAGGTTCGTTTTTATTTCAGACACTTAGTAATGCTGGCCTTGCACATCAACCACTCGTATTTAGCAGCGCCTTTAACAATGGCCTCGATATGAATCGCACTAGTTTCAGGCAATACGTGCAAAATAGTGAGAATATTTCGTTTCTTGACCCAACAGCTGCGCTTACAGAACTGAATTATCTGATGGGTAGTAAAAAAGAGCAACAGCTTAATGTGCTGTTCGGCCGCCAAATCATTCCCCGCCTTTTTATTGGAATGGATTTTAAGCTGATTAACTCACCAGGTCCCTACAAGAATAGTGGCACAAACAACACAAGCGTTTATTTCACCGCGCGTTACAATACAACTAACAAAAGATACGGAGTTATTGCGCATTATTTCAACAACAAAATTGTTGCTGACGAAAATGGCGGGATTCTCAATGACAGTGATTTCGAAAATAATTTGGAAACTGATCGCAGGGTTATTGGAGTAAACCTTGAAACAGCCTCAAACAAATACAAGCAATCCGGATTTGGATTAGAGCAATATTTTATTCTTTTGCCTGAACTTAAAAAGGAATCGGATAGCCTTGTTATAAAGCGAAAATTTCAAATAGGAAGGCTTACCCATCAAATGGAGTATCAGCGAAATCAAACAATTTATAGTGAAACAGCTCCACTGGCTGATTTTTACAAACCCTTTGATATTGTACTTGATTCAACCTCAACCTATGATAGCACTTATCAGTCTGTATTCCGTAACAGGTTACAATGGAGTAATTTAGGATATAGATCATACAATAAAGATATTGCTTTTCACCTTTATGCAGGTGTTGAGTTGGTGAATGGTCAGAATAATGACTCACTAACCAAGAGAAATATTTGGCAGTTAAATCCTTATGGAGGCATAAATATTGCATTGTTTGAATCGTTTTATATTGATGGAACAGCGAAACTGCTGACAGGGAATTATGCATCAGGAGATTTTGAGTTGAAAGGTTTGGTCAGGCAATTTTTAGGAACACGTGACCGCAATCTTGGAAATTTATTCTTTGGATTACATTTAATAAACCAAACCCCATCATGGTTCTACAAGGAATACACATCGAACCATTTTAGATGGAACCAATCACTTGACAAATCAACCCATCTTACCTTCAAAGGTGGTTATAGCTATAAAACTGTTGAGGCCGGCGCTGAATGGCATGTTCTGGATAAATATGTTTATCTGAATACAAAGGCCCGTGCCACACAGTACTCAGGAACTGTTTCAGTATTAAGAATTTACTCTGATATTCATTTAAAACCAGGGAAATTTGACATTCTGGCAACTGTAAATTATCAAGTTAGTGGAAATGATACAGTTGTTCGGCTGCCTGCATTAGCGGCCCGTTTAAAAATTGCTTTCAGTCAGCAGTTATTCAAAAATGCTGCTATTATGCAACCAGGAATAGAAGCCAGCTGGTTCACAAGTTATTATGCCAATGCCTACATGCCCGCATTAGGAGCTTTCTATATTCAAAATGAAAAGAAGATTGGTAATTATCCCTCGGTAGATGTGTACCTTGCTTTGAAAGTTAAACGAACCCGTATTTTTATTCAATATGCCAACATACTTGGATTAACTGGAAATTACAGTTATTTCACTTCGCCTCATTATCCTATGCGTGATCCCCGCTTCTATTTCGGAGTGAGCTGGCGGTTTTATCAATAAGCAAAAATTTACTACTTAAGCCCCCTTTGTTTCTTTATTTGCTCATACGCATCTGTGACTTGCTTAAACTTATCTTCAGCAGCTGCGCGCACTTCCTCTCCCAAATGACTCACTTTATCAGGATGGTATTTAATAGCCATGTCACGGTAGGCTTTCTTGAGCTCTTCGTCAGTTGCTTCAGGTGACACTTCTAGAATTTTGTACGCTGAATCTGTTTCTTTTACAAACATCGCTTTGATAGAAGCAAAATCTGCCGGATAGACTCCCAGATAACCTGCAATGCTATTTAGCACATTCAGCTCAACAGAATTAAGTTGTGCATCAGAACCCGCTATCCCAAAAAGGTAATGCATCAACTGAAGCCTGGAAGAGTAGTCCATAAAACGGCCAATCTGGGAAGCAACTTCCTGAAGTTGAATATCTTGTTTGAGAATTTCTCTCAGCATCAGGAGATACTCATCAGCTGCTTCCTTACCAAAATTCCGAAGCAGAAATTGCTTTACATAGTCAAGTTCCGATTTTTTTACAGCTCCATCGGCTTTCATCATAGCTGCAGAAAGAACAAGTAAGCTTATATTAAAATCACCTTGTCTTGTAGGCTGGTTTTCATAACGGGCAGAACCTCCTTTTTCAAACATACTTCCAAAAGTATATCCTAACAAAGCTCCGATTGGTCCTCCAAAAGCCCAGCCCAATCCACCTCCTATCCATTTGGAATAACCTGATGACTTGTTACTCTGACTGTTATCTGACGACTTGGATTTTGGAAGGTTGAATACGATTAAGGCTACAACAACAATCAAAACGATTGAAAAGAAGGAAAACATAGTTTAATTTTTTGCAAAAGTAACAAGATTAAGTGTTCATTATGCATTGGCAAACGAACGTCAAAAAACAAAAAAAGCAGGCCAAGCCTGCTTTAATTATGGTCTTATAACCCAATCTTTTTGCGTATCTGTTTGGAAATAGCTTCTTTATGAACTGCGATGTTCAGTGTTTTATATTGGACGAATGCTAAAGAAGCATAGAAATATCCCTGATAAATATGATCTTCAGTTCCCCATGAATTTTTTACTTTATAGTATTTATTTCCATTTTGATCCGTTGCTGTTCCTACTATCAGCATCCCATGATCATCGGTTGTTTCAAAATTATCATAAGAGAGTTGCCTCATCTCTGGGGTAATTTTTTTCTCAGGAACGATTTCTTCAAATGCAAACATTGTCTTTTTGCGTTCAGCAGGAGTAAGTGCTTCCCAGCGTTCCTTTTCAGTTCCGGCAAGGTCATTTACATTTTCTGCAGGCACAATTGCAACTCCGTTTTTCCACGAGAAGCCTTTTTCACTTACATCGGCTCCCCATGCTACTGCATACCCATTTTCGATTGCCTGATCAATAGTTTCCATCATCTCTTCAAGGCTCAGATTGTAGGTCAGACTCCAAAGCCAGTTGTCAGGAAGTTCCTGAACATAAGGCTGATAGAGTGGCACATGGTTGTATGCTGTAAGTTGAACATAATCTGAACCCGAAAGTCCCATTTCTTTGCTGAAACTTTGAGGAGTGTATTTCTTTCCTTCATATACAAACTCAGCAGGAAAATCACCCAAATAAGTATCGAGTAATGCATTAAAGCCCTTATGCCAGACAGGTGTCAGTTTTTTATTTCCATTTTTAAGGACAGCATCCGTATACGCTTTAAGTACATCGTCCATTTCACCATGCGTGTGTTTTTCTTCGCCAATTACAAGACCAGCATATGCAGATTCAGGAACAAGACCATACTTATCCATTACAAAAGTTACATCATTGAAACCGCCGCCGGCTGCCAAATTGAGATGACCATGAAGTCTTACATATTTTGAAGCTTTTTCTGAATATGCTTCTCTAACGATAAACATCTCTGACAGATCAACAGTTCTACCACTTTTCCGCAGGATTTCGGCTTCCAGCAATCCAATCCCGGAAAAACTCCAGCATGTACCCGAACGGTATTGGTTGGGAACTGCTGTATGTGGCACTTCCTTCACAACTGTAAATTCATACGCTTTTTTCACTTTCGCAGGTGCATCTTGTGCATCTGATACCATTGGCAACATCAATCCTGCTACCAAGCAAATCATGACCAAATAGATTCTTTTCATAAAGCAGATATTATTAAGGTATTTCGGACAAAGTTATTATTAACAATTGAAAAAAAATAGATCATTCAGTTACCGGATCAAAAAAGAAAGCTAAAGGAGTATTTTTTAAATAACTTATTATCAATCCTTTAACTGAATTAAAAATTCAAATGCCAAGAATTCGTGCATCTACAAAAAACTCAGTATGCACTTTCACTTCCTGATCCGAAAGGATTAATTCGTTGGTAGTCGTATTCAGACGTAACGAAATCTGATCCTTTTTTGTATAATCCTTCAAATCAGTATCGTAGGTGCTGAACTGCAAATAATTACCGAAACTTTCTGCAATTTTTCAATAATAGCAATCTCAGGAAACCCTTTAGCAGAAATATAAACTTTCGCAGCTTATAAGAAGCTAAAATCCATTCCTGATGGCAATTTCAGTTTGAGTTCAAGTATACGAAGAACGATTTTTTCAATCAGGTTTTACAGATTTCATTTACTTCGTCAGTTATTTCAGAAATGTTTGATAAAGAGGACTTTAGACGACTAATAAACAACTAAAAAATGTGTTTTATTGCTTCGTCATTTTTTGATTTTAAGAAACTAAACCCCTCTAATATTTTTTGCTCAACTTTTCATATTGTTGATAGTGAGGCGTCACCGACGGCTCAGCCTGAATAAGCTGCTTACGCGTTTCGACATCTTCTACCCAACGAAACAGCCATGAAAAGCCCCATTGCCCATGATATTTCAAAGGTTGTTGATAAATTGCATCTTGCATTGCTTCGTCCATTGAAATAACACTAAACCCTTCTTCTCGGAAAATTTCAAGTAATTCATTCAAATACAGCGTATTCAATGTATTGTCATGACAAAGATAAATATGAGGGATGTCTCTTCCATACAACTGAACGGACAAACTGTCAAAAAACCTGAGATTTGCGCGGGTTTGACTCAGATATGCCTGTGCAATACGTTCTGCCTCTTGTGGTTGGGAATTATCTATGTAATGCTGAAACAGGTAGTTAAACATCCAGTCGCTGCTTTCCACTGTGTAAGGAGCGGTGATTAATCCCTGTTCTTCAAGGCACTGTTTAACAGACAGTTGCTGCACTTCGTCTTTACCAAGATCATTGTAAGGAAAGCGAAAGTAAGTTACTTTTTTGTTTGCCTTCTTAGTTAACTCTCCAATTAGATGGCCTCCTTTGCTGACGTCATCACAAAAGGCAGTTACCTCGGTAGCTGAACATCGAAAGTGACTGAAAGAGTGATTGGCTACCTGCACATCAGGGCTGTAGACCCATTGACGTAGCAAATCAAAATTTTCGGTAAGATATTCGTTTCCATATACTTTCATCTCGTTTACAAAGATTGTTACAGGCAAATGAAGCGAGTCAATTTGTTGTAATAAACGTGGTTGAAATTTTTCTGATACATACTTACCAGTATTAGGAACGTCATCGATGGTGATGGAGATGCGTTTTTGAGCCTTTGTCATGGTAAAAAAGAAAAGCAGAAAAATTAACAGATAAAAAGGTGGATTTATTAATTTCATAAACAGCTATTTACATGATTACAATAAAAAAATAACAAACTCGTGAGATGGTATAAAAGTAAAGTAAACTAAGAGATCATAACATGTTAAAGCAGACTAACTGAAAAATCAATTAAAAAGTATCTAAAAAAATGATTTAAACTTTCATTTAATATCGGTATGAAAGGTCTAATTTTGCTCGTAATTGTGGTTAAAATCAGCCCGAAAATGAATCTTCACCTTCTCCTGCAAACGAAATTATCTCTTTATTTTTTTATCATATTGTTTGTCATTCTTTTCCAATCGTGCAGCCCGACAAAATCAACAGGTCTGAGCAACAGTAACTGGTACATCAACGAAGAGAATCAACTTGCAATTCGTTTTGGCAATGAAATTGATTCATTACAAGGCATTTATGTTATGACTGACAAAGGTGTTTCGGACCTGAAAACTTTTAAAAGCAAGTGGAATGGGCGCAAACTTATTTTTAAAAGCGAAGGAAAAGAACTGAAAAAAATCAGGGGGAAACTCGAAACAAGCCAAAATTCATTTGTGTTGAAAAGGGCATTTGCGAAAGATATCCTTTTCAAAATGAATGAGTTAAAACCCTTTCCTCAACTGCCTTATCGTTATCGTGACAACATCAGAACAGAGATACATAAATTGGAAACAACCTATGGTAAAGCCCCAGGTTATTACACTTCGTTGAGTATTGAAGACCAGCTGCATGTGGAATATTCTCAAATTATTCTGGAAGTTGCAGATAACATTCGAAACAGTATTTTAAAACCCGATCTTGATTTGAAAATGGATTTGTATTATCCTGACTCAGATCCGGAAACCAAAAGGCCTTTAGTACTTCTGATTCATGGCGGAGGGTTTATTGCCGGCGATAAGGCCGATAAGCTTCAGGTAGCTTTAGCACATGATCTTGCACGAAAAGGTTTCGTTGTTGCATCGATCAATTACCGGATGGGTTTTGTTTTTTTGCCAGGAGCATATACCAATCTTGAGCGGGCCATGTATCGCAGCGTTCAAGATGCCAGAGCTGCCTTACGCTTCCTAAGCACAAGATCAACAGCCTTTCGCATTGATCCTGAGCAGGTTTTCATTGGCGGGAACAGTGCAGGAGGTTTCATATCGCTGATGACAGCCTTTTTGGAACAAAATGAAGTTTGGCCAAGTGCCAGGGGAAATCTGATAAAACTTCAGACAGACCTGGGCTGCCTTGATTGCTCAGCAAACAATGAAACAGGCACTTATACCATCAAAGGAATTATAAATATGTGGGGTGCACTTCCCGAAATCGAAATGTTCGATTCTTATGAAAAGATACCATTGTTGCTCATTCATGGTAATGAAGATGCAGTTGTACCTTATGATTTCAATTATCCATTTGCCAATGTTAGTCAGCGTTTGTCCTCATTTTTTACTCAAAAAGTAAATGGTTCGTTACCCATTAGCCGCAGAGCTTCGCTTTTTGGAATTCCTGCAAAACTGTTTACATTAAGCGGTGAAGGACATGAGCCACATATCAATAGTGATAATATCCTGACTCCTGTATACGATTCAATTTCAACCGAAATTTCAACATTTATACTTGATCAGCTTACACCAACAATGCCTTTAATTGAAGGCCCCCGCTATTTGTTTAATGACAGTCAAGTATCTGTTTATAAGGCATCAAGATCAGAATACAAGCAGCTATTCTGGGAATGTAACGGTGGACTGCTCCTGTTTGAGGACAATCAAAACGCCAAAGTTGTCTGGTTCAGGGGGCAAAATCAACATCAAATAAAAGTTGCAGGTATTGGCCAAAACGGACAAATTGGCGAAACAATCATTGAGGTGATTCTAAAATAGCTTCATAACCAAAAAAATCACTTAAGGTTGATAACAAAATCTCCAAAGTATTTATTCAGAACGTATTAGCTTTAGTGTTGTATAAGTTCCGTCTATAAACGCAACATTAATAAGATACATCTGATTATGAAATTGAGTGAGATCCAGGCGAAGCAATGGCGAAAATGGCGAGAAGAATTCTGTAATTATTTTACCAGAGACATCCATTATTTCGATCTTTGAAATTGATTGATGACTTGTAAGATCCATATTCACCTCGCTGCAAGCAGGATTTGGATACATCCTGATTTCATCCGCTCCGGGATTCTCATTCAGGAAAGTCACATTGTAGCATCCAGGAAAAATGTTCTCCATCAAAGCTCTGTATTTGGGAGCAGGTATCAATGCCGTGTCCTGATCCATAGTTTCAAGAATACCCCAACTTCCATAGCGTGCCGACCGCTGACCGATAAAAGAGAAATTCATACAATGAAGTGGCTCATCGCCTTGTTGGAGGCTACGCAGAAAGGTAAACCATTCATTGTAAAGGTTGTACATTGTTGTATCCCGTTGAATATCAAGCAGAGCCTGTGAATAAGTTGGCTCTTCTCCAAATGGGTTGGGAGTAATGTGTTGTCCGCCTTCATAGAAAGCCATTGGCAATCCAAGCGGTGTTGCAAGTTCATCTTTAATAGCTTGCATCCAGGGTTTTTCGTTTTGATTGCGGCTTAGGCGTACGCGTTGTGCAACATCTGATATAGTAGCTGCCGGGCCTAAAACATCCAGTTCTGCTTCTAGTGTTTCATCACTTAATCCAAAATAATAAGTTGGAGAAACCAGGTCAAAACTTCCGGCTTCCATGTTAAAAGTGATCCTTTGGCTCACATCAAGCCATGCAGTTTGCACTCCGACTGCTCTTTTTAGCCTGCTGCTGTCAGATTCGAAAACCCCTGTCCAGATATCCATGCAGTTTTGTATATAAGGCACAATCCCTTCGGGCCAACTTATTCCCTGCAATTCGCAACCATAATGATTGAGCCATTGCGTTTGCCCAAACATCCAGTTCCATATCTCGTTGCTATACTCTACCGTAAGATTTCGGTCAATTTCAAGCTGATTATGAAATAGTTGTGCCATCTGATAGATATAATCATCACCCGCATTGTGAGGTACACAAACCCAACCATCAAGGTCAAAATCGTTCATCAAACGAATCATCATTTCATAGGGTATACCTTTATTGTATGCCCATGTGTAATGATCCATTTTCGATCTTTCATCCCATTCGGCTAGATCAGGATTTTGCCATGACCAGCTTTCACTTTGCCCCCAGTTATTGGTTGCGCCCCAATCCATAAACCTAACTGATTTGAATGAGTTAAGTTTTTCGAGCCAAATTGGGTTAAACGGCTGATCTAAATAACTGTTTTCAAATTCAGAATTAATGACCCGGATATTTCGAACCGGATCAGATATTTCTGATTCGAGCAAGGTCATTTCAAGAATACTTCCCAAAGGATTCATGAAATCGAAGGTGATACGATTGCTTGAAGTTTGCTGAATATTACTGATGGCACCCCAAAATGACAAGCTACCAGAACCATCCCAAAGCACCACATACTGCCCTGATTGCCAACCATCTGTAATTGCCCATATGGTTGCTACCCGCTGAGTGTAAGTTCTGCCTGCTATTTCCTGTGGCAAGTGTGTTGGATAACCATCGGAGCGGTAAATCAAGCTGTCAGCAGCACCTGAATCAAAAGGACTATTTGGATTTCCTACGTCTTTTGTGTACCAAATACGGCTGTGATGCATCATATCGACGAAAGGTAGTTCGGTGCCATAATCGGCTAACCCCCCAAGATTTGTTCCAAAAACCAGCTTACAACTATCCGGCAACTGAGCACTTAAGGAGAGTTTTAAAAAAATCAAAGAAAGTACAACTGTTAGTTTAAGGTAGTTCATGAGAATGTATTTTTTGTTTGCTTATACAAAAGTAACATAAAATACACGAGGTTTTATGCTAGATAATTTAACACATTTATAACTAAACAATTAAAGCCGGTCAATAATTTAAGATTACTTTTGTTGAAATAAAAACACTTTATGTCAACAAAAACCGCATTAATAACCGGAGCATCATCAGGGATTGGTCTTGAATTTGCCCGTGTGCTTGCCGCTCAGAAAGTCAATCTTATTTTAGTTGCACGAAGCACTTCAAAACTTGAAGAACTGGCGCAATCACTTCATAACCAGTTTGATGTGGAGGTTAACATACTAACACAGGATTTGAGTGAATACAAAAATGCATTAAGTGTTTTTGAATGGTGTTCATCTCACAAATTGCAGGTTGATTATCTTATAAACAATGCAGGTTTTGGTGAATTAGGTAATTTCCATGAAACAGATTGGAATCGTCAGGAACAGATGATAAATTTGAATATGACGACACTGGCATATCTCACACATCTATTTTTGCCGGATATGATAAAAAGAAAGAATGGTAAAATTCTAAATATTGCTTCTACTGCAGCATTTCAGCCTGGCCCGGGAATGGCTGTTTATTTTGCCACAAAAGCATTTGTTTTGCATTTCAGCGAGGCAATTGGAGCTGAGCTGGCTGGTACAGGAGTAACAGTAACCGCACTCTGTCCAGGGGCTACCGAGTCCAATTTTGCCAAAGAAGCTAAAGCAACCGAAAGCAAACTCTTCAAAGGAAGAAAGATTCCCAGCTCAGCTGAAGTGGCCAAATATGGCATTAAAGCCATGATGAAAGGCAAGGCCGTTGCTATTCATGGAAGTCTTAACTATTTCATGGTCAATAGTATACGCTTTGCTCCCAGAAGTATTGTAACAATGATTTCGTCAGCCATCATGGGCAAATAAGATAATATTAGTTTTACAAGTCTAACATTCACTTTGAACGAATGAAAACATCAAAAACAGACATATTACGTGTGATTGGTGCAACAGTATGGATTAGCCTCTCTGAGTTTTTCAGGAACGAATTTCTATTGAAATCGTTTTGGAAAGAACACTATCAACAACTGGGAATTGTTTTTCCCTCCGATCCTGTTAACGGGGCAGTATGGGGACTGTGGTCGTTACTACTTGCCTTATTCATTTACATGCTTCATTCAAAATTTAACTTTATACAAACTTCACTAATATCATGGTTTTCAGCCTTTTTAATGATGTGGGTTGTAACAGGAAACCTGGGGGTTTTGCCATTTAACCTGCTTTTTGCAGCTATTCCATTAAGTCTGATTGAAGTTTTTGTTGCGGCATATATAATTCATAAGCCAATAAAAACCAATTAACAAGAACCTCAGTGAACATTCAATTTAACTGGGTTGGAGGAGCAACATTTATTCTTGAAATTGACGACTTTCGTATTGCCTGCGACCCGGTACTTTGCCCAAAGGATACAATTCAGGATTTTTTCTGGTTCAAATCGAAACGAACCGAAGACCCTGTTTTTGATGAAAAAACATTCAAAAATATCGATTTATGGTTGATTACCCATCCGCATGAAGATCATCTAGATCGCATAGGCCTATCAGTCATTATTAAAAAATCAACGATAATAGCTAATCCAAAAGCTTCTGCTCAATTAAGGAAAAATCAACTCTCAAAAGTTCATACGCTAAGATGGAATGAGCAATTTTGTCTATCATCTAATAGTCACGAAATTAAAATAGAGGCTGTTAAAGCTGTGCATGGCATCAACCCTTTGAGTGCTTTGTTTGCAGGAAATGTAAATGGTTATGTTTTAACCTTTTCAAACGAAAAAGAAACAAAAACTATATACATAACTGGTGATACCGTTTACAAAGAAAAGTTTTACCAGAGCCCTGTTTTTTCGGGTATTGACCTGTTGATTCCTAACATGGGTGGTGCAAAAAAAGGAAGCTGGATTATGACCCTGACTCTTGATGCCAAAATGTTGAAGAATCTGATAAAAAAGCTAAACCCAAAACACATAATTCCTGTTCATTTTGGCACTTTCAGTCATTATGTAGAACCTGTCAGTAAAACTGAAGCTTTAGCAGATGAAAGAATAATTATTCCAGAGCATGGCAAAAAAATAACATTGGCCTTATAGCTAATTCCAGCCTCAGATTAAAAAGAACAGGATGATTTCTAGTATACATGAAATATCCCGGAATCATGTATAAAATGTTTTAAACGAAGAACATAACAACACCACCAACACTTATCACAGCTCCTATATAATCGAGTAATGTTACCCGTTGTTTGAAGAAAATAGCTGCAGGCGGAATTATTAAAATTGGCACTAAAGCCATAATAGTGCTTGCGATTCCGGTACTCGTATTTTGAATTGCAAGAAGTGAAAAAGACACACCTAAAAACGGTCCAAAAAAGGATCCAATTGTTATTCCTGCAAGTGCTGTTTTATTTTTTAAAGCATTGATCACAAACATTGTTTTGCCTGTAAAAGCTATTATTAAACCAAAACCAATTGCGCCGGCAATGATTCTGATCTGTGTACTTGCAAAAGGACTGTAATCCATCATTCCGTATTTACTCAACACTAAGCCCCCAGCTTGTCCCAGTACGCCAAAGAATGCATAAAGCAACCCCTTCATCGGATATTTCAACTGGATTTTCTGTCCGTTTGGTTTTGCAAAAATTGTAAGAGCTATTCCCGAAACTGTAAGAGTCATTCCAATCAGGTGCTGAGTTGTCATCATTTCGCCAAGCACTATCCAGCCCAAAAAAGCAGTGACAGGTGGAACGAAGGTCATAATTAGCATTGCTATTCGGGAACTGATAAGCCGGTAGCTGTGAAAAAGGAAATAATCGCCGAAAACAAAGCCCACCAAACCACTCAAACTCAACCACAACCATGCATGAGGACTGGCATCAGTTGGGAAAGGTAATCCACGATAAATCCACATGAAGATTGAAAGAAAGACCAT
Organism: Bacteroidota bacterium; assembly: GCA_009773165.1. GTDB lineage: Bacteria > Bacteroidota > Bacteroidia > Bacteroidales > F082 > JALNZU01. The sequence goes on from WOUZ01000008.1 coordinate 177,677, forward strand.
TGCAAACACCAGACGTGTGATATTTACAGCAAGTGATCCAATACGTTTGGTTGCTACTTCAAATGATAATGCGGTAATGGTCCAAAAAAAAGCAACCGCAACAGCTGCAAGTTCGCCAGTATAGTTTGTGTAATTCATTCTAAAAATTGAGTTGCCAAAGGTAAAATGTTTCGTTATATATCCTTTATAAATTCCATTCAGTGGTTATTACATTTAAGATGGTGGTAATTCATGCCAAAAACCCGAAAAAATCAAAAAACTACTCGTCTTTAAGTGTGTTTCAAGGGAAGAAAAGTAATTTATAGAGATTTCAACGCTATATAAAGACTGGCATCCATGATAAATGGATTACCAAATTCACTATTTTTACAGGATTATAAAATGATAAGTTAACATTAGTATCTCGCAAGAACCATTTTCTATTTATGAAATTGTTGTATTTCAAATTGTTATCATTTTTCTTTTGTGCTTTTTTCATTTGTATAAGCGAAGGAATTTCTCAGCAGCAGTTTACGGTATTCCACCATCAGAGCACTTCATATAAAGGAGGAAGTCAAAACTGGGAGATATGTAAAGATGAAAAAGGACGGGTTTTTGTGGCCACGAGCAATGGATTGCTTATGCTCGATGGAGCGCAACCACGAATGCTTGAAATGAAAGATAAAACGATAATCAGGTCAGTTAAAAGTATAGGTGACAGAGTATACATTGGTTCATTTCAGGAATTTGGTTTTTGGCAAGAGGTCCAAAATGGCGAGTGGGAATATACTTCATTGATTCCGCTCGTTGATAAAAGCAGATTTCAAAACGACGAGATCTGGAAAATTGTTGAGGCCGACGGCATGGTCTATTTTCAAAGTTTTGGCAACATTTTCAAGTATGATCAAAAAAATGTTGAGCCTTTAGATTTACCCGGTCCGGTTCTGTTCCTACTAAAGAGTGGTGGCAGAATATTTACCCAGGCAATCAACGGGGCACTTTATGAGTTGATTAACAATAAATTACATCTTATTGAAGGGAGCGACTTTTTTGCAACTACCGAAGTAAAATCAATGTTTAAGTTATCCAATGGTCGTTTCGTTATTGGCACAGCATCAATGGGTCTGTATCTATTTGACGGATTAAACTTTACTGCATGGGACGTCCCTTCGAACCATCTCCTTAAAGAATACAAGATAAACGGAGGAACAATGCTCGGTGACAAAATTATTCTAGGCACAATTCTTAAAGGTATTTTTGTTCTTGACCAGCAAGGGGAGTTATTGCAGCATCTCAACAGCTCCAATGGACTGCAAAACAATACCGTATTATCACTTTATGCTGATAAGGATCTAAACTTATGGGTAGGTTTAGATAAGGGATTTGACTTTATCTGGTTTCATTCTCCTGTTGAAAAAAATAACGAACCCGAAATGGGAAGCTCTTACACAGCAGCTCTTTACAAAGGAAAACTTTATGTCGGCACAAATCAGGGAGTATTCTACTTTGAAACAAATTCCCGGGGCGATTTTATAAAGCGGGAGTTTGTTCAGGGCACGCAAGGTCAGGTTTGGTTTTTAAAAGTACTTAATAATCAGTTATATTGCGGACTAAACAATGGAACATATATTATTGACGAACAAAAACTGAGAAAAGTCAGCAGCATTAACGGGGGCTATAACCTGAAACCATTTCGCGTTGGTGAAGAAGAGTTGATGCTTCAAAGCACGTACAATGAAATCGTTGTTTTTAAGAAAGTTGATGACATCTGGACCTTTGCCCGAAGTCTGAATGGTTTTATAGCTCCTGCCCGCTTTCTGGAAGTTGATCATATGGGAAACATGATACTTGGCCATAGTATAAAAGGTTTATACCTCCTAAAAGCAGATCCTTTGTTCGAGACAGTGGTTGAAAACAAGCTTTTAGGGTTTGAAGAGGGTCTTAGTTTTCAGACCAACCGAGTTTTTAAAGTTGACAATCGGATTGTAGTTCCATCTGGTGAACAGCTATTTGAATGGGATGCAGTATCATGCAAATTTTCACCCTGGGACACCTTAAATAAACAATTAGGAAGTTTTGCATGTGCAGAAACAATTATTCCAATTGGGTTAAACACTTATTGGTTCATTAAAAAAGACGAAATAGGGATGTTTGAGATCAGATTCGATAAAGCCAGACTGATATATAGAATTATTCCAGAAATGTTTGATTTACAGTTGGTTGATTTAAATGAAAGTATTGTAGATATTACAAATAACAAGCAACTCATTTGTCTGGAGGATGGATTTGGGATACTTGACCTGACAAAAATGACTCAACTAAATACTGTTTCCAATCCTCCTGAAATGAAACAAATACTTTTCAGTCAGGCATCCGGAAATAAGAAACTTGCCTTTAACACTTTGCTGAAACATAAGCCTCAGCTTTCTAACGGGTATAATAACGCAACCTTATCATTTTCAATGACGGAAATGACGGGGCGACTGGCATATTATCAATATTATCTGGAAGGATTGGAAAATTCATGGTCGAAGTGGAACACCTCCACCAAAATTACATACACACGTCTTCCTCCAGGCAATTACACTTTTAACGTGAGAGGGCTCACATCTGTTGGAATGCCCACTGAAACCACTTCTGTAACTTTCAAAATTCGTCCGCCCTGGTACCTTTCGTGGTATGCATATGCTGGCTATGTTATACTCACTATTGCATTTTTTCTGTTGTTATGGCACAGCTACCGACGCAGGCAATGGCTTCGGCAGGAGAAAGCGCTTAAAGAAGAAAATGAACTGATGAAATCAAAAAGCAGTCAGGCTGAAGCTGAACTATTCAAACTCTCAAATGACAAACTGCATACAGAAATCACAATGAAAAACATGGAGTTGGCAAAAAACACCATGGCCATGATTAAAAAAAATGAACTCTTGATTGAAATCAGGAAAGAATTAAACCAACAAAAGGAAGAACTTGGCAGCCGGCTTCCAACAAAATACTATTCTAAAATTAGTAAGTTAATCGAAACCAGTATCAATAGTGAACATGATTGGGAAATGTTTGAATATCTTTTTGATCAGGCTCATGAAAACTTTTTTAAACGGCTCAAACAAGCGTACCCCGAACTGACACCCAGCGATTTCCGTCTATGTGCTTACCTGCGAATGAACCTCACCTCCAAAGAAATAGCGCCTTTGCTCAATATCACTATCAGAGGTATTGAAGAAAAGCGCTACCGGCTTCGTAAAAAAATCAATTTACAACCTGATCAAAATCTGACAGAATTTATCATTAATTTTTAAAAAATTAGTGCCTCATTATTCTAGAGGCACTAATCTTAGTACAGGAAATTATTCTTTGATGAATTTGGTTGTATAAACTGCTTTATCCGTTGTAAACTGGAGAATATAAACACCCTTTTGCAGATAACTGATATCCAATACATTATTATCAATTCGTGCCATTTTAACGATCACTCCTTTTAAGTCGAATATCCGAATCTCACCGGCCTCAGTACCCCTAACAGTGATAACACCTTTTGCAGGATTGGGATAGATTTCCAAAGGTTTTGCGTCTGTTTCAAAAATACCTGCTGCATCACGCACCAAAGATGGCACTTCCGATGGACTAAAGGCGCGGTTATATACCCTCACTTCATCAATAATACCTTTAAAATAAGCATTATCACCTGCAACTTTATAGCCCATAGTGAAAGGCATGCTATTTAGATGAATATTACCTGTTAAACTAACCGAATTTTTGAGCACCCCATTCACATAAATACGTTGTTCCGTACCGTCATAAACACCAGTTATATGGTACCAACTACCTGCAACAGGTTTTATATTGGAATTCAAATTATGTACGCCATCAGTATTCAAATGGAATAAAATAGTACCTGTTCCATCGCAAGCAAATTGTAACCCGTATGCATCACCTCCCTTCATTAATATATCCTCAAAACAAGCTGGTTCCTCGTCATGTCGTATCCAACAAGAGATAGTAAGCTTATTTGTAAGGTTAAAATCTTGATGATGAGGCACTTCAATATAATCATCCGTACCATCAAAGCTATACGCCTGATTTGATGAACCGAAGCGATCGTCAACCAACACTGCCTGATTTACTGTACCATGATGGTCTCTTCCGCCTAAATCCTCCGCATTCCCATTAAAAGGATAATAGGCAATAAGTCCATCACGAATAGAACCAACATTCGTGGCTACAATAAAGTCTGATTTCATTTCTTCGTCATTAACAATACCGTTGCCAACTACAAGCGATACACTGTAAACTCCGGGATTTTGATAAACTTTCACAGGATTTTGCTCTGTACTGCTGGTTCCATCGCCAAAGTCCCATTGCCATGTAGTCACATTTCGTTGCGCTTTTGGTGGCATTGGGTCTTTATTGTTATCGGGCGAGCTTGATTGGATGGTGTTAATGATGGTAATTTGACCTGTACTGCCATCAACATCGCAGATATACCAATACAATCCTGAACCACTTGTTGGTACCTGAAGGGTATTTAGTAAACCATTCTGGTTATATATCTGTACTACTGCACTCGAAGTTGTGATATCAGGTGAAGTGGAGTAATTATAGATATAATACTTGTAGACCCCCGGATACATCTCATAAATTGTCATTGTTTCAGGGCCATAACTATCTGTGTCGTCATGATCAAGTGCAGCATAAGGTGCGCTGGTGGCACTTCCCTGACTGCTGTAATAAACATGATAGCTGTACCCCTCAATCTCAGGTGTTTGTAAGTGAGAATCGAGGTCGGTAGGCAGTGCTCCCCAGTTCAAAACAAAGCGCAGATTTCCTTCGGCCAATGTTTGTGAGAGAGAAATGTTCAAATTGAGCGATTGTCCCTGCTCAATAACGATATTGTTATTCACATAGGTTATATATCCGGTTTTTGAACAAACAACAGTACTCGCACCATCACTTGATTGATCGAAGAATTGAACCGAAAGAGGGACTGTTCCCTGACGCGTACTTGCATTAAAGCCTGCTGTTAGCGCTCCTAAAGGAATGTTCTCAATCGTATAATTTCCTGCAGCGTTAGTAACTGCAGAAATACCAGCTATCGATACAGTTGCACCTTCAATAGGGCTGCCAGTTGCGGCATCGGTAACCATACCGGTTAGAATTGCTGTTCCACCATTAACTGTGATGTAATTCATTTTTGTTTCTGTGTCGCTACCAGTGCCATTTCCAACTGTTAATGACACTGAGTATGTTCCTCCGATTGAATATATCTTATTTGGGCTCTGCTCAGTACTTGTCGTTCCGTCACCAAAATTCCATAACCAGGAAGTAACATTGCGGTTTTCCTTTTTCTTTGGAGGCATTACATCGCTTTTATTTCCTGGAGGCATAGTTTGAATGGTATTTACAATACTGATCTGCCCTGTGGTACCATTAACATCACACACATACCAGTAGAGTCCGTCGCCTTCTGTTGGAATTTGCATCGTGTGTAAAAGTCCGCTCTGATTATAAATTTGAATGACTGCATCAGAAGTTGTAATCGCAGGAGAATTGGAGTAATTATAAATATAATAATTATATGTTCCTGGAAACATTTGGTAAATTGTCATCGTTTCGGGACCATATCCTGTTGTAACATCGTGATCCAGTGCAGCATAAGGAGCCGAGGAAACACTACCTTCATAACTATAATAAACGTGATAAGTTTGACCTTCAATATCAGGAGTCAAAAGATGGGAATCCAGATCAGAAGGTGATGCACCCCAATTGATTACAAATCGCAGTTCGCCTTCGGTCAAAGTTGGTGATAAAGAAATATTTATTGTGAGTGTCTGTCCCTGAGGAACTACAATATTGTTGTTGCTATATGTGCTATATCCTGTTTTAGAACACGTAAGGGTATGAGATCCATCACTCGACTGATCAAAGAACTGGACTTCGAGTGGAGCATCACCTGAAGTTGTACTTGCATTGAAGGCTGCGGTAAGCGCTCCGATCGGGATGTTTGCAATGGAATAGTTACCTGCTGCGTCGGTTGTTGTTGAATAACCAGCAATACTCACCAGTGCTCCCTCAATTGGATTGCCATTGAGTGCATCAGTAACTAATCCTGACAAAGTACCTGTTCCTGTTGCGGATGGCAATGTGAAGTTTCTTGTGACAGTAGTTCCTGCAACAAGATCAACCAAATGTGAAATGCTGGTATATCCCGATTTTGAAGCAGTTACATAAACCAAACCAGCCGGAGCTCCGCTTAATGTGTAATTTCCCGATGCATTAGTTGTTGTTGAAACAGCTCCACCAGCATTTACTGTAGCACCCGAAATGGGATTTCCGCCTTCATCAGTGACAATACCTGTTACCGTGCCAGTGTTTTGGAATCCAGTTGCATTGATGAGAATTTTGATAAAATCAAGCGCAAATCCATCAGGGACATTGTTAACAGGGTCATCGATCAAAATACTTACTGTTCCATCAGCAAAGAGTTGATTAAATTCAGCAGGCAATTGAGCTGTAATAAGTTTACCAATAGGACCTGTTTGGTTCAAACTATTTATGATACTTTCCAAAATAGGCACGCGCACTCCGTCTATAGTTACGAGAAAAACATTTGGCCCAAACACTCCAGCTTGAAAATCATCTACAAAAAGCTGTAAAGTAACTGTCTGAATAGTAACAGATTGTAGATTATAACTCAGAACAACCGGACGCGGAGTGTTTTCAGGTCGGGATGTAGTGCTCGTGTAACCATCTTTTGAAGGTGATGAGTAATTGAACCCTGAGATAACCATAATCCGGTCAGTACCATCGGGATCATCAGCCTCTGGAAAGAAAGGGTACCCATGCGCTGGAGTATTCTGACCAGTGAAAGGATCAAATCCGGCAGGCCAACCAAAACCAAGGTTATCCACATCACCTGTCCGATGCATTAGCGCTGCTTCAGGAGTATTATATAATGTAATCGTTGTGGCTGTCCAGTCATCGCCTCCCCCGCTACCGGAAGCTGTTGTAAAAGAAATCTGATTACCATAAGCAGTTCCAGCACTATTGGTTGCATAGGCGCGAACAAAATAAGGTGTGTTAGCAGTAAGACCTGTAAGACTTGAACTGAAACTTCCTGTTCCTGTACCATTGCTGGTTATGCCCAAATTACTTGCAACTGTTGGATTTTGAGAAGTACTCCAAACAACACCACGATTTGTAACTGAGGCTCCACCATCAGCACTTATATTACCTCCCGAAACAGCGGTTGTTTGTGTGATTGAAGTAGCAGTTGAAGTTGTTAGTGTGGGCAGGCTCGCCTGATCAGTGGTCGTAACACTAAAATCATCCACCATAAATATAAAAGCATCATCTGATACGCATTGAATCCCAATGTACACATTTTGTCCATTATAGGCATCAAGATTGAAAGTCTTTTGTTCCCAGGCAGTTGCGGGAGCAGTGAGGTAATTACTACCACTTATAATCGTAAAACTCGAAGGATTTGTATTCGTAGTTGAAACTCCTACTTTATACCGTTCAAGTCCATACTGATCGGTATAAGATTTCACCCAGAACGAAACAGAAGAGTTAGAGCCCAGACTCACTTGGGGTGAAATCAACCAGTCGTTATTAGCGCCATCAGTGGAGGCAAAGCTAGCCGCGAATTTGCTTCCGGTATGAGGCAAAATTGCAGCATTGGTTAACGGAGGCGTGGTCACTGCCGGGTTAAAAACAATAAATGCCATGGCTTGGCCCGAATTTGGAAAAGTAACTCCTTCAATTCCATAAGTTGATTTTTGATCCACATCAACTGTAGTCCATGGGGCAAAACTTATGTTAAAATCAGGATAGGTTTCAAAGCCATCTGTAAGATTTGCAGTCCCTTCTACAGTCTTATTTTCAAATACCTGGTGATAAACTGAAGAGGAAGGCTGCACATGTGTTCTTGATAGAGATTGTGCAAAAGTTGCGATCGAAAATACGAGCAACACAACTAACAATACATGTTTTTTCATGATTAAATAATTTGGTTGGCGTAAAATTATACGAATCTCTAATTAAACACAACTATTTGAAGCAATCAAGAATCGTTATAAATAAGGGAAAATCAGTTCAATGAATGATCAATCTTGATCAACAAAAAAAGAAGGTATAAAAAACTAAATGAGTCTAATTTAAAGGGCATAATTGCCGATTTTAGACTTAAATTTCGGCTTCCAAACCCAGTTCATCTTTAAACAGTCTCAGCATCGGACGATGCGCCGCCATTTTCTCAAATTTCTCACGGTCGGTATACGCTTCTTTGTCAACGGGAGCTTCAACAAGTACAGGATCAAGGGTAATTAAGGTATTACTCAGATTGTTTTTGAGAAAATCAAGCAACGCATTCATTTTCAACTTATCAGCAAGCAGTAAATTATTATCAACTTTAAAGCGTATGACATAATCTGATGATATTTCAGGCTCATATTTCAATAAAGCAAGAGCAAAACTTGGTGAAGATTCCTTGTGGGTCTGAGCAAATGAATTCCAAAAATGATTCAAATCAGTTTTAGAGAAACTTGACTCTAAAACAACAGGAACTTCATCTTTTTTTTCGGCTGCTTCTAAAGCCGCATTAATTGAAAACATGCCGGTCTTTGGTTTTACAACGGCTTGAGCAACATTCTCTTTTTGGATAACCGTTGCGCTGCCAGTAGGATTGCTACGTATTAAAGGCGCTGGATTTGGAGTGGCTTGAACAGCATGTGCAACATTGGCAGGAGCGGTACTTTTTGCGACAGGAACTGAAGGTGCTGCAACATTGACCTGAGGCGTGGCAGGTGCTGCAGCCAATGGAGCAGGTGTTTTATGATCATCCGAAGGAGCAGGCTTTGTGATCCCACAAATCTGAAGCATGGCAATTTCAACAAGCAAACGCTTGCTACTGCTCCTTGCATAATTTAAGTCGCATTGATTTTGAATTTCTAAAGCCTTCAATAGAAATGCACTATTGCAAAAAGCAGCCTGATTTGCATAGCGATCACGCAAAGATTGTGAAGTCTCGAGCAAAGAGGTTGTAGCAGGATCTTTACTTACCAGTAGGTTTCTTAAATGACTTCCCAATCCGGTCACAAAATGCTGACCATCAAACCCGTTGTCAATAATTTCATTCAACCTTAACAATACGCCGGTGGTGTTACTTTGCAACATATCAGCTGTCATGCTGAAATAATAGTCATAATCCAGCACATTGAGATTATCAATAACATTCTTGTAAGATATCGAGCTTCCGGAGAAACTCACCATCTGATCAAAAATCGAAAGTGCATCCCGCAGCGCTCCATCGGCTTTTTGGGCAATAATATTAAGTGCATCATGTTCAGCTTCAACATTTTCCTTTTGAGCAACATAATGAAGATGCTGAACGATATCATCAACCGTTATGCGTTTGAAATCGAAAATCTGACAACGCGATAAAATTGTAGGAATGATTTTATGTTTCTCGGTAGTAGCAAGAATGAATTTTGCGTATGAAGGCGGCTCTTCCAATGTTTTCAAAAAGGCGTTAAAGGCGGCTGAAGACAGCATGTGAACCTCATCAATGATATAGATTTTATATTTTCCAACCTGAGGAGGAATGCGTACCTGATCAACAAGTGCCCTGATATCATCAACGGAGTTATTGGAAGCCGCATCAAGCTCATGAATATTAAATGAAGCGGAATTTCGGAAAGAAACACATGATTCACATTTATCGCAGGCTTCCATTTCAGGGCTTGGATTCAGACAGTTGATAGTTTTTGCCATAATACGGGCGCAGGTTGTTTTTCCAACACCTCTGGGTCCTGTAAACAAAAAAGCCTGAGCAAGAATATTGTTTCGAATAGCATTCTTTAATGTTGAAGTTATAGCCGTTTGACCTACAACCATATCAAAGGTTGCAGGGCGGTATTTACGGGCAGAAACGATAAACTGTTCCATGAAATGAGTCGTGTTTTGATCTTCAAAAGTACAAAAAAGCTGATTCAGGAAATCGTTATCCTGAAAAAGAAAGCATCTCGATGAAACACCACTCCTTCAACTCAATTAAATTTTGAATTTGGCTGCTTGCTGTTATTTAAAATGGTTAATTTTGAAGCCTATGGATGCTTTGCTCGTATTAGTCCCAAAAATTACCAACAGGTTGAAATACACCTTTGATTTGGTGCTAAATCAACTTTTGGGAATAAACTATGATTTAACGACTGATTTAGTGCGCTTTGAACAGCGCGGCCATCTTCGTATTGTCTACGGCCCGACACCAGTTGGAAACTATCATTTTTTAAAGTCAAACAATCTTTTATTTGAAAGAGAAATCCATCATCAGGAACTCAAACCATTTGACCATGATGGGATAAAGGTGCTGTTTCCAGTTTTTGACCGCAAGTCGTTATTGCCATATGATTTGTTTTCAGCTACTTTTTATCTGGTGAGCCGTTATGAAGAATATCTGCCTTTTGTTTCGGATCAGCACGGGCGATTTGAAGCCTCATCCAGTTGTTTGTTTCAACACGGAATGCTTCAGCGGCCAGTAGTAAACATTTGGTCAAGACAACTTGGCACACTCTTAAGTCAACTTTTTCCGGCTTTACAACTCCAGTTTCCAACCTACACCTTCACTCCTACTTATGATATTGATGCTGCATGGGCATATCTGCATAAAGGGCTTTACAGGTCAGCGGGAGCCTTTGCACGTGATCTCATGTACAGGGATTATCATGAAATGAAGCGCAGGCACAATGTTTTACGCGGAAAAGAGAAAGACCCCTTTGATACGTTCGAACTGCAATTTGAACTACAAAAAACATATAATCTGCAGCCTGTGTACTTCATCCTTTTCGCTGAATACGGGCTCAACGACAAAAATATTTCAACAAGAAATCCCTCATTCCGACAGCTGATAAAACGATTAGGTGATTACGCTTCGGTTGGGATTCATCCTTCATACGGTTCATTTCAGAATAAAATTAAGCTTCGTTCTGAAATTTCGGCACTTATAGAAGTACTGAACAGGGAAGTTACAAAAAGTCGTCAGCATTTTTTGCGTATGAGTCTGCCAGCAACATACCATCATCTTATCGATTTGGATATTACTGACGATTACACCATGGGCTATGCTTCACAACCAGGCTTCAGAGCCGGAATCGCAAATAGTTTTTTGTTTTATGACCTCGATCACGACCTCCCTACGAATCTACGCGTTCATCCGATTACACTCATGGATGGAACTCTTCGTGATTACATGAAACTGGATGGAGATAAAGCCATCGAAACTGCCACGCAACTCTGTAACGAAGTGAAAGCTGTGGGCGGCACATTTGTTACTCTTTGGCACAACGAAACATTAAGCAACCAGAAACGCTGGAAAGGCTGGGTCAAAATCTACGAAGAAATTATTCGAACAGCAATTTCATAGTTGTACATTTTATTATGATAAAATATCTGAAGCACAACGAGATAGATAAGCAGAAGTGGGATAAGTGCATCCGGGAGTCTTTTAATGGCAACGTTTATGGATGGTCGTGGTATTTAGATATTGTTCATCAAAATTGGGAAGCACTTGTCGAAAATGACTACGAACGAGTGTTCCCTTTAACCGGCAATAGCAGATTTGGCATTCATTATCTTTTTCAACCATTTTTCGCTCAGCAACTTGGTATTTTTTCCCGAACAATATTAAGTGCCGAAATTATTGGGACATTTGTTGAAGCAATTCCTAAACACTTTAAGCATATTCAGATTAGGCTGAATACTCACAACCGAACGGATACTATCCCATACGAGAGTTTTACTCATATCAATCACGAGCTCGACCTAATACATTCCTACGAAAGGCTGCAAAAAAAGTACTCCTCCAACACCAAACGAAACCTGAAGAAAGCCGAAGAGGCTAAACTAAATATCGTTCCAAACATACGACCTGAAGATATCGTTGAAATGTTTCGCAAAAACCGTGGAAGAACAATTAGCCATTGGAACGACAGAGAATACAACAGGTTGATCAAATTGGTTTACGCAGGTATTTACCGCAGTCAGGCAAAGTTATACGGGGCTTACACTCCAGAGAATCAGTTATGCGGAGGAGCTATTTTTGTTAAAAGTCATGGAAAACTTGTGTTTCTCTTTTCTGGAGCTACCGACTTTGGCAGGGAAACACACGCTTTAAACCTTATTCTTGATCACGTTATCAGAGAATATTCCTCCGGCCCTTTAGTATTGGATTTTGAAGGATCAGATAATCCAAATCTAGCCCGCTTTTACAAAGGATTTGGAAGCAAAGAAACAACCTATCCGGGAATTTACATTAACCGTCTTCCAATGTTGATACGTTTTAGTATGAAAATCATTCGATTAAGAAAAAAACTTTGAAATTAATTTGTGTTTTTTGGCAACCTGACACATCCATAATTATAGCTACTTTAATTGTTTTTAGGAAGAAATCAATCAACTTAGAATTTCGAAATTTGAATGAAACATCATTTTTTTCATTTTCAAAGCGTTAAATAAGAATAAAAAAACAGAATTCATTGTTTAAAAAACGTATTGAACCAATTATTCTTATTTTTGCTCACACGCAAAAATCCTTCCAATGATCAAAAACTTAGGTGAAATTAATTCTGTTTTTAATCAGTTCATTGCCGAACTGCGCGATATTGACATTCAAAATGACCGTATGCGGTTTCGTAGAAATCTTGAGCGCCTTGGCGAAATATTTGCCTACGAAATAAGCAAAACCTTTGAGTATAAAACTGCGGAAATAACCACGCCCTTAGGAATGGCAGAGATGCAACTCATGACAGAACAACCTGTACTTGCTACAATTTTAAGAGCCGGATTACCCCTGCACCAGGGCATGTTGAATTACTTTGACAAAGCTGACAATGCATTTATAACGGCATATCGAAAATATGATAAAAACGAAGCATTCGATATTCGTGTTGAATACATCTCAAGTCCGGATATTACGGATAAAATACTGATATTGAGTGATCCCATGCTTGCGACAGGTGCCTCAATAGTAAAAACAGTTCGTGGAATGATTGCCAATGGGCTTCCAAAGCAGATTCATATTGTAGCAGCTTTGGCTAGTAGCGAAGGCATTGATTTCATTCAACGCAACCTCTCACTATATAATGTCTCAGTTTGGGTGGGTGGAATTGACGACGAACTAACAGCTCAGGCATATATTGTTCCTGGTCTTGGTGACGCAGGAGACCTCTCATTCGGAAAAAAAAGTGATCAATAAATAACAAAATGAGTAAAGTACTAACCGAAAACGTTCGAATTTCTTTTGAGTCAATTCGTAGCCATTTGTTACGTACTGTGCTCACGATTGCCATTATTGGGTTTGGCATCATGGCATTGGTGGGAATCCTGACAGCAATTGATTCCATCAAATACTTTCTTAACGAAAACTTCTCCATGATGGGAGCAAACACATTCAATCTTCGCAACAGGGAGATGAATGTTCATATTGGAGGTCGACGCAACAATGCCGAGTCATACAAAAACATCACTTACCGACAGGCATTGGATTTTAAAGACGGCTACACATTTCCGGCATCAACAAGCATATACACCTATGGATCTGGTGTTGTTACAATTAAATTTGGTTCTGAGAAAACAAATCCCAATATCCAGATTTTAGGTATAGATGAAAACTACCTTTATAATGCAGGCTTTGAAATCGAAAAAGGACGAAACTTTACTGCGAGTGAAATTCAAACAGGCTCACATGTTGTAGTAATTGGCAGTTCCATAATAAAAGACTTGTTTAAAAATAATGAAGATCCTATCGGTCAAATAATTACGGTTGGTCCGGGCAAATACCGGATTGTGGGAGTATTAAAAGAAAAAGGCTCAAGCATGGGTTTCAGTGGCGACAGAAACTGTTTAATGCCATTGAATAATGTGCGACAGTATTTTTCCCGTCCTGATATGAACCATACCATAAGTATACGTACAAAATCTGCCGAAGAACTCGAACCGGCAATTGGTGAAGCGATAGGGCTCTTCCGGATAATAAGAGGTGATATGGTAGGTCAGCCCGAAACTTTTACCATCATCAAAAGTGACAACATTGCCAGCATGCTCATTGGACTAACTGGACAGGTACAAATGGGAGCAACGTTCATCGGACTTATTACACTTTTTGGCGCTGCCATTGGTCTGATGAATATTATGTTAGTATCAGTGACTGAACGAACACAGGAGATTGGAATCAGGAAAGCGATTGGCGCAACACGAAAGACTATCAGAAATCAATTTCTTATTGAAGCTGTTGTAATTGCGCAAATTGGCGGCGTTGTTGGCATCATAGCCGGAATTCTTGTTGGCAATGTCCTTTCTATTTTCATAGGAAGTGCATTTATTATCCCATGGACATGGATTGTTCTGGCAGTGATTCTTTGTTTCATTGTAGCATTGGTTTCAGGATATATTCCAGCGAACAAAGCTGCAAGTGTTGACCCTATAGAGTCATTACGATACGAATAGTAATTTTAACATCTATAAATATGCCACTTGAATACCAACATTTGATATCCAACAATAAAAGATGGGCTGCTTTGAAAAAATCGGCTGAGCCTGATTACTTCAAACGCCTTAGCTTAGCTCAGCAGCCTCATTTTTTATACATAGGTTGTTCCGACAGCAGAATGCCTTTGGATACCTTTACAAGTACAGAACCAGGTGAACTTTTCGTACACCGCAACATCGCAAATCAAGTATCAATTACTGATATAAATTTTCTTTCAGTGCTTGATTATGCAGTGAATGTCCTCAAGGTAAAACACATCATCGTGTGCGGACACTACAACTGTGGAGGCGTGGCTGCCGCATACAAAGGTCAGGCCACCGGGCTTGTAGGCAACTGGATTAGCCCAATACGGGATCTTGCAAAGGAAAATGCAAAAGAACTGGATAGTATTGAAGATGAACACCTTAGACTTAACCGACTAAGTGAACTTAATGTTATAAGACAAGTAGAGAACCTTTACAAAACACATGTTGTGCAGCGTGCCTTACAAAAATGCCACTCTGATTTTCAGATACACGCATGGGTTTTAGACCTGGCAACAGGCCACATTTTAGAACTTCCATTACCCGAAGGTTTAGACCATCGGAATGAAAAAATCTGATGTAAAATGATTGTTAATTAATGAGGTTTTGAATCTTTTAAAAGTTAATATTGAAATAAAAACTAAGAAACAATAACTTCCCAACGCTTCAAAATTCTATTTTTGAAATCAACTTTGGCCTTACCATTGATCATTAATTTATATAATTTAGTTGCAGCAAATTCTAAAATATCAAATGCAGACTCCCCTCTGTCATAAATAGAAAACACGATGAGAGACTCCCTGAAGGATATATTTCAATTTAGCCGCAGAGAGCAATCCGCCATCATTATTCTATTGGTATTAATACTTGTAATGATTTTCGTTAGCATTTTTAGCAATCACCTGTTTTCCACCAGGCAGTTTGAAGTTTTGCTTGCTGATTCCTTATCGATCAAAACCATTCCTTCTAAAAATAGTATTGAAAAAATTAGTGAATCATATCCCGAAAAAACATTCAATAGTTTGCAGCCGGAGAAGTCAGCAGCTGAAATTCTTTTAACTCCTTTTCCTTTTAACCCAAATAAGCTGCCTGATTCTGAATGGAAGCGAATGGGCATGAGCGAGCGACAAATTCGTATGATTAAGAATTATGAAGCTAAAGGCGGTAAATTTTATAAGAAAGAAGATTTTGCCAAAATGTATTGCATAAGTAAAGAAGAATATGCTATTCTTGAACCTTTTATAGATATTCCACCAATTGATTCACTTTCTTCCGGACAGCACTCAATAGAAAAAAAACGTATAGCAGAGTCAGCAGTTATTTCTGAAACTGAACCTATTCTAACACCGTTACTCATCAATCAGACAGATTCATTGGAATTGATAAAAATCCCCAATCTCAGCCCATGGCTGGTACATCGCATCTTAAAGTACCGGAATTCACTCGGGGGATTTGTAGCACTTGAACAATTGTTTGAGGTTTCTGGTATTGACAGTTTAAAATTTAAACAGATTTCAACTTTTTTAGTTCTTGATCCTGAACAGATTAAAAAAATAAACATCAACCGGTTAACATTCAAAGAGTTGCTCCAGCATCCCTATTTAGATTACGATCAAACAAAAAAGATTATCAATTATCGGGAGCGTCGTGGTTTTATCCGCACTGATGATGAGTTGCGAACTATTGTAGGTTTAACCTCCTTGGAAATGGAAACACTAAAACCATATTTAAACTATAACTAAAGGAGGTGTTAATAACTCGTTTAATGAAGGAAATTCTACATTTATAATATTATAACAAATTGATTACAAACATTATAATAAAATTTTATATCAACTTTTTCAAAAAATGACAATTTTTTCAAAAGCTAACTTGTGTATCTCGAAAAATATCCGTTATTTTGCACTCCCTTTTTGAGGAAGAATGATTTAACACATAAGCGCCATGTCAAAAGTTTGTCAGATAACAGGAAAAAAAGTAATTTCAGGAAACAACGTTTCTCACTCTAACCGTAAAACCAGGAGAACATTTTCTCCAAATCTACATGTGAAACGTTTCTTCGTTCCCGAAATGGAAGAGTGGATTACTTTGAAAGTAAGTGCAGCCGGTTTGCGTGTTATTAACAAAAAAGGCATTTATGCTGCATTGTTAGACGCCGACAAAAGCGGTAACTTGTACAAGCACTAAATTAAAAGAAACATATGAAAAAGCTGCTGTTGTTTACAATGGCAGCTTTTTTTGTTCATATTTACCGGTAGAAATAATAAAATTGAATTGTGAGAGTTTTCATCCAATAAACGCTTTACCCTATGAGCAAGCTGACGCTTCAAATCCTGCTCTTCCTTCTGTTTTTATTTCCAGTTGTCCTTATGGCACAACAAAAAGGAATTGTAAAGGGTGTCGTCACTGATGAAAAAGGAAAACCGATTGAACTTGCTCATATTGCATTTAAAAATACTCCGGGTGGTATAACAACAGATTCAAGAGGCAGATACGAGATACAGGCAGCTGCTGATACCAATCTTTTGATTTCATTTACATTTATTGGTTATAAAACTTCCACCCATAAATTGCGACTTTCACCCGGCGAAACGGTTGTACTTGATGTAATTTTAATGCAAACTGCAACTATCTTGCCTACCGCAGAGGTAAAAGATGAACGAATGCCAGCCAGCAGTCTTGCCAAGTTAAACCCAAAATCAGCTCAGTTACTACCCACGATAAGTGGTGGTATTGAGGACCTTATAAAAACATTACCAGGTGTTTCGTCAAATAATGAGCTCAGTTCACAGTACACGGTTCGTGGAGGTAATTTCGATGAAAACCTGGTGTATGTAAATGGCATTGAGATTTATCGCCCATTCCTGATACGCTCAGGGCAGCAAGAGGGGCTCAGTTTCTTAAATTCAGCTCTTGTTTCAGGAATTTCCTTTTCTGCCGGAGGGTTTGCTGCCGAATATGGCGATAAACTCTCATCAGTTTTAGATATCACCTACAAAAAGCCCAGCGAAAGTGGTGGCTCTGCTTCAGTTAGTTTGCTTGGGGCTGATCTTCATGCCGAAGGAATCGATAAAACGGACAAATTTTCATATCTGGTCGGAGCGCGTTACAAAACCACCCAATATGTCCTGAATGCCCTTGAAACCAAAGGACAATACCAACCTAATTTTCTTGATCTTCAAACATTATTGAATTATAAAATTCATGATAAATGGGATCTCTCTTTTTTGGGTTATTATGCCCGCAACCAATATAAACTGATCCCGGAAACGCGACAAACAGATTTTGGAACACTTAGAGAAGCTTACCGTCTGACAATCTATTTCGACGGTCAGGAGGTTGACCGCTATACAACAGGAATGGGTGCATTGACACTTACCCATCGCCCCAGCACTGATACTGAGCTCAAGCTGATTGCTTCGGCTTACAACTCGTCTGAGACAGAAACCTATGATATTGAAGGCCAATACTGGATTGGTAAACTCGAAACATCCTTAGGAAGCGAACAATTTGGTAACGTAATTCAATCACAAGGTGTTGGCACTTTTATTGAGCACGCGCGTAACTCATTCAATGCAACAGTTATAAATATTGAGCATAAAGGCACACGAGCCAGATTACATGATGTGCTAAAATGGGGAGCCCGCTATCAATTTCAATCGATTAATGACAGGATGAGCGAATGGGAAATGCTTGATTCAGCAGGCTTTACACTTCCACGACCTGTTGAAATTCCTGGAAATCCACAACCTGACAGATCAGATCTTCTACTTAATCAGGTAGCTAAAGCCAACAACAAGCTAATGATTCATAATTTCAATGCTTTTGTGCAAAAAAGTTGGAATTATACAAGTTTAAAAAATACTGCTTATACGTTTACAGCCGGTATCAGAACAAATTATTGGGGATATGGAAATGAGTGGACCTTAAGCCCACGAATTAGCGCAACAATAAAACCTGAATGGAATAAGAAAATGCTTTTCAGATTTGCTGCCGGAGTTTATTCGCAAGCCCCCTATTATCGCGAGATGCGCATGTTTGACGGATCACTTTTTTCCGACGCACGTTCACAACGTTCATTTCAGCTGGTTGCAGCCAGCGATCTCGATTTTCAAGCATGGAACAGGCCTTTTATTTTCACTTCAGAAATATATTTTAAATATCTCGACAGGCTTGTTCCTTATGAAATTGATAATGTGAGAATCAGGTATTATGCCGATCAGGAATCTACTGGTTATGCAACAGGAATCGATTTAAAACTTAACGGTGAATTTGTGAAAGGCGTTGAAAGCTGGGCAAGTCTTTCTTTTATGAAGACTGCCGAAGACGTTAAAAACGATTCCTATGATTATTATGTTAATACTGATGGAGAGCGTATCACATTTTTAAGCGAAAACAAAACTATCGCAGATACAGTTACTGTTTTTCCAGGCCTCATACCCCGCCCTGCAGATCAACTGGTACAGTTTGCAATCTTTTTTCAGGATTATATCCCACGATATCCAACTTTCAGGGTGCATTTGAAACTTGTGTTCGGTTCGCGACTACCTTTTGGACCACCTAATACCGAACGTTACCAGCAAACCCGTCGTATGCCTGAGTACAGGCGAGTAGATATTGGATTCAGCAAACAATTATTGAGTGAAGACAGAGCTCCCTCGAAATCAGCTATTGTAAGAAACATCAATAACATGTGGCTGAGCCTCGAAGTATTCAACTTGCTTCAAATAAGCAACACGATTTCATACAACTGGATCAAAGATGTGAACAACATTCAGTATGGTGTACCAAATTACCTGACACCGCGGCAGCTAAACCTCAAATTAGTTGTTGAGTTTTGAACCTTTGATTGTTAATTTTGTTTAATGTTTTAGCCTTTATTTAAAACAATTCTAAATAGAATTGTACATTTGCAGCATTAAAAAAATTAAAACACCCGAATATGTCAAAAGTAAATGAATTACAGTTTCCTCAGTTGCCCTATGCTTACACAGCACTAGAGCCACACATTGATGCCATGACAATGGAAATCCATTACACACGTCATCATAAAGCCTACTATGATAACCTTGAGGCAGCCACAAAAGACACCGAGATGGCTGAAACCTGCTTCAAAGAGTTGCTAAAAAATATCAGTAAATATCCGGCTGTTGTTCGCAACAATGGTGGCGGACATTATAACCACGAATTGTTTTGGAGTGTTATGTCGCCAGATGGAGGTGGAAAACCATCAGGGATTTTGGCCGAAGCAATTGACAAAGCATTTGGTTCCTTTGAAGCAATGCAAGAACAATTCAACACAGCTGCTAAAACACGTTTCGGTAGCGGTTGGGCCTGGTTAGCTGTTAAAGCTGATAAAAGCCTGTGCGTGTGTTCCACTCCAAATCAGGATAATCCATTAATGGATGTTGCTGATTGCCAGGGCACACCAATTCTTGGCTTAGACGTTTGGGAACATGCTTATTATTTAAAATATCAGAACAAACGCCCTGACTATGTGTCAGCATTCTGGAATGTTGTTAACTGGGCTGAGGTTTCAGCCAATTTCGACAAGGCGATGAAATAAAAGTAACTGCTAAAAAAAAGAGCGCTTTGAAATTCAGAGCGCTCTTTTTTTTGATCAATTCAGCCTATTGAAAGGCAAGAAAAGATTTCTTGATACGATCAATAGCATCATACAATTGTTCTTCAGTAATTACTAAAGGTGGAGCAAAGCGTATAATATTACCATGTGTTGGTTTAGCTAATACACCATTTTCAGCCATTTTCACACAAATATTCCATGCAGTGTGACTTTGCGGGGAATCGTTTACGATAACAGCATTCAGCAACCCTTTACCTCTTACTTTTGTAACCAATTTTGTTTCGTGAATAAGTTTTTCCATTTCACTACGGAAAATTTTACCCAGGTATTCAGCCTTTTCTGCAAGATTTTCTTCTTTTACCACTTCAAGGGCGGCTATTGCAACACGTGCGGCAATTGGATTACCTCCAAAAGTAGAACCATGTTCGCCTGGTTTTATGCAAAGCATAATTTCATCGTTGGCCAAGACAGCCGAAACTGGATAAACACCACCTGAAAGCGCCTTACCAAGGATAAGAATATCTGGTTTAACTCCCTCATGATCACAAGCTAACAATTTTCCAGTGCGGGCAATACCTGTTTGCACCTCATCCGCGATAAAAAGAACATTTTTGGCTTTACAAAGATCATAAGCGCCTTTTAGGTAGCCATTATCAGGAACAAAAACACCTGCTTCGCCCTGAATTGGTTCTACTAAAAATCCGGCAACATTTGGATCTTCCAAAGCATTTTCAAGTGCTTTAAGATCATTATATGGAATAGTAATAAAGCCAGGAGTGTATGGACCAAAGCCGCCGCGTGAATCAGGATCAGTTGACATGCTGATAACGGTAATCGTGCGTCCATGGAAGTTGTCGGCACAAACGATAATTTTAGCTTCATTCTCAGGAACACCTTTTTTGGTGTAAGCCCATTTGCGACAAAGCTTAAGCGCTGTTTCATCGCCTTCAGCTCCCGAATTCATTGGGAGAATTTTATCATAACCAAAGTATGATGTGGCAAACTTTTCATAAACACCAAGCACATCATTATAAAAAGCGCGGGATGTCAGCGTAAGTGTCTGAGCCTGATCGATAAGGGCATTTATGATTTTTGGATGACAATGACCTTGGTTTACAGCAGAATAGGCAGATAGAAAATCGAAATATTCTTTTCCTTCTGCATCCCACACTTTGGCTCCTATTCCTTTTGCCAACACAACCGGTAGTGGATGATAATTGTGTGCGCCATATTTATCTTCAAGTTCCATTGCCTGCTTGGAGGAGATCTTTTCCTTCATAATTGAAACAGCTTTAAGGGTTAAATTTTTAATTGTGAATTTAATAACAATAGAATGCAAAATTAAATCATTTTTTCATGCAAAGGCAAGGATTCATCAAAATAAAAATGACAAGAAGTTCGTTAATTACTGTATTACAGCAAATGACGAAATGGAAGGAGCAACCACTCAAAAAATTTATTGATTAACGACCTGCGTTTCCATTGTTCATAATCGAACAATTCGGAATTTTCAACTGTAGTAAGAATATGTTGCTGAACCTGCAAAGCGAGTGATTTCTCTGAACCTAAAAGTACGATTTCATACATATACCTGAAACTTCGGTAATCAAAGTTTGGTGAACCTATGCTAAAGGTATGACCATCAATAAGCAGTAATTTTGCATGAAGATTATGAGGCATATACATTAAAAAACGAATTCCGGAGTCATGCAACTGACCGAGGTATTTATTACGTAAGATATCGACCAGATTGACATCCGACCGTTTTGGTATAATAATTTTTACATCCACCCCCCTTTGGGAGGCTTCAATTAGCGATTTACGTAATTTATAGCCAGGCAAAAAGTAAGGTGTTACAATTTCTATCGACAAATGTGCATGGTTTATCATATGAATATAACGCCTCATGATCCGCTGTTTTGTTATGGAGGGCATATCCCTTACAATCTCAAATCCACCATGCCGAATCATTCTCAGGTAGTTATCCTTAACAAAAACATATTTATTGTGAATACTGAAATCCTGCTTGAAAATCTTTTTAAACGAGAGGGACAAGCTACCTTTAATTCGCAAAACCGATTCACGCCAATTAAGGTTGTATTCGGTTAAGTTGGATGATCCCATATAGGTGATATCGTCATCAATAATGATAAGTTTTCTGTGATTTCGCCGATGTCCCCTTGTGAAAAAATCACTGTTAAACTTAATCTTTTCGAAGAACCTTACCTCTGCACCTAATCGTATTAATTCAGAAAAGAAATCTCCTGAAACTGCTGAGCCACCCCATGCATCAACAAGTAATTTCACTTCAAGACCTGCACGGATTTTTTTTCTTAAGGCGTCTTTAAAACGAACTCCAACAACATCATTACCAATACGGTATGTTTCAATAAAAACATAATCCTTTGCTGCCTCTATATCATCAATCATCGCATTATAGTAGCGAATTGGATCAGCAAAAAGGTGGTACGGTTCATTTAAATAGTACATATCAGATCAAACAAGTTGTAAAGCTTGAAGCAGACTATTTTTTTTCTCAGGGCTGAAGGGGAGTAAACAATGGTCACTTGTTACGATATTGGAAGCACCTGAAGCATCAAAGGTTGAGAAATGATATAAGTTCAACAGATGCAACTTACTTACTTTGAAAAAATGATGATCAGCCAACATCGACTGGTATTCTTTTAATGGTTTATTGATAATAATCCGCTCATTGCTCTTCAAAAAAAACTTTGTTTGCTGACCAATTGATTCACACCTGATTATATCATTGATATTTATAAGATAAACACCTGATTCACTTTCGAGAACGATCTTTTTTCTGTTGACAAAATCTGGCATTAAGTTCACGAAAAACGCATTCAATTTCAAACTTGTATTTTCGCTTTCACTTGAGAATGCCAACCTATTTAAGGTGTTTGAAAAGTCGATGGGGTCAACAGGTTTCAAGAAATAACTAATAGCGCTGAACTTTATAGCCTCCATGGCATACTTCTCATATGCTGTAACAAATATAAGTTTGAATCGGATTACTTCCAAAGCCCTCAACAAGTCGAAACCAGAGCCATCGCTCAGATTAATATCCAGAACAACAAAATCTGGGTTGACACTTTTTATTAAATGCAACCCTGATTCCACACTGTCAGCCTCACCAACAACTTCAATACCAGCACAATGAGATTCAACTATATGTCGAATTACAAATCGTGCGCTTTCTTCATCATCAATGATAACTAACTTCAGCATTTTATGGTTTAAGGTGAAGGTTTGTATATAGTTACAAAGATAACTCAAAAAAAGAATTGATACAACAAGCAGACAAAAACTTTGCCTATAAAAAGAAAGAAAAAATTCAACCTTTACAAAACATGATTGAAAAATTTGCAGGATTTGATAAATCGTTACATTTGCCTCTCATTGAAACAAAAGGGATGAAGATTAGTAGTATATTTTCGTTAATTATTATAATCTCGTTCACCATTGCAAGTGGCTTTTCAATTTTTGGACAAAATGAAAAATCCACAAAAATCGACTCTCTTTTAGTCGTACTTGACAGAACCGAGACAGACAGCGTCAGAGTACTTACAGCTATTGCAATTTCAACTCATTTTTCGCTAAACCAGCCAGTTGAAGCTATGTTTTATAGCGACAAGGCCCTCGAAGTTGCTAACAAAACAGGAAATCAACGAATGATTGGCAACGCGAGTTATAATGCTGGAGTAATTTGTTTTAATGCCGGCCTTCTCGAACAATCGGTAACCCATTTTTATAAATATTTTGAAATCGCGCAAGAAAATGGCAAAACCGATGCATTAACGAGGGCTTTGATAAATATAAGTGCGGTCCGACTTCAAATGAAACAATTCGAGAAAGCAGAGGAAACATTGCTTACCGGCTTGGATTTCTTTTTAAAAAAACAACCTGAATCACAAGATTCGTTAAGCCAAATTGGTTTAGCGACCATTTACAACAATCTGGGTATTGTTGCAAAAGAGAAAGGCGATTTTACAAAAGCTGTGGAATACTACCAGAAAGGGATGGAGATTGCGCACATAATGCCAGGTCAATATTACTTAAAAGCCAATCTGCTCAACAACCTTGGAATGGTTTACAGTCTTAACGGAAACTATCCCGATGCATTTGAGTCAATCAGCATGGCTCTGAAATTACGACAGGATAACAACGACAAACAAGGGCTGGCCGCTTCGTACCGAAACCTGGCTGTCTATTACGAGAAGACCAAAGACGACAAACTGGCTCAAGAAAATTACTATAAAGCCATCCGACTAGCTAAAGAAATGGAAAGCAAAACGCTTCTGGAAGGCATCTATGATAATGTTTATCTTCATTACGAGCGTTTGGGTTATCCCGACTCAGCTTTGAAATACCATATTCTGCTAAAGGAGCAAAATGATTTTTTGAAACTCGAAGAAACAACCAAAGTACTTACGCGGTTAGAACTAACCATGCAATTTCAGCAACGCGAAAAACTCCAGAAAGCTGAACAAAAAAGAAAAGAACAACGTTACTTTTTTGTCAGTTTAACACTGGTACTCATTGCCGTTATTATTGGGCTTTTGTATTTTATTTCACATGCCCGCATACGCAGAATGAAACTCGAACAGATGAATTCGGAATTGGCTAATAAAAACCTCCAACTTTCCAAAAATCAATTTGAGACTGAACTAGAAATAAAAAACAAGGAATTGACTACCAATGTTATACACCAAATTCAGAAGAATGAAATGGTTGAAGGCATCGTCCAAAAACTTTTAAAACACAGTCCACAGTTCAGAAAAGAAAATCAGCAACTCATTAAAAGCATTATACACGATCTGGAGAAAACGATGGAAGAAAGTGTTTGGAACGAATTTGAATTGCGGTTTCAGCATGTCCACAACGACTTTTATAATAAACTGAATGATGTTAATCAAGAACTCTCGCCTAATGAACGTCGGCTCTGTGCTTTTCTTCGACTCAATATGACAACCAAAGAAATCGCCTCAATAACTGGACAATCCCCACGAAGTATTGAAGTTGCACGCACCCGACTTCGTAAAAAACTCAATCTTACCAATTCCGATCAAGGGTTAATAGAGTTTTTGTCACATATATAACTTATTGATTTTCATTTTTTTAAAGTACCATGTAGCGGTGTTGTAGCGGCAGTAATTGCTCATGTAGCGTTTTTGTGCTATGCATAAATGATATTAATCTCATATGCTTGTTTTATTATTGCAGCTTAAATCACTATAAGCATGTCACAAGTTGAACCCAATGAAACATCGAAAGCATTAAAGAATGATTTGGAGGAAGATCTTCAGCAATTCATTGATAAAAAACAAAATGAAAAGCAAGCTCTGATCAAATTGCTCAACTTTGTGGAAAAACAAGGAAAGTCGAAAGCCAATTCAAAATCATCCAGTAAATCAGATAATTCAACAATTCTTTAACTAAAACCTCTTATTTATGCGCAAGAAAACTACTTTTAAGTTTTGGTTCGTGGTAGCAGCAGCCCTACTTTTGCTGATGCCCGGATTTATGGCAAAAGCTTCAGGAGGTGATGTGCCGCGCACATTTCCTTTGACGGAAGACTTTGAAGCAGCCCTGGTTCCACCTGCCGGTTGGAACATTTATGATGTTGATGGCTTGGGGACCAATTGGGCAGCCTCATATTTTAATCACACATCAGGTGGCCAATACTCGGCTTATCATGGCTATGCGCCAGATCAGCATGATGGTTGGATCGTGACACCCGCTTTATCATTTCCAGCAAGTGGTCAAATTGTTTTAAGCTTTTGGAGCCTTATTGTTGATCCCAGTTTTTACGGAAAAAACAGTGTACTCATAAGTACAGCAAGCGGAGATCCGGCAATTGGAAATTTTGTTGAGATTTGGACTCCAACAAATGTCGGCGCTGATTGGAGCCAGGTAGTTCTTAATCTTCAGGCTTATGCCGGACAAACAGCATATTTAGCATTCAGGTATGAAGGCAATTATGCTCACGGCTGGGCAATTGACGATGTTTATGTTGGAGGCGATTTCAACACAAGCCCTGTTATTGCTGTAAATCCAGAGATTTTAAATGCAACTGCACCCATCAATACTACTGTTTCTAAAAATTTAACAGTAACTAACACAGGAGTTGATAACCTTGCATACACATTTACAATTACTTATGAGGGCACTGCTGCAAATTGGCTATCAATAACGCCTATGACCGGCGATGTTGCTGGAGGTGGAAATCTGGTACATTCAGCGAGCTTCAATCCTTCAGGACTGGAACTTGGCACCTATACTGCATCAATTGCTATTGCAAGCAACGACCCTGAGACCCCTGTAAAAACCATACCGGTTAATTTCACTGTTGTTGAACCTTCAAGTGTTGCAATCTATAACATGATTCAAACCTACACCTTCCCTTATGATATTAGTGAGAATGGCGAGTATGTTGCAATTTCAGGCTTTGGAACCGGCGGATGGCTATGGTCAAAAACCAACGGTTTGATACCCGTAAATGGAGAAGAAGTAACTGTTCAGGCTGTTGCTGAAGATGGCGTTATTTCTGGAACTGCAAGAAATCCAGCATACAATATCTCTGGAATGGGTGTATTTATGGCTGGATATTGGCATCCCGTTACACAAGATTGGACCTTCCTTGGAGTTAATCCTGCTGCAGGAGAGCCCGTTTTTAACGATTACAGTTCAAGTTGGGGTATGACATCTGATGGTTCAACTGTTGTTGGAATGCAATATTTCAACGACTATAGCTACAAAGCTTTTAAGTGGACTCAGGCAGGTGGCTTTGATATGATTGGAAATGTCATTCCTACCGGCAATCGTCCAAACGGTATCAGTAACGATGGAAGCGTAATTTTCGGTTGGGCTGAACTACCAGAAGCATCCAGATCACCAGTTATCTGGCACAATGGCAATTTTATCCAAATAGCCCCAACGCAATGGGGTGAAGCATCTGCAGCTTCCTCCAATGGCGAATATGTTGTTGGAACAGCTGGAAGTGACGCATTTATATGGTCTGCCCAAAATGGTGCAACATTCTTTCCTAACACACTGAACGGTGGCGGGATTTCGCCGGTTGCAGTAATGGATGATGGAACAGCACTTGGATATACAGCTGAAGGATGGCCACCATTTCCGGATACAAGGAGAGGTTTTGCACGTCTGATCACCGGTGAGATGATGACATTTAACGATTATGCAATTAGCCGGGGCATGATTGATGCTGCAGATTGGCTGTTTTACTCAATCAACGGGGTTACACCTGATGGCAACAAATTTATCGGAGCTGGTATTAATCCCGATGGAGTTACAGTTTCATTCCTTATTGATTTTGGAGCTTCAATTCCTTCAATAGAAATCATCCCAACGTCATTGACCGAAAACCTTGATCCGGGCGAAAGCTCTACTCAAAACCTTACCATTAACAACACTGGAAACGTAGATTTGGAATATGATTTAACAATCAATTTCAATCAGGGAAATAAAAAAAGTGTTGCTTCAATAATCCCGGTTGGACCTCGCCCAGTTACTACCGGAATGAAAATTTCCAGCAAGGAAACCAATGGAATCAATACACTTACTGAAAAATCAAGAGAAACATTTGTTCTTAATTATGATGGAACAAACGTTGATGCTATTGGTTTAATTTCAGGAGGAACATTTTATAATGCAGTTAGGTTCCCTGCAGATTTAACTACCCCTTTTGCAGGCGCAAGCATAAATTCAATTGATGTTTACATCAACAATTTACCAGGCAGTGCAACCTTACTCATCTGGGAAGGTGGAACTACAACTACTCCGGGAACATTAATTCATGAACAAATCATAACTCCAACAGCTACTTCATGGAATACAATCACTTTAGCAAGTCCGGTTGTACTGGATGGCAGCGATGTTTGGGTTGGATTTACCTATACCCATGATGCAGGATTGTTTGTTGCGGGTATTGATGGTGGGCCATTAAATGATAATGGAGACTTCCTTTCAGCTGACGGTTTGAATTGGGAAAGATTATCAGATTATGGATTCGTTGCTAACTGGAACATTCGTGCAAATCTTGAACTTGGAAGCGGCAACTGGCTATCTGTTAGCCCTTTAACTGGATCTGTTCCTGCTGAAGGATCGCAGGATGTTGTGGTGAGCTTTGATGCAACAACTCTTAATAACGGTCTTTACAATGCAACTATTATTGTTAGAAGCAACGACCCTGACATGCCATTAGCATTTGTTCCTGCTAGTTTATTGGTCGGTTCAGAGATCCCTTGCTTCCCCAGCCCACGTAACCTCACCGGCACCACCCAGGGACAAGACGTGACTTTAGCATGGCAAGCCCCTGACTTCAGTGGCGGCGGTGGCGGCACCACCCAGGACTTCGAAGAAGGCTTCGAGGCAGGTACCCTACCTACAGGCTGGATGACC
>WOUZ01000017.1 GCA_009773165.1 Bacteroidota bacterium
AAGAAAACCATCTTTCACTCCCTAACCCTTAGGATGTTGAAAGCTGAACCCCTTACATATCAACAAATTAAAATAAGTAGTTAATTAATCACCTCAATATTTTAATTTATAAGCTTAATGGAGAGCTTTTTAAAAAGTTTCAATTTAATTATTCGTACTTTAATCTTAACTATTTATCACATAACGATAAGGAAAACTATTTGAGATTAAAATTAATAAGTTTGCAAGAATACGGTTGGAATAATAATTATTTTGAAACAATTAGTCCATATTTATTTTACTATAACAGTATAGAATTACCAGCTAAGAACGCATTTTCTATAGATTTATGGGGATATTTTAATAATTCTGATCCGGTAATTAAAAATTACCATCACATTCAACTTTCTGATATTTATAACGGGACAACATTTGTTAACCAATTCGAAACGAACAGTATTAATACAAAAATTCCAAGAGTTTTATACTTTGGCGATAACTCAAGTAATTTCACTAATATTTTTCTTAACGGAGCCAATAGAGCTGTTAATCCTAATACAATTGAAGCATCAATTTTGAAAAAAATAGTCTATCCAACTGGTGGAATTACGGAGTTTTTATATGAGCCAAATACATATTCAGGCAATAATATAAAATGTGATACAGAAATTACTTTTAACACAAATAGTAGCGGCTATTCAGTACATTACTTTTCAATTCAAGACCCTGGTGCTTTTCTCTTAATGCAATTAAATATGCATCTTAACATTCCTCATAACCCGGGGGTATATGACCAAATGGAGGCTTCTGTTTCTGTAAAAAACCAGCAAGGTGAATGGAAGAAATTTATCAAGTTTCTACCTACCCAAGAACCAACTAACAGCTTAATATCCAATATTCATGTAATGCTTGAACCAGGTGATTACCGGGTCGAAACATCTTCAGGAAATATATCTCAAATGCATATAAGTTTGGATGCAAAGCTTTTATCACAGGTTTCATGTGACAATATTAATGCAGATGGATTAAGAGTTAAGGAAATTTTAAACTATGATAAAAACTATGTCTTGGCCAATAGCCAATTATATGAATACACATTTGACGGAATATCTTCGGGAATAAATATGAGTCCATTTGAATTTATTATAAATCAGTACGATTTATTTTACAATAATTACACTTATCGACAACCATGTTGCCTATTAGGATCAATTTATTTTCCATTTGATTGTCATACTTTCATTAATATTGGATCAACCTCATTTAGTAATGTTTCCCATGCAGCAAAAGGGAATCAGATTGGTTACTCAAAAGTATTGAGGCGCCAAATTTCCTCAGAAGAACAGAATTCAGGATATTCAATGTTTTATTTTGTAAATGAACCAACAAGTTACCAACCAGTTCGTTTGCCCTATTATCCAGGTGTTAAAAACCTCAAGAATGGAATAATTCTAAAGGAAGAACATTATAATAATAATAAGGATACTGTATATAAGAAAACCTATAATTACTCCAATGCTTTTGGATCAAATAAAAGTGTTATGGGTCTTATTACATTGAAAAATAATCATGAGTTCTGTCAAGATCCATTATTAGTCAAGTCTGTTGTTGGACAAGTTTATTATAAAATATCTGATTGGTGGTTTCTTGAAAGAATACTTGAAGAAAAATTTGACTTGAATGGGCAAAAAACTATTTCATCTGAAATAAATTACAAATATAATCCACTAAATAGATTACCCTCCCAAATAACAAATTCTTATTTGGAGGGGTTAGGTATTAAAGAAGTTTCACAGAAAATCAAGTATGTTGGTGATTACTCTGTTTATGTTCTTCCTTTTTTTAAAAATTTGATAGATAATCATATATTAGATAAAAAAATAAAAATCGAAAAAATCGAAAATGACTTTTTAGTTGATGGTAAATTAACGAGATTTACTGATTTCGGAGAACCTGAAATTGAATATATTTACGAAAATCCTGTAATTTCATTTCCTGAGGATCACAACGCTTCCGTGTTTTTACAACAAAACTATAATCCTAAAAGAGAATTTTCTTATTCTCATGGAAGTAATTCAGCTCTTGCAAATTTGGTTTCGCTTAAAGAAAAGAACAATTTATCAAATAGTATTGATTGGGGCTATGCTTATTCAAAACCAATTTCATTTACTATAAATAGTACCAGTATGGAATCCTTACATACCTCCTTTGAAAACAATGAAAGCAACGACTGGTCCCTATACAGCGAAAACACAATTTTAAAAGTGGACGGTGGGGCGCATACAGGGGAATATGTGGTGAAGACCAATTCGAATGCAGGCCCTTTCAAGACTTTTTTGGTTGGACTGGAAGCTGAAAAGCATCCGGGGTATACTGCTTCGGTATGGGTAAAAGGTGGTTCAGGAGCTTTTATACATATTGAAGTGGATGGAAACTGGTCAACCCACGTCAGGAAAAACAATGTAGACGACCCGCAGCAGTGGAACCTGATAGAGATTGAAATTCCAAAAAGCAATTATGAATCATTGCTTAATTCGAATCTGACATTTAAAGTGTATGTTGGCGGTGACGCCAACGCCCTGTGGGACGACATTCGTTTTCATCCCTCAGATGCCAGTATGACAACCTACACCTATGCCCCACTCATTGGTACGACTTCGCAAAGCGATGCCAACAATCTGCCTACCTATTATGAGTATGACGCATTCGGTAGACTGAAGTATATAAGGGATCACAAAAGAAACATCCTGAAAACCTTTGAATACAATTACGCCCACTAACACAGCCAACGCATGAAAACAAAGATACAACACAGCTTAATCATTCTATTGATGGTTGTAGCAATGAACGCAATGTCGCAGCAAAGCGGCCTGGCCTGGTTCAAAAGCATAGCCTCTTCAGGTGTGGACCACTCTCCTGGAATTGCTATTGACACAGCCGGGCAGGTGTTTATAGCCGTTAACTTCTCTTCGCCTCTGGCACTTGAGGCAGGTGGCGGCAGCGACACCCTCGATCCGGGCTTACATGGCGAAGCCATAGTGGCACAAATAAGTACCGAAAACGGAAGCCTGGTACGCTATTTTCACCTGAGTTCGCCCGGACACATAGCCATCACCGGTATAGGTTTCTATCTGCAGCGTTTGGTTGTGAGCGGCAGCTGTCACGACTCGGTCTTTATAAAGCCCTCCGGCGGACAAGCCTCCTACCTTGGAGGAGGAACAGGTATCCACACCGGTTTCCAGCTATTTTGTGGAATTGAAGGCGACAATCCCACTTTTACCCAACCTGCTTCGGCAGCACTGCGGGCAGGTTTTGAGCGCATTTGTGTTGCCGACAGCCTGCTGGTGACCACAGGAAAATACCTGCCCGACTCGGTAGCAGCCCGCCGGGTGATGATCACCAAAGGTGCAGCCGGGAGCAGGCCTGTCTACCTGCCCGGCAACACCTACGAGATGGAACTCAACGATTTGGGCTTTGCCTTTGGACATCTGTTCGTCTGCGGGTCGTTTCGCGACAGTCTTCAGTTGTACAACAGCACACTGTATGCCCTGGCCGGAAAAGATGCCTTTGTGGCTTTAGCCGACACCATCGATTCCACCTATCTCAACATACCCCTGTCGTGGCATGGATTGCAGGATGCTCATGCAGTGGCCTTGGCCACATATGATGCCTCGCTCTGGGTGGCGGTGAACTTTTCCGACACACTGCACCACGGCGTGGATCAACGCCTCGATGGCCGCGGAGGCGGCGAGGCAGCCCTGTTCAGGTACGACAGCCTCTTGCAGCTTCAGGCCACCTACCACCTCAAAGGAAACAGGAGCGAACGGATAGAAAAACTCTTTGTGAGTGCCAACAAACTCTATGTACTGGCCAATGTTTCGAGCGACAGCTGCGAGCTGATACACACCGGTAACAGCCCCCTGCCATTGGGCCATTCCTATGGCACAGGTGCTCATACCCTCCTGAGCATCGACACTTCCGGGGCAGCCGACCTCGTTTGGATGGCAAGGGAAGGCCGCTTAGGCAGGCTCACCGGTGTGCACAAGATTTCGCCCACCGAAACCCTCCTTTCAGGCTTGTATGGCAACACCATCACCATCGATTCGGTGCCGTATGAACCCTATGGCATACAGAATGTGTATGTGCTGCGTATCGACGACCTTTGCCTGAGCCGGCTCAAGACCTCGAAGGAAACTTTTAAGTTCTGCCAGGGCGATTCACTGTTGCTGGCCTATGCTTTGCCTTCACCCGGCAATGTGTTGCAGCCCACCGAAAAAAGCAGCGACCAATTCTATGTGAGCAGGCCCGGCACTTACATCATCCCCTACGAAAGTGAATGCGGCTGTCTTGACGCCGACACCCTCCAATTTGAATGGTACAAGCCACGCCCCGGCGAGAACCCCCTGGCAGTGGTACAGTCGGGCATCAACGCCTTCAGGCTGGCCGAAGGCGGCATCATCGAGCTGCGTTATGCCGGTGAATGCACACAAGCATACGAGCCCCGGCAGGCACAGTTCAGCCTGCAGCCCAATCCTTCAAAAACCCACAGCTACCTGATGGCGACACTGCCTGAGGCGGGGGTTTTGCTGATGGAACTTACCGATGGTCATGGGGCGGTGGTGTGGCAAAACAAGCATACCCTTGTCAGTGGAAGCCATCAGCTGCCTGTGGCCGTGCAGACCCTGCAGCCCGGCAGTTATTTCCTGCGGCTGCATTTCGACACCGGCCTGAAAACCAGCCATGCCGTGCTTAAACTCACCAGGTTATAAACAACAACAGCATACAGCCATGAAAAACAGATATATAACAGCCGCGGTTTGCATCGCACTTTGCTGGCAGATGCAAAGCAGCCTGCTCAAGGCACAAACCAGTTCGATGAACTACATCAAAAGCATTGAATTAATGGCCGGGGTGACGACACCTGAGGGCGTCAATAGTTTGCCTGAAGATTTAAAACGAACATCCATCACCTATTTCGATGGATTGGGGCGTCCCATACAAGAGGTGACAATAGCAAAGAGTCCGGGAAGGAACGACCTTGTGCAGCACATCGAATATGATGGTTTCGGGCGCACACCCCTGCAATACCTGCCTTATACGGCAGCAAGTCAGGGAGGAGGGTATCATGCCAATGCGATAAACAGCTTGCAGCAGTTTTACAGCGGGAGTGTGCCCGGCATTCCACAGACCGGAGTTTATTACGCCCAAACCGACTATGAGCCCTCACCCCTGAACAGGGTATTGCGTACAGCATCGCCGGGCGAAGCCTGGGCGCTTGACAACGGGCATGCGGTGGGTTACGATTATGGTACCAATGTCCCCTACGAAGTAATAAGGTTTGGTGTGCAAGGCAATGATATCACGAGTTCATCACATTATGATGCCTCAACACTTTTTAAAAATACTGTTACCGACGAAGACGGGCAAACAAGCATCACCTATACCGACCTTGAGGGGCGGGTTGTCATGAAGCGTGCTGTTCTGGGATCAAACGACTTTGCCGACACCTATTATGTGTATAACGAGCTGGGATTGCTGGTATGCGTGATGATGCCGGAAGCCAACAAAACCACAGGCACTTTCACCGATTGGAAGAACGCCTTTCAGTACAAATACGATGCGCGCAAACGATTAGTGAGAAAGCAAATACCGGGAGCTGACAGCATTTGCTATATCTACAACAAAGCCGACTTGCTTGTGGCTGAACAAGATGGAAATATGCGCAAACAGCAAACCTGGAAGTTCTATAAATATGATGGTCTGCAAAGAGTCATACTTGAAGGTTTTCTGTATTCTAATACTTCCAATCGTGTACAGATGCAGCAAACAGCTGATACATACAGTACCACCTTGTTTGAAATAAAACAGGTTGGATATTTTGATTACTTCCTTGGTTATTCGAACAATGCATTTCCGTACATAACAGGTGGCAGTAATATTAAACAAGCCTATTATTACGACGATTACCTATTCGAAGGAGACAATCTCAACTCTATTTACGGCGTTTATTTTCAGCCTGATGGTTTTTCAGATGCGGCTACATTGATGACT
The DNA here is from genome assembly GCA_009773165.1 of Bacteroidota bacterium. Classification (GTDB taxonomy): domain Bacteria; phylum Bacteroidota; class Bacteroidia; order Bacteroidales; family F082; genus JALNZU01. The sequence goes on from WOUZ01000017.1 coordinate 6,031, forward strand.
AAAGGAAAATTGACAGGAAAAATAGACAAAAGCACCAATACAACAGAGGTTTTTTACTATGATGAATATGGCAGGATCGTGCAACGTGCAATGAGCTATTTTTCCGGGGTGTTCTACGAAGGTAATAAGTTCAGCTTTAACGGTCAATTGCTGCAATCCAACAAACGCTTCAAAAACCCCAGCAATAACTTCTATGAATATTCTTTTTCCTACTTTTACGACCATGATTGGCGGCCCACCTACACCGAGTTGAAGGTTGGAGGTGTCATCCAACGACTCAACTCCATGCAATACAACGAATTGTCGCAGCTGGAAACCAACTACCTGCACGGTGATGCCACCTACTACCTGCAGCGGCAAAGCTATGCCTACAACATCCGCGGATGGCTCACGGGTATCAACAACATCCTGCAAGGCAGTTCGGGGGTGTTTGCACAAAAGCTGTACTACAACACTGTTCCTCAAGGTACCTCGTCGCAAGCCACTGCCCGCTACAACGGCAACATCAGTGCAAGCGAGTGGAGGGTTGATGGCATCACGCCAACCGACTTCAGCAGTGGTTATGCTTTCAGTTACGACGCATTGAACAGGCTCACCAAGTCAGCCTATTACAAACGCAATACCAGCACCACGATGATTGCATGGGAAGGCACAGCTTCCAACAAAGGTAGCTGGGGAGCGATCACTGGCATTGGCTCTGAGAAAGACATCACCTACGACAAAAACGGCAACATCAGAACCCTGAGCCGTCATGGTCGCCGGGACTCCGACACCGATATCGTGCTGTTCGACAACCTGAGCTATTCCTACGAGGGCAACCGGCTGAAATCGGTTTACGATGCAGTTGCCGGACAAAACTCCCTGGGTGATTTTCCGGGCGATGGCTCGGGCATTGCTGCCACATTTCGTTATGATGCCAATGGAAACATGAGTGGTGATCCTGTGCGTGGCTTGAGGCTCTCCTACAACCAACTCAATATGCCTACAATCATCCAGCACACCAAAGGCCGCATCGAAAACACCTACGCCTGGGATGGCAGCAAGCGCCGCCGGGTGGTGCTCGATTACAACAATAACACCTTGAGCGACGAGTGCTATTATGGCGACCTTGTTGTTGAAAACGGGCACCCCACTCGCATCCTCCATGGCGAAGGTTATGTAGATATTAACAGGATGCCGGTGTTTAACTACCACCTGAAAGATCACCTTGGCAATGTGCGTGCGGTGATCAGCAGCAGCTACGGCCCGGGAGCCTACACCCTCAGCCAGGCCAGCGACTACTATCCTTTCGGGATGGCTCATACGGTTGAGATCAGCAGCATCAAGAATGGCAAAGCTTTGGAAGCCGTGCGTGCTGAACCCCGCGAAATCATGGACGACAGCAAAACCTTCACCCGCAGCAACGCCTACCTCTACAACGGCAAGGAAGAACAACCCATGCCGGGGAAGTGGTTGGACTACGGGGCACGGTTTTATGATGCTACAATTGGCAGATGGCATGTCCTAGACCCCAAAGCTGATAAATACTTGTCTCTATCACCATATGTTTATTGTCTAAATAATCCATTAATATTTGTAGACCCCGATGGTAAGGACGTTGAAATTATTATTGGAAAACCATACACAGATTCTAAAGGGAAAGAACATCCCTATGGGCATATGGCATTAAGAGTACACGGTAAAGGTTATAATTATGTTTTTGATTTTGGAAGATATGGTAAAACATGGCCTATAGGTGCGGGAGAGGGCATTTTAAATGTTTACAAAGACGGGAGTAAATATTTATCAAGTGAGCAACGCATTAGAGAATCTATAGGGTATAACATATCTACAACAGCAGCAGAGGATCAAAAGGTCATAGATTATTACTTAACCCTTGTTAAAGAGAATGACAGTAAAGCTTCAGAAACAACTGGTGGGGCAGTTCCCGGAGGAGGGGGAACTGCTTACGAATTAAAGGATGACTACGCTGTTATGAGTAATAATTGTGTTACAAAATCCGCCGACGGTCTTAAGCAAATTGGGAAGGATAAAGTTGGAGAAGGATACGACCCTCGTGATGTTCTTGAAAATTTTGAAGCCAATTACGAAAAAATGGGTTTTACAAAGACAACGGTTTATTTAGAAGGCGGCGGAACTAAGGTAGTTTATGAGAAAAAAGAGACAAAAAATACTAATGATGAGTTATGGAGGAGAAGAAAGCCCAATCCAAATCATTATTGATTAATAAAACGATTGCAGCAAAATAATTTTATGAAAAAAAATTTCAAATTAAAGTTCGTTTTTTTTTGTGCTGGATGTGTTTTGGGATTAGCAATAGGAATAGCCTATAATTATCTTAAGAGCAATGGGTCTGAATACTATGAACTAAAAAATGATTATTGTATTAGTAACAAGGGAGTCATAAAATCTGGAACATTAGTAAAATTTGATAAGGCTATGCCCGAAAATTTTTCTAGGTATATCCTATATCTGAATATACATGACGGTGAGGAGATAATGAAATATGGTAATAGTAAAAGAGGTTTGATTGTTCCTTATTGGTTAAATCCGGATAATGATAGTGCATGTGTAAAAAAACAAGTAAGCCCAGTTGTCCGTAGTGTTCCGTAGATAAATGCTATCCTAAGTTTGCAACTTCGGATAGCTATATAAAAGCACCAAAGCCAGGCAACAATCGGGCTTTGGTGTTATTTTACTTCCGTAAGCAAGGAGCTTAAAGCATCTTTGAGTCTACGTTTACCGATAAAGGCATCAAGCATGATATAAATGGTATGTTTTTCTTCATCGTTCAGGCTTTCCATCAGGGCCACTTTTTCCATAATAGACTTATCGTAAGAATTAATTTCTTTCAGTTCTTCGGTAGAAGCGAACAAATCCGATAGCGAAACCCCAAGAGCTTTAGCGATACGTTCTAATGTAGTTACAGACGGGTCAGTTTTGCCATTTTCAATACGGCTATATTGACCTCACGCCAGGGCAGCAGCCGGTGTTTAACTACCACCTGAAAGACCATCTTGGCAATGAACGCGCGGTGATCAGCAGCAGCTACGGCCCGGGGGCTTTCACGCAAACCCAGGCCAGCGACTACTATCCATTTGGCATGGCTCATACGGTGGAGATCAGCAGTATAAAAAACGGCAAAGCAATGGAGGCTGTGCGTGTTGACCCCCGAGAAACCGACGACAGCAAGACCTTCACCCGCAGCAATGCCTACCTCTACAACGGCAAAGAAGAACAACCCATGCCGGGGAAGTGGTTGGACTACGGCGCAAGGTTTTATGATGCGCAGCTGGGGAGGTGGCATTCCGTGGATCCGCTGGCGGAGAAAGGAAGGCGCTGGAGTCCTTATACTTATGCACTGGATAATCCAGTGAGGTTTATTGATCCGGATGGGATGTGGCCAACACCGGATGGTGAAGATGCTGAGAGAAAAATTGTTAATTCGGATAAAGAAAGTCGTCAATTTCCGGGCAACAACAAAAGAAATATTATCGAAGAAATAAAAACTGGCAATCCTGAATGGGATGATTTTATTAATAGAACACCCCCAATACTATTCGATGACGATGGTAGGAATGGATATCATAGTGGTATTAGGGAGAATAAAAACCCAAAAGCCAAGAAATCCGATAATAAGACTAAAAACAAAGCCTCAACTACCGGAATTACTTTCCCACTTACTGCGCTTACATTTTTGCAGAATGGCTTTTCAGTATCCATATCTGCTGCACTTGCAACTTTTGTAACAGGTGTAACAGGGCTGTTGTTTTTAGAAGGGGATACGCGTACCATTATTGATGAATATTTACCACCTCCAAAAGTATTACCAGGCTTCACTGAGGCTGAAAGAACACCAAGTAAAGGTAGGGCACGCTGGAGAACAAAAGATGGCGATATTCTTGAATGGGATTCTCAGCATGGCGAAGTTGAAATATATGATAGAAATGGGAACCATAAAGGTTCTGCCAAACCAGATGGATCAAATCCAAAGCCAAGTGTTCCAGGAAGAAAACCAAATAAAAAATGAAAGTATTTATGAAAATAGAAAGATTAATTAGCTGGTTTTCAATACAAGATGAGGTACTTATAGGGGAAATTGTAATTGACACCATTGAACTTAACACGCTCAAAGAAATTTTTAAACCTCAAACTAACGATCCGCTCATGTATAATCCATATCCGATTAATGAAGAAATTGCTAAAAAACTTCAGGAGTACCTCCACTTTGACTTTGAGTTCGAAAAGTTTATTTACCAATTGGATTGTTTTCAAGTCGATTAAATAAGCCGTAAAGTAAAAGATGTTTCTCTACTACCTGAAAGACCATGCTTCGAATCCGCTCAGCACATGCCTTGGCAATGTGCGTGCTGTGATCGGCCGCAGCTACGGACCGGGAGCCTACACCCTCAGCCAGGCCAGCGACTACTATCCTTTTGGGATGGCTTTGACGATGGAGTTTGCCGCTAAAGCAGCGGGCGAAGCCTTCACTGAAATCGGTAAAGCCTTACCCACCAAAGACATAATCGACGACAGCAAGACCTTCACCCGCAGCAACGCCTACCTCTACAACGGCAAGGAAGAACAACCCATGCCGGGGAAGTGGCTCGATTACGGCGCTCGGTTTTATGATGCGCAGCTGGGGAGGTGGCATAGTGTTGATCCAATGGCAGACCAAAGAAGCTGGGTATCGTCTTTTAGTTATTGTCAAAATGATCCTATTAATAGGATTGACCCCGATGGGATGTATGATGATTGGGTCGAACGTGATAATAAAATCGTTTGGGATGAAAACATTACTAGCGCAACTGATAAAGATTTAAAATCTGGAGATAAATATTTAGGGAAAGAAGGATATAGTGTTAATGAAGCAACTGGACAAATTACTCATTATCAGGCAGATGGTACAAAACATGATTATACTCAAACGCTTTCAGCTTTAACAGTAACGCCTGATAATGCATATTCGACTGTAAACCCGTCCATGTCAACACATAACCAAACAGGATATTTTTGGGATGATAGAGATTTAGATATTTGGAATAGATTGAAAAATAATGATAGCCCAATAGGCAGTGTTCTGAGGAGACAGGTTAGTACAGGAAGGTTTAATATATTAAGTGCTACAAATTATTGGAACACATACGGTCATACCTTAGGTAATTTAATGCTGTTCCAACAGTATTTTGATATGGTGAATGTTGTATCCTCCTATTCGGCAGCTAAACTGAATTCAAATGGAAGTTTTAATTTAAAACCAACTTATTCAAAACCAGCTATATCTACACTAAATAAATCAGCGTTAAATAATGGTTGGAACTCAACAAAACCTACATTCAATGAATTTAGATCAACGAATAAAGGATCTTTTAAAGGATATAAAGGTAGGGGGGAGAGTACAAAGGCAGCATGGGAAGCGTATAAACAATTATATGGAAATTAATGTGTGTTATTATGAATATAATCAGATATGTAATTATAATCCTTGTTCTATTTTTTGTAGGATTTAGATGTAGTGAAGATCAAAAAGAATACAAATATTGCATGGCTTATGTTTATAAGTCTCAGCCAATACATTGGGGGTATGGCTATTATAAATTAATGGTTTATTATGAATTTAATTATAATGGGAAAGAATACAAAGGAGAATATAAATTCAACGAATTGGCGCATATATATTCAAAGAAATTTAACGAAGGTGATAGCGTTTTAATTAAATTTCCTAAAGATGATATCACGAAAAGTACTGTTGTGAAATTAAAATACATAAAATCAAAAGACTATCATATAAATTAATATAATGAAGAAGATATTTGTTTTTTCAATTCTTTTTATTCATGTTTTTTGGGGTTATGCTCAGGTACTTCCAGAAAAGATATTAATGAAGAAAAATTATCTGGAAGTCAAACTATTTGATGCTGAAAATGGATTTTCATTGATAGAAAAATTTGCGATGTATCCCGATGGTAAAGAAGGTATAATTCAGCATATAGTTAATACTCTGAAATATCCTAGAAAAGCACAAGAAAAGAAAATTGAGGGAGAAGTTATAGTACAATACACCGTTGATATAGATGGCTCAATTACAAACGTAAAAGTAACCCAAAGTGTTCATGATTTGCTTGACAATGAAGCTATAAGGGTTATTAAACAAATGGAAAAATGGGAGCCAGCTTATCAAAGAGGTAAACCAGTAAAGAGTTTATATACCCAATTATTTCGTTTTAAACTATAATCGAAATCCTTGGATACTGCATATACTTTTTTGTAATATTTTTGTTTAAAATGTTTAAAAAAGCCTTGTCCTAATGTGCGGCCTGGTAATGTTTCATGCAGGCGGTTTTTTGGGATAATCGCAAACCTTCCCCCAAAGGTATCTTGTAAGCTTTGTTGAAAGCCATCAACTTTGCGCTCAAAAATGGAAGCTATGAACAAAGTTGAAGCACATCGCCAGAAGATGATGGGATTGGTTGCTGAATGAAAGCGAAGCATTGATGTATGAGACAATGATGTTGGAAAAGGAAACTCCTGAAAATGAAATGCTTAACTTGTAAGAAAAGTTTCAAAAAACCCAACAATGGACTCTATGAATATTCTTTTTCCTACTTTTACGACCATGATTGGCGTCCCACCTACACCGAGATGGAGGTTGGAGGTGTCATCCAACGACTCAACACCATGCAATACAACGAATTGTCGCAGCCGGAAACCAACTACCTGCAGCGGCAGAGCTATGCCTACAACATCCGCGGATGGCTCACGCACCCAGCCCGGGATAGTATTGAAGATTAGCTATAAACAATGTGGGTGATGGGTGTTTGGTGTTAGGTGTTTTGCGTCAGCCCTAAACCCTAAATTCTAAACCCTAAACCCCTCTAAACCAGCCCTCAACAAATAAACAAATCAACGCATCACTTTATGGGTGTTAGGTGATGGGTGATGGGTTGATCGCTTGCGTCAGCCCTAAACCCTAAATTCCAAACCCTAAACCCCTCTAAACCAGCCCTCAACAAATCAACAAATCAACGCATCACTTTATGGGTGTTAGGTGATGGGTGATGGGTGATCGCTTGCGTCAGCCCTAAACCCTAAATTCTAAACCCTAAACCCCTCTAAACCAGCCCTCAACAAATCAACAAATCAACAAATCAACAAATCAACACAATAAAAAAGCCCCACCACAAGGGCAAGGCTTTTTGGTCAGAGCACTACGAAAGGCGGATGGATCAATTGCCGGAAGCCAGCTTCGTAAGCTGGAAGTTCCACACCACATGGTCGTTCATGCCCAGTACAATGGCGGCGATCTCGGGCACTTCGTAGCCGGAGGCATGACAGCTCAGGGTGAGATGTCCTGCGGGCAGTTCGTCAAACAGAAAATCGCCATCCCCATCGGTGGTGATAGTCCATCCCTGCTCGATGAGTTTGACTGTTGCACCCGCCACCGGCAGTCCAGTACCTGCATCGCTCACAGTGCCGATGATGTCGGAGGTTTCGTTTAGCTTGTTCGATTGATGCCGCCGCCGTCTTCGCCGCAGATGGCTGTAGTTTTGAGACAAAACAGGCCATTCACCCGCGTGGAAACTCACAAACTTATCGAGTTCAAACTTGAGGATGTCCTGACATTCATTTATGAGTGCCAAAGCCCGAAGGCGTTGATTCCGGCGCTGGTCGAGCTGGTTTTGGGTTAGTTCGTAGAGCGCCCGCAAATCGGTGATGAGTTGTTGAAGGTCCTGAATTTCAGTAGCTGGCAACCCAAGCGCTTCGGCAAGGCTTCTGTGCTGGTCGAGGAGTTGCAGTTCGTCCGTTGCCACCTGCAGCATGGCGGCTACAGATATGGACCGTAACCGCTTTTTGTAGTGAAGGAATATGGAAAGCATTCCATTGTTTTGCGCATTTTTTGCCAGCATGATCCCAAAATCGGTGATCAGCAGCAACCGTTGTTGCAGCGCCAGGCGTTGATCGCGGCGCGTGGTGTAGAGACTTTTTACCGGCCGCACCATGGCAGCAGAAAGCTGACTCAGTGTGGCGGTACGTTCGAAGAAGCTGTCGCGGAAAGCGATAGCGTTGGGTTTGCCTTCAAATGCATTGCTGTGAGATTCAAGCACGCGTTTGATGGCCAGGAATGATTCTGTTTTTTCAGTTAGCCTGTTCATTTTGAAAGGGTGTTAATGGATAAAACAAATTATTTTTCGAAGCCCATCCGGTTTTCAGCCTGACATCCCTTTTTTTGATTGAGGAAGGTTGGCTCATCGCCATTGGGACTCCTTACTATATAGGCAAAAACGTGACACTTTTTTAATGCATTGATATGTAATATGTTGTGACGATATATTTGACTCGATTTTGATGATTTTACACCGGTTGGTGTTTTTTTTCGAAAAATTTGCGTTGAAAGTGAGAAAAAAATCGGAGGTCAGAGGTCAGTGGTCGGAGGTCAGTGGTCGGAGATCAGAGGTCAGAGGTCAGTGGTCGGAGATCGGTGGTCAGAAGTAAGATCACCGATTACCCATCACGCATTACGCATTACGCATCAACCGATTACCCCATTACGCATTACGCATCACCGATTACCCATCACGCATTACGCATCACAGGGGGTCTTGGGTAAGATGAATCATAAATCGCTTTGTATGAGGTTCAGAACACTTTGTATAAGGTTCAAAACACTTTGTATGAGGCATCGAACACTTTGTATGAGGTTCAAAACACTTTGTATGAGGCATCGAACGCTTTGTATGAGGTTCAAAACACTTTGTATGAGGCATCGAACACTTTGTATGAGGTTCAGAACACTTTGTATGAGGCATCGAACACTTTGTATGAGGTTCAGAACACTTTGTATGAGGGATCGAACACTTTGTATGAGGTTCAGAACACTTTGTATGAGGCATCGAACACTTTGTATGAGGTTCAGAACGTTTTGTATGAGGTTCAAAACACTTTGTATGAGGTTCTGGTCGCCATGTATGAAGTAAAGCCACGAATTCACGAATGAAGGACGAATAGCTTATTCGCGCATTCGTGGCCACAAATATTAGCCACGAATGCACGAATAAAAATTTTTAGATCATTTATCCCCTAAAAGGGACAGTTTCAGGTAAAAAGGCACTATTCACGCATTTATGGCAGACAACTAATAGCCACGAATTCACGAATGGAGAACGAATAAAACTATTCGTGCATTCCCGGCAAAAGACTATACGTGCATTCCCGGCAAAAGACTATACGTGCATTCGCGGCAAAAGATTATTCGTGCATTCGCGGCAAAAGATTATTCGTGCATTCGCGGCAAAAGATTATTCGTGCATTCGTGGCAACCTCTTATTTGTGCATTCGTGGCAACCTCTTTTTCGTGCATTCGTGGCAACAAAAACATTCGTGGCAACCTCTTTTTCGTGCATTCGTGGCAACAAAAACATTCGTGGCAACCTCTTATTCGTGCATTCGTGGCAACCTCACAATCTTGAATTCGTGGCAACCTCTTTTTCGTGCATTCGTGGCAACAAAAACATTCGTGGCAACCTCATATTCGTGCATTCGTGGCAACCTCACAATCTTGCATTCGTGGCAACCTCGTTTTCGTGCATTCGTGGCAACAAAAACATTCGTGGCAACCAAGTTATTTACGGTGAAAAATCAGGGGACAATTTTTTTTGACCCCTAAATCTGCAAAATGGAATTGAAATACCGAAGAAGTGTTTCATTTCAGGCCAAAAACAGCCAATATGCCCCCTTTTTCTGACTATTAGTCGGAAAGTGAGGCCCAAAACAGGGCTTTCCCGATTTGTCCTTTCCAATGTCCTTGACAGACCCTACTTTTACAAAGTAAACCATTCCCTTCATCCATATTTCAATCATTCATCAATCAAATTTTTGATTGTCGTGCGAAATCCGTGCGATATGATGAAAAATCTGATGGCATGTCTTGTTTGAAGCAAGTTTTAAAACGCTTGTATTCAGCAAGTTGGAAACATGTCACACTTTTTGTAATGATTAAATGATCGAAAGATGAAAAATGATTCATTTTCCGGAGGGCTGAAAACACAATCCGACACGGTTCTCCTGCAACTAATGGCTGGCACAGATGAGGTGCTGCAGCGCAAAGCGTTTAATTGCTTTCACGAGCGTCACGGCGACGACCTGGCAAAACTATGCAACAAGGCATGTAAGGTGCATGCCGAAATTTACGGCAGCGATTTGCCTGATGTTGTGTTCAACAACACCTTATTGGAGGTGTATCAACATCCGTTGCAGTTTCTGAGGCGGTTGGAGGAACAACAGGATGCCTCAGGAAAAAAGCTGAAAGTGGGTGTGTTGTTGAGCACGATGGCAGATGAAGAACTTGAAAAGGAAAAGAAAGGCAGTCAAATGAGGTATGGCCGCGGGAAGACGGGGGTAAAGAATGACGCGGAGCTTGACCTGTTTGCACAACAGATGAACCCATGTCATGAAGCGGAAGAAGTCAACGACCAAAAACGCCATGAAGATGCAGTAGCACTTGGTGCAGACCTCAACAGTCTGGATGCAGCCTGCAACAAGCTCAAGCCACGTGACAAGGCGGTCATTGATTTCATCAAAACCTATGACCTTCCGAACAAGCAGCTTCCGAAAGAAGAAAAAGAGCAGTTTTTAAAGGAACAAGGATTGAAACCGGAAAACTTCAGAAAATGCAAGGAGCGCAGCTATAAAAAGTTGCGCGCAAGAGTGCTGGAGGGTCGGCACAAAAGCGCAGCGCAAAGCGGTTCGGCCAGCGCTGAGGCGCCCTCGTGCTGAGCCAGACTGCAAAAGACCAATGCCCCGCCGAAGCCGGTTGATGCCAACCCTTTTTTGGATTGGGACGGGGCAAAGGTCCGGCAGCTGGTGACGGCATGTCTGAAAACAGAACCATAGTGGAATTGAAAAGGCAAATAGTGTAAAAGAGGATCTTATGAGCAGAGCAGTAAAGAAACATGTGGGTGGAGACAAGCGCTCCAGGCACCGCATACAGATGGAAATGAGGGGAGAAGCATTTCCGACGAGCATAGCCACCTGGCTGGCATGCATGAAATTGATCGAAAGCGAAGCCACCCCCGCCCCGGCTTTACCTTTCACAGCAGACGACATCATCCGGTATGGTAAAAAACGACATTGCAAAAAATTCAGGATGGATTGATGAAGAACAGATGTTTCCTGAAATTACATGGAGCAAAGCGGCCCATTCCGTTCGGAACCAAGGCCTGTGTTCCGAATCGTTTTGGCACTTCAGAAAAAACAGCGGATTGCGGATGCTGCTGTTTGCCCGAAGGGCCATGTAAGCCCCGGTGACAAGGCATACCTGATCCCTTGACCTGCACAACCACCACGCAGCCCTGCAAAGCAGTAAGCATGAAGACTCGTTTCCGCGTGGCCCTCATCGCCTGTGCGCCCTTTTCCTTAGATTCATTCTAAATTTATCGCTGGTATTTTATCGAACGCATACTTCACTTATCTTTAGTGCCTTGTTTAACGGCCTGCTGCTTGCGCCGTTACACAATTAAAGACATGAGGATAACAATTTGGATGTTTAAAATGAGAAAGATGAATGAGGTGACATAAACTGATGGTAAATTGCCTGGGTCATGGGATGCTGGTGAGCGCCATAAATGCCATCAACATAAGTGGGCAATGAAAATGCAATGGATAAAGAATTGATTAAGACGGAGATGAAAAACAGTGATATGTGTACATATATGCAGATTTTCGGTGTATATGCGCAGTTTTTGCGAACATATAATAGGTTAGCCGACACCCTAAAACGACATCAACATTAACAAGATATGAGAATACTTCACATTTCAGATTTTCACCTAGACCAGAAAGACAAAGAGGACAATGTAAACCACATTGTGAATCCTTTGATTAAAAGACTGGAAAAAATAATATCCGAAAAACCAATAGACCTAATATTATTTACTGGTGATCTGGTTAACATCGGAGGGAAAAATTATAGTGGGCTTGATGAGGCATTTTTAGATTTTGAAATAACATTCATTGAGCCATTATTGAAAGTAACTTCTTTGACGAAAGATTCATTCTTTTTTGTCCCTGGCAATCACGACATAAATAGAAGCTCAGATTCTATTAGAATTGAAAAAGGTTTAACTCAAGATTTAGATTCACAAGAAAAGTTGAATGATTTTTTTAAAAATCCAGAGGGCATTGACAGAATAAAAGAATACCAAGAATTTGAAAATTATTTTTACAAAGAAGCTAAATGTAAAATAAATTTGACCCACTTTCAGTCAACATTTAAAATTAAAATAAATGGCTTGAGTGTTGGTGTTTGTTGTTTAAATTCATCTTGGCGATGTTATGACAGCAATACCGACAAAGGGAAAATTTTAATTGGAGAAAAACAAATAATTGACGGACTTAAAGACATAGCTGATTGTAATTTAAAAATAGCATTGAGCCATCATCATTATGATTTTTTAAGTGACTTCGATAAAGAAATTGTCGAAGAGCTTTTAAAGCAAGCTTTTAACCTTTTGTTCGTAGGTCATACTCATAGGACAAAAGCCGGATTTATACAAGATCCAGATGGTAAACTATTTACTTTTTGTGCATCGGGCACATTATCAAGTAGTATTAGGAGTCCTGAAAGAAAATTTGAAAATGGATTTGCTATAATTGACTACGATTTAGAAAATAAAAAAATTATTTCTAGTTTTTATAAGTCTGAATATCCCAAAAAGGAATTTATAATTAACTCATCCATTGGAAATGACGGTACTTGGATGGTAAACATTCCTTATGGTAAAGATGTTGAGCAAATTGTTTTTGAGCAAAAGCTAATCAAACAAATAAGTTGTGACGCAATACCACAAATTAACTGCCATTTACTTTCACATTCAACGGACACAAACGCCCCAAAGAGTTTAAACGAACTCTTTGTAATGCCTAATATAGTTGTAAAAGAAGAATTTGATGCTGAGAAAGAAGATAAAACTATTGCCTCATTAACTGAAATTATTTTCAGCTCATGTAATTATATTGTGTTTGGTACAAAAGAGTCTGGTAAAACAATTTTTATTGACAAATTATTGATTGAAACTCTAGAAACAAACAAAGAACATCATCAAATACCAGCATCTATTGACTTTAAAGAATTAAAAGATAATCCCTTAAAACTAATTAGAGAATTTTGGTCAAAATCAAATGATGAAGCTAAGGGAGTATTGGAAAAATATAAGGTTCTTTTGTTTATAGATAATATATCATTCGATGATGAGGACATTTATAAATTAAAAACATTAAGTAAATTTCTAAATGAATACCCTAATATAAGGTTCATAGCTACTTACCAACAGCTTTATGAAGAAGATTATCCAATAAATTTAGGATTAACCTCACTGTTTAACTACGATTCAATAACCATAAAACAGTTTAAAACAAAACAGATTAAGGAATTAATTAAAAAATGGTTTCCTGAGTCTAACAAATATGATACTCCAAAAAAACTTGAAACAATCACAAATGCATTTTTAGCGTTGAATCTACCAAGAACGCCATTTGCGGTCTCAATGTTCTTGTGGATTATTGAAAAACAAGAGAATTTTAAACCAATTAATAATTCAACTTTAATTGAAAACTTTATTGAAAAGATTTTAAAGAAACACGATTTTAAAGAAACTCAACGGGAGCGTTTTGGATATGACAACAAAATATGGATAATATCACATATTGCATATAAAATGCTTAAAGAAGAAAAAGATAATTATTCTCTTTCATTTTCGACTTTCACTAGTACGGTAGATAAATATCTGACTGATAAAAGATTTGATGACTTTAAAACAGATAAAATTGTAGAGACACTTTTGAATTCTGGAATATTTTTAAAAGACAATGGAGATGTTAGATTTAGATTCTCTTGTTTTTTTGAATTTTTCCTTATGAAACAAATGGAGAAAGATTCAGAATTTAAGGAAGAGGTTTTGGCAGAGGAAAATTTTCTCATCTATAATAATGAGATTGACTATTTTACGGGTATTCATAGAGGTGAAACGGAACTTTTAAAGCTTATTATAAGAAGACTTGAGGCTGGTTTTACTGATTTAGACGTAATGATTATGAATGCTCAAGCAGAAAAAGGTTATGAAAATTATGACGGTTTTTTTATAAATAAAGATGAAAAGGGCAAAGAAAAACCATCGTTAATAAACCAACTTAATGAAGAAAAAGTCATTACCTTTTTACCATCAAATAAACCAACTGAACAAGACTTGGAGGTTATTGAGGACAATAAATTGGAACTTCAAAAACAAGAAAAAGGAATTTCAAAAAAAGAGGGAGGAAACAATTTAAAGAATTTAGGTAAACTTCTTGTTTTAGCATTAAGAGTTATAAATAACTCCGAAGAGGTCTTAGATAAAAATAATCCAAATTTAAAACTTGAAAGCTACTCAACAGCATTAAAGAAGTCCATATTATTTGCGATATTGCACAAGGCTGTATTTGAATTATTCTTACTTAATCAGGATAAATTACCAAAAGAGAAAGTTGAAGAATTCTCAACAATGAATAAGTTTTTACCTCTACTTCACGAAATGTTTCTGTTTGACAATATTGGTTCACAAAAACTGACAGCGGTTGTTAGAGACAAAATTAATCTTGACAAAATTGACAATGTATCAGATTTTGAAAAAGCGTTATCAGTTTTCATTTATGCAGATATTAGAGGTAAAGATTATGATACAATTGTATCTGATTTTATTAAAAATGTCAAGACAAAGTATATTGAAGATTTAATATTTTTTAAGTTGATCACATACTATTTTTATAGAGCCAAGGACTATGAAAGTGAAAAATTTTATCTTAATCTTATAGCCGACTTGATGATAAAGTCCAAGGGATATAATAGAAATAGAAAAAGTGAAATCATGGAGAGCTACAAAAAGAAAAAAATGGAAAAATTAAGTACCGAAAATAAAAGGGCGATCGGTTAACAGCCGTTTTGCAAAAGCGGGGGTTTTGTACTTCTATGACATGAAGTGCTAAATTTAAGCTTTGTGCATCTAATGAAGTTTAGTGCTGAAAATCCCGGTAAGAACTTAGCCTCAACCGTTGCCCTGTTTTCTTGCCGCCCTACCCGTGGATAATTGTATTTTTGTGGATATGAACAAACGTATCAACTGATTTTTAAGGAAATGGAACTACACATCTTGAAACCCCGGAAGGCATTGAATAAAGCTTTCCTGAAAGTGAAACCCAACAGGACTGATATAGAGCGCTTCAAGACCAATTTAATCCAGCTGCTCGACAGGATGAACGACAGCGAATCGGAAGAGTTTCATAAAAACCTGGTGAGCGACTTTCTGAAGAAGACCTACTACGAGCCGAATCATTTTATCAACACCAAAGGCCGGAACGACCTTGTGATTCACAACACCAACAATGCCTCCGGTACTGTGGGGGTCATTATTGAAGCTAAAAAACCAACCAATAAGGCGGAAATGCTGACACAGGACAAAATCAATGTGAAGGCATTCCAGGAATTGGTTTTGTATTATTTGCGGGAGCGTGTCACACACAAAAATATTGAAATCAAATACCTGATTGCAACCAATATCAACGAATGGTTCATTTTTGACGCTATGCTTTTTGACAGGTTATTTGCTCAAAATAAGCATCTTGTAAAACAACTCAACGACTTTGAAGAGGGAAGGCTGGCAGATACGAAAACGGATTTTTTCTACAAACAAATAGCCGAACCTTTTATTGCAGAAATAAAACACGGTATTGAGTTCACCTATTTTGATATTCGGGAGTACAACAAACCGCTGCGGAACGATGATAAAAAAGATGACAACAAACTCATTTCATTGTTCAAACTGCTATCGCCCGAGCATCTGCTGAAACTGCCCTTCGCCAACGACAGCAACAGCCTCGACAAGCGTTTTTATGGCGAATTGCTGCATATTATCGGCTTGACCGAAACCAAAGAAGGCAGCAAAAAACTGATAGAAAGAAACAAAGAAGGCGAACGTAACACCGCTTCGCTGCTCGAAAATGCTATCATCCAGCTTGACAGTCTCGACAAAATTTCGAGGCTTGAGAATCCTGTCCGGTTTGGTGCATCTTTGCAAGAACGGCTTTTTAATGTAAGTCTTGAGTTGAGCATCACATGGATTAACCGTATTCTGTTTTTGAAACTATTGGAAGCCCAGCTAATTAGTTATCATAAGGGCGACAAATCATATGAATTTCTCCGATTCGATAAAATAAAGGATTACGACGATCTGAACAGCCTGTTTTTTCAGGTGCTTGCACGTAATCTGAACGAACGGAATGAAGACATCAAAACCCAGTTTGCTAAGATTCCTTATTTGAACAGTTCGCTTTTTGAACCTACAGAAATCGAGCATGCAACGCTTTTTATCAGTCAGTTACGCAATGATAAAACATTGCCTGTTTATGCGCAAACCGTATTAAAAGACTCCAATGGCAAAAAGCGAACCGGTGCCATCAATCCGCTGGAATACCTCTTTGATTTTCTGAATGCCTATGACTTTGCCAGCGAAGGAAGCGAAGAGATCCAGGAAGACAACAAAACGCTCATCAATGCCTCGGTTCTTGGATTGATTTTCGAGAAAATCAACGGCTACAAAGATGGCTCGTTCTTCACGCCCGGTTTTATTACCATGTATATGTGCCGCGAAACCATTCGCAAGGCGGTGGTTCAGAAGTTCAATGAAACTAAAAATTGGAATTGTAGCGACATTAAAGCGCTATACGACAAGATTGAAGACCGCAATGAGGCCAACAACATCATCAACGACTTAAAAATTTGCGATCCCGCCGTGGGCTCAGGCCATTTTTTGGTTTCGGCACTCAACGAAATGATTGCCATAAAAAGCGACTTAAAAATATTGCAGGACCGTTCGGGCCGTCGTTTGAAGGAATACCATTTTGAAGTGGTGAACGATGAACTGATTGTGACAGATGAAGACGGAGAGTTGTTTGAATACATTCCAACAAACAAGGAAAGCCAGCGGATTCAGGAAGCGCTGTTTCATGAAAAACAGAACATCATCGAAAATTGTCTGTTTGGCGTTGACATCAACCCCAATTCGGTGAAGATCTGCCGTTTGCGCCTGTGGATTGAGCTGCTCAAGAATGCCTATTACAAGAATGAGACGGAGTTGGAGACCTTACCCAACATCGATATCAACATCAAGACCGGAAATTCACTCATCAGCCGTTTTGCACTTGATGCCGATCTGAAACAAGCCCTGAAGAAAAGCAAGTGGACGATCGACAGCTACCGGATAGCTGTTGACACCTACCGCAATGCCGGAAACAGGGAACAAAAGCGAGAGATGGAGCGGTTGATCAACGAAATTAAGACCAACTTCAGGAGTGAAATTTCGCTGAATGATCCAAAAATAAAACGCCTGAGGGTATTGAATGGCGAATTGTTTTCGATGACAAATCAGGGCCAGCTGTTTGAACTTTCGAAAAAAGAAAAAGCCGAATGGAGCAGCAAAGTTGACAAACTTACTGCCGAAATCCAAAAGCTTGAGGCAGAGATTGAAGAAATAAAAGCCAACAAGATTTTTGAAAACGCCTTTGAATGGCGCTTTGAGTTTCCGGAAGTTTTGAATGACGAAGGCGATTTCGTGGGCTTTGATGTGGTGATTGGGAATCCGCCGTATATCAGGCAGGAAGAATTTAAAGAACTTAAGCCCCACTTACAAGTAAGATATAAATGTTATGATGCTACAGCAGATTTGTATGTATATTTCGTTGATTTGGGGCTAAACTCATTAAAGGAAAAAGGACAATTTTCATTTATTATCCCCAATAAATGGATTCGGGCAGGATACGGTAAAAATTTAAGAGCGTTTTTATTGAGCAGGAATATTAATTCGATTATTGATTTTGGAGACTTACCTGTTTTTGAAGAAGCTACAACTTATCCCTGCATACTTGAAGTTGATAATTCTAAGCCAAATTCTGTTTTTAATTTTTCATCCATCGAAACCTTAAATTTCCCGAATGGTTTAGATGAATTTTTGAAAAATAATAAAATTGAAATACAAAATGATTCATTATCCGACAAAGGTTGGAATCTAAGCAATAAATCTCACAATCAGTTAATTGAAAAGATTATAAGCAAAAGTGTTTTGTTAAAAGACTTTGTAAATGATTCAATTTTCTATGGTATAAAAACCGGTTGTAATGAAGCATTCATTTTAGATGAAAATAAAAAAGATGAATTGATTGAAAAGGACACGAAAGCGTCACAAATCATAAAGCCTTATTTAGCAGGAAGAGATATCAAGCGATATGAACAACCAATCAGCAAAAAATACATAATTATTTCAGAAAGAGGAATAAACATTGAAAACTATCCTTCTGTATTTGAACATCTTTCAAATTTCAAATCAAAACTTGATAAAAAAGCTGGAAGTGGTCAATGGTACGAATTGCAAGCAAGTCCAGGAGATACAAATAAATTTGAAAAGCCTAAAATTATGTACCCTGATATTTCTAAAAACTTAAATTTCATTATAGATTACCAAGGGCATTATAGTGTTAATACGGTTTATAATATAGGTTCAGAATCAAAAGGATTATTAGGTTATTTGAATTCAAAAGTATTCTTGTTCTATTTTCAATCTGTTTCAAATTCAATTCGTGGAGGTTATTTAAGATTTTTCACAGATTACATAAAGGATTGCCCAATACCAATAAAATTAGACATATTAGAACCTTTGGTAAAAGAAATTCTATCAATCAGAAAACAAAACACTGCAGCCGATACTATAGACTTAGAAAACCAAATAGACCAATTGGTTTACCAACTCTACGGCTTGACTGAAGACGAAATAAAAATCATTGAAAACGCCTCGAAATGAAATAGTTAAAACCTTGTCCGGAAAAAAGATTGTAGAACACGGTTCACGGCTTCATCTTTTTGCGCTCAACGAAAAAGAATGAACGGCAGATCAAAACAAATGGCAAAAAAGAAAACCATCACAGCTCAGGAAGGTTTCAGCAAACCATTAACCATTAATCATTCACCGTTAACCATTACCTGCATCCGTCCTGTCAGCCCTAAACCCTAACTCCTAAACCTCTAAACCCCTATAAGGCTCTTATCAACTCATGCGATCGAAATAATCTCTCAGCACCTTTGTTTTTGCATTGCCAACAACAGCAATGAGCTCTTCATCCGTTGCCTGCGAAACCCTTTTGAACGACTTGAAATGCAAAAGCAGTTTCTGCGCTGTGCTTTCGCCAATACCTTTGATCTTATTAAATTCGGAAGCGATAAACCCTTTTTCAAATTTCTTGCGGTGGTGTGTAATCCCAAAGCGGTGTGCCTCATCGCGCAAAAACTGTATCACCTTCAGCGACTCGGAGCGTTTGTCGATATAGATCGGCACAGTATCACCAGGGAAATAAATCTCTTCGAGCCGCTTGGCAATACCTATGATGGTCATCTTGCCACGTAAACCTATCTTTTCCAATGTTTTGACAGCAGCACCCAGCTGACCTTTTCCCCCGTCGATAACGATAAGCTGCGGGAGGGGTTTTTCTTCTTTTATCAACCGGCTGTATCGGCGTTCGATGATTTCTTCCATCGAGGCAAAGTCGTTGGGACCTTCCACCGTTTTGATATTAAAATGCCGGTATTCACCTTTGTTGGGTTTGGCATTTTTGAACTGCACCATCGCTGCTACTGCATAATCACCCTGAAAGTTGGAGTTATCAAAACATTCGATCACCTCGGGCAGAACGTCCATGCGTAAATCTTTTTGCAGTTGCTGGAGGATTCTTTTCTGGTGTCTTTCGGGATCGACGAGGCTGCGTTGCTTTTCAGTTTCGAGTTTAAAATGGCGGGCATTATCTTCCGATAGTTCGAGCAACTGTTTTTTCTCACCCCGCTGAGGAACGGTGAGGCGAACACCATCGAGTTCAGTTTCCAGCTGAAAAGGCACGATCACCTCAGCCGAAAGGCTCTGAAAACGCAGCCTCAATTCAACAATGGCAAGGCTCAGCAGTTCGTCGGCTGTTTCATCAAGTTTCTTACGTATCTCAACCGAATGTGATTGAACAACAGCTCCTTCCACAACTTTAATGAAATTCACCCATGCCACGTCAGCTTCGTCGAGAATACTGAACACATCCACATTGCTGATGGTTGCATTCACCACTGTCGACTTACTTTTATAATTTTCCAACAAGTGTAACTTCTCTTTCAGATGCTGCGCCTTCTCGAATTCGAGGGCTTCGGCATGAGCCATCATCTGCGCTTTCATATCGCGTAAGACTCCCTGAATATTTCCTTTGATGATCTGCCTTATGACGCCAATCATCAGATCGTATTCATTTTCAGCCTGTTTTCCCTCACATGGGCCTTTGCAGTTGCCGATATGATATTCAAGACACACTTTGTAGTTACCTCTCCGGATCGCTTGTTCCGACAGGTTAAGACTACAATTACGCACCGGATAAAGTTGCCGGATCAATTCGAGCAGGGTTTTCATCATCCTGCCTGAGGCATATGGCCCGAAATACTCGCTGCCATCATGCACAAGGTTTCGAGTTGAGAAAACCCTTGGAAAGGCTTCGTTTTTGATGCAAATCCAGGGATATGTTTTGTCGTCTTTGAGTAAAATATTATAACGTGGCTGTAAATCTTTGATGAGGGTGTTCTCGAGCAGCAGCGCCTCCGATTCAGAAGCCACAACAATTACCTGAATATTGCGGATGCGGCGGACAAGCACCCTGACTTTTCCTGTGTGATCTTTTGCAAAATAACTCCCCACCCGCTTACGCAGATCTTTGGCTTTACCTACATAAATTACCTTTCCATTCTCGTCAAAGTATTGATACACACCCGGAGCGTGCGGAATGGAGGCGATAATGGGCTGGAGCGTCTGGTTATAAGTCATTGCCATCTTCAAACGATATCATAAATGTAAGGCTTGGTTTCATTCTTTTAAAGGTTATAAATGTTAAAATGCAGGTAAAATGTCATCTAACACTTTCCTTAACTTTTAAAATCCAAGGATTGATTTAGACAAAATTAAGGCATTTTGAAAGAATGTAAGCCATAAACATTACAGTATCGTATTCGCATGCATTTAAAAAGCATTTTGAAAGATTAAAATAGGACTTGCTTAAAAAGCTATAATCTATTGGAATATTGTAAGTTAATTCTAAAAATTCACATTTCTTGTGCACGGATTTGGGAGATATTGGTTAAAAAAACTTGCATCAGATATTTCGGTGCGCTGCACCTTTAAAAACACCACCGGATAAAATTCTACAAAGATTTCCGGTGCGCTGCACCTCAAAATTGAGCCACAGAGTGGCGATAATCTTTATAGGAAAATCAAATAGAATTGAAACGAGAGGTGCAGCGCACCGAAATATAATCATTCTGAGTTTATCAGCAGACCCTAAAATAACAATTTGAGACAAAAAAAGGTATAGAGTCAATTCAATGGTGCCCTATCCATCGAACTGTTCTCTATACCAAATAAAATCAATTAAAGAATTGACTATAAAAAACTTACTTACTAATTCTTTATTACTTTGACTGTTTTTGACTTTTCGCTTGTCGTAACTTTGGCAAAATAAATTCCAGAAGCTAATTTTTCAGTGTTCATTGAAAATTTGGATTGGTTTACAATCTCCATCCTCACTAATAATCCGTTGGCATCAAAAAGCTCAACTTTCTCGATTTTTTCATTGGCCTGAATGATAAGTTTGTCAGAAACCGGATTTGGATAGACTGAAACATGAACTGTCAACTCATTTTCAGAAGTATTCACCCAGCCGTCAGGTAATTCAAGGCGGAAAGTAAACAGTTCACCCCATGGGCCAATATTGGGATCGAGACCCCATCCTGCAATATATTTGCCATTGGATGAGATTGAGTTGGCACTCCAGATTGGTCCAAACTCCATCGTATAACCAAGATAATCAGTAATAAATGTATTCAAATCCATAGCCCCCATTGCTGCAGTCCAAATGAAAGGAGTATAATTTTGAGTCCAAGGGTCAGGTGCATACACATACCAACCAACTACTATGCTTCCATCTTCGCTCATCCCGGCCACATTACCAGTGGTACCCTCCGGTAAACCAAGGTTTCCAAGGTCAACCAAGCCAGTGGTTTGACTCCATAACCACGCATTTGGGAAAGCATAATCTCCGTAGCCTCCAATCCAGTTCCCGTCAGCTGAAACAGCGCTTGCCATTCCAAGTTGATTGAATTCATCGTTAGGATTTCCATCAGGGTTGACAAGCAAATATTCATTGGGGAAATAGCCGCCTGCCGGGTTTTTTCTCCAAACAGCAGATTTCCAAGGGCCGTTAAAATCCTGATAACCAACGATGACATTCCCATCATGACTCACTGCTTCAGCTCTTGAACTTCTGTTAAGGTTTGCATACATACTACCCAGATCTATTAACCCTTCTGATTGATTCCAGGCGAAAGCATGTGCGTACGATGTGGTTCCATTTCCATTCGCCGGGTCAGCCCAGGAATTACCAACAACAGTCATGGCGTCACCTGAAATACTGTATCCTGCGCTAGTGGTGTTGTCCACCACAATTCCAAGGCTTCCTAATGGTGTCCAGGTTTGAGTGTTGACATCGTAACGCGACATTTCAGCCACATCGATGCTTGAGAGTCTTGACTTATAATAGAAATTACCTTGTGAACCACAAATTTGAACCGAAGTTGGGGTAACAGCAATTTCGTAAAGGGCTGGACCACCATTAAAAATAGCTTGATTGGCCCAAGACCAGCTTTGTCCTCCGTTGTCAGATTCAAATACGACATCAGGGGTACCGGTAATTACAAGATGTTGATTATCTATCCATTGAATATCCCGCCAGAGTACACCATCTGTCAAACCAGGGGAAACAGCATGCTCAGTCCATGTATTGCCTCCGTCGGTCGTTTTGTGAATGTATGTTTCACCAAGCACGTAGCCAGTTTGTTCATCAAAGAAATTTAATCCCAGAAAAAGCGCTCCGGGGATATTATAAACAGTGGTCCAGGTAAGTCCGTCATCTGTTGATTTTTGAACATGTCCACCATTAGTACATAGAAAATAGGTGCTATTTCCTGTATATTTAATTTTTGAAGGAACGCTGAGCAGTCCGCTGCCTTTTGTCCATGTTAGTCCACCGTCAGAGGTAATGTATACACCCAATCCGTCGTTAAGTTGAGCTGTTACAACTCCATTTAGTTCATCCTTGAATTCAATTGCAGTATAAATGTAAACATCATCATCCCCTGCAGGATCAAGTACTTCCCAATCCCAACCAGTATTTTGGGTTTTAGCAAAATATTGGTTCCATCCGCCAACATATCCAAGATAGGGGCTTGGAAAACTCATTGCTTCAAGGCCTCGGTTCTCGGTATCTACCCACATTGCTCCCCAACTGGCACCTCCGTTTGTTGTGCGCAATACGATGCCATCGCCATTGTAAGTAAGGGATTGACCAACCGCATAGCCAAACATACCATCGCCAGTTGATGGAAATTCCATTGCTTTAAAAATATAGTTGTAATCCTCCAAAATCGTACGTTCCCAATCAGTGGAGACCGGCAACGTGTTAAGACTACTTCCCGAGATGAAATTACCATCGCCTGAAAAATGCGCTCGTCCACCAATTCCATTACCAGGCGCCAGGCCACCAATTATCTGAAAGCTATTGTCAGCAGGATTCCACAAAGAATAAGGGCCTCCCTGACTTTCGTATCCAGATACAACTCCTTGATTAGAAACATGATTAGTTTCAATAAAGGTGGGCTTAACCACATACTGACTTATTGCAACTGTTGAAAGAAGCAAAAAAGTAAATAGCATCATTGTTAAAGTAGTGATTTTCTTCATTTTATTGATATTAGTAGTTTATATTATTCATGCTTTTGGGATTTGAATCATTGTTATCTTTCATTCTGTGATTTTTGTTAAGCTCCTCAAGTAATTTCCGAAGTGCTTTTTGTTCAGCCTTTTTTTTTTCGAAAAAACTCTCCAACTCTTTTATGGCATCTTTTTGTTCGGACATCCGTTTATGAATCATTGCATTATTTTCGGCAAAGATGTGTACATCGCACGGGTTAATGCATAAAAACGGGCTTACATCAGCAATACAACTCTTGTTATTGGGCTTACAAAAGCAGTACAGTATAGTGTAAATAATTAAAACATAGGATTATAAGCAATCTTACAACTGCATTAGGAAGTTGATGAGATTCACATCTTCACCTTGTATATTGAGTTTTTTTCGCAATCTGCTTCGGGCAACAGTTATGCTGTTGACAGATTGGGTGGTGATTGTTGAGATATCTTTTGTGGAAAGATTGAGTCTTAAAAAAGCACATAGTTTTTTTTCGTTAGAACTTAAGGTGGGGTACAAATCAGCCAAACGATCATAAAAACCATTATGTACACTCGTAAAGTGAGCTTCAAATTCACTCCAAATATCGTTTTCACTTCCTGATTTCAATTGTTGGATGATTTCCGAAATTATTTTTTGGTTTTCGGTTTTGAAATAGGGTTTTGCCTTAATAAGTTTTTCAGTGATGCCAGTTATAAGTTCATTCTTTTTTAAAAGGTACATCACATTCGTTGTGAGCTCTCTGTTTTTATAATCAAGCTCTTCCTTGAGTTTTTGTTTTTCGAGCAAGGTGTTTTTGTGCTCAAGTTCAAGTTTATCTTTTAGTAAGCGATCGTTTCTGATTCGACTTCGCTGAAGAAATATGAGAAGAACTGATATCAACAGCATGAAAAATAGAGAGCCTCCTATGATAAGGTATAACAGTTCTGCTTTTTGACGCTCGTTTTCACGCCTTTTCAACTCCACATCAAATAGATTTTGCTGTTGATCGAATTTATATTTCATTTCGATTTGGGCAATGCGATTCATATTCTGCACGTTAAAGAGACTGTCTTTAAGAATACTGTATTCGATAAATGTCAAATATGCCTGACGATCGTTTTGTGTTTCGTGATAAAGAGTTGATAATGATTGCAGTGAGTTGAGAATAGATTCCTTGTTTCCGATTTCTCTCCCTAAATTAAGTGCTTTTTCATAGTATTCTCTTGCTGTTGCATAGTTTTTTTGTTGAACTGCGTTCTTGGCTATGTTATTAAAACACTGGGCAACACCTCTTCTGTCATTTGATTCCTCTCTGATTTTCAATGCTTTGTTGAAATAATAATTAGCCAGATTAAATTGTCCTTTTTCCATATAACAGATGCCCATGTTATTGAATATGGATGATTCCAATTTTTCACCAAAGTGATTTTCGCCAATCTCAAGCGCTGATTGATAGGATAAAAGCGCCTTGTCATAATCAGATAATTGAATATAAACAGCAGCTATGTTACTAAGTAATCGCAGCCTTGTTTGATCGGTTTCAATCTTGTTGGAAGGCTTATTCTTTTCAAGTACCAAAATTGCCTCATCATAGTATTTCATTGCCTGTTCAAAATTTCTCTGAGAGAAAAATGACACTCCAACTTTATTCAGAATCCTTACCTGCTTTGAAATAAGGTTCGGTGAGCCAGGTTCAAGTTCTAAAAGACTGTCTGTTAAAAATTTAGCATTATAATAGTAATTAAGTGAAGTTTCGAAATTGCCGGTTGCATTATAAATATCACCCATATTGAGGTAAAGGGCTATAGCCGAGGTGTCAGTTTTAACCAAAGGCAGAAGGTTTTGAGCTTTAAAGGCATAAAATAATGCAGAATCCAGATTTTTGTTAACAAAGTGAGAAGATAAATCCAGATTTTCATAAAAGTCTGAAGTTATTTTTTCAATATCATCACTAGTAAACAAGGATTTATTCTCATTCTTTTGTGCAACTACACTTAAAATGATGCATAGAAAAATGATTAATGAAACTATTTTTTTCATTTTTGATGAAATAATTCGCATGACAAAGTGGAAAAATGATTTCAATATTACCAAAGTTGCTCGAAAAACTCCCTTCCAGAAAATTTCAGATTCACTTATCCACTTTTATCTGTTGCCAAAAGTAAATGATTTCAGTTTATTTTTCAGTATAAATCACAAGGAATCATTTCCAAGTTGTTAACTCTGTAACATTTAGAAACTATACAGAGTCCGCTATAAATTCAAGACTTAAAGAAAACTCGAGTTGAGGCATTGAAAATGGGAGAAAATCGGGTGCGTTTTTTCGAAAACAACTATTATAGCTCGTAACCTGAATTTTCCAAAACTCTGAATTTTACTATTTCGGCAATCAGCTCAATTGGAAGAGGCTGATTCATTGGAAATTGCACAGAGCCTTTTCCCTGCTTATAAGATGCCAGTTCTTTTTTGAAAGCTTCATGACCGGTAGGGGTAGCATAAAAACCAATGTGTTTTTCGAAACCTCCGAAATAAACCAGAGGTTTTTTGTTGAGTTTATAGGCTGGCATACCGTAGGCAACAGACTCAACGGCCATTGGCGCATGAAGGGTTATTGTTTGTCGCATTTGCCGCAGTTTTTCTTTAACAGCTTCAGGAAATGCTTCGATGTATTCATCAACAGTATTTGGGATTACGTTCTTTTGTTTCATACAACATTTTTTGAGATGGCATAAAAATAGCTAAAACATGAAACATCTCAGAAAAAAAGGAGTCAATTCTAATAATCTGCCTTGTTTTTCAAGGCATCCCATCCCTGAGCGGTGAGTCCGATCACCTGGCTGTCGCTTGTTACCATATCGGCATGACCTTTGTTTTCAGTCATATGCCCAATAATACTGATACCTTTGATCTGTCGTACCTTCTCAAAATCCGATTGTTTCACAGTAAAGAGTAGTTCGTAATCTTCGCCGCCATTTAATGCGACAACGGCAGGAACCATCCTGAAGCTGTCGGCAGTATTAAGTGTCACCGGATCAAAGGGGATTTTATCTTCATAAATCCTGCAACCTACTCCTGAGGCTTTGCAGAGGTGCATGATTTCGGATGCTAGGCCATCAGAGATATCGATCATCGAAGTGGGTTTTACTCCGGCTTCTTTGAGCAAAACAACGATATCCGTGCGGGGTTCAGGTTTTAATTGCCGTTCGAGCACATAGTCGAAGCCTTCGAGATCAGGCTGAACATTTGGATTGGCTTTGAAGGCAGCTTTTTCACGCTCGAGCAACAGCAACCCCATATAAGCAGCACCAAGGTCACCGCTTACACAAAGCAAATCACCTGCTGCTGAGCCTTTTCGGTAGCAGATATCCTCAGCCTTAGCGCGCCCGATGACGGTTACTGAAATAAACAACCCGGAGGTACTGGAGGTTGTATCGCCTCCCACAAGGTCGATTTTATACCGCTTGCAGGCCATCAGCATTCCTTCATAAATTTCTTCAATAGCTTCAACAGGAAAACGACTCGAAAGCGCTATTCCCACCACCACTTGCTGTGGCTCGCCATTCATTGCAGCAATATCAGAAAGATTCACTGCAATGGCTTTGTAGCCCAAATGTTTCAACGGGGTGTATGTGAGATCGAAATGCACTCCTTCGACCATCAAATCCACCGAAACGAGTGTTTGATAGCCTTCGTGATCGATTACTGCTGCATCATCACCGACACCTGTTCGACTGGAGCTGTTCTGAAGCTCTATATTCTTTGTAAGATGGTCGATCAGGCCAAATTCACCCAGCTTACTTATTTCGGTGCGGTAGGATTCCTGTTCTGTTAATTCGGACATGCTGTTCACTATTTTTATTTCAATTCGGAGAGACGACGGAATTTTCTTGAGTTGGCTTCATCGCCAAAGCGCGCATAGATATTTGAGATCATCAAAGCTACGGAGCTTTCTGACTGCATCTTGAAGGCTTTTTCAAACAGCTTCAGTGCCGATTGATAATCTGCTGTAGCAAACTCCAGTCCTTTGGTAAGTTTGGCATACTGGGCATGCGTCTTGTTCTTTTCATAATCGGCCATCTCCTGCTGATAGCGTGCCTCGCCTTTATCATAGAAACGTTGTGCTTTCCAAAGCATCGCACTTCGGTTCTGACTGTCGGCTGTTAATACCTCCTGAGCAGCAATATCAGCAGCTTCGGTATCTTTACGCTTAATGCAGACGTTCAGCCAATCAGAAAGCAGCGGCAAAACCTTTTGATCCTGTGGTATTTTCATCCAGATGCCTGCAGCCTGATCCCATTGCGAAGTGGTGGCATAATAAGTGAAAAGCCTCGAATACATTTTTTCAGCTTCAGCCGAAGAAGGATAACGTTCAGCAAGCCCTTCGAGTGCCATTACTTCTTTTGAGAGATTATCCATTTTTTTGTAATAGTTGGCCAAAAAAACGTAAACCGGAGCTGTTGCTGTTTGATGATAAACGGCCATTTTGTAGTAACGTTCAGCTTTAAGGGTATCGCCAAGGGCGCTGGCGGCATTGCCTGCTTTTTCATAAGCAAGCGTTGTATCGGATGTTCCGTTTGCTTCGTAGGTGGCTATCAAGTTCTCAAGTATTGACAAGGCTTTGGAGTAGTTTTTGTCGTTTAAAGCTTTGTCGGCATCAGATGGCGAGATGGATGATTTCTTAAGTGTACTGCAGGAAGCAATAGCAAATAATGATAAAAAGATAATAAGTTTACGCATAAAAAATTTCCAATTTTGGCTGCAAAGTTACGATTTTAAGGCGTAAGCGAAAGACATCGATTCCCTGCGTTTCGATCAGCACCCTGTGAAAGACAAAAAATGAACATATTTGATTTTGAAATTAGTTATGCAGCCCATTTTATGATCTGCTGAAAAAATCGCTGATGCTTTAAAAACACTTTTATTTGCATTTACCAGCCAATAGCAGGTGCATGGATACAAGTGAATTGATGACTATATAGCAGAATGGAGCAGGATAATATCTGTAATAAATTGATATTCAATACCAAAAGTGTTTAACCGCAGAGGGCGCAATGGAGGCGCAAAGGGCGCAAAGGGTTTACACATGATAAAAATTATGACTTCTTCATTGTCATCCGACAATCAGTAGTTATCAACAGCAAACCCGTAAGTAAAGATTTACTTCAAAAAGTATAATTTCTTTGCGCCCTCTGCGTCCCCGACAGTTGTAGGGCTGCGGCCTCCGAGGTTAAAATAAAACCGAATTTTGATTTGACATACAAGCTTTTCGAAACAGTTTAAGCAAATGCTTGCGGAAAATGAAAGAAATCAATTGATATTCATGGATATATGAGTTCTTCAGCAGCCCTATTTCAAAAAATCAATATTCCGCTTCAGCCCTTCAAATTTTGTCCTAACGACAGCGCTTCGTTTAAAAAGATTGCTGAACTGTTCTTTTGTAAGTCCATCCCAATCTTCTTTTTGCATGGCCTTAAGTTCCGGTTTGAGGGCAAAAAGTGGTTCCTGGTGTGGTTTGGCAAAACGGTTCCACGGACAAACATCCTGACAGATATCGCAACCGAAAATCCAGTCATTGAACTCGTTTCGAAGTTGAGCGGGTAAGTCGCCACGGTATTCGATGGTGAGGTATGAGATGCATTTGTTGGAGTCGAGCTGGTGAGGGGCCACAAGAGCACCCGTAGGACAGGCATCGATACAACGGCGGCAAGTGCCACAATATTCGGTAACAGCAGTCGTATCAGCTTCGAGTGCGATAGGTAAAAACAGATGCCCAATGAAAAAAAACGAGCCTTTACGCGGATGAATCAGGCAGGTGTTTTTGCCGACAAAGCCTAATCCGCATTTCTCAGCCCAGGCTCGGTCGAGAACAGGAGCTGAATCGGTGAACACCCGTGCCTCAAGCGGACCTGTAACTTTTTCGATTTCGGCCAGAAGTAGCATAAGTTTGTTTCGAATCACCGGATGGTAGTCGGTACCGTAAGCATATTTTGCAATTTTATAACCGCTGCTTTCGGGCAGTAGTTCAGCAGGGTAATAGTTTTGCAGAACGGTGACAACGGTTCTCGTATTTTCAACAAGTAAGGTTGGGTCATAACGCTTTTCCTTGTTCCTTTCGAGGTAACCCATCTCGCCTTGAAAGCCATTTTCGAGCCATTGCTCCATCAGGCTGGCATGCTCCGGCAAAAATCCGGCTTCTGAAAATCCGCAATCATCAAAACCAAGCGATGAAGCTGTTTCAATAATCAACTTTTTAACTGCATTTAAGCCGGATGTTTCCTCAGTCGTCATTTGGCACTAAAAGCTATTTTTTGCCAAACTTAGGATAATTCACGCAATTGAATCAAAAATGGCAAGGTTTTTAGGTAGGGTCTGATGAAAAACCCTTAAGCACATCATTATCAATATATAAAGCTTGACTTATACACTTTTTGCGCAAGCATTTGTATCCATTCACCTCAAAAAGCTTGCATCCCTGCCAAAATTCGATATCGAAATTGATTGAAAATAGCTTCGGTGACGATCTTTAATTAACCGCAAAGGCCGCCAAGGAGGCGCAGAGGGCGCAGAGAAATCTTACAAATCATCAAATACCTTACTTGCGCAAGCCCTTTGCGGCCTTTGCGCCTGCTCTGTGCACTTTGCGGTTAAATTTTATTAGTTCCTGCTGATGCGGATTCACTTTCTTCACCACTTTCGACAGTTGAATGTAAATGAATGCTTTTTTATGTTCTGTGAGTTTTTCAGCAGACCCTGGGTAAAAAGCTGCTGACAATTAGCAGTCGGTCAGATGACTTTCGGTGTCTTTATGGCTCTGACTGCAGTATTCTCCTGACTTTATAACACTAGCTGATGCGAAACATCCAAAAGAAATGAGCCCACATAACGACAATTTTTGGTTTAACACGTCCGAAAAGTCATGCTTTTCATTGAAAACAGCATTCTTTTACTCATACTTTATGGCATCAACAGGGTTGTTGCGTAAAGCTTTAAATGCCTGGAAAAGAACTGTTGCCAAAGCTATAAATGCCGAAACCATAAAACCGGCAATAAAATGAAAAGCGCTTACCGGTACCCTGAAAGCAAATTCATTCAGCCACTCCGACATCAGGTAATACACGATAGGGATGCTAATCAAACCCGCGATCAAAACCAATACCATAAATCCCTTTATGAGCAAGGTAAGGATGGAAGACGGACTGCCTCCCAACACTTTGCGTATACCAATTTCTCTTGTGCGCTGCTCTGTTGAAAAAGCTGATAATCCATACAGACCCAGACAGGAAATGAGCACGATGATAAGGCTGAAATAGCCAAAAAGAGTCAGCATCCGCTGTTCGTGCAGGTATTGTTTTGCATAACGGTCGTTGAGAAAGGTGTAGTGGAAGTAATTTTTCTGGTCGAATTCCTGCCAAATCTGCTGCACCTTTTCTACTGTCGCCGCCATTTGCGTTGTTTGGATCTTGATAGCCAAAAATCTCACGGAGTTCTCACGCAATATAAACACCAGCGGCTCAATCGGGCTGTGTAGCGAGGCATAATGAAAATCCTTTACAACTCCCACAATCTTTCCCTTGACACCCATGCCGCAATCCATCTCAACAGCCAACGGATCGTCATAACCCAGATAATCAGCTGCTGCCTGATTCACCACAAAAGCTGTGCTGTCATCGTTGGGATAATCGCGTGAAAATACCCTGCCATTGTTGACCGGAATTCCAAAGAGATCAAAAAACTCATGATCAACAAGATATATATTCATCGTATGCACTTCGGGTTTGTTGGTATCCCCAACAAAAAACATCAATCTTCCTGACAGATAGCCCGGAAGGCTGGCACCGGCCGATACCTGTTTTACTTCGGGAAGCGCAAGAAACTGCTCCCTGATAACATTTTTGTTGGCCACCAATGTTGAGTCCCTTGGAAAATGAACTACCATCACCTGTTCGGAGTCGATCCCTTTGGGGTGGTTCATCACAAAATTCAATTGAGAGGAAACAATAAAAGTAGCAATGATCATCCCTGTTGAGATAACGAACTGCAACACCACCAATATCTTACGCAGATTTACCAGTTGAAGCGGGCTTGATTTCCCTGAAGAGGCCCCTGGGCGAAGTGCTTTAACGGGCGCAAATGACGACAGCACAATAGCCGGATAAAATCCACTCAGTAATCCAAGCAAAAGAAATGTCAACAACAGGATCAGGAAGGTGCTGATGTTGGCAAAAATCAGGTCGGAGAGCGAAAGACTTAAACCTGTAAGGTCATTAAAATAGGGCATTGCCAACTCAGCAAACGACCATGCCAGGGCAAACGACAAAGCTGTTAACAGGTAACTCTCGCCCAGAAACTGAACAATAAGCTGAAGGCGATGCGCTCCGGCAACCTTCCGGATGCCTATTTCGCGAGCTCTTCGTACCGACCGCGCTGTTGCCAGATTCATGTAATTGATGGCAGCAATGAGCAATAAAAATCCGGCAATAACAGCAAAAATCTTTACTGTGCTCTCGTTAACATTGCTGCTGCTATCGTACTGTAAGCTGTTATTAAAATGGATATGTGTTACAGGCTCGTGCGACAAATCGATGGATCCATCCACATTTACTTCTTTGATCCATGGCTGAATCACATCTTTGTTAAACTGTTCAAGTTTGGCATCGAAGCCCTCCGCTGCCGACGCGTCGTTAAACTTCACATACGTATAACCCAAAAGCCAGAACCAGTCGCTGCGAAACTCTTCCAGCGTTTTTTGTGAATGGGTGCTTAGCGACACAAGGGCGTCAAACTCAAGATGTGTCAAATGATGATTTTTGTCGATAACGCCTGTAACAACATAAGTCGTTTTGTTAATTCGCAGCATCTTACCCAATGCCGGTGTATCGTCGAAAAGCCGTTTTGCCAGTTCTGTCGACAGCACCATGCTCTTCGGTTCGGCGAGTGCTGTTTCGGCATTCCCTTCGGTGAAAGGATAATCAAAAACTTTGAAAAAATCAGCATCGGCATAGGTAAACGATGGAAGTTCAAGCATTTGATCCTCGTACCAAACGGTTACTCCTGTTTCGCTGTTGGTTACATTGGTTTTAAAAATCATCGTCGAAGCCTCAACCTCAGGAAAAGCTGTTTTCATGGATTGGGCAATATTGTAGGAAGTTAAAGCAATAGGATCCATGCGACCGTTAAAATTCAACGAAACGTTGATACGATGAATCTTTTCGGAATCTTTCCAAGAGTTGTCGTAACTGTATTCGCGTGCAACATAGGAGAAGATCAGCAAGAAAACCATGATTCCACTCGTTAAGCCAACCATATTTATTAAGGTGTAGCCTGGTTGCTTAACCATCCGGCGAAACGTCGTCTTGATGTAATTTTGAAAAAGAATCAAATTATTTTTCATGTCCTTTAAGTTTTTTTATCATCTCCATCAGCTGAAAAAACACAGCATTAGCAAACTATAATTTTATAAAATTCTCTATATCAGCATATTATTTTTCAGGAATGCGGTAATATATTTTTGCAACGATCTTCCAGCCTTCCTGAAACCGGTATAAACTCATATAATCGGTAAAGAGATGTTTTCCTTCTTTAAATAACTCCACACGCGCCACAGCCGCATCGCCAGCCACATCCACAAACGGGATTTCGGAGGTAATTTCGGATGCCGGGGTCTGTCCCATCGTCTTTTTCAATGTTTCGATCCATGAGTAGATGGGGTATCGCGTGAGCAGACCATCTTGAACACCCAACATTTCAAAGCCCGGATGAAAGCCCTTTTCTACCAGCTCAATGCCGGCTTTGTTGTGAATACCCTGCACGTAGGATTCCTGAATCACGCGGCGAATGGCTTCCCGATCCTGCTCCGTTTGCTGCGCCACCGAAACAATGGCAGTCATTAGCAAAAAACTAATTATTAACGTACGCATAATGAATGATTTATATTATTCAATAGATCTTTTTCTAAACATAAGGGAGATATTTTTCTCGCCTGGAGGCCCTATTTCAACCAGCTCCCAATCCTTGTCGTAGGCATCAATTTTGTGTTTTAAAACCTGTACTTTCCGCTCCGATGGGAGGTTGTTTCCTTCCCAATCGAGCAATTCAACACGGTACTGCAGGTTTTTTGTCCGTCCGTTGATACGTACATCAATTTCAATGTTTTGTTCCGATTCAAAATCCGGAATCAGTATGATTACTTCTTTCATAACAACAATTATTAATCATATTTAAGTGCGTCAACCGGATTGGAACTTGCGGCCCGGTTGGCATGAAATACAATGGTTATAACAGCAACAATGATGGCAAGTAAAAAGGCCCATAAAGCATCAAAGATTGACACATTGATGGCATAGGCAAACTGTGAAAGGATTTGTTTTGAGAAGATAAATCCAAAAGGAATTGCAATGATTCCGGCAATGAAAACCAACACTATAAACTCTTTTCCAATAAGTTGCAACATCTGCCATGTGCTTCCTCCCAAAACTTTGCGAATACCAATTTCTTTGGTCCGCTGTTCAACCCGTAAAGAAGAAAGGCCATATAAGCCCAGGGTGGAAATAAGAATCGACAGCAACGAAAACAAGGTATATAACTGCATGCTGTTGCGATCGTTGCGGTATTGCTTCTCGATGTAGGTGTTCACCGAAATCGTCTCGAACGGCGTTGTGGGAAACAACTCCCTCCACGTTGTTTCGATCAGCTGCTCCACCTCTTTCGAGGCATTGGGTTGCGCCTTCACACTGAGCACCCCGTAGCTGTCGGGTAAAATAATGTATGCCGCAGGTTCAATTTTTGAATGCACCGAATAGTAGTGATAATCGCTTATGACACCCACCACCGTTCGTTTGTTTGTTGTGTCGATGCCAAAAGGCTTAAAGCGTTTGCCCAAAGGGTCGTCCCAGCCAAGAAACTTCACAGCTGCTTCATTTAAAATAACGGATTCATACCTGTCGTTGGGAAAGTCGCGTGAGAAATTTCGTCCCAGAACAACGGGAATCTCCATCAAGGGGAAGAAATCTTCATCCACATAACCAAACCTCACCATCACTTTGGTATTGCTGGTGTCATCGAGAAAGATGGTAGATTGATTTCCAGCCACTCCATTGATGTATGACGCTGCTGCAACACCTTTTATTTGAGAATGCTGAAGCAAAACATCTTTCAGTAACGAAGCCTTTTTATCCGATTCGCCTCCTTGTAAATAAATTCCGGTAACCTGATCACCATTGAAGCCCAGGTCCTTATTCAGCATAAAATTAAACTGCCGGTAGCTTACTGTGACCAAAAAGATGAGTAAAATGGTGACACTAAACTGAAACACAATGAGCCCTTTGCCCAGCAGTGCCCCTATTGCACTTCGCTGACCTTTCGATCCTTTAAGCACATCCACTGCCTGATAGCGACTCATGAACAAGGCCGGATAAATTCCTGAAAACATACTCACCAAAAACCAGATCAGTATCAATGCCAAAAACATGGAAGGCTCACGTATCAGGTTCATCTTCAATTCGGTATCGAGTACCCTGTTGAACTCGGGAAGGCTTATTTCAACAAAGATAAGTGCCAGAAGAATAGATAAGAAAGTGATGATAACCGACTCACCCATAAACTGATAAATCAAATTGATCCTGTTTGCTCCCAGTACTTTGCGCACTCCCACCTCCTTGGCTCTTTTAACCGAACGCGCAATGGCGAGGTTGATGAAGTTGATACTTGCGATAGCGATGATAAGCAAAGCGATGATTGAAAAAATGATTACCGTCCGGTAGTCACCCTGTCTGAAGTTCATCTGAAACTTGATGTGTGTCGAGCTAAGGTGGATTTCTTCGACGGGTTGCAAATACATTTCGGGTGGCTGACTGAAAACATTATCCTTTACAAAAGCTTTAATCTGCTCATTGATTTTAACGTCTACATCTTTGTAGGATGCTGATGGAATGAGTTTTACATAAACAGCCATGGAATTCGATCCCCATTCGCGCAGCCAGGGGTGCTGCACCTCAGCCGATGAAAACGAAACCAGCATGTCCATCCAAATATGGGCTTCGCGGGGCTGGTCTTCCATTATTCCGGTAATTACATAACCACTTTCGTTGTTGAATTCGATGACATTGCCAATCACCCCGCTTGATTTTCCAAACAGTTTTTCTGCTGTTGAAACCGAAACGACAACAGAGCGCAACTCATCGAGGGCAGTGGCAGTGTCGCCCTCCAGAAGCATGATTCCAAAAAGCCGGAATACCGATTCATCGGTCCACACCGCATTGTCCTGCGAAAAATAGGTATCACCAATTTTAACCGGAATCGTACCCCAGTGCATCACGCGCACGGCATCTGTTATCTCAGGAATATCGGCAACCATACGTGCTGCCAGAGGTCCCATATTAACCGCAACATGCTGTTCGCCAACACCTTCAGCCTGTTGTATCTGTACCACGCGGTACAGCTGATCAATTTCAGGAATATGTTGGTCGAAGCCAAGATGAAAACGTATGAATAGCAAAATCAAAAGGAATGAGGCTAAACCAATACTTAAGCCTGCAACATTGATGGCTGTGTAGGAAAACTGCTTGATCAACGAGCGGAAGGCAATAAGGAAATAGCTTCGGATCATGGGATTGATTTTTAATGCGTTATGCTGCCGGTCAGGCTAAACTGAAGCCGATTTTTTGATATTTTCATTGATAATTTGTCCATCAAAGAGCCTGATGACGCGCTGACTGTATTCAGCATCGCGTTGCGAGTGTGTCACCATGATGATGGTTATGCCTTGCCCGTTGAGGTTGCTGAGCAGATTCATCACCTCCTCGCCATGCACCGAATCGAGGTTACCGGTAGGTTCGTCGGCAAGTATCAGCGCAGGTTTGGCGATCACAGCCCTTGCAACAGCCACGCGTTGCTGCTGACCACCTGAGAGCTGCAACGGAAAATGCTTTGCCCTGTGGCTGATCTGCATCTGTGCAAGCACCTCATCAACGCGTTGTTTCCTGTCGCGGGAGGCCATTCCAAGATAAATCAGAGGTAACTCAACGTTTTCAAAAACAGTGAGTTCATCAATCAGATTGAAATTTTGAAACACGAAACCGATGTTTTGTTTACGCAAGCCCGCCCGCTGCCTTTCGGTACTTTTTGATACATCATTACCCAAAAAATGATACTCCCCTTTCGAGGGGTTGTCGAGCAGCCCAAGAATGTTCAACAAGGTTGATTTTCCGCAGCCCGACGGTCCCATTATGGCAACGAATTCGCCTTGCCTGATCTCAAACGACACTGCGTTGAGGGCTGTTGTTTCCACCTCATCAGTGCGGAATATTTTCGTAAGATTTTGTGCTTTAATCATATAGAAATCTATTTTTCTGGATTACTTATTTATAAACTACTACTTACAACTTATCATTTGTGGTGAAACAGGTGATTTATGAAACCAGCGCTATTTCTTAAATACGATTTTGTCTTTATCGCCAAAGTTATCATAGGAGGAGATGATCACCTTTTCGCCAGCTTCGAGTCCCTCCGAAATTTCGTAATGCAAGGTGTTTTGTCTGTTGATACGAATGGAGCGTTTGGTAGCAAATTGCTCCGAAGGATCGAGGACATAAATCCAGTTGCCCCCGGTCTGCTGGAAGAATCCACCTCTGCCAATGATAAGTGCATCGGTCTCGCTGCTGAATTTCAAGCGAAGCTGAAGTGTTTGCCCACGCTTGATATGGGATGGAAATTTATCAGCAAAAAGTAAGTCAACCTGAAATGTTCCAGCTGTCACGTCGGAGTATATTTTTTGAACATTCAGCAGGTAGTTTTCACCTCCTGTGCTGTAAGACACTTCCTGCCCGATAGTTACGCGTGAGATATAGCGTTCATCGATACTTGCCCTGAGCTTAAACCCATCGGGAATATCAATTTGTCCGAGATGCTCGCCCGCATTGGCGGTCTGGCCTACCTCGATGTTAAACGACGATAGCTGCCCGTCGGCCGGGGCTTTCACATACAAGTTTCCCAGGCTCAGCTTCAAAAGCCCGAGGTTATCAAACATCCTGTCCATCGACTGATCGATCTGCTTGTGGCGGCTTATTGTTGAGATGGAGTCGAGTGCCTGAAGCTGTAATGCAATCTCAAGCTGCTTACGCCCAAAACGGTAATCTCGTTCCACCTGTTCGAAGGCTTCATCCGAAATAAGATTGTCGGCATATAACTGACATTGCCTTTCGAACATGGCCTCCAGTTTTTCGATGTCTTTTTGAACATTGACAGTTTCACGCTGGCGGGTATACTTATTTTGCTCCAGCGAAATTTTCGTATTCTGCAGGTTGTTGATGGCTTCGAAAATACGTGTTTCCTGTTCCATATAACTCAACTCGAGGTTGGTATTGATAAGCTTTAAAATCTTATCCCCCTTTTTCAACATAGCTCCATCTTCCACATACACCTCCTGCACATTTCCTCCCATGATGGCATCGATGTAGATGGTCGTCTTTGGCAAAACCATTCCATCAATGGGGATGAACTCCTGAAACTTATCTTTGGTAACCGTTGCAATGGTCAGCTGATCACGCGAAATAATGTATTTACTGCTTTTATCCCTGAAGACCAACAGGTAAACGACAAAAATGAGGAAGGCGCCGAGAACGGGAAACAAAAGTATCTTTTGCAGGGTCCAGAAAGGCTTTTCTATTTTACGATCCATGAGCTTTTTGAAATTTAACAGAAATTAACCAAGATTGTGCCACGGATGATAAACCACTGCTTATCAACTTATTGCATGCAATAATACTGATCGTTGTAACTTTTGGTGTTCATTTTCGTCCATAAAGTTGTACACATGCGTACAGATTGTGTATTTTTATCCGTTGTTTCGATGGATTTCAAATTGACAAGCCTTATGGAAAAGACAAAAGCCCGTATTCTTATTGTAGATGATGATGCAGATGTGTTGTTAGCAGCGCGTCTGTTTTTGCGTCAACATGTTGATATTGTGCATACTGAAAAGAACCCTGAAAACATTCCCGACTTACTCAGGTCAGAGTCTTATGACCTGATACTTCTGGATATGAACTTCTCGAGAGATGCCACAAGCGGGCAGGAAGGGTTCCGGTGGATGAACAAAATCCTTGAGATTGATCCTGCAGCAGCTGTGATCCTTATCACCGGCTATGGCGATATTGAACTTGCCGTTCAGGGTATCAAGGAAGGAGCAACCAATTTTCTGCTTAAGCCCTGGGAGAACAAAAAACTGCTTGCGACCATCAATGCCACCCTCGAGGTGCGCAAATCGCGCGTTGAGCTGGAGCAACTTAAAGGCAAACAGAAGGTGATGATAGCCGATCAGGACGCTGCCTACAGCAATATAATAGGAAGCAGTCCGGCCATGATGAAGGTGATGAGCACCGTAAGCAAGGTTGCCAAAACGGATGCCAACGTGCTGATACTGGGAGAAAACGGAACAGGTAAAGAGGTCATAGCCAGAGCAATACACAGAGCCTCCCAACGATCAGAAGAAGTGTTTATCAGTGTCGACCTTGGGGCAATCACCGAGAGTTTGTTTGAAAGTGAACTTTTTGGGTATAAAAAAGGCGCTTTCACCGATGCAAAGGAAGACAGGGCAGGAAGGTTCGAAGCAGCCACCAAAGGCTCTATCTTTTTGGACGAGATCGGTAACCTGTCACAAAACCTGCAGTCGAAACTTTTGACAGTGCTGCAAAGCAGAAAAGTCGTCAGGCTGGGATCGAATAAAGAGACGCCTATCGATGTGAGGTTGATTTGCGCTACCAATATGCCTTTATATCAAATGGTGAGCGAGGGAAAATTTCGACAGGACCTCCTCTATCGTATCAATACCGTAGAGATAAAACTTCCTGCTTTACGCGAACGAACCGAAGATATCGAACCCCTTGTAGATCATTTCCTGGAACAATATTGCCATAAATACAAACTGACTAAAAAGCGCCTTAATGCTAGTACATTGAAGCGCCTGATGATGCACCACTGGCCCGGAAACATCCGTGAGCTTCAACACTCGGTTGAAAGAGCCGTTATCATGAGCGAGGGTAATGTGCTTGAACCTCACGACTTTTTCCTTTCGGAGAACAACGAAATTGTTGAAACAGAGACACTCCCCTCCAACATGAACCTCGAAGAAACCGAAAAAATGCTTATCCGTAAAGTTGTAGATAAATATGGTGGCAATATCAGCCGTGCCGCCAAAGAATTGGGGCTGACACGGGCTTCACTTTACCGCAGGATGGAAAAATATGATCTTTAAACGATTCCGGCTTCAAATCAGCCTAAGGGTATTGCTACTGGTAGCAACCATTTTTCTGATGACTCAACTCATTGGAAACGAGCAATTTTTGGTAAGCATGATTTTGTTAGCTCTGCTCGTTGCCCTGCAAACTATCTCCTTGGTTTTTTACACTGAGCGAACCAACAGAAGGCTTTCCAAATTTTTTCAGAGCATACGTCATGCCGACTTTTCATCCTCTTTTTCGGAGAATCATCTGGGCAAAAGTTTTGAAGACCTCAACAACGAGTTCAATCAGATTATTCAGGAATTCAAAAAAAACAGGGCCGAAAAAGAAGAACATTTCAATTACCTCCTCACCGTTGTGCAGCATGTGAGCATCGGCATCATCGTTTTCAGGCGCGACGGGAAAGTCGATGTTTTTAATAATGCCATTAAGAAGATACTGAGGGTAAACCATTTACGGTATATTCATGAATTGTCTGCCGTTAAAGATGATTTTCCTGAACTACTCATGAAACTTCAGGCTGGCGACAAAACCCTTGTGAAGCTTTTTCTGGAGGATGAGCTGATACAGCTTTCGATCAACGCAACGGAGTTCAAAATGCGTGGTGAAGCTTATGTGCTGGTGTCGTTGCAAAATATCCATCCCGAACTGGAGGAAAAAGAAATTGAGAGCTGGCAACGGCTCATTCGTGTGCTGACACATGAAATCATGAATTCCATCACTCCTATTTCATCGCTGGCAGCTACCATTCAGGAGATGCTTGTGAACCCCGAAACAAACCAAATAGAACTCAGCAGGCTGGATGCCGAAGATATCGAGAGCATCCACAGCGCCATGTCGACCATCGAAAGTCGTAGCCGCGGGCTGCTTAATTTTGTTGAAATCTACCGCAACCTCACACGTATTCCTAAGCCTAACTTCCGTCATTTCAGAGTGAAGGAACTTTTCGACAGGGCACATGAGTTGCTTAAACCCAAATTTGAGCAATTAAATATTGCTTGCAGCTGCAAAGTTTTTCCAGAAGATTTGATGATCGTTGCCGACCCCGACCTTGTTGATCAGGTGGTGATCAACCTGATCCTTAATGCCATTGATGCGGTGAAAGCACAGGCCGAGCCACGCATCTCAATTGTTGCTTCAACCAATCTCAACAACCGCATCACCATCGACTTTGCCGACAACGGACACGGCATAAAACCCGACCTGATGGATAAAATTTTCATGCCTTTTTTTACAAGTAAAAAGGAAGGATCAGGTATTGGGCTGAGCTTGTCGCGCCAAATCATGCAGATGCACAAAGGCGCTATATCGTTCAAATCGAGGCAAGGTGAGGGAACCGTTTTTACACTCACCTTTTAGCATTGCTCTACGAACCAAACTAAAAAAGAGCCGGAACTTGATAGTTTCGGCTCTTTTTTTATGAAGTTAAGGTATTAAACGTCTGATTTAAAAGCGTTTGTTGCTCTTTCTCTTTCGGTCGTCGCCAACCTCTCTGGTATTCTTCCTTGCAGGTTTCGCCCAATTGTCGTCGTCTCTCGATTCCGGTTTCTTTTTGCGAAACATTCCGCTGTCTTTAGGACCACGGTCGCCGGCCAATTCAACGCGAACGTCTGAGCGGTTTTTATTTACATTGCCAAAGGCCTCCACCACAAGGTCGACAGCATTTGCAGCCACATCAACGAAAGAAAAATTCTCCATGATATCGATACGTCCCACTGTAACTTCACGTGAGCGTGTCACTTCGTTAATAAGTCCGATCAGGTTATGAGGGCCTATTTTATCTTTGCGTCCTACGCTGAAGAACAATCTTTTAAACGCAGAATTTGAGCTGGGTCCTTCGCGGCGTGCCGGACGATCTTCTCTGCTTTCACGGTCGAACCTCTTGTCGCGACTGCGTCTTTCATCGGGGTATTCATCTCTTCTCACCGATTTTGTTTCATCCACGTTGAGGTCGGGAGCATTGCGGTAATAGTCGAGGAAGCGGTTAAACTCCAGGGCTACAAAGCGTTTTATCAGTTCTTCACGATCCATCCATTCGAGCTTGCGGTAGATCAACGGAAGGAAAGAGTCGATCTCATCATGTTTGAGTTCCACTTTTTCCATCCGGTCGATGTGATGATACAGCTGTTTTTCGCAAACCTGAACGCCTGTCGGCACTTTAGCCTTGGCAAATTCGCGTCCAACTTTGCGTTCGATCAGTTTCATCTTCCCTTTTTCCTTCAGGTTGATGATGCTGATGCAAGTACCTGTTTTATCAGCTCTTCCGGTACGACCACTGCGATGAACATATATTTCGGGCTCATCGGGAAGGTTATAGTTGATAACGTGAGTAAGGTCGTTTACATCGAGGCCACGGGCTGCAACGTCGGTAGCTACGAGCATCTGCAGGCTTCCACTTCTGAAGCGTTTCATCACATGATCGCGTTGTGACTGTGAAAGATCGCCATGAAGCGAATCGGCATTGTATCCATCGCGGATGAGCGAGTCGGCAATTTCCTGTGTTTCGACACGGGTGCGGCAAAATACAATAGCATAAATGCTTGGGTTGAAATCGGCAAGACGTTTGAGAGCTGCATAGCGGTCTTTGGCGTGAACAAGGTAAAAGATATGCTTCACATTAGCTGTACCCACATTGCGTTCGCCAACGGTTTTTACCACAGGCTTGTTCATGTATTTGCTCAGGATTCGTTCAACCTGATCGGGCATGGTAGCTGAGAAAAGCAAGGTGTTTTTCTCTTTAGGCATTTCCTGAAGGATGTTATCCACATCTTCCTGAAAGCCCATATCGAGCATTTCGTCGGCCTCATCGAGGACAGCCCATTTCACATG
Organism: Bacteroidota bacterium; assembly: GCA_009773165.1. GTDB lineage: Bacteria > Bacteroidota > Bacteroidia > Bacteroidales > F082 > JALNZU01. The sequence continues at coordinate 48,972 of WOUZ01000017.1, forward strand.
GGTAAGTTTTGTTTTTCCCCGGCGAATCATATCGTTCATACGGCCCGGTGTGGCCACGATGATTTGGGGATTGTCGTACAACTGCTTCATTTGCACTTCGATAGATGCGCCACCATAGATGGGCACAATTCTGATCGTGGGCATAAACTGCGCGAAGTTTGTAAGGTCGCGTGTGATTTGCATACACAGCTCTCGGGTAGGACAAAGGATCACGGCTTGCGTCTGACGCAGGCTTGGATCGATGTACTGCAATACTGGCAGTCCGAAGGCGGCTGTTTTACCTGTCCCTGTTTGGGCAAGACCAACTAAGTCGGTAGCTTTTTCTAATAATGTGGGGATGACAGCTGCCTGGATCGGCATGGGGTCTTTGAATCCGAGAGCTTCCACTGCTTTTTGAAGTTCAGGGTTCAGACCTAGTTCTTGAAAATTAGGCATAAAATGTATAAAATATTTGGGCGGCAAAGGTAGGCTTTTAATGCTAACAAAATCAGTATCAGTGAAAATAATGATTTTTTCATTTGAAATTGTGGCTTGCTGCATCCTTTGACCTTGTGCTTTTATGTGAAATAAAGCGTGAAAAGAGAGGATGTCTTCAGCAAGTTTGCAGATATGTAACGCAAGTTTACTTAAGTGGTTCGCAGGAGCGCTTAGTCGTTCTGCTAATGTGATAATGCGTTCTTCATGTTTTGAGATGGCTTAAAAAGCCATCGGACATATGAAGAAGTTGAGTGCTTAGGCTGATCGTTCACCATGAATCCTTTAGCCATTGACTTTGCTGTTGGCTTGCGCCAGCACTCAACAAATCAACAAATCAACAGATCAACAAATCAACCTCTAAAGGATCTCAACAAACAATCGAACTCTCGTCCGGCGTTGTTTCCAACTACTGTGTTGCAATAAATCAGCATCCAGACTGGGTGTAATTCAATTAATTAGATGTTTTTCAGGCTATTCTTTTTACAAAGCCAGTGTTTTGGTATCTGTCTGGAGACCGGAATAAAACTTGACGTAGTTGCAAATTACGCCAAAAGGAGGGGTGGAATTAACATAGAGACAATTTTACAATTTCTGAAAAAACTGTATCATAGGAAAGGGCACAGGCACAGCTTCTCCATCAGAAAACACTCCGGCAAATCCAAACTGAAAAGCCTTATGCGGAGTTGTTTGAAACCTCAGACCAGGAAGTATGAGTGCAAAACCTTTACTTTTTTTCGTTACGTTACGTTCCCTTGGTTCAATGAAACCTGTATTAGGATTAACATAATCATACCATTCAGTAGTCTCATATTCTTTGCCCCCCGGTACAATAAATGAATCGAACACAATGCTGACAGACTTGCCTACTTTAAACATTCCTGCAAAAGAAATCAGCATCCGGCCTTCGCTCACTCTTTTTTTAGTTGTCTGATTGGTAGCGCCGTTAAAAAACGTTTCTTTATAGCCCACAGCACCATAGCCTGCAGAAAAGGTAAGATTTGCTTTTCTGTCCCCAACTGTAAACGCGACGTAAGGAAGAGCCATAAGAAAACCAGTACCATACCATGTATCTGTCCCGGCAAGTAATCCCAATGCCATACTGGCATTTTCCTTAAAAGGAATGCTATATTTTGCTGTTGCAATGATAGGTGAGCCAAGCCATGACGTCATCACGCCTAAACCGAAATTCTCGCCTACACCAAACTGAACATCCGGACCAAAAATATGCCAGATCATGTAGTTTTCGCCCTTGGCAATCGCAAGTCCGTTAGTAGTAAGGAAGTAGCGCGTGGCAAAAACTTCTCCGGGTATGTATTCGCCTTTCATATTCAACTCGCGGGTTTCGACTTCGCGGATTTCGCGTATTTCATGCCGAGGGATTGCCACCAAACCGATCTCTTTAGTATCAATCAGCACTTCGCGTGGATCTTGGGATATTATCTTTCCAACAAACCGGGTGCGATCATTTTTAGTTATAACATGCATTTTTAAGGTGTCCGAAACAGGCTGTTCCGTATTTTCCTGACTGAATACATTGAGGGTCATCATGCAAATCAACAGGATAATTAGTGAAGAAATTCGTTGTTTCATAGCCGTGTTTTTTTTATGATTAGATCAAAGTAAAATAGAATTAAATAATTGGTAGTCAGCCTTATTAACTACGTAATTTATTTTCTGGTTAATGCATTAATAAGAAAAGTTTGTGAATATATTTATTAAGCAAAACCAAAGGAATTAAAATAATTGAATGAAGTGAAAAAAATGTCGAAAAAATTACTTCTGGGAGGCTGAAATTGATGTTTTGATTGCATATTCCCGAATATTTTTAGTTCTTGTTCGGTGTTTTTTGGTCATTGCCAGGCAACAAACCCTAAACAAATCAATAAATCCAATCCTAAACCACAAAGCAAAACAGATGTCTAACAAATGTTAAAATTTCCAAAAAAAACCTTTGGATTTATACCAGGTGTTCTTTACTTTTACAGCATCTGTTTTGAAAGCGTGTTTTAGGCTGTGAGCCTCCATCTTTTGCAGATTTGCTGCCCAACATACGTAACAGAGATGCTCGGGATTCCTTTACCTGATCAGCATTGTAGCATGACCCGGGACTTGAATCAGCACCGAATTGATTGCACTTATACTAAATATAAATTAACAAGCTTTTGACTTGTAGGTTGTTGAAGAATTTCAGGACAAAGATTTGTGCCTAAACTTTACGTTTTTCGGAGGTGTTGATACAGTTTTGGTGATGGAGGAGAAAGAAAAAATTTAAAGATTGATGCACGAAATGGTTCTGCAATATGTCCTGATACTACTATTGTCTGAGTTTTTAAAATGAAGAAATTAATAAAACAGATGCTGACACTCGTAACATTCAAATGAAAACAGTGAGAAATATGTTTTATAGGGTTGTTATTGCGGAGTTAAAGTCAATGTTAAAGAAATTAAAACCGATGCTATGTATTTAAAGAAGGAACTTTTCGGGTTAATACGGTCTGATGAACGTATTTTCGATTTTATTCAGGACAGTTCATTGGATGGTTTATGGTATTGGGATTTGGAGAATCCGGAAAACGAATGGATGAATGCCAAATTTTGGACTGTATTGGGCTATAATCCTGATGAAATGCCTCATAAATCGAGCGCATGGCAAAGTATTATAAACCAGGATGATTTAAAAATCGCATATGCTAACTTGAAAAAACATTGCGAAAATCCGGACCATCCTTATGACCAATTGGTAAGATACACGCACAAAAATGGATCGACGAAATGGATACGTTGTCGCGGACTTGCAATACGCGATGCGGAGGGTAAAGCAATACGAATGCTTGGGGCACATCAGGATGTAACCGATATTAAAAACAAGGAACAAGAACTTTTAGTAGCTATAGAAATAGCAAGTGAAAGCGAAGAAAAGTACAGGGCATTGTATAACAATGCTCCATTATCGTATCAATCGCTGGATGAAAACGGGTGCTTTATCGACATAAATCCAAAGTGGTTACAAACGCTTGGATACGAAAGAGATGAAGTGATTGGCAAATGGTATGGTGATTTTTTACATCCTGATTACATAGAACACTTTCAAATCAATTTTCCTGCTTTTAAAAAGCGCGGTTACGTATCTGACGTTCAATTTAAACTAAGAAAGAAAGATAACACCTACATTGATGTTTCATTTGAAGGTCGTATTGGGTACACACCGGAAGGTAAATTTAAACAAACCTATAGCGTTTTCAAAGACATCACCAAACAAAAATCGCTTGAAGATGCCTTGTTAGAAGCTAAAGAAAAAGCCGAAGAAAGTGTAGCCAAACTCAATGCACTCTTCACTACAATGTCCGAAATGGTGGTGCTCCACGAGCTGGTCTTTGACGAGAATGGAAAACCTGTCAACTACCGCATCACCGATTGCAATGACGCCTTTACACGAATCACGGGCATCACAAAAAATGATTCAGTAGGTCGGCTATCCACCGAAGTGTTTGGTACTGAACACCCGCCTTATCTAAAAGAATATTCCGAAGTGGCTTTAAAAGGCGAACCGCAGCATTATGAATCCTATTTCCAGCCAATGGATAAATACTTTTCTATTTCTGTAATAAGTCCGGGAAAGAATCACTTTGCCACTGTAACCACCGACGTCACTGAGCACAAACGAGCGGAAATAGTATTGCAAGAAAGAAACGAAGTAATAGCTGCACAGAACGAAGAAATGGCTGTTCAAAACGAAGAGCTTAATCAAACAAATCAGGAACTCATTGCTGCCAAAGAAAATGCTGAAGAAAGCGAAAACCGGTATCGTGGATTAATCAGTAACATCAATGCGGGTGTGGTTGTACATGCGGCAGACACAACGGTTATTATGAGTAACACACGGGCAAATCAACTTTTAGGTTTAAGCGAAGAGCAGATAAAAGGGAAAGCCGCCATTGATCCGCATTGGAAATTTATTGATGAAGACAACATACCAATTCCTCTTGACAATTATCCGGTAATGCGTATTGTAAAGAGCAAAGAACCAATAAATAATCAGATGATTGGAGTTTGTCGTAGTTCAGACGATGTTGTTTGGCTTATGGTAAACGGATTTCCTGTTTTTGATGATAAACAGGAAATAATAGAAGTAGTAATAAGTTTTATTGACATCACCGAGCGAAAGATCGCGGAGGAAAAGCTTAAGGAAAGTGAATTAAAATACCGATCTCTTATAGAAAGCTCAAGTGATGCTATTTTTTGTGTCGATGAAAATGGAGAATACAAGTTTACAAATCATCTGTTTGCATCAACTTTTGGAAAAACTCCTGAATATTTTATTGGAAAAACCTTTTGGGATGTATATGATAAAGAACACGCGGATTTTCGATATGAAGCAACCAAACGATTATTTCGGACTGGAAAAAGCGAGACATTGGAGGTTGAAGTCCCATTGCCTGAAAAAACATTATTTTATCTTGCTACAACTAATCCGATTAAAGACGAATCGGGTCAGGTTTTATTAAACCTTACTCACGCTACCGACATAACTGAGCTCAAACTGATTGAGCGCATGCTTCAAGAAAAAAGCGAAGAAATAGCTGCACAGAACGAAGAAATGATTTCGCAAAATGAAGAACTTTATCAAACAAATCTGGAACTCACTGCAGCCAAAGAGAAAGCGGAAAAAAGCGAAAGGAAATTAAAATCTATATTGGAAAACCTGCAAGATGCATTTTTCCAGGCTGATCTAAAGGGTAACTTCACTTATGTCAATTCAATAGCAGCACGAATGTATGGATATTCGGAGAATGAATTACTTGGACTTCCGGCTTCAAAATTGTATGCTAACAGCAGTGAACGTGATAAATTGATTGAAGTCTTACGAAAAGAAGGAAAAGTATTTGACTGGACGGGTAAAGGCTTGAGAAAAGACGGCTCATCGTTTTGGGTTTCAATGAATGTGAAATTTATAATTGATAATCAAGGAAACATCACAGGAACAGAAGGTATCGTACGAGATATAACGGAACGGAAAAATGCAGAAGCAGAACTTATTATTGCCAAAGAAAGAGCCATCGAAAGCGAAGAACGTTTTCAGCTTGCAATGAAAGCTTCTCATGATGGATTATTCGATTGGAATCTTGAAACCAACGACATCTATTACTCCGTGGGATGGAAAGAGATGCTGGGATACCAGGATCATGAGTTTCCGAATGATTTTTCGGAATGGGAAAAAACTACCGACCCTAAAGAATTTGATAAAATAAGGGAACTTCTGTTACAACTTTTATTGAAGAAAGCTGATCGGTTTGTGACAGAAATTAAAATGAAGCATAAAGATGGGCATTGGGTGGATATCCTTTCGCGGGCAGAAGCCATTTTTAACGAAAGTGGAAAAGCAATCAGAATCGTAGGAACACATACCGATATCTCCGATCGCAAGGAAGCCGAACAAGCACTGAAAGAATCGGAATTGAAGTTCAGGGCCTTATTTGAAAAAGGTCCGATTGGTGTTGCTTATCACCGAATGATCTATGATGCTGCCGGAAAGCCTGTGGATTACTTCTTCCTCGACGCTAACGAGTCATATCAAGAACTTACGGGTGTTGATCCAATTGGCAAACTGGTTACAGAGGCTTTTCCGGGTATTGAAAACGACCCCTCTGATTGGATTGGTGTGTTTGGTAAAGTTGCACGTTTTGGCGAGACAATTCGTTTTGAAAGCTATTTAGAGTCCAACCAGCGTTGGTACGATTGTGTTGCCTACCAATATAAGCCAGATCATTTTGTTGCTGCATTCTTAGAAATTACTAAACGTAAACATGCAGAACTTAAACTAAAAGAGATAAACGAAAATTTAACTCTTAAAAACTCAGAAATTGAATTTAATAATGAACGACTGGAAAGCTTATTAGAAATTTCGCAGTATTCTTCAAATTCAATTCAGGAACTATTGGACTTTGCATTGGAAGAAGCTATTTTATTAACAAAGAGTAAAATTGGCTACATTTATTTTTATCACGAAGACACAAAACAATTCATTCTCAATACCTGGTCGAAGGAGGTAATGCATGAGTGTCAGGTAATGAATCCTGAAAACGTGTATGATTTGGATAAAACAGGTTGCTGGGGCGAAGCTGTAAGGCAACGCAAACCTATCATATTGAATGAATATCAGGAGGAAAGTGAATTAAAAAAGGGGACGCCGGAAGGCCATGTACAGCTAAAGAAATTCCTCACAATTCCTGTAATTATTGATAATGTAATCGTTGCAGTTTGCGGAGTTGCAAACAAAGACACCGATTACGATAATTCGGATGTTCGCCAGTTAACCTTATTAATGGATAGTGTTTGGAAAATTTCGGAACGCATCACCTTGATAAAGGAGTTAACAACGGCCAAAGAGAAAGCCGAAGAAAGCCAATTGCATTTTGAGACGGTTTTTGCCAAATCCCCTGTTTCCATTATGATTCATGACTTAGATACTGGTGAAATTATCAATGCTAACACTACAGCCTACACTTCCTACGGTTTAGACAGCCTGGAAGCTTTGCAACAAAATGATTTCTGGATGGAGCCACCCTATTCACTGGAAGATTCTATAGAAATGATTCAAAAGGCTGCCCGCGAAGAGATTCAGGCATTTGAATGGAAAAGCAGGAAAGTGACCGGTGAGATTTTCTGGGAGTTGGTGACATTAAGACCCTTGGTTATCGATGGCAAAGAGCGCATGCTTTCGACAGCGGTTGATATTACTGATCAAAAACAAAAAGAGATTAAGGAAGAAGTGCTCTTTCAGATTGCCAAAGCATCATTTGTTTCTGAAAATACTGAAGAATTGGTTGAAAGCATAAAAATACTATTGAATAAACTCATTGATACTACCAATTTCTATATTGCTTTTTATGACAAGGAAAGCGACATGCTTTCCACTCCATTTGAGGCTGACGAGGAGGATCAGATCGAAACATGGCGTGCCAATAAATCAGTGACAGGGCTCGTAATAAAAACGGGAAAGACATTGCTGTTGAAAAAGCCCGATCTTTTAGAGTTAATAAAATCAGGGGAAATAGATCAGGTGGGAACCCTGAGTGAGGTGTGGCTTGGGGTGCCATTGTTTTCCGGATCGGATATCATTGGAGTATTAGCAGTGCAGGATTATCGTAACCCCGATGCTTATGACGCTGGGAGCAAAGAGATTCTGAAGTTTGTTTCTTCCCAGATCAGCATGGGTGTTCAAAGAAAGAAGTTCATTCAGGATTTGTTGACTGCCAAAGAGAAAGCCGAAGAGAGCGACCGCCTGAAATCAGCTTTTCTTGCCAATATGTCGCACGAAATCCGTACACCGATGAATGGTATAATGGGTTTTGCTGAATTATTGACCGAACCCGATCTCACCGGAGCTGAGCAGCAGAAATGTATCGATATGATAGGGAAAAGCGGGAAACGTATGCTCAATATCATCAATGATATCATTGATATTTCGAAGCTTGAAGCCGGTTTGATGAAACCTGATTTGAACGAAGCAAAAATCAACGAGCAAACCGAGTTTATTTATTCGTTTTTCAAACCCGAGGTAGAGGCCAAAGGGATCAGGTTTTCGTTTAATAACACATTGCCTTCACAAAAAGCTATCATAAGGACTGACCGTGAAAAACTGTATGCTATTCTAACCAATCTGGTAAAAAACGCCATAAAATATACCAAGGAAGGATCCATCGAATTTGGTTATCATTTGAAAAGGGATAACGAAGCTGTCGAACTCGAGTTTTATGTTAAAGACACAGGAATCGGCATTCCAAAAGACAGGCAGGATGCCATATTTGAACGTTTTATTCAGGCTGATATTGCTGATAAAATGGCCTATCAGGGGGCAGGCCTGGGATTGGCAATCACCAAAGCCTATGTGGAAATGCTTGGAGGTAGAATTTGGGTTGAAAGCAATGAAGGCAGCGGTTCCATATTTTATTTTACATTGCCTTATTCGACTATTACAGCTGTGGTTAAAAATACTGATCGGGAGCTTTTACATAGCGGCAGTAACGAAACCGCCAGAAAACTAAAAATACTGGTAGCCGAAGATGATGAGGTTTCGGAAATGGTGATTGACAGTTACATCAAAATGTATAGCAAAGATGTTCTAAAAGCCCGAACAGGACTTGAAGCTGTTGATGCCTGCCTTAATCATCCCGACATTGACCTGATTCTGATGGATATTCGCATGCCTGAAATGAACGGATACGAGGCTACTCAGCAAATCCGTCAATTCAACAAAGAGGTAGTCATTATCGCACAAACGGCTTATGGACTTGCAGGTGACCGACAAAAATCAATTGAATCGGGATGCAACGACTATATAACAAAACCGATTAGCAAAGCTGATTTAAAGGCCATGATAAACAAGTATTTTGGGAATTGATTTGAGTTGTAAACTATCATTAAATACAAAAAGTGAGCTAGGATGAGGGATAAGAAGTTGTCCGCACCTTCTCCGTATCAAGTCCTTACCAAGTCCGTTCAGGAACATTTTTCACAAAGGGATGATGTTGGATTGTGCTTTGTGTTACTGAGTCCTTCATTTTGGGGATTACTTAAGTATCCTTTCAAGATAATAATCCCCGTTGATTAGTTTCAATGCACTTTTTGGCTAAGCAATTTGCCCACACATAGGTTTTTGATTTATACCCATCCCTTCTTTACAGGGAATCAACTATTCTTCCTTGAAATACCTCTTCTTAAACCAAAAAGCCACATTCACCAGACCGATCATAACAGGCACTTCAACAAGCGGACCTATCACAGCCGCAAAAGCTTCGCCCGAATTCATTCCGAAGATGGCGATGGCTACAGCTATTGCCAACTCAAAATTGTTGCTTGCTGCAGTGAATGAAAGTGTGACGGATTGTTTATAGTTTGCCCCCACCTTCTTGCTCATGTAAAATGAAACAACAAACATCACCAAAAAATAAATCAGCAAAGGAACGGCTATCAGCACCACATCAAGCGGGATTTTTACAATGTATTCACCTTTAAGCGAGAACATTACGACGATGGTAAAAAGCAGGGATATAAGTGTCAACGGACTGATTTTAGGGATGAAGCGGGTATGGTACCACTCTTTGCTTTTGACCCTTATAAGTACGAAACGCGTCAGAAAACCTGCAATGAAAGGGATGCCCAGATAGATAAACACACTTTCGGCAATCTGTCCGATGGTTATTTTACTCACCGCATCGCTGGTAGGAATTCCAAACCAGGCGGGCATCACAGCAATGAAAAACCAGGCATAAACCGAGAAAAACAACACCTGAAAAATGCTGTTGAAAGCCACAAGCCCGGCTGCATATTGGGTATCGCCCTTAGCGAGGTCGTTCCATACGATCACCATAGCGATGCAGCGAGCCAGACCAATCATAATGATGCCATATACATAAGGCAGGTTGGCGTTGTTTTCGCCTGGAAAAAATTTGAACAGCAGAATTGCCAACCCAAACATCAGCAGTGGCCCGATGATCCAGTTTTGTATCAGTGAAAGTATCAGCACCTTCACATTGCGAAATACATCGCCCAGTTCTTCGTATTTCACCTTGGCTAGAGGCGGGTACATCATGAGGATCAAGCCGATAGCGATTGGGATATTCGTCGTACTATCGGGACTCGATTTCAGCGACTCCCAAAAGTCAGCCACCTCCGGGAAAAAGTAGCCTGAGAATACACCAACGAACATGGCCAGGAAAATCCATAAGGTAAGGTACCTGTCCAGAAATTTTAATCGCGTTTTGGAGGGCATAACTATGGTTTTTAATTATTTATAGGCTGAAACTGTGATGCTGAAAATACCTTTCTCCGGATCATCGCTATCCATGCCGTTGAGCAAATGCAGCGGTACTTCGATGCGTTTCATCTTGTGAATTGTTGTGTTGGAAAAGCCGGCATCAGAGATGGTTTTAAGATAATCCACGCGGCTGACAGCGCCTGAAACGCAACCGGCATAGAGTTCCATGTCTTTTTGAACAGCCTCGGGTAAGGAGCCGATTGTCACCACATCCGAAACGCAGAAATGTCCACCAGGTTTCATCACACGCCACATTTCGGCGAAGGCTTTTGCTTTATCCGGTACCAGATTGAGCACACAGTTGGAAACAACCACATCGAAACTATTGTCGGGCAAAGGCATATCTTCAATATCACCCTGAACAAAATACACGTTCGAAAAACCAAGTTTTTTGTTGTTTTCCTGAGCTTTGGCAATCATTGCTTCGGTGAAATCGAGTCCGGTTACACTGCCATTTTCACCTACGATAGATCGTGCAATGAAACAGTCGTTGCCAGCACCACTTCCAAGGTCGAGCACCGAGTCGCCTGCATTTATACCTGCATATTGGGTGGGAAGTCCGCAACCCAGGCCGAGGTCAGCAGCGGCCACATGACCTTCAACTCCTTCATATTCATCACCTATCATATTGATCTCCAGTTCGCCACAGCATGAGCCGCTTCCGCAGCACGAAGTTTCCTGGTTGAGTAGACTTTGGTTGGCAATAAGGCTGTATTTTTCCTTCACAGCCATTTTTAATGTTTCAGCTTTCATAATGCAGGTCTTATTTGTTCGTTATACAATTTCAGAAAAGCTTCGCTTATTTGATCACGGACGCGGCGAAACTCCGACCAGATAAAGTCGTCGCTGCCAACCGCATGGGACGGATCTTCGAAGCCAATGTGCAGACGGTGGGTCACTTTACCAAAAAAGGCAGGGCAGTTTTCGTTGACACCGCCACAAACGGTGATTACATAGTCCCAGGCTTCGTTGAGGTACAGATCGACTGAGTTGGAGGTGTGATGACTGATATCGAGACCGATTTCCTTCATCACAGCGACGGCCTTGGGATTGAGCATCCCGGATGCTTCGGTGCCTGCAGAGGCCACGTTTAAACGGGCATCAAAAGATTGTAAAAAACCATGAGCCATCTGGCTGCGGCAACTGTTGCCGGTGCAAAGAATTAAAACATTCATATGATTGATTTAATTGGTATTACAATGAATTTCGGAAGACAGGAGAGGTTGAAAAAAATCGTGATGCAACTGCGTAAAACGAGCCAACTCATCATGACAGATGCAATAATTCACCTTCAGGCCATCAATTTCACCATGAATGAAACCGGCTTTTTTAAGCTCTTTCAGGTGCTGCGAAACGGTGGTGCGACTCAATGGAAGGAAGTCGGAAATATCGCCGGTGATGCAGCTTTTTGTTTCTGCCAGAAACTGAAGAATGGATAGCCGTGCAGGATGCGACACAACTTTGGAAAGGCGCGAAAGCTCCTTTAATTTCGAATCAAAAATATCTGATTTGTTCATAAACACTTTTTATGTCTAATGACGCAAAAATACGTCATTCAATTTTATGAAATGTTAAATTTATGTTAATTATACGAACTAAGAAGAAAATTTTTTTCTGAAAAAAATGGGTAAATGAAAAACAGAGGTTTAACTTTTCATCAATTAACATCATTTCTGCTGAATTATCTAATGATGAGCTATCAGCTTATTATTATGAATCAGTTGAATCATTCAGGACCTTTATGGATCAGGAGTTTCTTGAATTAATTTAGTTGATAATCTGCTTATTGATCTCAACTAACAAATCACTTGCTGAAATATATCCGTTGTGCCTGAAAAATTCACTTCCTGATCTGTCGAGTAAAACCTGCGCTGGGATGGAGGCTATACCATAAAATTTCATGACGGATTGATTTTCAGCTTTCATGATATCGTAAAAAACCACATTCACCGTTCCGGGATAGTTCGTGGTAATTTCTTTCATCACAGATTCCATACGAATGCAAGCCGGGCATTTGGCACCAAATTCAATAAACGTCACCTGATAGGATTCGTTCTTGAGTTCATAGTTGTATAGAGCATCAACCTGTTCAACCATCCGGGTATTCATGTTTTCACCATTTTGTTGCTGCATCAGCTTTCCAATGTGAGCATTGAAACTATCACGAAACATAAAACCTGTTACCAGCAGCGCAAACAAGAGGATGAAAATGATTAAAGGCACTACTTTTTTCATTTCAGATTTTAGGTTTGATTTTCTCAAAAACAGATAGAAGGCTTGAACGATACATGTTTGTAAATTCGGTTTCAAAGCCAGCTAAAGGTTTAACAGGAATCAAATCAACGACTTGTTCATATGATAAATCGTTATCGTACATCAGGTGTATTGCTGGAATCAGGCTATTTCGTATGGCTTTTTTGCTTTCTTCTTTTGTCAGACCCATTTCGACGCCCATTTTTTCCAATTCCAGCCATTGAAACCAAAAGTAGGTAGGCAACATAGCAGAAACAACCGCAAACGCCTCAAGTTTTGCTTCTTCTACTTCAACTGCATTACCAAGTAAGCAGAAAATATCTTTGAGTTGATTACACAATTCGCCATCAAAATCAGGATGATAAGTCACCGGATTATAGCCTTCATTCAGATATGACGAAGCATTTGGAATCATTCTTGCAATATTCCGGGTTTGCAGTACCGAAGAAATCTCATGGATACTGATTTTTGGTGCCAGGGAAACAATCCATGTCCCTGTTGTTATGTGGGGAGCTATTTTTTGCAGTAAATCCATTATAACCGGTGGATGTGTGGCGATGAAAATGATGTCTTGTTTGGCTGCAATTTCCGGGTTGTCAGTGATGTTTATTTTCAGGTAGCTTTTCTTAAGATCAAGCAACTTTTCCTTGTTTGGATCACAAACAATAACGGAGTTAAAATCCATTTTTTTATTAGCAAACGCATGAAGAAAGATAGAGGTAATGCGCCCGCCACCAATAAAACCAATTGTTTTCCTTTTCATTTTTTTTGTTTTTATAAAGATTAAAGAGATTCATGTCCTTTCAGCCTAAGCGTTAGCCAAAAACGGACAAAGGGTTTAAATAGGTTTCAGATTTTTCTGTTGATTCATACTTACTGTTCTTTTCATAATATTTTTGTTTTAGCATGGGTTCTATTTCATTGAAAATGAAGAAGAATTTGGCTTTTTGAATTCTTTTTTGGCTACTTCAGCTAAAGTCGGTTGTTGTTCCTTTTCCTCTTTTTAACATCCACAACCGCATCCTGCATTTTTTTGGCTGATCTCATAGGGAAAACCCGACATTTTCCAATATAAGAGCCCGCCATCAAGATTTGCCACCTGAGGATAACCTTGTAATTGAAGAAGATTGGCAACCTTCACACTTCTGACGCCTCCCGGACATGCCAAAACAAGTTGTTGATTTTTTGGGATATACTGCAGGCGCTCGAGAATCACCGACATTGGATGGTTCAAAACCCTGTCCATTGGTACAAATTCACTTGCTACTTCATCCTGTTCGCGCACGTCAATCAGCACGGCCTCACCTTTAATTAGTGCATCATATACTTCTGATGGCTGAACGTGTTTTACTCCATTGAGGTGAAAAGACTGATTTTGAGGGTGTTCAAATTGTTTCATGGATTTATGTTTGTTATTTTTAGTTGAGTTCTTTACAGGGCAACTTTTGTTATGACCGATTTAACCGGATATTTTTTCTGCTCACTAGGCAACTGAAGCTGTATTTGTTTCCGAGTTGTATGCTGTTGTAATTGCGATACAGAGGGGCAGAAAAGGCCAGCTGAAAGTTCCAGCTGTTAAAGGGTGTGAGGCTGATTTGCGGAACAAGCATCACTATAGCCCCTCCCGATGCTTCGACAATTTGATTGTCTTCCCGTTGCGATTTTTCTCTTATCTCAGCTCTCGATTGCAAGCTGACCGAAATTTTTGGATGGATTTCAACTGCAGCGCCCAGCTGCAAGGTGTACACTGTCCCATAGGTGTAGTCGAAATTTTTCGATTTGATGCGCTGTGAAATCTCCACTCCGCCTCCTCCAAAAGCATTCCACTTACCCCGCTTCAGGCCTTTTGCAGCCAGAACAGCGGCATGGTATCTGAAAGCTCCCGATGAAGGTTGCAGCTGTATAGGCAGTTTCACCTGATCGACAACCACATCGAATGCGCCGACAGGCAGTTTTATGCCGGCTGTTGCATTGATTTTGAACAGGGCCGAAGGTTTGTTCCAAAGCGGAAAACGGGCTGCCAGGTTGAGATCGGCAAGTCCGGTAGCATTTTTGCGTTCAAAATCCGGATTTACATAACGCTCATATTTCGAAAGGAAATAACCGCTTTCCAGTACCAGACTCAGCTTATCTGTGAGCCCGTAAGCAACAGCCAGTTCGATATATTGAAATCCACTGTTACTAACATAATCAATGTCAATCACTTCATTACCGTTATAATAAGTATCTGAAAGGCTGCTCCTGAAAAGCACTGAAAGCTGAAGCTGTTGTTTGCCGTTTTGCTCCATATCAGGAGTTAGGTTGAGTGGGTTTCCGGCAGCACAACATTGGGCAATAAGGGTTTCTTGTTGAAGAAACATCACAAACCCAAGAATAAAAAGCAGGGGTAATTTTTTCATTGCTGACCTCCGTCGAGATAGTGACGCACCCGGATCTGAATCGTATCTTCCACAAAGCCGGTTTCGTTAAATACTTTGCAGGTGATGGTATTGAGGCCGATGCAGCAATTTCCGGCAGCGTATTTCACTGTCACCCCCTGACCTTTGATATCGCCGTGGTTGGCTTCCCAGAAATATTCCAGATTCTGTCCTTCCGCTACCACAGTGATGGTAGTGGTGTCCCATGCCTTGATGTTACGGTGCGAGGCTTCAAAACTTAAGATGACAATTTGATCAGAAGGCTTATCAGGCACATCATCATTTTTGCCGCAAGAGAAAAGCAAAAGGGGCAGGCAAAAAGCAATCAGGATTTTCATGGTGTTTTCTTTTTACGCTCGCGCTGCCTGAGCTGACACATACATCCGCCGCTCCAGCGTTCGCTGATATCTTGACATATAGGGAAACCATCGCGCTCCCAATCTACGAAACCTCCTGCCAGGGAAACGACATTCGTGAAACCTTTCTCGGTTAAAAGTTTCAACACTTCTTTACTGTGTATGCCAACAGCATCAGCAAGTATCACTGCTTCGTCACGGGGAATTTGTTCGATGCAGTCATTGATTTCTGTGTATGGAATCAACATCAGATCAGGCACATCAGGTCGTTTGCCATCGCCTTCAAAGTCGGGCCGAAGATCGACCAAAATGACTCCGTCTATAAGTAATGGAAAAGCTTTTCGAGGGGTGATAAAACACAAACCCTGACTTTCAAAGCTGTTTGACTTCAGAATTTCCATCATAACACATCGGTTTTAACCAAATAACGCACCATAAATTAATCCGCTGATTGTTGCCATCACAATGACCAATGCAACATAGACAACAGTTTTCTGTGTTCCCATGATACCACGAATCACCAGCATATTGGGCAACGAAAGCGATGGTCCGGCAAGTAGCAACGCCAATGCAGGGCCTTTTCCCATGCCGGCAGCCATCAATCCCTGAAGTATTGGAACTTCGGTAAGGGTAGCAAAATACATAAAAGCACCGATGAACGAAGCAAAGAAATTGGAAAAGAAGGAGTTGCCACCGACCAATGCTGTGATCCATTCGTTGGGAATCACACCAGCAATCGAAGTGTCATCATGTGTCGAACCTAGAAGAAAGCCTGCCGTTACTACACCAATGGCCAACAAAGGCATGATCTGTTTGGCAAAATCCCAGGTAGAGCGTGTCCATTCTACATTGTCTTCATCTTTTTTGTCAGTAAGGGTGATCAGACTCAATCCGGTGATACTCACAATCATGGGCACAAGGGGAGAAGCAAATGCAAAACCTGTCAAAGCCACTGTGGCCGCTACAGCCATCACTTTCCACCAGTCAATTTTCAGGATGAAAATCAGTGACCAGCCTAAAAACAGGCCAAAGAAACCTGTGATATACCATTTATAAAACCATAACCAGTACCAGGCACCAGCGGTATCGCCTGAAGCTGGCTTACCCCAGTTGGCAAACACCAGAATCAACACCAGTGTAAAGAAATGAAAAGCTGTCTGCCACATAGGTCTTTTTTCAGGTATTTCGGGAAAATTCATCTGTTCATCGCGCTTGGCTTTCTCCTCCTTACGGTAGATCAGCGACATGGCCGAACCGATAATGATTGAAAACGATACAGCTCCTAAGGTTCGCGCCACACCCATCTCGAATCCCAAGATACGGGCAGTAAGGATTATGGCTAAGATGTTGATAGCCGGTCCGGAGTACAAAAATGCGATGGCTGGTCCTAAACCCGCGCCACGTTTATGAATGCTCGAAAAAAGCGGGAGTATGGTACAGCTGCAAACTGCCAGGATCGTTCCCGAAACAGCAGCCACGGTGTAAGCTGCCCACTTTTTGGCTTTCGCACCGAAATATTTCATCACAGCTCCCTGACTTACAAAAACAGAGATGACGCCGGCAATAAAAAAGGCCGGCAAAAGGCAAAGTATTACATGCTCGCGGGCATACCACCTCGTAAGGTCGAGGATGGCAGCAATGGCTGTTGTGAAACGCTCACTTTCCAACGGTAGGTAAAAAGCAGCAATGAAAACTGCTGATATCCAGAGGAGTATCTTAAATTCTTTTTTTGTGTCCATGTCAGGCTGCGCTGTTGATGAAGAAAATGCTGATGTAATAGATTCCTACGCCAATGAAAACGATCGCCACAACCCTGCGGAACCACTTTTCAAAGGTCTTGAGTTTGTTGTAGAAACCGCCCACTTCCGAAACGGTATAGGCGATCATCCACGAAAGGATGATAACAGGCAAACCTGTTGCAAGAGCAAAAACAAGGGGTAGCCAAAGTCCGGAAGGACTTGCAACAGTGATGGGTATCAACATGCCAAAATAGAGAACCCCGCTGTAGGGACAGAAAGCCAGCGCAAAAACGATACCCAGCAACAGTACCTGCCAGAAACCTTTCTTGTTGTTTTGTTCCATCTTTTCGCCAAGCTTACCAAGTCCCGGAAAATTGATCCGTATCAGGTCGAGCATGAAGATGCCGATAATTACCAACAGTGGCCCCAGCACCCGCTCTCCCCATTTCTGGAAGAAGCCGGCAATGGAAAAAGTGCTCGCGCCAAAGTAAAGGATCAAGCCAATGAGGGTGTAGGAAATAGCCCGCCCGAGGGTGTATATCAGGCCATTGACAAAAACCCTGCGTCTGTTTTCAACGTCCTTGCTGATGAAGGCAATGGCAGTGATATTGGTAGCCAAAGGACATGGACTTATCGCTGTCATCAGGCCGAGCAAAAAAGCCGTCAGAAAAGGCAATGAGGAGGCATCCAAAAGACTCTGTAAGATATCCATTTTGTTTTGTTATAAATTGAAGAACAATCAGCAGCTCTTTTTGCAATTACTTCAACATCTCGTTTAAGGTGTCGGTTAACTTGGTTCTGAAAACCTCAGGTTTGGTGCGAGCCGAAGCAAATCCTTCCTTTGTGAGGTCAACCCTGCTTTTTTTGTCGCCATTTTTGACAATGAAAAGGCTTGATCCCCAGAGTTCATATTCATCAACCACTTTTTTATTGGCTTTAAGGTCGATGTTCACTATTGTGAATTTAATTTCTCCGCTTTCGAGTTGTTTCTTAAATGTTTGATCGAGTGTAGCGGTAGTTTCTTTTTCAATGGCCATGCAGCCGGGGCAGCGGTTGGTGCTGTGCGAATAAAAAACTTCGACAACAGCTTTCTTTTCAGCTGTCTGACCAAAAACAGTTGTGTTGGACACCATTGCAAAAGCCATCATTAGGCCGAAAACGATCAATACTCTTTTCATGTTTTTACGATTTTAAAGTTTCATTATTTGGTTAAAAGCTCAATTATCTCGCTTTTGGCAGGAAGCCTGCCACTCATCACCACTTTTCCGTCCACTACAAGGCCGGGAGTACGCATGATTCCGTAGCCCATTATGTCAACGATATCTTCAACCTTACTGATTGTAGCATCTATTGCATTTTCTTTAACTACTGATTTAACAGCTTCTTCGAGTTGTTTGCATTTTGGGCAGCCAGTGCCCAGGATTTTGATTTGCATATTTTTGAGGTTTAGGGGTTTAGAAGTTTAGGGGTTTAGAGTGAGGGGTTTAGGGTGTTAAGATGTAGGTGCCTAAATAGCGTTGACCGTTTTTGAGCGAGATTTAACGTTGAATTTTGCTTTTATATTCCATAGCTACATTGGAGCTAGAGGATTGTTTC
>WOUZ01000018.1 GCA_009773165.1 Bacteroidota bacterium
AAAAACAAGTGTCTGATGGCACGACCGGCAATCAACCGCCTGATGCTGACCAACCAAAGGGAAATCAGTTTTTTGGTGGCTAAATGAATATTCACCCTCAATCATCTTCCACCCGTTTTGATTGTGGCAATCACTGCAACTTATTGTCAGTGTTTTGCCATGTGGTGAAGTTCCGGATTGAGGAAAAAGTCCATAACTCAGAACCAGCAGCAAGCATATTAATGGCAGGCTTCGCATCGGTAATCTGATAGTTTGTATGGAATGAATCGTGTATTATTTTGGATTGTCTCTTTGTGACAATCTGTACAAGCTATTTCAGCATGTTTGCCAACAAGAGGAAATTTTGTTGTGTTGTGATTAAAATTCGTTGCTTTCCAGTTTTCAAAGTCGTGGCATTTACGACAATCTGTAACACCCTCTACATCAAATTGTTGCTGATGATTGTCGGTATGACATACGGTGCATTTTTCCGTTAATCCTGAAAATCGTTGTGTTACCGTACCGTCTTTTTCTTCTTTGAAATGGCATGCCCTGCACGAAGGTTGTTGATGCTTGCCCTCAAGTCTAAAGCCTGTCAACTCGTGATCAAAGACTACTTTACCCCAGCTTTGCTCGTCGTGACAGCTCAGACAATTGGCCTGAGGGTAGTATTTTTCATCTATGTATGATTGGTGAATATCCTTGTGACAATCATTACAGTCTTTTCCAATTTCACGAAAACTCCACACATCGGTTTTTTTGTGGCACTCAAAACAAGGAGTGGCGACATGAGCTCCTTTTAGAGGAAATACACTTGCCTGATGTTGTTCCACTGAGTAGGAAGAACCTTGAAACCCATTCACAGTATGGCAAGAGGCACAATTTAAAGGAATGCCAGGTTTCGAAAGCTGTCCTTTGTGATAATCAGTATGACAATCAATACAATTTATAAACTTAAGTTTTTCAGTGTAAGCTTTTTTGTGGCAAGCAGAACATACAACGGTCAAATGTTTGCCTTCCAAAGGGTAGTCGGTTTTGCTGTGATCAAAATTGCTGATCGTTTTGATGGTTCTGAATGAGGTTTCAGTATGACACTTTTTGCAATCATTACCGAATTTATTTTCATGAACATCGGTGTGGCAGCTGTTGCAATTGGCAAATTGAATACCATTAAATTGTTGAAAATCGAGTCCGTTTTTGATTTCTTTTTTATGGCACTTTAAACATTCAACATCGGTATGTTTCCCAACTAAAGGATAATCTGTTTTAGCATGATTGAATTTCTCTGCCGGACTAAATTTGTCGAAGCCATGGCAATCCAAACAATTATTACTAAGTGTCTTTTGGTGATAATCAGTATGGCAGCTAAGACATTCTGTTTGAAGTCCTAAAAACGTATATTTTTTTTGTTTAAGTTGCTTGTCGCTGATAAACTTTTGCTGATGGCATGCTTTGCAAGCAATATTGTTATGTGATCCTTCAAGTTCATAACCTGAAAGTTGATGATCGTAGTTGGTTGTGTCAAAGCGTATTATCTCAAATTTTCTGCCATGATGGTCGTTGTGGCAGGAGACACAGCTTTTGTTTTTAACTTCTTTTGAGACATGGTATCCTTTGTTTAGATCAATGCGTGATTTTAATTCTTTGTGACAATCAAGACATTTTGAATCAGAAACTTTGCTGCCAAGCGTGTGGCATAGGGTGCAATTGGAAAGCCCTTCAAGATGTGCATGTGCCTCGGCAAGGTCACCCGGTGAAATCTGAGAGAACAGAAAATTAATCCAGGTAAGTAAAATAAAGGTCATGGTAACTGCCTTTGGCAACCGAACAATCATTGATAATTTTCGCATGTTAGTGGTGTTTTAAAATGGCTTCTCCAAATTTTCTGGTTATGGAGATACCGATTTTTTTTAAAAATTCAGTTGGCAATTCGCCGCCGGCGAAAATATAGACAAGATCATTTTTAAGTTTCCATTTTTCCAGATTTTTCGAGTCTTGAATATAAACATGTTCATTATCAATTAATTCAACGGTGGTATTAAAGCGAACATCCACACGTCCAAGCTTTGCAGCTTCCAGAATGTTTTCTCTGTTCTTGGGTTTCAAACGAGCAAAAGCTTCACTACGATAACTAATCACAACATTGTTTTGCACGGATAACGATAAAGCAGCTTCAATAGCTGAATCGCCTCCTCCAACTACAAGAATCTCTTTCTTGCTGATATCCTCAGGTTCAAGAAGTCTGTAGGCAACTTTTTCGAGTTGCTCACCAGGAACCTGAAGTTTTCGGGGTGTTCCTCGACGTCCAATTGCAAGTAAAACATAAGCTGTTTGAAACTGATCTCCTTGTAAAGTGGTAACAACGAAAGCGTTGTTTTCTTTTGTGATTGACTCTACTTTACTATTTTCCTGAATTTTAATATCATTTTTGGATAGTGCCTTATTCCATAATTCTAAAAGCGCCGACTTAGATGTTTCGGTGAGTTTAACTTTTCCAAAAAGCGGCAAATCCATGGCCGATGTCATAACAATTTTTGATCTGGGGAAGGTGAAAACCGTCCCACCAAGCGAATCTTGTTCAAGGACTAATGCCTTGAGATTATGTTTCTTGGCTGTAAGTGAAGCTGAAATACCGGCAGGACCTGCACCAACAATGATAAGATCGTATGGCAGTTGTCCAGTTGGCTTATAGCGCTGAACAATGTTTTCAACTGCCTGCTTGCCTTGTTCAACTGCATTCTTTATTAAACCCATTCCTCCCAGTTCACCGGCGATATATATTCCATCAACGTTCGTTTCAAATTGCTGGCTTACATGCGGAAGATCAACTCCGCGCTTTTCGGTTCCAATACACAAAGTGATAGCTTCTGTAGGGCAGGCATGAAAACAAGCACCATGTCCGATACAATGCGATGCATTGATGGTTGTAGCTTTTCCATTCACTATTCCAAGAATATCTTTTTCGGGGCAGGCCATAATGCAAGCGCCGGTTTTGATGCAACTGTTCACATCAACAACCGGATGCAGCGAAACAGGCTCATATAATCCATCTAATTTAGCTTGCGCAATCTTCTGCTCAACTACTTTTGATTCTTTTTTCTGCTTGCGCAAATAAATGAATACCACTATCAGACAGAAAAGCAGGACAGTAGCATACACGATAACTTTTTCTAAAAATAATTCGTCCATCTTAAAAAATCCATTTAAAACCAAAAACTAATGTAACTCCAACGTGGATAATCATAATAACCAACATGACCAATGCAAAAGGTAAGTGAGCAACATGCCAATATTTGAATAAGTTTTGCATGGTTTGTAAGCGCTCAATCCTGTGATTTAGTGATAACTCATTTTTAACCAATTGAATAATTTCTTTTCGCTGAATTTTATTTAAATTAGTTTTATTCAA
Organism: Bacteroidota bacterium; assembly: GCA_009773165.1. Taxonomy (GTDB): domain Bacteria; phylum Bacteroidota; class Bacteroidia; order Bacteroidales; family F082; genus JALNZU01. Next base: position 3,389 of record WOUZ01000018.1, read on the forward strand.
TATGTTACTTATTTTTCGAATGCTCTTCACATCTTCAAAATAGGATAAAATAAATCCACTTTTATTCCCGCCTGAAGAATTTCTGGTTAATTTTTCAATGAGTTCCTGGTTCGCTGTATCCAATTGAAATTTTTCACGCATTGAAACGCCAAGGTCAGCTCTGGTATCACGTATCTCATTCAAACTTAACTCCCTGCCCTCAATTGTACGCGGAATTTGAATATAGATAAAGCGTCCAATTATACCGCTTAAAAATACCGCTACCATACTCCAGAAACTAATTGAAACAATACCGCCAAATTTGAAAGCTGTGTGAAATAAAACCATAACAGGTCCGATAGTGCAGAGGAAAATATGCACTTCAAGCCAATGTTTTAAGATACCCAGTTTTTGAAGATTCCGATAACGTTTGCGCGCCATATACCCAAAAACGCCTATAATAATTAGCAGAGTTCCAATAATTCCTAATCCGTGACCAATAATTCCACTTGGCTTAAGGTCGTTATGATCCTGATGAAAAAAGCGCTCTTCGAAACTTGTATTATAATAACCATAGCCTTCTGCTACGAGCAGGGCCAAGGTGATCCCTACTAACAATATCATGACAAATAAATAAATGAGATGTGTTGTTCTGGACATAATATTTCTTTACTGTTATTAAGAACTAAAATACTGTAATTCAGTATGTAATGTTTTAAAAATATAGTTTGATTCGTTTACTGGTTAATTCTTTTTATTGGTTTTTCTCCGTGTTGACTTATCAATTAAACATCTGCTTTTTTGAAAACTTGCCTCAAATTGCTAAAATTACCGTAAATCATTGAATATCATTTAGATAAAATTGAATGCTATTACAAAGATAGTGCATGAGCAGCGTTTTTGCTAATTTAATTCTTAATGTTTCCTTAAAAAATGCCAATTATGGGAATTAGTATGGTCAAAAAAACTGTTTATAACCTTTCGGCGGAAAATTCTACAATTGTTACAGATTCAATCTTATGAAGGTTGTAATATTGAATGATTATTATCGATAGAAACCCGACTTGTCAAGATTGAACCGTTCAGAGTTGGACCTTTTTAAAAATGCTGTCGTTGTGTTTTTTTAACATAAACTAATATTTGTCCCTGATAGTATACTCGCTTGAATAAAAAAGGAGGAACCAATCAGTCCCTCCTTTTTTCAAGTTTTATTTTGACTATTCAGACTTTGTTACACCATCAATGTCCTGTAAAAATTGCGATGGAAGCGTTGGCCCATTCAATAACCGGACTGAAATATAATCCCAAAATGAGGGTCGGAATGGCTAAAAGCATTACCAATGCCAGAGCAGAAACTGAAAATGTCAGTTTTGGCTGTGTACTTTCAATATCCCGCAGATACATATTTCTGATTACCCTTACGTAATAATACAATGAAATCACGCTGTTTAGAACGCCAATTACTGCCAGCCACAGATAACCTGCGTTTACTACGGATGAAAAAACATACAGCTTACCAATAAATCCTGCGGTAGGAGGGAGGCCTGTCAAAGAAATAAGGAATAGAGTGAAAACGGCTGCAATCAGAGGACTGCGGTAGCCGAGTCCGTTGAATATATCAATTGATTCGGAGTCTAATTTGTCGGCAACAAGCTGAACAACAAGGAAAGCTCCCAAATTCATAATCATATACATGAAGAAATAAATCAAAACTGCCGCAACACCTGTGTTGTCTAGAACAGCTACAGCCATAAGCATATAACCGGCATGTGCAATACTTGAGTAGGCAAGCATGCGTTTCATATTGGTCTGCCAAAGTGCCACAAGGTTACCTAATGTCATGGTTAGGACAGCCAAAACTGCAATTACAAAATGCCAGTCGATTGACCCAATGATGCTCCATGCAACGTTTTCGGAACCAAGTCCGGCAGAGAAAACAACTTTAAAGAAGCGTAAAATAACAGCAAAGCCTGCAGCTTTGGATGCAACAGAGAGAAGTGCAGTGATTGTTATGGGTGAACCTTCGTAAACATCAGGTGTCCAAAAATGAAACGGAACGGCCGAAATTTTATAACCAAAGCCTGCCAGTATCATTATTCCTGACAAGAGCAGGGTGATGCTCTCAACAGAATTGTTCATCAGGAAGGTGTTGATTTCGAGCAGACTCAAACTTCCTGTCAAACCAAAAAGAATCGACATTCCATAAAGCATGATGCCTGAAGATACGGCTCCAAAAATGACATACTTCAGCGAAGCTTCGGTTGAGCGTTTCACTTCTTTGGTATATCCTGCGAGTATGTATGAACTGATACTCATCGTCTCGATCGCGATGTAAATCATGATCAGGTTAGCCGAGCTTGCCAGTAAAAACATGCCGATGACCATACCAGTCATTAAAATATAATATTCGCCCAGTTTCGCGTGACTATGATGTAACTCCTTGGAAATGAAAGAAAACATAATCACAAGCAAAGTTGTTATCAATACGATAAACTTTATAAACTGGCCAAAGGGGTCAATTACCAGCAATCCGGCAAAGGAGGCAGATTCTATTCCTGTTTGCCTCATCAGAAAAAAGGCCGTCACGAGCAATCCTGCCATGACAACATAGCCTGCAAAGTGTTTCTTACCGGAGATAAGGTCGGCCATGATGGCTACCAGAAAAGTGATTATGAGCGTTGTTTCGGGAAGAAACAGTCCCATACTTTTCAGCAGTTCTCCTGTAAATTGAGATATATCGGTCATGATGATTCTGTTTTAAAAGATAAACATCTGCAATGGCTTCTGCCTTTTAGTGAATGAAAGGTTTCATCAATTCAATGAGTTGACTTACTGAACCGGTCATTAAATCCAACACCGGACCTGGATAGACACCTAGAAAAATAACGATCGCTGCGAGTGGAAGTAATGCGGTAAGCTCTAATCCATTGACATCGTCAGTTTTGTATTTTAAACCTGTTGGATCCCAGGGGCCTTGCCATCTTACAGGAATTGCACCGAAGAAAATTTTCTGTAATGCCCAGAGCATATACCCTGCACCCAGAACAATGCTTAATCCAGAAACCATTGTTAGTATTGGGAATGTCTTAAAAGCTCCAAGGAAAACCAGTACCTCTGATATAAAACCACTCATTCCGGGGAGTCCGATAGCGGCAAAAAAAGCTACTGCCATGATACCGGTGTAAATAGGCATCTTTTTAGCCAGACCGCCAAAGTCATCCAAACCGCGGGTGTGTGATCTGTCATAAAGAACACCTACAATCATAAACAGCATTGCTGTGATGATACCGTGGTTAAACATTTGGAAAATGGCTCCTGTTACTCCTTCTGGACGCATCGAAGCAAGGCCGAGAATTACCAGACCCATATGACTTACTGATGAGTATGCGATCAATTTTTTAAAGTCGCGCTTGCCAACTTTGTGTTGACCAAGGGCGCAGAAAGCCCCATAAACAATGCTGATCATTCCAATCCATGCGATGAGTGTCTGGAAATAAGCAAAGGCATCCGGGAAGATTGGGAAAGCAATGCGAATCATTCCATAAGCACCCATTTTCAGCAATACACCCGCAAGGATAACAGAAATAGGGGTGGGTGCTTCAACGTGTGCGTCGGGCAGCCAGGTATGAAAAGGAAACACCGGAACTTTGATGGCAAAACCTATGAAGAGCGCCATAAATGCAATATAGCGCACCGTTGTGCCTGAGCCTCCAAAGATTGAATCAGGAAGGAAATTTCCCTGGTTCATCATTTCAACAATATTGAAAGTGCCGGTGCTGTGATATAAGCCAATCATTACCAGCAACATAAATACACTACCTGCTAGGGTATAAATGAAAAACTTGATGGCTGCATATTCCTTGCGCGGGCCTCCCCATATACCAATAAGGAAGTACATTGGTAGCAGCATCAGTTCCCAGAAAATATAAAAGAGGAAAAAGTCGAGGGCTGTGAAAACTCCCATCATCCCCAAATCGAGCAGGAGATACATGGCAAAATAGCCTTTGACGGCCTTGTTGATTCCAAACGAAGGGAATATGGCCAGAAAACTGATGATGGCTGTCAGCAACACCATTGGAACACTGAGTCCGTCCAATCCAAGGAAATATTCAATCTTGATATCTCCGATCATTGGCAGATGGGCGTTGATCCAGCTTATTTTCTCGACAAACTGAAACGACTTCTCATCGTTAACACCTGTCAGCCCGGTGTTATAAGTGAAATAGATAACGAAGGCCAAGATCAGCTGCAGAAAAGTTGTCGCTGCTGCCACCCAACGAATGATCGTTTTCGAAAGTTCCTGCCCTATTTCGTCTTTGCCTGAAGGTATCAACAGCACGATCAACATCCCTAACAAAGGAAGAAATGTGATAAAGGTTAAAATCGGAAAGTTCATAGTCCCAAGTATGTGATTAATATTAGATTATCTGATTCTTATTACAATATAAAAAAGAACAGGAGTAATAAAATTCCTGCCAAAACAAAAACAATATATGATTGAATATTACCTGTTTGCAGTTTACGCAGCTGACCTCCGCTGTATTCAGTGACACGTGCAACGAGGTTAACAAAACCATCAATTACCACATTGTCGAAGATACCGGTAATGTATCCGGCAAAGCGTGTGACTTGAGCGCTGAGGTTAACAATTCCATCAACCACCGTTCCGTCGAACCAGGCCAACGACTTCGATACGAGCATCATAAAGGCGATGACCGTGGAGTTGTAAAGCTCATCGAAATACCATTTGTTGAGGGAGAATGTATGCAGCCCTTTGAATCGTGCTTCAAGTTTGTCGGCACTGATGTATTTGTATTGATAAATCAAAAATGCCAGAAGTATTCCCGATCCTGCTATAAGGAGCGAGAGTGCCATTGCGATATAGTGAAAATGGTGTGATTCTTCCTGAAGTTTGTTCAGGTATCCATGTCCGCCTGCCTGAGCAGTTTCGCCATGACCAGCCGCTTGTATCACATCGTGACCTCCGTTTTCAGGAAGGAGAAAGTCCCACTGATAGGCAGCAGGTACCGCTGATTGCGGCTGAACAACCATCTTATGAAACCATCCGCCTGTAGCATCAATTGGATTAGGGGCATAAAAAAACCAGATGGATAAAATGGATAAAACTACCAATGGAATGACAATCGGCAGCTTATTTTCGTGTGTATGGCGCGCAATTTCTGTTTTTGGCTCTCCATGAAATGCTACGATGGTAAGACGGAACATATAAAAAGCCGTCATTCCTGCTGCTGAAAATGCCATTACCGGAACAATCCAATGCCATCCACCGGTAAGGTTAGCCCAGGCCAGTGTTCCTGCAAGAATACCGTCTTTACTTAAAAAGCCTGAGGTAAATGGAATACCAGCCAAAGCCAGCGTCACAAATAAGAAGGTGCGATAGGTCCAGGGCATTGTCTTGCGCAAACCTCCCATATTGTTGATGTCTTGAGGGTCGCTATGATGGTCGTGCATATGATGCATCGCATGGTGCATGGCATGAATCACTGAGCCGGCAGCAAGAAACAACGCTGCTTTGAACCAGGCGTGTGTAACTAAGTGAAAGAAACCGTTGGTATAACCACCTGTCCCCAGTGACATTATCATAAAACCGAGCTGACTCACTGTTGAGTATGCCAGCACTTTCTTGAAATCAACTTGAGTGATAGCAATTGTTGCCGAAATGAAAGCTGTTAAGGTTCCAATGATTGCAATAAATGACAAAGCATCGGCAGTGAACATCACAAACACCTTGGCAACCAGATATACGCCGGCGGCAACCATTGTTGCAGCGTGAATAAGAGCAGAAACAGGTGTTGGGCCTTCCATTGCATCAGGAAGCCACACGTGCAGAGGAAACTGTGCTGATTTTCCCATTGCACCCATAAAAATACCTATCCCGGCCAGCGTGAGCATTGTTGGATTGTTGAAGGGCATTTGACCTGAAGCGATGCCTGCAAAAACATCTTCAAACATGAATGACCCATAGGTCATGAAAAGAATCATAATACCGATGAAAAACCCGAGGTCGCCAATACGGTTGGTGATGAAAGCTTTCTTGCCTGCGTTGGAGGCAGAGTTTTTTTCGTACCAGAATCCAATCAACAGATAAGAGCTTATACCTACCAACTCCCAGAAGACATACATCATCAGGAAGTTGTTGGCAATAACGATTCCCAGCATGGAGAAGGTGAACAGCCCAAGGTATGCATAGAATTTTGGAAACCTGCGGTCACCATCCATATAAATGGTCGAAAACAAATGGACAAGGAAGCTGATGAGTGTGACAACCAACAGCATAATAGCGGCAATGTTATCGATACCATAACCGACGATTACTTTGAATGATCCGAGGCTAAACCACTCAAACTTTGTTTGAATGATGTGGAGATCGGCATAGGTAACCAGCTTATTGAATGCAATTGTTGCTGCAATAAGGAAATCAAAGGCAAGGATACTTGTTCCGACAACGCCGCTAAGTTTTCCGAGCCGGTCACCAAAGAAAATATTGATCAGGAAGCTGAGAATGGGGACCAGCAGTACCGTGATGCTTAGAAATAATATAACTTCTTGTGTCATAATCTTTTTCTATCTTTTTTACGATGGTTACTCTTTCATTTCTTTTACTTCATCCACATTCACATGTTTAAAGTGCTGGTAGATGTTCAACAGGATTGCAAGGGCTACGGCAGCTTCGGCTGCAGCCAGAATGATCACAAAGATGGCAGCAATCTGCCCGTCGATATTCATTCCGCCATATCGTGCAAAAGCAATGAAATTGATGTTGGCCGCATTAAGTATCAGCTCCAATCCCATCAAAACCATTACGGCATGTTTTCGCGAAACGATGCCATATAAACCCAATGCAAACAAAATTGCACTGACGATGAGGTAATGTGTTAATCCAATTTCCATATGCTTAGTGTTTTTTTCTTGCTATGAATGCTGCTCCGACAATAGCCACCAATAACAGAATGGAAGCTGCCTCAAAAGCTAGTAAATATCTGGTTAACAATGTTGTTCCAATCAATTCGGCAGTGGATTCCATTGGAATTGACTCCGGTTGATACCAATGTGTGTTGGTGTAAACGAACAGCAGCAACAAGGCTATCGAGAGTGTAAGCACGATGGCACCAGTCAGCTGAAATATTCCCACCTTTCCCGATTTAACATCCACCCCTGTGATGCGTGTTGTAAGCATTACACCAAAGATGATCAGAACGAGTATGCCTCCTATGTAAATCATAATCTGGGTGATGGCAAGAAAGTCAGCATGCAGCAACACATACAAGCCTGCAACACCAAAAAAAGTGAAAAGCAGCGAGAAGGCAGCATGCATGATATTTTTCGATAATACCACCACAGCCCCGAAACCGAGTGTCAGCGCTGCGAAGAAATAAAATGCTATTGTAATAAGATCCATTTTGTCAGGTATTTCTTTTCGTTTCAGAAAACATCCGTTTTACTGTTCTTTTTCTTTCTTTTCCTCTGGTTTAGCCTTTTTCTCCTCCGTTGCTCCTTCAGCTTTAGCTGGCTTGTCCTTAGCTTTTAACTCAGCATACATGCGGTGTTTTTCAGCTACCTGGTCCGGACTCAACGTCTGAAATTTATAATAAAGGTCTTCGCGCTTATAACTTGAGTATTCATACTCCTGTGTATGTTGTATCGCATCGCTGGGGCAGGCCTGTGTACACAAACCGCAATAGCAGCATTTGGCGAAGTCGATCTCATATCTGGTGACCCACATTTTGCGCGGATTGCCATTGTGATGCACTTCCTGATGCGGGTCTTCGGGTGAAACTCTTACAGTTTCAAGTGTGATACAGTTTACCGGACAGGCAACGACACAACTGTTGCAGCCGTTGCAGCGCTCCATCTCCAGCTTTAGGCGGTTGCGGGCGTTGTCGGGCAACGTAAATCGTTGATCGGGATATTGGATGGTCACCTTTTTCACAAACAGATGCTTAAAGGTGATATACATCCCTAAAAACGTGCTGCTTAGGCCTGACCATACATTTTTAAAATATTGAATCATAAATATTTCTATTTAAGCATTACAAACAAACTGATTGCGATAAAGCATACGAATGAAAGCGGAAGTAACACCTTCCAACCAACATACATCAGCTGATCGACCCTGAAACGAGGTAATGTCCAGCGAATCCAAATCTGAACAAGTACAACAGAAAAAGATTTAGCTATAAACCAGAAAACACCCCACCACGGACCTTGCATGAAGTCGCCAAAAGGTGAATTCCAGCCACCTAAGAAAATTGTTGTCAAAATAGCTGCAACAACAAACATATTGGCATATTCAGCAAAGAAAAACATGGCAAATTTCATCCCGCTGTATTCTGTGTGAAAACCGGCTACGAGCTCCGATTCACCTTCAGGGATATCGAATGGTACACGGTTGGTTTCGGCGAGTGAAGAGATGAAGTAGATCAAAGTGAGTCCAACAGTAAAGGGGATCACCCAGATTTTGGAAATACTTCCCGGTCCGCCAAAAATAAACCAGTTCCAAAACCATCCTGTTTGCATCTTGCTTATTTCCTGCATGTTCATCGACGATGCCAATACTACTACCGACAAAACAGCAAAAGCAGCCGGAATTTCATAACTGATAAGCTGTGAAACGGCACGCATGGCTCCCATCAACGAGTATTTATTGTTGGATGCCCAACCTCCCATTACAATTCCCATGGCACTAATAGATCCAATTGCGAACACATAAAAGAGTCCAACATCAATGCCAGATGGAACAAAAGCCTCGCTAAAAGGGATTACTGCGAAAGCCGCATAAGCGCCTGTAAAGATGATAAAAGGAGCCAGATTGTAGAGTAATTTACTACTCTGATCGGGTGTAATATCCTCTTTTTGAATCAGTTTTACAACCTCAGCAACAGGTTGAAGGATGCCCCAGGGGCCTGTTCTCATTGGTCCGAGACGCTCTTGTATCCATGCAGAAATTTTTAATTCGGCGAGGATGGCAATGAGCGCATAAACGAGAACAAACATCAAAGGCAAAGAAATCACCAGCAATACTGACCAGATATTCTTGCCCATCAGGTCCCATAAAAAGTTTGTGTTCTCCATTTGAGTTATACTAATTTTCTAATTTCGTTATCTGTCAACCTCACCAAGAACGATGTCGATGCTTCCCAGAATAAGAATCAAGTCGGCAAACATATATCCTTTGGATATTTCCGGAATAACCGAGAGGTTCACAAAGCTTGTGCCTCTGGCTTTGAGTCGTTCGGGTTTATCGGTACCATTGCTTACGATATAAAAACCAAGATCTCCTTTAGGGTTTTCTGTACGCATGTACACTTCGCCTTTTGGAGGTTTGATACGTTTGGGAACATTGGCTTTCACATCGCCAGTTTCGGGCATCTGAGCCAGAGCCTGTTCGATGATACGGCACGACTGCTCCATTTCCTGCATCCTCACTATGTTGCGATCCCAGCAATCGCCCACGAAACCAACTTCTCCTTTTCCTACCGGTACTTCGAAATCGAAACGGTCATAGATGGAATAAGGTTCGTCCTTACGCAGGTCGTATCGAAGGCCACTGCCTCTTAACACAGGGCCGCTGCATGCATAGTTGACAGCTACTTCGGGAGTGAGGATACCCACATTGGCTGTGCGCTGAATAAAAATGCGGTTATAGATGAGCAAATCCATTACTTCGGCATTGGTTTTGCGCACCTTCTCGATCACATTCAGGCATTCTTCCTTAAACGAAGGATAGGTGTCTCCCGCCAATCCGCCAACGCGGAAATAATTGTAGAGCAGACGTGCACCCGAAAGTTTTTCCAGAATCCAGATGATATATTCCCTGTCTCTGAAAAAGAAAAGGAACGGGGTAAAAGCGCCGGCATCGAGGCCAAAGGTTGCAACGGCAATCTGATGGTTGGCAATGCGGTTTAACTCAGCAACAATTACCCGAATGTATTCCACTTTTTCGGGAACTTTGATATCCAGCATTTTTTCGAGAGCCATCACATAAGGCCACTCGTTGTTCATTGCTGAGATATAATCCATGCGGTCGATATAAGGAATGATCTGTGGGTAGGTCATCTTTTCGCAATGCTTTTCAAAGCTTCGGTGCAGGTAACCCAGGTGAGGAATAACTTCTGTTACTATCTCACCATCGATTTCCACCTCAAGACGAAGAACTCCGTGTGTTGAAGGATGCTGTGGCCCGACATTGAGCCGCATTCTGTCGGAGTCGAGCTGACTGTATTCCAAGTCTAATCTTTTTTTCTCACTCATAACGTGTTTTTTTTAGGAAACCTTCATTCCGTGATACATTTCCGGCGCTGTGTAATCTTTACGCAACGGATACCCTTCCCAGTCGTAAGGCAAAAGAATGCGGATAAGGTTATGATGTCCTTCAAAGTTAACTCCGATAAGGTCATAGGCTTCGCGTTCGTGCCAATCGGCTGTGCGCCAGATTCTTTCCACTGAAGGCACTTTGGGTTGCTCTTTGGGGACGAAAGCTTTAATGACAATTTTATGCTTGAGTTGCATCGAATACAAATGATAAACAACTCCCAGATTTTCTCCCAGATCCATTCCCGTGAGACTCATGAGGTAATCAAACATAAAAAATGCTTCATCGCGCAGGCTATGGCAAATTTCAAAAAGGGCGCTTGCATTTACTGTAATAAATGAGTCGGAAGGATGATTTTCAATTAGCTCAATTATTTGATCGCTGTATACAGACCTGAGTTTTTCAAATATTTCGTTTGGTAACATAGTTATGTTTCTGAATTGAAAGGTTTTTATTCGATACCCAGTCGTTTTCTTTTATTAAAGATGGCTTGGTGACTTATTTTTTCCTGAAGTTTCATCATACCTTCCTCAAAAGCTTCCGGACGGGGAGGGCAACCAGGAATATATACATCCACAGGGATGATTTTATCGACACCTTTTAACACGTGGTATCCGTGTTCCCAGTAAGGGCCACCGCAGTTGGAGCAAGAACCTACTGAGATAACGTATTTAGGTTCAGCCATTTGCTCGTATAAAACTTTGATTCTATCCGCCATCTTGAAGGTAACAGTGCCTGTAACCATGATAAAGTCGGCCTGACGGGGGCTCGTGCGCGGGATAGTTCCAAAGCGCATAAAATCGAAGTGCGAAGCATTCATGGCCATAAATTCGATGGCACAGCAAGCCAGACCAAAGTGAAGATACCAGTCGGATTTGCTACGTCCCCAATTCAGCAATTCTTCTACTTTCCCAAGGATAATCCCTCCGCCATCATAGGGGTCATCCAGTTTATTTAATAATCCCATAATTGTTAAAAGTTAGATTTTTTCTTGCCAACAACGAGGTCCTCAAGTTTAGCAATGTAAGGTTTTGGCTTATCCCAATCGAGGTCACCTTTGGCCCAGACATAGATAAATCCGGCCAGGAGAATCACAACAAAGATGATCATCTCGATAAAAGCAAACCATCCTAACTGTTTAAAAACCAATGCCCAGGGAAGCAGGAAAACCACTTCCACATCAAACAAAAGGAAAACAAGGGCAATCACATAAAACCTCACATTGAACCTTATCCAGGGTTCACCGATGGGTATTTCTCCGCATTCGTAGGTGGAGTTTTTTATTGGGTTTGGTTTACTTGGCCGAATCAATGAAGCTGCGACAAGGGCAAAACCAACGAAAAAAGCCCCTAAAATAAAATACAGTAGTATAATTCCAAATTCTGACAGCATAGCGTTGACATTTGACGGGGCGAAAGTACTACATATATAGATTGTTGTATAACTGATTTTTAATTTAGAATCTTTCCATATTAAGGTTTGTTAACAGTTTGGTTGTTGAGGGGTTTATGGGTTTAGATGTTTAAGGTTGATTCGTTGATTTGTTGAGGGCTTCCGCAAGATAAGAGCCAAAGGAGTGAAAATCTTCAACTAATTAATATGCCGGCAGTGTGGAGATAGAAAGTTGGCTGCGAAATAGTTGAAAACTATTAACAAGTTGTAAACTAATAACCTATTTATAACTAAGTCTTTGGTTTAAGTAGGTACGCTATAATTTTTTTTAAATTATTGATAATTGGAATAAAAAAGCTCCGGAGTGCATAACCCACTCCGAAGCTAAAACAAACCTTGCTCATTCTAATTATTACTTAATTACAATTGATTTTGTAATCACTTTATCATGAGTTGTGATTCTGAACAAATAAAGTCCAGATGACAGGAGTGAAGTTTTCATCAAATATGAATTTCTGTTTACCTGCTCTTCTAGCACCTTTTTACCTGTACGATCATAAACCAAAACTGCATCAATTGAATGTGACATATTAATTGTAATAGACTCTGAAGCCGGGTTAGGGTAAATTGTTAGATATGTGTCATCTTCACTAATACCAACAGTTGTTGCTATGAAATGAACAATAACCTTAACGTTTTCATCTTCGTTAGTCATATTAAAGAATTCATATTCAATGAAAGAATCGCCAAAATTGCCAAGAGGTAAATAGTGCCCTGAAAATTGTCCTTCTAACGTTGACTGGCCCGGTCCTAATGTTAAGAATCCTGGCGATTCATTAACATTTGGTGGATAACAACTTGATCCCCAGCAAAATTGGTTCAGAGTCCCTTCAATCACTTGTATTTGATCCCGGCGAACTTTTATATCCATGCTATGATTTGAATTATTTGAAACAATTGCATGAGCAACAATTTCAAAATCTGTAGTAAGCCCTGTCACTATCAGCGTATCACCTATAGTTTCTCCTTCCCAGGACAATGTCAATGGCTGAGAAAAGCCACTGAACGATAACAATAAGATTGAGATAATAAGAACAATTGGGGCATTATTTTTTTTCATGACTAATTCTTACTTTATAACATTCACTTTAGAGGTATTCACCTGATTGTCCATAATTATTCTGGCAATGTATGTTCCATTCTTCAAGCTGGAAATATCAAGATTGCATGAACCATCAACATTTTGTTTTTCCATTATAAGCTGGCCATTGACAGTATACATATAGATGTTGCCTACGGAAATGTTTGAGAACCTCAGTTCATTTGTGGCAGGATTAGGATAAATGGCAATATTTGTTGTTGAAGGTATATCAGCAATTCCTGTAATAAGTTCCTCTTTAGCTCCGTTTGCAATGGTTCCTTCATTGTGGTCGATCAGCATGCCAACGATTTCCAGATTTTCAACATTCCACTCCTCGGGGATTGAAATCGAAAAATTATAGCTATGGGTTTCGCCTGCAAAAACTGTTTCGGGCAGGCTACCTTCAGCACCTTCAAAACCACCCAGAATAGCACGGGCTACATCCTGATATACCATATCTTCAGCTGGAACGGGGTCGGGAAGTAATTCGAAACCACCCATGGGGCCAAACATTCCACCTGAATAATAATTAGCCTGACTCCAGCCTGCTTCGGTTCCGGTTACATTATTTTCTTTTATTACAGCGTTGAACCGGTAGTTGTTTACTTGTGCTACAAAATCAGAAGTAAGCGTAAATGTTAAAACTCTTGAAGTTTCGTTGTACGATTTATTCTGGATAGTAATCCCCGCAGGGGGAATTTGATTAATTCTCTGAAGGAATACTCCCTCAAATGTAGATGGATCAGCAAGAACAGACCTGTCAACAAGTCCGCCAGGATAAGAAAATTCAATTAAAGGACCTATTCCAGCATCATACTCCTCTACTAACATGGGATCACCATTATGCACTGCGATACCGATCCAGGTTTCAGGATATTTCATCTGCATCGAATCCATATAAACAATACCCATAACACACCAGCCACACCACGTGCCTGTCCCTTCTTCGCCAACAACCTTTTTTGGCGGTATATACGCAACAATACCAATGTTGGCGTTTAACAGATCGTTTGCCGGCAATTCATCACCAGAAAGTTGTGTAATAACCTCCATATCATAAATTCCAGGAACAGCTGACCATGTATCAAACAAAACCTCAGCTACTTCGCCAAAGGCAAGATTAGTAACATTCTTTGTTGAAGTATAACCATTGTCATTGATGGTGCATGTCACAGGGAAGCTAACTGTTTGTAATCCATAATTCCTAACTGTAGCCTTAGGAGTAACGTTCCCATGCAGAATGAACGGCTCCATGTCAATAGAAACTACTCCGGCGTTAAGGTTGATTGACGAGCCTGTCAAAATCACTGTATAATCTTCCCATTCACCCGCCCAAAGATTAGCACATGGATCGGGAGATGAGGGAGACAAGAAACTGGAGCCAACACGCATAACCGTAGGGCCAGGAATGCCATTTCCTGGAATAGTGAGGGGTATTTCGTAAAAAACACTGGCTTCACTCATTTCAAAATCGGTTACTACCAATTCATCAGGGGTGAATTCAATATCATGATTTAAATCGATCCATATACTTAAATATTGACTCTGAAAACCTACAGCCACATTAGCAATATAATCAGAACCAATTTCAGCTGACCCTTCCAGATTAGTGAAAACACCATATCCATTATTACTGCAACCACTATTATAGTTTTCAATTCCCGCAAAGGCAAAGTCTGTTATTCCCTGGTAATTGCCAAAAGAGCAGTCAGCAACTGGCACACAATACCAATTTGGATCTACAACCGGGAAAGGATGTTCAATCTGATCATTATCAGGGTTCTCATCACCCGAAAGCAATGTGGTAACGGAAGCTGTATAGAAACCGGTAACTGCATTCCAGGGATCAAAAGCAACAGTGGCTGGTTCTCCAAAAGCGAGGTTTGATACTGTTTTTACAGATGAAAAAACAGTGTTTGAACCTTCATAAATCTCAAGAATCACATCAAACGATACTATTTCAGACCCATAGTTGGCGATCTCAGATGAAATATTTACAACATCTCCCCCATGTAAGAGGTTTTCAAATCCGGAAATGGAAAGTGGTGTAACATCAAACATGGCCTGTCCTCCAAGTGTCACATTATCGATATCCCATGCGTCCAACTGGTAGCTGTTATCCTCAAATTTAAAACAGAACTGGAAATTTTCTGAACCAATATCTGGTGTATTTACTATCAAAACCTCAAATGCACTGTAGTCGTCAGTGGTGAGTATATTTAATTCCCAAACCTGGTTCCAGCTTGTGCCGCCATCACTTGTTGTCTCCACGCTTACCCAAAATCCGCCACCCTGTACAAAGTTATCGATAAAATGTAAAAATGATAAACTCAGTTGGGTATATCCACTGGTATTAATAACAGGGGAAACCAATCTGGATATACCCGTAAAATGAGGGCTCCAATACATCTCCGCTTCAGGTATAGTCCCACCTGACTTGTTGGTTTGTACTATTCCCCAATTTGCTGATCCTTCTCCCTGTACCGTCCAGGCCTCCAATCCCGCAGAGAAATCTTCGTAAAATACCACCTCTTCGATTGACTTATGCCAACCCTTAGGAGCATTATTTTTGGTGATAGTGGTTTGAGGGTTGTCACCGTCTCTTAAATTTACATTTTGTTGTGCCATTGAGCTGATGAAAATGGTAAAGCAAAATGCGATTAAGCTTAGTTTAAGTAAATTTGTTTGCATAGCTTTCATTTTTAATTATTTAGAAATTTATTTAAGAATTAAAATTATTATTTGATCTCATTGCTCAATCTTTCTTTTTGGAAGATTTCACTTTTATATCTTCATCCTGTTTTGTCCTGCTATTTAGTTCGGTAAGGACCTTTTTCAGGATTCGGCTTTGTGTATTCGATCGTTCGATGATCTCATTAATTTTCGAATCTTTTGTGGTTTCGATATTATTTTCGTCAGGTTCCATAGGTTTTAGCATAGGTAATCCGCTTGTGAAATGAAAAATTTAATTCCATCACAAAGGAAAATATCAAAAAACCTAAAAACTAATTTTTGAGGTAACATTAAGGCGTCACCCTGATTTTGAGGGTAACAAAAAGTGTACAGGATTGATTATATTCTGTAAATCAGGAACTTAAGCTACTATAATTTAGTAAGATATGCAATGAGATTCTCATCGCGGTCTAAGCCTAGTTTTTTACGCAGACGGTATCTGGCAGTTTTAAGGCTTTCGGAAGACTGATAGGTGATGGCAGAAATTTCTTTGGAGGTCATGTTGAGGCGCAAAAAAGCACATAACCTGAGTTCATTGGGGGTAAGGTCAGGATATTGTCTGCTGAGGCTGTTATAAAAGTCAACATGCACCTCCTGAAAACGAACCTCAAATTCTGTCCAGGTATCCTGAGTAATGCTTTTGTCGAGTTCTGAAATAACATTATTTATAACCGTTTCATTATCCGCTTTTTGCCCTTGGTGTGTGTTTTTCAGTTTTTCGGATATGGCCGAAATAAATTCATTCTTTTTAAGCAGATACATTACATTGGTAGTAAGTTCTTTATTCTTAAAATCCAGTTCTTTTGTTAGCTTTTCTCTTTCAAGTTTCATCATTTTTTGCACAAGATTTTTCCTGCGCATCTGATTATGCTGTAAAATGAAAAGGAATACAATAATTAGAAGGATTGCGCCGACACTGATGATGATCAGCAGATAAGTGAGCTCTTTACGGTAATGCTTTGCCTGTATAAGTTCACTTTCGAGCTTTTGCTGTTTCCGCTCCTTGTCAAATTCGAACTGGAGCGTTAACTCGGTGAGTTTTTGGTTGCTTTTTATCCTTAAGAGGCTATCATTAAGCGTAGCGAAGTTTTTATAATAAAAATAGGCGCTATCTTTATTTCCCTGTTGATGAAAAAGATCGGCCAGTTTTTGTGACACCTCGGTCATGATTTCCAGATTTGATGAAACTGATGCACTGTAAAGCGCCTGATGATAAAAATAAAGAGCCTTTTTAAAATCGTTAAGTTGGAAATAAGCATCTCCCTTATGTCTGTAAACTGTTGCAAAAATATAGGAGCGGGATCCCCAAAAATCATCAACCAAACTATCTGCTGCACTTTCTGATTTTTCGAATAATTCAAGTGCGGCTTCAGTCCTGCCTTCCAATAATGCCAATCTACCCAGATTTGAATAGGTATTAGTGAGCCCATAATAATTCGAAATCTGTTTCCCAGTATTGAGGGCTTTATTCAGGTTAAAATAAGCACTGTCATTTTTCTTCAACTCAATATAAATGGTTCCGATATTATTTAATGTATTTCCAATAAAGTAAGGGTCTTTCAAATGCTCAAATAATTTGAGCGCTTTTGAATAATATTTAAGACTTTTACTATTCTCTTCGAGATTAGCATAAATGATGGCAATGTTATTATAAAACCTGGGAAGGTAAAGGCTGTCGCTATGTTCTTCAGCGATTTGTAATCCTGTAAAAAAAGCATCCTGAGCGCGGTATAGGTTGGATTGCATGGCGTACAAGTTTCCTATTCCAAGATAAAGGCGTATTACATCCCTTGTTTCAATAGTTTCATCAATCAGGTCTTTGGCACTTAACAAGAATTTTTTGGCTTCATCGAGTTCATCAATTTTTCGTTTGATATTACCCAAGGCAAGGTAATTTAGAAACTGGCCATTGATATAATTATTACGTAACGAAACTTCAAGGCCATTCCAGGCAAAATGCAGTGCCGAATCAGCATTAAAGTCCAAATATTCTTCACCAAGTTTGGCACAAATCAATGCTTTTTCGTTTTCTGTAAGATCTTTCGAATTGTACAAATTCAATAAACTATCCACACTTGTTTGTGCTAAAATTGGGAAAATACCCGCAACAATGATCAGTAACATGATCAGTGAACGATTAATTCCACTTTTGAAATTCCCAACTTTATGCATCAAAGAAATTGAATAATTTTTCATTCATTCAAAAGTACAATTATAATTTTCACTGAGCAGCAAAAATCCGAATTTTATGTAATGTACTCCTGATGTATGAAAAGGTGTTGCAAGCTACACTGAATGGCCAACACTATTTATGCATTTAGCACAAACACCTGCCGCCCAACACCAATTCCCTGAAATTCCCTATTCTTTCGTCTCCTCCACAAATTCAAGGATATCAGCCGGTTGACAGTTGAGTGCCTTACAAATAGCTTCCAGGGTGCTGAAACGTATGGCTTTGGCTTTTCCTGTTTTCAGTATGGAAAGGTTCGAAAGCGTTAAATCAACCTTTTCCGACAGCTCATTCAGCGACATCTTTCGCCTTGCCATCATCACATCTAAGTTTACAACGATTGGCATAGCTTAAACTGTTAGGTCGTTTTCGTTTTGTAATTCGATACCTTTTTTGAATATCTGTGAAATTACATAAATAATAGCTGCCATCAAAATAAAAGCCTGACTGTCAGCCCAGAACTGGTTCAATTTATCGATTTCATAGCCCCGATGGAGTAGATGATTAGATGCTTCACGTGCGATGAAGCTTAAAAGCCCGATCGAAAGTGTGACATAACTGATATGGGTGATTTGCTTTGCAACGGCATCGCTGAACGGTTTTAAAAGATTAAAATCGTATGTTAGCCGGATAACCACATAAAATAACCATGCTTTGAGCATCGCAATCGAAAGGATGAAGCTGTACATCGTGTAAAATGCCCACTCACTGCGTGCGTACATTGCACTCAGGTCAAGTTTTTGATACAAATGTGCTATGAATTTGGGGTTGTAAAGGCTCATTCCGAAATTGACGAGCAGCGCTCCGGCTTCAACACACAAACCGACAAAGATGACCCATGCAATGACCGTTAGGCCTTTATAAACGAATTGATTTTTTTTCGACATAAGGGGTAGATGTTTAAAATTATTTGGCAAAAATAACAAATAATTATTGATAAACAATAAATATTTATTATTTTCAAAAAATATTTTCAAGATGCTTTTTGTTTTATTTTGGTTTCAGCTGCCCAATCTTTGGTTTATGACGAAAGTTGCCTTAAGCAAATTGTTGGTTACGATTATATTTGGGATCCTGGCAAAATCATGAATTTTACATTTTCAACCACGTCAAGTTTTCTTCCGGACACCAGACAGATGGTTAAACATTGCCTTTACACGAATAACACCCTAAAAATTACGACAATTAAGTGATTTACATCCGGTCAGTAAACCGTTAGGCTGCAATAGATTAATTGCAAATTACACTAAACAGAGTCATTATGCGACAACTGAACAGAGACTGAATGAATTCGTAAAATTCTTGCTATCGCGAGAAGACTTGCATAAGAACAACTGCTTAATTACTGCCTGGTTCTCTTTTTTCGTCGTTCAATTTTAAAGGTTCCTGCCTTGTGTCAAAAACATCAGTGATAAGCAATCCTTGTGGTACTTCCTTGTATACTATTTTGTAATTACCTTTAACTAAATATCGATGGCCTTCATGTAATTTCTCAAGGTTTAATTCCGTTTGACCTGATTCCGGAAACTTTTTTAATTGCTTCGTAGCAGAAAAAATATCAGTCTTAATTTTTCTTGCTATAGCAGGACTTGCCTTATCCTTATAATAATTATAGATTTCAACCAACATTTCAATAGAAAAGTCAGACCAAAGAATTTTCATATGTTACCAGTTTTCTGATTCTTTTTCAAGTTGTTCTTGTGTTTTGAATCTTCCGGCAAGATAATCCTGTGTTGATTTATTGGCCCTTTCAACTAGTTGCTCAGCAGATAAAGGGTTCAGTTTTCTTTGAATTGTCTGTTGTTTTTGGACTTCAATAATTGTCGATTCAATTTTCCTGAGTAGCTTTTCATCACGAAGTCCGATAAGATATTCAATAGCTTTTAGTTTTCTTGTTTGCAAGTCCATATTTACTTTTTTACAAATATACACCAGAATTCAATAATTGTAATCAGATGTCTTTCATTTCTTGTCTTAACCTTACTTGTACCAATTTGAATCTTCAATAAAAATTTTTAGTTCTAACCTTCGGATATTTTAACTTGAAGGTTTGGTTTATTTTTAACTATAGCTTTAAAGAATCCGAAGCCATTCCGGTAACAATTTCATTTTTAAAGCTGTAAAGTTTTACAAAGGTTTGTGATGATGCATCGTCGTTTTGTGGTGTTATAACAACAAAATTCATGGCTGTTGAATCCAGACTATTATGATCAATCCATGTACCTGAATTTGCATAGATTGATTTTTGTCCCAGATGGTCATTAGATGCTTTTATCGTTGGCGCATGTGTGTGCCCAAAAACGACTATTTTTACGTCTGAAGCCGGATTTAAAAAGTATTGCGATATTGCTTGATTATCCGACTCGCTTGCAATTGCTGAACCGGTGATAGCTTGAGCTACAGGAATATCGACCGGCACATGATTATGCGCTTGTCGCTGTTTCCAGCTATCCTGTATGCCATGATAAAGGTTGACCTCAATAGGTCCTTCCGGAGTGGTTTGGTATGGTAGTACATCATTTACTGCGAATGCGCCGGTGAATCCATCAACATTGGTGACAATGATTTTTTCATCAAATTTATTTTCAATTTTGAAAGTATTTAACGTCCATTCCCACATCTTCCAATAGGAGAAAAGTAAGTTTTGACTTTCATCACCAGACATATTTTGAATAATGACAGGAACACTGTCGCCTGCCTTTGGAGGTCGTTGTACAACATGCAAGGCCGCAATTCGTGTAAAAAAGTAGCCCGGAGGTAATATCGTTCCCGGAGCAATGTCTTGATTTGAAAACGGATCGGGAGCGCAGAAGAAATTGTAGCGGTGTCCATGCTCTATGGCTATTTCGGGATAGCCCACCGGATTATAAGTGCCTAAACCCAGTTCCGGATCACGTTTTTGGTTTATCCCCGGAAGGATCAGGTCAACATTGGCCTCGGTTACTGTAAGATCATGGTTTCCGGGAACATAGGTTACCAAAATTTTCTTTTCTTGAATGATACTGTTAAAGGCATCAAACACTCCTTTGTTGGTTGCTGCAATGCGCTGTACAAAATCTGCCTGATCCTTTCCCTGGTAAGTATTTATTGGAGCTGGTACAAACCATTCATCTAAAAGGTCTCCTGCGATAACAAGCTCCTTTACATTTGGAGATGCTTTCAGCTGTTTAAGCAATTTTTCAAGTGACGGAAGGTTGTTCTTGCATTCGGCGTAGGCAAGGTCAGCACCGAGGTGTATATCGCTGATAACAACAATCATATTCCTTTCATTTCCGCCATTGCTAAAAGGTTTTGTTTCGGTATCCTTTGGATTTGAATTATCGCATGATGGCAATGCACATAATGATAGCATCACAAAAAATACATTAAAAAATCTCATACTTGTTTTCATGTTTCATTTGATTTTCATTTTTCCTACTCGTAAAGCTTTTCGGAAACCGCTTGTCTCATAATTAATTTTTGCTCTTCAATTTTACGGATTCAAAAGAGTGCTATGTTTTGTCTTAAAGAATAATACCTGTTTTCAATCGGGAGTTGTTGCGATGTTGGGTTAACAAATGCAAAGTGACCTGCTGTGGTATGTATCCCACTTTGGCAAACAGCGGATCATTATGTACATTCCCAATATTCCGGTATTTCAGTTTCAGGTATTATTGATTCTGTTCCTTCTTTTGTGTTTATCAGCGTCAAAGCTATGAATCTTTTGAATGGATTTAACATTTTGTTAATTATTTTTTCAAGTCGTCCGGACACTTTTTCTTTGATGGTTTCAAAGAAAAAATCTCTTCATTAATTCCACAACAAACCCACGAGCCTGAAAAAACAATAGATTTGTCAACCATTTAAATTCTCATTTCATTGACTGTTCACTATTATGAAAAAGATTCAACTTGATACCAACTTCAGCCTCTCGCGTATTGTACATGGTCAGATGCGCATGCGCGAATGGAACATGAACCCGCGACAGCTGCTGGCTATGATGAACGAGCTCGTTGAGCTTGGAGTAACCACTTTTGATCATGCTGATATCTATGGAGGCTATTATTGCGAGTCGCTGCTGGGTGAGGTATTCAAGCTCGACAAGAGCCTGCGCGACAAGGTGGAAATCGTTACTAAATGCGGTATCAAAGTGATCTCCGACAGGTTTCCCGATCTGAAAGTAAAGCACTACGATTACAGCAGAGAGCATATCCTGAAATCGGCTGAGCTCTCACTTAAAGGTTTTGGCACCGACAGAATTGATCTGTTGCTTCTGCACCGTCCGGCACCCTATTTCGATCCCGCAGAGGTGGCAGAGGCTTTTACACAGCTTAAACAACAAGGTAAAGTACTTCATTTTGGCGTATCGAACTTTACCCCCGGACAGTTTGAGATGTTGCAAGGTTTCCTTGATATGAATCTCGTTACCAACCAGATAGAGGTTTCCCCTTATTGCCTTGAGCATTTCGAAAACGGCAATATGGACTTTTTCCTTAAGACAGGTATTCATCCGATGGCCTGGTCGCCTGTGGCCGGAGGAAGGCTTATGAGTCCGTGGGATGGTAAAGGTCCGCGTATCATGCCTGTCATCAGGCAAGTGGCCGAAGAGCTGGGTACTGATGATGTGGAAAAAGTGATTTATGCCTGGCTGTTGAAACATCCCACTCAGATTCTTCCCGTTGTGGGTTCGGGTAAAATGCAGCGTATCAAGAGTGCAGTTGCTGGCCTTCAACTCGATATGAGCCTCGAACAATGGTATATGATTTATGTGGCTGCTCTTGGAAAAGAGTTGCCGTAGCAGCGTGTTTCATTCCTTTCTTGTTTGAATGATTGTGAATTTGCTTTTTTTTCCGCTTTGATGTATCATTGTAACACAAAAAACACCCACTCATATGAACATCCCTGCAAGGGCACGACAATTTGCCCAAAGTACGTATCAGGAATATCTTGATAACAACGGCGTTTCGTTTTCTGATTTGGAGGCATTCATCGCCCGACAAAACGAAATCAACGAAAACCGGCTTTCAGCTGAGCACAAACATGCCATCCTTACCGGCAATGCCAATCGTAAACTCACCGCTTTTATTCAGGTTACAGCAAGTAAACTGGGAATTGACAGCGGTCTCATCGACGGGTTCTGGGGACCACAGACCGATTACGCATTTAATGGTTTAATTCATCTACAGGAGCATGGCTATATGCCTCCACTTTGGCGCGATTTTGTTGCTCCTGCTGATAACCCAAACAACTGGCCGGATAGTGCTGAGAGTGAACTTATTGCTTTTTACGGTCAACCAGGTGATGAAAGTCAGCTTGCCTATGTGGATCTTCCATATGAATTACGCCTGGCATGGGACACCTCCACACGTCTCGCCCGCCTGCGCTGTCACAATAAAGTTGCTAATTCGGTTTCACAGGTACTTAGCAGTGTTTTGGCATATTACGGACAGGCGGAGATTCGCCGGCTGCGTCTCGATCTTTTTGGCGGATGTTATAACTACCGCCGCATGCGGGGTGGTTCAGCATGGTCGACACACGCCTGGGGCATCGCTCTCGACTTTGATCCCGACCGTAATCAACTGAGTTGGGGACGCGACAGAGCCTCCTTTGCAAACGCAGAATATGATACATGGTGGCAGCTTTGGGAAAAAGAAGGCTGGATCAGCCTCGGCCGAATACGCAACTACGACTGGATGCATGTGCAGGCAACAAGGTGATTCTTTGCTCCTTTATTATATTTTACGAGCTGGAATGATGTCATAAAAATGTCAACGCATTGACACTTTTTGTTGATAATGTATCATTTGATTGACACTTTTCATGATTATAATTTGCGATTTCAAATGAAAACAAAAAGTGAAAGCGGATGGCACATTCAACACCATCAAACTCTTAACGAAGCACGAAAGGCTCTTACTGCATAGTATGAAGCTGCACCGTTATGGTACACAAAAACGGTCCCATATCGGAAATCACCAAACAGAGCCCCTCCCAGTATTCGTACCTCCACCGGCGTCTTCAGCCAGCTCGATGTTTTTGTATCGAAGTTTCCAAGCTGCTGCAATTCACGATATTGCAACTCTGTAAGTAGTTCAACACCCATTGAGGCTGCCATTTCCATCGCGCTGCTTACAGGTTTATTCTCCTTCCGTGAATCAAGAGCCTCGCGGTCGTAACACAAACTTCTGCGACCAGACGGAGTCTCAACTGAACAATCATAAAAAATAAATTCTCCGGAAATCTGATCATATCCAACTACATCGGGCTCACCGCCAGTATGTTCCATTTCATTGAGCGACCACAGTTTGTCTACATGAGCCTTTAGCTTCGCATCAACATTATCCCAGTCAAGACCATGATGCCGTTTCATGTTTTTCTTAAACCGTAATTTCAATGTTTTGATGAGTTGCTCACCTTGTTCCGGCGAAATCGCCTTTTTAGATTTATAATTCATAATGCGCTCATTTGAAGTAACTTTTTTCGATTCTTGCAATTGTTCAGAAACACAAAAGTCGGTTTATTTGAATCAAAGATATACAACCAACACGAACGCAGGCATAAAAAAGATTTTGGTTGATGGTCGTTTAGCTAATGATAGCTTAATTTACGACAATAAGAAGTTTCAATTAATCACAAGTTTGTCAATTCAAAACTTTGAAACTGGAAGTCAACCCATGTAGCTGGATTGTTTTTGTCCAAAATGGACAGGGTTGATAAAGCCGGTTTAACCTTTAAGTAAGTCCATTCAATGAAATCTGTCGGCAATCCATCTTCACATCATAACTTACTATTATTGAATTATTTACTTATTTTTCAATTGAATTTAGATTCCTTAGAAAATAGCTGATAAAGACACCCAAGGTGTAATCTTGGGAGTTTTTCTACACCGGAAGTTGATCCTTTTGAAAACAGCATCTGACTGAACATTGGCTGCGATAATCATAATTATCTCCTTTTAAAAGAGCATTAAGTCAATTTATAACATTCATATTGATAAATAGTGCTTGGCTTTAAAGTCCGATGGCTTCGTTATGTATGTCATTCATGCCTCGCCCTCAAACTTTAAAGCTCAAGCACCAGACATTATGGACAGACACTAAATAGTTATTTATCATTTTTACTATTTCATTCAAACTCAAAACCCCTGGTTTGATTTCTAACAACTTAATATCCTATTCAATATCAATTAATTGAACTCGTGATTTATGTTTAAAATTGGATTTTAGAATAAAAAAGGCGAAATTTGCAGCCTTAATCCTGACGATTAGAAACAGAGAATTAATGATCTAAAATTCCAGAAAATGCATTATAAGCGTATTTTTCTTTTAGTTATTTTGTTTGTGAGCAATCATTTTCTTCATGCCCAGACATGGGAAAGTTTGAACAGCGGTACCGATTATATCCTTTTTGATCTTAGTTTTCCCCCGGGACAAAACACTGTTGGCTATGCTGCCGGGATGCAATATACCTGGGATGCTGAGGGTATCGTGATTAAGACTGTTGATGGAGGCGACACATGGACAACCGTGTTGAACAGCATAAATCAAGATGGGATTGAAGCCATTTGTTTTACTTCGCCTGACACAGGTTTTATTGCCGGTTGGAATGACTATTTTGCCCGTACTACTGACGGTGGACAAATCTGGAACGATATGGTTGTTGGTAATGACAACTGGTTTTTTCTGGATCTGGAATTTTATGATTCACTTCATGGTGTTGCGCTGGCAACCCTAAATAGCGGTGGCGCAGTTTTTTACATTACAAACGACGGAGGCAACAGTTGGTCGGCTTCATCCACTATTGATCAAATGCTATTTGATGTTTGCTATGCTAACAGCACAACTTTATACGCCGTAGGTTCAAACGAAAAAGTCATGCGATCGGTTGATGGAGGTTATAACTGGAATGATGTTTATAGCGGAAGTCAGGGTGGCTTCTTACTTGGTATCGACTTCAAGGGAGATTTTGGCGTGGCCGGAGGTGAAGATGGCAAAATATTATTCACCACAGATGGAGCAAACAACTGGAGCAGCTATACTACCGGATACCATTATTTTGAAGGTGTTCATGTTTTCAACAGTGATAGTGCTTATATTGGTGGTACCGATGAAGATGTTTACAAAACTGTAAACGGTGGCGATTCATGGGTTGTTGAAGATAATGGCGCAGGCGATTCACATATCTATAAGGTCAAATTCACTGATAACAACACGGGCTTTCTCTGTGGTAGTCAGGGCATGCTCAAACGAAAAGCCGGCTCAGCTACGCTCATTGCCGACTTCATAGCCGACCAAACAACAGTCTGTACAACGCAGCCGGTTCAGTTCAGTAATTTATCAACAGGTCAGGTAGATAGCTACGAATGGCATTTTGAAGGTGGCGACCCTGAGTTTTCAACTGAGGCAAACCCTCTCATTTACTTTCACAACCAAGGCGTTTATGATGTATCTCTGACAATTCATTCAGATCAGCAGCAAAACTCGCTGGTAAAAGAAAACTACATTGAATCGTTGTTATGTGAAGGCATTGAAGAAAATAACGGAAAGTATTTTTTGGTTTATCCCAATCCCGCTAGCAAAAACATAACCATTCAAGGTTTACAGGAAGAGATTGCACATGTTAAAATACTCGACCCTCTGGGCAACTTGAAACTTGAAAACAACTTTACCGGCAACATCCTCAATGTTTCTCAATTAAAGAAAGGTATTTATTTCATTAGCATCAGCTCAAAGGACAAAGAACAAACACAAAAATTAGTGATTGAATAAGCCTTAGTTAGAATATCTAACACTATCTTTATCAGTAATTTATATAAACTCTTGAGGTCTCTCCACCGGGTTTCAGATGTCATAAAACAGCTTCAGGTGAGAGTTTAGAGTCAATTATACTATCGAAATTGATGGGCTGATTAACAAATACCAGGACAGCTCTCATGCAATTGTTTCGTTGAGTGAAATAGTTCCGAAGAGTTGGCGAGTAGTTTCTTCGTTTCGAAATAGGTACTAGAGGAAACAATATTTCAGTTAATTTTGGCTTTAACAAGCTACTAAATCAGTTTTCTTAATGCTAAAAATCCTATTTTCTCTCTTGACAAAGCCTCGCAAAATGCTTATATTTGTAGTTCCTTTCTAAAAAATATTACCCCTAACCCTTGGGGTTTTAATTGGTTGGTTGTTTTAAGGCGCTCTTGGTCGGGCGCCTTTATCTTTTTGCCGAACAACTTCAATCTGTTCACTTCTGGAATTAATATTAAAATCTCTCATAAAATTTCTTACGAATTTCACCGAGCTGCTTGACACATTCATGTTGAAAAAGTCTGTCATGTTGCACTTTGAAACCTGAAAAGACAGCTACTCTTGTGTGAAAATTTCGACTTATAACGAAAACATCCGAAAACTGACCGAAAATTACGTTAAACACCGTAGAAATTACCCTTACTGAATCCGGTAATTTTGCAGTCAATAAACACTGTTCTGATAAATGAAAACAATTTTTACCTGTCTCAAATTTCTTATTCCTGTAACTGCAATCCTTTTATTCGCCAGCTCATGTGAGGTTGTGGATGACATTCTGCCAAAATCAGAAACAGAAAAGCGTATCGAAATTTTTACCCAGGGCGGCGAGTGGCGCGTGGATTCGCTTATTGGTAAAACTGACGTCCTCAGCGGAGGTATAAGCACCATAACCAGCGATAGTTTATGGTTGAATCATGGCACTATTACGTTTCAGGAACCCAATCAAACAGTTCCGGGTTACGGATCAGGTTTTATGATTCATCGCTATGAAAAAAACAATCAAAATCGTACTGACACAGCAGCATGGGTGCCCTATAACTTTGACTCGGGGAACGAAAATTATATCACTTTGTTTTTTGCACTTCCCGGCGACGACCTGATATTGGATGGATACAAAATGATTCTTGATCCTGAAGTGATTGAAGATGGTAAAATAGTTATCTCAGGATGGAGGCGTGAGACCATTCCCAATGGTTCGGGAGGAAGTTATGGATCATACCGAAAGTATTACCTTACGCGTTAAGACCTAATCAATATAAATTCCACTTCCAATAAAGTAATCAATACCAGGGACTTTGATAACATAGGCAAGTTTAGGTTCTTCATTGCCGCTGACGGGATTGTTCCAGTAATATTCCAGATACCCTCCCTGCCCATTTCCGTTAGCAAGTGCCAATAGCTCGCGGATCACAAATGTTCCGCGTGAATCCTGGTAATCGTACAGGTTTTGTCCCTGAAGGTTTTTCTGGATTCCATGCGCTACGTTATGGCAACGAAAGTCATACATAAAAAAGTAGCCCGACTGATCATCGAAAAAACGCACATGATCAATCAGTTTCCTGCAAAGCTCAACACCCGAAAGACTGTCGCCAACCTGAGACGCGAGTACCCCACCTATTCCTGCAGCCATGCACTTTGTGGCCGATTCAGCTACTTTAATTCTGGCAGCCTCGTTTGTATAATACAACTTTGCAGGATCGCCATAAAACCCCGATCCAACAAACATCTCAGCCGACGGGATGTTTTTTACAAAGCCAAGTTTTCGTTCGACCACAGATGAAACAGGGTTGTTGAAATAGTATTCAACGAAGCCATAACCATTGAAAATGGCTGTATTCACCATGTCTTTAACATAAAATTTTCCGTTCATATCCTGCATTTCCATCAGGTTTGTACCAACCAGATTCTGTTGATTGGCATGAGCCACCATCCATGCTCGGTAGGTTAATACGAATAAATAGCCGGATGAATCATCGAGAAAACGCACAGGGGCGATAAAACTACGGCAGAAGTTGCTTTGCGATGCGCTGTCGGTAATCATCTCCTGAAATACCGTCTCAAAAGCTGTAGCTGCATTGGAAGTATTGACCTCTACAATTGATTTGTCGAGCGTGTACTGCGAAACCCAATCATAATTAGGAAACTCTTCATCATTATCCAGTTTACAGGAAGCTAAAAAAAGCAATGAAACATAAGCTGCAACAACAAACACAGATCGCAATAAACGGAGAACAGCTGAGCTATTAAAATTCATAATTATCATTCAATTAATAGTTTATCAATTAATTTACAATTTCGAGATAAAGTTTTTTTATGTAATCGCGCAGCTCAGCCACCTCCGGACTGAATAGCTGCAGGTTATCAAAATTGAATTTCTGATGCGTCAGGTTGGTATAAATCAGTTTCCAACTGCCATCCGTCTCTGGTTTCAAACCGCTGAAGAAATAGCTGTTTTTCATCAATAATGCATTTGTTTCGGCCGGTTGGTTGAAGGTTGCAGCAATACTCACATCGATTGTAAGCACCCCTTCCTGCTGAAGCATCATTGTTTCATGACGCAGGAAACGGTCAAAGTCGCGGCCGGGCTGCCTGACACTGATACTTCCGTGCTGTTTTTCCAACGACCATTCGGTAATGGCATCGGTATTCTCCAGCATCAAAGTACCGGTATGCGCTTCTATCTCAGCTTGAATGATACCACCTGAAAATAGCTGCCTGACCATTGAACAATGAACAGCCGGCACGAAGAATCGTTGTTTTTGCAATTCACCTTCAACAGGAATCACTCCAAAAACAAGGCTTTCACGTTCATTTTGATCGCCTTTCATCCCAACAAAAGAAGCATGTGGATGCACAGATAGCTGAAGTAAACAGCATACAAATCCTGAGAGGAAGGCCTGACTGTGCTTATGAGAAGTAACAGCCCTGGCATACAAAAGCAACTTTGGATGATTTTGAAGCAAGGCCTCCATTGTAGCTGAAAGCAAGGAAACAAAAATGCCAGTTTTACGATATTCTGGATCCACCATCGACATTCCAACTTCACCAAGCAACTGGCTTTCAACAAGAACTGCATTGTGCCCGATAACTGTACCATTTCCGGTCAGAGCAATCAGCGAAAGTACTTTTCCTGAGCTGATAGCCTCCGCCAATTCTTCGGTATCATAAAACAGTGTTTTCACATACGAGTAGCGGTAGGTGTTGTAAACAAGATTGATGATTCCGGGCACATCGGCTGCTGTAGCTTTTCTCACACTGAGTTCCGCGTTGCTGGCAGTAAGTGTTTGCTTTGAAAATCCAGCAACAGAAAGACCAGATAAAGGACGAAAACTGTGGAAACGCATGAGCAACACAAGTTCCCATCCATTTTGACCGAGATTACGAAAAAGAAGTTTTTCGCTCAAGCGTTTAAGCAGATGGAGTGACAGTCCGTCGGCAGTATTATCGGGGTCATCGATACTGAAATCGGGGATATGGCGAACGTTTAAAGGCCTTCCGTGATTGGAAAACTGAAATAATAAACCATCCGGATCATCCTGACAACGAAGCTTAAACTGATCTTTAAGTCCGGAAGCCGGGATGCCCGCCATAATAAAAGCGAACGCTTCTTCGCCTGCAAGACGTAAGTGGTTTTTTTCGCGCTCGTCAGCACCATAACAGGCGCCTGCCTCTTCCATAAAAGATGCTACTAGTTGAGCAAAAGCCAGGTTGTAAGGAACAGAAATTTCAAGCATTTTTCAAGATTTTAAGGGACCGGTAGCATTATTGAATTTCACAGAAAGGGCCTCAAGATTTTTTATCCGACTCGAATCACAAATATATCTATTTGTAATGCATAAATCTACTGATGCCTGAATTTGAAAACAATCTTAATAAGGTTTATAACTTATTTAATGATATATTTTTAAGTTACTAAAGTAATTTTAAAGATCATTTTTGGCTGAAGAGGAAAATGATTTCTCCAGCATTCTTGCATAAAATTTGTGATATGATCAACCATTTCTGATACCCATATCCTTTTGATGTTCAAACCTTGTTTTGTTCAGGCTCTTACAAACTGCTGGGAAAAATGAGCAATCTAAATTCAACTTCCTCATATAATCAAAAAAGGCAGTGCTTGAATAAAGCACCGCCTTGTAACCATCCCGTCTGATCATTCAGGACGAAATTCACTAACCTATATACAAAACACTAATTTTCACACAAAACATTTCCATCAGCGTCAAAAAGGACATGCTTTTTGTTGTGGTTCATCTTTAAATGTAACAAATAGCCACTGCTACCATCAGCAAACGTACATTCAAAAGCTTTAGGTTCAACTTGATAGTTCGGATAAAGAGAAGCGGCAGCTGATGATACTGCTTCAGGGATATTCACGGAATAAATTTTAACAAATACTGCTTGAAAAACATCCGATTGGTTAAAATAAATCATAAGTGGTGCAACATCTTCAGCTTTTACTGTAACGATTGTTACCTGCCCGAAATAGCAAACACTGTCGGATTTGGCGTTATGAATGGTATATTCAGGATATGAAGCAGCAATATAATCTGTAATGGCAACAGATAGAGAATCGACAGGTATTTCACCATTGTGATTTCCACCATGTCCGCCACCATGACCACCGCCGTGCCCGCCACCGTGTCCGCCACCATGACCACCACCATGTCCGCCACCATGACCAGTTATTTCTTGTTCACAAATCACAACTCCAGCTTCATCTAATACAACACTCAGGTTGATATTGTCTTGGTGTAAGAATACCTTATATTGTAACGCAGCCGTCTGGAGCGTGAAAACCTCTGACTTCGAACGTAGGGTGTAACCTGAATAAGCATTTGTAACAGATGTAGTTATCAAGTCCGGAAGTTCGGTTGATTGCACCCTTATCGAACTGGCAACAAAAAGATCGTCAATATCAAAGAACAGTTTTACCGGTTGAAGGTTATCCATCGACAGCACAACTTCGGTTACTTCGCCAAACTGACACAGGGAGTCGTATCTGGCATTACGAATAGTGTAGCCTGCATAATTCTGAGTAATAAAATCAGTGATTGCTACCGGGAGTGAATCAATTGGAATTCCACCTCCGTTTTGTCCGCCACCATTCAATTCGAAAGTGCCAAAAATGAAAGCGCCTGTGTTGGTTCTATTTCCTTTCGTGTCAAAGGAAAGTTGTTCAGATGTATTCAGCGTTAGGATAAGCTCCTGTGCTTCGTTGTTTTGTGTAATCTGCGCGATCTTTGTGTCGGGGTAATTCTCATCGAGATAGTTGGTAATTTCCGTTGGAAGACCTGCATGATCACCAGAATTGTTTTCAGGATTCAGAAACTCATTTTTGTTACAGGCAGTAAGCATGAACATAAAAGCGGTTAAGGCAAAAAAATACTTTCTCATTGTGTGATTTTTTAATGAATAAATTAGGTGTGTTGGAAGCATTACGCAAAGCAAGCCGCTAAGGTGGGGTTGATCATGATTTTTTTTAGCACCCCACCAAATTGTCGGTTTATACGTAATGCATAAAAAGAGATAAGTTAAGTACTTTTACAGTATCGTTAGTTTGTTTTTCAGGCCCGCGAAACTCACATTGAAAACCATTTGACCGCCTACAATTGATTGGATGAAAGTTGTTAGCAGAAAAATTTTGTTTGACCCTTCCAGCGAAGAAAGTTTGCTGGAGGCGTGTAAAAAAAATATTGCGGAAGCACAAAAGTTGCTTATCGGACATTATTTCGGTTTTGCAAAAGGCGTTTGCAGACGTTATGCCGGCAATGACCAGGTAGCAGAGGAAATTCTCAACGATAGTTTTTTGAAGGTTTTTAACAACCTGCGTCAATACGATAAAAAACAACCTTTCAAAGCCTGGCTTAGAACCATTGTTGTTCGCACCGCTATTGATTATTACCGTAAAAGCCTGAAAGAAACACTTTATACTGATCACAGTATAATTCAAATACCTGATCTTAAAGAAGATATCGTTAGCAAAATCTCAGCTGAAGAAATTTTAACGATGGTTCAGAGGCTTAGTCCGGCTTACCGGATGGTATTTACTCTTTATGTTATTGATGGTTATTCTCACAAAGAAATTGCACAATTACTTGGCATTAAAGAAGGTACTTCAAAATCGAATCTTCAGGATGCCCGACTGCGACTACAGGCAATGATACTCCAGGCAAACCCACATTTTCAATATGCTTATGAATAGAATATTTACTCAACTATGAAAACGGAAAATTTTGATGATGCTATTCGTAAAAAGCTTGAGAGTATGCCTCAAAGCTTCACGGATAAAGACATTGATAAAGTGTTTTCCTATGTAGCAAAGAAGAAAACACCCTTCTTACGACGTGTGAACGGAAATACACTTACGGCAATTGCCGTTGCTGCAGTTGCAGGTGGATTATTACTTTGGAACATCTTTAGTGAAAATGATCCAACTTTAGTCAGCGATGAGTCGCCTGTAATAAAAGCAACATCAAAGCAAGCTGAACTTCCCTTAGCACAATCCTCTAATGACATTTCTCATGAATCTCAGATTATACAACAAGAGAAAAGCGAAAAACTGCCTGAAAAAATAGCAGTTCCGGCAGTTGACGTTCCTTCGGCTAACGAAGGTTTACCGGATAATCAACAGCATAATACAACTTCCCGATTTGAGGATGAAGAGCCAAAAGCCGCCCCTGAACAAGAAATTAAATCAGAAAAGCAAGTGTCCCCTCTTGTGGAGTATTCTGTTGTATCTCCTAAAAAAGAAGAAAAAGCAGAGTCCGCTGAAGTTCATAAAGTTGAGACAAAACAAAAAAAAGCAAGTGTTAAAAATGAAATAGAGGAAACAGCTGCAAGTACTAATAATCCTGCTACCAAACGTAAACTTTTTCAGAAAATAGCCGATACGACAGAAGCTGATGGCAAAAAGCAGAAAAAAAAGGTAAAAGAACTTAAAGCATCCGAACAACAAATTGCTGATGGTTTAACAGAGGATAGTCTTAGAAAATCACCATCAAAACGCTGGCAAATAAATATCGGTTTGGGCAGTGGTATTACTGCTCACGATTTCGGTGGGGGTGTTTTTACTGAAATAGTTTTTCTTGATCACTGGTATTTTTCACCAGGCATTGTTTTTCGCAAAAACAAACTGGAACGATTCAGGGATGAAGATGAGTTTCATGATCAGAAATCAATGCATTTCAAAGAAAATTATGAAAATCATGTAATTGATATTAAACGCGTTACAAACATTCAGCTTTATAGTAGTATTTATGCAATTCCATTAAATGTTGGTTACAGGATATCATTGCCTCATAATTTCAATACATATCTAAGTCTGGGCACTGAGTTGAATCTTGCTGCCCGTCAGCGCGTACTATTTGATGGCTATGACCAGCATGATTCAGTTGCTCACCCTGCTGATTTTAACGTTCGAAAAAAAATTGCACTCATCGATCATATTGTATTCTCAGCAGGAGTACAAAAAGAATGGAAACGGTTTTTAGTTACTGCTGAACCATTTATCAGAACTCAAACTGGAGCCCCAAAAAGAAAAAACAACAGCCTCGATGCAGGGCTCTACCTCAAACTTTTTTATCGTCTTAAGTAGCACCTATTATCCTATAATTTATCCAAATTAAATGAATAAAATGGTCCTCATCCATTTTGTAACTATCATTATTTCTTTCCATTGTCAAAGAAAACAGGTCAACGAACAAATTCGAAATTGAACCATACTATAAGTGTAATTTGTATTTTTTACCTGGTAAACTATTTATTTCAGCCGTTCTATCAAGACAAGTTATTTTGTCGTTTTCATGTAACTGATTTTTTCGCATTTCAAATAAAAACGAAGCAGCAACAATATT
Organism: Bacteroidota bacterium; assembly: GCA_009773165.1. GTDB lineage: Bacteria > Bacteroidota > Bacteroidia > Bacteroidales > F082 > JALNZU01. The sequence continues at coordinate 37,827 of WOUZ01000018.1, forward strand.
CCGCAACCGTTTGCGTTTAAATAGTGAATCTTTAAAAAGTCAGTGTTATGGAACATGCATCGAAAAAAACTGCCAAAGCTGATCTTGAAAATAAGCGGCTGATATTCGGACAGATAGGTGCCATTCTAGCCCTTGCGATGGTATTTCTGGCTTTCGAATACAAATCGAATGAGCTGATGAATATGGGCGATATACAGCGCAAGATTGATCAGACAATCTTCGAAACGATACCTGTCACCATTCAGAAACCAAAAACACTTCCTCCTCCACCGCCAGTTGCAGTAAAAATTGAGACAATTGACAACGAGAGTAAAGAAGATCAAAATGTATTCATTCAGGCTGAACCTTCACCAAATGAACCGATTATAATCGAAAACCCTGTGATGCCGGCAGAAGAACCTATAGACGAGCCTTTAATACTCGTACCTGAAATTGCACCTGAATTTCCCGGAGGTATAAATGCCTTAATGAATTTCATAGCACGCAACATCCGCTATCCCGAAATGGCACGCGAACAGATGATTCAAGGAAGGGTATACCTGAGTTTTATTGTTGAAAAAGATGGTTCGGTAAGCAGCATTGAGCTCCTGAGAGGAATTGGAGGTGGCTGCGATGAAGAGGCAATCAGGGTTGTAAACGCTATGCCTTCATGGCAACCCGGCCGTCAGAATGGAAGAGCTGTGCGCGTGGCTTATAACCTTCCCATTCGTTTTAGTCTGAAATAATAAAAGGCTGACCCCCGAGCAGACTTCCAGACTCTTCCGAAAAGTTGATTTGTTGATTTGTTGAGCGGTGGTTTAAACGTTTAGAAGTTTGGAGGTTTAGGCTTGCTCAACCACGGGTCACAGCCAATGACTTTGGCTAAATGCCAACATCTAAAGCTTTCATTATGAATGCGTCGGCCCTCTGCGTTCTTTGTAATTAGCAGGGTTGATACTTGATATATAAGCCATATTTCCATTGGCTGCAATCGGAAGGGCGAAACACAAAACAGGCTGAATAACTCATTCCATAAGGGTTGTCAGAAATGTTCTGATATTCATCTGTATGATACCATCAATATTCGAAGTGGGCAGCTCGTCCATGCTGATGATGTATTTCGGATAGTTATCGTTGATTTTGAGCAAGCTGGCCGTTTCACGCTGTAATGTTTGCTCTTCTTTCATGGTATAGGTTACCTGGATGTATTTTTTATGGTTGGGTTTTTCTGCCACAAAATCAACCTCATAGCTGTCGAATATCCCCACTGTGACTGTATAGCCCATGATTTTCAGGTGATTGAAAACGATATTTTCGAGGATTTTGGAGATGTCGGACTGACGGAAACCTATGATGGCATTTCGGAGGCCAATGTCCTCGAAATAATACTTTTCGCCTGTCTCTAAAATCTTTCTGCCTTTGAGGTCGGTGCGTGGAAGCCTGAACACCATCAAACTTTTCACCAGATAATCAAGATAATTCAAGACGACCTGCACCGAGATGTTGATTTTTTGAGATTTCAGGTAATCGCTGATACGTTTGGCCGAAAAAAGCTGACCCGTATTGTCGGCAAGGAATCTGACGAGCTGTTCGAGAAAACGTGTGTTGCGTACCTTGTAGCGGTTGACGACATCTCTATAGAGGATGCTGGCGTAGATGTTTTTGAGGTAGTCGAAAATGATGGCATCATCAAGGCTGAGGTGTATGAGGTAGGGTAGACCGCCAAAGCGCAGGTATTTTAGGAAAGCATCGGCCGACTCCTCCAATTGGTGAAATTGCAGGAACTCGGGATAACTGAGGCTATTGACCTCGATTTCGATGGAACGCCCACTGAGGTAACCGGCGATGTCGCCTGACAACAATTCAGCATTGCTGCCGGTACAATAGATGTCGATGCCGCCGTGAGCCAACAAGCTGCGCAGGGCTTTCTCGAATTGATCGATGTCTTGTATTTCATCTACAAACAAACAATCATGCGTGCCCGTGAGTCGAGATTCTACAAAGGCAAGCAGGTGGCTGTGGTTTTGAATAAAATCGAACTCAGCCAATTCCATGTTGATATAAATGATATTGGCTTTCGGGTTGCTTTCCAGTATCATTGCGCCTATCTGGAAAAGTAAGTAGCTTTTTCCAACACGACGCTGACCGGTGAAGACTTTGATAATGTCTTTACCGACAAAGGGTCTTACACGGTTTATCAGGCTATTTCGGCTGATAAATGGCTTAGCATATTCGGCGAATGGTTTAATAAAAGTTTCATTCATGATTGAAAATTTATACAAAAGTAGTTAAAGGTTCAATTATGATTTATGATTTTCGATGCGAATTTAAGTTTTCTTTATGATGCTGTTGAAATGATTGGAGATTTATTTCATTTCCCTCCCTACCTCGTGCCTCGGTCGGGATTCACTTATCGAAGGCTTTTGTTGTGCTACAGGCACAAAAACAGGGCTTCACTTAACACGGGTCGTAGCTCAGGCTTTCAACAAGGTTGCCCGTGGCATCGCTGAGAATGGTGCTTCTGCCAAAGCTGTAAGTAACCGAAAAACCGTGAGCACTTGCCATGCCTGTGTGGGTGTTTTGCGAGGGTAAGGTATGGGTGGGGTTGTTATGTTAGGTTATCTCTATTCCGTTTCTTTGAACTTCGATAAGAAACCCGCCAAAATCATTGTCTTTTTCAATGAGAATTGGTTCAATCCTATCGTCAACTTGTCTTCTTAATTTCCACAACAATGGTTGAATTGTGAAGTATTCTCCTTCCAATTTGTTTACAACAATGGCCACATCAATATCACTATCAGAATGATTCGTATTCTTTGCGTATGACCCAAATAAATAAACTTTCTCAAGAGCCATGTGCTTTTTAAGCAGAATGCTGTATTCCTTCACTTTGTTTATAGCTTCTCCTTTATCCATTTTTGTATTTCCTTTGTTTTTTCAATTATTTCGACGCACTTGCTTTCGGTTAAACCCTTCAAAAGTCTTTCTTTGTGAGAAGGGTAACGCGCTTCAATATTTAATGGTTCAATTTGGTCAATAAAATCTTTCTGCTCCTCTGAAAACAATTCATAGAACCCGCCTTTCTTTGCTAAGTAAGACAAGCTGTGTGAATAGGGAGCTACATCAGACTTTAAGCAGGTAAAATATGCTTTAAATGCTTTTTCTATTGTTTGATGACACATAAAACCAACGTAGAGGAATCTTTTGCTTTGAAGCATGGCCTCCGCTGTCTCCAAATCATAGTCTGACAGATCAATCCAGTAGTTAACCTTTTCGTCCATTATTAATTATTTGAAACAAATGTACAAAATTCTATATTAAGTATCTGGATGTCTGATGGTTTTTTTGCATTGCTGACAGGTGGTCTGGACTCAAAAACCTGGCCAAAAATGGATCATACACCCTGCCATTCATATTGATGAGCCCAAACTGCGGCAAATGTTCATGTCCCGTAAAGCCACGGTCAAACATGGTGGAAGTAACGTTGTAGTCGTTCCAGTTGTTTGGGTTTCGTCTTCTACCCCAGGGGTCATAGCTCAGGCTTTCAACAAGGTTGCCGGAGGCATCGCTGATGGCGGTGAGGCTGCCGAAGCTGTATGTAATCGTAAAACCGTGAGCACTTGTCATGCCTGAGTGAGTGTTTTGCGAGGGTAAAGGTAAGGGGAATTTTGAATAAGTTGGAGAAAAAAGCCGGATTGCTCCGGCTTTTCGTTTATAATTGTATTTTTAAGATTATTGCTTTACCAATAAATCAACAGAGGCAAAGGGACAATACAGATTATGAAGATTGCAATCAGCTTCATTTATACGTATTTTAGTTTTAGTATCTTTATCTATTCTAAAGGCTAGCCAACAGTCTTTTTCATAGATATATTCATTTACAGGATAAGCATTTCCTTCTGCATCTTCATCTAATTCAATATCTCCTCCCTTAATCTTGGCAATACCCTCTATTTTAGATTCCTGTTTTCTCTGCTTATTTTGAGATATTAATTTGAATGCTATTTCCTTTTCATTACATAAACTCAATTCAACAGTTTGTTTTATAGTGTCATTTTCAAAAACATAAACTGTGTTTATTGAGTTCTTCTCAATGTTAGTTTCCTCTTCCTTCTTTGAGGATGTATTATTTTGAGATGTTTGCGATGTGCATGATACACAAATAAACAAACATAATATAAACTTTATTGTCTTCATATGTATTAGTTTTTATAATTATCGAGTACTACCAAAACCGCCAGCTTTATTAATTATTAAAGTTGGGAGTGTATAATTAGGACTATATCCAGAAGGATAGGCGTATCCACTAATTGAAGATGGCGAAAAAGCGGAATACCTAACCATATTACTTTGATTGCCTCCAAGTAAAACAATTGAACCGCTTGAGTTTACACCTGCTACAAATCCAACATGACCCTTACCGCCACCATAATCAATTATTGCAATACTGCCATAAGCAGGATTGCTTAAAGATTGACCCCATCCACTCCAAGATAAAGCTCTTGCACTGTTTGTCCCCTTTATGCCTGATTGCTTAATAGACCAATTAACAAAACTTGAACACCAAGGAGTTTCATCATCTTTAAAACCACCAGTAGTTGCATGATAACCTATAACACTGGAATTATGTTTACTTCCTGCGATTTCCGTAACTCCTAATTGTCCTTCAGCGGCGGTCATCCAAGGTGTACCCCCTTGCCCTGTGGGATTCAAATTCCCATTATTCACCTCTTTGAAATAGGGGCGCATGAATTGAAATACTTTACCATTGAAAGCTGTACCCTTACTGCCATTGGAATACACAAAATCAGAGTCGAATGGGCCAAAATCAAATACTTCCCAACCATAATCCCAATTACTGCCTGAGGCATCCGTAAAAGGCCCGCCGGACCAATCAAGGAATCCGCTGTAATCTATTGCAAAATAAACATTTGATTGTGGTATATCGTATGGTGCTGCATTACCGGTCAGATAGTCCCAATGAAAGTATCCTTCCTGCTGTGGACGGCCATTTATGTGGTCATTGAGCATAGCCGTGCCTTCAGATAGCACTCTTCCCGGAAATGTTAGAAAATTAACGAATCCTTCTACTACATCCATAAAACTATTTCCACTTGGATCAACATACTTCAACGGATTATTCAAACAATAGCTATACCTGTTGAAATTCTGGCTGTAGTCCGGTGCCTGCACAAAGGGGTCGGGACTCAAAAACCTGGCAAGGAAAGGATCATACACCCTGCCATTCATGTTGATCAAACCAAACTGTGGCAAATGCTCGTGGCCTGTAAAACCACGGTCAAACATCGTTGAAGTCACATTGTAGTCATTCCAGTTGCTGGGGTTTCTTCTTCTGCCCCAGGGGTCGTAGCTCAGGCTTTCAACAAGGTTGCCGGAGGCATCGCTGATGGCGGTGAGGCTGACAAAGCTGTCGTTAACCATAAAACCGTGAGCACTTGCCATGCCTGTGTGGGTGTTTTGCGAGGGTAAAGGTATGGGGAATTTTGAATAAGATCTAATAATTGAATTAAGCCCCCTTCCTTAAGTTTAATAAACAGTCTGAAGTTAAAAACTTTGTAGGAGATGCTAATCTAAAACTGAAAGGGTTTACTTAATATAGAAAGAAAAAGGCAAGGGCAGTTAAAGTACCCTTGCTCTCTTAATTCAATTTACATCATCACCGAAAATGATATTTCCAGTCATTTTTAACAAGTTGCTCCTTTGTCAAAACAACCTTCTTACTTAGATTAACATTACTGCATATTTCTGCCCAGTTTTTTGATCCAAGATTATACTCTGTAATGAAAAATAGGAAAATTGTATCATGCTGACATGGCAGGACAGGTCTTTGGGTTGTGCCTCCAATTTGTAAAAAACTATGACTATGAGCGTTAATCCGATAATCTGGTGAATAGATTGAATCCAACTTTTCCCCAAATTGATCAAATTGGTTTGCTTTGTTAGTTTTGAAAAGTGTCAGCTTTTTTGAATTCAGGAGTGTATCTACACATGAGCTGTAGATATATATAGCCGAGTCAGTATGATTAAAGAGTATAATTTTGCCGGAATCAGGTGGCGGGTCATAGGTAAACACACAGCTGCTTAATCCTAAAAGCATAATAATGTTTAATAGCTTCTTCATATTATTAAAGATTTACGGCCAAAAAAAAGGAGAAAACGTTCTAAGTCTTAAATAATTAAATACACTTATATTTTGAATAGGAAATTGTTCTGAATAAATATACTTGCTGCCAAAATACTTGCTTGACATATAATTTGCCCATGTTTCTGTCCAGAATCGTGAATGCCCATAACTATCATTCTGGATTGCACTCTGAAGACTTTCTGGAGCAATAACACCATAATAAGCTGTAAGACCAACATCTCTTGCCTGCAGAATATGAGCAAACTCATGCTGCAATAATTCAGGGTATGTGCCTCTACTGAATGAACCTTCCCCAACCATGATACCTCGACCAGGCAGTGATATCCCACCACTTAATCTATCGCAACCAATTGCCTCTGACTCGTAAACATTTACGCCTTCATATGTGCCAACATACTTTCCTTTAATGTTTCTCTTGATATCTTCAATATTATGAGCTCCATATCCACCTGATAGATCAAAATCACCTTTACCTGAAAAAAAATCTAGTTTCTTGGATAATGCATCAATTCCTCCAAAAACACCACCAGAAATTCCTCCGGCTATTCCTTGATTAAAAGCCATGTTCACACCTTTTTCCAGTGCTTGACCAATGTTTTCATTGTTAACAAGGCTATTGCCGGTGCCTGAGACCAGCCCATTTGTAAAACCACCAGTGAAACCTGTAGCGAAACCAGCTCCAAACCCTGTGGAAGCAACTGTAGTAGTACCCAGAAAACCAGCTCCAAACGAACCACCTGCAATTGCGGTATTTATTCCCGCACCAACACCCGCTCCCAAAGCCCCGGCCAAGGCGCCAACACCAAAATGGCCAAGACCCTTAGCGCTAAACTCCGCTCCGTTGGCAGCCCAGTTGATAACTCCACCTATCACAGCGCCAACTACCAAGTGCACCCACTCACCGTCAGGATCAGTATATTTCAGCGGATTGTTAAAAGCATAACTATACCTGTTGAAATTCTGGCTGTAGTCGGGTGCCTGCACAAAGGGGTCGGGACTCAAAAACCTTGCAAGGAAAGGATCATACACCCTGCCATTCATGTTGATAAGTCCAAACTGCGGCAGGTGTTCGTGGCCTGTAAAGCCACGGTCAAACATGGTGGAGCTTACATTAAAGTCGTTCCAGTTGCTCGCATTTCTTCTTCTGCCCCAAGGGTCGTAGCTCAGGCTTTCAATAAGGTTGCCCGTGGCATCGCTGATGGCGGTGAGGCTGCCCAGATAATCCTTGTGCACATAGTACATGCTTTGCGATGTGCCTTGCTGTACCATGATAGCAAACAAGCCATCGGGGCCTTGCAGATAATGCAGATGGCGATAGCTTTCGTTTCTGTACTCATATTCATAGTTATCAAGGTAGTACTTCATCACTTCCGGCACCGATGGATTGCCGGTTACTTTATTCATAAACGACTTTACCCGCTGATCGTCAACACCATAAGTGAGGTGAAGCTGATAGCTCAAAACATCATTATTCAAAACGTGTTCAACCTTGTTTGTTGAAGTATATGTGATGGATTGTGGCTGTGCATTTTGCTGAAAACTGCTGGTCGGGCTCACAACCTTAGTCACCGCGTTGGGTTTGGCTGTTTCGTAGAGATAACCGGTGTTTGAAGTGCTCACATCACTTTTTTTCAACACATTTCCATTGGAGGCATAGGCCATCGTTTTGGCAGATCCGTTGGTGGCAGACCAATAGGTGAGCCTGTCCTTCAACAGGTTGTCATAATCGAAGGTCTCCAAAATATTATTACTTTTGGCATCCGACCGCGCATTCAAATTTCCTGTCACCGAATTAAAGCTGAACGTAAGGTTTTGCAGTATAGTACTTCCTTTGCTCACCTTGTTGCGCTGTGGAAAACCATAGGTGTCCCATTCGTAATCCGTGATTGTTCCGTTTCCCATGGTGGCCTGCGTAAGCTGCCCGCGCTGGTTCTCGGCGTTGGCTTTCCAAAGCAGGGTGTTAAACAAATCAGCTGTGCGCACCTCATGCTGGTTGCCCATGCTGTCGTAGAGGTATTTCAGCTTATAGCCTGATGGGTATTCGTAGGTTTCCAACATGCCGGTGGATGCGTTGTAGGTGTAGGCAAATGTAAAACTATTTCCATCAACTATTTCGGTTTTGGTTAAAATTCTTCCCAAATTGTCATAAGCGAATGCCTGTGAAGTTCCGTTGCTGCGTGCTAAGTTTTGCAATTGTCCAAAGCCGTTTGTTCCTACTGTATTGTTGTATGTATAAGTGGTTACGTCACTGCCATCTGAAATAAGACTCTTAGTATTTATACGTCCAAAGCCATCATATATCATTTGATAAATATTGCCTCTTGCATCCTGCTGGGTAAGCAGTTCGCCAAAGGCATTGTAAGTGTAAATTGACGTGCCGGCATTGGGGTCAATTAATTTGCTTTGGTTGCCTGCTGCATCATATTCAAAACTTGTCGTTTTATAAAATGCTACTGTACTGATTGGTCTACCAAGGCCATCATAGTTGTTATTGATAATTGCCGAGGCGTCCAACGAACTGAGTGTATCAATTACCAAGTCCAAAAGCCCTATAGCATTTACTACTTTCTCGGTCCAAACCATGCTTGTCAAGTTCTTTGTTCTGACTGCCCTACCTTTATAGGTGGTTTTAATGATGGTTCCATTTGACGACATAGAGGTTGAGGGCCTTCCGAGTTCATCATAGGTATAGGATATTTTTAGATTTGTAGGACTGCCCGCATTGTAAGGCTCTGTTTCTTCTGTCAACCTGTTGTATTCATCATACTTTTTATCAACATAAATGTAGGTTCCCAGAAGGTTTTGACCGACACTCCTGAGTTGGTTGCCATATTTGTCAAGATATCCGGTGGTTACGCCCCAGTTTTGGTCGTTCAGTGTTTTTGTGTACGATTTTATTTTTACAACAGCTCCAACAGGTACTTCACCTCCAGTAGTGCCAGAAAATGAGGTTTCGGTAAACGACATCTTTAGGTCAGGGTGAGTGGTTTTAAGTAATCGACCAAACAAATCGTACTCATATTTAGTGACAACGGGCGAGGTGCTTGTGGAAATATTGTACAATTCTTTTTTCTCCTTTAATAAACCTTTATCAGGATAATATTCATATACTGTACAATCATCAGAGGAATTACCAGAAGGATCTTTAACTGTTTGCATGGTTAAAAACCTGCTTTTATATGTTGAACCGTATTCATACTCTATAACACGATTTGGTAATTGCGCATTATTTGGTGCACTTAATGTCTTCTTTATTATATTTCCATAAATATCATAATCAAAATCGACTTTTTTCACTAAAGGTGAATTAAATTGGTTATAGCCTGCAATAGATTTGGTTGACATTAACAATCCATTATCATAGTACTCATTTTCTGTTGATTCAAACTTCCATTCATCAAGTTCATAGCATTTTGCTTTAGCAACTGTACCAGTTAATCGCGAATGCCATTTACCATTGTCAGTCACATGGTTATAGAAAGTCCAGTACTGGGATTGCCAATTCCAGTCACTACCTTCTGTAGAAGTTTTAAACTCGTCGCTGAGCACTTCTTTCATAAGGAGATTGCCGTACTCATCTACATTCCATAAATCTTGCTTCACCAGTTGAATTCCTTTGTATGTACCATTTAAATCCCAGGATTTTGTGTAACTACTCGAAATAACCGGTAAAAAAATCCTTGTTTCTGTAGCTACTGTTTGTTTAAACTGCATATTGTTGACGGTTTCACTAAGACAATCTGAGCTCTCTTGATTTGTATAATATGTCTTACTTTCCTTTGGAAAAAGGAAAAATAACTTATTATTTGATACATGAAGTTCATTGCTTGTTGTTGTTCGAGTATTGCTGTAAAAATCTATTACGTCATGGTGTTTGTAACCTAAAATGCTTTTACCTTGTGTATGTATGAGTAAGTCTTCAAAAACGAATTGTTTTTGTTGTACATAGTTCGATGGATTACTTAGGTCTTTAACTTCATTGATTTTACTTATAATTGTAAATGGATGCCTGTAAATTGATATTGGGTGTGAGAATGAGTTGACATAATTTGAAGTTGGTAAATATGCCTGATAATCAATATCGAGAAGTACTTCAAAGCCATTATTTATTTTACCAATTACATCTGTTGAAATCTTATTTTCTTCTGCGAAAACCACTTTTCTTTGTAGGCCCCCTTGTATAGCGAACAAAACATCATTTTCTCCGTTACCATTCAAATTTGCTAGATGAAAATGGGATAGGTATTTATCTGGAGCATTAACAAAATTAATGGAGCGAATCTCATCATTACTTAAAAACCCAGAACTAACACCATGCTTTTTAATGAGTTTTTTGTAATTGATCTGAATATTATCCAACATACTTATTACCTCTCCTATACTTATTATGTCTGTTATATTATCATTATTTATATCTCCCAGCCTGGATTTGATCGACCAATCATAATTCAAGCCCATATCGTATTTCTCGCTAGTAAACCCCTTTCCAAATGAATACTTAATATAAGTAGAGTAAACATCCAGGTTAGTTTTGTTCAGAACAATAATATCATCCTTTCCATCACCGTTAAAATCACCAATATCCAAAAAGTGCTTATCCAACTCAAGTTCATGTGAAAATGTAAGTGACAACTCATATGTATCTCCGTCAGAAGGCTGAATTGAATAGTGCAATAAAGTTAGACCATTAACTTTTAACATTCCTGTCGCTGAAGAGCCTGTGAAATGACCTAATTTGTAAATTGTATTTTCAAGGCCTGTCAGCGGTTTTCTATTCGTAGTTTCTAAAAACTGCGTGAGATTGTTAATGCCAAGGCAGATTGTCTTGGCACTTCCGTCTTCAAGTATAGCGTCTTGTTGCCCGTCTCCATTAAAATCACCAATATAAGCAACAGTGCCTGTTATTTCATTTCCAACTTGGCTCATTGCGCCATTAAATTTGTATAGCCTGGTCTTGTTATTGCTTGATATTATTAATTCATTAATACCATCACCATCAAAATCACCGGTTTTCGTTTTACCCTGAAAGTTAGAAACTGTATGACTTATCGTTGATGCGCCATTCAAATAAATTTTTGTACTACTCCAAAAATGCTCAATTAGGTCATCTTTTCCGTTACCATCGATATCAGCAACAATGCTTTCGAAGAAAGGAGATGGCGGTGTGTTTAGAGTGCTTAAAGCAACTAAGTCCGCCTGTGAGGAATAGTCTGTCACAGTATTATAATCCCAACTAAATGAAGTTGGTGAAAAGCTTTGTGTGCCATTTCCACTAAGGAGCTGAATCGATTTAAGATATTGATTATTCAAAATGCCTCCCAACTCATAACTTATTTCGTATGTAAATAGAAGAGTCTCATTATCAGAGTCTTTTTGTTTAATTTTTATATTAGTTAGTCTTTTTCGAATTTCATATTTATATACATCATTATTACTGTTTAGAAATGTCGTGACAAATTGTGAGCTTGTGGGTATATCTGTATATAAAAACTCAACTGTGTAAAATTGGGTATTATCTGTTCCCGCATTATCATTAAGGGAGTAATCAATTTTGCTTAAATAAATCTCCCCATTAGTTTCATTTCGGTTGTAATGATAAAAAATGCAGTTACCTGACAAATCTGATATTTTATCAATATGCCATCGTACTGGAAATGTTACATGTGTACCGTAATATTGACGTGAATATGAACCATCTGTGGCTCCATAATATTTCTTTATTCCAGTTTTAGTTTCTAAAGTAAAATATGAATTGCTAGAATTTTCTTGTTTACCAAATTGATGAGCTGTTATTCTAGAAATTTCATCAACTTCTGTTCGATAAGTATTAGTATTTGGTACTCTAATCAACCTCATCCCATCCAGGGCAAAGCCGTCATTCACAAAGTCAACACTGCCCACTGCACCATCATAATAAGGTGTTTCGGCTACACGTGAGATATACGACCACCCACTCAGTCCCCAACCCTTGCCAAGGATGCCATCGCCGGCCGAACTGTTGTATTGCAGCGCCAGCTGTGGCGTCATTCCACCGCGGCCTTCAGGCAGCTCGATGGGTATGGTATAAACGGCTGCTCCC